>NZ_CP011381.2:0-2138650 GCF_000988745.2 Moraxella bovoculi | reverse complement strand
ATGAAAATCATGGTAAATATCTTGACAATGAGTTTTGCTTTTGCTAGAATTGGTTCGTTTTTCACCTCATATTGGTGAATTTTCATTTATTAAACCCACCATAGCAGTCAGCTGCGGTACAAAAGTCGTCACTGTCAGGCTTCTGCAGAGCTTAGTGATGCCAACCAACCTTAAGGTATATTATGAAACGTACTTTTCAACCTAGCGTTCTAAAACGCAAGCGTACTCACGGTTTCCGTGCTCGTATGGCTACCAAAAAAGGCCGTCAAGTTTTGGCGCGTCGTCGTGCCAAAGGTCGTCATCGTTTGACCGTATAAACGACACATATCAAAAAGCACCACATTGTTGGTGCTTTTTTATTTGCCCTTTTTGATATATACTGCTTATTTTAAGCGATATAGTCCTTCATGAACAGCCAAAATTTTCATTTTACTAAAGATCAGCGTCTACTCACCCCTGCTGACTTCAAGCATGTCTTTGATTCCCCAATAAAAAAAATACATGGCGATCACTGTATTATGTTTGTCAAACACAATGACAAAGATATGCCACGATTGGGACTTGCCATTACCAAGAAAAAACTTAAACAGGCAGTCATGCGTAACAAAGTCAAACGAGTCACCAGAGAGGTTTTTCGCCTAAACCAACATGAGATAGCAGATGTGGATTTGGTGTTGATTGTTAAGATTGGCTTTACAAAAGATTTTGACATCATGAGTGATATTGTTAAGATTTTTGAAAAAATAAAATATCACTACCCTAAATCGTCCTAATCTTGGATTTATGATTAAGCATTTGTTGTTATTTTTGATAAAGATTTATCAAAAAGCCATCAGTCCAATGTTGCCAGCGCGTTGCCGGTATTATCCAACCTGTTCACACTATGGGCGACAGGCGTTAATGTGGTATGGTGTTCGCCGAGGATTGCCTTTGGCTGTGCGTCGTGTGTGCAGCTGCCACCCTTGGGGAGGTTCTGGCATAGATTTTGTGCCTGTGCCGATGCATCGATATCGTTATGATTTGGCGGATGATGCTTTGCTGATAGGGCAGACTGTTTTTTTGGATAAATTTAGCTATGCTGCCAGATTGAATCATCTAATGAAAAGTGGCTAAGTTTGCGCTTTTGTGAATATTTTCTATGATTTTATGCAAAAGTTTAGTAAAATAAAGGGTTTATTCACAAATTTATTGATGAATTTTGATTAATGGTGCGTCATTTTGCGCGCCTAAACGCATTGTTAGGATGTTTCCATGCAAAAAATTCTTCGGATTTTAATCATTATTGCCATCTTGATCACGAGTTATTTGCTCGTGCTTGCATGGCGTGATGACACAATGAATGCGCCAAAACCTGCGCCTATAGCGACACAAACCAGCAGCGTTGATGTCCCGAATACCACATCAGGCGGTGGTGATGTCCCTGCAGGCAGCACAGGCGCGTTGACAGCAAATGCAACAGCCACGACTCAAGCCGCTGCGGGCAATCTAATTACGGTATCGACTGATCGCTATGACATTCGTATCAATCCTGTCGGCGGTGATATTGTATATGCGGCGCTAAAACAGTACAATGCGACACTTGATAGTGCTGAGCGCTTTGTGCTACTTGAGAGCGATGCTGGGCGTACATATGTGGCGCAGTCAGGCCTGATCGGTCAAAATGGCATCGATACCGCTGAAGGTCGTGCTACGTATACCAGTCCGCGTAATAGCTATGAGTTAAATGGCGCAGGCACCCTACAAGTGCCTTTGGTACACCAAAAAGATGGTGTAACCATCACCAAGACCTATACCTTCAAGGCAGGTGAATACCCAATTAATCTAAGCTACAACATTAACAACACCTCTACTTCTGCTTGGCAAGGTCAGATGTATGCGCAGTTAAAGCGTGACAATAGTACTGATCCTGGTGTTGAAGATAAGGGCATGATGAGCATGGCAACCTACCTAGGTGGTGCTTGGGGTACGCCTGATGATCCTTATAACAAACTAAAATTTGGCAACTTTAATGACGGCGAGCTTAACGTTACAAGTCGTGATGGTTGGGTGGCGATCATTCAGCATTATTTCGTGTCAGCGTGGACGCCAGGCGAGTTTGATGGTCACTTCTACAGCCGCACCAGTGGCAATGATCATTTTATTGGCTTTAATAGCCCTGTAGTTAATGTGGCTGCCGGTAAACAAATCACGCTAGATGCTACGCTATACGCCGGTCCTAAAGTCCAAAAAGAGCTAGAACCTGTAGCAACCGGACTTGAAAAAACAGTCGATTACGGCGTGTTTTGGCCGATTTCTAAGCCGCTATTTATGGTACTAGAAGCGCTATATAAGATCCTTGGAAACTGGGGTTGGGCGATCGTCGGCTTGACAATTTTGGTTAAAATTGCACTGTTCTGGTTGTCTAACAAGAGCTACGTGTCTATGGCAAAAATGCGTGCCATTGCGCCAAAGCTACAAGCGCTTAAAGACAAGCACGGCGACGACCGCATGGCAATGAGCCAAGAGATGATGCAGCTTTATCGTGATGAGAAAGTGAACCCGATGGCAGGCTGTCTGCCAATTCTAATTCAGATGCCGATTTTCCTTGGGTTGTATTGGTGTTTGGTTGAGAGTGTTGAGCTTCGTCATGCGCCTTGGATTCTATGGATTAAAGACTTGTCTGCGATGGATCCTTGGTTTATTTTGCCAATCATCATGGCGGGCACGATGTTCGTTCAGCAGCTACTAAACCCGCAGCCGACAGATCCGATGCAGGCTAAGATGATGAAGATCATGCCGCTTGTGTTTGCAGTGTTTATGCTGTTCTTCCCAGCAGGCTTGGTGCTTTATTGGACAGTGAATAACTTATTCAGCATGGCACATCAGCACTGGGTAAATAAGCGTGTTGAAAAACAAATGCAGGCACGTGCATAACTATCCCATTAAACCCAAAAAAATCCCGTCAAATTGGCGGGATTTTTCGTTGGTTGGAGTTTACGAATGTTTTAAGGTGATTTATTGAACAACAGATAGTTCTATAACTTTTCTGCCAAAAGTGCTACAATAAAAGGTTATCAAAAAATAATTTTAGCAAATTTATGACTATCACCAAAATCATTCAAAGCCCTACGATTGCAGCCATCGCCACGCCCATTGGGCAAGGTGGTGTTGGTGTCATTCGTTTATCAGGTAAAGATGCTTATGAGATCGGCTGTAAGATCAGCCAAACGTCATCTTTGACGCCACGCCATGCGCATTTCACTAAGTTCATGGGCGATGCGGGTGTGATTGATGAAGGGGTGGTGATTTATTTTAAGGCGCCGCATTCTTTTACTGGTGAGGATGTGGTAGAGATTCAGGGGCATGGCGGTGTTGTGCTTCAGAATCTGCTTCTTGCGCGTTGTTTTGAGCTGGGTGCACGTCAAGCAACTGCCGGTGAATTTTCCATGCGTGCCTTTGAAAATGATAAGATTGACCTTGTGCAAGCCGAGGCAATCAGTGATGCCATTAGCGCAACCAGCATCGCCCAAGCCACCAGTGCCATTCGTTCTTTATCGGGTGAATTTTCTGACAAAATCAATGATCTGCTGGATAAATTAACCAACCTGCGATTATACGTTGAGGCGAGCATTGATTTTCCAGACGAAGAAGATGTGGATTTTTTATCAGATGGCGTGATTGAAGCTAAGATCGATGAGATTTTGTCGAAGTTAGATGAGATTTTGGCCACAGCTCATCAAGGGCAGCTGCTTCGCGATGGTGTACATGTGGTGCTGGCAGGTAAGCCCAACGCTGGCAAATCAAGCCTTTTGAATCGATTGGCGGGCACTGAGCGTGCAATCGTAACCGATATCGCAGGGACAACTCGTGATACCCTAGAAGAGCAGCTGAATTTAGATGGGCTTAGTGTGCATTTAACGGATACTGCAGGACTTAGACAAACTGATGACAAAGTAGAGCAGATAGGCATCCACCGTGCCAAAGAAGCCATCCATCGCGCTGATATTCTCTTGATGGTGTATGATGTGACTGCTGAGAATGATCCTGTGTCGCTCGCAAAATCACTGTTCGAGACCGAAGATTTTAAGAGATTGAATAAGAAACTTATCATGGTGGCAAATAAATCTGATTTATTGAATAATGTTTCACGTGAAACAGATGATACTAATGCCTTGTATGAGAACTTAATCAATGTTTCATGTGAAACTGGTGAAGGTATTGATCGTTTGATTGAGTATTTGAAGCAAAAAGTAGGTTTTCACCCGCCAGAGAACAGCCTAATTGCTCGTACGCGCCATATTGATGCATTAAAACGCGCTAAGGCGCATGTTGTCGACGCCAAAGAACAGCTGACAGTATTCTTTGCCGGTGAATTGGTGGCAGAGAGTTTAAAATCATCACAGCAGGCACTGGGCGAGATTACAGGTCAGATGAGTGCCGATGAGCTGCTTGGTAAGATTTTTTCTAGTTTTTGCATTGGTAAGTAATGATTGGATAATAAAGGAGTGACGGATGTATTGCCCTTATTGTAATGCGCTAGACACCAAGGTGATCGATTCTAGGCTGGCAGCTGAAGGCGCTCAAGTGCGCAGACGTCGTCAATGCACAGAATGTGGCGAAAGGTTTACTACATTTGAAGTGGTGGAAGTTGTCATGCCGCGCATCATTAAAACAAATGGGCGCATTGAGCCTTATGATCAGAACAAATTAAGACGCTCTATTTCACTGCCATTGCAAAAACGCCCTGTCACCAGTGATGAGATTGATGCCACCATTGGGCGTGTCGAACATAAGCTACGTAATATGGGTGAGCGTGAGATTTCTAGTAAGATGGTGGGCGAGGTGGTCATGTCTGAATTAAAAGGATTGGATGACGTGGCTTACGTAAGATTTGCCAGTATTTATCGGGATTTTCAAGACATCGCGGCATTCCAAGCTGAGCTTGCCAGCATTCATGCTGATGTAGAAATTGTGGAGAAGTAGCTTCATGACCCAGTTATCTTATGATAAAAATTACACATCAGAGGATGTGTACTATATGAATCTTGCCATTGCGGAGGCAAAAAAAGGTAGTTTTACTACAAAACCAAATCCTGCAGTAGGCTGTGTTATTGTTAAGAATAATTTAATAATTGGAATTGGATTTCACCCTAAGGCTGGCATGCCACATGCTGAAGTTTATGCGCTAAGAGATGCAGAATCTAAAGGTATTGATGTCTCAGGAGCGACAGCCTATGTGACGTTAGAGCCCTGCAGTCATACCGGCAGGACACCGCCATGTGCCGAGGCGCTAGTAAAAGCCAATCTAGCGCGCGTTGTTGTCGCTACGCTAGACGCTAACCCTCTCGTGTCCGGTAACGGTGTTAAGAGACTCATACAAGCGGGTATCTTAGTCACGGTTGGCGTGTGTGAAGATGAAGCTAAAGCATTAAATAAAGGCTTCTTAACCGCGATGGCAACCAAAAAGCCCTATGTACGCTTAAAAATGGCAATGAGCCTAGATGGTAAAATTGCCATGAGTAACGGCGAATCTAAATGGATAACTGGTGTAGAAGCGCGAGAAAACGTCCAAAAACTTCGTGCAAAAAGTGGTGCTATCATCACTGGTTCTGGTACTGTTATCGCAGATGATCCAGCCTTAAATGTACGCTCCAAGATGTTGGGGGTTGCTGCAGATGAGATTATTCAGCCTAAGATAGTGGTGGTTGATAGAAGCTGTAAGCTTGATTACTGTGATGATTATCAAGTATTTAAAGATAAAAACACCCTGCTATGGCGAGATGATTTAGAGACGCTACTTGACGTACTGGCGGCCCAGTATCAATGTCACGATGTGCTGGTTGAGTCAGGAAGTGTGTTGGCGGGCGCTTTTATTAAAAAGGGGCTGGTAGATGAGCTTATTATATATCAAGCGCCTTGTATTTTGGGCAGCACTGCAAAAACAGCATTTGAATTTACGCTGGAAACACTAGCATCACAAAAAAAATTTAATTTAATAGAGTATAAAAAGATCGGCAACGATCTAAAATTGACATTCCAAAAGATCTGATGAATCAGTAAGAAATAAAGTTATCCACAGATAAAAATAGATGATTTGAATCATTATTCATACTAGTTTTTAGGTTAAGAAACATTGTGGATAAATTTATTGAATTAGTGACGTATTTACCTGATATTTTTCAATAAATACATGATTTTATTAATGTTCCATGTGAAACATTGACCTAATATTGATTACTATTTATTTGTTAATTGTTTGTGGATAACTTTTATTGTCTTTACAGTATAATTGCCTAAATATCCAAGAGATTTAGAGTTATCCACAGGATTTTTATCATTAGTATATTGCGCTAATCTGATAACTTGATGAGTAAATAATTTAATGAGTTATATCAATTAAATTTTGATTTAAATAATATTAATAATCTAGAAATTAGGATGTTGAGACTAAGTATGTTTACAGGTATCATAGAGACGACAGGCACGCTGACCGCCATTACGCCCACAGGTGGCGATGTGCGATTAACCATTTCCGCCCCCGAGCTTGATTTTGGCGATGTCAAATTGGGCGATTCCATTGCGTCCAACGGCATTTGCTTGACGGTGGTGGCAATAGACGGCAACAGCTATACGGTCGATGTTTCACGTGAAACATTAGCCATTTCCGCCCTAAACGTCTGGAAGGTGGGCGATACGCTGAACCTAGAAAAAGCCATGCTCCCAATCACGCGTTTTGGTGGGCACATCGTGGCAGGTCATGTGGACGGCGTGGGCAAAATCGCCAAAATCGCCAAAGACGCTCGCTCGGTCTATATCGAAGTCGCCCTACCGTCAGAGCTGATGAAATACACTGCCGACAAAGGCTCAATCACGGTGGACGGCATCAGTCTCACGACCAACCGCATAAAGCCGTCTGAACATATCGTCTGCCTGAATATCATTCCGCACACTGCTGAGATGACCAACATCGCACGACATTGGGCGGTGGGGCGAGCGGTGAATATAGAAGTGGATTTGGTGGCACGGTATTTGGAGCGACTTATCGGAGCAAAAACCGACACACCCCAAAGCAACATTACCGAAGAGCTATTAATAAAAAGTGGGTTTTTTAAATAGGCTTAATGAATTCAATATGTGGTATAGGATTTGTGGTGGCGTGCTGTACACGTCTATGAAATGATAATACCAAAGGACGTGTTCAGTACGTCCCCACATTCATATTATTAAATTGGATTGCGGTAATTTAAAAATATATGATAATTACCCAATATTATAAAGGTAAAAAATGAACCATAAATTACGCCTAATTTTCGCAGGCACACCAGAATTTGCCAAAGTCGCCTTACAAGCCCTGATTGACCGCCAAGATGAGCTAAATCTTGATATTGTGGCGGTCTATACTCAGCCCGACCGCAAGGCAGGACGGGGACAAAAATTGACCGCCAGTCCCGTCAAAGAGCTTGCCCTTAGTCATAATATTCCTGTGGAACAGCCGATAAGTTTTAGCTTAAAGCATGAAAACGGACAGGTTTCACGTGAAACGCTTGCCAATTATCGCCCTGATGTGATGATTGTTTGTGCTTATGGCTTGATTTTACCGCTTGGCATCTTAAATACTCCAACCTATGGTTGCCTAAATATTCACGGCTCGCTACTGCCTAGGTGGCGTGGGGCGGCTCCCATTCATCGCTCGATTTTGGCGGGCGATACGACCACAGGCATTACCATCATGCAGATGAATCAAGGACTTGACACGGGCGATATGCTCTACAAGCTCCCTTGCGAAATTATAGATACTGACACAACCCAAACGCTTCATGACAAACTTGCCGAGCTTGGCGGGCAGGCGATGGTAATAGTGTTAAAAGACTTGGCAACTTATCAAGCCAATGCTAAGCCACAAGACGACAGTCTTGCCAATTATGCTGAAAAAGTAAGCACCGATGAAGGGCGAATCAACTGGCAAAATTCTGCTCATCACATTAACCGCCAAATCCGTGCGTTAAATGCGTTTGCTTTTTTAAATGGCGAGCGTATCAAGGTGCTAGAATGCACGCCCATAAAGCCTGACCAAACCACGACCGAGACGGCAGGTAAGATTGTAAGCATTGGGCGAAAGGCGGTGCTGGTGGCGTGTGGTGCTGATGACAATGGCAATAAGCATTTGATAAATATCACAAAAATGCAATGGGCAGGGGGTAAGCCTTTGACTGCCGAACAAATTGCGGTGGGTGATAAATTAAAAGACGGACAGGTTTTTGATAATAATGCTGACAATGGGCAATAATATGCAAATCAATCCACAATTACCCGTCCGAGCCAATATTATTTTAACCCTCGAAAAAATCAATCAAGGGCAATCTTTATCATTATTATTAGACGATTTATTGACCGCCGTCAAAGATAATGAAAAAGGCTTTACTCACGAATTATTATTAGGCACGCTTCGTCATTGGCACGCCATTAGTCGCATTGGCGAGAGTTTGATAAAGCAGCCCCCAACCGATATTGGCATTACTTGTGCGTTAAACATGGGCTTGTATGAACTTTTATATATGAACACGCCTGATTATGCCATTATTAACGAAACATTAAATGCGGTCAAATCTTTAAATAAAAATTATGGCGTAGGGCTAATTAACGCCATATTGAGAAAAGTGGCGGATAAAAAAGAAAAATTCGCCAAAAAGATAAATAAAAATCACAGCCTGCCAAATTGGCTTGCCAAAGAATTAAAACAAGATTGGGGCGATTATTATGAAAATTTGGGGCAAAATCTGCGAAAACCCGCTCCGATATTTTTGCGTGTGAATGGCAAATTTAGCACACTTACATATTATGCTAATCTGTTAAATTCTGCCGATATCGCCCACGAAATTCTACCGCTTGGCGTGGCACACGAGCGTGTGATTAAGCTGACTGCTTCGCAAAAAGTGCAATCTTTACCACATTTTCAAGACGGTTTTGTGAGTGTGCAAGACCGTCATGCACAGCTTTGTGGGCATATTTTAAAGGCGTTAAACCTACCCAAAAACCTAAGACTGTTGGACGCTTGCACCGCCCCAGGGGGTAAGTTGGCTCAAATGTTGGAGTTGTCAAACGATGTGTTTCACGTGGAACATGTTACGGCATTAGACAATGACGAAAAACGTCTAAACCGTGTGCATGACAATTTGGCTCGCTTGCAGTTGGCGGACAAGGCGGACGTGATTTGTGCGGATGGCACGAGTTATCGCACGGACACGCCCTTTGATGTCATCGTGCTTGACGCTCCGTGCAGTGCCACGGGGGTCATCAGGCGACACCCTGACATTGCCCTGCTTCGCACCGAGCAAGATGTCGCCCAAACGGTTGCCTTACAAGCTAAAATTTTACAAAATCTGTGGCAGAATCTGGTGGTGGGCGGACATTTGTTCTATATTACCTGCTCCTTGTTAAAGGCGGAAAACGAACACCAAATCACAAATTTCCTTGCCAAAATATCAAACGCCAAAGCGGTGGATTTTGAATTGACCCTACCCAATCAAATCAAGCAAGCGGTGGGTTATCAATGCTTGCCTTTAAATGACGATGACGGCGACGGGTTTTATTATGCGTTGCTACAAAAAGTGTAACGGCATTTGCCAAACTGTGCTAAAATTTGGCTAATTTGTTTTATTATAAACTTTTTATTTGGAAAATTTATGCAATACATCAGTACTCGTGGTAATACCGCTCCCATGCAGTTTAGTGACGTTCTATTGATGGGTCTTGCTCCTGATGGCGGTTTGATGCTGCCAGAGGTGTATCCGCAAATTGACCGTACTACTTTGGATAAATGGCGTTCGCTGTCTTATACCGAGCTTGCTTTTGAGATTATGTCGCTGTTTGCAACAGACATCCCAAGCGATGATTTAAAAGCTCTAATCGATAAAACCTACACCAAGGCGGTGTTTAACTCAGATGACATCACGCCAGTAACACGCTTGTATGATGATGTGTATTTGCTCGAGCTGTCCAATGGTCCAACGCTTGCCTTTAAAGACATGGCGATGCAATTTTTGGGCAATGCCTTTGAATACGTCTTAAAGCAAAAAGGCGAAAGACTGACCATCATTGGCGCAACCTCTGGCGATACAGGCAGCGCAGCAGAATATGCGCTGCGTGGCAAAGATAATATCCACGTCTTTATGATGTCGCCACATGGCAAGATGAGTGCCTTTCAGCGCGCGCAGATGTATAGCCTAGATGATGACAACATTCATAATATTGCCATTAATGGCATGTTCGACGACTGTCAAGACATCGTAAAGGCTCTGCAAGAAGATGCTGATTTTAAGGCGAAATATAGCCTTGGCACGGTCAATTCAATCAACTGGGGTCGTATTTTAGCCCAGATTGTTTATTACTTTAAGGGTTATTTTGGTGCGACGAATAGTAATGATGAGAAAGTGAGCTTCTGCGTGCCATCGGGCAACTTTGGTAACATCTGCGCAGGTCACATTGCTCGTGAGATGGGCTTGCCGATCGATCGCCTTATTGTCGCGACCAACGAAAATGACGTGCTAAATGAATTTTTTGCCACTGGTAATTATGCGCCAAGAAAGGCAAGCGAGACTTTCGTAACGTCTAGTCCGTCGATGGACATTTCAAAAGCGTCTAATTTTGAGCGTTTTGTTTATCTTCTGCTTGATAAGGGTACCAGCAAGGTTAACGCCTTATTCAACGATGTGAGAACTGGCAAGGGCTTTGATCTAGAAGATAAATTAAGCGACATCAATGGCAAATTTGGCTTCGTATCTGGTAAATCCACCCATGCTGACCGTCTAGACACCATTAAAAAAGTACACACTGAGACGGGCAGACTTATCGACCCGCACACAGCCGATGGCGTCAAGGTGGCACTAGATGTCAAGCAAGCCAATGAAAAAATCGTCGTGGCTGAGACTGCCTTGCCGATTAAATTTGAAGAAACCATGACAGAAGCCTTAGGTCAAATTGACCTACCAAGACCTGAGCACACTGTGGGACTAGAGGACAAAGAGCAGTTCGTAACCATTCTGGAAAATGATGCTCTTCTGGTAGCAGAACAGATCAAAAATGTAGTTGCTGCCAAATAAATCCACCATAAAAAACAGCCAAAATCATGATGATTTGGCTGTTTTTATCTGCTTATGATAAATATGTCTTATCAAACTTTAAATGCGCATACAGCCACTTTAGCGCTTTGGTACATCGTTAATACATCGCTATCGTCTTATTATAAGCTGATGGGCGCTTTTGATGATCCTAAGTCTGCACTGAGCCAGCCTGTCGATGCATGGCGTTCATTGTCGATTCATGCCGCCCACATCAAAAGGTGGGAAGATGAGGATAATGTGATGGCATTCGTCAATAAAGTTTCGGATGACGTCAATCGTGGTGTGTATGGCGTGTTATTCTGCGGTGATGAGGATTATCCTGTTCAATTAACCAATATTTATGATCCGCCGCCGGTGCTGTTTTATCGGGGTAATGTCGCTCGGTTGATGGATAAACAAATCGCCATCGTTGGTAGCCGTAATCCGACAGAGCATGCACAGAAAATCACCTTTGATATGGCGCAATATTTGGTGCAGTCGGGTTTTAGTATCACCAGCGGTCTGGCGCAAGGTGTAGATCGTGCTGCACACCTTGGTGCCTTGTCCCAAGATGATGTATTGGGGTGCACCATCGGCGTGATGGGTACGGGCATCGATGTCTGCTATCCTAAGAATCATAACGCATTATTCGCACAAATCATCCAAGATGGCGGTGTGCTGATTACTGAGCTTCTGCCAAGCACCCCTGCCAGTAAGCATACTTTTCCACGTCGCAATCGATTGGTGGCAGGGCTGTCATTAGCGACCGTGGTTACAGAAGCCGCACTTCAAAGCGGTTCGCTCATCACGGCTCGTCTGGCCGCTGAGCAAGGCAAACAGGTCTTCGCTGTGCCAAACTTGATTGATAATAAGAATGCTGAAGGTTGCCATCATCTCATTCGAGAGGGTGCAACGCTCATCTATCATCCAGATCAGATCTTAGAAGATATTCAAGATGAGAGCGCTTATACTGCGCTGCCTAAGACATTCTCGCGTGGCGTTTCGGCATTTAGTGATGAACAAGTTTCATCAGAAGAAATTAAGCCCGCTACTAAGGCTGAGCCCTTTGTGCCTGTGGTGCCGAATCATTTGGCGCTTTTGATATCGAGGCTTGGCAGCGAGCCGAAGGATTTGGATGCTTTGGTTGCAAGTACTGGCATGGATACGGGCAGCCTGCTGGCTCAGCTGATGGAGCTTGAATTATTGGGGTTAGTGGCTCAAATCGGGGGTCGTTATGTGCGAACCTAAGATTTTTAATATTGATCAAATCCCTGATGTGGTGAATTTCTTACGTTTGGGCGGTGTGCTTGCCTATCCTAGTGAAAGCGTGTGGGGGCTGGGCTGTGATGCTTTTAATGTATCGGCCATTGAGCGGATTTTTGAGCTAAAATCACGTCCTGAGCACAAGGGATTGATTGTATTGACTGATAGTACTGCCAAAGTTGCGCCGCTATTACAGGATATACCTCAAGAGCTACAGAGCGATGTTTTACAAAAGCTTCAAAAAGCAAATGATGAATTTGATATCCGCACTGCTGATCAAGCCCAAACTTATCTCATGCCAGTCTCTAAGTTGGTAAAATTACCCGACATACTTACGGGCGGTTTTGACACATTGGCGGTGCGCGTGACGCATCATCCGATATTGGCGCAGATTTGCAATCAATTAACCAGCGCCGAAAACCCTTTTGGATTTTTGGTATCTACCAGCTGTAATATCAGCGGTGCACCATCTGCCACCACAATTAATGAAGCGATGGCGTATTTTGCCAGTCAAGTAGCGTATCTTAACACAGATGGTTTAGGTTTTACCAAGCCGAGTCAAATTATCGATCTGATGACAGGCGATGTGTTAAGATAATTAAATGTTCCACGTGGAACTAATCAAACCATAATTAATGCAACAAGCAAATGAAAAAGACAGGCATAAAACCTGTCTTTTTCATTGTAAATACTATGAATTAGGTGCGTTTAGCAATAAACTCATAGATGAACAGTACAATGATCGCACCGATCACAGAAAGCACTAAGCCACCAAAGCCACCATCAGCGCGAATGCCTAAGCCGCTAGCGATTAGATCACCTACGAATGCACCTATAATACCTAGAATGATGGTTAAAATCCATCCCATGCTGTCAGCGCCTGGCTTGATTGCACGTGCTAATAAACCTACGATAAATCCAATAATAATTGTCCAAAGCCATGCCATTTTTTAATCTCCTCAAGTTTTGTTAATGATTGGGATCTAGCAATTAACCTTGATTTCATTATACATAACTCAGATGGTTTTGATAGTCAAATCAGCCAGATAATTGTATAAGCTGTGTCGCAAAATTCCGTTATCTGACCAAAAATTAATCAAAATGTTAACTTATGTGACTAGCGTTGGTTTTGGGTGTTAGTTTGGGTTATTTTGGTGCACTAACAGACTCTACGATATTTAGATCAAAGCCCGATACGTTGAATTTGGCAGGGCTAGACAATAGACGCATGTCGCGAACATCTAGCAGTTTTAGGATCTGCGCGCCCACACCAATGCTGCGGTATGGCTCTTTTGCTTCGTGGATACTGTTATTTGCTTTGCATTTATCCAATGCGTCGCTTAGATCCACAGGTGCGCCATTATCGATCCATACGAATACACCGCGATCGCTTTGACCGATTTCTTTTAGGGCGGCTCGGATGTCCCAGCCTGATTTGCCCGTGGTGCTGTCGCTTGCGCCCAATAAGTCGCGCAGTGGGTTTAGGCTGTGGACACGAACGGTGGCTACGCCTTCGGATGGTTCGCCTTTGGTTAGGGCGATATGAATCTCACTTGCGCCATATTCTTGGAAGCGGTGCAGGGTAAATTGACCAAATTCGCTGTCAAACTCACGGCTATCGATGAGTTCTACGGTTTGTTCGTTGGTCATGCGATAGTGAATTAGATCAGCAATGGTGCCGATTTTTAGGCCGTATTCTGCTGCGAATACCTCAAGATCAGCACGACGTGCCATCTCACCATCTTCTTTGATGATCTCACAGATCACTGCTGCAGGCTCAAGTCCTGCAAGGCGCGCTAGATCACAACCTGCTTCTGTATGACCAGCGCGATGCAGTACACCGCCTTTTTTTGCCATGATGGGGAAGATATGCCCAGGCTGGACGATGTCTGATGGTTTGGCAAATGGGGCGACCGCAGCTTGAATGGTGCGGGCGCGATCAGCCGCTGAGATGCCTGTGGTAACACCTTCGGCAGCTTCGATTGATAGGGTGAAGTTGGTGCTGAATTTGGCGCCGTTCTTGTCGCTCATGAGCGGCAGCTCAAGCTGTTTGCAACGCTCTTCTGATAAGGTTAGACACACAAGACCGCGTGCGTATTTAATCATAAAGTTAATGTCTTCGGCGCGCACGTGCGTTGCTGCCATGACAATGTCGCCTTCATTCTCGCGGTCTTCGTCATCCATTAAGATGACCATTTTGCCGGCTTTGATGTCTTCGATGATTTCTTGTGCGGTGTTTAGTGCCATGGGAGGTCTGCCTAAGTTGATAATTTTATAAGAATATGGGGGTGGTTTGGATTTTATAAAGGGCGATGATCAAAATCTTAATCGGTCAATTTGCCGTGACAATGTCGGTATAAATCAGACAGCGTCGCGATGGTTTGCACTGCCCAACTCACCAATGAATCAGCATCAAAATCATCCAAATCCTCTGCCAAGATATAAGTGCCAACTCGGCACCAATTGGTGTCGGTGTGCAGATGTTGATCATTAAAGTCATGATAAAATCCGCTCATCGGCATAAAATTACCATATTCATCAGTGTCATTCGTCCAATAATAAAACGGCAAATCACCATCCGTGATTTTGGATAAGTCAGCATCCATCCATGCGTCAAAGTTAGCCAACGTAGATGCTGATTGTGCCGCCTTCTAAGCGTGCCAGTCAAGCTGAATCATGAGGCGTTTTTTGTTCAGAATAACAATAATGATCGGTGCGTTGCCAAGATAGGCATCGTATTTAAAATAAGCAAAAAAGTGATTGCGAATCTGCCAGCCGTTGCACCATTTTTCGATGTGTGGCGTGGCGAATTGTGTGGGCAGATTGGCATAGACAGACAGGATGAAAGGCTTAAAATCCTGCCATGCACTTGATGATTTGCCTTAATGATGGGCAGATTATCTGCATGATCGTGCTTTAGCAGTTTGATTTGCGAGTGTGGTTTGTCCAGAATATGAGCGTGCCTTTGGGTGATCATGATTTGCTTTCAAACATATAAGGGCGCGTGGCGAACCAAGCAAAGTAGATATTGGCAACCATGAGCGCCAAAAATGTCATAAGTGGCATGTGCCAATCTTGATAAATCTCAAACAGCTTGCCAAGCAGCACAGGCCCAAAAAACGCAATCGTATAACCCACCGCCTGCACCATTCCCGACACATCACGAGCGGTCTCGGCATCATGTGTGCGCAGCGAGAACATCATAAGTGATAGGGTAAAAATAGACGCCGCACCCAGCCCCATTAATAAAGACCACAGATGCAGATACTCTGGCATATAAATCAGACCAGCCACACCAACAGCATCCAAAATGGCAGCGACCACAGCCGTGACACGCACAGGCGCGCCGCGCTTGATGAGATAGGTTAGCGCGATGATGGTGAACGGTGCGGCAATCTGAAAGGTGAGCGCAAGCTCAGTCGCACGATGTAGTGGCAGCCCCTTGGCAGCCCCGATCATCGGCAAGAATGCCGCCATCCCATAGAACAGCAGCGACTGAATGCCCATAAATGCTGCCAGTGCCCACGCATTAATGTCCGCCCATGGATTGAAGTTTGATTTGCCTTGGCTTGTTAAAGTACTGTTAGGCTTGCTGCGCTTGGCGATTATCAGCCAGATGATGAGTGTCATCACACCGACTACCGCCCATGAGCCCATGCCAATTTGCCAACCAAAAGCTTGCGTCATCGGCAGCACCGCCCACGCCACTCCGCCTGCAAAAAGCGACATACATAGACTAAGCAGGCCTGTCATCAGTGCGATGTGGTTGGGCGCGTGTTTTTTGATGAGTGGTGCGCCAAGTGTGTTCATAAAACCAATCGCAAGCGCCATCACGCCCGTGCCGACGAAGAATAGCCCAGCATCACCCAAGACGCGCACACCAAGTGCAAGGCTTAGCAGTCCCACCATCAAGATTAAACTCTGCTCAAGCCCTAGACGCCTTGCAAGATAAGGCGATAACAGTGAGCCTATCGCAAAGGCAGGCATTGGTAGCGCGCCAAGCCAGCCGATCATGCCATCTGTCAGACCCAGTGTGTCTTTTAGAATTGGCGCAAGCGAGCCTAACATGACAATCGGCGCGCGCATGTTAACAGCAAGTAGAATGAGTGCGATGGCAACTAGGGCGAGTGGGACGGCTGTGGCTTTTGATTGTTTCACGTGGAACACCTAAGGCTGATTGGCTGGTTAAGTAATTTATTTTAAATATAAAATCTTCAATTGATTCACTACATCATGGAACACTTGCCTTTAGCCAATTCATAAAATTAAAACTTGCTTGTTCTTTTTGATTGTCGGCAAAATGATAAAAGCGTTTGCCAATCAAATTATCAGGCAAATAGGTTTGGGGATAATAATGATTGGCATAATCGTGCGGATAGACATAATCCACACCATAGCCTGATTGTTTCATGAGTTCGGTTACGCCATTCCTTAGATGCAGCGGTACGGGCGAGTTGTCGTTTTTGACAAAGGCAAGGGCTTCGTTAATGGCGGTGTAGGTGCTGTTGGATTTGGGCGATGTGGTAAGATAGACAGTCGCTTGGGCAAGGATAATGCGGGCTTCGGGCATACCGATAGACTGCACCGAACGCAAGGCGGTGTCGGCAAGTAGTAGGGCGTTGGGGTTGGCAAGTCCGATGTCCTCACTTGCCAAAATCACCAGTCGCCTTGCGATAAAGGTGGGGTCTTCGCCAGCAGTCAACATACGAGCGAGCCAATAAATGCTAGCGTCAGCGTCCGAGCCACGCACTGATTTGATGAATGCCGAGATGACATCATAGTGCATATCGCCTGCCCTGTCGTAGCGTGGGAGTACGGTTTGGGCGATGTTTTGGAGCAGGGTGTCGTCTATGATTAGGGTGTGATTGTCTGAGTTTTGGCAGGCGATTTCTAATAAATTGAGTGCCTTACGAGCATCCCCACTGGCAAGGCGTACGATATTGGCAAGGTCGCCTTGTACCGTGAAATTTTTCAAAAATGTATCAGTCGCCAACGCCCTTTTTAATACTTGTACCAATTCATCAACGGTCAATGGCTCCAAGCGATACACTTGACAGCGAGAGAGCAGGGCGTTGTTTACGCTAAAAGACGGATTTTCGGTGGTCGCCCCAATCAGGGTAATCTTGCCAGACTCAACCGCCCCAAGCAGAGCGTCTTGTTGGGCTTTATTGAAGCGATGAATTTCATCAATAAAAAGCACAGGCGAGCCAAAATCAAAACCGCCTGTCATGCCTTTTCCGCCGTCTATCAGCTCACGCAACTCCTTGACGGTCAAATCAAGGGCGGATAGCAGATGAAATTCACGCCCAACAGCATGGGCAAGTAGACGTGCCAAAGTCGTCTTGCCAATGCCTGCTTCGCCATACAAAATCAGGCTTGGCAAGTGGTTATGAGCAATCATACGGCTAATGGGGGCATTGTCGCCCAATAGGTGCGTCTGTCCGATGATGTCGGATAAGCTCTTTGGGCGGACTCGTTCGGCAAGCGGGGTGTTTAAAGTAGCCATTTTGGAGTTTTGTACCAATGGTATTTTGTCAATAAATCGATTAAAAATAATGCAGGGGTAAATAAAATAAAGAAATAAAAATCAGCCCCCAGATATCTTATCATGAGAAATCCAGTAAGATAATTTAATATAAACTCTACTAGATTGATATTCTTTAATTTTGGATTTAATCGTAATGTTGTATGGCAATTTTGACACACAAAATCATCATCAATCGTTTTATGTAGTCTTTGCGATTGGCAATGTAGGCAATAAGTGGTAAATCTATTAAACGTGGCTTTTAATTCATCATGAGCAAGCGATACATTAAAATCATTTTTGATAGTATCATAAATATCAACGCCCTTTATAATGAGTTTGTTTTTTAATTTATAAGCATGGTAATATTTAAGATTATTTTCAATGGCAAAAATACCCATAACAATTAAAATGCCAATAATAATGGCAAATGTTATCCAAAATTCTGTACCAAGATTTAATTTATCAAAATTATCAACGGTAAATATGATGGCATAAAAAATTGCAAACATAACCGCAACAACAGTATATATTTTATATTGATGTTTGGTAAAATATTTGGTAAATTGCCAAAAGGTCATTTGCTCCAAATCAGGCGTAAAAGGATTAACCAAAATGCTTCTTTGGCAATGCGGACAAAAAATAATGCCATTTTCATAAATCACATTATCAAAGACCTGACCGCAATCGCTGTGCGGACAAGTGCATGGGGCGGGTGGTGAAAAAATGGGTTTCACGGAGTATTATACTATTTTTTAGGCTTGTAGGGGCAAATCACATTTGCCCTTTGAAATATCAAATTTTTGGGCGAATGTCATTCGCCCCTACACGTCCAAATTTTAAAATACATCTTTGTTGAACAATACCGCCAATTTTAACATTTTTAATTGTCGTTTGACGTAAAAAACTACCAAAATAAAAAAGGGCTTTCGCCCCATTATGCCATTATCCACCCCTTTTCACAAGATTGGTAAACAGCTCTCAACCTTCTCTAGGCTTGACTGAATTATGAACCACTCCATGGTCTGTATGCCAGAATAAGGCTCAAACAACGCGCGATACTCCGCCATACTACCCCCAAACGGCGGACTGCTCTGAAACTCACAATCAAACAGTACACCCGCCGGTCGCCCCTTATCACGTAGCAAGCGATGCACTTGGCGAGCATATTCATCACGGCGGCTTGGGTCTATCGCACCCAAAAAGTCTGCTCTATGATGATGTCAAACTGCCCAACCCAAGCATATGCACATCAAAAAAGTCATGACAAATCAAATGCTTGGGGTTAAAGGTAGGATTGGCGTTGGCAAAATTATCCAGTACAGATGGCACGATGTCAAGCACATGGACGTTGGTAAATCCTAGCTCGTGCAAATAACGGGCTTCGTGAGTATTACCTGCTCTGACAATGAGCAGTAGCGCGGATTTATCGGTGAGTGTGTCAAAATACGCCTAGTGGGGGTGATACTTGTCCTAAGTCCCAACCTGTCTGGTTGGCTTTGTACCGATCTTGCCAAAACTGGGCTTGATTAACGTCCATGCCATGCTCCTTTTAGGGTTTGCCAATGTGGCGAACGGTTAGAATCTGTTCGGCACGCCCAAATGAGCCATGTTCGTCATACAGAACACTGCTCGTCAGACCCACACCACTCTCGCCAATCTGCTGCACGGTATCTAACCCCAGCCATCGCCCTCTAGGAATACGATACAGATGAATCTGTAGGTCGATACTTGGGGAAATCCACGCTCTGTCCTTAGTGCGCATGGCGATGCCGTTGGCGGTGTCCACCATGCCGATCAGGTGTACGAAGTCTGATGTTGGTTCGTCTGCTACCATCTCAATGTCAGTGTCGAACCACACTAGGCTTTTTCCGGTACGGTGATGGGCGACCTTCGCCTTTAGTGTATTAATATAGCCGCTGTCCCATATGCTCATGCCATCCCAGTCCGACAGGTCAATGGGACTACAAGAAGCGTCCTCAGTCCCTGCAATCGCGCTCGTGTCACTGACAGCAAGTCGCCAAGCACGCATGATGATGCTAACTCGCTCGGTGCCATTCTTATCAAAGGTGGATAGAGTGCTCTCGATCAGCTCGATCGTGCGCCCTGTGCGGATGAAGTGTGTACGAACGACCGTCTCGCCCTGATAAATCACGCCCAGAACGTCTAGACTTAGGCGTGCGATCGCCAAATCATTTCGGGGAAAAAACTGCTCAAGCTCGCGTGCCATTAGCCCTGTGGCAACAGCCATGTGCTGCTCGAATGGATTCCAAGCACCTTGGGCGTAATCGGTTGATTGATAGTGCGCGGTGGTGGTGTCATCATTGACGCTGCGACTGATTGGCTCATAATAGGCACGCATACAAACTCCTTTTTGTGTGGGTGTGGATCGATAAATAAAGAGTCTCGCTGTGCGGATTAATTTAACTGGCAAAATACTTGTCAAAGATTTGTAAGATTCTGACAGCAAAAGCACTAAAAATTATCGACACATGTTCCTAAAATTTAAAATAATTTCACCAAGAAGTCAATAAACAAAACGCCATGCATAGATGGCGTTTTGTGCTTTTGGAGGGTGTTAGTCTTTTGTTTTGGCGGCTTTTCGCACTTCGGTAATGGAGCGACCGCCCAAGCCATAATTATCCATGTCAATCTCATCAATGACTACCACCGTCGTGGCAGGGTTTTTGTTGAGAACTCGCCCAAGCAGTTCGGTAACGCCTTGGATGAGTTCTGCTTTTTGTCCGGTGGTGGGGGCTTCAGTGCCGCCCGTTACTTTGATATTTACATAAGGCATGACATGCTCCTATTGTGTTGTGGTTAAGGTAAAAAGATAAATTTATTCGTTATTTGGTTACAAGTTTACGCTCGTTGGTGGCAGATGACCGCGCCCAATATTAACGCTAGTGTGGCAAGCCCAAGCGCAGGGGCGAAACTTTGGGTAGCTCCATACAGGCCACCTGCAACCAAAGGCCCGACAATCTGCCCGATGCTGTATGACAGCGTGGCTAGAGCGATGAGATTTTTGCTGGTGGTTTTGGCGATCATCTGCGCCACTGACATGACAATCGTTACCGTCCCCATAAACGCACCGCCTACGAGCAAGGCACTCATCAGATACCCTGCCATGTTTGGCATGATAATGGGGAACATGACCCCGATGATTTGGGCGGTGAAATTGGCAATCAGTGCCACACGAGCTCCCAAGCGAACATGAACCATGTGCCACACAAAACAAGACGGCACCGCCGACAAACCAAACACTGCCCAGATATGTCCCACGTTCACATCGGGCAACATCATGTTCACCAGCAGGGGCAGATACGTGGCGGTGATGATATAACCAAACCCTGCCAGCCCATAGAGTGCGATGAGTGCATTGGCGGTAAGTTTTGGTGTGGTGATGAGTGCATTGCTTGATTGGTGACTGTCGGCTGGCTTTTGTAAAAATAATCCATGTAGCACAAATAAAGACAACACGACCGCAAGCACCCCAAGCCATAGCCACAGCCCAGATGAATCCATGCCCGCACCTACGCCCCACACGACAAGCTCGGATGATAAGGCAATACCAAGCCCCACACCTGCGTACATGAGCGGGGTTGTGCCGGTGTGTTTTTGTTTGGCAAGTAGCCACATTGAGGCCGACACGATGCCTAGGGCACTAAACACCCCTGCCAAAAACCGCACACCACCAAGCCACAAAGCCCCCGAGATCATTGACATCAAGCCAAGGCATACGCTCGTGCCAATCAGAGCAATTAAGGTAAAGACGCTTGATTTGTCCGCCTTGATGCGCACAGCGAAGAGCGCCCCGACTAAGTAGCCGACATAGTTCGCTGAGACGGCAACGCTCCCTTGTGCCACACTTAGCACGTCGTCTGTTACCATATATGGGTACAACGCCGTATAAGCAAAACGACCAAATCCCATGACAAGGGCAAGTATGAGAGCGGCTTCAAGTCCGTTCTTGATGGCGGATGATTTCATAGCATTAAAAAATGGTGGTATAAATGATTGAAATATTCTAGCAACCATTCATAATAAGGTAAATATCACAAATCCGAAAACAGTGCTCGATCTGCCGAACAATTACTCTAAAGTTATCAATATATCTCATGCAGCATCTCAACGACATGGCAATTTTTTTTGTGGAAATTGTACGCAGTAAAAGCTTTTCAAAGGCAGGCGTTCATCTTTCCATGCCAAAATCCACATTCTCCGAGCGTATCAAGCGACTGGAAAAATCGCTTGGCGTGCAACTGCTAAACCGCACCACACGCAAGATTGAGCTGACCGAAGTAGGCGAGCTGTATTTTGACAAAGCCCAAAAAATCATCGATTTTGCATTGGCAACCCATGAGCTGATTAGCGACTTTGGGCAAGGGGTGTATGGCGAAGTTAGGATTTCGTTGCCGGTGGATTTTGCTTATGAACTCACCGCTCCGATTGTACCTAAGTTCTGTGAACGCTATCTTGATATCAGGCTGTCTTTTGACCTAAATTCTTGTAAGGTGGATCTGGTGAGTGAGCCTTATGATGTGGTCATTCGACTGTGGACGGCGGACAGTGATAGCCTGGTGAATCATCTTAGTTTTGATTTGGACGGTGGGCTATATGCTTTGCCAGATTATCTAAATGTACATGGCAATCCGCAAAACCCTGATGAGATGTATCAACACAAGCTCATTCGCATCAAGGCGGGCTATAATCGGCAGTGGCGGCTGTTTGACAAACAAGGGGTAGAGACAATCATTCATGCGGACGGTTAGCTGTTTTCAAACAGTTTGGGGTTTACGCTACGGCTTGGCTTACAAGGGCTTGACGTGGTCGCCTTGCCACGCAGGTTGGCGGACAGTGTCGTCAAGGCAGGTGCTCTGGTCAAGGTGTTGCCTGATTGGGAGCTTATGCCAGTTCGGGTCTATGTCCTAACCACGACCCGACTGCCCCCCCCTGCCAAAGTGCAGGCGTGGATTGGGTCTTTGAAAAATGAACTTATCGACGCCAAAAAATAAGCCCACCACAGACATGATCTTGACAGACTTATTTTTATCTAGTGAACGTGATGGGTGACTGGCGATTAGCTACAATTTGCCAGATAAGCCTTGGTCGCCATCGAGCCGTTGTCTCGATTGAGTTTTTGGCAGATGTCGGCGCTCACTTTAACGAGCTTATCAATGTCAATGCCTGTCGATAGACCAAGCCCTGTCATTAGATAATGCACGTCTTCGGTGGCGACATTGCCCGATGCGCCTTTTGCATAAGGACAGCCGCCAAGACCGCCCACGCTGGCATCGAAGATTCGCACGCCCATATTTAAGCTCTCATGGATGTTCGCGATCGCCATGCCGTAGGTGTTGTGATAATGCCCTGCGATGACGCTGACATCCAGCTCATCCATGCAGGCTTGTAGCATGGCTTTGATGCGATTAGGCGTGGCGGTGCCGATCGTCTCGCCCAGCGAAATCTCATAACAGCCCATGTCGTACAGGCGACGTGCGACTTTGGCGACGATTTTTGGGTCTGTTGCGCCTTCATAAGGACAATCGACCACGCACGACACATAGCCGCGGACCTTGATGTCATGCTCTTTGGCAAGCGCTAAGATGTCTGCAAATCTGTCTATGCTTTCATCGATGCTACAGTTGATGTTCTTTTGGGTGAAGGTCTCGCTTGCACCTGTGAACACGGCCACTTCTTTACAGCCAGCCGCCAGGGCATCTTCAAAACCGCGCAGATTCGGCGTCAGTAGAAAAAAGCTCACGTCCGTATCGGTGGGCAACCTTCCAAAAATCTCCGTACTGCCCGCCATCTGCGGCACCCATTTTGGCGAGACGCATGAGCCAGCTTCGATGAATTTTAGATTGGCATCTGCCAGCCCTTGAATGAGAGTAAGCTTATCGCCCATGCTAAGCGGTGTTTTTTCGTTTTGTAGGCCGTCTCTTGCGCCCACTTCTACGATCTTGATGTCAGGTTTCATTTTTTTATCCTTAAAAATAGGGTTAAAGTGCATCCATCAGGGGATGGCAGATGGGCGGTTTGGCTTGTTATCTGCCAAACACCCATGCTGAATTACCATCCTGTCATTATTGGTCATTTAGGGTGAAAGCAACGAGCTCATCACCGGCTTTGACCTGATCGCCTGCTTGATAATACACTTCTGACACCGTGCCGTCTTCTGGGGCTTTGATGGTGTAGACGATTTTCATGGCTTCCATGGTCAGTAGGATCTCGTCTTTTGAGACGCTTTGACCTGATGAGACGCGCACATCCACGATCACGCCTGGCATTGGCGCGGTCAGACCGCCGCTGTCGCCATCATCATCTGTGCCGTAGTCAGCCTTGGGGTGGGTGAATTTGATGGCGTTGGCGCCGAAGCGATCATCAAATACCGTCACTCCGTCCGCACTTTGGCTAAATGCCACGCTTTGGCGTTTACCACCGATCGTCATGTCAGTGGTGTGATCATCGGTTAGGCTGCCTGTCACGGTAAAGCTCTTATCGCCCACATTCGCTGTCCATATATCCTTGTCATGGCTGAATGTCACCACGTGCGTCTCGTCTTGATGGATGATTTTGACGGTTTGGGTGGTTGGGGTGTTTAGTCGCCATAATGAGGACTTTTGCCAAATGCTGCCCTTACCAAGTCCGCTTAGTAGCTTAATGAATGCTGTCTTGGCGATCAGTTCATCATCCACTTGAATGGTCGGACGAAGCAAGAAATCTTCTTCGCGAGCGATTAGGTTGGTGTCTAGTTTGACATGCTTAAAGCTGTCGGTTCTTAAGATACGCTCCAAGAAGGCGATGTTATTGCCTAGCCCATCAATGTGCGTCTGTGATAGTGCGTGGCGAAGTTTGCCGATGGCCTCCTCGCGGTTCTTGCCCCAGACGATGAGTTTGGCGATCATCGGATCATAGAAAGTAGTGATCTCATCACCTGCCACGATGCCGCTGTCGATGCGCACGCTGTCGGTCACGTCAGGATATGACAGATGGGTGATCTTGCCTGTCGCTGGCAGATAGCCTTGTTCTGGAATCTCAGCATAGATACGCGCTTCTAGGGCGTGACCTGTTGAGGTGAGCTCGTCTTGGGATTTTGGTAGTGGTTCGCCATAGGCCACGCGAAGCTGCCACTCCACTAAGTCCACACCTGTGATCATCTCTGTCACAGGATGCTCGACTTGCAGGCGAGTGTTCATCTCCATGAAGTAGGCTGTGCCGTCTTGTTCTACGATGAACTCGACCGTCCCTGCGCCGACATAGCCGACTGCACGACCTGCGTTGATGGCGGCAGTACGCATCTGAGCTAACTTCTCTTCGCTGATGTTCGGCGCTGGTGCTTCTTCGATGACTTTTTGGTGGCGGCGCTGAACTGAGCAGTCGCGCTCAAATAAGTGCACCACATTGCCAAAGCTGTCACCAAAAATCTGCACTTCCACATGGCGAGGATTCACGATGTATCGCTCAATCAAGACATCATCGTTGCCGAAGCTAGACAGTGCTTCACGCTTACAAGACGACAGGCTCTCTAGGAAATCCTCTGCACGCTCAACCAAGCTCATGCCCTTGCCGCCGCCGCCAGCGCTTGCCTTGATCAGCACAGGATAGCCGATGCGATCTGCTTGTTCTTTTAGGAAGGCTGGGTCTTGATTCTCGCCGTGATAGCCAGGGGTTAGCGGTACGTTCGCCTTTTCCATGAGGGCTTTTGAGGTGGCTTTTAAACCCATCGCAAGAATCGCTTCGACAGGCGGGCCGATAAAGACGATGTCGTTGTCAGCGCAAGCTTTGGCAAATTGGTCATTCTCGGACAAGAAGCCATAACCAGGATGAATCGCTTCGGCGCCTGTCGCCTTGGCAACTTCGATGATCTTATCCATGAGCAGATAGCTTTTTGAGACCTGCGATTCACCGATGTGCACCGCTTCATCCGCTTGTTTGACGTGCTGGGCGTTCTTATCGGCATCTGAATATACCGCCACGGTGGCGATGCCAAGATTTTTACAAGTTTTGATCACACGGCAGGCGATCTCGCCGCGGTTAGCAATTAGAATTTTTCTAAACATTTCAATTATCCTTTTAAAATTATTAAATTTATCAGTCAAGTACAGCTACTTAATCCAGTTCGGCGTTTGCTTATTTAAGAATGCATCTAGGCCTGATTTGGCTTCGTCGCCTGTGCGCACGGTGGCGATGTGGTTAGCGGTGCTGTTAAGTAGGCTGTCATCGATGCTGGCGTGATCCACCATGGTGATCAGTTCTTTACTGGCGGTTTGGGCGTTGGGTGCGCCTTTTTTGATTTCGCTGATAATCTGACTGATAATCTCATCAAGTCCGTCATCATCTTCGGCAATTTCATGCACAAGCCCAATCTGCTGAGCTGTATTGGCATTGATACGCTCAGCGGTCAAGAAGTAGCGGCTGGCTTGTCTTGCGCCGATCGCACGCACCACATAAGGGCTGATGGTGCTAGGCGCAAGTCCTAGGCGCACCTCTGATGTGGCGAATTTGGCGTTTTGGCTGGCTACCGTGATGTTGCAGGCGCTGACCAGTCCCATGCCGCCGCCGAGTGCAGCGCCATGCACGCGAGCGATGGTGGGCTGGCGAACGGTTGCGATGCGTTCTAGCATTTTGGCAAGCTTTAGGGCGTCGGCTGAGTTGGTGTCAAAGTCTGCCTGTCCCATCTCTTTCATCCATGACAGATCAGCGCCCGCCGAGAAGCTTTTACCACGACCGCCAAGCACGATGACGCGTACGTCCGCCTTTTTATCCAACGTATCAAAGCAAGCATGAAGTTCGCTGATGACATCGGCGTTAAAGGCGTTGTGTACGTCAGGACGGTTTAGCCAGACATGGGCGATTTGGTTGTCAATGATGCATTCTATCGTGGTATAACTGTTCATCTTATTTCCTTATAAAATTCAAACGGTTGATCTGTCATGCTGAATCCCATTATAGGACTTGCCAATCACATGCGGAACACGCCAAAGCTCATCTCATCAATCGGTGCGTTCATGGCAATGGCAAGGCTAAGCCCCAATACATGACGGCTCTGAGCTGGGTCAATCACGCCATCGTCCCACAGGCGGGCAGAAGCATAATAAGGGTGGCCTTGATGTTCGTACTGTTCGCGGATTGGGTTTTTGAAGGTGTTCTCTTCCTCGGCTGACCATGTGCCGCCAGCACCTTCAATCTGTTCGCGCTTGATGGTGGATAGCACCCTCGCCGCCTGCTCGCCGCCCATGACCGAGATGCGAGAGTTTGGCCATGTCCACATAAAGCGTGGCGAGTAAGCACGACCACACATGCCGTAGTTACCAGCACCGAATGAACCGCCGATGACCAGCGTAATCTTCGGCACGTTGGCGGTGGCGACTGACATGACAAGCTTGGCCCCGTGCTTGGCGATGCCTTCGTTTTCGTATTTTTGACCGACCATAAAGCCTGTGATGTTCTGCAAGAACAGCAGTGGAATCTTGCGCTGACAGCACAGCTCGATAAAGTGCGCGCCTTTTTGGGCGGATTCTGAGAAGAGGATGCCGTTGTTGGCGATGATGCCGACTTTTTGACCGTAGATCTCCGCAAAGCCAGTCACCAATGTCGTGCCAAAGCGTGCCTTAAATTCATCAAATCGTGAACCGTCAGTTAAGCGCATGATGACTTCACGGATGTCAAAAGGCGTCTTGGCATCGGCAGGAACGACGCCGTATAGCTCATCACTGTCAAATAACGGCTCATCGAATTCTTTAGGTAATGACTGCTTAGGATAGTTTAGGTTGGCGACGATGTTACGCGCGATCAGTAGCGCGTGTTCGTCGTTCTCTGCCAGATGGTCGGCCACGCCCGATAGGCGCGTGTGTACATCGCCGCCGCCTAAGTCTTCACTGGACACCACTTCACCCGTGGCAGCCTTCACCAGCGGTGGACCACCCAAGAAAATCGTGCCTTGATTACGAACGATGATCGTCTCATCACTCATTGCAGGCACATATGCACCGCCTGCGGTACAGCTGCCCATGACGACAGCGATCTGAGGGATGCCAAGCTTAGACATCTGGGCTTGGTTGTAGAAGATTCGCCCGAAGTGCTCTTTGTCAGGGAAAACTTGATCCTGTAAAGGCAAGAACGCGCCGCCAGAGTCTACCAGATAGATACAAGGCAGGCGGTTTTCTTTAGCGATTTCTTGAGCTCTTAGGTGTTTTTTTACGGTCAAAGGATAATAGGTGCCGCCTTTAACGGTGGCATCGTTGGCAACAATCATACACATGACGCCATTCACCAGACCAATACCTGCCACCACACCAGCACAAGGCACGTCATCTTCGTAGACGTTAAGCCCTGCAAGCTGTCCAACTTCCAAGAATGCCGATCCAGTATCGACCAAGGCATTGATACGCTCGCGCGCTAATAACTTGCCACGTGCTGTGTGCTTTTCACGGGCTTTTTGGCTACCGCCTAGCGCAAGTCTGGCGGATAGGCTTTGCAAATCCTGCACCAATGGCAGCATGGCGGATTGGTTGGTCTTATAGGTGTCACTGCGGACGTTGATTTTGGAATTTAACACGTTTAGGTTGGCAGTCATGGTGCATCCTTTTTTCTTTATCCTTAAAAAATAATATTAGCTCATCACTTAGCTTAGGTTTTTGGATAAGGGCGTGAGCCTCAGCGCCCTTATCCTTATGGTGGCTACCGATGATGATTATTTGGTCTCGCTAAACAGCTCACGACCGATTAGCATTCGTCGAATTTCTGAGGTGCCTGCGCCGATCTCGTACAGTTTGGCATCACGCCACAGACGTCCTGCTGGAAATTCATTAATGTAGCCGTTACCGCCCAGTGTTTGGATGGTTTCGCCTGCCAGCCAGGTGGCTTTTTCGGCGCTGTATAGGATTGCGCTGGCGCAGTCTTTACGTAGGCTGCGATCGTGGTTTGATTTGTCGCAGGCGGCGCCTACGGCATAGACCAGTGATTTACATGCCAGCATGGTCGAGTACATGTCAGCGATTTTGCCCTGCATGAGCTGGAATTCGCCGATGGCTTGACCAAACTGCGTACGTTCGTGAATATATGGCATCACCAGATCCATACAAGCATCCATGATGCCTAGCGGGCCGCCGCTTAGTACCGCACGCTCATAATCCAGACCGCTCATCAGTACCTTAACGCCATTGCCGACACCGCCTAGCACGTTCTCAGCTGGGATTTCTACATTATCAAAGAACATCGGATAGGTGTTCGAGCCGCGCATGCCTAGCTTGTCCAAGTGCGTGCCGTGGCTAAATCCTTTCATGCCTTTTTCTACCAAGAATGCGGTAATGCCTTTGGCGCCTGCATTTGGGTCGGTTTTGGCATAGACGACCATGACATCAGCGTCGCCACCGTTGGTAATCCACATTTTTGAGCCATTTAAGATGAAGCGGTCGCCTTTTTGTTCAGCTTTTAGCTTCATGCTCACCACGTCCGAGCCTGCGTTTGGCTCACTCATGGCAAGCGCGCCCACATAATCACCGCTGATTAATTTTGGTAAAAAACGCGCCTTTTGTTCTTCGTTGCCGTTTAAGCTGATTTGGTTGACGCACAGGTTAGAGTGCGCGCCATAAGACAGACCGATAGAAGCCGATGCACGTGAAATCTCTTGCATCACTAGGATATGGGCCAGATAGCCCAAGTTCGCACCGCCGTATTCTTCAGAGACGGTCATGCCTAACAGGCCCATGTCGCCAAATTTTTTCCACAACTGGGCAGGGAAGTGGTTTTCTTTATCGGCGGTTTCAGCAAGTGGTGCAACTTCTTTTTGGCAGAACTTACGTACCTCATCTTGAACTGCAAGCAATGTCTCATCGATGCCAAAGGTTAGGTTGGATAGAGTGGTTGGGTTCATGGTTTCGTCCTTGTAGTCCTTGGAAAATGCCAAAACTGGCGGGGGTTTATGTTACAATGTGCCTCACATTATAATCAGCAAATTTCACATTTTTAACGGTCAGGTTATCTTCAATAACACTACCCAGCCTAAAAAATTATCCTAAAAATTTGCCTTTTACATACTGTACCACACTATTTTTTTTAAAAAAAGTGAATTTTATTAAAAAAATGATTTGCAATTCATTTTTAAATGAGAGACAATAAAATCATGAATTACAAAAGATCCGTATTAATGCAAGAGCGCCTACGTCAAAATCGCGAAGCGATCTTACAGGCAGCCAAGCAGCTCATTAGCCAAGGAGGTATTAAGGACGCCCAAATCCAAGCGATGGCGGATTTGGCAGGCGTGTCGAATGGTCTGGTGTATCGTTATTTTGATAATAAAAACCACATCATCATCGAAGTGCTGTCCGAGGCAATCATGCGTGAGATTGATATTCTAAAGCAGATTGCCGGTCAAGAAGGACCAGCGCAAGACAAATTACACAAGGCGGTGAGAGTCTTTGTAAAGCGGGCATTGAACAGCCCGAAACTTGCCTATTCACTCATGCTAGAGCCTGCAGATGCAGCGGTGGAGGAGGCGCGATTTAAAAGCAAACAAATCGTCAAAGAGGCGATCGAGCACATCCTAAAGGAAGGTCAAGCGCAGGCAGTATTTGAATTTGAGGATGTGGGCGTAACTGCGCAGTGTATCGTTGGGGCGATGACGTTTGCTGTCATTGAACCTTTAAGCCTAAATCCGCAAGCGATGAACAAGGAAGTATTTAGCACGCAAGTGGCAGACTTCTGTCTCAAAGCGGTCAATCAAGGAAAGTAGGGCGCTGTGGTAAGGTGGTTTGGCGTATCTTAACTTGAAAAAAAGCGACACGGGTGTTGCTTGTCCTGTTCATCAGGCGGATAAATCATGATCTAAGGAGAGTGTCATGTACCAAAAACTAAGCTACCTATCAGGCACGAGCGATAAGCCGCTCATTGGTCTTACCATCGGTGAGATGTTCGATCGTGCATGCCTACAGTACGCTGATAAGGAAGCCATCGTCAGCGTTCATCAAAACATACGCCTAACCTACAAGGAGCTGGCTGATAAGGTCAATGCCTTTGCAGCGAGCTTGCTTGAGCTTGGGTTCGACACGGGCGACCGCTTTGGGGTTTGGGCGTTAAACAGCATTGAGTGGATTGTTGCTCAGTACGCCTGCTTCAAGATTGGCGTGATTTTGGTCAATCTAAACCCTGCCTATAAAGCCAAAGAGCTAGAATACGTTCTTAATAAAGTTGAGTGTCGTGGCATTCTGATCGCTGATGCCTTCAAGACATCAGACTATCACGCGATGCTGGTCAGTATTGCACCTGAGCTTGAGAGCAATCACAGTAAGCATCTGGTGTCTCATAACCTGCCGCACCTAAAAGTCGTCATCAAGGCAAGCGATGTCGAGCACGATGGTGTGTATCGCTTTAAGGACCTGCTAAACCCACCAACATTGGCGCAGCGACAGCACATAGAGTACGTCGCCAAAAAGCTACAATTCGACGACGTGGCGAACATTCAGTTCACCTCGGGCACGACAGGCAACCCAAAAGGCACGATGCTAACTCACCATAATATCCTTAATAACGGTTATTTTGTTGGTGAAGGCATTAAGCTGACCGAGCATGACCGCATCTGTGTGTCCGTGCCGCTGTTCCACTGCTTTGGTATGGTGATGGGTAATTTGGCGGCGATGACACATGGTGCGACCATAGTGTATCCGTCTTTTGCTTATAATCCGACCGAGACGCTACAAGCGGTTCACGATGAACGCTGTACTGCGCTGTATGGCGTGCCATCGATGTTTATCACCATGCTAGAAGATAAGCGATTTGAAGAATTTGACTTATCAAGTCTGCGCACAGGCATCATGGCAGGCTCGCCATGTCCGCGTGAGATCATGCAGCGTGTTATTGAGCGCATGCACATGAGCGAGATCACCATCTGCTATGGCATGACCGAGACATCACCAGTATCAATGCAAAGCCATGTTGATGACCCAATTGATAAGCGCGTAAGCACGATTGGACAGATCCATCCGCACCTAGAGGTTAAGATCATCGATGAGAATGGCAGCATTACGCCTGTCGGTGTCGCGGGCGAGCTGTGCACGCGAGGTTATTCGGTGATGGCGGGCTACTGGGGCGAGCCAGATAAGACCAAGGAAGTCGTGGACAAGCACGGCTGGATGCACACAGGCGACATCGCTGAGATGGATGAAGATGGCTTCGTGAAAATCAAAGGGCGCATCAAAGACGTCGTGATCCGCGGCGGTGAGAACCTGTTCCCTAAAGAGATTGAAGATCTGCTATTTAAGCATCCTGCCGTCTCTAGCGTACAAGTCATCGGTCTGCCTGACAAGCGCTATGGCGAAGAGCTGTGCGCGTGTATCATCCTAAATGATGGCATGAACGGTAACGAAGACGAGATCAGAGACTTCTGCCGATCGCAGGTATCGCATCACAAGGTACCGCGCTATGTCGCCTTTGTGAAGGAATTCCCGATGACCGCATCGGGTAAGCCGCAGAAGTTTAAGTTACAAGAGCTGATGCGTGTTGAGTTCAACCTAACGGGCAATATTTTTGAATAATCATTAGCCTATGTAAAGTACAAAAAAGCAAGTTTTCGGACTTGCTTTTTTAGTGTCTTTTACACAAGATGTTGGGAATCTTGCCTAGATAGATGTGCTCAGCGATGCGCCCTTGTTGCTCGATGTTATAATCCCAAAAGCTCTTGTATTGATCAAAAGTGTATCTATAAGGGTTGTATTTTTTTAGGCTAAGGTAATGCAGCGTCTGTAGCCATGCACCCTTTAGCAGAACATTGATGCCGTGCTGATACTGCAGAACGTGCGTCATCTCATGAATAAAAATCTGCTGATACAGCCTGCCATGCGCGCTAAAATCATCACGATAATGCCGACCACCCACAAAAATCCAACCATTAGGCGCAATAAACACATCGTCAGACTGCCAAGGAATGTAAGGATAATTCACCACGCGCACCCTATTGTAATCCATGAGCTCGCCAAATACACCGCGCGCCAACGCCACCTCACCATCTGTCAGGTGGCGAACGGGTGGTTTGATTTTTTGGTATTTTTTGATGAACCATGGCAGTTTTAGCCATGGCAATGCCCAGTTGATCATGTTATACCGACATCATGCCCATGCCTGACAGATCTCTGGCCAATGTCGCTGCGCGGTTGTCGGTCATCCCACCCACAAAGTCAAGCACCTTCATGTATGCCTGATAAGGTGTGTCATGAGGATCGATCGGCGTGTCGATGAGCTGTAGGCATAGCGCGTCTTTGTTGGATAATGATTGATGGGTGACTTTGGCGTGCACTGCAGGCACCAACAAATCTAAGATCAACCCAATGCAGCCAAAGCTCGCCACTTCGGTCGCAAGCTTACTATGATGGTTAAAAATTTTACGCCGTGCTAGGTCTTTGGCGTTTTCTAGGGTTTCTTGTAGGTTGTCATCACAGACAGCGAGCAGGTCTTTGGCGGCGAATTCACCTGCCACGAGTGCACTTTGATGGCGGATAAAGGTATCTGCCACCACCTCAATCGCCTGACCGATCGCCATGCCGCGCAAGGCAGCGCAGCGCTCTTTTTGGTTGGTGATGCGCCAAGTTTTCTCGACAGGGATAAGGGTGTGTAGCACGGTCTCAAATTCATTGATATCTAATAAATCCAGCTCAACCGCATCTTCTAAGTCCAGCAGGGCATAACAGATGTCATCCGCCGCCTCCATCAGGTATGACAAGGGATGACGTGCCCAGTGGTTATCGCCGAGCTTGGCAAGCCCCAGATCTTCGGTGACTGTCTGCATGAGTGGCAGTTCGGTCTGATAGATGTTGAATTTACCTCGGGTGCGTGCGGTGGGATGGCTGGACGTCCAAGGGTATTTTAATAGTGTGCCTAGGCTGGCTGAGGTGAGGCGCATGCCGCCGCGTTCAGCATACATCTCAAGCGTGGCAAGCAGCCTTAGGCTGTGAGCATTGCCTTCATAAGTGCAGATGTCATCATGTTCAGGGTTGCTAAGATTCGCCAAAAAATGCGAGTGATTCGGATCGCGAAACCACGCCCGCAGCGCATCTTCGCCCGTATGCCCAAAGGGCGGATTGCCCATGTCGTGCGCCAAACACGCCACTTGAACCACCGTGCCGATGTCGCTTGGGGTGAACGGATCGGGCAGAAGACCGCCTTGTTCGAGCTGTACCCCGACACGATTACCAAGGCTTCGCCCGACACTCGCCACCTCGACGCTGTGAGTTAGGCGGTTGTGGGTGTGGTCGTGCTTGGCAAAGGGGTGCACCTGAGTCTTGCGACCCAATCTGCGAAAGGCGCCCGAGAAGACCACACGGTCATAATCCACATGAAAGGGCGTGCGCATAACATCGATGCCATCTTGACTGGTCATCTTTGGACTGACGACGCCACGTTCAACCTTAAATCGATTGGTGGAGAGTAATTGTGACCAGCTCATGAATTTTCCTTTTGATGGTGGGTGTTTGCTCGAATGGCGCTATTCCTTCACCGCAAGCGTCACTGTATAAGTTTTGCCCTGTTTGATTTTATCGGCATTACCAAATACTTCATTAAATGAGCGTTTCATAAAATCTCTCAGTCCGTTGATGGTAACCACATAAAACCGTCCGCCCACTTCCATGCGTTCATAAGCGTCTAGCAGGTACAGATAGTGCTGTTCCTTGCTTGCCTTGGCGGGTAGGTTACTCATGACAAGGCTGAATTTTTTGTCTTTATCCACGTGATAAAAGCCGTTGGAGAGCATGACTTCGGTATTTTTTAGATTATTTTTTTGGCAATTTAAGCGGGCGTATTCTAGCGCGACGAAGTCCTTGTCAATCAGGATGTGCTGACCATTGGGGCATTCGCGAGCCGCCGTCATGCCCAGCACGCCATAGCCACAGCCTAAGTCAATGGAGTTATCATGAGCCTTAAAATCAATATAATCAAGGAGCATGAGACTGCCGTCATCAAGACGTTCTGGGCTAAAAATCCCCCAGGTGGTACGAAAATCAAAGGGCTTGCCAAGCACGTCTTGGGTAAATGTGATGTCGTCTCGCCATTGTTTGGCTTTTTGTTGTAGGTCGGCTAAGGTGGTGGTCATGATGTTTTTCCAAAAAAGTTTTGATTATTGTAGCACAAAACTTTTTTGTGAACATGACTAACCCCTAGGATGATGCTCGCTGTGCAGTGCTTGTAGGCGTGCGGTCGCCACATGGGTATAAATTTGCGTGGTGGATAGGTCGCTGTGCCCGAGCAAAAGCTGAACGCTACGCAAATCCGCCCCGTGGTTGAGCAGGTGCGTGGCAAAAGCATGGCGAAGCGTGTGGGGTGAGATGTCGGTTTTGATACCCGCCAGTAGAGCGTATTTTTTAATCATGTGCCAAAAATTATGCCGGGTCATGTAGCCACCTTGTTCGGTGAGGAACACCGCTTGACAGTCGCTCTTGCCTAACAGCAGTTCACCGCGTCTGATGAGATAGTCTTGTAGGGCGTTTTGGGCGTATTCACCCAGTGGGATAAGGCGGGTCTTGTTTCCTTTGCCGGTGATCTGTAGCCAGCCGGCGTTGAGATTGACCTGCTCTAGCGATAGATTCACGAGCTCACTCACGCGCAGCCCGCAGGCGTACATGACTTCAAGCATCGCTTTATCGCGTAGTCCGCACACAGTGGCGACGTTTGGCGTGTCTAGCAGGCGTGTGATGTCGGCTTCGGATAAGATCTTGGGTAGGGGCTTGGTGACTTTTGGGTTCTTGATGTCTTGACAGGGGTTATCAAGGCGTACTTCATTGCCAATCTGCCACAAGAAGAACTGGCGCAGGCTGGCGAGCATTCTAGAGATGGTGCGCGGATTTTTGCCTTGGGATTGGGCAGATTCTAGGCAGTGATACACGTCCGCTTTATCCCAAGTGGTCAAAGGCTTGTCGGTGGTCGCCATGCACAATCTTAGGTCTCTGATGTAGGCGTTACGCGTGCGCACCGACAGACCGCGTGCCAGCATCGCTGTACGAAATTCGGTCAGATAGACGGGATCGCCCATCACATGGATGATGGTGGGCGTGCGTGGCTCTTTGGCGCGGACTTTGCTCATGTTAGGATTTTTTGATGACCAGATAGCGGTATTTGCCGTCCGCTAGGGTTTCTTGATTCTCTAGCGTATGCCCCAGATGCCGACAGAAATTCGGAATGTCGCGCGTCGTCGCAGGATCGGTGGCGATGATTTCGATGCGCTCGCCGCCTGCCGCCTTACGGATGGTCTTATGCAGCAGCATGATGGGCTCTGGGCAGATGAGTCCTGTGGTGTCTAATTGATGATCGCTCATGAGTTGGTTTCGCTTTTTTGTTTGTCTTCTAAAAAGTTTAAAAATTTCTTTAAATTCACCCGAAACACATACGGCATGGCAAACCACGCCACCATCGCCAAAAATACACTCATAAAGAAAGTCGTGGTTGCGCCATGTAGCACATAGACGCCAACAGCAAAAGCAACCAAGATAACGGCAGTTAGTAGAATCGTCGCCAAGATGCCGCCTTGCATGATGCGATAACGCTGCAAGAACATCGCATGAAACAGACTCAGCGGAATGCCAAGCCCGATCAGCACATAAGGCAGGTAATGAAAGGCGTAATAGATGAGTGCGTTATCCTTAAAGCTTGCCATGCTAGCCAATGTGCCAAACACACCAAAACAGATAATGGCTGCCATGCCCAGATAGATGCTAATGTTGGCAAGTCGGATGGCTTCTTTGGTGCGGGTGATGAGTGTGGCGGTATGAGTCATGAGTGTCTTGGGTGAACGTTGTCAAAATAAAGTTAGTCTTTGCCTTTGGTGGGGTTATCATGGTAGCTGCCGACATATTGGGCAAGCTCTGGCGCATAAAAATAACCATCCAGCAGAATGCAAGCCGCGATGTCATCGATCGGGTCACGCTCATTCTGCATCCAGCCGCGCTCCCATGCCAATGAACGTGCTTCAGCAGAGCTTAGGCGTTCATCATAAGTGAAGACCTTGGCAGGGTGTTTGCGTTCGCCAAGGCGATGCGATAGGCGACGGGCGAATTTATGCGCGCGCTTTGAGAGCATCGAATCCGTGCCATCCATATTCAGCGGTAAGCCCACCAGTATTTCATCGATTTTCCAAGTCTCGATGATGCCAAGCAGGTTATCCCAGTCGGGCTGACCGTTGTTCATCGCTAGGATGTCAAAGGGGCGCGCATCTTTACTTAGGCTATTGCCCAGCGCCATCCCCATTTTTTTGACACCAAAATCCAGTGCAAGGATGAGAGTTGGCTTGTCAGTCATTAGGCGCGTCCTTGGGTGGTGACGAAGGCGGTGGGTTTGACACCGATTTTATCATAAGCTAAGGACAGCCGCTCATCAAACGGTGCGCGGAACAGTATCTGCAAATCAGCAGGGCAAATCAGCCAGTTTCCAGCTTCAAGCTCGTCTTCAAGCTGACCCTTACCCCAAGTACAAAAGCCCATGCACATCAGATAATGCGCCATGCTGTCTTCTGACAGGCGCTCTAGGATGTCTTTGCTGGTCGTCAGACAGACACTCTCTCCGATGGCGAAGCTTGATTTGAAGTCGGGCAATCCTGTATGCAGCACAAAGCCTGCATCAGGGCGCATTGGCCCGCCATTGATGGCAGGCGTGTTCATGGCGATCTGTGAGCTTGGTAGATCCAGCTCGTGCAAGAGTCCACCTACCGAGATGGATAGGGGCTGATTGACAATAAAGCCCCACGCGCCATCGGCATTGTGACGGCAGACATAGATCAATGTATCTTCAAAGCGCTCATCATCCATCTGTGGGCTTGCCAACAAGAAATGATGCGCAAGGTTTTTTGGATTGGTTTTTTTATTCATCGTGTGTGTTATTTTTATTTAATTATTTAAGTTGGCATCGGCATTCGCGCCAATCTGGTCGGCATGGGCAATATCCGCCAGCAGGCTCTTGACGTGGTTGCGCGTGGCTTCAGTGATGTTCACGCCACCTGACATGCGCGCCAGTTCATCGATCTGATGTTCGCCTGCGATGACGCTGATGTCGCTGGTGGTCTGTTCACCATGGTCTTTATAGACCAGAATGTGGCGGTGTGCAGCGGCAGCGACTTGGGCTTGGTGGGTGATGGCAAGTAGCTGCTGATGCTTGCCCAAGCTGCGAAGCAGTTCGCCCACGACCTGCGCTGTGCCGCCGCTGATGCCCACATCGACTTCATCGAATACCAGCGTTGGGCGGCTGCCTTTGCCATCACCTGCTGCCATTACCTGCATGACGAGCGCCATACGCGACAGCTCGCCCCCTGAGGCGACCTTGTGTAATGGCTGTAGCGGCATGCCGACGTTGGCACTGAACAAGAGTGTGATGTCGTATTTACCGTGTGTGTTATATTGGCTTTCGTCTTTGGCATTGAAGGCAAATTCGCAGCGTGCATTCGGCAGAGCAAGTGGTAGCAGTCTCGCCTCTAGGCGCTCACAGATGTCAGGCGCGATGGCGATGCGTGCGTTATCAAGCGCTTCTGCCGCTGACAGATATGCTTCATAGGCTTCATTGACCTTGGCATCAAGCGTATCATTATCGGGCAGACCGCCCAGATGATCAAGTTCGGCTTGCCAGTTCGAGGCATCCGCGATCAGTTCATTGACAGGCGTGTGGTATTTATTAGACAGCCGGTGAGCCAGCCCAAGCAGGGTATTCAGCTCATGCAGGCGTTCTTCGTCAGGTAGTGACTGTTCAGCATAGTCGGAGAGCTTGGCGGTGGCGTCCATGATTTGCTCTTGGGCGAGTGCCAGCAGCTGACTGCATTCGCTAAATACCTTGCTCTTATCCACGCTGTGATCGCAGATACGCATCGCACGACCCAGCAGGCTTGCCACGCTAGGCTCGTCACTGTCATTATCCAAGAAATTCACCGCCGTCATCGCCTCGGTCATCAAGGCTTCAAGGTTTGACAGCTCGTCATATTCGCTTTCGATCTCGTCGAAATTCACTGACAACAGCGGTTCAATGTCAGCAAGCTTGGCAGACAGTAATGCCATGCGATCGGCACGTTGTACAGATTGGCTTTTTGCGTCATAGGCTTGTTTTTTGATGGTTTGCCAGTTCTGATAGGCTGTTTTGGTGGCGGTCTTTAAGGTGGTGAGTTCGCCAATTTTATCCAGCCAATCAATGACGAATTGCGGCTTTAATAATTCAAGCCCTGCGTGCTGAGAGTGGATATTGACGAGAATTTGCCCCAGTGATTTTAGCTCGCTGATGCTGGCGGGCACGCCGTTGATCCACGACTTTGAACGCCCTTGGCTACTGATCTTACGGCGGATGAGCAGGGTGTCTTCTTCTAATTTGCGCTCGTGCTCGGCGAACCATGCGGTGACTTCATCGTTATTGGTGATGTCAAATTCGCCAAAAACCGTCGCCTCATCACAGCCATGACGCACGATGCCACTGTCAGCACGTTCCCCAGCGCATAAGGATAATGCATCTAAAATCAATGACTTACCCGCACCTGTCTCACCCGTGATGACGTTAAAACGCTCATCAAAGCTGATTTCTTTTTGCTCGACCAGGGCAAGATTATTTAGGCTTAGAGATACCAACATGGCGACATTTTTCCGTAAAAAGGCGGCGGTTTATGATAATCAATTTATGCCGATTTAGCAATTTATGAAATGTTAATTTTAATGCATGCGTGAGATGATGACGCACACCATCGTGGGCGGCATCGGTTATTTTTGTTTGCTTTGGGATTATAATGGGGATGATGCTTGCCATTCAAAAGTGCTGGATAAAATTATCTACCATTACCAGGCGATGTTTTGACAATTTGGCATAAATTTGCCACAATATCAAAGATTTTACCTTCTTAATAAGCCCATTTTATGTCAAAAGCACCCAAAGCATTCGCCAAATCTACCGATAAATTCAAAAAAGACAAGTCGGGCAAGCCAAATTCACCAAAAGCCAAACCCAATCGCACGCCACATTTCTACGGCATTCATGCGGTGACGGCACTATTAAAGCACCGCCCACAGGACGCGTTGACGTTATTCGTGCAGCTGCGCGAAGATGGTGCGACTAGCCAGACGCATGACGACATCATCAAGCTCGCCAAAGATGTGGGCGTGAGTGTGCAGATGACGCACAAGGACAAGCTTGCTGAGCTGTGCGACAGTCATCAGCATCAGGGTGTGGTTGTGTCTGCGCGAGCGCCGAAGCTGTATGATGAGAGCGATCTGGTGGCATTGTGTGATAGGGCAGATGCGTTATTTTTGGTGTTAGATCAGATTACCGATGCGCATAATCTGGGCGCGTGCCTGCGTTCTGCCAGTGCGATGGGTGTGGATGCGGTCATCATTCCTAAGCATCAAAGTGTCTCCATCACGCCGACGGTCGCCAAGGTGTCGGTCGGGGCAGCAGAAGTTATCCCATTGGTGGCGGTGACGAATTTGGCTCGTAGTCTGTATGCCCTCAAAAAATCAGGCGTATTCGTCTTTGGCACCGCCCTAGATGAGACGGCCAAGCCTTTGTATGATTGTGACTTCTCGGGTAAGGTTGCCATCATCATGGGGTCAGAAGGCGATGGCATGAGACGCCTGACGCGTGAGTATTGCGATACGCTGGTCTATATCCCGATGGCGGATAACCCTGATCGACCTCAGAGCCTTAACGTGAGTGTTGCCACAGGCATGGCGCTGTATGAAGTAACAAGACAGCGCACCAAATAACCTTAGTTAAACCACCATAATAAATCGCCCAAACTCAAGAGATTGGGCGATTATTTTTATTGTGTTTCACGTGAAACATGATTCAGCTTTATGCAGATTTTGCCAAGCTTTTGGCTTTATCGCTGGTCGCCTTGTCCATATTGCTTTCGCATTTATTGGGGTCGTTGCCGCAGAACTGGCAATATTCATCACCCATAAGATTGGCGACACCGCCGCATGAGCCTTTTAGGGGTTGTTTTTTTACCAAATAGCCCACGCCCATGAATAAGAAAAACAGCAAAAAAATACCGAAAGTCACCGCAAATACAGGTAAAAATTGATAAAACATGTCGGTCATGGCTTGCTCCTTTTTGTCAGATGGCAAGATAAATTTATTCTATTATAAGCTTTTTTGCACAAAAAATCAGCCACATTTGTAAACCCGTGGCTGATTTTTGTATGGTTTTGGTGCGTTTATTGGTCTGATAAAGGGTTTGCTTGGCAACAGATTTGTTTATCAAAGCTAAGAATCAGCCCCAATGTTGGCAGATACAGCCAATGTAAAAACTCTACCGCGCCTTCAAAATGCCGCATGATGGCAGATTTGGACAAGCCGATCAGATCATGGGTTTGCATGGTTATCTCCTTCTGGTTGATGGGTTTGGTTTGGCTTCATTGGGTTTAATTCTAGAGCGTACCAATCCACCTTGCGTGTGATGAACATGACCGCCGCTAACAGTAGGAAGCAAAAAACAGCGCCCAACAGTAGATTAAGTTCGTCGATCGATAGGATAAAATAGAATCCTGCATAAAGTGATGATAATAAGAGCGTAAATGCGCCAGAACGCTTGGCGCCATCCAATACGTAGTAGGTATAGAACCCGATGAGCAAGGCGCATGCACCTGCCGCGATGCCATAGGCTGCATAGAAGGCGATGTGTTCAGCAAGCGACAGCAGCAGCACATAAAACATCAATAAGGCGCTCGCCACCAGACCGTACTGTAGTGGGTGAATGCGCAGCTTCTTTATGGTCTCAAATAAAAAGAACGTACCAAATGAAATAACCAAGAACAGCAGTGCGTATTTGATGGTGCGGTCGGTTAGGGTGTAGGTGTCGGTGGTATTGACGAATGCCACCGCCAAATGGTTTAGGTTGTTATGAAGATTGGGGCTGCATTCGCTCTTGCATTCGCTGGCGCTGATGATGGCTTGTGTGTTGGCAGTCGCCAAAAAATCATTCTGCCAGTCCGCGCTAAATCCTGTGGCGTCTATGCGCTTATTATTTGGCAGCGCATCACCCAAAAACTTAGGCTCTGCCCAATTGCCCGCCAATGAGACTTCGGCATTGTCACCTGTCGGTGCGATGTGCAGGCTGTCGATGCCTAAGACGTTCAAGTTGGTGCGGATGTTTAGAGGCTTATCCAAGGTGCGCGCATCGTCGGTGATGATGGCCTCGATGTAGGATAAGTGATATTTACCTTGAGTGTTGAACTTGGTCGGATATTCTTTGCCATTGATGGTGATTTTGGCGTTGCTTGCGCCGCGAAGGTCGGATATGGGGATGATTAGGCTGACGGGGGCTGCGTCGTTATCTTCGGTCTTTGGTGGGGTGATGGGTTGGTATTTTTGGGAGATGTCTAGGCTGCTTTGATGGCTGATGGCGTGATAAATGCCGCGGCGATATTTGTCATCCTGTACGTCGCTTGTGCCCGCGATGTTGCTACTTTGGGCGAAAATGGGCGCATCACCGACCAATAAAAATGGCGCAATCATGAACTGATCGCCTGCGTGCATGGTTTTGATTTCTTCCATCACGCTTTGGTGGTAATTTGAGCGTTCGTAAACCAGTGAGTTTATAAACACCATCCCTAGGCCGAACAAAAAGCATAGCGTGCCGATGATGAATAGTTTAATGGTAAAGGTCTTTTGCATAAATACTCCTGTGGGAAATTTATGCAAATAGTACAAACCCTGTATGCAAAAATGATGGAAAAAGGTGGGACTTTTATGAAAAATGTGTGAAATCAGCGCGGCACACTCATTACCATAATCACGCAATTATCCTTGTCCTGCCTAAAACTCACTGCCCCGCCATGTAGCTCTATCACTTGCTTGACAAGGGTTAGCCCAAGCCCTGTGCTTTTTTGGCGGTGGCTGTTGCCCATGCTAAAATACCGCTCAAAGGCTTGCTTGATGATAAAGTCGTCCAGCGTGTCGCTGTCGTTTTTGATATGGATAAAGGTATCCGTCTCGGTTTGGCTTATATAAATGGCTATCGCACTTTTGCCATAATAAATGGCGTTGTCAATGACGTTTTGCACCGCTTGGGTGAGCCAAAATTCATCGGCACGGATATGAATACTGCTTTTGGTAAATTGCACGGTTTTGCCAAGCTGTTTTAGGGTTGCCGACTGCTGATTTAGGCAGGTTTGAATGAGTGCATCCAAATCAACATCGCTCATGGTAAGTTTAAAGGTGGGCTGTTCAATCTTGGCAAGGGTTAAAAGTTTGTCCACTAAGGCGGTCAATTTGTCCGTTTGCGATAGGATAATGCCAGTAAACTGCTCACGCTCGGCAAGACTCAGCTCGTCCGTCAAAATCTCACTACTGGCACGAATGGCGGTCAGGGGCGATTTTAGCTCATGCGTGAGCGTGTGGACGTACTCGCTGACGTACGCCTTATTTTCTATGGTGTCTTTCATGGCGTGAATGCTTGCCATGAGTTCGTTCAGCTCTCGCCCAAGATAAAAATGGGGCGGAGCGGTGCTGGCAAGCCCTTTGGTGTAGCGGTTCACGCTGTCTATGCTGCGTCTTAACCACCATGCCATGAGCGTGGCGGTGGTAAGCGTGATCGCCATAATCGTTAAGATAATCTTAATGATTTCATCGGTGCTTTTGTTGATATAAGGAATGAGCGTTTGAGTGGGCTTGCCAACGGACACCACGCCAATTATCTGCCCGTCTGAGACAATCGGGCTTGCCACATACATGACCGAATGCCCGCCGATGTCAGTGCTTCTTGCCCCGTATTTGCCACGCAAGGTCAGATACACGTCATTCCAACGGCTAAAATCCGCCCCCACGCTTGCCCCACGACTGTCATAGATGACCACTCCTGTGCCGTCTGTGATATAGATGTGGTAAGTGCTTTTGGATTTTTGGTGATACCAAAGTGGTTCATCAGGGTTGGTAAAGGCGTGGGATAATTTGGCGTTAAGGGATTGATTTAACTCATCTTTTGATAAATCTGCCACGTCATCTGCCACGATGTGCGACAGTAGCACTGATGTATCTACAAGACTGTCTTCTACCACACGCTTGGCGGACGGTCGCACGGTTTTTTGGACATAATATAGGGCAAGGGACGATGACAACAGGGTAATCAAGGCAAAGGTGAGCCATATCCGCACAAAAATGCTAAAACTTAGGCGTTTTTTAAAAATGCGGTCAAGTAGGGTGTGAAAAGTTGGCATGATGATAATTATTTTGATTGATTCTTCTTATTTTAGAATTATCTAAAATAGCATTGTAGGGGTGGGTAAATTATGCTATAAATAACTAAACCCACGAATATCAGGGAGCGGACACATGAACGTACATTCTTTTTTAGACCCACAGACCCAGACGTATAGCCACATACTCATCGATGATGATACCAAACTGTGTGCCATCATTGACCCTGTGTTAGATTATGACCCTGTGTCGGGGCGGGTGAGTTATGATAATGCCGATAAACTCATCAATTTTATCACAACGCACGATTTGACGGTCAAATACATCATTGAGACCCACGCCCATGCCGACCATCTTACGTCCGCCCATTATCTAAAAGAGCAACTTGGCGGGCAGACGGTCATCGGCAAACACATTGCCACGGTTCAGCATATTTTTAAGGACATCTATGACCTTGATGATGACTTTATTCCCAATGCGTCTCAATTTGACCATTTGACCGATGACGGCACGACTCTTGCACTTGGCAGTCTTAGCATTACCGCCATGCACGTGGCAGGGCATACCCCTGCGGACATGGCGTATCAGGTAACGGACGGCACACGACTCATCGTCTTTGTGGGTGATACGCTCTTTGCTCCCGATGTTGGTACGGCTCGTTGTGATTTTCCTGCTGGTGATAGCGGTCGGCTTTATGATTCGATACAACGCATTCTGGCACTGCCCGATGAGACGGTATTGTATCTGTGCCATGACTATCCGTCAAAGCACCGCACGTATAGCCCAACCACGACAGTCGGCGAGCAAAGACGGCATAATATCCACGTCAAAGACGGTATCAGCCGAGATGACTTTATTAACATGAGAGACACTCGGGACAAAACCCTATCCGTGCCTAGACTCATGCTTCCGTCCGTGCAGGTCAATATCAACGCAGGCGAATTTTTTACCACCCAAAACGGCAAGCCGTATGTTCGCATTCCTGTTAATCAGTTTTAAGCCTTAAAAGTTTTTAAGCTTGAACTATCAAACCAACTGCAACACTTCATTAAAATAAACCTCATAAGGTGTTTTCCAGTTTAAACACTTTTTGGGTCTATGATTGAGTTCATTTACTTTACTGATAATATCGCTTTCATGCCACTTGCTTAAATCTTGATGCTTAGGGAAATATTCTCTAAGCAGTCCATTGGTATTTTCATTACTGGACGTTCTGATAATTCATGACTGATCTTAATTTTACCACGCTTTTCATCATGAGTCTTAGCATGTCTTGTCTTACCTTTATGGCGTAGCTTACGACGTGCCAATCTGCCACTTTCATCAAACCATCCATGATAAATGGCTCGATAAATTGTATTGGCACTTATTTGGTGTTTTGTATTCTCAAGCCTAAGACGTTTACTGATTTGCTCTGGAGAACACCTGTGACTCATAAACTTATCATGCACCAACTGACATAACTCTTTGTCATCTAATTTAAACTTAGGTTTGCATGCTTGACGGTTTTTATCCGTGGGTGCTCAAATGAACTGCAACAGCTGTCATATCGCAAGCGGTAAAATCCCCTTGGGCGACCCATACATTAACAGCTTTAATACCTACCCAACTTACAAGCCACGAGCAGGCAAGGAGGTGGATTTGGTCATGCGTATCAATGGCTGTTTTAGGCGTTCTATGAATGGCAAACCCTTAAAGCCTGATTCACCTGAGATGACAGCAATGATTGCTTATATGAAATGGCTTTCACAAAATCTGCCCAAACAAAGCATGGTAGATGTAAAAAATGCAGGTAAGGTTGATACCAGTCTTGTCCCAGACCCTATCAGAGGTGAGCAAATTTACCATGCTCAATGTGCCAGTTGCCATGGTGACAACGGTGAGGGCAAAAAAGACCATCTAGGGTTAGTTGCTTTTCCACCGCTTTGGGGTGATGAATCGTTTAATATCGGTGCAGACATGGCAAGAACCTACAAGGCGGCGGCTTTTATCAAGTATAATATGCCTATGGGTATGCAAACACAAGGGCTTTGGGGGCATGGCGGTGTGCTAAGCGACCAAGATGCTGTTGATGTTGCTGAGTTTTTTACCCATAAGCCAAGACCTGATTTTGAGGGGAAAGTTAAGGACTGGCCAAATGGCGATAAACCTAAAGATGCCAGATACTAATCAAAAACCATCAAAAATAGGCTGTATTGATTGGAATATGCTTTAAAATGGGCTTGGGTTTTGTAGGTTACTCAAAAAGTGAGCAAATCACCTTGTCAATCCAGTTTTCATGATGATTTTTAATGCGTCGAATGGCAGAAAGTTGTGATTAGGCAATAGTTTCCTGCTTAATCGCAACCCAAAAAGCACAACCTAAATTGTGCTTTTTTTGTACATTTAACTCACTCTTCTGGGCTTGTATCGTTTAATAAATCATTGTCTTTATTGGTAATCTCGTCTTGGACTTTTTGGCGAAGTTTGGGGTCGGGATCGGTGCTTAGCATATCATCAATGCTGGCGTTGTCTAGGATTTGTTTGGCACGCTGTTTGGCTTTTTGTTTTTCGCTGTCATCAGCGTTTGCGATTGGGCGTACTTGATTTTGACCAAATTTATTGGCAAGATTGACAATCGCATCTTCTAAGGCTTGGTCAAAGTTTAGCTTATAAATCGGTTCAGGCAAGCTAAACCCTGTGTTTTCTAGGGCGTGTTTCGTCTGGCGAATAGCGATACTGCGTGCTTTGGCAAAATCGGTTTGGCTTTGATTGACCCACACTTGAAATTCAAGTACGATGTTTGAGTCGCCAATCTCGTTAATTACCGCCACCGCTTTTGGCTCATCAAGCACAAAATCTAGCGAATTTATCGCATCAAGCCCCACTTTAATCGCCGCCAAGGGGTCGTTGTTGGCGTCCACCCCAAGCTCAAAGCGAAACCGCCTTTCAGGATTTTTGGTATAATTTAAAATCGTGCCTTTAAACACTTCTGAATTGGGGATTCTTAAATGATTGCCATCAAGGGTCATCAAAATAGTCGCACGGCTTGTAAGCCTTACCACAATGCCCTCTTTGTCGTTGATAATCACACGGTCGGTCGCCCGAAATGGCTGACGTAGGCTTAGCATAATAGAGGCGATGTAGTTTTCAATAGAATCTTTGACCGCAAAACCCACTGCAATACCCAAAATCCCTGCACCGCCAAGCAAAGTACCAATCACGCCTTGAGCCCCCATTAAAGACAAGCCCAAAATAAGCCCAAGCACGATAAAGACAAATTTGACCGTGCCAGACAACAACTCTGCCACAAAAGGGTTTGGGGTCACTTTTTGCCAAAACTGTGTGCGGTTTGACAAAAATTTGCCAACGCTTGCCACCACCAAAAACGCCAATAAAGCAGTGAGCAATAAGGGCAGGGCTTTTGTCCAAGATTTAACCTTACTCATTAGCTCATTGACCACAGGCGTGACATTGTCTTCAACGCTTAGCGTGCGACTGATTTCGTCTTCTACTGCCACCACGCCTTGTAGGCGATTTGCCAAATTAAATGCTTGCACGGCTTTTTTGTCGTTGGCGGTTTCGCCTAACAGTTTGACCACGCCTTGATTGACGGTTACGACCACTTTGTCAAGCCCTTCTATTTCTGCAAAAATTGCCTGAATGCGGTTTTGAATGTCGCTGTCGGCAATGGCTTTATTGTCAATGGCGATGTCGTCTAAGTCTGTTGGCTTGTTGTCTGTTGTGGCTTGGTTGTTGTCGCTTAAAATCAGCTCGCTGACCGCTTGTTCGTCAATCAGAGCATAGGTTGGTACAACAAGTGCTTGCACGGTAAATGCTAGGGCGAATAATAACTGTCTCATGGGTATTTGTATAATGATTTGGTATATTATAAACCAATTACCCAAAAACAGTCTAAATTTGTCTTAGGTTTTTGTCAAAAAGTCTTTTATCGCCTTGGTAAATTTATCAGCTTGTTCTATATTGGAAATATGCGAAGCATTGAGTGTAACAAGGCGTGCATTGGGGGCGTTATCTACAATAAATTGTCCGTCTGCCACGGTAGTAACAGGGTCTTTTTCGCCTGTGATGACAATTATCGGCGTTTTGGTGTTTTCTAACTCATCACGCAAATCAGCGATTGCTAGGGCTTGACAGCAGTTAGCATAGCCGTCTTTGTCGCCTTTTGCTAGGCTGTCGCTTAAATTTTTGACAATATTGGGGTGATTTTGAATAAAGCCATTGCTAAACCAGCGACTCGGAGCGGTGTCAGCGGTAGGTTGTAAGCCATTGGCTTGTACACTTGTTGCTCTGCCTTGCCAAGCGTGTTGATTACCGATTTTGGCGGCGGTATTGGCAACAATGATTTTATCAAATTTATCAGGAGCGTGAATAGACAGCCAAATACCTGTTAGCCCCCCCATAGAGATACCACAAAAATGGGCTTTTTTGATGTGCAAATGCTCTAATAAACTCACCACATCACACCCCAATTCTGCTATTGTATAAGACTTATTGGGCGCGGTGCTTTGACCGTGTCCACGAGTGTCATAGCAGATAAGAAAAAAATCTTTTTGCAAAGCGTCAATTTGGGCTTGCAACATTGTGTAGTCTGTTCCCGATGAGTTGGAGAAAACCAAGGCAGGATTTTTTGGGGTTACCAAAGGTTTGGTAGTGTAAACTGACATTGTTTTTTTTTGAAAAATAGGCATAATAAGTTATCCTGATAATTTAATGGTGCTAATAATTTAATAAGGTCTATACTCTTTTAATAATTAAGGCAATGCCCTGCCCTACGCCAATACACATACTGCATAGGGCGTATTTGCCATTGATATTTTCTAGTTGATTTAAAGCGGTGGTAACCAGTCTTGCCCCAGACGCACCTAAGGGGTGTCCGATGGCAATCGCACCGCCATTGGGATTGATACGGCTGTCATCATCGGCAAGTCCTAGTTCACGAGTGCAAGCAAGTGCTTGGGAAGCAAAGGCTTCATTAAGTTCAATAACATCTATATCATCAAGACTAAGATGTGTCATAGCAAGCAATTTTTGAATAGCAGGAGCAGGGGCAAAACCCATAATGCGTGGCTCAATGCCTACGGTGGTACTGGCGATGATTTTGGCACGAGGTTTTAACCAAATTTTGCTACTGCTTTATCAGAGGCAATCAGTATGGCACTTGCACCGTCGTTAATGCCTGATGCGTTGCCAGCGGCAATTGTACCGTCTGCTTTGACAATGGGTTTGAGTTTTGCTAGACCTTCAAGGGTCGTATCTGCTCGTGGGTGTTCATCTTTTTTACAATCACAGGCTCTGCCTTGCGTTGGGGTATGCTAACAGGGGTAATTTCTTTGTCAAAAAAGCCGTTTTCTTAGGCGATTTTGGTCAATTGCTGGCTTCTTAGGGCGAATTTATCTTGGTCTTCACGGTTAATGCCAAACTTTTCTGCCACATTTTCTGCCGTTTGGGGCACAGTGTCCACCCCATATTGTTCTTTTAATTGTGGGTTAATAAACCGCCAACCCATCGTGGTGTCTTCTATTTTTTTTGGGTGCGGTCAAAGGCGTTGTCAGCTTTACCCATAACAAATGGTGCTCGGCTCATACTCTTCACACCGCCTGCGATGATGAGATTGGCTTCGCCTGCTTTAATAGCACGATTGGCAATGGCAATGGCATCTAGCGATGAACCACACAAACGATTAATGGTGGTTACAGGTACGTGTGTAGGCAGACCCGCCAAAAGTGTTGACATTCGCCCAACATTGCGGTTATCTTCGCCTGCTTGATTGGCACAGCCAAAAATCACATCGTCCACTTGACCAAAATCCACTTGTGTGTTGCGATTTGTGAGTGCTTCAATGACGACTGCCCCCAAATCATCGGCACGCACACTTGCCAAACTACCGCCATAACGCCCAAAAGGTGTGCGAATGGCATCAATAATATAAGCTGTTTGCATAATTTATCCTTATTAAAAAAATTGATATTCAATCATTGTTTTATCCAATAATTGGCATTAATTTGTACTGTCTATTAAAGTTGCATCTGTTAGGCGTTGTAATTCATCAAATGACAAACCATCAATTTTTTCAATGACTTTTAAACCGTCAGCGGTTACATCAATAACACAAAGGTCGGTATAAATTCTGTCCACGCATTTTTTGCCAGTGATAGGGTAAGTTAAGTCTTTGACAATTTTGGGATCGCCTGTTTTGGTGGTATGTTCGGTGGCAACAAAGACCTTTTTAGCACCGATTGCCAAATCCATCGCACCGCCCACCGCAGGAATGGCATCAGGCTCGCCTGTGTGCCAGTTGGCAAGGTCGCCGTCTTCGTTCACTTAAAATGCTCCCAATACGCAAATATCAAGATGTCCACCACGCATCATACTAAATGAATCGCCGTGGTGAAAAAATGCACCGCCGTCTAGCATAGTTACAAATTCTTTGCCAGCATTGATAAGTTTTGGGTCTTCTAGTCCTTTTTGGGGTGCTTTGCCAATACCGCTGCCACCAAATAAAACACCCCATCAAATACACCACCGACATAGCGTTTGGCAGGATTGTCGTGGCAGTCTTTGCTCATACATAAAGCGGATGTAACCGCTGCTAGTACGATACTAATACCACCAAAAAATGCTACCAAAACTGATAATATACTGACAGTCGTGATGATAGGACGGCTAGATACGGCGTATTTATGGGTTTTGGCAAGTGCCATACTTGGCAAAAATTGCCCTGTTAAATTTAACAACACCAAAGGGATTGCTAAATTGAGTATTGCTTGTACCGAAAATGCAGGAAAAATAAAAATCGGCTCAGTAATATAGATAGTAAGTACCTGTTTGGTTTGAATAAGCCCCAAATAAAACGCCACCACAAGACCACTAAATAGCACCCAAACAATGGCATAGCGTGGCGTAAAACGCTTGGCAAATAAAAAACTGATAAGCATCGCAAAAGCCAGTAGTGGTGAGTTGGCAGATGCCAAAAACGCCCCACGCCCAAAATCAAACAAAATTCCCGCCATCATACCACTTGCAATGCTTTTTGGAATATGATGTAAAATTTTATCAAGACCGCCACTTATGCCAATCAACAGCGTGATAAACCCTGCAACAATATAAGCACCTACTGCTTCATTTAGGCTTAGGTTTGGAAATAAGCTGACCAAAAGTGCTGTACCTGGGATTGACCAAGCAAGTAAAATCGGTACTTTGTAATACAAAGACAATACAATACTACCAACTGCCAAACCCAATGACACCGCCCAAATCCACGATATTATCATAGGGGTGCTAACGCCTGCACTTTCACCAGCTTGAAAAAAATTACCAAAGGATCTGCATAAGAAATTACGACTGCCAAAAGCCCTGCAATCATCGCCGACAAAGAAAAATCTTGTTTAAACTCTTGAATTATCAAACTAACTGCAACACTTCATCAAAATAAACCTCATAAGGTGTTTTCCAGTTTAAACACTTTTTGGGTCTATGATTGAGTTCATTTACTTTACTGATAATATCGCTTTCATGCCACTTGCTTAAATCTTGATGCTTAGGGAAATATTCTCTAAGCAGTCCATTGGTATTTTCATTACTGGACGTTCTGATAATTCATGACTGATCTTAATTTTACCACGCTTTTCATCATGAGTCTTAGCATGTCTTGTCTTACCTTTATGGCGTAGCTTACGACGTGCCAATCTGCCACTTTCATCAAACCATCCATGATAAATGGCTCGATAAATTGTATTGGCACTTATTTGGTGTTTTGTATTCTCAAGCCTAAGACGTTTACTGATTTGCTCTGGAGACCACCTGTGACTCATAAACTTATCATGCACCAACTGACATAACTCTTTGTCATCTAATTTAAACTTAGGTTTGCATGCTTGGTTTAACTTACAATTTTTTGATATTTCTCTTGAAATTGTTGAACGAGAACGTCCTAACATGCTTGCGATTTTACTGGGTTTTATGCCTTGTGCAAGCATTAACATTATCTTTTCTCGTTCATCAGAGCGTGGGCGTGGATTTGTCAAAAGTTAAGCCAATCCATACCCAAGCCCCCGATGCGTGATGATAATCTCATCATCGCACACTTCTGCCAATTTTTGCCGTAAAGTCTTGATATGACTGTCAATGGTGCGTGATAGACGGTGTTCGGGGTGGTCGGAAATGCTTGCCAAAATCTGCTCACGGGACAAAATGTGCGTGGGGTTGGCAAGCAAGGTGAGCATGATGCCAAGCTCGGTTTTTGATAAGGTCAAGGCGTAATTATTTAGAGAAAGTGAATAATCATGGGCTTGATAACGCCAAGTGTGTCTGCCTGTGGTTTTGGTAAAGTCGGTGTGGGCGGTGTCTGATTTGCCTGATGTATCAGATTTGTCCGATTTTTGGGTAAAGATGTTTTCTCTACGCCATATCGCTTTTAGTCGGGCTATCAGCTCTCGGGGGCTAAATGGCTTGGCGATGTAGTCATCCGCCCCCAGCTCCAAACCCAAAATGCGGTCTATCTCGTCCGTGCGTGCTGTCAAGAACAGTATGGGGGCGTGGGCGTGCTTGTCGCCTTGGCGTATCATTTGGCACACGCCAAAACCGTCTCCGTCAGGCAATCCCACGTCCAGCACGACAGCGTCAAGGCGTGGCGTATCAAGGCATGGGGCGACTTTGGAAACCGTGTCCGCCCATGACACGGTATGGCCTTCACGCTCTAAGGCAAAACGCAAGGTCGTGGCAATGGCAGGGTCGTCTTCGATGATGAGAATGTGCATGGTGTGGCGTATTAGTTGGTATGTCAATATTATACGTCAAAATTAGATACAAATACTGCACAAGAAAATTTTTCACAAATTTTCCATAAAAGAACACCGCCCAATCAAATTGAGCGGTGTTCTTTTGTTTTCCAGTAGTTACCAATCAAAGATTATTTATCATCTTTAACTTCGGTAAACTCAGCATCTACCACACCGTCATCGGCAGGTTTGGCTTGCTGTGCTTGACCTGCGTCCGCACCTGCACCTTGGTCAGTGCTATAAATCTTCGTACCGATTGGCAAGAATGCGTTGTCAAGGGCTTCTAGCTTGGCTTTGATTGCGTCCACGTCATCTTCTTTGGTCGCAAGTTCTAGCTCGCTGATAGCCGTTTCTACCGCTTGTTTTTCTTCATCGGTCGCTTTGTCGCCATTTTCTTTTAGGGCTTTTTGTACCCCTGCGATACGTCCGTCCGCTTCGTTGCGCACGCCCGCAAGCTCGGCAAACTTCTTATCCGCTTCGGCATTGGCTTCGGCATCACGCACCATTTGTTCAATCTCTTCCTCCGTCAAACCGCTGTCGGCTTTGATTTGGATGGATTGTGATTTGCCTGTGCCTTTGTCTTTAGCAGAGATGTTCATGATACCGTCTGCGTTGATGTCAAAGGTAACTTCAATCTGTGGCACGCCACGGGGTGCAGGCGGAATGTCAGTTAAGTCAAAGTTGCCCAAAAGTTTGTTTTGGCTCGCCACTTTACGCTCGCCTTGATACACCTGAATGCTTACGGCAGGCTGGTTGTCGGCAGCGGTTGAGAACACTTGTGATTTTTTGGTGGGAATCATCGTGTTTTTCTCAATGATTGCCGTCATCACGCCACCCATCGTCTCAATGCCTAGCGTTAGCGGAGTTACGTCAAGTAGCAAGACATCTTTTTTGTCGCCGGCAAGTACCGCCCCTTGAATCGCCGCCCCGATTGCCACCGCTTCATCAGGGTTCACGTCTTTTCTTGGCTCTTTACCAAAGAACTCTTGTACTTTTTGCTGGACAAGTGGCATACGGCTTTGACCACCCACCAAAATCACGTCATCAATGTCGCTGGCAGATAGACCAGCATCTTCTAGGGCGATTTTACATGGGGCAATCGTGCGAGCCACCAGCTCTTCGGTCAAGGCTTCTAGTTTGGCACGGCTGACTGTTACTACCAAGTGCTTAGGACCTGTGGCATCTGCGGTGATGTACGGCAAGTTCACTTCGGTAGACGTTGAGCTTGACAGTTCAATTTTGGCTTTTTCGGCAGCTTCTTTTAGGCGTTGCATGGCTAGCGGGTCGCCTTTTAGGTTGACGTTTTGCTCTTTTTTGAACTCGTCCACAAGGTAGTCAATCAAAGCAATGTCAAAGTCTTCACCACCTAGGAAAGTATCGCCGTTGGTAGACAGCACCTCAAACTGCTGTTCGCCGTCCACGTCCGCAATCTCAATGATAGACACGTCAAAGGTACCACCACCCAAGTCATACACAGCAATGGTGCGGTCGCCTTCTTTTTTGTCAAGACCAAAAGCAAGGGCGGCAGCGGTTGGCTCGTTGATGATGCGCTTAACATCAAGCCCTGCGATACGTCCTGCGTCTTTTGTGGCTTGACGCTGGGCATCGTTAAAATAAGCAGGCACGGTAACAACCGCTTCGGTTACGGTTTCGCCAAGATAATCTTCGGCGGTTTTTTTCATTTTTTTCAAAACTTCGGCAGAGATTTGTGGCGGTGCTTGTTTCTTGCCGTTCACTTCTACCCACGCATCGCCATTGTCGGCTTTGACGATTTTGTAAGGCACAAGACCGATGTCTTTTTGAACCGCTTGTTCGTCATAACGGCGACCGATAAGACGTTTTACGGCAAATAAGGTGTTTTGTGGGTTGGTAACTGCTTGGCGTTTGGCAGATTGACCGACTAGGGTCTCGCCGTCTTTGAATGCCACGATAGAAGGCGTGGTTCTCGCCCCTTCGGCATTTTCAATGACTTTGACGTTGCCATTTTCTAGTACCGCCACACAAGAGTTGGTTGTACCTAAGTCAATACCGATAACTTTACCCATAATTTTTCTCCGATTTGTTCAGTTAATTTTTGACAAATTTGCAAAACAGTTTTGTCAAACTTGGTGTGTTATATTTGTGTCAAATTTGTATTTTCAAGAGAAAATTTGACAAATTTTTAAAAAATTTTTTATAAAAATTTTGTTTTAAGCCATTGAAATTTAAAACAAAATCCATAAGCTATCATAAAAATTTCGCCCATGTGTTTTTATGCTTATCCAACTTGAGGTAAGTTGTAATCCACCCAAGTTTTAAGCATAAATCAAACTTTCAAGGACGGTATTAAGCTCCCACCAGCACCATTGCAGGACGAATGGAGCGTTCATTTAGCGTGTAGCCTTTTTGCAGTACTTGTCCAATGGTGTCTTTGTCCGCATCAGGGAAAATACCCACCGCTTCGTGCAAATCAGGGTTGAAACTCTCGCCAACTTCTCCGACTGCTATCACGCCATTGCGTTCTAGCACACTAAGCAGAGATTTATGGGTTAGGCGCAAGCCTTCAAGAACGCTCTCATCCGTTCCTGATTTTTCGCTGGCTTCTAGACCGCGCTCTAAGTTATCCACCACGTCCAGTAGCTCTTTGGCGAACTTTTGTAGAGCGAATTTTTTGGCTTTGTCGGTTTCTTGCTCCATACGGCGTTGAGCGTTGTAGGACTCGGCATTGGCACGAGCTGCTGCGTCTTTGGCCTCTTTGACTTGGGCTTCTAATTCGGCAATTTTGGCGGTCAATTCGCAAGTTTCGCCTGCGACCTGCTCGGTGGCTGTGGTCTCTTCGTTGGTGATGTCTTGAGTTTGTTCGGTCATGGTTGTCCTGCCTGTGAAAAGATATAACAATAAAATCCTTATCTTGATAAAGGCTTTTGGGTGTTTTTCAAGGGGCGTGGGAAAAATTTGCCAAAAATTGGTGAATATTTAGCAGTTTAGCAGTCTAGGAGGTCTTGAGATAGGCGTGTGATGATGGCGCTGACGTGGTCGGCGTCGAGATTATCAATCAGATATACCTGTGCGGCGGGGTGCGCGGTCTTGACGATATCAAACAAACGCTCGCCTAGGGTGAGATAGTGCAGCTGTGGGGCGTGTGGGTTGTTGAGGCTTTGCCAATGTTCGAACGCCATCTGACTGGCGATGAGCATAAATACAGGTGTGCGCATTGCCATCGCATCATCGATGAGTGGTGCGATGGCATGATGAATGTTAATCAGGTCATGTGGGACGGTGCGTTCGTACCATTCGATGGCATCTATCTGCACGCCGCGGCCGATTAGGTCATCATGCAGTAGCCTGCGCCCACCTACACCGCGCCAGACCATGACCTGATCGCCTGATGTTAGGCGCTGGATGATATCAAGTGCCAACATGCCTTCGTTATTGGCGGTGGCAGGCAGAACCACCGTAAAGCCAAAATTTATCAAGGCTCTGGCGGTCGCACTTCCCACGGCGACAATAGTGCATTCTGATAGAGCTGTCAGTTCTTGAGCGGTATTATAGCCTTGATTGCTTAGATAACGAATGGCGCGTTTGGCGGACTCTGCACTGGTGACGATCAGGACTTTATACGGGTTGGTGTGACAAAATCTGCCCATCATCGCCTGCTCGCTTGCCGTCAGTGATAAATCATTGATGGCAAGCAAGGGCAGATTTGCCACACGCACGCTCAAGCGATTGAGTGCATCACTTCGGTGCGTGGGGCGGGTATTGATGAACAGAGTGTCAGCCATTGTTTTGATAGACTTCTTTTAGAATCTGATCAGCGCCTTGGGATAGTAGGTCTTGGGCGATTTGTTTACCTAGGTTCTCGGCATTTTGTTCATCATCTGCGGTGTGTGTTAAGGTGATGGTGTTTTGAGATTTTAGTAGTGTCTTACCATCGATGCTGCCCACTCGGCCGCGAAGGCTGAGCGTGTCGCCATCGATGGTGGCAAAGCCTGCGATCGGCACTTGGCAGCCGCCTTCTAGCGTCTTGTTCATCGCACGTTCTGCGATCACACACAGACGTGTGGCTAGGTGATTTAGCGGTGCTAATAACTGTAAAATCGTCTCGTCATCCGCTCGGCACTCGATCGCCAATGCCCCTTGACCCACCGCAGGCAGACTAAGCTCATCATCGAGCTCATGACGGATACGCTCACCCAAGCCTAGGCGCTCTAGTCCGCTGGTTGCCAGAATGATGGCATCATATTCGCCAGCATCGAGTTTTGATAGGCGGGTGCCGACATTACCGCGCAGGGATTTGATGATCAGGTTTCCCTTGGTGTGAGCGATTTGGCATTCGCGGCGTAGGCTTGATGTGCCTAGGACTGCGCCATCAGGCAGCTCATCTAGGCTGGCATAGCGATTCGATACGAAGGCGTCTGTCGGCGCGTGGCGCTCTAGATAGGCGCCTAGTGTCAGCCCTTCTGGCAGAACCATCGGCACGTCTTTTAGGGAGTGCACAGCAATGTCAGCGCGTTTTTCATATAGGGCGTTTTCGAGTTCTTTGACGAAGAGACCCTTACCGCCGATCTTGGCAAGAGGGGTGTCTAGGATTTTATCGCCTTTGGTAACCATCTCAAGCAGCTCGACTTTCATCGTAGGATACAGCTTCTCAAGCGTATCTTTGACAAAATTCGCCTGCCATAGCGCAAGCGGGCTTTGACGTGTGGCGATGGTTAGGGTGGCAGGGATGTTAAGTGCAGTTGTCATGATTTTTCATTTTTCCGTAGGGTTGTTTGATTGGTTATATTTAATCACATTAATGAGCTTTGGGCAAATGCTGACCTATTTTGGTTATCTTGGCTGCTTTTTAACTTATCACGCAGGGCTGGCAGGCAGCGCCGTGAGATGTCAAGTGATTCGCTGACACCGTATAAATGCAGCTGATGACCGTCATCGCTCGTGATGGCGCGGATGTGCGCCATGCCTACTAAGGTGTGGCGATGGATGCGCACCAGCTTGGCGGGGTGTAGAGACTCTAGGGATTTTAGGGTGTCGTCGGTGAATGTGGTGCCGTGGCGATGGCGAATCTTGGTGTATTTTTGTTCCGCTTGGCAATAAAAAATATCATCAATAAAAATCCGCTCATCGCCGCGATGGCTGCGTATCATGACGTACTCGTGCGACTGGCGCTGCGCTAGGGTTGGCTGGGTGCAGCACTCGATGATGTCTGACATGCAGGGGAATTTGTTATCGCCATACGCGTGAACGCCCTGCACGCCAAGCGATGCGATGTCCATGGGCAGGTTGTCATTTTGGCTAAACAGCACAATGGCAGGGCGCAGCTTTCTATGATAGTGCTCGATGAATCTGTGAACAAAGAACGTGATGGGTGCTGTAGAGACATCAATAATGATGATGGCAGGCTGGTTTAGCTTGCATGATGTGATGGTGTCTGTGAGCGTGCCAGCATGAATCAGCGTGTGTGAGCTATTGTCATCCGATAGGGATCGCCGAACGTGGTCTATCAGCGCGCGATGATTGCTAAATAATAAAATCTGCATGGCCAAACTTGCGAATAATTTACGAGCATCATAGCATTTTTGTGATAATTTTCCCATCTTTGGCGCAGTTTTGGAGGTGGGCTGTGTTATAATTCATGAGATTTTAGACTGAATATAGGTGTTATGATGACCAATAATACACACAATGATCAAGCCACCGCCCAAATGTGGGGCGGACGTTTTAGCGAAGCCACCGACCGTTTTGTTGCCGAATTTACCGCCTCTGTCAATTTTGACAAACGCATGGCAAATCAAGACATACAAGGCTCTATCGCCCACGCCACCATGCTTGGGCAGTGCGGTATCATCACCGCCGATGAAAGCCGTCAAATCGTGGACGGACTGACCCAAATCAAAGGCGAGATTGAGCGTGGCGAATTTGAATGGCGTGTGGAGCTAGAAGACGTTCATATGAACATTGAGAGTCGCTTGACCGCCTTGATTGGCGATGTCGGCAAAAAACTGCACACAGGGCGTAGCCGTAACGACCAAGTGGCAACCGACATTCGCCTGTACCTAAGAGATGAGACCGACAAAATCATCGCCTTAATTGGCAAATTACAAAACGGTCTACTTGATTTGGCAAGCAAACACACCACGACCATCATGCCCGGCTTTACGCATTTGCAGACCGCCCAGCCTGTGAGTTTTTCTCATCATGTTATGGCGTGGTTTGAGATGCTTTGCCGTGATAGCGAGCGTTTTGCCCAGACTCACACTCGCATTAATCAAATGCCACTAGGCTCGGCAGCCTTGGCAGGGACGACTTACCCTATTGACCGCACAATCACCGCTCGCCTGCTTGGTTTTGACGGCATTTGTGAGAACTCGCTCGATGCGGTGTCTGACCGTGATTTTGCCATTGAATTTACCGCCAACGCCAGCATTTTGATGATGCACCTATCTCGCATGAGTGAAGAGCTGATTTTGTGGATGTCGGCACAGTTTGGTTTTATCCATATCCCTGACCGCTTTTGTACAGGGTCGTCCATCATGCCCCAAAAGAAAAATCCTGACGTGCCAGAGCTTGTGCGTGGTAAGACCGCTCGTGTGTTCGGACAGCTCACAACCCTGCTCACACTTATGAAAAATCAGCCCTTAGCGTACAATAAGGACAACCAAGAAGACAAAGAGCCCTTGTTTGACTGCGTGGATACGCTGACAGGCTCGCTCATCGCCTTTGCTGATATGCTCCCAAACATCACGCCAAATGCCCAAAATATGCGTACCGCCACAATGAAAGGTTATGCCACAGCGACTGATTTGGCGGATTATCTCGTCAAAAAGGGCTTGCCGTTTCGTGATGCTCATGAAGTGGTTGGGAGTGCGGTGGCACTTGGTGTATCAAAAGGCGTGGATTTGAGTGAGCTTAGCCTTGATGAGTTAAAGGCGTTTAGTCCGCTCATCGGCGATGATGTCTTTGACTGCCTAACCCTAGAAGGCTCGCTAAATGCTCGTAATCATATCGGGGGTACTGCCCCAGAGCAGGTGGTAAAAGCGATTGAGCGCGGGCGTGGTCGGGTTAAAGGCTGATTAAAAAGTGATTGATAAAACCCAATGTGTTAAGCGTTGGGTTTTTGTTTGGGCGAAATGTCTGATAGATTATTGGTGGTAGATGTGCAGGATGGCTAGATTTTGACACTAAGTTTTTACCGTGTTAATTACGGTAGCTCTTGCCATCGCATCTAAATCTTTATAAACTAAAAAACTCATCATTGATAACACCAAATCCATCCCCACATTTGTTATAATACCTTTTTATCATTTGGAAGCACCATGGAAATCTTTAACCCTAAAGCCAATCTTGTGATGTGCCGTAAATACAAACAAGAATTACCCAAACTACCCAATCCACCTTTTCCTAATGCCAAAGGGCAGGAGATTCAAGACACCGTCTCTGCTAAGGCATGGGGCGAGTGGCTAGAACTACAAACCATGCTCATCAACGAAAAGCACCTGAGTATGGTGGATAAAGAAGCCAAAAAATTCATCGCTGAACAGCGTGAGTTATTTCTAGATAATGGCGATTACGAACGCCCCGCAGGCTATAAACCAAAGGCGGATGCCTAATGCTTAGTGTGACTGGCGTGTATGAGCCGATATTGGTGGGCAACGATCGCCCTGATGTGTTGGCGGAGTATCCTAGCGTCCATGTTCAGCCTGTGGCGTGGGGCGAGATGGATGGCTTTCATCACCTAAATAACGTGGTATTCTACCGTTATGCTGAGTCAGCGCGCATCAGCTATTTGCGTGCGTCCGGGCTGGTAAAGACGCGTACTGATATCTCGACCATCTTGGCGGCGAGCAGCTGTCAGTACAAATGCCCCGTCACTTATCCAGACACATTGCTGGTCGGTGTGCGCATTAAGAACTTGGGCACGACAAGCGTGGTGTTCGAACATGCTTATTATAGCACCGCCCAAGACACCATCGTAGCGACAGCCGAGGCGGTGATGGTGCGCGCTGATGAACATGGCGCAAAGCAAGCGTGGACGGACAGTGAGCGAGCAGCCTTTGCTAAGTTTGAAGGTCGCGAGCTTTAAGCTTAAATAATGCAATCAATAAAAAAACCTCGAAATTCATCGAGGTTTTTTTATGTCCTAGACATCACTTAGACAATGCGTCCAATAGACGGGTGTGAATGCTCTCAAAGCCGCCATTTGACATGATGATGATGGCATCGCCTGCTTTGGCGTTTGCCTTTAGGTAGGCGATGATGTCATCTGTGCTGGTCAACACTTGTTGGTTTGGTGCGTTGCCAATGGCGCAAGCCAAGCCCCATGCCAAATTGGTAGGCTCATACCACAGCGCAAAGTCAGCGATCGACGCTGATGGCGCAAGATGGTCGCGGTGACTGCCCAGCTTCATGGTGTTGGAGCGTGGCTCGATGACCGCCCAAATTCTACGACTTTGCAGCATTTTTTTGGCGCCGTCTAGTGTGGTGGTGATGGCAGTAGGATGGTGTGCAAAGTCATCGAATACCAGAATATCACCAACATCGCCGATCAGCTCCATACGTCTTTTGATGCCGCCAAAGTTCGACAACGCTTCACACGCATTCGCCACGCTTACGCCCACATGATGAGCGGCACTAATGGCAACCAGTGCATTATTGACGTTATGCAGACCGCTCATGCCCCAATTTACTTGGGCGCTGTCGCCTGCGATGGTCACATTGAATGATGAGCCGTCTTCTTTTAATAGCTGTGCCTTGTGATCGCCATCATCGCCTAGAGAGGTGCGCACCACAGGCGTCCATGCGCCCATCTTTAAAGTATCTTCTAGACTTTGGGTGTTGGCAGGCATGATAATCTGACCCTTGGCAGGAATCATGCGAATCATGTGGTGAAATTGGGTTTGGATTGCCTTTAGATCTGGGAAGATGTCAGCGTGATCATATTCTAGGTTATTTAAGATGGCGGTCGTCGGGCGATAATGCACGAACTTAGAACGCTTATCAAAAAATGCCGAGTCATACTCGTCCGCTTCGATGACAAAATAATCTTTACCCAGGTGCGAGCTGTGCTTAAAGGCATCTTGCAAGCGCACATCATCACTGCTAACTTGTGGCACACCACCGATCAAAAATCCCGTATCAATGCCAGCATATTGCAGAATCCATGACAGCATGGTTGTGGTCGTGGTTTTGCCGTGCGTGCCCGCCACCGCCAAGACATGACGATGTTGTAGGACGTGCTCGGCTAAGAACTGCGGTCCTGACGTGTAGGGTAGGCGTTCGTTTAGCATGTATTCGACCGCTTCCATGCCGCGCTTGCAGGCATTGCCCACGATGACAAGATCTGGCGCAGGTTGTAGGTGTTCAGCTTTATAACCTTCTAAGATCTCAACACCAGCGTTATGCAGCTGAGTGCTCATCGGCGGGTAGATGGCAGTGTCCGATCCTGTTACGGTGTGGCCCAGATCGCGCGCCAATAGGGCAAGCGAACCCATGAAAGTACCACAAATACCTAAAATATGAACGTGCATGAAATAACCTTTTTGTAATAAATGGGTCAAGGGCGATGTTTAAGAATCTTGGTGAGTTGCACCAATAAAATCACCAAAATAACAACAAACAGAACCAGTGTCTGCATGGGAATGGATAGACCTAGGAATGTCCAATCAATGAGTGCGCATTCGCCTGAGCCTTTTAACACCTGTTCAAAGACCTGCATTACAGGCAGCGTCTCCACCCAGTAGTTCAGTCCCGGTCCGCAGGCAGGCACTTCATCGGCAGGCAGATGCTGCAGCCACACATGACGAGCAGCGACACCTGCGCCCCACAGCGTACCCAGCAGTGAGCCTAGCCATAATGTTAGGCGAGATCCTTTGCCTTTGGGGTTAAAAATCAGCCCCAAGAATGCAAATAAGCCCATCACCCACAGCCCAATCCGCTGAAAAATACACAAAGGGCACGGGTCAAGCCCAAGAGTGTTTTGAAGGTAGCCGATGGCAAATACACTGCCTACCACACAGATGAATACCAAGAAGGCGTTGATTTGACGATAAGTCATAAAACCCTCAAAAATGATGAATTACTGGCGATAGCTTTGGATATAGTCATAGAATGACAGCGTATCCGCCTGTTCAATGTCGGCTTGCTCTTGGATGGAGTCTTTGGCGACTTTGGCAAAATGCGCTTCGTTCTCTTGGCTTAGCGCATGATTAAGAAGGTCGTTTTGGTGTTTCTTAGCAAGTAGCTTGCCCAATGCCCATGTGCTACCAAGTCTACGACTGTCGGTCTCGATTTGGGCGGAGAGTGTAAACTCTGGGTTGGTCGCCTTGCCTTGCATCATCGCCAAGGCTTCGCGATAGGCATTACCACCGTGATGGTCATCGAAGGCATCAGCGATGATCTGCATGTTGGTTAGGTGCTTGACGATCCAGTCGTGCAGATACATGTCGCCGATCTCGGTGTTAATGACAAGATCTGTATTGCGACCATGGTTTACCACAGTGTCGATGTTGGCTTGTAGGCGTTTTTCTTCATCTTTATATAGGGCAGGCGAGTTAAGCAGTAGGCAGTACACCGCCAATACTTCTAGGAAACACGCTGTCTGTACGCGAATGCCGATGTCACTATAAGGGTCTAAGTCGATGGCACGGAATTCAACATAAGCGATACCGCGATCAGCCAAGGCAGCGGTTGGTGTTTCGCCTGATTTGGTGATTTGTTTTGGGCGAATCGGACTGTAGAATTCGTTCTCGATTTGGAGGATGTGGTCGTTAATCTGGATGGGATTGCCGTCCTTGTCATCCACGCCGATGTCGCTAAAGTCTTTAAATGGTGTACCGATCGCCGCACGCAGACCTTTGATGTACTCGTTTAGATCGTTGTATTCGATGTTTAGGTCTTCTTGGACGCTGTTAGTATAGCCAAGCTTACCCATGCGAAGGCTTGTCCCGTGTGGCTGATAGTAGGTGTAGCTGTCATCTGACAGCGGCACAAGGTGGTGCTCGCGTCCCTTAATGAATGACGCACACACCGCAGGACTTGCCCCCAGCAGATACAGCACAAGCGGGGTTAGGCGCTTGAAGTTACGGATTAAGGCAAGATATTTGTCGTTTTTAAAGGCGGTAAAGTCGTCTCCACCTGAATGCTTGAACCATCTGTCAAACAAGTCATCGCCGATGGATAGGTTGTAGTGTAGCCCTGCGATGGTTTGCATCTTGCGACCATAACGCACCCCAAGCCCAGAGCGGTACAGAGTTTTTAGTTTGCCGATATTGGATGTGCCGTAATCGGCCAGTGGAATGTCTTCATCATTGTCGGCGGTCATGCAAGGCATGGACAGCGGCCACATCAATTCATCGCCTAGTGAGCGGTGCACGAGCACATGTAGCTCTCTTAGCATGTCCAAGGCTTCTTTGATTGATGAAAAAGGCTCGGTGATGAGCTCAAGTAAATTCTCAGAATAGTCAGTTGTGATGTAGGGATGGGTTAGCTTCGAACCCAGATCGGCAGGGTGCGGCGTCTTGGCGGCATAGCCATCAGCGCGCATGCGCAAGCCTTCTTTTTCAATGCCGCGCTTCATGCCTGCAACCAACTCGGAGCCGAACCATTCAGGCAGGCGAAATTGCTGTGTTTTCATAATTAATCCCCGTACTTGCCTAATTTTTGCTTATTATAAGGCGTATCGATGTATTTTAATGTGCTAATTTTGCATAGCCAACCATACCATAACTTGTCTGGCGGTGTTTTGCCTATTATAAGCCTATGGGCGAATAATGGCAAAGAAAATCCAATGCTTGGCGTTTTTTCATCCCAAAAATTCTGCTATACTAGGTCAATTTTGTGTATTTTGAAATTTTTTAAGGTGTCCCATGTCAAATTTTTTGCCTCCTGCCGAACAACTTGAACTGCTAAAACGTGGCGTGGTTGAGATTTATTCCGAAGAAGATTTGTTAAAAAAGCTCGCCAAAGGTCGCCCTTTGCGTATCAAACTTGGCATGGACCCCACCGCCCCTGATTTGCATTTTGGGCATACGGTTGTTCTTAACAAACTGCGTGCCTTTCAAGAATTGGGGCATGAAGTGTTGTTCCTCATCGGCGATTATACCGCCCGCATTGGCGACCCAACAGGCAAAAACGCCACTCGCCCACCGCTATCAGAAGAGCAGGTCAAGGCAAATGCCGAAACTTACGCCAAGCAAGTCTTTAAAATCCTAGATAAAGACAAAACGACCATTATGTTTAACTCTGATTGGTTCTCCAAGATGAGTGCAGGGGACATGATTGCCCTAGCCAGCCAGCTTACCGTGTCTCGTATGCTTGAACGTGATGATTTTTCAAAACGCTACAACAGCCAAACCCCAATCGCCATTCACGAATTTTTGTACCCACTCGTGCAAGGCTATGACAGCATTGCTATGGAAGCTGATGTGGAGATTGGCGGTACTGACCAGACCTTTAACGTGCTTATGGGGCGTACCCTACAAGGTCGCTACGGCAAAGAACCCCAAGTTTGTATCACCATGCCCCTTTTGGAGGGCTTGGACGGTGTACAAAAAATGAGTAAATCGCTTGGCAATTACATTGGCATTGACGAACCTGCGGGCGTGATGTACCAAAAAATCCTATCCATGCCCGACACGCTCATCGCTCGCTATTTTGAGCTTTTGAGCTTTAAGCCGATGAGTGAAGTGAATGCTTTGCTTGATGAAATGGCAAATGGTCGCAACCCCCAAGAATTAAAGAAAATCCTAGCGCATGAGCTGATTGAGCGTTTTCATGACAAAGAGTCTGCCGACAACGCGCACCGCTCGGCAGGCAACCGCTTGGCGGAAGGGGAGTTGCCCATTGATTTGCCCGAAGTGTCGCTGTCTCTTGATGGTGCGGACAAGCTGTTTATCACCCAAGTGCTAAATCAAGCCAGCCTTGCCAAAAATTCCGCCCAAGCCAAAGATATGCTGTCTCGTGGGGCGGTCAAAGTGGACGGGCAAGTCGTGGACGCAAGTTTTGCCCTTGGTGCAGGGCAGACGGTTGTGATACAGGCAGGGAAAAAGGCGTATGCCAGAGTAAGCGTTGCATAATGAACCTAGCCAAGGTGACTCTGTCATCTTGGTTGTTTTTTATTGAATAGAGAATTAGGTCATGCAAAAAAATACTGTTGGCGATGACTCTGGCGATCACGTCTACAATGGGTATGGCGGTGAATGATGCACATACTCAAAGTTTCTCATCAAGCCAAATGCAACAAACCAAAGTGCGAGATTTGAGCTTTAAAAGCATCATGCGTGCGCTATACGCAGGAAAAATGCTGGGCAACGCGCACATTGCTGATGATGAGTTAAGCCAATTTCCAAATGTTGCGCTGGATGAAACTTCTAAAAATTGGCAAGAGTGTCGTTGCACTGATGCACCCTGTCATCGAATATAAAAATCAAGATGGGCAAAAGCGTTATCTGGTTGCAATTGAAAAGCCGTCATTTAGAGCGTCGAGCAGGTCAATTATGTCGACTTTAGCCAAGAGCTGCTATTTAACCCAATCACCAAAGAATACCAATAATCATGAAAAAATTTTACCTTATCCGCCACGCTCAGAGTGAATCCAACGCCCGCCTTGCCATTCGCCCAAACCCTGTGATTAATCTGACCGATGTCGGTCGGATGGAGGCCAAAGAGCTCTCCGAATGGCTAAGCATTAACATCCAGCAGCCGATCGATGGCGTGTTCACGTCCCACTATGTGCGTACGGCACAGACTGCCGCGCCGTTTTTGGCACAGCTTGGCAGTACAGCAAAGGTAATCGAGGCGCTGCATGAGTTTGATTATCTGGACTTTAATCGTATTAAGGATCTATCATTTGAGGACTTGATCGCTACGGCGGATAATTTTTGGCAGCAGGGCGATACCACTTATCAGGACGGCACGGCAGAAGATACCTATGAGCGGTTCGTGGAGCGAGTGCGTACGGTACGCCAGATGTTCGATGAGCTGCCAGATGGTAACTACGTTGTATTTACCCATGGCATGTGGATTGACATGTTGATGTGGCAGATCATTCATGGCGATGGTGCGCGCATGATGGACATGCCTGCTTTTCGTGCGTATGAGCTTGCTATCCGCCCAAAAAACTGTGAAGTCTATCTACTAACAGATGCCCAAGGCGTGCAGTCAGTGGCGAAGGTGCGGGTGCGTGATGAATAAGGTTCAGCCAGGCATCTATCGTCATTATAAGGGCAATCTGTACCAAGTTCTACACACCGCAAAGCATAGCGAGACCGAAGAGTGCCTTGTGGTTTATCGCGCCTTGTATGGCGATTATGGCGTGTGGGTGCGACCTGCCGACATGTTCCACGAGATGGTGAATGTCGATGGTCAAGATGTGCCACGATTTGAGCTTATCAAGGACATCGTCTCTTGAAATTTTGCAGTTACCGTCTGACGATGCTATCGCATGATGGCGTGCGACTAGAGTTATTGGACCTTCGTCATTAGGCTGATTTGGTGCAGGCGTGCCAAGATGGCAATCTGTGGGAGCTGCTCTACACCATCACACCAAGCCCTGATAAAGTTCATGAATACATCGCTACGGCTCATGCGATGACGGATAGGGTTGCCTTTGCGGTCATCGATGAGACCACAGGGCGTGCGTTGGCAGTACGAGTTATCATGATATCTTGTCGCATTGTTTGCGCCTTGATATTGGCTATACTTGGTATGCCAAGAGTTATTGGCGCACGCACGTGAACAATGCCTGTAAATTTCTGCTGATGAGGTATGCCTTTGAGGTGTTGCCCTATCAGACGGTTGCGCTTAGAACCAGTAGTTTAAACACACGTTCACAGGCGGCGATTGAGCGACTGGATGCCAAAAAAGATGGCGTCATCCGCAATAAACGCACTACCCAAGACGGCATCATTTGCGATACGGTGATGTGCAGCATCATGGCGGATGAATGGCCAAACGTTAAACATAACTTACAACAAAAGATGCAATAGCACCAAGGACAACATGACTGATTTTAAAACACAAGACCTCATTGTAGGAACGGGCAAAGCCGCTGAACGTGGCGCATTAATCACCGCTCACTATACGGGCTATCTGGCGGATGGCACGGTGTTTGATTCATCGCACAGTCGAGGACAGCCATTTGAGTGCGTCATCGGTACGGGGCGCGTGATTAAGGGGTGGGATCTGGGCGTATTGGGCAGTGAGATCGGGGTAAAGCTTGTCCAAAAGTGGGGTATTGAGCTTGAGCTGCCAGCATTCGATACAATGAAAGTCGGTGGTAAAAGACAGCTTGTCGTACCCGCGCACCTTGGCTATGGCGAGCGTTCGGTGGGGAAGATTCCACCGAATTCGGATCTAACCTTTGAGATTGAGCTTATCGATGTGAAGACGCGCGATTAAGAGCCGTCTAGGCTAAGCTGTTCTCGCACGCCAAAAAAGTCCAGCTCTGCTTGCTGTCTTTGGCGGCGCGCATCCATGAGCTTGCGTTGTCGTCTGATGATTCGGTTTAGGATTCGGTGCTTGTCATCGTCCCCAAGGGTGTGCCACGTCTGTCGCTCTGTGCGATTGCGCAGACAGCCGATGCAGTAGCCCTTCTTGTTCATCTGGCAGACACCAATGCATGGGCTGTCGATGTCGAACAATTCAAATTGCGACATAAAAAACCGTGACAAAAATATTACTATAACGATTTTTTGTTGATTAATCAATACTTTGTCTGTACAAATATAGGAAATTCCATGACCATCATTTACCTGCACGGACTAGATGCTGACCCTAACGCCAACAAAGCCGTCATCACCGCCAATCATGCCAAAGCGCTCGGGATAGACACGCTGCGCCCTGATTTGAACTGTCCGCCTGATGAAGTAGTGGCTAAGCTCTTAAATTTAATCAAAGAAAACCCCAATACCGTGCTGGTTGGCTCATCGCTGGGCGGTTATTTTGCCACGCTGTTGTCCGACATGACAGGCACGCCTTGTGTGCTGTTAAACCCAAGCATTCGCCCCGATGTGTCGTTCAGACGCTTTTTAAGTGATAATTTTGACGGACAAACGCTCGTAGATGATGCCGTCATCTACACCACGACAGGCGGCTGGCAAATTTGCTATGGGAATTTGGCGTGGTTTGAAAAGCACCGTTTGACCGTCAAAAACGCTGATAAAATCAAAGTGCTATTAAAAATGGGCGATGAGCTGTTAGACGCTCACGCCAGCCGTGCCTTTTATGAACAGGCAGGGGCAGATGTCCTTGCCCAAGACGGGGGCGACCACCGCATCAGCGACTATGATGACCAAGTCGGGCAGGTGGTAGCTTGGGTGCAAGCCCTATCCTAATTAAACCCTGTTTGCAAAATCTCCTGATTGTATGGTTGGGGGATTTTGTATTTATACTAACCGAACCATACTTCTGATACAAAAACCGTTCGCCCTAAGCTTATCTAAGGGTGAGTTTCCGTTAGGGTTCGACAAGCTCACCACGAACGGAAACCATAAAAATTTTGAAGTTCGGTTGGTATAATACACCCCTCAATCCTGCTCAGACTTTCCCAAACTTTTCACCACCTTGTTACAAATATTGACATAAGCGTTAAAATTGTTTACAATAACAATAATTTGCAAATAGCATTAATTTTTATTTAATATTGTAAACGAAAATGGTGATAATGATGAGAGTACATCTTAAAACAACACTTAGCGTTTTAGTAGGCGCGATTTTACTCAATGCTTGTGCCAGTGGCAAGGGCGGGTTTGAGCTTGATAATGTTAATAGCTTAAACACGCAAGGAGCAAGCCAAAACTCTGCCCTCACCCCCACCACCACGCCAAAAACACCCACCTACCAAGATGAACAAAACACCAGACGCACGCTTGATGTGGACACTCAAGAGCCTGCTTTAGGCTATGCGGTGGAAGTTCCTCGCCGTGTATTTGCCATGAGAGACACACCACCTGAGGAGCTAACCGTTAATATCACGCCCGACAAGGTCAAGCCCACCAATCACAAACTTGAGGATTTACCCAAAGTGTTCAGTGAGACACTGGTAGAACATCCTAAGTATGTTGAGGACAGCTTAAGCTACTCGCACGATGTCAAATCCAAAGACGCCATCCGAGATTTGCAGTTTGTGCGGTCGGGCTATGTCATCGCTGAAAAAGGCATCGAATTTGACAGAACGGGTGGCGCATTTCGCCAAAACCCCGCAGGACAATACGGTCATGTCTTTTATCAAGGGGTCAATCCTGCCACCGCATTACCCACCACAAATGCAACCTATCAAGGTACTTGGGATTTTGTGAGTAATGCCATCAGCACCAGACGAGATTTACCCGAAGGCTTTACCAATGATTTGATGAACTATGGTGCCAAAGGCAATACCGTTGGGGCGACTAGTTTAGATGCTGATGTGAATCGTGGGCATGACAATGATAAGCCTACGGGGTTAAAAAGCACCTTTGAGGTGAATTTTGCCGACAAGAAAATGACAGGTAAGTTTACTCAAAATCACGGTGCTACCAACGAAAATGCCGAACAGACCATCACTGACCGCTACAGTGTTGAGGCGACCTTAAAGGGTAACCGTTTTGTTGGGACTGCTAATGCCATGAATAAGGAACATGCTATTTTTGGTCAAAACGGGGCGCTAGAAGGCGGATTTTTTGGTAGCAATGCTGAGGAGCTGGGCGGTAAATTCCTAGCCGAAGACGGCTCGCTGTTTGGAGTGTTTGCAGGCAAACGTGGTGTGGTTGATAAAGTACAAACTCAATTTGATGCCACCGCCATCGACAGCAAAACACTCACCAAAACCAACATGGACACCTTTGGACAAGCCAGCCATCTGGTGATTGATGGTAAACGTGTGTCGCTTTTACCAGAGGGTGTAAGTAGCTTTGCTGACATGAAGTTCATTGACACTCATCAAGTGGCACACGGCGATAAAAAGTTATCTGTTACTGTCTGTTGCAACAACTTAGACTATGTCAAATTTGGCGGTTATGGCACGGTGGGTGGTACAGCAGATACGCCCGTATTAAGTGATGGCAAATTGTTTTTGGTGGGCGAAAGAACAGACACATCCGCTATTCCCACCTCAGGCACCGCTCACTATCGTGGCACGTGGGAAGGCTATATCGACAGTAAAGATGGTAGACGCTGGACAAGCTCCGCAAGCGACCTCACCACAGGTACAAGAAGTCGCTTTGATGTGGATTTTGGTTTAAAAAGCCTGATTGGCAAACTCATCGCCGATAACGGCTTGGAGGATAATCCTGTGCTAACCCTCAATGGCACAATCACAGGCAATGGTTTTAGTGGTACCGCCAAAACGGGAGTAAATGGTTTTAATCTTGACCCAAACAGCACAGGTGCCAGTGCCATCGCCCACATCAATGCTGATTTTCATGGTGGTTTTTATGGAGTAAACGCCTCAGAGCTTGGTGGTGTCATTCATCATGACAAGGTAGGTGAGGACAAAATCGGGGTGGTCTTTGGTGGCAAACGCCAAACCAACACGCCTTAATCATCAACCTTTGTCGGTTTGTCTGATTTTATTTGCTTTTTTAATTTATCAACCAAGAATGTTCTTTTGAGCATTCTTGATTTTTGTCAAAACATCACAGGGACATCGCATGAGCCGTTTAGTCAAAAACTCATTCACTCAACACAATAAACCCACTTTGTTGTGTGTTGCCATCGGCATGGTGTTGTTTGGCATGCCGACCTTTGCCAACACCACTGAGCCACAGGTAGAACTTGAAGGCATGACAATCACCATCAAGCCCCAAGCCACCCGCAAAAGCAACGAAATTACAGGGCTGGGTAAAGTCGTTAAACGCCCCAATGACATCGATAAGGAGTTGGTGCTGGACATTCGTGATTTGACACGCTACGACCCCGGTATCAGCGTGGTAGAACAAGGACGAGGAGCAACCTCAGGCTACGCCATGCGTGGCGTGGACAAAAACCGTGTTGCCATCATGGTGGATGGCTTAAACCAAGCCCAATCCTACCTCGCCCTAAAAACTGAGGCAAACGGTGGTGCCATCAACGAAATCGAATACGAAAACATCAAAAGCATTGAGCTTAGCAAAGGAGCAAGTTCGGCAGAGTACGGCTCTGGAGCGTTGGGTGGTGCGGTCGGTTTTGTCAGTAAGGACAGTAGCGACATCATCAAAGATGGAAAGCAGTGGGGCTTTGACAGCAAAACAGCATACAGTAGCAAAAACAACCAATGGATGCAGTCCTTAGCAGGGGCATTTAAGACAGGTAGTTTTGACAACCTACTCATCTACACCCACAAAGAAGGACAAGAAACTAAAGGCCACAAAGCCCTCGAGAGTTATCAGTACAGTTATCAGCCACTCACAGGATATTTTGACCGTTATGCACTCACAGGTCAGCCCGATGAGCGTGGCTATACCTACTATCTCATCAAAGATGACTGCCCCACCCTAGATTGTCCCGCTTTGCCACGAGCCAACATCAATCGTGAGCGGATTATCACACGTACCTCACCCGCCCTAACCGCTGACGAAAAAGCTCAAACACAAGCAATGGCATACCAAACCCACACCATTAGCACCAAAGATTATACAGGGGTTGACCGTATCCACGCCAACCCAATGGATTATAAAAGCCAATCCATCTTTTATAAAGCAGGCTATGACCTAAGCGACCGTCATCGCATTGGGGCGGTGCTTGAACACACCAAACAGCGGTACAACATCCAAGACATGACCCTGCCTGCTTACTACACCAAAGACAGTATTGGCAAACAATCTCTCACCCAAGGCAGTATCAATGCCGAAACAGGGCTTGCGGTAGGCAACGCAGGCATTGCTGATGTGATGGGCAGCCCTTTGAGTGGTCTGGTGTTTAATGGTGGCTTGAATGGTAACTGGGGAGCAAGATATAGCAATATCCGCTTTTTTGATGAATTACACAAAAAAGACCGAGTGGGCTTGTTTTATCAATATAAAAACCTCAATCGCAATGGTTGGATTGATAAAGCCAAAGTCAGCCTAGACCACCAATCGCTTGGTTTGGATAGCCAAATGCACCGCATGCGTTGCCAAGATTATCCCAACATGGGTCGTTGCCAAGCCAGTATCGATAAACCATGGTCGTGGTCAGGTACGGAAAACAACCACTATAAAGAGCGTTTGACGCTTGGACAGCTTAGCTTTGATAAAGTCATCAGCACCGCCAAAGCCCAGCACCGTCTTAATACACTCGTTGGATTTGGTAACGTCAAATCCAACCTCGAACGAGGGGCATTGGCATTTTCGTATGCCTCAGGAGGTTACAACCACGTTTATACACAAGGGCATAATGGCTCTTATGATAAACCACACATCTATGAGCGTGTGCCAGTAACCATGCAACACGGCACAGCGTGCGATGACAGCCGTACCGACAACAACAGTTGCCAACCACGCAACATCACAGGCAAACACGCCTTTATCGCCCTAAAAGACCATATTTATTTTGGCGATAAAGTTGATTTGGGCTTGGGTGTGCGTTATGACAATCATCGCTTTGACACCGATGACGACTGGACGGCGGTGGATGATTATAAAAACTGGTCATATAACGCAGGTCTCACTGTACGTCCGACTGACTATTTGGCGTTGTCTTATCGCTACTCAAACGGTTTTAGAGTACCAGCGTTTTATGAAATGTATGGCGTACGTACAGGGTCAAGCGGTGCATTGTCTAATGACACTTTTGCCAATCGCACCGCCCCACGCCCCGAAAAATCCACCAACCAAGAATTTGGGGTGGGCGTGCAAGGTCAGTTTGGCGTGCTTGAAGTCAGTTACTTTCAAAACCGTTATAAGGATTTGATTGCCAAAGCCGATGTCAAAGGCATCCATACGCACAGCGATTTTTATAACATGCAAGACATCACCCTAAATGGCGTGAACGTACTTGGCAAAATCGACTGGTATGGGGTTTATAACAAACTGCCAGACGGTCTGTATTCAAACATCGCTTATAACGAAGTCAAAGTCAAAGACCGCCACGTCTATGACGGCTTTACGCTAACCACCGACCCCATTTTAGATGCCATTCAGCCTGCTCGTGTGGTGGCAGGGATTGGTTATGATGCTCCCAGTGGCAAGTGGGGCTTTAACCACAGTTTGACTTATTCCAAAGCCAAAAATCCCGATGAGCTGACAGGTAGCACATATTATGGCAAAGACATTGCAGTGGCAATAGATTCTAAAAGCTCCAAAAACTGGTACACACATGATTTGACAGGGTATTTTATGCCCCACAAAAACATCACCGTACGAGCAGGGGTTTATAATATCATGGATTATAAATACAGCACGTGGGAGAGCGTTCGTCAGTCATCCATCAATGCCGTCAACCAAGATACAGGCACAAGCCGCGCTCGCTATGGGGCGACAGGTCGCAACTACAAGGTGGCGGTGGAGATGAAGTTTTGATTGGTAATGACCCAAACAAGTGCCACAATCAAACATCGCACACCAAAAACCCAGCGTGAAGTTGGGTTTTTGCCAATACTAGGAGTATGTTATGCACACTTATATCTCAGCACCACTTCGCCTTATACCCGCATTTTGCTCATGATTGCTAAGCTTGAGCAAGTGGATTTGTCATTAAAATTTATCCTACCTTAGGAAAATTCTGCCGAGCTGACCGCCGTTAATTCGTTCAGTCAAGTGCCAGCCCTCCTGCTTGATACGGGCGAAGTCATCACCGAGACACCGCTCATCATTCAAGCCATCGCCCCACAGGTCTATGCCAACACCACCACCGATTTGCCAAACATCGCCAAGGCCTTTGAGATTTTGGCACAGGGCGTGCGTGCGTTTTCTACCGAAAGATTTACCCCAAAAGGACAAAAGTTGCACCCCTTTGTGGCACGATCCACCGCTGTTACAGACCACTTTGCCAAACCTGCCTACCTTGTCGGCTGACAGCACCGCTTGGGGAGACAGGGTGCTGATGTCAGCACTCATTTGGATTGGTGTGCGATTGCCCCATATTTTTGAGACGCTGAGCGACGCCAACAAGCAAGCAGTTCATGACTTCCACCAAAGCCCGCTCATGCAAAAACTCAAGACTAATGTGCTTGAAAATCAGCCGAGTCGGGTGGGGGATTTGTAATTCCACCAAAAAAACCGCCACATCTCATATATGGCGGTTTTTGTCATTTAGGTTGCGTGGGCAATCCCTGTCTTATCAATCTTGAAAACTCATCGCTATCCATGTCGGTTTTGGTCAAATACGCCACATAAGGACTGGCGTGTGCCATCGCCTGCCATTCATCAGCCGTATAACGAGTGCCAATTACCTGTTCATCAAGCAAATATTCGGGCAACAAGCCTGCTAATAACGCCCGATAATCAATGGGAATTGGTTCAATCTGTGCCATCATATCAAAAAATGAGCGTGGTGCAATTGCTGGTTAAGGTATTGTACCATTTTGCTCCATGGTTTAATTCTTTGCCTTTTTCTAGGTATAATAAAAACAGCTTTTGAATGCTTTGTTTTGATAAATTAACAGGATAAATATAAACATCTTCGCCCCGCACATTGATACGGGTATAAATCAAATCCTTTTCATCGCCCGCCACTAGCCCCAGCTCAAATTGACGAAAAACTCTCGTGCGACTCTTTGCGAATTTCAATGGAAAAGCTAAGTTTGCTCCCATCTTTAAAGCCAAAACTTGCCATTGTATGCACGACTTTTTTAAGTCCACACTCAGAGATGATGACATCAAAACTGTCAAGCTCGCTTGGGTGATATTCACAAGTTTCCCAATGAATGTCGTATTTGTCGGTGTCGTACCAGTGAAAATTGCGTACATTGTGCAAAGTAATGACATCGCCTTGTCGTTCAAACTGGATAATTTTGACGACTTCATCGTGCCAAATGCGGTCGTTTTTGGCAGGCATCGCAAAAAACAAATAAGCCCCAGCCCAAAACACCTCAAATACACCGCCAAATCAGTCCGCCGTCTAAACACCGCCCGTGTGATAAAAAATCCCATCAGACTCATCGCCAAACACGCCCAAAACACCATAAATGCCTTTGTCCCCACATCGCCAAAGGGCTTGCGCCTACAGGGTAAGAAGCAGCCAAATGCTTGTCGCCCCCATAAACAGCGTAAAGACAATCAAAATCAGCCACAACAAAAGCACGGATCAGCATAAAACTAAAGGCTTGCACCTTGACGGGCAAGGCTTGGACAGGGGCGTTTTTGCGCAGGCGGTGAGGCATGGGACTAGATGATTGATAAAAAAGCCATTATAATAAATTTGCCCCTTTTCAAAAAGAATAATAACATCGAGTTTTGATGGGTAAGTTTTGTTACTTTGTGTAGAAGTCCAACATTCCCAACACCGCCAAAATCGGTTACAATACTTTAATTTTATCGATTCATAAAAGCACAATGACCAAATACACCACCCAAAACCTAGAAGTCCTAGAAGGGCTAGAACCCGTCCGCCGTCGCCCTGGTATGTACACTGACACCACACGCCCCAACCACCTTGCGGCAGAAGTCATTGACAACTCGGTGGACGAAGCGTTGGCAGGACACGCCAAGCACATCACTGTTACCCTGCACGCTGACGGCTCGCTGTCGGTACTTGATGACGGACGGGGTATGCCTACCGACATTCACCCTGAATTTAATCAGTCGGGCGTGGAGCTCATCTTGACACGCCTGCACGCAGGGGGCAAGTTTAGCACGGACAATTATGCCATTAGTGGCGGTCTGCATGGTGTGGGTATCAGCGTGGTTAATGCTTTATCCAAGCGTGTGGAAGTCATCGTTTGGCGAGACGGCACGCAGTATCAGATGAGTTTTGAGAATGGCGTACCGACAACACCCCTAATCCATGAGCCGTCCCCTAGTAAGAAAAAACGTGGCACACAGGTGCGATTTTGGGTAGATGAGCAGTATTTTGACAATCCCAAATTCTCAATTAAATCTTTAAAACACAACCTAAAAGCCAAGGCCGTGCTATCAGCAGGGTTAAAAATTGACTTCGTGAGTGAGCCCGAACCGTCCGACAGCGAAAGCTGGCAATACACAGACGGCGTGGTGCAGTATTTGACCGAGCAGCTTGGCGAGCTTGCCATTATCCCTGATAAGCCATTTTATTTTAGCCAAGAACCAACAGGGGGCGAACGTGGTGGGGCGACTTTTGCCATAGCGTGGCTACCCGAATCAGGCACGCCCATCACGGAAAGCTATGTAAACCTTATCCCTACCGCACAAGGCGGTACGCACGTCAATGGGCTACGCACAGGCATTACGGACGCCTTGCGTGAGTTTTGTGAAATTCATAGTCTTTTGCCCAGAAACGTCCGCCTAACTGCCGATGACGTGTGGGACGGGGTCAATTATATTTTGTCCTTAAAATTTGCCGAGCCGCAGTTTAGCGGTCAAACCAAAGAACGCCTATCAAGTCGTGAAGCGTCCCCACTCGTGCAGACCCTTGCCAAAGACGCATTTAGTCTGTGGCTAAACGCCCACCCCGACACCGCCAAAGCCATTGCCGAGCTTGCCATTAGTAAAGCTGGTAAACGGCTCAAATCCGCCCAAAAAGTCGCCCGCAAAAAAATCACCCAAGGCCCTGCCTTACCGGGGAAACTAGCCGATTGTAAGGGCGAATTTAAGGACGGAGCGGAGCTGTTTTTGGTGGAGGGCGACAGTGCAGGCGGGTCTGCCAAACAAGCCCGAGACCGCCATTTTCAGGCGATACTGCCCCTGCGTGGCAAAATCCTAAACACATGGGAGGTTTCACACGACACCGTATTATCCAGCCAAGAGATACACGACATTGCCATTGCCATAGGGGTAGACCCAGCGTCTGATGACTTATCCGAATTACGCTATGACAAAATCTGTATCCTAGCGGACGCAGACTCGGACGGTTTGCACATTGCCACGCTAATTTGTGCGTTGTTTGTCAAGCATTTTCGTTCGCTTGTGGAAGCAGGGCATTTGTTTGTCGCCATGCCCCCACTGTATCGCATTGACATTGGCAAGGACGTGCATTATGCCTTGGACGATGATGAATTAAACGCCATCTTGAAAAAAACCAAATCCAAAGGCAAACCGCAAATCACCCGCTTTAAGGGCTTGGGCGAGATGAACCCCGACCATTTGCGTGAGACGACCATGAACCCTGATACTCGACGTTTGGTACAGCTTGACATTGATGATTTTACTTCGACAAGTAGCGTTATGGACATGCTTTTGGCAAAGAAACGAGCGTCCGACCGCAAGGCGTGGCTAGAAAGTAAGGGTGATTTGGCGAATTTGGCGGTGTAAGATGCAGCCGTTATCTCATGTCGATCTTGGCGATCGTGTACCCAAAAGGTGTGGTAGAATTACCCTAAAGATAGCACGCTTATTTAATCGGCTCACGGGTTGGCGAACCGTGGGGCAGATACCGAACATCGATCAGGCTGTGGTAATCGGTGCGCCGCACACCTCCAACTTAGATGGCGTGTACGCGCTGCCGCTACTGGTCGAACTTGGTGTGGATATTAAGATATTGGCAAAAAAAGAGCTGTTCGGCGTGCCAATCCTATCGCAGTTCCTGACGTGGGTAGGGGTCATGCCCATCGATAGAGGCAAGAAAGGTTCGGTGCTTCAAGCGAATATTGAACGCTTCGCCACCAAAGAGCCGCTATTTCTAGGGCTGGCACCAGAAGGAACCCGAACGCGCACGGATAAATGGAAAACGGGATTTTATTATCTGGCGGTGGGCGCAGGCGTGCCAATCATTCCTGCGGCGCTTGATTATCGCATGAAGACGCTGCAATTTTTGCCGCCGTTCTACCCGACGGGCGATATTGAGCAAGACTTGCCGAAAATTTATGCCTACTTTCAAGACATCACCCCAAAACACCCGCATCATTTCAACGTACCTTTACAATAATAATACACTCGTAAACCCAAATTTAAAATACAATCAAGTGTCTTGCTAAGAACTGGCAAATCCATTATGGTATTTTATATCCATTTTAGGGGTGTTTTGAAACGTGTTGCCTTAACTTGTGCGCTTCGAGCAGTTTTGTTGTCTGGTTGTGCGACGTCATCTTTGCTTAATGATACACGCACCACCTAGGCCCAAAACAAAACAACGACACTGATCGATGATCGCGTTGTGGCGTTCGGTAGCCCTGCAGCTAAGTCAGGCGTAGCATCGAGCAGGTGGTTATCGCTGGTGAAAAATAAAGCTACGTCCTAACTGAAGGCGGCACGAAGCTTGTCAATCTGCTTACCAAGCTAGAGCCTAAGAACATCACCGTTGATAATGCATTGGAATTTTATTCTGGTAATAAAAACGGTAAATCCGCGGGCACGATGAAGTTATCCTATGCGCGCCTACAAGACGAGTTTAAGCGCAGCGACATGCAGTTCTTCATCCAAAATGGTGCAAAAGAATGCAAAAGCGAGAGCGATACTCGCATGAACGCACAGCGTTTTTGCTTTGATGTACCATTAAAAGGCGCGGTATATCCGCAGGTCAGCAACTTCGATCTGGTGCGCTCGCAGTTGCGTCCGCTGACTCGTCCTTATAGCGTGTCGATTTATACGAATACCCAAATAACCACGAATGGTGGTTGTACAGGCGCTGAGAAATTGGTACTATTGCCTTTTGTGCTTGATGTGGTGACGCTCCCTGTTTGGGTATTGGGCGTGTTGTAATTGAGCATCAGCCACCGCAATATAATGAATTTTAGGGATTTATGATGACGATAGAACCTTGGTATTGGTTGGTATTTGGCGTGATCTTGGCGATCGCTGAGATGTTTGTGCCGACTTTCTTTATGTTGTGGTTTGGGGCGGCGGCGATTATTGTGGCGCTGCTGTCTTGGCTATTAGGTCTGTCTGTAACGGTATCGGTGTTGCTGTGGTTGGTGTTGTCGGTGCTATTTTGTGCCCTGTGGTTTAAATTTATTCAGCCACGCATCAAGAATCGCACCAAGGCAGGGCTTGGCGGCGCAACCATCATTGGTGAGATTGGCATCATCATTGAGCCTACAGACGGCACTCGTGGCAGGATTCGCTTCAACATACCACAGCTTGGCTCAAGCGAGTGGATGTGTCGCACTCATGACGATGAAGTTATCGCGGTGGGTGAGCGTGCCGTGGTGAAGCGCATTGTCGGCAATGAGCTGTTTGTCGGTAAGCGCTAAGCAATAGTTCCACGTGGAACACTAATTATGACAGTAAAAAGATAGGATACAGAGATGTTTGAATTCGGTAGTGTGTTGATTGTATTGATTATTTTTGTGGTATTTACCATCTTTAAAGGGGTGCGTATGGTATCACAAGGCGAAAAATGGATCGTACAGCGACTGGGTAAATACCATCAGACGCTAGAACCGGGGCTTAATTTTATCATTCCTTATGTTGATAGTGTCGCCTATAAAGTCACCACCAAAGACATCGTGCTGGACGTGCCAAGCCAAGAAGTCATCACCCGCGATAACGTCGTCATTATCGCCAATGCGGTGGCGTACATCAATATCGTTCAGCCTGCGCATGCGGTGTACGGTATCGAGGATTATGAGCATGGTATTCGCAATCTGGTGCAGACTTCCCTGCGTTCGATCATCGGCGAGATGGATCTGGACAACGCTTTATCAAGCCGAGATCAGATCAAAGCACAGCTCAAACACGCCATCTCTGACGACATCAGTGACTGGGGCATCACCCTAAAAACCGTAGAAATCCAAGACATCAAACCATCACCCACCATGCAAATGGCGATGGAAGAGCAGGCAGCAGCAGAGCGTCAGCGCCGTGCGATGGTAACGCGCGCCGACGGTCAAAAACAAGCGGCAATCCTAGAGGCGGATGGTCGTCTTGAGGCTTCACGCCGCGATGCTGAGGCACAAGTAGTCTTGGCGCGTGGTTCAGAAGAGTCAATTCGTCTGATCTCATCTGCGATGGATGGCAAAGAGATGCCTGTGGTCTATCTATTGGGTGAGCAGTACATTAAGGCAATGAACGAGATGGCACAATCGGACAATGCTAAAACCGTTGTACTGCCTGCCGACATTCTAAACACTGTTAAGGGTTTGGTGGGCGATAAACTTAAATCCTAATGCCAAAAGTTATCTGATTTTGGATTTTAATTTTATCGCAGCTAAACAAAATGACCACAGGGTAGTCCTTGTGGTCATTTTTAATTCTTGATTAATTAGGGCTATTTGTTTGCAGTCACTTCATCATAGTATCGCTGTGCGCCAGGATGTAGCGGTGCGATGAGGTTTTGCTGTGCGTTTTCAACCTGAATGTCGTTGGCGGCCTGATGGGCGTTTTGAAGTTTGTTTAGGTTTTCAAATAAAGCCTTGGTTAATGTATAGACGTCATCGTCACTTAGGTCGCTGCGCACCACGAGTGTGTTTAAGATGGCGGCGGTTGGTATGTCCTTGCCATTACCGTACATGCCTTTGGGGATTGTCTCAGTCACAAAAAAAGTCTTGGTTTTGGCTACCTCGATCAGCTTGTCGGTAGGGATGGCGATGAGCTTTAGATCAAAGCCTTGCTGCAATTCCATCAAGGATGAATTGGGCATGCCACTGGTAAAAAATGCCGCATCCAATTTGCCTGATTTTAAACCATCAGCCGCTTCAGCAAAGCCCAGATAATCAGGTCTGATGTCTTTATAAGTAATTCCAAAGCCCTCAAGCAAGGTTCGTGTGGACAGCTCTACACCTGAGCCGTGTGCCCCGACGGCAATGCGCTTGCCACGAAGATCTTCGATGGAGCTGATGTTGCTTTTGCTGGATGCGACGATCTGCACATAGTTAGGGTATAGTGCTGCGACTGAGCGTACATTTTCCACTTTCTTTTGGAAGCTGCCCACGCCCATCATGGCATCATTGAGTGAGTCGTTCATCACGAACGCCATTTCAAGTTTCTTTTGGTTGATCAAATTAAGATTCTCGACAGATGCGCCTGTGGTTTGGGTCTTTGAATTGACGCCAAACTTTTGGGCGTATAATTCTGAGAGTGAAGTCCCGATGATGTTGAATGGGCCAGAGGCACCACCTGTGCCAATGGTTAAAAACTTGGTTTGTAATTGACCGGCGGTTTGGCTTTGGGTGGCTTGTACGCTGGATTCACTTTTTTCGCCCTGGCAGGCAGCAAGGCAGCCGGCAAATACTGCGATGGTGATAAGTTTGGTCATTAGTTTCATGGTTAACTCCTTGTAAAATTCATAAAACGATTTCATTGTAGCATTTAAAGTACGTTGTCATTAATCCTTGCGTAAATTCTCGATGATGCCTTGCTCCTGTAATGAATGTAATTGATCCTGATTGCAAAACGAAGCTAACACCTCAAAAGTATGCTCGCCCAACTGCGGAGGAGCAAGGTGATAAGTCACGGGCGTATCAGACAGGCGAATGGGCGATCCAATGGTTTTAAAGTCCTTATTGAGGTTATGCGGTATATTGACCACCATGCCCCGATGATGAATCTGCGGCTCATTAAGCGCCTCTTTGATGTTATTAATCAGCCCGACGGGGACTTTGGCGGCATGAATGCGATCAACCCAATGTTTGGCATTTTGGGTCAAAAAATGCGCCGAGAGTTGTTCAATCAGCTCATCTCGATGCTTAACCCGATCTTGGTTTTTAAGGTATTTATCAGTACTAACAAGCTTGGGCAATCCAACCGCCAAACACAGATCGACGAACTGCTTATCGTTACCACAGGCGATTATGAATGATTTGTCTTTCGCCTTGAATGTCTGATAGGGCACGATGTTGGGGTGCTTATTGCCCATGCGTTTTGGCACATTGCCAGAGCTTAGGTAATTCATGCCCTGATTGGCCAAGGTGGCAACTTGCACATCCAGAAGAGAAATATCAATATGCTGACCCTGCTGCGTGTAAGACCGTGCCAGCAGTGCTGCCTGAATGGCAATCGTGGCATACAGGCCAGTTTGGATGTCCACGAGTGCCACACCAACTTTCTGCGGACCGCCGCCTACCACATCGTCTGCCTCGCCGGTTACACTCATAAGTCCCGACATGCCCTGAATGATAAAATCATAACCCGGCTCATCGGCTCTAGGACCGTCCTGCCCAAAGCCTGTGATTGAGCAATAAACAAGCCGCGGATTAATCTGACGCAATGAGTCGTAGTCTAGGCCGTATTTTTTGAGAGAGCCGACTTTGTAGTTTTCGACGACCACATCCACGTCTTTGGCGATTTCATGTATCAATGCCTGACCTTGAGGATGGGTGATGTCAATGGCGATAGAGCGCTTATTTCGATTGGCGCATTGAAAATAGCCTGATTCACGGGTCTGATTGCCTTGGTTGTCAGGCATCCAAGGCGGTCCCCATGTGCGAGTGTCATCGCCATAACGAGGTCGTTCCACTTTAATGACATCAGCACCAAGATCTGCCAAAATCTGACTACACCACGGCCCTGCCAGTACCCGACTTAGGTCGAGTACTTTAATCCCTTGTAATGCGTGCATGGCAAGCTCCTTGCTGACTAATTACAGAACGCAGCGATGCCCGTCTGTGCCCGCCCTAGAATGAGCGCGTGGATGTCATGCGTGCCTTCGTAGGTATTCACCACCTCAAGGTTCACTAAGTGGCGCGCCACACCAAATTCATCGCTGATGCCGTTGCCACCCATCATGTCGCGTGCTGTTCGGGCGATGTCTAATGCCTTACCGCAGTTATTGCGCTTGATAAGCGATGTTCCTTCGACCGCAGCGATGCCTTCATCTTTCATCCTCCCGAAGCGCAGCGCAACCTGTAGTCCTAAGGCAATCTCGGTTTGCATGTCGGCCAGTTTCTTTTGGATAAGCTGGTTAGCAGCCAGAGGACGACCGAATTGTTTGCGATCTAGTGTGTATTGACGTGCGGTGTGCCAACAGAATTCTGCCGCACCCATCGCACCCCAAGCAATGCCATAGCGAGCACTGTTAAGGCAGGTGAAAGGACCTTTTAGGCCGCGAATGTCAGGAAAAGTATTCTCTTTGGGTACAAACACATTGTCCATCACAATCTCGCCTGTGATCGAGGCGCGTAGTCCAACCTTGCCATGAATGGCAGGTGCAGACAGACCCTCCCATCCTTTTTCTAGGATAAAGCCGCGAATGTCGCCTGGTGCGCCCGACTCAGAAACTTCCTTTGCCCAGACGACGAACACATCAGCGATCGGGCTGTTGGTGATCCACATCTTTGAGCCTGTTAGGCGGTAGCCGCCATCGACTTTTTTGGCGCGTGTAATCATGCTGCCAGGGTCTGAGCCGTGATCTGGTTCGGTCAGACCAAAGCAGCCAATATATTCGCCTGTGGCAAGTTTGGGTAGGTATTTTTGTTTTTGTGCCTCGGTGCCAAATTCATTAATAGGCACCATGACCAGAGAGCTTTGCACGCTTGCCATCGAGCGATAGCCAGAATCTACGCGTTCAATTTCACGAGCGATCAGACCGTAGCTGACATAGTTTAGCCCCGCGCCGCCATATTGTTCGCCAATGGTAGGGCCCAATAGTCCAAGCTCGCCCATCTCACGAAATATGCTTTCATCGGTTTTTTCGTGGCGAAATTGCTCTAGAACTCTGGGCTGTAATTTTGATTGACAATAATCATGCGCGACCTTTTGAATCATTCGCTCTTCTTCGGTGAGTTGCGCTTCTAATAAGAAAGGATCTTCCCAGTTGAATGTGACTTTTGTGCTAGCCATGTGTGCCTCCGATGCATTAATGAGTGTGGGATTGGAAGTTTTATAATATTGAGAGAACCGAAAAATTTCAAACGAGTAATTTTCATCAAGGTATGATTTTTATACATATCTTAAACGGTAAAACCTAGTATTTACCCATTATTTTGACTAAAATACAAATAAATACTAGGTCTTGAGACATTAAATATATTCTTGTATGTGTTTTTGGCATATCATTCAGCGGACGAATTTACAGCGGAAGAATTTATGAAGCGATCGATTCCTTCTTTGCAAAGCTTATTATGCTTTGAGGCAGTTGCCAAACATGGCAGCCACACGCACGCGGCGCAGGCACTATTTATGACCCAAAGTGCGGTGTCCAGACAGGTCAAGCAACTAGGAGAATTCTTGGGTGTGGCGCTGTTTGTCAGAACCAAGCATGGTGTGGAGCTCACGACAGCGGGCAAAATGTACCTAAAGAGTGTCACTTCGCATCTGCTCGGACTTGAGCGATCAACGGTTGATTTGATGAATCATAAAGGTCTTGGCGGTGTTCTAAAATTGGGCGTGGTGCCGACGTTCGCGACCCGCTGGCTTTTGCCAAAATTACAAGACTTCAATGAACGACATCCTAAGATTAATCTGCATCTAGAGACGAGCACGAAGCCTTTTTTGTTTAGTGAGAACATATTCGATGCGGCAATTTTTGCAGGCACGCCGCAGCAGATTCGCCAATGGCCAGGGGTGCAGGCACATCATCTGATGGATGAGTCACTTGTGCTGGTGGCATCGCCTAAACTGCTGATCGAGCGTTTTGGAGAGTCGGTGATAGCGGCGAATGGCGAGTGCGACTTGGCGGATGATGAATTGTCCAAAATGCCTCTATTGCAGCAGACGACCAGACCGACCATCTGGCAGGAATGGTTCTTGGCAAATCATATCGATCATTACAGTCCTTTTAGTGGACAACGCTATGAGCTGTTCTCGATGTTGGCAGTGGCAGCAGCACAAGGAATGGGCATGGCGCTCATCCCTAGGATGCTCATCGAGCAGGAGCTGCAATCAGGGCAGCTCCTCATTATATCCGACAAAACTTTAGTCAGCCATCGAGCTTATTACATCGTGCACGCCAATCAAGACATCTCACCCATGGTGGATAGTTTTGTCAAATGGGTTAAATCCTATTTATAAAAAAAAGACCCAATATTATGGGTCTTTTCATGGCTTAGTGATTGGCGCTCACCGCACCGCATTCATCTAGTATTGTTAAAATTTCATCGGTTCGCTCTTTTAATAGCTCTTTGTCGCCTTTGGTTTCAATGTTTAGGCGAATGAGTGGCTCGGTGTTGGATGAACGTAGATTAAACCGCCAGTTGCCAAAATCTAGGCTTAATCCGTCTAGGGTATTTTTGGTAGGATTTAATGCGTGGTATTTTTGTTCCAAAAGCTCGCCAATCTCGCTCGCGGTTTTTTGTCCCAAGCGAAAATTTAGCTCACCTGAACTTGGAAAATCACTGATATGGCCGTTTACAAGCTCGGATAGGGTTTTACCTGTTACTGATAACAGCTCAATCACCAGTAGCCACACAATCATACCGCTATCACAATAGGCGAAATCACGAAAATAATGATGAGCTGACATCTCCCCGCCATAAATCGCTCCCGTCTCACGCATGACTTGCTTGATGAACGAATGCCCCGATTTGCTGATGGCAGGCGTACCGCCATTTTGGGCGATGACGTTCTCGGTGTTATAAATCACTCGGGGGTCATAGACGATGCTCTCGCCTTGATGTTTTTTCAAAAACACTTCGGCAAGCATGCCCACGATGTATGAGCCTTCGATAAACCGCCCATGTTCATCAAACAAAAAACATCTGTCAAAATCGCCATCAAAAGCCACACCAAAATCCGCCCCATGAACGATGACCGCGTCCGATGTCGCTTTTTGATTGGCGATAATCATGGGGTTGGGAATGCCGTTTGGGAATGAGCCGTCTGGGGTGTGATAAACTTTGATAAGCTCAATGTTATCGCCAAGACGTTTTTGTAGTTCATCAACCACAGGCCCTGCCGAGCCGTTGCCACTGTTTACCACGATTTTTTTGGGGGTAAATTTGGCGGTATCGGTAAAGCTCATGAGCTTATCAATATAGGCGGTTTTGTCAGTGTTTAGGGTAACCCTGCCTTTGTCTGCCACCACAAATTCGCCACGTTCAGCAATCGTGCGAATGTCCGCCAAACCCGTATCGGCACTGATGGGGCGAGAGTTTTTGCGCACCATTTTTAAGCCATTGTAATTTATGGGGTTGTGGCTTGCGGTTACTTCAATACCACCAATTGCCCCATAATGGCTTGTGGCAAAATAGACTTCTTCGGTGCCAACCATACCCAAATCAATCACGTCCACACCAGCGTCCGTGATGCCGTGAATGGCGGATTGTTTTAGGCTCTCACTAGACGGACGGATGTCCGAGCCGACCACGATGACGGGATTTTCTTTGCCGTCATTAAGATATTGGGCGAACGCTCGTCCGATACGGTAGGCGATGGCGTTGTCGAGATTGACATCAAGTTCGCCACGCACGTCATAGGCTTTAAAGCAGGAGATGGTGATGGGGCTAAAAGCGGTCATAAATTATCCCAAATATGAATATGAAACAGCTTAATTTTATCATGATTTAGCCGTGGATATTGTGAAATTATTTAAATGCCAAAATAGAATAAGGCTTAACATTTTTTACCTATAAATTTTCATAAAAATTTGGTATGCTAACCGTGTATCATTTTAAACCGACAACCTTTAACAAGGGAAATTTTATGAACATTGCCAAAAACATCACCGACCTTATCGGCAACACACCCCTAGTGGAATTAAACCGCCTAAGTGAAGGTTTGCCCGCTCGTGTCGTGGCAAAGTTAGAGTATTTTAACCCCGCAAGCTCGGTCAAAGACCGCATTGCCCTATCCATGATAAACGAAGCCGAAAAAGACGGGCTTATCAATAACGACACCACCATTGTGGAAGCGACATCGGGTAATACAGGCATTGGGCTTGCCATGGTGTGTGCGTCCAAGGGTTATAAACTTGTCATCACCATGCCTGAGAGCATGAGCTTAGAGCGCCGTGCCCTGCTGCGTGCCTATGGGGCAGAGCTTGTATTAACCCCTGCATCAGAGGGTATGGGCGGGGCGATTGCCAAGGCGAACGAGCTTGCCAGTCAAGACGGCTATTTTATGCCACGCCAATTTGACAACCTAGCCAACCCAAAAATCCACCGTGAAACCACCGCCCTAGAAATCTGGAGAGACACAGACGGGCAAGTGGACATCGTGGTGGCAGGGATTGGTACGGGCGGTACGGTTACAGGCGTGGGCGAGGTGCTAAAAGCCAAAAAGGACAGCGTACAAATCGTGGCGGTAGAGCCGTCTGATTCGCCTGTGTTTAGCGGTGGCGAAAAAGGAGCTCATAAATTGCAAGGGCTTGCCCCTGGTTTTGTGCCGAGCATTTTAAACACGGGCATTTATAACGAAGTCATCACGGTTACCACCGATTCCGCCTTTGCCACGGCTCGTCAAATGGCAGAAAAAGAAGGTCTGCTCGTGGGCATCAGTGCAGGGGCGGCGGTATGGTCAGCCCTGCAAGTGGCAAGCCGTCCTGAAAATGCCGGCAAGCTCATCGTGGTGGTGATTCCGTCATCGGGCGAACGTTATTTATCTACAGCCTTGTTCGAAGATTTGGCTCAGTAACCCGCCTAAAATCGATGTGCAAAACCCCATTATCTAGTATAATGGGGTTTATTTTTTTGGATAATAATCATGAATCCGACCAATCAATTCTCTGACCTGTTAGCACTCATGGCGCGCCTTCGCACCGACTGCCCGTGGGACGCCAAACAAACTAACGACAGCCTACAAAAATACGCCATCGAAGAAGTTTTTGAACTCATTGAAGCCATTGCAAGCGATGACAAAAGCCCCCTTGCCACCGATGACATTAAAGGCGAGCTTGGCGATGTGCTTTTGCAAATCATCTTTCATGCGCATCTGTATGCCGAGCAAGGGCGGTTTGACATGGCGGACGTGATTTATACCTTACAAGAAAAACTCATTCGCAGACACCCCCATGTCTTTGACAAAGAAAATCTAAAAACGGACGAAGACGTCAAACGCCGTTGGGATGAGATTAAGCAAATAGAAAACCAAGACCGCCCAAAACGCCTATTATCCGATGTCAAGGCAGGCACGGCGTTAATGACCGCCCAAAACTTACAAAAACAGGCGGGTAAGGTTGGTTTTGATTGGGATAATCTGGGCGGTGTGTTGGAGAAGCTCCAAGAGGAGCTTAGCGAATTAAAAGCAGAATTACCCACGCTTGATTTTAAGTATAAAACAGATAAATTGGATAAAACTCAAAAAGACAAAATCGCAGGCGAGCTTGGCGATGTGCTGTTTGTCTTGACCAACCTTGCTCGTCATTTAGACATTGATGCCGAGATGGCTTTGCAAAATACCAATGCCAAATTTAAACGCCGATTTGCTTTTGTGGAAAAGTCGCTGATGGAGCAGGGCAAAACCTTTGAACAGAGCGATTTGGCAGAGATGGATAACTATTGGGATATGGCAAAAGATGCAGAAAATAAGTAGCTGTGTCATATTGCTATTGATGGTGGTGACGTTACCGAGCTTCGCTCAAGTGCATTCTGTGGGCAATCGCTGCTACGCTGATGCTGTTAGTGCTTATCAGGCGATGAAAAATGAGCAAAGAAATACCAAGAGACTTGGCGAACGCATTAATATCAATACGGCGACCGCGAGTGATTTTTTGACATTGCAGGGGATTGGGGTGAATACGGCAGAGCGCATCATCAAGCATCGCACCCAAATAGGACGATTCCGTCACGTGGATGAGCTGATGCAAGTCAAAGGCATCGGGCAGGCGACGCTTGACAAAAATCGCCATAGGCTAAGCGTTTCGGACTAAATTATCACAAAATGTGTGTTATGTTCGCTTTTTTTGCCAATAACGGTTAAAATAGATGGTTTAAACATAGAAAATAAATTTACAGCCCACAGGGAGAATTCAGCATGGCGCATCAGCCAGCGAACTCTGGGAAATCCAGCAAATCCATAAGAAATAAAAAGCCCAAAAAGAGCCAAAGCTTTGTTACGCATCGTGATAAGGCGCTTGGGGTGAATAAATCTGCCTTGCCGCACAGTATCATTGAGGTGGTGAGCACTTTAAATAAGGCGGGTTTTGAGGCGTACATCGTGGGGGGCGGTGTGCGCGACAGTATTTTGGGGCTTGCACCTAAGGATTTTGATGCAGTGACAAGCGCTCGACCGCATGAGATTAAGGCGATTTTTGGTGGTCGTTGCCGTATTATTGGGCGACGCTTTCAGCTTGCGCACGTCTATTCTGGGCGTGAGATGATTGAGGTGGCGACCTTTCGTGCCCCGCCCAAAGATGACACCCACACCACCGAAGAGGGTATGATTACCCGTGATAATGTGTGGGGTGATATTAATCAAGATTTTGCCCGTCGTGATTTTTCGATCAATGCCTTGTATTATCAGCCAATTAAGGGCGAAATACTTGACTTTTGTGGCGCGATTGACGATGTCCAAAATCGCACGCTGCGCCTGTTAGGCGATGCTAAGACTCGCATCGAAGAGGATCCCGTGCGTCTGCTGCGTGCGCTGCGTTTTAAGGCGAAGTTGGGCTTTGATTTTGATCGTGCTTTGGGTGCGCAGTTCCACGAGGATAATTGGGTGCTGCTTGAGCAGGTATCGGCGCATCGTCTGTATGACGAATCCCAGAAGATGTTCTCAGGAGGTTATCTGACCCCGCTGCTGCCGATTCTGTTCGAGCATGGGGCGATGGATCATCTGATGGCGTATGCGCCAAATGAGCCAACGCCGCTAATGCTTGCCACCGCCATCAATACGGATAAGCGCGTCGGTATGGGTAAGGGAGCTAATCCTGCGTTCTTTTATGCGGTATTGTTGTGGGAAAATTACCTGTATCAGCTGGCCAAGTTTAAGAAAAAAGGCTTGCCATTCCATGAGGCGCAGAGCAAAGCCGCCGCAAAAGTGGTCGATGTGCAGCGCCTAAGAACCGCCATCCCTAAGTTCGCCGAAGAATTCATCACCAGCATTTGGCTCATGCAGCCTAAGCTTGCCAACCCACGCGTCCGTGACATCGTCAATCTAGAGCGCCACCCGAAATTCCGTGCCGCTTTTGATTTTCTTGTGCTGCGTGAGGCGCATGATAGGTACGAGCTGTCCGAATCGACCAATAACATGGGCGTGTGGTGGACACGCTATCAGGATGCCGATGCAGGCACTCGCGCTCAGATGGTAGAGAGCTTTGCCAGTGGTGGCAGTGCGACAGGATTGTCATCACGCAGACGTAATCGTGGCGGCAATACCAGCGATGAGCTACTGCAGCTTCAGCAGTTATCAAGCCGCGATGAAGAGCCCAGCTCTAAGACGCCAAAGCCGTTATTCGTCGTTGATAATGCCGATGAATTTTTGCCAAATAAACCTGAACAACCAGCCAATAGACCCATTCCGCGCCGCCGTGATGTGGTCGTTCCCGTGTTTGAGCAGGTAAATTATGGTGAGGCAGAGTTCTTAAAGCTACTCAATAACGACGAGCCGTACATTCCTGCGACTCGCTATCGTAAGCGTCGCCCATCATCAACGCTGTCAATCAAAGAGCGTGAGCAAGGCATGACTGAAGAGAATGCTCATCAGGCAGCTATCAAGAAACGCACACCAAAACCCAAATCAAAACCAAAAACCGCCAAAGCTCAATCAAGCCATGCGGATGCTCCCAAGCACAGACGGCGTAAAAAATCAAACGCCAAGCCGCGAGCGGGCGAATAGGTGGGCGTGCGAGTCATAAGGCTGACCAGATGAGTAAATTTGTACAGATATACTTAGGACTTGGTGGCAATATCGCCAATGAGCTTGGTGATCCTACGAGTCATATTTTATCGGTGCTCGAATGCCTACAGAGTGATGATCGCTTTATAGAGGTGAGATTGTCATCGCTGTATTCATCAAAGCCATTTGGCGTGATTGATCAGCCTGATTTTGTGAATGCGGTATTGTCTGCCAAGACGAATTTAGACCCCATGAGGCTACTTGATTTTTGCCAAAGTCTTGAAAGCAGCGCAGGACGAGTGCGCCTTAGACGTTGGGGTGAGCGCTCGCTTGATGTGGATGTGCTGCTTTATGATGATCAAATTATCAAAAATGACAGACTGACCGTACCGCATGCAGGCATCTTTGAAAGAAGTTTCGTTTTGGTGCCGCTGCTAGAGCTTAGCCAAGACCTTGTTATCAGTGGTCAAAAAATCAATGATCTGGCATTGGCGCATGATATGTCCGAATTGACAAAAATCACAAACTGATCTTTGTCTCATTTATAAGCGCGTGTCTAAGTACAGACGATTAAAATAAAAGGATGTTTATGAGTTATCTGACCCAAACAGCACCCATCACGTTATCAACCTTAAATAAATACAAAGCCTCTGGCGAGAAGTTTAGCTGCTTGACTTGTTATGATGCCAGCTTTGCCAATCTCATGCAGACAGCGGGCATTGAGGTCATTTTGGTGGGTGACAGCCTTGGCATGGTCGTGCAGGGGCAGTCATCCACACTCCCCGTCACGCTTGGCGACATGGTGTATCACACTGCCAACATCGCCCGAGGTAACAGCCACGCCCTGATTATGGCTGATTTGCCATTCATGAGTTATGCTACTTTAGAAGACGCCATCAATAGCAGCCGTGCGGTGATGCAAGCGGGGGCGAATGTGGTTAAGATAGAAGGGGATGATGGCTTGTGCCAGACCATCTCCGTACTTGCCAAAAATGGCGTACCGGTGTGCGCACATCTGGGACTGACACCGCAGGCGGTGAATGTATTTGGCGGCTATAAAGTACAAGGCAGAACGGATGAACAGGCCAAAAAACTCTTAGATGACTGCCAAAAACTCGTTGAAGCAGGCGCAAGCATGCTGTTATTAGAATGTGTGCCCGCCGCTCTTGCTAAGATGGTTACCCAAAGTGTGAATGTCCCTGTCATTGGCATTGGTGCGGGTGCTGATACGGATGGTCAGGTATTGGTCATGCATGACATGTTGGGCGTTTACACGCGTAAGCCTGCCAAGTTTGTCAAAGACTTCTTGGGTGATGATGCGAACGACAATGGCGTACTTGGCGCGCTTGAGTTGTATCATAAGCAGGTCAAAGAGGGGTCTTTTCCAGCTGCTGAGCACAGTTTCAATTAGCTAGTATTGAGAGAACGACATGCACATTTTCCACAATATCAAAGAATTACAATCAGCTCTGCAGACATGCCGCAAAGATGGCAAAACCATCGCCTTAGTGCCGACCATGGGTAATCTGCATGATGGGCATCTGTCACTTGTAAATATCGCCAAGGAGCATGCTGACATCGTTGTGGCGAGTATCTTTGTGAATCCCACGCAGTTCGGGGTGGGTGAGGATTTTGACAGTTATCCGCGCACGTTGGATGAAGATTGTGCTAAGCTTCGGAGTGTGGCGTGCGACATGGTCTTTGCGCCGAGCGCGGATGAGATGTATCCTACTTATCCGCCGCAGATTCAGGTGCTCTCTGGCGAGATTACCAAGATTCTATGTGGTAAAACTCGCCTGACGCACTTTGACGGTGTGGGATTGGTCGTCAGTAAGCTGTTTAATATTGTGCGTCCTGATGTGGCGATCTTTGGCAAAAAAGACTATCAACAGCTTGCCATCATTCGTAAGCTGAACGATGAGCTAAACTTTGGCATCAAGATCATTGGCGGTGAGATCGTGCGTGCGGATAGCGGTTTGGCATTATCTTCTAGAAATGGCTACCTGACCGCTGATGAATTGGCCGTCGCTCCAAGGCTGCATCAGGCGCTATGTGACTTTGCTGATGAGTTAAGAGCTGATTTTAATATTCTGCGGTTAAACGAGCTTACCCAAAAATATCGCGATCGGATCAATGCTTCAGGATTTACGGTGGATTATCTAGAGGTGCTGACCGATAGACTGAAACCGCCTAGCAATCAAGATAAAAATTTGGTGATTCTAACCGCAAGCAACCTTGGCAAAGCAAGACTGTTGGATAATATCGAAATTCACCTAACCTAAAGGATGATCATGAGCGATTCAATCTCTATCGTTATCGTCTCGGGGCGTTCAGGCTCGGGCAAGACATCGGTATTAAATATCCTAGAGGATTTTGGGTATTATGTGATTGATAATTTGCCATTGTCGTTGGCGGATAGCGCTATTAGGCGGCTAACGCTGGATGATAGCATTCATAAGATCGCGCTTGGGATTGACAGCCGTCTGCCGCTTGCAGATTTATCAAATTTCCCAGTGCTACATCAAGCGCTCATCAAGGAATATGGCCAGCAGGCAGTGACGGTACTGTATGCCACCGCCGAAGAGCGTGTGCTGGTGGCGCGATTTGGTTCGACGAGACGTGTGCATCCTTTGATGGCAACCAAAGGCAACCTACCGAACGCCATCCATAGCGAGATCGCACTGCTTGAACCCATCGCAAGTCTGGCGGACATTAAGATCGATACAAGTTTGCTAAATGTTCACGAATTAAAACAAAAGGTTCGTGATTATCTTGGGTTTGAAAATAAGATTAATGTTAATCTACTGTCCTTTGGTTTTAAGTATGGCGTGCCATTAGATGCTGATCTAGTATTTGACATGAGAATATTACCAAACCCGCATTGGCACGAGGAATTAAGAGCATTGACAGGGCAGGACGACGCAGTAAAAGCCTTCTTCGCTCAATCTTTCGAGGTTGATGAGATGGCAGAGGACATCACAGCCTATCTTCTAAAATGGCTGCCCAAATTTGCAGACAATAATCGCCATAGCATGACGGTTGCCATCGGCTGCACCGGCGGCAAACACCGCTCAGTCTACGTCAGCGAAAAAATAGAAAATGCCTTGGCTCTCGGACTGCCTGAGCATCTAAAGGTGCGCATCAAGCACCGTGAAAAACGCCACTGGTAACCCATTAATAAAAAGAGTATGTTATGAATATTGACTGGTCAAAACAAGACATGCGAGTCTCTCGCACCGAAATCAAAAAATCACACGAGCGCTTACAGGCGCTGGCTACGCCACTGGCAAATTTATCAAAAAAACAACTTGCTACTTTGCCAGTCAGTGATTATTTCTTAGATGAATTAAAACATTTATCAGACATCACCAGCGCGGCGGCGAAGAACCGCCAGATCAAGCGTGTGGGCAAGCTTATCATCGAAGAAGATCGTCAGAGTCTGACGCGCGCGCTGTTTGAGATTAAGTTCACCAAAGAGCAGATAACCAAAATCGAAACATGGCTAAGCCGCTTGCAGTTGCATGATGAAAGCACGATCAAGCAATTCGTGAAGCAGTTCAATGCCAGTGAATTTAACAGTGTGTATCAGCTGCTGCTGTGGATTGCCTATGCTGAGCATCTACAGGATGATGAGCTGCTGGAGGAGAGCTTGGCGGACTTTGAAAGCTATGTTAGAGAAGTAGCGATCTTATCCACCTGATGATTAATCGGATAAATTCCAAAAAGCAAAAGCCACATGATTGCTCATGTGGCTTTTTTGGTGTTCCTTGCTTTAAGTGCGAGCACTTAATCCATGCGTTTCATCCATAGTGACAGCATTCATCCATGTTGGCAATTCCATTTGCAGTATCCTTGCTGCTTGGGTGTATTATGCCAAATCAGCCCTACCGCAGCAATTAGCCAATATCGTCAATGTTTGTAAGCAATCTCTTACATGGGCTGCTTGCGCTTTGATAAAAAAATCCGCACACTGTGGTGCGGATTTTTAAGATAATAATCTTATCTTTGCTTATTTCTTTTCGTCGCGGACTTTATTAACTAGGAAGTCAACAACTTGCGTGGCTCTCTCACCATCGCCTGACACCACATAAGTGCCGTGAACCACGATGGCAGGAACGCCTGTCAACTGATAACGAGCCGCACCTTGCTTGGCGCGTTCGATCTTGGTGCTGACTGAGAATGAGTTATAGAAGCTGTTGAATTTGGCTTTGTCAGCGCCTTGAGATGCGTACCAATCAGCCAAGTTGTTTTGATTGGCGATGATGTTACGCTTGCCATCTTTGTGAACAGCATCAAAAAGAGCTTGGTGGGTTTTGTTCTCAAGACCCATCTGCTGTGCAGCATAGAAGCCACGTGCAGGCACTTCCCATACAGGGTTCATGGCCGCAGGCGTGCGGAAAAACGCCACGTCTTCGGCGCGAGTTTTTGCCCATTTTTGCATGTGTGGCTCTAGGTTGTAGCAATGTGGGCAGCCATACCAGAAGAATTCACGCACCACAATCACATCGCCTGCGATATTTTCTGGGTTTGCAACTTTTTGGTAATCGCGACCTTCTACGAAATCAGCGGCAAAAGCGCTGCTGGCAAGACCGATGGCAGCTGCCATGGCGGTGAATGTTAGGGTGTATTTCATGACGAAATCCTTATAAAACACATCAACAAGCAGCGAGTCGTGCTTGCTTTTTCGTACTATTGATTAAAATGAATGCTAAATTTGGCTAATTCTACCAAAAACGAGCCATGATTTAAACGTTTAAATAAAAATATGCCATAGTTTAGCCTATTTTTTGGCAGAAATGGTAACAGATTTATTAAGCTTGCCTTGCAAAGTGTTTTGATTTTGCACAAACCTTTGTAAATCGATCCATAACCTTAAAAATTGCGTAAAACTTAGCGATACAAGGTGTTCATTGTATCAAAATCAGCTGCTTATGTTCGTGGTTGTATAGCAAATTTGGCGTGAAAGTGATAAGATAGCAAGTAATTTTTGATGACAAAATAAGCGAAAAATTATGCAAACAACCACCCAAAATGCGAACGTCGATTACGATGAAATTGGTAAATTTACCACCTTGGCGAATGAGTGGTGGGACAGAAATGGCGCATTTAAATCACTGCATGACATTAATCCGTTACGCCTAAATTGGATCGAAGACCGCGTGCATGAGTGCTATGGTTCGCCTTTGATGGGTAAGAGCATCCTAGATGTTGGCTGTGGCGGTGGTATTTTATCGCATTCGATGGCGGTGCGTGGCGCGAATGTGCTTGGCGTGGATCTGGGCAATGAGAATCTACAGGCGGCGAGCATCCACGCTGATAAGACGGGCATGAGTGAGACCTTGTCATTTCGCTGTGTGGCGATCGAAGAATTGGCAAAAGAGCAGTCAGAGACCTATGATGTCGTCACGTGCATGGAGATGCTAGAGCACGTTCCTGATCCATCGGCGATTATTGAAGCGTGTTTCAAATTATTAAAGCCAGGCGGAGTGTTTGTAACCTCGACCATCAACCGTAATCCTAAGTCATACCTATTTGCCATCGTGGGCGCAGAGTATGTACTGCGCCTGGTAGATAAAGGCACGCATGATTATAACAAGTTCATCACACCTGCCGAGCTTGATCAGATGGCAATTCGTGCAGGCTTTGAGCGTCAAGACATGACAGGCTTGCATTATAATCCGATTACCAAGCATTTTTGGTTGTCGAATCGCAATGTTGATGTCAATTACATGATGTCGTTCACTAAGGCAGCAGCTGACAAGGTGGCACAATGAGCGCATTAAAGGCGGTTTTGTTTGATCTAGATGGCACGCTCATTGATACCGCGCCTGATTTTATTCGCATCATCAAGGACATGTGCGCCAAGCACAACCACCCTTGTCCAGGCGACATGGCCATCCGTGAGCAGGTATCGGCAGGTGCACGTGCGATGGTGCGACTGATGTTTGGCGATGAGTTGGGCAAGGTGGCAGATACCGATCCTAAGCTGCTTGGTTACCGTCAAGAATTCTTGGATCTATACGAGCAGGACATCTGTGTTGATAGCCGACTGTTCGATGGGTTTGACGAGATGTTAAAATCTTTTGAAGATGCGGGGATTTGTTGGGGTATTGTTACCAATAAGCCGCGTTATTTGGCAGAGCAACTGCTGGATAAATTAGACCTTGCTGATCGCTGTTCGGTATTAGTATGCCCTGATGATGTGACAAACACCAAGCCTGACCCTGAGCCGATGTATCTGGCATGTGATCAGCTTGGCATCACCCCAAAAGACGCCATTTATGTGGGCGATCACCTCCGAGACATACAGGCAGGGCGCGCGTCGGGTATGCAGACGGTGGCGGCGGCATTTGGCTATATCGTCCCTAAGGAAGATCCCAGCGAATGGGATGCGGATTTTGTGGTGGCGACACCCGATGATTTGGCGGTGCTACTGAATAGACTGGTGTGACGGCTAGGATTGCATCATAAATTAAGCTTGTCATTGCTAACGGGGTGGGCATTTGGAGATTGTATAAAAACACCTAATGAGTCGTCGCCCAAATTTATTACTAATAAATCAAGATAAAACAACACGGAATACACATGCAAAGTGCACAAATTAACCATGAAGAGATTTTAAATTTCACGCCAAAAGCGGACAGCCTGCAAGATAAAATCATCCTAGTAACCGGCGCAGGCGACGGCATTGGCAAGGTCGCCGCCTTAACTTATGCCAAATGCGGGGCGACGGTATTATTATTAGGTAAGACCCAAGCTAAGCTTGAGGCGGTGTACGATGAGATCGAGGGCCTAGGCTTGCCAACCCCTGCCATCTTGCCGATGGATCTGGAGAAAGCAACTTTTGCCCAGATGAATGAGCTTGCCACGCTTATTGAGAAGGAATTTGGTCGCTTGGATGGGGTGCTGCATAACGCGGCAATTCTTGGGGCGCTGACGCCTTTGGAGATGTATGACCCGATCACCTTTGAGCAGGTGATGCACATTAACACCACAGCTGTATTCATGCTGACTCAAGCCTTGCTACCGTTATTAAAAACCGCTCAAAGCGGCTCGGTGGTATTCACAAGTTCAGGCGTGGCACAAGTGCGAGCATTTTGGGGGGCGTACGCGTTATCAAAACAAGCCATCGAAGGCATGAGCGAGATTTTCACCCAAGAGACACAGCGTCTGACTGCACTACGCTTCAACTGCATCAACCCTGGCGCGACCCGCACCAACATGCGCGCCCACGCATTCCCAGGCGAAGATCCATATACGCTAAAGACACCTGAAGACATCATGCCGGCCTATGTCTATCTGATGACAGATGAGGCAAGTGGCATCAAAGGGCAAGTGGTACACTGTCAGCTCAAATAAACCCAAAGGCGGCGTGAATGCCGTCTTTTTAGTGCTTTTGGCTAAGGCCGAATGAAAACAGGGCTGTACTTGAATTTTGTACGCACACCCGATAAAATTTATCACATATTTTTAAATTTCAATGATTGGAATTGCCGTGGAGTTATTACAACATCTTTTGATGATTTTGGTCTTGATTTTGGTATCAAGCTTTTTCTCAATTTCTGAGATTGCCTTGGCAGGGGCAAGAAAAATCAAATTAAAGCTCATCTCCGAAAGTGGCGATAATCGCGCTGATAAGATCATGCATCTACAAGAAAACTCTGCCGACTTTTTTGCCACAAGCCAAATCGGACTAAATGCGGTCGCCATCCTTGGCGGTTCGGTGGGTGAAGGGGCGCTTCGTCCTTATTTTGCCGAGCTGATTGGACATTTTTATCAAGGTCAATGGACGGAGAGCATCGCTTTTTTTACCAGTTTTACAGTAGTGACACTGGTCTTTATTCTATATGCTGACTTAATCCCCAAGCGCATCGCGATGATTAACCCTGAAAAGGTCGCCCTAGCGGTCATTAATCCGATGCTGGTGGTGATTAAGGTGGTCAAACCCTTGGTTTGGATCATTAACGGCATTGCCAATGTGACCTTTCGCCTATTCAAGATTAACACTGTGCGAGAAGAGAGTATTACCTTTGATGACGTCTCTGCCATCATGGACGCAGGCGCAGAAGCGGGCGTGGTACTACAACAAGAGCAGCATTTTATTGAAAATGTGTTTGAGCTAGAAGAGCGTACCGTGCCGTCATCGATGACCGTGCGTGAAGACGTGGTGTATTTTACCTTGGGGGAATCTGAAGATTCCATCCGCCAAAAAATCGCCGAGTATCCTTATTCGAAGTTCTTGGTGTGTAGCGAGACCATCGATCAAGTGATTGGTTATGTTGATACCAAGGATATTTTGGTGAGATTTTTGAATAATCAGTCTTTTGTTCAGTTAAATGAATCTACCATTCGTAACGTGCTGATTATCCCTGATACGCTGACCCTTTCTGAGCTTTTGGATAAATTTCGTGCCAGTAAAGAAAAATTCGCGGTCGTCATCAACGAGTATGCGTGGGTGGTCGGGGTCATCACATTGTCCGACATCATGATGACGGTCATGGGGGACTGGGGGTCGCCCATCGAAGAAGAACAGCAGATCATCCGCCGTGATGAGAATTCTTGGCTCATCGATGGTAGTACGCCCATTGATGATGTCAAGCATGCCCTCGATGTGGGGGAATTTAAAGATTGGGATCATTATGAGACGCTGGCGGGCTTTATCATGTATCGCTTGCGTAAGATTCCGCGCCCTGCTGACTTCGTCGTGCATGAAAATCTTAAATTTGAAGTGGTGGACATTGATCATTATAAGATTGACCAAGTACTCGTGACTCGTCTGCCAAGTAATACCGAAGAAGTGGCGGATAGAGACTGGATGTAGGGTAATAATGTATTTTAAAGATGTTTAAAAAATATTAGGGCGGAATAATTCGCCCTTTTTTATGGGGCAAATGAACAGCTTGACCATAGGCACAATAATGCTATAATCCCAAAATCCTATCTCAATATTAAGGACAATTATGAACATTTTTGCCCCGCCAAAATTACGCCAAGGCGATCACATTCGCATCATCAGCCCGTCAAGCTCTGTGGCACGTATTGGCGGATTTCATGCCAATTTATCCGCCAAAGTCCGCCTTGAGCGCATGGGCTACACCGTGTCATTTTCGGATAATTATCTTGCCAATGATGAATTTGGCTCAGCAAGCATTGCCGAGCGTGTGGACGATTTGCACAAGGCATTTGCCGACCCAAGTGTCAAGGCGATTTTGGCGACCATTGGCGGATTTAATAGCAATGAATTGTTGCCTTATTTGGATTATGAGTTTATCAAAGCCAATCCAAAAATCATCTGTGGCTATTCTGACACAACTGCCGTTTTGACCGCCATTTTTGCCAAGACAGGCATGATAACCTATATGGGAGCAAGCTATTCGTCCTTTAAGATGGATGAGTTGCAAGACTATCAGTCCGCCATGTGGACACAAGCCTTGACCCAAAGCCAATACGAGCTCATCCCTAGTGATAAATGGTCGTCTGATTTGTGGTTTTTGCCTGACTGCACCCGTCAATTTTTTGACACCCGTTGGCAAGTTTATACAGAAGGGCAGGCGAGCGGTCGGCTGATTGGCGGTAATTTATCCACGTTTTGTCTGCTAAACGGCACGCCTTACGCCCCAAAGGTGGATACGCTTGGCGATTATGTCATTATGTTAGAAATGGCGGAGGGCTATGATATCATGGATTTTGCACGGCAACTGACTGCCGTTTTGCAAACCTACCCAGACCCCAAGGCGGTACTGTTTGGGCGTGTACCGACAGATGTGGGTATGACTGATGGGCTGTTGCGAGCGATTTTTGATAAGCACCCCATTTTGGGGCGTGTGCCCGTGATGTATGACATGGATTTTGCCCACACGCAGCCGTTATTTACGGTGGGCATTGGCTCAAACGTGATGGTGGATACGCAGCAAAAATTGATTAAGGTGTTCGAGTGATCTAATATCACTCACCTATCAAAAATCCCATAAGCTCACCATCTAGTCCATTCCAATCCATCTTTTGGTGTAGGATAAACTCTAGACGGCTGTCTTCCTGTGCGTCGCTGTCTTGGATGCTGATGCTCTCTTGGGTGATGTTTAGGCTAATCCAACCATCTTGGGTGTGAATGATGCCTTTGATACGAGCATAATGAGGGAGGTTTAGTAGCCATTTTTGTAGTTCATGACCATTGAATCGCCATTCTTTTGGTAGTCGCCATCCGCCCACGTAAAAGCTTGCCATCTTATCATGATAGCGATAGGGCAGCTCGGTGCTGTCTGTGTCGTTGGTTGTGTTCGTGTTTGTGGTTGCGGGCTTGACAGCCAAAGGGTTTAATGCAACTTTGATAGGCTGCAGTTTGGGCGTTGGCATTTTGCCAAGTAATGCCATAAGCTCATCGGCAGAAGTGGTGTTCATGTCAATGATCTGCACATCAGGGTGAATGCTACCGATCCAATCATTCAGCGCCTGATATTGATCAGTGCTAAGCGTCTCGGTGCGGTTGATGACGACGATGTCTGAGAATTTGACGTGCACTTGATAGCCATCGTGATTGCGATAATGCTCTTCTTGCCATTGGGCGGCGTTTAGGACGCAAATGGTGGCGCGTAAGTCAAGACTGGTCTGCCAATGCGGTGCGCTCAGCTGACTTAATAGCTCATCAGGATGGGCAAGACCCGTAGGCTCGATGATCAGATGACTGGGCTTATGATCAAAGAGCAAGCGAACCAAGGCGATCTGTAGCGGTAGCTGACTGGTACAGCAGATGCATCCGCCGCTCACTTCTTTGATCGCAACATCATTATCGGTAAAAAGCTTGCCATCAATGCCAATCTTACCAAACTCATTCACCAAGATCGCCCATTTGTCCGCCATGTTCAAGGCGTTTTTGTGAGCCAGCAAGACATTAATAAACGTGGTCTTGCCCGCGCCCAGAAAGCCTGTGATGATCGTGGTTGGTGTGCGTGCGACGACGGTCATGGTTAGATCTTGATCTTATGCTGTTTGGCGGTCGCCATGCACGTCTGATAGCGCTTATCGACTCGGGTGGCGAACCAGTTGGTATTATAATCTCGGCTTAGCTTCGGTCCTGAGATGACGACTTGTGGCATGATGGCGTAGCTTGGGTCGCGCCCGTATTTTTTCTTGAACATCTCACTGATCGCGCGGTAGCTTTGAGTGTCTTCAAAGCTTTTGGTTTTTTCTTTTTTTAGGTCGCTGCGGATTTGGCGTTCACTAATGGGTGTCGGTGCTGCTGCCAAAAGCTTGATGAGTACGGTTTCGGTTTGGCTTTTTTTGCTCAGTGGGCTACTGCCATCATAGAGCAAAAGATCGCCATCGATGTCGATTTTTTGTTTACTTAGGCTGCTGATGCGCTGCTGAAAGGCGGCATTACGACTTGAATACATGCCAGAATTGTAATCGGCGAATCGATACAGTGGCTTATCATAATCGGCCTTATACACCATGAGGCGATGAATGCCATAGTACAGACCGCCGTACTGGCCATACAGATCAGCACGTAGGGTGCGATCGCTCATGTTGCTGCGGCGATGCGCACGCGCGTAGTCGATGTGAACCTGCATCGACCCCAGTGTGGTGATGGGGTTGATGCGCTCATCGATGCCTTCGCCAGTCAACTTGGTGATGTGGGCAAGCCCTGAGACTTTATAAGTGTTGGCAAAGTAATCAAAGATTTTTTGATACAGTTCGTCCAGTTCGCGCTCGGTTTTTACTTGCTTAATTTGCTTGATAAAGCTGTCATCTTTGGTCGGCTTGGTTTCAAGCATCGTAAGAAAGGTCTTGGCAAGTGTCTTGCCGAATTTGGCTTCTAGTTTCTCATCGATCGCCTTTAGTGAGGCGTTGCCTAGGTTTGGTACGCGCGGATCAGCATCAAAATTAGATTCTTGGTCGATGACGGCAATCGCAGTGCAGATGTTCTGAGTGTTCTTGGGGATCTTTAGTTCATCGAAGATCTTAGCAATGTCGGCCGCCCACGAGGCTCGTCCATCGACGCGCTTAGGGATGAGTTTGGTGATTTGCTTATCGGTGAGTGACTTGGTCTGCGTGGTGTCAGCAGTATCACAGGCGCACAGCAATGCAGCGCCAATCACAACAAGAGCGCGCTTTGACATGACTATGCCTTTGTATCTAGATGCAGGCGCATCAGACCTTCTTGTTGGGTGGTGGCGACGAGTTTACCATCTTGCCAAAATTGACCATGGTTAAGACCCTTGGCGTGGCTCGTCGTATCGCTCCACATGTCATATAAGATCCATTCGTTGATGTCAAATGGGCGATGAAAATGCATGGAATGGTCGATGCTGGCGACCTGCAGACCGCGACTAAGGTAGCTAAGCCCATGACTCATCAGACCTGTGCCCACCAAATAAAAATCCGACGCGAAAGCAAGTAGCGCTTGATGCACCGCTACAGGCTGCTCACCCAACTCGCTGATGCGTAGCCAGTTGGCTTGACGTGGGCGCGTGGGCTTAGGTGCGATGGGGTCGCGAGGATCAATGGGCTTGATCTCAACATGGCGTTTTCGCATGAATCGTGCTTTTAGGGCTTCTGGGACGTTGCCGACATAGGATGATTTTAGCTCTTGTTCATTTAATAGCGAGTCGGGCTCTGGATATTCAGGCATCGGTTCTTGGTATTCAAGCCCGCCTTCCATGGGCGAGAATGATGCTATCATCGAGAAGATTACCTGTTCATTCAGCTCGCCGGCATCATTTGGCACATACTGAACCGCGATGACTTCACGTGCCGACAGGCTTCTACCATCACGCAGGCGGCGCACTTGATAAGTCACCGGCAAACGAACATCACCACCGCGCAAAAAATACCCATGCAAAGAATGACAAGGCTTGTCGTACTCTAAGGTCAATGCCCCCGCCATGAGCGCCTGCGCCAATACTTGCCCTCCAAAAATCCTAGGACCAACATAATCAAAGCTGGGCGCAACGAATACGTCAGGCGCGGTTTGTTTTAGGGCGATGGTTTTTAATAAATCAGCGACCAAGTCTTTTGGGTCATCACTTTTTGCAAAAATATGAGTCATGGCGTGCGGCTATTTCGTGATTAAAATTATATATCTATAAATTGAATTGATATTCATCAAAAGGTTTATTATCTATCTGCATCAGTCGATTGTCAATATTTGTCACAGTGATTATGCATGGCGCTTGTGACGCATTGGTATGAATTTTATGTATTTAATCATCGCGGCCATCGTCAGGCTTGATGACTGGTGCGAGAACTTTTTTCGCCCAAATCATTCCCTAATCACAAAAAAATGGTAAAATGACTGCCATATACGACAAACTATTATCATTATTTTATGTTAAAACTCCCTAATAAGTTAAGCCAGTTGTTCGGTAAAGGCGACAAGTTAAAAAAGAACGTGCTCATCACGCACGAATCGCATGATCGGGGCAACCATGATGATCAAGAGGTGAAAGCAAAACCGCGCCATCCGATCGCATCGCCCAATCCTTATCGCCGTGTGTCTGCCAAGGGCTTGTCACTGGCAGTAAAGCCTACTGTCATCGGCGAAGCACCCATCATCGATAACGAGAATCCAACTTTCTATGTGATTCGAGATTATTCACGTTCGAACAGTTTGCTTGTGGGCATGATGACAGATGAACTGGATTTGCCGTCAGCGCTGGCCGAGATTCATTCGCGCGGACTTGATGAGTCATCTGCGATGGTGTTCTTGCATGGGCGCAATAAAGAACGCGAGAGCGTGTCGCCACGTCTTGAGCGGCTGGTCAAGGCGTGCCTTGATAATCCTGAGCTGGATGTGAATCTGGTGCCTGTAACGATTCTATGGGGGCGCGCTCCTGACAAAGAAGAATCGATGTTTCGCCTGTTGATGGCGGATGAATGGAGCTCACCGAGCATCCCTAAGCAGCTATTTAACATTGGCGTGATGGGGCGTGATACCTTTGTTCGATTCTCTGAAGCCAAATCCTTACAAAAACTCATCACGGATGCCAAAGCAGGCGTTGGCGATGACTTGTCACGCACGATTAATCTAAGACTAAAAGGATTCTTGGATAAGCAGCGCACTAGCATCGTCGGGCCTGACTTATCAGATAGGCGCAATGTGGCAGGTGAGATCCTGTCATCGCCAGTGGTGCAAGCCGTCATCGAAAAAGAAGCTGCCGAATCAGGCAAATCCATCAATGCGGTCAAAAAAGAAGCATCGGGATACCTAAGCGAGATCGTCAGTGATTATTCGCATTCGGTGCTTAGGTTCTTTGATCATTTCTTGACGTGGCTGTGGACACGACTGTATGACGGGGTTGAAGTGCGTAATTTTGAGCGTGTGCGACAGCTTGCCCCTGATCATCAGATCGTCTATGTGCCTTGTCATCGTAGCCACATGGATTATCTGCTGCTGTCCTATGTGATCTATAAGCGAGGTCTTCGCATTCCGCACATTGCAGCTGGCGAGAACTTGAATATTCCTGTATTGGGCGAGCTGCTGCGTAACGGCGGGGCATTCTTCATGCGTCGTAGCTTTAAGGGTAATGCGCTGTACAGTACGGTATTTAAAGAATATGTGCACAGTCTGATGCAGCGTGCGGCTCCGATGGAATATTTCATTGAGGGTGGTCGTTCGCGTTCGGGTCGTCTATTACCGCCGAAGCTTGGCATGCTTGCCATGACGGTGGGCAGTCACCTGCGTGAACCTGCCAAGCCTGTCGTCTTTATTCCAACCTACATCAGTTATGAGCGCATCATGGAGGGGGCGACTTATGTCGGTGAGCTTAAAGGCAAGCCAAAAGAATCTGAGAACTGGCTAGGGCTACTAAAAACCGCACGTAAGATCGAGCGTATCTTTGGCACGGTGCATTTGTCATTTGGCGAGCCTTTGCATTTGAATGATTTTATGGAGAAATTCTTGGTATCTGCCAAAGACAACAGCGAAGAGAACACCAAGAACACGCACGCAATGGTGCAGAACTTAGGCGTCAAAGTCCTGCAAAACATCAATAAATCTGCGGTCGTAAATCCTGTATCGCTCATTGCATTGGCGCTGCTATCTACACCTAAGTCGGCGCTTGATGAAGATCAGTGCATCGAGCAGATCGCCCTGTATCAGCGCATCGCTCGTGCGCTGCCGTACGATGAAGACACGCACATCACCGATCTGCCGCCGAGTGAGATTCTGGCTTATGGCGAGAAGCTAAAACTCATCGAGCGTACGCCGCATGTGCTTGGCGACATGATTCGTGTGGCGGACAAGCAAGCACCGCTGTTAAGCTATTTTAGAAATAACATCTTGCACGTGTTCATCATGGCGAGTTTCTTGGCGGCTCTGGTGCAGCGCAATGGACGCATTTATCGTGAGAAGCTTGATGCCATCACCACATTGATGTATCCGTTTTTGCAGGCGGAATTATTCTTAAAAACTGCATTAAAACGCATTGAGAATCTAACCGATGAGACGTTAAGTGTACTCATCGCTGAGGGCTTGATCGTAGATCTAGGTGATGGCGTGCTTGGCGTACCAGAGACTAATTCGCCAAGTTATCAACAGCTGTTGGTGTTGGCAAGTCCTGCCCAACAGAGTCTTGAGCGTTATTTCATGGCATTGGCGTTATTGTCCGAGCAGGGCAGCGGTCGCCTAACCACAGAGCAAGTGGTTAATCTGTGCCACGTGCTTGGTCAGCGCATCTCGGTGCTGTATGCCGATGACTTGCCTGACATGTTTGATAAGGCGTTATTTACAAGCTTTATCGACACATTAAAGCGCTTAGATTATGTCAAAACGGACGAATCCGGCGTGCTGATTTTTGATGAGCGTATCGATAAAATCGCCCAAAATGCCAAATTCGTGCTCAATCCTGACATGATGCAGCTGCTACGTCATACTGCAAGCCTTGACAATGCTGAGATTGAGACCGCCATTAATGAGATGAATAATAAGCGCATCTTCGGTAAATCCAAGCGATAAAAGCGAAGGCATTGTCTGTACGTCCTTGATGATGGATGATGTCATAAAAACAAAAAAGAGCAGGCTTTTTGGTCTGCTCTTTTTTGATGGATGGACTAACTAGGGGGCAAGGCGTTCTTTTACCCAAGCATCGTCATCTAAGCGATAGCGAATGCGATCGTGTAGGCGTGATGGGCGACCTTGCCAAAATTCAATCGCATCAGCACGCACCAAATACCCACCCCAATGTGGTGGACGTGGCACGTGTAGGGGATGTTTGACCCCAAATAAAGCCGCGCGTTTGACGATGACTGACTTATCTAAGATGACTTGGCTTTGCTCGCTTGCCCATGCGCCAATACGACTGGTGTAAGGGCGGCTGTCAAAATATTCGTCAGAGGCTGTCTCATTTAGGTATTCCACCATGCCCTCGATGCGCACCTGACGTTCAAGCTCAGGCCAAAAAAAGGTGATGCTGATGAATGGGTTGGTGGACAGCGCCTTGCCTTTGCGGCTGTGATAATTACTAAAAAACACAAAGCCATCATCGTTGACTTCTTTTAGTAGTACCATGCGACTACTGGGGCGACCATTTTCATCGACGGTGGCGATGTTCATGGCGGTCGGTTCGTTCACTTGGGCGGTGATGGCATCGTTCAGCCACGCCTGAAACTGCATCAATGGGTCGGCATGGCAGTGCGATTCGCTCAGTTCTTGCTTGCTGTAGTCTTCTCTGATGTCGTGCAGATTCATGATAATCCTTATTTAAATTTAACCACGCCTACGCCATCGTGACCATCTTGTTCACGCATGGCGGCTGTTTCATCAATGGTGGGGCGACGTTCGCTGTGGTCGCAGGCGGTGCACTCGATCCATTCGTCAAACTCAGGCTCGAACACCTGTATCTGAACGATGGCATCCATGGTGCGGCATTTTGGGCAAGCCACACCTGCGAGGAATTGGCGTTTTGGGCGGGTTGATTGGTAACGCATCACGCCACCTCAAAGCCGCTATGGCGTAGCAGCGCATCGATCTTCGCCTCACGCCCTGCAAAGGCGGTGAAGTTCTCTTTGGCGGTGCGTGAGCCACCCATCGCCAGAATGCTATCATAAAATGCCTTGCCAATCACAGGGTTGATAACGCCTGTATCGCCGGCATGATCTTCAAACACACCAAAGGCATCTGCCGACAGCAGTTCCGCCCATTTATAAGAATAGTAGCCTGCTGCATAGCCGCCAGCAAAGATATGGCTAAAGCTGTTTGCAAAGCGGTTATTGCTTGGCGGCATGATGACAGCCACTTCATCGCGAACCTGATTCAATGTGGTCACGATCGCTGCATAGTCTGTCAAATTACCCGCATGCATGCGCAAATCGAACAGGCCAAATTCAATTTGGCGCAGTGTTTGTAATCCAGATTGGAAATTTTTGGCGGCAAGCATTGCATTTAGCTTGTCATCAGGCAGTGGATCGCCTGTCTCAACATGGCAGCTGATTTTGGCGATGCCTGCCTTATCCCAAGCGAAGTTCTCCATGAATTGACTGGGTAGTTCGACGGCATCCCACTCTACACCGCTGATGCCCGACACATCGGCGATGTTGACACGAGTCAGTAGATGATGCAGTGCATGGCCAAATTCATGGAATAAAGTCAGCACTTCATCATGGGTCAGTAGGCTTGACTTACCATCCACCGCAGGCGAGAAATTTCCCACCACAAAGCACACAGGCAGAGTCTGGCTGCCGTCTAGTCTTTCGTGTTTGACCTGAAAGTCTGACAGCCATGCACCGCCAGATTTGCCCGCGCGTGCGTATAGATCAATGTACGCGCCACCGATCAAGCCGTCTTTGCCATGCACTTCATAGAACTGCGCATCCTTATGCCAGACAGGCGCATCTTTGGCAATAAAGCGCACACCAAACAGCTCATGAATTATGTCAAACATGCCATCTAGCACCACAGGCACAGGGAAATAAGGGCGAATCGCTTCGCTGTCTAGGCTGTATTTGGCGTTTTGGAGTTTCTCGCTGATGAACGGCACGTCCCAAGGCTGCACGTCTTCGATGCCGAGTGTCTTGGCGCACTCTTGCACTTGTGCCAAGTCTTTTTGGGCAAATGGTCGCGCCTTATTAGCCAAATCCAACAAAAAGCGTTCGATCTCATCATGGCTGTCTGCCATCTTGGTGGCAAGGGATAGCTGGGTGTAATCTTTAAAGCCTAGCAAATTGGCTTTTTGTGTGCGTAATGCCAAAATGCGCGTCATGATGTCGCTGTTGTCAAATTTGCTAGGTTTGTCGTCTTTTTGACCTTCGAATGTCGATTCTGCGGATGCGCGGGTGTTGTAGGCGTGATATAGAGTCTCGCGCAGGTTGCGATCGGTGGCGTACTGCATGACAGCCAGATACATGGGGATGTCTAGGGTCGCGACATAGTCGGTGGGCAGGGTTGCATTGGGGTGCTTGGCTTTATGGTTGTCGCCTGCCGCCTTTAGTAGGGCAAGACCGCTTGGGGTGATGCCGTCTAACTGCTCTTGGGTTAAAGGCAAGGCAAACGCGCCTGTGGCATCCAAGACATTATCCGAGAACTGAGCGGACAGCAGCGACAGCTCGCTTTGAATTTTGGCGAATTGGTCTTTTTTATCATCAGGCAGGCTAACTCCAGACAGATCAAAACTCTGTAGTGCTAAGAAAGTTGCGCGCACACGGGCAAAGTCATCGCTGTCTTTTAGGTCGTTTTGTAGGGTCTTGTACAGATAATATAGGGCTTTTGATTGACCAACTCTTACGCCAAATTCACTCAATCTTGGCAGAATTTCATGATGTGCATGGCGAATCTCTTCGTTATTCATCACGCTATTTAGGTGAGATAGCACCCCAAAAGGCCGATGAATGGCATGGCTTAGGGTGTCAAATTGATCAATGATGGCAAGCGGTTCGCCATCCATGTCCATCTTGCCGGCTTCTAAGTCATCCAAAAAAGCATGGGCAGCGTCTAAGGCGTCGTGGGTTGCTTGGGTGAGGGCTTGTGGGGTGGTTTTATTAAAATCCACCAAATGTAAGCGCTCGTCAAAATCTGCGCTATTAAAATTAATGCTCATGGGTGTTCTCGCTTTTTTTTGCTGTTGTCAAAATTATAAGGGCGGACAAGGGCTTTTGCAATGTTAGCATGCCAAAAAGCAAGGCTGATTACAAAATTTAAGATGGCTAAAATTTGTTCACAAAAGATAACTATTGTAAAAAATCTGTCATAAATCTTTGCATAGAACCACTATAACATTATGGGAATAGCTGTTATATTGAGTTTTAAGTAGTGGGGAATTTGACTACTTTGGCAGGCGAGAAGCCTGATAAATAATGCACTATAAGAAGGAAACCTATCATGTCCTTATCAATGAAATCTACCCTAAAACAGCTTCGTGGCGTGACCGCAGATCCTGCGCTTTCTGTCATTGTAAAGACACATCGCACCCACCCTGAGAACGAACAAGACCCTATCGCCCTAAAAAATGGACTGTCTGAGGCGGCAGAGCGTCTAACCAACGAGTATGATAAGCGCACCAGCGATGCGGTTTTGGGTAAAGTGGAAGAGGCGCTAACAGATTACGACCATAATTATAATCTAGACAGCTTAGCGATTTTTGCGACGGCGGATGAGGCTAAGGTACTGCGCTTGCCAGTTGATGCCACACCTCGCGTGGTTGTTGATAAGAAATTCGCCACACGCGACTTTGTGCGTGACTTGGCGCACTCAGTGCATTACTATGCGCTCGTAGTGACTCGCACACATGCCAGACTGATTGAGGCAGTGAATAACCGTGTCGTGCGTGAGTTTGATGATACAACACCAGAGCAAACCGACATGCAGAATCTGACGTTCCCAATCGATAATACTTCGCTCTACACCACCAGTGGTGCGGATCGCTCCGCAGCATCGAATGAGGATAATTATCTAAAAGAATTCCTAAATCGTGTTGATAAAAGCGTCCAAGAATTGATTGGTAAGTCTCAGGACAATGTATCGCTATTCGTTGTTGGCGATGCGCGTAATATCAGCTTCTATAAAGACGTATGCGACCGCCCTGACATCATCGCAGGTTCAGCGGATAACGTCACTGACCTAGAAGATGGCTCGGCTCAGCACATTATTGACAGCCTGAACGAATCAGTCGAATCTTATCGCGCTTCTCGCCATGAATCTAGCCTAGGCGAGATGGAAGCTGCCCGCGGCAACAATCTGCTACGCACCGATTTGCAAGCGATCTACCAAGCGGCTTTCCAGGGCATCGGCGAGCGTCTATATGTACGTATCGGCTACATTCAGCCTGCGGTGGTTGATGAGGCGAACCAGAGCATCACGCTAAGTGATGATGCAGCTGCTGACGGTGTCACCGATGATGTGGTGGGCGAGATCATTGAGCTGGTCAGCGCACATGGCGGTGAAGTGGTGTTCTTACCAAAAGAGATCATCGCAGATACTGACATCGCACTGGTGACGCGTTACTAAACCAAAGAGCTGGCAATGACTAAGGTTTAACAAGCCCAGATAAAAATTGCCAAACTCACAAACCATGCTAAAATGACGCAATATTGATTGCGTCATTTTTAATTATATGAATCTGATTACCGTTATTAGTTATAATATCCACAAAGGCATGTCGCCGATGAATCGTCTGGTCAAGCTAAATGGCATGGCGAACGCGCTCGCCTCCATTGACCCTGATGTACTGTGCTTGCAAGAAGTCCAAGGACAGAACTTAAAACGCGCTATGTCATTTAATGAATACCCCAAGCAGTCTCAGCACGAATGGTTTGGTGAATATTTAGCTCTAAAAGACAGCTATGGCAAGAATGTGGAATATGAGCATGGGCATCATGGCAATGCAGTGCTGTCTCGTCACCCACTCGACCCTAAGCATAATGTAAATATCACAGTTAGCCGTCTTGAGAAGCGTGGCGTACTGCACTGTGAGATCCATCCTGAGGGCTGGGAGAGACCTGTGGTGGTGTTGTGCGCGCATCTAAATCTATTGCACCGTGATCGCATCAAGCAATATCAGGCGATCATTGATTATATCGATGGCGTGATTGGTAAGGATGTGCCGTTAATCTTGGCTGGTGATTTTAACGATTGGAGTAAAAAATCCACTCAAGTGTTGGAATCGCTTGGCATGACTGAGGTTTTTCATCATTTGCACGGGATGTATCCTGCCACTTATCCTGCCAAGCTACCAGTACTGAGCCTAGACAGAATCTATGTGCGTAATTTACAAATCCACCGCGCAACTGTTCATGCAGGCATACCGTGGTCGAATCTGTCCGACCATTTGCCAATCAGTGCAGTACTGTCTCTTTAAATTAAAAACCGCTCAAAAATTTGAGCGGTTTTTGTGGTTTATTCGACTGTGACCGATTTTGCAAGGTTTCTTGGCTTATCCACGTCTGTGCCGCGCACCAGTGCGACATGATAGGATAGTAGTTGAACTGCGATGGTGTGCACGATCGGAGATAGCACGCCCACATGGCGCGGGGTGCGAATGACGCGTACATCATCAGTCTCGGTGAAGTCGCTGTCAAGGTCAGTCAAGACGAACAATTCGCCACCACGTGCGCCGACTTCTTGCATATTGGCTTTGACCTTGTCAAGCAGCTTGTCATTGGGGGCGATGACCACCACAGGCATATTTTCATCAACCAGCGCCAATGGTCCATGCTTAAGCTCGCCCGCAGGATAAGCCTCGGCATGAATGTAGGTTAGCTCTTTTAGCTTGAGAGCACCTTCTAGGGCAATCGGATAATGAACGCCGCGACCTAAGAACAGAGCAGATGGCTTGGTGGCGAATTTTTGTGCCCATGCTGATAACTGAGGTTCTAGGTTAATGGCATGCTGAATACTGCCTGGCAGCAGGCGTAGCTCTTCAGAGAATTTCATAACGTCAGCTTCGCTAATGTGACCGCGAAGCTTGCCCAATGTCACAGCCAGGCCGAATAATATCACAAGCTGCGTGGTGAATGCCTTGGTGCTTGCCACGCCAATCTCCGCACCAGCACGAGTATAGATGGCAAGAGAGCTGTTACGTGGTAAGGCAGATTCTAGGACGTTGCAGATGGATAGACTGTGTACATGACCTTGAGCTTGAGCGTATTTCAACGCCTCCATCGTATCGAGTGTCTCGCCTGATTGACTGATGGTAATGATCAGCTCCTTGGGGTCGGCGATGACGTCACGATAGCGATATTCACTGGCGATCTCAACATCACAGCGGATCTTGGCGATCGATTCTAACCAGTATTTACCTGTCAGAGCGGCATAGTAAGATGTGCCACACGCCAGAATCTTAATGCTGTTGATTTCGTTGAAGATGGCAGGTGCATTCTCGCCGAAGTTCTCAGGAATAAAGCCGCCATCTAAGAAGATCTCTGCGGTGTCAGCGACAGCTTTTGGTTGCTCGTTGATTTCTTTTTGCATGAAGTGACTGTATGGACCAAGCTCAAGGCTTGCTAAAGATAGCTGAGAGGTCTTAACTTGGCGTTCAGGCGTGTTGCCATTTTTATCTAGTAGGGTGTCAACGCCATCTGCGGTTAAGATTGCAATGTCGCCATCTTCTAGGTAGGTGACTTGACGAGTAAATGACACTACCGCTGATACATCAGATGCAATGAACACTTCGCCTTCACCAAAGCCAATCAACAGAGGACAGCCCATGCGTGCCACAACCATCTTAGTGGGATCGTCTGGAGTGATGACGGCGATGGCGTACGCCCCGTGAAAACGCGAGCAAGCGGTCTGTACAGCGCGGTAGAGATTGCCATCATTTTGGGTGTATTCGTGATGAATGCTGTGAGCGATGACCTCGGTGTCAGTCTGTGATTCAAATTCAAAGCCCAAAGCCTCTAGGCGCACGCGCTCCGCTTCAAAGTTCTCAATGATGCCATTATGTACCACAGCAATCGTGCCGCCTGAGATGTGCGGATGCGCATTAGGCTCAGTTACGCCACCATGCGTGGCCCAGCGCGTGTGACCGATGCCGATATGACCGAATAATCTTTTGGCTTTGGCAGCCTCCTCCATGAGTGCCACACGACCCACGCGGCGCACGCGTTTGATTTTATTCTCTTCTTCGCTAAATACAGCGATGCCAGACGAGTCATAGCCACGATATTCTAGGCGTTTTAGACCGTCGGTCAAAAAATCCACCACATTAGCTTGGCTACGAATAGCCCCAACGATACCGCACATATATTGTTCCTTAGTATCAAAAAATCTATAAAAATGGCAAAATTACCCTAACAAAACCAATATCACGGATGCTTTTTATTGGCGCTAATATTATAGTGGATTTTGGGATGGGGTGGAAATGATTGCCATCAAATATTACAAAAATAAAACACCGCCAATTGACGGTGTTTTAAGACAATTAAAATTATAATAAATCCCAGTTGTCTCTGGCAGGATACACCACTTTTGGGGCGGTGAATTCTTCTTGTTGGGCTTGGAGCTTCTTGCTGCGATTCACCAAAAAATCAAGCAAGTGATTGCGGATGCGATAATAGCCTTGGTCGTGGTGGATGTGTTCACGAGTGCGCGGATGCGGCAGGGTATTGACCACGATTTCTGCCAGTTTTGCTTGTGGGCCGTTACTCATTAAGAAAATGCGGTCGGCAAGCAAAATCGCCTCATCGATGTCATGGGTGATCATGAATACCGTCTGCTGGGTTTTCTCGATGATGCTCACCAGTTCATCTTGGATATTGCCGCGCGTTAGGGCATCAAGCGCCCCAAATGGCTCATCCATCAGCAGCATCTTAGGCTCGGTGGCGAAGGCGCGCGCGATACCGACGCGTTGCTTCATGCCGCCTGACAGCTCTGATGGCATCTTGTGCATGGCGTTTTCTAGTCCCACCAAAGACAAGTAGTGGCGGATTTTTTGTTCTTTTTCGCTCTTTGAGATGCCTTTGTAGCGCGCATCAATGGCAAAGCCAATATTATCGGCAACTGTCAGCCACGGCAGTAGAGCGTGCGACTGAAACACTACGCCGCGCTCAAGGCTGGGTCCGACCACCTCGACACCCTCCATTAGGATTTGACCGCCTGTTTGATGTTCAAGTCCTGCTAAGGCATTTAAGATGGTGGATTTACCGCAGCCAGAGTGTCCGATGAGACAGATGAATTCGTTCTTCTTGATGTCGAAATTGACCTTTTCAAAGACATTCGGCGCATCTTTAGCGTAGCGTTTAGAAAGATTTTGTACACTGATTAACACGTTGTCAGTCGTGTTGTTAACATCATTCGACATAGCTTACCTTTTTTTGTAATAATGCAAATAACCAATCGAGCACCATGCCGACCACGCCAATGAGCAGCACGGCAAAGATGACATTCACGATGGATAAGTTGTTCCATTGGTTCCATACAAAATAACCAATGCCTGTACCGCCTACGAGCATTTCAGCAGCAACAATCACAAGCCATGCAATGCCCATAGAGATGCGCATGCCGGTGACGATGGTGGGTGCAGCAGCAGGTAGGACGATTTTTTTGGCGGTGGTGAGTGGATCAACTTCAAGCGTCTTGGCGACGTTCAGCCATTCTCGGCGAACACTTGCCACGCCAAAGGCGGTATTGGTCAGCATCGGCCATACCGAACAAATAAAAATCACAAAAATGCTTGATAGATTTGAGTCTTTGATCGTATAAAGGGCGATCGGCATCCACGCTAGGGGCGAGATGGGCTTTAACAGCTGCACAAAAGGCGAGATGGCTTTATCTAGAACCTTACTCATGCCAAGCACATAACCCAGTGGAATGGCAACCAATGCGGCCAATAAGAACCCCAGCAGTACCCTGCCAATTGAATAACCAAGCTGAATGCCGATGCCTTTGTCGTTCAAGCCTTTGTCATAAAATGGATCAGACAGATGCTCAATTGCAGTGGCAGCGAAGCGTTTTGGGCTGGGAAATTCGCTCTCGGTACTGGCGACGACGGCACCTGCGGGTGTGTGCTCAGGAATGTTGCCCATCAGCACTTCGTATTCTAAGGCGATCGGGTCGGTGGGTGCGGTGACTTGTGTGGGCAGAGTCGCCGCCTGCCAGATACCAAGCATGGCGAGCACGATAAAGGCGGTGATGAGATACGCCTTGGTTTGGGTGGTTAATTTATTAAATAAACTCATTGTTTTTACTTATTATGTTATTGTGCGCGAATGGGAAAGCTTGAGATGTATTCATTAGGGCGACTTGGGTCAAAAGGCTTGCCCATGACGGTGATGGATTTTTCGTCGCTAAATTCATAGCCCATTGCTTGCATTTGTTTTTTGGCATCGGTTAATAAGAATACTTCTTGGGCGAGTTTTTGGTAATCGACATCGCCTTTTAGATAGCCCCAGCGCTTCATTTGCGTGAGCATCCATACCGCCAAAGACTCCCAAGGCATGGCGTCAAAGCCTGTGCGATCTGGCACGTCTTGGACTTTGCCAATGCCGTCAGCGAAGCGACCTGTTAAGCTTTGGCGAATCACAAGCTCTGGCTGGTTTAGATAGTTGGCAGGCGATAAGATCTTGGACAGCTCTTTTTTCATTTCAGGCTTATTCGCCATGACGTTGGCTTTTAGAATCGCGCGATACATCGCTAGGAATGATTGCGGATTGTCATCGATAAAGCTTTGGGATGTGCCAAAACTGCAACAAGGATGACCGTTCCAAATATCACGGCTCAATGTGTGAATGTAGCCTGCCTTATCCCAGACGGCGCGTTGGTTGAAAGGCTCAGGCCCAAAGAAGCCATCAATGTTGCCGGCTTTTAGGTTGGCGATCATGTCGGGCGGTGTGGTTAAGCGCAGTTTCACGTCCTTATCTGGGTCAAGTCCGTGCTCCGCCAGAAAATAACGCAGCAGATAGTTGTGAATTGAGTGCTCAAATGGAATGGCGAAGGTCATGCCTTTCCAGTTTCGTGGGTCGCGATTGTCTTTGTGTTTTAGAGACATCACGAGGGCTTGACCGTTCACGTTTTGGATACAGGCGACTTTCATGTCTTGCTTGGCAGAGCCTAAACCCAGCGTGATGGCAAGCGGCATCGGCGCCAGAAAATGCGTAGCGTCCAGCTCGCGATTCATCATCTGATCGCGCACGAGCGCCCAGCCAGCACGCTTGACCAGCTTGGCATTGATGCCTTGCTCGGCATAGTAGCCCAGCGGGTCTGCCATGATGAGCGGCGTTGAGCAGATGATCGGGATAAAGCCGATGGTTAAGTCTTTCTTCTCGGGATTCAGTCGATTGGCTGCGGCAGCTTCCTGTAAGGCAGATAATGGCAGAAGGCTACCCATGGCTGCCATTGCAGTGCCAGCGCCCACTGTCTTTAGGAAGGCTCGGCGAGTCGGCTCATGAGGGAGTAGTGCTCGCATGGCGGCAGCTTCAACAAAATCGGCAGCAGCTTGCTCGGTTTGGGAGTTTGGTTGTACGTTTCGGTTTAATTGTCCAAACGCACTGGCACGGTCGCAGTCAGCTTGGGTGCTGTGCTGCCCGCATGTGCAGCCAAGATGCGAATTAGGATCATAAGGACGAAAGATATTGCTCATGTTAACTTTAATAATATTCTAAAATCGGAAAATAAAATCAGCCGCTATTATAATAAAGAATAACGGCTGACAATATATGCCAAATTGTCATATGGTTATGATGATTTAGCTTTGAGGTGATTTTAGTAGAGCTTTTGCAATCACTTCACCAGCATCGTCCACCATCTCAAGCGACAGCTCGGCAGGATCATCCTTGATGATGCGCCAGTCGCCATCAGCTCTAGGATTGCCATTGGCGGTGACGTTGATGTTTTTGTTTTTTAGGCGAATCATTGGCGCTTTGTGTTCGTAGCCTGAATGTGCCACGCCTAGGATTTCGTGAGCGATGGCAGTTGCTTGGGCGCGATGCGGCGCAACATAACGACAAGGCACGCCATCGATGCTAATGCAGTCGCCTAGAGCATAAATGTGCGGCACGCTGGTCTGTAGGGTGTGCTGATGCACGGCAATGCCTGTGCGCTTGTTGAAGTCAACACCTGCACGTGTTGGCAGACGTTCATCCACCGCCAAGCCTGTCGCGACAATCACCTCATCAAATGATAATGTGCGAGTGCTATTATCGTTGCAGTCTAGCAGTGCGATCTCATAGCCTGATGGCGTGACTGCCACATCATTGACCATGCTAAAGCCCAGCCAGGTGATGCCTTTGGCGATGATGGCGTTTAGGATGCGCTCACCTGCTACTTTTGGTAAAAATGCTGATAATGGACGTGGGCTGACATCAATTAAGCTAACCTGATGTCCGGCGTTGACCAGATCCTCGGCCAATTCAGTGCCAACCATGCCCGCCCCGATGATGGCGATGTTTTTGGGCTTATTGTCGCGCGCTAAGGCTTTTTGTAGTGCGTCAAAGCGATGAAGGTTATTGACATGATGAGCGACGTCTTTGGCGATGGTTGGCGGATAAGCAGGCGCCGCTCCGATCGCAAGCACCAAATCATCATAGCCGACATCGCCGCGCGTGGTGTGCAGGGTTTGTGTCTCGGTGTCAATGTGAGTGACGAAAGTGTTCGCCAGAAGACGAATGTGGTTGTCTGTGGCAGATTGCACGGCGCTGGTGCGCACCAGATCAGCAGGCGTCTTGCCTTGTGAGATGGCCACTGATAGCATGGGCTTATGGTAGCGATCACCTGAGTCGCCACAGATAAGCGTGACAGGAATGTCTTTATCCAAGGCGCGAACAGCGTCAACCACACTCCAGCCAGCCAAACCAGCACCGATGATGACGATGCCTTTTTTATGGCTATTAAAAATCGGCGTGGTGATGTTTAGAGCCCCTTCGGTGTCGTCATAGGGTTCAAAATCGCTTTTTTTGACACCACATAATGGGCATTGCCAATCGTCAGGAATGTCCTCAAAGCGTGTGCCAGCGGGCAAGCCATCTTCTGGATCGCCAAATTCTTCGTCATAAATATAGCCACATGCTAGGCAGATGAATTTACGCCAAGCGCCGCGTCCGTCAGTGGGTGTAGTCATGGGTTGCCCTTTTTGATTGTTTGAATTTTGGGCGACTGGTCGATTTTGATGTGATCATCGACCAGTCGTTTTGATTGTTATTTGATTGTTATTTGAATGTTTAATTTGAAATATAATCAGATGTGAAACTCAATCTCACGGCGCACGTTCGGCTCACTCATCAGCTGATGCGACAGATAGCGCAAATGCTTGATGGCAGGCGTAACGATGGCGACGAACTGCGCTTCACGCAGACGACGCTGCGGCGCTGCGCTCATGAGATAGCCCTTGGCACCTTGATGGAGCATGGCGGCTTGGGTGGCTTTTAGGCTAAGCATACCGCCTTGGGTGCGCACATCCAGCACATCCAAGAAAAACTCCGTATGCGTCTCAAATGGCGTCTTGGCAAGCTCGGCGGTACGTGCAACCAGACGATCCAGTTCGTCTTGCAGGGTGCCTGCTTGGTCTTCCAAGAAAGCGTTACTCACCGCAGTACCTTCTTTGACGTCGTCAATCGCGCCCATGATGATGCCAGCGCCAATGCCCATCTGCATCAGGACGAATGCACCGCGAATGCGCTTGATGAAGTCCTTACAAGGCAGGGCGATGATGTCATCTGTGCTGATTGGGTAGTTTTGTAATTCAATGCGCCAAGTGCTAGAGCCTTCCATGCCTGAGAAAGTTGGGCATGCGTGTAGCTCCCACTTGCCCGCGCGTTCTTTGTCAAATTGTAAGAAAAAGAACACTTCATCGTCTGTGCCTTCAATCTGTGCCACCGCGCCGCAGTATTGATCTGGTGCGATGTGGCTGATCCAAGGTAGGGTGCCCTTGATGCTATAGCCTTGACCGTCTTTTTTGGCGACAAGTCGCATGCTTTCGATGTTCGCCCAAGTTTTCATGGGGTTAGATAGTGCCGTACCGCCAAAGGTATTGGCGATGACATGGTCAGGTAGAATGCGCTGTTTTAGTGCGCTGTTGTCCGATTGGTCAAGGTATAACCCCATCACCTGATGACACCATGTCAAAAAGCCTGTTGTGCCACAGACACGACCCACCTGAGCATTCGCCAGAATCGCTAAATCAAGGCGGTTGCCGTACTCATTAAGGTGTGGCGCGAACAATCCTGCCTTGCCCAGTACGCTCATCTCCGCCAGTGGGTAGTAGCCTTTGTCGATGTCGATGACTTTTGGACTAAGATGAATGTTGGCTAGGCTTTGGACGTTGTCCAAAAAATCCTGCTGATTATTAAAATTAAAACTCATGGCGATCTCTTTTTTGGCGGTTTGTTGTCTTAGTGGTTTAAAAATAAACTTGCTTATTCTAAAATGAACTAAATTACCCTAAAAATCTAGCAATGTATTATAAGTCAGCTTGGTTGAGCGCGCATTTTCTATTTTGGAATATGTTCAAAAAAATCAGGAATATGAAAAGTTTTGCCAAAAATCGTTCACTGATTTGCAATTTGGCAACCCACCCCCATTTATCTGTAAATTCTACCAGTTAAGAAGTAAATCATGAATGATGTGAATCAATCTACCCAGTATCGCCAACGTTTTTTTATTGAGGGGTCGCCTGTGCGCGGCGATGTCGTGCGTCTTGATGAGGCGTATCAAAATGTCATCAATAAAAAACCTTATCCTGCGGCCATCAAGGCGCTCTTGGGTGAGATGCTCGTGGCTGCCAGCCTATTAATCGGCACGCTGAAGATTAATGGCAGACTGTCAGTGCAATTACAATCATCTGATGAGAACAGCCTGTTGTCTTGGGCGATGGCAGAATGCGATCACACAGGGCAAGTGCGTGCTTTGGCGGGGTTTCACGACAGTGATGAATGGCAGCAGAATACCACCAGCCAGAGCGCCTTTGCTAAGCTGGGACAAGGCGTGCTGTTCATCAGCATCCATCCAGAGCGTGGAGAAGCGTATCAAGGTATCGTTGAGCGAGTGAGTGATGATTTGGCGGAGTGCTTGGCGCATTACCAAAAACAATCCGCTCAGATCCCAACTCTGTTGAAACTCGCCACGAGCGATGAAAGTGTAGGTGGTATTCTGGTGCAGCTATTACCACAAACACAAGAGGATCGTGAGAACGACCCTGATCTGTGGGAGCGCATGAGCGCCCTGACCATCACCATTAAGGATGAAGAGCTGACTGATCTGGCGGCGGATGAGATTTTGTATCGCTTATATCACGAAGAAGATGTGGTGATCCCAGAGCCAAGCGAGCTTGAATTTGGCTGCACCTGCTCTAAAGAAAAAAGCGAGGGCGCAATCTTGCAACTAGGCCATGAAGAGGCACTACACGCGCTAGATGCTCATGGCGGCAAGCTGTCATTGGACTGTGGATTCTGTGGACAGTCGTATGAATTTAACCACTCCGATGTCGATGCGTTATTTGTATAAATAAAACCACAAAAAGAGGGCCTAGCCCTCTTTTTTATGTGCTAAATCATCATACCTGACACGAAAATTACCCATCATCATCCATCAATCCAATCTGTAGAATATCCATCACTTTTTGCCAATCCTTCAAGGTCTCTATTTCGTTGAGATCTCGCCCTTTTTTTAGGTAATATTCGCCTGCATGTAGCGCCATCGCAGCATAGCTGTCCGCATGAAAATCCCAATCTAAGTTCGGGTCTTGGTCACTGGCATACGCCAAAAATCGATTCTTGACCAGTGTATGCATCTCGCAGCGAAAAATTGTGTGTGGGCGTCTGAATTTTTAGTAACGCCAGGGCGAGACGTCTGTCTTGATGGGTCAATGATTCGCGAGCTTTAATGCTCTCTTGAGGGTTCTTGCCAAATCTTAAAAACAAAAACTGCTCATAGCCGCAGCGTATCTCGGCGATGAGCTTGCCTGTTAGGTCGTTTTTATTAAAGTAATACTGATAAAAGGTGGAGCGAGTAATCATCGCTCGTGTGACGATGTCTTGCACGCTGATCTTATCGTAATCTCGTTCGTGCAATAGGTCAACGAAGGCTTCTTTGATGGCTTTTTGGGTGCGTTTGGGACGCAAATCGGTGGTCATGGCGATGTTCCGACAATTTAATAATTATCGTTGGATCATACAATATTTTTATATTTTTGTTAATGAAAGTACATGCTTTTAAAAATATCGGTGGTTAAGCTGGGGTCATGAGTTATTTAAAATTAACAATACTCAGAATTTTATCGGAATTTTATTGTGAAAAAAACTTCTGATTGCCGCATTCATCTTTGCTTTTGCATTAAGTGCTTCAGCGTCAGAGCCAGCCCAATCCAAGCCGGCAAATTTACTTGCGCCTGAATATCAGGATTTGTCAGCATTGACAGCCTTGGGTAATTTAGATGCAGTGATCGCTTAGGCGGATCTGGCTAACCCTGATCAGACGCGTGCCATATTACAAATAATCAACGCTGACTTGCTAAAGCAGAACCTAGCCACAGCGCCCCAAGCGACAAGTAAATTGACCGCCCCGAAGGCAGGTGACCAAACTGCTGTGGACATGTATGTCTTTGAACCTAAGGTTCGGGCTGACAAGTCGCCGGTGATTTATTTTATTCATGGCGGTGGTTATTTGGTGGGTAGTGCCGTACAGCAGAACGCTGAGCTGTTCGAGCCTGCCGAGCAGGTGGGTGCGGTGGTTGTTAATGTGGAGTATCGTCAGGCGGGCGATGCGCCCCCCCCCGGCGGATACTAATGACGCTTATCATGCCTTGTCTTATGTGTTTGATAACGTAGAGAGTTTGGGCTTTGATGAGGATAAAATCATCATGGGCGAGAGTGCTGGCGGTGGTCTAGCGGCACGACTCGCCCCAAAAGTGCGCGATCTAGGCGAGTATCAGCCTGCCGGTCAGGTGCTTATTTGTCCGATACTTGATCATAGTACAGGTACAGCAGAGTCGCCTTATGCTAATGATTATGCGTGCAAATTTGTGTGGAAACCTGAATACAACCGCTTGGACTGGGGGCTGTTAAAGGGTGGTTGGGACATTAGTGATGGTGATTTACCCTATTATTCTGCGAGCATGGCAAAGGAGCTAAAAGGTCTGCCAAGAACTTATATCATGGTCGGTGGTTTAGATCTGTTCGTGAATGAAGACATTGATTATGCCAACCGCTTAATAAAAGCAGGTGTGGCAACCGATCTACAAGTCATCAATGGTGTGTATCATGCCTTTGAAAAGGTAAACCCAACATCACCGCAGACTAAGGCCTATCATGCCACGCGTACTGAGGCGATCAAAAGAACGTTAAACCCATGAGTGTGTCTCGTTATCCTGCGCTTTGGATCTTTGTGCTGGTGGTATTGATCATGCCATTTTTGACGCCGTATTTACCAATGGCTTGGTATGTCAAACATGGGCTGATGGGGAATCTGCAATGTGCACTATTAGGCTTAGCAGCGTTTGGCTGTCTGTACGGCTACACACGAATGCAAGCGCAGACGGCTCGCTGGGTATGGCTTGGCGATGGCATTTTTGGTGTTCGTTGTTCGTGAGACCAACACGATGCGCGGTGTGCTGTATGATGCTGATGCGATATGGTTTGGTGTTCATAATCGCTTGTACGGCCGAACTTTGGTGGGGGCTATGGCGATATTTGCGCTGACGTGCTTAATCCGTGGCCGAGCATGGCGATGGCTGCGCTATCAAGCCTTGCCAGTGCTGCCGATATTGGCTTGGTTGCTATTGATTGGGTTTTAATATGTGGGCGAGCGTGGCAGCTTCGGTCTTGGCGATATGGGCATTATCCTAGAAGAAAATAGTGAGCTATTGGTTTATGTGGGTGCTTGGCTGATCTGTTGGCATTATGGTAAATCGCTATTAACCGACAAACCATCAACCTCAAAGGATGAAAAAAAATACCCTGCCTATCATAAAGCCAATCTATTTAAATGATCAGAAGTCAAATATTACAAAAGTGAGCGTGTTATGTTCTACGTTAGGGTGAATCGAGGCGAATTTAATCTAAAGCACATCAAGACCACCTGCGGTCGAGTATTGGTTTGGAATGACGAGCATCACCAACTCAGCGATGATCAAATCAAAAAAAGCTTAGAATAAGCATTAGAATAAACAAAAAAACACCAGTCACTTGGCTGGTGTTTTTTATTAATTAGGCAGTGGTTGGCGGCACGTAGTGTTTGTGCTTATTGATATGGCTTTCGAATAGCTTAAAGCCAAACATGACGATCCACGCCAAAATCAAATAAATCACACCAGCGGCAGCGTACATCTCGATGTGCAGGTAGTTCTTAGCTGCAAGGTTCTTGGCGGTCAAGGTCAGCTCCGTGATCGTGATCGACGCTGCCAGAGCGCTACCTTTTAGGATAAATATCACCTCGTTGCTATAAGCAGGAATCATGATGCCAAAAGCGCGCGGTAGCATGACTCGGCGGATTTTTTGGAACTTTGACATCCCGATGGCATCGGCAGCTTCAAGCTCGCCTTTAGGAATGGCAGCGATGGCGCCACGCACGATCTCTGCGATATAGGCGGCAGTATTTAGTGTAAATGCGATGATGGCACACCAGTATGCCTGCTTAAATACCGGCTCCCAAAGAAAGCTGTCTTTGATAAAATCAAACTGCCCAAGTCCTTGATAAATCAAGAAAATCTGAATCAATAGTGGCGTACCACGAAAGAAAAAGATATACAAAAAAGGTAGGGCTTTGACCCAAAGGTGCTTAGATGAGCGCAGAAGCCCCAACACAACCCCAAGGATTAAGCCCAGTACACAAGACAGCACCACAAGTTCGATGGTGGTCACCGATGCTTTTAGCATGGTGGGGAGATGCTCGATGACGGCTTGCCATTGTAGATTCATGCCTTATCTCCTTGTTTTAACAGTGATTTGGCATAGCGAGCGGCAGGGTTGGCGCGCCATTCAAAATGTGTCATAAACAGCGTGACAATGGTGGTCAGTGCCAGATAGATGAGCGCGGCTGTGATGTAGAATGTAAAAGGCATTTGGGTGGTTTGGGCGGCGCGACCTGAGTAATACATGAGATCTTGAAGTCCGATAAGTGATACCAGTGCGGTGTCTTTTAGTAGCACCAAGGTTAGATTGCCGATACCAGGCAGAGCCACAAGCCACATCTGTGGCAGAATGATGCGTCTGACAGTCTGCGCAGGCGTCATGCCAAGACTCTGGGCAGCTTCCCATTGACCTTTTGGGATGTCTTGAACCGCCATGCGGAACACTTCGGTGGCATACGCGCCGAACATGATGGATAAGGCAGCCACACCCGCCCAAAAGCGGCTCATGTCCACCCGACCTGTGTAGCCAATCTGAGCAGCGACAAGCTGTATGATGGCATCACCGCCAAAGAAAATGAAAAATACCATGAGCAGCTCAGGTACGCCGCGCACGACAGTGGTATAAATGTCTGCGATGCGTTGGAGTAGCCATATACCTGATAGCTTGGCGGCTGCACCCAGTAAGCCAAGAATGAGACCAAAAATCAGACTAACGAAGCCTAACTGAATGGTGAGCCATGTGCCTTTCATTAAAATTGGGCCGTAGCCTTGTAGGTCAAACACGTTACTGCCTTATAAATGCCTTATCAAGAAAAGACGAACAAAAATCCATAAAAACGGCTTGGACGATGACAAAGAGATTTGCCAAGCCCAAACCGTCTATTTTAACAAAATTTCACTTATCATGAAATGCTTATTTTTAAATCCATCCAAAAGCAGGGCTCAACCTGACTTGCTTGGGTTATTTTGTCAGCATCTCTTGTCCGAAGTGCTTCACGACGATCTCATCGTAAGTGCCGTCAGCCTTGATGTCAGCCAGTGCTTTGTTGAACTTGCCAGCAAGCTCAGCATCGCCTTTATTAACTGCAATGGCAAACTTGTCGTTGATGTCGATGTCGTCGCCTTTGATTTCAAAGTTCTTACCCAGATCGCTTTTTAGCCATGTTAGGGCGGGCAGCTTATCAGAGATCATGACATCCACGCGACCATTGCCCAGATCCATGAAGGCACCGTCTAGACTGCCGTGCAGCTGTGGTGTGATGCTTGGGTGGGCTTGTGATAGCCATTGACTTGAGATGGTTGAGCCTTGAGCGGTGATCTTAGCAGCTTCGATCTCGCTGGCGTTGGCAGGGTTAAATGCGCTGTCTTTTTTTGCCAAGAATACTAGGGTGTTGGCAAAGTACGGTTCGGTAAAATCAACTTGTTCGATGCGCTCAGGCGTAACTGACATCGATGAGACGATGGCGTCGAATTTGCCGGCTTTTAGCGCAGGAATGATGCCATCCCAGTCTTGGGCTTCGATGGTGCATTCGGCTGCCATTTTGGCGCACAGTGCGTTTGCGATGTCTACGTCAAAACCACCAAGTGAACCGTCGGTGTTGGTGTAGTTAAATGGGGCATACGCACCTTCGGTGGCGATGCGAATTTGATTAGAGTTGGTTGGCGCGGCTTCTTTATCGCCGCCACAAGCACTTACCAGAGCAGTTAGCGCAAGTGTGCTTAATAATTTTAGCTTCATGTTCATGTCCTTATAAATTGGTATGGACAAATAGGGCGTATCTTATGACACGCCCTAAGTATTATTTTACGATGTCTTGATCAAAGTATTTGCCGACAAGCTCATCATATTTGCCAGATTCTTTTAGCTTGGCAAGTGCAGCGTTGAATTCGTCTTTTAATGCGTCATCCTTACGGAAGGCGATGGCAACGGTATCATTGATGTCAATCGGCTCGCCTTTGACTTCAAATTCAGTACCTTGCTCGGTTTTTAGCCAATCTAGACCAGGAACGATGTCAGACATCATGCCATCAACGCGGCCTGCGCTTAGATCAAGGTAAGCGTTGTCTTGTTTGTCGTAGGTTTTTACGACAGCGTTGGGATGATTGGCAGCGACATAATCAGCTGATACGGTGGCTTGCTGAGCGGCGATGTTCTTGCCATCAAGGGCGTTTACGTTCAGATCAACGCCTTTTTTGCCAAGCAGTACCAAGGTATTGTTAAAGTACGCATCACTAAAATCAACCACTTTGGCACGCTCTTCGGTGGCAGACATGCCAGCCATCACAGCGTCAAATTTCTTGGCGTTTAGACCTGGGATCAGACCTTCCCAGTCTTGGCTTTGGATGTCGCATTGGGCTTTCATTTCTTCGCACAGTGCATTGGCAAGATCAATCTCAAAGCCCACCAAGTTACCGCTGTTATCTAGGTAGCTAAATGGCTTGAAGCTAGATTCGGTAGCGATGCGGATTTGCTTGGTGCTGTCGCTAGGCAAAGCAGATTCTGCAGGTGCTTTATCGCCACCACAAGCACTTACCAGAGCAGTTAGCGCAAGTGCGCTCAATAATTTTAGTTTCATTGTTCTCTCCTTTGGGTGGTTGTTGCGATTATTTGAAATTCGCTGCTTCAAGCTCAGCCAATTTGCCAGATTCTTTTAGCTTGGCAAGTGCGGCGTTGATGTCTTCTTTTAGGGCGTCGCCTTTACGAACAGCGATGCCTAGGTTGTCGTTGTTGTCGATCTCTTCACCAACCAGACCAAAGCCTTCTTGACCTTGTTTTAGCCATTCTGCCGCAGAGACTTTCTCTGCCATGACTGCCGCGTTACGACCAGCCTTTAGGTCAAGATAGGCGTTCATGTAGGTGTCGTACAGCTGCACGGTGTTGCCGTCTTTGCCATCATATTTTTCGGCGATGTAGGCGGCGCCAGTGGTTGAACGCTGACCACCTAGGATGGTGTTTTTGATGTTATTTGGATCAAAGCTGCCACTGGTTTTTGATAGCCATACGATGGTGTTTGAGAAATATGGCTCAGAGAAGTCAACTTGCTCTAGACGCTCAGGCGTGATCGACATGCCTGCGATGATGGCATCGTATTTATTGGCGTTTAGGCCTGGGATTAGACCTTCCCAATCTTGAGCGACGATTTCACATTTGGCATTGATTTCGGCGCAGACCGCGTTAATCACATCTACGTCAAAACCGATGATTTTGCCATCTGGCGCAGTATCGTTGAATGGAGGATAGGCAGCTTCCGTGGCGATTTTTAGGTCGCGAGCAGTAGGTGCGTCAGCTTTGGTAGCATCTGTATTGTCTGCAGGCTTGTTTTGATTGCATGCTGTCAAAGCTAGGGCGATGGCAGCGATGCTACCGATTTTGGTGATGTTCATAAACGTTCCTTAAAACAATAAATCAGCGGTGCGATGCCATGAATTCACGCACGCGTTCAGATTTTGGGTTGTCAAATACTTCATCGGGAGTGCCAATCTCTTCGATGCGACCTTGGTGCAAAAAGACGATCTTATCTGATACTTCACGCGCAAATCGCATCTCGTGCGTAACGATCAGCATGGTGCGTCCTTCGGCAGCCAGCTCGCGCATCACTGACAGCACTTCGTTCACAAGCTCAGGGTCAAGCGCCGATGTCGGTTCGTCGAATAGCAGCACCTGCGGCTTCATCGCCAAGGCGCGTGCGATGGCAACACGCTGGCGCTGACCGCCTGATAGGTTGTCTGGATAGGCGTTTTTTTTATCTAATAAGCCGACCTTATCCAGTAGGCGTTCGGCTTCTGCGATGGCTTCTGCCTTGGATTGCTTTAGGACTTGGGTTGGGCCTTCGATGATGTTTTGGAGGATGGTTTTGTGCGGCCAAAGGTTGAAGCTTTGGAAAACAAAGCCGATTTTTGAGCGTAATTGTTCGAGTTGTTTTGGGTTTTTGGCGACCAGTTCGCCTTTTTTGTCAGTCAAGATCAGCTCTTCATTGCCGATGATGATCTTGCCGCTGCTTGGATTTTCTAGTAGGTTGATGCAGCGAAGTAGGGTGGATTTGCCCGAGCCTGATGAGCCTAGGATGCTGATGACATCACCGTCGTGCGCGGTTAAAGAGACGCCTTTTAGGACTTGCAAAGAGCCGTAATTCTTATGAATGTCTTGTAAATCTAGAGCGATGGGGGGAGTGTCGGTCATGATGATTCTTTTTAAAATAAGGGTAATGAAGCAGTCAAAATAAAGAACAAAAGTATAAGTTCTTGAAATATAAAAGATGAATTAGATATTTTCGCCAAAAGCGCACTAAAAGGCAAATGTTTTTCACGTTTTGGGTGAATTTTTTTGTATAAATTGGTAAATTTTAATCAAGCGTGGTTATTATTGTCATTTTTGAATGGAATAATTGAGGTTTGGTTGTTATGATAGGGCAACTTTTAAGCAGTTAGGAGTGAGGATGAATATCCAAGAATACATGATGAGCGTCGGCAAAAAGGCTCAAGCGACGTCGCGTGCGTTGGCAGCGGCGAATACACGCACCAAGAATGCAGCACTTAATGCCATCAAAGAAGCGATGATCGCCAATAAAAACAGCATCTTAAGCGAGAATGCCAAAGATGTCACGAACGGCAAACACAATGGGCTGGATGAGGCGTTGCTGGATCGTTTGGTGATTAATGAGTCACGATTTGATGCGATGCTGGCGTCCTTGGATGATGTGATTGACCTGCCCGATCCGATTGGTGAGATTGATGACATGGTGTATCGTCCATCGGGCATTCAGCTGGGCAAGATGCGTGTGCCGCTTGGGGTGATTGGCATGATCTATGAGAGCCGTCCGAATGTCACGGTTGAGGCGGCAAGTCTTGCCATCAAATCAGGCAATGCCATCATCCTGCGTGGCGGCTCTGAGGCATATCATTCAAATCAGGCAATCGCAGCCTGTGTGCGTGCAGGATTGGATGCAGCAGGACTGCCAGGCGAAGCGGTTCAAGTACTAGAGACCACGGATCGCGCGGCGGTGGATAGCCTGATTACGATGACGCAGTTTGTGGATGTGGTGATCCCTAGAGGCGGTAAGGGTCTGATCGAGCGCATCGCGAATGGCGCGCGCGTGCCTGTCATCAAGCATCTAGATGGTAACTGCCACACCTATGTGGATGAGTCGTGTGACATTGAGATGGCGGTCAAAGTCTGTGTCAATGCCAAGACTTCACGCTATGCCCCGTGTAACGTCATGGAGACGCTGCTTGTTCATAAGAGTCGCACTGATGCACTGATCAAGATTCTAACTGCAATGCATGACGTTGATAATAATATGCAGTTCTTCGTGTGTGCTGAGACGATGAAAGCTCTAAAAGACACGCACCTAAATATCCAAGCTGCCACCGAAGATGACTGGTATCAAGAATATCTTGCGCCTAAGCTTGCCGTTAAAATCGTAGATGAGCTGGATGATGCCATCACGCACATCAACCACTACGGCAGCCACCACACCGATGTTATCATCACCAATGACTATGCCAACATGCAAAAGTTCATCCGCGAGGTGGATTCATCAAGTGTGATGGTCAATGCATCGAGCCGTTTTGCTGATGGGTTTGAATATGGGTTGGGTGCTGAGATTGGCATCTCAACCGATAAGATTCACGCCCGAGGTCCTGTAGGTCTGCATGGACTGACTTCCCAAAAATGGGTGGTGTTCGGGCATGGGGAGATTCGCCTTTAGACGGTAAATGGTCTATCTAAGAAAAAAGCGTGCATGACACGCTTTTTTTGGGTATGGCGGATGGTCAGTAGCCTCGTTGGTTGAGTATTTTGTATTCATCACAGCCCTTTTGATATCCCAAATCACAGGCTCTGCCAAACCATTCTTTGGCGGTGGCGTAGTTTTGGCGTACGCCCTCGCCGTTATAATAGCGTAGCCCGATATTACGGGCGGCTTGTGCATTGCCTTGGGCGTAGGCTTTTTGATACCATGCGATGGCTTCGGTGTAGTTTTGGCGTACGCCGTATCCATCGCTATACATATTGCCTAAATTATTTTGAGCCCCTGCATCCCCCTGTTCAGCTGCTTTTTTATACCAATACACCGCCTGTACGTAGTCTTGCTTCACGCCGTATCCATTATAATACATCAAGCCCAAATGATATTGAGCCCATGCATACCCCTGCTCAGCCGCCTTTTTAAACCAAGATACCGCCTGTGCGTAGTCTTGCTTCACGCCGTATCCATTATAATACATCACACCCAAATTATTTTGAGCCTTTGCATTCCCCTGTTCAGCCGCCTTTTTATACCAAGATACCGCCTGTACGTAGTCTTGTTTCACGCCTCGTCCATTATAATACATCAAGCCCAAATGATATTGAGCCCATGCATTCCCCTGTTCAGCCGCCTTTTTAAACCAAGATACCGCCTGTGCGTAGTCTTGCTTCACGCCGTATCCATTATAATACATCACACCCAAATTATTTTGAGCCTTTGCATTCCCCTGCTCAGCTGCTTTTTTATACCAATACACCGCCTGTACGTAGTCTTGCTTCACGCCGTATCCATTATCATACATCAAGCCCAAATTATTTTGAGCACTTGCATTCCCCTGTTCGGCTAAGCGTTTAAAGATGGGGAAGGCTTGGCTGTAATTTTGATTATCCATATAAGACATGGCAATGTCAAAGTCATTCGCCATCGCAGGCGTTGCCACACTTAGGCTTAGTGCTAATAGTAGGGCGGATAGAGCGGGTGTTTTCATGAGATTCTCCAAGAAAGTCTGTGTAGAAATGATAGGGGATTTTGCCTACTTTGGCAATCTTTGACAATAAAAAAGGACGGCAAATTTTCCGTCCTTTTTTGGGGTGTGTTAGACCATCATCAATCCAAAAATGCAAAATGTTCAATATCCATCTTGGTCATGACTTCGCTAGGTGTGGTCATGGCGTTGGCATGCGCGTCGCTTCTTGGTAGGATTTTCTCGAAGTAGAATTCAGCGGTCTGAGTCTTCGCCAGATAAAATTCATAAGGCTGTTCGCCGCCGTTTTTCATCTTGTCGAAGGCAACTGCTGCCATGCGCGCCCAGTGATATGCCATCATCACATAGCCTGAGTACATTAGGTAGTCATCAGAAGCCGCAGAGACGATTTCGCGGTCTTTGCGTGCGGCGATGAGTAGGCGTGCGGTCAGCATGTTCCATTCAGCGCACAGCTTGGTCAGCGCCCAGACGTATTGGCGCATTTCTTTATCAAGGGCGTATTCGCTACACCACTTCATGATGCCCGCGGTATAGTCACGCACGATCTTACCAGCACCGTTTAGTAGGACTTTACGACCCAGTAGGTCAAGTGCCTGTACGCCTGTGGTTCCTTCGTATAAGGTGGCGATGCGGGCATCACGAGCGATGAGCTCCATGCCAGTTTCTTTGATGTAGCCATGCCCACCGTAGATTTGTTGTCCGTGTTTGGCGCACTCAATACCAAGCTCGGTTAAGAAGCCTTTTAGGATGGGTGTATAGAATCCTAGCTTGTCATCCCATTTTTTGATGGCGTCTTCATCGCCACGAGCCACCGCATTCGCCAGATGGTCGGCGTAGCGTGCTGAGTGATAAGTCATCGAGCGACCACCTTCACAGAAGGCTTTTTGGATCAGAAGCATACGACGCACATCAGCGTGATGAATGATGGCATCGCCAGCTTGATCAGGTTCTTTGGTGCCTGACAGGGCGCGCATCGAGCGACGTTCTTTGGCGTATGGCAATGAGTTCTGGAAAGCCAGTTCCATGTGCGACAGACCTTGGATGCCTGTGCCGATACGCGCGGTGTTCATATAGGTGAACATGGCTTTTAGGCCTTTGTTGGGCTCACCAATAAGATAACCTGTCGCGCTGTCGAAGTTTAGGACGCAGGTTGCGCTAGATGAGATGCCCATCTTATGCTCAATCGAGCCACAAGTCACCGCATTGCGCTCACCCATCTCGCCATCAGCGTTTACAAGGAATTTTGGCACGATGAACAGCGAGATGCCTTTGGTGCCAGCAGGCGCATCCGGCAGGCGAGCTAAGACAATATGTACGATGTTGTCGGTTAGGTCGTGTTCACCAGCGCTGATGAAAATCTTAGTGCCCGTAATGGCATAACTGCCGTCGTCATTGGGTGTGGCGCGAGTTTTCATTTGGTTTAGGTCGGTACCTGCCTGAGATTCGGTAAGACACATCGTACCTGACCATTCACCGCTGATTAGCTTGGGTAGATAAGTGTTTTTTTGGTCCTCGTCACCATATTGTAAGATGGTGTTTACCGCGCCGATAGACAGGCCTGGGTACATTGACCATGGCCAGTTGGCGGTGCCCATCATCTCAGATTTGATGAGATTAAGTGACATCGGCAGGTTCATGCCACCGAATTCTTCTGGATAAGAGATGCCTTGCCAGCCGCCTTCCATGAAAGCTTGATAGGCTTCTTTAAAGCCTTTTGGCGTGGTCACCTCGCCATCTTTGAAATGACAGCCTTCTTGGTCGGCTGCTTGATAGACAGGCGCGAGCATGGTTTCAGCAAAGTCAGCAAAGCCTTGTAGAATCATATCTACCGTCTCAGCATCAGCATTCTTGCCATTGTCTAGAGTTTGGTAGTGGCCTTGATAGTCAAGCACTTCATTCATCAAAAATTTGATGTCGCGTAAGGGAGCTTTATAAGTCAGCATAATCAATCCTTGGTTGGCTAAAAAAACTGGGCATGATGTTGCCATGCCCATTCACTATACAATAGATTTATTAAAATGACTTAAAATTTCTGCCAATAATAACTTATTTTCATAATAAACTATATTTATTATGAATTTATTTTATTATTAATGTGCTTATCCCAATCCACTTTATCCAGATCGACGCGCTTACCTGTCCACAGTTCAAAGGCAAGTTTGGCCTGTTGAATGAGCATGCCATAGCCATCACAGCAGCGCACGCCTTGATGCTCAAAGTGTGCCAAGAACTCTGATGGCTTACCATACATCATGTCGTAGGCGAAGCCTGCGCGTACACCACAGGACAGCTCCAGCATCTGCCCTGTGGTGGTGGCACTCGTGGCATTGATGATGACATCAGCATAAAAATCATCTGACTTTAGGGTGTACAATTCATTAATGTCAATGCTGCCAAATGCTTCAAAGTCTGCCTTTAAGGCTTCGGCGCGCGCTAATGTCCGGTTAAAGATGGTCAGGCGCGCGCCTTGTTCGATGAGCGGCAGAATCGCCCCGCGTGTCGCACCGCCTGCGCCGATGATGGCGATGTGCGCACCTTGTAGAGTGACACCTTTATCCAATAGATCCGACACCAATCCGCGCCCGTCGGTGTTATCTCCGAAGAGCTTGCCGTCTCGTAGGGCTAGGGTATTGACTGCTTTAGCGGTCGTGGCGTATTCGCTTAGGCTGCCCATCTGACTACACAGCTCAAAGGCGATCTCTTTGAATGGTAAGGTCACGTTCGCGCCCACGCCGCCGCCATTAAAGAATGCTTCAACCACCGCATTAAAGCTGTCTTTATTATCAGGGCAAAGCTGACGACGATAGCTGATATCAAGCCCGGCACTGTCAGCGAATGCGTGATGAAGTTCGGGGCTTTTTGAGTGGGTGATGGGGTTGCCAATGACGATAAAATGCTGCATGAATGATCCAAAATAATAAGAGCTAATGTTGGGGTATTTTTTACTGCATTATAGAAAAAATAGCAAGTTTTTTAAAACTTAGGTAAAATACAACGAACTTTACTTGGATGATTGATATGACCACCAAACCCTCCAAATCTAAGCTGCCTTTCTTGCTCATTGGGGTGCTTATCGCGCTGGCGATTGTGCTTTTTATGACTTCTCGCCCTGTTGCACCCCAAGAAAAAGTCGTCCAAGATGATGGCGAGACACGCGTCTATGAGCCGGTGGTCTATGATGTGGAAAATTGGGCAAGCACACCCAAGCAAGGCATGGGCATAGAGCAGTTAAAGGCAAAAATCGGCACGACCGCCACCCAAGAGAGCGGTTTGGATTATTATGGCAATCACGCCACCAAATATCGATTCAGCGCACGCCATGAACCACCGCTCTATGTCGTGGAGTCAGATGAGGTGCTTGAGGTTGCTTGGTATTATGCCGCACCTAAGGATAACGACGACCAAAAACGTGCAAGCTTAGATTATGCCAAGCGCATTCATTCGCTAATGGGCGCTTATGATGGCAAAAAAGGCGAAAATCTGGTCAGAACCATCCTGCAAAACTCCAATAAGCCACATGCAACCACCGACAAAGGTGAAAAGGTTGCAGGCGTGGTCACGGCTGACTGCATGAATTATCAATGTCGTATCATCCTTCAAAAATAACTCGGCACACACCATGACGACAACTTATTATCTTCTTAGAGAGTCTGATCGGCAGGAGTTTACCAAGTGCGATGGCATCATGGATGAGCGCGGCTTGGCTTATGGGGATGGATTCTTTAGCACCATTGGCGCTCATGATGGGCGTGTGCTATTCGCTGAGGGTCATCGAGAGCGACTGGTCAGATCAGCAGAGCGGCTAGAATTATCATTCGACGTAGATGGTGTGATGGCGGATTTATATCGCCTAGCGAAAGACATCCAAGAAGGCATACTAAAAATCATCGTCACTCGCGCACCCCAAGAAGTGCGTGGCTATGGCTATCTCAATCAGTGTGCGCAAGTTTTTATCAAGTCAACAGCATCACGCATTTATGATGGTGTGGAATTCGTATCGGGTGTACCTTGTCAGAAAGTAGGTAGGGCTGTTTGCCTTGATGAGAAGGTGTCATTGCGCACGTCCAGATTTATTGGACTTAAGCTCATTAGTAGCCATGAACAAGTTTTTATTCATAGAGCTTTATTGGATCATCAAGAATCTAATTCTGGCATCGTAGAAGGGCTGATCAAGAGCGCATCAGGCGACTGGGTCGGTGGCACGACGGGCAATGTCTGCTACTGCATCGATGGCGTGTGGTATACGCCGCCCATCACGGATGCGGGTGTGGATGGCGTGATGCGCCGAACCTTGATGTTAAAGTTTAGCATTAAAGTTCGTGGGCTGACAGACGATGATCTAAAGCGCATCAGCGGTATGTTCTTTTGTAATGCGGTGCGTGGCATCATGCCGATCGATGCACTAATTATTGATGGCGACATTCTACAACTAAGTCAGCACATCCATATCTTGCCATCAAACAGTCATTAGGCCGACTTATCATGTAAATTGCCTTAACCAAAATGCCTGATGCGCCATTTCAAAAACATGATACAATACAGTAATTTTTATTTTTGTTGACACAGCCACAAGCCATGCCAAATCCAAAAAAAACCACCCAAAAAACCACCGCCAGACCCAACCAAAGGCGTAATAACACCCCAAAGAAAAGCGCCGTTTCAAAGCTAATTTGGCTTGGAATATTGGCGGCTATCTTGTTATGGTGCGTCATCGTGTACAGCACCATCTTTGCCAAGACGGATCGACAGGCGCAGACGCTGGAAGTCAAGAAAGGTGATACCTATCACAGCCTGTTGGTCAAAGATAAATGGCAAACATCCCCATTGGTATCAAGTGCGGCAACTAAGCTATACCTAAAAGTCCACGCACGCACGCCACTTCAAGAAGGCGTCTATCAGATACCTGCCAATGCTAGCCTAAAACAGGTCATTGATATCTTATCGCAAGGCGCCGAAGTCCGCATGATTAAGGTGCAGATCATCGAGGGTAAGACAGTCAAGGACTTATACAACACCCTAAAAAATACCGATGGTGTAACCCTTGAAATCCTGACTCCACGCGCTGATGGTTATTCATGGGCGGATGTTGCCCGCGACAATGAAGCTGTATCAAAGGCGCTTGGCATTACCACCGTGAATGGGAATTTAGAAGGGCAGTTTGCACCGAATACTTATATTTTCGATCATGGAACGACCGATCGCCAAATTCTAAAAAGACTCTATGATGATCAGCAGACCACTTTGGCGAATGCATGGGAGAGCCGCGTGCCAGACTTGCCTTATAAGAACAGCTACGAGGCGCTCATCATGGCAAGTATCATTGAAAAAGAAACCGGACTGGCAGAAGAGCGTCACAAGGTCGCAGCGGTGTTCATCAACCGCATACGTAAGAACATGCGCCTACAGACGGATCCGACCATCATTTATGGGCTGTTTGATCGTTATGATGGCAAGATTTATCGCTCTAACATCAATGAGAAGACTGACTACAACACCTATCAGATTGACGGTCTGCCGCCTACGCCGATCGCATTGCCATCAAAGGCCGCCATCGAGGCCGCCATGCATCCTGAAGATACAGACGTTATTTTCTTTGTGGCGACAGGCAACGGCGGGCATAAGTTTAGCCGCACTTTGGATGAGCATAACAAGGCAGTGGCAGAGTATCGCGCGGTCATGAATTCCAAGAATCAATAAGGCAGCACCTCATGAATACATCAGCCAAAGCTCAATCTCAGACGCCTAAGTTCATCAGCTTTGAAGGCACAGAAGGTGTGGGCAAGACGACCGCCATTGATGGGTTTTGTCGATACTTGACGTCTCAGGGCATCGAGCATGTGCGTACGCGCGAGCCAGGTGGTGCTGATGTAGCGGAAGTTGTTCGTGAGATTTTATTAAATAAAAACAACACATTACACGATGATACTGAGCTGTTACTCATGTTCGCTGCACGCGCTGATCATCTGCATAAGACCATCTTGCCTGCTTTAGCGGCGGGCAAATGGGTGGTGTGCGACAGATTCATCGACAGTACGGTCGCCTATCAAGGGTTTGGACGGTTTGATGGTGATGCGGCGGCACTTCATAAGATTGAACTGTTGATTGCCAATTTTGTCCCTAGGCTACCTGATGTGACGCTGTGGCTGGATTTGGATGTGGCGACAGGCATGGCTCGTGCCGCCAAGCGCAGTCAGGCTGACCGATTTGAATCGCTGGACACGAGTTTTTTTGATCGAGTGTATCAAGGGCTTTTACATCAATTCAATCACGCACCCACGCGCATTCGCCGTATCGATGCCATTGGGGAGACTGATGAGGTGTTGGCACGCATCATTGGTGCGGTAGGCGTGTGAGAAACGTCTAAGCTTGTTAAGACTTTGGTAAGTTTTTACTAAGAAGTCTTACTTGACGGCTCGGATGATTTTTAAGATACTAACCCACTACTTATTTTAAAATTCCTAATCATGTTAAACCACACTTCGTTAAGCAAGTATCTATTTAGACCCGCTATTTTGGCGGCCGCCTTGTCTGCATCAGTCATTTTTCCCAGTCCTGCCACATCGGCGCATGCGATGGTTCAGGTGGATTTTGCTGATTTGGTGGAGCGTGTGTCCAGTGGGGTTGTGCGCATCTCAACCACCAAGCCCATCAGTGAGGAGATGCTAAGCCGTAACGCCCAAACTTCACAGCTGCTGCGTGAATATTTGGGTGAGCATGCGGGCAATGCGCCAACCATTGAGCATGGATTTGGCACGGGGTTTTTTATCACTAAGGATGGTTATGTCTTAACCAACCATCACGTCGTCAAAGATTCAGACCGCATCACAGTAACTCTAAACGATCGCACCGAAATGGATGCCATACTCGTCGGTTCTGACGAAGCGTCTGACATCGCTGTTCTAAAGGTAGAGGGGATAAACTTCCCGGCGCTGACCATGTCTAGAAATGAGCTGCGTGTGGGCGAGCCTGTGCTTGCCATCGGTTCGCCTTTTGGCTTTGATTATTCGGCATCGGCAGGCATCGTATCTGCCAAATCACGAAGCATGACCCCCGAGGCGACTGTACCGTTCATTCAATCAGACGTGGCTTTGAATCAAGGTAATTCAGGTGGACCGCTATTTAATAAGCGAGGCGAGGTCGTCGGCGTGAACTCGCACATCTTTAGCGACACGGGCGGATACATGGGGCTGTCGTTCTCAATCCCGATTGATACCGCCTTGCACATCTATGAGCAGATCAAGACGACAGGCAGAGTGCGCCGAGCTGCGATGGGGCTTGTGGTACAGGATGTCGATAGAAATCTGGCTGAGGTATATGGGCTGTCACGCCCACAAGGCGCGCTATTGACCCGCGTGGCAGTTGATTCACCTGCTGATCGAGCCGGACTTCGACCTGGCGATCTGGTGCTAAATTTCAACGGCCATGCCATCACGCGCGCTGCCGAGATGTTAAATCTGCTTAACCGTGCCAAGCCCAACGACAGTTTTAATCTAACCTACCAACGAGGCAATCAAAAATACGTCGCTCAAGGCACCTTCGCTGAAGCACCTAGTGATGTGTCAGCAGGTGGTCAGCATCAGAGCAATAATGGACTTCGCCTAGGCTTGCGCCTTAAAGAGCTGTCTTCTGCCGAGGCGCAAGCGCTTGCCAGCTTTGGGGTAAATGGTGGCGTGATGATCACTTCGGTTAGTCCTATGGGGCTTGCGGCACGTACAGGCATTCAAGTGGGCGATGTAATCCTTGGGCTTAATAGCTACCCAACCAGAAGCGCCGATGAGATGGCGGTCGCTGTAAAAAGCCTGCCCCGCGAGGGCGTCGTTCCTGTGCAGCTGATCCGCCAAGGTACGCCCGCCATCATCGGAATGCGCATTGAATGACCAAAATAAATTTCATAAAATCCATCAAAACCCAAATTAATTATGATAAACTAAGCTAATTTAATACATATCAGCGGCTTTATTATGACAGATTATCAAGACATTAAATCTAAGCTAAAAGGCTCAATCACCGCGTTGGTCACGCCCATGAAGGACGATGGCGCAGTGGATTATGACGCATTGGGTAAGTTGATTGATTGGCAGATTGCCGAAGGTACGCACGCACTTGTGGCGGTAGGAACGTCTGGCGAATCGGCGACTTTGTCAATGGATGAGCACATTGATGTGATTCGTTTTTTTGTGAAGTATGTGGCAGGACGTGTGCCTGTGATCGCAGGGACGGGGGCGAACAACACCTTGGAGGCGATTGAGCTTACCCAAGCTGCCAAAGAAGCAGGCGCGGACTGTGCGCTTTTGGTTGCGCCTTATTATAATAAGCCAACTCAAGAGGGTATCTATCAGCACTACAAGGCGATCAGTGAAGCGGTTGACATGCCGCAGATGCTATATAATGTGCCAGGGCGTACCATTGTCGATATTAGCCAAGAGACGGTTGAACGCTTGATGAATCTGCCGAACATCGTCGCCATCAAGGACGCGACAGGTGATCTAGAGCGTGGCGCAGCATTGATAAAAGCAGTTGGCAATCACATGGTTGTGCTGTCAGGCGATGACCCAACGGCACTTGAATTCATCAAGCTTGGTGCTCGTGGTAATATTTCTGTGACCTCTAACATCGCGCCTAAGGCGATGAGCCAAGTATTTGAGCTGGCTTTGGCGGGCGATTTTGATAAGGCAAGAAAAATCCATGACACGGTTAAGCATCTTCACAATGATCTATTTTGTGAATCAAGCCCGCAACCTGCCAAATATGCTCTATATAAAATGGGTAAAATCGGCAAAGGCATTCGTCTGCCATTGGTATGGCTATCAGAGCAGAATCAGCCTGTGGTTGATGCAGCATTAACAAAAGCTCAATTGGCTTAATCGTTCGGTCAATTTGCAAGGATAATATATGAATTACATGACAAAAATTGGTGTAGCCTTGGTTGCGCTTAGTATTGCCTTAACGGGCTGTAGCACCACCAAAAACTGGCTTGGCAAGCGTAATAATGGCAGCCTAGACTACCAACAAAGCCAAAAAATCGATCCCATTAAGCTGCCTGCCAATCAAGCGACCGCTGAATTTACTCCGTTGTATCAAACGCCAAATCTTGGCGCAAGTCCAATTAACTTGACCAATGATTCTGGCAAGCAGTACGAGCTGCCAAAGCCGCCAACTGCAGCCCATTAATTTTTTTATTGCAACTTTTTGAGAAATATCATGGAAAAACAAGCCCTACTTTATACTGGTAAAGCCAAGTCTGTTTATGAGACTGAGCATGAAGATTATTTGGTATTGCATTTTCGCAATGACGCATCAGCTTTCAATGGCGAGAAGATGGCGCAGCTCGATCGTAAAGGTAAAGTAAATAACCGCTTCAATGCGTTCATCATGCAAAAGTTGAGCGAAGCGGGCATTGAGACGCATTTTGAGCGTCAGCTGTCTGACGATGAAGTGCTGGTAAAACGCCTAAAAATGATTCCTGTTGAATGTGTGGTGCGTAACTATGCTGCAGGTGGTCTGATGAAGCGCCTTGGCTTGGCTGAGGGTCTGCCGCTACTTCCGCCAACTTATGAGTTGTTCTATAAAGACGACAAGCTTGGCGATCCGATGCTGTCTGAATCAACCGCCATCGCCCTAGGCTATGCCACGGCTGACGAGCTTGAGCAGATGAAAGTGCTAACCTATAAAGTAAACGAAGTTCTATCTAAGATCTTTGATGATGCAGGTTTGATGTTAGTTGACTTTAAGTTAGAATTTGGTCTGTTCCACGGCCGCATCGTTCTTGGTGATGAATTCTCTCCAGATGGCTGCCGTCTGTGGGACAAAGAAACCAAGAAAAAACTGGACAAAGACCGTTTCCGCCAAGGCTTGGGCGATGTGGTTGAAGGTTATGAAGAAGTTGCACTGCGTATCGGCGTGCCTTTAGAAGGCTAAGACTCAAAAACCCAAGCGATGTCTTGGGTTTTTATTGAGGTGGTTCGGTGTATCTTATGACCACTGAACCATCAATTTGATACACGCTTGTGGGGTCGAATTGCAATTCGCCCCTACGGATGAACGAATAACCCATGTATCGTTTTGTAAGTTCTTTTAGCATATTACCCATAGGGGCGAAACATTTTTCACCCCTACCTGATCGTAGTAAAATTTAGGTTCGATTGGTATAAAACTTAGCAAATTCAATAAGTTGTGCCTTAAAAGACCTAAGTTTTGTCAGTGAAGCGAAAATCTGCGGACTGGGACGAATTGCAATTTACCCAATCATTGAATAAAAATCCACTCAAAGATCTTGCGAGTGGATTTTTTATCATTTTTTTCTTGACTTATTTTATAAAAATGTTATTGTATTACTACCTTGTAAGAACAAGGTTGTGCGTGCATACAGCCAACAGCGATTTTAAATGATTGGTTGGCTGTATGATAATTTTAGTTGTTCAGCTATTTAAGGAGTAAATTATGGACACTTTAAATCTTTCTCAAATTCTTTCTGGTCTACAAAATCAAGATTTTTGTGATGCACAAAAAAAATTGTGCCATTATGAAAAATGATGAAAACGGTGCATTGTCCGCTCCGATGAGAATGATTGCGTACGATAACAAACGCACAAAAACACAGTCGTAATTCAAAAAAGCATACACTATCATGGTGTATGCTTTTTATCTATTTTTCAAGAAAATATTTCAAGGAGCGATATTGTGTTTTATTTGATTGGTGTTCAAGAGATGGCAAAGACATTAGCCTTGTTATCCAGTAGGGATAACTCCAATCTACCAAAAGATTTTAAGGAATTGGAAATAAATTTCCATAAGTTTTTGAGTCAATATCAACCCAAAGTTACAAGAAGTGATAAGTTGGGCGTAAATATTGTTGATGATAAAGATTGGGAATCGTCATTAACTAATCTGTTTGCTACCGACTCTTTCTTAAACGACAAAAATCAATCATGTGTGATTGGCGAGGGCTTAAATGACAATGATAGGGAAGTAAGGGTTCAAAAACTACAAAGTGCATTGAATGAGCTGTCAAAAGTTAATTCTGAGCTTTATTTGATGTTGCAGTTAATTATTGATTCTATTTTCTTAAGGTATGCAAATGATTCTGGCGGTGGTTCAACTTCAAATGCGATTGGCGTAGTCTGGATAAATAACCGTGATTCTTGGGCAATTACCGATCTAATGGAATTGCTTGTTCATGAATTAACGCATAACGCATTATTTATAGATGAACTTAGATTTTTACACTTCCATGACTACCATAAGTTATTACAACCAGAAAATTTTGCTCAATCGGCTATTTTGCACACAAAAAGACCATTAGATAAAGTACTTCACAGCATTGTGGTTGCCGCAGAAGTTTTGCAATTTCGAAAAAATTGTCTAGGAGAGCCAAAAACCCCTATGGTACACCCAGATTCTAGCACTATGATAAAACAAGCGTTAGATGCCTATCGGTCCATTACAGGTATGTCAAATTATAAGGAATTGGTAACGGAGAGAGGTCGCTGGATTTTGGATCAATCGCAAGCAATAATAAAAGAACTGACTTAGGAATAAGTCGTTATAATCGATCATTGGCTATGTATTAACTGCTTATATTTTGATGAGCCACATACGATGAACGGAAGCATTGGTAAGTGGCTTTACTATTCTTTATCATGAAAATTATCACTCCATCATTATATGCCTCATTTGCTTTTTTAATCATACAACAAGCAATCGTTGGTTTGTCTACATACTTCATTGCAAACCTTGCGATAGACATCGCTCAAAATAAGAATTTTTTGATAAACTTAAGCGGTTTTGTCATATCATTGGTTGTCGTGTATATTCCTGCTTATTTTGCAACCATTTACTTGGAAAATTCAAAATTTGAACTGCTTAATAATTATGTAGAAAAATTTAATCATGTTTTTTCTGGTAAAACTTTTTTGCTAAACAATAAAGAGCTAAAAGAACAAAGCATGGTTTTTATCGCTCAAGAAAGTAAATCAGTCATAGATGATATGTTGGATTTTGCTTTTGATGGTGTGGCGTTAATCTTAAATTTAGTGATTAATATCTTAATTTTAGGTTTTTTTCTTGACTATACTCTACTAATAGCCTACATCATTGGGTTTTTGTTGGTAGAATTTTTTATTTTTTCTTATCAACGCAAAATATCTAAAGCGTCAAAAATATCGCAAAAGTCCCGAGTATCTTTCATTGCCATTTTAAATAAAACTTGGGACAATATCGTCATTTTCAACAAGTACAATATGGGCATTTTAAATCATATTTATGGTAACAATTTCGCCCGCTCAAAAAAATATCATATTCTCAGCCAATCATTGAATCAATTGATTTCAAGCTTTGGCATGGTTTTGTTTATGCTGCCTGTACTGGGCTTGATTGTACACCTCTTTATTCAGCATCAAAATGATTATGTATTTTTAGCATTATTGGTGGCAACATTGCCAAGACAAATTCAGTTATTGCAAATGGGGCAAGCACTTGTCTTTCATCAAACCAATTTTTCTAGCATCAAAGCTAGATTTATCGGATTGCAACATTCCTTGCGCATACCAAGTATTGATATATTAAGCAGGATTAACTTTCAAGAGATTTTTATCAACAACATCCGACTAAGCGACTTTGATTTGGATGACTTGCCGAAAACAGGTAGGCTGACGATTAAAGGGCGTAATGGAGTGGGTAAAAGTAGCTTTTTATTATATTTAAAAACATTGTTATCAAACAGGGCTTTTTATCTACCTGTCAGCCATGATTTATGTTTTCATCAGAATAATAAAAAATCAACAGGGCAAAAATTATCATCGCAGTTAATGGAAATTAGAAACTACGCAAGCGATGTTGATGTGATTATTCTAGATGAATGGGATGCAAATTTAGATCAAGCAAACAAACATCATCTTGATGGGCTGATAAATGAATTGGCAACGGAGAGGTTGATCATAGAGGTGAGGCACTAAAAATTTCCAAAGTCCTTACAACTCTCAATAGATAAATATAACTCAATCTTTGTCATGCTTGGATTTGTGAAAGATGACCCATTCATTTTGACTAGCCATCAGCTTACAGGCTTAGGTTGGCAATAGTGCAGCCTAAGCATTGATGATATAAACTTATTGAAGTTGTTGGCTTTCGCTTTACGAAGCGGCAACCTACGACTTGGCAATCGGACTTAGCTCTCCACCTCAACCCTTTGCATATCCACCACATTCCAATAACCCTTCGGCAGCCTTGTACCACGACTGGCGCGCTTACCCATGTAGGTGGCGATGTCGGCAGGTTTAAGAGTGAGTGTGCGTTTGCCCGCACTGATGGCTAAGCTGTCAGACGCTGTAAGGCTGACTAGACTAATCAGTGTTTCGCCGTCTTTATCTTTTAGGCTGATGATTTTATTGCCTTTGCCTTTGTTCAGGCTTGGCAGATCAGACAATTCAAACACCAATAAATACCCTGCATCTGTCAAGGCAGCGACTAAAGTATCGTCACTGCCAACCGTATCAACAGGCAAAAACGCAGAATCGTTGAGATTGATGATGGCTTTACCCGCTTTTTGATTGGTCTCAAAGTTGGCATATTGACCCACGAAGCCATAACCAGAAGAGCTTGCCAGCAGTACTTTACCATCCTTATCGCCGAATAAGACCTGCTCTATTTTTGCGCCTGCGGGCGGGTTTAACATGCTGGTAATCGGTTCGCCTTGTCCGCGAGCAGATGGTAGGTTGATGGGGTCTAAGGCATAGCTTCGACCTCTGTTGTCCAGTAGGATCAGCTTGTCGTTGGATTTGCCTTGAGCATGTGCCAAATATTCATCGCCCGATCGGTAATTGAGTGCGGCAGCATCCACGTCATGACCTTTTGCCATGCGGATCCAGCCCGCCTTTGATAGCACGACAGTTACCGCTTCACTAGGTACCAAATCCGATGCTTTGATGGCGGCGGCTTCATCACGCACGACCACAGGTGACATGCGTTCATCGCCATGAGCTTTCATGTCGGCGGTCAGCTCATCGATCAGCAGGGCGGTTAGGCTGTCAGGATTGGTAAGGCGTTCAGCGATGGTGGCGCGTTCAGCTTCTAGCGCATCTCGTTCGGCATTTAATTCGATTTCTTCAAGTTTTGCCAATTGGCGTAACTTAATGTCAAGAATGGCATCGGCTTGAATGTCCGTCAGCCCAAATCGGCTCATCAGCTCAAGTTTGGGATCGTCTTCATTTCTGATGATGGCGATGACTTCATCGATATTTAGGTAGGCAACGAGCAAACCTGCCAAGATGTGCAAGCGTTTATCGATCTTGTCCAGACGATGCTGCAAACGGCGAATGACCACGCCGCGGCGACTGTCTAGCCACTCTGACAAGATTTCTTTTAGGTTTTTGACCTGTGGTTTGCCATTCATGCCAATCATGTTCATGTTCACGCGATATGACGTCTCAAGGTCGGTCATGGCGAACAGATGATTCATGATTTTATCAAGATCTAATTTGCCTTTTTTGAATTCTAGTACGATGCGACAGGCGTTCTCATGGTCGGATTCATCGTTGATGTCGTTAAGCCAAGGCAGTTTTTTGTCAAGCATGAGCTTGGCGATCTGCTCGATGACTTTATTGCCAGATACTTGATAGGGCAGTGCATCGATGATGACGGTGTTTTTGTCATTTTTATCCAGATGATAGGTGGCGCGCATCTTGTAGCTGCCGCGGCCAGTCTCGTACATATTGATGAGTTCATCTTGAGGGGTGATGATCTCAGCCTTGGTGGGTAGGTCTGGCGCAGGCAAGGTCTTGCATAGCTCGCGTACGGATATGGCTGGGTTTTTGAGTAGCTTGATGCACGCTTTGACCGTCTCGATGAGGTTGTGCGGTGGGATGTCGGTCGCCATACCAACCGCGATGCCTGTGGTGCCATTTAGCAGGATGTTCGGCAGACGTGCGGGCAGGGTGGCAGGTTCTTTTAATGAGCCATCGAAGTTATCCACCCAGTCCACAGTGCCTTGTTCAAGCTCGGCAAGCAATGTATTGGCATAATTGCTCATCTTGGCTTCGGTGTATCGCATCGCGGCGAAGGATTTTGGGTCATCAGGCGAGCCCCAGTTGCCCTGACCAAAGATAAGTGGATAGCGATAGCTAAAAGGCTGCGCCATCAGTACCATCGCCTCATAACAGGCAGAATCGCCATGCGGGTGATATTTACCCAGTACATCACCTACGGTACGGGCGGATTTTTTGGGTTTGGCGGAGTGCTTAAGACCAAGCTCGCTCATGGCGTAGACGATGCGGCGCTGAACCGGCTTTAGACCGTCTGCGATGTGTGGCAGGGCTCGATCCATGATGACGTACATGGCATAATTAAGATATGCCGATTCGGTAAATTCAGCGATCGAGCGGGTGTCAAAAGAAGACTGTGGGTTATCTGTCATAATAAAATAGCGGTCATCAAAATTTAAATAACCGCCATTTTACCAAAATTTATCGCAATTTGCTGTAGTCGAACATGAAACTTTTAGATTTGATTAACAGATGCCATCAAGCCCACGCCATTTATCCTGACGGTGCGCGCTTTCCCAGAACAGCCATTCTAACTTGGCGGCATAAGTATAAGCTTCGCGCATTCTATCTAGCGTATCTTGATCGGCACGCTTGGCAACTTTATCCACGACGTCGATGACTTTTTGGACGGCGGTGTGAAACTCTTCGCCAGCATAGGTGTCGATCCATGCTTGGTAAGGGTTGTTCGGGACGGACTTATCATAGATGTCTTGACCGACTTTGGCATAAATCCAAAAGCACGGCAGCAGACTTGCCAATACCACAGGGTAGCTGTCAACATAGGCGCTGGCCAGCAGATAAGAGGTGTAATGATGGCATGCTAGGGTTAGCGGTGTCTCCATGAAGTCAGCTTGGCTGATGCCAAACTCTTGCATAAATCCATCATGCAGCGAGCGCTCTACGACAATGGCAACTTTGGCGGCTTCGGTAAATAAAATCACGTCGTCAGCATCATATGCCTTAGCAGCGCAGATCGCCAAGGCACGCCCATAGGCCAGCAGATAATGCGCATCTTGGATGACATAATGGGTAAAGGCGTCTTTGGACAGCGTGCCTGCTGCTAGCTCTTGATTAAATGGTAGGTTTAAGGTGGCTTCGTAGAGTTTTTGATTTTCTTGCCACAGAATCTGACTAAACTTGCTCATCATCAATCCTTAATTCACTGTTAATCGGGTAACAAGCCAAGACAACTTGGCTTGGGGGTTAATTTTGGGCTTCAAAAGCGGCCTCTAGGCGCTTGGCAAGCTGCACATCACGGTGACGTACCGCGCCGCGTTCTATCTTACCGATGCGAACATTGACGGTCGTATAATGGCTCTGCCATTCTGGATAATGCTCAAGCTCTTGGGCATAGAATGATGCCTTAACCAAAAATGCCACCACAGACCCAAAGTCATTAAATTCGTAAGTGCGCACTAGGCTGCTGCCATCCTGCTGCCAAGCCGGTAGGCCGTCTAATTGCAGGGCGGTTTGTTCAGGAGTAAGACTGCTCATGGTTGTCCTTTTGATATCAAAATATTGGCTAGTTTAGCATATCTATTATTAAATACTAGCGATTTTTATGTGATAATTTTTGTCATGGCATTGTGCTTGTTGTACTGTCTTTTATGATAACCATCTTGGGTAGGTTGTGCGTTTAATTATTAGTGGATGCCAAAGCATGGGTCTAGCCTAGCTGATGCTTGAGATGGCAAAATAACATCGCCGTCATCAACGCATCATTCATCGAGTCGTGCGCCGGCAATATGGGGATGTCATAAGCGCCTAACAGCTCGCTTAGATGGCGCTTGTCTATGGGGATGTCGCTGTTTTTATTGGTTTTTTGGCGTAGCTTGACATCAAGTGTGGATACATCGATAAGCGTGTTAGGTAGCTTAGTGCCGATTTTTGGTTTGATGAGTGTATTTAAGAATGCAATATCCATGCTTAAATAGAACCCAACCACAGGGCGTGAACCGATGAATGGCAGCAGCTGATCTAGCATGTCGCTATAGCTTGTGCCATTCTCAAGGTCCATGGGGCGTAGTCCGTGAATGACGATGCTGTCCTTATCAGGCATGATGGGTGGGCGGCATACGATAGACAGGGGGTTTGCGGTGTCGATGATGTAGCCCGTGGCGTCTTTTGTGATCTTGACCGCGCCTATGCTTAGAATGTGGTCGGTCTTGGGATCTAGCCCTGTTAATTCTAGATCAAGGCACGCCCATTCATCAGGAGGTGCCGGCTCGAATAGGTAGCTGTACTTGGCGTCGGTGAGCTTGGCTTGCTGGTTCTTATTAAAAAGATCTTTTATAAAATCAAACATCATCACCCCACGAACACATCAAGGCGATAATGACGCGTGATGAATCCTTTGAAATATTTCACCACCGCAAGGCTTTCTTTGAGTAGGTCGCGCTCGAGTGCTGATAGCGTATTTGGATTGACCTTGCGGGCGGATTTGTCATCGGTGGTGAGCGAGACGGCAAGGCGTTTTGATAGGAAAAATTCCAAAGCTTCGGTAATGTTTTGGGCGATTTTTTCGTCAATGACTTTTTGACTGGCTAATTGACGCAGACGAAGGCGAGTGCTGGTCTCATCAATGCCGTATTCAAGTGCCAATGCTCGCACGCCATGCACGATGGGGAAAATGCCAGCTTTTTTTAGGTCAATGTCGCTGTCTTTTCCGCCAGTGAATTTTTGCCAAAAACCTTCTGTGGTTGCGACTTGAATTGTCGGCGCGGCGAAGCGGTTGATAAAATTGGCATGAGCGTGGCGGACGGCGTGTTGCCAGTGTGATTTTAATTCATAAAATAACGCCACATCGCCACACACAGGGTGAGCATCCATGAGCGTGGCAAAGTGAATCATCATCTCGCCACCAGTCGCCCCCATCCATGTGCTGACTTGGGCTTTAAAATCGGTGAGCGACTTTCGCCAAGTAGGGCTTGTAATCATGATGTTGCCATCGCAATAAGGATAGCCAAGTTTTAACAGGGCATCATTAAAGGCTTGGGCGTAGGTGGGCAGATTTGGGTCGTCAAAGCCATCACGAATGATTAGGGCATTGTCTTGGTCGGTACGCATGATTTGCTCGCCACGACCTTCAGAACCCATGACGATCAGGCAGGTGTTGTCAATGACGGCAGGTGGTGCGATGAGTTGCCATACCTTAGTAAAGACATGAATGTTGAGACTTTGGACAATGCGTCCGATGACATGGACTTTCATGCCACTTTGGTTTTGTTGGCGAATGAATGTGCCAATCATCTCCACGCCCACCAAAACTTCGTCTAGGTTTTGGGCTTGGTCAATCCGCTGTGTGATGAGCTGTGAATGGTTGGTTAGGTAGTTGAGCAGTTCGGTTTGTCCAATCACGCCTGTGATCTCGCCTGCATCATTGACGATCGGTAAACGATGGACGCTTTTGCTGATCATGGTGATCAACGCTTCGCTCAAATCGTGGCTTTCGTGAATGGTGTAGAGATTAAATCGGCTATAATCTTTGACGCAAGTGGTGGCAAAATCTGCTTGTTTTGTGATGGCGTGGCAGACATCGGTCTGGGTAAATATGCCCACGCCATTGGGCGAGCTGACCAAAATGTGCTTGGCATCTACCGCCATCATACGGCAAGTCGCTTCATAAAGGCTGGCGTTTTCGTCAATAAAATTGGGCGTGCGTATGTGTTCGCCAATGCTGGCAACAGGGCGGTAGAGTAGTTGCTGGCTTTGGCTTTTGGTACTTTGGGCGTCTTGCTCTGATTTGCGAGTGGTCAAATCGGCAAACAGCAATGTCCGCAGTCGCTCGTTGTGCTGACTGATGGCATGGACGGTGTCGCCATCAAGCCGATACAGCAAGCTTTGTTCTTGGGTGATGACATCAAAGGCGACCCCATCTTTGTCCGCCAAAGAAAACCAATCGCCCACATTCAAGCCTGCCACCAACTCGCCATGCTGGTGCTGCGTGAGCTTGCCCTTGATGACGATGAACAAATCGCCTTGCCAATCGCCATTGACGGCGGTGTGTTCTGGCAGATAGATGATTTGGCTGACGGCGGCAAGTTTCTTGCGTTCGCTGGTTGTCAGGGCATCAAAGGGCGGTGTGAATAGATGGTTTAAGGCGGGATTCATCATACTTTCCTTGTATTGCTTAAAATTACCAAAACTGCCTTTATGACAAAAACTTTGTACTAAAAACTTTTTGCCAAAAATCTTGCTAAAAATCTTGCCAAAAAAGCATTTCTTATGCCAACAAATCTACCAACAAATGCGCGAGCCATTTTACGCCAGTAGGTTTTTGTATTCTGGGTTTTTGTGAATATAAGCGGCGACAAAGCTGCAAGTCGGTGCCACTTTCTTACCTTCGGCTTGTGCATAATCCAGTGCGTGCTTGGTGAGCGCCTTGCCGATGCCCTGACCACCAAGCGCACTTGGGACGATGGTGTGATTGTAGATGAGGGTGTCGCCGTGATCCAGATAGCTCAGATAAGCGGTGATGCCATCGATGGTGGTTTCAAAGCGGCGTAGGTTGGTGTTGTGGGTGATGTCGGTCATGAAAGCTCCAATTTTTCAAAAATCCTTAAAAACCATACGGATTATCTTAGCATAAAGAATTTTTCGATGCTTGTAAATGATTTTGTGAGTGATGATGAAAATTTCGCCAAGCCTGCCGTCTATTTGTCATCTTGGGGCTTGGCGATGGTATTTTTGGAGAGTTTTTCAATGCTTATGGCGTGTCAATTTGGCGGTGTGCTAATTTGATTGCGTGTCAATTTGCCAGTGTTTTGCATAAGTTTTTAAAAAATTGGCAAACGCCAACACCGCCGCACTGGGGGAGCGGTGTTTGTGCTGATACAGCAAAAATTTTCTGTCAATCTTAGGCTCTTTGATGGGAATCATGGTCAAATCATGCTGATCTATCCAGTTTTTAGCGTAGCTAAGTGCCAGTGTGATGCCAAGCCCCATTTGCGTCATGCCAAGCGCAGTGGATAAAAAATTGACCTCATAATCAGACCGAAACAGCCGCTTGGTCAGCTCCATCGGCAGTGCTGCTCGAATCTGCTCGGCAAAGGCGGCTTGTAGCGTGATGAGCTCGCCTGCTGGAATGTCCTGCCATGTGACTTCAGACCGCCCTGCCAAAGCGTGATCGGGTTTAACAATCAGATAAAACTTCGATGAAAATAGCGTCTCTGCCAAGATGTCGCTGCTAAAAGGATGTTCAGGACCGATGCCGATGTCAGCGTCGATGAGCTGCACTCGCTCCATGACCTCGCCGATGCCACAGTCGATGAGACTCACCTGAATGTCTGGATAGGCTTGTTTGAACGCCTTGATGAGACTGGGCATGATGGTGGCGGCAAGCTGCTGGCTGGCGGCGATGCGCACCTTGCCTTGATTGTAGTCTTTGATGTCGTGAATCTCGCCTGTGAACATGCGCATGTCGTCCAAGACTTTCAGGGCATAAGGCACGAGCCGCTCGCCCGCCTCTGACAGATGTAGCTGTCGGGTGGTGCGGTCAAACAGCGTGATGCCCAGCTGATTTTCCATCTCTTTAATCAGTCCGCTCAAAGACGACTGGGTCAGATACAGCTCATCAGCCGCCTTGGTAAAGCTTTTGTGGCGAGATACGGCGATGAAGGCGTTCAGCTGGCGTAGGGTGACATTCATGGATAAGTCCGATAAATAAAACTAAAAAAGCCATTTGTGCAATATGGACGACTATTTTATGATAACGGCAAATGACTTGCAATAGCTAAGAAAACACCACCACAAGAAGTCATTGTAATGTATTCAAGCACTTTTATATCATCAACCAAGGAAGTATTATGGCAGATTTATTTGACAATCCGATGGGACTAGACGGTTTTGAATTTTTGGAATTTTCAAGCCCGACGCCAAATTTTTTAGAGCCACTGTTTGAGAAAATGGGGTTTATTGAAGTCGCCCGCCACCGCTCCAAAGATGTCTCGCTGTATCGCCAAGGTGGCATCAACATCATCATCAATCGCACCAAGCGCACCCAAGCCGACTATTTTGCCCAAGAACATGGCGCAGGCGCGTGCGCGATGGGCTTTCGGGTGAAAAATGCGCAATTTGCCTACAACCGTGCCATCGAGCTGGGTGCTGAACCTGTCGATGTGCCAACGGACATGATGGAGCTTCGCTTGCCTGCCATCAAAGGCATCGGCGGTTCATTGATTTATTTTATTGACCGATATGAAGAAGGTAAGACGATTTACGACATTGATTTTGAGTTTTTGGCAGGCGTGGATAGAAATCCTGTCGGCTTTGGCTTTAAAGTGATCGATCATTTGACCCATAATCTGTATCGTGGTCGCATGGATTATTGGTATCATTTTTACCAAAAAATCTTTAATTTTCAAGAGATTCGCTATTTTGACATCAAGGGCGAATACACAGGTCTGACCAGCCGTGCCTTGACTGCGCCAGACGGCAAAATCCGCATTCCCTTGAACGAAGAGTCCAAGCAAGGCGGCGGACAGATTGAAGAGTTTTTGATGAAATTTAATGGCGAAGGCATCCAGCACATTGCGTTTTTGTCGGACAATTTGCTTGAAAGCATCGATAAGCTGCGTGCTGCTGGCGTGCCACTTGCTACCGCGCCCAAAGACACTTATTATGAAATGCTAGAAGAGCGCTTGCCAAATCACGGCGAGCCTGTGGCAGAGCTGCAAGCTCGTGGCATTTTGCTGGATGGCACCACCGAAGATGGCACGCCACGCCTACTACTACAAATTTTTTCTGAAACGCTCATGGGTCCTGTATTTTTTGAATTCATTCAAAGGAAGGGTGATTATGCCCAAGGTTTTGGTGAGGGGAACTTTAAAGCGTTGTTTGAGTCCATTGAGCGAGATCAAATTCGCCGTGGGGTTTTAGAAACGACAGATTAGTTAAATCAGGTCTTTGTGCGAGTACGATATGGCAATCATGTCGTACTCATTTTTATCAGACTGCTGTGCGATTAAAATCCATCGCAAAGTCTTTAAGCACATACGGCGACCGACTGTTACGCCATCAACTGTTCTTTTGCATCATGCCAGATTGAGTTTGTGATTCCAAATCAACTCAAATCATCGCTGAATGGGCGACGCTTTCATTGATATAGAACCTAACTAAAACCTACCAAATCCTATAAAAACGCTTTGACCATCATTAAAAAACTTCATCAATGGAGGTGTTTAGTATGCAGTACTCACTAGTTGCGATTGCAATTATTGTATTGGCATTAGGGAGTTTTGCCGATGAAGCGATGTTGGTTAGCTTCGCTTTGACGCTTGCTGACGGGGATTCAAAAAATTTAACCTTGCTATATGCTTTGTCTATGATTGGCGGTGTTATTGCCAGTCGTAGCGGTGCAGTGATTTTGCCAAAAATTAGCGAAAAAACTATTTTGCCTATCATTTTTTTTCTACAAGGATTGGTTATTCTTGCATTTTATTTTTTTGCTGATTTAGCATTGATGGTTTTGGTTCTAAGTTTTTTATTAGGATATCTGGGTTCATTATTGTGGACAATTTTTTTATCAGTATTGCCAAATTATTTTGCTAATAATTTGCCTCTTGCCAATAAAATAGTACAGACCATTAAAAATGCTGGATTTATTTTTGCTCCAAGTTTAACGGGATTTGCATTTGGTATGGTTGGTAAAAACTTGGTGTTCATTTTATCAGTAATTAGTTTTTCTTGTTTTTTCTTGTTATTGTTGAATAACAAGAACTCTCAAAGCCAACAACACGCAGATGAGTTATTGGACAATGATGCTGTCGTTTCTTATTGGCAGTTTATTAAAACCCCTACCATAAAGAGGGTTTTGGTATTTTTTACAATCACCATCGCTTTGACTTCTGCACTAAACATCATCATGATCCCTTATATCAATAATCAGTTGGCTCTTAGTCCATTTATTTATGGAACAACTTTGTCCATGATGAGTCTTGGATTGCTGATTAGCCCAATCTTATTTAGTGATTTTTTTAAAAAAATAGGTCAAGTATCTGGTGCTTATTTGGCGGCTGGATTAATGGGTATTGGCATGATGGGATTTGGCTTGGTAAGTATGTTGGCTAATTATTCAATGATTTTTATGTTATTTTTGTCTGGATTATTCGTTGGTGTGGGTAATGGGGTGCAAAATACATTGATGAGTGAGTTTATGCTTGATTTTTGTGGAAAGCATACCAAGCAGTTAATGCCTCACTATGTTTTATCACTACAATGCTGTGTTTTGTTTGGGTTTGGCATCACTTTTATGATTCAATCAGAATGGATTGTTATCAGTCTATTTTTGTTTGGTTTTGTTGTAATACTTTGTGGTGTGTTGGGCGCTTGGATGAATCATGGTGTTGATCAAGGTAAGTGGAGAATGTGAAGATTTGTGGTTCATAGGAAAAAAAGAAGTGTGCTGTAATTTTTAAGAGTTCATCAACTCATGCCAAGTCTTATTGATGGCTGTATGATTTTCATTGAATCATGCGGTTATTTTTTATTATAATAAGTTTGAATGATGACAAGGGCGGATGAGTTGTCATCATAAGACAGTAAGGAGTCTTTATGAGTAAACAAGCCCCTCTTTTACACCCGACCCCAAAACAAGCTTTACCGATTGCCATGATTGTGGTGGCGGTACTTGCTTTGACGATGATTCAGCTTGGTTTTGTGCCGTTGCTATCTTTATTGATTGTCATTCTAGGCTTGATGATGTTCGGCTTATGTAAGGGCGTCAAGTTTGAGGCAATGCAAGATAGAATGATAGGCGGTGTCGCCACGGGGATGGGGGCGATTTATTTATTTTCACTCATTGGGTTGCTTGTGTCAGCACTCATGATGAGTGGAGCGATTCCCACGCTGATTTATTATGGTTTTGAGATACTGTCATCACAATGGTTTTATCTGTCAGCTTTCATATTGGCAAGTGTGATTGGTCTGGCTTTGGGGAGTGGATTTACCACTTGTGCTACGGTAGGCGTGGCGTTTTTGGGCATGGCGAATGCCTTTGGGGCGAATCCTGCGATTGTGGCAGGAGCGGTAGTTTCTGGAGCATTATTTGGTGATAAGATGTCGCCGTTATCCGACACCACAAGCATCGCTGCTTCGATTGTGGGCGTGGATTTGTTTGATCACATCAAAAATATGATGTACACCACCATTCCTGCGTGGCTCATCACGGCGGTGATTTTTGTGTTCATGCCGTCAGCAGCAGGCGATTTGTCAGGTGTGGCGGAGCTAAAAGCGAACCTTTTGGCGAGCGGACTGGTGCAAGGCTACATGCTCATTCCTTTTGTGGTGCTGATTGCCATGGCGATGATGCGCATCAATGCGATTTATACCATTGCTGCCACCATTGTCGTGGCACTTGCCTTGACTTATACGCATTCTAGCCCAAGCCTTGCCCAGATTGGCGGTTGGTTCTTTAAGGGCTATTCTTTGCCAGAAGGTGTGGATTTGGGTGCGGTAGGCGAGCTCGTTTCTCGGGGCGGCTTGGAGAGTATGTTTTTCACGCAGATTTTGGTGATTTTGGCGTTGTCGCTTGGCGGGCTGTTGCAAGGGCTTGGCGTGTTGCCAGCACTGCTTGATGGCATGCGTCATTTATTGACAAAGGCAAGTCGTGGCGTGGCAGCAGCGGCATTCACTTCTTTTGGCATTAATGTGTTGGTTGGTGAGCAGTATTTAAGCTTGTTGCTTTCGGGCAATGCTTTTTTACCAGAATATAAAAGACTTGGATTGCATCCAAAAAATCTGTCTCGCACCATTGAAGATGCTGGCACAGTCATCAATCCGCTCGTACCATGGGGCGTGTATGGCGGATTTTTGACGGGTGTGTTTGGCATGCCTGTGATCAGCTATGTGCCGTTTGCGTTTTTCTGCTATCTGTGCTTTGCTTTGACGCTGATTTTTGGCTTTACGGGCATTACCATTTCTAAATTGACACCTAATCACAACTGATCGCATACATCAGCCACCAACCAAAAAATCAGGGCGAAACTCTCGCCCTGATTTCATGTCTGACCGCATAAGATGGTATTAAGATGTCATTTGTTCATTCATACAGCGCATCTGTCTTGACCGCCATGATGAAGTCATTTTTGTGCAGACCTTTGATGCTGTGCGACCACCACCAGACGGTGACCTTACCCCACTCCACCAAGATGCCTGGATGATGCCCTTCTGATTCGGCAAGGTGCATCAGCTTTTCGCCAAATGCCCACGCGCTTTTGAAGTTTTTGAATTTAAATACGCGTTTTAATTGCAGTACATACTGCTCACCCACCTGCTCGGACACAACCGCCCAGTCTGGCAGCTGTTTCATAAATTCTGTAAGCTCAGCGTCCGTCACTTTTGGGGCATCGGCTTGACAAGCTTCACAAAATTGACTTTTTAAATCACTCATAAAAGATTCCTTATTAACGATGTTTTTAGGGTAGGTTATTTGTCATGCCGTCTGATCATCAAGCAGGCTTGGATGTGGCTCAAATAATCCCTGCTCCATGGCTTTGTTCACTTCAGCCATCAATGATTTTTCGGTCAGTGAAAACAGCTGCTCTGGTTTGTCAATGACATAATAGATGGGTTGGATTTTATCAATGCGATAGGGTGTTCTTAAAATGTCATTGACATTAAAGGGTCGGTACTCTGGTTTACCACTGACGGCATACTCTGTCTCAGCAGGAGATGACAAAATACCACCGCCATAGATTCTAAGACCGTCTTTGGTGTTAATCAGACCAAATTCCATCGTAAACCAATAAAGTCTTGCCAGAAATACTCGTGTCTTTTTATCGGCTTGTAGTCCCAGCTTGCCATAGGTGTGCGTAAAATTGGCAAAGGCGGGATGTGTTAATAGTGGCAAATGACCGATGATTTCGTGAAAGATGTCAGGCTCTTGGATGTAGTCAAAATCATCACGAGTGCGAATGAAAGTCGCCACAGGAAATCGCTGATGCGCAAGCAGCTCAAAAAACTTGCCAAACGAGATGAGTGCAGGCACGGCGGCAGTCTGCCAGCCTGTCGTCTGCTGCAAAGTGGTGTCTAGATTGCCAAGCTTAGGAATGTGATCGATTGGCAAATCGAGCGTATTTAAGCCTTGGGTGTATTCATCGCAAGCCTTGCCGATGATGCTTTTTTGTTGGCGGATGCGCAAGTCACGCCAGATGGCATTTTCATCCGCTGACCATGCGATGTGACCGTGCGAATCGGGCATGTGGGCAGTGTAGAGGGTTTTTGATTGCATAAAAATGTCCTTTTTTTATGGCTTGATTTAAAATGGCTTAAAGAGCCATGCGATGCATTATAAAATAAAAACTTGCCATGATTGATGGGAAATTTGCTTTTTATATTGGCAATCACGATAAATGCTCGTGAGTATATTTATGAATAATACCTAAACAACCACCGGCACTTTCCCCTAATTTTTGCGGTATAATACGCCAACTTTAATAATGATGGTTTTGGCTATGATGATTTGGCGTAGTTTGCCATGCTGGGTGCGGGGCGTGGTGATTGGGCTTTTACTGCTTGTGCTTGCGGTGGCGCTGCTGGCGGTATTGAGCCATCGTCCGTTGCCAGAGAATGCCCAAAAGACCGTCTCCACGCACCTGATGCCAAGCCCAGATGGTAATATCGTCAAGCGCCTGCTGCCAGAGATTTCCGAGCACTCGGGCGAAAGTGGCATTTATACACTGGCAAACAGCCGTGATGCGTTTTTGGCTCGTCTGGCTTTGGTCGAGATGGCAGAGCAGAGCCTTGATTTGCAGTACTACATCTACCACGACGACATCTCAGGCAGACTGCTTAGCCAAAGACTCATCGCTGCTGCCGACCGTGGCGTGCGTGTGCGGCTACTGCTTGATGATCATACGATGGCGGGGATGGACGGCGTGATTCGCAGGCTTGATGACCATGACAACATCGAAGTACGCCTTTTTAATCCATACATGCAGCGCCGTTTTCGCCCTTTGGGGTATTTGACGGACTTTTTTCGTCTCAATCGCCGCATGCACAACAAATCCATGACCGCCGACAGCATCGTGAGCATCGTCGGTGGGCGCAACATTGGCGATGAGTATTTTGATGCGACAAGTGGCATGATGTTTGCCGACCTAGATGTGGCAGTGGTGGGGCAAGCGGCGCACGAGACGGCGGAGGATTTTGACAGATATTGGAACAATCAATCCGCCTATCCTGCCCAAGTCATCATCGGCGATGTCGAGCCTGCCGACCTTTCGGGCGTGTCTGATGAGGCACGAGAGTATCTCAGTCTGCTCATGCAGGCAAACTTTGCCAACTATCTGACGGACGGACAGATGCCTTGGGTGTGGACAAAAACACAATTTATCAGCGACCACCCTGATAAAGTGCTCAAAAAACAAGAAAAAGAAAATATCCTTGACAGATACATTTCGCCTTTGATGGAAAACACCCAAAATGAGCTTGTGATCGTCTCGCCTTATTTTGTGCCGACCAGACAGGGCGAAGAGATGCTAAGTAAGCTTGCCAAAAATGGTAAAACGGTGCAAGTGCTGACCAATACGTTGGCTGCTAACGATGTGGCGGTGGTGCATTCAGGCTATGCCAAATACCGTAAAGACCTGCTGCAAAGCGGCGTCAAGCTGTACGAGCTTAAAGACGATGCCACCGTCAAGCCAGCTGCCGTCAGAAGTGCCTACGATGGGCAGGGCGCCAGTCTGCACGCCAAGACTTTTGCGGTCGATGGGCGGTATTTGTATGTCGGCTCTTTTAATATGGATCCCCGTTCTGCCAATCTCAACACCGAGATGGGGCTGCTCATCGACAGTCCAAAGCTTGCCAAAGACCTGATGGATCAGCTGTCGGTGAATCTGCCAAAGCACACTTATGCGGTGAGCCTGAACGACAAAGGCAAGATGATCTGGACAACCATCGAAGACGGCGAGACAATCCAGCGCACGCATGAGCCAGAAAGCTCACTGTTTCGCCGTGTGCAGGTGTGGATCGCAAGCCAGCTGCCGATTGAGTGGTTGCTCTAAGCATGTGCTATTGTAACTATATTAAAGCCGCTTACTGATCGCTGTTTTGGACATACTGACAGAGCATGACATAGAATTTTTGGGCGGCGTCTGACAAAGGACGACCTCTTTTGCGATACAAAAAAGCAGGACGAGTGATGCGTGGTTCGGTCAGAAGTCGCATACAAAGACCATGCTGGGCGACTCGATCTTTTGAATAAGGCAGACAAAAAGTCAGCCCAAGATTCTGCGCCACCATGCTAAAAGCCGTGGTCAAAAAATTCACCTGATGTGCGGCATTTTTGATGATGTCAGTATGTTCTTTTGGTAGGTCTTCTATCAGCAGGCGATTGAATGATCCTGATAATGTAATTAAAGATTCGTTATGTAAGTCTGCCCAATCCACATGTGCCAATTTGCTAAATGGATGATGGGTCGGCATCACCACATAAAAAGGCAGCTCAAACAGCATCTCACTCGACAAGCTGTCGGCGATGTCTCGCTCAGGACCCACACCAAAATCCACCAAGCCTGCGCTGACCGACTCAATGACGGCATCAACCGAGCAGTCATCCATGCTGACCTTGATGCTGGGGTATTTGGCGGAAAATTGCGCCATCACTTTGGGCATGACCGACGCCGCCAGCTGCTGACTCACCGCCACTTTGACAGAGCCGCTTTCTAAGTCCTTTAATCGACCGACCTCCGTTGCCATATTTTCCAAATCATACAAAATACGCAACGCCATCGGATAGATGTGCTGTCCTGCCACCGACAGCGATAAGGTGCGTGTCGTGCGGTCAAATAGCCGCAAATCCAAGGTCGTCTCAAACTCTTTAATCAAGCCGCTCAAAGCAGACTGGGTGATGTGTAGCTGTTCGGCGGCTTTGGTAAAGCTACCAAGCTCAGCGACTGCTTTAAAGGCACGCAGCTGGCGCAGCGTGACATTGGCTGGATTCATACGATTTCTCTGATGGCTTTGGTGATGATGGAGCAAAATTATCATAAATAACGATAAATAATCAAGAAATTCCTGCTTTATTTTCACGGTTTTTTTTGATGAAATGTCATCATTCAAAGAAAATATCCAACCGCCAATCCAAAGGAGAGAAAAATGGCAATAACCCAAGGCGTGCATCATGTGGCGTACCGCTGCAAAGATGCCAAAGAAACGGTCGAGTGGTATCAAAAACATTTACAGATGGATTTTGTCTTGGCAATCGGTGAAGATAAAGTGCCATCGACAGGCGAAGATGATCCTTATATGCACATTTTTTTGGATGCAGGCGGTGGGAATATTTTGGCATTTTTCGAGCTGCCTACCCGTCCGACCATGGGACGAGACCCGAACACGCCCATCTGGACGCAGCACTTGGCACTGAAAGTAGAAAGCATGGAGAAGCTGCTCGCCACCAAAGATAAGCTTATCAGCGAAGGCATTGAGGTGCTGGGTCCGACTAATCATACGCTGTTTCATTCCATTTACTTTTTTGACCCAAATGGGCATCGCATCGAACTTGCCTATGATGTCACCACCGACAAGCAGGCTCGTGCGCTTGATAAAGTCAAATGGGACATGCTGAACGAATGGGCGCTCACCAAAAAAGCGCCAAAGCACGCCCGTTGGGTGCATGACGGCAGCGAACCACCAGAAGTATAATTTTAATAGCTATTTAATATCAACAAAACAAGGAAAATCCAATGAAATTAGCCAGTTTAAAATCGCAAAGCCGTGATGGACGCTTGGTGGTCGTGAGCCGTGATTTAAGCCGTTATCTTGAACCCGAGATTTTAACGCTTCAGTCTGCTTTGGAAAATTGGGAAAGTGCCAAGCCTGCCCTACAAAAGCTCTATGACGAACTCAACACATCACAAATAGGCAAGCCTTTTAATCAAAATGACTGCCATTCGCCGCTACCAAGAGCCTATCAGTGGGCGGATGGTTCAGCGTATCTGAACCATGTGGAGCTGGTGCGTAAAGCTCGCAATAGCGAGGTGCCAGCGTCTTTTTATGATGATCCTTTGATGTATCAAGGCGGCTCGGACAGCTTTATTGCGCCAACAGATGACATCATCGCCAAAGAGGCGTGGGGCATTGATATGGAAGCTGAGGTGGTGGTGATCACGACCGATTTGCCATTGGGTGCGACCGAAGAACAAACCGCCAAAGCGATAGCGCTCATCGGTCTGGTCAATGATGTATCCCTACGAAATCTTATCCCTGCTGAGCTTGCCAAAGGGTTTGGTTTCTTGCAATCAAAGCCTGCATCCGCATTTAGTCCAGTATTCGTAACCCCTGATGAGCTTGGTGATGCTTGGTCGGATACCAAGGTGCATCTGCCGCTCAATGTGGAGCTTAACGGTGAGCTGTTTGGCTGTCCGAACGCTGGCGTGGACATGACTTTCAATTTTGCTCGTCTGGTCAGCCACCTAGCCAAGACTCGTGAGATCGAGGCAGGAACGATCGTCGGCTCTGGCACGGTGTCTAATAAGCAGGGTAATCTGTACGGCTCATCGGTGGCGCAAGGCGGCGTTGGCTACTGCTGTATCGCTGAGGTGCGCATGTATGAAACCATAGAAAATGGGGCGCCCATCACCGACTTTATGAAGCAGGGCGACACCGTGAAAATCTACATGAACGACAAAGAAGGCAACAGCATCTTTGGGGAGATTTTCAATACGGTCAAGACGGATTTTTGATTGAAGCATAACCCTGTTTGCTAACGGGGTTATTTTCTTTGTTAAAAGGAAGAATCCATGAAGCTTTATTCTTATTTTAGAAGTTCGGCAAGTTACCGAGTGCGCATTGCTTTAAATCTGAAAAACTTGCCTTATGACATTATCCCCATTCATTTGGTCAAAGGCGAACAAAAGTCAGATGGCTATAAAGATAAAAACCCCAGCGGTTTAATACCTGCCTTGGAGCTTGATGATGGCACCATCATCACGCAATCCATGGCGATTTTGGATTATTTGGAAAATGAATATCCAAGTGTGCCATTATTGCCAAAAGACAATGCGAATAGGGCGATTGTCTTGTCGATGTGCAATATCATTGCTTGTGATACGCATCCTTTAAACAATTTAAGGGTGTTGCAATATCTTGCAAATGATTTAAAAATCAGCGATGAGCAAAAACAAAATTGGTATGCTCATTGGATTTTGGTTAATTTTACCGCTTTGGAAAATTTATTAAAAATTCATGGTGGAAAATACTGTTTTGGCGATGAGCTGAGTTTGGCAGATGCTTGTCTTATACCGCAGGTGTATAATGCCAAGCGCTTTAAGGTAGATTTGGCAGGTTTTCCCAATATTTTAAAAGTGGTGGAAAATTGCCATCAACTGGATGCATTTGTCAAAGCAAGCCCTGAAAAGCAGGTGGATTTTGAGTGATTTTAAAGCTAATGGCTCAGCTTGGTACGAATTATCGATAAGTCGTGGATGACTTGCCGATAAAATTTTTTCAGCCCTTGGCACAAATAATTTAACCCAGCTTCACCCGTGCTGTCATTGATAAAGCGGTTTTTGGGACATTCACCCCAACACAGTTTTAGATGGTCGCATTGTTTGCAATCGCTCGGTAATTTCAAATGTTTGGCATAGCTAAAACTGGCTTGCTGTTTGCTAAACACCAGCGATCCTTGATGGGTTTTGTGAATGTTGCCCAGCTTGTACTGCGGATAAACAAAATGATCGCAGCTGTACAGACTGCCATCGTGTTCAATCGCAACTGCCTTGCCGCAAATCGGCGCAGTAGTGCATTTTTGAGCACCTAAGCCTAAGGCTTGGCTGATGGTGTTTTCAAATTGATCGATAAACACTCGCCCAAAGTCGTTTTTAAGCCATTCTTGCCAAATCACGCATAAAAACTCTCCCCACTGTTGGGGCGACACCGACCAATCGGTAACGATGGAATCAGAATGGGTGCTGGATTTAAAAATATAATTGGTGGGTTTTTTGATGAAATGAGTGGGCTCAACTGCCGATAAAAATTGAATCATTCTGGGGCGAACGACATCTTTTAAAAAGCGATAAACTTTGAGCGGTTCTTTTGAATTGTGACTATTCACCACACACAAGGCGTGAAAGGGGACTTGATGAGCGTGCAATTTGTCAATCGCCCGCATGACCAGGGCGTGCGTGGGTTTTTGATTTTTGGTTTTTCGTAGTTTGTCGTGCAATTCTGCGGTGCCGTCGATGGAGATGCCCACCAAAAAGTTTTCTTGTTTTAAAAACTCACACCAAGCGTCATCGATTAACAAGCCATTGGTTTGTAAGTCATTGACAATGTGTTGGTTGGGTTTGGCGTAGCGTTTTTGTAGGGTAATGGCTTGTTTAAAAAAATCCAGCCCCATAATGGTGGGCTCACCGCCTTGCCAAGTAAACACCACCTCTTCACTGGTTTGGGCTTCAATGTATTGCTTGATGTGCGTCTCAAGCGTTGTCAAATCCATGCGTGGGTGCTTGGGCTGGGTCAATAGCGCTTGTTTATGCAGATAAAAACAATACTCGCAGTCAATGTTACATTCTGAGCCAGACGGCTTGATCATGGCGTGATAGGCAAAGGCGAAAGGGTCTTTCGCCTTTGGTTGGGTGCTAGGGTTCATGTCACTAATCTTATGTTACTTGTCGTCAGAAGGTGGGCGAATGGGATTTAATTCAACAACACCCACATCGGCTGAGTATTTTTCATAAGCATGAATCATCTGCGCAAGTACTTCTGGATGTTTGTCACTAATGTCAGTGGTTTCGGCAGGGTCGGTTGCAATATCAAACAACCGCCATTTGCCAACAGGAAGCTTGGCAGGAGGGATGCCTGCGGGCAATGTACCCAAAAAGGTCGCTTTAAAGTTGCCCATTCGCACCTGTCGTCCGCCACGCATTTCAAAGGAAGCAGGGCTAATGGGCTGAACCGTTGTTTTGCTTGGGTTTGTTAGGGTATCTGCAAGACTTGAGCCTTGTAGCGGGGTTTTGTCTGGTGCGGTTGCTTTTGTTACTCCTGCTATGTCCAAAATGGTGGGGGCTAAATCCGCCATCGTGCTGTATTTTCCTGACAGACCTTGCGAGATGCCTTTGCCGGAGATGATGAGCGGTGAACGAATTGCGCCATCGCTCATATAGCCCTTGAACAAGGCAAATGGGGTCATAGAGGCCTGAGCCCAGATTGGACCTGTGGAGACATAGCTGCTGGCTTTGCCCAGATTGTCATAATCATTAAAGCGAGATTCTTTAATCCAGCCGCCCCATTTGGCGGAGGCTTCACGAGAGGCTCCTGCCGCCCCATTGTCCGACAAGAATAAGATGACGGTGTTGTCATATTGTCCTGTTTGTTTGAGATGATTGATGACGCGACCGATGTTGTGATCCATATTGTCAATCATCGCTGCATAAAGCTGCATACGCTTGGCTTCGACTTTTTTGGCATCATCACTCAGGCTTTCCCAGTCGGGCGCATTGACGAGTTCGTGCGGTTTGACATTTTCATTAATCAAGCCCAACGACTTTAAATTTTCTAGACGGTTATTTGCCAACGCTTGTGGACCGTTCATATATTTGCCTTCGTATTTTTGGATATATTCATCAGGCGCCTGCAAGGGCGAATGCGGTGCGGTATATGATAAAAAGGCAAAAAACGGCTGATATTCGTCTTTTTTATTCAGGCTTTCTAGCAGATAATCGGTATAAAAATCGGTGGAAAACTCGCCTTCTGGCAACTGCGCATCAATCCCATTATGGCTGTACAAATCCCGCCCATCTGGCGAATCTAATTTGTCTTGATAGCGCCAATTATTCGCCTCGCCGTTGAGCAGGGCAAAAGAGTCATTAAATCCCCATGCATTTGGTTGATGTTCCGTCTTTTTACCCAAGTGCCATTTGCCAGATAATATGGTGTGGTAACCCGCCTGTTTGAGTCGTTGGGCGATGGTTAGGCTGTTGTCGGTTAGATGTCCAACATAATTGGGGGCTTTGGCTTGATCTGGGGTGTTTAATTCATAAATATTGCCAAGCCCTACTTGGTGTGGATCAACGCCTGTCAAAAACATGGCGCGGCTTGGCGACGAATAGGGCGAAACAAAAAAGTTGGTAAAGCTTACACCTTGTTTGGCAAGCTCGTCCAGATAGGGGGTGGGAATCTCCGAACCATAAGGCTCGATGTCCGACCAGCCCAAGTCGTCCGCCATGATCACCAAAATATTCGGCTGTTTGGGTGCTGTGTTGGCCTGGGCTTGTAAGGTAATGTTTGATAACAGCACACCTACGGCGATGGCTAGGGTGTTTTTATTGACAAAAATTGATTTCATTGATCACTCCTTGATGGCTAAAACTAAAACTGAATACTTTCAATTTTAATCATAAAATTTGGCAAAATTTATCGTAAATTTGTATAAATACTTCGGAAAAAACGATTTTATTTTTTGGGTAAATATGCGTTTAATAACAAGACCGACTTGTTTGTTTTGTATTCTTCAATCGTGAACAAGTATATTTGCCAATTTTATTGATGACAAGGAGAGAATCATGAAAATGAAATTGACCGCAGTGGCAGCGACCATGTTAGCTCTAAGCGCTTGCACCGATGATATTGCCACTTCTGCACCGGCAGCCGGCGGTGATGACAAGGTTGTTTTGAAGGTGGCACATTTTTGGCCGGCGACCGCGATGAGCCAAAAGAAAGTGCTTGAGCCGTGGTGCGAAAAAATCGCCACTGAGTCAGCAGGTAAGCTAAGTTGTCAGTTTTATCCTGCGATGCAGTTGGGTGGTACGCCAGCGCAGCTCATTGACCAAGTGACTGATGGTGTGGCAGATATCGTCTGGACTTTGCCGGGCTATACCGCAGGGCGCTTCCCGAGCATGGAAGTGATGGAGCTGCCATTTATGACAGTTGATGGTGAAAAAAGCAGCCGTGTAGCATGGCAAATGTATGAAGAATTTGGTCAAAAAGACTTTGAAAATGTCAAGCCGCTTGCCTTCAACGTGCATGATCGCGGGCAGATTCACAACAATGTGCGTCCCATCACTAAGCTTGAAGATTTCAAGGGTCTAAAAATGCGCGCTCCAACACGCCTAACCAACAAAACTTTGGAAGCACTGGGTGCAACGCCTGTCAGCGTGCCGATGCCAAGCCTTTCAGAGTCCATGTCTAAGGGTGTCATCGATGGCTATATCCTACCGTGGGAAGTGGTGCCGACGCTCAAACTGCATGAAATGACCAAGTACCATTCTGAAATTAACAGTCCAGATCCCGTCTTGTACAGTACTTTGTTTAGCATCATCATGAACAAACAAAAATATGACAGTCTGCCTGATGACCTTAAAAAAGTCATTGACAATAACTCTGGCGCTGAATTCTCAGCAAGCCTAGGCAAGGCATGGGATGATGAGGTGGTTCATGCTCGTCAGCAGGCGGTTGATGCTGGCAATGCCATCAATACCATCAGTTCGGACGAGACTAAGCGCATTCAGGATGCTTCTCAAAAAGTCTATACAGACTGGATCAATGAAATGAATGGTAAGGGCTATGATGCTCAAGCGATGGTAAATCGCGCCAAAGAGCTGATTGCTGCCAACTGAGCCGGTTAAGCTGAACTTGCCATGATCAAAGAGTGATGATCATGGCAAGATGAATCTTGATATTTATAAAGAGTGCTTAATTAAAACAATGGAGTGGACATGGCAGATTCATTTGAATTAGAAATTAAAGACGATAGACCGGCTGATGCACTCGGGCGGTTTTTGTGGGGCTGGTCAAAGCTTTCGGCATTTGGCGGGGTGGCAATATTGGTGGGTATTTGCTTGCTTTCTACGGCCAGCGTCGTTGGTCGGGCAGTATTTAATACGCCAATTAAAGGCGATGTAGAGCTGGTGCAGATTGGCTGTGCACTCGCGATTGCGTCTTTTTTGCCATATGCTCAAATGAAAAAAGCCCATGTCATTGTCGATTTTTTTACCATCAAAGCACCCATCGTGGTGCGCAAATATTTGGATATTTTTGCGGCAGTGTTGCTCGCAATGGTGGCTTTGGTGTTGATGTGGCGAAGCTATTTTGGGGCTGTCACCGCTTTTAAAAATGGCACAAAAACCATGATTTTGGGATTGCCTGAATGGTGGGCGCACATCACCATCGCGCCTGGATTTTTCTTGCTTGCTTTGACGGCATTTTATACGGCATGGCGATTTTTCAAGCGATACGAAGCTAAGTAATAGATAAAAAGGATAGTATCATGGATTCAATGGTTATTGGCTTGATGATGGGTGCGTTTACCATCTTTTTACTTGTATTTCGTATCCATATTGGCGTGGCGATGCTGGTGGCTGGGGCGCTGGGTTATGGACTCTTGGCAGGTTGGATACCCCTACTCAACTACCTAAAAAGCATGCCCTTTGCCAGATTTTCAGTGTATGACTTGTCGGTCGTGCCGCTGTTCTTGCTCATGGGCAATCTGGCGTCTCGTGGCGGCTTATCCAAGCGTCTATTTCAGACGACTAATGCCTTTTTGGGGCATTATCGTGGCGGTGCTGCCATCAGTGCGGTGGGGGCGTGCGCAGGGTTTGGAGCGATTTGTGGTTCATCGCTTGCGACGGCTGCGACGATGGGTCAAGTCGCCTTACCTGAATTAAAACGCGCCAACTACTCTGACGCACTCTCTACCGGGGCCTTGGCAGCAGGTGGTACGCTGGGCATCTTGATTCCACCATCCGTGGTCTTAGTGATTTACGCAGTATTGACTGAGCAAAATGTCGCCTCGATGTTTATGGCGGCGTTAATCCCTGGTATCATCGCCATGCTTGGCTATATGATCGCCATCGCCATTTATGTGCGTGTCGTACCAAACAGCGGACCTGCCATGCCTTATATGAGCTGGCCAAATAGATTTCAGCTGTTAAAAGGCGTTTGGCCTGTGGTGGCGGTGTTTGTTACAGTGATTGGCGGTATTTATGGCGGTATCTTCACGCCTACCGAAGCGGCAGCGATCGGTGCGGTGGCGGTGGGGCTTTTGGCTTTTTTAACCAAAGAGTTGAACAAAGAAGGTTTCATGCAGGCCTTGCTTGATACTGCTTCATCGACAGCGATGATTTTCTTGATTTTAATCGGTGCGGATGTGCTAAATGCATTCTTTGCTTTATCACAAATGCCAGCTGCGTTGGCGGAATGGGTGCTGGGCAGTGGTATGGCGCCATTGACCGTGCTGTTTGCCATGATTTTGATTTATATCGTCTTAGGCTGTGTGATGGACAGCTTATCCATGATTTTATTGACCATTCCTGTGTTTTTTCCCATCATTATGGGTATGGATTTTTGGGGATTAAACCCAACGGATAAAGCGATTTGGTTTGGGGTGCTTGCCTTGATGGTCGTTGAGATTGGTTTGATTACACCGCCTGTGGGCATGAACATCTTTGTCATCAATAGTCTTGCTAAGGATGTGCCAATGAAAGAAACTTATAAAGGTGTGCTACCATTTCTGTGTTCGGATCTGATTCGGATCGTGGCGCTGGTGTTTATGCCATCGCTAGCACTATGGCTGGTACATGTGTTGAGTTGATAAGTATGCAATAGAACTGGCAATCGAATCAGAGATAAAGGATGTTAATACACCGGGAAATGATTGATTATACAAAATCTCAATGCTAAGATGTCATCGCCCAAGAGGGTTTTCGACCAGATTGGGCGATGATGGTTTTAAGTCAGTGGGACCAAAAGATATATAATTACTCAAAGGATTTTTTATGTTTGGAACGCTTGCAATTATCATTTCTTTGATTTTATTAATGTATTTTGCCTATCGTGGCTGGACGGTGCTGCTCATTGCGCCGCTTATGGCGATGCTTGCGGTGCTGCTCTCTGGCGATGGCGTGGCATTGATGCCGTTTTATACCGACACTTTTATGACGGCGGTGGGCAATTATCTCATCAAATTCTTCCCCATCTTTTTACTTGGTGCGCTGTTTGGTCAGCTGATGGCGGACTCAGGCGCGGCAACTTCTATTGCGGGTGGCATCACCCAAAAACTGGGCGCAAAGCACGCCATCTTTGTAGTGGTGTTGGTTTGCTCGCTCTTGACTTATGGTGGGGTGTCGCTGTTTGTGGTGGCGTTCGCCATTTATCCGATTGCCAAACGCCTGTTTAGCGAGGCGAACATTCCAAAACGGCTGATTCCTGCCAGTATCGCACTTGGCTCATTTACCTTCACGATGACCGCTCTGCCTGGTACGCCTGCCATCCAAAACGCCATTCCGATCCCGTTTTATGGCACCAATGCCTTTGCTGCACCTGGTCTTGGCTTGATTGGCGCGGGTATTATGTTTGGGCTTGGAATGTGGTGGCTCAAGCGTCAAGCCAAAATCGCAGGCAGTAAGGGTGAGGGCTATGGCAATCACGATGATGGTACAAAAGACGCCTTAGTAACCAGCGATATGCCATTTGGCTTGGCGATTTTGCCGCTGTTTTTGGTGATTGCCATCAATGCGATTTTGACTTATATGGTGTTCCCAAATATGGATTTTGGCTTTTTGACCGAAAAATTCCCTGATTTGGCGGTCAAAGGGCAGCTTGGCATTTGGTCTATCATCATTGCGCTTGTGGTGGCGTGTGCGGTACTGGTGGTACTGAATCTAAAACGCTTAAAAGGCCTGCAGGGCACTGTCAATACAGGCGTCTACGGCTCAATGCTGCCGATTTTTAATACCGCATCCGAGGTCGGTTATGGCGCGGTGATTGCGGCACTGGCAGGCTTTGCGGTGATACGAGACAGCGTGTTGTCTATTGCACCCAATAACCCACTCATTTCTGAAGCGGTGGCGATGACCGCATTGGCGGGGATTACAGGCTCATCATCGGGCGGTTTGTCGATTGCCTTGCAGACTTTGGGTGAGGATTATCTGAGAATGGCGGTAGAAAATAACATTGACCCAGAACTGTTGCACCGTGTGGCGGTGATGGCGGCCGGTGGTTTTGATACGCTGCCGCATTGTGGGGCGGTGATTACGCTATTATCCATTTGTCATCTCAATCACAAACAAGCTTATATGAACATTGCAGCGGTAACCATCGGTGTGCCGTGGGTGGCAACGATTAGCGTCATTGCGCTAGGTACGATGTTTGGGTCGTTTTAATAGGTTAATCAACCATTTGGCCGTTGGTAAGGTGCGTATCACGCACCATTAAAAAATCAACCCAAAAACGGTGCGTTGCGCGCACCTTACGCACCGCATTTTGATATTAAATTTGATTTAAAAAAGGAAAAATCGATGAGCATTTCTTATAATTTAACAGGCAAAACCGCCCTAATCACAGGGGCAGGGTCTGGACTTGGCAAGGCAATGGCGGTGGCGTTTGCCAATGCTGGGGCGATTGTTGGCGTGGCAGATATTAATCTTGACAATGCCACCGCGGTTGCCGATGAGATTGTGGCAAATGGCGGTCAAGCACTTGCCATTTTGATGAATGTCGCCGATGAGAATGAAGTGGTGGCAGGGGTGGATAAATTTGCCCAAGCCTTTGACAATAAAGTGGATATTTTGATTTCCAATGCAGGCGTGCAAATCATTGACCCGATTGATAAGTTAAAATTTGCCGATTGGAAAAAAATGCTCGCCATTCATCTGGACGGGGCGTTTTTGACCACACAAGCCGCCTTAAAATATATGTACGCCAACAAAAGCGGTACGGTGATTTATATGGGTTCGGTGCATTCGCACGAGGCATCTGTACTAAAAGCCCCCTATGTGACCGCCAAGCACGGGTTACTTGGCTTGTGCAAAGTACTGGCAAAAGAAGGGGCGGAATACGGTGTACGCAGCCATACTATTTGCCCTGGTTTTGTTAAGACACCTTTGGTAGAAAAACAAATCCCCGAGCAAGCCCGTGAAAAGGGTATCAGTGAAGAAGAAGTGGTCAAAAAAATCATGCTTGGGCAAACGGTGGATGGCGAGTTTACCACCACAGGCGACATTAGCGATCTTGCGTTATTTTTATCAGCGTTCCCAACCAATGTTTTTACAGGGCAATCATTTATCGCCAGTCACGGCTGGGGAATGCGGTGATCTAAAAGGGCGATCAAATCAATAAAAAGGATTTTATTATGCTACAAGCCATCACCAATGTCAGTGTCAAACTGGTCAATCGTTATTTGCCATCGCCTTTTGTGTTTTCGGTGGTACTTACCTTTATTGCGTTTTTGGCAGGGCTTTTGTTAACAGGGCAATCGCCCATCCAGCTGGCAACGCACTGGGGTCAGGGGCTGTGGTCATTGCACGGTTTTGCCATGCAGATGGCGCTCATTTTGGTGACAGGCTATGCCCTTGCCAATGCGCCCATCATCCAAAAAGGCTTAACCAAATTGGCAAGTTTTATCAAAACGCCCAGCATGGCAATTGTTGTCGTGACATTGGTCGCTTTGATTGGGTGTTGGCTCAACTGGGGCTTTGGTTTGGTGGTGGGCGCGGTGTTTGCCAAAGCTGTCGCCAAACAGGTCAAAGATGTGGATTATCCACTACTGATTGCATCTGCATATTCAGGGTTCTTGGTTTGGCACGGCGGACTGTCGGGCTCTGTGCCTTTGACTTTAAGCTCGGGTGGTGATACGCTAAAAACATTGTCCGGCGGGGTTTTAAATGAAGCCATTCCTGTATCGCAAACGCTGTTTTCGGGGTATAATCTTTTGATTGTGGGGATTTTGCTCATCAGCATTCCGATTTTGAACCGCTTTATGCACCCAAAAAATCCCACTTTGATTAACCCAAAATTAATTCAGGACGAAACTTACGAATTGCCACCCCGCACCACCCCTGCCCAAAAACTCGACGACAGTCGCATCATCATGCTGCTGCTGTTGGTGATGGCGACGCTGTATTATGTCGGTGAATTTGGAGCGAATGGCGTGAATCTGGGGCTGAACATCGTCATCGGGCTGTTTTTGTTTGTGGGGCTTTTGGCTCACGGCTCGCTAGAACGCTATTATCGGGCGGTGGACGGCGGTATTAATGGCATCACGGGCATTGTGATTTTGTTCCCGTTTTATGGCGGTATTATGGGTCTGATGACGGGCGCCAATGCAGACGACGTATCCATCGGCACCCAAATCAGCGAGTTTTTTGTAAGCGTCGCAAGCCAAGAGACCTTCCCTGTACTGGCGTTTTTGAGTGCAGGCTTGGTCAATGTATTTGTGCCGTCAGGCGGTGGGCAATTTGCCGTGCAAGGGCCTGTGATGATACCTGCTGGCGTACAATTGGGCGTTGAGCCGTCTGTTACGGCAATGGCGATCGCATGGGGTGATGCGTGGACAAATATGATTCAGCCGTTTTGGGCGTTGCCACTTTTGGGCATCGCAGGGCTTGATGCCCGAGCGATTATGGGCTACTGCCTTGTGATTTTGGTGGTGTCGGGCGCGATTATTACGGGCGGATTTTTATTTTTTGTTTAAATTTTTTAGTTAATAGGAGTGTTTTATGACTTCAAAAGTATTTGACAATGCCCAGTCTGCATTGGCGGACATCGTGGCGGATAATCAAACCATCGCCGTGGGCGGTTTTGGCTTGTGCGGCATTCCAGAAAGCCTAATTGCTGCGTTGCGAGACAGTGGTGTCAAGGGCTTGACTTGCATTAGCAATAACGCAGGCGTGGACGATTTTGGTTTGGGGCTACTTTTGCAAACTCGCCAAATCAAAAAAATGATTGCGTCCTATGTCGGCGAAAACAAAGAATTTGAACGCCAGTTTTTGTCAGGCGAATTGGAAGTAGAACTGACCCCACAAGGCACGCTTGCCGAAAAACTTCGGGCGGGCGGTGCTGGCATTCCTGCATTTTTTACTGCCACAGGCGTGGGCACACAAGTGTCGGAAGGTAAAGAAATCCGTGACTTTGATGGGCGAGATTATGTGTTAGAGCGCTCGCTTGTTTCCGATGTGTCGCTTGTCAAGGCGGATAAGGCGGATAAGGCGGGCAATTTGATTTTTAACAAAACCGCCCGCAACTTTAACCCCGATGTGGCAACCGCTGGCAAAATTTGCGTGGTGGAAGTCGAAGAGCTGGTGGAAATCGGCGAGCTTGACCCTGACAGCATTCATTTGCCTGGCATTTATGTGCACCGCATCGTGGTAAATGCCAATCCAGAAAAACGCATTGAGCAGCGCACCGTTAAATCAAATTAACAAGGAGAATAAAATGGCTTGGACAAGAGAACAAATGGCACAAAGAGCTGCCAAAGAATTGCAGGACGGTTTTTATGTCAATCTGGGCATTGGCTTGCCAACTTTGGTCGCCAATTATATCCCAGACGGGGTCGATGTGTTTTTGCAATCTGAAAACGGACTTTTGGGCATTGGCGAGTTTCCGACCGAAGACACCATTGACCCTGATCTCATCAACGCTGGCAAGCAGACGGTAACGACCAAAGCAGGGGCGAGCTTTTTTAGCTCATCGCAGTCGTTTGCGATGATTCGTGGCGGTAAGGTCAATTTGGCGATTTTGGGGGCGATGGAAGTTTCTGAAAAAGGTGATCTTGCCAACTGGATGATCCCAGGTAAGATGGTCAAGGGCATGGGCGGTGCGATGGACTTGGTGGCAGGCGTGCAGCGGGTCATCGTGTTAATGGAGCACACCGCCAAAGACGGCTCATTCAAAATCAAGCCAAACTGCGATCTGCCTTTGACAGGTAAAAAAGTCGTACACCGTATCATTACCGATTTGGCGGTGCTTGATGTGACTGATACGGGACTAAAACTCGTTGAGCTTGCCGATGGCGTAAGCTTTGAGGAATTGCAGGACAAGACGGGTGTGACTGTCAGCCAGTAATGCTCAAGTTTGTCATTTTATAGAATAAAGCATTGATAAATAAGGATAAAAATCATGACTGATATTGCGATCGTGTCTGCCAAACGCACTGCCATTGGCTCGTTTTTGGGCTCATTGGCAAGCGTGTCTGCGCCCAAGCTTGGGGCGAGCGTCATTGAGGGGCTGATGGATGATGTGGGACTGGATAAGTCGCTCGTCAGCGAGGTGATCATGGGCAATGTACTCACCACAGGCGTGGGACAAAATCCTGCTCGTCAGGCGGCGATTTTGGCAGGTTTTCCTGTCGAAACGCCAGCGACCACCGTCAATGTCGTCTGCGGCTCTGGTCTAAAAGCGGTGCACATGGGTGCACAAGCCATCAAAGCGGGCGATGCCACCATCGTCATCGCAGGTGGTCAAGAATCGATGTCGCAAAGCCCACACTTTGTGCATCTGCGTGATGGCATCAAGATGGGTAATGGCACATTAACCGACTCGATGGTGGCGGACGGCTTGACCGATGTGTACAATGGCTATCACATGGGCATCACCGCCGAAAATGTCGCCGAAAAATTAGACATCGATCGCGCTGCCCAAGATGAATTTGCTCTACATTCACAGACCAAAGCAGCCAAGGCCCAAGCCGATGGCAAATTCGTCAGCCAAATCGTCCCTGTGTCTGTGCCACAGCGAAAGGGCGAGCCTGTGGTCGTGGATAAGGATGAATACATCAAGCCAAACACTACCCTAGAAGGGCTTGCCAAGCTCAAACCCGCCTTCAAAAAAGACGGTACGGTAACTGCTGGCAATGCCTCAGGGCTAAACGACGGAGCGGCGGCAGTACTGCTCATGGGAGCGGACACTGCCAAGAAGCACAATCTGACGCCATTGGTAAAAATCGTGGCTTATGTGGTGACGGGCATCGACCCTGCCGTGATGGGTCTTGGTCCTGTGGGCGCGGTCAAGAGCGTACTGGATAAGGCGGGCTGGTCTTTGGCAGATGTCGATTTGATCGAGGCCAACGAAGCCTTTTCTGCTCAAGCTTTGGGCGTCGCCAAGGAGCTTGGGCTTGATGGCGAGAAAGTCAATGTCAATGGCGGTGCAATCGCCCTAGGACACCCCATCGGCGCATCAGGCTGCCGCGTCTTGGTCACACTCATCCATGAGCTTATCGCCCAAAATAAACAAAAAGGCATCGCCACCTTGTGTGTCGGTGGTGGCATGGGGCTTGCCATTGCGGTCGAGCGGGTGTAGCGATTAGGCTTTATTGGTTAAAAATAAAAACAAATCAAGGGCAGTTTTAAGCTGCCCTTGTTTTTTGGCTTGATAAGTGGGTAAATTGAGCTTGTTTGGCAAAGTGCTTGATAACCTGCTAAGCTGTGCGATGTGCATTTGCTTTTTGCAAAATGAGTGATGATTGTTAAAATGATGATTTCATTAAATTCATAAAAAGGATACTTTTATGAATAATAAAGAAAACAAGTATCCAACTTTAAAAGTCATCACGCTTTATCCATTATTGGGTGGATTGGTGGGTGGATCGCCGCTCATCATTATCGGTTTACTTATGTTAATAGACGACCCAAAAACTATTGAGAGTACATTGATCATCTTATTTTTTATTTGTGTAATTGGATTTATCCTTGCATTACTGACGGGCATACTGCTGGCTTATTTTAAAGTAAAAATACTTAAAGTCATGGATTATTTTAAGGCATTTTAGATAGGGTTTGGAGCCACTTTTATTTATTTGCTAATGATTGGTATTTTGGGAATGATTAGGCAATTTAATGATGAGGCAATTTTAGAATTTTTATCAGCATTTTTTATTGTTTTAGCGAAGTCCCTAATTGGGGGACTGTCATCCACCATTTCAGCCAAATTTATTTTGCCAAAATCATAAAAAGGAGTGGATATGGCATTTCCTGATGGAAGTTCTGGTATTTTGATGTCTTGGGATAATCAAACAAATACAGGCTGGGTAAAAGATGATTATTTATTTGAAGGCGAGTTAATGTTCTTAGAGACCGATAAATGTCTAGAAGAGCTAAATATTGGCGATAGAATAGAATATACAATTTATTATGAAACAGAACCACCCTACAAACCTTATGTTGTTGGATTTAGAAAATATATAGAATTTAACCAAACAAGAATTACAAGAAATCCAAAAAACAACGAAAAATAGATAAAATTGTTTATAAATTTGGAAAAATTGTTTGGTTTTTATATATTGGTTCTATTATATTTTGTGTATTATTGTTGGTATTTATGTGGGCGTGGTCTTTGTTTGTTTGATTTTTTACCCTTGCCCAAACCATCAAAGCGTGCAATAATAACGGGTTAGATTTGATTTTTTTCAATAATTCTTAAATTCTTAATTTTGACAACTCAAGATTTTCATTAAAGGATAGCTATGGCTCAATATATCTATACGATGAACAAAGTGTCCAAAATCATTCCGCCAAAACGGGAGATTTTAAAGGACATTTCGCTTTCTTTCTTCCCGGGTGCCAAAATTGGCGTGCTGGGGCTAAACGGTGCTGGTAAATCCACCTTGCTACGCATTATGGCGGGCGTGGATACCGAATTTAGCGGGGAAGCTCGTCCGCAAGCAGGCATTAAAGTGGGCTATTTGCCCCAAGAACCCCAACTTGACCCCACCAAAGACGTGCGTGGCAACGTGGAAGACGGCGTGCGTGAAGCCCTTGATGCCCTAGAACGCCTTAACCAAATCTATGCCGAATATGCCGAGCCTGATGCCGATTTTGACAAACTTGCCGCCGAGCAAGGCAAAATGGAAGACATCATTCAGGCGTGGGATGCTCACAACCTAAATACCCAGCTTGAAAAAGCAGCGGACGCACTTCGCTTGCCACCGTGGGACGCTGACGTGTCTAAGCTGTCAGGGGGCGAAAAACGCCGTGTTGCCCTGTGCCGTCTGCTCCTATCCAAGCCTGACATGCTCCTACTTGACGAGCCGACCAACCACTTGGATGCAGAGTCTGTGGCGTGGCTTGAGAGATTTTTAAAAGACTACTCTGGCACGATTGTGGCGATTACCCACGACCGTTATTTCCTTGACAATGTCGCTGAGTGGATTTTGGAGCTTGACCGTGGCTATGGCTACCCGTATCAAGGCAACTACACTGAATGGCTAGAACAAAAGAACAAACGCCTAGAACAAGAGCAAAAGCAAGAAGAGGCATTTGCCAAGGCCCTAAAGCAAGAGCTAGAGTGGGTTCGCAAAAACCAAAAAGGTCAGCAAACCAAATCCAAATCTCGCCTAGAACGCTTTGAAGAGATGAACTCTCGTGAGTTCCAACAGCGTAACGAGACGGCGGAGATTTATATTCCACCAGGACCTCGTTTGGGTAATAAAGTCATTGAAGTTAACAACATCTCAAAATCCTTTGGCGACCGTCTACTGTATGAGAACCTATCGTTTAGCGTGCCGCCAATGGCGATTGTGGGGATTGTTGGGCCGAATGGTGCAGGTAAAACCACCTTGTTTAATATGATTACTGGTAAAGACAAACCCGACACAGGCACGGTAGAAGTGGGCGAGAGCGTAAAAGTCGCCTATGTGGGGCAGGTCAGAGATGAGCTTGACGACAACAAAACCGTGTGGGAAGAAGTGTCAGACGGTCTTGATATGATTACCGTGGGCGAGTACACCACGCCAAGCCGTGCCTATATCGGACGCTTTAACTTTAAGGGTCAAGACCAACAAAAACGTGTGGGGAGCTTGTCAGGCGGTGAGCGTAACCGCTTGCAACTTGCCAAAACCCTAAAACAAGGGGCGAATGTCATCCTGCTTGACGAACCGTCCAACGACCTTGACGTGGAGACCTTGCGTGCCTTGGAAGATGCGGTGCAGGTGTTCCCTGGTACGGTCATGGTGGTGTCGCACGACCGCTGGTTCTTGGACCGTATTTGTACGCACATTTTGTCGTTTGAAAACGAAACGCCAGAGTTCTTTGACGGTAACTACACCGAATACGAAAAATGGCGTAAAGAGCGACTTGGGGCAGATGCCACGCCTAAGCGTATGAAGTATAAGAAGATTGGTGGGTAATATCAATCGCTATAAAAACCGCTCAACTTGAATTGCACCCCAAAGGTTAGATGTTTAACTTTTGGGTGCGGCTCAAATTTGGCGGTTTTTGTTTTAGTATTTATAGATAGAATCTAAAAAGCTTAGAGTATAATAAATACCATTTTTTTATTAAATTTAAATATGAATACGAAAAAATACATTGGTACAGTGTTATGGTTTGGAACAGCGGATGGTGCAAAATATGGCTTCATTGAATACTTCAATGAGCGAGGAGATGATCAATCCGTATTTTTTCACAAGAATAAAATTTCTAAACCAAGTAGTTTGAATTTAGACAAGTTTATAGAAGGTCAAGCGGTAACTTTCTATATAAGAGAATCTGACAAAGATAGTAGTAAAAATGAAGCCTATAACATCTTACTTTTGGAAGATGAAAAAGATAAGAAGTTTGTATTAACAATATTCTTTTTAATGCTGAATAAAGATAAGAATAACAAACTATATAAAAACGTCGGTTCAACAATCAAAAGAAATACCGATCATTATCTACAGTTTAATGATCTTTTAGATCAAGAATTATTACAAATAGTAACAGACGACCAAAAAATAGATGAGCTATCAATGTTCTATAATTATATTGGCTGCAATAAAATTTTGTATAATGAAATAATCGATGATTGTACAAAGCTTTTATTTGGCGAAAGCGACTTAGTTCTTGATAAGATCCTTGATGCTGCCAAGAAGTTCTCCAGAAATAGTGATTTGTATAGAGATCTTGTTGTTAGTGTGGTGGATAAGCTAAAATCAAACAAAACAGTTCCTTTTAACGAGAAATCAAACCTATACAACATTATCAATATAGCTTGCGAAGAAGGTTTTGATTGTAATGATATTTTTAAAATATTAAAGAATCAAAATCTAGTTTATATTAAAGATTGTTTATTGGATTTTGCAATAAAATTAGATCAAAATAAAAACTCTTATTTTCTAAATAAATTTGCAGAGTCTTCCTTCTTTGGGTCTGCTTTTGAGACGGTATTGGAATTAGAAAAACTGTTCGCTTTTATTAAGTACAATAATGCCGAAATTTACCACTATCATGTTTTTTACAGTCTATTTATCAGCAAATTTAAAGGTCGGATGGAAGAGGTAGCCACCGATGATTTTATTAAAATATTAATCTTGCTTGATAATTATAAATTAGATCAGCAATTAATGTCTGCAATTAATAGCGCAACCCCACAAGGATTATTACATTTTTTTTATCAAGATGATTTTTTAAGTCTTAAGGAAGAAAATAAAAATGTCGTCATTCAAAAAATTTTAAATCATGATTCCGTTAATTTATTTGCATCGTATGATAAACAATCAGATTTTATCAAAAGACTGGATTATTATAGATTTTACTCAGAAAAAGAAAGTTTTATCGAAACCTTGCCCGTAGATAATCAAATCCTGCTTTGGTTGGATGACCTCCAACCACTGCTAAACTATGATTTATATACACAGAACATCCATCGTTTGAGCATTCATAATCAACAGCTTTTCATCAAAAAGATATTTTATATGATTGCGATGCATGCCATATCGAAAGATTTAAATGACATTATCAAGATAAACACTAATGACTACTCCACAAAAATTATTTTTAACTTATTGGAGAAAATATCTAATCATGAACAATTAAATAAAAATTTCCTAAAATATAATTTACTTAACTCGCTATCATATGATACTTTGATTGATGCTCATGATACTTTACGTATACATGGATATTTTAATTTATGTCATGGTCGCACTTGTGAATATTCAAGAGCTTCAAATTCTGAGTCCCAATTTAGCGTTGGAAAATATCTTGGTGATGGCAAGCAAATTGACGAAAAACAGTATTTTTATGTTAGAGAGGGAATAGAGTATCATGATCAAGACAAGCAAAATCCCATTATTTGTGATGGGCGATGGTCTGTTGATACGGATGGTAAGCCAAACCTTTCAAATGGCGAATATCACTACATGTGGTGTAGAAATAAGCTTTGCTTTGAAACGACGAGAGCACCAAAAAATCTAGAAAATTGGCAAGAATACTCTCTGATTGATTTACTAAATATTCTTAAAATACCCTACAATTCAGAGCAAATTGAGATACTTTATGCCACAATAAATCACATCAATAGATTTTTATCTCACATGAATTGTAGGTCTTGTGGGTGTTTATTGAAACCACAAGGAAGTAGTAATTATAGCTTTTATCGCGTTAGTAGTTTCTATTGCGATAATAATTTTTGCGAGAACCCTGATAAAAATGTTTACATTTCTCACTGCTCTAATGGTTATTGCAATGGAACAATAGACAGCCGTAATAGTCAAAAATGTAATAATGGTTGGGTAATTTGCAGAGAATGTTTTGCTTGCTGTGATAAAGAAAGACTGGACAAGCGCAATGAATACAGGCTAAGCAATGGAATGTCTGTGGCAAATTGGAATGTGCCCAATGGACATCGTGGTTATAGCATTCTTTGTCCACAATGCGCAAATCCTATGGTATTCAAAGATACTCAACAAAAACAGCAGGAGTATAATGATGCTATCCAAGACTTTGAGAGGTTAGCGAATCTTGATTTGCCTCAAAATCAAAAGTTGGTTGGTAAGCATGGAGTGAATAGCTCCAATAAAAAATGGTTTGTGGTATATAAAAGACACCTTAGCAGAGAAGAATTCTCAAATCATCTTTGCTATTGGCAAAGTTTAGGATTTAACATTGTAGATTTTGAAGATAAAACAAAACTAAATTATCTGGTTACTGAACCAAGCAATGATAAGCCATTAACCAAAGTAACCCATTTTTACTGTCGGTCTTGCAGTCACTCCTGTGATTATACGCATGAACATGATAAGTATAGGGCTGTTAAATATTGGCACTCATCTGAGTTAACAATCATTTGATAGTAAAGTCACCTCCATTGAATCAACCCTAAATCTTAGATGGTATTTAACACCATAAGATAAAAGAGTAGGCTTTTGTCAGTGGTTGAATAAAACATATTGGATTAAGTTTCTGTGATTGACAGGATATGACCCTTTTAATTTTTCCTTTGTTCTATCATGATTGTAGCAATGGTTATGTGTATTAATAACCTTTTGTGACTTATCATCGCACCGATTGGCGTGATGGTTTGTTTTATGACTGGTAAATTCCTCCAAATAATTAACCAGTCAAGATTATCAAAGGCATAAAAAACGACATCATTAAGATGTCGTTTTTGTTTTGAAGCTTTGGATTAGAAACGATTGTCATCGTTGCGGAAAGTTTCTTGTGCATCTTTTGGCAGCAAGACTTTGTTGTCAGCTTCGTGCTCAGCTTTATCTTGAATACGCTTAAGTAGGCGAGCAGCTGCATCACGACCACCTAGGCCGAATGCCAGAGCGAATGCTACCGCAACCGCACCAAGCGTCAAGCCGAATGCAAGGTTCACGATGCTGTCAGCGATGCCCATTGCTTTTAGACCCATCGCAAGAACCAAGCCCATGATTAGGACGCGTACGATGTTGGCTAGGAATTTTGAGCCTTGTTCAGAACGCTCAACCACACCTGCGATGATGCCTGCAAGCCAAAAACCGATGGTTAGGATAACAGCACCTAGGATGATCTGGCTGCCGAAGGCGATGAACATGGCGATGATACCGCTGATGGCTTCAAAGCCCAACAAGTCAGCTGCCGCAATGCCTGCAAACAACATGGCAAAAAACAAAATCGCACAGCCAACCAAGTCAGATACTTTCTTCTCGCCTAGGGCGTTTTGTAGGCCGAGCTTGGCAGGCAGGGCATCGATTTGGGTATTGGCTAAGATGTTCTTAACAATGCCGGCCAGCATGCGCACGACATAATAGGTAACAACCAAAATCGCAGCTGCGGTGAAGACGTTCGGTAGAGATTCTAGCACCTTATTTAGCATATTGGTGGCAGGGCGAGAGATCGCCTCAACCTTCAATGCATCTAGTGCAGCGATGGTGAATGGAATGATCACCAACATGAATGACAGCGAGCCTGCGATGGTCGGTAGGCTGTTCTTTTCGTTGATGCCTGCTTTGGTGGCTAGGGCTTGAATGTTGAAACCTGCAACCAAATTGGTCACGATGCCACGCACCGCTCGAGCAGCGACAAAGCCAATGAAGAACACAAATACTGCTAGTAGTGCATTTGGAATGAAGCTAAATGTCTTGTCGATCATGTTCGTCAATGGCATAAATAGACCATTTAAGCCTAAGCGATCCAATACCATGGTCAATACCAACAGAAGAACGAACCAATACACGACGTCTGCGATCGTGCCACTCATTGGCTTGACACCTACGTTGGTTGACAGTTTTTGGTCTAGGCGAGTTTTGGCCAATGCCTTTGCGATCAAACCTCTAATAATAGAAGCGAATAGCCAGCCGATAAGACCGATAAGAATGGCTGCGATGATTGAGGCAACGGGTCCTTGTAGGCCTTGATTAAATAAAATAAATTTTGATTGGTAGTCCATGGAACACTCCAATTGATTAAACTTGCTAAAAATGATTAAACTTGCTAAAAATTCAAGACAGATTGTAACACTAAAAGCCGCCTTATGTTGGAAGCGGTTGACTTTTTAGTACAATATTAACAAATTCTATACAGTGAGCAATCAATTATTCTTAGAATTCATGGCGCAGCGCCTTAATTTTTGGTATCATGTTGCGTCATTAAAAATCGATAAATATCGATCCTATTTTTAATCTTCTAATTGAGAGTATTATGAAAAAACACACTCTACTTGCTGCAAGCATGATGGCAATCCTAGCATTGGCTGGCTGCAACAAAAAAGCTGAGACAGCCGACGCAGCAGCAGACACCAAAACTGCTGAGAAATCTACCGTGGTGACTGACAGCAGCACCGAAATCCAAAAAATCAGCTATATCATCGGCTATGAGCGAGGCATGAACCTAAAAGCCATGACCGAACAAACTGGCGAAGAGTTGGATTTGGAAATTTTCAATAAAGCAATCGCTGATGCCTTCAATGGCAAAGAAAGTGCGCTAACTGATGAGCAAATCCAAGCCGTTGGCAAGGCGTACGAAGAGCGTAAAGTCAAAGAAGCTGCTGATAAAGCCACCAAAAACAAAGCTGAAGGTGATAAGTTCCTAGCTGAAAATAAGACCAAAGAAGGCGTAAAAACCACCGCATCAGGTCTACAGTATAAGGTCATCACCGAAGGTACTGGCAAATCACCAAAAGCAACTGACACCGTTATCGTTCATTATGAAGGTAAACTAATCGATGGTAAGGTGTTTGACTCATCTTATGAGCGTGGCATGCCAGCACAGTTCGCGGTGAATGAAGTCATCAAAGGCTGGACTGAAGGTTTGCAGCTGATGAAAGAAGGCGGAAAATACGAATTCTACATCCCATCAGAGCTTGCCTATGGTGAGGCGGGCAACCCAATGATTGAGCCGAACAGCGTGCTAATTTTCACCGTTGAGCTATTAAGCGAAGAGCAAGCTAAAGCTGCACTAGAGCAAGCTCAAAAACAAATGGCAGAAGCTGTGGCGAAGACCGAAGCTGCCGGCAACACTCAAGCCCAGCCTGCTACCCAGAACAAGTAATTAAATAACCCAAAATAAAAAAGCCCTTAATGATAAGGGCTTTTTTATGTGCTTAAAATAATCCATCATGAGCGTTTTAATACTGCCATGGCGATGGTCGCAATCAGTGCAGGAATGCCAATGGCTAGGAAGTTATACGCGTGCGGTAGGCTCATCGCCAACAAGAAACCTGTGATGATCGGGCCTACGATCGCACCAATGCGACTCACCGCAGAAGCACAGCCGATGCCTGTGGTACGAATGTGTAGCGGGTAGAACTGCGCAAGATAGCTGTACAGTAGGATCGACGTGCCGATCGTCGTCGCGCCAGCCACTGCCACCAGTGAGTATAGAATGATCGGTGGTGAGTTAATGGCAAGTGCTGAGATGGATATCGCTGCCAAAGCACACATCATAACGATGACAGGCTTTAGATGGAATCTATCTGCCAAATAACCACCTGCAATCGCACCGACCATCGCACCGATGTTCAAGGCGAACAGGAACATGATACTGCCTTTTAGTGAATAACCTGCTGACAGCATGAGCTTAGGTAGCCAGCTAGATAGCGTATAAGTCATCAATAGACACATAAAGAACGCCGTCCAGAACATCAGTGTGCCAAAGGCACGCCCCTCGGTAAATAGTGCCTTGAATGAAGAGTCCTGAGGCTTGCCTGTCGCAGTCGGTGCAGCTTCATTAAGCAAAAGCTTGGTATTATCTGTGATATGAAGCGATGGATCGATCTTTTGGATGATGTGACGACCCAGACCTTGTTTGTTGTCCTTAACCAGATATGTCAAAGACTCAGGCAGGTAGCGCCAGATGATCGGCAAGCCTACCAATGGAACACCTGCTAGGTAGAACATGATTTCCCAGCCGTAGTCCTTGACCAAGAATGAGCCCAGCAGTGCTGAGATGATACCACCAACTGCGTAGCCGCTGAACATGATGGAGACCATCGTGGCGCGTGATTTTTTTGGGGCGTATTCAGAGGTTAGGGCGACCAAGTTCGGCATTACGCCGCCAATACCAAGACCTGCCAAGAATCTTAAAATGGCAAATTCTGTCGGTGATGGTGCAAAGGCACCCAAGAAAGTAAATCCGCTAAAGAATGCAGTACAGACCATGATGATCTCTTTGCGTCCAAATTTATCGGCCAGCGTACCAAAAATCATCGCGCCGAACATCATGCCGACCAGAGCCGAACTTGCCAGCATGCCAGCCTCGACAGGGGTTAATGACCACTGCTCCATGAGTAGCGGCAGTGCCACACCATAGATAACAAGATCATAGCCGTCAAAGATGATAATGAGCAAGCACCAGAGCAGCACCTGCCAATGAAAGGGTTTAAAGGTGGCGTTATCAATGACGTCGTTCACGTTGACGACGTGCTCGGTCGGTGCGCCGCCTGCGGCACCTGCCGTATGGGTGTGTTGATTCATACACGCTCTCCTTGATCCTTGTGTATCTATCAAAAGTCCTAATGGCGACCTATCCTAGTGCGCCGCTATGTCATTACAATATGATGACATGTTTGTTATTGTATTTTGTTTATAATGACTTGTAAACCATTTTTTGAACTATTATTCAATTTAATAAAGAAATTCAACAAAAAACGCCCGATTGGGCGTATGTGCAGATTGATTTAGATGGTTTTGACGAATATCTTGGAGTTGCGCCCATTGTCATAGCGTGCTTGGCGGGAGGCGGGCAGGGATGGTACAGCAGTTTCAATAAAACCATGCTCAATAAACCAGTGACTGGTGTGCGTGGTGAGCGCGAATAATCGTGTAAATCCTTCTGATCTGGCGTGCGATTCAATGAACTGTAGCAATTCATCGCCGCGACTGCCACCGCGATAGTCAGGATGGATGGCGATGCTGGCAACCTCAGCGCAATGCTCATCGAGTGGGTAGAGTGCCGCGCAGCCGACCACCATCCCATCACGCTCGATGACGGTGTAGTGTTCGATGTCTGCTTCTAGGCGATACTGCGGTCGCTGAATGAGAATGCCAGCTTCTTCTAATGGTCTTAAAAGTGCCAACAATCCCACGACATCCCCAAGATGCGCCTGACGAATCTGATCGTATGGCGCACGTGCAATCATGGTGCCAAGACCATCCCGAGTGAACAGCTCTTCGATGAGCGCGCCATCTTTGGCGAAGGGTAGAATCTGTGTGCGATCGACCACGTCGCTTACGCGAATCGCGCAGCCTAAAAATCGGCGAATCTCATCGCTAAGGCTGTTATCGTCTAGCAGTTCTTGAGCTTGTTTGGTGGTAACCTCTCTAACGAGTGCGCCTTGATTATATAAAGGCGCTTCACCCAACAAAATCAGCTTGTCAGCCTGTAAAGCAATGGATGCGTGTTCTGCGACGTCTTCAGCAGACAGGCTAAAGACCTCGCCTGTCGCCGAAAAACCAATCGGACTTAGAATAACGATGTGGTTGTGAATTAGATTATGATGAATGGCATCCACGTCCACGCCGCGCACCTCGCCTGTCATCTGATGATCTACGCCATGACGCACACCAAAAGGGCGTGCGCTGATGAAATTACCAGACACTGCATCGATGCGCGAACCGAACATTGGCGAATTGGCAAGCCCCATCGACAGCCGTGCCTCTAGCTGTAGGCGAATCGCACCGACAGCCGATAGGATGTGAGGCATCGCCTCGGAGGGGGTGATGTGAACGCCGTTCTGGGCGGTGTTTGGTAGGTTGACGTTGTGCAGCGCCGTCTCGATCTGAGGATTGGCACCGTGCACCAGAACGAGTCGAATGCCAAGACTGTGCAAAAGTGCAAAGTCATGAATCAGACGATCAAATTCCTCATGTGCGACTGCCTCGCCACCGAACATGACCACGAAAGTCTTGCCTCGGTGGGTGTTGATATAAGGGGCAGAATGGCGAAACCATTGTATGGGATTTTGGGTGGTGTGCGTCATGGTAATTTCATCATAAAAACACGCCTATGATAGTTAGCTTTTTGATGAATGCCAAGTGTTTTTTGTCAAAGTGTGGAAATTTTGTCATTTTTGGCGTAGGGATATTCCTTGACCTGATGGGGAAATTTTAGTAAAGTAAAGTCGTCAGCCACTATCAACAAGGAGTTGCCATGCCGACCACGACCGTCACACGCACTTATCGCATTCGCCGCGAGGATACTCAGGCGCTCATGATTGATGTGCAGGATAAGTTCGTGCCGCATATTTTTGACATGGATAAAATCACCAAAAAAGCACGTATCTTGATAGAAGGCTTAGGACATCTTGGCGTGCCTTTGACCATCAATGAGCAATACCCCAAGGGGCTTGGGCATACGATTGGTGAGCTAAAAGCGGTGTCTGGCGATGCGCCCGTGTTTGAAAAATCAGCGTTTAGTTCGGTAGATGACGAACACACTTGGCGGCATCTTGCCATGCAGAACCGCCATCACGTGTTATTATTTGGCATTGAGACGCACGTCTGTGTGCAGCAGACCGCACTGGATCTACTCGATAATGGCATGCAGCCTGTCATCATCACTGATGCGACCAGCTCTCGCGACCCATACGACCGTAAAATCGCCATCCGTAGAATGCGACGTGCAGGCGCGGTGGTGACGACCGCAGAGGCGATATTGTTTGAGCTGCTGCGCTCTAGCCAAGACCCGAATTTTAAGGCGATTAGTAACTTGGTAAAATAATCAGTTCTAAGCTCGTATCAGTAGGATAATCAAAAAACGCAAACCCGATTGGATTTGCGTTTTTTGATTATTGCTTGGTGGTGGATTGCAGCTTTTGGTGTTCAGCCAGAGCTTGCTTGATTTGGGGGATTTTGGCGATGGTGGCATCATAGCCTGCTTGGATGATCTCTTCTTTGGCGCTGCCATCGAATACGGCATATTTGGATAAGTCAGGTGCGATAATCACATCTGATGCCTTGACGTCAGCGAGCTTGGCATGACGTTGGTTTTGCATAAAGATGGTGTTGGCCGCTTGCATGATGTCATCTTTGGATTTGGGTAGGCTGGTTGGGAGGCCTTTGGGTAGTGAAATCTGTGTGTTATTAGGAATCATGCCAAGCAGTTTCTCCACATCGATGCTGACGGGCAGATCTTTGGTGCTTTGTTTGATGAGGTCGCTATTAATGGGGAATTCGATAACCTCATCGCCCCATACCGCTTTGATTCCTCTGTCAGTGCGGCTGATGCCTGCGGTGGCTTGGCTGTTTGCGGGCTTATCAGCTGGCTGTGTGTTGGAAGCTGACATCACATCTACAGCGATGACGAATTGTGCACCCATGGATTTGGCAGCCGCTGATGGCAACAGCGCACTTTGACCACCGTCGATGTATTTTTTACCACCTATCTTGGGGACACGAGGGGCGATGAATAGCTTTGGAATGCTTGAAGATGCCTGAACAGCAAGCCCTGTATCGCCTTGGCGAAAGCTTACCGTGGTGTTAGCATGTGCATCAGTGGCGATGGCGGCGAATCGTGTGGGCAGTGATTCGATGGGCTTATTATTAACCTGAGTGTTAATGAAGTCGCGAAGCGCCTTGCCTTCAATCACCCCTTGCTTGCTGAGCGCGATGTCTAGTAGATCTGCCTCATCTAGTACCATGGCGATGCGCTCTAGCTCCTTGGCAGACTTACCCGAGGCAGACAGGGCACCCACCATCGCGCCTGCACTGGTGCCGACGATGAGGTCGGGGCGGATGCCGTGCTCTTCGAGTGCCTTGATGGCGCCGATGTGTGCGTAGCCGCGTGTACCACCACCGCCTAATACCAACGCGACATCGGGCGCTGTGTCATGAACGGTCGGCGTGTGCTGTGCCTGCTGCGTGTGCTGAGCGGCACAGCCTGCGATGAGCGCAGTGCTAAGACTTGCGCCGATAAGAAGGGTCTTTTTCATGTCGATACTTTTCAATTAATAAAAATGGTTGTAAAATCAAACGTATTGTAAATTAAATTCATCCAATACATTATAAAGATTTGTAACCTAAGGTCTGTCATGTCACAAGCTGCTACTTCCATGATTAATTTGCCGATGACCGCGCTGTCTGGCGTGGGCGAGAGTCTGGGGGGTAGGCTGGCAGACCTAGGCATCCATCGTATTTTTGACATGCTCATGCACCTACCTAGAGATTATGAGGATAGAAGTCGGCTTGTGCCGATTCGTGATGTGCAGCATGGCATGAATGCGCTCGTCGCTGGCGTGGTGACGCATGTCGAGAATAGCCGCAGTGGCATGAGTGTGGTGTTAGAGGATGAGACAGGCGTGCTGGCGCTTAGGTTTTTTAAGGTGTACGCAGGCCTTAAAAACACGATGGTCGTTGGCGCGAACATCACTGCCTTTGGTGAGATTAAGATCAGTCGCTATGGGGTGCAGATGGCGCATCCTGAATACCATGTCACAGGCACTAAGGCGTTTGAGAGTGGGTTATTACCCATCTACCCTGCGGTAAAAGGACTGCACCAAAATAAGCTGCGCCAATTGGTGCGCCTTGCCATCAATGTTGTCTTGCGTGAGCCGTTGCACTGCTTATCGATCCAAGACTTGTCGGTGGCAGGCGTAACAGGGGTGCAGGCAGATCTGCTAAGCGCCTTAAAGCAAATCCACCTACCTGATAAAGATGCAGACATCTTCGAGCAGACAGCGCTACTTGAGGGTCTAAAAGAGCGGACGCACCCAGCCTGTCGCCGCATCATCATCGAAGAGCTCGTGGCGCATCAATTGGCATTCCTATATCGACGTAATAACATCTACCAGCACAAGGCACCGCGCTGTCAGACGGACAGCGAACTGGCAAATCAGCTCATGGCAAGCTTACCCTTTGGATTGACAGGCGCTCAAAAACGCGTCATCGCCGATTCGGTGGCAGACATGAGCACAAGTAGACCCATGCTAAGACTCATTCAGGGTGATGTCGGCGCAGGTAAGACTCTGGTGGCGGCGCTGACGGCTTGTTATGCGCTGGACAGTGGCTGGCAGGTGGCGGTTATGGCGCCGACAGAGATTTTGGCGGAGCAGCATTTTATTAATTTTCAAAAGTGGTTCGAGCCGCTGGGTGTCGGTGTTGGCTTCTTGGCGGGCAAACAAAGTGCCAAAGAGCGCGCTGCCATGCTAGAGCGTATCGTGGATAATGAGGTGCAGATTGTCGTTGGGACGCATGCACTGTTCCAAGATGGGGTGGTGTTCGCCAAATTGGGGCTGGCCATCATTGATGAGCAGCATCGATTCGGTGTGGAGCAGCGCCTTAGGTTGGCCAATAAAGGCGTGGCGAACTCTACGCCGCACCAGCTTGCCATGACGGCAACACCCATTCCAAGAACGCTTGCCATGAGTATGTATGGCGACATGGATGTGTCTGTCATCGATGAACTGCCGCCAAACCGCACGCCCATCACCACCGTTACCATCAGCCGAGATCGCCGTGATGAGGTGATTGAGCGGATACGCGTCAATTGCAAAGACGGCAAGCAGGCTTATTGGGTGTGCCCACTTGTAGAAGAATCATCGGTGCTAGATGCGCAGTCAGCAGAGCTATTGTATGAGGATCTGTGCGATCGACTGGACATACGCATCGGCTTGGTACATGGCAAGATGAAGCCGAATGATAAGCAGGCGGTGATGAATGAGTTTAAGCTTGGCAATATCGATCTGCTCGTGGCGACGACGGTCATCGAGGTGGGTGTGGATGTGCCTAACGCGTCCTTGATGGTCATTGAGAATGCCGAACGGCTAGGCTTGTCGCAGCTGCATCAGCTGCGTGGGCGGGTGGGTCGTGGTTCTGCCAAGTCTTTTTGTGTGTTGCTATATCAGACGCCATTATCTCCTACGGGCATCGAGCGTCTAAATGTCTTAAGAGACAGTACAGATGGCTTTGTCATCGCTCAAAAAGACCTCGAATTGCGCGGGGCAGGCGAGCTATTAGGTAAGCGTCAGACGGGAGATATGGGTTATTACTTAGCAGACATCGTGCGTGATGAGGTGCTATTAACCGCTGCCCAAAGCATCGCTCATAAGCTCATCGAGTCACCTGACAGGCAGGCTTTGGCGCATCAGATTGTCAATACGTGGCTGCCGGACACCAAAGAATATGTGAACGCGTAGTCAAATTCATAAAGGAATGCATGTGACTTTGGTGCGTGCGTGATGCTACAATCGATTTATTTATAAAAAGTGTAATGAAATAGAGTTACTTATGGATGATAAGAATGGCAATGAATCACTAGATAAGCGCTTAGATGGCGCTTTTGATAAATACACCAAATTCCCATGGTGGCTACCTATCAGCGCACTTGCTTTGGTTGCGCTTGGGCTGGTGCTGGGCTTGGGTATTGGGCGTGTGTCTGATGGTGACAAAGCATCGAATGACAATGTGGTCGGCGCTTCGGTTAAGTCATTGGACAGCCAAGAAGTCAACACCGCACCAGTCATGTCGGTTGAGGCGATCACGCCAAGCAGTGCCACCATCTTTGATGCCATCGATGCCAGTGGTATCATCGCAGCGCGTCACACCGCTCAGGTCAGTGGACGTGTGACGGGCGCTGCGATTGAGCAGGTGCTGGTCGAGGTGGGCGATCAGGTGCGTGCAGGGCAGGTGCTTGCCATATTAGACGCATCGTCATTCGAAGACTCACACATCCAAGCTCAGGCAGATCTCGATCAAGCGATCGCCAGCGCCCAGAAGGCACATGCCGACCTTGCGCGTACCGAGCCTTTGCTGCAGATAGGTGCGATCAGCCGTCAGCAGGTGGATGCCTACCGCACAGCCGCTAAGCAGGCAGATGCCACGGTGGTTGCCGCCAAAGCGAAGATGAATAATACCGCCACCAACCTTAATAATGCTAAAATCACCGCGCCAGTCTCAGGCATCATCAGCGAACGCCAAGCTCAGGTGGGCGTGCTGACCAGCGGCAATCCTTTATTTACCATCATTAAAGATGGTGCGCTTGAATGGCAAGCGACACTTGCACCGAACAATGCCGCCAAGATCAGCATCGGTCAAGAAGCAACCATCATGGCAGGAAATACACCCATTGTCGGCAAAGTCATCCGCCTGTCACCGACCGCCAATCAGGGGCGTGAGATGACGGTGCATGTCGCCATTCCCCAAGGTGCGCCGCTAAGTGCTGGCATGTATCAGACGGGTAAATTCGTCCTAAGCCAGTCCAGCGCACCCGCCGTGCCAACTTCTGCCATCATGACGACCGATGGTTATGATTATGTGTGGTCGCTGACGCCAACTGATCAAGCCGAAGGGCTGTATAAAGTAGTGCGCACCAAGGTGGATATCCTAGGCTATGACGGGGATAAAGCCGCGACCAACTTACCGCCAGATGCGCTCATCGTCGCAAAAAGCGCAGGATTTCTAGCGGAAAGTGACATCGTGCGTGTGGCGACAGTCAATGCCAATGTGCCACAGTCGTCCACTCATCAGGCAGCGGGGCAGTGATGAACTTTTCGGCTTATTCTATCAAAAACCCCTTAATGGCGATCTTGATATTCACGCTCATGACGCTGGGTGGGATTTTGGGTTTTCGCGCGATGAAAATCCAGCAGTTCCCTGACATTGACGTGCCTGCTGTCATCGTTACCATCTCTTATACAGGGGCGTCTCCTGCCCAGTTAGAGACAGACGTCGCCCAAAAAATCGAAAACCAAATCACCGGCATCGAAGGCGTCAAGCACATCCGCTCTACTCTGCAGACGGGCGTTGCGACCATTCATACCGAATTTACCCTAGAAAAAGACCTATCAGAAGCGGTGAATGACGTGCGATCAGCACTTGATGAGATCGCAAGCGACTTACCTGCCGCTGCCGAAGAACCTGTCATCACCAAGGTCTCAACCGCAGGATTCCCCGTGGTGAGTTACTCTGTAGCATCTGATAACATGAGTGAAGCCGAGCTGTCATGGTTCGTTGATGATACGCTGAATAAACGCCTTGCCAACATTAACGGCGTGGGAACGCTCAGCCGTGTGGGCGGTATTGAACGTCAAATCATCATCACGCCCGATGTTGATAAATTAAACGGCTGGCAGCTGCCCATTACAAATCTGTCTCAGCAGATCAGCGCTTCCCAAAAAGACAGCTCAGGCGGCGAGGCCAAGGTTGGTGGCGGCGTTCAAACCATCCGTGTATTAGGCTCTGCCAAGAGCGTAAGAGAGCTTGCAAGCCTAGAGGTGGTCACACCTGCAGGCGGGGTGGCACTAGGACAACTTGCTGACATTAAGGACGCTCACGCCGATCCAAAAAGCCGAGCCATCTTAGATGGCCAAACGGTCGTAGCGCTATCCATCACGCGTTCACGCGGTGCTAGCGAAGTGCAGATGGTTGAAGATGTAGATCAAGAGCTTGCCAAACTCGCCCAAGAGATGCCACACATCAAAATCCAAAAAATCTATGACAACGCCGAGCCAGTCGCCGAAGATTATTATGCCAGCATGAAGATGCTGATTGAGGGCTGTATTCTTGCGGTGGTCGTTGTGCTCTTGTTCTTACGAGACTGGCGGACGACATTGGTGGCGGCAGCGGCTTTGCCTTTATCCATCATTCCTACTTTTTTGATGATGTGGATATTTGGCTTTAGTTTGAATGTCATCTCATTGCTTGCTTTGTCGCTTGTTATTGGTGTGCTTGTCGATGATGCCATCGTTGAAGTTGAGAACATCATGCGCCATCTGCACATGGGTAAGACGCCTTATGAGGCAGCCATGGAGGCGGCGGATGAGATTGGTCTTGCGGTCGTGGCGACGACCTTCACACTGATTGCGGTGTTTTTGCCAACGGCGTTCATGAGTGGCGTTGTTGGGCAGTTTTTCTCTCAGTTTGGTTGGACGGCGGCGATCAGTGTGTTCATCTCATTATTGGTGGCGCGACTTGTCACGCCGATGATGGCGGCTTATATCCTAAAACCAAAACGACGCCAAGAAGAAACATTTGGCGCAATGATGAAGCGTTATCTGTCTGTTGTTAGATGGACGCTGAACCATCGTGCGATTACGTTGGTTGCGACCATTGTAGTGTTCATTGGCTCATTGAGTCTTGCCAAGATGCTGCCCGGTTCGTTCTTGCCGCCAAATGACAGCAACCAAACCCAAGTCACGCTTGAGCTTACGCCTGATGCGACTTTGGATGATACCACGCGCATCAGTCAGATGACAGCGCGTGCGGTCAGTCAGGTGGATGGCGTAAGTTCTGTGTTTATCTCGGCAGGCAGTGAAAATACCGCAACCTTGAACGTTCTGCTTAACCCACGCAGCGAACGCCCAAGCAAAACCGACATCGAAAATGCCATCGCTGAAGCGGTAAAAGACGTGCCATCAGCCCGCTTCGTGGTGGGGTTGTCAGCGACAGGCGATTCGGGGTATGGGTTCTCGTTGATGTCGGACAATCCTGAACTGCTTAACCAAACGGTCAATGAGACCATCAAGCAGATTCAGTCTCTGCCCATGGTGTCGTCAGTCACCAGCAATAGACCGCTTGCCAAGCCTGAGCTTAGCGCCATTCCAAACACCGTCATGATGGCGGATAAAGGCGTGACGACCAGTGATCTGGCGAATACTTTACGCGTGGCGACGATGGGCGATTATGAGCAAGCATTGTCCAAGTTAAATCTAGACACGCGCCAGATCCCCGTCGTGGTGCGCCTGTCTGATGAATCTCGTGCCGACATGAATGTACTGAGCAGTCTGTATGTACCAAGCAGCACCAGTGAAGCCGGCGCTGTGAAGCTATCAGAAGTGGCGACTCTAAGACGTGCCACGGGGGAAGCTGAAATTCGCCGTCTGGATCGTATGCGCAGCATTAAGATTACGGTGCAATCTGAAGAAGAGCTGGGTGAAGTCATCGATGCGGTTAAAAATCTGCCAATCCTACAAAACCTACCAGAGGGAGTGAGTGCCATCGACGAGGGGGAGGCAGACAGCATGGCGGAGCTGTTCACGGGTTTTGCCATTGCCATGAGTGTGGGTATTTTCTGTATCTTTGGGGTGTTGGTGCTGTTATTCCATAAGGTGCTGCAGCCTTTTACCATCTTGATGGCATTGCCGTTGTCGATTGGCGGCGCGTTCATTGGTCTTGTGGTGACGGGTGCGAGTTTGTCCATCTCATCCTTGATTGGGTTTATCATGCTTATGGGCATCGCAACCAAGAACTCAATCTTGCTCGTGGACTACGCCATCATTGCCGAGAAGGCAGGGCTGCAGCGACTTGATGCGATATTAGACGCCTGTAAAAAACGTGCCAGACCCATCATCATGACCACCATCGCCATGGGCGCAGGGATGTTGCCGCTCGTGTTCGGCTGGGGCGGGGCGGATGCGACGTTCCGCCGTCCGATGGCGGTTGCAGTATTGGGCGGTCTCATCACGTCGACTTTTTTGAGCCTTGTGGTGATTCCTGTGGTCTATACTTTGATGGATGATTTGAGTAGATTCTTTAAGCGTAAAAAATCTGCCCAATCAGCGTCATAAGTTGGAGCGATGATGGATTTATTGTTTGTGCAACCTAAGACAGAACACAGGAAGACTGTGGTTGATTTTGTGCGCGCATTTGATGAACACGGTCAGCCGTTATTCATGGTACTGATGAGTGCCAGCGTTTGATGTGTTAAATGATGCCGACGCTTATGATGATTGGCTAAGCTATGTCTATGCACCGAAGGGCAGCAATCGATTTGGCTATGATAAGATGCCAAGTTCAATATATCTTTCCTTATATGGCGATGGCGTGGTGGGCATGTTGAATCTGCGCCACGAGCTTAATGAGTTCTTAGGAATGTATGGCGGTCATATTGGTTATACCACGCATCCTGATTTTGAGCGGCGAGGTGTTGCGACTTCGATGCTGGTATTTGGCGTGCAGACCTTGAATGAACTTGGGGTAAGCGATGTGCTAGTAACGTGTAGCGATGATAATGTCGCGAGCGCAAAAGTCACCGAAAAGTGCGGCGGCGTGCTAGAGCGCATAATCACACCTGATCAGCCATTTGAATATGGTCGCGCCATGAGAAGATATTGGATAAGAAAATAAGTAAGGATTGATGATGATTTATACCACGAATGAGATGGCGAACCGTGTGCTAAATTTTTGGTTCGATGCGGATAATAAGCCGTTTTGGTTCGCCAAATCTGATGAATTTGACCATAAAATCGCTGAGCAGTTCGAAGATTTGATCGATCAGGCGAGAGCAGGCGAGCTCTGGGGCTGGCGTACTGATCATTATGGCAGATTAGCGGAGATCATTATCCTAGATCAGTTTAGTCGTAATGTCTATCGCGACACACCAAAGGCATTCGCCGCCGATGATGTGGTGCTTATTTTGGCTCAAGAGGCGGTGGCTTTGGTGGGTTTTAGCGAGTTGCCGGTGGATTTTCGGATATTTGCCGCCATGCCGTTCATGCACTCAGAGAGTTTAAGCATACATGAGCGCGCGGTGGATATTTTTGAGCGGATTGGTGATGCTGTGACGCTTGACTTTGAGCATCGACATAAGGACATCATCGAGCGCTTTGGTCGTTATCCGCATCGTAATGAGATATTAGGGAGGAAAAGCACGGCTGAAGAATTAGAATTCTTAAAAGAACCTAATTCGTCGTTTTAGCACTTTACCATCGCCAAATAACGCTCATGCAGCCGCTCAAGCTGTACATACAGTTCATCTAGTGTGCCACCATTATCCACCACGTCATCGGCTGCTGCCAGCCGTTGTTGGCGTGTGGCTTGCTTGGCGATGATGGTCTTAACGTAGGCGACGGGGTCTTGATGGTGTGACAGCTTGATTTGGTCGCGTTTGGTCGCACGATCTATTTGGATAGACTCAGGAACATCCACGACCAGAATCCTGTCACACAGCTCGGCTAAGTTTGGGGATTTTGCCATGCCTTCGACCAAAAGCGGCACCGATAAGATACAATAGGCAGACGTGCTCTTTGCCAGGGCGTCTTTGATTTGTGCTTGAATGTGTGGATGCGTGATGGCGTTTAGGGTGGTGATGGCAGCAGGATGCTTTAGGATGTGTTCACGCATGGCGGCGCGATTATAGTTGCCACCGCCATCTATGACCCAGTCGCCAAAAACGTCCTTCAGCTCATCTAATACAGGACTGCCTTTAGCGGTGATGGCATGAGCGATGACATCAGCATCGACCACGTCTCCGCCCTGCATGGCGAACCAGTCGCTTACTGCGCTCTTACCGCTGCCAATTCCGCCCGTCAATCCGATGATTAATCCACTCATATATCCTCCAATGTTTAATATGATAAGTCAATCAAGCCAGCCTGTGTATTAATTCAGTGCCAATACACCATACCACGACCATGTCGTCTCACCATATAATAGTGAAAACAAACCGCCCATCGCCAAGTAAGGCCCAAAGGCAAAGACTTCTTCATCTTGTCGGTATTTATTAATGATGCCTGCGATTACACCAAGCAGTGCAGCGATGAAGACAATCATCGGCAAGTAGAACATCCCAAGCCATGCACCAAGCACGCCAAGCAGCTTAGCATCACCAAGTCCCATACCATCCTTGCCCATGATGACCTTGAACAACGCATTAATTCCCCAAAACACCACAAAGCCCATCACTAGCCCCCAAATGGCAAGACTTGGCGTGGTAAAGACATGTTGAGTGTTGGCGATCAGACCGACCATGCCAAGCGGCACAAGTAGGCGATCGGGCAGTAGCTTGGTGTGATAATCAATCCCTGATAAAGCAACCAAATACCACAAAAAGATCAGCGCCAGCCCCGCCCGAATGCTCACACCAAAATGATGAACGATGAGTATTGATAACACCGCCGTTAAGAGCTCTGTGACGGGATAGCTTAGGGATATCTTTGCTTGGCAGGATGCGCAGCGGCCACTCAGAAGTAGGTAGCTAATTACGGGAATGTTGTGCTGCCAAGCGATGACGGCTGTGCAATGTGGGCAGCGTGATCGTAGGGTGGATGGATTGGGTGAAGGGTTGGGCTGATAGTGCGCTTGAACGTCGTTCTTGGTGGCGTCCTTGAGTGCTTCATCTGCTGCGATAAATTCGCTGATCTCATGTCGCCATTCGCTCAGCATGGTCTTAGGCATGCGATGAATCACGACATTGATAAAGCTACCAACGATGAGCCCTAATATCCCTGTCATTATCAAAAATAGCGCATGGTTTTGGGTGAAAATGTTTAACACATCAATCATGATACACTCGCCCCGATTTGAAAAATTGGCAAATACATCGCAATCACAACTCCGCCCACGATGATGCCAAGTATCACGATGATGATGGGCTCGATCAGGCTGGTTAATCCGTCGATCTGTTCGCTGACTTCATTGTCATAATAATCGGCGACTTTATTTAGCATCTCGGTGAGTTTGCCGGATTCTTCACCCACGTCGACCATCTGCACGGTCATCGGTAGGAATAGTGTACTTTGTCTCATGGCTTGGCTGAGTCTTTGACCGCTATTTACTTTGGTGCTGATGTCGTTTAGCTCCTTGATGAATGCGTGATGGTTGGTGGCTTTGGCGGATAAATCCAGCGCGGCTAATAGTGGAATGCCCGCCTCAAAAGTCGTGGCAAGCGTCCTTGAGAATCGCACCAAGACCGCTTTTTTTATTAATGAAGCAATCAAAGGTAATTTCAGGGCGATGTCATCAAGCCAAAGTTTGACCTTGCCTGTTTTTTTGTTGTACCAAATAAGACCAAGGCTAATGGCAAGCACGCTTATTACAATCCACCAAAAATTAGCCACCAGTCCATCGGATAACGCCATGATAAATCGAGTCGGCAGTGGCAAGCTCTCACCCATCTCGCCAAATGTCTTGGCAAAGATAGGCACAACTTTTACCAATAAAATCACCGTTACAGCGATGGCGACAATGCTAACAAGCGCAGGATATTGCAAGGCTTTTTTGAGTTTGTTTTTTAGGATCTCAAGGCTTTCTTGGTGGCTTGCGATGCGATCTAGCATGGTGTCTAGCGCGCCCGACTGTTCGCCTGCCTGCACCAAGGCGATGGATAATCGGCTAAATGCTTTATGCTTACCAAGCGCATTGGCGAAATTGGAGCCTGATTCGATGTCTGTTTTTATTTGGTTGATTATGGTGCTAAATGCAGGGTTTTTGCTGTTTTGGTTGGTGATGTCAAGTGCTTGGATGAGCGGGATACCTGCCGATAGCATGGTGGCAAGCTGACGGAAAAATAGGGTAATTTCTAGCGATTTTATTTTGTTGGTGAAATTTGGTAAAAACGGCTTTTTCTGGCGAAGTCTTGGGCGTGTAATACCTTCTTTTTGCAGCTTTAATCGAGCAAGCTGCAGGGTAGCGGCATTGATTTCACCCGTTACTTTTTTGCCTTGTGCGGAGATGCCTTTATAGCTAAAGGTTTTATCTTTGGGCTTATTTATTTGGCGCAGCTTGGCTGTTTTGATGGATTTAGGCACCTGTGAGACGCTCCATCTCTTGTAGGCTTGTGATGCCGCTGATGACCTGATGCATGGCAGATTGTCTAAGGGTCATCATGCCGTGTTCTTTGGCAAATTCGCTAAGTGCCTGAGTCGGCGCGTCGCTCATGATGAGCGTGGCGAGCTTAGGGGTGATGGGCAGCATCTCATAGATGCCTATGCGTCCTTTGTAGCCGTCTTTACATTGATGGCAACCGACGGGCTTATATAGCTTGGCTGTGCCGATTTGATCTGGACTAAAGCCAAGCTCAATCAGGCTTTGGGCGGGGATGTCTAAGGGCTGCTTACAGTCACCGCATAGACGGCGGACGAGCCTTTGGGCGATGATGAGACTTAGGGAGCTTGTGATATTAAAGGTTGCCACGCCCATGTTCTTTAGGCGAATGATGGTGTCGATGGCAGAATTGGTGTGTAATGTGGACAGCACCAAGTGGCCTGTCTGAGCGGCCTTAATGGCAATCTCTGCGGTCTGTACGTCGCGAATCTCGCCCACCATGATGACGTCGGGATCTTGACGCAAGAAAGCTCTTAGCACATCAGCAAAGTCAAGCCCAATCTTTGGGTTGATATTGACCTGATTGATGCCATCTAGGTGGATTTCCACAGGGTCTTCGACGGTTTGGATGTTAATCTCGGGTCGATTTAGGATGCCAAGCGCGGTGTATAGCGAGATTGTCTTACCAGAGCCTGTCGGGCCTGTGATGACGATCATGCCTTGAGGACGGTTTAGTGCATCAAGGAACAGCTGTTTTTGGGCATCATTCATGCCGAGCGTATCAATGCCGATTAGGGCTTGGGCAGAATCTAGTAGCCTTAAGACGATCTTCTCGCCAAAGAGTGTGGGCGTGGTACTGACACGAAAATCAACCGATTTGCCTTCATGCAGGGGAAATTTGATGCGCCCATCTTGCGGCTTTCGTCGTTCGGCAATGTCGAGACGTGCCATGACTTTTAGGCGAGTACTGATTTTATTGCCTGAAGCCTTGGGAGGGTTTGCGATGCTCTGCATGATGCCATCAATGCGAAATCTTACCCGATAATGCTTATCGAACGGCTCAAAATGAATGTCTGATGCACCCATGATGATGGCATCACTTAATGTCTTGTGGACGAATTTAACGGTCGGCGCATCAAGCATCGCCTCACCGTCATTATCAGGCAGTTCATGATCGTCCTCGCCAAGCTCTAGCACCGCGCCTAGATGCAGGCTTTGCATGATGCGTACGAGTTTGTTCTCATCGACCAGAACGGGCGTGATGTGCGCATTGGTTGCAAAGCCAAGCTCGCTCATTACTTGCGCGCGTGTCGGGTCACTGGTGGCGATAAAAATTTGCCCATCGCGCTGACCAAGGGGTAACACCTCGTGGCGTGCAATGAGTGCATCATCAAGCAGATGCAAGGGCAGCTCTTTGATGTTAAATTTATCCAAATCCACCAAGTCCATGCCCAGACTCTCAGATAAAGTCTTGGCGATCACATCGGAGGACAGTACACCATGTCGCACTAGATGGCGAGCAAGGCTAATCTGCGCGGCACTAGCGTCATCAATGGCAGCCCCAAGCACGTCATGATTGATGAGTGCTTTATCTAGTATAATTCGAGCAAGTCCTGTGGTGGCGTGGTTCATGGATTAACAATGTTATAAGTATTGTTGTAATATACTATATTTGCCATGATTTAACAGCACATTGGCTGAAATTTTTATGCTTTGAGATTGACATGAGACGAAAAACACACAATTTTATGTGTGTAATGACAATAAAATGCGTTATAATAATGCGTTTAAATGATTTTTGACCATGCCGACCGTTCGGCGCATCAACAAAGAACAAAGAGAGTGCAATATGGCAAAGTATGTCATTGGCAATTGGAAACTAAACCCAGCAACGCTAACCGAAGCAGTAGTGTTGGCTCACGCCATGAAGGGCGTGGCGGACAATTCAAGCTGCCATTTGGGCTGTGCGCCAACTTTTTTGCATCTTGGTGCGGTCACTGACATCCTAAAAGACTTATCTGTTTGGGTGGGCGCGCAGGACGTATGTGCTTTTGGTGAGACAGGCGCATTCACAGGCGACGTATCAGCGGCACAAGTGGCGGATTTAGGCGCCAAATTTACCTTGATCGGTCATTCGGAGCGACGCACCTACCATGCAGAATCCAATGAGATGCTTGCCAAAAAAATCACCCAAGCCATCCAATCAGGTCTGGTTGTTGTGCTGTGCGTGGGCGAGACAAAAGATGAATACGAGGGCGGTCAGACCCTAAGCGTGCTTGATGAGCAGCTGTCCGTACTAGATGGTCTAAATGCACCAGCCGATCAGCTACTGATCGCGTATGAGCCTGTATGGGCGATTGGCACGGGTTTAACCCCAACCGTTGATGAAGTGGCAGTCACGCATCGCCACATCAAGGCACAGCTGACTAAGCAAGGCTTGGTAGATATCAGCGTGCTATACGGCGGCAGTGTGAATGATAAGAACGCCAAAGACTTCGCTGCTTGTGATGTCGTTGATGGTGCTTTGGTGGGTGGCGCTTCGTTAAAGGCAGATAGCTTTACAGTCATCGCACAGGCATTTAGCTGATCTTTGGGTTGTCTTTATATAGTCTATTTATAGTGGTTTTATTATGTTTACAGTATTATTAGCGGTTCATATCATCGTGGCGATCGTCATGGTTGGATTTATTTTGCTTCAGCATGGTAAGGGTGCAGATGCTGGCGCGTCATTTGGTGCAGGTGCGGCAGGCACGGTATTCGGTGCGGCAGGCTCGGCCAACTTCATGACGCGCATCACGGCTGTGCTTGCGACCGTGTTTTTTATTACCAGTCTTGCCTTGGCATGGTATGCGCAGCGTGAAGCAGAAGATCAGCTACGTCTTGATGTGCCGACCGCTCAGAGTGCTCCTGCTACCACGGCGCCAAGTGCGCCAGCAGGCGAGTGATTTTTTGATAATTTTGGTTTTTTCGCTTGATATTTTAAATAATACTCGTTAAAATAAGCGCCTATTTTGCGATCGTGGTGGAATTGGTAGACACGCTATCTTGAGGGGGTAGTGCTTCACGGCGTGAGGGTTCAAGTCCCTCCGATCGCACCAAATATCAGCTGTTAGGCAGCATTAATTAAACTGAATGTTGAACGCTTTTATGAATTTCAAAAAAGTCTTGACAACATCAAAATGCATGCTATAATAGCGTTCTAAATTGATGCGGGGTGGAGCAGTCTGGTAGCTCGTCGGGCTCATAACCCGAAGGTCGTTGGTTCAAATCCAGCCCCCGCTACCACTTTTTAAAATCCTTATTTTGGTTTTATCTTATAAAATAAGGTGTCTTACGATCTAGTAAATTTATATAGACAATAAGGCTAGGCTGATTGATGATTAAAGCCCACTAACGCGTTTTGTGGGTTTTTTTGTATTTGTCGTTTAGTGATGCTACAATACAAGCAGCCATATTTAACCAAGGATACATGAAAATACATGAAACCATCGAGTAAAATTGCTGAATTGACCGAGTTAATCGCTCCGGCGGTGAACGCCTGTGGCGTTGAGCTTTGGGGTATTGAGTTCATGCCGCAAGGTCGCAAATCTTTGCTAAGAATTTATATCGAAGTCAGCGCTGAGCAGCGTGCTAATGGCGAGCATGTGACCATTGAGGATTGTTCTGCGGTCAATCATCAGGTGTCAGGCGTATTGGATGTGCATGACCCGATCGCAGGCGAGTACATTTTAGAGGTATCAAGCCCTGGTTTTGACCGTCCGTTATTCAGCCCAGAGCAGGTGGCGCTGTTTGTTGGTGAGATTGTTAATTTGCGCCTGATTCATGCCATCGGACAGGGCGACACTAAGCGCCGCAAGGTCGTGGGTCGTCTGCTTGAGGTGGGCGAGACGAGCATGAAGGTTGTCACCGAAGATAAGTTAGAATTTGATATTGAATTTAATAATGTGGATAAAGCTCATCTGATTTATGAAGATTGAGTCAATAACATAAAACCAACCAAAATTAACCCAAAGGATCGAAGATGAGCCGTGAAATTTTAACCGTTGTTGAGACGGTCAGTAACGAAAAAGGGCTAAATCCTGAAGATATTTTTGAAGCGATTGAGCAAGCCTTAGTCGTATCTACCAAGAAAAAAGTCTATACCGATCAGCCGGAAGTGGCGATTCGCGTGGCGATTGACCGTAAGAGTGGCGATTATGATACTTATCGTTATTGGACGGTCGTTGCTGACGAAGATCATGAGATGCCAGCTTGTCAGCTTGCCATCAGTGATCTTGATGAGAATGAATGGAAGATCGGCGACATCAAAGAGGAACAAATTGAGTCTATCGAATTTGGCCGTATCGCCGCCACTCAAGCCAAGCAAGTCATCATCCAAAAAATCCGCGAAGCTGAACGTGCGTTGGTGGCAGATGCATTCGAAGCGCGCGTGGGCGAGCTGATCACTGGCGAAGTCAAAAAACAAAGTCGTGACGGTTACGTGATTGATCTAGGTGACAACGCTGAAGGTTATTTGGCTAAAGACCAAGCGCTACCACGTGAAATTCTACGTCCAAAATCACGCGTGACCGCACTTCTGCATCAAGTGAATCGTGACGGTCGTGGTTCACAGCTTCTGTTGTCTCGTACACATAAAGACATGCTGGTTGAGCTTATGACCAAAGAAATTCCAGAAATCTCAGAAGGCATCATTGAGATTCGTGACGTGGCGCGTCTGCCAGGTCTGCGTGCTAAGATTTCTGTTAAGACAAACGACCATCGTATCGATCCAGTAGGCGCGTGCATCGGCATGCGTGGTACTCGCATCCAAGCAGTACAACAAGAGCTTGATGGCGAGCGCGTGGATGTGGTGGTATGGAGCGATGATCCTGCTCAGTACATCATCAGCGCCCTTGAGCCTGCTGACGTATCTAGCCTGGTGCTAGACGAAGATGCTAAGACTGCCGACATTATCTTTGCAACCAATGACCAACTTGCTCGCGCCATCGGTTCTCAAGGTCAAAACGTACGTCTGGCATCTGATTTAACAGGCTACAAGCTAAACATGATGCTAGAGTCTGAATATCTAGAGCGCCAAGCATCAGAATCTCAAGGCTATATCGACCTATTCTATGAGCGTCTAGAAGTTGATCGTGATCTGGCAGAAGCTTTGGTTGAGATTGGCTTTACCAGCATCGAAGAAGTGGCCTATGTGCCAGTTGAGACTTTCCATGACATCGAAGGTCTTGATGACGAAGCGATCGCCACCATCCAAGAACGCGCCAAAGAAGTTGTTATCGCTGATGAGCTTGAAAAACAAAAGAACATCAAAGAGCCAAGTGCTGAGCTGCTTGCGCTAGAAGACATGACGACTGGGATCGCTTATAAGCTGGCTGAGCGTGATATAATCACGCTAGACGACTTGGCAGAACAAGCAGTTTTTGACATCGAAGACATTGAAGGGCTGGACAGTGAACTTGCAGGCAAGATCATCATGAATGCTCGTAAATCGTGGTTCGAATAACCATGCGCGCCACTGGTGTGAGTGCCTTGTGATGGGTACATTTAATTAAGTCATTGCCAAAACACCTAATTTTTTGAGTGATTTGGCAAGTAATAAGACAACAGGCGACGACAAGTCGCCCTTGCCAAAACACAAAATCAGGTGAATACATGACAGATACCAATAAAGATAATAAACGTATTAGCATTAAATCAAAAACCACATCTACTGCCAAAGTAACTGGCACATCAGGTAAAGCAAAAGCGGTCAATGTCGTCAAAACAAAAAAGATCGTTTTTGAGAAGCCAGATGCTAACAAAATCGCTGAAGAAGTCGCCGCTCAGGCCAAAGCTGCTGAAGAAGCACGCCTAAAAGCCGCCGAAGAAAAACAGGCTGCTGAACGCAATAAAAAAGAAGCTGCCGAACGTCAAGCTGCCACCCTTGCCGCCATGCGCGCAAGCAGCGATGATCAAGAAAAAACTACCTCATCATCAATATCTGTTGTCGTCAAAAAAGCCAAAAAAGATGGCGAAGCTACTGATGATAAGTCTGATAAAGCTGACAACAAAGCCAAGAAACCTACCCCAAAACCTGTCAAATCAGAAACTGCTGAAGACAAAGCAGCCCGTAAGGCTCGCGAAGCTGAAGAAGAGAAGCTGCGTCAATTAGAAGCAGAAAACCGCCGCAAAGCTGCCGAGGAAGCGCAAAAACGCACGCTAGAGCAGATGAAGCAGATGGCAAGCCGTTATAGCGACAAAGAAGACAACTCAAGCACCATCGTTCGTAAAGACGAACCGCTTGCCAAAGGTCTGGTGGGTGCAGCACTTGAGGAATCTTTTGAAAAAGAGCGTCGCGAGATTAAGCGTGGCACTAACACCAACTCTAGCCGTTCAAAAGGCGGCAAGAAAAAAGGCAGAGAAGAGCTTGAGATCAAGACCAAGCAGCGTGGACTAAAATCATCTCAGTCAGGCAAGCATAAGTTTGAGATGCCTGTTGAGAAGATTGTCTATAATGTTGAAGTTGGTGAATCGATCGTTGTTTCTGACCTTGCTCAGAAGATGGCGGTTAAGGTTCGCGAGGTCATCAAATCACTCATGAAAATGGGTGAGATGGTTCGTGAATCTGACACCATTGACCAGGACACCGCAGGTCTTGTGGTTGAAGAATTTGGTCATAACTTGGTGCTTGTCTCTGACACCAAGCTAGAAGACGACCTTCAAGAGGCTGTTGACGAGAAATCAGGCAACGTTCAAGCGCGTCCACCTGTTGTGACTATTATGGGTCACGTTGACCATGGTAAGACTTCATTGCTTGATAAGATCCGCGAAGCGAAAGTGGCAAGCGGTGAAGCTGGTGGTATTACTCAGCACATCGGTGCGTACCATGTTACAACCGATCGTGGTGTAATTACCTTCCTAGATACCCCAGGTCACGCCGCCTTTACCGCCATGCGTTCTCGTGGTGCGCAGGCGACCGATATTGTCGTGCTTGTCGTCGCGGCTGATGATGGGATGATGCCACAGACCGAAGAGGCGATTGACCATGCGCGCGCAGCAGGTACGCCATTGATTGTCGCCATCAACAAGATGGATAAAGACACCGCCGATCCAGATCGCGTTATCAACGAATTGGCAGTAAAAGAAGTTGTGCCTGAGGCGTGGGGCGGCGATGTACCAATGGTGCAAGTCTCTGCCAAGACAGGCATGGGCGTCGATGAGCTATTAGAAACCATCAGCATCCAAGCAGAGATCATGGAGCTAGAAGCGCCATTAGATGGTGCAGCGCAGGGCGTGGTTATCGAATCTCGTATCGATAAAGGCCGTGGTGCGGTAGCCAGCTTACTTGTCAAAAAAGGCACGCTAAATCAAGGCGATCTGGTTCTGGCTGGCGAATTCTATGGTAAAGTGCGTGCGATGACCGATGAGAATGGTGCTCGCATCAAGACCGCAGGACCGTCGATCCCTGTTGAGATCCTAGGTCTGCCCGATGCGCCGGCAGCTGGTTCTGAGTTCTTGGTGGTGTCAGATGAGAAGAAGGCGCGTGAAGTTGCTGACTTCCGTGCGGCACGTGAGCGTGATCGCGTTCTAGAGCGTCAGAATAAGATGCGCCTAGATACGCTGTTTGAGAGCATGGGTAATGATATTGCGACCTTGAACATTATCCTAAAAACCGACGTTCGTGGTTCGCTCGAAGCGCTGCTTAGCGCCCTTGATGAGCTCTCAACTGATGAAGTTAAAGTGCGTGTTATCAGCTCAGGCGTTGGCGCCATCACAGAATCTGATGTAATCTTGGCGGAATCTAGTGAAGCTGTACTTCTTGGCTTTAACGTGCGTGCCGACACGGCAGGTAAGCGTAAAGCTGATGAAGCAGGCTTAGATATTCGTTACTATAGCGTCATCTATGGTCTGATCGATGACGTGAAAGCTGCGATGAGCGGTATGTTGGCACCAGAGCATCGTGAGAAGATCTTGGGTACCGCTGAGGTTCGTGACGTGTTCCGCTCTAGTAAGTTTGGCGCGGCAGCAGGTTGTATGGTTCAAGAAGGTACCATCTACCGCAACAAGCCAATCCGCGTTCTGCGTGATGACAAGGTAATCTTCACAGGTCAGCTACAATCACTGCGTCGCTACAAAGACGACGTCAATGAAGTCAAAGCTGGGATGGAGTGTGGTCTTGCGGTCAAGGGCTACGAAGTGGCAGTGGGCGATAAGATCGAGGTCTTTGAGATTCACGAAGTTAAGCGCCAGCTGTAAGACAAAGCAACAGAACACCCCATAATTTGGGGTGTTTTTTATGTCAAAAATTCAGTAAGCGGCTGATAAAGTCTAGAATTTAGAGACTGGAATTATGGGCTAAGATTTGGCATCACCAATCCTTCAGCTTACTTACCATTAATCAGTACATCATTGGCAATGAGCTTCTCGTCGCCTTTGACATCCAGTACTTCTTTTTTCAGCTCGGTGGTAAAGATATGTTCTTTGCTGATGGTCTTAGTGTCAAGGCTGACATCTTCGATGACGTGTGTGCTTTTGGTGACGGTGGCAGTCTCACGAGACAGCAAAATCTCAACAGAGCCATCGAGTGCCAAACTTTGCATTTTGCCATTGATGCTGATCTGGGCGTGCGTGTTAGCGGTGTTGTCGATGATGTCGATTAAAGAATCATCGCTCTCAGGTTTATGATGATTGAGCGGTGAGCTGTCTTCTTTATAAGTGATGACAAGGTATTCTTCGGTCAAAGTGATGGGCAAATTCACCGTGCGAGAGCGGGTCTTCTTTGACAGCACCACTTTGCCTGTACTGACTCTGTCCTTGTGAATGTGGGCACGCTCTTCTAAGAGTTCGAGTACTTGTGGGTCGGTAAGTGTGTTGTCGTTGATGTCTTTTGTCATGTGATTTTTCCTTAAATTTAAAATTGATCTGCTGTTGGTAAACTTTGATGTTGGTCGCTGGTAGGTAGTTAACCCAATAATAAACGATGATTAAACGATGGTTTTCATCCAAAAAAGCCAGAGCGATAACTCTGGCTTTTCGATTAATTTCGTGTCTTTGGCATGATGCCAAACTCATCAGTCAATCATAGACCACGAGCGCGGCGTACTTCGTCAGCAGTAATGCCTTCGTAGTTCACGACATTGCCGTGTCTGTCTACCACATTGCCTAGGTCATCGACATTCAGCTCTTCACGCTGGATGGTCTCTAGGATGGTCTCAGTGCGAGTGTCAGTGGTTTTGGCTAGGGTGATCTCTTCGGTCACATAAGTTTGCTTGCTGACATTAGCACGCTCAGCTTCTAGCTCAACGCTGATGGTGTCCGCGCCTAGATCATCACCGATGCGACGGTCTGTTGGGCGATCTGCCGCTACACGCTCGATGTGTGCATGCTCTTCTTCTAGGTCAACTTCTACACGACGCTCTTCGGTCACGACATGTTTGCCTAGGCTTACGATGCCAGCAACGATGCGGTCTTTATTGACAGTCAGACGCTCTTCAAGCAGCTCTAGCGTGTTTGGCGCTGTGTAGTGTGCTTCGTTTAGGTCTAGGCGGCTTTCAGCTGGTAGTGTGTCGGCAGCATAGAATGCACGGTCTTTGTTGTATTGCTCTTCGTAGCTGTACACATAATCACGGTCATAAGCTTCCATCGCTTCGACTTGATCTTTGGTTAGGCTGTCGAAATATACTTCATCGCCTACGATGCGAGACAGACCTGCTGGTACTAATACTTCTTTTGAGAAGAACCAACCGCCAGCGTCCACAACCAAATAGCGAACTTTACCAGTATCAACCTCTACCAATGCATCTTCTACTTTACCAATTTTTTCTTGTCCAATGCCATATGCGGTCTTGCCGATAGGGTTGTAATAGCCTTCACCTAAAACTTCACGGTTGGTGGTTTCAATGTCATGTAAACGAACTAGCTTGCTCATAATGTGCTCCTTATTCAAATTCAAAATTTAGTGTCGTAAATTGCCGTTGCAATTCATCAATGATTTGCGTTTTGGGCATCGGTCTTAATCGTTGATTTGATGCCTTTTTTTATATGACTCCAAGTAATCAACAAAGTTAAGAAATCATATTCTCCATCAGGTCACTGTAGGACAACTCCATGTGTCCTAGTATAGGCGATTTAAAATTTAATAATAGGCGTTTTTTGTCAAAAAATAGGGCAGTTTTTTTGGCATTTTACGACCCAAGGTAAATCAATGTAAACTTGCGTAAATTCTGTATGGGTTTGGGTGGTTGTGTAATCAGGCTGTTATTTGTGGGTGCTTTTTTTAACGGATTTTTATCGGTCAGCGAAGCAGTTCGGGAATTTTTTTAGCTGGATTTTAGCTTAAATTTGCTAATTTCATGACAAATCTAAAAGCCAATTTAGCGATTGATGGATTTTAAATGTACGGGAGGCTTAGTCTTTGGCGTGCGTTGTTGGCATAGATTTGGTTTCATGGCATAAATGAGCTATACTATGTCGCAACTGGCGTGATTTAAGATTGAATTAACATTTAATGGCAAATTCAATAAAACTGCGCCACAGTTGTTTAATTAAGAACTGTTGTTTGATTAAGCTTTGAACATTTATAATGATTTAATCATTTCACCAATTACCAACTGATTTTAACCGATTAAAAGAGGCAATGATGAACCAACGACTACAACGACTCTCCGACCAAATCCAGCGTACGCTTTCTGTGCTGATTCGCGATGAGATTAATGACCCGCGTTTGACTGGTTTTGTGACCATCTCTGGCGTCAAACTAAGCCCTGATTTGGGTTATGCGGATGTTTATGTCACCATTTTGGAGCCATCTCAAGATGGTGGCATGAATAAAGAAGCGCATCAAGAAAGCATCAATGTGCTTAAAAATGCAGCAGGCTTTTTGCGTACCGAGCTGTCACACACCATGAATACTCGTACCACACCACGCCTAAGATTTCATTATGATGAGGTGACCGCCCACGGCAATCACATGATGAATCTGGTCAGTCAAGCCATGCAAAAAACTGGTGAATCTGAGGCTGACGATACGGATAATTCTTAATGTCAAAACAGATCGTCTCGGGTGTATTATTACTAAATAAGACCATCGGCATCAGCTCCCATTCAGCTCTTGCCCAAGCCAAACGCTTGTTTATGTCAGCAGATTTTGACAGCAAAAAAGCAGGGCATACCGGCACGCTTGACCCCATGGCGACGGGGCTTTTGCCAATTTGCTTAGGCGAGGCGACCAAATTTAGCAGCTTTGGGTTAGATGCTGATAAGGGCTATACCGCCATCATTAAGCTTGGTGAACAGACTGATACGGGTGATAAAGAAGGACAAGTCATCGCCCAAAAAGCCGTTCCAACTTTTGATAGGCGTGCGCTTGATGAGATTGCAAACAGCCTAATGGGGGAGCAATTACAAACCCCGCCCATGTACTCCGCCCTAAAAAAAGACGGCAAAAAGCTCTACGAATATGCCCGAGACGGTATCGAGATAGAGCGAGCTCCACGCCCCATTGTCATTCATCATTTGGCTTTAAATAAATTAAGCGATGACGAAATCGCCCTTGACGTCATCTGTTCTAAAGGCACTTATGTGCGCGTGCTTGGCGAGACGATGGCTGAACGGCTTGGCACGGTGGGTCATTTGACTGCTTTGCACCGCACCAGCACAGGCGGATTTGACGTGGCAGGGGCGATAAGCGTCGACGAGCTTTCAGAGTTATCTTTTGATGAGCGCTTTGGCAAACTGCTACCGATAGATGTACTGCTTAATCATTTACCTATTATCAAACTCACCACAGACGAAACAGCACGCATCAAAATGGGGCAGCGGCTTAATCTCAAAGACCGTATTGGTGATTTGGTGTTTGATGCTGATGTTCTACAAGTGCGTCTGTATTGTGATGATAAGTTTATCGGGCTTGGACAGGTGGAGATAACTGGACGATTGCAACCGATAAGACTGGTGGCGTGAGTTTTTAAAGTCAAAGAACATTTTTTTATTAATTTTCATCTTAACATGATTCTACTTGAAATTTATTCGAGTTAGGCATAATATCCACCTGCTTTTTATCATAAATAATGATTTAATGATAATAAGTTTTTATAAATAACATTAAACACCAAACTTTTTGTAAGATTTGAGGTACAACCCATGAAAAAATTACTCCCAGCACTGATCATCGCCAGCGTGTCCATCACCGCAACCGCCAATGTTGGCAGTCTTTATGTGCAAGGCTTGGTAGGCACATCTAAACTTGATGTCAAAGATGACCGAAGCCAAAAGAAAGCAAAAGACAGCGACACCGCATTTTCTGTGGCGGTAGGTAGCGATTATGGTGCTACTCGTTACGCCCTAGATTACACCCATTTTGGCGAGCTAGAACACAAAGAAACAGGCTTTGATGTGGCAGGCGACTACCGCAAAACAAATGTTAAAGCACAATCTGTGGGCGTGTCTGCATTTTATGACTTCACTTCTGTGTCAGGATTTACGCCCTATGTGGGTGCAAGAGTGGGCGTCAACAAGCTCAACTTAGACATCAGCAATAAGGCCTCTGTTGGTGCAGAGTCTTTCTTTTCATCAACGACTGCCAAAAAAACACAAGTGGGCTTAGGTGCGGTGGCGGGTGTATCATACGCCATCAACCCACAATGGACCATTGACGGTGGCGTAGAATACAACCACTTAGGCAAAGTGGATAACTTTAAAGTTAAAGGATACGGTGGCAAAATCGGCGTTCGTTATAACTTCTAATCCACCCCTTCAAAACCCTCTGTCTCTCCACGCAGGGGGGGTTGGTTTGTGATTTTAAATGACATTTTTGAATTTCCATGATATAATGAAAATTCATGCCAATAGGCTTAGGCAGGCTTTAGCAATGCAATGCTTGCCCGAATTATGTCGCATTGCTCATATAGGAATTTAGTTATGCTAACTAATCAAGATCGTATCGACATCATCGCAAAATACAAGCGCGCTGAGAATGACACTGGTAGCCCAGAAGTACAAGTTGCACTTCTAACTGCTCGTATCAACGACCTACAAGACCACTTCAAGGCACACAAAGCTGACCATCACAGCCGCCGAGGTCTTATCCGTATGGTTAACCAACGTCGTAAACTTCTAGACTACCTAAAAGGTAAAGATCTAAATCGTTACACTGATTTGATCGCATCTTTGGGTCTACGCCGTTAATTTTAAAATTAGCTCGGCTAATTTTTACCAAAAACGGTGTGCGTTTGCGTGCCGTTTTTGTCATTTTATGTTTATTGTGGACAGTGGTCTTAGAACTCTAAGAAATGTTTTATAAATCATATAATTACAGTTAAAACATCTCTTAGGGCTTTAAACCATGTCCAAGTTTATTAAAGGAAATACTATGTTTAATATCATTCGCCAAGAATTCCAATATGGCAATCAACAAGTTGTTCTAGAGACGGGCCGTGTTGCTCGTCAGGCTAATAGTGTACTCGTTCACATGGGTGACGTGTCGGTATTGGTGGCGGTTGTTGTTCGTCCAGAAGCAGTTGCAGGTCAGAACTTCTTCCCATTGACTGTCAACTACCAAGAAAAAATGTACGCATCAGGTAAAATCCCTGGTGGCTATGGCAAGCGTGAAGGTCGTGCGTCAGAGTTTGAGACGCTAACCAGTCGTCTGATTGACCGTCCGATCCGTCCGCTATTCCCAGAAGGCTATGTGAACGAAATTCAAGTAACTGCGACCGTTATCTCATCAGGTAAGACCCAAGATGCAGACATCGCAGCGATGATTGGTACTTCTGCAGCACTTGCCATCTCTCCTGCACCATTCAACGGCCCAATCGGTGCAGCTCGTGTCGGCTTCATCAATGGCGAATACGTACTAAACCCAAATCATGCTCAAATGAAAGAAAGCCAGCTTGACCTAGTGGTTGCTGGTACGAAGGCTGCTGTGCTAATGGTTGAATCTGAAGCGGACGAGCTGTCAGAAGATCAAATGCTGGGCGCGGTACTATATGGTCACGGTCAGCAGCAAGTTGTGATTGAAAATATCAACGCGTTTGCGGCTGCGGTTGGTAATGCTAAGGCTGAATTTGCCGCGCCTGCGGTCAATGAAGAGCTAAACGCACGGCTAAAAGACCAATTCACCGCCAAGGTGAGCGAGGCGTACACCATCACTGTTAAGCAAGATCGCTATGCACGTCTAGACGAACTAAAAGATGAAGCATTGGCTCTAGCAGGCGATGAGACAGCAGAAGATTATGCGGATAAAGTTGCTCAGATCAAAGAGCTGTTCGAGACTCTAAAATATCGCACCGTACGTGACAACATCCTATCAGGCAAGCCACGTATCGATGGACGTGATCTAGAGACTGTACGTGCGCTTGACATTCAAGTGGGTGTGTTGCCTTATACGCATGGTTCTGCGCTATTTACTCGTGGTGAGACTCAGGCGCTGGTAACCACCACGCTAGGCACCAGCCGTGACGTGAACTTGGTGGACAGCCTGTCAGGCACTAAGCAAGATCACTTCATGCTACACTACAACTTCCCACACTATTCAGTGGGCGAGACCGGTCGTGAAGGCGGTCCAAAACGCCGTGAAATCGGTCATGGTCGCCTAGCACGTCGTGGTGTTCAAGCCATGTTGCCAGCAGCTGAACGCTTTCCATACACCATCCGTGTGGTATCTGACATCACCGAATCGAACGGCTCATCATCGATGGCATCTGTCTGTGGTGCATCACTATCATTGATGGATGCAGGCGTACCACTAAAAGCACCTGTGGCAGGCATCGCGATGGGTCTCGTTAAAGAGGGCGAGAGATTTGCGGTATTGTCAGACATTCTAGGTGATGAAGATCACCTAGGCGACATGGACTTTAAAGTGGCAGGTTCGGTAAATGGTATCACTGCGCTACAGATGGACATCAAGATTGAAGGCATCACTGCTGACATCATGGAGCAAGCCCTAAAACAAGCGCATGCAGGTCGTATCCACATTCTAAATGCCATGAACGAAGTGATCGCAACTTCTCGCACAGAGATCAATGCACACGCACCGAACTACGCGACCATCGAGATTAACCCAGAGAAGATCCGTGATGTGATTGGCAAAGGTGGTGCAACCATCCGTGCCTTAACTGAAGAGACTGGCGCAACTGTAGATATTGATGATAACGGTGTAATTCGCATCTTTGGCGAATCTAAGGCATCTACCCGTGCCGCCATCGCTAAGATTGAGGCGATCACCGCTGAGGTTGAAGTAGGCACGATCTACACAGGTACGGTTGCTCGTATCGTTGAATTCGGTGCGTTTGTGACCATCCTGCCAGGTACTGATGGTCTGGTGCACATCAGCCAAATCTCTGATGAGCGCGTAGAGAATGTCAGCGACTACCTAAAAGAAGGTCAAACTGTTAAAGTTCAAGTACAAGACATCGACAATCGTGGACGCATCAAGCTAACCATGAAAGGCATTGAGCAATAATAAGCGAATTGAACTTACAAAACCGTCCTTCATAGGGCGGTTTTTAGAAACTGTTGGCCAAAATTATAATATTAGGGTGTGCTAATGACGAATTTTATTAATCAAACCACCATTCTTGCTGACTGTGTTGGACAGACGCCATTGGTGAAGCTGTCTCGGCTTGCCAACGACACAAGCGCAACGCTACTTGCCAAGCTTGAAGGTAATAACCCAGCAGGCTCGGTCAAAGATCGTCCTGCTTTTAACATGATTGACCAAGCCGAAAAACGTGGCGACATCAAGCCTGGCGATACGCTGATCGAGGCGACAAGCGGCAACACCGGCATTGCGCTTGCCATGGTCGCAGCCATGAAAGGCTATAAGATGACCCTTATCATGCCAAAAAATTCCACCCAAGAGCGTAAAGATGCAATGACCGCCTATGGGGCGACATTGATCGAGGTGGAGCAGGGCATGGAGGAGGCGCGTGATTTGGCGTTACAGATGCAGGCTGATGGGCTTGGTATCGTGCTAGATCAGTTCAATAACGACGATAACAAAGAGGCTCATTATCTGACCACAGGTCCTGAGATTTGGGCGCAGACGGACGGCAAGATAACGCATTTTGTCAGTTCGATGGGTACGACAGGCACCATCATGGGCGTATCAAGATACCTAAAGGAACAAAACCCCGACATCCAAGTCATCGGATTACAGCCTGATGAGCATTCAAGCATTGCGGGCATCAGAAGATGGCCGACAGAGTATTTGCCGGGGATTTTTGATGCATCATTGGTCGATACTCTGATGGATGTCAATCAAAAAGACGCTGAGATCTATATGCGTAAACTTGCCAAAGAAGAAGGTGTGTTCTGCGGCGTATCAAGTGGCGGCGCGGCTTGGGCGGCGCATCAGATCGCCAAGAACAACCCTGATGCCATCATCGCATTCATCGTCTGTGACCGTGGTGATCGTTATTTATCAACGGGTCTGTTCGGTGTGATTGATTGAGCCAAACATAGGAGAGTGCATGAATACCGCAAGCCCAATTCTGGTTTTTGATATTGAGACGATTCCTGATGTTGAGACGGGAAGACGTCTGTATCCTGAGCTAAAAGACTTGTCAGAGGATGATGCTTTGACCGCACTCATCGCCTTGCGTCAAGCCGAGGCGGGCAATGACTTTATGCGTTTGCCTTTGCATAAGATTGCTTGTTTGTCATTCTTGTGGGTGGAAAATGGGGAGTTCTCACTGCACTCACTTGCGCTGGATCGATTGACTGAAGCAGACATTCTAAGAAAGTTCTTTCGCGCGTTTGCCAAAAAGCCTGTACTGGTCAGTTGGAATGGCTCGGGGTTTGATGTCCCTGTACTGCTATACCGCGCACTGCATCATAAGATCAGCGCACCTGCTTTGTTTAATTCAGCGAACAAGCCAGATTATTTGTATCGCTATGGTGAGATGCATGTTGATTTGATGGATAAAATGTCTCTGTATAATGGCTACAGCAAGCAAAAGCTCGATACCATCGCTGCTCTGTGCGGCTTTGCAGGCAAAGGTGAGATTGATGGTTCTCAAGTTGTGCCGATGATGCAAAGTGGCGACTGGCAGAAGCTGACCACGTATTGTGAATCGGACGTGCTTAATACTTGGCTCATTTATCTTAGATGGTTGATTTTGACTGGTAAGGCAGATCTTGATGGCTGCGAGATGATGATTGAGCAGACGCATGAGTTCGTCTCAAAAATCAAAAATCCTGATGACACACTGCGCCACGAGCGATTCTTAGATGCTTGGCAATAATAAAAAGACACCCAATGATGATTGGGTGTCTTTTTATTGGATTAAAAAATCTGAGTTTAGATTTAACTACGGCGCACCATCACAAAAGCTAAAAACTTTAAGGAAATGAAGTGGGATTTAGCGTTTATATACGCCAGCCGCAAAAATAAAAGAGTAATTAAAATGACAACCAAACAAGAAATCCTAACTTCTGGTAAACAACCCGGGTTTATTTATCCAAAAGTAAAAGTGATTTTGGCTTACGCTTTTGTTGTCCCTATGATTGGATTTTTGCTGTCTTTCTTGGGTTTGTTGATAATTGTCTTATTAAATCAGCAAAGCATGAATAATTATGGGTTTGCCCTCATCGTGGCATTTTTTATCATTGCTTTTGTTGTCGCCATTATTCCTGCTTTGATGATGGGCGTTTGGATTGCCAAAAGTCAAATTTACATTAGACAAAAAAAGGATTATGTTGGTCTATTTTTAAAAGGATTTTTGTGTTGCGTGGTATTTTTGATGCTTGCCATTTTATTTTTGATTATCAATGATTTGGCAAATGGATTGCCCGCTCATTATATATCAAGCAGACTTTATGACAATTTTATCAAACAATACCCTGCCATGATACTATTTACCATGATTGGCGGAATCTCATCAATGCTTTGTGGTAAGTTATTTTTACCAAAATTTCCCTACTAATTTTTATCATAAAAACTAAAAAATCTAAGAAATGATGTGCGGTTTGGGGCTTATCTACGTCAGCCCCATGCAAAATTTAACTTTATGGCACTGTCAGCGATGATTTTAATCGCGATGATGGTTAGTAGCCAAGGCAGGATGCGCTTGAGCCACGGCATGGGCATGCGGTGGCGCAGCTTGGTACCTACCCATGAGCCGATGATGGCGCCGATGATCATCATCACGATTACCTGCCAATAATCCATAAACACAAAGCCCATCGACACATACATGATGAGCTTAATCAAGTGCACGATGGAGATCATGGCAGAGGCGGTTGAGACGACGACGTGGTTGTTGTTGTATTTTTTGATGAGTAGTGGCATGTGCATGGGACCTGGCGCACCAACAAAAAGACCGATACCTGTCTGCAAAAACCCAATCATGCCAAAGCTCTCAAAGCTCTTTAATAGCTCATTAAATTTATGCGACCATTGGGTGAGCAAAATATAAAAGCCAATCAACAACGGAATCAGGTCAAGCTTGATGAAGCGCACTACAATCCCAAATACCACTGCGCCAATCAACGTACTGATCAGACAGGGCTTGATGTATGTCATGTCCACGTGTCTGCGCCCAAACCACGCGCGACTGGCATTGCTGGCAAACTGGGTCGCGCCATGCACCGGAATGATGGCAACGGTTGGTAGGAACATCGGCATGACCCCCGCCAAAATCATGCCGCCACCAAGGCCTGTGATGCCAGTCATGGTTGAGGTGAGAAAGTTGATAAAAGACAGCAGTAATTCAGACATGATGATTATCTTAAAAACACAAAAGTCATTTTATCATAGCTTGAGTCATCTGATAAGCTTTGTAAGCAGCACAAAAGAACGTCTTTAAAAACATGATATAATACACAATCCACCCACCGATCAGGCAGGCATTCACTCATCATGGCAAGACAACAACGACAAAGGCGCAGACCCGCATCGTCCAACACCGCATCACCAATCACCTTAACCATCAATGGGCTAACCCATGAAGGGCGAGGCGTGGCAGTCTATGATGAGATGCACGGCGACAAACAAGGCAAAAAAATCTTTGTGAATTTTGCGCTGCCTGATGAGATAGTAATGGCAAAGATTACGCATTCTAAGAAGTCATTTGATGAGGCGGATGCCGTTAGCATTATGACAGAAAGTCAGGACAGACAAATGCCTTTTTGTCAGCATTATGGAGTCTGTGGCGGGTGTAGTCTGCAGCACTTACAGGCAGATGCTCAGATTGCTCATAAGCAGTCGGTGCTAGCCAACCACTTGATGCATCACGCCAAAGTTGCCCCCGATGTGTGGCTGCCGCCTTTGGTTGGCGATCGTGCAGCTTATCGTTCCAAGGCTCGTCTTGGTGTGCGGTATCTGCCTCGTGGTAATGAGCTGATTGTGGGATTTCGAGCGCGCTCGAGTAATTTTTTGACAGATGTGGCTGATTGTCCCATTCTAGATGTGCGTATCAATGAGCATTTGCAGGCTTTAAAAGACATCTTAAAACAGCTAACCGCTAAGACAGACATTACGCATCTAGAATTTGCTGTGGGTGATGAGCATTCCCAAGTCGCCATGATTGTCCGCCACATCAAGCCGATGAACCGTGCTGATCAGGCGGCGCTCGTTGAATTTTGTCGATCAGTTGAATGGCAGCTGTACCTACAGCCTAAGGGTGCTGATAGTGTGCACCGCATTGATGCTAAGGATCTGCCGAATACTCAGACCGTTCCGCCTGTCGGTGGTCTGTATTATCATTTGCCTGATTTTGATCTTATCATGGAGTGTTCGCCGCTCGATTTTACGCAGGTGAATCTGTCGGTGAATCGCCAGATGATTAAGCTTGCGTGCGAGCTGCTCGACCTAAAAGAAGGCGAGTGCGTGCTTGATCTGTTCTGTGGATTGGGTAATTTTAGCTTGCCGTTGGCGCGTATGGTGGGTCAATCTGGTCAAGTCATTGGCGTGGAAGGTAGCACTCAGATGGTCAGGCGCGCCGAGATGAATGCTGCTACCAATGGCATTCATCATGCTAAGTTCTACGCTCAAGATTTGACCCAAGATTTCTCAGATGAGCCGTGGGCGCAGGATGTGGATGCGCTGCTCATTGATCCACCACGTGCGGGTGCGTTAGAGGTCATGGCATATCTTAGCAAATTTAACGCCAAGCGCATCGTATATGTCTCATGCGATCCTGCCACGCTTGCGCGTGATACAGCGCTGATCACCGCTCAGGGTTATCGCCTGACCCATGCAGGCGTGATGGACATGTTCTGCCATACGTCGCATGTAGAGAGCATTGTAAGATTTGAAAAGTCATGATGGCACAAAACATGCTAAACTGCTGATGATGTGAGATTTTGATGATGGATGGTCATGAATAGATTTCGTTTTGGCTTAAAAAGCGCGTACGGGCAGCTGATTTTATTGGTGTTTTTGCCGATTGTGGTGCTTGCCTTGGTGGGTGGTTATTTGGTGTTTAGCGAGGTACGCCGTGCCGTACTTTCTGAGCAGGACGTACTTGCGCAGGCGGCACTGCTTCGCTATGAGACTGCTGCCGAGCCATTATTAAGCCAAATTGGTCAGGATGCAGAGTCTCAGCTGGCACTGTTTGATTCTGAGCTTGCCAATAAAGTGCTGACCTACGGCATCCAAAATCGCCAAGATGCAGGCGCGCTCAGCGGTGTGCTAGAGGGTTTCAATTCGATGCGCACTCAACGTGTGCAGCGTCTCGCCATCATTAAAAATGACGGATCAGTTCTGCATGCGATGGGGGTTCAGGCAAGCGCGCCTTGGGGTGATTTTGATGTAAATGCGCCGCACGTACTGCGCTTAGATACTGGCTATGGCACGGCATATGGCAGTCCTTTGACGGTGAACGGCGAGCGTTATTGGCTCATGGTCGAGATGGACAATAAGCTTTTGACCATTACTTATTATCATGTGGTGCTGGCGTTATCGATCACGGGACTGATCACGATTTTATTGTTATTGCTGATTTTAAATATTTATTCTAAGCGCTGGATTGCGCCCATTTATGAGATGCGATTGTATCTGCAACGCTTGGATGCGGATAATCTATCGACGCCTGTGACGGTGCGTGCCGATGGTGAATTTTCACTGCTGCAGCGGGATTTTTTGAGGGCGATTAGAAGGCTTGAAGGCAGCTTTAATGAGCTAAAAAATCACGCCGAAGAGACCGAGCGCGACCTACAACAAGCCTTTGACGAGATGGAAATGCAAAACATCTCCATCCGTAACGCGCGCGATGCCGCCGTCTCAACCAGCCAAGCCAAATCGGCTTTCTTGGCGAACATCAGTCACGAGCTGCGCACCCCATTAAACAGCATTGACGGCTTTATTAATCTGCTCGCCAGAAAAGAAGGCCTGACCAGCGAACAAAACCTATATGTCCAAACCATTAAAAAATCATCCGCGCACCTGCTTGCCTTGGTGAATGACGTGCTTGATTTTTCAAAGATTGAGGCGGGTAAATTGGTGCTTGATCGCCATGAGTTTGATCTGTATGCGACAATCTACGATGTGGTGGACATGCTGTCACCCGCCGGACTTGAAAAGCATCTGCGTCTGGCGGTCCTGTTCTACAACGATGTGCCGACCAATGTGGTGGGCGACAGCCTGCGTGTTAAGCAGATATTGACGAATCTGGTGGGCAATGCGATCAAATTCACCGACACAGGTGGGGTGGTGGTACGCGTTAGCCTATCGGACAGACGTGACGACTATCTACACATCGCAGTGGAGGATACGGGCAAAGGCGTAAGCGAGGCGGATAAGGCTCAGCTATTTAAGAGCTTTAGCCAAGGCGATCTGTCGGTAACGCGTCGCTATGGGGGTACGGGGCTTGGGCTTGTGATCTCTAAGCAGCTGACGGTGATGATGGGTGGCGAGATTGGCTTTTTTGATAATAACAGCGAAAACATCGCTCAGACGGGGGCGACCTTTTGGTTTGAAATGCCGATAGGTCAAGCGCATAATTCGGATGTTGCCATATTACCGCCTGCCATTCGAGCCAATATCTTAGTGTGGATTAACCATGCACCTGCTTTGCAGGTGTTAAAAGCAAGTCTGGCCGGCACAGGCGCACAGATTACCGAGGCGATCGGTTTGGCGGATTTGCTTGAGCAGCTGGATGGCGAGCATGATTTTTGTTGGGTAATTGTCGATAACTTCGGTCAGGATGCGGCTCAAGATGATATCGGTGCGATCCTAAGGCAGATTCGCTTGCGCTATCAAGGACGATTGGCGGCATATGGCTATCAGGTGGGTGTGGATGGCTCACTATTAGAGCGTTATCATGCCAGCGCGCTGTATGAGCCGATGGATAAACGACAGCTTTATGATTTATTGTCAAATCATAAAACTGACAGGCCGACCAGACAACAAAGATTCACAGGCGCGCGCGTGTTGGCGGTTGATGATCATCTGCCGAATCTGCTGGTGCTTGAGGCACTTTTAGGTGAGCTTGGTGTTGAGGTTGTGACGGCGGGTAGTGGATTTGATGCCATCGAGATCATGACCAAAACCGTCACAGGCACGAGTGCGCCGATTGACCTGATTTTTATGGATGTGCAGATGCCTAGAATGTCAGGGCTTGAGGCGAGCATTCAGATTCGCAAGATTGAGCAGGCTCATCTAGCGATGCCTGTGCCGATTATCGCGTTGACTGCACACGGACTGTCTGATGAGAAAGATCGATTGGTCGCATCGGGTCTGAATGATTATGTAGGTAAGCCGATCGGGCACATGCAACTGGTTCAGACGTTAGAGCGTTGGCTGCATCATGGCGATGAAGAGATGCCCGCTGCCCAAGTTCTAACCCAAGAAACCGAGACCATGCAAGCTACCATCAATATTAATGAGTCAATCAAAGACAGCACCGTCATTCCACCCAAATCTCAAGGTGTGCTGGCTGATATTGATTGGCAAGACGCCTTGAATCGCGCGGCGAATAAATCGGACTTGGCAGAAAAACTACTGACAATGATCATCGAGAATGCTGAGAACGAAAAACAAGAACTAGAACGCGCATGGGCGGAGCGAAATCGCAGCGCACTTGCGCAATTGGCGCACCGCATGGTGGGCGCATCGCGCTATACGGGTGTGCCAAGATTGCGCCAGATGGCGGAGATTTTTGAGACGAATTGCCGTGCTGACATTCACGCGGTAAATGCCAGCCATTTCGTCAGCATGCGACCCAGTTATCGCGCGCTCATCGATGCACTTGATAGCTTGGGTGCGATCGACCTTAAGGCTTATCTATCAGGTCAGACGGTGGATGAGACGCGCATGAATTGGAAGATGTAGCTTAGCTGACTTCGGTGTTGACTTTAGATTTATAAGTTAATAGTCATCACTTTGGCCCATAGACGATGACGCCCATCCTGTGACTGATGCAGGGTGGGCGTTTTGTTTTTGGATTAATCAGAGTGAAAATAAATGTCAGAAATTTTGGTAATTTTGCTTATTTTAACCAAAAATCATCGCCGATTATTCGCCAAAACCTGTTATAATGACGCCATTTATTTTTCTATTTTTGTAAAGGTATCGCCATGATCAGCACCATCGCAGGGCATCGTTTTTTGACAGATTTTCAAGCCAAAAAATTGGCAGCTCAGCTAGAGCAAAAAGCAGGGCTAAAGATTAGCGCACTTGACAGTCAGCAGGTTTATGTTTTTGATCAAGCCATCAATGGCACCGACCATACTAAGGCAGTAAACCTACTCAACCAAGGCGAAGAAGTTGCTCTAAAAGGCGCTCAAGCTAGTCAGGTTCAGGTTGTGGTGGCGCCGCGTTTTGGCACGATTAGCCCGTGGGCATCTAAGGCGACCGATATTTTTAATAACTGCGGCGTTCAGGTAAATCGTCTTGAGCGCGTGGTGGTGTTCACATTGACGGGCGATGATCTGCCTGCCAAACTGCCAGCTGCGGCTGAAGCGATTCTACATGATCGCATGACCCAAAGCTTGGTGTATGACTTGGATGATGTGGCGGCGCTGTTCATTGATGGTGAGCCTGCGCACCTTGAGCATGTGGATATCATGGGGCAGGGGCGTGATGCTTTGGTGCGTGCCAATACTGAATTTGGCTTTGCTTTATCAAGCGAAGATATTGATTACTTGGTTGAAAATTTCACCAAACTGGGTCGTAACCCGACTGATGTTGAGCTGATGATGTTCGCTCAAGCCAACTCAGAGCATTGCCGTCACAAGATTTTTAATGCTGAATGGACGATTGACGGCGAAGTACAGCCAAAATCATTGTTCAAAATGATTAAAAATACCCACGAACAAAATTCAGAAGGCATCTTGTCTGCTTATAAGGACAATGCGGCGGTGATGGGAGGCTTTGAGGCGGCGCGTTTTTATCCTACTAAGAATGATGCAGGTAAGGCGCAGTACGGCTTTCATGATGAACAGATTGACATCTTAATGAAAGTGGAGACGCATAATCACCCAACTGCGATCGCACCGTTTGCGGGTGCGGCAACTGGTGCAGGTGGTGAGATTCGTGATGAAGGTGCGACAGGTCGTGGTGGTAAGCCAAAAGCAGGCTTGGCGGGCTTTAGCGTGTCGCATCTACACCTGCCGAACATGTCTGAAAAATGGGAAACTTCTGGCAAAGTATCTGCCAAAGAATATGGCAAGCCTGAGCGTATGGCAAGTGCGCTGGACATCATGATTGATGGTCCTTTGGGTAGTGCTGCTTTTGCCAATGAATTTGGTCGTCCGAATCTAAACGGGTATTTCCGCACTTTCCAATTAGACACATCCGCCGAGCAAGACGGCAGCCAAATGCGCGGCTACCATAAACCGATCATGATCGCAGGCGGTTACGGCAATATCAAGCGTAATTTGGTGCAAAAAAACAGCATCCAAGAAGGTGATCTGTTGATCGTACTTGGTGGTCCTGCCATGCAAATCGGCTTGGGCGGCGGCGCAGCCAGTTCTGTGGACAGCGGTGAGCTGGATGAAGGCTTGGATTTTGCGTCTGTGCAGCGTGATAATGCTGAGATGGAACGCCGCTGCCAAGAAGTCATCGATACCTGCTGGGCGATGGCACAAGACGGCAGTGACAATAATCCCATCATCTCAATCCATGACGTGGGGGCAGGCGGTCTATCAAACGCCATGCCGGAGCTTGTAGATGATCACGAGCTTGGTGCGCACCTAAACCTACGTAAAGTACCATCATTAGAAAAAGGTATGTCGCCCATGGCGATCTGGTCGAACGAAGCCCAAGAGCGTTATGTGCTTGCCATTTCACCGCAAAGTGAGAAGCTTTTTGATGAGATCTGCGCACGTGAGCGTTGCCCTTATGCGGTGCTTGGTGTGGCGACCAATGTCCGCGAGCTAAAAGTGGACGACACGCTGCTGCCAGAACAACCTGTGGATATGCCAATGCAAGTGCTGCTTGGCGGCACACCAAAAATGAAGCGTAGCTTTAGCCGTGAGCCAAATGAGCTACATCCGCTAGACGTCGCTGGTGTGGATCTACGTGAGAGCATCAAAGACGTACTTCGTCATCCAACTGTCGCCAGTAAGTCTTTCCTAATCAGCATCGGCGACCGTTCTATCACAGGTATGGTTACCCAAGATCAGTACGTTGGGCGCTACCAAGTGCCTATGGCGGACTGCGCGGTAACGATGTCAGGACTGATGGCGGATACTGGCGAAGCGATGGCAATGGGTGAGCGTACGCCTGTGGCACTCATCAACCCTAAGGCGTCAGCGCGCTTGGCTGTGGGCGAAGCATTGACCAACATCGCTTCAGCTTGTATTGCTAAGGTATCAGATGTAACGTTATCTGCCAACTGGATGGCGGCGTGTGGCGATGAAAAAGAAGACGCGGCACTATTTGATGCGGTGCATGCCATTGGTGAGGAGCTTTGCCCTGCCTTAGGCATCACCATCCCTGTGGGTAAAGACAGCTTGTCCATGAAAGCCAACTGGCAGGATAATGACGCGGACAAGACCGTCAGCTCACCAATGAGTCTGATCATCACTGCCTTTGCGCCTGTGCAGAATGTCGCCAAGACCATCACGCCAGAGCTTGTTAATGCTGATGCTAAGCTGCTTCGCTTGGATCTATCTCGTGGTAAGCTTCGCTTAGGTGGTTCTATCTTTGCTCAGACACTAAGCCAGCTTGGCAATGACTGCCCTGATGTGGATGATGCTACCGATCTTGCCAATCTTTTTGGCTTTATCCAAGCTGCGAACGAAGCAGAGCTGATCCGTGCTTATCATGATATTGGTGATGGTGGTCTGGTGGCAACTGTAGCAGAGATGCAGTTTGCCAGCCGCTTAAAAGTGAATCTGAACCTGACTGATGACAATCTATTGGGTCAGCTGTTCGCTGAAGAGTTGGGTGCGGTGATTCAGGTGTTGCCAGCGGATGTAGATGCGCTACAAGCCCTTGCCAAAGAGCATGGCGTAGATGGTCTATTGACTGCTGTGGGTGAGACCTTTACCACGCCAGCAGGCGGCGCAGGTCAGGATGTATTGACCATCGCGACTGACAGAAAAAATCTAAGCTTCACCCGTGCCGAACTTCAAAAAGAATGGACGAAAGTCAGCCATGCCATCGCCTCAATGCGTGACAATCCTGAGTGCGCTGATCAAGAGTTTGCCTTGATTGATGACGTGAATCATCATGGCTTGATTGCTCATGCCAACTATGAGTTAGACCTTGCCGTCGAAGCGCCTTATGTGAATAGCCGCACCACGCAACCAAAAGTTGCCATCTTGCGTGAGCAGGGCGTGAATGGTCATCTTGAGATGGGTGCAGGTTTTGTGCGCGCAGGCTTTGACGCTGTTGATGTGCACATGAGCGACTTGATGAGTGGTCGCATTAACCTACGAGACTTTGAGGGTTTGGTGGCGTGCGGTGGCTTTAGTTATGGTGATGTCTTGGGTGCAGGCTCAGGGTGGGCAAATTCAGTCTTGTTCCATGACGAGCTTCGTATGCAGTTCGCCAGATTCTTCCATCGTCCTGAGACCTTTGCCCTAGGTGTGTGTAATGGCTGTCAGATGATGAGTCAATTAAAAGAGCTGATGGTGGGTGCAGAACATTTCCCACGTTTCACCTTTAATAAGTCGGCACGTTTTGAGGCGCGCAGCGTTAACGTGCGTGTGGAGCGCACCAAGTCTGTACTGCTAAAAGGTATGCAAGACAGCATTCTACCGATCGCTGTGGCGCACGGCGAAGGCTATGCGCAGATGAGCGAGCAGTCATTAAATGAACTGACACGCCACGGCCAAATCGCCCTACGCTATGTGGACAGCCAAGGTAATCCGACCGAGCATTATCCGCTCAACCCAAACGGCTCGCCAGAGGGTATCACGGGTGTGTGTAGCACCGATGGTCGTGTGACTTTGATGATGCCACACCCAGAGCGTACATTGCGTGCGGTCAATCACTCATGGAAGCCTGATGAGTGGACCAATGACGGTGCGTGGATGCGTCTGTTCCGTAATGCTCGTGCTTTCTTGCGTTAATTTGTTGAGCTGTAAAAAACGAACATGTCATCATGTTCGTTTTTTTTTTGTTGGTAGGGTGGGTTGAATGGCTGGATTTAAAAATTTGATTGATTTTTAGAGAATGGGTTTTGTATAATTAACCGTTTTGTTGCCCTTTTGTTAATTTGTTAAAAGGGCGGTTCATGATGATGCTTTATTATTAGAATGAGGCGAGGATGCATTGAGTGCATCTTTACGCCATTTCTTGGAGTGATTATGGAAATTGTATTAAATGGCTATTATACGCTGATTTTGGCGACTTTAGTATTGCTATTGGGCAAAGTATTGGTCAAAAAAATTAAGTTTTTATCAGATTTTAACATCCCTGAGCCTGTGGCAGGTGGTTTGGTTGCGGCTGCCATTGTGTATTCGTTGTATGCCTTTTTTGGCTATACTTTTACTTTTCAAAAACAATTGCAAACCGCTTTTATGTTGATGTTCTTCGCGTCTATCGGTCTGTCTGCTGATTTTAGCCGTTTAAGAGCGGGTGGTATGCCTTTGCTGATTCTATCAGTGGTCGTATCGGTGTATATCATCATTCAAAACGCCGTGGGTGTGGGTTCAGCCATGGCGCTGGGTATTGATCCGATGCTGGGCTTGGTGGCAGGCTCTATTTCTTTGACAGGGGGTCATGGTACAGCAGGTGCCTGGGGTGCTGACCTTGAGCAGACCTATGGCGTGGCAGCAGCGACAACTTTGGGTATTGCGTGCGCGACCTATGGTCTGGTGGCAGGCGGCATCATCGGTGGTCCTGTGGCAAGACAGCTAATCTCAAAATTAGGCCTAAAACCTAAAGAGTTGGAGCAAGTGAGTAGCTTATCTGAGGTTAAATCGCTAGATGGCGAACCTAATGAGGCTCTAAAAGACTATGCCGATGAAGAGATTTTTGAAAAATCAGACAGCACTCGCTTGATTACCGCCACATCAGCCATCGAAACTTTGGCGCTGTTCGCGGCGTGTCTTGCTTTTGCTGACATCATGACTGGCGTTGCCAAAGGTACTTGGTATGAGCTGCCTACCTTCGTGTGGGCGCTGTTTGGCGGCGTGGTGATTCGTAATGTGATGACCAGTTTGTTTAATTTCGACATGTTCGACCGCGCGATTGATGTGTTCGGCAATGCTGCTTTGTCATTGTTCCTAGCCATGGCATTGCTGTCATTGAAGCTTTGGGAATTGGCAGGTCTTGGCGGCCCTATCCTGATTATCTTGGTGATTCAGACGATCGTGATGATCTTGTACGCGTACTTTGTAACCTTTAACATCATGGGTCGCGATTATGATTCTGCTGTCTTGGCAGCGGGCCACTGCGGTTTTGGTATGGGTGCAACGCCAACCGCGATTGCCAACATGCAAGCGATTACCGATCGTTACTTGCCATCGCATAAGGCGTTTTTGATTGTGCCGATGGTTGGTGCGTTCTTCGTAGATATTGTTAACGCCATTGTGCTACAAGCATTTATTAAGTTGCCATTTATGTAAAACAAAAAAAACCTCATCAAGTGATGAGGTTTTTTATTTTAAAATTATTTTGCTATTTGTGTAAAAGTTGACTATGCTACAGACATTATTTTATATCAATTGTAAGATTTTGGGGAAAATTATGGACATGATAAAAAAACTGCCCATCGTTGCAGGATTTTGTATGATGGGCGCTGCCGCCAATGCTCAAGACGAGCCAAGTCAAGCAGCTGATCAGGCAGATATAGCCACAGCTCAAGTGATGGATGAGAGCTTGGAAAGTGAGGGCGCACCGCCTGTTGAGCGCAATGCAGCCCAGACAACTTGGCTTGATGAGAAGCGCTATGATGCTAAGGACTATCTGAATAAGACCGCGCACAAGATGGATAAGTGGTTCGGTACAACCGACCCTAACGAGCCTGCGCGCGCATCGCTTCGTGTGATGGTAGATACGCACTGGAATGAATATGATGGTACAACGGTCAAGCCCCGTGTGCGCGGTAAATTAAAGCTGCCGGCGCTTGAAAATCGTCTAAGCCTGGTATTTGGTGACGAAGATTTGGACGTTGAGCGTGATGGCGGTATTCATAATGACTCGCGTGTCGTTAGACATGCTGATCGCCGATTTGACAGACGCGAGGCACGTGAGCAGAACTCATCCTTTGGTCTGCGCTGGTCAAAATTCCAAGAAAAACTAGGCATTGAGACGGATGTTGATCTGGGTGTGCGTTCTGATGACGTGTTCATCAAGATGCGCGCCGAAAAAGAGTGGGAGCTGCCAAAAAATGTCGACGTGCGATTTGAGCAGGTATATCGGTATGGCTCAAAAAGCGAACACTATACGCTATCTACCCTAGAATTTAGTCAGCCGCAATCTGCCTTGCGCACGCTCATCAATCGAACCCAACTAAACTACACCAGTCAAGACACCGAAGATCTAAATTGGGGCAATAGCTTTTATCAGCAGCACTATTGGAGGGGTAAACACGGACGTCGTGAGTTTAGCTATGGCATCTATACAGGTGGCGACATCGAAGACAAAAAAGCCAATCTAAACATCTATGGCCCTTATGTCAGCTATCGTCAGCCTGTATGGCGCGAATGGCTATTCTTACAGGGTGATGTCAGTTATTACAACAACAAAGCCGAGAATCGTGATCATCATGTTGCCGCCTTTGGGCGTGTGGAAATGGTCTTTTAGTTGTGAAAACACCAAAAAACGGATCAAGTGCGATCCGTTTTTTTATGTCACAGCCCTAACATCTTCATGATGATGCTATAATGATCCTCAAACATCTGCTTGCCATCAAGCTTATGCAACGGTAACCAAAATGCACGACTGGCGTCATCGCCTCCTTTGACATCGGGCAGGGCATCGCCTGTAAGCTCAGCATAAAACACGTTCGTGATGGTGCGACCGCGCGGTGAGCGATCTGGCGCGTCGAAGATCTCTTGGAATTTGATCTGGTCTTGATGGACGATCAGGCCGGTCTCTTCTTGTAACTCGCGCAGAGCACAATTTAGCCATTTTTCATCTTTATCCAAGAATCCGCCCGGCAATGCCCACAATCCATGACCGTATTCGCCGCCACGTTCGATCAGTAATACATGACCTGCCTGTACCACAAGCGCATCAGCAGTGCAGAATATTGGTGGATAAGGCGCGTCTTTCCACTTGGCCTTAAAGGCTTGAATGTGTTGATATTCTTGCTTTAGCCTCATATAGTCAGGCGCGCTGATGAATGATTGTAGGAAATTTTGCGAAGCATTAGGCATCCGCTCATCGATGATGCCTTGTTCAAAATACGCCTTACGCAGCGGGGTGGCAGACAGATTCTCAAAACTTGGCAGCTCGATCGCTGACCAATTGGGGAACAATGACAAATAATAAGAGCTGTCGTCCTTGGTGTGTCCGATGATGCCAATGCGACCTTGTCCTTGGGTCTGATGGTGTAGGGTGCTTTGGATGTTGTAGAGCCACTGATGGTCGTTGTAAAGCGTGTCATCGACGGGTAGGCAATGAATGCGAGCTGCTTTGGTGTCATCAAATGCACTCACAATCATCTGCTTGCGCTCATCGAAGCTAAATGGATTCTTGATGGTGCGTGGGCTGTTGGCCGAGCCGATGAGCATGATGACATTTCTGGCACGTTGTAGTGCTTCGGTGACGACGAATTTATGCCCGTCATGAAATGGCTGAAAACGCCCAATAAATACCAAATAATCAAATTCGTACGTCATAATTATCCTTAAAAAAATTAAAAAAGTTTTGTTAATCGGCTTGATAAAATGGTGCTATGTTACCATATAAAGAGCAAATAAACCGACTAATTTAGTCAAGATTTATGACTTTCTAATATTTTATAATAACTTAATCAAAAAGAGCCAGCCATGAGTGACACAGATAACGCCCCATTGACCAGCAACATCATCATCACACCCAACGCCCAAGCCTACCTTGCTGACTTATTAGCCAAGCAAGAGGTTGAAGGTATTGGCGTGCGTATATTTGTGGAATACCCAGGTACGCCGCGCGCTGAATGCTGCATGAGCTACTGCCAGCCTGATGAGATCGATGAGGCAGATTTGCAGATTCCTTTTGAAGCGTTTACCGCACACATCGATGCGCCGAGCATTCCTTATCTGCATGATGCGGTGATTGATTATAATAAAGATCGCTTCGGTGGTCAGCTGACTTTCCGCGCGCCTAATTCAAAGGTGCCTCAAGTGGGTGCAGATGCCAGCGTTGAAGAGCGCATCAATTATGTCCTACAATCTGAGATCAACCCGAATCTTGCCAGCCATGGCGGCATGGTTGAGCTTATAGATCTGGTCGAAGATGAAGCAGGACTGACCGCGGTACTAAAATTCGGCGGCGGCTGCCAAGGTTGTAGTGCGGTCGATGTGACGCTGCGTCAAGGTGTTGAAGTGCAGTTAAAGCAACAAATTCCAGAGCTCATGCACGTGATTGATGAGACCGACCATTCTCAAACTCAAAACGCATATTATAAATAATTCATGTGTGATAGAAGAATAAAAAAGACCTGAATAATATCAGGTCTTTTTTATGTTCGTGCATTAATCCAGTATATCCGCCTTAATGGCTTGATAATCTGATACACTTAAGCGCGGACCGAACTGAGTTACGATACGACCTGCCACAGCCGCTGCCAGTGCGCCGCATTCAGACAGGGTATGACCTTGAGTGTGCGCGTATAGGAATGCGCCAGCGTAGTTGTCGCCTGCGCCATTCGTGTCCAGCACATTATCGATGACGGCTGATGGTACGCTGATGATGTCGTCGCCTTGCTTGATGAGCGCAGGCTTGTCGCTGTTGGTGACCACGACCAAGGTCGCAAATTCACCAAGTGCGCGCACTGCTGATTCATGGTCATCAGCGCCAGTATAGAGCATGGCTTCTTCGAGGTTGCAGAATATCGCATCCACGCCGCCTGATAGCATGGCATCTAGACCTTCTTTGGCGAATTTTACCACCGCAGGGTCAGCAAAGCTCACCGCGACTTTAACACCTTCTTCTTTTGCCTTAGTGTGCAGGGTGCTGATGCCTTGGGCGATGGTTGGTGACATGGCAAGATAACCTTCTAGGTATAGCCATTTTGCACCTGCCAGAGTATGAAAATTGATGTTGTTGCCATTAATTAGGCTGCTCGTGCCCAGATGGGTTTGCATGGTACGTTCGCCATCTGGGGTGACCAGAACGGCGCATGAGCCTGTCGTTCCATCTGGATCAATGGCGACATCTGCGTCGGTCGTGACGCCTGACTCTTCTAGGTCTGATAAATAAAAATCGCCCATGTCATCGCCGCCCACGCGACAGTTGTAGAACGCACGACCACCCAATGACGCGAAAGCCACCATACTGTTGGCTGCCGAACCACCGCCAGCTTGCTTGGCAGGGTTTACGCCTTGGTCTTTTAGGGTGTCAAATAACGCGCGCTGACCTTCTTCTTCGGCCAGCGTCATGTTACCACGAGTCAGACCTGTGGCGGTCAATGTGTCGTCGCTCACCTTAAATTCGGTGTCCACTAGGGCGTTGCCAATGGCGATGATATCAAACATAAAAATCCTATCAATTAAAATATAAAGCAGTAAACATAAAAACACAGCCAAGATAACCTTGGCTGCATTCTAAAATAAATCATTCGACGGCTAATTGTACCACAAGTAAGTCAGCATCCACATCAGGTAGGATGCTGTCTGCGGTCGCACCTGCTAGCCATGCTGATAGGCCTGTGCGCTTATGCCGGCCGATGACTACGAGGTCGATGGCATTGTTTTGGCAGTAATCAACGATGCCTTTACGTCCTGAGATGGCGGTTTTGATTTTGACATTGTGCGCTTGTAAGCTGTTGCGCGCCAAGACTTCCGCCAGTCGAGTACGCGCTTCTTGGCAGCGTTCATTGTCAATCTGCTCATGCAGGGCAGAAGCTGGAATCAGCTCATAACCAAAACCCAACATGGTCTCTTCAACAATGTGTAGTACCGACAGCTGAGCAGCAGGTGACGCATCCAAAATCCATTTTGCCTTCGCTGCGACCAAATCTGTGTCATCTCGTAGATCAGTAACCAATAAAACGTGTTGATACATCGCATTCTCCTTGTGATGGGCGACATGCCCTTTTGATTTAGTATAACAAAATTCCCACCCATCGTCAGCTAAATTTTTGACAAATTTTGGCAGTATTGGCGCGGTGTTTGGGTGTGATTTTGAGTGCGTTCAATGAGTATTTTGAAATGGATTAAATTGCCTTTGGGTGATCGTTATGCTGATCGCTAATTACTTAATTCGGTTTTGTTGTTTTAAATTTGGCAGGCTTATTATTAACATAATGGCACTGTAGTTTTTGTTGATAATCAACCCATTTTATTGGAAATTGCCATGACAAATTTAACCATCACTCCAATCAAACCAACCATCGGCGCCGTCATTGTTGGTGTGGATCTAAACAATCTAACAGAAGAGATATTGGCCAAGATTAAGCAGGCGCTGCTTGATCATCAAGTGATTTTCTTTCGTGATCAGGATTTGCAGACTGAAGCTCAAGTAAAGCTCGCCAGATCATTTGGTAGTCTACATATCCATCCTGTCTTCCCAACTGTGCCGAACATCCCTGAGGTCATCGTGCTAGACAGCCATGCAACCGACCTGCGTGATAACGAGCTTTGGCATACCGATGTAACCTTTAGTAAGACGCCACCCTTGGGCTGTGTACTTCGTGCGGTCAAAATCCCATCATCAGGGGGCGATACTCTATGGGCAAGCGGTACGGCAGCTTTCGAGGCACTTGATGATGACATCAAGCAAAAAATCCAAGGCTTGACCGCCATTCATGACATTCGTCTGTCATTCCCAGAAGAGCGCTTCGGCGGGGTGAGCGATGAAGAAAAGGCGCGTCTAGAAGAAATCTACCGTAAAAACCCATCTGTGCCGCATCCTGTGGTGCGTACGCACCCTGATACGGGTAAGCCGATTTTGTTCGTTAGTGAAGGATTTACCTCGCATATTGAGGGATTTTCTGAGGATGAAAGTAGGGCGCTGCTTGATTTTTTGACAGAGTATGCTGTCAAAGAAGAGTTTCATCTGCGTTGGCAGTGGCGTGAGGGCGATGTGGCAATTTGGGACAATCGTTGCACGCAGCATAAGGCGATGTTCGATTATGGCGACGCACACCGCATCATGCATCGAGCGACGGTAAATGGCGATGAGCCTTATTATAAAAGTTATACAAGCAGTGCTGCGTGATGAACTTTGGGGGTCGGTCAGTAGCTACTCTGCCGACCATCATGATCAAAGCCATCTATTAAGGACGAACAATGAGCGAATCTAGTCAGTTAAAACAAGGATTTAAAGTCAGCTGGGTCTATGCCATGGCAGTGGGCTCAGCGGTGGGTTGGGGCGCATTTGTGCTGCCCTATGAATGGCTGTCTTCATCGGGACTGCTGGCGGTGGTGACAGGTTTTATTATCGGTACGCTATTGATCGGCGTCATCGCGGTGAATTATGGCTATGCCACCAAGTCTTTGCCGGTGACGGGCGGTGGGATTGCCTTTGCGCTGGCGACGTTTGGGCGGACGCATGGATTCATCGCTGGGTGGGCGCTGATGTTGGGTTATACAGGCATCATCTCGCTGAATGCTTCAGCAGTCACGCTGGTGCTTCGCCTAATCATCCCTGAGGTCATGATGCAGGGTGCTTTGTATGAGATATCAGGCTGGACGATTTATGCGCCTGAAGTGGCGGTATCGTCGTTGTGTTTGATTGGTTTTGCTTATTTGAATGCTAAGAATACCGCCATTTCAGGTCGCGTGCAGTTTTTGGCGGTGGTGCTCATGCTAATTGCGGTGGCGACGGTGTTGGTCGGTACAGGCTTTCATTTTGCCTCACAAGATTCATCATTGCCATTATCTCCGCCGGCACGGGTTGGATTTTGGTCGGCGGTGAGTGCGATCGTTGCGTTTGCGCCTTGGGCGTACTTGGGGTTTGATGGAATTCCACAGTTGGCAGGCGAGTTTCGATTCTCCGCCAGTAAGATCATGAAGTTGCTCATCGCAAGCATCATCAGCGCAAGCTTTTTGTACATTATGGTCATTACGGCAGCGGCATTCGCTTTTGGGGATAACATGGCGGCATTTGGCAGCAGCTCATGGGAGACGGGTGCGGCGATCTCATTGGTGATGGGCAAGTCTGGACTTGCGCTCATGGTGTTGGCGGTGAGCATGGGCGTATTGACGGGCTTGAACGGCTTTTATGTGGCGGCGAGCCGTGTCGTACTGACGCTAAGCCGTAGCCAGATGTTACCGCCGGTATTTGGCAGGCTAAATCCTAAGCACGGTACGCCATCGACAGCATTCTATGCCATCATGGTATTGTGCTTGATCAGTCCTTGGTTTGGGCGCGCGGCGCTGTTGTGGATTGTGGACATGACGAGCGTGGGCATTGCGATTACGTTTTTTTATACCTGTGCTTGCGCTTATAAATTGGGCCGTGATGGGTCGGTGTTCGGCATTCATACCCAATCGCCAAGCCAAATCCAGCGGGTATTTGGATTGTTGGGTATGCTAATTTCGGTGGGTTTTTTGTTGCTTTTATTGCTGCCTGATTCGGTGGGCGCACTTAGCACGCCATCGCGTTACGCCCTTGCGGTTTGGGTGGTTTTAGGGGTGGCTTTTTATGCCATGCGCCGCGATCATTTGCAGCATAAAACTGATACAGAACTTAGACAAATCCTATTTGCCAAAGTCAGTTGATTTTGCTAAATTTTGGATATGATTAAAAAACAGACAAGCTCATTTGGCAAATTATGATGAATGGGTCACCCAAAAGTCTTTTGATTGATATTTTTAATACAAAAAATCGATTTATCAAACCAACTGATTTGTCAATTTTAAGTTGATTTGCCAATTTTAAGTTATAAGACAAACATGATCTAATAGGAGAACCTTATGAAACGTATTTTATCTGCGCTAGTGCTATCTACCGCAGCAGCACTATTCGCTGCGCCTGCCATGGCAGACGATGACGCACGCATCTATGGGCAAAATAAAGACCAATACATCGGCCAAGCTAAAGCAGGCGAGATCGCCAAAGCACATGTCAAAGGCGTGAGCGTGAAGAAAGTCGAATTTGATCACGACAATCTTCTTGGTGCGCATTTTGATGTAGAAGTGTTGGCTGATCGCGACGTTGAATATGACGTGTCTGTCGATGCCAGAACTGGTAAAGTTCTAAAAAGCGAAGTTGAAGATTAATAGCGCCTTCAATCTTTAATAAATAGACATCCTGCAAAACTACCCAATATTTAACAAATGCTAAGTTTATCCTAGCAGACAGTGGCTATCAAGGCATAAAACACATACATGCCAATGCCTTTACGCCACTAAAAGCAACCAAGAAATACCCATTGGTACAAGAAGTCAAAGATTATAACGCATTATTGTCTAAAACACGGGGGAGGGTAGAACATATCTTTGCCAAGTTTAAAGCCTTTAAAATGTTCTCAACCACCTATCGTAAATCATTGGCAAGATTTGAGCTTAGGGTGAAGCTCGTGTTTGGGTGGATTGGATAGTTTTGCAGGATGTCTAATATAGCATTACAAGATGCATCGGTATTTTTGCAATATCCTATATAATGTTTGTATATTTGATTAACACTTGATTCCCAATCTTGAATCTGCACATCATTTAGACCAGCATTCTTTTTATAGCTAACCTGTTTCCATTTTTGCATGATGGTGCTACAGCTAGCTCGTAGGTTGGGTTAGCGATAGCGTAACCCAACGTATTGATTTTAAATCAATTGTTAGGTTTTCGCAAGCTCAAACCAACCTACGTGCTTGCCCCATCAAATCCTCAAATCAAGAATGGTGCTAAGTTGCTGTCTGGATACCTGCCATGCTGAAATACCATTTATTCTTTCTGATAAATATAAGTAAAAACGTTCAATATGATTGGGATTAAAATAATAAATCGGAAAATAGTTCGAATAACTATCAAATATTTTATCAAAATAAAAGTCCGAAGTTAGAACTTTTTCACTTTGTGTAATAAAAACAAAGCTCTCGGTCATAAAAAATACATCATCATCAACTTCTTCACAAGCAGGATAGGCGTTTTCTTGCGAAAAGATAGTATAAAGGTGCATTTGCTTTACATGGCTTTCTGCCGATTCGTAATGCTTAATCAAACAAACCGTATTGCCAGTATCAAATAAAAACTTGACAGCATCTTTCCATTGCTGGATATACTGCTCTATCCCCCAATCTTTTGTGAATAATTCAAAAGTCTCATAACATTCATCTAAAAGAATTTTTGCGGTTTTATTACTTGGATTAATCTTTATTAAATCTCTCATGGCGCCCTACTTTTTAAAAATCCTTAAATTAGCATCAGCTGTGCCCAATCTTTTGCCTTTATTATCAAAAATTTTCCAAACCCCGCCATTATGACTATCAACATCAGGTGTAATGTATCGATTGCCTTTTTTGTAAACTGGCTGTCCATGACTATTAAAGGGGTATTGATTTGTTTTTACGCCATTATGTAGCACCTGCACAAAACAAAGGTCTAATAAAAGTAGGTAGAAAACCACCTACTTTTTACTCTAGCATTTAAATCATGCAAACATTGCTATAACTAGGGTATCTAATGCACATTCTAAAGCAGATAACTTACTTTGGTCAATCTTGCCAAGACTTTTTAACTCAATTTTGCAAAAATCATGTATCTGTTTCGATATTCCAGCAATATCCTTATGCGTTTGTGATGTATTATCATATTTTGGAATCGCTAAATATTTTAAAACATCAATGCCACGATTAGTTTCTACGGCATAACCATCAATGATATTACGAATTGTTGGACTGTTAATTATGCCACATACAAAATAGGCTTCATCGGCTGATTCTAAAGCAAGATATAAAACCTTTGAATCAACCATAATTATTTTATCTGTACCTAAAACGCTATTATCATAGTTAATTAGGCTTTCTTCGGCATTGCCAACCACAACCGCAGACATACTACCAGTTTGCTCTTTCCAAAGCACTTTATAAGGCGCGTAGGTATATTCACCCACATTGTCTAATCTATAGAAAGGGTTTTTATTGGGGTCAAAGAATTTGCCGTTTTGCACTCGACTATCGAACAATTCCTTTTGATAAAATTCTAACCAGTTATAGGTCAGAGGATGGGTTTGTAATAATTCCGTTTCGGGAATGCCGTATTTATGCTCTTTGCTGTGCGGTACTAAAATATACTCATTACTAGACACATACCATCTTTGAATATTACGACCACCGAGCATTGGATAAATAAGGTCTGTTTCTACAACGCCTTTATGCTCACCTTTATTCAAAATATCTTGTCTGCGTTGGCGTGAAATATCATTAACGATAACCGCTTTACCATTTTGCATAGGATTACAGGCAACTGGTTTTTTAAGTATATAAACACCTTTTGCCCCAGCAGGTTCAATACCTTTTCTACCACGATAGAATCGTTCTTTATCCATATCTAAAACTTTTTTAGATAAGGTTAGCTTATGACTTTCAAGCGTGAGCCACGATGATTGTAAATCAACGCTTGATACAGGATCCGCTGACAAGACTTGGCTATCAATCATACGACTGACATCCGACCATTTAGCATGGCTATCAAATACGGTTTTTTTTAGCAGCAAGGTAGTCCCAATTATGGTAATTATCCATTGGGTAAATCATCTGTTTACCCTTTTCAAAGAAAATTGCCATTGAAGGAATAGTAAATAATTTGATATTTGAAAAATCATCTAACCGATAGACACTAAAGGGAATATCTTGTCCCTTACGCACGATTTTGAACTTTCTAAAACCATGACCGCCTTTAGATGACTTGATAAATAGCGAGGTAAGATACCTATTACCCATCATCTGATAGACAGACCACAGATTGCCAATGAACGCCCAAGAATCGGTGATTAGGAGTCGGATACTGTTCTTGGTAGGTCAGGCAAGGCTTGTTTTGTTACTTTGGTAGATAGATGTAGTCGTTTTTTAATTTGCACAACCGTCAAAGCCAAAAAAGCAACCTTGGTCAGTCAAGCCATCATCAATGCCTTAGTGAATCAGCCTGTGCATACAATCACACCAGATGGGGGGGAGAATTTGCCAAACATCAAGAAATAACAGACCACTTAAAAGCAACCATCTACTTTCCACCACCAAGACAGCCTTGGCAAAAAGGAAGCAATGAAAACACCAATGGGTTATTAAGAGAATATTTCCCGAAAGCGTCTAATATTAACCATTGGGACAATCAATACATACAAACAAAGGCCGCCAAACTCAATCTGCGACCTAGAAAATGTTTAAATTGGCGAACACCTTATGAGGTCTATTATCAAAAGGTGTTGCAGTTAGTTTGATGATTCAAGATATTAATGGATTAAATCAATACTTAACATTCACCCCCAAACTAAAATTCCTGCCCATTTGTGGAATATAAGGCAAATGCGTTTCGTGGGCATAGACTTTTTGGTCTAACAAATTATTTGCATTAAAGAAAATTGAGTAATCCAAACCGCCTTTATAATTTTGATAATTCACGCCCATATTTAATAAATGATGACCTTTGGTTGGGGCTTCAAATTTGGAAACTTTATTCTGGTCAAAAGTGCGAACATATTCCATACTGCCCGACCATTTATCATCAAAATCGGCTTTGACTTTTGCCCCGAGTCGCATTGGCGGTAGGCGTGGCGTGGTGCGGTCTTCTTGGTCGGTGTAGGTTTTGATTGCAGGTCTGCCCCACGATGCTGGTGTATAATCAGAGACAATTGGTGGCATATCGTGCAATTTGCCTTTGATATAATCGCCAAAAACAGACGCATAATAATTGTCATTAAATTGATAACCAACGCTCGCTTCTGCCCCATAAAATTTGGCAGGGCTTTGGTCATAACGGTTAATGCGTAATTTTTTAAGATGATTAACCCTTGCCGTCCCTAGATATTCGTTAATGGTGGACAAATAAATATAATTGTCAAAATCATATAAATACCCCGCCACTTTATAATCTAATTTATCGCCCACAAACTTTAAGCCAAGTTCATAATTATTGGATTTTTCTTTGGTCAAATGCCGATTGCCAATTTCAAAAGAATTGGTGGCAAGGTGCATTCCGTGCGTGTACAATTCTTGGCTGTTGGGTAAGCGTTCTTGGTGCGATGCGTTAAAGGAGAGCGTGTAGTCTGGCAAAAATTTCCAATGCACGCCCAAAGCATAAGAATGGGCGGTGTTTTTGTGTGGTTTGGTGGCGTTAATGGCATCGTCTATCGCTTGTTGCAATTTTTCGGGGTTTGACTGCAAATTGCTACGCTCTCTCATTATCCAATCAATGTGCTTGGTGTCATAATCCATTGCCACGCTTTGTTTTTCTAGGCGAGTGCCAAGCTCTAACTCCACATTGCCGACATTGTACTGCCCCATTGCAAATAATGCCTTGTTTTTTAACATATTTTGGGTCAAAAGCTGGCGTTGTCGCCATTCGGTTTGGGGCGACAAGGCACTATTGTCCTGCTCTGTATATTGTACGCCCCACAAGGCTTTGGCATTTTTAAATGGCGTATGGGTCAGCTCCGCACGAGCCACTTTGCCTTTATTCATAAAAGAAGTATTAACGACATCGCCTTCTTTTTCATCGTGCCGATAATCCACATAACCAACATTGGCACGCACTTTGTCCACAAACGGCACAGGGTTGTCCCATTCGCTACGCAAATCATAACGGCGAGCGGTCAAATCCACAAAGGGCGTGCCGTGTTTGTCGTGTTTTTTATGTACGCCGTGCGAGTGGTTAAAATTGGTGTGGGCGTGGTCGGCACAGTCGGGGCGTGGGTTGATATAATTAACATCGTCTTCATTGATAAGCTGGGGATAAGTCGCCAAATACGGTCTGTCCCACAGGCTATCAAAAATAGAAATCACCCCACAGCCTTCATAAATGGCGTTGTGGGCAGGCAAGCCGTATTTGTCCTTGCGTTCGCTGATTGCCACGCCCACATAGCCTTTGTTGCCAATCCACGACAACCCCAAACTGCCCGCTTTTGAATCCGCCCAGCTTTCGGGCAAATAATCAAACTGATAATGCTGAATGGTGGACAAGTCTTGTTCTAATATCGCTTTTTGTGCCAAATAGCCCGCTTCATCGCTGATAAAGTAGGTCTTATCCCGCCAAGACAATGGCGTGCCGTTTTTGATTGCTTGCCATTCTTTTTCCAAACTGGCTAGGCGTTCGGGGGCTTTGACATAGCGGTCAATTTGATTTTCATTGTCAAAAGTGGTGTATTGATAATTAGGCGTGCGATAATTGCCTGCCGATTTGTGCAAGCCTTCCAAATGCACGGCAAAATTTTGCCCCAAGCCAAAAGTAATCGCCCCTGTGCCAAGTTTTTCATTATTACCCGTATTAAAGCGAACCCCTGCTTCGCCTGTAATCGGCTTGGCGGGCAATTTGGTGGGGATTTTGTTGTCCACAATATTGACCGCCCCTGCCGAATTGCCTGATTTATATAATAAAGTGCTGACCCCACGCACCACCTCGGCACGGTTTGCCAGCACCGTGTCCACCATCACGGTGTGGTCTGGTGAAAGATGAGCCATATCAATGACATCGGCATTGTTTTGCAAAATGGTAATGCGTTTGCCTTCTTGCCCACGGATAATCGGAGCGGACGCACCCCCGCCAAATTGGTTGGAATGAATGCCAAGCTCGCCGTCCAAAGCATCGCCCAAAGTGGTGGCTCGTTTCTTTAACTCATCGGCTCGCACGGTTTGGTCGGAGACATTGGCTCGTTTGCCCAAAAGGTTGGCAAGGTGCTTGGCTTGGGTGGTGGTAACTTTTAGCGTGCCAAGATGGGCGGTGGGAATTTCATCATCGGTGTCATCAGCAAAGGCAGACAAACTTAGGGGCAACAAAATGGCAACAAGTGCCAAACGCAGTTTGGTAACAGTCATTACTTTTCCTAAAAAATTTGAATTGTATAGCAAATTGCCAATTTGTTTTTTATTTGAATCTCAAAATGTCATTCTTGAATTTTTATATTATAACATATTTTTTTTATATTATAACAATAAAAAAACCGCCTTGACCATCACCAAAGCGGTTTTTAAATAGATAATACACCTTCATGCCGATCAACATCTGGTGTAATATATCGATTGCCTCTTTTATAGACTGGCTGCCCATGACTATTAAAGGGGTACTGACTGACTCTTCTATATCCTAAGGCTTGTGCGGCGACAGTTGCTTCTCTGGTTGTGGCAAAATATCTACAATCATTATGCACCCACACCCCATACTGACTGCCTTGTGCTGAGACAAAGTAGGTATGGGGTGTTGTTGATGGTTAGGTTGTAGGCGGTTAAATCTTCTTGGGCGATTCTGACGGATTTGACCGTTTGCCATGAGTCATCTTCGGATAATAATTGATAACCTGATTGTAGATTGCTGGCATCCACCCAGACACCATGCTCAATCTCGCCTTCATACCGATGACCTTCTGATGATGGTGGAGTTATTGTACCATAAGGTACTTTTGCAAAGAATGGGTGGATGGCATTTGATATTATGGTTTGTTCATTTCCTTGTGAATCAACAATGGTAATATATACAGTTTCTTGATACTGATTGTGATACCAATTGGTGACAGGCTGGTAGCTGTACTTGCCCGTATATTCATCACGAGACCAAACATAATCCCCAATCTTGATGGATGATATTGGTTTGTATCCGTTCATGGTTGAGATTAGAGTACTGCCATGAAATGAGCAGCTTTTCTTAACAGCCTGAACAATTCTACGACTGCCTGATTTAACAATCTTATAGCCATACTTGCCAATATTACCCGCAATAGCTTGAGTAATATAAGACTCACCTTTTTCTTGAGCCAGCTGTTCAACGGTCTTTTTGCCTGACTTTAAATCTTGTATATCTTGATAGACTTGATAGGCGGTGTATGCCTTATCTAATACATAGATGATTGCAGGAATGGCAGCCCAAACAGCATTATTCTCCACCGCCACCCCAGCTTCACTCGCTGCGGTATCCACATCAAAGTCATAGAGTAGGACAATAGAGCTTGCGATGAAGCCGTAGGTTGTGTTGAGACACAAAATATAACAAAATCAATGAGTTATGACATAATTCTGGGTCATGCTATCGCCAACCCAGCCTACGAGCTCAACAGACTCAAGGCTTAGTTTGGAATGTTGTGTTTTACATTCGTTCAACCCAGCTTACGAGCTCAGATATTGCGCGAATAAGATTGTTTATTACCCCTTAATGGTGTGGCATTCTTTGTAATTGAGAGAGGGATTTTTCCTTAAAAAATCAACCCATAACTGAAGTATAGCTATAAAATTTTTTAATGTTATTGATACACTTTTATCTTCATCATGGATAAAATATATTACTAAATTATTATTATTTTTTATCACTCCATACGAGTTGCTACTCATATCAAACTCTATATTGTTTTTTGCATTGTAAATACATTCTTCAAAAAAATCCATATGTGATGTAAAACAACCACCATGATCCAATAAATACATTGCTAATATATCAAAATCATCAATTTCAACTGTGGGAAATAATTCATCATTAAACAAATAATAATAAAATTTTAAGTTCATATAAAACCTATTTATTGTACAAAGGGTAAACTGTGGTTTTTGGAGTTAGAAACCCTTCAACGGCAACCCCTAAAGGTGTTTTTCCATACCACATACCATTCTTAGCTTTATTGGGGTCAGGATGAGTAATTTCGTGTTGAATCCGATTTTACAATATTCATACTATCTATTAAAGCCTTAGAGTATCGAAAACTTACTATTTAAACACTGCCGGAAATTTTTCTTAGTGTAGGCATGTTCAATCACCTTTTACCTTTTTGTAATAAATAATTTTTTCTATATTCTTCAATAGATAGTCCATTAGCACCGCCACAGTAATCTGGGTCTATTATTTGAATTTTATCATATTGCCATAAACATATTGGGCATATATCAAATTCTTCATCTTGATGAAATTTTGTTTGATTACAACACGGACATAAAAATTCATCATCATTAATAAATGTTATCTTATTGAGCATTCCAATATTTCTCCTTATCTTTTGGCTTAAACATTGTCTTAATATTACCATTTTTATCTTTGATAGCAAAAGTATTCGTAGATGGTTGATAAAAAAGAACATCCCCATTAGATCTAGTTTTTGTTAAGGTTCCAGCAGGTGGATTTTCCACAAAATCTCTTGCAAATCTATAATAGTCATTCTGAAATCTTAATTCAGGAAATTCACTTTTGTGTTTATTCCAATGAATAGTTAAATTTTGATTAAAATCTCGTGGTTTTCCTTGCGACCAAGTATAACCATAACTATCGTCCCTATAAACATTATTCTCAATTCTCCTAGCCTCCCCCAACACCCTTTGAGCTTCATCTTTACTTTTAAAGACCTTGCTAATTACTTTGCCACCAGCTTTAATGACATATCCGCCAGCACCACCTGTTACAACCGCAATAGCAACTTCTTCTGGGGTGGTTGGTACAATAAATAGACCTACTTCTTTAAGTATTTTAAGACTTTTTTCACCGTGATATTGACCACATTGATTTGAAGGTATGCCTAAGGATTGACATTCTTCTCGTTGTCTTTTATAGATATTAGATGCAGCAGTTTTTGACCACGCAGCATTCCACCTCACCGCCTCCGCAGCCATATCAGCAGCAACATTCACATCTTCACCAGCAAAGGCAGCGGTGATGCCTGCAATCAGTTTGACAGTATTTAGGGTATGGGTGTTTGTGTATTAGGCTTTAAAAGGTTTTTAAGCGTACTGTTTCACCATTTCAATAACAGGGATATAATCTTTATCATGACTCCAAAACAACTCTAATAATTGTAACACTTCATAATGACCATTATAAAAATGAACATTGCCACCTTTTTTGAGCATCAGTTCAAGTACATCTAATCGCTTTGGTATCATACCTATCATTGCCAAGGGTATGACATTGTCTCTATTAGGAATATTAGGGTCAGCCCCTGCCTCCAGCAAGGCGATAGCACCATCAGCATTCTTTGACCGCATGGCATAGTGTAATGGGGTCATACCATAAACATCTTGGGCGCTGATAGGAATGCCTTGGTTGATGAGTTATTTCACTGATAAGCTAGTCTTGTAACTATCAGAACTAGGACTTAGTAAAATTTGATGAAGCCAGTTCCATTTTGAGCTTTCTGAAATATCAAAAATACAATGATTTTTTTTTGAATTTATCAAATAAAATTAAAGCATCTTCAATCATACCCTTTTTCAAGAACGATAAAATTTCAGCGCCCTGAAATTCAATATCTTTATCATAATTCATTATCTAATACCTCTTTTGCGTTTAAATTCATTGATATCATTGATGATGTCTTGTAAATCACCATTGCCAGGTTTCTCATTGTAATGACCCATATTATCCGATGCGTTTTCAAGTCTGAAATAATCAGGACGAGAATTAACAAAGCCATTAAATTGAGCTTGGGTCAGACCTGTTTGCTCAGCTGCTAAAAATTTTGAGCATATTTTTTCATTAAATTATAGATATCAAACACCCATTGCTCTTCATTTTCTGTTGGCAACCAACTTTCCAAAATGGTTCTATTAGAGCCATCGCCCATAATGTTATGAACATTGCCACCTTTTTTGAGCATCAGTTCAAGTACATCCAACCTATCTTTGGTATAGCCAACCATGGATAAAGGTCTCAATCCATCTTTATTAGGAATATTAGGGTCAGCCCCTGCCTCCAGCAAGGCGATAGCAGCATCAGCATTCTTTGACCGCATGGCATAGTGTAATGGGGTCATACCATAAACATCTTGGGCGTTGATAGGAATACCTTGGTTGATAAGATAGCTGATGGTGACAGGTGGTGGCTCATCAGGATTCATAGAATCCGTGACTTTGTGAAGCCAATTTTTTTTATCTCTATTGACAGTGGATAAGTTGTGTTGGGGGTGTTGTTTTAATAAATTTTCAGCAAGAGTAATATTGCCTAAACATAATGCATCTAAAATCTCCACACCGCTCATATCATAACTCATCATCTAATACCTCTTTTGCGTTTAAATTGATTCATATGTCTAATGATTTCACCCAAATCATCGCTGCCAGGTTTCTCATTGCGATGACTCATATTATCCGATGCGTTTTCAAGTCTGAAATAATCAGGACGAGAATTAATAAAGTCATTAAATTGAGTTTGGGTCAGACCTGTTTGCTCTGCAACTAACACTAATCATCTGTATTTATCAAAAATCTACAGCCTGCGAGTATATCAAACTTAATTGTGCTCAAAATGGAATACTAAGTTAGATTCATCAAACTCAATCAATCCCATGGATTTCAAAAATTCTTTTTCATCAAGCTGTCCATTTTCCAAAAAACAAGATTTGCTGACAAATAGGCAATCAGTCCAATCTTCATTTGGGATTAACTTGCGAAGCTCATTAACAATATCCATTTCCAATTTGTTGTTAAAATTTTTATTTAATAAATCATTGACCAACGAGATAATATATTTATTTTTCTTATACTCATCAGAAAGTTCGTATTCTTCTATTTTTTGGAAAAATTTTTCATAATCTAGTCCATTTTCTTTTGTGCAATAGTCGTTAGTCCAGAAGATATAGTCACCCCATTTTGGGTCTGGCAATATGTCATCCAATTCAAGCATAATATCATTCTCTCTGTCTTCTGAACTTTCAGCATTTAACAATTCTTGTATTAAAGACTTTGCTTTGATGATTTTTTCTGCATTTAGATTGCTCATTTTTTACCTCTCTTACTTGTTTTATCAGCATGATCTTTGGGAGTTCTGATAATAATATTATCAAGATTGTAAATTGTACCACCATCTCTGATTTCTATGTTATGGTCTAACTCATATCTTTTGTTATTGCCATTATACTGAGATTTTGGAGCAATTGGAGCATTACCTCGTCTCATAAGGGCTAGATTTTGTGGGTTAAAATTTTGAGCAACTGCAGGGTCATTAGCCATTTCTTTCCAAAAAGTACTTCTAAATTCATCAAAATTGCTAAAACTTCTCCCTGATAATTTATCAGCTACTTGTTTTGGCACGGGAGCGGAGTTGCCACCTTTAAACAAACTCTCTCCGATTTTTAATTCTTGCAAACTCGTTGATGAAAATGCTTTTCCTGGACTACTTCGTCGCTCACTTGCTTTTTTTGGTGATGGTAATGTGCCAGTAGGAGTTATCTCTCCACGCTCCAATTTTTTAGTAACCTGAGCACCATTAATTTTTGTCGCTCTTCCTTCTGCCTTTAAAACATCCACACCCTCTTGAATGGCACTTTTCATGCCCTTCACATCATTGGCGGATTTGGCAGTATCATAAGCTTTTTTTGCTTTATGAGCTTTTTGAGCTACATCCCCCAAACCAGGTATAAGACCTATGGTTGCAAAAACATAATCACCAGCAGTTTGAGCCTCTGCAAAGCCTTGTATGTCACCGACAATGGGAATAAAGCTAGTACCGATTAAGATGTACTGCTTGTTACGACTGATGGCTTCATACAACTCAAGACTGTAAGAGCCGTCAGTATCATTTACGATTTCATCCCATTCATTGGGATACATCTCTGCAAAAGCATTATTTTGAACCGCCTCCGCTGCCACACCAGCAGCCACATTGACATCTTCACCAGCAAAGGCAGCGGTGATGCCTGCAATCAGTTTGGCTTGATTGATGAGTTTGTCTTTTTGTGCTTGGGTTAGGGTGTTTGGGTCATCTACTTGATAATCACCCCACATCTCACCAACGACAGCGCCGATGCTGCCTGCTTCACAACGATTTCCTGCCGCTTTGGCAGATAGACAGCTTGTTAGGCTTTAGGTTGAGCCATTCTTACAAAAACCAAAAATTTCAAAACATTTTTCCATAAATTCTGAATTGTGCTGCTATTAGCTTAGACTAAGGGTTTTAACATTAAATTTTTAACAAAAATTCACCATAATTTTTTGGCATTAAAACAGCGTCATAACTAATTATATCCATATCGACGGAAACAAATACTCCTTTTGTAGGTTTAAAAATTTCGTCAATATTATAATTTTTATGTAACATTAATAGAAAATTAAAATCATCCGTCTTCCTTATAAAACTACCTGTCAAGGTATCAAAAAAATGCAAATAACATAAACCACGAACCCAAGACTTTAATAAAAAATTCAAATCATTTGTATTTAATATTTTTAAATTATAACGACTTAAATTATTGATTCTTTCTATAGGTTCTTCCATATCGAAAAAATAGTCACTAGAGATTTTTTTCAAGTCTTCAAGAAATATTGCATATCCTAATCTATCTACTGAGAAATAATTTATAAACATATTAATAAATTTTACGTGTTGCTTTTCTAACCACAAATAGTGACTTAGTATATCGTCATTTTTGCATTTTATAACATCAGAAATGTCATTCCAAACCTTGCCTGAGAAGTTATAATCAGGTTTAAATCTAGATATGTTATAAAAATTAAACACTGCTAATCTCCTACTCTTTCTAAATGGATATTATAACTACCCAATCTTTCACCAGTCTTACTACTGCCTCTAGATGCTATATTTATTGCTGATCTTTCATCGTTTACTCCCTTAAAAATATCCCCACTATGGCTTGTATTTGAACGTATAAGGTGTTTAGGGTTTCCTTTTTTGTTATAAAATAACTTAACTCCACCAATTGTTTTACTTTCATATCCAAATTTAGAAGCAATTTTTTCCAAATCACTAAACGAGTAAGGATTTGTATTTAAACCTCTTTTTTAACAATCATATCAATTTTTTCTTGACGATTGTTTAAATTCGTACCCCCAACCAAATCAATAATGGCTTTTGCATCATCAAATGTCAATTGACCATCTGCTAAAGTAATTAAATCATCAACAAGATCAAAACCTTCTTTTCTTAACACATCTTTAAGGTCTTTAATTGTAACCTTGCTATTCTTTACAGCAACTTTGACGAGCTTTCCTGCTATTTTGACAGTCTGAACAACAGCTCTTAAGCTATTATTCTCCACCGCCACCCCAGCTTCATTTGCTGTGGTATCCACATCAAAGTCATAGAGTAGGACAATAGAGCTTGCGATGAAGCCGTAGGTTGTGTTGAGACACAAAATATAACAAAATCAATGAGTTATGACATAATTCTGGGTTATGCTGTCGCTAACCTAAGCCTACGAACTATCATACATCATACTTGCGTATGACCATCTGATCTCCTTCATTTTTAATGATTATTTTACATGTATCAAGGCTTAACTCAAGTCCTATCTTGATAAGATTTTCATCAATAATCATGCGTGCGTCATAAATACATGTTGAGTCTTTTAAGTTTAAAAAATCAAACATATCTTTTATTTTTATCACACCGTAATCACCCATATCAACTTTCTGCAAACAATTGCCTGCTGTTATATCCAAAGACTCGCCATCTTCATTGCAGGACACTGTTATGGCAGCATCATCAATTATGAGGCAAATATCCACAATGTCCTCCATAAAAATTTCTTGTTGATAACTATCCACAAAGTAAATACTTGCCATTACATTTTTCAATGTTTTTCCAATAATTTGTTTCACATCTACCATAATTACTTACCCAAAGCTTTTTTTAAGGATGTATTATTGATGCCATTTTTTAAAATAGTAACAAAAGTACCATCTGTTTTTGTAACTACAACATCATTGCCCTTGATTCTAAAATGAACATTGCCCCTCGACCCATTAGAGCCCTGACCTGCAAAATCACCCAAGACAACCATCTCTGGTTTTAGAGCTATATCATTAATTATCCGAACAACCATAGCTCTATCTTCAGATTTTGATGGATCTCCACCAAAATCACTGACATGTTTACCAAGTTTTTTTCCAAGTTGTTTGTTTTCAAATTTAAAATCTGGAATATTGGATATTCTAACAATATTTTCACTTGTTGCAGTATTGGCAGGCTTTGATGTAGAGCTTGAACTAGAAGTGGATTGAATTTTGCCAGACTTTCGACCAGCTGGCGTTAAATTATTCACAAAATTCAACGCATGCTCTGCAATTTCTTTATCTGTAGCATAACGCTCCCCATCTCTTAATTCGCAAGTCAACCCAAATACTTCATAACAAACTATCCAATGCCCTTTTTCATTAATTTTATGGATAGCATTATTCTCCACCGACACCCCAGCTTCATTCGCTGCGGTATCCACATCAAAGTCATAGAGTAGAGCCACAGAGCCTGCGGTGAGTTTGGCGGTGTTTAGGATTTTTTGTTTATCTTCATCACTTAGGATAAGAATTTTTTCACCATCAGGTAGGGTAACTTCATGAGCATTGCTCATCCAATCACCCACCATCTCACCTATGATAGAACCAACAGCCGCTGCCTCGCAAGACTGGTCTTTGGCTTTGGCAGATAGACAGCCTGTCATGCCAGCGGCAAGTTTATGAGCGACATTAGTGATAAACTCTGTATCATTGAAGTCCAGTGGTTTGACACCATGAGTATAAATACCAGCTGCTGCGGTATCAACCAGTTGATTGGTCAGATGTCTTTTTAGGGACTCTTCTAGGCTTTCGCCATAGATTAAGCTATCTGTCAGAGCGTGACCTGCACCTTGTACAAAGGCACGAGTGAATTTATCACCAATGGTGGCAGTGGTTGAGGTATCTACTTGCAGAGTCTGAGCTAAGAATTTATCCAGACTGGCAGTTGCCCCAGCTGTCAGCACGGCTCTTGCCATGTTTTTGGCAGTTTGTGATTTGCCTAGGTCTTTGAGTGTTTTATTGACATCGCCTTTGTTATTGACTAGGGTAGTACCTGCTTGGGTGACTAAGGAGGTGAAGGCAGCATTTGCCATCGCTGCTGTCGCAGAACCTGCTGTGACAGATACGCCCATCGAGCTTAGCACAGACACACCGCCACCAGCCGGTTGCCATCGATAAAGCAATCGCCAGTAGCGCTGCTCCTGCTGGGGAGAGTCCTTCTTTTTTGTAGTCCCATTCTTCTTGGGCAAGTCTAATGGCGGTGAAGTCCACATCATCACGCTGAATGATGTCACTTAGGTAGTCAAAGCCTGGGTCGTGGCTTAGTCGTGTCAGGACATTGACCAGATGGTCTTTGTCATCCGGGTCGTCTTTGTTGATGGGCACTTGTACAGCCAGACCGCCTGTGGCATTGAGAGTGGGGGGTAACACCAATGAATGAGGGCAACTTGGCATCTTCATTGATATAACCCGACTCTGAAATGGACTGCCAGACTAGATTTTCAAATTGGCGAGATTGACTGACACTGACGGTTGTGCTGATGGTGTCTAGGATGATCCTAGCATCAGCCACTGCTTTATCACCTACACCAGCCGTGATGCTTGCCCCTTGTAGATTGGTAAAGCGGGTGCCTTGTAGCTGGGTATTGCCTCCTGACCCACTTTGACTATAGTTAGCAATCAGGCTGGTTGGCAGCTCGCTGATGATTTGCTTGCTGTCTTTGGTATTGACTTTTCTGTATTTGATGCCAGCAAAGCTAGAAGTCGTTTTAGACTCCACTTCTTTGACATCCACTTCCTGTACAGCATAAAGACCCAAAGCTTCGCCAGCCTTAAGCTGAATTTGACCTGCTGGTGCATTAAATTCAGTAGCATAGGCATATAGATTATCATTCGCCTGCACTGAGATGGCATTGGCGTTTAGCTTGACTGCCTCGCTATCGGCGATTTGCTCCGTGGTCGTTGTGACAGTCACTTTCTTTTTGACACCACCCCAGCTTTTTTTCTTGAAAGTGTTGGTTTCTTTATCATAGATACTGTCTTGACCAGCTTGCAGAATGGTACTGCCAACACTTTGGATGGTAATGCCAGCATCGCCTGCTTGATAAGTGCCGCCTATCAGTAAGATGTTGCTGTCTGATGCTGGCTGTGATGAAGGGTTTCCTGTTTGGGGATTGCTAATGGCTTGGATGACAATACCATCTTTGGCTGTGATGGTGCTTGGCTGATAATTTTTATGCAATGCATAAGCATCATCAATTTTTGAGATGATTTATAATGAAAATGAATAAATTTTATCTATATCTTTATTTTCATAATAATCTTTTATTGCAAAACCGTCTTTAAAATAATTTAAGAAGTAGTCAACATCAAAAAAAGCAGATTTAATGCTATTTATAATACTAAAATCAATGTCTTGAGATTGGATACTAAGCCGTATCTCTTCATTTATATTTTCAATTTCTTTTTTTGTTAGAAACTCTTCAAAATTCAAAGTGATTGGAATAATATCATTCTCTTGAAATGATATTTCCATTTTACTTGAATACACGATAAATATTCTTAACTTTGCTTTCGTATAATTAGAACTATATCCATGCATAAAAAATGCTTTATCACCAATAGAAAAATTACCTACGGTATGGTAATATTCTTTATCATCAATCATGATTTCTATAGATATCATTTTTACCTCGCAAAAATCAATGAGTAGATTTTTTAAAAAGCACCAACAATCATCTCGGCAGTCTATTTTTGATAATATACTATCTGGATAGTTCATCTTATGATTATCCAAAATATCAGGGTCAGAAATATAAATTTCCATATTTTCAACACCAATAGAAACTTTTTTATCATATAATTTCAATGATAAGTAGTTCTTAATAATACCGTAGTCTGGTGAAAAAAAACAATCATCGATTCCTGTTAAGTCATAATTATATATCATAAATAGCACCTCTTATTTTTTCGTTATGGTTATTTCAATAAAACTTTCTGATTTTATTGGATTGCCGTCGCTTTGACTAAAACCATTGTTCTGTACTGGTTTTTTGATACCTTAAAACCTTTTGATTCTGCCTCTTTTATTGCTTGATTGACAAATTTATTATTAATTCGACCTTTTGCATTCAATGAAGCAGCTCGGTAGGTTGGGTTGAGGTGCAAAACCCAATAAATTCAATGAGTTACATCATAATTCTAGGTTACACTATCGCTGTTTGTCTTATGAGCTATAATTAGCCTGAAGTCTATTTTATTATATAATCAAAACGATCTGCCCGGCCAAAACTCTCATCTTGCTCCTTAACTCTTTGTAAGACATTAATGATTTGGTAGAATACTGACGCGCCCATGAATTTTTTTGAATTTTCAGAATTATTCCAAATAATACAAACCGGTCTTTCCACCCCCCCCAGAAAGCAAATCCCAAAGAGCATTAAGATTATGCCCATAAAACTCTGTTACATCACACTGAATTGCTAAGGTTCTATGAAAATCTTTTTCAGTTTTAACAATATTGCCATCAATCATAATTTGATTCATTTCCATCTCCCTATAAAAGTTACAGATTGATAATGGTCTGTTGTAATATATAACAAACCATCGTTTGAATACAAGAGTCTTGTACCTGGTTGTTTTGATCTGGATATGGTATTTTTAAGACCAACATCCGCCTCATACCAGATTCTCCTAGGTGCATTAGGTACAACACTGGGAGTATTCCAAAAGATATCTCCTCCAATTTGCTTACCTGGGTTTGTGCTATTTAAAGCCTTTCCTGTTTGCCATCCATTTTTCCCCGCCTCAATTTTTGTAATGTAATGACTAGGCAACCTTCCATTTGAGCGCAAGCTCTCAATAAGAGAGTTTGCTGCTTCAGTAGTTCTAAGATCCAAATTTAGCCTCACGCCACTATAAGAGCTGGTAGCATACCCATTTACATGGCTAACAGTGCCAGATAAACTTAGTTGATTGGTAGGGGTTGCTTTTTTACCAATTGGCACAAACATTAAAGTTCCAGCCACAACCTGAAAAGAGCCTTGTCCTGTTTTTCCTTGTTTAACACTCTGAATGCCGCTTGCTATCATAGTGCTGCCTGTGGCAATGCGAACAACATTCATTACCTTTCCAGGAGCTGCAAATACAGCATCACCACCTAAAGATGCAACATCACTAACCTGCTTGTTTATATTGCGTTGTGTTGCAGCATTCCAAAACATTTTTTCATGTTCACCACCTGTGCCCCTATTAAACAGATAGTCATTTGGCTTTAAGGTGGAGCCGGTATGATTTGTGAGCATGGACTGAATATGTGATAAACTACTGCCACCAGCATAATAGTAGTTTAGTATGTCTCCTAGTGCCATCAGTTCACTATGGCTGAGTGATGATGGATTTTGCCTGTATTTATCTATTAACTGATTTCCAACTTGGTCTAAAATAACTAAATTGGTTAATTCTTCAGCCTCAGCCAAAGTCATTTTATATTGTCCGAGAATATTTTTGCCTCGTCCCTGAATTTTTTCGTAGAGATTGTAAAGTTTGTTGAAGTTTCGTTGGGTTAAAGCATTATTTTGAACCGCCTCCGCTGCCACACCAGCAGCCACATTGACATCTTCTCCAGCATAAGCGGCAGCGATGCCTGCAATCAGTTTGGCTTGGCTGATGAGTTTGTCTTTTTGTGCTTGGGTTAGGGTGTTTGGGTCATCTACTTGATAATCACCCCACATCTCACCAACGACAGCACCGATGCTGCCCGCTTCACAACGATTTCCTGCCGCTTTGGCGGAGAGGCAGCCTGTTAAGCCTGCGGCAAGTTTATGGGTAATGTTATCTATTAGGGTATCTTTGTCCAGTGGTTTGACATAATCGGTAAAGATCTCACTGGCGACAGCATTGGCAACTTCACCACGCAGATTTTTAATTAATGACTTTTCAAGACTGGTACCATATATGGCACTTTCAAGCAGCGCAGTTGAAGTGGCGTTGGCGATACCTTTGCTGATTTTATGGCTAAAATTGTGGGAGTTGGCTATATCACCCACACCAAGACTTTTTGAGAGTGTTTGGTTGATTTTGCTACCAATCCCAGCGCTGGCAATGGCAAAGGTCAGTTGCTTGATGTTTTGTTTACTACCAAGCTCTTTTAATGTTGCCTTAATATCTCCTTGATTGTTGATAAGACTGATACTGGCTGTGCTGACCAGTGATCCAAATGCAGCAGAGCTCATCGCCCCCAAAGTACCTGCTGTGCTAGCAGCGATGCCAGCATTAGTTGCTGAACTCACAATAGATGCCGAAAGTTTTGACCCAAGACCACCTGTCGCATAAGCCACTGCAATCGCCACAATGGCTGCTCCAGCAGGTGTCAAGCCTTGTTGTTTGTAGTTCCATTCATCGTTACTTAAGATGACTTGTTGCCAGTTGATGTCATCACGGTTGATGAGTTCGTTTAGATAGCTATACTCTGATTGACTGGCAAGGGTGATGATTTCATCTTTGAGCTGTCTTTTTTGAGCATCCTTTTCAGATATGGGGATTTGGACATTTAGACCGCCTTTGGCTTCAAATGCACACCTTCAAGCAAAACACTGTCTTTTAATTGGTTACGAATGGTTCTCTCATCATACTTGATGCGATGGGAAAGCTCTTGAGTTGTGAGGTAGGTTTGTGTCATAATGACTCTCCATTTAAGATAAAGTTTTCATTAGTAATATCTTTGTTATCACTAATGAGCATATTTTATCTTATAAAATTATCATTTGAAAGTATTTTTTTATCATTTATGGGATTTTTTTTGATGATTAAGCTCAATTTACCAGTTTTATTTGCCCAAAAAGGCATACGAGTAGCCGATGCAGATCGAATGTCAAAATTAGGACGATCTACATTGTATAGAATGTACAACAACGAAGTGACTCGTATAGATTTTGAATCTCTGAATGAGCTTTGCAAATTGTTAGACTGCACACCAGGAGACATCATTATCTATGAAAAGGATGATGAAAATGAATAAAAAATAGGCGAAATGAAAAATGGGGGTTGGTGTCAATTCAGGCTTTTTAAAAAATATGAAATTTTCACGATGGTCACGTTTTGGTCACGTTTTGGTCACGCAAAGCTCTAAGCACGAATCGCCTCTCTTTCCCTGAGTAATTTTTTATAAATAAATTTTTATTATAACCCATTGAATTTAAAACAATAAAAAAGCCTAAATCTTTCGATTTAGGCTTTTTAAAAACTGGAGCGGGAAACGAGATTCGAACTCGCGACCCCAACCTTGGCAATGTCAGACACCAAAATTACCTTAAATTACTTCATATATAAAAACTTTATATAACAATAACTTATATCATATTTTTTCTCAAAAATTATTTGATAATTAAAGTATTTTAAGATAAAATAAATTTTATTTGGTTACCATAATTTTACTGTAAACTGATACCAACCAAAATTATTTTTATCATGATGGCTAAGCATAAATCCTCAAAACCACCCAAAATTACAACCCTAGAATTTTCATCCAAAATGACCTTTTTGGTTCATGAATTCGCCAAAGATTCCTATGAGCTGTTTTGTGATATTTATTCAAAGTTAAATTTGAATGTTATGGCTGATTTTAGCAATAAGATAGTTAATGTCATAAAGTCAGGTAACGCCTATTACTTTTTTGATGATTACGAATATTTTATTAACCTGCAAGATGGCGATGTCATTTATGCCAGATTGGCCGATGGTCATGAAGTCAATATCAAGCAAGCTGGTTGGAATGCGGTTTTTGATTTTATTAAAACCATTCGCCCAATCAAACCTGATATCATCAGAGCATTTATCAAGGCACTTCCTGATGATGTTGTTATTAAAGACATAGAGTATCAAGGCAAGCTTAAAATTGCTGATGTTCTAAGACGCCTTAAAGAGCCACGATACAGATTTGATTATCAAGACAAAAAGTTATCAGCACTGCCCTATCATCGGGGTATGCCAACATTTGATGATTTGATTATGGAGGTGATTAATGAGAGTGTATGATGAGCGTGTCATTCGAGATGCCATTGCCGTCCTAATGCCCGACATTGATAATGACAAGCATGATGACAGCATTAAGCAAGCCTTTAAGGTGCTACTTGGTCTAGAGCCATCATCTTTTATGGGTATCCACGCTAAACAATCTGACACTCATCTACCCGATGATCTCCAAGAAGCTTTCGAAAGCTACAAAGGACGCTTGAGCGATAAAAACTATCAATTTCGGGCATTTATTGCAAGCTTGTATGACCTTGACCCCTTGGATGTTAATAACATTACCTATGAGTGGCAATGGCTTGCCAAGATATGTCATTTTCTGGTGTATTTTGCCACCATTAATACCAATGACAATCGTATTGAGAGCATATGCAGAATGGCAAGGCTTTGGCATCATCCCGGTCATGCACAACATGAGCTTTGGGGCGTGTGCCATCAAAAACTACAAGCAGCAACGCTAGTAGAAACCTACCAAAACTTTACCCATTATTTAAACCATCTTACAACCAATAAAGCACACAAGAGTGTCATCAGCCAATTTCACATCCCTTATCGGATGATTGCTTTTGCCCATAATCAACAAAAAAAGATTCACCGCAAGTTTCATGGCAAACAAACCAAAGAATCAACGCTCAAACCCAGAACAGTCCCTGTAACAATAGAAGATGATGACAGCGACACCTTGGTGGAGATTAAACAGTATGAGACAACTTTTCATGACATTGATATCAATCGCGAAAAGCTTGATAACACTCCTATTGATTTTATATTCATCAAGCAAGATTCGCTGCGAGTTCATGAAAGCTATTCAGCTGCTCAAATGCATCAAAGAATACAAGCAAAGTTTCATCATGCCAATCAAAATGAGATGTTCTTATCAACCAGTTTGCGTTACCTATCCATTTATAGCATACAGGCGTTGTTTGCTAAATTGTGGCAATATTTTTTAGACCCAAGCGCAACCAAGCTATCACTTGATGCTTGCGACATTCAAAGGTCGGTCGCACTCCTACTTCTTAGCCTATATACAGGACGCACCATCTTTGAGCTATTAACAGACATTGAACAAAAAAGCCGTGGCATTGTCGAATATCGCCGTGGTGGTGCCATATGCCGTCTCATTGTCCGTCTTGACATCACGCCCTCTCGCATCAAGGCCGGTCGCGTACACAAAGTATTGGCCAACCAAAGTACTGTCATGTACCTGCCTTTACCAAGTCAGCTCATCAAGGCGGTTGATGCGTCATCGGCAGACTATTTAGATGATGTTATTAGGCTTTTAAAGCAAGAGCTTAACATGCCTGTTCTTAGTAAAGGCAGAATTCAAACAGCGTTGTATGGCTTTATATCTCGTAATGTCTGCACCAGTCAAATTGCCAGTATCATCACAGGCAGAAATTTACACAAAAGAGCCGACCTGTGGTATTGTTCAGTCAGTCAAGAACAGGTATTTACCTATTATCAAGATGCGATTAAAACAATGGCACAAGGCACACCCAATGGCATTGGCACATCTCACCTAAACAACAGTGTCATTACCAATCAGGATTATATCGGCAGTCAAAACTGCCCAAGTTACGCCCTTGCAACCAAATTCCTTGACTACTTACGCCAAGAGGTTATCAGGGCAAAGTCCTTTATCGATAAGTTTAATGCATATAACCTATGGCTTTGGCACATCTTTTTGTTATTAACCTCCATACGTGCAGTGGATGACGCTCCTGGACTACTCAATCAATTCAATCTTGATGCAAACATTGCTTGGATATCAGACAAAGAAGGTCGTAATTCGAGCGACAGTCAGCGATTGGTGCCTATTTGTGATTTTCTATTGCAAGCGATACAAGACTATTTGGCATACCTAAAACAATGCCAAAGGCTCTACGGCAAGCTGTCTTTTGACTTACAAACCAACATTCATCAGATTCTAAATTCACAACGCCCCCTATTAAATCTTATGGATGAGCATTTTGCCATGAAATCTTTAAGCCCTGGTGTTGTCAGGCAGAACATTCATCAGCACTTTCGTTTTAAAGAAGACTGGACACGACACCTAGGTCAAAAGTATTTGCATGAAAGTGGTGCACAGCAAAGCTTGATATTATCTGTCTTTGGTCATGAGATGAGCGAACAAGAAAGCTGGCACAAGCACTCCTCCATGAGTGTTAATGACATCATGGGGCTAAAAGAGCATTATCAAGGCTTGGCTTGCCTATTAAAGTTGGAGCAAATTCATGGCAAATAAACCGCACCACAACGAGCCACTCTGCGGTCATTACAAACGAAGCGTCAAACGTAAAGAAAAACACCACAAAGCCTCTCGTCTTGCCACACGCATTTGTCAAGAATCTTGGCAAGTATTTTTACTAGACAATAAAGACGGTGTTATTACCGATGAAAAGATAACACAGCTGTATGATGACATCTTGGATAAAATCGCCAACAGTTTTAGCTCAGGCGACATGGCAACTGCTGTGATGCAGCGGTATAAGTTTTTTAAAAAAATCAATGACGTCCGCAAAAAATCACAGCTTGAACCCATAATACTACCAAGCATTGCCTACGAGCCGAAACGCCCTGCCAACACTAATCATTTGGACAGCTTTTTGTATTTAAAAAAAGCACAGACCATTGTCCAAAACGCCCGCAACAATTGGCAGACCGAACATGACATTTGCCTGACAGACGCCTTGGCTTGGCTCATCTTCTCGCTCATGGCATATGGCGGATGTAATGATGACAAAGTGATTTACGCCTTTTATGATGCTTATATCAAAGGTCGCCCCATCTATCAATTGCCCAATCACGTCTGTGTGATGTGCGTGGATACTGTTAATGACCGCTATGGACGCAGAACAGCTGATGATAAGGTGTGTTATAGCAGGTGGGTGGGGGTTGATGATGTCAGTCTTTTGTGGCTTAATTACATTAACAGGCAGTTTGGCAAAATCTCCTCTTATCCCAGCTTTGGGCAGGTCGTGAGCAGACTTGGCGATTTTATCCAAGAAAAAATAGACAAGGACGGGCTTGCAAGAAGCGATTTTTATCGGTACATCAACTTATTTTGGCAATTGTTACCGAACTCAAAAATTGACCAACAAATGGTTGTTGTTTTAACAGGTAAACAGCGATATACTGCTGTTAGTGAATCCGCTTTGCTTGAATATTTTGCCCCAGTACATCTATCAAAGGCGGTGCTTGACGATGATTTTTATTTAAAAACCACACTCTTAACAAGCACCACGCAGTCCACCCTCAATCAACAGCCCGTATTCAAAGATGACATGGTAAATCACCTGCGTCATCTTCTAAAACAAAAACGGGTCATTGACATCAACTCATCGTTATCCACCCTAATGGCCACACCCTTGGCAGACAATCATAAGGTGCTTGTGCTTTGGATGCAGATGCTTCTAAATGACAAAAACAAACCTTCAACCGCACAAAGATATCTTAGCGAGATTGCTCAGGTGTTTTTATCGCTCACACATGACTCACGCTTCATGGACTGGAGTCAAGAAGATTATGAAGATTTGTATGATGACATGGTTGCTAGCAAAACTCCAAACAAAATCGGCTTTACATGGACGGTGATTAAGTCCTTGCATCGCTGTTTGATGCGTTATTATGGCGCGCCAGCGATGATGCTCCGCCATCAATCCGATGCCTTAATTGTTAGTGACTGCCTGATTAGCCCGACATTGTATCAAGCACTCATTGCTGGGATTCAATCACAAAAGTCGCTAAGCGACTATCATAAAGCCATGCTCACCATCATTCTAAGCCTTCTATATCGAACAGGCATGCGTATTGGCGAGCTACTAGGTATACGAGTGGATGATGTAGAATGCCCAAACAACAATGAGCGTTACTGTGCCATCATTGTTCGCCCCAATCACCATCGTGATTTAAAATCCTATGACGGAGCCCGTCGCTTGGTGCTGTCCGCTTTATTAAAACACGATGAATGCAAAGCCTTTGTCGCCTTTTGGCAACATAAAAAATTCCAAAAATCCACCTATCTGTTTACACCAGACCATCACCACGAACCTTTGGGTGCTCATGCAATTCACTATGTTTTAAACACCTTTTTAAAGGAGCAACACCCTCACATCACACCTCACAGTTTTCGCCATCATGCTATCTCTATGTTGGCATTGATTGTGGGTGTTGATGATGAGGGATGGGTGAGTCAATGGAGCGATTATCATGCCAATGAGATACGCCAAATTCGCATTCATCTGCTTGGCAAGCAGCACGCCGTCAGCACCAATCATTGGCAAAGTCTTAAAGGCTTTGCAGGACACGCCAGTCTTGAAACCACCTTTGGGTCTTATATACACACCGCTGATTTGATTGCCATCGGTCAGATGCAGCGTAGCGACATCACATTGCCAATAACCTTGGTCAGTAAATTCACAGGGCAAAAAAGTGGCAGTTTTAATACTTATGCCAAAGGAGTAGCAGACTTTGCCCAGGGCGTGGTTCATCTGGGTACAATCCGACCTTTACTTATCAAAAAACTCAAAGCTCACACCCTAAAGACTGATTTTAACAATCCATTGCCAGCTCTTGACAACGTGGAGGTAGTACAAAGTAGTCAGCCAGCACATCCTCAACAAAAAATGGCAGTTAAGCGACTGTTTGACTGCCCTTATTATCACGTGGACAAACTGTTAAATGACTTGGAGCAAGGGGCTGAGTTGATTGATGCCAGTCACGCCAACTTTGTCTTTGATGATGCTTTATTTATGTATCAAAGAGCTTGTGCATTAGCTAACCCTAGCAGCCCCAAACTTAAAAACAAACTCATCGGTTCTCAAAGAAAACCCAAATCTGCACACCCACTGATAGCTCCAACGCCTTTGCATTATCATCAAGAAATAGCATTGGTTTCTTTGTGCTTTGACAACATCAAAAAACATTGCCAAACAGAACAAGGTATTCAAGAGATGGAGCGTTTTGTGGGACTTTTTTATACCAAGGTAAGTAGCAATAAATCACAGATTCGCTTTCGATTTAAACACAAAGATGACTGCTTGTTTTATTTGAAGATTGCCACAGCCATTCTGCCAAGCAAATATTGGCGTATCAATGTCTGCCAGTTAGATACACCTAAACAAGTAGGCAATGAAAATATGCACCCAGAGTGCAACCATGACACCACACAAAAACTCACCAAAAGACTTTTAAAAGAGCTAAAAAACTTTGAGGGACAAATTACCCACAAAGCTGATTATAATGGCTATGCTGTCAGTGTTATCAGACCCAACGCCAAAGGCAAACCCGCTCCAGATGAGCCTGCATCTGCCATCATGAAATATGTGTGCCATTTGTTGCTTGTGTATGGGTTTGGTCAAGAAAGAAACTAGGTTGATCTTTAAATGCTGCAGGTTGGCCCCTCGCTCACCCGACTCTATAACCATCAAGAATAAATTCTCTGATGATTTGATGACAGCGATATTTAAAAATCATGGTTTATAACCTAAAACAATATAACAAAATCTAGCCACTAAATTTACTTTATCTCATGATAAATATGTGCTAGTATGCAGAATATTTCTGCTTTATTACAAAGTATGTACAGGAGCTAAACCGTCATGAATCGTCTATTCTACCGCACAATCTTCAACAAGCACTTAGGTCGGTTGGTAGTGGTTTCTGAAAAAGCTCATTCACAAGGTAAATCTGACAGTCCAAGCATGGGCGGAAGCACGCCTTCTACAGCATCATCGTTTGGATCGGGTTCGGGCTTTGTCTTAAAAACTCTTTCATTATCGCTACTCTTTAGCCTAAGCTCAGCTGCCCACGCCACCCCCACTACCATCATCGCCGATCATTCTGCCCCAAAAGCCTTACAGCCCATCATTCTACCCACCGCCAGTGGCACCGTTTCTGTCAATATTGCCACACCTAATGATAAAGGATTGTCCAATAATCACTATGGTCAGTTTGATGTGGGTAACTCTGGTGCTGTTTTAAATAACAACAGAAAAGCGGTGAATACTCAAATCGCAGGATATGTACAAGCCAACCCCTTTATGGCAAAAGGTGAGGCATCCACCATCTTAAATCAAATCAATTCTAACAACCCAAGTCATCTGGGTGGCTTTATTGAAGTGGCTGGCAAAAAAGCAGATGTCATTATTGCCAACCCTAATGGTCTTGTTATCAATGGCACTGGTTTTATCAACGCAGGCAATGTACATCTTGTGGCTGCAAACGGCAAGTTTGACCAAGGACAAATCACCGGTTATCAAGTCAATACTGGCAACATTGAAGTTAATGGTAAGCTTAACCTACAAAACACTGATTATGCTGCATTGATTGCTAAAACCGCCCAAATCAATGATGAGATTTACGCAGGCAGCGTACTAGATATTGTCACAGGGGAGAATACATTTACTCTGCAAGATGGTAAATTTAACCAACTTTCTGCTGCCCACAAAAATGACGGTGCAAGCAGCACAAACCAAACAGGTATTGCCCTAGATGTCGCTGCCTTAGGTGGTATGTATGCAAGCAAAATCCGTCTTATTGGTACAGACAAAGGCTTTGGTGTTAACAACCAAGGGATGATTGCAGCAACTGGCAACGGTGTACAAGCTGGTACAGGCACGCTCACTCTTGATCATCAAGGCAATCTTGTTAATACAGGTATCGCATCAGCCAAAGACAAAGTGACGATCAACACCCAAAGTCATCACGTCCACAACGCTGGCACACTACTTGGTGAACAATCCGACATTGCCATCAACACCGCCAAGCTCACCAACACAGGCACCATTGCCAGCACTCAAAGCACTAAGATAACTGCCACAAACGCCATTGACAATCAAGGCAGTATGTATGGTGGTGTCTTACAAGTTAGCACTGATGAACTCACCAATACTGGTAAGCTTGTCCAAACAGGTACAGGTAAGCTCACTATTAGTACCCATACACTTACCAACACCAACAAAGCTGCAATTGGTCAAAGCCTGTATGAAAAAACCCAACTTAAAGCACCCTCTGTGCCAAGTACCGATCAAAGTGCTGGTACGGTAAGCCATCAGCCAGCAGACAATACAACAACAAATAACTCAAATAATGGCGCAAACACACCCAATCGATCAACCGATACGCCATCTGCCAACGGTTTTATCAGCACCACCAAGTCTTTAAACAATACAGGTGACAAAGCACTGATCACTGCCACAGGCGACACTCATATCACCGCCAATCAGACCAGTAACACCAATCAAGCATCGATTGACGCACAAACCTTAAAAACTAACACCCTTGCCAACACTGACAGTAAAATCGCCCTAGATAACATCCACTGGCAATTAACCAGCTTTGACAACAGCAAAGGCGATATCATCTCCAGACAAGACATGGCAATTGACAGTGAATCTACCATCATCAATACAGCAGGTAGTCTGACCAGCGGTGGGGATATGGTGCTTGTTGCCAAGAATGAGTTTAATAATAGCGATGGTGTTGTGCAAAGTACTGGTGACGTATCTGTCGCAGCGAGCAAAGTCACCAATAACCAAGGTATTATTCACAGTGCTCATGCCTTGACACTAAGTGCTGATGGCATACTGACCAACAATGATGGCGTAATTGGTGGTACTCAAAACACAACGATTACTGCCAAAACAGCCATTGATAATACTGATGGTCGCATTCAAAGTAATGGCAAGCTTAGCATTAACACACAGCAATTAAATAGCACGGGTACGATTTACGCAGCCCAAGACACAGCCATTACTGCCAATCATATTAACAATGAACAAGCAGGTCTGATTGCCAGTGCCAAGGATGTCCGTATTGACACTCAAAGCTTAGCAAGTACTGGTGCCATCAGTGCGGGTATGCAAAGTGATGGTAAACTTGCTAATACGCCAGCCAACATCAGCATACAAGCAAAAGAAGGTATTCGCAGTAGTGGCAATGCTATTGCGACGGGCACACTGACGCTAAATGCCAATACTATCAATCTTGATGACAGCAAAACCCAGGCTGATAATATCACACTCTTAGCACAAGACACTATTAGTACACGCAAAACTAGTACTGTTGCTAGCAATAGCCTTGTCATCACAGCGCCAAACAAACTAGATAATAGCGAGGGTATACTAAGTGCCAACGAGGTGATTGTTAATACTGATGTCTTGGATAATCGTCAAGGCACCATTAGTCAAGCTGGTAAAACAGCGTTATCATTAGCAATCAAACGCAACATTGATAATACCTTAGGTACTATTAGTACTAACAGTGATAAACTTAAGATTGATGCCAATCAGCTTATCAACCAACAAGGTGCCATCCACCATGCAGGCGTAGGTGAGCTTAATATAAAATCAGAAAATCTAAATAACAGCCAAGGCGAGCTATTAAGTCTAGGCACTCAAACATTAAACATCAAAGCCATTGATAACAGCCAAGGTGTCATCTCGGCAACTGGCTTTACCATCAACGCAGATGGTTTGGATAATACCGCAGGTCTACTGCAAGCCACTGATAAAGATGCTGACAATCTCTTAAATATTGACAGCACTCTTGATAATAATAAATTGGCTGAGCAGCAAGGCAGTATTGATGTTGCTGGTAATTTAACACTCGCCGCTAAAACTTTACAGAATCAAGGTTCTATCACTACCAATAATCTCAAGGCGACCGTAGCTAATGTTAATAACACTGGTGCTATCGGTGCCAGAGGTAATATACAAATCGCTAGCAGTCAAGACATTGACAATACAGGCAATATCAGTGCAACTGGCAATATTGTCTTAAATGCTAATAACACCATCAGTCATCAAGGTGTCATGATGGCAGCTGACAGTATTACAGCCACTGCCAATCGCTTAAACTTCAATCAATCCACGAGCAGTGCAGACAATATTAGCTTATCAGCACAAGCGGATATACACCATAATCAAGGAGTAACAGTTGCCAACAATAAGCTTAGCTTAAAAAATACAAGTGCCATCTACAACCAAGACGGCGTGTTGTCAGCCAATCGCACAAGTATTGACACCAAAGATTTACAAAATGGCGGTATTATCCAAGCTGATGTGCTTGCCATTAAGCAGCAAGCGGATTATACGCACACCGATAATGATAAACTGCTTGCAAATAACTTACAGTTTAGCACTGACGGCAAGATTATCAATCAAAGCCAATTAACTGCCAACCAATACTTAACGCTTGGTGCAAATCATATTGATAACACCCAAACAGGTACCATTAGTAGTGGCAATCACACACAAATAACCAGTCAAACCAGCATCAACAACCAAGGTTTAATCAATGGCGAAACTACGGTTGTTAAAGCCAATGATACAATCAACAATCAGTCAGGTGGTCGTATTTACGGCACACACCTTGCCATACAAGCCGACACACTAAACAACACACCAGTGAAAGCAGAACAATCAGATAGCAAGTACACCGCCCCTGTGATTGCAGCCAGACAGCGTCTAGATATTGGTGTCAAAACACTTAATAATAATCCCAATCCAGAAAGAGCAGGAAAATTTAACGAAAACTTGGACAATCAAGCCTCAATCACAAGCCTAGGCAGTCTGCATATTGGTGGCAACTTAGATGACAATCATCACGCCACAGGCAAAGCAGATGCTGTTATCAATAAGGGGGCAACGATTGAATCTGGTGGGGAGATGCAAATCAATACTTCGGTATTGAAGAATGAGAATGCGGATTTTGCCACAAAAACCCAGTCTTCTTCTGAAAATATTACTGTGTACCATGCCGATGGAAGGAGTTATACACCTGATGAAGTAAGCATTACACCTGTGGGGCATAACAATCGCATCCTGCCTCTCATCATCAAAAATTCGAACAATGAAGAATATCGCACTTATGATCGCTGGAATTATAAAGAAATTTTAACTTGGGAAGAAACAGATGTTAGTGATCCAAGTCGCATTGTTTCAGGTGGTGATTTAGTAGCAAATATTGATCAATTTATCACCAATAAGAGCCAAATCATCGCTGGCGGAAAAATCACACTCACTGGAAAGGCTGGTAGCATTGATCCAGAATCAACACTAATTATACCAAAATACACCTATCAAGATGTTGTGCGAACGCATCATAAACCGGGGACGGGTTGTCGTCAACGAGTATTAGGTCGTTGTCTTGGAGCTTATGAAATAACGGATGCTTTTGCAGATAGAAATACCCTCCAGCCCATTAATGCTAAAACAACGGGAACGCCTTACCTTTTGCCAATTATAAATCAAAAAGGTGGTATAAGGACCGCTGTTACAATGCAGAATGCCAATAATGACAATGTTGATTTGAATATCGCTACTATCGACAGTTCATCTTTAATCAGTAGTGATATAGACACCATACTTACCACCTTACAAGCCACTCAATCTGCCTTATCTGCTACCGCTCAAAAACAGCTGTCAGATTTATTGTCAGCCAAACAATCAGGACAGGCTGTGGATGAGTCTGTGCTGGCAAACTTGGTTGATGAATTAAAACACAGTATTGCCAATCGCCAAGCAGTGACGATAGCAACCACTGATAATACCATCAGTCTGCCAAACTCAAGCCTCTACACCATCAACGCTGATAACCCAAATCTGCCTGTGGTACAGACTGACCCTGCTTTTACCAATTACAAACAATGGCTGTCATCTGACTATATGCTAAAGGCAATACAATCAGACCCAAATCACATCCACAAACGCCTATCTGACGGTTATGGTGAGCAAGCCCGTATCAAGGATCAGTATCAGCTATTAACAGGCAGACACATTAACACGGATTATCGAAATCAAGAAGAAGCCTATCAAGCCTTAATGGACAATGGCATTACTCATGCCAAACAGTTTAACTATACGCCAGGTATGGCACTCACTGCTGAGCAGATGGCAAACTTGACCACGGACATCGTCTGGTTGGTGAAACAGTCCATCACGGTCGCCACCAAAGATAAAGATGGCAACACCATCACCAAAACCGAAGAAGTGTTGGTGCCTAAGCTGTATCTCAGATCTGCCAACATCGCCACAGGCACACTTACCCCTGATGGTAGATACAGTGCCGTCTCAGCAAGAAATATCAACATGCAGCTGACTGGCGATCTTGACAATAATGGCAACCTCATCGCCAAAGATACTGCTGCCATCACCGCAAATAATGTCAATAACATAGGCACTGTCCAAGGCGACTTTGTTAAGATAAGCACAAACAACGACCTCACCAACCACGGCACCCTACACGCAAACAGTGCCATGAGTCTTGATGCTGGCAACCAAATCATCAACCAAAGCCTAACCACCACCCAAACAAACACACAAGATAAAAGTAGTTCAAGCAGAACTGACCTAAGCCAAATCGCCACCATCAGTGTTGGCACAGGCTTAAAAGACAAAACTGATGAAAACGGCAAACCATTAACCACCCTAAGTCTGCGTGGCAATCAGATCATCTATCAAGGTGCCACATCAGACAACGCAGGCGGTAATACCCAAATGACCGCCGAAAACGGCATCGACATTGGTGCTGTTACCGCAAGCAACCACATCAGTGCTGTGGCAGATGACAACAACTACTTTAAGTACAACCAAACACAAGATGTGGGTTCAAATATTACAAGCTATGGTGATACCATCATCACGACCACAGGCAAAAACGCAGACATCAACATCCAAGGCTCGTATCTAGACTCTGCCACAGGTACTACGGCTATTATTGGTACGGGGGATGTACGTATGGGTGAGGGTCGGCGAACACAGGGTGTAGAGAGTGCCTCAAGTTACCAACAAGACAAATGGTACGGCAGCAAAGACATCAAACAAACATATGAATCCTACACTGATACAGCTGTATTAAGTACTGTTTTGGGCAATGATGTATACATAATCTCACAGGATGCTGATGTCAGCTTATTTGGTACCAATGTCAATGCCAATGAACAAGCAAGTATTAGTGCGAAACAGGGTAATGTTACTGTACAGTCTGCTGTCAATAGCATCTATCAAAACAACACCAAAACCACCCAAAACTTTTATAAAAATACAGGTAATGTTGATGGCTTTTACCAAGAAACCCTTGCTCAAACAGGTGTTCGTGCTGGCAGTGTTGATATTCAAGGAAATTCTGCCAATTTAAATGGAATCAGCCTTCAAGCTACTCACGGCCCCATCACAGTGGGTAATGCCCATCTTGCCACCAATGATGATGGTACCTTAAAGCTTAATGACAATGGTAAACCTATCGTCATTTCAGGCGATATGCACAATCTAAATCTAGGCACGGTAGATTTAACCAATGAAACTTGGCAAGAGAGCTCTAAGTCTTATCGTGGTCTTGCCAAAGATGTGATGAAGGGTGTTGGGGTTGTAACAGGTGCTTTGGGCTTTGATGGTGTTACACTTGCCAAATCTGATAGTAACCACAGTAAAACAGAGATTCAGGCGGCAAGCGAACTTCACGGTAGTCATATTCAAGCGGGTGCTCAAACTTTAACTGCGACAGGCACACGCTTTGATGCTGGTAAAGATGGCTTTGTGGCTGTCTTGGGTGATGATGTTTTATTTGCCACCGCCAAACACACCAAAACCGCCAATGCCACTCAAACACGCCAAACCATCACAGGTGAAGGCATGAGACTTGGTAAAGACCACTTGCAATTAGGTGCGGTGGTTCATACCGATAGCACAGATACCCAAAGCACCCAAAGCACCACTCATGATGGCGTAACCGTTCGTGGCAATAATGCGGTTGTGCTTGGCAATATGAATGACGGCAGTCTAACCACGCAAGCTACCAACTTTGATTTAGACCCTAAATCAGGCACTTTACTCATTGGTGCCAAATCCACCTTACTTGATGGTGCTATCAATCAAACCGCACACACTCAAAGCAATGAAACAAATACCACCAGAATCGGTGCAACGGTTCATCATGTTGCCGTAGATACTGTCATTGCTGCCGAAAATGTCAAAGAAGCCATTCAAGCTGCCAACCATGCTCGTAAAGAGCTAGAACAAGCCAAAACGATGGTAGAAGCTGGCAAACTCGACCCGAATGCCATTAAGGATTATGAGCTAAACCTTGCCATGGCAACTACCAATGTCGCCAATGCTCAAATCGCTTTGGGTAGTACGGCTGCCACCGCTGCATCAACTGCACCAACCTTAGGCTTTAGTGCCAAAGCCTCCGCAAGTCACACTCACAGCAAAAGCAATCAGAACCAAACCAATCAGGAGTTTGTAGGTACCAGTATTGATGCAGCTTCTGTTACATTACTTGGTGATGACTTGACCACCAAAGGACTGCAAGGTGATATTGGCAGGCTGAATATTGACCATTTAAACAAGTTAACCCTAACTTATGGCACCACCGAAAATACAAGCCAAAGTAAAAGTAGTACGAGCACCATTGATGCCAGCATCAGCACGACAGGCAGCGTATCGGCAGGTGCAGGTAGACAACAAAGCCACAGCCAAAGCAAAAGCACGACAACCCATGACACAAAACTCAACTTAGGCGAGCTAAACGGTCATGCCAACACCACCACCTTGCACGGTGCCACCATTACCACGCAAGGCGGTCATTACAGTACAAACACACTCAATATCACCACCAGTCAAAATACTCACCATGAGCAAAGCAAAAGCCAAGGTGGTAACATTGGTATTAGTGCAAACGGTCTAAATCTAGGCTATAATCAGCAAAACAGTAATAGCGATGTTACCACCAATAACACCCCATCAGGCATAATCTATGTCAATACAGGCAAAGACGCACCAAACCACAGCCTAACCGCCAATCACACCATCCTAACAGGCGGTGTCATCGCAGCCATCAGTGAAGATGAACAAGGCAATCAAACAAACATCGAGCTAAACTTCACCACCAACACCTTAACCACAAACGACCTATTGGCAACAGAATCTAGCCAAAACAAAGGTATGGGCTTAGGGTTGGGTAGTAGCAATAATAAACCTACCAGTATTAGCATCTCTGCCAACAACAACGGACACCAAAAAGAAACAAAAGCCCTTGCCACCGTCGGACAAGGTACCACCATCACAGATGCCATCACCCACAATGGACAAGCCCAAACCAGCACCGACCTTACCCAAACAGACATCAACATCGATGCTCTAAACACCCAAAAAGTCATCAAAGACCAAAAGACTGGGGGGCTTAACTTTAATACCGCAGTAGATACCAGGATGTTTAGTAAAGAGGGAAGGGAGGAGATTAAAAAAGAACAAACAGAACTGCCTAACAACACCAAAGCCGCCTTTGGTATGTTTGGCGTTGCTGTGGGTGCAACAGCTACTGGCTTAATGGATAACGAAACCACCATCAATGGCAACTCTGCCCTCCAAAAAGCCAAAGACAACCTAACCCAAGCCAGAAATAACATTCTGACAGGAGTGGATAAGACACAAGCCAATCTTAATGCTCACATAGACGCCATCACCGATGGCGATTTAACTAATGTCGCCCAAAACCAAGACATCTTAAATGAATTAAACACACAATTAACCCAAGATACAACTGCCAAAGACACCCAAATCTTTTTAACCCAAAACACCGCCAATCCACAAGGTGAATTTGTTCAAGGGCTTGCCAATCCTACCCAAGGACACACCTACCTTGACATAGACCATCTAGACAACACCCTAGAAACCCTAAACCACGAAATCGCCCACCACAATGGACAAGGCGAAACTTCTGCCACAAGAATGGGCAAACTGGGTAATGTAGCGTATAATATCGGTACCAGTCTGAACAAAGAGGGTATTGACAGTCATAGACAAGGCATTATACCAACGACTCAAACTCTGCAAAATCTAAGCACCGAAGACAGGCTTGCTTATCACACCCAAAATCAAGCACTCTTGGATGAGAATAAGGAGCAATTGGAGGGGGAGAAGGAGGGTGGGGATGAGATACTAAATCATTCTGCTAGAACAGCTTCTGTAGCAGGAAATAGAAGACAACGAGAAGAAAATTGTCGCTTAGCAAATGTCTCTACAGAAAACTGTGACCAGTACAACCGTTATTTGGTTGGACAGGTGTTCAAGGAAGCTGCATTGATGGTTGTTCCAACTTCACCTCAAGAGGCTATTGTAGTTGTTGCTACAGGAGGTGCTGGCGGATTTGCCATCAAGGTCGGCGGTAAATTATTGACAAAAGCTGGAAAGGTTATTAGATTTGAAAGCAAGGCAGAAGCGGAAAAAACGGCTGAGTTGTCGGGAATGTTGAGAGTAGCTGCACATCAAAAAGGTAATTTTAGTATAGGTCAAGCAACTAGAGCGGAGTCTGATTTAATGGGTAAAGCTTGGGTGGGTGACGGTTATAAGGTTGCCAGTGATGGGAGAACTCTCGTTAGTGCTGATGGTCTTAGAACATATAGACCACCATCTTCCAAATCTAGTTCATATGCAACTACAGGCACACAGGCTAATTTTGAAACACTGGAACTTGTTAAGGTTAATGGCGTTTGGAAAAAGAAAGTTATTAGAAATGGTCATTTAAATATATTGGATTAAATACATGATAGTTCCTGATTTGAAAGAGATTTATTCTAGAGATATTTTTGTTGGTTTGCATGAATATATTCCAGAAAACAAGTATTTATTTGAAATAGATCTAATATTAGTCATAGGTGTGAAAGGTGAGAATGGTGGTGATATTTTTTATTTAACCGTTTGCTCCAGCTCATCAATTTCTGAAGTAAGTAAAAATTGCCGTTTTCTATCAAAAGATGGGTATTTGATTGTTGATGAATATGATTTTTTTAATATAAAAAAAATCATTGAAGACTATTTGAGTACAATAGCTGAAAATAATTGGGAGGATGTTGCTAAGAGAATTAATTGTTTTGCAAAATGGGAGTTTGATAATTATCAAAACAGATAGTTTATGAAAACCCTAAACTACCAAAACACCCACCACCATGGGCAAACTGGGTAATTTGGCATATAATATCGGCACAAGTCTCAATAAAGAAGACATTGACAACCATAGACAAGGCATTACCCCAACCACTCAAACCCTGCAAGGCTTAAGCACCGAAGATAAGCTTACTCACCACACAAACAACCAAGCACTCTTAGATGAGAATAAGGGGCAGTTAGAGGGGGAGAAGGAGAGTGATGGGGTTTGGAATCAGGGCGTTAGACCGCCTTTGATTAATACCAACAACCCAAATGCAAGAAGATGGAATGTAAACAATAATCCCCACGCTCTTACGGTTCGTAGAGAAACAGAGGCTATTCGTCAAACTTACCCAAACTTTGGTGGTATCCAACAAATTAGAAATGGACCGGTTACTCAAAGAGAAGCAGCTGAATATACCGCCTTTCGTATGTTTATTAGACATGGTACAAATCAGACCTATGCTGACCATAATGTTGCATATCGGGAGTTTTTAAAAAGTCCTTATTATCAAAATTTAAATAGACCCAATTCCACACAACTGAATATTGGGTTGAATAATTCTAATTACAATGTTGCTAGGCATGAGCAGATTAATAGTAGAATTATTACTTTTGGACAAAATTCCAATCAAATAAACCACACATGGCGACACTTGGAAGCAGAAGTCATTGGTAGAAATATTGCTGAACCTGCTATAAAAAATGATCTTGAAAGAAGGGATTTGAATTCCATCCCTATAGGCACAACCAAAGGGTTTGAGATTACAATTAATGGTCAGCAAGTCCAGTATTATATTCATAGAATTGGCATTAATCAGTACAATATAGGTAGATCCCATGTTAAAAGATGATATTAAACTGCGTTTTCTGTGCGAAAGTGAATTATTGCTAATTTCTAAATTACTGGACTTGTGTACAGCATCTTATAAACTTCAATCATCGCTCAAGCAAATATTGGTTTTTGATTTGACTGATGATGGGGGTATGGGTTCTTTGGAATTTTTTTATGACAGCGATTGCGTGAGGAAATTTGATAAACCGTTAATACAAGCTGAGACTTATGATACTGATGGTAGAAAGATAATGCTTGAATTGTCTTTGGATAATTATGGTTATTTGTATCAGCTAGATAGCTGGACATCTGATTTTAACCCACTGGTTAGCCCGTTGGGTACATTAAATATTTTAGAAAATATAAAACTTGAGTTCTAGGTTGCTTAAGGTAAATTTTAGTTTAGGTCTTAAAATACTGGCTATTATTGCTGTTTTATCTGATCTTTGCCATCTTTGAGTACGCTAACAAAGAGCAGGAGAAGCTTGATGAGAATCTTCAAACAACAGGTAAAATCACCGCAGCAGCAGGTGTACAAGTTGTTGCCACTACTGCCAATGTCTTAACGGATAACTGTACTGGTCAACTATTTTCAAACAACCCCTAAGAGGGTTTTGTTAAAAAACTGCCGTTCTTTTTCGACAGGGCTTAGGTAGTTATTAAAGCTGTAGGGTCTGATTTGACTATAATAGCCAAGGATATAACTTGCCACATCTACTTTTGCTTCATGAATGTTCTCATAGCCATGTTTTGGCATCCATTCGGTTTTAAAACTTCGAAAGAATCTTTCTGTTGGCGCATTATCCCAGCAGTTGCCTTTTCTGCTCATACTGTGTGTCATCTTACATCTAGCAATAGCATCGGCAAAGGTGCGGCTAGTGTAATGCGTACCTTGATCTGAATGAAATAACACACCAGTTGGCTTAAAGCGTATGGTATAAGCCATGGTCAATGCTTTGGTGGTCAGCTCACTGTTTGGACGATCACTCATGGCAAAGCCAATGATGTGTCTGGCATATAAATCCATCACCACTGCCAAATAACAAAATCCTGCTTTGGTGTGAATATACGTCACATCCGATACCCATATTTGATTGGGTGCAGCTGGTGCAAACAGCCGTTTAAGCAAGTTGCCATGCACTGTATGCGCTTGATCGGCTAAGCGATAGCGATGCTTGATGCTTTGGCGACTGATGAGTCCTTGTGCTCTCATTAATTGACGCGCTTTATAGCGTGTCAGTTTAATCTGATGAGCATGACTGACCATAGCAGCAATACTTCTAGATCCTGCTGACCCTTTGGAGCAATCAAATGCTTGTTTTACCCATAAGCGTAGCTCAATCTCTTTGCGTGTTGGTAGTCTGATTCTTTGCTTGGCATAATAAGTACTACGACAAATACCAAATAACTGACACAGCTTTGCTTTACTGATGCTGTATTGCCCCATCAATTGCTCTATTAGCGGCAGAGTAAGCTGTCTTGAGCTAATAGGGCGGATGCCTTTTTTAAAATATCTCGCTCAAGTCTTAGCTGGGCATTTTCTTTACGAAGTCGTTCAAGCTCTCGTTGTTCTGGTGTTAGGGCATGACCTGTGGGTAATGGCTTGCCTTGAAGTTAAAGACGATAACGCTTAAGCCAGTTTTCTAAAGTAGATTTACCAACATCATATTGTTTGGCAACATCAACAACACGCTGATTTTGCTCTTCTATGAGTTTGACCATTTCTAGTTTAAATTCGGTGCTGTACTGCTTACGCTGTTTTGTCATGAGAGATTACTCCTAGTTTTGGGGTAGTATAGCCTCTTATGGGGTGTCTGGGAATATTGTACCGGTACAAACTCAACCTACGAGCTGGTACCGACCACAAAAGAAGAAGTCGCCTTTCTTGTTGTTACTGCTGGTGGTGGCTATGTATTAAAAGTCGCAGGTAAAGCAGGTGTCAAAGTCATTCGTTCTTTTAAGAGTGGAAAAGAACTTGATGAGGCGGTGGCTGAGGCTAAGAAGGCTGGCAGAAAAGCCGACCAAACCACAACCACACAAGCCAAAGCAACTCAATCAAAACCAGTGCCCAAATGCTCATTCCATGGTAGCACTCTTGTATCAGCGCAGTTTGGCTATAAACCTATCTCTAGCATTAAGATAGGCGATTGGGTACTCTCCAAAAACGAATATACAGGAGCTGTAAATTACCAGCAAGTGCTAAATCATTATAATAGTCAATATAAGCGTACGATTTATGTTGGTATCCTAGATGGTAAGGGTGGTACACACACCATCATCTCTAATGAGATACACCCTTTCTTTGTTAGGGTTGATGATAGTACAATATTACCACCTTCATCTGAAGGTCACAATTACCAAGGCGACATTAAAAATGCCCAATGGATAGATGCTAGTAACCTAAAAGCAGGCTATCAACTCTTATCAGAAGATGGTACATGGCAAATAGTGCAATCTGTAAAAATTACAGAAGAGAACTTATCCGCCTACAATCTAACTGTAGATAAAAATCACACCTACTTTGTTAGTGGTACACCTGATGGCAAATATCAGGTGTTTGGGGCGTGGGTGCATAATGATTGTTGGAACAGTCTTCCAGACGGTGCTGTAGCAACAGGAAAAACTACACCTGATGGACGTAAGCTTTATACTTTTAAAGATAAAAAAGGTAACCAAGTTACTGCTTATCAAGGCTCGGATGGTCGTTGGTATAATCAACGAATACATCCTCCAACACAGCCTACAGCTACTGGAGCTAAGTCGGTTGATAGTTTTCCTAATAGAGATGGAGCTAGAGCAGCAAAAGGTCACATATATTATCAAACAACAAAAGAAGCAACAGAAGCTGCTAAAAAGGCTGGATTTCATCCAACTGGTCAGTTTGCACATAAAGAAATGGTTTATTATAATCCTGTTACAAAAAAATATATCTAGAGATGTTGGAAGTGGTGATGGCAAAGGTGCTCATAATGGTGGGGTGTGGAAAATGGCTAATTCTATTAAAGATTTGGGTAGAAAAGAAATGCCACTATTTACATGAGTTTCGGCCATGGTTTAACTCCATATGTGTTATTTTGGTTATGCTGCTAAGAGTTCTGCTATTCTGCGATTGCCTTGCCAGTAACCACGCCAATCATCAGAGGGCTTATTGTCTAGGCATCTGGAAACCAAATCATTAAAGATTTCACCGTTGCTCATTCTTCTGGTATCTTCTCTGTAAGCAATCTCGTTTGCATACTCATGTAGATACAAATTATCCATTTTATGAACTTGACCATAATACATGCGTTTAAAACGACTAAAGAAACTCTCGGCTAGGTTATTCGTCACGCCCTCATCTGAGCGATATTCTTTTTGATGGTTAACACGCTTTAAATCATGAAAGTAAATCAGATTGTCATAAGCTGGGCTTTCATCTGTGTGAATGGTACTGCCTTTTTCAATGTGCTTATTAGCCAGATCATTGATTACTTTGCTATTCTCAGATTTAGCCACAAATGCCATTGTACGTCTAGCGCCAATGAGATTAGGATCTTCAGTTTTTGGGAAGCTGTCGCGCATGACTAAGATTGCACGCTTCTTGGGGTTCTCATGCTGTTTTAGACGTCTATCAACACGATCTTGCTTTTTATTCTTAGGCTTTCTACTAGAGTGTACTTTATTGATACATTTATGCTCAATACCGTGCAGGCTGCCCACCCAGTATTATCTAGATATGTGAAAATGGCTTTATATTTTTTTGCGATAAGTGCTTGTAGCAACCAGACGATAAGCTCAATATAAGCCGTGAAAATTATGCTCTTAAACCCATATATGGTGTTAATAGCATAATTTCATAAAAATTACAAGATTGTTATTTTTCTTAGAATTATGCTATAACTAGATTTTATTTAACTGGACTAAATTTCTATGCAAGATCATAATGAAATTAATAAATTCATATCTGAAAGATTTGGGGATTGTTGTGTAACCGCCTTAGAAAGACAAAACTTGGGTGGTTCAAATAATTTTAAAGGAAATCGTTATGAGCAGCAGTTCGTCTTATTTAAGGTGTTTGACATTACTAGTCACAATATAAAAAATTTGGCCGACCATCAGATATCCCAACAGGAATACGGATTTGTTGATGATGTCTGTCACATCGATTTCAAAAACTCAATAAAACATAACTTTCAGCTTAAAAATTCTGAAAAATCAGCGGCTGATTGGACTGGTGAGCTGCAGGATAAATTTATTATGCAGTACGCAATTGATACAGAACACTTAAGTTATAAAAACTCACGCAACACTTTAGTTGTCTCTAGTCAAGATAAACAAACGCTTAATTTGAAAAAGATTCAGCAATCTGAACTTGATCCGAGTATTTGTAGCTGTATTTATATTCCAGATTGCCAAAATTTGTTGGAAATGTATACCAAAACCACATTAAAAGATAATGTTAAGAATCTGTTGCGGTCAGGGGTTGGAGATTCGGAGGTTGATTATGCCGTAAATCTTGTTCTTGGGATACTTCAATCCAATGGCGGTAAGTGCATAGCTGTGGAAGATATATTCAAACAAGCTCAATCGGAAGCCAATCCAAACCCTTTTATTCGTATACCGGGCATCAGACAAGAACGGTTTTTGGAACATCGAGTTAAAAATTTACTTGATAATTATTCACAAATCATTTCTTATCAAGTACAATATGAAAGCAATATGGTGGCATTTAATAAAGGTGGGTTTTCGTGGATTGTACCTTTAGATGCTATAAACAAACTGACAGATGAGGAATGTCTTGCCGTCAAGTCTATTGATCAATTGATAGAAATGTTGTTGCAGCTTACAGCGCAATCATTGATATGTAAGACAAACAAAATACTATGAGTCTGCACAATTACAGCAAATATGCCAATGATGATGCAAAAAATGCATTAGAAAATCTATTAAAAAGCACTGAACAGCCTACCCAGTATCGCCATAATATGACTCTATTGGGTGAGTTGCTTGGTCAGGTGGTAGCACCAATTATCAAGTCTAATAGCTTGTCTTTGGTGGTGTCTACTGCCGAGGATGCCGACTTTCTGCAACGAGGTATTGTTAGCAGTCTTGAAAAGGCTCATTTAAATAGCAAAATCGCTGTCTTTTGGAATAATCATTATCAACTCAGCAGTGGCTCTAGTGTCGCACCGATTATTTATAAATATATAGATTCTGATTTTCAGTTAGCAAACAATATTATCGTTGTTAAGTCTGTTATTTCCGGTAGTTGTGTTGTTAGAACCAATTTGATCGAAGTGCTTGAACAGGTAAAACAGGTAGACAAAATTTTTATTTTATCACCTGTAATGCATACAGATTCTGAGTTTAAATTAAAATCAGAATTTCCAAACAATCTTGCCGATAAGTTTAATTTTATTTATTTTGCTACTGATGCACAAAGAAATGATGACGGAGAGGTTGTTCCTGGTATCGGTGGTCAGATTTATAAATTATTAGGGATTGGAGATCAGCCTGTTTTAACAGGGTTTATACCCCAGGTGGTTCAGCAGAGAATTGCCACCCTCTAAATTTGGTGACATTTTATCCTTACATTGTTTTACGGGAAATAATTTGATTTAATCTATCAAAACGATTCTCTGTAAGAACAATGTATGCCCATCATACACAATAGACATACATTGTAATTGCTTTTTTGTTTTTACCGACTAAATCCACCATCCCTGCTAGTGATTTTGTTGACCGTTAGTGCTTGAATAACGACCGTTGCTTGTTGTGCTGGTTGTTGGGTGAAAACCTGTTCCGACTGCTTTTTTGCCGCTTGCTGTGCCTGATAGTCGGCAACACTTGGCAGGTTTGAATTGCCTTGTTCGGCTTTCAAAATTTCCTGCTCAAGTGATGCTTGTTTAGCATTGCGAGCATCAGGTAGGCTTGCAAGCTTGTCATTGATGTAATCATACCAACCCTTAAACACTTCTTGTCGTTCAGGCGGCAAATTGACAAGCTTATCAGCAAAATCTTGTCGCCCCATGTCGCTTGTAGCGAGCTGTGCGTCAAATTCATGCCGATTGGCTTTGTGAAGGTCATTCCAATCACTAAGCTTTTCTGCGCCATCGAGCTTGACAAACTGTGGCACGATCACTTTGGCATCCACTTTTTCGGCAGCTGCATTGGCTTTTTCGATGCCAGTATTGACTGCATTATTACGGTCATTATCAGCAGCGATATAGATGCGAGCGTCAGGCAAAGCGGCACGCACTTTTTCAGCGACTGGTGTTAAGTTGCCAGCATCAAATGCAACCACAACTGGTTTGCCAGTTTGTTCATGTAAAGTGGCAGCTGTGGCATAGCCTTCAGCAATCATCACATCTTTGGTATTATTTAAATCACCAATGACATGATAGCCTGATTTTTCACCATCCTTAACGAATGATTTAAAGCTACCATTATTGCCACTGATTGTCTGAAAAGTGCGTAAGTCGCCATGCTCATTGATTGCTGGCACAATCAAATCACCTTTGGTCAAGACTTGCTTTTCAATACCATGTGCTTTGAAATGCTCACGCATTTTTTTGCCCTCACGCCAATCATTAGCGATGGCAAGATTGGTATTGTCAAGATTGACCGTTTCTTTATCAGGTACGACATATAGACCATGTGCCACCACGCCTTTTTATCAAGATAAGGATGACTTTGTGCTGGATATGCATGATTTAAAATTAGCTTGACGGCATCAGCTGCTTGATTGTAACTTGCTTTTTGCTTGGCTTCGGCAGCTGTCTTGGCACGCTCAATATCTAGTGATGATGGCACTGATTTGACCACTGCATCTTTGGCTGTCCAGTTGGCTTCTTGACCAGTTTTAAAGTTCTTAACAGTCCCCCTTGGCACGCCATCCAAGTGCCCGATATAAGCACCTGACTTACCGGTTCTGTCTCCATCAACTTTGAGGCGATGCCAACACCCATCCATGATCGGATGTCCTGATTCTAAGTGCAGTCCATGAGCTTCCAGTTGGCGTGCAAATTCAGCCTCTGGACTGATAAATTCACGCACTGGTTCTGTCAGCCAAGGCTTGAATTTATCCAAATCGCTCCCAGCTGGCGCATACCAGTATTTATTTTCTTTATCCCATCTTGCACCCAGCGATGACGCAACATCTTTTTGTTCATAAGGCACAAAAAGGCGACGATTTTCAGCAGTAATATTGGCTTGCTGTTCTTGAGATAGTTCTGTGTTTTTAATCATCTCTCTTTGCTTATATTCAGCAATATCAGTCGCATAATCTTTAGCAAGTCCATTGGCAACCATATTTACAGCGGTCTGCAAACTATCATATACTTTGTCTCATTGCCATAATTGGCAATATATCCAATATGCTTGGCATTTTTATCAATAAATGCTTGCTCACTGATAAGTTTACCATCCTCCCATTCGCCAACATACAATCTTGCAATTTCAACATCTTTATCAAGTCGTTCATAAAGATAATTGACGCCTTCAGGTAGGTTGATGGTTTGCAATTCTTTTTCAAAATCAGACTGTTGCTGTCCATTATACATACTATGTGAGATATTGTGGTCAGCTTCCTGCTGCTGCTCAACTTCTGCCAATTTTTCTTGGGTTTTATCCAAATCCAAAACATAATTGGTGATTAAGTCAGCATCTTTGGCGGCTTTGAAAAATTCTTTTGGGTCATTTTCAATCACTGCTGCCCAGTTTTGCAGATAGGCATAGTGGTTTGATGGATCATGACCGATTTGCAATTCTTGACCGATCATCATACTTGCCATTTCAGCCCTTAACTCTTCCTTTGCGTATGAATAACTGCCAAATGCACCGCTTAAATCACGGTTTAGACGACTTTCATGACCTGTAGCGTGTGCCAGCTCGTGCAACACTGTGGCGTAGTAGGCGTCTTCTGACACAAATAATTCACGCTGTGGCAAAGTGATGGTGTCAGTTGATGGCGTGTAATACGCAGAATAATGGCCAGTTTTTTCAGGGATATGTTCAATTTTGACCCCTGAATTTTCCAAAATTGACTCTGCTTTTTCGTGGCGTTCAAATTCTGACAAAAGCGTTTCTTTGAGCTGACGCTCTGGCAGACCATCGATTTGCTTGGCATTAAAGACAGTGTAGATGCGCAGCATTGGTGGTAATTGCTTGGGTTCTCGCCCTTCAGATGCTGCTTGTTTTTTCTCTTTATCAATGTCTTCTTGGCTTGGAAATTTCCAAAAATGAATTTGTGTACCTTTTTCACCTTTACGAACCTGACCACCAGCTTCTTAGGCATTGTTAAAGGCCTATTTTTTCTTTTATATTTGTGCAGGTGCTACATAATGGCGAGAATATAGAGCCAATATTTCATTCTACATTCAATAGGCATACACCTTTGTTTTATTACTTCGAGACAATTTTTCTAGGAGATAATACTGACGGATTTTTGCCAAGTGGTATCAGAATAGACAAGCTAGATGGTCATTTATGGAGTGATTTTGAATATGATAAATATATGTATGATTTCAATATGAAATTTTAACTACTCTGTCAACTAAGTCCTTTCTTTCACGAAATAGATAGTGGCTTAGTTAAAGATGTTAAAATTATCACTCCAAATCAAGTGCGTACCGAGTTGCAAGATAAGCTAAATCAAGCACAAAAAAGATATGACGCTAATCCAACAGAGAAAAACAGAAATAGCTTAGAAAGGGCAAAATCTGATTTGGAAAATGCTATAAGAGACGGTGAATGTCTAATTAAAGGTATTGTGCCATGTAATTATATTGAAAAGGTAAAGTAATATCATGATTACTGAAGATATTTATAGTTTATTAAATGATATACCATCTCATGTTGATTATACTGATTTGGTAGAAGAGTTAGAATTGGAAGATGTTCCTAAAGAGCGAATAAATGCTATAATAAATATGCTTGATAGTGAAAAAGATATTTATATTTTATTTAGAGCATCTTTTATTTTGACCTCTTGGGGAATTGATGAAGGTTTTCAAAAATAACCCAATTGCTATATAATGGCAGTATTGATTATTTAATACAAAACAATCTAAAATTAAAAGATGACACATATAAACATGTACTATCATTATATATTAGCTACTGGGCTGTCAATTCAGATAATGGAAAAAATGAAGAAGCAAGAAAAAAATATATCAACCTATAAAGTTTATTATAGATTTGGCAAACATTAATCCTTTTCAAATTAGTTGTTTATTTTGGCTTGTTAAAGATAAAAATTTTAATGAATATATTCCATTATTGCAACAACACTTAAAATATTTATTAAATAAATATAGAGATATGTATTGGGAGATACATGATATATCTAAATTATTTTTAGATATTGGCTACCATTATTTTATCGAACAGACATTCTGTGATAATGATATAAAATTATCTGATTATGGTTTATAGCCGATGTAGGATCTGCCATCTGACGGGCAATAATGATGGATGTACTGTCCCAATATGTGTGCTGGCGTTTCCTTGAGAATCAAGGTCAATGACAAGCACATTCAAGCCAATATGTGCCATTTCCGCCGCCAAATGCACCACCGTTGCTGTTTTGCCACAGCCACCTTTATGATTGGCTACCGCAATAATTTTTGTCATGGTCTAAGTCCTATAAAATGTTCGAATTCGGACAGTCAATGATTAATGCTTGATTGTTATAATCAATTATGTTTGTATGATATACAAGTAAATTTAATCAAATTCGTAAAAAAATAGATGATTTTCATTAAAAATAACCATTTTTCTTGAAAAATATGGTTATTTAATCTTGAATGATAAATATTAATACCGCCACATTCCCTTTGTTTAAAATTCATGCTGAAATCTGTCTGTGCACTCCATTCTAAACATGATTGCCCACTTCACCCCTGCCCACCCAACCAATAAAAAACCACCAGCCAAGCCAATGCCTAACTGATGGTTTGATGCAGTATTTATCTGTCCGCTGGTTGAAAAAAACCGTTTGGTTAAAATTCCACCCCCAAACTCACCCCACCAGTCCATTCTTTTTTACCAAAGTATTGTGGTTGTCTGATGGGGCGTCCTGTAAACAGGTCGTAGTTTAGTTTTAGAGGCTTGATTTGCCCTTTGATGCCGATTGCTCCACCGACTAAGGTATGTCCTAGCAGTAGATTGTCTTGTTCTTTATTGGACATGGCGACAGTGCCAGCATCCAGCCCAAGATATAGGCTATGATTGGATTGTTTGATGGGGAAGCTGACATCTTGGCGTAGGGTGGCTCCCATGTCACCTGACAGCGTTCGCTCGCCATCAAAGCCGCGCACGCTGTATCGACCACCGATACTCATCCGCTCACTGGGCACTAGGGCTTTTTGAGCATATTGAGCTCTAAGATTTGCCTGATAGCCCATTTGATAATTATCACCAAGTTTAACAGGTGCGGCGAAGTTTAGGTTGAGTTTATAGATAGGGGTGCGTACCGTTCCCTCGTTAAATAGACTCTCAGGCGGTATTAGGGCATTAAATGTCCCTGTGCCACGTTGCACGCTAACATCTGTGGTAAGTTGTTTTTGCCCAAACCTCGTCTCGTGACGAATGCCTGCTGTCCAGCCTGAGATTTTGCGACGTTGCACATCAATCTCGGTATCATCAATATAATTCTTTTGCGATTTGGTAAACCCACCCACATTAAGCCATGTTTTACTTCTTGCATCTCGATGAGCCAAATAGCTGGCATTTAGACTGATGTTGTCTGAGTCACCACCATAAACATAGTCTTGATTAACCCCTGCTACGCTCTGATGATAAGTGTAGTGACTGGCACTGGCATTAAAGACGGTATTTTTAAGAGGCAGGACATAGCCTACGCTGTAATTTTCACTGCCACCTTTGGCACTTTTATGGGTATATTCACCCTTGTTGATGTCATTGCCCAAATCACGACCATAGGTCAAGTACAATAAATCGTTATGCCAAGTTGGATTGTCAAAACTTAGGGTAATACCGCCTTGGTATTTGCCTGTGGATTTTGACCCTGAATCATCAAGACTGAGACTGCCTCGCACCTTTCTTGATGCTGTGTAATTAATGTTCACATCGCTAGCACCCAACTCACCAGAGTCGCTTGGCGTGATAGAAAAATCAGCGTCGCTACTTGGCACTCGCTTTAGATTTTCAAGAGTAGTTTCTAAATGACGGATGTTTAGCACATCGCCAGTCTTAAAAGGCAAGGCAGTCTTAAAGTTGGCAGGAAGTCCTGTGTTATCTGTATAGACTGGCACACTACTACTTTTGGTATCAGCTTTGATTTGCCCCACAATACCAGCCACAACGGTCAAAACAAGTCGTCCATCCGACAGATTTTGATTGCCGACCAGCACTCTTGTGGTGGTATAGCCACGCTCAATGAGACGATTTTGGACATCACGGACGATGTTGTTAACATCATTAATGTTTAGACATTGGCCCAGAACACTACCTTTGCCATGTGTTAAGGGTGCTAGAACAAAGGAGAATTGCCCTAAATCCACCTTCTCATCAGCCTGTAGTGGTGCATAGGCGATTTCATGAATCACAAAACAAGGCAAATGCTCTTGGTTGACAACATGGGTAGAGTTTGGCTCAATGACAGGCGCATCAACTTGCACGCTAGGATTTGTCATCAATGACTGAGTTAGTGCTTCTTGTCTTTGTTCATTAAGCTTTATTTGTTGGCTCGTGACTTGAGAGAGGGTATTAGCATGGGCTGAATAACACAAGGTCAAAGAGACAGCCAATGCCAATCGTGTTGGTAAGGATAAAATACGGTAAGATGGGAGGTTGGTGTGAGTCATGGGTGTGGGTCTTTTTGGGGTTGGTTGTGGTTTAGGTATGAAACCAAACAAATTTAATGGGTTGGGTTTGGAATGTTGGGTTACGCTATCGCTAAATTGGCCTACGAGCTTGCGACACCATCTTAATTTTTTAAATTTTCCAGGTTCTTGCATTTTAGCGAACAGTTTAATATGTATTTTCTTGGAACTTTTAGATTATAATCACCTAGATTGTTAAAATATAGAAAATTATCCAGTTCTTTATGATTTAAAGGTCCCAATAGCTTTCCTCTTTTATAATCCAATACCCAATAGTCATAATCGCCCGTGTATACTACATTGGTATCATTCACAATAATTAACATATTAAGTATTAAAAGATAGTCTCCTTTCAATTGGGTATCAACAACTCCATCCAGTAAAACTCTATCAGTTTTTGAGTGTTTGGATTTCTCTATCAAATTTTTAGTTAGATTGAAATCTGTAAAGTAAAAATTATTACTTTCCATAAAAAAAGTACGATAAACCAAAATTATTATAACAATAATGAGAAATAAAATATTTTTTTATTTGTACATATGTTCATTGCAAACCCCTGATCATTTTAGGGTTAATATTTCCTTTAAATGAAATAGAATAAGATGTGCAACCAGACTTATTATTACAAGCAGGTCTACCTGTCAATGTTTCAAAGTTACGACCTAGAGTTTTAATATCTGTACCACCAAAACCCTTAACCGGCTTAATATCATAATCATAAATGTCATCAAAAACCCCATATGTACCATCCCTCCTCTTTACCAAAGTCAGCGTCCCTGTCACAGCCCATATTTCGTTTTTTTACAGACACAATAAAATAGAAATATTTGCAGATATTAGCACATCTTAATCATCAGATAAAGCAGATTAAATAACCAGGCGTGATTGTGTTGTTTTTTTGAGCAAAATGCTCAGTATAGCTCAAAAACCCCTTAGAACTTATCTTGTAATTTTAAGAATTAAACCTTCAACCCTTCCCATGCCATCCCTAAACGCATTCAAACGATTGGTAGCTTGATAAGCTAATGGTTTGATGAATAGGTAGGTTTTTAAGTTGATTTTTACGCGATTTTCCTTCAAACTTGATTAAGTTACTTAATCAAGTTGGATTGTGCGTCATGTCTGATATCAAAGAACCTTTAAACAAGACCAAAGGCTGTGGTCATGGCGGTAAAAGAGCCAATGCTGGGCGTAAATCGACTTTGGGTGAAAAGACGGTTGTCAAACGCATCCCCATCTCTTGTGTGCCGATTTTCGATGAGATATTGGCTGCCAAAAGAGCCTCTTATCACCTTAAGCCATCAAAGTACATGGGCAGATTGCCTGATGATGTGCTTTATTTATCAAACACACCAAGTAAATTAGACATCCCTTTATATCAGGAAAAAGTTGCTGCAGGCTTCCCCAGTCCTGCTGAAGGATATCTATCCAATGAGATTGACTTAAATGAGCTTTTGGTGACCAACCCACCTGCAACCATCATGATTCGCTGTGGTGGTTTGTCCATGCTAGATGCAGGGATTGATTTAGATGATCTGCTTATTGTTGATCGATCACCCATGGCAGAACATAATGACATTGTGCTGGCAAATGTGAACAATGAGTTTACCATTAAACGATTGGTACAAGGCGCACATGGGTTTGAGCTACATTCTGAGAACAACAGTGGCGATTATCCTAACTTCATACCCAGTGACGGTAATGAATGGTCCATTGTGGGCGTGGTGTCTCATGTCATTAAAAAAACACGGGGCGCATGGGGTCGCTAGAATGTATGCCTTGATTGATGGTAACAGCTTTTATTGTTCTTGTGAGCAAGTATTTAGACCTGCCTTAAAAGACAAAGCGGTTGTTGTTTTATCCAATAACGATGGTTGTGTGGTATCACGCACCGCACAAGCCAAAGCTTTGGGCATTAAGATGGGTGTGCCATACTTTCAGGTTAAGCATCTGGTGTCTCAAGGCTCATTGTTTGCTTTTAGCAGCAATTATGAACTGTATGGCGATATGTCTAATCGCATGATGAAAACCATTGAAGGCATGGTACCTGCTGTTGAGATTTATTCGATTGATGAATGCTTTGCGCAATTAAGTGGCATCAAAGACTTACAAGGGCTGGGCAGACAGATCAAACAGCGTGTCATGCAATGGGTGGGCATACCCACCTGTGTTGGTATTGCTCCCACCAAGACATTGGCCAAATTCTGCAATCACCTTGCTAAAAAACACCCTAAGCACTTTGGCGGGATTGTGGTGTGGACTGATTGGTCTTTTGATGTGCAGCAGCGCGCTTTAAAAAGCGAACCTGTGGGTGAAATCTGGGGAATTGGCAATAAGATTGCTGCCAAATTGGCAACATTGAACATCCATTCAGCTTGGGATTTTGTACAAGCAGACGAAAGCTTTATTAGACATCACTTTAACATCACTGTGGCAAAGACGCATTTAGAGATGAAAGGCTTGTCCTGTTTGGCATTAGAAGAAGTACAAAACAGACGTCATATTATGCGCAGTCGAAGTTTTGGTAAGTTGGTTGGTGATTTACAAGCTTTACAATCAGCAGTGACGCATCATGTTAAAAGCGGTGTGCAAGCACTTAGAAAAGAGCACAGCAAAGCTCATACCATCAGTGTGTTTATCCATACAGACAGATTTAGACAAGATGAGCAGTACAGTGGGTTAAAAACCATCGGATTGCCTCATGCCAGTGATGATGTGATACGCCTTCATCAAGCAGCCCAAGAATTATTAAAGCAGATATACAAACCTCAATATCGTTATAAAAAGTGCGGCATTATGCTTGGTGGATTAAGCCAAGGACCTTTTGAGCAGTCATTGCTGTTTGATGAAGCATCTGACGATGATAGATTAATGACGGCTTGGGGTGGGGTGATGACACGCTTTGGAAAGAACAGCATCACCCTTGGCACAGGATTATTAAACAAAGACTGGCAGATGAGAAGAGATCATTTGAGTCCTTGCTTTACAACGGATATTGATGGGTTGCTTGTGGTTGGAGGATTTCTAGCAGGCATTAAATAGCTAAAAATAGAGTATGAATTCTGTGGTATAATATAAATAGTTTGTATTAATTATAAACTACACATTGCTCCTAATATTTGATTATGGTTGTTTCTTATGAATGTATTATCATTATTTTCAGGATGTGGCGGCATGGATATTGGATTTGAGGGCGGATTTCAGTGCCTTTCTCGTTCAATTAATAATGATATGCATGCTGATTGGGTAGAAGAAAATTTAGGCGAATGGGTAAATTTACGAAAAACTGGTTTTAAAACAGTATTTGCTAACGATATTAAGCCTGATGCAAAGTCAGCTTGGTTGAATTATTTTTCAAAACATCGTTGCGATCTAGATGATGTGTATCACCTTGAAAGTATCGTGGATCTCGTTAGGCGCGCAAAAAAAGGTGAGAAGATATTCCCTGAGAATATTGATGTCGTTACGGGCGGTTTTCCTTGTCAGGATTTCTCTGTAGCTGGAAAAAGAAATGGCTTTAACTCCACAAAGAGCCATAACGGCAAAGTGCTTGAGATTGATGCACCGTCTGTAGAAAGCAGGGGTCAACTTTATATGTGGATGCGTGAGGTTATTAGTTTAACTCAACCTACCATTTTCATCGCAGAGAATGTAAAAGGATTGACAAACCTGAATGATGTTCAGAAAATTATCGAGAAAGACTTTTCGGAAGCGGCGAAAGGAGGGTATCTTGTTATGCCCGCCAAAGTTCTTCACGCTGCCGACTTTGGAGTTCCCCAATCCAGGGAAAGAGTTATTTTCTATGGATTCAAGAAATCAGCCCTAACTAGAGAGGCCTTGCAAGCATTAACTTTGGAAGAAGTGCCTGCATTATATAATCCTTACCCGTCGCCAACCCATTCATATACGGTGGAGAGCAGTAAACTCTGCCCTCCCGTAACCTGCATCGAAGCTTTTATTGGTCTTGGCGAACCCGAACTATCAGATGACAAAGCCCAACAAAAATATTCTAAGGCGAAATTTATGGGCAAGCATTGCCAAGGGCAGTCTGAAATTAAGCTAGATTCAATAGCGCCTACAATACGATCAGAGCATCACGGCAATATTGAATTCAGACGACTAAGTCTTGAAAATGGAGGTGTAAAAATTGATGAATTAAACAAAGGGATGAAAGAGCGCAGATTAACAGTTAGAGAATGTGCTCGAATTCAAACATTTCCTGATGACTATGAGTTTATTTTGCCCAAGACTGGAGTCAATGTTCCAGTATCAGCGAGTGCGGCTTACAAACTTGTTGGCAATGCAGTACCTTGCTTATTAGCATATCATATCGCTATGACTTTAAAGGACAAATGGAGTATTTATTTTGGACGGTAGAATTATTATTTCAAAAAACCCTTATGCAGATATTTCGGAATTCAAAGAATTATTGAAAAGGGTTGATCAATATTTAAACAACGATGCATTAATTCATGAGCAATATTATAGAGGAAGATCGGACACATTGTTGGAACAAGATGTTTTTAAATCCTTAGAACTTTGCTCAAAAGGCACGCCTTTTGAAAGTAGTATTGAGCTTGTTTCCGGAAAAAAATTTCCTGATATCGTTGCTTGCGGTTATTACGGTATTGAAGTCAAAAGTACAACGGGAGATAAGTGGGTTTCTTTAGGTGGAAGCATCTTGGAATCAACCAGAGTGCAAGGGGTTGAAAGAATCTTTATAACCTTTGGTAAGTTGGGTGGAGATATTAAATTTATCAGCCGCCCTTATGAGGATTGCATGGAAACGATTTCGGTAACTCATTACCCTAGATACAAAATTAATATGACTCTACAATCAGGAGAGACGATTTTTGATAAAATGAAAATCTCTTATGATGATTTAAGGAACATGGAAAATCCAATCAAGCCTGTTGCAGATTACCTAAAGCAGGGCTTACCTAAAGGAAAAAGATTGTGGTGGGCTGATTATAAAGATGAAGACGGTCATCCTCCAGTGCTAAGTTTATGGACAAAACTAACACAAGAAGAAAAGCGCAAGTACACTGCCATGGCATTTGCACTATATCCAGAGATTTTAGGTAATAGAAATGATAAATATCATGACTTATCGTTATGGTTGGTAACTAATTATTCTGTTGTTAACAACAATATTCGGGATACATTTTCAGCGGGAGGCATGGTCGAAGTCAATCAAATAAGGCTACCTGCCGTCTTCGGAAAAATGAGAGATCATAAAGAACTGATTCAAAAAATTTTAAATGAATTTAGTTCAGAGTGCTTGGCGGGTTTTTGGGGTGTGAGTGTAATTGAGAATGACAGGCTTGCTCAATGGATAAGACTTTGTGCTGAGTATGCGAGTGAGAGTGGAGGAAAAGACAAAGACGAATATCTTAATGTATTAAAATTCATATTCTCCTAATTATTTTTTCAAATCAATTCATTAAATATCCATCTTAGTAAGCTTGCACATTCTTAACCAATGCGAATTTTATTAGGTAAGCCGAATTGAATTACCTGCGAACATCGCCCTTTTAATGTAATATCTCCAAATCCATTAAGAGCTATTACAACAACGAGTCTAATTAAAAGGCAGCTAAAAACAAAAAGAACCCTCCAAATAAGAAGGGTTCTTTTTTAATCAATCTACAGCAAATCAACAGCTAAAAGGGCGCATTTATAAACGCTTCACAGCTTCGACAATAATAACCAGCATCAGTATTGGGTCTGTGATAATAAGGCGGGGTTACTTCGTAGTATTTACCACAGCCTTGGCATTGTATTGCGCTGTCATAGACCCTCACATCAAGCAATAGCCTGCTTAAGCTTTCAGGGCTTGCCTCATGATCACTACACAGCTTAGCAATCGCTTTGGCGCTGTCTTCTTTAGGATTGATCACATGCTCAAAGTATGCTTGGCACAGTGCTTTTTGTTCTTGTGCTACATATGATTGAAATACATAATGAATGGTCATGTTAATTTCCTTTGGTTTAAATCTATTTAAATTAAAGTATGTTAATTTAGGATGGTTTAGCTTTACATCACATCAGTCAAGCTCATGGCTTGGCAGATGAGCAATAAGCTCATCTCTTAACGCCAGATAAAGACTGTCATCATCATAAAGCTGTCTGTCTTTGATTTGATGTAGCTGTTCTTTTACCCATGTTAATACTGCCTCATGGTTGTTTAAGTAGTTAGGCACCTCTAAAAACATGCCCATGCCAAATCCTCGTTGAATCTGCAGCTCTTTAATTAGTATCTTGGCAATCTTGAATGAAAGCCTGATCACCTCTTGATGATCCTGCATGTCTTTTAAGACATCGGTCAATAGCATATTGCTTGATAGATGATTTATCATGCCGTCACCGCCTCATCTTCGTGATTATCCCATGTTAAATCGTTGGTATCTGGCTTGGGTAAATTTGCCAAGTAAAACGCATCTTTACCATGTTTGCTTTGCATTAACAGCGCATGAAAGGCGCTGCCATCTTGTCTTGTGGCATTAGGTACGTAGCGACTGTAGACTTTAAAGAGCATCATGGTGCTAACATGACCCATCTGTTTGGCTATCCACTCTGGCGCCTCTCCTGCTGCCAGCCATAGCGTGGCTGCTGTATGACGCGTCTGATAGGCACTTCTTGCTTTTAGTCTTAAAAACCTTAAAGTGGGATGCCAAACCCTGCGATTTACGTTGCGATAGCTGAGTGGTTCACCATCACGGGTGCAAAACACAAATTCAGATTTATCAAAGGTCACTTTCTTTTGTGCCAAGAGTGCCTCATACACAAATGGCGCCATGTCAATCTCACGAGAGGATTCGGTGGTCTTAGGAGGGCCCATCACACCATTGACCAGCGCCTGTCTGATTTTGATTTGACGCTTCTCAAAGTCTACATGCTCCCACGTCAATCCATCAATTTCACTGGTTCGCATTCCTGTAAAGAATCGGACGATGTAGTAGTTTTTAAAGTCAGCTCTGACCGCACCAATAAAACGCCATACTTCATCAATACTCAGCGGTGTGATGTCACTTTTTTCAACCTTAAGCTGTCTGATGTCAACAGTAGGATCATTAAAGTTGTAGCGTTTTGACGCCTCTTTTAGTATCATGTACAAAGTTGCCATGATTGAGTTAATTCTGGTAGCTGACAGGGTGTGTTTGGTCGTTTTGTGGGTCACTTTGGCCAGAGAGCTACGAAACGCCAACACATCCGCTCTATCTATTTTTGATATGGCACGCCTATCAAAGACAGGTATTAAATACTTATTGATGATGATTCTAAGCTTTTCTTGATAAGTTGTCCGCCATTCAATACACCTTTCATTAAACCATTGCCAAACAAACTCTCCAAACAGTGGTACGCCACTTTGTAAGTTTTGTCGTCTTTCACCCAGCTCTTCAAAATAGTCAACCTTGTCGCTTTTTGGGAAATACTGCTCATAACTAAAACTACCAAGCAATATTTCAGCCTCCATTCTCTCTAGAATCTTTGCAAGCTTCTTTCGATTGGCAGGTGTGTCGGTTAGATTGGTTTTTTCTCGGCAGCGGGTGTTCATATAGGTAAAATCGATAAAAAGGAACGAGCTACCCTTTCTAGTTCTAATACTAGCCATAATATCTCCCTATTACTGTAATGCCATACAAAGTGAAGAATGATTGAAATACTCCGCCATGTCTTTTTCGATTCGCTCCCAGATGTACAGGATTTTACGACCGCCAAAGGGACGTATGTAATGCACACCTTCAAGCAAAACACTGTCTTTTAATTGGTTGCGAATGGTTCTCTCATCATACTTGATGCGATGGGAAAGCTCTTGAGTTGTGAGGTAGGTTTGTGTCATAATAAATACCTTTTAAGTATGATTTTTTACGTACATGCATATATAAAACATTAGTATGCACTCCAAAGAGATTTAAATTACCTCTTAGATAGTAATTTTTATCTCTTAGGCGTACTATAACCTATTTTTACCACTATGTAAATACTTTTTATCACAAAAAAGGTAGTTTTTATGATTTTAAATAAATTTGCTGTTGTTTTGGCTGAGAAAAGGTTGCGCGTAGCTGATGTTGTTCGTGCCACAGGTATGAGCAAGTCAACATTGCATAAACTTTATAATGATGAGTCTTCAAGAATTGATTTTGAGACAATTGATAAGCTTTGTGAATTTTTGGAGGTGAATGTTGGCGATTTATTTGAATATAAGCCAAACAAACAAGCATCCACGCATGGCAATGAGTAAAAAGTCAAAAAATAGGTTGGGGTCATTTGGGCCAAATTCTCACAACATGAAATTTAACCCAAGGCACAAATAAGGCACAAATAAGGCACAAATAAGGCACAAATAATTTTCGGTGCTTTATGACTCTTTCGTTGTTGGTCATTCAATAGGTCTGAATCAATCTTACAACCCATTGATTTAAAACAATAAAAAAGCCTAAATCTTTCGATTTAGGCTTTTTAAAAATTGGAGCGGGAAACGAGATTCGAACTCGCGACCCCAACCTTGGCAAGGTTGTGCTCTACCAACTGAGCTATTCCCGCAATGTTGCGATGTATTGAAAATTTGGAGCGGGAAACGAGATTCGAACTCGCGACCCCAACCTTGGCAAGGTTGTGCTCTACCAACTGAGCTATTCCCGCAATTTTCAAGATTGTCAATTCAACAAATCATTGCATGGGTGCGTATTATATAGATTTTTATTCATACGTCAAGATTTTTTTGATAAAAATATAAAAAATTTTAGTAAAATTTTAAAAATACCATTAATTTCAATCAGTTATGCTTTTTAAAAAATTAAAAAAGCCCACCAAAAACAAAACATGGCGGGCTGAGGAAAACTATCAACAAGTCTTAGATATAGATATGGGGATGATATCCATATAATCAAGACAAAAGCCATGATTGGTCGCCCGAACAATAAAAAATGACAAATAAATTGGCAAAAGTCATCAAAAGTAAGGTATCATAAGCCCAAAATTATCCACCCAACAGCCAAGCAACGAGCAAAGTCAACCATGACCCAATCAAGCCACGCCAAGGACACCATCTTTAACCTGCCCAATAATCTGACCATCGCACGCATCGTGATGATTCCGCTTTTTATTGCCATTGCTTATTGGCCGCCTGCGCTTGGTATCGGCGTTCCTGCCATTCCTAATAACGCCATTGCGCGCCTTGGGATGCTTGAATACAGTGACAGCATGCTTAGGCATTTTTTATTGACTTTTTTGTTTATTTTGGCGGCGATTACTGATTGGCTGGATGGATATTTGGCGCGTAAGATGAACATTACTTCCGCCTTTGGTCGATTCCTAGATCCCGTGGCGGACAAGCTGATGGTCGCTGCCGCGCTCATCATTTTGGTGCAGTGGCATCCTAACATCGTCATGGCAACCTGTGGCATCGTCATCATCTCGCGTGAGATCGCGGTGTCTGCACTTCGCGAATGGATGGCAGAATTGGGCGCAAGAACCAGCGTGGCGGTATCTTATGTCGGTAAATTAAAAACCACCTTCCAGATGATCGCCATCTCAGTACTGCTGCTAAACTGGCAAAGTCTAGAGATTCTAGGTTACATCCTGATGATCATCGCGGTGCTTCTGACGCTGTGGTCGATGATGATCTACCTAAAAGCCGCTTGGCCTTATCTAAAAAAACCTTAGAAAAAACCCGTCATCGCGATGGGTTTTTTTGTTGACGTTTAAGCTCTTTTAAATAAATTCATGGCAACCCAAGCAGGCCCGATGAGTAAAAACTGCAAATCCTCAAAGAAAGACGGCTTAGCCCCTTCTATCTTATGCCCGACGAACTGCCCAATCCACGCTACCACGAAGATGGCAATCCACACGCCAATACGCCAATTAACCAAAAGCACAAAGCCAACACACAGCGCAATGAATACCGCCATCGCCAAGAACAGTGATAAGGATAATCTAAGATAGAACCACAGCACACCGACAGCAGCCACAGCCATCAATATTGGGCTAATATTCATGATCAAAGCCACAATGGTCAAAAAAATCACAGGCACGCAGATGACATGAATGAGCTTATTGGTGTGGTCTTGATGGCTGACCGCGTATTCATCAAGCCACGACTGTAGCGACTTATTAATTACGAATAACGACATACAAACTCCTTTTTATTCATCAATCAAGCAGCAACTATGACTGCTGCTCGCTTCTTTGCCAACCGTACAATCCCACAACGGCGTTAATCTGATACACCATGGTCTGAATGGCGAAGATGATGTTGCCCGACATGATATTGACAATCAGCCACACGAAATTCACACCAATCCACAGCCACCAGTTGAACGAATAACGCAGGATCATCGCCGCCTGAGCCGTGATAGACAGCACGAACGCCACCACGTTAATCCAAAAGAAGCTCACCCCAAAGAATCGACTGCCATCATCTTCAATCACGCCATAACCCTGGGCGATGAGCCATTCATTAATCACAGGAAACAGCATCAGCCCGACCGCGACGAATACAGCCGTTACACCCCAGATGTATTTGTTGGCGGTCTTGGGAATCATATTGCCATCATCATCGGTGTGCCCACGCCAATTAATCATGCCATAGACATGGGTAAAAAAGTTAAACATCGGCGCAAGCATTAGCCCGACCGCACCAGACGTGCCTTGTACGACAACCTCGCCTGCCGTCGCCAGCACGCCTAAGCCATTACCAACCAGATTCTTACGAAATGACAATCCCACCACGCATAAAAGCCCAATGATAGACACGCCAAAATAGAACCAATCCAATCCTGAATGTGCTGTGGTACGCCAAAATCCGGTGAACAGTGCTGCCGCCCCGAATATGGACCAAGTCAAAATCCACTGCTTCGTCCAATCCTTCTCACCAAAACCTGTGATATTATCCAAAAATGCAATCTTCATCCTACCCTCACTCATTGCACGCTGTCATGCGTTAATCTAAGCACATGATCATCAATATATCGAACCGCTTGCAGATATCTTTGATGATAATCATCATTATCTATCATATAAGGCGATATCCCGTGTCGCTCGAGCACCGCCAATAATCTTGTGGCGAATCGAGAACGCTGCTTTTGACTGCCTAGGCGGCGCATGCCATCCGCCACCCATTTGACATTATTGTCCAGATAGATGGTGTGATCCATGCGCATCTCATCTGCTAATGCTGAGACCACAGGATGGGTACGCCCCTCGTATTCTTCACAGAATGCCTGCGTGGTTACAAAGTCCGTATCCACCAGCACGACCGGTGCTGTGGCGTGTTTTTTGGCATCTAGGATGGCGCGCGCATGATTCACTGCGATGGCTGTATAATCTGCATACTGAAGACCGACCTCCGTGCCACCCAGATCACTGTGCGTGTATAGCCGCCCCATCTCCAGCGCAACTGTCGCCCCGTAGTGATTAGCAAGCTTATGCACTAAGGTGGTCTTGCCCGAACTTTCACCGCCAACGATACACACCGTCTGCACATGGTCGGACTTGGCGGACGGTGCTAATTTATCAAAGTATAAAATGGGATTGCCGCCAATATCTAATTTATCATACTCATTGGTGGCTAGCGCTGATTTGTGATCTGTGTCTTTTTTGATGAATGTGATCACATCAGCATCAGCAGAATCAGTAGCCATCTTGGCTAGCACCTGCTGAATCATCGACTCATCGGGTAGATCCCCTTGTACATAATCACCCGTTACGGGTAGCTTAAGACTGTCCGATGTATGCACCTTAATAAAATCAAAATACTCACACGCCACCTGCACCCATCGAGCCTTATCCTGCAAGGTCTTGGTATGATACTGATGCTCGCTGGGCGTGACAATGATGTGCAATGTGTCGCATCGCCCTGCAGCGATGTTAATGTCCTGAAGATGTCCCAAATGCAGCGGCTCAAACCACCCCATCAAAAGCCCTATACTCATGAAAATCCTTGTATGCCAAAAAATTACGACGCCTTATTAAAGACTAAAAATCTAAAAGATTCGTCATTATAACAAATTTCCACACCGTCCACGACAAAAGCCCAAAAAGATTACAAAACAACAAAACGCTGCATAACGCTTAGCATTTGGGTTTTGTAGTGCTTTGGTAACTTAGACTGATTTTAAATTGAAAATCGCACTAATAAGCCTCAAATTAATAGCAAGCCAATGAATTTTTTAAGGAATAATCATGACCAAAATGACAAAATTACACCGCTCAACCAAACACCGCGTATTAGCAGGCGTACTTGGCGGCTTTGCAGAATATCTGGGCTGGTCGCCAACCACTGTGCGCGTGTTGTTTTGGGCGGTCATTATCTTTAGCGCAGGCGTTACCTTGCCTATGGCATTATTCGCCTATCTGGTGATGTGGCTAGTTATGCCTGAAGCCACACCTGCTTCATATGCCATCGAGCACGAACACCGCTACTAAGCTACCTTACTAACAAAAACCACGTGAAAACGGTGGTTTTTGTTTTTTGTCATTGGTAAATTATGCTAAAATACGGATAAATTTTTACCCATAAAAGTGACTAATCATGAAAACGCCATTAACCTTTCAACAAATTATCCTAACCCTACAAAACTACTGGGCAGAGCGTGGCTGTGTGGTCTTGCAACCTTATGACATGGAAATGGGGGCGGGGACGTTTCACACTGCCACATTTTTGCGTGCTTTGACGCCCGAAAAATGGAACGCTGCCTACGTTCAGCCGTCTCGCCGCCCAACCGATGGACGATATGGCGACAACCCCAACCGCTTGCAACATTATTATCAATTCCAAGTCGTCTTAAAGCCAAACCCTGCCAATATCCAAGAGCTGTATTTGGGTTCTTTGCAGGCGTTGGGTATTGATACACTAACCCATGACGTGCGTTTTGTGGAGGACAACTGGGAGAGTCCAACTTTGGGTGCGTGGGGGCTTGGCTGGGAGGTGTGGCTAAACGGCATGGAAGTTACTCAGTTTACCTATTTTCAGCAGGTTGGGGGTATTGAGTGTTTCCCTGTAACGGGCGAGATTACTTATGGGCTTGAACGCCTTGCCATGTACATTCAGGGTGTGGACAGCGTCTATGATTTGGTGTGGACGGACGGCGAGTTTGGGCGCGTTACCTATGGCGATGTGTTCCACCAAAACGAAGTTGAGCAGTCCACCTATAATTTTGAATATGCCGATGTGAACAAACTGTTTGAACTGTTTGATTTTTATGAAAAAGAGGCGGACAGATTGGTTGGTGTTAATCTGCCCCTGCCTGCCTATGAAATGGTGTTAAAGGCGTCTCACAGTTTTAACTTACTTGATGCGCGTGGGGCGATTAGTGTTACCGAACGCCAGCGCTTTATCCTACGTGTGCGGACATTGGCTCGTAAAGTGGCGGTCAGCTATGTGCAAGCTCGTGCTAAACTAGGCTTTCCATTGGCAGATGATGAGCATAAAGCAGAAGCTCTTGAAAAATGGCTTGCCAAAGAAGAAGATTGATTTGAACATCACAACCTGTTTATTAATCAGGACACATCATGAACACCAAATTGATTAAATCACTATCTGTATTGTCGCTTATCGCTCTTTTAACCGCTTGTGGCTTTGGCGGTAATAACGACAGTGCAAACAACGAGCGTGAAAACGACCACACCGAATATTCCGACCGTCAATATCGTGATAATGACGATGACAGAAATGACAATCGTGACAATCAAAATGATGACCGCCGTGATAATGATGATGACCGCAATGAGCGTGATGACGATGACAGAAATGACAATCGCAATGACGACCAAGACGGCGACAGAGATAACGATCGTGATAATGATGATAACGACCGTGATAATGACGATGATGACAAAAATTAATGCCAAATAAATATCACATCGGTTATTGATAAAAACCTATATCGTGTTTTATAGTTAATTAAATGTAAAAGGTTAAAATGAGCACAATCCTATTTGAACTTGGCTGTGAAGAGTTGCCACCAAAATCCCTAAAAGCCCTACAAAATGCCCTATACGACCACGTCGAAAAGGCATTGGGTGAGCAAAACATCGCTTTTGATGACATTAAGGCATTCTCTGCCCCACGCCGTTTGGCACTACTTATCAAAGGCGTGGGCGACTATCAGCCCGACCGCACCGAAACCAAAAAAGGCCCAAACATCAAGGCGAGTTTTGATGAGGCAGGCGAGCTGACAAAAGCAGGGCAGGGCTTTTTGCAGGGGCTTAACGCAAACGGCTTAAACCTTACCAAAGACGACTTGATCACAATTAGCGACAAAAAAGGCGAATATGTCGCTTATACGCTTACCATCAAAGGCGAGAAAGTTACCAACCTGATGCCAAGCCTTATCCAAAAGGCATTGGACGACTTGCCGATTGCCAAACGTATGCGTTCTGGGGCGAGCAAGGACGAGTTTGTCCGCCCTGTGCAATGGGCGGTACTCATGGCAGACGATACCGTCATTCCTGCGCGCATTCAAGGACATGACACAGGCAAGCAGTCTCGTGGTCATCGCTATCACGCCCCTGATTTTTTTGTGATTGACCATGCCGAGCATTATGAAAGCCTGCTTGCTGAGCGGTTTGTGGTGGCGGATTTTGCCAAACGCCAAGCCAGCATTGTTGAGCAAGTCAGTCAGCTATCCGATGAAGTGGGGGCAGATGCCATTGTGCCTGCTGATTTATTGGACGAGGTTACCGCCCTTGTGGATTATCCTGTGGCAATGAGAGCAAGCTTTGATGAGAAATTTTTAAGCGTGCCACAAGAAGCATTAATCAGCACGATGCAAGCTGACCAAAAGTATTTTTGCTTGACCAAAGACGGAAAATTACAGCCTTATTTTATCTTTATCAGCAACATTGACAGCCTTGATAAATCTGCGGTGATTTTGGGCAATGAAAAAGTGGTACGCCCACGCCTGTCGGACGCTGAATTTTTCTTTTTACAAGACCAAAAACGTCCGCTTGCCGACTTTGCCGAAACCCTAAAAACCCGAGTATTCCAAGACAAACTTGGCACGATTTGGGAAAAGGGCGAGCGTATTGCCAAACTGTCCGCCTTTATTAGCGAAAACCTGCGTCCGCACGGTTGGGACGTGCCGACCGATGATGTGGTGCGAGCGGGGGTTTTGGCGAAAGCGGATTTGGCGACCACGTTGGTGGGCGAATTCCCCGAATTGCAAGGCATTGCAGGGACATATTATGCCCACAAATCAGGCGAGAAAGCGGACGTGGCGAACGCCATTGCCGAGCAATACCTGCCCAAATTTAGTGGCGATGAATTGCCAAAAACCCCAATCGGTATCGCCCTTGCCTTGTCCGACCGCCTAGACACTTTGGTGGGGATTTTTGGCATTAACGAAGCTCCGACAGGCTCAAAAGATCCATTTAGCCTAAGACGGACAAGCATTGGCGTTCTGCGTATTTTGATTGAAAATAAACTGCCATTAAATCTAGCGAGCCTTGTGCGTGAAGCGATTGCTAATTTTGGCGATAAATTAACCAACGCCAACACCTTTGATGATGTCATGGAATTTGTGGGTTCACGCTATCGTGCCATGTACACCGAGCAGGGCGTGAATGTGGACACCATTCAAGCGGTGCAAGCGATTAACCCACAAAGCCCGCTTGATTTTGATGAGCGTATCCGTGCCGTGCAGGCGTTTCGTGCATTGCCACAGGCACAGGTGCTGGCAGAGAACAACAAACGTGTTGCCAATATCCTTGCCAAAGCCGACAACGTGGGCGAGAATGTAGATGAGAGCCTATTGACCGAGACGGCAGAAAAGGCGTTGTATCAGGCGATTTTGAGTGCCAAAGAGACGGTGAAACCCTTGCAGGACAATGCCAATTATCAAGGAGTATTGACCGCCTTGAGTGCCTTGGCAAGCCCATTGACCGACTTTTTTGATAATGTCATGGTAAATGCCGATGATGAAAATCTCAAAAACAATCGCCTAGCCTTGCTTGGGCAGGTGCGTACGCTGTTTTTGAGCGTGGCGGATATTGGGGTGCTTCAAAGCTAATCTGTATGCCACATCAAAAAGCCTTGCAAGACGCAAGGCTTTTTTATTGATCATGCCAATTTTTTTGATCATGCCAATTTTTTGATCTTAAATCCAAGCTCTGCCATTGCAGATTCTTGCTCTAGTGGTGCAAGACTTGCCTTGGTGCATGGCTTATCTTTTAGGTAGGTTTGTGCGACACGCTTTAGATCATCGACACTTACTGCTAGGATTTTGGCACGCAGCGCCTGCTGATATGCCTTATCACGCCCATGCAGCTCACCAAAGCATGACTTAACCGCCTCGCCCGCTGGGGATCCAGGCTTGTCCATGCCTGCGACGATGCCCAAAATCGCCTCTTCAAGCTTTTCATCATCATGATCGTTATCAAGCAACCAATCAATGCTTGCCATGAAGTGATCAAAAGTCGCAACGCAGTTCGGATCGCGATAGCTGTAGAATTTAAATGCTGCTGCATTCGCATCAAAGCTAGCCCCGCCGCCATACGCTCCGCCTTTCTCACGGATGGTGGCATGCAGATAGCCATTACGCAAGAATGGTGCAAGCACCATCAGCGCAGGCGCATCATCGTCATCTGACGTGGTCGCAGCATAGACGGCAGCATTATGATAGACATTCGTTGAGATGAGCCAAGCAATGTCATCTTGAGCGTCATCCTCGATGATGCCTGTCAAAGCATCAAAAGGCAGCGGCGACGTCGATTGCTTACCAGATGCCTTGCGATTCTTCAAAGTTCTGGCAATCTTATCGCTAATCACGACTGCAGAGTCGGACTCACAGACTAAGATCACATCCTTAGGTAGGCTGGTGATGGCATCGTGCAAGGCTACCAATCGCGCGCATAAGACCTCCCATTTATCTTCATTCTCATCCGCTAAGAACGCCTTTAACGCACTTAGTGCAGGTAAGCCTGAAAAGGCATATTCAATCTTAGCAAGGCGGCTCATATTGCGACTGGCTGTCTGCATGGCATAAGCATGACCTGCACCCGTAAGACGCGATTGCCAGCTGGTTTGTTTTTGTTGTAGGAGCTCACGAATGCGATCCGTCTCGGTGAATATCGTCTCATCCAGTACTTCACTCACCAGATTAACGGCGTCTAGTTTGCGGTTAAGCGCACGGGTCGCCACCACAAAATAACTACTCATCTTGTCTTTATCCGTCACATCGGTTCGCTGACTGATGCGCGCCGTCACCCCCGATGAGCACGCTGCTTGCACCGCTTGGAATTCACGCGCGTCACGCTGATGCGTCCCCACCTCTGACAGTAGCGTCAGATAAATTGGCAGCAATGGGTTATTTAAAATATCGTCAGCAGCATCGCCCAGATCAGCGACCACCTGATAATAATACAGCCCATTCGTGCCCGCATGATATTCATACAACGTGCGCGTGTCGCCGTCGATGTTGATGGGTTTTTTGATGGCGTGTGTAAAGGCGACATCACTTGGAACGTCTGACAGACCCACTTTCGGCAGTAAGTTCACATCATCAATCATCGCTTGGCGCGCCTGTAGTTCAGCAGTTTTTTGTTGGATGATGGCACGCGCCTCGTTGCTAAGTAACCCATTGAGCTGGTCAAGTGCCGCCTGCTCATCATCGATGAGCCTTTGGGCTTTGTCTTTGTCAGGTGAAGCAGTTAGGCGCACGCGATGTGGGTTGTCGATCAGGTGTTTTTTGATGAGTGATGGCACGAATTTAGGATCTTTCGCCTGCTGTCTTAGCCAGGTCAGATGCTCATCAATCTGCCACACATCCAGCGGATCACCACCGTGCACCACCGTGCTAAACGCCTCAAGCATCAGCGTCAAGCCATAAGGCATGCTGTCACCACCGATGTGTCTTTGGTCAAGCTCTATCTGATGTAGCACCGTCTCGATGGTCTCATCATCAACACCTTCTGCAGCGACTTTTGAGAGTAGGTCTAAGATGCCTTGCTCCACATCATCGGCATATTCGACGTCCGAGCCTCGCACACCAGCATAGAACACCATCTCATAATGACTGTCATCTAAGCCAAGCAGCGGACTTGGCGCCACAGACTGTGGATAACTCTCAAGATAAGCACGCAGTGGAGAGCCTGAGTGCTCAACCAAAACCCCCTCCATCAGACGCAGTGACAATCTTTCACGGGGGTCGCTGATGGTTGGTAATAGCCACGACAGCACATGGTGGGTCATCTGTTTGCCGTTATCATCAGCGGTATAAGTATCAAAGGCTTGTACAGGCTGGGTTAGGCGTGTCTCTAGGGCTGAGGTGAACTTTTTGCCCACTTTAGGACGGCTGATGTCATCAAAGCGCGCCAACACATCATTCTGCAATTTGTCCTGAATGTCTTTGGCAGGAATGTCCCCAAAGCTCATCACGATGGCGTTCGATGGATGATAATGTGCCTGATGGAATTTCACCAGATCGTCATGGGTCAGATTAACAATGTGCTTAGGATCGCCACCAGAATTATAATGATAGGTCGTCGTTGGGAACAGATGATGCGTCAGTGCATAATACAGCTGATCGATCTCACCGCTCATCGCGCCCTTCATCTCATTAAAGACAATGCCGTGATATTGTGGCTTGCCCGCTTCATCCAGCTCAATGCGAATACCCTCTTGGGCAAAATCCAGCTCATGAATATTGGGAAAAAAACACGCATCCACATACACAGACAGCAGATTAAAAAAATCATTCTTGTTCTGAGTGGCGAACGGATAAACCGTCCAGTCCGCTGCCGTCATGGCATTCATAAACGTCTGCAAGGAACGCTTAATCATACTAAAGAACGGATCGCGCACAGGGTATTTTTCAGAGCCACACAGCACCACATGCTCTAAGATATGCGCCTCACCGCGCGATGTCATCGGCTGCGTGGCAAAACCGATCATCAGTGCATTCTCCTCATTATCACATGCCAGATGATAATGCATGAGCCCCGTTTCTTTGTGGCGATAATATGCCACGTCGATGTTTAGTGCGTCGATTTTCGTTGTTGATATGAGTTCAAAAGCAGGATTGTTGGCGGTCATGAGTATCCTTAATAATTGTTCGTATGGATGAATAAAGTCATCAAAAATCGCTAGTTTAGCATAATTAATTCAAGGTGTTGAGATTAAAATCACACAAATCACCACATCTCATTTAATGCCGTCAAAATAAAAAATCGCAAGTGGTTTAGCTTGCGATTTTTATATTTATCGAAAGTTTAAGATAAGGGGCTGTACTGGTATAACATTGATGTTGCTATAGTACAGCCCCAAACTCTTTAAAAAAGCAATATCAACAATAAATCCCATGGTGCGAATTAAACTTATTGCTAGTAAGAACATTCTTGCGGTCGGGCTTGACCGTCTAGCAGTAGGAATCCCCTCGGTTTAGCGAGGGGAGGAAGTCAAATCAACAATCACACGTCAAGCAAAAAATTAATCGGGCCGTCATTGACTGCCATGACCGCCATATTCGCCCCAAATTCGCCTGTGGCAACGCTTGGATGGGCTTGTTTGGCATAATTTACCAACTTATCAAACAATGCCCTTGCGTCATCTGGGGGCATGGCAGGGGCAAAATCAGGACGGCGACCCTTGTCGGTTTTTGCCATTAGGGTAAATTGCGACACGAGCAATAAGCCACCGCCCACATCGGACACTGATTTGCCCATTTTGCCGTTGTCGTCTTCAAAAATGCGGTAGGCGATGATTTTATCCACCAGTCTGCACGCTTTATCAAAATCATCATCTTTGCCAATGCCGATATAGGCAAGCACGCCTGATTGGATTTGTCCGATGATTTGACCATCCACATTGACATGGGCGGACTTAACTCGTTGGATTAGGGCTTTCATGGGTTTTTCCTTTGGGTTGGGTTTAAATGGGGGTGTTGGGGTGATTTATTTTTTGGTAGAATTTATTCTATGTAAAGTGTGAATTTTGGGCGAATAAATTGCCCCTACACGCTTATTATTGCAAAAATTATTTTAATGGAACAATGCCAAATTTTAACCATTTTAAAAATTACTCTGCCCGTATCTTATACCGCACCCAATCATAACCCCAATTAAAAAGTAGCGTATATACCCCAATCACCGCCACCACGCCAATATCCATAACAAACGCCATCCACAGCAAGACATCTAGGGCGTAGGCAATTATCGGCACGGTTGCCAAAACAGCCCACCTTCAAACAAGCCCACATGAACAAGGCGAGTGCCAAGCAAGCGGTAAAGACGTTCGCCCGTTACCACTTTGTCAAACAAAAAATTAAACACCATGTTTCACACCATCGCCAGCACCGAGATTACCACCGCCAAACCTGTAGCGTGGGTCGGGCTATGGTTGTCGCCAAACAGGGCAAAAACAGCCACCGTCAGCCCAATCGCCCCAATCTTAAACAGTACGGCATGAAATAGGCGTTCTTTGGCAGTCATGGGATCGGTTGGGGTGTTTGACATAAAATTTAGCAAAATATAACGGTTATTATAGCAAATATCGGTTAAAATAGCCCAAACCCGTTTTTATTTTGGAAAAATCATGAACCTATTTACCCTAGCCCAAAACTTAGCCCCACAGCAAACCCTATCAGAAGTGGCAGGCTACCTTGCCAAAAGTCAAAATCCGTACATCAAAAAAGCCTTTGTCCATACTTTTGCCAAAGCCTATAACATTGATTTGGTAGAATATGAGCGTGGCAATTTGGATGATTATGACAGTTTCAACGACTTTTTTACCCGTGAATTAAAGAGTGGTATGCGACCAATTGACGAGACGGCAGACGGCATTGCCTGTCCCGCTGACGGTAAAATCAGCCAAATCGGAGCAATCACAAATGGGCAACTCATTCAAGCCAAAGGGCGAGATTATGACGTGGGGCAACTTTTGGCGGATTTTGAGCTCGGTAAGGCGTTTGTGGACGGTTCGTTTGCCACGATTTATCTTGCCCCCACCAACTACCACCGTGTACATATGCCCTTTGACGGTACGTTGGTTGCCACACGCTATGTGCCAGGGACGCTGTTTTCGGTCAATAACACCACCGCCGAGAACGTGCCTGACCTGTTCGCCCGTAACGAGCGGTTGGTGTGCGAATTTGACACCGCTTTTGGGCGTGCGTGCGTGGTGCTGGTTGGGGCGATGATTGTGGCGGGGATTGAGTCTGTGGCGACAGGGGCAATCAAACGCACGCCCTACATTCAGCACCGCACGCATGACATGACGCTCAAAAAAGGCGATGAGCTTGGGCGGTTTTATCTAGGTTCTACCGCCATTATCGTGCTACCCAAATCGGCAAATACCGAATGGGGTGATGAGTTTGTGCATGGTAAGACGGTGGTAATGGGGCAGAGGATTGGACAAGTTACACAGTCTTAATTTATCAGTTAAACTTGCCAAAATGGTAGGGTGCGTACTATGCACCATTTGCCCAATCATTACAGCTTGGCATAAATCAAACCGACGGCTTGATTTATGCCAGTTTTCATTTTGAAATAAAGAAAAATCGTTAGATTGTCATTGGTTTTATCAAGCGAGCTGATAGACGTATTGCACGCTCTAATTCATGACACGCCCATGCCGACTATCTGGCGGACGAGATACAGGGCATTTTGGGCTTGACGGTGGATGTTAGTGAGATGATTGGTAAATTTAAACTGAGCCAAAACCGAGAGCAGGGCGATTTTGACAGCGTGGTGCAAGGTTTGACCGATAGCGGACAAGTAGGGCTGGCGGAGGCGGTTGCCAGAACGCGCGAATAGGCTAGGACGGATTGGCTGGGCACATCTGACTGGTAAATTTATTGTGCTATTTTGCTTATGTGCCAACAAAATCAAACATCAGATCAGGTTCGTCGCCCGCCATGAGATGAGTCAATGCTTTCGCGGAGCCGCAGGCATGCGTAAAGCCAAGCGTGCCATGACCTGTGTTCAGCCATAGATTATCCAGTGTCTCCCCTGTCGAGCCGTGACGTACCTGCCCGAAGTGCGCCTGTCCGATGAGTGGCACATTGGACGGTGTCATGGGGCGCAGTCCTGTCCAGTAATTTGGCTCATCATAACTTAACGCATCGCCGAACACAGATCGAACGCGGCGCGTCAAGGCATGACAGCGTGTCTCATCAAGATTTGTATTATAGCCGTTAAATTCTGCCGTACCTGCCACACGTAGCACATCGCGCTGATCGGAGGTAAAGCGGCTCATGACGAGCTTATATTCATCATCGATCATGCTGACTTGTGGTACTCGAGCGCCATCAAGCACCTGATAGGTGGCTGAATAGCCCTTAGCAGGGAAAATCGGTAAAAACACCCCAATCGCATCAAGTAATGCCTTGCCATGACTTGCCAGGCAGACGACATAATGGTTGCTTTTATGGGTGATGATGTTGTCTTTGTGGGTTAGTGTCAGATGGGTGATGGTGCCTTTGGTCTGATGGATGCTATCGATGCGCGTATCATGTAGGAAGTTGACGCCTTGCGCTTGGCAGTGCTTGGCGAGCTTGCGGGTGAATAGATGAGCGTTACCAGACAGATCGGCATCAGTATAAGTCGCCCCCACTAAGGCATCACCCAGCATGCCAAGTGCAGGCTCGATGTGCCGAGCTTGATCGGGGCTGATGAGCGTGCGATGACAGCCTAATGTCTGCATTCTCTGCGTGGGCGTGATTGCGGATTGATATTCTGCATGACTGGTATAAAAGTGCATGATGCCCTGTAGCCGCTGTTCAAATGCCAATGGCAACTGCGCCATCAGATCCTTTAGCGCATCGCGAGAATAAAGCCCCAGATTGACCATCTGCACCAGATTGGCGTCGGCACGCTTGGCGGTGCATTCTCTTAAGAATCTATAGATGAACCGCATCTGTTCTATGTTGCCATTGATGCGATAAAGCAGAGGCGCATCGGGCTGGCTGAGCCATTTTAGGGCTTTTAGAGGGGTGCTGGGATTCGCCCATGGCGTAGCGTGGCATACTGAGATCTGACCACCATTGGCGAAGCTGGTCTCCATGGCGGGCAGGTTTTGGCGGTCGATGACCGTTACATCAAAGCCTGCTTGAGACAGATACCAAGCGCTAGTGACACCCGTAACGCCCGCACCGAGCACCGTAACGGTTGGCTTATTGGTATTAGCCACGCGCCACATCACCCATAAGCTTATCGGGCAAGGGTAAAATCCCCCCGATTTCCGCTACATTCTCAGGCGAGCCAATGACTAGGGCGTCAAAACCACCATCGGTAGGTACGCTATTGACGATTTGTACTTTGCCAAGTTTATCGCCGTCATTTGCCTGTTCTGTGAGCGAGATACGGTGCAGGTAGGCTTTTGGGCTTGCCTTGAACCACAGCCGGGCGATGATCTCTTGCCCTAGATAGCAGCCTTTATCATAGTCCACGCCTCCACGCTGGTGTAGGCGCAGCTCTTGGGGTTGGAACAGTCCTTGGGTTGCTTTGGTGATCCAATAGTTGCCTGTTTGGATGCTTAAGCTTGCCCAATTCTGAGCATCGGCTTGATCGGCATCATCACTAAAGGCCGGCTGACCATGCTCTATAGCAGGATAAATGGGCACGACATCAGACTGGGTGAATTTAGAAAATGCGCCGTATTTTTTGATGTGTGCGGTCAGATCGCTCATGCAGTCTGCTGAGGTGACGAGCGCGAAAGATTCATCGTCAATGCGTCTTACCCATAGCCCAAACTGCACGCGACCCTTTGAATCGCTGATGGCACAGGGCGAAAAATCATCGGTTAATTTTTCGACATTGATGGTTAATTGACCTTGTAAGAATTTGGTGGCGTCTTTACCGCTTAGGGTGACTTGCTCAAAAGTGGGGATTGTCGTTGTCATGATTGTGTCTTATCGTTTGTTGTGAAATAAATAAAAAAGCAGTTATGCTATGGTTGTCATTGTAGCATTTTCAAGGCAAGATTAACATTTTGTATCAACAAAAAATTCGCAAAATCTGCTATACTAGGCGCTCATAATTTTAGCTCTATTTAGGATGTATCATGAATCTACCTGCCTGCCCAAAATGCGAAGAAAACTACACCTATGCTGATGGCGATCTCTTGATCTGCCCAATGTGCGCGCATGAATGGTCAGCAGATGCAGACACGGATGACATGCCTATTATTAAGGATGCAGTGGGCAACGTGCTAAATGATGGCGACAGCGTAACTGTGATTAAGGATTTGAAGGTCAAAGGCTCATCAACGCCAATCAAAGTAGGTACAAAAGTCAAATCCATCCGCCTGATTCATGACGCACCAGACGATCATGACATTGATTGTAAGATCGATGGCTTTGGTGCAATGAAACTAAAATCCAGCGTGGTAAAAAAAGCCTAGTTCTATTTTCTTTCTATCTGCATTCATAAAATCAAATAACAAGGAACTTCCATGACGACACTTACTGCCGACCAAGTCTTATTTGAAAAAGCCAAACGCCACATTCCGGGGGGTGTAAACTCGCCCGTGCGTGCCTTTGCAGGGGTGGGTGGTACGCCTGTGTTCGTAAGCCGTGCCAAGGGAGCGTATATGTACGACACCCAAGGGCGTGAGTACATCGACTACGTTGGCTCGTGGGGACCTATGATTTTAGGTCATGCTCACCCCAAAGTCATTGATGCGGTCAAAAAGGCTGCCGATGACGGCTTGTCCTTTGGGGCTCCCACGCCCTTTGAGACCACGATGGCGGATTTGATTGCCGACATCATCCCGCACATTGAGCTCGTTCGCATGGTGTCATCAGGCACGGAGGCGACCATGAGTGCCATTCGTCTGGCTCGTGGCTACACAGGGCGAGATAAGATTGTCAAATTTGAAGGGTGCTATCATGGGCATTCAGATAGCCTGCTTGTCAAGGCAGGTTCTGGCATGCTAGACATTGGCGAGCCGACATCTCAGGGCGTGCCTGCCGACTTTGCCAAGCATACTGTAACTTTGCCTTATAATGACATTGATGCGTTGCAATCCGCCTTTGATAAATTTGGCGATGAATTTGCGTGCGTGATTTTAGAGCCGATAGCGGGTAACATGAACATGGTTGTCCCAAGCCAAGAGTTTCATAACACCCTGCGTAAGCTTTGCACCAAGCACGGGGCGGTTTTAATTTTTGATGAAGTGATGACGGGCTTTCGTGTGGGACTGCGTGGAGCAAGTCATCATTTTAGCATTACCCCCGATCTTAGCACCTTTGGCAAAATCATCGGGGCTGGCTTGCCTGTGGGAGCATTTGGCGGTAAGCGTGAGATTATGGAATGTATAGCTCCCTTGGGCGGTGTTTACCAAGCAGGGACACTGTCTGGCAACCCCTTAGCCATGCGTGCAGGTAAGGCGATGTTTGATGAATTAACTCGTCCGAGTTTTTATGAAGAATTAACCGCCAAAACCGCCAAACTGGTAAACGGCTTGCAAGCACTGGCGGGCAAACACGGTATAGATTTTGCAAGCTGTCATGTGGGCGGTATGTTTGGGCTGTTTTTTGCCAAAGAATTACCCAAAAACTTTAATGACGTGGCATGCGCCGACACCAAACGCTTTAATAAGTTTTTCCACGGCATGCTAGAACGTGGCATTTATCTTGCGCCTTCTGCCTTTGAGGCGGCGTTCATGTCGATTGCGCACACTGATGATGACATTAAAAAGACGCTGGCGGCGGCGGATGAAGTCTTTGCATCGTTGTGATTAAAATGATTTTTTCTTGTATTTGTTCTGTTTATCATTATATAGTTAAAAATTTAAATTTGTTGGAACATTCATGTTAAGTAAAATTATCGGCAGTGTCATTGGCACTAAAAATGAGCGCGAGCTCAAACGCATGCGCAAAATTGTCGCAAAAATCAACGCCTATGAACCTACGATTCAGACGCTGTCCGATGAAGAGCTGCGCCAAAAAACCTTTGAATTCAAAGAGCGCCATCAACAGGGTGAGAGTCTAGATAGCATCCTGCCAGAAGCCTTTGCGGTATGTCGTGAAGCGTCCATTCGTGTTAATGGCATGCGCCACTATGACGTGCAGCTCATCGGTGGTATGACTTTGCATGAAGGCAAGATTGCCGAGATGAAGACCGGTGAGGGTAAGACCTTGATGGCGACCCTTGCCATTTATCTAAATGCGATCAGTGGTAAGGGTGTGCACGTCGTCACGGTGAACGACTATCTGGCAGGGCGTGATGCCGAGCTAAACCGTCCGTTATTTGGCTTTTTGGGGTTGACGGTGGGCGTGATTTACAGCCAACAGCCACCACAGGAGAAGTTTGAGGCTTATCGCGCTGACATCACTTACGGCACGAATAACGAATACGGCTTTGACTATCTGCGTGATAACATGGTGTTTAGCCTTGCCGAGAAAAAACAGCGCCCGCTTAATTACTGTATCATCGATGAGATCGACAGTATCTTGATTGATGAGGCGCGTACACCGCTCATCATCTCAGGTCAAGCAGAAGATTCAGCCGAGTTGTATGCACTGATTAACACCATCGTGCCTCGCCTGACTCGCTCTGAAGATGAAGAGGCGAATAAAGATAATAAAGACGGCGATTTTTGGATTGATGAGAAGAACCGTGCCATTGAGATCAGTGAAAAAGGCTACGAGAAGATCGAGCGATTCTTGGTTGAGGTGGGTGAGCTTGGCGCCAATGAGAGTCTGTACAGTCCTGCGCGTTTGCCATTGCTGGCGCATGTGCAGGCAGCGATCCGTGCGCACCACATTTTTGTTAAGAACATTCACTACATCGTCCAAGATGGCGAGGTCATCATTGTTGATGAGAACACGGGTCGTACCATGCCTGGCCGTCGCTGGAGTGAGGGTCTGCATCAAGCGGTAGAAGCCAAAGAAGGTGTTGAGATTCAAGCCGAAAACCAAACGATGGCAACCACCACCTTTCAGAACTATTTTCGTCTGTATGACAAGCTGTCTGGCATGACAGGTACGGCGGATACCGAGGCGGCAGAATTTAAGTCCACTTATGATCTTGATGTGGTTATCATCCCAACACATCGTCCAATTGCTCGTATCGACATGGACGATCAGATCTTCTTAACCAAGCTTGGTAAATATCAAGGTATCATCAAAGAGATCAAATCAATCACCGCCAAGGGCGCACCTGTGCTGGTCGGTACGGCAACGATTGAGGCAAGTGAGGAGCTGTCGTACCTACTGGATCAAGAAGGTATCGTTCATAACGTCCTAAACGCCAAGCAGCATGAGCGCGAAGCAGAGATCATCGCTCAGGCGGGTCGCCCACAAGCAGTAACCATCGCCACCAACATGGCAGGTCGTGGTACAGACATCATCCTAGGTGGTAACTGGCAAGCTCAGATTGATAATCTGCATGAGCTGACCGAAGAGCAAAAAGCGCAATTACAAGCCGATTGGCAAAATAAGAACGAAGCGGTAAAAGCGGCAGGCGGTCTACACATCATCGGCTCAGAGCGTCATGAATCTCGCCGTATCGATAACCAGCTGCGTGGTCGTGCTGGTCGTCAAGGCGACCCGGGGCAATCGCGTTTCTTCTTATCGTTAGAAGACGACCTGATGCGCATCTTCGCTGGCGATCGTGTCATGAATATGTTCCGTGCGATGGGTTTAAAAGAAGATGAAGCGATCGAGCATAAGATGGTCTCTCGTTCAATCGAAGGTGCGCAGGGTAAGGTTGAGGCGCGTGACTTCGATGCGCGTAAAAACCTACTCAAATATGACGATGTGGCGAATGAGCAGCGTAAGGTCATCTATGGGCAGCGCGATGACTTGTTAGGGCAAGCTGACTTGCAAGAATCTATTAAACAGATGCATCATGAGGTCTATAATGCACTGATTAATCAGTTCGTGCCAGCAGGTTCAGTGGATGATCAGTGGAATATCGATGGCCTAGAAGATGAAATCGAAGACGCGTTCAGATTCTACATGCCGATCAATGATTGGCTGGATGCAGATCGCCGCCTTGATGAAGAAGGTCTGCGCGATAAGATCATCAGTACCGCAATCGCACGCTACGAAGACAGACGTATGCAGATGGGCGAAGACAGTGCGGCACAGCTTGAGCGTCATTTCATGCTACAGAGTTTAGATCGTCACTGGAAGGAGCATCTTACTCAGATGGATCAGCTTCGTAAAGGCATTCATCTGCGCAGCTACGCTCAGAAGAACCCTGAGCAAGAATATAAACGTGAATCTTTTGAATTGTTCCGCTCAATGCTTGGCGCAATTAAATCTGACATCGTTCAGGATTTGGCGCGTGTTCATGTACCAACCCCTGAAGAGCTTGCTGCACTAGAAGAAGAGCGTCGTCGCCAAATCGAGCAGATGCGCATGCAGTTCGAGCATAACCAAGCCAACGAAGAGACGAGCGAACCACGCGAACATCGCGCAGCATCAAATCAAAACATCACCTTCACATTAAGTGCAGCTGGTGTGAGCGCAGAACAAGCAGCGCGTATGGCGGAAAAAGATGTGGTTATACCCGAAAACATTAATCGTAACGCGCCGTGTCCTTGTGGTAGTGGACTAAAATACAAGCAATGCCATGGCAAGCTATCGTAAAAACTTAAATAGACAGGTCTTTACCTGTCTATTTTTTGTGATATATTGTGTGAATCAACTACCAATGATAAAAACTATCATTGACAATATCTGATGAATTTAAGAGTGTTTCAATGAAAAAACTAATTTGGCTGACCCCTATATTATCTGTGGTTATGATGACAGGCTGTGGTGATAAAAAAGAGGCGACTACAGAAGAGTCTGCAGAAGTAGAAACTGTTCCGATGTCTGCTGAGCCTGCTGATCCGATCATCACAACTGAGCCGAGCATTCAAGATCCGCTAGTAACTGAACCCGTTGAAGGCGATGTATTGGAATCTGACGCATCAGCGGAAGTAGAGCAGGGCGATACTGAGGCAGTACCTATCGAATCCGTGGATGAGGAAGTTACCACTAATTAGTCACACGACAAATATGTGATAGCATGCAATTATTAATACAACAGATAAAAAAAGAGAACCAAAGAGGTTCTCCTTTTATGTGCTTTAAGAAAAGACGAATTAGTTAGTCTTAGTCTCAGTGGTAGCAGTAGCAGTAGCGTCTGCAGCAGGAGCGATAGCAGCGTCTACAGCAGCTTTATCAGCAGCGTCTTTTGCAGCATCAGCAGCTTCTTCAGCAGCATCTTGTGCGTTTTCAGCAGTAGCTTCAGCTTGCTCAGCAGCAGCGCCAGTAGTAGCTTGTGCGTCTACAGCAGCAGTAGCAGCAGTGTCAGCAGCAGCTTGTGCAGTGTCAGCAGCTTGTTGTGCAGCAGCGTCGGCAGGAGCAGCGTCAGCAGCAGCTTGTGCTTCGTTTGCAGCAGCTTGTGCTTCTTCAGCAGCTTTAGAAGCTTCTTCAGCTGGCTTTGAGCAAGCAGTTAGAGCTAGAGAAGCGATTAGAGCAGATAGAAATAGTTTAGTTTTCATGGTGATCTCCATAGAATAGTAAGTTAGCAATTGTATTACAGTTCTTAATGGCACTAGGCGAGAACAAAGGATTGCTCTCGCCTTGTTGCAAAAAAATCCCTGAAGTACTTTACTGCATCGCAAATTATATAGTAATTCAGCATAAATAAAAAATGATATTTTTTAGCAAAATCAAAAAAATGTAACAAAATATTTCTAATTGCTTGCTAAGTATCGAATTTCTATTCAAGACGCCTAAAAATCCACCATATAATCGAGAATTTTTCGTTTAAAACAGCATTTTATAATAGCATAGAATTATGACCGTTTCAAGTCAAGGATTTTTGGTGACTTAGGAGGACGCTTTTTTGGTCATATTGCTAAAAAATTCATCATTTGTCTTAGAGTCTTTTAGGCGGTCAAGTAAAAACTCAGTCGCTTGAGAGTCATCCATCGGTTGTAGCAGCTTGCGCAGAACCCAGACACGGCGCAGAGTCTCTTCATCTAATAGGCGCTCTTCACGGCGAGTGCTTGATTTTTTGATGTTGATGGCAGGGAATATGCGACGCTCCGCCAAATCACGCTCAAGGGTAATCTCTTGGTTGCCCGTGCCTTTAAATTCTTCAAAGATCACCCCGTCCATCTTCGAACCTGTGTCGATCAGCGCGGTTGAGATGATGGTCAGACTGCCACCTTCTTCGACATTACGCGCCGCACCAAAGAAGCGTTTCGGACGCTCGAGTGCATTGGCGTCCACACCACCTGTCAGTACTTTGCCGCTCGATGGAATGACAGTATTATAGGCGCGCGCCAGACGGGTGATGGAGTCTAATAGAATTACGACATCTTGCTTGTGCTCAACCAGGCGTTTGGCTTTTTCGATGACCATCTCAGCGACTTGAATGTGACGTTGTGGCGGTTCATCAAAGGTGGATGCTACCACTTCACCGCGTACGGTGCGCTGCATCTCGGTGACTTCTTCGGGGCGCTCATCGATGAGCAGGACGATTAGATAGCATTCAGGGTGGTTTTTGGCGATGGCTTGGGCGATGTTCTGTAGCAGAACGGTCTTACCTGCCTTGGGTGGCGCTACGATGATGGAGCGCTGACCCTTACCGATGGGGGCGATGAGATCAATCACGCGACCGGTTAGGTCTTCGGTGGTGCCGTTGCCTTGCTCAAGTGTGAGCTGCTTGGTGGGGAACAGAGGTGTTAAGTTCTCAAAAATCAGCTTATGACGGCTGCGATCCGGCGTATCAAAGTTAATCTCGCTGACCTTCAGTAGCGCAAAATATCGCTCTTGTTCTTTGGGTGGGCGAATCTGCCCTGCGATTGAGTCGCCGGTTTGGAGGTTGAAGCGGCGAATTTGGCTTGGGCTGACATAGATGTCATCAGGGCCTGCCAAATAGGAGCCTTCAGATGAACGTAAAAATCCAAAGCCATCAGGCAGAATTTCTAGCACACCATCACCATAAATGGGCTCACCGTTGCGGGCGTGGGTTTTTAGGATGGCGAAAATAATGTCTTGTTTGCGGCTGCGAGCCATGTTCTCAAGTCCCATTTGCTCAGCGATGGCGAGCAGTTCGGCGACTGGCTTTCTTTTGAGTTCGGTTAGATTCATGGATAGGTCTTAGGAGAAATTAATCATGAAAAGTTGAGCGGTCTTGCGAATGCTTGACCGAAAAAATCTGTTAATGATTTGATATTGAGAATGCCGTTGGGAGTGGTGTTTTTTTACAGGATAACGGCTAGCGCATAATGATACGAGTTTTTATCCCGAAAATCAAGAGTATTAAAGAACTAAAACAAAAAAAAGACTTGCAAAACAAGTCTTTTTTTGTGGTGTGAATGCGCTTATAGGTGCTTATCAAGCAGTGCAGCGAATTCTGATTTTGGACGGCTGCCAACGATGGTGTCTACTTTCTCGCCGCCTTTGAAGACGAATAGCGTTGGAATGCTGCGAATGCCAAAGCGTGCCGCAACTTCAGGGTTGTCATCGACATTAACTTTAACGATCTGCGCGCGACCGGCATAGTCATCGGCAAGCTCTTCTAGGGTTGGCGCGATGGCTTTACAAGGACCACACCAAGCGGCCCAAAAATCTACAAGCACAGGCTTATCGGCTTGAAGTACGTCTTGGTCAAAATTAGCGTCTGTGGTATTGATGATTGACATGATTGTTCCTGCCTTATTTGGTTGGTTAATTTGGTAAATATATGGAGATGCTTGGGGATTTTTCAAGATGGTTGAATGTCAAATCGCTGCATCTGTTTGTGCTATAATAGCAAACTTTTTATAAAAAGGCAGACTTTGTTTCATTAAATTTGCCAATTATCCTGATTAACTTCATCAAACGCCATCATGAATCACGCCCAAGAACGCCACGACCGCCTAAATGACGAAGCCATTGCCAAGATGAATGCTGATGAGCAGGTACGCTCAGATGTATTTTTTAGGGAATTTATCCAGTCCATCACCGTTTATGAAGATGAGGACATCTGGGTGGGGGATAAGCCTGCGGGGCTCCTGAGTGTGGATGGGCGAGTGTTAAAGGTTAGCTTGCAGTCGCGGCTGCTTAAGGTAAATCCTAACATCAAGCTCATACATAGGCTGGACATGGATACATCGGGCTTGATCATCTTTGCCAAGCATGAGGCGGCGCAGACTCACATCTCAAAGCAGTTCATCGAGCGCATTCCTACCAAGGAATATCAAGCAGTCGTCTTCGGCACGATCGCCAAAGATGGCAAAAAAGGCATCATCGATGTGCCCGTGCGTTACGAGCCCAGCACTAAGCCGCGTCACATTGTGGACATGAACTGGAATAAGAGTGCGCTTACGCATTATGAAGTGCTGCATCATGAGCTGCGCACCGATGATCAGGGTGTCTCACATCCGGTGACCCGAGTCGCGCTAAAGCCCATCACAGGCAGAAGCCATCAGCTGCGAGTGCACATGGTGCATCTGGGGCATGTCATGATTGGCGATCCCATCTATGCCACAGGCACAGCGCTGCAGATCGCGCCACGTCTAAACCTGCATGCCCATAAACTTCGCCTAAAGCATCCTATGCATGGGGTGTGGATGGACTGGGAAAGTGAAGTGAATTTTTAAGGTTTTTTATAAATAAAGACCGCCATGTGCGGTCTTCTATATTAATCAATTATCAGCCTAGATAAGGCCGCTCACCACTGCGCTTTGATAAATGCGCTTGGCGCGGCTGCCCGTGCCACAAAACACCATCACAGGACTGGGCAGCTCATTGATCAGTTGGGCAAATCGCTGCACGACATCGAAGGGCAGGTTCCCAACATCCACAGGTAGGTGGCGATATTCTAGTCCTGTACTGCTTGCGCTTAACCCTAATTCTGCTGCCTTAGGCTGATTATCGCACTCATCATCAAAACGTAGATTGATGATACTCTTAAAGCCGAGCGTTGATAAGGTTTGGCATTGACAGGGGTGGATTTGCTTATATAAAGTGATGGTTTGGGTGTTCATTGTTATCATCCAGATTAGTAAAAGATGCGATTATCTTAGCGAAATTTTTTGGTTGATTCAATGTTGATTGCGCATAAGCTTATTCCTAAAATTAAAATTTCTGATAAGAATTCAAAATTTAGGAATAAACCATCACATGCCGCACCAATCATCGCCTTGGTATTTTAATCTATCTACAGCCAGCTTGGTGCTTAAGAATACTTCGCCAGACAGGTGCTTAAAGAGCTCGCTGTCCTTTAGAACATCCATGGCAGGGCCTTTGACTTCTGCCAGATGTAGGCGTCTGCCTTGGCTTTGGATTTCTTGATTGAAGGATGAGAGCATCTCTTGGGCGGTTAGATCGATGTGATTCACTGCCGTCATGATAAGAATAACCTCACTGGCCTTTGGGTGCTCATAGTAGAGCTTTCGCAGTGTCTCATGGATGGTCAGTGCATTACCAAAATACAGGCTCTCATCGATGCGCACCATCAGTAGATTATCAAAGGTGGTCGCCTTATGCCGGGAGATGTCGCGAAAATGCTCGCTATTACCAAGCTGTCCGAGGATGGCGATGTTCACGCGGTGCGAGCGATAGATCATCAGTACAAAGCTAACCAACAGACCAACCACAAGCCCGATATTAAGCCCAAAGATAATCGCCGCTCCAAAGCATAGCACCAGACATAGTGCATCTGCCTTGTCGTGTTTTAGGGCGGTTTTTAGGGTCTGTATGTCAATCATCGACAGTACGGAGCTTACGATGATGGCAGACAGCACCGCATAAGGCAGGCCTGCCAAATGCTGCCCAAAAAACAACAAAATAAATAGAATGCCAAGCGCGCACACGATCGATGCAAAGGGCGTCTTGGCACCAAGACTGATGTTCAGGCTGGTGCGTGACAGACCTCCCGCAACCGTAAAGCCCCCCGTGACACTGCTGGCGATGTTAGCAAAGCCTAGGCCTAGCAGCTCTTTGTTGTTATCAAAAGGCTGCTGATGGGTGCGTGCATAATTGCTGGCGATGGCAGAGCTTGAGATGAAGGCGATGAGCGAAATTAATAATGCCGATGGTAGTAGGTCTAACAGGATGCCAAGTGATAACGGCAAAAACTTAAACGCAGGCAATCCAGTAGGCAAAGGCTCAAGCAATCGAATGTCAAGTGCGCCCCATCCAAGGCGTGTGGCAAGGATAATGGAGAGTATCGTGACGATGATTACCACAAGCCGCTTGGCAAAGTCTGCCCGTGCCTTGGGTAGCCATGCCCACAGCGCACCAACGTAGCGATTGACCAATAAAATCATGAGTGCGCCGATGCCTAATAGGGCGGTATATGGCTTAATGGCGATGGAAGTGTTCGATAGGCTGCTGATGATGTCGATGAGACTGCCGCCTGTTATGGGCGCGCCGATGAGGTTTTTTAGTTGGCTGATGACGATCAGTACCGCTGCCGCGCTAATAAAGCCTGAGGACACGCCGCGGCTGACGAACTGCATGATCCAGCCTAGCCTTAGGATGCTGGCTAGACACAATATTCCGCCCACCATCATGGCAAGCGTGATGGATAAAGTCACATACTGTACGCTACCTGTGGCATAGCCAGACAGCGCGCTGGATGTCATGATCGCAGTGATGGCAACAGGGCCTACTGCATTGATGCTGCTTGCACCAAGATAAGCATACACTAGAGTCGGGACGATGGATGCGTATAGCCCCATGATGGGTGGCAGTCCTGCCAGTGCTGCATAACCTAGGCTCTGAGGAATCACCAATACCGCCATCATTAGCCCTGCCATCAGATCGTTACCGATGAGCTTTGGGTTTTGACGCAGTGTACCAAGCCAGTTGGGAAGAATAGACATCATAAAAAATAAGCCACAATAGATGCGGCTTATTTTGGGCGATTTTGAATAACTTGTCAAAAAATTTTTATGATTTTTGATGTTTTGGATTATTTTTCGCCGTAGATTTTGATGTTTTGGGCAAATGCACAGTTCTTTTGACGGGCAGCGATGACCATGGCATCATGCTCACCGTATAGGCGGGCAAGTGTGTTGATGCGCGCGGCACGAGTTGAGCTGCCCGAACCTATGCCAAAGCTGATGCTCGGGTAGATGCCACCACGACCCCCTGCGATACCAATGCCTACACCTGTCGCTGATAGTGGTGTTTGTTGGTTTTGGGTTTTTTCGACCAGGTTGGTCACGCGAGCGACTTCACTTTGAAGATAAGCACAGTCATGGCTGTTGTAGTTGTTTGGGTTCACGTACTGTGGCGCGATGTTGCTCGTGGTGGCACAGCCAGTCAGTGCGGTGATGGCAGCCAATGCGCCTAGTGATAGGATTTTTTTCATAACAATTATTAAAAATGAATAAAAGATAAAAATGAGTGGAGTTTACCCGCGATTTTGACCTGCGCAGTTGGGGCTGTCAGGCGCTTGCCCTGACCATTCGTCAGGGGTGTAGGCATGAATGGCGAGGGCATGAATCGTGCCACCATTCGCCATCATTAAGGGATTCGTCAGTGCATAAACGAGCTGATGACGAGCCACCAAGCGCTTGCCATCAAAGGCATCGCTGACGATGACAAGCTTAAAGTGGCTCTCTTTGCCTTCATAATAACCTGCATGCATGTGGCTTTCGTTATCAAGCGTGATGTGTGTATGGCTCAGGCTTTGTAAGTTACTAATAATCGCGTCAGCGGTTGGAGTGTTCATAAGATGACCTTAACTCTTAACGCTTATTCGATGAATTATACAGCGGTGTCACCGTCGGCATGAGCGCCTGCATGGCTTGGATGCGGCTTGCGCTGCTTGGGTGGGTGCTTAGGAATTGTGGGGTTGAGCCGCCGCCTGCGCGCTGCATTTTTTGCCATAGGGTGATGGCGGCATTTGGGTTGTAGCCTGCGCGTGCCATCAGTTCTAGACCGATTTTATCCGCCTCGGCTTCTTGGGTGCGCGAGTGTGGTAGGTTTAGACCCAGCTGACTGGCCAGACCTGCTAGCTCTTGCTGACCTGATGACAGACCCAGCGCAGCAGTTGCGATGGACAGAACGCCAGATGTGGCGACGCTGCGGCTCACCTTCTCACGGCTGTGCTCGCGCAGAGCGTGCGCCATCTCATGCCCCATGATGGCGGCGATCTCGGCATCGGTTAGGCTTAGGCGGTCGATGATACCGCTATAGAACACAATCTTGCCACCTGGCATGACATAAGCGTTGATGTCATTTGAGCTGATGGCGTGTACTTGCCATTGCCAACGTGTCGCGTCAGGACGATATACGGTGGTCTGAGGAATCAGGTCGTTAGCGATGCGGCGTAGGCGTGCGACCTGTGCGGCATTGGTGTCAAGCTTGCCTTTGGCGCGTGCCTGTGCGATGGTTTGCTGGTAGGCTTGGTTCGATAGCTGCATGATTTCGCTACTAGATACCAATAACAGCTGTCTGCGATCAGCGCCCACGGCACCGCCATCGGTGGTGCTAGAGCAGCCTGCGATCGGCAGAGCGACGGTGGCGGTCAATGTTGCGGCGAGTAGGGATTTTTTGAGTAATTTCATAATGTTATCCTGTAACAATGCACACAATGCGTGTATTTTCTCATGCTTTCAATTATAATAAATGCCACAATAAATACAAGCGACGGCTACAAAAAGCCACAAAATTTTTAACAAGTGTGCCAATATGAACCATCCCAATGACATCCCGTCCCCACCAGAGCCGCCCGAAGATTATGAATGCTGTGATAATGGCTGCGATGATTTGTGCGTCTTTGAAATCTATAAAATGCAAAAAGCCGACTATGACGCCAAGTACGCTCACCTGATCAATGACCCGAGTGCCTCTGATGAGTGAGGCTTGTGCTGATCGCGAATGCGTTGATGTCATCATTATCGGGGCAGGGGCGTCGGGGTTGTTCTGTGCTTTCAATGCTGCGCTATACGGCAAGCGCGTGCTGGTGCTCGACCACGCCAACAAAGCTGGCAAAAAAATCCTCATGTCTGGCGGTGGGCGGTGTAACTTCATCAATCTAAACGTCACTGCCAATGAGTTCATCGGACAAAATGAGCATTTTGTCAAATCGGCCCTTAGTCGCTATAGCAGTGATGATTTTATTAAATTGGTGCAAAAACACGGCGTCGCCTATCACGAGAAATCACACGGCGAGCTGTTCTGTGACGACTCATCCAAAGACATCCTAAACATGCTACTGACCGAGTGTGAGCAGGCAGGCGTGACCATACGACTTAATACCACCATCGACAGCATCACCAAAGACGATAAGCAGAATGGCTTTGTTATTCATGTCAGCCCAAAGAACGCCAAGCCTTATGAGCTGTCATGCCGTCATCTGGTCATCGCTACCGGTGGGCTGTCTATTCCTACGCTTGGGGCGAGTGGGTTTGGGTATCAGGTGGCGACTCAGTTTGGGCATCGTATCGTGCCAACCGAGGCATCTCTTGTACCGTTCACTTTCACCGATCACGTGGGTGAGATGGCTAAGTCGTTGGCAGGCGTGAGCCTTGACGTCATCGCCTCTAATGAGAAGGCAAGCTTTGAGCTGCCCATGTTGTTCACTCATCGTGGGCTGTCTGGCCCTGCCATGCTACAGCTGTCAAATTATTGGCGGCTTGGCGAGTGCATCAATATCAATCTACTACCCAAGCTAGATGCTGCAGAGCTATTAATCACCGCTAAAAAATCCCACCCAAAACAGCTCATCCGTACCGTGCTAACTCCATATTTCCCCAAGAAGCTGCTCTTGGCATTGCAGGCGCATTTTTGGGTTCGGTATCAGGATGTTGAGCTTGCCAATATCAAGGACAAAGAGTTATCCGATTTGGGCAGAACCTTAAACGCATGGCAAATCAAGCCATCAGGCACCGAAGGCTACCGCGTGGCAGAAGTTACCCGTGGTGGTGTGGCGTGCGATGAGATCTATGGCAAGACCATGCAGAGCAGACTGTGCGAGCGGTTGTATTTTATTGGCGAAGTGCTGGACGTGACGGGTCATCTGGGTGGGTATAACTTTGCATGGGCGTGGGCAAGTGGCTATGCTGCCGCCCAAGACATCGGCATGGATTGGTAAATATCAGCCATCAATGAGCGCAAGCTCGTGCGTGCTCATACTGCCAGATAAAGGCGGTGTCGGTGCGCGGTTGAGGGTTGCTAGGGCGGTCAGGAACTCATCGCGTGGCATTAAGGTCGCACCCAGGCTCATCAGATGTGGATTTTCTAATTGGCAATCAATCAGACGAATGCCGGCGGATGTGGCGAGGTGCATGAGCGCCCAGAAGGCGATCTTTGAGGCGTCTTTTTGGGTATGGAACATGCTCTCGCCAGAGAATGCCGCCCCATACTGCACGCCATACAGTCCACCGATGAGCCTAGCGTCATCTGCTGTGCTGTCCCATACTTCCACGCTCATGGCTGCGCCCATGTCGTGCAGCTTAGTGTAGGCGTCTATCATCTCATCGTTAATCCAAGTATCATCGCTGTAGGCGCGTGGGGCGGCGCAGGCTGTCATGACAGACCCAAAGGCGCGATTCGTGGTGATGTGCCACGGCATCTTCTTGGCGATGCGGATGAGGGATTTGGCAGGACGAAAGTCATCAGGATGAACCACGCAGCGCACAGGTGGGCACCACCAGCAGATGGGATCATCCGCCCCGAACCAAGGAAATACACCGCTGCGATAGGCATTTAGCAGCGTGGCGGTGGATAAGTCCGCCCCCGCACCGATAAAACCATCATCATCAGCAAGATTGATAATCCGCCCAAAATCAAAGGCGGCACGGTCGGCGATGGTATGCAAGTCGGCAAGGTCTAAAGATGGCATGAGATGAATAAGATGATAAACTTAGAAATCAAGAATGATTCTTGATAGTCTCAATTCTAGCACAACGGCCAAAAAATACCAAGCCATAACACCATCAGCCCATAAAAAGGACGGGATAACATCCTTTTTGAGCTTGATGCAGTATAGATTAATAGCCCTGTTGGTTAAGTTCACGATATTTATCACAGCCTTTTTGATCGCCCAAATCACAGGCTCTGCCATACCATTCTTTGGCGGTGCTTTTGTTTTGGCGTACGCCCCAGCCATTACCATAGTGTACCCCGATATTATGGGCGGCTTTTGCATTGCCTTGGGCATGGGCTTTTTGATACCAAGCCATCGCCTGCCTATAATCTTGGCGCACGCCTTGTCCATTGTCATACATATAGCCTAAATTTATTTGAGCATCTGCAAGCCCTTGCTCAGCCGCCTTACGATACCAAGATACTGCCTGCCCATAATCTTGACGCACGCCTTGGCCATTGACATACATATAGCCCAGCTCATTCTGAGCAGCGGCATCGCCTTGCTCGGCTAATTTATTAAACAATTCAAAAGCTTGGCCATGGTTTTGATTGTTGGCGTATGATAAGGCTTGTGCAAATTCAGCTTCGCTTGCCATGGCGGAACTGGTCAGGCTTAGGCTTGGGCTTGGGGCGATGAGAGAGTGTTCGAGGATCATGGGTCTTCCTGGGGTAGGATTTGCCCTATTGTAGGATGCCCGTAACTTTTTTTTTGCAAGATGACTGATAATAATAAAGGGACGATGATCGTCCCTTTGTGCAGATTATAAGCTGTCTAGGTATTTTTCAGCGTCTAGGGCGGCCATGCAGCCGGTGCCTGCCGAGGTAATGGCTTGGCGGTAGATATGGTCAGCGACGTCGCCTGCCGCGAATACGCCTGGCACGCTGGTGGCGGTGGCATTGCCATTAAGGCCGCTATTCACCACGATGTAGCCGTCTGTCATGGTAAGCTTACCATCGAACATGGCGGTATTTGGCTTATGTCCGATGGCGACGAACATGCCCATCACGTCTAGGGTTTTGGTTTCGCCGTCGGTGTTCTTTATGACCACGCCAGTAACACCCATCTCATCGCCCACGACTTCTTGGACGCTTGAGTTCCATTCGATGCTGATGTTGCCGTTTTTGACTTTATCGAACAACTGATCTTGCATGATCTTCTCAGCGCGTAGGCTGTCGCGGCGGTGCACTAGTGTGACGTGGCTTGCGATGTTCGATAGGTATAGGGCTTCTTCGACCGCGGTGTTGCCCCCACCGATGACGGCGACATTGCGATTCTTATAGAAGAATCCATCGCAGGTGGCGCAGGCAGATACGCCTTGACCCATGAATTTACTCTCGGATTCTAGGCCTAGGTATTGGGCAGTGGCGCCAGTGGCGATGATGAGCGCGTCGCAGGTGTAGGTGGTGCTGTCGCCAGTTAGGGTAAATGGGCGCTGCTCAAAATCCACACTATGAATGTGGTCATAGATCAGCTGAGTGCCGAAGCGTTCTGCATGCTCTTTCATCCCTTCGACCAGTGCGGTGCCAGTCAGACCGTGGCGACCGCCTGGCCAGTTGTCGATCTCGGTGGTGGTGGTCAGCTGTCCGCCCACCTGTAGACCGGTAATGATGACAGGGTTTAGGTTGGCGCGCGCGGCATAGACGGCGGCAGAGTAGCCAGCAGGGCCTGAGCCTAGGATGATTAAGCGATGGTGATTCATGAGTGTGTCCAATGGGTGAATATGATAAGAAGTTGATTAGTATATGGGAAATTTTGCCAAAATTGCAAGCCAAATCCACCAAAACACCACCATCAATAAAACCAAACATCAAAAAATCATAAAATTTTTTCTTTCTGCAATAAAAATTTTGATATGTCAAGCGGTTATCCTATATAATGTAGGGTTTGTTAATGCACCACTCTCTAAGCATCCACCATGAATCAACTGCTCCAACACGAATCCGTCAATCAATTCTTAGGTAAATTACCCATCATCAAGCGTCTGTTTTTTAGTATGGTTGGTGTGGGGCTTTTGGCATTTTTATTCATCTCGTTGCTGTCCTATAACCCTGCGGACCCTGCGTGGTCCCATGTCGGTAGCAGCACCGACATTAGTAATGTCGGTGGTCGTCTGGGCGCGTGGGTCGCGGACGTTCTGCGTGCGTTTTTTGGGTTGGGCGCGTGGTTCTTTGTGGCGGTACTCGCCTATGAGTTGGTGCATCTGTGGTGGACGCGCGGCTCTGTAATGTGGGTGCTGCGTCTGATTGCATATGCGTTCTTGTTGGCGTGCATCAGTGCGATGTTCGCTCAGCTGGGCGCGTGGTGGCAGGCGGACAGTGCAGCGACCTTTGGTGGGATGTTGGGTTATGAGCTGCTAGGTAGTCTGAATAGCGTGCTGGGTGTGCCTGTCGCAATGGTGTTCTTGGTATTGATGACGTTATTGGTGGCGACATTGACCTTTGAGGTGCGCTGGTCGCTACTATGGGCAAAATTCGCCAAGCGCAAAACCACCACCGAAGATGACATCTATACAGATGCATCAGACGAAGTCGAGGTGAGCGGTGCGGATGCATCTGAAGATGATGAACTGATTATCAGCCAAACCACCCCAAAAACACCCGTCTATCAGGCGCATAACCATCAAGGGACGCTGGAGAGCTTCTTGGTGAATTCTGGGCTTCGTGAAGAGCTCATCGCCAAAAAACAAGCCGATGCCGAAGCGGAGAAATTGGCTCAGCAGCAGGCGCAGGCAGTGCCGCTACATGAGGAGCATACTCAGCCTGACTATGAAGAGGTGGATGCACCTCATGATATCATGGGTAGCGCCACGGATGATGGCAATCATGATAGCACTGTGTATGCATATGAGCAGGCTTATCAAGATGATAGCGTGCAGATTAATACGACTTATGATGTCAATGCGTACGATGAGCCTGTATATGAGACCATCCAGCAGTCTGATGAGTATGTGATAGATGAGCAGATTCGCCACGAGGATGATTATTTTGACAGTCGTCAAAAGACTACTGATGCCCGTCAGGTCGCTCCAGTCATCAGCGCCGAGCGTGTATCTGATGAGAATACTGCCTTTGGTGGCGTGGACTTCGCAGGATTGTCAAATGATGCTCTGATAGAGCAAGCTGACGAACAAGCTACCCAAGATTGGCAGACGCAGAGTCAATCAGAGGTGCTAAGCGATAACAATCATACATCTCATGCCACTCATCAAGATGAAGCTGTCTATGCCAAGGTGGAAGAGATTGATGAAGCGCAGATTCTGCCTGTTGATCATCTGCCAAAATCTATGTCATCAGGCACCGAGCGACCAAAGTCGCACGCGATGAGCACGCTAGAATATCGCATGAGTCTAAGCGTGGTGCCAGAGCTTGACATCCTAGATCCTAAGCCTGCCAAGACCATCACCTACACCCAAGAAGAGCTAGACCAGCTGTCGGCACTGCTTGAGATTAAACTCCAAGAATTCAACGTCAAGGCAGAAGTCGTCTCAGCGATGGTAGGCCCTGTGGTGACGCGCTTCGAGGTGGATCTGGCAGCAGGCATCAAGGCAAGCCGCGTTAGTAAGATTGCCCAAGACCTTGCGCGCTCTATGTCGATGGCGTCTTTGCGCGTGATTCCTGTGATCGCAGGTAAGCCTTATATTGGTATTGAGGTGCCTAATCGTAAGCGTCAGATTGTCAGCCTAATTGAACTGCTCGACACCCCTGATTATAAGGATCCGAATGCAGGCGTCAGCATTGCCATCGGTACGAACATCAGTGGCAAGCCTGTCATTGCTGACCTTGCCAAGGCGCCGCACATGCTGGTGGCAGGTACAACAGGCTCGGGTAAATCGGTGCTGGTAAACTCATTCTTGATGTCAATGCTATTAAAATATACACCCGATGAATTAAAGCTGGTTCTAATTGACCCAAAACAGCTTGAGCTGGCGAACTACGCTGACATCCCGCATCTGCTAACGCCTGTCATCACTGACATGACCGAGGCGACCGCCGCGCTTAACTGGTGTGTGACTGAGATGGAGCGTCGTTATCTACTGATGAGTAAGCTTCGTGTGCGTAACCTTGCTGCCTTTAACCAAAAGGTGCTAGAAGCCCAAGCATCAGGCGAGCCGATTATTGATCCGCTATGGAGTGCGTCTGACCACGTGAGTGGCATCGCACCGAAACTAAAACCACTCTCAAAAATCGTTGTCGTGGCGGATGAATTTGCCGACATGATCATGCAGCTTGGCAAGACCGCAGAAGAGCCAATCGTCCGACTTGCCCAAAAATCACGTGCAGCAGGTATCCATCTTATCTTAGCCACCCAGCGCCCTGTGGCGAACGTGGTGACAGGCTTGATTAAGTCTAACATCCCATCGCGTGTGGCACTGCGCGTGAACTCTGCTACAGACAGCCGCATCATCATCGAGGAGTCGGGCGCGGAGAACATGCTGGGTCATGGCGACATGATGTTCCTAGCGCCAGGTGCGATCGAGACCCAGCGTGTGCATGGCGCCTATGTTAAGGATGATGAGGTGAACCGTGTGACCGACGCATGGCGTGAGCGCGGTGTGCCTGATTATATCGACCTGACAGACAGCTTTACTTTCGAGGGTGAAGGCAGTGGCGACAGCGGTACGGGCAGTGATGATGAGTATTTTGATTTGGCGGTGTCGCACACGCTTGAGACGCGTAAAGTATCCATCTCAGCATTGCAGCGTAAATTTAGCATCGGCTATAACCGAGCAGCGCGCATCGTGGACATGATGGAAGAGCGCGGCGTAGTGAGCGCGGCGGATAATAGCGGCAAACGCCAAATTCTGGTGTAAGGACGGTATGGATATTCAAGGCTCATTGCCGCTAATCGTGGTGCTTGTCGTGGCAGGATTTTTGCTTGGTAATATGTTCGCTGCCAAGCCAAAGGCGCACGAGGTACGCACGTCAGATTTTAGATTATTGGCCAGACAATTGGGATTTAACCCAAAATTCGTGAGCCGTCCTGACTGGCTGCCTGCTGTTGTTCAGACAGGCGTGCGAGCCAATAACCACGCGGTTAAGAATCAGATGGTAACGGCCTATGCGGTCATTAATGATGAATGGCGTCTGCCCTTAGTGAGGCTGGCGGCAGCAGATGCTACATGGCAGACGATTGAGGGTGGTCATACTTTAGATGGCGTATTGATCGACCTACCTAAGGACATCAGCGATCACGTCGTGGGACTACAAGCCAAAGCCAACAGCGTGATCATATACTGGCATGATGGGCGTTATCAATCTTGGCAAGGCACCAAGAAACTTGACAAACCCCTTGCCGAGCAGGAATTAACCGCCCTGCAAGCTCAGCTTACCGCATGGGGCGATGAGATGAATCGCAAAAATCAGCCAAGAATTAACCCCATATTAATATAACACGCTCACCTAATGGCATATTGACATACTTGTCAGAGTGTGGGTAGTGTGATATTTTATAAATACAAATATTTGTGTAACTCTTGGGATGATTCCAGTTTTGGACAAATTGGATAATTAATAAAGTAAATTAAACCGTTTTGAATCATTTTTAAGGCAGCTTCATGTCGACGACCAAATCCACCAAAAAAACTACCAAGTCCACCACGACTGCACCCAAGGCATCCGCCAAGGGTAAGTCGCTTGTTATCGTGGAGTCACCTGCCAAAGCCAAGACGATTAATAAATACTTGGGTAATGACTATATCGTACGTTCTAGCGTGGGGCATGTGCGTGATCTGCCTGTATCTGGCACAGATAAGACCAAGACCAAAGCAGATGAGACGGGATTGTCCCGCGAAGAAAAAGCACAGCGTGCCTTGGTTCGTCGCATGGGTGTGGATCCTGAGCATGACTGGGCGGCGGTGTATGAGATTTTGCCAAATAAAACCAAGGTCATCAAAGAACTAAAATCCCTAGCCAAAGACGCTGACACCATTTATCTGGCGACCGATTTGGACAGAGAGGGGGAGGCGATCGCTTGGCACCTAAAGGAGGTAATCGGTGGTAGCGATGATAAGTACAGCCGTGTGGTATTCAATGAAATCACCAAAACCGCTGTCCAAAAAGCATTTGAGCATCCCGACAAGCTAAACATCGATCGTGTCAATGCTCAGCAGGCGCGTCGCTTCCTTGATCGTGTGGTGGGCTTTATGGTGTCGCCGCTACTGTGGGCGAAGGTTGCTCGTGGTCTGTCAGCAGGGCGTGTGCAGAGTGTCGCCACGCGTCTGGTGGTGGAGCGTGAGCGTGAGATTCGTGCTTTCGTGCCGGTGGAATATTGGGAGATTCACACCAACAACCAAGCCGCTGGCGAGGATCTGCGCCTAGAAGCCACCAAATATAAAGGTAAGACCTTAAAGCTTGGTAATAAAGACGATGCCGATGCCATCGTGAATGTCCTGTCTGATGCCAAATTCATCGTCTCTAGCATCGATGAGAAGCCTACGCAGTCTAGAGCGTCTGCACCTTTTATTACATCGACGTTGCAACAGGCAGCAAGTACACGCTTGGGATTCTCAGTCAAAAAAACCATGATTCTGGCTCAAAGACTCTATGAAGCGGGCTTCATTACCTATATGCGTACCGACTCGACTTTCTTGAGCCAAGATGCGCTTGGTGCGGTGCGTGGCTACATTACGGATAATTTTGGCAATCAATACCTGCCACAAAAGCCGAATCTCTACGGCAACAAACAAAACGCACAAGAGGCGCACGAAGCGATTCGTCCATCTAATGTTGCCATCAAATCAACCCAGCTGACAGCGATGGAGCGTGATGCTCAGCGCCTTTATGAGCTGATTTGGCGTCAGTTCGTGGCTTGCCAGATGACGCCTGCGCGCTATCGTTCGGTGAGCCTGATTGTTGATGCTAATGGTGTTGAACTTAAGGCGAAAGGGCGTACGCTCGTATTTGATGGCTATACTAAGGTTCAGCCACCTGCCAAGAGCGATGACGTACTACTGCCGAACGTACAAGTGGGCGAGCATCTACCACTGATTAACATTGAGCCGAGTCAGCATTTTACCAAGCCGCCTGCGCGCTATTCTGAAGCCAGCCTTGTCAAGGAGCTTGAAAGCCGTGGCATCGGACGACCATCAACCTATGCATCCATCATCTCCACCATCCAAGAACGTGGCTACGTTCGTCTAGAGAATAAGCGCCTATACGCTGAGAAGATGGGCGACATCGTGACGGAGCGCTTGATCGAGAGTTTCCCTGATCTGATGGATTATGCGTTTACCGCTGGGCTTGAAGATAAGCTTGACGAGGTGGCAGAGGGTCATCAAGATTGGAAGCGTGTGCTGGACAATTTCTACGGTGATTTTAAGGGCAAATTAGAAACCGCCAAAGGCAAAGACGGTATGCGCCCGAACGACCCGACGAATGTACCAGGCATCCACTGTGATCTGTGCAGCCGTCCGATGCAGATTCGCACAGGCTCAACGGGCGTATTCTTGGGCTGTACTGGCTATAATCTACCGCCAAAAGAGCGCTGCAAAGGCACTAAGAATCTCATGCCGGCATCTGCTTTTGTCTTTGATGCGGACGATGACTCGGCAGAAGTTAATGCACTCATGGAGAAAAAACGCTGTCTAAAATGCCACACAGCTATGGAGAGCTACATCGTCGATGGTGGTCTAAAGCTGCATATCTGTGGTAATAACCCAGACTGTGATGGCCATGAGCTAGAGCGCGGTGTGTTCGAGGTAGCAGGTGCGGACAATCAAGATGCACCCACCATTGATTGCGATAAATGCGATGGCAAGATGACCTTAAAAACCGGTCGTTTCGGTGCGTACTTCGCCTGCGGCAGCTGTGACAACACGCGTAAGGTATTAAAAAACGGTGAAGCAGCACCGCCACGCATGACTCCCATCAGCATGCCAAATCTGCGCTCGCAGAAGTTCGATGATCATTATGTACTGCGTGAAGGGGCAGCAGGACTGTTCTTAGCAGCGTCCAAATTCCCCAAAGTGCGCGAAACGCGCCCGCCTAAGCTTGCTGAGCTGCGCCCCATCAAAGACCAGCTAGAACCGAAATTCGCCTATCTGTTCGAGGCGCCAGATGTCGATGGTAAGGGCAATCCTACCATCTTAAGATGGTCTCGCAAGAATGCCGAGCAATATGTCGGCTCAGAAAAAGACGGCAAGGCGACACGTTTTGCCTTGGTGTGGCGAGATGGTAAATGGATTGAGGAATGATCAAAACCCCAAAGAGTTGCTTTGGGGTTTTGCTATATTTATTCTACATAAGCCAATCTCGTTGAATTAGGAAACACCCAGTCGTGATATTGGGAATCCCCTTGCTTTAGCAAGGGGAGGAGGTCAAGGCTGTATTTGCCAATGTAAAACATGATATAATAGGCTATTTTTTAATTAACGAACAGACATCATGAACCAATTATCCCAAGAAATCAACCAACGCAGAACTTTTGCTATTATCTCGCACCCTGACGCAGGTAAAACCACCATGACCGAAAAGCTCCTACTGTGGGGCAAGGCAATCCAAGTTGCTGGCGAAGTGCGTGGACGTAAAGCCGACCGCCACGCGACATCCGACTGGATGAGCATGGAGCAAGAGCGTGGTATCTCTATCACGACATCGGTCATGCAATTTCCCTATAAAAATCATGTGGTTAATCTACTAGATACCCCCGGACATGCCGACTTTTCAGAAGACACTTACCGCACGCTCACCGCCGTTGATAGTGCGTTAATGGTCATTGACGGAGCCAAAGGTGTGGAAGAGCGGACGATTAAGCTTATGGAAGTGTGTCGTATGCGTGATACGCCCATTATTTCATTTGTTAATAAACTTGACCGTGAAATCCAAAATCCGCTTGCCCTCTTAGATGAGATTGAAAGCGTCCTAAAAATCAAATGCGTGCCGTTTGCCTATCCCATTGGCATGGGGCAGGATTTTGTAGGCGTGTATAGTTTTGTGGACAACAAGACTTACTTTTATAAAAAAGGCTTTGGCTCACAAATCACGGACATCGAGAGCCGAGACGGTTACGACCATGCCGACATCAAGGAGCGACTTGGGCAGATTTTGTGGGACGAGTTTATGGATAACATCGAACTTGCCCAAATGGCGTATGAAGACTGGGATGTGGATGAATTTTTGGCAGGGCGACAAACGCCTGTTTTGTTCGGTACGGCGTTGGGTAACTTTGGTGTAAATATGATTTTGGACGTATTGACCCAATACGCCCCGCCCCCCAAAGACCATGTGGCAGTAGAGCGCACCGTCAAAGCGGACGAGCCTGCCTTTACGGGCTTTGTTTTTAAAATTCAAGCCAATATGGACCCCAAGCACCGAGACCGTGTCGCTTTTATGCGTGTGTGTTCGGGCAAATACGAGCGTGGCATGAAAATGAACCATGTGCGTATCGGCAAAGAAGTGCGAGTGTCGGACGCACTCATGTTCCTAGCGGGCGACCGTGAAGCATTGGACGAAGCGTACGCTGGCGACATCATCGGCTTGCACAATCACGGTACGATACAGATTGGCGATAGTTTCACGAGTGGCGAGACCTTAAACTTTACAGGCATTCCGCACTTTGCCCCCGAACTGTTTCGCCGTGTGGTACTAAAAGACCCGATGAAATCCAAGCAATTACAAAAAGGCTTACAGCAATTATCGGAAGAAGGGGCAACGCAAGTATTTATGCCCCAAATCAATAACGACTTGATTTTGGGGGCGGTGGGCGTGCTACAATTTGAAGTGGTGGCACATCGCTTGCTAGAAGAATATAAAGTGCAATGCACCTTTGAGCCGATTAGTATCGCCACCGTGCGTTGGGTGCATTGTGATGATAAAGTGGCGTTTGAGAAATTTAAGAAAAAAGCCCATGACCAACTCTCGGTGGACGGCGGTGGCTATCTGACCTACCTTGCCCCAAGCCGTGTCAACTTACAGCTTATGCAAGAGCGGTATCCAGAAGTGGAATTTCGGGCGACTAGGGAGCATTGATAAAACTTCGGCAGTAAAAACCGCTTTATGGGCGGTTCTTTCACACTTGATAAATAAATGAACTTGATTAAATGAAACTTCCCTTTCATCTACAACGTCCATTTTTTAAAGTCATTTTAGAAAATGATGATATAAAAGCGTTAGAAACTTGGATATATCACGAGCCAAGTTTGGAGGAATATTTATCGCCTGATGATTATTTGATGCTAATCGGCTTGGACTTTAATAATAAAAAGACAGTGATTGAATTAGAAAAACTCATCAGTCCCTATTTGGATTTTTTGGTATATTATCAAAATCTATTAAAACAAACTTTATCATCGCTCATCAACAATCCTGATGATTTTTATAAATTATCACAAATTTATGATTGGTATTGTCAAGGATATTATTTTTTAAGAAAATTGGCATTAACTTATGGGCTATCTGCCGATTTGTCTTTTTATGATGAAAGTTATCAAAACTTTCAGTTTTCTGATGAAGCTTTGGCTGAGATTGCCCAGCAGTCTCTTTGGCTTTATGATGATTTGATTTGTCAAAATATTGTGTTAATCAATCCGCCAAGTTATGATGTGAATATAGACCACTTTCAAGACTTCAGAGATGATACACAAAAGGTAAGGACGGATTTGCTTTAATCTAAAAATTCCACCAAAGCAAATAGTAAAACCCAAAAGTATTGGCAAAATATTGGCATGTATTATTTTTTGTATTTCTCTCTTACGGTGCAACGAAGATTTATAAATGACCCTGTTTTCATCCATTTAGTCAGTTATCAACACAAGTGATGCCGCCTTTTACGTGGCTTTTTTGGTGGTTTTTGGTGGGCGGTTCTTGATTGAACTATTTATTTTATAAATATTCAATCCGTGATAAAATAACTATTTTTTATCATCTAGAGCGTATCGTGGATTTTATTTTAGGCGTCGTTGATTTTATCTTGCATATTGGCGATCATCTGCAGGAATTGGTGGATAATCACGGAAAGTGGATTTACGCCATTTTATTTGTCATTGTCTTTTGTGAGACAGGGCTGGTGGTTACGCCGTTTTTGCCAGGTGATTCGATGCTGTTTGCGGCAGGGGCGATTGCAGCTGTCGGTGAGATGAATGTTTGGCTGTTGATGTTGCTACTGATCATCGCTGCGATTATTGGTGATTTTGTGAATTTTGAGATTGGTAAGCACTTTGGCAGACGTCTATTCTCAAATCCTGATTCTAAGATCTTCAAACAAGCCTACCTACACAAGACCCAAAGCTACTACGCCAAATACGGCGGTCGCACGATCATCATCGCAAGATTTGTGCCGATCGTGCGTACATTTGCGCCGTTCGTTGGCGGAATGGGGAGTATGCCCTATAAAGACTTCGCCAGATATAATGTGATTGGGGCGATTCTGTGGGTGGTGTCGTTTACCATGCTTGGGTATTTTTTTGGGCAATTGCCATTTGTCAAAAAATACTTCACTTCCTTTATGGTTGGCATCATTGTGCTGTCAGTGGTTCCGATGATCATCGAAATCATTCGCCATCGAAAACTAAAATAAAATCAAACACTTATGCTAAATTGCCCCATTTGCTATACCGATCTGATCTTAGATGGTAGAACTTACAGCTGTCAGAATCGACATAGCTACGATGTCGCCAAAGATGGCTACGTCAATCTGCATGTCGTCCAGCACAAGAACAGCCGCAGTGCGGGCGATACGACTGTCTCGGTTCAGGCTCGCAAGCGTTTCTTGGCCAATGGATTCTATGCGCCATTACGCGATAAAATCGGTCAAGTTGTCAGCGAGCTCTCCCCAAAAACCATGTTGGATGTCGGCTGCGGCGAGGGCTATTACACGAGCGTTCTAGCAGAGCAGGGCGCACAAGTCATCGGCATAGACATCGCTAAGACCGCCATCATTACTGCATCAAAAACTTACAAAAATCAGGATGTTAATAAGACCATCACTTGGGTGGTGGGTACAGGTTCGGTGTTGCCTGTGGCAGATGACAGTGTGGATGTGTGCACAAGCTTTTTTAGCCCGTTGCCAAAAAAAGAACTGTTAAGAGTGTTAAAATCTGGCGGTCATCTTCTGATGGCGACACCTGCGCCACAGCACCTATATGCCATGCGCGAAAGGCTGTTCGATACGGTAAATCCGCACCAGCCGACCAAGTTCATCGATGAGCTTGCGCCAGAATTCAAACTGGTGGATGAATGGCAAATCGACAATCCGATGGCTCTGGATAATCAAAGTCTGATTGATCTGATTGACATGACCCCTTACACTTATAAAACCAAGCTTGATAAGAAGACAGCATTAAAGCGTGAGACAAGTTTTGAGGCGGTGGCGTCTTTTTGTTTGTATCTTTTGAAGGCTGATTAATTTTACAATTTGTTACATATTCCAAAAATTTACGTTATATTGTCTTTGTATAATACCTTACAATTTTTAGGGTATTATTTTTTTGTTCTATTTGTAGGTTAGTACTATGAAAACTTGTGTTGCGCTGATTGCTCTTGCCATGCCTTTTTTATCTGCTTGTGTTGCACCCATTGACACACCAAATACAGGGGCGGTTGTCGTGCCTGTACCTGTGGGCGTGCCTGTGCTTGTCAAAGAAAATAAAGACAGTGTTCATGTCTGCAAAGTCAAAGCCTTTACCGAAACTTACCGCGCCGAAAACACCAGTCGTGGCAAGGCTCGCCTAGATGTACTCAAACAATGCCGAGCCGAGCACCATGAGATGTTTTGCCGTGATGAAGACGTGGAATGCACCGAATATGACTAAACGGTAAATCTAAGCCCTGAGCATCAGGGCTTTTTTTATGGGGAAATTTTCCCTAATTTTCCTTTTTTGGGTATAATAGTTCAAATTTTATATCAAAAAAGTTATTAAAATCATGACCTACACCGACATCCCCAACCTTGCCACTTTTGACACGTCCGCCATTGATAAATCCAAACCACCTGTCATTCTCGTGGACGGCTCGTATTATCTGTTTCGCTGTTTTCACGGCTTGCCCCTTTTATCCAACCAAGACGGCTTGCCCACCAATGCCACTCGTGGCGTGCTAAATGCCTTGGGCAAGCTCATCAAAAAATACAAGCCTACCCACATGGCGGTCGCTTTTGATACCAAAGCCCCCACCTTTCGCCACGAATTATCGGACGCTTATAAGGCTCACCGTCCGCCGATGGACGATGATTTGCGAGTGCAGATTCCGTATATTCATGATTTGATTGAAAAATTGGGCATTCCCCTCATCAAAATTGACGGTTTTGAAGCGGACGACATCATCGGCACGCTTGCTCGCACCGCTTGCCAAAACGGCTATCCTGTCGTCATCTCCACAGGCGACAAGGACATGGCACAGCTGGTTAATGACTGTGTGATTTTGGAAGACAGTTTTAAGGACAAAATCACGGACGTACAGGGCGTATTTGACAAATTTGGCGTACACAACACCCAAATCGCCGATTATCTCACGCTCATGGGCGACTCATCGGACGGCATTGCAGGCATTCCTAAGGTTGGGGCGAAGACGGCAAGCAAGTTATTGACCGAATATGGCGATATTGACGGCATTTTGGCAAATCTTGCCAATATCAAAGGCATGGTTGGGCAAAAAATATACGAGCATCAAGGCGAAATCCCCCTAAATCGCACCCTTGCCACGATTGTTACCAATCTAGAACTGCCCATTTCATTTGACGAATTAAGATTAGACAATAATAAACAGACACAAATAAAACGTGCCAAAGCGTTATATGAGTTATTTAAGACATTAGAATTTAAAAAAGAAATGGCAGAGCAGTTAGCATTATTAAAAATGGCGGAGTTGCCTGTTACTGATGATTTATTTAATAATGACAATGCCGATAATGAATTAAACAATCCTTTTGATGATAATTTGGCTGATAACAGCGATGAATTAACCGTTAAACCCTTACCCATTAAACAAGGTACTTATAAAACCATAAATAGCCTTGATGAATTTTATAAGCTTATTGATAAATTAAAGAGTGTGCCTTATTTTGCCATTGATACCGAGACCACCAGTATTGATTGGCAAAAGGCAGAGTTGGTTGGGGTATCTGTCGCTACAACCAATTATGAAGGCTATTATATCCCTGTGGGGCATACGGGCGATTTTGATATTTTGCTTGATAATCAATTAGATAGGGACTTTGTTTTAAATGAGTTAAAACCCATTTTAGAAAATCAGAGTATCGGCAAAATCGGACAGCACATTAAATACGACAGTCATGTTTTTAAAAAATATGGCATTGAGCTAAATAATTGGCATATGGATACCATGTTAGCCAGTTATGTCATCAATGGCGTGGCGACACGGCATAACATGGACGATTTGGCACGACACTATCTGGGCATAAATACCACCACCTTTGAAGACGTGGCAGGTAAAGGGGCAAAACAGCTTAGCTTTGATAAAGTGGACATGGATAGGGCAAGCGATTATGCGTGCGAAGATGCGGACATTACGTATCGCTTGTTTAGTGTGTTTGACGAGTATTTACAAAAAGATACTAATGCCAATAGCCTTTTGCACAAATTAGAAATCCCCACTGCCCAAATCTTAGCCCAAATGGAGCATGACGGCATTTTGATAAAGACCGAATTTTTGGGTAAATTATCGCTTGCTTTTGACAATCAAATCAGTCAATTAGAGCAAAAGGCGTTTGAGTTGGCGGGCGAGAGCTTTAACGTGGCAAGCCCCAAACAGCTTGGCGAGATCTTGTTTGACAAATTAGGCATATCAGGCGGTAAAAAAACCAAAACAGGGCAATATTCCACGTCTGAGGCGACCCTTGCCAAGATTGACCACCCGCTTGTGGACGTGGTGCTAGAACACAGAAGTCTATCCAAGCTCAAAAGCACCTATACGGACGCTCTTGCCAAAGTCGCTGACAAACAGGGGCGAGTGCATACCAGCTACCACCAAGCCTTGACGAGTACAGGGCGACTGTCGTCATCAGACCCCAACCTACAAAATATCCCCATTCGCACCGACACAGGGCGACTCATTCGTGAAGCCTTTATCGCACCGACAGGACGTGTGATTATGGCGGCGGATTATTCGCAGATTGAGCTGCGGCTCATGGCTCATTTTAGTGGCGATGAGAGTTTAATTAATGCCTTTAAAAACAACCTAGACATTCACACCGCCACCGCTGCCGAGATTATGGGTAAGGAGCTATCAGACGTAACGCCAAACGAGAGACGTTCAGCAAAGGCGGTGAATTTTGGGCTACTATACGGCATGGGCGTGTTTGGGCTTGCCAAACAGCTTGGCGTAGAAAATGGCGTGGCAAAGGACTATATCAAGCGATATTTTGCCCGTTATCCTGCCATACATGACTACATGGAAAATACCAAAAGTTACGCCAAATCAACAGGTTATGTTACTACCATTTTAGGACGTAAGCTCTACGCTCCCGACATCAACTCATCAAACGCCATGATAAGACAAGGGGCGGAGCGGGCAAGCATTAACGCCCCACTACAAGGCTCTGCCGCCGAAATCATCAAACTTGCCATGATAGCCGTGGATAAAATCCTGCCCAAAGACCATGCCAAACTTTTGCTACAAGTGCATGATGAATTGGTATTTGAAGTCGATAGCGATAAGGCGGACGAGATAGGCAAGCTTATCAAAACCGCCATGCAAAACGTGTTGACCGATACCGCCAAAAGCTTAGGCTGGGACGTCGATTTTGCCGTGCCACTTGTTGTGGAGATTGGCGTGGGGGAGAATTGGGAGAAAGCTCATTGATAGATCAATGGCGGCTGTCTGTTTTGTGGTAGTCGTGTAAAGGTGCGGGTGTTTTTCTTGAAATTGTCATATTTTATCTTTACAATGGAATCAATAACAAGCACCTAAAAACACCCAAAAAGGAGAATGACATGGCTCAAATCTACTCAACCACTGCCACCGCCATTGGCGCCAGAAACGGTACCGCCAGTCTAAGCGATAACGCGACTACTTTTAATCTGGTGAGCCCCGGCTCAGGCAAAGATGGTGTAAACCCTGAACAGCTGTTTGCCGTAGGTTACGGGGCGTGTTTTGATGGCGCACTGGGATTGGTCAAAAAAGCAGAGGGCGCAAGCTTTGACAGTGAAGTACAAGTCACTATTAACTTGAGCAAAGAAGGCAATGATAATTTCTTTTTATCGGGCAATATCCATGTCATCGCCAAAAACACCGACATCGATGCTGACACGCTTACTCGTATTGTCGAAAAAACGCATCACGTCTGCCCATATTCAAAAGCCGTGGCAGGCAATGTAGATATTACATTGTCATCAGAAATCCAATAGTTTTATTCGTCATCCTAAGCCTTGTCATTTGACAAGGCTTTTATTTTTATGGTGATATTATCATGTCATATTACTTGTGGTAGAATAAGAAAATTAACATAACAATTAGGAAAAACATGCTATCTTTATCCGATTTTTACACCCTTTCTGAGCAAGGCTATACCCACATTCCACTTATCAAAAAACGCCTAATGGACGATGCCACCCCTGTGTCGGTGTTTGCCAATTTGCGTAAATTTTTTGCGTCCGCTTATTTGTTTGAGTCGGTGGTGGGGGGCGAACGCTGGGCAAGATATTCCATGATTGGGCTAGGTTCGGAAATTACTATTCAGTATCATGATGACAAAGTGGTGGTAAAGGATGCTCGCAAGGACGAGATAAGCACACACAACACCGACCCCTTTGATTTTATCCGCACCTTTATGGCGGAGTACAAAACCCCAAGCCAAGATGTCATGCCCGATTTGCCTGCATTTAGTGGTGGACTCGTGGGCTATTTTGGCTATGACATGATACGAGTGATTGAGCCGACTGTTGGCGTGTCAAACTCGCCCAATCCTTTGGCTCTGCCTGATATGTGGCTGACCCTATCATCGTCTGTCGTGGTATTTGACAACCTAGAACATACCCTATCTATCGTTGTCTATGCGGACGTACAAGCCAAGGACGGCTACAAAAAGGCGGTAAAACAGCTTGATATTATTGAGAATTTGCTGTCGCACAAGCCTGATTTGACCGTCAAAAAACAGCCCCTACCACATTTTGTCTCACAAACAGGGCAAAACAAATTCTGCACGGACGTAAATCGCATTAAGGAATACATCAAGGCGGGGGACGTAATGCAAGTCGTCCCTGCCCAACGTCTGTCGGGTGAGTACAGTGGCGACCCGCTCGCGGTGTATCGGGCGTTGCGTTATCTCAATCCGTCTCCGTATCTGTTTCTTATCCAAGGCGAGCTTGCCAATGACGAGCCGTTTCACATCGTGGGGGCATCGCCCGAGATTCTCTCTCGCATTGAGACGGTGGGCGATGAGCGTAAAGTTACCGTGCGACCATTGGCAGGGACTCGCCGTCGTGGCGTGGATGCGGCAGAAGATTTGGCACTAGAAGCCGAGCTACTCTCCGACCAAAAAGAAATCGCTGAACATCTGATGCTCATCGACTTAGGGCGTAATGACATTAGCAAGGTGTGCGACATCGGCACGGTCAAGGTAACCGATAAAATGTTTATTGAACGCTATTCACAAGTCATGCACATCGCAAGCAACGTAGAAGGCGCGGTATCGGCTGATAAGGACGCTTTGGACGTGTTTTGTGCGACTTTCCCAGCAGGTACGCTGTCGGGAGCTCCCAAAATCCGAGCCATGCAAATCATCGATGAGGTTGAGCCTGTTCGCCGTAGCGTGTTTGGTGGAGCGGTGGGCTATCTGGGCTGGGCGGGCAACATGGATACCGCCATTGCCATTCGTACTGCTGTGTTAAAAGACGGACAAGTCCATATCCAAGCAGGGGCGGGTGTGGTGGCAGACTCCGACCCTGTGGCAGAGTGGGAAGAAACCAACAAAAAAGCATTGGCAATCGTCAAGGCGGTGGAAATGGCATGCAAAGGCCTTTCTGTATAACATAATTCTTGGTAAACAAAATCCCACACAAGGTGGGATTTTTACTTTCTGAATTATTTAACTCAATCAGCTTTGATAAATCTAGGATTTGAATTGCCCCAAATCGTGTATAGATCCACCAGTAGAGCGTCACTAATTTCCTTAATTTCAGCTTGGCTAATTCTATCCTCGCCTTGCGAGCCGTAGATAACCACTTCATCGCCGATTTTGACATCGTTAACGTGGTCGGTTACGTCCACCATGGTCGTGTTCATTGACACTTTGCCTAGTACGTTGGCACGTTTGCCGCCAATGAGTACCACGCCTTTGTTGGTGAAGGCAAGACGATAACCGTCCGAGCAACCAAAGGGCAGGTTCGCCAAATAAGAATCACGGGTAAGCGCGTGCGTATCATCATAACCGACTTTTGTGCTGGCTTTATAAAATTGCACGCTGGCAACTTTGATCTTAAAGCTCATGACGGGCTTATAAGCAGTTGGCATCGATTGTATCGCCGTAGATAAGACCGCCAGGACGCACCATGTCAAGATGACTTTCAGGTACAGCAATGGTGGCGAATGAATTGGCGGTGTGCAGGGTGAGTTTGCTACGATCTAGCTTAGCGTTTTTGATAAGCCACGAGCTTTGCTCTTTAAACAACACCAAACGCTCACGAACATAATCCTCGTCTTCCACAGCATGGTGTGTCATGATGGCAACGACATCAAGCCCTTTTAATTTGGTGATTGCCACCGCATCTTTTTTACCTTGCTTATGGGCTAGGTCAGTGCCGTTTCTGTCCATACTGCCTGAATTTAAGGCAAGGGGCACCTTAATGTTTTTGCCGTGTTCTTGCGCTAGTTTGGCAAGTGCTGTGGCATGTGTTAAGTCACCAACCAACTTCTCGATGTTATCATCAAGTCCTGATCAAACTTCATCTATACTGGCTAAGCGTACACGGGCGATTTTACTTAATAGCCATGAGCTCGGACAACTTTTGCCTCTTCGCTGCTGGCGATGCCAACACAAGGCACACCTAATTTGATGATGCTAGGCATAAGCAGGTCAATACCATTACCATAGGCGTCTGCTTTCATGATGGCGCAAATCTGGCTCTTGTCGCCAAGCTGTTGCTGAAGGCGTGTAATGTTGTCTTGAAAAGCTTTGACATCAATTTCAACCCATGCATTGGCTTGATTGCGCTGCGTAATACTGTAGTCACCATTGACTTGTAAGATGGGTGCAGAATGAGCGGTGCTTGCCAGACCTAGTCCGAGCAATACTGCCAAGGCAAGGGTTTTCTCATGATGAATCCTTAATGAAAGTATTTAGGTTAGCTATAAAAAGCGATTACTTATAACACGATTTTTTACCTTTGCCAATAACCATAACATATGATAAATTAGAGCAGGGTGTTCGATGAAGGCTAGAAATTTGATGATGGTCAGCATAATGAAATATATAAAAATAAAATAATAAAAATCAGTTACTTATATAAAAATTTAAAAATTAATAAAAAAATAACTTGCACAATCTGAAATCTATGTTATTATACGCACCACTTAGGAAACACCGCCGGCTTAGCTCAGTTGGTAGAGCAACTGACTTGTAATCAGTAGGTCGCCAGTTCGATTCCGGCAGCCGGCACCACTCCTAAGAAATCTTTCAGGTTAAGCCCTTTTATCGGGCTTAGTCTTTTAAAAGACCATTAAAAGATACACCTGTACCACTTGGTGGGGTTGGGGAGCGGTCAAACCCAACAGACTGTAACTCTGTCGCGAAAGCTTCGAAGGTTCGAATCCTTCCCCCACCACCATTATTTCCCTACCTTATTTTTACTACCCTGCGGGTGTAGTTTAGTGGTAGAACCTCAGCCTTCCAAGCTGATGGTGCGGGTTCGATTCCCGCCACCCGCTCCATATATCGGTTTCGCTCTTATAGCTCAGCGGTAGAGCACTCCCTTGGTAAGGGAGAGGTCTCGAGTTCAATTCTCGATAAGAGCTCCATATTGCACCCCTTGTAGCCTAAGAGCCCAAGGGGTTTGTTTTTATCTGTATGAAATAACCCCCTCTCTCAGTTTTGTACTATTTGGCAAAAATAAGTCAAGCAAGTAGCGTTTGTACCAAAACAGGTTGATGACTTCTTGCCTGCCCTATCAGTTTTGAAGAGGTTTGTATGCGGATTGGAACCGTCAGACAAAAATTGTCATTTGTTGGTGTTGGATTGGTTTGTTTGACAGCCTTAATCGTCATGGGATTTTTTGCTGTGCAACCATCTCACTCCATGACTGTTGAAGTTTGGAAAGATCCAAATTGTGGCTGTTGCTCCAAATGGGTGGCCTATATGCAAAGGAATGGCTTTTCTGTCAAATCACATGACACAGGCAATCAAAAAATCCAGCATGATGCTGGCATACCCGATGATCATCGTTCTTGTCATACAGCGATTGTGGCAGGTTATGCAGTCGAAGGTCATGTCCCTGCTCAAGACATCAAGCGTTTGTTGGATCAAAAACCTGATGCAATCGGCTTATCAGTTCCTGGCATGGTGATTGGTACGCCAGGCATGGACGATGCCGTCTACCAAGGTAGACAAGACCCTTATAAGGTTTTTTTATTAAATAACGATGGCAATCACGAAGTATTTGCTGCCTATTGAATGCTTTATAACGCGATTTCGTCATTAAATTGACCGAATTGTTTGATAATATTGGCCCCAAAAAATACACCAAGATTCATTGGTGTATTTTTTTTATCTTTAATTGTTGGTGATTCAAATGCTCCAAATAGTTGCTCATCATTGCAAGTGCTACTTTGATAATATTTGGCATTCAAATATATTAAAAAATGATGATGTTATTCGTATTTCCATTGTCAGCCCAAACAATCGAATCATTAATTAAAACTATCAAATGTCCAAAAGATTGTTTTTGATAAATCGTGTGCGATGCGGCAATGCTGAATAATATCAAAATAAGGGGGTGAAAATGAGAGATATTGCCACACAGATTTACCATAGCAAATGCAATATATTTGATAATTTTAGGATGTGGTATCATGGTTGGTTGTAGGCAAGTGGTTAATGGCGGTGATTTTTGCGGTCTTTCATGCTAACAAATGCCATGTAAAAGCTTGTTTGATGGTTGCAAAGACTTGATTGTGTGTTATAATAAGAAAGATATAGCAAATAATTTGCTAGATACTTCGATAAAATAGTGACAGATATTATTTTATTTTTTAAACAACATGAGGACATACTTATGGCCAAAGCCAAGTTCGAACGTAACAAACCACACGTAAACGTTGGTACCATCGGTCACGTTGACCACGGTAAAACTACCCTAACTGCTGCTATCGCAACTGTTGCTGCTAAGCACCACGGTGGTGAAGCAAAGGACTACGCTGCAATCGACTCAGCACCAGAAGAAAAAGCACGTGGTATTACCATTAACACTTCTCACATCGAGTATGACACTGAAGCACGTCACTACGCGCATGTAGACTGCCCAGGTCACGCCGACTATGTTAAAAACATGATTACTGGTGCGGCACAGATGGACGGTGCTATCCTAGTTGTAGCAGCTACTGACGGCCCAATGCCACAAACTCGTGAGCACATCCTTCTATCTCGTCAGGTTGGCGTACCTTACATCATGGTATTCATGAACAAGTGCGACCTAGTAGACGACGAAGAACTACTAGAGCTAGTAGAAATGGAAGTGCGTGAACTTCTATCTGACTACGACTTCCCTGGTGATGACACTCCTATCATCAAAGGTTCTGCACTACTAGGTCTAAATGGCGACCAAGGTCAATATGGCGAGCCAGCTATCCTAGAGCTATTAAGCACTCTAGACAGCTACATCCCTGAGCCAGAGCGTGACATCGATCGTCCATTCCTAATGCCAATCGAAGACGTATTCTCAATCTCTGGTCGTGGTACTGTTGTAACTGGCCGTGTTGAGTCTGGTATCATCAAAGTTGGTGACGAAGTTGAAATCGTTGGTATCAAAGACACTGCCAAGACTACCTGTACTGGTGTTGAGATGTTCCGTAAGCTTCTAGACGAAGGTCGTGCTGGTGAGAACTGTGGTGTTCTACTACGTGGTACTAAGCGTGAAGAAGTTCAACGTGGCCAAGTACTTGCTAAGCCAGGTTCAATCACTCCACACACTAACTTCGACGCAGAAGTATACGTACTGTCAAAAGAAGAAGGTGGTCGTCACACGCCATTCCTAAACGGCTATCGTCCACAGTTCTACTTCCGTACTACTGACGTAACTGGTGCCATCACTCTACAAGAAGGTACTGAAATGGTTATGCCTGGTGACAACGTTGAGATGAGCGTTGAGCTTATCCACCCAATCGCCATGGACAAGGGTCTACGCTTCGCAATCCGTGAAGGTGGCCGTACCGTAGGTGCTGGTGTTGTTGCTAACGTTAAGAACTAATCTAATAAGATTATCTTAACAGCAAACAAACCAAACGACTTACCAAAGTCAAAACCCCCTGCCAGAGATGGTGGGGGGTTTGTGGTTTGGGGAATTTTTCAATTAATGCTCATCGACGAGATTGATAAAAATTTTGTGATTTAAGATAAAAATGCTTGTATTTAAAAAAATATTTGCTATAATAGCAGTCCTTAACTCCTTAGGCGATTGGCTCAATTGGTAGAGCATCGGTCTCCAAAACCGAGGGTTGGGGGTTCGAGTCCCTCATCGCCTGCCATCTTATATTTTCCATACCATTATTTTAATTTTATAAAAAAAATTGGTCACTCCAAGGCAAATTCCTGCATGAGCGATAATAAAGATAATTTTGATACCCAAGCTGAAACTGTGGCGTCAAATGGTCCAGCTCAGCAAAAACAGTCTGTCACCATCTCTAAAGAAAACGTTGTTGAGGTTGCTAAAAGACGCTCAGCCAAAGACTATATTCTGTGGCTATTGGCAATTGTTTCTTTAATTAGTGCTACCTTGGTGACGGAATATCTGCCAAGATATTGGGCACAAGGTAATAATGTTTGGGTGCAGCTGGGTATTACAGTTGCTTTGGTTGTTTTTGCCATTATCTGTCTGGTATTTACCAATCAAGGTCGCGCTTTTAAGACGTTATTAAAAGACGCGGGCATCGAATTGCGCCGTGTGACTTGGCCAGGTAAAGATGAGACTTTCCGTTATACATGGCAAGTGATTCTGGCGATGATTATTATTGGTTTTATCATCTGGTTGCTTGACAATATTTTTAATAAGATTATTGGTTTTATTTTAAATTAATTCATGGGGTGATGTGATGCGTTGGTATATTATCCAAGCATTTTCTGGTTACGAAAAACAAGTTCAGCGCTCACTAATCGAGCGTATTAAGCGCAGTGAATTTGCCGATTCTTTTGGTGATGTTTTGGTGCCAACCGAAGAAGTCATTGAAATGCGTGAAGGTAAAAAACGCACTGTTGAACATAAATTATTCCCTGGCTATGTCCTAATTAATATGGACATGAATGAGGATACTTGGCACATCGTAAGAAGTTGCCCGAACATCACAGGATTTATCGGTGGCACGCCGGAGCATCCAGCGCCAATCACTCAAGTTGAAGCAGATCGTATTTTGAATCGTATTCAAAAAGGCAGCGATGCACCTCGTCCTAAGACAATGTTTGAGCCGGGTGAGGAAGTGCTTGTGATTGACGGTCCATTTACTGATTTTAAAGGACTTGTCAAGAAAGTAGATTATGACAAATCCAAGCTGCACCTAACTGTTAGTGTGTTCAATCGCCCAACCGAAGTTGAGCTTGAATTCACGAAAGTTGAAAAAATCGTATAATCTTGCTATAATAGATTCTTTGGCTCTGAGCGTTGCTCGGGGCTTTTCGTCGAATTAGATAATCTAATTCATAACCTTGGGGAGCTAATTTTTAGCGTTACTACCCACCATTGGAGTATATTTCATGGCAAAGAAGATTGATGGCTACATCAAGCTACAAGTGCCTGCTGGTAAGGCAAACCCATCACCACCAATTGGTCCAGCATTGGGTCAAAAAGGTGTTAATATCATGGCGTTCTGTAAAGAGTTCAACGCAGCATCTGCTAACTTTGAACCAGGCTTGCCAATCCCAGTTGTAATCACCGTTTTTAACGATAAGTCTTTCACTTTCGTAATGAAGTCGCCACCTGCGGCAGTTCTACTGCGTAAAGCAGCTGGTGTTGCTAAAGGCTCAAGTGTACCTAACAAAGATAAAGTTGGTACTGTGACTCGTGCGCAACTAGAAGAAATCGTAAAAACTAAAGAGGCAGATCTGACCGCTGCTGAACTTGAAGCTGCAATCCGTACCATCGCAGGTACTGCACGCTCAATGGGTCTAAATGTGGAGGGTGTGTAATGGCTAAGCTAACTAAGCGTCAAAAGCTAATCAACGAGAAAGTTGATGGCAACAAACTATACACCATCGAAGAAGCGGTTGCGATTCTAAATGATTTGCCAGCGGCTAAATTCAAAGAGTCTATCGACATCGCGATCAACCTAGGCATTGACCCGCGTAAATCTGATCAAGTAGTTCGTGGCGCAACCAACCTACCTGCAGGTACTGGCAAAACTAAGCGTGTTGCTGTATTCGCTCAAGGCACTGCTGCTGACGCTGCTAAAGAAGCTGGTGCGGATGTTGTAGGCTTTGAAGATCTGGCTGACAGCATCAAAGCTGGCAACCTTGACTTTGACGTAGTAATCGCTTCTCCAGATGCGATGCGCGTTGTTGGTCAACTAGGTACCATCCTAGGTCCACGTGGTCTTATGCCAAACCCTAAAGTTGGTACAGTAACTGCTGATGTAGCGACTGCTGTTAAAAACACCAAAGCAGGTCAGGCTCAATACCGTGTAGACAAAGCTGGTATCATCCACGCTTCTATCGGTCAAATAGGCTTTACTGGCGAGCAAATCGAACAAAACGCTACTGCGTTGTTGAACGATCTTAAACGTGCTAAGCCAGCTACCTCTAAAGGTATCTACATCAAGAAGATTACTTTGTCTAGCACCATGGGTCCTGGTCTCGCAATTGATCCAGTTCCACACCGTGCGAACAAATAATCCTGCCCAATTTATGAGCGTGAAATACACAAACCTAAGAAAACATAGATTTTACTTGATTTGTCGTATTTTTCGCTTATAATAGCGTATTTATCAATGAATTTCCCCGTATTTAAGTTTATTGGTAAACAGAATTTATTAGTTCAGCACAGCGGGTTGTGCTGTCTAAGACCGTAGGTGTCATTGATTGTTCTCAAGCAATGACATAATCGATGAATAAAATCATTAGCCTACGCAGACGGTAAGACGACAAGTCACCGTATTTGGTGCAGATCACTTTGTGATTTGTGAAATTTGCTTATTATTTGCAGTTGCAGATAATAAATATGGAGACAACCCATGGCACTAAATCTTCAAGACAAACAAGCAATTGTTGCTGAAGTAAATGAAGCTGCCAAAGGTGCGCTCTCTGCTGTTGTTGCCGATTCTCGCGGCGTAACAGTAGCACAGATGACCGAACTTCGTAAAGCGGCTCGTGCAGCAGGTGTTGATATGCGTATCGTTCGTAATACTCTATTACGTCGCGCGCTAGAAGACACTAACTTTGCTTGCATGAACGATGTATTCGTTGGTCCTACTTTAATTGCATTCTCAAATGAACACCCAGGTGCAGCAGCACGTCTGTTCAAGGAATTTGCAAAGGGCAACGACAAGTTCGAGATCAAAGGCGCAGCTTTTGAAGGCGAATTTATTGACGCTAAATCAATCGATAAACTTGCAACTCTACCTACTTACGACGAAGCTATTGCACGTCTAATGGGCACAATGAAAGAAGCAGCAGCAGGCAAACTTGCCCGTACTCTAGCTGCTCTACGCGACAAATTGCAAGCAGAAGCGGCATAATTTTATTTTTCACTTTTAAAATTATTCGTTTTATACAATTAACATTTTTATTTCATAGGAACAATTGCTATGTCACTAACTAACGAACAAATCCTAGACGCGATCGCGGAAAAATCAGTAATGGAAATCGTTGAGCTTATCTCTGCGATGGAAGAAAAATTTGGTGTATCTGCAGCAGCCCTAGCAGCAGCTCCAGCAGCTGGCGGTGAAGCAGCGGCAGCTGAAGAAAAAGACGACTTCAACGTTGTTATCACCAGCGGTGGCGACAAGAAAGTAGCTGTTATTAAAGTAGTACGTGAAGTAACTGGTCTAGGTCTAAAAGAAGCTAAAGACCTAGTTGAAGGCGCTCCACAAACTGTTAAAGAAGGCGCATCTAAAGCTGAAGCTGAAGAGCTTAAGAAGAAGCTTGAAGAAGCTGGTGCGAGCGTTGAACTTAAATAATTTAGATGGCTTTCAACCAATCGCTGCCTAAGCGATATTGAAAACAGCTAATTATTTATCAAAAAGCCAATTTTGCACTTGCATTATTGGCTTTTTTTTATTATAATTTAGTATTTGACCTTTTGTACTTATCTTAAGCGCTATAGGTGAGTACAATGCAAAAGGACAAACACACCCTATGCAAAACGACCTAATTTGTAATAACCAAATTTAAGCTAAATACCTCTGGTATTTGGCGCTTTGTTGTGTGTGGGGTTTTTATTGGCATGCAGTAGGGGCGTGCTGATGGTGTTTTTGACTTTTTTGTGATGGATATTCTAATAATTTAAAATGTCCATGATGTTTACAGATGGTTGAAATTGTCTTTTATTTAAGGGTGTTGCTGTGATAATCGCGGTACGCCAAGTTAACTTAACGTAAGGAATCTTAATGGCTTATTCTTATACCGAAAAGAAACGCATTCGTAAAAGTTTTTCTAGACTTCCAGACGTCATGGATGTGCCATATCTATTGGCAATCCAAGTAGATTCTTACGAGCAGTTTTTGCAAGAGCATAAAAAGCCAAAAGCCCGTGCAAATGTGGGCTTACAAGCGGCTTTCTCGTCTATTTTCCCCATCACCAGCCATTCTGGCAACGCTGAGCTTCAGTTTGTCGAGTACTATTTGGGTGAGCCTGAGTTTGACGAGCGTGAATGTATCATGCGTGGCTCAACCTTCGCTGCACCTTTGCGCGTAAAAATCCGTCTAATCATCAAAGATAAAGACAGCAAAGACAAAGATTCTAAAGCGGCAATCAAAGACATCCGCGAACAAAGTGTGTTTATGGGTGAAATCCCGCTAATGACGGATAATGGTACTTTTATTATCAACGGTACTGAGCGTGTGATCGTATCGCAGCTACACCGTTCGCCAGGTGTGTTCTTTGATCATGATAAGGGTAAATCACACTCAAGCGGTAAAGTGCTTTACAATGCACGTATCATTCCTTACCGTGGCTCATGGCTTGATTTTGAATTTGATGTTAAAGACCTAGTATACGCACGTATCGACCGCCGCCGTAAGCTACTTGCGACCATCATCTTGCGCGCTATTGGTATGGATACTGCGCAGATCCTAGAGACTTTCTTTGACACAGTTGAAGTTTATAAAGGTGAAGAGTCTTTTGAAGTTGAGCTAGTGGCTGAACGTCTGCAAGGCGAGATGGCTCAGTTTGACATCGTATCACCAGATGGCAAGGTGATCGTTGAGCAAGGCAAGCGCATCAATGCCCGCCGCATCAAAGAAATCGTTGCCTCTGGTATGACCAAACTTGCCGTGCCTGATGAATATCTATATGAGCGTATTTTGGCAGAGGACATCGTTTATCACGATGAAGTAATCGCTCGTTCGAACACGTTAATTGACCATGAGCTTTTGGTTAAATTAGCCGATAAGAACATTAAAGGTTTTAAGATTCTATTTACCAACGACATCGACCACGGTGCTTATATCGCTGATACATTACGTGCTGACACTGTAATGAGCCGTGAAGAAGCGCTGATCGAGATCTATAAAGTCATGCGTCCAGGCGAGCCACCAACGTTAGAGACTGCTGAGAAGCTATTTGAGCAAATGTTCTTTAGTCAAGAGCGTTATGATCTGTCTAACGTTGGTCGTATGAAGTTCAACCGTCGTTTGGGTCGTGAATTTGTTGAGACTGATGACATTGATGTTCAGCGCGATCAAGGCGTATTGTCAAATCAAGACATCATCGACGTACTAAAAGAGCTGATCGAAATTCGCAATGGTCGTGGCGAAGTGGATGACATTGACCACTTGGGTAACCGTCGTATTCGTTCTGTTGGTGAGATGACCGAGAATCAGTTCCGTATCGGTTTGGCTCGTGTTGAGCGTGCTGTCAAAGAGCGTCTAACCACTGCTGAATCTGACAACCTATCACCACAAGATTTGATTAATTCTAAGCCTGTGGCGGCATCTATCAAAGAATTCTTTGGTTCTTCACAGCTGTCTCAGTTCATGGACCAAAACAACCCACTGTCAGAGATTACTCATAAGCGCCGTGTTTCTGCGCTTGGTCCTGGCGGTCTGACCCGTGAGCGTGCAGGTTTCGAGGTGCGTGACGTACATAACACTCACTACGGCCGTGTATGTCCGATCGAGACACCTGAAGGTCCAAACATTGGTCTGATCAACTCATTAGCAGTATTTGCTAAGACCAATAACTTTGGCTTCCTAGAGACGCCTTACCGCCGTGTTATCGATGGTAAAGTGACTGATGACATCGAATACATGTCTGCCATCGAAGAAGTAGGTTCTGTCATCGCACAGGCCGACTCGCCAATGAACGAAAATGGCGAGCTGACCGAAGAGATGGTGATGGTGCGCTATCAAGGTGAGTCGGTACGTATGGGCGTTGATAAAGTAACCCACATGGACGTATCGCCACGTCAGGTTGTATCGGTGGCGGCCTCGCTGATTCCATTCCTAGAGCACGACGATGCTAACCGTGCCTTGATGGGTGCGAACATGCAACGTCAGGCGGTACCGACTTTGCGATCTGATAAGCCGCTTGTAGGTACAGGCATGGAGCGTCACGTAGCGCGCGACAGCGGTGTCTGCGTGGTTGCTAAGCGTGGCGGTGTGATCGAAGAGGTTGATGCCAGCCGTGTTATCGTGCGTGTCAACGAAGAAGAAATGATCGCAGGCGAAGCAGGTATTGATATTTATAATCTAATCAAATATACCCGATCTAACCAAAACACTTGTATCAACCAGCGCATCATCGTCAATGAAGGTGACGTAATCGCTCGTGGTGATATTTTGGCAGATGGCCCTTCAACAGATCTGGGTGAGCTTGCACTTGGTCAGAACATGCGTGTGGCGTTCATGCCTTGGAATGGTTATAATTTCGAAGACTCGATCTTATTATCTGAGCGTGTGGTTCAAGAAGATCGCTTCACAACCATTCACATCCAAGAGCTAACTTGTGTCGCTCGTGATACCAAGCTTGGCCCTGAAGAGATCACTGGTGATATTCCAAACGTTGGTGAGGCAGCACTTGCAAACCTTGACGAAGCAGGTATTGTTTATATTGGTGCTGAAGTAGATGCTGGCGATATCTTGGTGGGTAAAGTTACTCCAAAAGGTGAGAGCCAATTAACTCCAGAAGAAAAACTGCTCCGTGCTATCTTCGGTGAGAAAGCTGCTGATGTGAAAGACACGTCTTTACGTGTACCATCTTCAACTAAGGGTACAGTCATTGATGTACAAGTCTTTACCCGTGATGGTCTAGAAAAAGACAGCCGCGCCAAAGCCATCGAAAAAGCGATGCTTGATGACTATCGTAAAGACCTAAAAGAAGAGCTAAACATCTTCGAAGCGGCTGCTCGCGGTCGTATCGTACATCTACTAGAAGGTAAGACCATCAGTGGTGGTTCTGGCCTTAAGGCAGGCACGGTATTGTCAGTAGCTGATCTTGAGAATCTATCTCTTGAAAATCTGCTTGACATCCAGCCTGCCGAAGAAGAGGTGTCTGAGCGTTTGACACAAATCGCCGAATACCTAAGCGACAAGCAAAAAGACATCGACAATAAGTTCGCTGAGAAAAAACGCAAGCTAACAGCGGGTGATGATCTTGCGCATGGCGTTCAAAAGATCGTTAAAGTTTATCTGGCAGTTAAGCGTCGTATCCAGCCTGGTGATAAGATGGCAGGTCGTCACGGTAACAAGGGTGTTGTATCGCGTATCATGCCTGTTGAAGACATGCCATATGATGAGAAAGGCAACCCTGTTGATATCGTACTTAACCCCCTGGGCGTACCATCACGTATGAACATCGGTCAGGTTCTAGAGACTCACCTTGGTATGGCAGCTCGCGGCCTTGGTGACAAGATCAACGAGATGATGCGCGCTCAAGCAGCTGTTGGCGAACTTCGTGAATTCTTAGATAAGATTTATAACAAAGTTGGTGGCGAGCAAGTTGATCTAGACAGCTTGTCTGACGAAGACATCATGGCAATGGCCGAGAATCTACGTGCAGGCGTACCGATGGGCACAGCAGTTTTTGATGGCGCCAAAGAAACTCAAATCAAAGAATTGCTTGAGCTTGCAGGACTTGATAAGTCAGGACAACAGACTCTGTATGATGGACGTACCGGTAAGAAATTCGACCGTCCTGTGACTGTAGGTTACATGTACATGCTGAAATTGAACCACTTGGTTGATGATAAGATGCACGCTCGTTCAACGGGTTCGTACAGTCTTGTTACTCAGCAGCCGCTTGGTGGTAAAGCTCAGTTCGGTGGTCAGCGTTTCGGTGAGATGGAGGTTTGGGCACTTGAAGCATACGGTGCGACTTACACGCTACAAGAGATGCTCACTGTGAAGTCAGATGACGTTGAAGGTCGTACCCGCATGTACAAGAACATCGTTGATGGCGAACAGTACATGAACCCAGGTATGCCAGAGTCGTTTAATGTATTGACCAAAGAGATTCGATCGCTGGGCATTAACATTGACTTAAAAGAAAAGAAAAAATAAGTCAACCCAGACGATAGCATTTGCCCAAGCGTTCCGATAACGCTTGGGCGCACCGAATTGACGAATATAACGGAGAAACCTTTTGAAAGATTTATTAGACATCATGAAAGGCCCTGCCGATAACGGCATTAAAGAGTTTGACAGCATTCAAATCTCTTTGGCAAGTCCTGACACCATCAAATCTTGGTCGCATGGTGAGGTTAAAAAACCTGAAACCATCAACTACCGCACTTTTAAGCCTGAGCGTGATGGACTGTTTTGCGCCAAAATCTTCGGCCCTGTGAAGGATTTTGAGTGTCTGTGTGGCAAATACAAACGCCGTAAATTCCAAGGCATCATCTGTGAAAAATGTGGCGTTGAAGTAACCGCGGCAAAAGTTCGCCGTGATCGTATGGGTCATATTGAGCTTGCTAGCCCTGTGGCACACATCTGGTTTCTAAAATCACTACCAAGCCGCATTGGTCTCTTGCTTGACATTACTTTGCGTGACATTGAGCGTGTACTTTATTTTGAAAGCTACATCGTAACTGATCCTGGCATGACTGGTCTTGATAAGTATCAGCTGCTTGATGATGAAGAGTACTTCAATGCACTTGAGCAGTATGGTGATGAATTCATCGCTAAGATGGGTGCTGAAGCGGTTCAAGATCTACTAAAAGACATCGATGTTGATGGCGAAATAGATGAATTGCGTGCAGAAATTCCGCAAACCAATTCTGAAACCAAACTTAAAAAGATGTCTAAGCGCCTGCAGCTGCTAGAGTCTTTCCGCGATTCTGGCAACAAGCCAGAGTGGATGGTGATGACTGTATTGCCAGTATTGCCCCCTGATCTACGTCCGCTGGTACCGCTTGAGGGTGGTCGTTTTGCTACGTCTGACCTAAACGATCTATATCGTCGTGTGATCAACCGTAACAACCGTCTAAAACGCCTTTTGGAATTGAACGCGCCTGACATCATCGTTCGTAACGAAAAGCGTATGCTTCAAGAAGCGGTGGATGCATTGCTTGACAACGGTCGTCGTGGCCGTGCGATTACTGGCTCTAACAAGCGCCCACTAAAATCGCTTGCTGACATGATCAAAGGTAAGCAAGGTCGTTTCCGCCAGAACCTATTGGGTAAACGTGTTGACTACTCTGGCCGTTCGGTCATCGTGGTAGGTCCGACATTGCGCCTACATCAGTGCGGTTTGCCAAAGAAAATGGCGTTGGAGCTGTTCAAGCCATTCACTTACGCTAAGCTGCTTCAGAATAACATCGCTCAGACCATCAAAGCTGCCAAAAAAATGGTAGAGCGTGAAGAGCCTGCAGTTTGGGACATGCTGGCTAGCGTCATCCGCGAACATCCAGTACTACTAAACCGTGCACCGACACTTCACCGTCTGGGCTTACAAGCTTTCGAGCCTGTGCTTATTGAAGGTAAGGCGATTCAGCTACACCCATTGGTGTGTGCGGCATTTAACGCCGACTTCGACGGTGACCAGATGGCGGTACATGTGCCATTAACCCTAGAAGCTCAGCTTGAAGCGCGTGCGTTGATGATGTCTACCAATAACATCTTGTCACCTGCCAATGGTGAGCCGATCATCGTACCATCACAGGACGTTGTTTTGGGTCTGTACTACATCAGCCGTAGCCATGTAAATGCTAAAGGCGAGAACATGGTATTTAGTACCGTGAACGAAGCCTTGCGTGCAATCGGTTCTGAAGATTTGTCTGTAAACGCCAAAATCAAAGTGCGTGTTACTGAGACCATCTTAGACGAAAAAACAGGTGAAAAAACCACCAAAACCGAAATCAAAGACACCGTTGCAGGTCGTCTGTTGATCTGGAACATCATGCCAGAAGGTATGGCGTTTAGTGAGTGTAACACTGAGATGACAAAGAAAAACATCTCTAAGCTGTTAAACTCCTGCTATCGTAAATTGGGTGTAAAAGAATCTGTACTATTCGCTGACCATTTGATGTATCTAGGTTTCGCTCAAGCGACTCTATCAGGCATCTCGATTGGTATGGAAGACATGGTCATCCCACCAACCAAAAAAGAAATCATGGATGCCGCTGACTCAGAAGTACGCGAGATTGAACAACAGTTCGAGCAGGGCTTTGTAACTGCAGGTGAGCGCTATAACAAAGTTGTTGATATCTGGTCTCGTACTTCTGACAAAATCGCTAATGCGATGATGGAAAACTTATCAACTGATGAAGTTGTTAATGCAGATGGCGAAGTTGAAAAAGAAAAATCATTCAACTCAATCTACATGATGGCAGACTCTGGTGCTCGTGGTAGCGCAACCCAGATTCGTCAGCTTGCAGGTATGCGTGGTCTGATGGCAAAGCCAGACGGCTCGATCATTGAGACGCCAATTAAGGCGAACTTCCGTGAAGGTCTGACAGTTCTGCAGTACTTTATCTCGACGCACGGTGCGCGTAAAGGTCTTGCTGATACCGCCTTGAAAACCGCTAACTCAGGTTACTTGACTCGTCGTTTGGTTGACGTAGCTCAGGACTTAGTGATTACGCATGACGACTGTGGTACGGATGCAGGTCAGCGCATGACTCCGGTGATTGACGGTGGTGAAATCGTAGAACGCTTGGGTGATCGTGTACTTGGTCGTGTTACCGCCAAAGACGTGGTAAACTTAGATGGTGAAGTGACCGCACCAGCAGGCACATTGATCGATGAGCGCATGGTTGAGAAGCTAGACGCTAATGCGATTGATGAGGTATATGTACGTTCGGTGATTACCTGTGAATCAAGCCATGGTGTGTGTGCTAAGTGTTACGGCCGCGATTTGGCTCGTGGTCACTTGGTGAATATCGGTGAGTCTGTAGGTGTCATGGCGGCACAGTCGATCGGTGAGCCTGGTACCCAGCTTACCATGCGTACCTTCCACGTGGGTGGTGCCGCATCGGCAGCAGCAGTGGATAACAGCGTATCAGTAGGTAGTAACGGTTCGGTTCGCTTCCATAATATGAAGACCGTAGAGCATGTCGATGGCCACTTGGTTACCGTATCTCGTTCTGCTGAGATTGGCGTTGCTGATAGCCAAGGCCGTGAGCGTGAGCGCTATAAGGTGCCTTATGGCTCGAACGTACTGGTGCGTGATGGTGCAGAAGTGTCAGCAGGTGATGTGATCGCTAAATGGGATCCGCATACTCATCCGATCATCACAGAATTCGCAGGTACGGCTCGCTTTAGCGACATCACTGATGGTATGACGGCTACTGTAAAAGTTGACGAAACCACAGGCATGAGCTCATTTGAGATCTTGGCAAGTAAAGACCGTCCAAGTATCGCCAAAGACTTGCGTCCAGCTATTATTCTAGATACCACAGAGGGTAAAGAAGTGGTTTACTTCCTGCCTGCTGAGACGGTGATTCGCGTGTCTGAAGGTGAGACAGTAACCGCAGGTTCTGTACTTGGTCGTGTGCCACAAGCCACCTCGGGTACCAAGGATATTACTGGTGGTCTGCCACGTGTTGCTGATCTGTTCGAAGCGCGCCGTCCAAAAGATCATGCCATCATGGCAGAGATGAGCGGTGTGGTATCATTCGGTAAAGAAACCAAAGGCAAAAACCGCTTCATCATCACCGACGAAGAAGGCAATGTTCACGAAGAGCTGATTCCAAAATGGCGTCAAATCAACGTTTTTGAAGGTGAGACGGTAGAGCGTGGTGAGGTGGTGTCCGACGGTCCGCAGAACCCGCATGACATCCTACGCCTAAAAGGCGAAACCGCTTTGGCAAACTACATCGTGAACGAAGTTCAGGAAGTTTATCGCTTACAAGGTGTTAAGATCAACGACAAGCACATTGAAGTTATCGTACGTCAAATGCTGCGCAAAGTTGAAGTTACCGACGGTGGTGATTCTAGCTACTTTAAGGGCGACCAAGCAGAATACACGAAGATCCGTGCGTTGAACGAAGAGCTGGTGGCGAATAATAAATTCCCAGTGCAATTCGAGCGTCAGCTTCTAGGTATTACTAAGGCGTCACTGGCCACCGAAAGCTTTATCTCAGCGGCATCGTTCCAAGAGACGACCCGTGTCTTGACCGCTGCTGCAACCATGGGTAAAGTTGATGACTTGACAGGTCTTAAAGAGAACGTTGTTGTGGGTCGTCTGATCCCAGCAGGTACAGGTCTGGCTTATCATCAAAACCGCCAACGTAAGGCAGAGCGTGCACTTGAAAGTAATGCATCAGCTGATGACATCGCGCTTGATGATGAGCTGCTAACAAGCAGCGAAAATCTACCAACCGAAGACAGCTTTGCTAAGGCATTTGCTGACGAACTCGGTCAAGATAGCGAATGATTTAAGCAAAAAAGCTCATCCAACGATGGGCTTTTTTGTTCATAGAATATTGCAAATGGCGTTTTAGTCGGTATTTGCATAACGTGGGATATTTTCAAGATGACATCAGAAAATTTCCTGTTATTTGATGATTGCGCATTGCAAAATTTGGACATTCGGTGTATAACTGCCTTTTCGCTTTGCTACTTCTTTAAGGATTTTTCCATGACTTTATCTCTTCAAAAAGACAAAATTCGCTTTTTGTTGTTGGAAGGCGTACATGATAACGCTCTAAAAACATTGAACGCTGCAGGCTATACTAATATCGAATACATCAAATCAGCCCTTGATGAAGCTGAACTGATCGAAAAAATCAAAGACGCACATTTCGTGGGCATTCGTTCGCGCACCCAATTAACTCGCAAAGTACTACAAGCTGCCGAAAAACTTATCGCCATTGGCTGCTACTGCATCGGCACGAATCAAGTTGATCTAGATGCTGCGCTTGAATTAGGCATTCCTGTATTTAACGCACCATATTCAAACACCCGTTCGGTGGCAGAGTTGGTGTTGGCTGAGACCATCATGCTGATGCGCGGAGTGCCAGAGAAGAACGCTGTTGTGCACCGTGGCGGCTGGAACAAGTCTGCCAAAGACAGCCATGAAGTGCGTGGCAAGACCATGGGTATCGTTGGCTATGGCTCTATCGGTTCACAATTGTCAGTACTTGCTGAGAGCTTGGGCATGAATGTCATCTATCATGACGCTGTTACCAAGCTTCCTTTAGGTAACGCAGTGCAGGTAGGTGGCTTGGATGAACTATTTGCTAAAGCAGATGTGGTAACGCTACACGTGCCTGACCTACCAAGCACGCGCAACATGATGACTAAGACTGAATTTGACAAAATGAAAGACGGCGCGTTCTTCATCAACGCAGCTCGTGGCGGCTGTGTGGACATCGATGCATTGGCAGATGCGCTTAAGAGCGGTAAAATCTTGGGTGCGGCGATTGACGTGTTCCCAAAAGAGCCAAAATCTGCTGATGAAGAGTTCGTATCACCACTTCGTGAATTTGACAACGTCATCCTAACGCCTCACGTTGGTGGCTCAACTCAAGAAGCTCAAGCGAACATTGGTCTGGAAGTTGCTGAGAAATTCGTTAAATATTCTGACCAAGGCGACACCACCAGCGCGGTTAATTTCCCGAACGTGTCTATCCCGTTCACCGCAGGCACACACCGTCTGCTACATATTCACCGCAACGTGCCAGGCGTATTATCGCAAATCAACGCATCATTTGCTGATGCAGGCATTAACATCGCTGCACAGTCTTTGATGACTCGTGGCGATGTGGGCTATCTGGTGATGGACGTTGATGACAACGATTCTGCCAAAGCGATGGAGCGTCTGCGCGCTGTGCCTGAGACCATCCGTGTGCGCGTGCTATTCTAATTTGCGCATTTATCAAATCTAAGTGTTTAAAAAAACCAAATCGTCTAGACATGGGCGATTTGGTTTTTTGTGATATAATAAATCAAATTTCTAAATAGATAGGAAAATAACCATGACCAGACATTTTGATTATATTACCATCGGTGGTGGCAGTGGTGGTATCGCTTCTGCTAACCGTGCCAGTATGTACGGTAAAAAAGTTGCCGTGATTGAAGCAAAACACGTTGGCGGAACGTGCGTTAACGTGGGCTGTGTGCCAAAAAAAGTGTTGTGGTACGGAGCGAACATGGCAACCGCCATTCACAACTACGCCCCTGATTATGGTTTTGAGCTTGATGTCAAAAACTTTGATTTTGCCAAACTCGTTGAAAACCGCACCGCTTATATTAACCGCATTCATCAATCTTATAAAAACACCTTTGAAAAAAATGGCGTAACGCTCATCAACGGCTTTGCCAAATTTTTGGATAAAAATTCGGTAGAAGTCAGCCATGACAATGGCGAGACCGAGACCATTACCGCCGACCATATTTTGATTGCCACAGGCGGTCGCCCACACCGTCCAAACATACAGGGGGCGGAGTATGGCATTGACTCGGACGGTTTTTTTGATTTGACCGAACTACCAAAATCGGTGGCGATTGTTGGCGGTGGCTACATTGGCGCTGAGATTGCAGGCGTGATGAATGCCTTGGGCGTGGATACGCATTTGTGTGTGCGTAGCGGTATTTTAAAGAGTTTTGATAAAGATATTGTAGAAGTTTTGCAGGATGTCATGGTCAAAGACGGTGTTACGTTCCATACGGGCGTAAATCCTGTTAAAATTGAGAAAAATGACGGTCTGACGGTGTATTTTGACAATGGCGAAACCCTAAATGTGGACTGCCTGATTTGGGCGACAGGGCGTGTGCCAGCGACTGATGCCATTGACTTGCACAAAACAGGCGTGGCAACCAACGAAAAGGGGCAAATCATCGTGGATAAATTCCAAAACACCACGGTGGACGGCATTTATGCGGTAGGCGACATCATCGAAAACGGCATTGAGCTGACCCCTGTGGCGGTGGCGAGCGGTCGCAGACTGTCCGAACGCCTGTTTAACAATAAGCCCGATGAACACCTAGATTATAGCAGTGTCGCCACGGTCGTGTTTAGCCATCCGCCCATTGGTACGGTCGGCATGAGCGAAAAAGACGCCATTGATGAATTTGGGGCGGACAAGGTCAAGGTCTATAAATCCAACTTCACGCCCATGTACTCTGCCATTACCGCTCATCGTGAGCCGTGTCGCATGAAATTGGTGTGCGTAGGCGATGATGAAAAAGTGGTGGGCTTGCATGGTGTAGGCTTTGGCGTGGACGAGATGATTCAAGGCTTTGCTGTCGCCATAAAAATGGGGGCGACCAAACGTGATTTTGATAACACCGTTGCCATTCACCCAACAGGCTCTGAAGAGTTTGTAACGATGAGATGATTTTTTTATAAAAGACAAGTTGTAATATGGCTTGTCTTTTTTTTGATTTTTAAGGAAATTGTGATGAAAAAGTTATTACTTATATCATCCTTATTGGCAATGAATGCGTATGCTTGTCCTAGTGATTGTGCTGTGCTAGATGTGGATAATGAATGTTTGTTGAACGAGACGATTTGTGTCCAATTTTTTGATGAAAGTTCAGGCAAATATGGTATTAAAGATAAAAATGGTCATATCATCATTCCTGCTCAATATGATAGCATAGCCATACCAAACGATGATATTGATAAACCTGCGTCCTATATTACTGTGGTATCAAAGAAAAATAATGGTTATTCTATGGGTTTATTTAGTGATAAAGGAGAGATGATTGCGACACCACGCTATGAAATGATACAAGTAGTGCATAATGGCATTATGGTACAAGAAAAGGATTTATATGGTCTGCTAGATTTTCAGGGAAAGACGATATTGCCAACCATATATGATTATTTAGAAGTCAAAAAGTCAGGCATGATGATTGCTACTGCTCGTAACAGAGTGATGATTGATGACAAGGGAGCAATTATTAAAACAACACATTATCCCATCATCAATGCCGTTAATGATGATAGAGCGATTTTTTGTGAAGCTTTGCCTGTGGGATTAAGGTGTGGTCTTATGGATAAGACAGGTCAGGTCATTACGCCTGCCACATATCATGAGTTAAAGAAATTTGGCAATGTTTATGATGGTAGTGATTATGAGAGATTTTTGATTGCCGATAATGGCAAAAAAGGACTGATTGACATCAATACAGGAAAGGTAATTGTGCCTTTGATTTATGATTATATTGGATATATTTCAGAGGATATGCTTGAAGTTAAGATTGGCAATAAATATGGTTTTGTCAACATACAGAATCAGCAAGTCATTAAGCCTATTTATGACTATGTTGAGTCTTTTGATACAGGGCTTGCCAAAGTGGCAAAAGATGGCGAACAGTTTTATATTGATAAAACAGGCAAACGAGTTCCATAACGAACAAAATGACAAGGAGCAATCCTTGCCATTGATGTTAGAGTACCCCCAACGCCTGCAAGCCCCTGAATATCCCATCGTCCTTATGGCTAGGACACACAAAATCTGCCACCGCCTTTAAATCATCGTGAGCATTACCCATCGCCACGCCAAAGCCGACCGATGAGAGCATCTCGATGTCATTTAGACCATCGCCGAATGCCCATGCATCCGCCATGTCTAATCCCAATGCATCCAGCACCGCCTGTATTCCGCGCGCCTTTGAGCCGTGTTTGTCAAGAATATCCACCCCACAGATGTGCCAGCGAACGGTTTTTAGGTCATCGTTTAGCCCATCTTGTAAGGGGGTACTGGCGTTTTCGTTATTTTCATAAAATGCCAAAATCTGATAAATGGGCGTCGCAAAATCAAAGTTGTCAGCGACACGGTAGGGGATGTGCAATGATTGCAGTGCATTCTTCATGTACTGGTTCTCATCGAAGGCGACGACTTCATCCTTGGTCATGTAGCCGTGGGCGATTTGATTGGTTTTTAGGTAATGGGTGGTGTCTTGGATTTGTCGTGAATTTAATGGGAAATGGGTCAATAATTCGCCCCTAAACTCATTATATTGTCCATTGATGGTAACAAATAAATCAATGCCAACCTCATCAATCAAATCATTAATGCAAGGTGGGAACACGCACATGCCGCGACCTGTGGCGATGGCGACGATGATGCCTTGGTCTTTGAGTGCTTTTAGCGCGGCTTTTGTGCTGTCTGGGATGTAGTTGTCGTACTTGATGTATAGGGTGTCATCAATGTCAAAAAATATGATCTTTGGGGTGTTTGGTGTTGGTTTCATGACGGTCATTTTTTAAGGATTTACATAGATTCTATCATAAAACCATGATGAATTGATGAAATGTGTAAACTGCAGCAGAATGTGCTAAAATTAGCTAAATTATGACCCAATGGGAGAATCCATGCTTAATAATACTGCCTATCAAACGAACCTATCTGTGGTTGAGAATCTAGAACCGCGCCTGCTATGGCAATGGTTCGCCAAGATCTGCGCAATCCCACATCCAAGCTACCATGAAGAGGCGATCGCAAACCATATCGTTGACTGGGCGAAATCGCGAGGGCTTTCCGTGCGCCGTGATGATGTGGGTAATGTCATCATCGTTAAGCCTGCCACCAAAGGCATGGAGGATCGTGAATCTATCGCACTACAAGCACACCTTGACATGGTGCCTCAGGCGAATGCCGATACGCCGCATGATTTTAGCACTGATCCAATCCTGCTAAGAGTCAACCCTGATGATGAAGATTGGCTGATGGCGACAGGCACGACGCTTGGCGCGGATAATGGCATTGGCATGGCAAGCTGCCTTGCGGCGCTAGAGTCTGACGATCTGGCACACCCACAAATAGAAGTGCTCTTGACCATGACCGAGGAGACGGGAATGGTGGGTGTGTTCGGACTGCAGGCAGGCGAGCTACAGTCGAAGCTGATGGTAAATACCGACACCGAGGAGATTGGTGAGATATATATCGGCTGTGCTGGCGGGATTGAGTCGAATATTCATCTGCCACTATCTCAGACGAATCACAGCTTTAGTGATGCGCTTAGCTTTACCATCAAAGGCCTAAAAGGCGGTCATTCTGGGCTAGATATTCATAAGAATCGCGGCAATGCCATTAAGATGATGGCGCGTGTTTTGGCAGAAGTGTTGCCGAAGTTTTATGGTGATTTTGCCATCCAAACGCTGACAGGTGGCACATTAAGAAACGCCATCCCTAGAGAGGCGAGCGTCAATCTGGCATTCTCATCTGATCGTCGTAATGAGCTTGTAGCAGCGTTGCAGGCGTCATTTGATGTGGTGCGTAACGAGGTGATGCGAGCAGAACCTGATGTGATGTGTCAGGTGGCTGACGCAGATCATGCAGGAACTGCTTTAACTTATGAAGATACCGCCAAGGCAATCCGTCTGTTAAATGTGCTACCGAGTGGCGTGGTGCGTCAGTCTGACTTAGCAGAGGATACGGTTGAGACTTCACTATCATTTGGGGTGGCGAGCATTGATGAGCAAGGGCTATCTGCCAATCTGCTGATTCGCTCATTGGTTGAATCGGGTAAGGCGGCGGTCTGCACGAGTTTGGATAATCTGGCGAGCCTTATGGGGGCAGCAGCTGAATTTACAGGGGGTTATGTGGGATGGAATCCTGATGATCAGTCATTCATCACGCCGCTGACCGCTCGGCTCTATGCGCAGATACTTGGACATGAACCACAGATCAAGGTGATTCATGCAGGGCTTGAGTGCGGTCTGATCAAACAAAGTCACCCAGACATGGACATCGTATCCATCGGCCCCACCATCAAAAATGCCCACTCACCCCAGGAGATGGTGCATGTTGACAGCGTAGCGACATACTGGCAGCTGCTCACGCAGATTCTGGAAAATGCACCAGTTCGGAGGTGATCGGATGCTAAGATATTGATTAGCTGTATAAACTAAAAAGCTTGTCGTTGCGACAAGCTTTTTAGTTAGAGGTTATACATATTCATTCATGAATGACAGCATCTTATCCCAGCTGGCTTTGGCGGCATGTTCGTTATAGCCTAGATCGATGCCGTTATTGGCTGCTCGCTTGTCCGCCAATGGATTGGTAAAGCCGTGCTTGGCGTCGTCATAGACATCGATCTGATAGTCAACATTGGCGCGATCAAGTTCGGTTTTTAAGCCATCGATGGCGCTCATGGGAATCATGCTGTCAGCACCGCCATGTGCCACCAGCACCTTTGCCCCAAAAGACGCATCAGCAGGCTGGATGGGTGTTGGGTTGCCGTGGAAAGTGGCGACGGCTTTTAATGGGATGCCTGTGCGTGCCATATCAAGGGCAAGCTTACCCCCAAAGCAATAGCCCACCGCGCCAATGCGTGCGCCATCCACTTCATCTAACGCGATAAAATCTTCATAAATGCGGCGACATCTGTCCATGAGTTCGCTCGGGTTATTAAGAACGGCGCTCATCCATTCATTGGCTTGTGCAGCATCGGTGGTTAGCTTGCCTTCCCCATAAACATCCAAGACAACCGCGGCAAAGCCTGCCTTGGCGAGGTCTTTTGCGACAGTTGTTGGATGGGTATCTTCTGCGCCCCACCATTCAGGTGCGACGATGATACCTCGAGCAGGCGCGGTGTTAGGCAGACAGACGTGGCTTAATAGGCGAGTGCCATCAGCGGTGATGGTGGTTAGGGTCTGGGTGGTCATAGGACACTCCTTGTTAATTAAAATCATTAAAAAACTATCACTATCGTTAGACTAGCAGGATTTTTGGGCTTTGACAATGGGGTTTGGGCTTAAATTTATGGTGCTTTTTTGTTACAATGATCGAAATTTTAATAAGCTAACATAATGAGAGAATCAGCACAACAACCAAGCCAATTGCGAGAGCGTTTCTGGGAAAAATACCCACTAAGTGAGCTCAATGACAGCGAGTGGGAGGCGCTTTGTGATGGGTGTGGGGTGTGCTGTTTGGTGAAGTTCTTGGACGATGACGATCCAAGATTTACCGAATATACTGACGTGGCATGTTGTCTCTTGGACTGTTCGACGGGGCATTGTGCTGATTATGCCAATCGTAAGTCTTATGTGCCTGATTGCATTCGCCTTACGTATGAGATGGTGTCTGGCATGATGTGGCTGCCAAGGCACTGCGCTTATAAGCGACTGCATCTGGGGCAGGGCTTGCCACATTGGCACTATCTGATCTCAGGGCAGGCGCGACATGAGCAGGCGATGGATAAATTCGGCGTGCGTGGCCGCTGTTATTCTGAGCTTGATTTTGACGATGACGAGATAGAAGAGCGCACCATCAGATGGGTGAAGATTTAGCGACTTATAAGCCTGTTCAGATGTTTTGATGGTTTGTTGTGTTTCTTGGTGGCGTGGAGGCGTAGCAATCAAAAATCCACCACTTTGAGCATATCAGCAGTAACCAAATAGCGCTTGAATAATCCTGTCAAATCCGTTAAATTAACCAAAAATTTCCCACAATAGAGGTTGAAGTCTTCTTATGTCAGACGACAGTCATTCGGGTGGTTGGACGCGCGGCTTAAAACGTTGGCTGTCCGCCGCCCCTGAAACTCGCGATGATTTGTTAAAATTGGTTCAAGATTCGCGCCAATTCCTAGAGCCGGATACGGTCGATATGTTAGAAGGTGTGCTGGATCTACCTGCCACCCAAGTGCGTGAGATCATGACGCCGCGCCCACAGCTTGCTGCCATCAGTAGTGATGCTGACATCTCAGACATTTTGGCGGTATTGCTTGAGACTGAGCATTCTCGTTATCCTGTGTTTGACAGTCATGATGATAATGCGATTTTGGGTATTTTACTTGCCAAAGATTTGATTCCGATTTTGGCGAGTCGCGCTGAAGGCATTGATCACCCATTTTTCTTAAAAGACATCGTCAGAAAGCCGCTATACATTAACGAAACCGCACGCTCTGACACACTGCTTCGCCTACTACAAAAGGCGCAAGTGCACATGGCGGTGGTGCTCGATGAATTTGGGTCGGTCTCTGGCATCGTCACGATGGAGGATCTGCTAGAGGAGATCGTGGGCGACATCGTTGATGAGCATGATGACATCGATGAAGACAGCGATATTAATAACATCGTACCACATCCCACCAAAGATGGCGTCTGGCTCGTGCAGGCATCGACATTGATCAGTGATTTTAATGACATTCTGGGGTCGAATTTCGATGATGCAGATGTCGATACCATGGGCGGATTGGTCATGCAGGCACTGGGCTCGGTAAGCCATCTAGAGGGCGAGACGGTGCGGATTAATGATTGGCAGATTGTCATTGTAGATGTCGAAGGGCGTTACATTCGGCTGCTTGAGATGACGCTAAACCCAAATAGTACAATCTAAAAGATTGGATTGAGTGAATATACCAATAAGGCTTAGGTCTTATTGGTTCTTTGTTGTAATTCGTCGCTAAATCTTTCAAATTCTGCTAAAATAATGGGTTAATTTAGCTATATTTAATCACGCCATGACCACCAAACCTATTTATCATCCCAACATCCCAACCAATACTTGTAGTAATGCCAAGAGCATTCGTCTGCCCATAGGCATCAAGCTCATCATCGCGCTCGTCGCTGGTCTTGGGTTTAGCTTTGCGTTAGCGCCTTATTATCTGTGGCCTTTGGCACTGTTCTCAGTGATGGCACTGTATGCGCTACTTGTGGGTGAAGATAGCGGTCGACGCGGCTTTTGGATTGGCTGGGTGTATGGGTTTGGTACGTGGGTGATTGGTGCTTTTTGGCTTTATAATTCAATACATGAATATGGCGCGATACCTTCATGGCTTGCCTATGTGATGATTGGTGTGATGGCGATTATCATGGGGCTTTTTCATGCGTTTTTTGCATGGGGCTTTGTGCGTTTTTTGGGTCGTCAGCCATTGGCATTTGCCTCGTTCTGGGTGATTCAAGAATGGCTAAAAACTTGGCTACTGTCAGGATTTCCTTGGTTGTTTGTAGGCTATGCATTCACTGAACAGACTTGGATGAACGGACTTGCGCCAGTCTTGGGGGTGTTTGGCATAAGTTTCGTGGCGGTGCTGTTTGCCGCATCGGTGGTTGAGCTGTTCCGCCATAAATCTGCCTTTATCGGGCTAAGCGCGCTGACTTTGGCTGTTTCTTTTGGGTTGAGCCTTGTGGAGTGGGTGAAACCATCGGGTGAGAAGCTGTCTGTCTCTTTGGTGCAGGGTAATATCCCACAAGACATGAAGTGGCTTACTGAATACCGTGTGCGCACACTTGAGATCTATGAAGATCTGTCTAAGAGTGAATGGGGGCGGGATGTTGTCATCTGGCCAGAAGCTGCGATCCCGATGTTCCATGATGAAGCCGAGCCATTCATCGCAGGCATGATTAATCGCGCTCGTAACAACGACTCAACTTGGGTGACAGGACTTATCTATCGCGACCTTAAGAATTACGATGAGAATCGCCACGCCTACCCACCAATTTATAACAGTGTGGCGGTGCTTGGCGAGACACAAGCACTTTATAAGAAGCAGCGTCTTGTACCATTTGGTGAATATGTGCCGTTCGAAGGGTTGTTTAACTTGCTGCCTGATTTGGCGAACATGCAGGGTGCGATGAGCATCAGTCGTGGTTCAAGCAATCAAGCACCATTTACCATCAAAGGGCAAAACGTTGGTGCTGCCATCTGCTACGAGGTGGCGTATCCTGAGACCACCCGTCATAATGCTAAGAATACCGATTTTCTCATGACGATCTCTAATGATGCGTGGTTCGGCAGTTCCGCAGGTCCTTGGCAGCATCTGCAGATGGTTCAGATGCGAAGCCTTGAGACGGGGCGTTATTTTGTGCGTGCGACGAACACAGGTGTGACCGCCATCATTAACCAAAAAGGTCAAATCGTCAATCAAGCACCACAGTTCGAGCGTACGGTATTACGCGGTCAAGTTGAATCGATGTCGGGCGTGACGCCATTTGTAAGATTCGGCAGCTATCCGATTTTGGTGTTGAGCGCGCTGCTGATTTTGCTGAGTTTCGTGGCAAAATACGGCAAATCAAAAACCAGCAGAACCCAAAAATACTACACTGGCAAGGGCGTTCGTGATTAAAAATTGATGAATTTTACCCAAATTTTGTGTAATAATTCCTTAATCGACCAAAGGAATTGTACAAAATCGCAAAATTTGGTATATAATAGGGTAAATTTATCTCATTTTGTATTTACAATTAACCCATCTTAATGACAGGTGATTTATGGCACATGATGCATCAAATAATAACCCAACCAAAGAGACGCTAACAGCATTGGTTGGTATTGTTCTTTTACTTGTAATGATTGCGGCGATCGGTATTTTTGCTTGGTTACGTCCAGCAGGCGAGCATCAGCCAAAAGCACCAACAGCTGAAGAAGCTGCTGCAGAAGCTAGCATAGACTCTGCTGAAGCACCAGCAACGCAAGCCAGCGATGCTGCAGTGGCTGAAGCTCAAGACAAGCTAGACCAAACACCAGAAAACACGCAAGCGCCAACTCAAGCAACCGCGACTGCTGAGACACCTGCTGCACCATCTGCACCGAGCGACACAACCAATGCCGCGCCTGCACCCCAATCAGCTGAAGATAAAGAATCAGCGAAAACTGAATAAATTCAGATGTCATTATAAAACCCTTGCAACTGCTAAGGGTTTTATTTTGGATGTTATGCCAAGCGTCGTGTGTACGCCCATGCAGCCAGCATCGCAAGAAGTGCGACTGCCGCGCCAACGTGTCCAATGTGAATCAAGCTCATCTGTGCGATGACAATGCCTCCAAGCAAAGCACCACCGCCAATGCCGATATTAAATATCCCTGAGAATAGACTCATGGCAACGTCTGTGGCTTTTGGCGCGAGGCGCAGCACCTGTATCTGTAGCACCAGACTGATGGTGGTCGCACCAATGCCCCACAAGAAGGCATTAATAACCCAAAGCACCGATATGTCAGAAAACAAGAATAATGTGCTAAGTCCCAAGGTGATCGCCATCATGGCAAGCCATAAAAACGATCTTTCCATACGTTCATAATAACGACCAAAGAGTATGCTTGCCACAATGCCCGCAAGACCAAACATTAGCAATATCCAAGTTGCAAAGTTCGCCGAGAAATTCACCACGTTTAACATGAATGGCTCAATATAGCTATAAGCAGTAAAATGCGCGGTCACGATGAGTATTATCATCAGATACACCAATAATAGCGGTGTGTTTTTTAGGATGTCGGGCAGGCTTTTGATGTTGCCGACATTACGACTGGGTAGATTTGGCAGGATTTTCCACAAGATCACAAGGCAAATCAATGCCAATACACCAATGAGTGCAAAGCTTGCTCGCCAGCCTAGATACTGACCCACCAATCGCCCGATCGGCAAGCCCAGCACGGCAGCAAGTGCCGAACCTGTGGCAAGCAGACCTAATGCTTTGGTGCGTTTGTCCTTGGCAGCAAGACGCACGACGAGGCTTGCGGTAATCGACCAAAAGATCGCATGAGCTAAGGCCACGCCTGTACGCGCAATGAGCAAAACGCCAAAGCCAGTCGCCACCGCCGATAAAATATGACTTGCCACGAACAGTGTGAAGACGCCAACTAGCAATCGCTTTCGCTCCATTTTGGCGGTCGCAAGCATGAGTGGCAGTGAGACGAGTGCGACGATCCAGGCATAGACGGTCATCATGATGCCTACTTTATCGACAGGCATGCTAAAGCTTGTGCCGATGTCTGAGAGTAGGGCGATGGGAATGTATTCTGTCGTATTAAAAATGAATGCTGCAAAGGCAAGAAGCATCACTCGATAAGTGCGTAAGCGGTCGATCTGGGTGGTGGTAAGCATGACTGTGGCTGCTGATAAGTTTTTTTGGAAGGGGTGAATTGTACCACGATTTTTTGATAAATCGATGACGATGCTTGGTCATTAAAATCGCAATCGTGTAAAAAATAACGGATTATGATAGAATTTCAGCATTCAATCTAATGAGAGTAATCAGGAGTATCTATGGCAGTATCAGCCCAAATTCGTCGCGAACGCATCACAAAGCTTCGCGCACTCATGCAAAAAAACGGCATCGATGCCATCGTTGTGCCGTCGGCAGATCCACATATGTCTGAGTATCTGCCCAAGTACTGGCAAGGCCGAAAATGGCTGTCAGGTTTCTCAGGTTCGGTGGGTACACTGGCGATCACACAAGATTTTGCAGGCGTGTGGACGGACAGTCGCTATTGGGTGCAGGCACCGATGCAGCTTGCTGATACAGGCATCGAACTTCAAAAGATGGAACAGGGGCGTCCAACCTTTGGTAAGTTTTTGGTGGGCAATTTACCAAATGGTGCCAAGGTTGCCATTGATGGTGCTGTGTTGTCGGTGGCAGAATTTGATAGCTTAAGCCAAACTTTTGCAGATAAGGGTATTGAGCTGGTCACGCACCTTGATTTGTTGGCGGAAGTTTGGGATGATCGTCCAAGCCTACCAACTAAGGCCATCTATCCGCATCCAAGTGAATTTTTGGACGGTACATCAGCCGACAAGCTTGCCAAAGTACGCACCAAAATGAATGAGCTTGGCGCGGATTTTCATCTGATTTCCAGCCTTGATGATATTGCTTGGCTGACTGATTTGCGTGGTAGCGACGTGTCATTTAACCCCGTGTTTTTGTCGCATTTATTGGTTGGTAAAGACAGCGCGGTACTGTTTGTCGATGAACAAAAATTAAATGACGATGCCAAGATTGCCCTACAGAATGCAGGCATCGCCACGGCGGATTATTCCGCTGTTACGACAGCCTTGGCAGACATAACAGGCATGCTGTTAATCGACCCTGCTAAAGTTGCCATCAGCACCATCAAGCAAGTGCCGGGCAGTGTAACTATCGTGCGCGCGATGAACCCAAGTACGGTGTTAAAGGCAATAAAATCGGACATCGAGCTAAACCACGTGCAAGAAGCGATGCGTCAAGATGGTGCAGCGTTGTGTCATTTCTTTAGTCGCCTTGAGCAGCGTGTGGCAGCAGGCGATGCGATTACCGAGCTGGATATTAACACCATGCTGAACGATGCACGCAGCGAGCAGCCAAACCACGTTTCGGCAAGCTTTGACACCATTGCAGGCTTTAAGGGCAATGGGGCGATTGTGCATTATAAGGCCATTAAAGATAACCACGCTCAGATTGTAGGTTCGGGGCTGTTGCTGATCGATTCTGGGGCGCAGTATTACAATGGCACCACCGACATCACACGTATGGTGGGCATTGGCGACATCAGCGATGATGAGAAGCGCGATGTCACTTATGTCCTAAAGGCGCACATCGCATTAGCAGCCGCAGTCTATCCTGTGGGTATTCCATCATCTCAGCTGGATGTCTTGGCGCGTAATCAGCTGTGGCAGCTGGGTCTAGATTATGGACATGGCACAGGGCATGGTGTGGGTTATTTTCTAAATGTCCACGAAGGTCCGCAGGTCATCTCGCGTAATGCGCCAACATCGACAGAGCGAACCATGCAATTAGGCATGATCACCAGTAACGAACCGGGGCTATACCGTGAAGGCAAGTGGGGCGTTCGCCTTGAGAATCTGGTGGCGACCGTGCCTGCGCACAGCACCGAGTTTGGCGAATTTGCTAAGTTTGAAGATTTGACTTTGTGTCCATTTGACACTCGTCTGCTATTGCCAGAATTATTGACCACCGAAGAAAAAAACTGGCTCAATGATTATCACAAAAAAGTACACGATGCGCTGATTGATCGTGTTGATGGCGACGCCAAAACTTGGCTCATCGAGCGCACCCAAGCAATATAACGTCAATAAAAAATCCGTCCATTCTGGGCGGATTTTTTTGGTTTAATTTGACATCATTTGAATAATATTCCCCACTTTATCCAAACATTCTTGATATTCACTCTCCATATCCGATTTTATGGTAATACCGCCTCCTGCCCAAAGTTCTGTTTTTTGCCATTTTTGCAACGTGCGAATGAGTACATTCCAATTACCCGTACCGTCAAAATTCATATAGCCCATGGTTCCGCAATACGCCCCACGGGGGGAGATTTCTAATTCATGGATAATCTCGCACGCCCGTTTTTTTGGTGTGCCTGTGATTGACCCTGCGGGCAAACTGCCAAACAAGACTTCTAGGCTATGTACGTCCTTTAATTGGGCGGTAATGGTGCTAACCATATGATGTACGTTTTTAAAACTTTCAATGGCAAAGCGTTTGGGAGTTTTTACCGTGCCGATATGGGCGTATTTGCCTAAGTCATTACGAAGTAAATCCACAATCATTAAATTTTCGCTAATGTCTTTTTCGCTGTTTTTGAGTTCATTTTTTAATTCATTGTCTATATCAATATCATCATGGCGTGGGCGTGTGCCTTTTATGGGTTTTGTGATGATACGAATATTATTTTCTATTTTATGAAATTCAAAAAATAATTCAGGCGATACCGATAAAATTTCAAATTCACCTAATTTTAAAAACCCTGCAAATGGGGCATTGATTTTATCTTGCAAATGGGGCAAATAACTGGCCAAATTACCCAAATCTGCTTGCCATTTTTGGGTCAGGTTAATTTGATAAGTATCGCCTGCCTTGATATATTCTTGGGTTTGGTTAAAGGCGTGATTATAATCCGATTTTTGCCATGATGAGATAAATTGGGCAGGTATTGGTTTTGGTAATTGTTGATTTAATAAATCAGTTAAACTATTCTTTATTTCATCAAAAATCTCTTTATTGGCATTTATGCCAATCAAGTCAAATCCATGCTCGCACGGCTTAATATAAATATCATAATGCCCAAAATAAGCACAAGGCTGGTTGGGCTTGATAGCGATGTTAGGATTTAATTCATGAGCTGATAGGTCATAACCGATAAAGCCCATTAAGCCGTGCGTATATTCGCTGTGGTGTGTGGGGCTTGGGGTGTGGGCTTGGCAGTAGGCGATAAGCTCGTTTTGCCAAGCGGTGTAGGTGGCAGGATAGGTGCGGTTGTCGTTTTGGCGAGTTTTTTTGTGAATGGATAAGCCGTTTGTAAAGACAGCGGTCCACGAAACAGCAGGGCAAATGCCAATGACGGGGCGATGAGCGTTGTGCAAAAAACACACCTGCCAGTCAGGGTAGTACGTGGCGATGAGTGCGACAAGCTGGCTTGGAGTGTGCGGGGTAGCAATGGGATGTGTGAGCATTTTTAAAAGGGTAGAGAAAAATGGGGATTGTAAAGGAAAATGGGGAAAAGGGGAAGGGGATGTTAATAGGATTTGCTACTACTTATCGCTCGATACTAGCCAAAACTTGGCTAGCCTTTACTTGCAAGGCTTGACAAATTTCTACGAATTCTAAAACGTCTAATTTACGTTCACAACCTTCAATTTTAGCGACGTAAGATTGAGGTTTGTCCAATTTTTGCGCCAGATTGGCTTGAGTTAAACCCTGTTGTTTTCTAAGTTCAATTAGATACTCGATTAGACTTTGGTAACTAGGGTTGTAAATGGTCTTCATGTTAAGTCCTTGTAAAAGACTTGACATTATTATCCTAAATTAGGATAATCCCATTATGGTATATCCTAATTTAGGATATATTAAATATTTATTTGCAAAATAAATTATATGGCATTACCTTTTAGCACTTAGATGGGTTTGTGTAAGTGCTAAAGCCGTCTCTGTGACTAAATCAAGGAATGTATATGGCAAAAATTACCCGAGCCGATGTTCATGGCAAAAGCCAAAATCGCACAGCGCTGGGCATGATGAATGCTTATTTGGCTATGTTTCCCAGTGTGACTATAGACCAGCTAAAAAATGGATTTTCCAAACAGGCAGTCTGTCCAGATGCGGGTGTAGGTCAGTTATTTTTTACTATTGAAGAAATCGAGGCAGGCATTGCTAGTGGCAATACTTGGTTTGTAGAGGACGGAGCAGCATTTACCAAAGAGGGTGAATGGCTCACCTTAAAAAATGGTCAAAAACTTGCTTTTAATAAAATGTGGACCGCTAATAGTTTGGCGATTTTTCAAAAACACATGGTACAGTATCAGATTTTTGGTCGGGTGGACAAGACGGTAAAAGCCCCAACCGGTTTTAAAATTGACTACCAGTACCAAGAGCAGCCCAAAAAGGGTCTGCCGGTCTGGGTTTGGCTTTTGGCCTTGCTTGTGCTTGCCGCGCTGGCTTATTTTTTGTTCCGTTAAACAAAAGATGATTATTTTTGACTTAAGGGAGAGTAGCTAAAAGAAAAGAAGGTTTCTAGCCCATCTTTTTCAGATGGATTCGTCTATTTTATTTTTATTTAATGTATTGGAGTTTAACCATGACTAAACAGGTAAAAAAATCAGCAACAATTACCATTCACGACATCAAATACTACATTGAACAGTTCGAGAGCGGTGCTATTAAAATCCGTCCCGTAAGCAACCGTGATGCTTTGCGTAAGTTTTCAAACGTTTTGGGTTTTACTTATGAAGATGGTTGGGGTACTCGAACTTTGGGTCGTAAGTTGATTGATCTTATTAATGACAACAGTCGGGAAAATTCAAATTCATCAAAAAATTTAGCCACCATCACCATTCGTGACATTAAATACTACATTGAACAGTTGGAAAGTGGCACTATTGAAATTCGCCCTGTAAGCACTCTTGATGCTTTGCGTAAGTTTTCAAACGTTTTGGGTTTCGCTTATGAAGATCGTTGGGATACTCGATACTTTGGCCATAGAATAATTAATTTTATTAATAATGACTATCAAATAGGGTCTAAGAAGCCGGTAGAGTCGGAGGAGGTGCCCCAGTCAACTGATGATGATGTAGATGATTATTACAAATACCGTCGTTGGTATGAACTTGGCATGCCATTTGCTCTTGGTGAAACGCTGCATGAGTATGAAGGCGAGCTTGATAATGATTTGCAAGAACGCCTAAATTCGGAGGTTAAAAAAGCAGGTTTTAAAGACCTTCAAGACGCTTTAGCAAAATTTTCTTTAAATAGCATCGAAGAGGCTCTTGGGGTCTCTGACAAAGGCTGGGACTGGTGGGTTAATCTGAATAGCTCCATGAAATTTGCCTTGCTTTTTCATGACTACCAAATGGATTGTTTAGATTTTGACATGCCTTATTTATATGAGGAGTGCCTATATATAGATGAAGATGCTGAAGAGGAATGCGAATTTATCAATGATAGAGACCTGATGAGCAGCTGGCTTGCTGGGTGGGTTCTTGCTGGGGATATATTCAAATTAGATATTACAGCAACGGAAGCATCTGAATTTTGCGACTCATCTTTCCAGTATGAATTTGAAGATTTGTCTGTAATTTCATCTTTACATAGCCTAAGTTTTTATGACAACGGCAATCTGTGTTATTTTCCTGAAAGTCTCATTAAGCTTAAAAACCTAACTAGTTTAAGTCTATCTTATACCAATCTTGGTGAAGATATGCCAGAGGAAGATTTGGAATTGTTGTTGGAATTTGCCAAAGCACACCCAGAAATGGACGAGTTGAGTTTGAGGAATACTTCATTGGCTTATGAACTGGATGATAATGATGAAGTCATGGCAGAACTGAAAAAACTCATGCCAGATTGTAAAATCCACATTTAGTTGCAGGATTTATTAATCCATAAATAAAAAAATAAAAAAGGCTATGGTAATTTTCCATAGCCTTTTGATTTTTAACCCTTAAACTTTCTTACCACCAACGCCGAGTTTGTCCCACCAAAACCAAAACTATTGCTCATGACGGTGTTAATCTCGGTTTGGCGTGTGGTCTCAACGATGTCAAAAGGCTTGGCTTTTTCGTCCATGTCGGTGATATTAATACTCGGGGCGATAAAGTCGTTATTCATCATCAGCACGCAATAAATCAGCTCTTGCACGCCCACTGCTCCTAGGCTATGCCCTGTCATGGATTTGGTGGAGCTAATGGGTGGAGTTTTGTCCGCACCGCCAAACACGTCTGCAATGGCGTGTAGTTCCGTGATGTCGCCAAGCGGTGTTGATGTGCCGTGCGAATTGACATAATCCACTGTGTCAAGCCCTGCCTGCGATAGGGCGATTTGCATACAGCGAGTTGCCCCTTCTCCGCTTGGGGCGACCATTTCCGCTCCGTCTGATGTTGCCCCATAGCCCACGATTTCCGCCAGGATTGTCGCTCCACGAGCCTGTGCGTGCTCTAAGCTCTCCACAACCACCATACCGCCACCACCTGCGATGACAAATCCGTCTCGGGTGCTATCATAAGGGCGACTTGCAGTTGTGGGGGTGTCGTTGTAGCTCGTACTCATCGCCCCCATGGCATCAAACATACACGACTGTGTCCAATGCTCACTCTCACCGCCCCCTGCGATGACCATGTCCGCCTTGCCAAGCTGGATAAGCTCCATGGCATGACCGATACAGTGGCTAGACGTGGCACAAGCGGACGACAACGAATAGCTAATGCCCTTAATCTTTAACCCTGTGGCAAGCGTGGCGGACACCGTACTACTCATGATTTTTGGTACTGCCATGGCTCCCACGCCACGCAGTCCCTTGGCTTTCATGTTATCCACTGAGCCTACCACGTCTGCCGTGCTTGCTCCGCCTGAGCCTGCCACAACCGACACACGCACGTTATCCGCCACATCACTAAGGGTGAGACCTGCGTTATCTATGGCAGACAAGGCGGACAAATAGGCGTATAGGCTAGCATCCGACATAAAGCGTTTTAATTTGCGGTCAATGGCAGACGTATCAAGCGTGCTCTGGTCAATAGAGCCTGACACGCATGATTTAAAGCCATTATCGGCATAGCTTTGGTTAAAGACAATGCCTGATTTACCGTTTTTTAGGCTATCGGTAACGGCGGCTAGGTCATTGCCGATATTTGAGACAATGCCCATGCCTGTGATGACGACTCTTTTCATGGAATGTTCCTTGTGAGATATAAAAAGTTTACAGTTGTATTTTGGTTATTGTAACAAATTATTTGATAAAAATGGAAATTTTTGAAGTGGAGAATTTGCAGCATGCGCCATTGCCTGTATAAATTGCCAAAGTTTTCATTTCCTTAATTTGCCAGTAATATTTGGTGCGCAGGATAACATTTTCGCTAAGTTTTTATTTGGCAAGGGTGCGGTCTTTATGATAGTATTAAAGATATACATTGTGTAAAATTTATTCAAAAAATAGCATCCAAGAAATAGCATCCAAGGAGATTATGATGTCAAATAAAGAATCCCACAACGACAATTTAGATAACCTAGACAATCTGGCTGACTCACTAGATGCCACAGATGGCGTCGAAGTCGTGGCGCAAGTAGATATTGATAACAAATCTGTACAAGACGTGTTGGTGGTCAAGGATTCTCGTGATGCCCAAGAGCCTAAAGGCAATGTTCAAGACAGCCAAGATGAGACCAATCAGGACGAATCCACGTCTATCAAACAAACAGTTGATAACGCACTGGATGAAATGGTGTCTAAAGCTGCTAACATTGGCAAGGGCGAGCAGGGTGGTCTAGATGATTTACAAAATGCTGCCAAAGAGATTATCGAAGACGTCAGGGACAAGGTCGAAAGCACTAAGCAAAAAGCCCAAGACGAGCTAGGCAATCTTATTGAAGATGCCAAAGAGCGTGCGACTGATGCCAAAGAAAAGTTAACCCAAAACATTCAAGAAATCAAAGAGACAGTTGAAGCGCAAGGGACTGATGGCGATGCCAAAGGTGGTCTGGCCGGCTCACTTGGCAAACTTGGCGCATTCTTAAGTGCGATGAATGGCTCAAAATCGACTAGCGAGCCTTATCATGCGGTCGATCTTAACGCCAAAGAATATGAACAAGACGCTTTTCGTAAGCAGACATCGAGCATGAGCGCTCAGTTATTTGGTCCAAAATTCACCACTGCCCAATCTTTGGTGGGTAAAGTCGCTCCGAGCTTTAATAGTGACAGTATGACCGATTTTATTTTTAATAAAGCAGCTAGCTGGGCGAATAATTGGGCAGAAAAAGATCTGGCCAGAGATTCTCGTTTTGCCAATTTATCCAGTCTGACCGATATGGAGCGCGATGATTTTGCGCGCGATGTCGCCAATCAGAACCGTGCCTTGGCGGTGATGGGTGGTTTGGCGGGTCTTGCAGGTATTAAGGGTCTGATCGCAGATGCTGGATGGCTTTTGATGGTGTCATTAAAGGCGGTGTATCAGTTGGCGCTGATCTATGATAAGCCATTAACCGGTAAAGAAGGCATTAAAATCGCCTATGGCGTGCTGTCAGGCGCTAACTTGACCAGACTTCAAGAAAAGCAAATCATCCTAACAGCACTCGCCTTAGGTAATACCGTATTTGCCAATGCAGAGCGTTCAAGCTTAAATCAAGAGCTGCAGAATGTCGGCCTAAAATACAGTGCCGGTGAATTGTTCAACAAACAGTTTGATGACCTTTCAAAATATGTCAATATCGATAACTTAAAATTAGGCTGGTTTGGTAAGCTGCTGCCGGTCACTTCGGTAGGTGTTGGCGCGTATTATAACCGCGAGCTGATCGAAGAGGTGCTGGGTACAGCGATGGCTACTTTTCGCCCAGAACGTCCGCAATTATTGACCGAAAATCAGCACTCACAAGAAATAGACGCCAATGAAAAACCCGCTGATAAAAATGAGTAAATTGTGTTATCAGCTGTCATAAGCTGGTTATCACTGATGATATTCAAGCATGAGCTAAGTTATTTTTTTTGCTTGTGCTTGAATTTTTTTGACTTTGACTATATAATATAGTGCCCCCAAAAGGGGATAGTCGGCTATTGCATAAAAAAATAGCCATATTGTTAATAACGGGAGAAATTGCCAATGGCAACTACAAACCAACTTATCCGTAAAGGTCGTAAGACCATTACTGAAAAGTCGAAAGTACCTGCACTACAAGCTTGCCCACAACGTCGCGGCGTTTGTACTCGTGTATATACTACGACTCCAAAAAAACCTAACTCAGCCATGCGTAAAGTGTGCCGTGTACGTCTAACTTCTGGCTACGAAGTATCTAGCTACATCGGCGGTGAAGGTCACAATCTTCAAGAGCACAGTGTTGTATTGATCCGTGGTGGTCGTGTAAAAGACCTTCCAGGTGTTCGTTATCACACCGTGCGTGGCGCACTTGACTGTGCAGGCGTGAAAGATCGTAAACAAGGCCGTTCTAAGTACGGTGCTAAGCGTCCTAAGGCATAAGCCTAAAGACATCATTTGCGTATTTTAGGGCTTGGTGTGTCAAACCCACATACGCAGTAAGGCTGGTTAAGCTAGCTTTTATACCAGATTATCCTGAAGATATAAGGAAACTATTATGCCAAGACGTCGTGTCGTCGCTGCCCGTGAAATCCTACCAGATCCTAAATTCGGCAGCCAAACCATCGCAAAATTCATCAACCACGTAATGGTTGATGGTAAAAAATCAGTCGCTGAAAAAATCGTTTACGGCGCACTAGAGACTGTTGCTGCTAAGCGCAACGTTGAAGATCCAGTTGCATTCTTTGAAGAAGTGCTAGAAAGCGTTCGCCCAACGGTGGAAGTTAAAGCTCGCCGTGTTGGTGGTGCTACCTACCAAGTACCTATGGAAGTACGTCCCTCCCGTCGTACTGCCCTAGCCATGCGTTGGTTGGCTGACGCCGCTGCTAAGCGCTCTGAAAAATCAATGGCTCTACGTCTAGCTGGTGAGCTAAACGATGCAGCAGAAGGTAAAGGCGCTGCCATCAAGAAACGTGATGACGTTCACCGTATGGCTGATGCGAACAAAGCGTTCTCGCACTTCCGCTTCTAATTTAAGAAGTGCTGTCAAGCATTTCTTAATAACAGGTGCATTGGGTTGGATGATGTCTTATCATCCAAGTCAGCCCATATAAGTCTGATTGTCATGTTTTGGTCATGAATATTGATTAAAATTATCCATCAGACACCCAATTAATCAGAATTTTTCTAGGAAAAATTATGGCACGTAAAACCCCCCTAAACAGATATCGTAACATCGGTATCTCTGCGCACATCGATGCTGGTAAAACCACCACATCTGAGCGTATTTTGTTCTACACAGGTAAGAACCACAAACTAGGTGAAGTGCACGAAGGCGCTGCCACCATGGACTGGATGGAGCAAGAGCAAGAGCGTGGTATTACCATCGCATCAGCAGCAACCACTTGCTTTTGGTCAGGTATGTCTGATCAATTCCCAGAGCATCGCATTAATCTAATTGACACCCCCGGCCACGTTGACTTCACCATCGAAGTTGAACGTTCTATGCGTGTACTAGACGGTGCGTGTATGGTTTACTGTGCGGTTGGCGGTGTGCAGCCTCAGTCAGAAACTGTATGGCGTCAAGCTAACAAATATAAAGTGCCACGTCTTGCGTTCGTCAACAAAATGGACCGTACTGGTGCGAACTTCTTCCGCGTAGTTGAGCAAGTAAAAACTCGTCTAGGTGGTAACCCTGTACCTGTAGTTGTGCCGATCGGTGCTGAAGATAACTTTGAAGGTGTTGTTGACCTGCTTGAGATGAAATCTATCATCTGGGATGTAGAATCTCAAGGCATGAAGTTTGAATACGGCGAAATTCCTGCTGACCTGGTTGATGTTGCTAAAGAATGGCGCAACAATATGGTTGAAGCAGCAGCTGAAAGTTCAGAAGAGCTGATGGACAAGTACCTAGAAGAAGGCGATCTGTCTCGCGAAGACATCGTAGCTGGTCTTCGTACTCGTACACTAGCATGTGAAATCCAACCAATGCTATGTGGTACTGCCTTTAAAAACAAAGGCGTACAGCGTATGCTTGACGCGGTGATCGAATTCCTACCTGCGCCAAATGACGTTGAAGCCATCCGTGGTATCCTAGATGACAAAGACGAAACCGAAGGTACTCGTGAGTCTTCTGATGATGAACCATTTGCTGGTTTGGCATTCAAAATCCAAAACGATAAGTACGTTGGTAACTTGACTTATGTACGTATCTATTCTGGTGTTGCTCAGCAAGGTGACAGCGTATATAACCCTGTTAAGATGAAGCGTGAGCGCATCGGTCGTATCGTTGAGATGCACGCTAACTCACAAGAAGAAGTGAGCGAAGCCCGTGCTGGTGACATCGTAGCATTCGTAGGTCTAAAAGACGTAACTACTGGTGATACACTGTGTGATAATGACAATGTTATCACCCTTGAGCGCATGGAATTCCCAGATCCAGTTATCAGCCTAGCGGTTGAGCCAAAAACCAAAGCTGACCAAGAGAAGATGTCTATCGCCCTAGGTCGTCTTGCTAAAGAAGACCCTTCATTCCGTGTACGCACCGATGAAGAATCAGGTCAGACCATCATCTCTGGTATGGGTGAGCTACACCTTGACATTATCGTTGACCGCATGAAGCGTGAATTTAACGTTGAAGCGAACATCGGTGCTCCTCAAGTTGCATACCGTGAAACGATCCGTCAAACTGTTGAAGTTGAAGGTAAATTCGTTCGTCAAACTGGTGGTCGTGGTAAGTTCGGTCACGTTTGGCTACGTCTTGAGCCGCTTGATCCAGAAGGTGAAGTGGAATACGAATTTGCTGAAGAAATCGTGGGCGGTGTTGTACCTAAAGAATACCACGGTGCAGTAGACAAAGGTATCCAAGAGCGTATGAAAAACGGCGTTCTAGCAGGCTACCCAGTAGTTAACGTTAAAGCAACTCTATATGATGGTTCATACCATGACGTTGACTCTGACGAACTATCTTTCAAAATGGCAGGTTCTATGGCATTCAAGAAAGGCTTCATGCAAGCCTCTCCAGCATTGCTTGAGCCTATCATGAAGGTAGAAGTTGAGACTCCAGAAGACTACATGGGCGACATCATGGGCGACTTGAACCGTCGTCGTGGTATGGTTCAAGGTATGGACGATCTACCTGGCGGCACCAAAGCCATCCGCGCTGAAGTACCGCTTGCTGAGATGTTCGGTTATGCTACCCAAATGCGTTCTATGTCTCAAGGTCGTGCGACTTACTCTATGGAATTCGCAAAATACCAAGAGACTCCGAAGAACGTTGCTGATGAGATCATCAAGAAGTTCACTGCTAAAGACGACGACGAGTAATTTACTCATCTGTTAATCTAACAATACTTGATTGCAAGCATTATTTGAATGTCTTGCAATCAATGTAGCAGATTTAAATTTTATTTTTAAATTGTCTTATATCGATCAGATTAAGATCATTCTAAAAGGATTAGTATCATGGCCAAAGCCAAGTTCGAACGTAACAAACCACACGTAAACGTTGGTACCATCGGTCACGTTGACCACGGTAAAACTACCCTAACTGCTGCTATCGCAACTGTTGCTGCTAAGCACCACGGTGGTGAAGCAAAGGACTACGCTGCAATCGACTCAGCACCAGAAGAAAAAGCACGTGGTATTACCATTAACACTTCTCACATCGAGTATGACACTGAAGCACGTCACTACGCGCATGTAGACTGCCCAGGTCACGCCGACTATGTTAAAAACATGATTACTGGTGCGGCACAGATGGACGGTGCTATCCTAGTTGTAGCAGCTACTGACGGCCCAATGCCACAAACTCGTGAGCACATCCTTCTATCTCGTCAGGTTGGCGTACCTTACATCATGGTATTCATGAACAAGTGCGACCTAGTAGACGACGAAGAACTACTAGAGCTAGTAGAAATGGAAGTGCGTGAACTTCTATCTGACTACGACTTCCCTGGTGATGACACTCCTATCATCAAAGGTTCTGCACTACTAGGTCTAAATGGCGACCAAGGTCAATATGGCGAGCCAGCTATCCTAGAGCTATTAAGCACTCTAGACAGCTACATCCCTGAGCCAGAGCGTGACATCGATCGTCCATTCCTAATGCCAATCGAAGACGTATTCTCAATCTCTGGTCGTGGTACTGTTGTAACTGGCCGTGTTGAGTCTGGTATCATCAAAGTTGGTGACGAAGTTGAAATCGTTGGTATCAAAGACACTGCCAAGACTACCTGTACTGGTGTTGAGATGTTCCGTAAGCTTCTAGACGAAGGTCGTGCTGGTGAGAACTGTGGTGTTCTACTACGTGGTACTAAGCGTGAAGAAGTTCAACGTGGCCAAGTACTTGCTAAGCCAGGTTCAATCACTCCACACACTAACTTCGACGCAGAAGTATACGTACTGTCAAAAGAAGAAGGTGGTCGTCACACGCCATTCCTAAACGGCTATCGTCCACAGTTCTACTTCCGTACTACTGACGTAACTGGTGCCATCACTCTACAAGAAGGTACTGAAATGGTTATGCCTGGTGACAACGTTGAGATGAGCGTTGAGCTTATCCACCCAATCGCCATGGACAAGGGTCTACGCTTCGCAATCCGTGAAGGTGGCCGTACCGTAGGTGCTGGTGTTGTTGCTAACGTTAAGAACTAATCTAATAAGATTATCTTAACAGCAAACAAACCAAACGACTTACCAAAGTCAAAACCCCCTGCCAGAGATGGTGGGGGGTTTGTGGTTTTAAGTGTTGTTATTAAATTGTCATAAATATCTATTAAGATGTCTTTACGTCTTTTATGGAGTCATTTATGAAATCTTCAAAACAGCTTTCTAAAAAGCTTTCTTGTATGGGTGTTTTTGCCATTTTGCCGCTGATGATGGCGTGTCAATCGATGCCGAAATCCACACCAATTCAAGGTGCTGGCGATGAACTTGCCAAGCCTGTCATTAGCTATGGTGCTAGGCCTTTTTATCTATTGGATGACATGGATGAGGGTAAATTAAAGCAAGAATTAAAAAGCTGCCAAGCCCAAACGCCAAAACGCACAGAATTTTCAATCGCGCATCGTGGTGCTCCATTACAGTTCTCTGAACATACTGCCGAAAGCTACATCGCCGCTAACAGACAAGGCGCAGGCATACAAGAATGCGATGTTGCCTTTACCAAGGATCACCAGCTGGTCTGTCGTCATTCTGATGCTGATTTGCATACCACGACGAACATCTTGCAAACTCCGCTTGCTAATAAATGCACCCAGAATTTCACGCCTGCCCAGTTTGACGCATCAGGTAAGCTCATCAAGGAAGCTTCTGCCAAATGCCTAACTTCCGACATCACATTGGCAGAATTTAAGACCTTAAAAGGTAAACAGGATGCCGCCAATCCTAAGGCACGCACTGTAGATGAGTACGTAAATGCAACGCCTGCTTTCCGTACAGATCTATATTCTCAAAATGCCACGCTGATGAGTCTAGATGAAGCATTGTTACTTTATAAGAAAATGGGCGTAAAAGTCACGCCAGAACTTAAGCAGCCAACCGTGATTCCGCATCAAGGTTATACTTATGATGATTATCGGGCGGATCTGATTAAGGCATTAAACAAAGCAGGCTATCAGGCGAATGACAGCATCGTGCAGTCATTTAATATTGATGATTTGACTTATTGGATTAAGCATTATCCTGATTATGCAAAGACGGCGGTGTTTTTGATGGAGGATGCCAATAGTGCCAAAGATGGCAAGAATTTTGATCCGCAGAATCCTGTTACTTGGAAATATGATTTGGCACAATTGAAACAAAAAGGCATTCAAAACCTTGCGCCTGCCACGTGGATGCTGGTGACCAATAAAGGCGGTGAATTACGGATGAGCGAATTTGCAAGACAAGCCAAAGCGAACGGTTTTGGACTTGTGACGTGGACGGTTGAGCGCTCATATCCGCTATCATCTGGCGGTGGCTGGTACTATACAGGCATCCAAGACATCATAAATAACGATGGTGACATGTATCGATTGATCGATGTGCTGTATAGAGAGGTTGGGGTCAAGGGCATCTTTTCGGATTGGCCAGCCAGCGTAACTTATTATGCTAACTGCCGCGGCATATAATAACTTGTAGTATACTGCACCGCCTATGATGGGCGGTGTTTTTATTAATGGCTTGACTTGATGGCGAATTTTGTATAAGCTAACTAGATACATTCACTGATTAGAGTTTATAAGGAGAGTATATGGAGCGCCGTCGTTTTTTGCAGTTTGGATTGGGGACTGCACTTACCATGAGTTTGCCTAAGTTTGGTATGGCTAATTCTGTACCACTTGTGCTAAGCGAGTCATTACAGGGCAATCCTTTGCTGGACTTTCATAATTTGCCCGATTTCCCAAGGATCACGCCTGAACACATCAAGCCTGCCATCACCTATCTGATTGAATATAACACCAATGCCGTTAAGACATTAACAGCGCAAGACGTCATCACTTGGCAGAATTTCTATGCGCCGCTAGAAGACGCGCAGAATAAGCTTGAGCGTGCATGGTCAGCGGTCAGCCAGCTGCATTCGCTAAAAAGTTCCGACGCGCTGCGTGCTGTATTCAATGAAGCTCAGCAAAGTTTGACGGAGTTTGATACGTGGTTTGGGATGTATCGACCGCTTTATGATGCCTTTAATAAGCTAAAACAGGGTAAAGAGTACGCCTCTTATTCCAAGGCTCAAAAAAAGGCGATTGATAATGCATTGCTTGATTTTAAGTTGTCGGGCGTGACGTTAGAAGGTGAGGCTGCTGAGCGTTATGCTAAAGTCTCCGCCAGACTCTCCGAGCTTAGCACGCATTTTGGTAATAATGTGCTGGATGCCGAGATGGGTTTTGAGATTGTCATTGATGATGAATCAAGACTGGCAGGCCTTAGTGACATTGCCTTGGCAAGTGCTAAGAAGGCAGCCGAGTCGAAGGGTGTCGCGGGTTATCGTTTCGGACTCAACTATCCAAGCTATGCCGCCATCGTCACCTACGCTGATGATCGAGCATTAAGACGACAAATGTTCGAGGCGTATCGCACTCGCGCATCCGATCAAGGACCTAATGCCGGCAAGTGGGACAATACACCCATCATGAATGAGCTGGCAGAACTAAGACTAGAGCGCGCCAAGCTTTTAGGATTTAATTCACACGCCGAATATTCGCTTGCCAAAAAAATGGCAGAAAACCCAGCACAAGTGTTAGAGTTCTTAAATGATTTATTGGCAAAAACACATGACAAATCCAAAGCAGAGGTCAAAGAATTAGAGGCATACGCCAAACAAAATGGACTGTTGGCAGAATCTGATACGCTGATGCCTTGGGATTTTGCTTATCTGTCTGAGAAGTTAAAACAAGAACGCTACAGCATTGACAGGGAGGCATTAAGAGTGTATTTCCCTGTTGATCAGGTGCTGTCGGGCATGTTTGAGCTGACCGAGCGTCTGTTTGGTGTGCGTGTGCGTGAAAAGACAAGTGTGCCTGTCATCCATGAGGGTGTAAGATTCTTTGAATTATTCAAGGGTGGTAAACATGTCGCGTCTTTTTATTTGGATTTATTTGCGCGTGAGAATAAGAGAAGTGGCGCTTGGCACAGCAGCGTGATTGGTCGCTATAAGACGAGCGATGGCGAGATTCAACTGCCAGTCTCGATGCTTGTATGTAATTTTGGCGGTGCCAGCGATGATAAGCCGGCGCTACTGTTGCATCGCGAAGTGGAGACATTGTTCCATGAATTTGGGCATGGGTTGCATCATATGCTGACTAAGGTTGATGTGCAGGCGGTGTCAGGCATTAATGGCGTGGCGTGGGATGCGGTGGAATTTCCCAGTCAGATGCTTGAGAATTGGACGTGGGATGTAGATACGCTTGCGCTTATTTCTAAGCATTACCAAACGGGCGAATCGCTGCCAAGAGACATCATTGATAAGATGCTTGAGGCCAAGAATTATCAATCAGCGACCAATATCGTTCGTCAGCTTGAATTTGGCTTGTTTGATTTTAGGTTGCATTCTGAATATCAGGCGGGCGATCACGGCGCGATTGCAAGAATTCGCGAGGACATTCGTCAGAATATCTCTGTGATGAATGACCCTGAGTGGATTCGTACGGGGCATAGCTTTAATCATATTTTCTCAGGTGGTTATTCGGCGGGCTATTATAGCTACCTATGGTCTGAGGTGCTTGCCAGTGATGGCTTTACCCGATTTGAAAGAGAAGGGTTGTTCAACCGCAAGACAGGGCAGGATTTCGTGGATGCCATCTTGTCCCAAGGTGGGTCGGATGAGCCGATGGCACTATTTGAAAAATTCATGGGCAGAAAGCCTGATATCACGGCCTTATTAAAATCAAGAGGCATCGTCTAAAAATAAAAACCACAGGAGTGATTCTGTGGTTTTTATTTATTTTACAAGGTGGGTTTCAATACAGATCTCATGCAGGGGATAATTGCTAAAGTCATCACTGTCTTTGCCTAATTTTTCCAATGCTGCTTTATCTGCCAAATAATGTTCAATGGTCTGCTTGACCGTCTCAAACGCCAAATTTTCCATGTCTATTTCATCAGGGGAAAATAGTCCGCATTCTAAGCTTTCACTACCAACGCCAAATTTACCGTCTTGTAAATTGGCAAGATACATGGCGTGAATCTGCCCTAAGTTTGGTAGGTCAAATAGGGCGTATAGTTTCAGATTCTCCGCCACGCCTTCGGCTTCTTCCACCGTTTCTCGCTTTGCCCCGTCCGCCATCGTCTCGCCATTTTCCATAAAGCCAGCAGGGAGCGTCCACAGTCCATAACGTGGCTCAATGGCTCGGCGACACAGCAGGATTTTATCTTGATGAAGGGCAAGTACCCCACAGATCATCTTGGGATTCTCGTAATGAATATAACCGCAGGACGTGCAGACCAGGCGTGGACGAGTGTCGCCTTCGGGGATGGCGTGGGCGGCGGGGCGGCCGCATTGTAAGCAAAAGGACATGATGATATGATAGGATAAATAGGGTCAGTTTAAATGAAAATAAGTAAAATGACAAATGATTTTATGAATGATAAAGACAGCGTATTTATAGATAAACAAACGGTAGATTTACCAATCACGCACCGCTTTTATACGCTCGCCCAAGCCCTAGCGGGCTATCGGGGCGTGGATATTTTGCCTTATACAGATAACAACGAGCTTTTGACGGGGCTGGTGCGTGAGGGTGCGATAAAGCATTATCAAAAATTATTAAATGACAACCCACCCCCACAGGCGTGTGTGCTGATTGTCATCACCGATGAGCCACGCCCACGCCTTCTTCTTACAAGGCGGTCGGCTCGTCTAAATAGCCATGCAGGGGAGGTGTCCTTAGTCGGTGGTAAACGAGATGACATGGACAAAAGCTCGGCAGAAGTTGCCTTGCGTGAGGCGTGCGAGGAGGTGGGGCTTGTTGGAGCGGACGCTCAGATTTTGGGGTATTTGCCGATGCAGATTTCCAAAAAGGGCTTACTGGTTCGTCCTGTGGTCGCCTGCGTGGGGGCGGAGGTGGTGGATAAGCTCGTCCCCAGCGAGGACGAGATAGCTCGGCTGTTTTGGCTACCCTTTGAAGTTCTACAAACCGTCCCTATGGATTGGGCATTTCAAAGAATGCTACCCAACAAAACTGCCAAACTCCACACCCCTGCGTGGGTCTATGACTGCGATAATGACGGTGTGCCTGAGGTGGTGTGGGGGCTGACGGGGCGGATTTTGGCAAGCCTTATGGAGATTGGTTTTGGGGTGCGATATGCGTGGTATTATAAGGTTGTCTAAAACCTATCCGCCACTTCATCAAATGCTATGATTTGCCCGCCATCAAGTCGTAAAAACAAGGCGGCGGGGTAATTTTCTGTCACATGGTTTTGCAAAAAGTTTAGCGTGTCGGCACTGATGTCGCCATCAGCATCAAAGTGATGATTAAACACCACCGCAAAGAGTCTAAGCCCCCGAGCGTGTATCGCCTCTAAGGTCAGTAGGGTGTGATTGATGCTACCTAAGCGAGCCGATGTAACCACAATCACAGGATAGTCATGCGTTCTGATGTAATCTAATGTCAAAAGATGGTTTGTCAATGGCACAAGCACCCCACCTGCCCCCTCTAACAGCACGGTATCAAATTGACGCTCCAAAAGACGGGTGGCGTGGTCAATTTGGCAAACATCGATGGTGCGATTTTCTAGGCGAGCCGATAAGTGCGGACTGGCAGGCTTGGTAAGTGTAATAGGGCAGGTCGTACCATCTTTGTCCACTTCATATAAGTCTATCCCCATCAGCGTGCGATGCGTGATGATGTCATTAGCGATGTTGCCTGTCACGCCTGTTTGTATCAGCTTTTGGGTGATGACTGATTTACCATAATCAAGCAGGTGGCGAGCCAAAACCCCTGTGACATAAGTTTTGCCGATGTCAGTGTCGATGCCTGTGATGAAGAGGGTGGTCATGGCGTGTCTCCGTAAAAATATTCTTTTAAAAGCTCAATCAATTTACCGCACAATAACGCCAAATCCTCATCACTCATCACATACGCAGGCATTAGATACACAAGTTTGCCAAAGGGTCGCACCCAAATGCCGTATTTTGGCAACAGTGCCTGAAAAGTCAGCATGGTTATCGGCTCTTTCATCTCAATCACGCCTATCGCCCCAAGCACTCGTACGTCCGCCACTTGTTGCCATGTGGTTAATGGCAACAGGTGGGCAAAGAGCTTGTCCTGCATACCACGAGCGACAGTTGGGCTATCCATGGCCAGTACCATATCAATGCTCTTACACGCCACCGCACACGCCAAGGGATTGCCCATGAATGTAGGACCATGCATGAGAGCAGGGTAGGGGCTGCCATGAATGGTATTTGCCACTTTATCGGTGGTCATGGTTGCCCCAAAGCTCATATAACCGCCCGTCAATGCCTTACCAAGGGTCATGATGTCGGGGCAGATGCCTGCGTGATTGACCGCAAACATCGCCCCACTTCGCCCAAAGCCTGTGGCTATCTCATCACAAATCAGTAGCACGTCATAATACTGACAAAGGGCGTGCAGGTGCGAAAGATACTCAGGCGAATAAAACCGCATACCACCTGCCCCCTGTACGATCGGCTCGATGATAAACCCTGCCAATCTGTCATGATACCGCCCAAAAAACCTATCCATGTCAAGCCGTGTCTCATCATTTAGTGGCGTATCAAAACCCAAAGGCGGAGACGGCAAAAAATACTGCGTGGGGAGCTGTTTACCGTACATGGCGTGCATACTGTTCACAGGGTCGCATACGCTCATGGCATGCCATGTGTCGCCATGATAGCCCGAGTGTGTACTGGCAAAGGTGTTTTTGTGGGGCAGACCCCGTGCCAGTTGGTATTGCAGTGCCATTTTTAGGGCGACTTCCACCGCCACACTACCGCTATCGGCATAGAATATTTTGGTCAAGTTTTTGGGGGTGATGCCCAAAAGTCGCTCGCCAAGCCCAATGGCAGGTGCGTGGGTGAGCCCACCAAACATCACATGACTCATTTTGCCAATTTGTGCCATCACCGCCTGATTTAGGGTGGGGTGATTATAGCCGTGAATGCTTGCCCACCATGACGACATACCATCAATGAGTGCCGTGCCATCTGCCATATATAGGCGTACACCATCGGCATGACTGATAAGATAGTTGGCATAAGTGGGAGGCAAACTGGCATAAGGGTGCCAAAGATGGGCGCGGTCAAAGCTGATAAGGTCGTCCAAATCCATGCGTGTCATTTTCCAAATTTCAAATCACTTATTATAAAATATTTTTGGCAAATAGAAAAACCGCCCTATTGAGTTAGGGCGGTTTAGGGTGTGTGAATTACGCTTTTTGGACAGCCAGAGCTTGCAGGGCTTCTGGTGATGACCAAAGACCTTCTAGGTCATAGAATTCGCGAGCCTGCGGGGTCATGATGTGCACCACAACCGCGCCTAGGTCCACCAATGTCCAGTCGCTGTCTTTATCACCTTCACGGCCCAGCGGCATCAGGCCTGCTTCTTTGGCAGCGGCGCCGAGCTTGTCAGCAAGTGCCTTAACGTGGCGTTTTGAGGTGGCGTTAGCGATGACGATGCGCTCGGCAACTTCGGTCAAATGCTCAACCGTCATTACAGTGATTTCTTTGGCTTTTAGGTCGTCTAGAGCTTCGGTGGCAAGTTTAACTTGCTCATCTAGGCTTAGGTTTTGGGTGTTTTGTTTGTTGGTCATGTGTTTGATCGACTTTCGTGTTGGATAACTGATTATTATAGCATAATTTAGGCATAAATGGCGTGTTTGTCAATATAATCCAGCACCCTTTTTGTCAAAGATTGCCTTGCTTCTGGGTTGTGATCTGCAAGCATCTTACGAACCATGGATGATGACATGGTGGTGATGGGCGTGCTGTCTTGATAGATTCTGCCGTTTTGGGTCAAAAATTCACCCAAATCATCCGTCAAATTTTCTAATGCTTGAGCGGATAAATCACCAACGGGCTTAAAATCACCGCGCATGAACGCCCAAATATTCACAAAATTCAAAATCTCATCGCCGTCTTTCCAAGTAGGTAGGGCGTGCAGGCTGTCTTGTCCCATGATAAAAATCAGCCAATCATTGGGGTAAATTTGACGCAGATGACGGACGGTATCGATGGTATAGACGGGCGGTGTTTGAGCCAGCTCGTGCGTGTCGATGTCAATGGGCGTGCCTTGGGTAGCAAGGTGTAGCATCTCGAGGCGATGAGTATCTGCTGTGGGTTTGTCCTTAAAGGGGTTGCCTGCCGTGGGCAGTAGACTGACATCAATCTTAGCAAATCGACCACGTGGATCATTTTGGATGAATTGGCTAAGCGCCTGATGCACGTGTGTCGCCATCTGTAGGTGTGACAGATGTACAGGGTCGAATGAGCCGCCAAGAAAGGCGCGAATGGTGGGAGCTGTGGTCATGTGTTTAAGTCAAAAAATTTATGGATATTATACTTAAAATTCGCTTTAAATTAAGGTTTTTTAACCCCATATAATTAAGAATTTAATATTTTTTGACAATAACAAAGGCACATCATGGCACACGAATACATCAGCATTAAAGGGGCAAAAACCCACAACCTAAAAGACATCAATGTGGACATTCCACGAGACAAGTTAGTCGTGATTACAGGTTTGTCGGGTTCGGGCAAATCATCGCTGGCTTTTGATACGCTCTACGCCGAAGGGCAAAGACGTTATGTGGAGAGCTTGTCCGCTTATGCTCGCCAGTTTCTAAGTCAAATGGAAAAGCCTGACGTGGATAGCATTGAAGGCTTATCCCCTGCCATTGCCATTGAACAAAAATCAACCAACCACAACCCCCGCTCCACCGTCGGCACGATTACCGAAGTGTATGATTATTTGCGTTTGTTATTTGCTCGTGTCGGCACGCCCCATTGTCCTGAACACGGCTTGCCCATGGTCGCCCAAACCGTGAGCGAAATGGTGGACGACATTCTTGCCAAACCTGACGGCACTCGTCTCATGCTCCTTGCCCCTGTCGTGCGTGAGCGTAAGGGCGAGCATATTGCCCTATTGGAGAGCTTACAGGCACAGGGCTTTACCAAAGTTCGCATTGACGGGGTAGTCTATGACATGGACGAGTTGCCAACCCTTGCCAAAACGCACAAACACACCATAGATGTGGTGGTGGATAGATTTAAGGTGCGAGGTGATTTGGGCAACCGAGTGGCGGAGAGTTTGGAGACCACGTTACGGCTAGGCTCGGACATTGCCATTTTGCACAACATGGACGATGAGAGCGAGACGGTGCTGTCCGCCAAGCACTCTTGCCCTACCTGTGATAGGGCGGTGAGTGAGTTAGAGCCACGCCTGTTTAGCTTTAACAATCCCGCTGGGGCGTGTCCGTCCTGCGATGGGCTTGGCAAACGCCAGTATTTCTCTGCCGAACGTATCGTTACCGAACCTGCCAAATCCTTAAATCAAGGGGCGATACACGGTTGGGACAAACGCCATGCGTATTATTTTGGGCTATTGACAACCGTTTGCACGCATTTTGGCATTGACATGGATAAGCCGTGGCAAGACTTAACCAAAAAAGAGCAAACTATCATTTTAAACGGTTCGGGCAAAGAAAAACTGACCTTTAATTTTACCGATGAGCGTGGGCGTAAAACAGTTAAAACCGTGCCATTTGAAGGGATTTTACCATACCTAGAACGCCGTTATCACAGCACCACAAGTAACATCGTACGAGATGAACTTGCTCAATATTTGTCCGATACGACTTGTAACGTGTGCCATGGTGTTCGCCTAAATGACATCGCCCGTAACGTCAAAGTGGACGGACGGGGCGTGGGTGACATCATTGCCCTGCCGATAGGGCAAGCGTGGGAATATTATGAAAACCTGCACATCGGTGGACACAAAGGCGAAGTGGCGGATAAGATTTTTAAAGAAATCCGTGAACGTTTGGGCTTTTTGACCAAAGTAGGGCTAGAATACCTGACCCTCGCCCGCTCTGCCGAGACGTTATCGGGCGGAGAAGCCCAGCGTATCAGGCTAGCCAGCCAAATCGGGGCAGGGCTTATGGGGGTTATGTATGTGCTTGACGAACCGTCCATTGGCTTACACCAACGAGACAATGACCGTCTATTATCCACGCTGACGCACCTACGAGACCTAGGCAATACCGTCATTGTCGTGGAGCATGACGAAGACGCCATTCGCACCGCTGACCATATTATTGATATTGGCGTGGGGGCAGGCGTGCATGGGGGACGTGTGATTGCCACAGGGACGGCAGACGAGATTGCCAAAAATGATGATTCATTAACAGGGCAATATTTATCCGGCAAAAAACGCATTGAGATTCCCAAAATCCGACACAGTGCCAAGACAGGCGAGATTAAAAAAGGCAAAAAAACCATTACCAAACCCCTATATATCCGCCTAGACGGCGCGAAAGGCAATAATCTAAAAAATGTCAACCTACACATCCCAATCGGTGTCATGACCTGTATCACAGGCGTATCAGGCTCTGGCAAATCCACGCTCATCAACCGCACGCTCATGCCACTGGCCGCCACGCACCTAAATAACGCAACCACGCTCATGCCTGAGCCTTATGACAAAATCACAGGGCTTGAACACCTTGATAAAATGGTGGACATAGACCAAAGTCCAATCGGTCGCACGCCACGCTCCAACCCTGCCACTTATACGGGCGTGTTTACGCTCATCAGAGACCTGTTTACCCAAACCCCTGAAGCTCGGGCAAGGGGCTATAAGCCAGGGCGGTTCAGCTTTAACGTCAAGGGCGGTCGCTGTGAAGCCTGTCAAGGGGACGGCATGATAAAGGTGGAAATGCACTTTTTGCCCGATATGTATGTGCCGTGCGATGTCTGTCATGGCAGTCGCTACAACCGCGAGACCCTAGAAGTCCACTACAAGGGCAAATCCATCTCGGACGTGCTTGCCATGACGGTAGAAGATGCGTTGGCGTTTTTTGAGGCTATCCCTGCCATTCATCGCAAATTAGAAGCCCTGATGCAGGTGGGCTTGGGCTACATTCAGCTTGGGCAATCCGCCACGACATTGTCAGGGGGTGAAGCACAGCGAGTTAAGCTCGCCAAAGAGCTTGCCAAACGAGACACAGGGCAAACCCTTTATATCCTAGATGAGCCGACCACAGGCTTGCATTTTGAAGACATTGCCAAACTGCTTGACATTTTGCATGCTCTGCGTGATAAAGGCAACACGGTGGTGGTCATTGAGCATAACCTAGATGTTATCAAGACCGCCGACCACATTGTTGATTTGGGTTATGAAGGTGGCTCGGGTGGGGGTGAGATTGTCGCTGTTGGTACGCCAGAACAGGTGGCGATGGACGAGCGGTCTCATACAGGGCGGTTTTTAAAGCCGATGCTTGGTATGTAGAATCGGGATAAAAAGTATCGAACAGACCGCTCATCTTGGGCGGTTTTTTCGTTCGTCGGCATTCTTTATAAATTATGTTATAATATAACTATATGAATTTTATGGATTTTTTTATGAAATGCACTTGCATGGTGGATGATTTTTTTGCATAATTGAGTTACCAGATGTGCACTTTTTGTACAACAAAACGGCAAAGGTGCTTTTGGTATGTCAATCATTGAAGAACAATAGGAGGTTGTAATGAAAATGAAAGCTGCCATCGTCAATGCAAATGCACAATGCTGTGTTGAAGTGGTTGAAAAAGACATTCGCCCGTTGGCATATAATGAGGCATTGGTTGAGGTTGAGTATTGTGGCGTGTGTCATACCGACCTGCATGTCGCTGCTGGCGATTATGGCGATAAAGAGGGTGTTGTGCTGGGACATGAAGGCATCGGCATCGTCAAAGAAATCGCTGATGGCGTGCAGGTGTTGAAAGTTGGCGACCGTGTGAGCGTCGCATGGATGTGGAAGAGCTGTGGTGCTTGTGAATACTGCAACACAGGGCGTGAGACGCTATGCCGCAATGTACTAAACGCAGGCTATACGGTCGATGGTGGTATGGCGACACATTGTATCGTCAATGCCGACTATGCGGTCAAAGTGCCAGACGGACTAGACCCAGCCCAAGCGTCCAGCATCACCTGTGCAGGGGTTACCACCTATAAAGGCATCAAGGTGTCAGGTGTGCGTCCAGGTCAGTGGATTGCCATCTATGGTGCAGGCGGTCTGGGTAATTTGGGCGTACAGTACGCCAAAAAAGTCTTTGGGGCCCATGTGGTTGCCATTGACATCAATGATGAAAAACTGCAATTCGCCAAAGAAGTGGGGGCGGATCTGACCATCAACCCAAACAAAGAAGACGCTACCAAAGTCCTACAAGATAAGGTGGGCGGTGTTCATGCAGCGGTCGTAACTGCCGTCTCAAAGACTGCCTTTAATTCAGCGGTTGATGCCGTGCGAGCAGGCGGACGAGTGGTGGCGATTGGTCTGCCGCCTGAGAGTATGGATTTGTCCATCCCACGCATCGTGCTAGACGGCATCGAAGTGGTCGGCTCGCTGGTTGGCACTCGTAAAGATTTAGAAGAAGCATTCCAATTTGGTGCTGAAGGTCTGGTTGTGCCAAAAGTACAGCTTCGAGCCTTAGACGAAGTGCAAGAGATTTTCCAAGAGATGCATGATGGCAAAATCACAGGACGCATGGTGATTGACATGAAGCAATGCTGTCATCATCACTAGACGATGATTTGTCAATCAACAAAAATCGCTCGCAAAGGTCTGGGCGATTTTTTTGTTTGGGTATCACCAAGGCGAATATCTATAAGTTAATACAAAAAAGACTGGTATTTTTTATAAATTTTCGTTAAAGTAGGTACACAGACTTAATGTGATAACAAGAGCGGTCTGTACGGAAATTTAATTGAATGAGTAAATGAGTTTATTATGAGTAGCGTAAATAAAGTAATTATTGTAGGTCGTCTGGGTAATGATCCTGAAGTGCGCCAATTTCAAAACGGTGGCGGCGTTACCAACATTTCCGTAGCGACATCAGAGCGCTGGACAGATAAGAACACCGGCGACCGCAAAGAGCAGACCGAATGGCACCGCATCAGTCTATTCAATCGCTTGGGCGAGATTGCCGCTCAATACCTACGTAAAGGCAGCATGGTATACATTGAAGGTAGCCTACAGACCCGCAAATACACCGACCAACAAGGCATCGAACGCTACAGCACTGAGATCCGCGCTTCAGAGATGCGCATGCTAAGCTCGAATAATGAGCAGGGCGGCGGCTATGGCAACCAAGGTGGCAATTACGGCAATAATTTTGGTGGTTATCAAAACCAGAATAACCAACAATGGGGTAATAACCAAAACCGCAGTTTTAATCAAAACCAAGGCTATCAGCAGGGTCAAGGTTTTAATGATTATAATCAGGGCGGTCAAGACGGCTTTGGTGGTCATCAAGGTGGTAACTTCGGTCAAAACCCGAATACGCAAATTCAAAATGGCTCTGCTGGTCAAACTCCTGCCCAGTCGCCTAGACCAACTCAGAACAACATGGCGAATAATAACTCATTTGGCGCACCATCTGCAGCACCAAAAGCAGAATCTGCGCCACCTGCGGCCAAGCCTACAGCGTCAAATGTTGAAGATGATGACATCCCATTCTAAGTTGGCTTTTGAAATTTAAGCCAAACAAAAAAACAGTCCTTAGTGGACTGTTTTTTGTTTATTATGGTTATGATTTGGCTGATGAATTGATAAATATCAAGCCTAGAATCAAGCAAATACCTACACCTACCCCCTTAGTATTATCCCCCTAGCCGTCAAGTTAATACCTTAATTTGGCGGTTTTCTTTATAGTAAGCTCATCAATTTAGTCAAAAACTTTTTAAGTTTAGCCAGCCCATAAGGGGGATTTATGAGTCATTTATTAGACCAATTTCGTTTTTTTAAGAAAAAAACGGGCGAATACGCTGACGGACACGGCGAGATTCGTGATGAAAATCGTGATTGGGAGAACAGCTATCGCAGTCGTTGGCAGTTTGACAAAATCGTCCGCTCAACTCATGGCGTGAACTGTACAGGCTCATGCTCATGGAAAATCTATGTCAAAAACGGACTGGTAACATGGGAGACTCAGCAAACCGACTACCCACGCACACGCCCAGACCTACCCAACCACGAACCCCGTGGCTGTCCTCGTGGGGCGTCTTATAGTTGGTATATGTACTCTGCAAACCGTGTCAAATACCCCAAAGTGCGTAAGCCATTGCTAAAACTTTGGCGTGAAGCCAAGGCAGTCCACAAAAACCCTGTGGACGCATGGGCAAGTATCGTAACTGACACAACCAAGACCGAGCAGTACAAATCCAAGCGTGGCATGGGGGGCTTTGTCCGCTCGTCATGGAATGAAGTGGTGGAAATCATCGCTGCTGCTAACATCTATACCGCCAAAACCTTTGGTCCTGACCGTATCATTGGTTTCTCGCCCATTCCTGCCATGAGTATGATTAGCTATGCCGCTGGCTCTCGCTATTTGTCGCTTATCGGTGGGGTGTGTTTGTCGTTTTATGATTGGTATTGCGATTTGCCACCAGCATCTCCGATGACGTGGGGTGAGCAGACAGACGTGCCAGAAGCTGCCGACTGGTACAACTCTGACTACATCATCGCATGGGGGTCAAACGTACCGCAGACCCGCACCCCTGACGCTCACTTTTTTACCGAAGTGCGTTATAAAGGCACAAAAACTGTCGCCATCACCCCCGACTATGCCGAGATTGCCAAGCTGTGCGACCTATGGCTAAACCCAAAACAAGGTACAGACGCCGCTCTTGCTCAGGCGTTTTGTCATGTGATTATCAAAGAATTTTATCTAAAAAATCCAAGTGCCTACTTTACCGATTATGCCAAACGCTACACCGATTTGCCAATGCTTGTCATGGTCGAAGGCGAAGGGCAATCGGCACGAGCAGGGCGGTTTTTGCGTGCGTCTGACTTGGTTGACAACCTAGGTCAAGACAACAACCCCGAATGGAAAACCATCGCCATCAATAATAATGGCGAGTTGGTGTCGCCTTATGGGGCGATTGGCTACCGTTGGGGCGAGAGTGGTCGTTGGAACTTGGAGAGTAAAGAAGGTACAAACAACACAGACGTGGATTTGGCTTTGACCCTAAAAGGCTCGGGCGAGGCGGCAACAGTTGGCATGGACTACTTTGGCGGTGATGAACACCCTTACTTTACCGCCGCCGAAGGGGACAATATCCAGTACAAAAATGTGCCTTGCAAAACGCTTACACTAGCCAATGGCAAAACAGTCAAAGTGGTAACAGTCTTTGATTTAATGCTTGCCAATCTTGGCGTGGACAATGGCGTGGGCGGTCAGCACGTAACTGATGATTATAATGATGAAACCGTGGCAGGCACGCCTGCTTGGCAAGAGAAAATCACAGGCGTAAGCCGTGAAAAAGTCATTCAAATCGCTCGTGAATTTGCCGACAATGCCGACAAGACTCATGGCAAATCGATGGTCATCATCGGGGCAGGCATGAACCACTGGTATCACATGGACATGAACTACCGTGGCGTTATCAATATGCTTATGCTGTGTGGCTGTATCGGTCAGTCAGGGGGCGGTTGGGCTCATTATGTCGGTCAAGAAAAATTAAGACCGCAGACAGGCTGGGCTCCTGTTGCCTTTGCCTTAGACTGGCACAGACCGCCACGCCACATGAATGGCACGAGCTTCTTTTATAATCATTCAAGCCAATGGCGACACGAAAAAGTCTCGGCTCATGAGATTCTATCACCACACGCTGATAAATCGCAGTTTCCTGAGCATATGCTCGACTACAACGTGCGAGCCGAACGTGCAGGCTGGCTACCGTCCGCCCCACAGCTTAATATGAACCCCTTGGAGCTGGGTCGTCTTGCCAAGTCATCAGGGCAGGATATTGAAAGCTATGTTGTGGATAATTTGGCAAATGGCAACGTGCGTTTTGCTGCCGAGTCGCCTGACAATCCTGCCAACTTCCCAAGAAACCTATTCATCTGGCGGTCAAACCTGCTTGGCTCATCGGGCAAGGGGCATGAATATATGCTTCACTACCTACTAGGCACCAAGCACGGTATCCTAGGCGAAGAGACCATTCATGATGGCATCCGCCCAACTGAGATTGACTTTGAGCCAAATGGGGCAACGGGCAAACTTGACCTTGTTACCACACTTGATTTTAGAATGTCGTCCACCTGTCTGTACTCAGACATCGTGCTGCCGACTGCCACATGGTACGAAAAAGACGACTTAAACACGTCTGATATGCACCCCTTTATCCACCCATTGACCGCTGCCACCGACCCTGCGTGGGAGTCCAAGACGGACTGGGAGATTTATAAGCTTATCGCCCAAAAATTCTCCGAGCTGTCAGTCGGTCATCTTGGTGTAGAAACAGATATCGTAACCTTGCCCATGCAACACGACAGTGAAGGGGAGCTGGCTCAGCCCTTTGGCGGAACCGACTGGAAAACCCAAGGCGTACGCCCAGTCCCTGGTAAGAACTGCCCACACATCAAAGTCGTGGAGCGTGATTATCCATCCACTTATGCCAAATTTACATCGCTTGGTACGCTCATGGATAAGCTCGGTAACGGCTCCAAAGGCATCACATGGGACACCAAGGAAGAAGTCAAACTACTTGGCGAGCTAAATTACACCGTTACCGAAGACAACGTGGCTCACGGTCGCCCACGCATGAGTACCGCCGTGGACGCTGCTGAGACGGTACTCATGCTCGCCCCTGAGACCAACGGACACGTGGCGGTCAAGGCATGGGCGGACTTGTCAAGCAATACAGGACGAGACCACACGCACCTTGCCAAATCGTCCGAGCATGAAAAAATCCGTTTCCGCGATATTGTCGCTCAGCCCCGTAAGATTATCTCATCCCCAACTTGGTCGGGGCTAGAATCCGAAAAGGTGAGCTACAATGCAGGCTACACCAACGTGCATGAGTTCATCCCTTGGCGTACCATCACAGGTCGTCAGCAGTTCTACCAAGACCACCCTTGGATGCAGGCGTTTGGCGAGCAGATGCAACAATATCGCCCACCGATTGACACAAGAACGACAGACGAGCTAAAACGCTATAAGTCAAACGGCAACAAAGAGATTGTACTAAACTTCCTAACGCCACACCAAAAATGGGGCATTCACAGTACTTACTCTGAGAACCTACTCATGCTAACGCTGTCCCGTGGCGGACCTATCGTGTGGATGAGTGAGATTGATGCCAAAAAAGCAGGTATCGAAGACAACGACTGGATTGAAGTCTTTAACCACAACGGTACCATCACCGCCCGTGCGGTCGTCTCTCAGCGTGTCAAAGAAGGCATGACGATGATGTATCACGCCCAAGAAAAGCTTGTGAATATCCCTGGTTCTGAAAACTCAGGCACCCGTGGTGGTATCCACAACTCAGTAACTCGGGCAATTCTAAAACCTACGCACATGATTGGCGGTTATGCCCAGCAAGCGTACGGCTTTAACTACTATGGTACGGTCGGCTGTAACCGTGATGAGTTCGTGGTGGTGCGTAAGATGGCGAACATCGATTGGCTAGAGGGCAAGCCTGATGACAGTCTGCCACGTCCACTGCCTACTACTTTGGACTGATAAACCGCCCTGTTTATCCCTTTTGGTAGGATAGCAAACTTTCAGCAAAGGGGATAAACTAGGGCGTGTTGAATCTTTGTATTTGCAATGAAAAATGAGAAAAATCGCACGTTTTTCAAGGAAAAGTCCGCAGTTGATATTGAAATATCAACAAGGATTTTGACGATGAAAAACAAGATTTAGCCATTTTTTTCATGCAAAAACAGTGATTTTATTTTACAAAATTTCAAATTATAGTTTGTGTTATAAAGGTTCAACACGCCCTATTCAATTTTGACCTACCGATGTTCTTTTAAATTAATTAAAAAGAACTGGGCATAAGGGGAAACCTATGAAAATTCGCTCACAAGTTGGCATGGTGCTAAACCTCGATAAATGTATCGGTTGCCACACCTGCTCTGTTACCTGCAAAAACGTCTGGACAAGCCGTGAAGGCATGGAATACGCATGGTTTAACAACGTAGAGTCCAAACCGGGTATCGGCTACCCCAAAGAGTGGGAAAACCAAGAAAAATGGAAAGGGGGCTGGATTCGTAATGCCAACGGCTCCATCAACCCAAAGATTGGCGGTAAATTCCGTGTGCTTGCCAATATCTTTGCCAACCCTGATTTGCCAATGCTTGACGACTATTATGAGCCGTTTGACTTTGACTATCAGCACCTGCACACCGCCCCATTAGGCGACCATCAGCCGATTGCACGCCCACGCTCACTCATCACAGGCAAGCGTATGCAAAAAATCGAATGGGGGCCAAACTGGGAAGAAATCCTAGGCTCTGAATTTGCCAAACGTCGTGCCGATAAGAACTTTGACCAAGTCCAAGCCGACATCTATGGCGAGTACGAAAACACCTTTATGATGTACCTGCCACGCTTGTGCGAGCATTGTCTTAACCCAACGTGTGTGGCGTCTTGCCCATCGGGAGCCATTTATAAGCGTGAAGAAGACGGTATTGTGCTTATCGACCAAGACAAATGCCGTGGCTGGCGTATGTGTATCTCGGGCTGTCCTTATAAGAAGATTTATTATAATTGGAAATCAGGGAAATCCGAAAAATGTATCTTCTGCTATCCACGCATTGAGTCAGGTCAGCCAACCATCTGCTCTGAGACGTGTGTGGGGCGTATTCGTTATTTAGGCGTGCTTTTGTATGATGCCGACAAAATCAAAGAAGCCGCCAGCACGCCAAATGAAAAAGACCTATACAAAGCCCAGCTTGATGTGTTCTTAGACCCCAATGACCCTGCCGTCATTGAGCAAGCCCTAAAAGATGGCGTGCCGATGAGTGTCATCGAAGCCGCCCAAAAATCACCTGTGTATAAACTGGCGATGGATTGGCAACTTGCCTTGCCTTTGCACCCAGAATATCGCACCTTGCCGATGGTATGGTATGTGCCACCGCTATCGCCCATCCAAAACGCCGCCAAAGCGGGCAAAGTGGGCATGGACGGGCTTATCCCTGATGTGGATAGTCTGCGTATTCCTGTCAAATACCTTGCTAATATGATGACCGCTGGCGATGAAGTGCCTGTCAAACTTGCCCTAAAACGTCTACTTGCCATGCGTTCTTATAAGCGTATGCAACTTGTTGATAAGGTCGAAAGCCAAGCGGTGCTTGATGACGTGGGCTTGACCAAACACCAAGTTGAAGAGATGTACCGCTATTTGGCAATCGCCAACTGCGAAGACCGCTTTGTCATTCCGAGTGCTCACCGTGAAGAAGCACTGTCTGATGCTTTTGCCGATAAAAACGGCTGTGGCTTTACCTTTGGTGATGGCTGTACAGGCGGTAATGATGTCAGTATGTTCGGTCAGCGTAAGTCCAATCGCCGTGAGATGATTGAGACCGTGCAGACGTGGGATAACTGATGGGGGCTAGTATGAATCATCTTGATTTTAAATTATTAAAAGTGATAAGCCTGCTTATGGATTATCCGTCTGATGAGCTGTTTTGTGATGATACGCTAGATGCGTGCAAAGACATTGTGGCAACATCAAAGCTCATCAGCCCCGAGGTTCGCCAAGAGATTAACGCCTTTGTTGATGAGTTATCAAGCAAAGGCTCGATTGAGGCTCAGTCGGTGTATGACAGTCTGTTTGAGCGTGGGCGTTCGTTGTCGCTTTGGCTGTTTGAACACGTGCATGGCGAGAGCCGAGACCGTGGGCAGGCGATGGTGGATTTGATGGGGCAGTATGAACAGGCGGGCTTTGCCATTGATGTCAAAGAATTGCCCGACTATTTGCCCATGTATCTAGAATTTTTGTCCTACAAGGCAGGCTTTGCAGATGATGTTGAGATTCGCATGGACATTGCTGACGTTAGCCACATCATCGCTCTACTTGGGGCGAGACTGGTGGACAAAGGCAGTAGTTATGCTGGGCTGTTTAAGGCGTTATTGCAAATTGCAGGCAAGCCTTTGACCGTCATTGATGACGAGCTTGCCAAGATGGGCAAAGACAAGGTGGATGATACGACTTTTGATGCCATTGACAAAGAATGGGAAGAAGAAGCCGTGGACTTTTTGGCGGCAAAGCAAGAAGAACGCTGTCCGTCAAGCCAAACCGACATTCGCATTGCCGAGACCTTGGCAAGACAAGCCCAAAAGACAAGCGAAATCCCTGTGCATTGGGTGAATTTTAAAACCAATAAAAACGCTGACGAAGGAGTGTTATCATGATGGCAGCAGCAATCACAGCAACGACCCCCGAGAATTGGCTTCATGTCTTTTTGTTCGGTATTTATCCTTATATCGCCTTGACGGTGTGTATTTTGGGCTGTTGGGCGAGATTCGATCTATCGCAGTACACATGGCGTGCAGGCTCAAGCCAAATGCTGTCTGATGGTTATATGCGTGTGGCGAGCAACTTATTCCACGTTGGTATCATCGTGGTGTTATTGGGGCATTTCTTTGGTATGATGACGCCGCATTTCGTCTATGAGCGTATCATTACCGCACCTCAGAAGCAGCTTCTAGCGGTCATCGTCGGTGGTATCGCAGGCGTGATGTGCCTGATCGGTCTGCTGATGCTGATTTGGCGACGCTTTACCGATGCGCGTGTCAGCCATACTTCGACGTTCAGCGATAAGATGCTGCTTGTCATTATCCTTGTGCAGCTTTTGATGGGTCTGGGTACGATTTTTTCTTATCCTGAACACAAAGATGGTGCGCTCATGGTATCACTGGCAGGCTGGGCGCAGAACCTTGCGATCTTAAGACCTGTTTATGCAGCATCTTTGGTACAAGATGCCGGACTGATCTATAAGCTACACATGTTCCTAGGAACAACGCTGATCCTACTGGTGCCGTTCACACGTCTGATTCACATCATCTCAGCGCCAATCTGGTACTTGGGCAGACGTTATCAGATCGTTCGTCAAAAAACGTCGCAGTAACCCAAAAGAATAACAATAATAATAAACGACACACCCTTTTCACCGCAAGATTTCCAGCCAGCTTGCGGTGTTTTTTTATGTGCTCAAAATTGATTTTTATCAATCTAAAACCAAAGGAGTATAGCAAATTGTCACAGAAAGCAGAATAATAATCCAAAACCAATCTTAGGGGAAATCCTCATGACCGTCCAAGCCTACAACCCCAAAGCCCAAAATAACCCCGCACCCACTTCAAACCCCCCAAACCAGTACCGAGCTATTACACATCAGCGAGCCAAACCAAGCCCACGCCAAACCGTCAGATGGTTCGTGCGGTTGTGGCGGAACTCATAACCATAACCACGACCATAACCACCACCACACTCACGCCCATAGTCATAGCCACCAGCCTGAATTTTATGATGATGGCATTCGTGTCATGCCAACTTCTGACGACCTAAAGCGCCTATCATCGGATGCCGAGCTTATCGAACGAGCATTGGCTGAAGAAAAATCTAATCACAGCAATCTCATCGCATCATCCAGACAGACTGTGCCTAGCATCTATGTCAATGGCGTGGAGATTAGCGAAAAAGCCATCGGTGAGGAAGTGCAGTATCATCCAGCGAATAGCCAAGATGAGGCGCTGTTCTTATCAGCGCAGGCGCTCGTTATCCGTGAATTATTGCGTCAAGCGGTGCTTGAGGATGAGGAGATTGCAGGAGAGTGGGAGGTAGATGATGAATTGGCAATCTCAAAACTTATCGCCAAAAATGTCAAAGCCAACACGCCCACCGAAGACAATTGCCGCCAATATTATGAATTTAATAAGTCGCAATTTAGTACGCCACCTGTGATGAACGTGCGCCATATTCTGTTGGCTTGTCCGCCAGAAGAAAGCGAAGAGCGCATCGAACTTAAAAAACGCGCTTATGAGATAATTGATGCCATCAAGTCCAGCACCAACCCAGCAGCAGAATTCATCACACTAGCGATGCAACATTCTGCCTGCCCATCTAAGGCGGAAGGCGGTGAATTGGGCATCCTACAAAAGGGCGCGACTGTACCTGAATTTGAAAAAGCAGTATTCGCACTACCAATAGGGCTTGCTCCAAGCCCTATTGAGACGCGTTATGGGGTGCACGTCGTGGAGGTATTGAGCTGTATGGATGGTAAAGAGCTGTCATTCGATGAGGCGCTACCAATGATTCGCAACCGCTTGGCACAAGAAGCGTTCCATCATGGGCTGATTGATTATCTATACACCCTAAAACAAAATGCCGACATCGTAGGCATTGAGATTGATGTTAATCAAGAAAACGTGTATCGTGGCTAATTATTCAGTAATTCATCTGAATGTGTCATTAATCAAATTCTAGGAAGTCACATGTCCTTAATACCTGTCAAAGACCTAAAACAAGCCATCAGCTTGCGCGCGCATGATCACGCGCAGGCGCACCCACGTCCTGTACACACCTGCCAGCTTGATGATGCGCTGGGATGTATCTTAGCAGAGCAGGTAGTGGCTGATTTTGATGTACCTAGACAGAACCTATCTGCGATGGATGGCTTTGCGCTTGGTGTAGGTTCTGATTTATCAGATCAGACCGCCTTTGAAGTGGTTGGCGAGTCTTGCGCAGGTTCGCCATTTGCAGGGCAGATTCAGGCCAATCAAGCGGTGCGAATCTTTACAGGGGCGGTCGTACCTAGTGATGCTGATACCGTGGTGATGCAGGAGAACACCGATTATCAATCGATTGCGGACCTCCCTTATGCTGTGACGTTAACACAGGTAGCGACGGCGGGGTCGAACATCAGACGACAAGGCGAAGAGATCACTAAGGGTGAAGCTTTACTTGATGTTGGTAAGCGGCTTAACCCTGCAGACATCAGCTTGTTAGCCAGTCTTGGTGTGGCAAGTGTCTTAGTGTGTCAGCCACTGACTGTAGGCGTGATTGCGACAGGAGATGAGCTGGTTGCTGTGGGTGAGAGTCTGCCAAGCCTTGCTAATATTTATAACTCGAACACGCCAACCATTAAGGCGCTACTTGCTCGTCTGCCGGTGCAGGTGCGTGATTATGGCATCATTCCTGATGACCTAGATCAGACCAAGGCAGCAGTACAGCGCGCCATCGATGAATGTGATGTCATCATCTCAAGTGCTGGCGTGTCGGTGGGTGATTATGATTATCTTACTGAAGTTATCGGTCAGCTCGGTCGGGTGCATCATTATAAGGTGAACATGAAGCCGGGCAAACCATTTGTATTTGGTGAGTTTCATCGAGCTGATAAACCAGTGCTGTATTTTGGTCTACCGGGCAATCCATTATCCACCATAGTTGGGATGCTACAGTTCGTTCGTCCTGCACTTTGGCAACTGTCAGGGTGTGCCAGCCATGATCTGCCGTACGCCCCGGCAATGCCTGCTGTCTGCCAGACAGACATCACCAAAAAAGGCACGCGCCAAGAATTCCTAAGAGCGGTATTTGTTTTTGATGGTGGTCGATTGAGTGTCAAGCCATTAGGTGCTCAAGACTCCCATCGAGTCAAGCAGATGAGCCATGCCAATTGCTTGCTTGTACTGCCATGTGATTGCACGGGTGTAAGGGCAGGCGACACAGTGATGATTGAGCCTTTTGAATGGTGCTTTGGGTAAATTACACCCAACAAAAAGCCGCACGATTATTATTGTGCGGCGTTTTTATTGCAATTGATACAAATCACAGCGACCATAGCAGTCCATAATTTACAGTCCGTCATGAATGTGATAAGGTAAAGCTCTAAAGACACCAGCAACTCATGATGGAAGAGCTATGAATAATGCCTTTAAGACTTACCTATTTGTCCCTGCCACGCGTTTGGATCGAGCATCCAAGGCGCTAGATGGCGATGCCGATCATGTCATTATCGATCTAGAGGATGCGGTAGAGGCTTGCAATAAGTATGCGATAAGATCGTCATTGCAAGAATTCGATAAAGCTATCAATCAGTCATACTGGCTACGCATCAATGCCGCCCATACCGCTGATTATGCGCATGATGTTGCCATGATTCAGACGCTCGATCATGTGGTAGGCGTGTTATTGCCAAAGGCAGAATCTGCTCTGTCAATCACAGCGCTGCATCAAGCGACCAATCTGCCCATCATCGCGGTCATTGAGACAGCCAAGGGCGTCCTAAATATTGACAGCATGGCCACTGCGACTGGATTGATGGCGATGACTTATGGCTGTCTGGATTTGGCAAAATCGCTTGGTATGACACTTGATACGCCAGCATCTAAGGTGGTATTGGATAGGATTCGTGCCGATTTATTACTGCATTCTGCGGTGAATGAACTTAATGCGCCGATTGAGACGATCTTTGCAGATTTTAATGATGATGACGGCGTGGGTAAATTCGCCAAATTCGCCAAAGATTTTGGTTTTGATGGTCAGCTTGTCATTCACCCTAGGCAGATCGCACCCATTCGCCGCGCCACCGCCCACGATGATGCGATGCTTGGCTTTGCCAAGGCGGTGTTAGATCATCACGAGGCGACAGGTGAGGCGGTGTTCTCTGTGCAGGGCAGGATGGTTGATCTGCCTGTCATCGAATGGGCGAGAGGAGTTCTTGAGCGTTAATTATTACGCCTTATCTGTAGTAATGGCGATGGCGTGGTTGATGCTTGGCAGTCGATCGCGCACCATGAGTAGTCTATCCACGCCTAGGGCGATGCCACTACATGGCGGCATCTCATCACAGGCAGCGATGAGGTGCTTGTCTATCGGCATGATGGGCAGGCCCAGTTGTTGCCGCTGTGCATTATCCGAGGTGAATCTGGCGTATAGCTCGTCGCCATCAGCCAGCTCATCATAGGCGTTGGCAATTTCAATGCCATCGATATACAATTCAAAGCGCTTCGCCACCAAATGCCCTTCCGCGTCATGCTCTGCCTTGGCAAGTGCAGCGGTGGCAAGCGGGTAATCCACCACCAATGTCGGTACATCTTTACCCAAGTCCGGCTCAATTAGATGGCTGAATAATAAATCCAACCACCCTTGTCTGTCATCTGCCATGTCTAGGTGAATGTCGTGAGCGATGGCACATGCCTTAAAGGCTTCGATCGAATCTCTGTACGGATGAATCCCAAGAGATGAGAAGCTATCGGCATAGCTTAGCTTCTTAAAGGCGATGGGCTTATCCATGACAACGCTAATCAGCTGTCTTAATTCTTCAGCCAAATCATCCAAGCTAAAATGCGGACGATACCATTCTAACATGGTAAATTCGATGTTATGCTTCGTGCCGCGCTCATTGTCCCTAAAGACCTGACAAATCTGATAAATCGGTACTTGCCAAGTTGCGAGCAGTCTTTTCATCGCAAACTCAGGTGAGGTGTGCAGGTAGCCTGTGGTGGGTTTGCCCAATTGATGAAAATGCGCCACAACCGATTCTATGAAAGTATCAGTATTACCAGCATTGGATAATATCGGCGTGGTCACCTCCATCACGCCTTTATCAGCGAAGAACTGACGAATGGCGAAGAGTATGGCGGCGCGGCTTTGCGCTTGGGCGAGAGTTTGGGTGGGTTTGTAGCTCATGTTATGTGCTGCTTAAGATAACCATTCACGGCGTAGGTTGTAGGTTTTTCTAAGATGGTCAAAATCAGCAGGGTGCACGCCATCATTGGCAACTGCACGCAGATCACGATCATCTTTGGCAATGTCATAATAGTTATTTAGGGTCTGCTCAGGCTGACTTCGAACACCCGCCAAAAAATCAGGCCATTTATAAGGATTATCAGGCAGTAATGGATTAATTTGCTGAATAACTGATAAGCCAAATTCTTGACAGAATGCCTGATAAATCATGTCCGTACCACGAAGCTTACCTTCTAGGGTATAGCCTGCGATGTGCGGTGTGGCGATGTCAAGATGGTCTAATAACACTTGATCAATGTGAGGCTCATGGGGGAATACATCCAGAACCGCTTGTAGATTTTTGGTGCGAACGTTGTTTAATAGATCATCTTGATTGATGATCTCGCCACGGGCGGTGTTGATGAGTAGGGCGTCGTTTTTTAATTTGGATAGGTTGTCAGCACTTAGCATCTCATGGGTGGGGTTCTCGCCGGTGTGTGTCAGCGGCGTATGAATGCTAACGACATCGCTTCTGCTAAGTGCATTATCAAGGCTGCTGTTGTTTATGGCTGAAGCTGCCAAAAATGGATCATGACCCAGCACTTGCCAATTTAGCTCATGGGCATAATGCGCCAATGTTGAACCAATATTGCCAAGGCCGATGATGCCAAGTGTGATCGGTTGATGTGCACTATCTGGACGAAGTGTGAGAATGGAAGTGATGACATACTGAGCCACCGAATGCTTGCTACACCCTTTGGCATTGGTAAAGCTAATGCCACGTTCTGCCAGATAGTCTGTATCCACATGATCTGTGCCAATGGTCGCTGAGCCAATGAAGCGCACATCACCAAAATCCTGAATGCTGCCTTGATGAATCGGCGTGACAGAGCGGATAAACAGAGCGTGTGGGCGATGGGTATCAATGGCGGCTTGATTGATGTCGCGACCTTTTAGCCTAATGACGTTGATGTTATGATGCGACAGATAATCATCGATATTGGCGATATTTTCATCGGCTAAGATGGTGATGGCATGAGTCATGATTAATCGTCCAATTTGTCTTCGTTTAAAATTGGCTTCGGTGTTGTATCAGCCAATAAACCTTCACCATCTGCCACGGCAAAGTGACCGTCTTTGGCAGCGAAGATCTCGTCCTTGTGCTGGCTGATCCATTCGCGCCACACCGCAAGTCCGATTGCCAGTAAGACAGGACCGATGAACAGACCAACGAAGCCGAATGCGGTCAAGCCACCAAGCACACCGATAAAGATAATAATAAATGGAATCTTAGTCGCGCCACTGATGACGATGGGGCGAATGAGATTATCCACCCAGCTGATGACCAAGATGCCCCACAGGGCAAGACCGATACCTTCGGTGGTATGACCCTGAGACAGTAGCCACAGTGCCACTGCACCCCATGCAAAAGGCGTACCAAAAGGAATTAATGCCACCACAAAAGTAACCAAAGTCAGCAGAATCGGGTTCGGCGCACCCGCCACGACATAGCCAAGACCTGCCAATAGCGCCTGAGCCAGAGCAGTCAGGCCGATGCCATAGATGACGGCTTGCGTGGTTGCGCCGACAGAGTTGATGTAATCATCGATGCGATCGCCGATGATATTACGTAGTGCTTGACGAATTTGGCGCATGAGGCTGGTGCCATCACGATAAAAGAAAAACAGCGTCATAAGTGCCATGCCCAGTTTGGTAAGGTTCTTAAGAACGGCATCAAACGCAATTTTGCCATAATATAGATGCGACTGAACCCAGTTACGCACCGCTGCCATAGAGGCCTCGGGGTCTTTGTTGATTTCCCACAGGAGGTTTTTGACCTGTTGACCGATCACGGGCAGATCTTTGATGCTGTCAGGTAGATCAACATAGCCTGCCTGCAGTCGATGAATCGCCATGCTGTAGAAATTGATGACTTCTTGTTGTAAGAAAAACACACCCACCACCAAAGGCACGCCGATCATCAAAGACACACAGGCGGTCATGATCAGTGCGCTGATGGTTGGGCTAAGATGGACTTTTTGATGAAAAAAACGATACAAAGGAAAGGTGATGTACGCCAAAATTGCCGCCCAAATCGCAGGCGAAATAAAAAAATGCACCACCTGAAAACACAGAATGATCAAAATGGCAAGCAAAGTGAGCGCGAGCAAGCGTTGGATGACGAGTTCTTTTGTCCAAGTTTCTAACATGGCGGTTGTGAGCGTCCTGTTCGTATTTTTATTTTAAAGTGCCAAAAAGCGTGTGATTTTTGAGGTGAAAATTTTGCCCTTTATTATGCCTTAATTTTTTAAAAATAGCTTGTCACAGATGCAGGAATTTGCAAATATTTTTACAATTTTTGTTGCGTGATTGATGCGGGTAGTTTTTGGGTTAGGTCGGGCTTTTGGCTTTAACAAGGCGATTAAGACCATTGGCGAAGGCGATTTTGTCTTTGTCACTGTATGGTTTTTGTCCGCCCATCTGCTTAGGGTCCAGCACGTTCGTGCCACGAAGCGACTCCATAAAATCCCGAGCATTTAATTTGGGTTTGATGTTATTTAGGGTAAATTCCTCGCCTCGTGAAGTCAGAACTTTAGCACCTTTTTCTAGCACATCATTGGCAAGAGGAATGTCAGATGTGATGACTAGATCGCCTGCTTGAGTGTTATCGACGATGTAATTGTCCGCCACATCAAAGCCTTGCGATACGACCACCATGTTCAGGTGTGGGGATGGCGGGAGTTTGATAAAATTATTCGCCACGAAGATTGCCATAACATCTGTGCGGTTGGCGGTCTTAATGATGAGCTCTTTGGCGATGGCGGGAATGGCGTCGGCGTCTATGTAGATATTCATAAGATAAAAAAAGGGCAGTAGCATGCCCTTGGTGGTGTTATTTTAATAATTGCTCAACTTTTAGAACAGTCTCTTCAAGCTCATCACACATTATCGTGATATGCCCAATCTTACGACCGTCTCGCTCATCTTTGTGATAATGATGAAAATGCACACCGTCAATCGCCAGTACGTCTTGTAGGTTTGGGTATTTGCCGATGACATTTAGCATGACGGATGGCTTGATGATGTCAGTGCTACCTAATGGTAGGCCTGTCACCGCGCGCATGTGGTTTTCAAACTGGCTGCACACTGCGCCTTCAATAGACCAATGTCCAGAGTTGTGCACGCGTGGGGCGATCTCGTTGGCGATCAGTCCTGAGTCTGTCACGAATAATTCTAAAGTCATGACGCCCACGTAATTTAGATGCTCGAGCAGTTTTTTGATGCTGCTTTGGGCTTGTTCATTAAGGTGCTCAGCGCTTGGTGCAGGGGCGACAGTCTTGGCGAGAATGCCGTTGTGATGAGTGTTCTCAACCAGTGGGTAATAGCGGATGTCACCATCTTGGGCGCGCACGGCGATTAATGACACTTCGCGACTAAAATTAATAAAGCCCTCAGCGATTAACGGTGCGCTCTTGGTGGCGTCACCAAGCTCTGCCCAGGCTGTCTTAATGTCATCTTGAGTGCGAACGACGAATTGCCCTTTACCGTCATAGCCGCCACGAGTGGTCTTTAGTACCAGCGGCAAGCCAAGTTTCTCGCAGGCTGCATTCAGCTCATCTTGAGAATTCACCGCTAAAAATGGCACAGTAGTAATGCCAAGTTCATTGAATAAGTTTTTCTCGTTTAGGCGGTCTTGGGCGATGAATAATGCCTGTGATGGCGGGTATAGCTTGGCATGAGATTCGATGCCTTGCGCTGATGATAACGGTGTATTCTCAAATTCTAGCGTGAAAGTGTCACACGCATTGGCAAATTTATCATAGTCAGCGTTGGTCATGACTTCGCCTGCAAGTGCCGCAGGGCAGTTTGGCGCATCTTCCAAAAAGACACTACGAATACCAAGCGGACGCGCAGCATTGGCAAGCATAAGACCTAATTGACCACCGCCAAAGATGGCGATGGTGCGAACGGGAGCAAGTGTAGTCATGATGGTCTCTTCAATCAATAATAAAATGATAAAATTTGGCGGCTATTATCGCACATTTGACATAAATTTAGTGCAAATTTTATAAGAATTAACGCAAAAAATCGCCCAGTGAAGGGCGGTTTTTGGGGTGGTTAGCCGATGATGCCAGGCGTTGGGTTGTCAAGGATGCTTTGGGTTTGCTTTGCGCGAAATTCGCTGACTTTCTTGCTCAGAGCTTTATCATGAATGGCAAGCATCTGCACCGCCAGCAGTCCAGCGTTATAAGCACCAGCACCACCAATCGCGAGTGTGCCGACCGATACGCCGCGCGGCATCTGTACGATTGACAGCAGGCTGTCCCAGCCTGATAGGGTGGATGATTTGACAGGTACGCCTAATACAGGAAGATCAGTTTGTGACGCGCACATGCCAGGCAGATGAGCGGCACCGCCTGCCCCTGCGATGATGATGGATAAGCCACGCTCTTTGGCGGATTTGGCGTAGTCGAATAGCTTATCTGGTGTGCGATGTGCAGAGACGACTTCGCACTCAAAAGGCACGCCAAATTGTGTTAATACATCTGCAGCTTCAACCATGGTTGCCCAGTCAGATTGGCTGCCCATGATGATGCCGACTTTTGGTGCGCCAGCTGGTGAGATGGCAGTGGCAGGTTGGGCTTGGCTAGACATAATTTTCCTTAAAAAATAGAGTGATTAAACGCATTATTATAACAAAAAATCACCACAAAAGCTGTCGCTAACAGCACAAACTTAGCGAATTTCATCCATAAAACTGCACAAAGTTCTCAGCAGATAGTCTCGGATTGTCTGTGTCAAACTGATAGGTAGTCAGATAGCCGTCTTTGCCTGCAGAATAGTCTGTACAAATCACCTGATCCGACAGCGGCGCAGGGTCGCCTGTCAGCCAGTAATGTCCGATGATGACAGGCTTATCAGTACCAAGCGTAAAATCAATGGGGCAAACCAGATCGTTAGGCAGTGTTGATAGGTCGCAGTTGCTCGCGGCAGACAGCTTTGCGATAGGCTGATTTAAATCATCTTTCCACCATTTGACGCGCACGTCTTGGCGTAGGTGCCCCAGACCGTCTTTGATGAACACGCCATCGGGCAGGTGCGCTTGTGCGCCTGTTAGGATTTTTAGGATGTTCTGATGGGTAATCTTAGGTAGATCTTTAAAATCATTTGGGCTTAGGCGATTATCATGCAGATAAGGCATAAGGTTTGTCATCGCCTTAGCATCGGGGCAGGCGTGGATGATTAGGCAGCCATCTAGTTCTAACCACAGTGGCAATTCAAAGAATCGATTGAGCCAATGCTGGTGCAGCGCCGAGCCTTCGCCAACCGCTTCCAAGAACACCTGATGTGTCTCATGCTGGCGTGGTGTGGGGTTGTAGATGCGCTTGCCTTGATCGTCCTTGGTGGCGTAACCGATGGCGTTATATTCATGATTGCCCATGATTCCCAGTGCTTGATGATTGTCAATCATGTCAAAGACAATACCCAGCGTCTCAAGCTGAGCGTCGCCACGATCGATAAAATCACCCACGAAGATGGCCTTATGATTTGGCGGTGCGATGTGGCTACTACCATCGTGTCGATAGCCCAATTTATCCAATAATCCTAACAGCTTATCCACCTGCCCGTGGATGTCGCCGATGATGTCATAAATCATATTAAAATCTTGGGCTTAATAATGCTGAAACGAAATGCATCGCCAATTTTGGTTCGATAAGAATGGTGGCGATGACACCGAATGCTGCGCCATATAGATGCGCTGAATGATTGACATTACCTGTGCCGCGGCGATCTGCATAGATACTATAAGCTGTATAAAGCACCGCAAAGACAATGGCAGGAATGGGCAGGACTCCAAAGAAATACAAGGTCTCCCACGGCGCAAATAAAATAAAGCTAAACAATACAGCTGAGACAGCGCCTGATGCACCAAGCCCCAGATAGCGTGAGTTGTTTTTATTTTTCAGGTAGGTTGGGATGATGGCAGCGACGATGGCCAGCACATAAAACCCCGCAAAGCCCAATGAACCGAATCGACTGATATAAAACTGCTCAATCACACGTCCAAAGAAGTACAGCGTAAACATATTAAAAAGCAGGTGCATGCCGTCCGCATGAATAAAGCCGTGCGTGACGAAGCGATCATACTGCTTGAAGCGCGTGATGGAAATGGGGTCAAAAATCAACCGTCCCATGAGTGTGCGATTTTGCCAAGCGATAAGGCTGATGACGACGGTGATGATGATTATGGCGGTGGTGTGATTCATGATGTCAAATAAAATAAATACGACTAAGAGGTAATAAATTTGTCGCGTGAGCAAGCTAATATGCTCATCGATTGGCTAATAATTAAAAAAGTTAAAACTTATCCAAATCACCCATAAAATGGAAAGTGATGTCAAAAAATAGCAAGCTTTGTTATGTTGCAGCAAAAGTTGGCGCAATAGAGCTCTGATGATCTAAAATACCCAAATTAGACTTCAGATGACAGCCTGTAACTTGTGATTTGGTGGGTGTTAGTATATCAGTTTAAATGTGTTTGGCAACCGCAGAGCTTAATAAAAAGGCGGATTATGTCAACATTTAGGTAACCAATGGGTGAGTTGTACGGTGGTTTTGTAAAAACATGTCACCAGATGGTTTTTGTGGCGGGTGTTTTGTTTAACTATTGTGTTAAGGTCTTTTTTATTTCTCAAAAATGGTTCACAATAACACACAATCAAGTTCTGGGCGTGATCAGGCTTAGGATTTTATTAAAAACAAACACACAAACAAAGGAGTTTTCTTATGAACCTTATCAATACTTTATCTGAGCTAGTTACCCCGCACGTTTTGGCTGCGACAGCGACCCATGAAGGTGATAACACGACTAAGAGCAAATTGCTTTCAGCGTTTTATGCCATCTTTGCTTCACGTCTAACCGATAGTAGTGCTTTTTCTCGTCTGTCTGCATTAAATCCACTGGATTTAGATAACGGCCAAAGCATTCTTGATGCCGCGTTCAATGATAACAATACCATCAATCAAACAGCTCAGCTAAATGATCAGCTTGCCAAAGAATTCAACCTATCTACTGCGACTACCAGCGCACTGACTGCTGTGTCAGCGCCTTTGGTACTTAGCAAGCTAAAAGAATTGTCTGGTTCAACTTCTTTACCTGTATTCCTAAAAGACAACCTATCAACATTCAGCTCGCTATTGCCTTCATGGGCATATGCGCTACTACCAGCTGGTCTTCTAGGCGGTGCCGCTGCTGCAACTGCAGCCACTAAGCCCGCCGCTGCTACTGCTGTTAAGACACAAGCTGCGCCTGCTGCGCATGCACGCGTTGAGCCAGCTGCAGCAAACACTCACGTGGTACGCGAAGAAGAGAAGAAAGGTGGTTTCTTAAAGAGCATCTTGCCAATCATCGGTCTGATCATCCTAGGTGGTCTTGCATGGCTATTGCTACGTGGCTGTCAAGACAAGCCAGCGCCTGTTGCAGCACCTGCTCAAAATGCTGACGAAACAGCTACAGCACCAGCATCAACGACCGCTGCTGACGCAACGCCTGCCACTCTAAACATCGCTGTAGATGAGACTGGTAATGCGGTTTATTCTTGCCGTGGTCAAGCAGGTTCTGAAAGTGTGCTTGGTTCTATCCGTACTGCGATCGCGGGCGTATTCGGCACTGATAAGTGTTCACTAGAGACAGCGACTGGCTACTCTGACACCATGCCAGCGGCAGACCACCTACCTGCAATCTTAGGTCTGATGAAAGGCGTACCTAGCTCTAGTGTGAGCATCGCAGATAAAGCTGTTCGCTTCAATGCAGGTGACGAAGCTGATGTGGCTAAGCTAATCGAAGGTGCTAAAGGCATCCTACCAGCAGACTTCACTGTAGAAGCAGAGCCACAGCTTGACGTAGCCGCTGCTGTTGCAGGTAGCATCAATTCTGCTAAGCAAGCCATCTCAGATCTTGGCGATAACACAACTGCTGACGACCTAGTACGCGCTCTAAATCTACAAATCATCAACTTTGCAACTGACTCAAGCGAAATCCCTGCTGAGAACCAAGAAATTCTTGATCTTGCTGCAGCGAAGCTAAGCGCACTACCAGAAGCAACGCTAAAAATCATCGGTCACACCGATAACCAAGCGTCTCACGAGTACAACCAGCAGCTGTCTGAGGAGCGTGCTGTCGCTGTTCGTGATTACCTAGTATCAAAAGGTGTACCTGCTGAGCGTCTAAGTGTTCAAGGTGCAAGTTATGACCACCCAGTAGCATCTAACGCAACTGAACAAGGTCGCTTCCAAAACCGTCGTATTGAGTTCACTCTATCTCAAGATGGTGAGCAAGTTGCCGCAGTTGGTAATGCACCAACCAGCAAAGCTACTCAAGTAGAAGCGAATCAAGCCGAAGCAGCACAACCTGCTGAAGCACCTGCAGCTACCGAGAGCAAATAATAAAATCCTATCTTTGGATAATCAAAGTTAGTATTCAAAACCAGATGATGTTACCATATCATCTGGTTTTTTATTGGATAAGCTAAAATAACGACATGGCAAATGTGATTTTATTTAATAAGCCATATGGGGTTCACAGTCAATTTCGTAAAGATAATGATGACATGGCGACGTTGGCAGATTTTTTTGCTGATAAGACGCTGCGTGTGGCGGGCAGGCTTGATAAAGACAGCGAAGGGCTGTTGATATTAACCGATGATGGTGCGCTCAATCATGCCATCACCACGCCACCGAATAAAGGCAACGCCAAAGAACATGGCAAGACTTATCTGGTACAGGTGGAGAATATAGCCACTGCTGAGCAGCTGCATCAATTATCAGCAGGTGTGCCATTAAAAGATGGTAAAACTTTACCTGCTGTAGTCAGGCATCTGTCCGAAGATGAGCTGCCGATCGAGCTGTGGCGACGTGATCCACCCATCCGCGAACGCAAATCTATCCCGACATCGTGGCTGTCTATGACGATTTTTGAGGGTAAGAATCGTCAGGTTCGTCGAATGGTTGCACACGTTGGCTTGCCATGTCTAAGGTTGATACGCTATCAGGTCGGTCAGTGGTCGTTGGGTGATAAGGTGCAACAACTCGGTGTGGGTGAACAATTGCGTATTCAGCTATCCGATGATGAGCTTAACAAGCTTGGCGTGAGCAAAAATAACCCAATCAAGCCATCAAAATCCAAGCCATCAAAGACATCTGAATTCTCACCCAAATCAACAAAGCCTAATCACCCAAAGAATCGCCACCATCAAGCAAATAATAAAAAACGCCCAAAATTTTAGGGCGTTTTTTATTCATGATAAGCTTTAAATTAGTTTAGCCAGATGCTATCAGTGTTATCAACCAAGCTTACCTGTCGGTATTCAAATGATCCACCATGCACATTAAATGTCATGAGCTCATCTCGGCGGAATGCATGAACGACGACGGGCTTGTCATCATGATTTTGACGCTTCGTGGTGGATTCGATGAGTTTTTGACTTGCTTTTAAGCCGTCGATGGCGACGATGACATCATTGGCGGACAGACCTGCCTTACTGGCTGGGCTTTGGCGGATGAGATGCTTGATTTTGATACCGCTTGGCAGCTCTTCTGTCGTCATACCCCAGGCTCTGTGTTGAGCTGTGGCGGTGATTTCAATGCCAAACTCTGCCAGTATCTCTTCAATGGGTAATGATTGGCGACCGATGACATAATCATCAAAAAACACCTGCCACACATCACACCCGATCATATCGCCAACCACCTTACCAAGATTCTCATGTGTCATGCCAAAGCGACGATTGTCCTGCTCGAGTGCCTTGGCATAGAAGGCTCTGACGACATCGAATAAGCGATATTTGCCATCGGAGTGTTTTAGTAGGGTAAGATCCAGCAGCAGGGCGATGAGCGCGCCTTTATTGTAGTAGCTTACGCCTTGGTTGGTGGAGTTCTCGTCGGGTCGATAGAGCTTAATCCATGCATCAAAGCTGGATTCAGCGACGCTTTGTAAATCGCGACCAGCGGTCTGATAGTAGCGATTAATCTGTGCAGCGAGCAGTTTTAGGTAGGACGCTTTATCAATCACGCCCGAACGCAGCAGCATCAGATCATCGATATAGCTGGTAAATCCTTCAAAGACCCATAATAATGGCGAAGGCGCTTCGGTTTGTAATTGTGAATCCATCATCACGTCAGGGCGTACTGTTTTTACCCACCATGCGTGAAAATACTCATGGCTGCACAGCCCTAGATAGCGCTGATAATCACCACTTGGGATTATGCCTTCATGAGTGCTCGGCAGGTCGGTACGTGGACTAACCAACGCGGTAGAATTGATGTGCTCAAGACCGCCATAATCTGAACCTGTCACCATGGTCATGAAGGTATAATCTTCAAATGGCGCGCTGCCCAGTTGGTCTAGGTAGGCTTGGCAAATTCTTTGAATGTCTTGTTGTAGGCGTGGCAGGTGCCCATGATGCTTGCCCGCGATAAAAAAACGATGCGGCAGGTCTTTACCGTCATTGTCTGTGATCGTAAAGGCAAATTCATCCTGAATACTGATTTCAAATGGATAATCATAGCTATCAAAGGCGGCTACAGGCTCTAAATGGTAGGTCTTGCCAAAAGCATCATCAGCGCAAGTATGCTTTAGGCCGCAGGCGAGTGTCGCGTTGGGATTGAGTGCATAAAAAGCGTTTGGCACATGCAGTGAGATGTTTGCGCCATCGCTCTCTTGTCCTGTTGGAACGACGAGCAGCGAACTAAAGTTCCCAAACAAGCGCGTATTATCCAAGAATGCTGTGCGCACCGACAGATCGTGACAATACACTTCATAATGTACATCGACGACATCGCCTGCCTTAATGTGGGTGAGTTCATAAGTATTCTTTGAGCGCTTAACGGCATCAAGTCGTTTATCATCATGATCGTACTGTACGAGTGTGATGTTTTTGCTAAACTCGCGAATCAGATAGCTGCCTGCAATCCATGTCGGCAGCCATAATGTTGGTGCGCCTACCCGCGCCTTAAAGTTAAGATGAATATCGACAAGATGCTCATTAAATCTAGTAAAATCAACAATATATTTCATATTTTTCCTGTGCACGTTTATTAATTTATCGGCGCCATTATCATATCATTAATCCATCATTTAACCAAATAACAGATGATTGGACCGTTATGATGGATTTGAATGTTTTTTGTAACATCAGCAACATCAGCCAAAAATTCTGTTATAATGAAACTCATGTTATCGCGATTGGAGTGCCAACGCGTACATTCATTCATCAAAAATAGGAATGCTCTTATGACAACCATCACAAAAGATTCTGTGGTTCAATTTAACTACACACTAACCAACGATCAAGGCGAGACATTGGATCAATCTCGTGGCACGCCACTTGCATATCTACACGGTCACCACAACATTATCCCAGGCCTAGAAGCTCAAATGGAAGGCAAGTCTGCTGGCGATAAATTCGTTGCGACCATCGCGCCAGAAGATGCGTACGGTGAATACATCGCAGAAGCGGTGCAATCTGTGCCACGCGCGAACTTCCAAGGTGTGGATAATATCGAAGTGGGCATGCAATTTCAATCACAGACTGATGACGGTCATGTGATGTTGGTTACTGTTAAAGAAGTGACTGACGAAGAAGTTGTGGTTGATGGTAACCACCCATTGGCAGGTCAGGCATTGACTTTTGATGTTGAGATCGTAGAAGTGCGCGCAGCGACCGCTGATGAGATCGCACACGGCCACGCACACGGCGAAGGCGGTCATCATCACTGATTGATGATTAATAAAAAAGACCCTGATTTATTGGGGTCTTTTTTATTAATTTAATTCAAAGGATTTGATCTGGGTTATTATATCTTCACAGTTTTATGAACTGTCAAAGTCATACGTACATTTTACACAATATCAATCATTGGCATTCAACGCCCGCCAAATCTCATCTACCTCATGTATGCCCGCCATACCAAGCCCAATACCGCCTTGGGGCGTGGCGGGCTCTCGCAGGTTAATGCGAATCAGACGTGGGGCAAAGCCATCGCCAAAGCGTCTAACCGTCGGGATTGCTGTTCCTGCTCCAATCTCAATGACAACAGGATTTTGGTGGGTTGTCAAAAACTTGTGCAGGCGGGTTTCTTGCTCGTCCGTGCGATGAGATTGCCAAGCAAAGTCGCCAAACATCAAAATATTAGGACGCGCCAACCCGCCACAGTCAGGGCAAGTGGGTAGCTCCCCAAGCCACTCGCATTTGTCATTGCCAATCACAGGCGTTAAGTCGTCCGCCGTCCAAATTTTATCAGAGCAGGGTATGACACATTGCAGATGATGAATAGAGCCGTGACATTCATAAACCTTGTCAGCGTCAAACCCTGCCTTGATAAATTGCCCATCCACGTTGCTGGTAAAGACAAAATAAGGCAAATCAAGGCGGTCAGCAAGTGCCAATAACTCACCAAAGCCTGCGTGGGGCGTGGTGGCTTTGTACAGTGCCAAACGGTGTCCATAAAATCCCCAAGCAAGGCGTGGATTTTGGGCGAAGGCTTGGGGGTTGGCGATGGTGGTAAAGTCCATCTGCCGTCTGCCAAGCTCGGGATAGGCTTGCCACATACCGGTATTGCCCCGAAAATCAGGCAAGCCAGAATCCACGCTCATGCCTGCTCCTGCGGTGATGAGTAGGCTATCGGCGGATTGAAGCAGGGTTTTGATGGTGGGATTTTTCATCCTCTTTTATGGTAAAAAATTCATCAATCAACCGCTCGTTTTTATCAAAATACAAGCGATAATCCGCCACCGCTAAATTTTGGTAAGTGATTTGACAAGTTGTCAAGATCGTTGGTGCTGAATTTAAGGTGGGATTAATATGATATTCATCAATTTGCCAATCTTTTTCTACTTGGTCAAATTTATAAGGAAATTCCGCCATAAACCATTTATCATTACCATTTTGTTTAAATAAATGGGTTAAATGGGTATTGGTAAGGGTTAATAATTGGGTGTGGTTTGATTGCATTTATTAACGACCAATGAATAGGATTTCCTGTTTCAATGGACGCTTTGGCGAGTTGGGTTAATGATTGTAAGATACAATCAAAATCCCTCTGTCTTTCTGGGACATTCTTTAATTTGCATAATTCTTTTAATGGTGGCTCTGCTAATTTTGGCGGTATAATGTCTTCATTTACTGTTGGTAAATATTGGTATAATATCGGATAATCATCTTTATAAGTTTTAATAAAGTTTTTAAATTTATTCATTGTAGGAATATTGGCTACATCTTGATTGGATAAGTACATATTTCTATGAGTACACGCTATTTCTACCCAATCATAGAAATCAATAAAAATGTCTTGCGATTTTTCTTGGTTATTTTCTAATTCTTTTGGTAAATAAATATATAAACCACATTCATCATATTTTATAAAATCGGCAAAATAGGGTTTTGGAATTTTATCGTCTTGAAAACAGCGACAATGTACAAAAGCGCCATAACTCATTTTTTTGTCCTTATATTTTTGGTGGTAAGGTATGTATTACGCACCAGTTTTACTACCTACTTTCTCGCACCCATAAAAAATGAATATTTTCGCCTTTATCTATCCAAAATATCAATTTGGATAACTCGTCAATCGGGTCTTGTATTTGGTCTAAAATAGCACTTCTAAATTTTTCTTGGTTTAATTCAAAGGTGTAAATTTTATCAATTTCATTTAGTTTTTCTAGTTGCCCGTTTAAAATTTGTTGTAATGAATGATGGTTATTGGTTTGATTTTCTGAATTTTGAATTTCTTGAATGGCTTCGTTGATATAATTGCTTAATTTTAATGGATAACCTTCCTTAAATCTATAATAATCAAACCAAGTGGGTGATGATTGTAAAAATTTTTCACAAGATTTAAGAATAAGATAAATGTTGGTTTCTAAATCAAAACGATAGCAATTCATTTGGCAATAGACAATTTAGCCACTATCGTTATAATTTGTTATCTCATTGGAGCGATATATTTTTAAAAAACTTTCTGAAAGATGGAGTTCTGGTTTCTTAAAATTCTGAGTAAATTTGTAATATCAATCATCGTTATTCCCATAAATAAAACCCCAAACACCGACCGATATTTGGGGCTTATTATCCTACCCAATCAACTTCTTCAACAATTCATTGACTTGTGCAGGATTTGCCTTGCCACGACTTGCTTTCATTACTTGTCCGACCAGTCCATTAAAGGCTTTTTCTTTTCCGCCTTTATATTCATCAACCATTGCTTGATTATTAGCAAGCACTTCTTTAATAATGGCTTCAATCGCCCCTGTATCGGTCTCTTGTTTTAGCCCTTTTTCATCGATAATCTCATCGGCAGATTTGTCGGACTCCCACAGATAGCCAAACACTTCTTTGGCGATTTTACCGCTAATGGTGTTATCCAAAATGCGAGCAATTAGCCCCGCCAGGCGTTCGGCAGAGATTGGTGATTTGTCAATGGTTAGCTCATTTTTATTGAGTGAACCTGACAGCTCGCCCATGACCCAGTTTGCCCCGATTTTGGCATTATTTTTGCCAATGATTTCAACCACTTGCAAGAAATAATCCGACAGCTCACGGCTACCATTTAGCACGTTAGCATCATAAGCGGTCAAGCCAAATTCATTGGCAAATCGCTCTTTACGCACGCTCGGTAGCTCTGGCATGTCGGCACGCACTTTGGCAAGCGTCTCATCAGAGATAACGACAGGCAACAGGTCGGGGTCTGGGAAGTAGCGGTAATCGTTGGCTTCTTCTTTGGTACGCATGGCACGGGTTTCGTCTTTTTCAGGGTCGTAAAGCCTTGTGGCTTGCACGACTTTTCCGCCGTCTTCGATGACGTCAATTTGCCGTTCAATTTCGGATTTAATGGCTCGCTCAATAAAGCGGAACGAGTTTAGGTTTTTGAGCTCACAGCGAGTGCCAAGAGGCGTGTTTGGCTTGTGTACAGACACGTTGATGTCGGCACGGAAAGAGCCTTCTGCCATAATCGCATCCGAGATGCCAAGCCATGTAACCAGCTCATGAATGGTCTTGACATAGGCAACCGCTTCGCCCACCGAACGCATATCAGGTTCAGAGACGATTTCGATGAGTGGCGTACCAGCACGGTTTAAATCCACGCCTGTCATCTGTGGCACGGCATCGTGGACGGATTTGCCAGCGTCTTCTTCTAGGTGGGCTCGTGTGATACCGATACGTTTGGTGTATTCGTCTTTTTGCCCTGCGTTTACAAGGATGTCAATATAGCCACGTCCGACAATGGGGTTTGCCATTTGCGTGATTTGATAGCCTTTGGGTAGGTCGGGGTAGAAGTAGTTTTTGCGGTCAAAGGTGTTATATGTGCCAAGCTCGGCATTGACACCCATGCCAAATTTTAAGGCACGCTCAATCACGCCTTCATTTAGCACAGGCAACGCCCCTGGAAAGCCCAAATCCACTATGGTGGCTTGGGTGTTTGGCTCTTGCCCAAAGGCGGTGGGGGCGTTTGAAAAGATTTTGCTGTCGGTGTTTAATTGGCAATGGATTTCAATACCAATCACGACTTCATAGCCGTCAATTAGGGGGGCTTGTTGGGTCATAATGTGTTCTCTTTTAATATAGGGTGCATACCTTGCACCAATCAATTCGGGTAAGTCATCAGATGCTCGGAGTTACTCAGCATCTCACTACTGTGATCCCTTAACTCTTGCCATGTAATAAGCATCAACAAATTCGCCATTTCTAAACGCAAATTTCTTGGCTTCACCTTCAATATCAAAGCCAAATTTGCGATAAAGTTCTATGGCGTGCTCGTTATCGGTATAGACAGTTAATTCTATGCGCTGAAGATTGAGCCAATTATCCACAAGATCAATCACCTGCTGCATGAGTTGATTGCCGACGCCCATGCGCCAGAATTCTTCCTTAACTGCGATGATAAGCTCGCCTGTATGTTGTCTGCGTGGGCTACTGGCGACAGTCAGGGCGGCATTGCCGATAATTTGATAATCGTCATCGGTATCCATCAGAGCCACAAAAGAATGCACGTTGCTAGGAATGTTCGCCAATCGTTTCTCCCAGGTGTGTAGGGGTTGATTGGGCAGATTCAGCATTTGGCAGGCGACTTGTTCTTGGCGGTATAGATCGTATAAGCCTTGAAAGTCGTAATTTTCTGTCGCTCGGATGGTTACTTGGATCATGGATTATCCTTGCTTTGCGATGCCAGATAATTCTGTGTGAAAATCAGTATGCGACTGATAGGCGTGCGCTGTCTGTAGTAGCTCACTTTCTGCCCAATGCTTACCGATCAGCTGTAAGCCGACAGGTAGGCCGTTCGCTTGTCCCACAGGGTGCGATAGGGCGGGCAGACCTGCCAAGTTCACGCCGATGGTATATACGTCACCAAGATAGATGCTGGCAGGGTCTAAGTTCTCACCCAGCTTATAGGCGGTGGTCGGTGCAGTAGGGCTTGCGATGATGTCGCATTTTTCAAACGCCTTTTTAAAGTCGTCCACGATAAGACGGCGAACCTTTTGGGCTTTGGTATAATAAGCGTCAAAATACCCTGCCGATAGTGCATACGTTCCCATGATAATACGGCGCTGAACTTCAGTACCAAAGCCTTCAGAGCGGCTGCGCGTATATAGATCGATCAGATCTTTTGGATCTTCGCAGCGATAACCAAAGCGCACACCGTCATAGCGAGACAGGTTTGAGCTGGCTTCGGCAGGGGCGAGCAGATAATAAGTGGCAAGCGTTACGGCAGGGTCGGTGATGTCCACTTCCACGATTTGGGCCCCCAGCTCTTCATATTTGGCTAGGGCGGTGCGAATGGATTTTTCTACTTCACTATCAAGACCTGCCCCAAAATACGCCTTTGCCACGCCGATTTTTTTGCCTGCTAGGGGTTTGCCGTCTGTTTTTGTCGCCAAAATGTCCGCCACATAATCTTCGGTGGGGCGGTTGATGGATGTTGCGTCTTTGGGGTCGTGTCCTGTCATCGGGGAAAGCAGGTAGGCACAGTCTAGGGCGGATTTGCCAAATGTGCCTGCTTGATCAAGGCTTGACGCATAAGCAATCATGCCATAGCGAGACACACGTCCATAGGTGGGCTTGATGCCTGTGATACCACAGAAGCTGGCAGGTTGGCGAATAGAGCCACCTGTATCCGAGCCTGTCGCCACAGGGATGAACCCACTGGCGACCGCTGCCGCAGATCCGCCTGATGAACCACCTGGTACGCGAGCGGCGTCCCAAGGGTTGTGTACCGCCCCAAAATACGAGCTTTCGTTGTCCGAACCCATGGCAAATTCGTCCATGTTGAGCTTGCCTAGGCTGACAAATCCAGCGTTGGCGATGTTCTCAACGACCGTAGCATCATAAGGCGCGACGAAATGATGCAGCATCTTGGAGCCTGCGGTGGTCAGTACGCCTTTAGTGCATAGGTTGTCTTTGTGAGCCATTGGCACACCAAGCAGGGGGCGGGTGTCGCCATCTGCGCGCAGTTTGTCGGCAGCTTTGGCGGCGTTTAACGCTTGTTCTTGAGTGGCGGTAACAAAGCTGTTAATTTGTCCATCTAGCTTCTCGATGCGTGATAATAGGTGTGTGGTAATATCAACACTGCTAAAATCTTTATTTGCCAAGCCTTTGACGATGGCGTCAACGCTTAATTCGTGTAGTTGTGTCATGAGTTACTCTATTTTATAAGCTTTCTAGCTATTTTATAGTTAGGTGGTTTGGGGTTAATTTGGTGTAGATTAAGATCACTCGATTACTTGTGGTACGAGGTACAGACCGTCTTGTGCATTGGGCGCGACGGCTTGGAATGCGTCTCTATCGATGTTGGGGTTGGCAACATCGGCACGCAGTTCTTGGCAGGCTTCATGAATATTTGCCAGGGGCTTGATGTCATCAGTATTAACGGCTGATAGTGTGTCCATCATGGCCAGAATTTTGCCGATGTCGCTGGCATAGTCAGATGCTAGGTTTTCATCGATCGCCAGACGTGATAGCTTGGCGGCATTTAGAATGTCGCTACTGGATAATGTATCGCTCATAGATTGCCCTTATCTTACAATGAATAAAAAATTGAAATCATAAATGGTGTTAATTGTAGCATATCTTAGTAATTGACAAAATCACTAATCAAGGATAAGTTAGGTGTTTTTGTTAAAGAATGAGGGTTTTGGCATGATACAGGTAATCTTGGCATCGACTTCGCCGCGTCGTCGAGAGTTGTTATCGGTTGCAGGCGTGGAATTTGAGGTGATGGCGGCGGACATTGATGAGACTTGGCAGACTGGTGAGAGCGCCAAAGAGTACATTATTAGAATGGTGCAGAATAAGGCAGTGCGCGCAGCTTCGATATTAAGTGATGACGGTAATCGAACTCAGAATCCTGCCATGATCATCACAGCAGATACCATTGGTGTCATCGATGATGAGGTGCTAACCAAGCCCATCAATAAGGCAGATGCCTTCGACATGTGGCAAAAAATGTCAGGCAGGGCGCACGAGGTATGGACAGCCGTCTGTGTTAGCATCGTTGAAGATGGCGCAATCAGACATAAAAAGCATATTATTTGTTCAACGCAAGTACATTTTATACCGCTGACAGACGAGATGAAAGAGCGCTATTGGCAGACGGGTGAACCAGCTGATAAGGCGGGTGCATATGCTATCCAAGGCGGCGCGATGGCATGGGTTGAACGTATTGATGGAAGCTATACGAATGTGGTGGGCTTGCCATTGTCACAGACTCTGGCATTGATGAATGAAATGCAAGCTCATGTTGAATGATTGTCTTTGATATGATGAAGCTTGCATCTGTAAGGAATTTAACTTACTATGATAGATTTGCGCTGTTAAATTATTATGGCTAATGAGATTTTAATTAATCATTGCTCGCTAGAGTCGCGTGTGGCGCTCATCATTGATGATGTGGTGAGTGAGATTTTTATTGAAAGATGCCAAGATGTGAGCTTGGTTGGTAATATTTATCTAGGCACGGTGGTGCGAGTGTTGCCAGGGATGCAGGCGGCATTTGTGGAGATTGGACGTGAGCGCACGGCGTTCTTGCACATAGATGACATGCAAAAAGCTGCACCGATGGATAAGCCAAATCAGCCCAAACCAAAAGCAAGTCCAGATGATTTGATTGAGCGCAGACTGTATCAAGGTGAGCGAATCTTGGTTCAGGTTATCAAAGATGAGCTGGGCACTAAAGGTGCACGCCTAACCACGAATATCTCGCTGCCGAGTCGTTATTTGGTGTACTTGCCTGATGATGACAACTATGTCGGTGTCTCCACTCGTCTCAGTGATCAGAAGGAGCGCAATCGCCTTAGAGGTGAGTTGGCTACATTGATACAGGCGCTTAATTTTAAAGGCGGCTTGATCGCCCGCACCGCGGCTGAGCATATCGCACAGGCTAAGCTAGAAGAAGATGTTTATTATCTGCTTCAGCTGTGGCGCACCATACTAGCGCGTACATCATCTGCCAAGCTTCGTAAAGCCAAGCATGAGCTTGTTTATCAAGAGCCATCGCTATCACTTCGCTGCATTCGTGACTTGGCGAATGAACATACTGCCAGCATTGTGGTTGATTGTGAGATAGTTTATAGGGAGCTACGTGCATTTGCAGATGAATTCATGCCAGCCATCACTGATAAGATTCATCACTACACGGATAATACGCCGTTATTTCATGTACGCGGCGTGGAGAGTGCCTTAAATGACGCGCTGATAAAGCGTGTTGATTTGTTATCAGGGGGCTATCTCATCATTGAACAGACCGAAGCGATGACGACCATTGACGTCAATACAGGCTCCTACGTAGGTAAGCGATCATTAGAAGAGACGGTATATAAGACAAACCTAGAAGCGGCACAGTCCATTGCTCATCAGGTTCGTCTGCGTAATCTGGGCGGTATCATTATTCTAGACTTCATCGACATGGATAAGTCATCTCACCGAGATGCGGTATTAGAAGCTCTGCAGAGTGCGCTAGAGAATGACCCTGCGCGCATTAAAATCACAGGTGTCAGTGAGCTTGGATTGGTTGAGATGACGCGAAAGCGCACACGCGAAAGCTTATCTCAGCAGCTGTGTGAGCCTTGCCCGGTGTGCGCAGGAAAAGGCATAATTAAAAGCAAAGATACCATTGCATTTGATATCATCAGACGATTATTGCAGCTAGCAAGCCAAACTACGAAAGTCAATAACTTTACAATCATTGCTAGTCAGGTCATGACGGACTATCTAAAGGATAATCAAATAGACACAATAAACGATATCATTGAACTAACCAATGCTACGATACAATTTAAAATTAGTCAGCATTACCACCAAGAACAGTATGAGGTCATTTTTGATTGATTTTATCAATAAAAAATGTTATTATATTTAAATAAATTGATAAGAGATGAATAAATTATCCCACGACGGTGCATAAAAATAGTACGTTTTTTGAGCGAAATTGCGCCGAAGAATATTTTGTAAAAATATTGTAATTTATTCATAAAAACTTAATAAAAGCCTTGCATTCATCCTATTTTGATGTATAATATGGGTTCATTATGTTTTAGCGTTGCGCTTTTTAATCCGCTGTGTCGTGATTGAAAAGAACAAAATTTGATAAAAATTGGTTCTCTACAATAACGATAGAGAATTTAAAAAGGACAACGCCACAGCCGAAGCATCGTTTTTGGCACTATAACAACACCCCTGCTGTCTAGCCATTTGTGCATGACGGGTAGGGATTGGATTATTTTGTCTAAAGCCTAGCTTTCGGCAAAAGATTATGAAAATGGTATAGCTGAAGTCATCTTTTGATGATGGAAGTTTTATAAAGCACTTAATTTAGGAGCTTGTTGGCATGGCTAACCAGAGAATCCGTATCCGACTAAAGTCTTTTGACCATCGTCTGATTGACCAGTCGGCACAAGAGATTGTCGATACTGCAAAGCGCACAGGCGCACAAGTTTGTGGACCTGTTCCCTTGCCGACTCGTATTGAGCGGTTCAACGTATTGACATCACCACACGTCAACAAAGACGCTCGCGACCAGTACGAAATTCGCACCCACAAGCGCATGATTGACATCGTACAGCCTACCGACAAAACTGTCGATGCGCTGATGAAGCTTGATCTAGCGGCCGGTGTTGATGTTCAAATCGCCCTAGGCTAATTGAACGACTGGTTTAATATAAACGATTATTAAAGTAAGAGGTCTAAAATGGCGATTGGTTTAGTCGGTAAAAAATGCGGCATGACCCGAGTCTTCACTGAAGCAGGCGTATCTATCCCTGTAACAGTGGTTGAGGTTGACGCAAACCGCATCTCGCAAATCAAAACAGTAGACACCGATGGCTATAGCGCAATCCAAGTAACCACTGGCGTGCGTCGTGACAGCCGTGTGACTGCTGCTCAAAAAGGACACTTCGCAAAAGCTGGCGTAGCCGCTGGTCGTGGTGTTTGGGAATTCCGTGCAGACGAGAGCGAACTAGAAGGTCGCGAAGTTGGCGCAAACATTTTGGCAGACCTATTTGAAGTTGGTCAGTTAGTTGATGTAACTGGTCAATCTAAAGGTAAAGGTTTCCAAGGTGGTGTTAAGCGTCACAACTTCCGTACTCAAGACGCAACTCACGGTAACTCTGTATCGCATCGTGTACTTGGTTCTACTGGTCAAAACCAGACACCAGGTAAAGTATTTAAAGGCAAAAAGATGCCAGGTCAAATGGGTAACAAGCGTGTTACTGTTCAAGGCCTTGAAATCGTGTCTGTTGATGCTGAAAAAGGTGTACTGGTCATCAAAGGCGCGCTTCCAGGTGCTAATGGTGGCGATGTTATCGTACGTCCGTCAGTCAAAGCCTAGTAAAGGGGATTAACGTGAATTTAAAAACTGTTACAGGTGCGGCGGTTGAACTTTCAGAGATCACATTTGGTCGTGAGTTCAATGAAGCCTTGGTACACCAAGTAGTAACTGCTTACCTAGCTGGCGCTCGTCAAGGTACTCGTGCACAAAAAACTCGTGGCGAAGTATCAGGCGGTGGTAAAAAACCATGGCGTCAAAAAGGTACTGGTCGCGCTCGTGCTGGCTCTATCCGTAGCCCGATTTGGGTTGGTGGTGGTCGTGCATTCGCAGCAAAACCACAAGACTGGTCTCAAAAAGTAAACCGTAAAATGTACCGCGGTGCAATGCAGTGTATTCTAGCTGAGCTAGTACGTCAAGAGCGTCTAGTATTGGTTGATGATATTGCTGTAGATAGCCCAAAAACTAAAGGCCTAGTTGCAAAACTGGCTGAACTAAATGCACCACGTGCACTTATCGTAACTCATGAAGTTGACGAAAACTTGTATTTGGCTGCACGTAACATTCCACACGTGAATGTACTTGGTACTCGTGAAGTTGATCCAGTTAGCTTGGTTTCTTTTGATAAAGTTATCATGACTGTTGAAGCTGCCAAACAATTTGAGGAGACACTAGCATGAGTAACGCAAGATTGTATCAAGTGCTAAAAGCACCTGTATTCTCTGAAAAATCTCAACGTCTAGGCGATAGCCTTGGTGTACAAGTTTTCAAAGTTGACAGCAATGCTACTAAGCGTGAGATCAAACAAGCAGTTGAACTAATGTTTGAAGGTGTTGAAGTTGTTAAAGTAAACACTTTGAATACTAAAGGTAAAACTAAGCGTTTTGGTCGCGTAGTTGGTAAGCGTTCAGACGTGAAAAAAGCGTATGTAACCCTAAAAGCAGGTTCAGACGTACAAATCGGTGCTGGTGAAGAAGTCACTAGTGAAACAGCGACTAACGAATAAGGACTAGAATCATGCCTATCGTAAAAGCAAAACCTACGTCACCAGGTCGCCGCTTTGTTGAAAAAGTAGTGCATCCACACCTTTATAAAGGTCGTCCTTATGCACCGCTTGTTGAATCAAAAGCTAAAACTGGTGGTCGTAACAACAACGGCCGTATCACTACCCGTCATATCGGTGGTGGTCACAAGCAACACTATCGTCTGATTGACTTTAAACGCAATAAAGACGGCATCATTGCAACTGTTGAACGCATTGAATACGATCCAAACCGTACCGCGCACATCGCACTATTGAAGTACGCAGATGGTGAGCGTCGCTATATCATTGCACCTAAAAAATTGGCTGTAGGCGATCAGGTTCAATCTGGTGAGGGTTCTCCAATCCGCCCAGGTAACTGCTTGCCACTTAAAAATATCCCAGTGGGTACTGTTATTCACAACATCGAACTAAAAATTGGCAAAGGCGCGCAAATCGCTCGTTCTGCTGGTGCAGCGGTTCAATTGTTGGGTCGTGACGGTGCTTATGTGATCGTTCGTTTGCGTTCTGGCGAAACTCGTCGTATCCACGCAAACTGCCGCGCGGTTATTGGTGAAGTTTCTAACACTGAAAATAACCTAAAATCACTTGGTAAAGCAGGTGCAGCGCGCTGGCGTGGCGTTCGTCCTACCGTTCGTGGTACCGCGATGAACCCGATTGATCACCCGCATGGTGGTGGTGAAGGACGTAACTTTGGTAAACATCCAACCAGTCCTTGGGGTCAGAAAGCTAAGGGTCTTAAGACTCGTTCTAACAAGCGTACTGACAGTATGATCATCCGTCGCCGTCGTGCCAAGAAATAAAGGAAAAGTTTCATGCCTCGTTCATTGAAAAAAGGTCCATTTATCGATGCGCATTTGTTTGCTAAGGTTGAAGACGCTCTAGAAAGCAACAACCGCAAGCCGATCAAAACTTGGTCTCGTCGCTCGATGATTCTACCACAAATGGTAGGTCTAACCATTTCAGTTCACAATGGCCGTACTCACGTGCCAGTTATCGTGAATGAGCAAATGGTTGGCCATAAACTTGGTGAATTCGCTCCGACCCGTTCGTATCGTGGTCACGGCGTTGATAAGAAATCTAAGAGATAAGGTGCTACCATGGAAGTAACTGCAAAATTACGTGGTGCCGCTATTTCGGCACAAAAAGTAAGATTGGTTGCGGACGAAGTTCGTGGTAAGCCAATTGAGCGCGCTTTAGACATCTTGACTTTCAGCAACAAAAAAGGTGCTAAATTGGTCAAAAAATGCCTACAATCAGCAATTGCTAACGCTGAGCACAACAACGGTCTAGATATTGACACACTGCGTGTATCTACCATCTACGTTGATGAAGGCATCACTTTGAAGCGTATTATGCCCCGTGCCAAGGGTCGTGCTGACCGTATCAGCAAGCGCACTTGTCACATCACTGTTAAAGTAGGAGCATAATCATGGGTCAAAAAGTTCATCCTATTGGTATTCGCTTGGGCGTTATCAAAAAGCACAATGCAAACTGGTATGCAAACCCAAAGCAATACTCAGAGTATTTGCTAAACGACTTTAAAGTACGTGACTTCTTGCGCAATAAGCTAAAAGAAGCAATGGTAAGCAACATCAGCATCGAGCGTCCTACTGGCGCAGCTAAAATTACCATCCATTCAGCACGTCCTGGTGTGATCATTGGTAAGCAAGGCGCTGACATCGAAGCACTTCAAAAAGAACTTACCAAAATCATGGGTGTTCCTGCACAAGTGAACATTCAAGAGATCACTCAACCTGACCTAGATGCTCGTCTAGTAGCTGTTGGCATCGCTAACCAGCTAGAGCGTCGTGTGATGTTCCGTCGTGCGATGAAACGTGCTGTGCAAAACAGCATGCGTTCAGGCGCTCAAGGTATTAAAGTTGAGCTATCTGGTCGTCTAGGCGGTGCTGAAATCGCTCGTACTGAGTGGTATCGTGAAGGTCGTGTACCTCTACATACGCTTCGTGCTGACATCGATTACGCAGAAGTGCGTGCAGAAACTACTTACGGTACTATCGGTGTTAAAGTTTGGATTTTCCGTGGTGAGATTCTAGACGGCATGAACAGCGCCTACAACCCAGTGGTTGAAGAGAAGGCTCGTGCACCAAAACGCCGTGGCCGTACCAACAACCGTCGTAATTCAGACAAGGGGTAAGCTATGTTGCAACCAAAACGTACCAAATTCCGTAAAATGCACAAAGGTCGTAACACTGGCCTTGCCCAACGTGGTAACACTGTTGCATTTGGCGAAATTGGTCTAAAATCTATCGGTCGTGGTCGTATGACTGCTCGTCAAATTGAAGCAGCTCGTCGTACTATCACTCGTCGCATTAAGCGTGGCGGTAAGATCTGGATTCGTGTTTTCCCAGATAAACCTATTACCGAAAAACCATTGGAAGTTCGTATGGGTAAAGGTAAAGGTCCAGTAGAATACTGGGTAGCTGAAATCAAGCCAGGCAAAATGCTTTACGAAATCCAAGGTGTTAGCGAAGAATTGGCGCGTGAAGCTCTAACTCTAGCGTCAGCGAAGCTACCTTTCAAAACGACTATTGTTAAACGGACGGTTATGTAATGAAAACCAACGAATTACGCGAAAAATCAGTAGAAGAGTTGGCTCAATTGCTTGACGAAAAGCAGCTTGATGCATTCCGTCTGCGTATGGCAAAAGCTACGGGTCAGCTAGGCAACACTCACGAAGTTAAAGCAAATCGTCGTACGATTGCAAAAATCTTAACTTTGATTAACGAAAAACAAAGAGGCGACGCATGAGCGAGAACACCCAAACTCAAGAAGTTGGCGTTGTAACTGGTAAAGTAATCAGCAACAAGATGGACAAGTCTATCACCGTTCTGGTTGAGCGCCAAATTCGCCACCCAGTGTATGGCAAACAAATTCGCCGTTCTACTAAGCTTAAAGCTCATGACGAGAACAATGTTTGTCAAGAAGGCGATATCGTTCGTATCAAAGAAACTCGTCCTATCTCAAAGACCAAAACTTGGACTTTAGTAGACGTGGTTGAGACTGCGGTAAAAATTTAAGTTATTTGCATTAAAAGTCATTTGCTAGTATAATGTACGTCTTTTTAGATGTTCATCCACTAAATATGTGCAAATATGGCGCATATTTAGTGGCGAATGGCTTTTATTGCTTTATTTATTATGGAGTAATGCGATGATTCAGACTGAAACAATGCTGGAAGTTGCAGATAACAGTGGTGCAAGACGTGTACAGTGCATTAAAGTACTGGGTGGCTCGCATCGTCGTTACGCATCAGTTGGCGACATTATCAAGGTAACGGTTAAAGAAGCCATTCCTCGTGGTCGTGTTAAAAAAGGCGACGTGATGAATGCGGTCGTTGTACGTACCAAAAAAGGCGTACGTCGTCCAGATGGTTCTGTACTACGTTTTGATGACAACGCGGCAGTTATTCTAAACAATAACAAAGCCCCGATTGCAACTCGTATTTTTGGACCTGTTACCCGTGAACTACGTGGTGAACAATTCATGAAAATTGTTTCACTAGCACCAGAAGTACTGTAACCTTTTAGAGGCATCCTATGGCAAAGTTACGCAAAGGCGATACCGTGGTTGTGATTGCTGGCAAAGATAAAGGCAAGCAAGGCGCAATTTTGGCGGTTAAAGCAGACCGTGTAAAAGTTGAAGGCATTAACATTGTAACTAAACACCAAAAACCTAATCAAATGCTAGGTAAAGAAGGTGGCATCGTTAAGCAAGAAGCATTTTTACATATTTCAAACGTTGCGATTTATAACGCAGCAACCCAAAAGGCAGATCGTATTGCTTACCAAGTAAACGAAGAGGGCAAAAAAGTCCGTATCTATCGTTCTACTGGTGAAGTAGTGGCGACTGCATAAGAGACTAAGGGTATATAGTAATGGCAAGATTAAAATCTTTATACAATGACCAGCTAAAGCAAAAAATCAAAGATGAGCTTGGCTTGGAAAATGTTATGCAAGTGCCAAGAATCACCAAAATCACTCTAAACATGGGTGTTGGTGGCGCGGCACAAGATAAAAAACTACTTGAAGGCGCATTAGCAGATATGACTGCAATCGCTGGTCAAAAACCAGTAGTAACCAAAGCACGCAAATCAGTGGCAGGCTTCAAAATCCGTGAAGAATGGCCAATCGGTTGCAAAGTTACACTACGTGGCGAACAGATGTACGAATTCCTAGATCGTCTTATTGCCATTGCGATTCCTCGTATTCGTGACTTCCGTGGTTTTTCAGCAAAAGCATTTGATGGCCGTGGCAATTATTCGCTAGGCATCAAAGAGCAGATCGTTTTCCCAGAAGTTGATTTTGATAAAATCGATCGTATCCGTGGTTTGGACATTACCATCACTACCACTGCTGCTGACGATGATCAAGGTCGTGCATTGCTAAAAGCATTCGGCTTCCCATTCAGATAAGGTAAACGTTATGGCTAAGAAAAGCATGATTAATCGCGAATTAAAGCGCGAAAAAACAGTTGCTAAGTACGCCGAAAAGCGTGCAGAGCTAAAAGCAATAATCAGCGACATCAATGCAAGTGATGAAGATCGTCTAGATGCAATGCTAGCACTTCAATCACTACCACGCAACTCTTCTCCAGTGCGCCTGCGTAACCGCTGTGGCCTAACTGGTCGTCCGCATGGTTATTTCCGCAAATTTGGTTTATCACGTAATAAACTACGTGAGCGCGTAATGCAAGGTGATGTACCTGGCGTTCGTAAAGCAAGCTGGTAAGGAGTATCGCAATGAGTATGCAAGATCCTGTTGCCGATATGCTAACCCGCATCCGCAACGCACAATCAAGAAACAAACCATCAGTATCAATGCCTGCTTCTAAGCTACGTAAATCTATCGCTGACCTTTTGGTTGACGAAGGTTATGTGACTAGCGCAGAAGTAAGTGAAGTTGAGAATGGTAAAAAAGTTTTGACTATCGAGTTGAAATACTACCAAGGTAAAGGCGTTATCGAAGAATTGAAACGCTATAGCCGTCCTGGTCTACGTCAATACCGTGGTAAAGATGAACTTCCAAGCGTAAAAAAAGGCTTGGGTGTTGCCATCATCTCTACCAGTAAAGGCATCATGAGTGACCGTGCCGCTCGTACCGCTGGTATCGGTGGCGAAGTAATTGCGCTAGTTGCTTAAGATCCAACTAGTTAAGTTACAAAAAGATGAAATCCTTGGTTTACGCCAAGGATTTTTTTTGTTATAATAGCGTGCTTTTCTAATTAGCTATCAAATACTGATTAGAAAATCATTGTTTCACTGCCATCAATTCGATGGTTTTTATTATCATTAAAGGAAATTCCTATGTCTCGTGTGGCTAAAGCCCCAGTAACGTTGCCTGCTGGCACTAGCGTTACTTTGAACGGTCAGCAGGTTGAAGTTAAAGGCAAGAATGGTTCTTTGTCTTTACGCCTGCATGATTTGGTCGAGCTAAAACAAGAAGAAGGTGTTGTTACGCTTTCTCCTGTTGCTGATACCAAAGAAGCGTGGATGCATACCGGCACAGTTCGCGCATTGATCAATAACATGGTTCAAGGTGTGAGCAACGGTTTTGAGCGTCGCCTACAACTTATCGGTGTTGGTTATCGTGCACAAGTTGCAGGTAATAAAGTAAACCTAAACCTAGGTTTTTCACACCCAATCGAATATACGCTACCTGAAGGTGTAACCGCAGAAAGCCCAAGTCAAACTGAAATCGTTCTAAAATCAAGCGATAAGCAGAAACTTGGTCAAGCAGCTGCAAAAATTCGTAGTTTCCGTCCACCAGAGCCTTATAAAGGTAAAGGTGTTCGCTACAGCGATGAAGTGGTTCTTCGTAAAGAAGCTAAGAAAAAATAAGTAAGGTGAGCAAACATGTTCGATAAAAAATCAGCTCGTCTTCGCCGAGCGAAAAAAACCCGTGCACACATCCGTCACCTAGGTGTAAACCGTTTGACCGTGACTCGCACTCCACGTCATATCTATGCTCAAGTTATCTCGCCAACAGGCGGTGTTGTTGTTGCTCAAGCTTCAACTCTTGATGCTAGCCTACGTTCTGGCGCTACTGGTAACGTTGAAGCAGCAAAAGCTGTTGGTGCGTTGATTGCAGAGCGTGCGAAAGCTGCGGGTATCACTAAGGTTGCATTTGACCGTAGTGGTTTTAAATATCATGGCCGTGTTAAAGCACTAGCTGACGCTGCTCGTGAAAATGGATTGGAGTTCTAATCATGGCAAAAGTTGAACAAACTGACGGTTTGGTGGAAAAATTGGTTGCCGTCGACCGTGTTGCAAAAGTTGTTAAAGGCGGTCGTATCTTCTCTTTCACCGCATTGACAGTTGTTGGTGATGGTAATGGTCGTGTAGGTTTTGGTCGTGGTAAAGCACGTGAAGTGCCTGCTGCTATCCAAAAAGCTCTTGAAGCTGCTAAGCGTAATATGATTACTGTTGAGCTTGCTGGCACAACACTACAACACCCTATTAATGCTCGTCACGGTGCATCAAAAGTATATATGCAACCTGCCTCAGAAGGTACTGGTGTAATTGCTGGTGGTGCAATGCGTGCTGTTCTTGAAGTTGCTGGCGTTCAAAACGTATTGGCAAAATGCTACGGCTCAACCAATGCAGCTAATGTTGTACAAGCAACTTTTAAAGGTTTGCGTGATATGGTTTCTCCTGAGCAAGTTGCAGCGAAACGTGGCAAATCTGTAGAAGAAATTTTGGGCTAAGAAGTAGGTAAGTTACGATGAAAACAATCAAAGTTACTCAAATAAAATCGAGTAGCCATCGCTTAGCAAGCCACAAAGCTTGCCTAAAAGGCCTAGGGCTACGTCGTATCGGTCATACCGTAGAAGTTGAAGATACTCCTTCAGTTCGCGGTATGGTAAATCGTGTAAATTACATGGTTAAAGTGGAGGAAGCGTAATGGGTCTTCGTTTAAATGAACTTGCACCAGCATTGGGTGCAAAAAAGACAGCTCAGCGTCGCGGCCGTGGTATCGGTTCTGGTCTAGGTAAGACTGGTGGCCGTGGTGTTAAAGGTCAAACTTCACGTTCAGGCTCAAGCATCCCAGCAGGTTTTGAAGGCGGTCAAATGCCTATCTATCGCCGTTTGCCAAAATTTGGTTTTACTAGCCAGATGGCGCTTACTACTGCTGAAGTACGTCTTTCTGAATTGAACAAGATTGATGGCGATGTTGTCAGTGTTGAGTCTCTAAAAGCAGCTAACATCATTCGTGGTGACATGAAGCGTGCTCGTATCATCCTATCTGGTGAAATTACTCGTGCCCTTACTTTCAAAGGCGTAAAAGTAACTAAAGGTGCAAAACAAGCAATCGAAGCTGCCGGCGGTAGCGTCGAGGAGTAGTGTCGTGTCAAAGCAATCAGCGTCTAAATCAGGCATTCCATTAAATCCGTTTGTATTTATTCGTAAATATGATGAATTATGGAATCGTATGCTCTTTTTAATTGGGGCGTTGATTGTTTACCGTCTAGGGTCGCACATTCCTGTGCCTGGGATGAACCCGATCCGTCTGGCAGAATTCTTTAAAGCTGGCGAGAATACCTTTTTAGGTATGTTTAACATGTTCTCAGGTGGTTCACTTGAGCGTATGTCGATCATGGCTTTAGGTATCATGCCATATATTTCAGCATCGATTGTGGTGCAGATGATGTCGGTGGTGGTTCCATCCTTAGAGGCGCTCAAAAAAGAGGGTGAGGCAGGGCGTAGAACGCTTAATAAGTACACTCGTCAAGGTGCTTTAGCCCTTGCATTTGTGCAAGCGATTGGTATGTCTGCAGGTCTTATTTCACAAAACCTAACCCTTTCTACAGGATTAAGTTTTTATATTCCTGCAGTTACTTCCTTAGTCGCTGGTGCCATGTTCTTAATGTGGCTTGGTGAGCAAATTACTGAGCGTGGCATTGGTAATGGCATCTCAATGCTAATACTTGCGAGTATTGTAGCGAGTGCACCAGGAATGATTGGTGGTATGTTTGCCAGCAATACAGGCGGTAGTAAAGAGCTATTAACTGCATTTATCTTTATCCTTTTGGGTGTTGCTGTTACTGCAGCGATTGTATTCATTGAGCGAGCTCAGCGTCGTGTGCCTGTCAACTATGCTCAAAAGCAGCAAGAGGGTCGTAAGGTTTATGCGCAGCAGCAATCTCACTTGCCGTTAAAAATTAATATGGCAGGTGTTATTCCAGCTATTTTTGCCAGCTCTTTGCTTATGCTGCCAGCCAGTCTTGGTCATTTATCAGTACCAACTGGGAATCCAACGACTTTCCAAAGCATCATTCAAAATATGACTTTGGTATTGCAGCCGGGTCAGCCGTTGTATCTTTTAATTTTTGGTGCACTAATCATTTTCTTCTGTTATTTCTATACAGCTTTAATGTTTAACCCAAAAGAAGTGGCTGAGAACCTAAAGCGTAGCGGCGCTTACATCCCTGGCATTCGCCCTGGACAACAGACAAAACGTTACTTAGACTTTGTTTTAAATCGCCTAACTTTCATTGGTGCCATGTACATGGCGATCATCTGCTTGATGCCAATGGTTGTACAGTCATGGTTTGGTAATCAAGCCTTGCCTTTAGGTGGTACCTCTTTGTTGATCATGGTTGTTGTATTGATGGACTTTATTGCACAAATTCAAGCACATTTGATGACCCATCAATATCATGATCAAACGTTAATTAAAGCACCAAATAACTAATGGTGCATCATAGGAGCATGACATGAAAGTTCAAGCATCAGTTAAAAAGATTTGCGGCAGCTGTAAGATCGTTCGTCGCAAAGGCAAAGTTCTTGTAATCTGCAGTTCAGAACCACGCCACAAACAACGTCAAGGTTAATTTTACAAATTAATACTTGCAAATTAGTAGCGGATAATGTATTATCCGCTACTTGCCATGCTGTTGTTATTTACAACAGTAGAGTAAACTTAGCAAATGCCATGCATTTGTGCTAATGGAGAGAAATCAATGGCTCGTATTGCCGGTGTAAACATTCCGGACAACAAACACGCAGTGATTTCACTAACTTATATTTTTGGTATCGGTCGTACTACCGCTAAGCAAATTCTTGCTGCTGTTGGTATCAACGAAACTACCAAAATTGGTCAGTTAGATGATGCACAGCTAGATGCTGTCCGTGCAGAAGTTGCAAATTACGCTACCGAAGGTGACCTTCGCCGCGAAATTTCAATGAACATCAAGCGTTTGGTCGATTTGGGTTGCTACCGTGGTCTTCGCCACCGTCGTGGTCTACCTGTAAATGGTCAACGTACAAAAACTAACGCGCGTACCCGTAAAGGTCCACGCAAAGCAATTAAAAAGTAACTAATTTAGGAAGCTAAAAGATGGCAAAAGACACTCGTAGCCGCAAAAAAGTGGCACGTCGTTCGGTATCTGAAGGTATCGCCCATATTCATGCGTCTTTTAATAACACCATTGTAACCATTACCGATCGTCAAGGTAATGCATTGGCTTGGGCCACCTCAGGTGGACAAGGCTTCCGTGGTTCACGTAAATCAACGCCTTTCGCTGCACAGGTTGCTGCTGAAGTTGCTGGTAAAGCAGCTCAAGAAACCTATGGTGTAAAAAATGTTGATGTCTTGGTTAAAGGTCCAGGACCAGGTCGTGAGTCTGCGGTTCGTGCATTAGGTGCATTGGGTTATAAAATTAACAGCATCAGCGATGTAACACCAATTCCACACAACGGCTGCCGCCCACCTAAGAAGCGCCGCGTTTAAGGAGAAAGACACATGGCCCGTTATATTGGTCCAAAACTAAAATTGTCACGTCGTGAAGGTACTGACCTGCAACTAAAATCAGGCGTTAAGCCTTATGATGTGAAAACTAAAAAAGCAAGTCGTGCGCCTGGTCAGCATGGCAACAGCCAAAACAAAACTTCTGAATACGCTTCACAGCTTCGTGAAAAGCAAAAAGTAAAACGTATGTACGGTGTACTTGAGCGTCAATTCTCTAACTACTATAAAGAAGCTGCTCGTATGCGTGGCGCAACAGGTGAAAACCTGCTTGGTATGCTAGAGCGTCGTTTGGATAACGTTGTTTATCGTATGGGTTTTGGTGCTACTCGTGCAGAAGCTCGCCAGTTGGTCAGCCATCGTGCAATTCTGCTAAAAAAAGCAGGTCGTGATGAGTTTGTTCGTGTGAACATTCCTTCAATCCAAGTTCAAGATGGCGACGTAATTGCTGTTCATGAGAAATCTAAGGAACAACTACGTATTAAAAACGCTGTTGAGCTAGCGACACAACGTGGTATTCCAGAATGGCTAGAAGTTGATCACAGCAAACTTCAAGGTACTTTCAAGACTGCTCCAGAACGTAGTGAATTACCTGCTGAAATCAACGAAAGCTTGATTGTTGAGCTATATTCTAAATAATCCGAATTAATCATCGAGGTGACACTATGACAAATGCAACTGAGTTTCTAACACCTAGCGCCATTCACGTTGATGCGGTTAATGAAACGACTGCTAAGGTCACGCTCGAGCCGTTAGAACGTGGCTTTGGGCATACGCTAGGCAATGCTCTTCGCCGCATCTTGCTTTCTTCATTGTCTGGCGCTGCCGTCATCGAAGCAGAGATTGAAGGTGTTGATCATGAGTATTCAACACTTGAAGGTCTGCAAGAAGACGTGATGGATTTGCTATTAAACCTGAAGGGTTTAGCAATCACTTTGCACGATCAGAATGAAGCATATTTGACTTTGGATAAGCAGGGCGCAGGTATTGTTACTGCTTCTGACCTAGAGTTGCCACATAATGTAGAAATCGCTAATCCTGAATTGGTGCTTGGTACATTAAGTGAGCGCGGCCATCTAAAAATGCGCCTACGTGTTGTAACTGGTCGTGGCTACGAGCCTGCCAATCAACGTCGTGAAGATGCTAGCTCAAAAACAATTGGTCGTCTAAAGCTTGATGCAAGCTTTAGCCCAATTCTACGTGTGGCATATGATGTTGAGAATGCTCGTGTTGAGCAACGTACTGATCTTGACAAGCTAATTATTGAGCTTGAAACTAACGGTACGATTGACCCTGAAGAAGCGATTCGTAAAGCAGCAACTATTCTTCAACAGCAAATCGCAATCTTTGTTGATTTGGAAGCTGAGGAAGTCGTTGAGCCTGTCAAAGAAAAAGAAGAGATTGATCCTGTGCTGCTACGTCCAGTGGATGATCTTGAACTAACGGTTCGCTCAGCAAACTGCTTGAAAGCTGAAAACATTTATTATATTGGCGATTTGGTACAGCGTTCTGAAACTGAACTGCTTAAGACCCCAAATCTTGGTAAGAAATCATTGACTGAAATTAAAGATGTTCTTGCATCTAAAGGTCTTGAACTTGGAATGCGCTTAGAAACTTGGCCACCAAGCGACCTACGAGTTGATGATCGCTTTTCTTATCGTAGCCGTTAATTTAAAGGATACTGACCATGCGACATCGTAACAGTGGCGTTAAGCTGGGTCGCACCAGCAGCCATCGTAAGGCAATGTTCCAAAACATGACTAACTCTCTGTTTGAACATGAGCTAATAAAGACCACTTTGGTTAAAGCAAAAGAGCTACGCCGTGTAGCTGAGCCTTTGATCACTTTGGCAAAAGAAGACAGCGTTGCCAACCGCCGTTTGGCGTTTGACCGCACTCGTAACAAGGCTATCGTTGGTAAATTATTCAACGAACTTGGCCCTCGTTACCAAACTCGCCCAGGTGGCTACCTGCGCATCATTAAGTGTGGCTATCGCGATGGCGATAACGCGCCGATGGCTTATGTTGAGTTGGTGGATCGCCCATAATTTATGGTGATTTAGACTCAATAAAACCCCGATTCCTATCGGGGTTTTTTATTTTTCTAAAACCTACAAGTCAGAAAGATCTAATACCTCATGATCTATTGTATTAATGACATCAACATTAACCAACACATCAATTTGACCATCTGGTAGATCCTCAATGTCATAAGGTGAGCTTACTTCTATGGTTTCATCATCAAGTTTATGAATGACCACTGTATCGTCAAGTAATTCAAGCAATGCCAGCAATGGCTCATATGCCGTGATATGAATACCGATGTTTTTATTTTTTGGATTTATAAGGTATTTGGGTGTTTGTTTGCTAGACGGTAGGATGAATTGATTCCCTTGACTGCTGTTTTTGATGATGCGGAACTGTTCGTCGTTAATGTCGGCATGGGCTGACGCATTGCTGATACTTCGGCAAACAATCACATACTGATCTTTTTGTTTAACGGCGGGTATTTTTGAAACCTTTGCCAATGCATCTTTAGCAGAGATGTGCGTTAATAGCATGTAGCCGATTTCGGTAGGGTATGCGACGATCTGCCCGTTTTGGAGTGCTTGTTTAATTTGCTCTAGTAGTCTTGGCTGAGGGTTTTTTGGATGTAGATAAATTGTATTCATGGCTGTCCTTTTTGATTGGGCAATTGAAATTTTTGACAGATTATTAAAAACATCCATATAAGCCGACGAGCATCTCTTGGTAGCTTGTCAGGATGGTTAAGATATTGATTGGCCCGCTCATACACATCATGGGCAAAAGTACTTTTTGTTGTATCAAAATCAGCGTTTAGATTATCCTGCGATACATAAAAATATCGCCCACAGGCTTGATTGAGTAGGCATTCTATCGCCTGCGGTTTGATTTCTACTTGTTCAAAGATGGCTTGAGTCTGCTCATCACGGCCGTCAGATTCATACCAATAGCCAAAATCATTAAGTGTGCGTCGATGCTTGCCTGCGATACACCAATGGCTGATCTCATGCAAGGCGCTGGCAAAGAATCCATGGGCAAATTCAATGCGTGCAGGGCTTCCTGCTTCGCTTGGGAAATATTCGGGTTCGTTTTCGCCTCGCAACAGTATGGTCGGCACGATATCAATGTTTTTTTGATTAAACATTTGGTTGAATAGTTTCATGAGCCAATCTGTCAGTGCATCATCATCGTTATGATCGATATTCTGCCATGTGTCACGAAAATTACCTAAGTCTCTGGCGGTGAAATTTTGGGTGATTTTTTTGATGTCATCTTGATCTGACAGTAACTTGAATAGATTTTGCCAAAGATTGAAAACGTGATTTTTGTTGTTATTCTGATTAAGTGCAAGGTCTGGTGAGAGATCGTAAAATGAAATGAAAGTCATGATTATTGAATTGCAAATTTTTTGTATTATAGCATTATTTGTCCCTGTAAGAGAAATCTGATGATGGGTTAATAAGCTCATACAAAATAGCCGTGAAAATATTTCTAATTTATGAAATAATACGCCTAATATTAAAATAGGAAATCTATGATGACGCAATTAATCAATCAATCTAATCCCAGCCAAGAGCTGCCTGCCAATATTCTGCTTGAGAGATGGGCTGATATTGGTTTTTCTTGGTCTGGCGAGGTGGCTGTAGAGAGTTTCGAGCGACTTTCAAAAAATTTAATTCTACAAGAGCAAAACCAACAGGTCAAGAATCTTAATCTTAAAGTGAATCTGCAAAAAATAGACGGCACCCTTTGGCTGAACTATGAAGTTGCAGGTAAGCTTATTACCCCGTGTCAGCGATGTCTTGAACCGACGACCGTGGATGTCACAGGGGATTATCGATTGGCGATTTTATTCAATGAATCTCAGGCTGATCAAGTGCAGGACGCTGAATATGTGTTGGTTGATGAACTAAACCCTTCTGACTCTCGTAAAATACTGCCTATCAAGGATCTGCTAGAGGATGAGCTTTTGCTTGTGCTACCATTATCTCCACGCCATGACGACTGTGATATGCCAATTGAGATGGTAGAAGATGAAGAGGAGGTGGTCGATAACCCATTTGCAGCATTGGCTGCACTAAAAGGACAATTAAATTAACTTAATGTTTGATTGGTTTAGAAAAAGTTTTGTAATTTTTTATGTTTAGGCTTTGAAAAATCAAAAAGTTTTCGGTATAATACAGCGTTTATTGTGCTTAAGTTAGATGAGCAAGGCAAAAGGTGCTATGTCTTGGCTGTATTTTTACAATATCATCCTAAGCAAACCAATTTTCACTTTATTTTGGCGATCGGGACGATTATGATTGTCTTGATCTGACGAATTTTAGGAGCTATCATGGCAGTTCAACAAAACCGCAAAAGCCGTTCACGCCGCGACATGCGTCGTTCACACGACCGTATGGTAGTGAACACTCTAGGCATTGATTCTACTACTGGCGAAAAACATCTTCGCCACCACGCGACCAAAGACGGTTTTTACCGTGGTCGTCAGCTGTTCAAGGTAAGCCAAGACAGCTAATCGGTAGATAATACCAATAAGCCAAGCCGTGTTGTTTGTTCAATGCGCTTGGCTTTTTATTTTGTCAAGTTCACTAAGCTTGAGTTGCCAAAATTAGTAAACAAATTTTTATTTTTTATGTTAGAATGCACCTAATTTGGATTCATTATCCAATAAAATAAATAGTCGTAAACACAAAATAGGTATCGTATGACAGAGAATAATACCATGAAACGCGTTGCGGTAGTTTTCCCTGGTCAAGGTTCGCAAGCGGTTGGCATGATGAATGAGCTGGCAGAGCATTTTCCTATTGTAAAGTCAACCTTCGATGAGGTGAGTTCAGCGCTTGGATTTGACCTTTGGGAAATCACCCAGGATGAGTCACGCCTACATAAGACAGAATACACGCAGCCTGCGTTATTAGCGGCAAGTGTTGCGATTTGGCATATTGTTAAGGATAAATTAGGGGCTCAAGGCGTTAAGCCCGTATGTCTGGCCGGTCACTCATTGGGCGAATACAGTGCCTTGGTAGCAGGTGGTGTATTAAGCTTGGCGGATGCTGTTAAATTGGTTCACGAGCGTGGCAAATACATGACACAAGCGGTTGCAGGTATTGACACTCAAATGGCAGCCGTGCTCGGTCTTGATGATGAACAAGTGGCCAGCCTGTGTGAGGACGCAACTCAGAATGCTGGCATCGTGAACCCTGCTAACTTTAATAGCCCAGGTCAAGTGGTGATCGCAGGCACAGAAGTGGGTGTTAGGCATGTGTTGGCATCGGTTGAAAACCTAGGTAAAAAAGCCGTACCACTAAAAGTATCCGTGCCATCACATTGTCAGCTGATGAATCCTGCAACAGATAAGTTGGCAGCGCTACTGAGCGACACGGCATTCAAACAAGCAGAGATCCCTGTCATTCAGAACCGCCACGCTGTCGTTCATGATAACATTAATGACATTAAGACTTCATTGATTGAGCAGCTGTCTATGCCTGTTCAATGGGCTAAAACCATGCGAAAACTGGCTGATAAACATATCGATATTATCATCGAATGCGGTCCTGGTAATGTCCTATCAAATCTTGCCAAGCGCCAGGCCGAGCCAATCACAGCTCTGCCTACTGATAAATTGGCGCGCCTTGAGAAATTGGAGAATTTAGCATGAGCAGAAAGATTGTATTAGTAACGGGCGCTAGCCGAGGTATCGGCCGTGCCATCGCGCAAAAATTTGCAGCAGAAGGTCATTTTGTTATCGGCACAGCGACCAGTGAAAAGGGCGCTGAAGCTATCGAAGAATATTTAAGTGAAGCTGGTGGTATCGGCCGCGTGTTAGATGTTTGCGATGAAGAAGCGATCGATAACCTATTTGAAGAGATCGACAGTGTTTATGGTAGCGTCAATGTGCTTGTTAATAATGCCGGCATCACCAAAGACGGTCTTTTAATGCGCATGAAAAATGAAGACTGGTCCGATGTTATTGACACCAACCTAACTTCTATTTACCGTACCTCTCGTCGCGCCATTAAAGGCATGATGAAGGCTCGCTCTGGACGTATAATTAACATCACGTCGGTGGTAGGGCAGATGGGTAATGCTGGTCAGGCTAACTACGCTGCCAGTAAAGCGGGTGCTGAGGGCTTTACCCGCGCATTGGCTCGTGAGATCGGATCGCGTGGCGTGACTGTAAACTGCGTTGCACCTGGTTTTGTAGAGACCGACATGACCGAAGAGCTTGATGAGCGTTTAATCAATTCCATGCTAGACGCTGTTCCGCTAGGACGCATGGCGCAGCCTGAAGAGATCGCTGCGGCGGTGACTTTCTTGGCGAGCGACGAAGCCAGTTACATCACAGGCGAGGTGTTGGCTGTCAATGGCGGCATGTACATGTAATCACATATTTTTTTTATAAAATAATTGACAAATTTTTGATTTGTGATTATTATTTATCTTAAATTGTGTACAACTGTATTCATAAAACTTGCACTATCCGTGAAAATGTTTTATGATACGCTAAATTTCTGATAAATAGTTAAAATCAGTATGGTGCTGATAAGTAGCATTTATCCATCGATTTAAAGGAAATATCTATGAGCGATATCGAAGCTAAAGTAAAAGACGCAGTGGCTGAACAACTTGGTCTAAACGTTGCTGACATCAATAATGACGCGTCATTCATGGACGATTTAGGTGCAGATTCTCTAGACCTAGTTGAGCTTGTAATGGCATTTGAAAGCAACTTCGGCATCACTATCCCTGATGAAGATTCTGCTGAACTTACTACTGTTCAAAAAGCAATCGACTACGTGACTGCTAAGCTTTAATTGATTGACTAAGGTCAGATCATAGAACCACCCATTTTGGGTGGTTTTTTATTGCCATTAATTGATACTAAGTAGCAATCTAAACTACAATTGATAACAATTTCATAGCAAAACTTAGCGATTCTGCGGGTTAGTTTTTGGTAGGATGATCTTAATTAATGAGCGATTTTGTATTAAGCTCATTATGATTAGTTATCCAAATAATTTGCCCACTAAATGTTAAGTGTGGGGCAGTCAATAAACAAACAGGAGTCTATTATGGGTATTTTTAGTTTTGCCAAAGACATCGGCGATAAAATCTTTAATCGTAACAAGAAAGATACAGCGCCAGCACCAGCTGCAAACACAGCAGCACCAGCTGAGCCAACTGCACAAGAAATTGCAAACTTGCTATTGGCTCGCGTACAAGCTCAGAACGTTCAGATCAGCAATCTGTCAGTAAACTATAACAGCGATACGGACACCGTAACACTATCGGGTGCAGCCAAGACACAAGAAGATCGCGAGCGCGCACGCTTGGCGGTGGGTAATGTCCAACACGTTGAGACGGTTGTTGATAATATCACAGTAGAATCTCAAGAGTCTGAGTCTCGTTTCTACACCGTAAAATCAGGCGACAACCTATCAAAAATCGCCAAAGAAATGTATGGCAACGCCGATGACTACATGAAAATCTTCGATGCGAACAAGCCTATGCTTTCACATCCAGACAAAATCTATCCAGGTCAAGTATTGCGAATCCCTGCATAATCTTACCCAGATTGACTAAAAAGTTAGTTAAAAAGACCGTCATCATGCGGTCTTTTTTTTGCTGTTTTAGCTATTTTGGCAGTGGAGGTTGAGTGCATCTTGAGTTTGGTGAATGCGATGTCTAACTTCATCGGCGGTTAAGGCTTTTTGGGAGCCATCATCGGTAATTTCATGGACGTCGCCACCTGCGTTTAGCGTTGCTAGATTATCTCGCAGGATTTGGCATTGTTTTTGCCTTGTGGCGTCTATTGGTGGCGCTGCTGATTTTGGTTGATAAAAATTAAGAGCTGTGTGACTGCCTTGAGGTGGTAACTGGCTATAACGCGGCTCGCCATATTTACCGATACTTTGATAGACAGTGACAGCTTGAGCATTGGCTGATGCCATCATCAGCGCAATAGACGATAGGATGTAATGAAGGGATGTTCGCATGAGTGTCATCATTAGGATTTGGGGTATTGTAGCATTGATGCGATCAGAATGTTCGGATTTGACGGGTTATTTCATGGTTAAAGGTTGGCAAGATGATAAATTACAAAAAATCCGAACATATGTGCAAAATGGTCTTGGCAAAAGGTGGCTTTTGGGTTAATATAGTCGCGTAGTATTTTTGATAACTAATTTCGTATTTATTCGTACTTATCATAAAAATTAGTTATAAATGAATTTAAAGTCGGCGTGATTTTTATCGAAAATTGCGTTTGTCAGATTAAATTTAACAAATTACCGTTTGTTCATGCTGATCTGACATTGCTTTAGACTTATCGGTCTGCAAGACGAACATCATGTCAATACTCTTTTGTCTTTGTCGGTTCATACTTGCACCTGTCTTTTGTCTATAGCAACTTTATTGTGTTTGTTTAATTTACCCATCTGGTAAAAAGGATTGACAATGACAGAGCAAACCACCCAAGCCCCCAACATGACGGGCCATACTCAGACGGCAGACGCCGCTAAACATTTCCGTGAAAATCAAGAAAAACTTGCCCGTGGCGAAACTGTTGCCATGAGCGGGGCAGAACTGCTTGTACAAGCCTTAGTTGATGAAGGTGTGACCCATATCTTTGGCTATCCTGGCGGTGCGGTGCTGCATATCTATGATGCCCTATTTAAGCAAGACAAGATTGAGCATATCCTAGTTCGCCACGAGCAGGCGGCAGGACATATGGCGGACGCTTATAGCCGTGTTACAGGACGTACGGGTGTGGTACTAGCCACTTCAGGGCCTGGCGTTACTAATACCGTAACCGCCATTGCCACAGCGTTCATGGATTCCATTCCTATGGTGGTGCTGGCAGGACAGGTGCCAAGCACCTTGATTGGTGATGATGCATTCCAAGAGTGCGACATGATCGGTATCTCTCGCCCAGTGGTCAAGCACAGCTTTGTCGTGCGCAACCCAGCTGACATTCCTGAAATCATCAAAAAAGCTTTCTTTATCGCAAGCTCAGGCCGTCCTGGCCCTGTGGTGGTGGACATTCCTAAGGACATGACGAACCCTGCCGATAAATTTGACTATGTCATGCCAAGTGAGATTAACATTCGCTCATATCAGCCAACTTCCAAGGGGCATGGCGGCCAAATCAAAAAAGCTCTAGACGTACTACTTTCTGCCAAACGCCCAGTGCTATACTCAGGTGGTGGCGTGGTGCAAGGTGGTGCGTCTGATGAACTGCGCGAGCTTGCCAATTTGTTAAATCTGCCCGTAACCAATACACTCATGGGGCTTGGGGCATATCCTGCCACAGGCGAGCAGTTTGTGGGCATGCTGGGTATGCACGGCACTTATGAAGCCAACATGACCATGCACCATGCGGACGTTATCCTAGCGGTGGGGGCAAGGTTTGATGATCGAGTTACCAACAATGTCAAAAAATTCTGCCCGAACGCTACCATTATTCACATTGACATTGACCCAACGTCTATCTCAAAAACCATCAGTGCCCATATCCCTATCGTAGGTGATGTCAAGCCTGTCTTGACCGAAATGGTTGCGCTTATCAAGTCGAGTGATAAACGTTTAGACGAACACGCTCTTGCTGATTGGTGGACGCAAATAGGCGAATGGCGTAAGCGTCATGGTCTGCGCTACAGTGATGACACAGACGCCGACGTCCATGCGATCATGCCACAACGTGTCGTTGAAACACTGTGCAAATTGACACACGGTAAGGCGATTATCACCTCCGATGTTGGTCAGCACCAAATGTTCGCCGCTTTATATTATAAATATGACGAGCCGCGCCAATGGCTAAACTCTGGCGGACTTGGCACCATGGGCGTGGGCTTGCCTTATGCCATGGCGGCAAAACTTGCCTGTCCTGAAAAAACGGTGGTTTGTATTACGGGTGAGGGCTCCATTCAGATGAATATCCAGGAGCTATCAACGTGCTTTCAGTATAATTTGCCCGTTAAGATTTTGAATTTAAATAACGCCCAGCTCGGTATGGTCAAGCAATGGCAAGACATGCTGTACGAAGGTCGCCACGCCCAAAGCTATATGAAATCTTTGCCTGATTTTGTCAAACTTGCCGAAAGCTATGGGCATAAAGGCGTAAAAATCACCAATCCTGCCACCATGGAACAAGAGCTAAAAGAAGCCCTAGAACTGGACGGTTTGGTATTTATTGATGTATATGTGGACAGAAGTGAGCACGTCTATCCCATGCAAGTGGCAGGGCAGTCCATGCGTGATATGTGGTTATCAAAAGGGGAGCGTACCTAATGGCACAGTTACAAAAACATCTGATTTCGGTACTTATGGAAAACGAAGCAGGCTCGCTGTCTCGTGTGGTTGGGCTGTTTAGTCAGCGTGGCTACAACATTGATACGCTAAACGTTGCCGCCACCGAAGACCCCACGTTGTCACGACTTACCCTAACCACGATTACCACGGCTGATAAGATTGAGCAGATTACCAAACAACTGCATAAACTCATTGAAGTGGTTAAAGTCCAAAACTTATCGGAAGTCTCTGGCGGTAGTCAGATTGAGCGTGAGCTGATGCTTATCAAAGTGCGAGCGACAGGGGCATACCGTGAAGAAGTGTGCCGCACGGCGGACATATTCCGTGCCCAAATCGTGGACGTGTCGGCAAACCTTTACACCATTCTTATTACAGGCGATGCAGGCAAGCTAGACGGCTTTATTGAAGTCATTGGACGAGATAAAATCCTAGAAGTGGTACGTTCTGGCGTGATTGGTATTGCAAGGGGCGAGCGGACGCTTTCTTTGTGATGGCAAAAGTTGTCCTAAAAGGTCATATCATCATTCCTAAAACCAATCGGCAAGTTATGTTAGATGAACTTAAAAAACACATTGACTTAACACGTCAAGAAAGTGGTTGTTTGATATTTCAAATCACACAAGACAACAGCGATGCCGATAAGTTTTGGGTTTATGAAGAATTTGTGAATAAAGAAGCCTTCGACTTGCATCAAGCTCGTGTGCGTTTGTCAGATTGGGGGTGTGTTTCTTGTGGGGTACAGAGATATTATGAGCCTTTGATTGTTGTTGATTGATTTTGTGAGAAAAATACGATTGTAGAATTGGCAAGCCTACCACTTGCGGTGCAGACTTATATTTAAAATGAGCAAAAAGTACAGCTTGTTGTGCAAGGCGAACAGGTGTATTTAACGCCCTTACATCAATTTGCATCAAAGCCAAGAACCCCAGGTTTGCTTGCTCATTTGAACATTCATAGCGATGATGATTTTTGGTTTGAGCCAATGAGTGAAGAAGAATTGGCTTGGTGGAATGGCGATAAAACAGATAAATATGGCATTAGTTTATGAGATATTTGTTGGATGCGCACACGCTGGTTTGGTAGTGGATACAGCAAGATAGTTTGTCAAAAATTGCTTTACAAACCATTATTGGTCCATACAATCAAATTTTTGTTAGTCCTATTAACCTTTGGGAGATGAGCATTAAATACCATAAAGGTAAATGGGATGAAACAAAATTGGTAATTCGTGATTTTGAAAAATTGGTGCAGGTAAATGAGTTTGAAGTAATGCGTATTAAATTACAACACGCACGCCTAGCAGGACAATTTCAAGAAAGCCATGTCGACCATTTTGATAGAATGCTTGTTACTCAAGCAATGAGTGAAAATTTAACTTTGATTAGCAAAGACAGTAAATTAACCAAGTTTAATATAAATTTACTTTGGTAAATAATTCAACCCCCGCCCCTGATATTTATCTATGGGCATTATTTTAAGGAAAACTCGTATGAGCTTAAATATTTTTTATGACAAAGATTGTGATCTATCAATCATCCAAGGCAAAAAAGTTGCCATCATCGGTTACGGCTCACAAGGTCATGCCCACGCCCTAAACCTAAAAGACTCAGGCGTTGATGTAACTGTAGGCTTGCGTGCCGGCTCTGCATCTTGGAAAAAAGCTGAAAATTCGGGCCTAAAAGTCGCTGAAACTAGTGATGCGGTAAAAGGTGCTGATCTGGTAATGATCCTAACACCTGATGAATTCCAAAAGCAGCTATACGCAGAAGTGATCGAGCCAAACATTAAACAAGGCGCGACGCTTGCCTTCGCTCATGGTTTTGCCATCCACTACAACCAAGTTGTGCCACGTGCTGACCTTGATGTGATTATGGTTGCACCAAAAGCACCAGGCCATACTGTACGTTCTGAATTCGTGAATGGCGGCGGTATTCCTGATCTAATTGCTGTCTACCAAGACGCATCAGGTCAAGCTAAGCAAGTAGCGTTATCTTACGCATCAGGCGTGGGTGGCGGTCGCTCTGGCATCATCGAGACGACATTCAAAGACGAAACTGAAACTGACTTGTTCGGTGAGCAAGCCGTTCTATGTGGTGGTGCGGTTGAGCTTGTTAAAATGGGCTTTGAGACCCTAGTAGAAGCAGGCTATGCACCTGAGATGGCGTATTTTGAGTGCTTGCACGAGCTTAAGCTGATCGTTGATTTGATGTATCAAGGTGGCATCGCGGACATGAACTATTCAATTTCGAATAACGCTGAATACGGCGAATACGTGACTGGTCTTGAAGTGATCAATGATCAGTCCCGCGCGGCCATGCGTAACGCGCTAAAACGCATCCAATCTGGCGAATACGCGAAAATGTTCATCTCTGAAGGTCAGTTGAACTATCCATCAATGACCGCTCGTCGCCGTCAAACTGCTGAGCACGAAATCGAAAAAACTGGTGCAAAACTACGTGCCATGATGCCTTGGATTACCGAGAGCAAAATCATCGACAAAGAGAAAAACTAATCTCCTAAATCTAATAAAATAACCGCTCATTTGGGCGGTTATTTTATGTTTGATTGGTCTAAAAATCATGTAGTGTGAGGAGTAGGTCTAATCCACCATTTTAAGTGTTAAAATCTAGCATCAATCATTTTTTAGCCAAAGAGCAGACATGATTGAGGTGTATGTAATCAGGAGTATCGGGAATGATATGATTCCAAGTAGATGATGATTGGACTGAGATTTCAGTGTTAAAGCTACGGATTGGCTTGTCTTGATTGTAGACTGCTATATAACTCATTGATCGTTTTTGTTTTTGGCAGTCAAAATTCAGTAAGCTTAGCATATGTGTGTATCTGCCTCTGCCAAAACTGCTTTCTTGCTCATGATGATATTGTAGTTTACTCCATACACTAACATAAGTACCGCCATTTGTAAAACGATTGGTTTTGATGCTATCGTTATCAATATAAATAATAAATTCATCAGTTATAACCGTCTGTACCCAGTTGGTGGCATGGGCTTGCTGTAAGCACAGTCCAATGCCTAGCACGACAAATAACTTTTTCATTGAAACTCGTTAACTATGGTTTGATTGTGTACGGTTCGATTGCAATTTAGTCGTGATTTAATCATCTTTTGGGTACAGCCACCATGCCAATAAACCACCGATGACGCCAACAGGCAGACATACATAAAAGATGTAAACACCCACATATTGACCGAGCGAAATACAAAAAAGCAACACTGCCCATGCGATGCAAGCAATGATGGTAAAGAATTTGGCGAGTTTTAAACGAAGTGTTTTCCACATGACTAGTTGTCTAAAATATCCTAAAATGGGATTATCCTAAAACAGGATAATAATGTCAAGTCTTTTTATTAAAGGACTTTTCATGAAAACTATCTATCAGCCTGCTTACCAGACGCTCATACGCCATCTTGTAGATTTGAGAAAATCCAAAGAGCTAACCCAAGTTGCGCTTGCGAATATATTGCCAAAGCCGCAGTCTTATGTGGCAAAAATAGAAGGATGCGAGCGAAAATTAGATGTGCTTGAATTTGTGGCGTGGTGTCAAGCGTTGGGCGTGCAACCCAGTAATGTGATGACATTGATGGAATCTGATGACAAAAACCCTAACTTTCCTTAAGAATTCATGTAAAATACACTCCTGATAACAAAATGGTTCAAAAGCGATGTTAGATTTTGTGAGCGAGTATTGTGAAGTATGATAGGTATGTTTGATGAATTGAGTTTTGAGCGTATTTATATTCTAGCCAGTGCAATGATTGCGGTGCTGATATGGATAGAGGCAAGCTGGATGTTAAAAAATGCTGGAAAATTGCCACAATCAGCCCTATTTGCATGGATAAGCCTGATGACGACAGCATGGCTTGTGGTGTCTGGGCTTGCGCTGTTTTTCTTGGATTTTAACGGGCTTTCGATGAGCGTGCCTGTGGCTTATGGGATCTATTCATTGATGGGGTGGATTTATGGCGCACGTTTGATCTCTACTAAGGACATCGACGACCCAAAGGACATCATACTACCTGCAAATTATCTAAATTTTTGTCGTTCTTTTGCTCTTGTCTTTGCGTTACTGTGTGGCTTTGTGCTTGCCAAGCCATATTTACCCATTTAATTGCCTTGGTTACAAATAAATCTCCAACGTGCCAAAATAATCCCCCTTTTGTGGCTAAAGTCTGTTATACTGGCATCCATGGTATTTATGTACCAGTAGTAAGTTTTTGCAAGACGCCTCTGGGCGAGTGTTAAAACGACTTTGAAACTTGCGGACAAGTGGGTTTTAGGGCGTATTTGAACTATCTTTGAACGTTGTTTATTGTATTGGTTGAAATTTAGACGTCTTTTTACATTAAGACTTATTTTGCACGTTTTGGCAACATAAATATTTTAAACAGGCAATTTTGCCATTTTTTCGATCATACAGGAATTTTCCCATGTCAAACAAAGTTCAAGGCACTGTTAAGTGGTTCAACGAAGCTAAAGGTTTTGGTTTCATCGCTCAAGACAACGGCGGTCAAGACGTATTCGCTCACTACAGCGCAATCACCGGTTCTGGCTTCAAAACCTTAGCCGAAGGTCAAAAAGTATCTTTCATCTTAGGCGAAGGCAAAAAAGGTCCACAAGCTGAAGAAATCGAAGCGCTTTAATTCACAGAATTAAGCCTATGATTAAAAACACTGCTTATCCAGCGGTGTTTTTTATTGCCAAAACAAATAAGTGACTGACGATTCACAAAAATGATTTGACCCAATTGGGTGATTTTTCTGATAATCAAAATACCAAGAACACCAAAGTAATTGGTGCCAAGCCTTTATTTGCAAATTGATATTTACAAATCTGCCTGCAAATGATATAAAGAAGGGCGTATCCATAACAAATCACGGAGCTATCATGAAAGTATTAGTAGCGGTAAAGCGCGTTGTTGACCATAATGTAAAAGTTCGCGTTAAAGCGGATGAGTCGGGTGTGGAATTGACTAACGCCAAAATGAGTGTAAACCCATTTTGTGAAATCGCCATTGAAGAAGCGGTTCGTCTAAAAGAAAAAGGTGTGGCTACCGAGGTTGTGGCGGTATCTATCGGCACAGCACAAGCTGCAGAGCAGATCCGTTCGGCGTTGGCATTGGGTGCTGATCGCGGCATTCTGGTAGAGACTGATGAGAGACCTTATCCGCTACAAGTCGCCAAGATTCTAAAAGGCGTGGCTGAAGCAGAGGGTGCGCAGCTGATTCTACTGGGTAAGCAAGCCATCGATGATGACAATAACCAAACAGGTCAAATGCTATCGGCGCTAATGAATGCCTCACAAGGTACGTTCGCGTCCGAAGTTGTGGTGAGCGGCGATAAAGTACAAGTAACCCGTGAGATTGATGGTGGCTTGCAGACGGTTGAATTGGCACTGCCTGCAATCATCACGACTGACTTACGTCTGAACGAGCCTCGTTTTCCGAAACTACCCAACATCATGGCAGCTAAGAAGAAGCCATTGGACAATAAGACGCCAGCTGATTTTGGCGTGGACATGACGTCCAAGCTAACTACACTGAAAGTCAAAGTGCCAGCTGAGCGTGGTGCGGGCGTAAAAGTGGGTAGCGTTGATGAGCTGATCGATAAACTTCGTAACGAAGCGAAAGTAATCTAATGCCAAAGCATGGCTTGTGCATCTAAGCTCTGATAAATTAACCATCTTAATTGTCAGAGTCTCACAAGTCAGCAATCAACTTTGATAAAATTGTATTATAAAATTGCTAAAAGGATAAAACCATGACCGTACTAGTTTATGCTGAACATGATAATACCGAATTAAAATCTGCTACTTTATCAACCATTACTGCCGCTACCAAGATTGATAGTGATGTGCATGTATTGGTGGCAGGCGCCAATGCCCAAGCTGTCGCGGACAGCGCAGCTCAAGTGGCAGGCGTGAGCAAAGTTTTGCTTGCTGATAATGCTGCCTTTGCCAATCAATTGGCAGAGAACGTTGCGCCATTGGTTGTTGAGTTGGCGGGTGGCTATACACACATCATCGCCCCTGCAACTACGACAGGCAAGAATTTCTTGCCACGTGTGGCAGCGCTATTAGATGTTAGCATGGTATCTGACATCACGGCTGTGATCGATGCGAAGACCTTTGAGCGTCCGATTTACGCAGGTAATGCGATCGCAACTGTGCAGACTTCTGAAGATAAAGTTGTGCTTAGCGTGCGTGGCACTGCTTTTGATGCAGCGGCAGCGACTGGCGGCAGTGCAGCGGTTCAGAGCGTGAGCGCAGGTAGCGATGCGGGCAAATCAACCTTTGTTAAAGAAGAGCTGGCTAAGTCTGACCGTCCAGAGCTGACTTCTGCTAATATCGTCGTCTCTGGTGGTCGTGCATTGGCAAGTGGTGAGAATTTTACCAAATACATCGAACCTTTGGCGGACAAGCTGGGTGCAGCGGTCGGTGCTAGCCGTGCAGCTGTGGATGCAGGCTTCGTACCAAATGATCTACAAGTTGGTCAGACTGGTAAAATCGTCGCGCCAAGCTTATATATCGCAGCGGGTATCTCAGGTGCGATTCAACATCTGGCAGGCATGAAAGACTCTAAGACCATCGTTGCTATTAATAACGACCCAGAAGCGCCAATCGCTCAAGTGGCAGATTATTTCCTAGAAGCGGACATCTTCACGGCATTGCCAGAGCTGACTGCAAAACTATAATGGACATTGAGCATCTGAATAAAAATCCCCATGACTCAATGGGGATTTTATTTAACCTAACCGTTGGGAATGGTTAAGAATACCAACTCTGGACGATTAAATATTCTGGGTATCAAGCGTGTGGATTCCTTGGCCAGTCCGCGACTGACGATGAATTGAGTGTGATGACTGTGTGACTTTTGATTATTAAAATGGTAGCTTCCTCCGGCATATTTTGGAAATAGTCCTTGATCTGGGGCAAACAATCCATTGAGTATGTAGGGGATACGCCATTGACCGCCGTGTGCATGCCCACTGACGACAAAGTCAAAAGGGTATTGCAAATAATCGTCAATATGTTCTGGTCGGTGAGTCAGTAGGATATTAATGTGATCTGAGCTGGCAAGATTTCCGACGATGCGTAAGTCTTGGTTGAATTTATCGACAAAAACTGGATCGGACACACCGTGAATGTGAATGTTGCTGGGTTTGCCATCAATCGATAAGATGGCACTTTCACCGTGTAAAATCTTAATGCCGTAGCTTTTGATTTTATTTTCTATGTTGGCATAGTCAGCAGCAGGCAGATACAGCTCGTGATTGCCATTGACATAGTATACATTCGGCGTAATGCTGGTAAGTTGGCGAAGCAGTATGTCCGTATGCGTCGGGGGTAAATCATCATCATAAATGTCGCCACCTAACAAAATCATATCGGGACGACGATTCTTCAAAGGGGCGATGATTTCTTTTTGATCATCCCCATAAAAACAACTGTGTAGGTCAGTGATGATGGCTATGGTAATTTCATGTTGGCTGTTGACATGGCTGGCAGTGTAGTCTTGATTGATGAGTCTGTCATCAATGGCAATGAGTGTGATGGCGGTCAATGATGCTAAGATGGCGAGCATCATTAAGATTTTGTGTACTGACAAATGTTTCATGATAGACAGTCCAATGTTTGGTTAAATTGACGCTGACGCAACATCTCATAAAAACATATTGAGCCTGCCACGCCGACATTCAGGCTTTCTTGACCATTTGGCTGGGGTAGGGCGATGGGCGTGGCGTTTTGTAAAAAAACATCAGACACCCCCTGTCCCTCATGCCCCAATACCCAAGCGATGGGTGATGTCAAATCGTGATTGTAGATGACTTTGTTAGTATGACTGCTGGTGGCGTATAAAGGGGTTTTGACTTGGCTTAAGATGTCATCAATGCTGATGTGCTCATGAATGTCTAAGGCGAAGTTTGCTCCCATGCCAGCACGCAAGCACTTAGGTGACCACAGATGGGCGGTGGCGGGCGTGGTGATGATGGTGGTGATTCCGACTGCTGATGCGGTGCGTAGGAGCGTACCGATGTTTCCAGCGTCTTGTAAGCCGTCTAAAATCAGGCAGTCGCCCACCACATCGCCAAGTGTGGGTGTGGGCGTGTCAATAATTGCCATGATGTCCACACCATCCCCGAGCGTGCGAATATCTTTATACAGGGCATTGCTTGTGATGATGATGTCTTTTTTGGCGATGTTAGCGAGCAGTGGGGCGACCTCATCATTCTTAAAGGCAGATTCTGACAGAATGACCTTTGAGGGGGTTAAGCCTTGCTTTAAGAGTGCGTCAAACAAATGCACGCCTTCAATGACCGTCTGTCCGCTTTTTTTACGGGTGCGGTGGTGGGTTAGTAGGGCATGGGCGTGTTTGATGGTGGGGTTATTTTTTGAGGTGATTAGATTCATGGGCGAGCAATTTTGATTTAAACAAAATAGGATATTTGATCTTGTCATGACAGGGTAAAAAAACCGCCAAATTTGCGGTTTTTGTTCTTTTTTTTATTAAGTTTTATCCCCGTTTGCCAGGATTCCTGCTTTTTCATGCAAAGCTTTAACGTAGGTCACTTCTTCTTTTGCGCCCAAGACCACAGGCACACGTTGGTGAATTTCGCTTGGGGTAATCTCCATGATGCGCTGTACGCCATCTGTGCTGGCACCACCTGCTTGCTCGATGATAAAGCTCATCGGATTGGCTTCGTACATCAGACGAAGTTTGCCCGCCTTGCCCGCGATTTTGGTGTCAAACGGATACATAAACACCCCGCCACGAATCAAAATACGATGCACATCAGCAATCATCGCTGCCACCCATCGCATGTTGTAGTCTTTGGCTCGTACGCCTGTGTCTCCTTGGGTTAGCTCTTCAATGTATGTCTGAATCGGTTCAAGCCAGTAACGGCGATTCGAGGCGTTGATGGCATATTCAGCGGTGGTTTCGCCGATGCGCACGTTATCATTGATCAGGATATAGGTCTGTGTCATGGGATCAAAGCTAAACATGGCAACGCCCTTGCCAAAGGTAACCGCAAGCATGGTGGATGTGCCATAGATGAAGTAGCCGGCCGCGACCTGGTTTTCACCTTTTTGCAGGAAATCGGCTTCGGTGGCTTTTTGACCTTGACTGTGATAAGGCAAAATAGAAAAAATCGTCCCCACTGTCATGTTGATGTCAATGTTAGATGAGCCATCAAGTGGATCAAAGGTAACCAGTAGTGTGCCGTCATCATTGGCAGAGCTGATCTTGTCAAGCTCTTCTGAGGCGACGCCTGCGCAGTTGGGGTTATGGATTAGGGCGTTTAGCAGTAGGTCGTTAGAGATGACGTCCAGCTTTTTTTGAGCTTCGCCTTGTACGTTTTGACCACCTGCCTCGCCATGAATGCCTGCCAATGCCCCCTTGTCAAGCAGATGGCTGATTGCCACGCTGGCGGTAGCAAGTGTCGTCATGGTGCTGGCAAGAGCAGGCGTGGTGTGCGATTCTAGGTATTGGGCTAGGGTGGTCTGTGACATGATTTTTCCTTAATAATGATGATAAATATGATGCAAAATATTCTATCATGAAACACCCCAAATTTCATGTTGCAAATGAGCAATATTTTAATGCTAAGTAAGATTGATTCGTGAAATTTACATTGCTGTTTGGGATGGAATTTTGATAAAATAACCTAATTTGTTTTTAATTCGCCAAAGACCACGCACCTAAGGAAAATCCATGACTGACATCACCGCCCGCCTAAACCAAACCCTTGCCCGTCCACAGCTTACCCCCAATGACGACACCGCCATTCGCCATTTTATCGGCGTTGAGGGGCTGACACGCCCACAGCTTGAAGGGATTATTGATAAGGCGATGAGTTATTTTGATGATAATGGACGGCTTATTAACACTGACGAGCTGTCGGGTAAGACGGTGATGAATCTGTTCTTTGAAAACTCCACCCGCACCCGCACGACCTTTGAGGCGGCTCAAAAACGCCTTGGGGCGAACGTGCTAAATCTTGACATCGCCAAATCCTCCACTTCCAAAGGCGAGACTTTGCGTGATACGCTGTGGAACTTGGAGGCGATGAGTGCTGATATGTTTGTGGTGCGTCATTCATCAAGTGGGGCGGCTCATTTTATGGCGACCGAAGTTACCCCAAATGTGGCAATCATCAACGCAGGGGACGGCTGGCACGCCCACCCCACCCAAGCCATGCTGGATATGCTCACGATTTACCGTGAGGCGGACAAGCCTTTTGATGAGCTGTCTGTGGCGATTGTTGGCGACATCAAGCACAGCCGTGTGGCTCGCTCAGATATCTCGGCATTGACGACTTTGGGGGCGCGTGATATTCGTGTGATTGCCCCTAAGACCCTTTTGCCAAAGGGTATTGAGCGGTATAACGTCTCGGTATTTGAGAACATTGATAAAGGCGTGGCGGACGCTGATGTGATTATCGGCTTGCGTATCCAAAATGAGCGTATCGGCTCGCCTCTGTTGCCGTCCACGTCTGAGTATTACAAGATGTATGGCATTACCGAGGCTCGTGTTGCTCTTGCCAAACCAAATGCTCTGGTCATGCACCCCGGCCCCATGAACCGTGGTGTGGAAATAGCGTCTGGCGTGGCGGACGGCAGTCAATCGGTGATTTTAAAGCAGGTCAATAACGGCATTGCGGTGCGTATGGCGGTCATGGCAATGGCAATGCGTGGGCAGGAGAGTTTGAGAAATTTGGCATAAATCATTGGCTTAATTTGGTTAAATTGTTGGATGTGTAATACGCACCGCATTTTAACCATTTAATAAGAGAAAAATTATGTTTAAAAAAATTTCAATATTAACCGCAGGATTTTTATTATCTGTATCGGTATTTGCCAGTGATGTACAGGATTTAATTCAAAACGCAGAGAATGGCGATGTGGCGGTTCAGGCAAATTTGGCGGATTATTATCATAACCAACAGGATTATATCAATGAATTTTATTGGACGGAAAAACTTGCAAATCAAGGGTTTGCAACATCTCAATTTAATCTTGGTGTGATGTACAATAATGGTTTGGGTGTACACCAAGATGATGCCAAAGCGGTAGAATGGCATACCAAATCAGCGAGCCAGAATTTTGTGCTGGCTCAGTTTCATTTGGGAAATATGTATAGAAATGGTCGTGGTGTAGAAAAAGATGATAATAAGGCAATAGAATGGTGGTCTAAATCTGCTCAACAAGACTTTGAAAAAGCCCAATACAATCTTGCAGGAATGTATTTAAGGGGTGAAAGCGTTGAGAAGGATTTGAATAAGGCTTTTGAATTATATCAAAAATCAGCACTGCAAGGTAATCCAAAAGCGCAATTTAATTTGGCAAGTATGTATGCAAACGAAGATGGTGTTGCCAAAAACCGCATCAAAGCCAAAGAGTGGTTTAGTAAATCCTGTAAAAATAGCAAACAAGATGCCTGTGAGCAATACGAGATTTTAGAAAGTCAAGGCTACTAATTTTAAAAACATCAGTGAAAGAGAAATTTATGAAAACCCTACTTCCCCCCACTTGGCAATCGCCAAACCTAGATAATGTTCCGACAGACGGCAAATGGCTGATACCACCCATTGTAGATTTGTGCGGACGTTTGCGTGAACCAGGGCATCAGCCGCATGGCACGCTATCAAGCGAAGGCAAGACCGCTCGCATGAACGGCATTTTGCACGTTGTCTTACCGCCCGACACCAACCCTGTGCTAGAAAATGGCTCATTGCTCAAGGGCTTAAAACAAAAAGCATGGGCGGACGGTGGTATTCATCTGCACATTTTGGGGGCATTGACCGCAGGGCTTGACGGCAAACAACCTGCCAACCTTGCAGGGCTAAAACAAGGCGGAGCGATTGGCGTAACCAATGCCACCAAAGGCTTTGAAAATGACCTAGTCATGCTGCGTACACTAGAATACGCATCTACCTTTGATTTGAAAGTGTTTTTTTATCCTGACGAGCCGAGCCTGTCGGCAGGGGGCGTGGCTCATGACGGCTACATTGCGTCTTTTCATGGTTTGCAGGGCATTCCGTGGCTTGCCGAGACCATTGCCTTATCCAAGCAAATTCTTATGGTGGAAGAGACGGGGCTGTCTGCTCATTTTAGTCAAATCACCTGCCGTACATCTGTGGAACTCATCCGCTGGGCAAAGCAAAAGGGCTTGCCGATTACTTGCGATGTCGCCATGCACCAGTTGCACCTGACCGATGACGACATTGAAGGCTATAACGCCCATGCCTATGTCCTACCCCCACTTCGCTCCAATACCGACCAACAAGCCCTTATCAAGGGACTAAGAGACGGCACCATTGATGCGATTTGCTCGCATCATGAGCCACTATCAAGCAGCAGCAAACAAGCCCCCTTTGCCGAGAGTACAGCAGGGATTAGTAACTTTGATACCTTTGTGTCATTGGGCTGTAAACTCGTGGCGGACGGTATTTTAACCGCAGAGCAATTGGTTGAGAAAATCTGCACCAACCCTGCCAAAATCGCAGGGATTACAGATTATGAAACCATTGGCGGGGCGGTGCTGATTGACCCAAATCAGTCTTGGACGGTGGGTAAAGACACCATGCTGTCGGCAGGTAAAAATACACCATTTTTCGGGCAGGTATTGACAGGTAAAGTAGAGCAAGTGTTTTTTGACTGATTTTACCCAATAATAAAGCCCGCCAATTTTTAGGCGGGCTTTATTATTGGTGCATGGGTATTTATTTTAGGCCGTTTTTGAAGTCATTGGCGACTTTCTTGCTTTTGCCAAACAGATGGCGCGCTTTTTTGAGTAGGCGAATGACTTGAGTCAGGCGGCTTTCTGTAAAGGCAGCTTTGCCATCTGGGATGATGAACGATTCGCCATTTTCATTAATTTCGCGGCGGGCGGTTTTTTTGAATCCATCCGCATCGCTCTTGTCTTTGGCATCTTCATCAGTGATGCGTACGATTTCCTCTTTTTTGCGTACGGGCGCGCTATCAAACAGTTCAGACAGTCGCATGTCAAGCTCGCCTTTGGCAGTACGTTCGATCTTGGTAAGGTTCTTATAGATCTCAACGAACCAAGGGTCGTAGTCTGCTGCTTTTAGGGCGTCAAGCTCATCTTTGATTGGGAGCGGGTAGGGCAGGGTTTTGTAGAACTGCCATAGGCTCATGCTGCTAAGATCTGTCTGTAGCAGGTATTCATCATCCTTGGTGCGGGTGATGAGTTTGGCATCGATTAGCTGATCAAGGTAGAGACTCCACTTTGGCAGCTCTTTGCGCCCTAGCACCTGACGAAGATCGTGTTCGCTGACGGTTTTGCCTTCTTGGTAGCGCTTATAAGTTAGGTTAAGCATGTCAAGCAGGCTTAATAATGGGTGGCGTACAGGCACTTCTTTGTTATCAAAAATCGTCAGCGTGTAGCTAATCTCCACGCCCAGCAGAATGATGTTCCAAGACAAGAAGATCCATAATAGAAAAATAGGCAAGGCGGCAAACGCACCATAAATCGCTTCATAACTGGTGAAGTTAGACATGACGGTTCCAAATACTGCCTTTAGAATCTCAAATAAAATGGCAGAGACAATGCCTGCGATGGCGGCATTCTTGAAGGGAACTTGTGCTTTTGGGATGAACCAATACATGCCAATAAAGCCAGCAATCGTAAACAGCACAGAAATCACATACGCCCAGATCGACCAATCAATCCCATAGCCTGCAATCTGACGATTCAAAAAATCCGCGCTCTGAATCGCGCTCGATGCACCGAACGCCACGCCAAGAACGATGGGCCCTAGCGTGATCAGCGCCCAATAACGAATGATGCTTGAAGCACCGCCAGAACGTTCTTTGACGCGCCAAATTTTATTAAATGCGGTCTCGATGGTCATCAAGGTCATCATCGTGGTGACGAATAAACCCACCACACCCACTACGCCAAGGTTGCTGGATTTTTGGGCGAAGCTATCAAAATATTGGCTGATTTGCTCGCTCGATGACGGCATGAGGTTGCTGTAGATGACCGACTGTAATTGTTCGCGCATGTCGGACAGTGCAGGCACGCTAGAGAACACCACTAAGATTACAGTCAAGATCGGCACTAAGGAAAGTAATGTGGTGTAGGTTAGGCTGGCGGCTTTTTGTTGGCATTCATCTTCAATAAAGTGACGCACCAAAAGGCGTAAATACATGAACCATCCAAAATGGGCAAAAGGCAGTTTATTTAAAAAATTCATCATAATCTCAGCTAATCATCCAATAAAATTCATGAATCTTAGTGTAACAAATATCACGCATTTTTAAAGTGTTTTTGGCAAAAAAATAGATAAATTAAGCAGGTTTAAAAATTTGATGCGTGGATTTCGCTAAAATTAAGCTATAATGTTCAAGATTTAATAACCCAAAAAGATAAGTAATGACTGATTTATACATCCTAGTGCTATACGACACCAATCACAACCGCACCAAAGAACTCGCCTATGCCATCGCAGAGGGGGTGATGAATACAGGTGCAGCGGTTAAGATACGCCGCGTGCCTAAGGTCTCAAGCGTCACCGAGCAGATGGCACCTGTCATTCCTGATGAGGGAGATTTATATTGTACGGCTGAGGAGCTGTCGAGCTGTGCAGGCCTGGCGGTGGGTAGCCCGACACATTTTGGAAATATGTCCGCCAGCATGAAGTATTTTTGGGATAATACGGTGACGTCATGGTTGGCGGGTGATCTACAGGGCAAGCCTGCCTGTGTGTTCACCAGCAGTGGTACCATGCATGGAGGTAATGAGGTGACGTTATTAACCATGATGGTGCCGCTACTGCATCATGGCATGATCATGGTGGGTCTGCCTTATGCGCATGCGGAACTTAATCGCACCAATCGTGGCGGTACGCCTTATGGGGTGAGTAGTGTCGCAGGCGCGACTCATGAATTCGCCATGACGGCAGATGAGCGAGCACTTGCCATCGCTCAGGGCGTACGCCTTGCCAATATCGCCAAAAAATTAGCCAATTAATAAAACACACTCATGAAAAAACCATTTGTTAAAAAACCCATCCAGCCCATTCATCAACGCCTAAAGCTGTGCTGGTGGCTGTGGGTGGTGTTTGCTATCATCATTTATCCGCTGTCTATCATGATGCTAACAGATGTTAATGTCATGAATGGCGTGGTTGTGCAGATTCTGGCGATGTTGCCTGCGTTATTATTTACGCCTGCGATCATGCGTGGCAATTCACCTTATGTGCTGATTTTTGCCAGTATTGTTACGTTGGTATATCTGAGCGTGGCAGGCGTGCTTGCGCTGATTCGCTATTACGAGGGGGTGAGTGCTGGCATCTGGGGGATGCGATTGGTAGAGTTTATTGTCTTGTTATTTATCAATTATTATCTGTTCATTCTACTAAAACGCCTACCACCGATGCACAAATAATCTTAGGCAGAGATAATAAAAACAGCAGGGCGATAACCCTGCTGTTTTTATTGGTAGCTGACCTATCAGATCAGTTCGTCTTGGTTAGCTCCATAGAGATGGTCTTGCCGTCGTTGGTCTGGCTGACTTTGACGGGTAGGTAGTTTAGACTAGGCGCTAACCAAAAACTCGTCGCACGGTCACGATCGTCATGTACTCGGTCAATACGAACCACATTATAAGTACCTGCAGGGACGGTCAGCTTACTTGTGCCTGAGCGTTTGAATTTGGCGGTATCGATGTTGGTTTTGCGCACCAAATGATAGTTGCCAGAGAATCTGCCGTTAATCAATTCTTGGCGGATTTGGGCTTCTAGGCTTAGATCGTCATAGGCCTGAGAGCTCATTTTTAGGGTGGTCGATTTGCCTTTATAAGTTGAAACAGCTGTCTTGGCAGAGTTATTAAATTTGATGCCGTGTGTGTTACCCACGCCAAATAGACGCACAGACATTGATGAGCTCGATGGTAGAATTCTGCCGCCTGACAGACTAAACTTAGACGACTGATCGACACTTGCGATGCGAGCAGCCGATGCCTTTACGGTATAGTTGTAGTGATTGCCCGATTTAGCCAAGGTGCGAGTCGCTGTGCCTGATCTGCCGTCTGCTTTGACCACATAAGTGGCAGAAAAGCCCGCTAAATCCGTCGCATTGGCAGATAAGGTTGCCCCCATGGCAATGCCTGTGGCAACAGTGGCAGTGGTGGCAGTTTTGAAAAATTTATTTAATACAGACATAATCACTCTCTTGCTTTGCAAATTAATTTAAAACATGGGTTTATTATTGATATTTTTTGTTACAACTACAAGGGCGATGGCGTGATGATTTGTAGCATTTTGTGAGAAAAATTTCTCAAACCATATTTTATTTGCCATTATCATAAAGCAAACTAATCATTATACATATTTTGTTACATTTTATGTTGTCATATAACTTTTAAAAATTTTGTTAGTTTGTAGGTTTTGTATGACTTTAAAATTATTAAAATCATTTTTAAAATACATCACTATTTTTATCGTCGCACTTATCGCCATTTTACTGTGCTTTTATCTGTATCTCATTAGTGGGTCTGCCAAACAAGGCGACATTACTTGGCATTCTTCAATTTTAACGTATTGGGCTATGTCCCGTGACGTTGCCCTGTCTGCCCCTGCCATAGACTACGGTGGCGTGGAAGATACGGACGAGCAGGGCAACACGAGTACCAAAGCCTATATGGACGCTTGCATACAGCACACAGGGGTGGACATGATGACAATGCTTGGCGAGCTTAACACTCAGCTACTATTGTCCGAATTTGGCGAAAAAGGGTTTAGTAAAGATGCTTTATCCCTTGTAAACTGTACCGACTCCGCCCCCAAACTTAGCCGAGACGATTACATCAAACAAGCCAAAATCATCGATAACGAGGCTCGTTATGATGATATTAAAGAGCGTTCTGATGACTATCTGGACGCTTGCTACTATTGGCAATGGCAAGCGACCGATGATTTAAGTGAAAACCTTATCACGGATAACACGCCAAACCTGCTCTTTGTCGCCCAAAAAATAAGACCTTGCCACACCGCTTGCCAATGCCGTTAATATGGCAAAACGCTTTGATGATACGCTCATCTACACCCCTTATCACGGGCATACCGTGAGTTTATCGGGCATGAATGCGTGCGTGAACGGCTATGTGGTGCCGTACTCGCTTAACCCAAAAGTCAAGTTTGATAAAAAAGTGATATTGTGTGAGTGATAAATTTTTAAAAAAATTATCTTGAAAAATTTGCCCCTAAACACCATTTTTATAAACAATCTGGTTTTGCCAGTATCCCTAACAAGTTAATGGAGAAGTTTATGTCAATTCGTCCTCTACATGATCGTATTGTGGTACGCCGTACCGAAGAAGAGCAAAAAACGGCAGGCGGAATCCTGCTGCCAGGATCTGCCCAAGAAAAACCACAACAAGGCGAAATCATCGCTGTGGGCAATGGTCAAGTGACTGACAATGGCGTGCGTCCGCTGGATGTGAAAGTTGGTGACAAGGTTCTATTTGGTCAATACGCAGGTCAAACCGTCAAAGTGGACGGCGAAGAGCTTTTGATTATGAAAGAAGCTGACGTATTGGGTGTATTGGAATAAATTAAACCCATCTTAAATTACATTAAATCACATTAAAAGAGAGAATAAACATGGCAAAAGACGTAAGTTTTGGCACAACCGCCCGCGAAAAAATGATTGATGGCGTAAACATCCTAGCGAACGCTGTTAAAGTTACCCTAGGCCCAAAAGGTCGTAACGTAGTCATCGATAAGTCATTCGGCGCGCCAACCATCACTAAAGACGGTGTGAGTGTGGCAAAAGAGATTGAGCTTGAAGACAAATTTGAAAACATGGGTGCTCAGCTTGTCCGTGAAGTAGCTTCAAAAACCAATGACGTGGCAGGGGATGGCACCACCACTGCCACCGTACTTGCCCAAGCTATCCTAACCGAGGGCATGAAAACTGTCGCTGCTGGCATGAATCCTATGGATTTAAAACGTGGTATTGACAAGGCGACCCGTGTTGCGGTTGAGCAAATCCACGCCTTATCCACCCCTGCCGATGACTTTAAAGCGATTGCTCAGGTGGGTTCAATTTCAGCCAACTCCGATACCAAGATTGGCGAGCTTATCAGTGAGGCGATGAAAACTGTGGGTAAGCAAGGCGTGATTACCGTAGAAGAGGGTTCAGGCTTTGAAGACACCCTGGAAGTGGTTGAGGGTATGCAGTTTGATCGTGGCTATATCAGCCCCTACTTTGCCAATAAACAAGACAGCTTGACGTGTGAATTTGACAATCCTTACATCCTGCTAGTGGACAAAAAGATTGCCAATATCCGTGAGATTGTGCCACTACTAGAACAAGTCATGCAAACCAGTCGCCCGCTACTTATCATCGCCGAAGACGTGGAAAATGAAGCGTTGGCAACTTTGGTGGTAAACAACTTGCGTGGCGGTCTAAAAACCTGTGCTGTTAAAGCCCCTGGCTTTGGCGACAGACGTAAAGCCATGCTCCAAGATATTGCCATTTTGACAGGTGGTATCGTGATTTCAGAAGAAGTGGGTCTGTCTCTTGAAACTGCCACACTCGAACACCTAGGCACGGCTAAGAAAACCACCGTTGGCAAAGAAAACACCGTGATTGTGGACGGAGCAGGCGACAAGGTTCAAATTGACAGCCGTGTTGAATCTATCAAACGTCAAATCGAAGAATCCACGTCTGATTACGACAAAGAAAAACTGCAAGAACGTGTTGCCAAACTCTCTGGCGGTGTGGCGGTCATCAAAGTCGGTGCTGCCACCGAAACCGAAATGAAAGAGAAAAAAGACCGTGTTGATGATGCTCTACACGCCACCCGTGCGGCGGTAGAAGAAGGTATCGTACCAGGGGGCGGCGTTGCCCTAGTACGTGCGTTGTCTGCATTGGCCGAGCTCAAAGGCGACAATGACGACCAAAACGCAGGTATTAATATCCTACGTCGTGCCATGGAAGCCCCACTTCGCCAAATCGTAACCAACGCTGGCGATGAAGCATCTGTGATTGTCAATGAAGTCAAAAACGGCTCTGGCAACTACGGCTACAACGCTGCCACAGGTCAGTATGGCGATATGCTAGAAATGGGTATTCTTGACCCTGCCAAGGTAACTCGCTCTGCCCTAGAACACGCCGCCAGCGTGGCAGGTCTTATGCTCACTACCGAAGTGATGATTACCGACAAACCTGCCCCAGAAGCCCCTAATATGGGTGCTGGCATGGGCGGTATGGGTGGCATGGGCGGAATGATGTAATCGCCTAGCTGTCAGCTATTGACTACCCAACAAAAAAATCCTGTCGTTATGGCAGGATTTTTTATTAATTTGAATTTATGATAATGGCGTTAAGATTAATCCATGTCAAAGACTTTGCCGGGATTCATAACCCCATTAGGGTCAAACACCGCCTTGATGGCTTTCATATACTCAATCTCAGCAGGCGAGCGGGTATAATCCAAATATGGCTTTTTGGTCATGCCCACGCCATGCTCGGCAGAGATTGAGCCTTTGTATTTTTTAACCGTTCCAAAGACGTATTTATTGACCGTTTGGCACTTGGCAAAAAAGTCGTCTTTGGTTAGGTTGTCAGGTTTTAGGATATTTAGGTGCAGGTTGCCATCGCCAATATGCCCAAACCAGCAAATCTCAAAATCAGGGTAATTGTCCTTGACAATCTGTTCAATGTCATTGATAAAATCGCCCAAATGTGTAATCAGCACCGACACGTCATTTTTGTAAGGGGTGAACACCGAAATCGTCTCGGAGATGCTCTCACGCAATTTCCAGAGCTCGTGCAGTTGCCCCACGCTTTGGCTCATCACACCATCTTCTATCAAGCCATCTTCGGCACAGCTTTCAAACACATTCATGGCGGTGTCTAACACGTCATCGGACACCGCTTCAAATTCTAACAAGACATAAAAAGGCGTGCGGCTGTCAAACGGCGCTTTGGCGTGCCCTGCGGTCAGCACCTTATCAATTGCCACGCTGTCAAAAAATTCAAAAGCAGTTAAGTTTAACGCCTTACCAAACTTATCAAGCAGTTTTACCACCGACCCAAAATCAGGCACACCCAATACCATTGCCGTTAAATTAACAGGCTGCTTCTCAAGCTTAATCAACGCACGAGTTACAAAGCCTAAAGTACCTTCTGCTCCGATAAACAAATGACGAAAATCATAACCTGTGGCATTCTTTAACATACCGCCGTTTAATTCTAAGATATCACCTTTACCAGTAACGACAGTTAATCCTAGTATTTGATTTCTTGTCATGCCATAACGAATGACTTTAATGCCACCTGCGTTGGTACCAATATTACCGCCAATCTGACTTGATCCAGATGAAGCAAAGTCTACGGCGTAGTATAAGTTCTTAGATTCAGCAAATTCTTGCAAAGCCTTAGTCACCACGCCAGCTTCTACTTCTACCATACGATCAGCTTCATAAAACGTCCCAATGGCGTTCATCTTATCAAAACTTACCACCACCTCACCATTACTGGCAACAGCACCTGCTGATAATCCTGTACGTCCACCACTAGGCACCAAACATACTTGATACTCATTAGCAAGCCTTACAATCTTAGCCACTTCCTCTGTCGTCTTAGGAAACACCACCGCACTCGGTGCAGGGGCAAAATGCTTCGTCCAGTCTCTACCCCAGTTGTCTAGGCTGTCGGGGTCGGTTTTTATGGTGAGAGTGGGTAGGGTGGTGGTTAGATCTTGGAGAAATTGAGAAGTGTTCATGGCATGCTCTGTTTTAAAATTCATCACGCATTATAAAACACGCCCATCAAAAAATCATGCCAAAAATAACCCTTTCTCCATAAAGATATTCATGCATTAAATAAAAAATAAAATAGATGAGTGTGTCATCTATTCTATTTTTCTTGATATCTAAGTTTATTAATTACCGAAAAATTAATAAATAAGGTTCTCAACCACACTAAAGAAATACTCGTTCGGGCGATCTTGAATGGCGATGACACCGCGTAAGGTAGCACCTTTTAGCTTTGATAGGCGAGCCTTTTGCTCAGCGCTTAGAGGGGGTGCTGATTGGGCGTGGGTGATAAGTCTTACCATCAGCGGTCTTAACCATCAGCACTTGATGGGTTTTACCATCGGCATTTCTGGTGAGTTCTTGAGCGCTGGTGATGTTAGTGATCGCAACTGGCGTGTTAATCTTAGCAAGTTCGCGTTTAAGACCTTGGGTTAGCTGGTCTTTTAGGCTTGCTTCATCAGCCCTGCTAAAGCCGGTGATTTGAACGTTGTTTCGTTAATTTGGCTGGCAGGTGTGGTGCTTGCGCAGGCGGTTAGTAATGCGACGCCTGATAGGGTGGTGATAAGTCCGATGGGTCTCATGTTTTTATCCGATTGGATGGTTGATTTTGAGTTGTAATAAATTGTACGTCAAAATTTCAAGTGATGTGTCGCGTTGTCATTAAGTTTTGTAACGCTTATTCGGGAGCTGTTGGCGATACCTTACAAATTTAGTATGAATTTAATCGACGAAATTTGTTATAATAATGAGTTTAATAAATTTAGCCGATAATGAGCCAAACAATGACAAGCCAAAAAAAAGCCGAACTTCTCTGCCCTGCTGGCACCTTTAAAAATATGCAATACGCCTTTGCCTATGGGGCGGATGCGGTGTATGCAGGGCAAGCCCGTTATTCTCTGCGAGTGCGTAATAATGATTTTGATGAAGAAAACCTTGCCAGGGGCATTGCCTACGCCCATTCGCTTGGCAAAAAGTTTTATGTGGTGGTCAATATCCAAGCCCACAACGCCAAATTAAAAACCTTTATTGAAGACATTCGCCCCGTCATTGAGATGAAGCCTGACGCTCTCATCATGTCGGACGCTGGCATGATTATGATGGTGCGAGAGCATTTTCCGCATCAAGACATTCATCTGTCGGTGCAGGCCAATGCCGTGAACTGGGCAACAGTGAAGTTTTGGAAACAAATGGGCGTAACAAGGGTGATTGTGAGCCGTGAGTTGTCCTTAAAAGAAATTAACGAGATTATCAAAGAAGTGCCTGATATGGAGATTGAAGTCTTTGTGCATGGGGCGCTCTGTATGGCGTATTCGGGGCGGTGCTTGCTATCAGGCTATATCAACAAACGTGATGCCAACCAAGGCACTTGCACCAATGCGTGTCGCTGGTCGTACAACACTTATAAGGCGGTGGAGAATGAAACAGGCGACATCGTCCCTGCCAGTCCAGAAGTGTTTATCCCCAGTCAAGGCGAGATCAAAAACGTCAATCTAAATGGCGATGTCGTCATGGGTGATGATTATGTAGAAAAGCCGTCCGATGAGGTTGTACTCATTGAAGAAGAAGGTCGCAAAGGCGAGCTGATGGCGATGTATGAAGACGAACACGGCACTTATATCATGAACTCTAAGGACTTGCGTGCGGTGGAGCTGGTGCCTGACCTTGTGAACATGGGCGTGCATTCGTTGAAGATTGAAGGGCGTACCAAGTCGCATTATTATGTCGCTCGCACTGCTCAGGTCTATCGCCGTGCCATTGATGATGCGTTGGCGGGCAAGCCGTTTGATACAGGGCTTATCACCGCCCTTGACGGACTTGCCAACCGTGGCTACACCGAAGGGTTTTTACGCCGTCATGTGCATTCGGACTATCAAAACTATGAATACGGCTCATCAAAAACCGACAATCAGCAGTTTGTGGCGGAAGTGTCAGACGTGGCGGATGACTTTTTGACCTTAGAGATAAAAAACAAACTCATGGTGGGCGATGATGTGGAGATTATGACACCACAAGGCAATTTGACTTATCGGCTTACCGATATGTGGGACAAAAAAGGTAATGCCATAGACGGAGCGTTGGGGTCGGGGTGGATTGCCAAAATCAAAAATCCGTTTAGCGACATTTCTCATGATGATCTAAAATTCGCCCTTGTTATGAAAAGTGTGAGCGAAGCAATTTATACCTAACATGGGTTTTCACAGACAATTATCTTAAAAATTTATTAATAAAGAGAGTAGATTGTGCAAGAGCGTATCAATGAAATACAGGAACTATACCGCCAATGGTTGAAACTTAACGAAAATAGTGAACGTATTTTAGACGAGCTGTGTCAACGCCAAAAAATCATCAAGAAACTGCTGGTGTTTTATGAAAGCGACTACCGTAAATTTTATGATGCAATAGATGGTGGTGCTTCTGTTGATTTAACTACAAAGGGCGAGTATAGCATTATGAGTGAAGATGCTCTATGGAATGCTTTTGTTGAAGAACGAGAGTTATACGAAGAGTTGGAGAAGCTTATCAGTACTGATTAGATGATAAATTGCCTCTAAATATGTTCAAAACCATAAAAGCACCTTTAAATGTACATTTAAAGGTGCTGGTTGGTCTTCTATGGAGCTGTTAAGGTTATTGAAGTCGGCAAATATCTTCGATTTTTTCACCGCTGTGAATATTGGCATATTCAAAGACTGCCGTGTCGCCTTTTTGATGCCACTGCCCGCCACGATTACCAAACAAGCCTGTATTGCTAGAATAGCGTGAGCCAGAACCGCTAGGAGTAATGCCAAGTGTGGTGGTTGTCGCACCAGCTACTTGTAATCGGATTTGACTATCGTTGATAAAAGTAACCACAGGTGCAAGTCCTGTGTTGCACAAGAATCGTTGGCTATAAGCTTGGTGTTGTTGTGCAGTAGTTTTTGCTTGGTGTGTTGCTGTCATGGGTTTGATATTATTACAACCCGTTAGGGCAAGACCTAAGCAGGCGACAACTGCACCGAATGTAACTTTTTTCATAAAAACTCCAAATTGCAATATAGGAAAGGTTGATGCAAACAGTTAAAAAAGGAGGTGATTGGCGATTTAAGCTATAAAAATCAGCTCAACCAAGATGCAACTTTATTACATCTTTAATCATTATATGAAAATATGATGCGTTTGTATATAATAAAATTGTTATTATATATTATAGTTTTTTTAAATAATCGCTCTTTTGGTATATGTGGTATATCAATCGATCCAATCTTATAATACATTTAGTTTACTATGGCACTAAAAATCACCACCGACTGCATCAACTGCGACATCTGCGAGCCTGAATGCCCAAACGATGCGATCAGCTACGACCAGAAAGGGCAAAAAACCTACGTCATCAATCCCGACCTATGCACTGAGTGTGTGGGTTTTTATGATGAGCCGACCTGTGATAAGGTGTGCCCAATTGATTGCATTATCAAGGACGACAGTCGACCCGAGACGCCTGACGACCTGATGGCAAAATATAAGCGAATCTGGAAAAAATAATCGATCAAAAAAAACACCCCAAGCTGACTTGGGGTGTTTTGTATGAGTAGGCTAGAATTTAAAATTCGCACTTAGGCTAAAATTACGTCCCATTTGTGGCACAAAGGGCAAAAATGAGTTATGGATATACACTTTCTCATCAAGCACGTTATTGGCTCGCAAAGATAGGGTGTAGTCTACATTGCCCCAGTGGTTATGATAGCCCAAGCCGAGATTGAGCATATCATAGCTGGCGGTCGCACTTTCTAGCTTAGATATGCGATTTTGCCCAAAGACGTGCATATATTCTGCATCTGCCGACCAGTTGGCTGACAAATCCCCTTGCCAACGCAACCCCAAACGAGCAGGTGGCAATCTGGGTGTTGGCATGTTTGGTTGGGCAATGATTGGCTCATAGCTATAATTAAAATCATCGGTAAAATAATTATAATTACATCTTTGCATATTCTCTTCTGTATCTTCAGGTTTTGTCGTGGTGTAAGCGCCATCACAATAATAAGCCTTGGCGTAAGCATTAGGCAAATCTTTTAACTTGCCACGCACCAAATCGCCAAACAAGCTAATGGCATGGTTATCCATGTTATAAGTTACCATGCCCTCTAGCCCATAAAAATCTGCTTTGGCTTGATTATGTCGTCTCATGAACAGATTGCCTTCACGGTAGACGTTTTCGTTATAAATGTAATTTTTAAAGCGGCTGTGATAGGCATTGACCGCATAACTCCATTTGTCGCCAGAAAAAGAAATGCCCAAATCTAAATTATCAGATTTCTCTTTGTCCAATCCAATATTACCAAATTCAAATGAATGAGTTGCCAAATGTTTGCCATGATAATAAAGCTCCATGGGTGTAGGCAGGCGTTCATTGTGTGAATAAGTGGCAGACAGGCGGTAATCGGGTTTAAAATCCCACGTGGTACCAATACTGTATGAAGTGGCTTTTTCTTTATAAGCCGTTAAATCTGGCTCTTCATAATTTGGTGCAGGCAAGCATCCACTGCTAAATCCCCAGTCCCAACATTCTGGCTTCGGACGATAGCGGTCTAATTTGTCTTCACTATAATCAATCGGAATGCTTTGTTTTTCAAAACGCGTCCCAAATTCAAATGCCCATTTGTCATTAGCCTGCCATCTCTCCAACCCAAAAATACTGACTTGCTTATTGGTATTGGCAATGAGTGGATATCTTTGTCCTTCTTCTCTTTCATGGGGCAGATGAGCAAAACTCTCTTGCTTTTGCCACTGCATACCCCACAGCCCCGATACATCTTTGACAGGTGTGTGATGAAATTCGACTCGGACATTTTTGCCTTGATTGCCAAAATAACCTGGTTTGTTATTAATGGTTTGTAGTCTGCCTGTGTATTTATCGAGTCTTTCAACTTCATGGTCATTTTCTTCGTGATAATAGTCTGATGATGTAAAAGACAGTGCGATTTTATCTAACCCCTTAAATGGCTTCTCCCACTGCGCCCTAACATCGATACGCTCAGACTCCATGTCAATCCAAGGCCCAGGGTGCGTGTGATCGTGTTCATAGCCCAAAGGGTGCTCATGGCTCTGTCCTGGGTCATGAGCATGATCTGTACCGCAGTGAAAATGGGCAGATGAACTAAAATCCATATTCTGTATTAGATGAGGATAAGCTTTTAGATAATAGCGCGAGATGCTAGCTTCTGGAGTGAGTACATGTGCAATACAGTTATCATAGGCGTGATTATGCCCTGGTATGCCATACTTATCCTGACGGCGACTGTATGACACGCCAATATGCCCCTTATCGCCGATATAGGATGCGCCCACCGTACCAACGGTGGATTTATTATGGCTGTCAGGCAGGTAGTCTAGCATGACATCAGACTGAAATCCTGGAACCTCATAATCATCGGCACGGCGGGTCAACCCTTCGACTCGCACCGCCACGTTTTGCCCCACGCCCATATTAAGACTGGCAGTGACAACCTTCTCGTTACTGCCTGTGTTATAGCGTAACAACGTCTCGCCTTCGATTTTCTCCTTGATGTTACCCTGTGGCATACGGCTAGGAATCCGCTCATCGATGACATTCACCACGCCTGCCTGAGACGCTGTGCCATACAGTAGCGTACCTGCCCCGCGCACCAGTTCCACACGGCTCGCCAGCAATGTATCGGCGGCGACCACATGGTCAGGCGATAGGGCAGACATATCAATGACGTCCGTGCCATTTTGTAGAATCTTCACTCGCACCCCATCCTGTCCACGAATGATGGGCTTACTCGCTCCACCGCCAAAGGGATTGGAGTGAATACCCAGCTCGCCTGCCAAGGCATTACCCAGCGTTGCCGAGCGCTGCTGTAGGGTGTCGCGTCTGATAATCATGTCGCTGGGTTTTTTGAGGGTGGAGGTGGTTTGCATGCCACCCTTGACGACGGCATTTAGGGTGTCTAGAGTAACTTCTGTTTTTGTAGCAGTGTCATCTGCATGAGCTGATAGGCTGACCAAGGCGATGCTAAGTGCAAGCACAGTAGGGCGAGAGTAGAGATTGACCATAGTAAAAACATCCAACGAAAAACAGTAGTATACCAGATATTTTATATAATAACAATATTATAACATAATGAGTTAAAGCTGTTACTTTTAATGGTTTGGTGTATATAAATATAATTAGAGCATCCTGACAATTATAAATAAAAAACGATTTTGGTAAAATGGAAGCTCTCACTCGACCAAGGTACCAAAATCGTTATGGCTCGCACCTTACTCATAGATGAACAATGGCACAAGTTAAAGATTATTTTACTGCAATTAGGTATACACAATAAGCATAATCTAAGATTAACAATAGAAGGTATATTATTTCGTATTCGTACAGGTGTACCTTGGGAAGATTTACCACTTTAATTTGGTAAGCCTGATAGTATCTACCGTGCCTTTTTAAGATGGTCAAAGAAAGGCAAGTTAATGAAAGTATTTGAATATCTATCCAAAGAAGTAGACCTTAAATGGGTGTTTATTGATGGCAACTATGTTAAAGCCCACCAACATGCCTGCAACATTGCCAACAAAGAAGAGCAAGGTATTGGTAAGAGTGTCGGTGGTAATACAACAAAAACCCATCTTGTTGTTGATGCTTGCGGTAATGCTGTAGATTTTATCATTACAGGCGGGCAAGTTCATGATGTCAAAGTTGCACCAACTTTGATTGATAGAAACGACCTAACAAATACTCAAATATTAAGTGCTGATAAAGGGTATGATTGCGATACTTTAAGAAAGAAAATTGGGCAAACAGGCGTAATAGCAAATATCCCAAAGAAATCCAATAGTTAATCACAAAATCATCCTATGGATTGGTATATGTATAAAACCAGACACTTGGTAGAAAATGCTTTTGCAAAGTGTAAACACTTTAGAGCTGTTGCTACTCGCTATGATAAATTTTTGGTCTACTATTAAAGCACAGTAGCATTAGCTTTTATTTGTCAATGGATTAAACTGTTGTCAGTTGTCAGGATGCCCTATTATTCTTATATTGAAATAATAACAATTTTTATTTGCAAAAAGTTTTTTATTTGGTATAATTCTTAACACTTTCTTACAAAAGCTCTAGATTTTTGCAGTTGGCATACAAAAGTCTAGCCTAACCCAACACTTCAACAACCTAAGGTGATGTATGAAACACACACTAAAACGCCTACCACTTGCGGTAGCAGTACTGGGCGCACTAAGCGTTCAAGCAGCAATGGCACAAGATAAGCCAGAAGTAACTCTAGACACGTTGAATGTAACTTTCGATCGTCAAGGTACGAAAGTTAAGACGAATGTCGTTACTTTGCAAGAAAAAGACGAGAGCACTGCCACAGAGCTTAGAGATTTGTTAAAAAATGAGCCTTCCATTGATTTTAGTGGCGGTAATGGCACTGCTCAGTATATCACCATTCGTGGCATGGGTCAAAATTCAGTAGATGTTAAGATTGATGATGCTTATACTGACAGCCAAATCCTATACCATCAAGGTCGCCATATGTTAGACCCAGCAATGGTGAAGATTGTCAGCGTCCAAAAAGGCGCTGGTTCTGCATCGGCTGGTATTGGTGGTACTAACGGTGCGATTGTTGCCAAAACTCTAAGTGCTAAAGACTTGCTAAAAGATGATCAAAGCATTGGTTTTAAGGCAGGTGCTGGCTACAGCTCTAATAATGAGCATTCTTATAATGCCGCTGCCTACGGTAAGGCAGGTTATTTTGACTTTTTATTAAGTGCTAACAAAGTAGAGCAAGATGACTATAAAGCAGGTAAGGCTAAGAAAAAGATTGACTTCACCGCCCTAGATAAGACCAACTATTTGGCGAAAGTGGGGGCAGAGTTTGGTGATAATCGTTTTGAACTTAGCCACCTAAGACAAGAAAATAAAGGCACTCGACCAATCCGTGAAGAGTTCATCAACTTTGATAGTGATAAACAAGACCCTCAGTATCGTGAGGTAAAAACTCAAAACACCAACCTGCAATGGAACGGTAAGAATCTAGGCGTGGTCAGTGATGCAACCGCCAATGCTTATCATATCATCAACTCTCGCTATACCGCTGATGACAGCAAAGCTGGCTATGCAGGTAAGCTGGCAGGTGCAAGTAAGTCTAGCATTGATACCAAAGGTCTTAACATCAATCTTGACAGTCAGGTCAACGATGATGTACTGCTCAAATACGGCATCAATTATCGTCAACAAGAAATCACACCAAACCGCTACAAAGCTGGCATTGTCAATCAAGAAAAAACAGACACAGGCTTGTATGTAGAAGCGATCGCTGATATTGGTAATCTGACAGCCACAGCAGGGCTTCGCTACGACATGTTTGAGATTAAAGACATGACAGGCGGTCGTGTTAAAGGCGATAATTTAAACCCAAGTATTGGCTTAATCTACCAAGCAACGCCAAGCCTAAGCTTTAGTGCCAACCACAGCTACGCTACTCGTAGCCCACGCCTATATGATGCCCTAACAGCTCATGGTTATCGTGCTGTTGTTAAAGTAACTGACGGTCTAAAAGCGGAAAGAGCCCAAAATACTGAAGTTGGCTTTAACTTCAATCATGGCAATGCTTTTGTTAACGGTAGCTATTACTGGCAGAGTATTGATAATCTGCTAAAAAGTGCAAGTAATGGAACAAGGCATGAGAACGGCACAGACATTGACGAAATAAAAAATGTTGGTTATGCCAAAAACAAAGGTTATGAGCTGAATGCTGGCTACAAATGGCAGGGCCTAACCGCTCGTGTGGGCGTGGCAGACAGTAAGCCTGAGTTTTACAGCTCCCAAAACTTCAGCAACCGTGAATACGCGTCACGATTGGGTCGTACTTGGACAGCTGCCTTATCCTATCGTTTTGCCCAGCCAAACTTAGAGGTGGGCGTGCGTCATCGCCGTGCTGATGATGTGATCGGTGATTCTGCTTGGACAGGTAAAGTAGTTAGCACTGATCCAAGAAAAAATCATGATCCTAAGAAATTGCGTCCTGGCTATAACACCACAGATGTGTTCGCCAACTGGAAGCCTTTGGGTAATGATAAGGTGAATGTTAACATGTCAGTGAATAACCTTACTGACGAAAAATACACCTCTCACATTTCCAGCGCAGGTGTGGCACTTCCTGCTGCGGGTCGTGAATATCGCTTAGGTGTGAATTTTACTTATTAATCACATCATGCTGATTTAAGGTTTCTCCACGCACTCCGTCTAATGGCGGGGTGTTTTTTTATTAATAAATGTCTATACTCTTAGAAGTTATCCACAGATAGTATCGATGTATTATCATGATTTTGTGGAACAATTGCGCAGTTTGCAAACAGCGCTTAAAAAGTCAATATGTCAATAGACTGATTTTTATAAGTTATTGATTATATTTATAAAATATATTTTAATCACAGCTTATTCTCAAATATTACAGTACGGTGAAAGTGCCATAATATAAGGGTTTTCGATGTAAATTGTTCGCTTTTCCACAAAGTTATCCACAGATTTTGTGGATAAAAAATCACACTCTATCGAAAGCTAATAATGATAAGGGATTGCGCGTGTTATTAGAATTAATGGTGGTGTGATTAAGGTTTTGAGTGCGATGTGGGGTGAATATGCCCAGTGTAAGATATTAGAATTTTATCAAGGTTCCACGATGTCATAAATCTGACTTTTGAGTTTGTTAGAATAAATACTTGTCGTTAGTTCAAAGTATAAAGTTCTCTTATCTTTTTTGAATGATTTAGACTGGCGGCGGTAAACGCGTTCATCCCCCAAAAGCAATCTTGGAAAATATCGATAAGGGATGTCATGATTGGATTGATGAGCTAGTTGTTATGCTTAAGCTTTCTGGTGGGCTCGTCTAACACATGCGCCACTGCTCTAGGGTGAGCTTTATCATAGACGCGAGTAAGTGCGCCAAAATCTACTTGGGTGTAGATCTGGGTGGTACTGATGTCAGTATGCCCAAGCATCTCTTGGATAGCGCGTAGGTCGCCACTTGATGACAGCATGTGCGATGCAAAGCAGTGACGCAATAAGTGGGGGTGTAGATTTTGGGCGATGCCTGCATTGGTGGCACACACTTTTAGGCGCAGCTGAATCGCTCTGGGTGTGAGCCGCGTGCCGTGGCGTTCGCTGATGAACAGTGCGTCTGTGCCTTCTTGCCACAGATCGCGGTGAGGTAGGTAGATGTTGATGGCATCGATGGCTTTTTTGCCAATGGGGGTGAGCCTTATTTTATTGCCTTTGCCTAATACTCTGACCACGCCGCCACGCAGATCGATGTCTTGAATATCAAGCCCTGCCAACTCGGACAGCCGAAGACCGCTGCTGTACATGAGTTCGAACATCGCGCGGTCACGAATCCATAGACGTGCTTTTTTGGCGTCATCTGGCATTCGCTGATCGAGCAGCTGCATCATCATATCAACATCGCCGACCTTGGGCAAGGCTCGCGGTTCGGGCTTTAGGCGATAGCCTGTGGCGGGATTGTGATTGGTTTTGCCAATCTTGATGAGGTGGGCGTAGAATTTACGAATGGCAGAGAGTTCTTGTTTGGCGCTGATGGCTTTAATGTTATCCCGCTCTAGGCGCAGACCCAAAAATCTTGCCAAGTCTTTTTTATCGAATGATAAATAATCACCCTTTAGCCGTACGTCCTCATCGATGAAGTGCATTAGGCGCATGAGTGCCGTTGTATAGGCGCTGATGGTGTTGTCGGAGTAATTTTGTAGGGCTAATTCATCCAGCCATGCCTGAGCCACCAACCAAGATTTTGGCTTGGCGGCGTCTGATGCATTGGCAGGCGTGGGCGATTTTAGTTTGTTGAGTAGATTATTTAGACGCATGATAAGTCAAAAGGCGCAGTAATTACGCCTTTTTTGTGGGTTACTGGTAGTCGGCTGATTCGTCGGGGGTGAGCTTGATGCCTGCTTGAGCGGCAAGCCCATCGGGACTGAACACCCCTTCATAGACGAATGATGTTGGGCCTGTCATCATCACAGAGTAGCCATCTTGCCAGCGGATTGCAAGGCTGCCCCCGTATAGCTGAGCGCGAATGTCCACGCCTTCATCCAGCCAGCCTTCGCGAATACCTGTCGCCACGGCAGCACAGGCGCCCGTGCCACATGCTTGGGTCTCGCCCACACCGCGCTCATAGACTCTTAGGCGAATGTGTCGCTGATTCACCACCTGCATGAACCCGACATTCACACGCTCGGGGAAAGCCTCATGCGACTCTAGCAGTCGCCCCAGACGCTCCACATCAGCGGTGAGTACATCGTCCACCTTGATGACGGCATGAGGGTTGCCCATGTTGGCGATGTATAGCTGAACAGGTGTGCCATCCACGACCAGACGGTACGAGTTGCCAACCTTGGTGATCGCCTTTGGTGCAAATGGAATCTCGTCAGGTTCAAATTTGGGTTTACCCATGTCAACCTGAACCCATCCATAGCGATCAGTGGTCAGGGTGATGATGCCGCTGGCCGTCTCCACGCGCAGACGCTGCTTGAAGGATAATTTACGCGCTTGAACGAAAGAAGCAAAGCAACGAGCGCCGTTGCCACATTGGGATACCTCTGTGCCATCAGCATTAAAAATTCGATATTTAAAATCTACGTCGGGACGACTTGGCGGCTCAACAATAAGCAGCTGATCAAAGCCCACGCCAAGATGACGATTAGCAAGTAGACGCACCAAGTCAGTGGTGAGATTCATGCGTTGGGTGACCAGGTCAATTACCATAAAATCATTGCCCAGCCCATGCATTTTGGTAAATTCAATTAACATCATCACTCCTTTTTAGCTCTAAGTTCTAATTCCTTTTATCTGGTTACGTCCGTGTGCTCGTATGTCTATCTTAACAGATGAATGCTGATTTGCCTAATGAATTTGGTAAATGTTTTGGTAAATGTTTTGGTAAATGTGATTTAAATTGTAAAAGAATTTTGCCATCCAAAAATCATCGGGCAACGCCAAAGCCATCAAATAAAAGTTTATGAATGTTAAGATGCTCCACATGCATAAAAAAACGCACCGAATCATCGGTGCATTCAGGTCGGCAGTTTAGAGTTGTTCGCCGCGCCATAGGTCGTCTAGGTTTTCACGGACGCGCACGAGGCGATGAGCGCCGTTGTCAGTCATAACCTCGGCAGGACGAGGGCGGCTGTTGTAGTTGCTCGCCATGGTAAAGCCGTACGCACCAGCACCACTCACCGCCAGCAGTGTACCAACCTCCAAAGACAGTGCACGCTCTTTACCCAGAAAGTCACTCGACTCACAAACTGTGCCGACCACGTCCCACACTTGGGGCTGTTCGTTATCTTGAGTGTCTGTAAGCTTGGCAGGGATGATTGCCATGACTGAATCATATAAAGCAGGGCGAATCAGCTCGCTCATGGAGGCATCGACGATGGCGAAGTTTTTGTGCTCGGTGGGTTTAAGCACATCTACGCGCGTGAGCAGCACACCTGCATTGGCAGCGATATTGCGCCCTGGCTCTAGGTGTAAGCCTAGCTTATATTTGGCTTGTAGAGCAAGTAATTTGGGCAGCAGTGCTTCAGCGAACTCGTGGACGCTGGCAGGGTTCTCATCGATATAGCGCACACCAAGTCCGCCGCCTAGATCCACATGAGACAGCTTAATGCCGCGAGTGAATAATTCATCGATCAGCTCAATTACCTTATCAAGCGCATCCACGAAAGGCTTGACTTCGGTTAGCTGAGAGCCGATATGGCAGTCGATGCCGATGATGTCAAGGTTCGGCAGGGTGTTGGCGTATTCATAAGCAAAGATCGCCACATCATGCGCAATGCCAAATTTATTATCCTTCATGCCCGTTGAGATATAAGGGTGGGTCTTGGCGTCTACGTCAGGATTGATGCGTAGTGCGATCGGTGCTTTCTTACCTAGTTCTGCGGCGACAATGTTGATGGTGTCTAGCTCATTCAAGGCTTCGACATTAAAGCAGCCGACGCCTGCTTCTAGGGCGGTTTGGATGTCCGATGCGGTCTTGCCGACGCCAGAATAGACGATTTGGGCTGGGTTGCCGCCTGCTCTTATGACGCGGGCAAGTTCGCCTGTCGATACGATGTCAAAACCAGCACCCGCCTTGGCAAGTGCTGACAGAACGGCAAGATTGGAGTTGGCTTTGACAGCGTAGCAGATTTGCACGTCGTTGAGCGCGCTAAAGCTCTCAACATAAGCGGCATAATTGGCAAGCAATGCGTTCTTAGAATACACATACAGTGGCGTGCCGTATAGTCTGGCAAGCTCTGTCGTGTCTGCACCATCGATGTATAGTGTGTTGTCTTGATATTCGATGAATGGCAAGTATTCGGTGAGCTTGGCGGCATCGATTGACATCGCGCCGTCTTGGGTTTGGCTTACAAGGCTAAAAGTCATGATAAATTAATGATCCGTATGAATGATGGATGCTTGTAATAGTTATTGGTAGTCGTTCGGGTTGGTACTGATGATTTGGTTGATGGGTTCTGTGGGTGTGGTTTTGGCAGGAAGATAGAGTGCGCCTTTTTGACCGCAAGCGGTTAATAATGCACAAAGTGTGATGGATAAAATGACTGTTTTCATTGATGTATGATCGTCTTAAAATTGAAAAATTATTTTACCTAAATTTTGCCAAAATACCAACGACTTTTATAAAAATACAGTGCAAATACATGATTTAAAGGACAAAAATTGATTGAAATCAAAACAAAATATTTACCCAAAATCCTTTAATTTCCCCTAAAGACTTTTGATAATTTTATGTTATAATGCCAAAGATTTATTCGGCCAAGGCCGCCCATTCAACCTACATTTAAGGAAGACATAATGGCACTTAACAACCCAACTTTAGTCTTAAACTGCGGTTCATCATCGCTAAAATACGCCCTAATCAGCGAGGATGGCGAACAACGTATCGAGGGTCTTGCTGAAGCGCTAGGCAATGCCGATGCTCGTATCAAGCACAAAAACCTAGATGGGTCTAAAATAGATATCAATATCCCAAATTCTGGTGCGCACACCGAAGCGCTAAAAATTATCCTAGGTGAGCTGATCGCTGATCACAAGCCTGTGGCGGTAGGTCATCGTGTGGTGCATGGCGGCGACAAGTTCACCAAGGCAACCATCATCACGCCAGAAGTTCTAGCTCACATTGAAGAGCTTGCCAGCCTAGCGCCGCTTCATAACCCTGCTAACGCTGCGGGCATCCATGCGATTAATGAGCTGTTCCCAGAGCTTCCACAGGTAGCGATTTTTGATACGGCATTCCATCAGTCGATGCCTGCTCACGCTTATCGTTATGCCATTCCTAAAAATCTTTATACAGAGCATCAAATTCGCCGTTATGGATTCCATGGCACGTCTCATAACTATGTCTCAAATCGCGCAAGTGAACTTGCCAATAAGGGCGATAAACAAGGCTGGTTGGTTGCCCACTTAGGTAATGGCTGCTCGGCGACGGCTGTCTATGATGGCAAGAGTCTTGATACTTCTATGGGTCTAACGCCGCTTGAAGGTCTGATGATGGGTACGCGCTCAGGTGATGTTGATCCAAGCTTGCACATTCATCTACATCGCACGCTGGGTCTGTCTATCGAAGAGGTTGATACACTGCTAAATAAAAAGAGCGGTCTATTAGGTGTATCAGGTGTATCGAACGACATGAGAACGGTTGAGCAGTTGGCAAACGAAGGTAATGAAGATGCCGTCTTGGCATTGGAGATCTTTGCGTATCGTGTGGCAAAATACTTAGCCAGCCTAAGCTGTGCTCTGCCTACATTTACAGGTATCGCTTTCACAGGCGGTGTGGGCGAGAATGCTGTTGGCATGCGTGCAAAAATGGTCTCTCATCTGCGTCACTTTGGCATCAAGATGGATGAAGCGAAGAATGCTGAATTGTTGCGTGGTGCTGAAGGCAGCTTCCATGCTGAGGGTTCTTCTGTAGAGCTGTGGGTTGTCCCAACTGATGAAGAATTCCAGATCATGAGTGAGACTCGCGAAGTTCTAGGCTTGTAAATCAAATCATAAAAGTCAGATTGCAATGCTCTGACTTTTTGCTTGATTTTACGGCTTATATTTATTGATAAACTTAATAAAGGATATGAAATGAAAACTGTATTGCTAGTTCCTACCACCAGTCAGATCAACATGGAAACATTGTCTCAAAGTGTCGCTAGCCTAGTTGTTGGAGAGATTGTTGCGACACCAAGCCATGAAGAATTCTGCAGTGCGATTGGTAATAACAACCTTGACGACCTACTAGAGACGGTCATCGCCAAGCAGTCAGCACCCATCAGCGTGGTTGTGGGTGTACTTGCTGATGAGAGCAGACCGTATGCCAACCGTGTAAACCGTGAGCTTGCGACAGGCTTTGATGCGGATGTGATCTTAGTGGGTGATAGTGATACTCGCCTGCCTGTCTTTGCATCTGTGTTCGGTGGTCTAAAAGGTGAGCGCATCTGGGGTCTAATTGGTACTGCTGAGCTGTCAGGCAAGGTTCAGGTATTGGCACGCACTGACAACGGTGGTAATCTGTCTGAGATTGACAGCAATGCCTTTGAGGCTTATAAAACCGCTGATCGCACCCAAAAGTTGTCTCCTTATGCATTCCGTAATCAAGTGGTTCGCCTTGCTCAGAACGCCAAAAAACGCATCGTTCTACCAGAAGGTGACGAACCGCGCACCATCGAGGCGGCAGCGATTTGCCAAAGTCGTGGCATCGCTCAATGTGTTCTGCTTGGCGACGCTGATAAGATTCGTGCAGTGGCGGATGAGCGCGGTGTAACTCTGCCTGACGGCATCGAAATCATCGAACCAGCTACCGTGATCGAAAAATATGTCGCACCAATGGTAGAGCGTCGCAAAGGCAAAATCGATGAAGAGGGCGCAAGACAAGCACTTCAAGACACCGTGTATCTTGGCACGATGATGCTACAAGTTGGCGACGTGGATGGTCTGGTATCAGGTGCGGTACACACGACTGCTGATACGATTCGCCCAGCGTTCCAACTGATCAAGACCGCACCAGAGTACAGCTTGGTATCTAGTGTTTTCTTCATGTTACTGCCTGATCAAGTGGTGGTCTATGGCGACTGCGCGGTGAATCCAAATCCAACCGCTGAGCAGCTGGCTGAGATTACCATCCAGTCAGCCGAATCTGCCAAGTCATTCGGCATTGATCCTAAAGTTGCTCTGATTAGCTACTCTACCATGAACTCAGGTTCGGGCGAAGACGTAGAAATGGTAAAATCAGCCCTGCAAATCGTTCGCGAAAAAGCGCCAAGCCTAAAAGTCGATGGCCCGCTACAATTTGATGCGGCATCTGTACCGTCTGTGGGTAAGCAAAAAGCACCGAACTCACAAGTGGCAGGCGAGGCGAATGTATTTATCTTCCCTGATCTGAACACGGGTAACACCACCTATAAGGCGGTACAACGAACCGCAGGTGTGATCAGCGTAGGTCCGATGCTACAAGGCCTAAACAAACCTGTTAACGACCTATCTCGTGGCTGTTTGGTGGATGACATTGTTTATACGATTGCATTGACTGCCATTCAGGCGGTTGGTCAATAAGACGTCCATCCCAATAAAAATCCCTGCTCGATGGCAGGGATTTTTATTGGGTGAGTTTTGATGTGAATGGCAATAATTTATATTAAGTTTGCTCATCGCGCTTGAACACCCATTCGACTTCAGTGCTTAACGCCTCATCAAAATAATAACCATCGCTGTCGAATTTCTTTAAGTCTTCAAGATCGGTGATGTTATTTTTGGCGGCGAAATTTACCATCATGCCACGGGCTTTTTTGGCGTAGAAGCTGATGATTTTGTATTTGCCATTTTTTTGATCAAGGAATTTTGGCGTGATGACGGTGGCGTTGATGTTTTTTGGTTTGACTGCGCCATAATATTCGGTTGAGGCAAGATTCACTAGGACATCAGAGCCGCTGTCTTGAATGCGTTCATTAATCAAATCAGTGATGGTGTCGCCCCAGAATTGATACAGGTCATCGGCATTTGGCGTCTTAAACTTGGTGCCCATCTCAAGGCGATAGGGTAGCATATAATCCAAAGGCTTCAACAGTCCGTACAGACCAGATAAGATGCCTAAGTGTCTATTAAGATATAAAATTTCTTCTTTGGATAATTGATAAGCATCCAGTCCAGTATAGACATCACCATCGAACAGATAGACGGCAGGTTTTTTGTTATCATCAAAAGGATAAGCCCAAGCTTGATTGCGTGCGACATTTAATTCGGCAATCTTGGCAGAGATGTGCATGAGTTCTTGTAGGTCGAGCACGTCTTTTGTCTTTAGGGTTTTCATGAGATCAATGGCTCCTTCGATGAGAGTAGGCTCACTGTATTGATCATCTAGCTCAAGTGGCAGGGCAGTCTTTTCGTCTAGGTTTTTGGCAGGGGATAATAAAAAATACATCGTACGTCCTATTGTGTTGTTAAATTTATCTTATTATAGGAAAAAACACCAAAAATATAAAATTTAAATTACCAATCGCCACGTTTTGGTGGCTTGCTGGATTGATTGGGTGTTATAAATTTGATATGCTTAACCCGTCCAAGGAATGATAACTCAGTGAATTAAGGAGTCACCATGACAGATCTAATCCTATCCGAGCAATTGCCCACCGATGACGGTCGATCCATCGGCATCATCACTTTAAATAACCCAAAAGCACTCAACGCCCAAAGCCTAGACATGGTAAAGGCGATGATGCGGATTTTTAGCGATTGGCGAGATGATGAGAGTGTGGTTGCCATAGTGCTTCGTGGCGCTGGCGAGCGCGCATTGTGTGCCGGTGGCGACATCAAGACACTATCACAGGCGACAGGTCTAAGCGATGTTCAGGAATTTTTTGAACATGAATACGGGCTCATGCAGATGCTGTATGAATATCCCAAGCCAATCTTGGCATGGGGTCATGGCGTGGTCATGGGTGGCGGCTTGGGTCTGTTGTCGGCATGTAGTCACAAGGCAGTCACGAGTGAGACCATGATGGCAATGCCTGAGGTGTCGATAGGCTTATTCCCTGATGCGGGCGGCTCTTGGTTTTTGAACCGTATGATGGGTAAGGTTGGGCTATTCTTAGGGCTTACCGGCGCGCGCTTCTCTGGAGTGGATGCGCTATATCTAGGGCTTGCGGATGTCTATGTAGCACCAGACAGCTATGGTGATGTTATTAAGGCGCTCACGTCTGCCGACTGGCAAGGTGGCCATCATGGACTGCTTAATCAAATCCTAGCCAAATTCTATCAAACGCCAGACCATGACAGCCAAATCCTAAAAGACTTCCATGCCATCAGTGCACTCATGAATGCAGGGTCGCTGGCTGATGTGGATCGTGCACTTCGTGGTTATCAAGGTGATAGTGAATTCATTAAGTCTGCCATTGAAAACTATACCAAAGGCTCTGACACCACCAAGGCACTAACATGGCGTATTTACCATGAGGTTAAGCCATATTCCATCGCCGAGATATTCAACATGGAGCGTAAGGTCGCGGTAAATTGCGCCATGCGTGGAGATTTTAAAGAAGGGGTGCGAGCCCTACTCATCGATAAAGACAAAAACCCCAAATGGCGATATACGCTTGCCGATATGCCTGTGGGATATATTGATGGGTTTTTTGGAGACTGCGTGTAGGGGGTTTATCGATTACCTATTTATAAATGGATCTGGGTGGAGTGAATTCCCCAAATCCATTTAAGGTTTATACTACTGCACTTTGCATTTAACCGTATTGTTGTTTTTGTTGGTACCCCAACCATACATGTTGATCAATTTACCTAATTTGGCTTTATCGGGTGTGATCATAGAGAGTGTATAGGCTTGGGTTTGAAAAGAGTCTGTGATGACGTAAGTTTCCACTTGCGAGCTTGCCATAAATAAATCGCGTTTGCCAGCACCGCCAAATGATGAGGTAGATTTTGGTAATTTATAGACTTATTTAAATGCCAATTCTACCCCGGATTCGTACTCAAATCCATCATCATTACCTGATTCGCCGATGGATACATTGTTAAAATTGCAATTGTTTCTCAGGGTGGTATTGCCTTTTAATTTATTAAGTTTGACAAAGGCGGTATCTTGATTGTTGGCTGTTCCCCAAGTGCAAGCTTCTATGATGGCGACATCGGGAGAGTTTTTTGTGCCATAAAAGGTAATGGTGGTGTTGGGGTTTTGTTCGCTAATGGTCAAGGTTTGCATGATTCGCCCTGCGTGGTCAGGGTCGGCTTGTTAGGTAGAAACGTTGGGTAATTGGGCGACATTTTGCCACGTCCAGTCAAATGCGCGTAATTTTTGTACCGTTGGCAAAGCAGGGCGGTTATCAAAACTATCAGGAATGTTATTGGCATAAGCAGTAGATGACAGCAATAGCGTAAGTGCGAGTAATTTTTTCATCAAACGTCCTTTTAAGTTGGTAAATCGACAGTTATATTTTATTATAGTCAAAACAAAAAGCCACTCTATCCAGAATGGCTTTCTTTAAAAACAACAGACTGCGTTACGCCTTTGGCGGCAAACAGCTCTCCAAATGCTTGGCAGGGTCGGTTTCATACGCCTTAATGGCATCTTCTACCGTCATGCCCAACGCCTTGGCAACACCCACGCCATAATCAGAATGGCAGGCGTGGCAGTTGCGGATATGGCGGTATTTTATGAAATCGAGCGCATCGCCCATCGCTGCTGCGGTATTGTCAAACAGGGCCTGCTTTTGCTCTGCGTTCATCAGATTGAACAAGGCTCGTGGCTGGCTAAAATAGTCGCTGTCGTCCTCTCTAAAATCAAAGCGGTCAGCGTACTGATCAATCTTTAAGGGCGGTTCGGCAAATTGTGGCTGTTCTTGCCATTGATTAAAGCTGTTTGGCTCATAGTGCGGACGGCTACCGTAGTTGTTGCCTACTCGCCCTTGACCGTCTCTGTGGTTTGAGTACACAGGGCAACGTGGGGCATTCACAGGGATTTGGTTGCGGTTTACGCCCAAGCGATAACGCTGTGCATCTGTATAATTGACAAGGCGTGCTTGCAGCATTTTATCAGGCGATACGCTAATACCTGGTACCAGATTGCTTGGGGCAAAGGCGACTTGCTCCACATCCAAAAAGTAGTTGTCAGGATTGCGGTTTAATTCAAATTCGCCCACCTCAATCAAAGGATAATCGCCTTTTGGCCATACTTTGGTCAGGTCAAATGGGTGGTATGGCACTTTCTCAGCATCCGCTTCTGGCATGATTTGTACATACATTTTCCATTTTGGAAAATCGCCTTTTTCAATGGCATCGTACAAATCTTTTTGGTTGCTTTCACGGTCTTTGGCGATGATTGCTTCTGCTTCTGCGTCGGTCAGATTTTCGATACCTTGCTGGGTACGAAAGTGCATTTTGACCCAAAAGCGTTCGTTATCAGCATTGATAAAGCTGTAAGTATGGCTACTAAATCCGTGCATATGGCGGTAAGATTTTGGAATGCCACGGTCGCTCATCACGATGGTCACTTGGTGCAGTGCTTCTGGGAGCAGTGTCCAAAAATCCCAGTTGTTGGTTGGTGAGCGCATATTAGTGCGAGGATCTCGCTTGACCGCTTTGTTTAGATCAGGAAATTTTAATGGGTCACGCAAGAAAAACACAGGCGTGTTGTTGCCGACCATGTCCCAGTTGCCCTCCTCGGTGTAGAATTTTAGGGAAAAACCACGAATGTCTCGCTCGTCGTCCGCCGCCCCACGCTCGCCTGCCACGGTGCTAAACCGTGCAAACATTTCGGTTTTTTTGCCAACCTCGCTAAAAATCTTGGCACGGGTGTACTTAGTGATGTCGGCGGTTACGGTAAAAGTACCAAATGCCCCAGAGCCTTTGGCGTGCATACGACGCTCTGGAATGACTTCACGGGCAAAGTCGGCAAGTTTTTCGTTCAGCCACAAATCCTGCAACAGGATAGGCCCACGAGGCCCTGCGGTGAGTGAGTTTTGGTTGTCTACGACAGGTGCGCCATTGGCACGAGTAAGATGGGTTACAGGGCAGCCCATTTTGTGTGCGTCCTGCATGTCATTTGGCTGCTCGCCTGCGCCTTCTTTGGCGGCTTTGTTGAGTGCGTCAATCATCTCGCCATCAGGTTTGGCGGGATTGGTAGGGTCTTGCTTTTTGTCTTCAATAGATGACATGGCTGGTTCCTTATTGGATGAGTATTAAAAATATGCCCAAATTCACATCAAAACCGCCCAGTTTCCTGTGATGGATGTCTTGGGTGAGATTTTTTATGGCTTGATGAGTTTACCACGAATGAGAAAAAAACGTTTGGCTTTAAGTGGAGATGTTACCAAAAAACTACTCATTTAAAACTTTTTTACAAACTGTCCATTCATCATTTGAGGAATGACTTGTTTTAGTTCAGCAACTCGTTTTTCATTGCAAAAATCTTTAATTTTAGATTGCTGGATAAAATGAAAACCCACACCATTCATTTCATGAACCAATTCATCGTATCCATACTTTTTGGCAAGAAGTGAAATGATTGTCTTGCTATCTAAAGTCATGCCACAGGTTTTTGCTCCTGCTGTTCTTGACCATGCATATTGCAAATTACCATCCCAGCCCATTGCATCAACGCCTGTAAAGCCATAATCATAATGATATTTATAGGCATTGCTGTCAATGGCATAAGCTGTCATGCCGCCTTTGCCAGAATAATTGCCGTAGTCGCTCTTGGACGGGGTTTGGTTATTTGTTATGCTTGTGCTGGCACAGCCAAACATCAAGAGGGTGGTTGCAAACCATGCCAATTTTTTCATAAAAATCCTTAAAAATGAATATTGGTTTGATTTTGATTTTAGCACATACTAAACCAAAAAAACAAAATTTTAAAAATAAAAAAACAGCACGCCCCATTTGGAGCCTGCTGTTTTAAACTATCCGTTTAGATTATCTTTGTAAATCATAACGGTCAGCTTTCATCACTTTCGTCCACGCTTTTGCAAAGTCTTTTGCAAACTTTTCACGGCTGTCGTCTTGGGTATATGGCTCGGCATAGGCACGCAAGATTGAGTTTGAGCCAAACACCAAGTCCACACGAGTGGCGGTAAATTTGGTTTCGCCAGATTTACGCTCATTTATGTTGTAGCTGTTGCGACTTGTTGGCTCCCAAGTGTAGTTCATATCTACAAGGTTACGGAAGAAGTCGTTACTTAGCACGCCCACTTTGTCGGCAAACACGTCTTGCTTATTGTTTTCAAAATTAGTAACCAATACACGCAAGCCGCCAACAAGTACAGTCATTTCAACTGCACTCAAGCCCAAAAGCTGTGCACGGTCAAGCAAAAGCTCTTCTGGGGTCGGCTCTTCGTGAGCTTCTTGGAAGTTTATAAAACCGTCGTGAAATGGCTTTAAGTACTAAAAGCTCTTGGCATCGGTCATCTCTTGCACTGCATCGCCACGACCTGCGTTAAATTGTAAAGGAACATTAAAGCCTGCATCTTTGATTGCTTTTTCAACGGCGACAGTGCCACCAAGTACAATAAGGTCAGCGATTGAAACATTGGTCTCGGCTGATAGTTTTTCATAAACAGCCAATACTTTTGCCAGACGCTCTGGCTCGTCGCCCATCCAGTCTTTTTTTGGGGGGAGGCTAGGCGAATTCTTGCACCGTTGGCACCGACACGACCGTCTGCCACACGGTAAGAGCCTGCTGCGTGCCATGACAAACGACCCATCAAGCCACCGTAGTAGCCGTGGTCAGCTGACCACCAGTCTTGGCTGTTGCAAAGCACTTCTTTTAAGTCTTTTTTTTAGCGCGTCCACATCCAGCTTTTTAAGTTGTTCGGCGTAGTCAAAATCTTCGCCCATTGGGTTTACTTTGCTGTCGTGTTGGTGCAAAATGTGAAGGTTTAGGGCTTTTAGTCACCAAGCCATCACGCTTTGAACATCGCTGGTGTTACTGCCGTGAAATGGGCAACCACCTTGTGGTGCGAGAGGTTTTTTGCTGTCGTTAAGTTCATCTAGGACGATGTCTTACTTGCCTATGGTGTGTTTGCTGTGCGAAAAAAGAATCGCCTTTGGAGAGTCTTTATTGGCTACGAACAGATTATAAAGGGTTTTTTATTGATTGGTAAAATATAATAATTTTATTTTTTTTGTTTTGTTTTGTTTTAAATTAAATCTCAATCGTCAAGCATGGATTGGCTTGTAAAATTGTCAATAAAAAAGACCGCCAACATGGGCGGTCTTTTGGATAAAGGGGGATTATTCTTCATCATCGCCATAATATTTCACGCCGATTTTAATGGGTTCACGCCCTTGGCTACGGCGAAAATTATTGGTATCACGGAGCGAATAAGCACAGCCACAGTATTCTTGTTGATAAAAATGCTCACGCTTGCTAATCTCAATCATACGGCTACTGCCACCGCCTTTACGCCAGTTAAAATCCCAATAGTCAAGACCCTCATAGGGGGCGACGGCACGATGTCCGCAGTCGTTGATTTGAGCCATGTTTTTCCAGCGACTAATCCCAAGTGAGCTTGTCATTACAGGAAAACCATGCTCATGGGCGTATAGGGCGGTGCGTTCAAATCGCATGTCAAAACACATGGTGCAACGGCGACCTCGCTCGGGGTCTTGCTCCATGCCTTTGGCACGAGCGAACCAATTATCCATGTCATAATCAGCATCAATAAACGGTATGCCGTGCTTTTCGGCAAAAGCGATGTTCTCGTTTTTGCGAATCTCGTATTCTTTTTTGGGGTGAATGTTAGGATTATAAAAATAAATGGTAAATTCAATGCCGCTGGCAAGCATCGCCTCCATGACCTCGCCTGAACAAGGAGCACAGCATGAGTGTAATAGCACTTTTTTGTGTCCGTTTGGCGGGGTTAAAATCTCACGGTCAATCGGCGTTAGGTGTGGATTACTTGGGTCGGCTTTGGCGATTTGCTTGCCTTTTTTGGTCTGAGATTGTTGATTTTGGGGGTTGTGTGTTTGTACGGTCATGATGGTTTTTAACTGTTAAAAATGCGCTTATTATACCATTTTTTGGCTAACTTTGATAAAATTTACCAAACTTCGACCAAATAAAGAGAGTGATTATGAAATTAACTTGGCACGACACGCTAGACATTGCCATTGAGCTGTCTGAAAAATACCCAGATGAAGATGTGCAATACATTCGCTTTACTGACTTACATCGCTATGTGTGCGAGCTTGAGGGCTTCGTCGATGATCCAAACAAGTCAAATGAAGCCATATTGGAAGCCATTCAGATGGCGTGGCTTGAGGAATTGGATTAATCATTCATCCAAAACAAAAGACAGCTTGGGCTGTCTTTTTTTATTGCCATGCTAAAAGTAATAACGTTCCTTGTGAGTAATGTGATAAAAAGTTTGTTTTTCTTACACGATTGTGTTTTAATGGCAGGTTTTAAATGTGAGTATTTATTATTTAACGATTAATTCTATGATAAATATTGGATTATATTTATCTATTTTGTTGTGACGGAGTAAATATGCAACAACAAAATTCTACCCGCATGGGGCGTTTTTTAAAGGGCGTAGAGTGGCTTGGCAATCTGTTGCCACACCCTGCCATTTTATTTGTATGGATGTCAGTTATTTTGCTCGTACTATCGGCAATCATGTCGATGATGGGCGTATCAGTAGTTGACCCACGTCCAGAAGGGGCAAAGGGTCGTAGTGAAGACGGCATGATTTATGTTGTCAATCTCTTAGATGGCGATGGGCTTGCCAAGATTGTGGAGAATCTTGTGTCCAACTTCACAGGCTTTGTGCCACTGGGGACGGTGCTTGTCGCTCTGCTCGGGGTGGGCATTGCTGAGCGGTCAGGCATGATTTCGGCGGCTCTTCGAGGGCTTGTCATGAACGCCCCGCCAAAGATGGTTACTTTTGTCATTGTTTTTGCAGGTATTATGTCAAACACCGCATCAGAGCTTGGCTATGTGGTGCTGATTCCTCTGGCGGCGATGATTTTTCATTCGTTGGGTAGGCATCCATTGGCAGGACTTGCCGCTGCCTTTGCAGGCGTGTCGGGCGGTTATAGTGCCAACTTATTGCTTGGTACGGTTGACCCACTACTGTCGGGTATTAGCCAAGAAGCGGCACGCATTATTGACCCTGACTATGTCGTGGGGGCAGAAGCCAACTGGTATTTTATGGCGGCAAGTACGTTTTTGGTAAGTGGCATTGGCTACTTTGTCACCGAAAAAATCGTGGAGCCATCTTTGGGTAAATACAACCCCGATGATGCCGATGACCCAAGTGTGCTTGACAGCAAGGTAGAGCGATTGACCGCCTTAGAAAAGAAAGGACTGGTTTGGTCGGGCGTGTCCATGCTAATTTTTTCTCTGCTACTGGCGTGGACTGTTGTGCCTGCCGATGGGATTTTAAGACATCCTGAGACAGGACTTATGGCAGGGTCGCCATTTTTGCATGGGATTGTGGTATTTATCTTTGTATTCTTTGCCATTCCAGGGATTGTGTATGGTAAGATTACAGGTACCATCAAGAGCAATGATGATGTGGTGGACGCCATGAGTGCCGCCATGAGTTCGCTTAGCATGTACATCGTGCTGGTGTTCTTTGCTGCTCAATTTACCGCCTTTTTTAACTGGTCTAATATCGGTCAGATCATGGCGGTATCGGGAGCGAATTTCCTAAATGACATCGGACTGACAGGGCCTTTGTTGCTCGTGGGCTTTATTTTGATTTGTGCTTTCGTCAATCTCATGCTCGGCTCGGCATCGGCTCAGTGGGCGGTTACCGCACCGATTTTTGTGCCGATGCTCATGCTGACAGGCTATGCCCCAGAGATGATTCAGGCAGCGTATCGTATTGGTGATAGCAGTACCAACATCATCACCCCGATGATGAGTTACTTTGGGCTTATCATGGCGGTGGCAATTGGTTACAAAAAAGACACAGGGGTCGGCACACTCATGTCGCTCATGATTCCATACTCGCTCTTGTTCTTGGTGGGGTGGACAGTACTCTTCTGTATTTGGGTATTTGCCTTAGGTTTGCCTGTGGGACCAGGGGCTGCGACTTATTACACCCCGTGATTGAATGGATAAAACATCCCCTAAAAACTTTAGGGGGTGTTTTTTTGTTAGTGATGGTATTGTGTATCGCTTTTAATGCTTGGTGATGACGGTGTGCTAGAAAGTTGCTACTTGGTGAATCATGATGTGGATGATATCACCTATTTGTTGTTTGTGATGATTTTTGGTCATGGCAGTTTGCATGAGTAGCTGGTTGCCTTGTTCGTCTTGCAGGGTATAAAGCCAATTGCCGCCACGAAAATCTTTATCCATGATGCGAAAGTCCATGCCTTGACCGTCTGTGCAAATCTGCACATCATGTGGTCTGATGAGCATCTGCGTGTCTTGATTGGTGTTTGGCATAAGAGGAATGAAACCAATCGCACACTCCATACCGTCAGCATGTATGTCAGTAATGTCATATAAGACGCCTTCGCCAACAAAACTGGCAACATGGGCATTGGCAGGACTATGATACAGCATCTCTGGGTCTGCCCATTGTTGAATCATGCCTTCTGATAGTACGCCAACCGTATCTGCCATGGCAAATGCCTCAGATTGGTCATGAGTAACCAAAATGGCACTCACGCCTTGTGATTTTAGTAATTTACGAACTTCTTTGGATAAGGTGGTGCGTAGTTCAATATCCAGATTGGAAAAAGGTTCATCAAGTAGTATGAGCTTTGGCTTGGGTGCAAGTGCACGCACCAATGCCACACGCTGCTGCTGACCACCTGACAACTCATGGGGGTAACGATCCTTATACTCACTTAAATCAACCAATGTTAAAAGCTCATCAATACGAGCATTTTTCTCTGAATGACTTAACTCATTTAGTCCAAAGCCAATATTCTTTGCCACCGTCAGGTGTGGAAACAAGGCATAGTCTTGAAATACCATGCCAATGTGTCGTTGGTGGGCGGCGACATTGGTGGTGTCATTGAATAATGTTCGCCCATCTAGCATCATCGTTCCTGATTTTGGCGTCTCAAAACCAGACAGGCAGCGTAAAATTGTCGTTTTGCCACAGCCAGAAGCACCCAGCAGACAAGCTATCTCGCCAGTCTGCAAGGAAAAATTGACATCATTTAAGATGATTTTTTTGTCAAATTCAACAGATAGGTGTTGTACGGTCAGCATAAGTCAGTTCTTTTGTCCTATTTTGGTGAATAAAATCACAGGAATCAGTCCTGTCAATACGATGGTCAATGCTGGCAAGGCGGCGGCTTCATACATGCCTTCACTTGTAAAAGAATAAATGCGTATTGCCAGCGTATCCCAATCAAAAGGGCGCATCATCAAAGTGATGGGCATTTCTTTCATGGTGTCCACAAACACCATGAGCAAGGTGGTACCCAGTGAGCCTTTTATTAAAGGTAAATATACTTCAAAAAGTGAGCGAATCGGTGTCGCCCCTAGACTTTTGGAAGCTTCTATGTGGGCGGATTTGATACGCTTCATGCCTGCGTCCACGGTCTGCACACCCAACGCCAAAAATCGAATCAGATAGGCGATGAGTAACGCTAACACCGTCCCCTTAAAGATGGCACCGTGCTCGGCAAATATTGCCACATGTTCAATGAGATAGTTATCAAAAAAAGCCACAGGAATGAAAACTCCGACCGCCAGCACCGAGCCGGGAATGGCGTAACCAAGCGTTGAGATTTTGGCACTGCCCAAGGCGAATTTACTGGCATCATGTCGAACGCTTAGGCTGATAAAAAAAGCAACCATGGTAACTAATATGGCAGCACATAGGCTGGCGATGACAGAATTTTTGGTTTGTTCAAAGATGACACCAAACTCAATGCCTTGCCAAGTTTCAACGACCCACACGCTTAGCTGAATGAGGGGCAGGATAAACGCCAAAAATAAAATGCCAGCACAATAGCTAAAAGCCAGCCATTTTGTTAGACCGTGTAGAGCAATGTGTCGATGATGACCACCACGACCGACGCTTTCAAAGTTTTTGCGTCCACGACTAAGCTGTTCTAATACTAAAAAGATGAACACTAAACCAACCAAAAGACTGGCAAGCTGTTTGGCAGTATCAAGGCTAAAAAAGCCATACCAAGCCTGATAGATGGCGGTAGTAAAAGTATCATAGCCAAAAATCGAAACCGCCCCAAAGTCTGCCAGCACTTCCATGAGTGCCAAGATGACGCCACTGACTACCCAAGGTTTTGCCATCGGTAGAGCAAGCTTAATAAACGCCTGCCAGTTTGACAACCCCAAAGAAGCACCAACCTCCAAAATGCGATTGCCCATGCTTCCAAAAGCATTTTTGGACAATAAGTAGACATAAGGATATAAAGTTAGACTCATCACCAAGGCCAATCCTCCACCATGCCTGATGTCTGGCAGACCATTTTCAAAGCCCCATGCCTGTCGCAAATAGGTACTGATGGTGCCTGTGTAATCAAATATGCCAAGCTGTACAAAGGCAAGAACATAAGCAGGTACCGCCAAAGGCAGCATCATTGCCCAGCTAAAAATACGCTTCAGCGGAAAGTCATACATGGTGGTCAGCCATGCAGTGCTGGTGCCAAGCACTGTTACGCCAATGCCTACCGACAAAACGAGCCATAGAGTATTTTTTAATAAACTGGGCAACTCATGATCCAGTAGGAATTGCCAAATTTCAGCATCAAATTCGCCTATTGAAGATAAAATTACCCCCAAAGGAATGATGACTAATAAAGAACAAAGTCCAAGCCATAATCGTGCAAGCAGTGTTGAGTGTGTCATAAGCGTGTTGCGGTCATATTATGAGTGATTATTATTATCAAATAGATACCATAATGATAATAATCATTGTTTAAAAATGGATATGGTATTATAATACAACAGGAAATAGCAATCTTTTTAGGATTTTTTTATCAAAAAGAGAGCGTTTCATGTGTTGTAGATTATGTTTTTTTTAAGCCATGAAATGGCGTTTTAGAAGGATGAATTTATGTTAAAAAAAATCTTAATCGCTCAGGTGGCTGCATTGATGGCACTACCAGCATTTGCTAGTGAATTGGTGGTTTACTCATCTCGTGCTGACGAGTTATTAAAGCCGATCGCTCAAGCCTATGAAGCAAAAACAGGAACAAAAATCACGCTGGTCAATGATAAAGCTGGGCCTTTGATGGCAAAAATCCAAGCAGAGGGTCAAAATACCAAAGGTGATGTCTTAATCACGGTTGATGGTGGCAACCTTTGGAAAGCATCAACCATGGGTTTGCTACGCTCAATCAACTCACCAACCTTAAAAAATAACATTCCAGCACATCTAAGAGCAAAAAATAATCAATGGTTTGGCTTGTCGGTGCGTGCGCGTACGATTTTTTATAATCCTAAGACGGTCAATCCTAGCGAATTATCTACTTATGCCGACCTAGCCAATCCAAAATGGAAAGGTAAATTATGCTTGCGTACATCTAATAATGTATACAACCAATCGCTGGTCGCTACCATGATTGCTAATCATGGTCAAAAAGCCGCCACCCGCACAGTAACAGGCTGGGTAAATAATTTGGCAACCACACCATTTTCTAATGACACTTCCATGTTAGAGGCCATTAATGCTGGTCGTTGTGATGTGGGCATTGCCAACACCTATTATTATGGTCGTTTGGTCAACAAGAATCCTGAAGTGGCCAATAATGTCAAAGTATTTTTCGCTGATCAAAATGGCAAGGGTACGCATGTCAATGTCTCTGGTGCAGGCGTGCTAAAATACAGCAAAAACCCTGTTGAAGCCCAAAAGTTCATTGAATGGCTATCAAGCCCAGAGGCCCAAAAGCTGTATGCTGATCGCAACTTTGAATATCCTGCCAACAATCGCACCAATGCGGCTCCGCTGGTGGCCAGTTGGGGTTCTTTCAAGCAAGATGTCATCAATGTTGCGGTAGCGGGTAAAAATCAGCAAAAAGCCATCATGTTGATGAAAAAAGCAGGGTATAACTGATTTTTTGAACTCATCATGCCTAGGAGCAGAATGTCTTTTGGGGTGATGTGCTAAAAAATCTTTACCAAAGAAAGCCATGCTATTTAAGCATGGCTTTTTTGATGTTGGTTGACATGCTAGCTGATAAGTGTGTCTAAAATTTGCTCATAAATTAAAGTCAGCTTTTCCAAATCATCCACCGCCACTTTTTCATCTATCTGATGAATGGTGTTGTTTAATACGCCAAGCTCTACCACTTGGGCATTCATAATCGGAGCGATAAACCGCCCGTCCGATGTCCCTCCCGAGGTGGACAGCTTGCTGTCCGTGCCTGTAACGTCCTTGATGGCGGACACCACGGCATCCACAAACTCGCCTTTTGGGGTCAAAAACGGCTCGCCTGATAAGCTCCACTCAATGTCATAAGTCGCCTTGGAATTGGCAAAATGCTTATCCAAAATGGCATGGGTTTTCGCCTGTAAGCTCTCGGCGGTATTCTCGGTGCAAAAGCGAAAATTAAACAGCACGTCCACGCTATTAGGTATGACGTTGGTCGCCCCTGTACCGCCGTTTATGTTGGAGATTTGCATACTGGTGGCAGGAAAATAGTCGTTGCCCGTGTCCCACTCACACGCCACAAGCTCGGCAAGAGCAGGGGCAAGCTCGTGCATGGGATTGGCCGCCAGATGTGGGTAGGCGATGTGTCCTTGTTTGCCCGTTACGGTCAGGCGTGCGTTTAGTGAGCCACGTCTGCCATTTTTGATGACATCGCCAAGGGTTGCCGTACTGGATGGCTCGCCCACCAGACAAAAATCCATACGCTCGCCCCGTTTGGCAAGCTCCAATACTACCTTGTGCGTGCCGTTAATCGCCACGCCTTCCTCGTCTGCGGTGATAAGTAGCGAAATATCGCCCTTGTGGTTGGGGCAAGCCCTGATAACCTCATCGCACGCCACACAAAAGCAGGCAATGGCGGTTTTCATATCAGATGCCCCACGCCCCCACAGATAGCCGTCAGCCACGGTTGCCGAAAAAGGCGGATACGTCCATAGACTCTCATCGCCCACAGGCACGACATCAGTATGCCCTGCAAAGCATAGGTGGGGAGCGGTGGGGTCGCTTCCTTTTTTCTTGGCGTATAGGTTTTTGATTTGGGCGTTTTTGTCGTTGTCATTTGGGTCGCCAAAATACAAAAATTCACAGTCAAACCCTAAGTTACCCAAATATTCTGCTAAGATATTTTGGCATTCAAAATCGTGGGGGGTAATGGACGGCTCTTTTAATAGGGCGGTGGATAGGGATAAGGTGGGGGTCATAGGGGTTCCTTAAAATTAACAAATGAAAATATGAATTTAGGAGTGGTTTTTCCTTTCTTTTAAAATCGGAATCACTGTAGAGAGCATTGCTGAGCCAATCACCAGCATGCTCCCCAAGGCGGTCATTGAACTCATTCGCTCGCCCAAAAATAAAAAAGCAAATAATACCCCAAATACAGGTTCTAAACTAATGAGCATGCCACTAATGTGGGCGGGCGTTTTATTAAGTCCAATATTCCAAAGTTTATAGGCAAGCCAACTACACCCCAGCCCCAGATAAATAATAGAAAATAAACCAAGCCAATTAAAATCCACTTGCCAATCTTTGATTAAAAATAATGATAAAGGCAAACATAAAATCATTCCTTGTACCAATATTGCCGAAGTATAGACTTTATTATCTAGTTGTTTCATAATGTCTTTAGCAACATACAAACTTAATGCAAATCCAGTCCCTGCTAAAAATACCAATATAAGTCCAAATAAATTGACCGCTCCGTCATTTTGCGAACCCAATACCAAGAAGCCAATGCCGATAAAAGCGATCAAACTTAACAGCCAATCATAAATCGCTACTTTTTGTTTAAATAATAAAAATCCCAATAATAATACCAATATTGGCTCTGTCCCAATCACAACTACCGCACTGCTTGCCGAAGTGTAAAACAATCCCATAAACTGCATAAAAATACCAATAGGAAACATCAAAAAAGACACGCCCCACAGTTTTGTGCGAATGCGTTTTTCTATCAAAGGATATGTTTTGATAAAAAAGGGCAAGACAATCAAACTTGCGATGATAAATCGAAGTTCAATCGCCATTGCAGGGTCAAACATGGAATAGGCATATTTGCCTGCGGTAAATGAACTTGACCAAATTAATAAAGCGATGATTATATAAATCATGGCAAAATATTTTCAAATAATTACAAAGTGATTATATCAACCTCTCATCACGCCGAAGCCACGTTGCAATAGAAAACCGTGTACGATTGGTAATTTCCACTTGGTGCAATAGATTGCTATCAAACACCACAAGGCGGTTAAGTTGTGGTAAAAGCTGGATGGTCTCGCCCGTTTTATCCACCACCGTTATCGCACCGCCATTGTCCGCTGTCCAGTTGTCATTTAAATAAAACACCGCAGAGATGACCCGCTCGTCTCGTCCTTTGGGGTTGTCTGAATGCCATTTGTAGCCAAAGCCTGACGGATAGCAGGCATAATGGGCTTCTGATGAGCGAATACCTGTGTATAGCGTGGCGTTAAAATACCGCCCAAGCTCATCAATCGTCCCAAGATACGCCGACCCCACAGGGCAAGACTCATCAATCCAGCGAATGCTGTCGCCACGAATGGCACTCTCTCGCTCGCCGTGGGTAAGATGAGCTTGCCTGTACTCTATAAATCCGCTCTCATTTTGCAAGGCAGTCAAGGCGTCCATAGCAAAGACATCATCAAGCATCATCGTGCCTGTGGCGATAAAGTCATCAAGCTTGGCATCAATCAAGGCGTGCCAGTCGGCACAAAAGGTTGTCATACAAATAAAAATAGCTAAAAACAATCAACTATGTTACCATAAACTCATCCAAAAAACACAGACCATAATAGACCAACATGAACTATAAACACGCTTATCATGCAGGTAACTTCGCTGACGTTGCCAAGCATATTTTGTTATTACAGCTGCTTTCTCAATTCTCCGCCAAAGCCAAGCCTTATTATGTATTGGATGCTTATGGTGGACGCGGTTTGTACTCGCTACAAAGCACAGAGGCAGCTAAGACTGGTGAGGCAAATAAAGGCATTCTTGCGCTAGAGAATGCCGATCTTGGCACACCGCCAAAAGCCATCTCTGAGTATTTGTTAGATCTTGATACCGCTCGCAAGACCTATGATAAACACGTCTACCCTGGCTCGCCATGGTGGATTGCCAATCATGCCCAAAACCATTCGGACAACGCCCCCTTACGTGCCGAAGCCTTTGAAGCGGTGGCGGACGAGTATGACGCCCTAAACTATCAGCTTTATCAGCTCCCTATTGGAATTCATCATCGTGACGCTTTTGAAGGCGTGCCTGCCGTGCTACCCCCAAAAGAGAAGCGTGGTATTATCCTGCTTGACCCGCCATTTGAGCAAGAGCATAAAGATTTTAGCCGTTTGGTGGATTTGCTTGTGGCAAGCTATAAGAAATTTGCCACGGGCACATTTGTGCTGTGGTATCCCATTAAGAACAAAGAAGCGGTAGAACTGTTCTACAAAAAAATGAAACGTACCGAAATCCGTCGTCAGCTGGTATGTGAGCTAAATTTATATCCTAATGATGTGGCGGTGGGCATGAATGGCACAGGATTGCACATTATTAATCCGCCTTGGCAGTTTGATGTGCGCGCCAAAGAAATTTTGCAGACACTCGCGCCAATTCTAAAACCAGCAGATGCACCTGACATGACTATTGAAGACATGGCGGTCGTGAAATGGCTGGTCGGAGAATGATGTATGAAGAAGTCAGACAATCATCTAAATGACTTTGATGATGCAGGCGGCATCACTTTTGAAGTTGTTGAAAGTGAGGCCATTGATGGGCAACGACAAGTAAGAAAGGGCGTCTATCTCGTTCCTAATCTTATCACCACTGCATCTATGTTGTGTGCGTTTTTCTCCATCGTCGCTAGTAGTGAAGGTGCTTACTATAAGGCGGCTTTAGCAATTTTTCTGTCCGCTGTGCTTGATGGCATGGATGGGAGAGCTGCACGCATCTTAAATGCACAAAGCCCATTTGGTGAGCAGTTTGACAGTTTGGCGGATTGCATCGCGTTTGGACTTGCACCCGCAATGCTTGTTTATCAATTTGCCCTGCACGAGTTAGGACGCTTTGGTTTGGCGTGCGCTTTTGTGTTCACAGCTTGCGCGGCGTTTCGTTTGGCGCGTTTTAATGTGCAGATTGGCGAAGTTGACAAGAAGTACTTTATCGGATTGGCAAGTCCTTTGGCTGCCATTCTGTTGGCATCAAGTGTCATGGTTGCGATTGATCATGCCGATTGGTTGGGAAGCGTGGGCAATAATATCGGTGTGGCAGAATTTGTTTTTGCTGCATGGGTTGTGATCTGCGGATTACTCATGGTGAGTAATATTAAGTATTACTCCTTTAAGGAATTTGACCGCCAGAAAGTTCCGTTCGTGGCATTGATCATTGGGGTGCTTGTCATGGGTGCGGCGCTTTATGATCTGCCCGTGGGTATATTGGCGATTGGCATTATTTATGCACTGTCGGGTTTTTGGATGACATTCTTTGCCAAGAAGTCGTGATAAGTCTTGATGGTTGGGTATAATGAGTGTGTTTTGTTTGGTGATTTTACTATTGACAAGCGTTAAAATGATCGTATCCTACTTCAGCGTTCAGCGTTCAGCGTTCAGCGTTCAGCGTTCAGCGTTCAGCGTTCAGCGTTCAGCGTTCAGCGTTCAGCGTTCAGCGTTCAGCGTTCAGCGTTCAGCGTTCAGCGTTCAGCGTTCAGCGTTCAGCGTTCAGCGTTCAGCGTTCAGCGCTGAGCGCAGCGTTCAGCGTTCAGCGTTCAGCTAAATTATTCCTAAAATCCGTTAAAAGTCAATACCTTAACGGTTTAAATTTCCTATTTTCAAATAAAAGTCCGTCTTTGCACGGGCTTTTTTCGTGCCTAAAATTTACCCAAAATCTATCAAAAGAGGGCGGTGCAAAATGATGGGTACCGCCATTCAAAAACACCTTATTGATTTTTCTGTTGCTAATTTATCAGAAGACGATTTATATCAATATTCATCAGAAATCCTAGATACTTTATTAAGAGATAGAACGACTTCTTTTTATGCCAAAAAGAAGCGAAATATCATTTGGGCAAATAATAATTATTTAAAACTTGGCGAAAATTATGGAGCAACTTGCCAAATTACGCCCAATTTGATTACGGGTAAAATGGGGAATTTAATCGTACCACGAGCCTTAAAATCCAAAGAACAACAAAAAGAACGCACCAAATCTAAGGCGGAAGTATTTACGCCCAGTTGGGTTGTTAAAAAGCAAAATGACGCCTTAGATGAAAATTTTTTAAATGACGATTTAATCACCTATATATCAAGAACTTGGCTAGAAATTACTTGCGGAGAAGCGCCTTATATTGCTAATCGTTATGAAATGGCTACGGGTGAAATCATTGATTTAGATGAACGAGTTGGATTTTTGGATAGAAAATTACGCCGTATCAATCAAGAAATTAATAATAAGAAAAAATGGCAAGAATTTGCCAAAAAATCTTATCAAGCCAGTTTTGGCTTTGAATGGAATGGTGATTCTTTATTGCTGGCTCGTGAAAATCTGCTTTTAACTTATCGTGATTATTATGTGGACAAATGGGGTAGCGAACCAGAATATGAATTATTAAAGCAAATCGCTGAAATCATCAGTTATAACATTTTTCAAATGGATGGATTAACGCAATGCATTCCTTTAACGCAAAAAAGAGAAACGATTTTCAATCATCAAGCTGATTTATTTGATGATGTAAAACCGAAAATCGTCATGATTCATCAAGGTCAGCGTATCAAAATCAAAGATTGGAAAACACGAAAAATGGTATTTTTTGATGAGGAGTTATCAAATGAGCAGAACTGAAATTACAACTGCAAAAGCGATTTATCCACAAATCTATGCTTATACCTTGCCAACCGTAACAGATAAACAAGGTTGGGTAAAGATTGGCTATACAGAAAAATCAAGTGTGCATACTCGTATTAAAGAGCAGGTGCGAACAGTAGATTTGAGCTATGATTTATTATGGAGCGAAATTGCAAAATTGCATAATGATGAATATTTTACCGATCATCAATTGCACAGCTATTTAAGACGCCATAAAAATATTGAGAACAAAAAAGGCGAGCATAGAAGAACAGAATGGTTCTTCTATAATGGTACGCCCCAAAAAAGCTTGCAAGATTTTTATGATTTTGTGAGTGCAAATTATTCACAAGAAAATAATTCATCAGAATATGAATTACGCCAAGAGCAATTAGATGCGGTTAATAAAACTTTGGCTTATTTTAAAGATAATCCAAATGGCGAATTTTTGTGGAATGCCAAACCCAGATTTGGCAAGACTTTAACCACTTATGATTTAGCTTGTAAATTAAACGCCAAAAAAGTTTTAATTGTTACTAATCGTCCTGCGATTGCTAATTCTTGGTTTGATGATTTTGAAAAGTTTATTGCATGGCAAACGGATTTTGCTTTTGTTTCGACCAGCGATAGTTTAAAAGAACGCCCTGTTTTAAATCGTGAACAATTTCTTGACCAAATGACAAAGCCCAATGGCAAAAAGAGTATGATTGCTTTTATTTCTTTGCAAGATTTAAAAGGCTCAATCCATTTTGGTGGGCAATTTGATAAATTGGATTGGGTTAAAAAGCTCACTTGGGATTTGCTCGTTATTGATGAAGCCCATGAAGGTGTGGATACTCTCAAAACTGATGTCGCTTTTGATAATATCAATCGTGATTTTACATTACATTTATCAGGCACACCATTTAAAGCACTGGCAGGCGGGCAATTTTCTCAAGATGAAATTTATAATTGGACTTATGCCGATGAGCAATCCGCCAAATTAAATTGGGCTGATGATGAAGACAGTAATCCTTATGCGACTTTGCCGACTTTGAATTTATTCAGCTATCAAATGAGCCGAATGATTAGCGATAAAGTTAATCAAGGAGCGGATATTGGCGGTGATAATATAGATTTTGCTTTTGATTTGAATGAATTTTTTGCCACCGATGATAAAGGCAATTTCATTCATAAAAAAGAAGTAGAAAAATGGCTAAATACTTTAAGTCAAAATGAAAAATATCCATTTTCTACCAAAGAATTACGAGATGAAATCAAACATTCTTTTTGGCTGTTAAATCGTGTGGATGGTGCCAAGGCCTTAGCCAAATTATTAAAAAATCACCCTGTTTTCGAAAATTACAAAATCATTTTAGCGGTTGGCGATGGGCGTGGTGATGACAATGATATGATTAGCGGTAGAGCCCTAGACCGCGTAAAACAAGCCATTCAAGAAAACGACAAAACCATTACTTTATCGGTGGGACAATTAACCACAGGCATTACTATTCCAGAATGGACAGCCGTTTTAATGCTCTCTAATTTAAAATCGCCTGCTTTGTATATGCAAACAGCGTTTAGAGCACAAAATGCGTGGCAATATGAAAAAGATGGGCAATTCTATCAAAAGAAAAATGCCTATGTTTTTGATTTTGCACCTGAGCGTACGCTAACGATTTATGATGAATTTGCCAATAATTTATCGCTAAAAACTTCAAATGGTAATGGCACAACAGATGAAAGAGAAAATAACATCAAGGAGTTATTAAATTTCTTTCCCGTCATTGCCGAAGATAGCGAAGGCAAAATGGTGGAGCTTGATGTCAATCAAGTTTTGACCATTCCAAAAGTATTTAAAGCGACCGAAGTGGTAAAACGGGGCTTTATGAGTAATTTATTGTTCCAAAATATTTCAGGGATTTTTTCGGCTCAGTCTGACGAAGTCCGTGAAATCATAGAGCAATTTGAATATTATGACAATGGCAAAATCAATAAAGAAAAAACCAATACACCGATAGATACACAAGGCGTGCAGGTGGATAGTGACGGCTATGCGGTAGTGGATAATGAAATCGTGATTAACACGAATCATGCTCGTTTTGGTGAAAAAGTGTATGCCACTATTGAAACCCAAACTCAAGATATTATTCAAAACAATGAGTTAAATAATGAAAATTTAGCAAATACATTAACCAATATCATCACACAAAGCACGCAAAGTGCCTTTAAAGAGTTGGCAAAAGAAAATGGTTTGACCGAAAAATTTGCCGACAAAGTGGTTAAAGAACAAACTCAAACCTTTGAGTATGAAGTGCACAAAATTCAAAAACAAAGTGAAATTGAGCAAAATATTGCCAAAGCTCAATTTGAAAATGAATTAAAAACCGCCAAAACCGAGAACGAAAAACAGCAAATCCAAAATGATTATGAAGCCAAAACGCAAGTCATCAATCAAGATTTGCAAAATAAAATCAGCGAAACATTGAGTACAAAAGTCGCCGAATTTACCCAACACAGCACCGAAACCATTTTGCAAAAAGCCGAGCAAAATAAACAGAATAAAGTGGAAGATGATGTGCGTGGGCGGTTGCGTGGATTTAGTCGCACCATTCCGTCATTTTTGATGGCGTATGGCGATAAAAATACCACTTTGGCAAATTTTGATTCGCACATTTCGGATGCGGTATTTAAAGAAGTAACAGGCATTACGCTTGAACAATTTCGTGTATTAAGAGATAAACATCAATTTTTTGATGAGCAAGTTTTTGACAATGCGGTGCAGGAGTTTTTAAATAAACGCTTTGCCCTTGCTAATTATTTTGATGAACATCAAGTGGAAGATATTTTTGATTATATTCCTCCCCAACGCACCAATCAGATTTTTACGCCCAAAAAAGTCGTAAAAATGATGATGGATAAGTTTGAAGAAGAAAATCCTGATATTTTTAGTAACCCTAATCTAAAATTTGCTGATTTGTATATGAAATCAGGGCTTTATATTACCGAGATTGTCAAACGGCTTTATATGGGATTGGAAAATACATTCCCAAATCCAAAAGAAAGATTGAAGCATATTTTTGCCCATCAAGTCTATGGCTTTGCGCCGAGTGAGATTATTTATAATATCGCCAAAAACTTTATTTTGGGATTTGATGAAACCTTAGATTTTGAGCATTCGCATATTGTGCAATTGGATACCACGCCATACGCCAAAGGTGAATTAAATTTTAATGACAAATTAACTGAAATTTTTGGAAAAGCAATGAAATTTGATGTAATTGTGGGTAATCCGCCTTATCAAGATGAGAATATTGGGGATAATAACCAAGCGGTGCCTGTTTATCATTATTTTTATGAATTATCTGAAAAAATGAGCAATAAATATTGTCTCATTTCCCCAGCAAGATTTTTATCAAATCAAGGGGCAACTCCAAAATCTTGGAACAGCAAGATGTTGAATGATGAGCACGTTAGCGTTTTGTATTTCAATCCAAAAAGTGATGAAGTTTTTTTAAATACAGATATTAAGGGCGGTGTAGTTGTTATTTATCGTGATGTTAATAAAAATTTTGGTTCAATAGATACTTTTATTGCGTTTGATGAGTTGAGAAATATATTCAAAAAGGTTCGCAAAACTAGCAAAGAAACTATTAGTCATTTTGTTTATAGTCCAGATAGTTATAGATTTACAGATGATGTGTTTGTGGAAAATCCGAATCTTATTGGTAGAACAGACAAATCACATGCAAAAGCTGTCTCATCAAGTGTTTTTACTCGTTATCCTGAAATTTTCTTTGAGAAACAACCAAATAATCGTGAGGACTATGTTCAAATTTATGGTCGTTTAAATAATGAAAGGATTTATTTCTGGGTAAAAAGAAAATATATCGCTAATCACCCAAATTTAGACAGATGGAAAGTATTTGTTACGGGTGCAAATGGTACAGGAGCATTTGGTGAAATATTATCTACCCCTGTAATAGGAAAACCTTTCATTGGACATAACCAGACATTTGTTAGTTTGGGTAATTTTAAAACAGAATTTGAATCACAGGCATTACTTAAATATATCAAATCCAAATTTGGTAGAGCAATGTTGGGAATTATGAAAACTACTCAAAACAATCAATCAAAAAATACTTGGTCAAAAGTCCCCCTACAAGATTTTACCGCCGATTCTGATATTGATTGGTCTCAGTCCATTCGTGAGATTGATAAACAGCTTTATGCCAAATATGGGCTTTCTGATGAAGAGATTGACTTTATTGAGATTAAGGTTAGGGAGATGAGCTAGCAAGATAAATTTCTGAGTGCGTATGTATAAAAATATCTTAAAATCAACCACTTATAAAAATTTCATCATAAATTTTAAAATTTTTTCAAAAAAGTGTTTGACAGTCAAAAATAAATCTGTATAATACGCACTCATTCCAACGCAACCTAGTTGCAAAAAATAACAAAGCAAGTTGGTTAAAATATTTCAAAAAAAAGATTGACATCACAAAACAATGTGATAAAATGGTCAGCCTTGATTAATGATAATGATGCAGACGATGTATCATACACTATTTAAAATCCAAACTAAAGAACAACTTGTGTGGATTTTTGTCAATACAAGATAATTCAATAAATAATATATAAATATTCATTTATTAGTTATTAAGACAAAAATACTCAAAGTTAATTCATTTACACGATGAGCAGATGCTTGTTTCTTAATTTAATAAATTAAGTCATTAAGTATCAAATTTTGCTAGTAATATAATAAATGAGCCAAGTCCTAACTTATCTTAGTTTACTAAGATACTTAATAGGCATCTTAAAAAGATTAAACTGAAGAGTTTGATCATGGCTCAGATTGAACGCTGGCGGCAGGCTTAACACATGCAAGTCGAACGATGACTATCTAGCTTGCTAGATATGATTAGTGGCGAACGGGTGAGTAATGCTTAGGAATCTGCCTATTAGTGGGGGATAACCATCCGAAAGGATGGCTAATACCGCATACGTCTTACGAGAGAAAGGGGGCTTTTAGCTCTCGCTAATAGATGAGCCTAAGTCGGATTAGCTAGTTGGTGGGGTAAAGGCCTACCAAGGCGACGATCTGTAGCTGGTCTGAGAGGATGATCAGCCACACTGGGACTGAGACACGGCCCAGACTCCTACGGGAGGCAGCAGTGGGGAATATTGGACAATGGGCGAAAGCCTGATCCAGCCATGCCGCGTGTGTGAAGAAGGCCTTTTGGTTGTAAAGCACTTTAAGTGGGGAGGAAAAGCTTGTGGTTAATACCCACAAGCCCTGACGTTACCTACAGAATAAGCACCGGCTAACTCTGTGCCAGCAGCCGCGGTAATACAGAGGGTGCAAGCGTTAATCGGAATTACTGGGCGTAAAGCGAGCGTAGGTGGTCATTTAAGTCAGATGTGAAAGCCCCGGGCTTAACCTGGGAACTGCATCTGATACTGGGTGACTAGAGTAGGTGAGAGGGAAGTAGAATTCCAGGTGTAGCGGTGAAATGCGTAGAGATCTGGAGGAATACCGATGGCGAAGGCAGCTTCCTGGCATCATACTGACACTGAGGTTCGAAAGCGTGGGTAGCAAACAGGATTAGATACCCTGGTAGTCCACGCCGTAAACGATGTCTACCAGTCGTTGGGTCTTTTAAAGACTTAGTGACGCAGTTAACGCAATAAGTAGACCGCCTGGGGAGTACGGCCGCAAGGTTAAAACTCAAATGAATTGACGGGGGCCCGCACAAGCGGTGGAGCATGTGGTTTAATTCGATGCAACGCGAAGAACCTTACCTGGTCTTGACATAGTAGGAATCCTGCAGAGATGCGGGAGTGCCTTCGGGAATCTACATACAGGTGCTGCATGGCTGTCGTCAGCTCGTGTCGTGAGATGTTGGGTTAAGTCCCGCAACGAGCGCAACCCTTTTCCTTAGTTACCAGCGACTCGGTCGGGAACTCTAAGGATACTGCCAGTGACAAACTGGAGGAAGGCGGGGACGACGTCAAGTCATCATGGCCCTTACGACCAGGGCTACACACGTGCTACAATGGTTGGTACAAAGGGTTGCTACACAGCGATGTGATGCTAATCTCAAAAAGCCAATCGTAGTCCGGATTAGAGTCTGCAACTCGACTCTATGAAGTCGGAATCGCTAGTAATCGCAGATCAGAATGCTGCGGTGAATACGTTCCCGGGCCTTGTACACACCGCCCGTCACACCATGGGAGTTGATCTCACCAGAAGTGGGTAGCCTAACGCAAGAGGGCGCTCACCACGGTGGGGTCGATGACTGGGGTGAAGTCGTAACAAGGTAGCCGTAGGGGAACCTGCGGCTGGATCACCTCCTTAACGATATTATCTGATTGGCAAGAATTCACAACAAGTTGTTCTTTAGTAAGATGTTTAAAACGGGTCTATAGCTCAGTTGGTTAGAGCACCGTGTTGATAACGCGGGGGTCATAAGTTCAAGTCTTATTAGACCCACCATTAACAAATGGGGTTATAGCTCAGTTGGTAGAGCGCCTGCCTTGCACGCAGGAGGTCAGGAGTTCGACTCTCCTTAACTCCACCATTATTAAACATCAAAAGCATACATAAGCAATTTAAATAAGATTTCTTATTTATGCTTTAACTTTATAAACTGACGAAGTTTATATCACTATTTAACAACGTATATATGAGTCTGGGTTAATTATTTAATTCCAACAAATAATTAACCATGGTGATTGTACCCAATACAATCACCTAAAGTAAAGAGAACTGAATCAAGCGTAAACATAGGTGAATCGTTACACATTACCCATACATTAAAGACCCTTTGGGGTTGTATGGTCAAGTAATGAAGTGCACATGGTGGATGCCTTGGCAGTCAGAGGCGATGAAAGACGTGATAGCCTGCGATAAGCGTCGGTGAGGTGGCAATATCCTGTGACCCGGCGATTTCTGAATGGGGAAACCCAGCCAACATAAGTTGGCTATCCTAACCTTTGGTTAGGAGGCGAACCGGGAGAAGTGAAACATCTCAGTACCCCGAGGAAAAGACATCAATAGAGATTCCCCAAGTAGCGGCGAGCGAACGGGGAGTAGCCGATCAAACTTGTAGTAGCAAAATGGCGTGGGAAAGCCAACCATAGTAGGTGATAGTCCTGTATGCGAAACTGCAAATGCGACATATTAAGTAGGGCGAGACACGTGAAATCTTGTCTGAAGATGGGGGGACCATCCTCCAAGGCTAAATACTCCTGACTGACCGATAGTGAACCAGTACCGTGAGGGAAAGGCGAAAAGAACCCCTGTTAGGGGAGTGAAATAGAACCTGAAACCGTGTGCATACAAGCAGTCGGAGCCCACTTGTTGGGTGACGGCGTACCTTTTGTATAATGGGTCAGCGACTTATATTCTGTAGCAAGGTTAACCGTTTAGGGGAGCCGTAGGGAAACCGAGTCTTAATAGGGCGAATTAAGTTGCAGGGTATAGACCCGAAACCGAGTGATCTATCCATGAGCAGGTTGAAAGTGCCGTAACAGGCACCGGAGGACCGAACCCACTGTCGTTGAAAAGCCAGGGGATGACTTGTGGATAGGGGTGAAAGGCTAATCAAACTCGGTGATAGCTGGTTCTCCCCGAAAGCTATTTAGGTAGCGCCTCGGACGAACACCATTGGGGGTAGAGCACTGTTTCGGCTAGGGGGTCATCCCGACTTACCAAACCGATGCAAACTCCGAATACCGATGAGTGATATCCGGGAGACAGACGGCGGGTGCTAACGTCCGTCGTCAAGAGGGAAACAACCCAGACCGCCAGCTAAGGCCCCAAATTCCTAGTTAAGTGGGAAACGATGTGGGAAGGCACAGACAGCTAGGATGTTGGCTTAGAAGCAGCCATCATTTAAAGAAAGCGTAATAGCTCACTAGTCGAGTCGGCCTGCGCGGAAGATGTAACGGGGCTCAAACTAGGAGCCGAAGCTGCGGATTTAATTGTTTCAATTAAGTGGTAGGGGAGCGTTGTGTAAGCCTGTGAAGGTGTATCGTAAGGTATGCTGGAGGTATCACAAGAGCGAATGCTGACGTGAGTAACGACAAAACGGGTGAAAAGCCCGTTCGCCGGAAGACCAAGGGTTCCAGTCCAACGTTAATCGGGGCTGGGTGAGTCGACCCCTAAGGCGAGGCCGAAAGGCGTAGTCGATGGGAAATCGGTTAATATTCCGATACTTGTTTATGATGCGATGGAGGGACGGAGAAGGTTATGTCAGCCTGGCGTTGGTTGTCCAGGTGGAAGGATGTAGGTAGGTTTAGTAGGCAAATCCGCTAGACTATTACTGAGATCTGATAGCAAGCCAGTTTACTGGCGAAGTGGCAAATACCCTGCTTCCAGGAAAAGCTTCTAAGCGATAGTCATAAACAAATCGTACCCGAAACCGACACAGGTGGTCAGGTAGAGAATACCAAGGCGCTTGAGAGAACTCTGCTGAAGGAACTAGGCAAAATGGTACCGTAACTTCGGGAGAAGGTACGCTGCCGATGGTGATGGAACTTGCTTCCTGAGCTGTTGGCAGTCGCAGATACCAGGCTGCTGCAACTGTTTATTAAAAACACAGCACTCTGCAAACACGAAAGTGGACGTATAGGGTGTGATGCCTGCCCGGTGCTGGAAGGTTAATTGATGGGGTTAGCGTATGCGAAGCTCTTGATCGAAGCCCCAGTAAACGGCGGCCGTAACTATAACGGTCCTAAGGTAGCGAAATTCCTTGTCGGGTAAGTTCCGACCTGCACGAATGGCATAATGATGGCAGCGCTGTCTCCAGCAGAGACTCAGTGAAATCGAAATCGCAGTGAAGATGCTGTGTACCCGCGGCTAGACGGAAAGACCCCGTGAACCTTTACTACAGCTTTACATTGAACTTTGACCTAACTTGTGTAGGATAGGTGGGAGGCTTTGAAGTGGCGACGCCAGTTGCCATGGAGCCATCCTTGAAATACCACCCTGGTTATGTTGGGGTTCTAACTTGAGATTAACAGATCTAAGGACAATGTATGGTGGGTAGTTTGACTGGGGCGGTCTCCTCCTAAAGAGTAACGGAGGAGTACGAAGGTGCGCTCAGAACGGTCGGAAATCGTTCAAAGAGTATAAAGGCAAAAGCGCGCTTAACTGCGAGACCCACAAGTCGAGCAGGTACGAAAGTAGGTCTTAGTGATCCGGTGGTTCTGTATGGAAGGGCCATCGCTCAACGGATAAAAGGTACTCTGGGGATAACAGGCTGATACCGCCCAAGAGTTCATATCGACGGCGGTGTTTGGCACCTCGATGTCGGCTCATCTCATCCTGGGGCTGAAGCAGGTCCCAAGGGTATGGCTGTTCGCCATTTAAAGAGGTACGCGAGCTGGGTTTAGAACGTCGTGAGACAGTTCGGTCCCTATCTACCGTGGGCGTTGGAAATTTGAGAGGATCTGCTCCTAGTACGAGAGGACCAGAGTGGACGAACCTCTGGTGTTCCGGTTGTTTCGCCAGAAGCATCGCCGGGTAGCTACGTTCGGATGGGATAACCGCTGAAAGCATCTAAGCGGGAAGCCCACCTCAAGATAAGATTTCCCTAAAGAGCCGTTGTAGACTACGACGTTGATAGGTTGGGTGTGGAAGCATGGTGACATGTGTAGCTAACCAATACTAATTGCTCGTTTGGCTTGACCATACAACACCCAAGTGGTTTAGTATGAGATAAGTGTAAAGATTTTACCTAACAAGCTTGAATCAATCTTGAATAAAAACAAAACAACAGACTCATAAACAGCGTTGTTAATCCTTTTACGCTGACGACAATAGCAAGATGGAACCACCTGATCCCTTCCCGAACTCAGAAGTGAAACGTCTTAGCGCCGATGGTAGTGTGGTTCGCCCATGTGAGAGTAGGTCATCGTCAGCATTTTATTTATCCTAACCCCTGACTGAAAAGTTGGGGGTTTTAGGTATGGCGATATTATGATAAAAGCAGAATCTGGATTTACGTTCATTCAATTAATCGTTGTCCTATTGATTGTTTCTGTGTTACTATTTTTTGCTTACCCTATGATTCCCGCTCTGTTTGAGCGTATGGAATCACATACAACAAGGAAACACCTTCATGAAGCAATTCGCTTGGCAAAGATAGAGAGTTATTCAAGAGGTAAGGATGTTATCATTTGTGCTATGAATAGCGAGAATGAATGCAGTAGGAGTGCTCAAGAAAGATTTGTTGTCTTCGTAGATAATGATAGAGACAATAGATTAGGCGCCAAAGATTATATAATTAGCAGCGAATCTTTGTATTTAAAACATGGTATAATTAAAATGAATGCCTCATTATCACGCAATTATATGAAATTCATGGGTGATACGGGTAAGCCGCGTGGGAATTATGGCAATATCAAATATTGTACCTTATCCAAGAATAACAACAATAATTTTCAAATTGTCATCAATACACATGGTGTTGTGACTGAGAGACAAGGTCACTTATATCGTATAGAATGTTAGAAAGGGGATGGTATGGCGGTAGATTTTTCTCAGACTTTAATTGTGGCGATTTCGGCGACAGCCTTATTTGATTTGTCCGAAGCAGAAGCCAAACTGATTGAATTAACAAAAAAGGACGAAGAGACGGCTGCCAAGAAATTCCGTGAATATATGCATTTGCGCGAGAATGAACCTTTAAATCATGGAACGGGCTATCCGCTTATTAAGGCGCTTTTGAATTTAAATCGATATCAGGATGATAAGGAATATCATGATGAATCGCCCTTTGTTGAGGTGGTGATCGTTTCTAAATCTACGCCAGACATGGGCATACAGGTGCTTAATGCCATTCGCACACATGAGCTGGGCATCACTCGATCTGCTTTTATTTCTGGCGCTTCGGTGGCGGATTATATTAAGGATTTTGATGTTGACTTATTCTTAACGACCAATCGCGAAGACGCCCAGAAAGTGGCGGATGCGAACATTTGCGCTTGTGCGATTCTTGATGCGACTTCGATCGATACGTCAGAGCTTGACACTGAGCAGCTTCGCATCGCCTTTGATGGGGATGCTGTGTTATTTGATGAGGCGGGTGAGCTGGTGTTTAAGCAGCAAGGATTGCAGGCATTTCACCATCATGAGAATGAGATGGCTGACTTGCCGATGGAGAAAGGCCCTTATGCGGATTTTCTTATTAAGCTATCTAAGCTACAAAATAAATTACCCAATGAGACCGAAGATGCGGTGCATAATCCGATCCGTATTGCCTTGGTTACTGCCAGAAATGCACCTGCTGACATGCGAGCGATTAAGACGCTGCGTGAATGGGGTGTGAGTGTTGATGTGGCTTTTTTCTTGGGTGGTCTAAATAAGACGAAGGTACTGCAAACCTTTGCACCGCATATCTTCTTTGATGACTCAATTAAGCACATCGACGCTGCGCGTAATGTTGTGCCGTCCGCACTGGTGCCATATCATTCGACTTCATTGTTGAATGATATGTCGCAGCATTTGGATGAGCAGGTATTTAAGCCCATTAAAAAACGCAAGAAACCATGAAGAAATCAACATTGTTCAAACTGGCCCTCGCTGCAGCTTTATTGATACTGCCGAGACGTAGCAGCTCAAAAAAGCCGCAACATGACGATTAGACTTATTGATACGCACACGCATTTTGACGTGCCTGAGTATGATGAACATCGCATGTTGATGACTGAACGTGCTCATGAACAGGGCATTAGGCATCTGGTGTTGATTGGTTTTTTGGCGAAATATTTTCATCAGATGGTAAAAGTCAAATCCCAAATGGCGGATTTTGCCAAGAGCAGCCACCAAGGCATTCAGGCTCATTTGGCGTTCGGACTTCATCCTTTGTACATCATGGAGCAGTCGGATTCTGACCTGATGTTGCTTGATGATTTTATTAGGAAGTACAGCAGTATCGCTATTGCTGAGATTGGTCTAGATACTTATCCAAAAACCTTGACGCAGTCAGATATTTTTGAAAAGCAAAAGCGGTTTTTTATTGAGCAAATTCATCTTGCCAAACACCATGATTTGCCGATTTTATTACATATTCGCAAAGCGCACGCTCAAGTCCTGCAGATTTTAAAAGATCATAAATACCGCGCCAGCGTTCAGGGTGGTATCGCTCATAGTTTTAGTGGCGGCGAACAAGAGGCTTTAGCTTTTGTGAAGATGGGATTTAAGCTTGGTATTACGGGGCAAATCACCAACCCCAATGCTAAGAAATTACGCAATTCTGTGATGAGTGTGTTTAAGCGATATGGCGCTGAGGCATTCGTGATTGAGACGGACTGCCCCGACATGATGCCGGTGCCTTGCCAGCACTTGGGCACGTCCAATGAACCTGCTAATTTGGTGTATGTGCTTGATGAGTTGGCGACGATGTTTGATATGGATAAAGAGAATTTGGCTAGGCAGCTATGGCAGAACAGCAATGAGGCGCTGCACCAAAATTGGGTATATGAATGATGAATGACATGTTAACCGCTCGACGATTCACTGGTACGCGAACGCTTTATGGCGATGGATTTGAGAAATTTATCAATGCTCACGTTTATGTGGTTGGTGTTGGTGGCGTGGGCTCTTGGGCAGCAGAAGGTCTGGCAAGAACAGGGGTGGGGGAGATTACGTTGGTCGATCTGGATGTATTGGTTGAGAGTAACATCAACCGCCAGCTGCCTGCCTTAGATGGTACGCTTGGAGAGTCGAAGATTGAGGTAATGGCGGCACGACTTAGGCAAATCAATCCTAACCTTGAGCTGAATCTGGTTGATGATTTTTTGACCGTAGATAACGTTCAGCAGATTCTACCCAATAAAGAAGAGGCAGTAGCCCTGGCTGCTCAAGGTAAAAATGTAATCGTGTTAGACTGTGTCGATGACATGAATGCCAAGCTTGCTTTGGCGCTGCATTGCCGATTTAATAAAATTAAGCTCATCGTCTCTGGTGGGGCGGGTGGTAAAATTAACCCAACGCAAATCAAAGTTGACGATCTCACAGACGTAACCCAAGATCCATTATTGGCAAAATTAAGAAACAAACTCAAAGAAAAAAATATTAGCCAATCAAAAGGCAAATTCGGTATCAAATGCGTCTATTCAACCGAACAATTAAAAATGGCAACAGCGTGTGAAAGCGGTCTGAATTGTGGTGGTTACGGCTCAGCAGTCGCAGTTACGTCTGTGGTGGGCATGGTGATGGTGTCAGAATGCCTAAGATTGATTGCTAAGCAATAGCATTAAGCACAAAAAATCCCCAATGAAGCATTGGGGATTTTTTATGGGTGTGCATCACATATTACACGCGTGATAGGTATTCGCCAGTACGAGTATCGACTTTTACGATTTCGTCTTGTTGTACGAATAGTGGTACACGCACCACCGCGCCAGTCTCTAGACGTGCAGGTTTGCCGCCACCACCAGAGGTGTCGCCACGCAGACCTGGATCGGTTTCTACAATTTGTAGCTCAACGAAGTTTGGTGGGGTAACGCTTAGCGGTGCGCCATTGAATAGAGTGATGGTGCAAAGTGCGTTTGAGTTCTCTTTTAGCCATTGTGCTGCATCGCCCATGGCGTTCTTGTCAGCTTGCATTTGCTCGAAAGTCTCAGGGTGCATGAAGTGCCAGAACTCACCATCGTTGTATAGATAGTTCATTTCGGTATCTAGTACGTCAGCACCTTCTAGGCTGTCGCCAGATTTGAAGGTTTGTTCTAAAACTTTACCTGTCTTTAGGTTGCGAAGTTTAACACGGTTAAAGGCTTGACCTTTACCAGGTTTAACGTATTCGTTCTCGATGATTGAGCATGGGTTGCCGTCAAGCATGACTTTTAGGCCAGCTTTAAAATCATTGGTAGAATAACTTGCCATGATGATTACCTTTAAAAAAGAAAAATAAATTTTGGCGAAAGTGCGATATAATACCCAGCATTTCGCAAATGTCGCTAAACAGCACATTATATATAGTTTTGTTGAATATTGTCAAAAGATAATGAATGATTTTTCAAAAATATTGACCATTGATGTTGATTCTGCTTACGGTGATTGGCAAAGTGAATTGGCTGACGGTGTTTCGGATGTGGCTGAATTGTGTGATTTGCTTGAGATAGAGTTTCCAGATGCGCCTTATCAGCCTAAGGGTTTTGGGCTAAGAGTGCCGCGAGCCTTTATTCAAAAGATGACAAAAGGTGATCCAAGTGATCCGCTGCTGCTGCAGGTTCTGCCAGACATCAAAGAAACTGTGGCAAGCGCTGGCTATACTGCCGATCCTCTACAAGAGAATGAGCAAAACCCAATCAAGGGTCTGCTGCATAAATACAAAAACCGTGTGCTGATTACCACAACGGGGGCGTGTGCGGTGCATTGTCGTTATTGTTTCCGTCAGCATTTTGACTACCATGCGAACATGCCAAGCATTCAAGAGATCGCTCGTATTGCCGACTATGTGGCAAGCTGCCCAGATGTTGATGAGATGATCTTTAGTGGTGGCGATCCGCTGAATTTAAATCATAGACGCCTAACAGCTTGGTTCGATGCCATAAACGCCATCCCAAACGTCAAGACCATCCGCATTCATACACGTCTGCCTGTGGTGCTACCCAATCGTGTGGATGATGAACTGCTAAGCCTGCTAAAATCTTCACCAAAAAGCATCGTCATGGTGTTGCATATTAATCATGCCAATGAGATTGATGAATCTCTTAAGCAAAAATGCCGCGAACTCAGAGAATCCGGCGTTGTCTTATTAAATCAGACGGTTCTGCTAAAGGGTGTGAATGATCACGCTCAGACGTTGATTGAGCTTAGTCATGCGTTATTTGATGCGGGGATTTTACCTTATTATTTACACGTGTTGGATAAAGTTCAGGGGGCGGCGCATTTTGATTTGCTGATTGAGCGTGCGATTGAGATTTATTGGCAGATGCTCGAGAGTCTGTCGGGTTATCTGGTGCCCAAACTGGTGCAAGAGCTGCCCAATAGACCGTATAAGACACCGATTAATATCCATGCTTTGGATTGAACTTAAAAAAAATACTTGCAAAATTTCAAAACTTTGTTAAAATAGCAGCACTTTAGGCGTATAGCTCAGTTGGTTAGAGCACCACCTTGACATGGTGGGGGTCGATGGTTCGAGTCCGTTTACGCCTACCAAACAACAATCCAGGGCTATCCACAATCGTGCGATAGCCCTTTATTTTTCAAGGTTTAAAGCCTTTTTGTTGTCTTTTGTAGTCTATGGCTATCTATTGAAATCTATGTTTTTTGTTGGTATATTTGTTGGTATAAAAATCCTTATACCAACAAACAAGGCAAATCATGCTAACAGATACCGCCATAAAACGGTTAAAGCCGTCCACTGATTGCACCCCAAATAAGCCTGATAAGCATTCAGACGGCAACGGCTTACAATTAATAGTAAGACCAACAGGAACAAAAGTTTGGTTGGTTGCCTATCGCTATCATGGCAGACAAACTAATATCACTTTAGGGCGTTATCCTACAATTAGCCTACAACAAGCACGCCTACAAGCCTTAGAGATAAAACAGAAGTTAGCACAAGGTATAGACCCTAAGACCGCTAAGCCTAATACGGTGCTATTTGGCGATATAGCGAACGAATACCACACCCAAAGAGACCGTAACAACCCAATCAATAAGGGTAAATACACCGTATCAAAAGTTACGCACAAAAAGGATTTGAGCCAATATAATAATGACATTGCCCCACATATCGCCCATTTGGACATAAACGCTGTTACGCCTGTGATGATACTAGATATTGCCAAACGCATTGAAAAGCGTGGAGCGTATGACATGGCAAAACGAGCCATTAGGCAAATAGGGGCAATATTCCGCCATGCTAGGGATAAGGGGCTATATGACCGCCTACCGCCAACAGACGGGCTGGAAAAACGCCTAACCAAACGAAAACAAGAACACTTTGCGCGCCTAGAATTTCACGAATTACCCCAATTCTTTTCCCATGTTCATCATTCCACTTGTGAACCGCTTACAAAACTTGCCTTTAAATTTATTTGCCTGACCTTTGTGCGCACCATAGAAATGCGCTTTATGCAATGGGCGGAAATTGATTGGGATAACTACCTTTGGCGAATACCGCCCGAGCGCATGAAAATGGGTAAGCCCCATATCGTACCACTTGCCCCACAAGCCATAGAGATTTTACACCAAATTAAGGCAATGGGGCTAAGTGATGAATTTGTGTTTTATAACCCCAAAACCAAAAAGCCCGTTAGTGAGAATTTTCTAACACAGGCGTTAAAGCGTTTGGGCTATCAAGGGCGAATGACGGGACACGGGTTTAGGGGCATTGCCAGCACCAAATTACATGAATTGCAATACAATCATGAGTGTATAGAATTACAATTAGCCCACGCCAAAGCGGATAAAGTCAGCATGGCATACAATGGGGCGGAACACTTGCCCTACCGCGTGCAGATGATGAAAGAATGGGCAAAGCTGATAGAACACGCTTGTCAATGAGCCACTAAAACAAAAAGCCCCAGTTTGGAGCTTTTTTTATATCATTTGCAAATCCCCAAAATAGGTTATTCAAATTTGAATTATCGCAATTTAGATGGTTTTAGATTGCTAAAAACTAATTAGTTTGCTATCATCTAAGACAATCTAAGACTACCTAAGCCCCCCATGAAAGACATTTGGCATTACCCCCGCACCGCCCTAGCCGAGCAGGTTTTAAGCCTTTTTAATAGCGGTTTATCCCATGCCCTAACCTTTTTTGCCCCAAGACGAAAGGGCAAGACCGAATTTTTGTTAAAAGACATTACGCCCCTTGCCAAAGAGTATGATTACAAGGTGTTTTATTTTAGCTTTTTGGATAATGGCGAGAATGTAGAAAAACGCTTTATTTATGAGCTTAACGCCTTTTGCCAGGGCAAGATAGCCAAAAGCCTAAGCCACCTATCAAGCGTGGAGATACAAGGCTTTAAAGCCGAATTACAGGCATTGGGCAATGATGACCTACTACACAGCCTAAACGCCCTAGCAGGGCAGGGCAAGCCCATATTACTGCTACTAGACGAGATACAGGCATTAGCAGGGGCAAGCCATTACCCCATCATAGCCAGTTTACGCACCGCCTTAGATACCAATAAGGATAAAATTAAAGTCATCTTTACAGGTTCAAGCCGTGAGCAGTTACGGCTTATGTTTTCATCAAGCACCGCCCCATTTTTTCATTATGGGCAAAATTTAACTTTTCCTGATTTGGATAAGGCATTCACCGACCATTTGGCGGGCGTGTTTTATCACACCACTAAAAGGGATTTGGATAATAATGGGCTATGGAGTGCGTTTGTTGCTATGAACAAAAGCCCACAAATGGCTAGGGCATTGATTGAACGCATGGCACTAAATCCCATGCTAGACATTACAACCGCCAAAGATGAGCTGTTGGACGAGATACAGGTAAGCCAAGATTATTCGGTTATCTATCACGATTTAACCGCCATAGGGCAATACCTATTAACCCACATTGCCACAGGGCAAGGCGAGCTATACAGCCAAACCACCAAAGACAAATTAACCGAGCATTTGGGCGTGGATATTGGCAATCAGCACATACAATCCGCCATACGTTCGCTATCTAAAAAGGGCTTGTTATTCAAGGTTGGTAATGGCGTGTATGAGATTGACGATATATTCTTTAAAGAGTGGTTATTAAATCACGGTTAATCAGTTTTGCAAGGCTAGGAGTAATTACCCGAACAGCGGTTATTTTTCATACCTTAGACCGCCACGCCTTGCACTTTTATTTGGTAAGGTATGGTAAGGTATGAAATGGCAATTTATGATTTTAAAGAGTTTTTGGATATAGAAGACGTTGCAGAATATTTGGCGGATAAGGGCATAGGAAATTTTAATACAAACAACCCCCGAAACTGTTACAAACTTCATAATTTTCTAAAAGAATTGGTGGTAAGCGGAAAATTAAATTTGGTTTTTCGTTATTATGGCAGGGTTAATTTATATGATGAAAATTTTATGAATGACCCAAGACCTTTTTCAGAAAAAATAGATATTTTTAGAAATCCTGAAAGTTTAACACTGCTTTTTGATGATGACATGCTAGGGGATTGGCTATCCAAAAGCACGCTTTATAATCAAGGTAATAATTATCGGCATGATTTTTACATAGATAATAGGCATTATTTCAGACCCTATGAATTATTTGAATATGAGTGCAATGCGTCCGATAGCCGAGAACGTCCATCTTTTATATTGCTTGATGATAATAATAGGGGTTGGGCTGGTGTTGAGCCATTATTTCCAAAAGCCCAATTAGACACTATTTTTAATCAGCCATCAAAAGCCGACCTGGAAAATAAAATTTCTATGCTTGAGCAACGGGCAAAGATGACAAACGATAATTATAAATCAATTGAATTTAGAACGGGTGGTGTAGATACTTGTATTTATATTGATGATTTGCATGACAAGATAACCGCCAAAGATGACATCATAGCGGAACAAGCCAAACAGATTGCAGAGTTACAAAAACAGCTTGAACAAAAGCTTGCCATGCAAAACAGCACGCCTGCTGATGTGGAAAAACCAATTTACACCAACACCGCATTAACCGCCTTGTTTGATGTGATGAATACCTATTGGCAAAATCCCGAACAGCCGCCAAAACAAGAATTTATCAAACAATGGATAGTTGAAAAATATCCCAGTATTGACCCAAGCAAAGCGTTATGGATTGATAAAATTATACGCCATCAAGACCAAAAATAAACTTTTACCGTTACCCCTTGCAAGCCTTGATTTGCAAGGGATTTTTATTGCCCAAAGCTACCGTAACACTATCGTAACGGTGCGAACCGTAACCCATTATGGTATTGCCATAACGGTATATCCACCCCCTACAATACGTCCTAAATCCACCGCAATTTAGGAGCGTATCACATGAACCAAAGCAATTCACAAGCCAGCCTACCCAAAGACGGCATGAGCCGATTAGCCCAGCTATTGCCATTCTTGCCAATCGGTAAAAGCACTGTTTGGGCATGGGTAAAACAAGGCAAATTCCCCCAGCCAATCAAACTAAGCCCCACCGTGACCGTATGGCGTAACAGCGATATTCATACATGGTTAAACAACCAACAGGGGGAAGCATGAGCCAGCGCAAAGCCATTTTTGATTATCTGATGACGGGGCAGACCCTAGACAATCAAAAAGCCTACAAGCTTTTTAATATGTTTTGCCTACCCCAGCGCGTTAGCGACTTACGGTTAATCTATGGCATACCCGTTCAAAGTTGCTTGATTAACCTACCAAATGGTACGCGGTTTTCATCATATTGGCTGGAACGTGATTATATTGCCAAAGTTAAGGCGGGCGAGATTGAAAGCGTTTGGGGCGCAAATCTTGCCACGCCTTAAAATCCAAGCAAGGCATTTAACTGGCGCAATGAGAAACCACCCCATGACGGTAATTTTGCGAGCAGTATCGGGGGAGTTTACCAAGTGCTAAAAACAACCCAAACACCAATAAACAGGAGAATAAACCATGTTATCAGACTATCTAAATAAACTATCTGATGATTTAACCACCAGCCAAACCGTGCTTAAACAAATCAGCCAAGCCAGCAATAACAGCCGTGTATCAAATGCGCTGGATAAAATCGCCAACAGGCTAGAAGTTCACGCCAGCCAAATCCAAAAGCTGGCAGACCACGCCAGCACCCAAAAAAAGTAGGCATAAAAAAACGCCCCTAACCATTCACTAGGAGCGATAAAAACCAACGTTTTTTAATTCGATATTGCAGGTAAATTATATCATGAAATTAAATAATGAAATACTGGCAAACCGTGAATTTATTTCACTTGCCAAAGTAGCGGGCGTGATTGATAATACCGCCACTACTAAACACATATCGGTAAAGCCAAACCGCCATACATTGGCTATTTTTACGCCTACACATTCCACAGGTGTAAATCTATCGTCATTACAAGATACTTGCACAGTATCATCAGTTTATGGCGGGTTGATAGGGGTAAATACAAAACCGAAAGGAAATAGCCCCAGCCGTATATGTGCGGTAGTTGAGACCCGCCACCCTATTAATGGGGTGGTATCACTAACTAAACACATAGGAGCGTCAATCATGACCGCAAACGCCATTTTATCCCATTCCCTAGCCGTCCTTACTGCTGAATATGAGCATTATAACGCCATGCACGCCAATAATCCGTATATGGGTTATGCAGACCGTGCAAACGCCATTTATAACGCCATACAAGCCCTAAAACAGCACGCCAGCCAATCAGACAGCACAAACACCCAGCCCAAGCACCAAAACGCCTTACAGCGCATTTGGGGCGCATTAGTAAGCTTTGGGGGTGTAAGATGATTAGCAATGTTATCTATTTGGTTCAATGCAAAGAACTAGGCATTTTTAAAGAATTTACAGACTTTGACACCGCCCACACGTTCGCTACCCAGCTTAAACAAGATTATCCAGAAGTTAGCATTGGGCGATTTAAATACACAATGTTTACTGATGAATGGGACGCCAGCACAAGCCCAATAATGCACGGTTACGCTTTGGGCGTGATAGATGGGGGGCGAGAATGAACACACAAGACAAATTGGCATTGGTTAGACAAACAGCCGAAGAAATAGCAGTAGGCATAGAGACATTGCAGGAGCTTGCCAAAGAATTGCCCCAATACCCATTAGAGGTTGCAAATGATGAAAGCGTGATAAGAGTCCATGACTTGTTGAGTGAACTGATATGGGATATGGAAGAATGGGGGCGAGAATGAGCAATCACAATCTATTAATCTATGACACTTTGCCAGCACCCAAAGGCAATGAGAGCCTTACCCATGACGATTTACATCATTTGCCATTTGAGCGGGTAAGGCGTTATGACCATGATGGCGGTTTTGATTTGGTATTCCCTATGATTAACCCAGCGGGGGAAATAGATAACCTTATTTGCTATCCGAGCACCGAACAACGCCCACACATGGCAAGAGACTATCAAAATCATGCTTGCCTAATGCCCGCCAATCAAAAATCGCTTGACGGGGAAGTTGTCTTGGCGGTTATTGGGATAGATAACGCTTATAAATTATCATTGCAAACGCTTGGCGGTAAGTCGGTTAAAGTCTTAACCTTGCCCAGCTTTGCAGGTGGTTGTTTTGCCCAAATGGTAAAAGCCCACCGCCCACAATACGCCTTGACCACCCACGACCAATCAGACTTGATAGATAGATTGGCAAGCATTGTAGGCGTGGAAGTCATCAGCACCATTGCAGACGTTAGCACAGCACTAGAAAGCCAATCACTTGATGAACTGCTATCAGATGAAACCAACACCCAACGCCATACACAAGCATGGGGCGAAGTAAAACCGCTTAGCGTGGGTGTTGAGCGGTGCAACCCTTACCCAGTGCAAGCCTTTGGGAATTTACAAAGCGTAGTTGAGAAAATCGCTTGGTATAGCCAAACACCGCACAGCATGGCAGGGCAAAGCGTATTAGGGGCGTTATCCACCATTGGGCAAATTTTTGTTAATGCCCCTATGGGTTACGAGCATAAGCCCGCAAGCTTGTTTTTGCTTACCCAAGCCCCATCAGGCGCAGGTAAAACACAAGTTAACCGCTTAGCCTATAAAGCCATTTATGAGCATAGCCAGCGCATTTATGAGCAGTTTATCCAAGACGTGCAAGAATGGCAAAATGCCAAAGAAAACCTAAAGGGCAAGGAGAAAGCGGATTATTTAAATTTTCATCATGAACCAGTTAATAACGCCCCTATCATTAAAGACGCTACAACAGAGATTATTTTGGATAGGTTTATTAGTGGTACGGTAAAGAACCAATCATGGGCAACCAGTGAAGCGGGGCAATTCTTTGGGGGTTATAGCCTAAAAGCTGATACAGTGGGTAACTCATTATCAAGTTTTACCACGCTTTGGAGTGAGGGGGAAGCCAGTCGCATGAGAAAGACCAACGCCAAGAACGGCAATTATAAAACCAGTGCGTATGATTGTCGTTTAACGCTTGATTTGAGCGGACAACAAATTATTATTGCCAGCGCAATGAATGACCCATTATTAAATGAGCAAGGCATTTTAGCACGCTGTTTATTGTCTTGTGAGCCGTCATTTATCGGTAGTCGTGATTGGTGTAGTGCACAGCGAATGAACGCCAATCCTTATAATGATGAAGCAATTACATGGGCGATAGATGACAAAATTGCGACTAAGTGGTACACTATTTGCAATATAATTTGTAACATTTGGAATAAACATGGTATATGAGCGCACCCTTGCGAACGAGATAACAGCAACCGGCATCGGACTGCACAGCGGTAAAGAAGTCAGTTTGATGCTTGTGCCTGCTGACGTTGGCACGGGCATCGTCTTTGAGCGTACGGATTTGGGCGGCGCGCGCATTCCCATGAGTGCCAATTTGGTGCAGGATACGATGATGTCATCGAATCTGGTGCAAGGCGATGCACGTGTTGGCACGGTAGAGCATCTGCTATCAGCGGTGGCGGCCTGTGGTCTAGATAATCTAATCATCAAGGTCGATGCGCCTGAGATTCCCATCATGGATGGCTCGGCAGCGCCTTTTTTATATCTCATCCATGAAGCAGGCATCAAAGAGCAAAATAAAGCCAAGCAATTCATCAAAATCCTAAAACCTGTACGCGTTGAAGATGGTGACAAATGGGCGCAGTTTACACCTTATAATGATGGGTTTTTGATGGATTTTGAAATTGACTTTAATCACGAAGCGATCAAATCCACCGACCAAAAAACCACACTTGACTTTAATACAGCGAATTTTGCTCGTGAAGTTGGGCAGGCGCGCACCTTTGGATTCCTAAAAGATCTTGAGTATCTACGTGAGCGTAATTTGGCATTGGGTGGCAGCCTTGATAATGCTGTGGTGCTCGATGACACGTCCGTGATGAACGAAGGCGGTCTAAGATACCCTAATGAATTTGTCCGTCACAAGATGCTTGATGCGGTGGGTGATTTATTTGTGATCGGACATCCGATTTTGGCGCACTTTTCGGCGTATAAATCAGGTCACGCGGTCAATAATATGCTCATTCGTGCGGTGTTGGCTGACGAAAGTAGCTATGAAATTGTAAATTTTTGTAACAGAAAGGACGCGCCAATCGAGTATTTAGAGCCGATTATTTCTGTTTGATTTAAGCAATAAATAGCTTCTAGTACTTCACCAAGTAAGGCGCTGGCAAATCTTAAGCAAGGTTTGGCGAAGTTTTCATAAATGAGTCACTAACAATTGTTAAAATCAAAAACCCATCTGATGTTTTGAACAGATGGGTTTTATTTTCGGTGGTCAATCTTTGAGATTATCAAGCGTTACGCAGGGGTGTTAATTTTTATCAGCCGATAGGGCGGGGCGGAAGACTTAATTTGCAAATAACATTTTTTCTCATTTAACTATAAAAAATCTGACAAAGTTTTACAAAACTTTACAATGAAATAACTATTGCGGTAATATTTGACCTACACACTACAATGAACGTATGTTTACTCAATTATCTTTGGTTAGGCGCAGCAGGGCTTGTTTTAATTGATCATCATGGATGACAGTCGAGGCAGTTTGGGTTATAATACGCTTCGTGTTTTCGCTTAAGGTTTTTTTTGAACTGGTTTGGCGAGAGTCTGATTGGATGGGTTTTGGTGTGACAATCACCCGAAACTCCTCTAAATAACAAAATTGCTCATCATAGGCGCGTAAAGCCTGAACAAAATTTGCAGTAAGATAGCGCAGATGATTAGCAGCCGTAGATGATGACAGAGCCACCGTAAGGCGATGTCGATCAGCGTGAGCGACGGTACAGTCTTGTAGCATTTCTTGGGGTAGCAGCGGTTTTAGCGCTTGCTGTACTAAAGCGGTGCAAGAGTGCAAATGCTCTAACTGATTCACCAGATGGGCAGGAAGTTTCATTCCAGCCGCCGCTTGTTTCTCAAGTTGGCTTGCCAGATGGTTAGGTTGGTTGTTCTTTAAGAATAAATCATCTACATGATCGAAATTTTTTAAATCAGACATATCTCACCTTAACAACGAAAAAGCCATGGACATGGTGTCCAGCAGAGCAAGTGTATCATGCCTTATGATCAGATTACCAACCAAATCATACGATTTTTAGGCGATGTGAAAGCTTTTGTTGTTGTGTGTATTGTTCGTGTTGTGTGATTTCAAGATAATTTACTGGCGCACTAGGATGTACGTCGCTGATCACAAGCTTTTAATCAAAACCCATACAGACGCAACCAAGATAAGACAAAGGGGCAATGCCAATTTACATCTTGGAAGTGCGAGGAAAGTTTATGAAAAGAGTATTTTGGCTGATGTCCGCTGTTGGGCTGACCTTTGGACAAACAAGTGCCGCTCAATCAAACAGCATTCAAATCGCCCAAGGCAACGTTGTGAATGTTGGTAGCACGCCCAATACCACAACGAATATTGATGATGTAATCAATAAGCTAATCGCATTGAACCACGCTTCTGTATCAAGCATTCAACAACCTGTAAATACCGTTTCTAATACTGTATCAACCTCAAGCCCGCTTTCTAACGCGACAAATTTTAGTTCATCCCATCAAGCACCTTCTATCACCGCCCAGCTTACCAGCAGTAGCGCACCAAGCGTCGCAGCACGAGCTGCCTCACGTGCGGCACACGGTAGAAGTGTCGGCCGCTGCGCTTTATACGTTCGTAAAGCGCTACAATCAGCAGGCTATGAATTCACACCAAAGCCATCCGCGTATCAGTACGCACACGGCACTCTGGCTAGTGCTGGCTTCACCAAGATTAACAGTGACAATTACGAGCCACAAGTTGGTGATGTGGTGGTATTTAACCGTACTTCTCGCAACCCTCACGGCCACATTCAGATTTATGATGGCAGCCAATGGGTGTCTGACTACCGCCAAACTAAGTTCAGCCCATACAGCCAGCACAACGGCTACACCGTATGGCGTGATACGCGTTACACTGACGCAAGTGCCAATACTGGTACTATGCTTGCCCTTAATGGTCAGTAATTCTGTGATATCAAAAAGCCGACAATCAGTCGGCTTTTATTTTTTGTGCATTATAAATGGCATTGACAAGGCTAAATATTCTGCCAAAAAGCCTTGTCATGAAAATCAGGCGGATTGGCATGCTGTACAGCATAAAAAATCGGCGTGCCATCACGATACAAGATGGCGGTAGGATTGATTTTGCCAATCGTCATTTTGGCGATATCGTCTAGTGTAACGCTCATATGATAATATTTGACCATCTCAGTGTCGTCTAAATCTGACTGTACCACCACAAGCTTGCCATCCGCCCATACGGGCGGTAGGTGACTGGGCGTGCGATAATCGTCAAACTGATAGAGATTATAAAACTCTCCCATCGAGTAATTCAGCTCAAAATAGCGTTTATCATTACCTTGTAATTCAAAAAAACACTCCAGACAATGACCCTCCCACAAGAAATCTTTGCGAGTGGGGTTGGCGCATTCGCTATTAGGTGTATTAAACCAATCACAAGAATGCACTCGATAGCTAAGCTGTAGGGCATTGCCTTTTGTGTTTACCGCCACGCAGATATTCGGGGCGTTGGCGGCCGTGGGGATAAGCTCAAACAGATGTATATTAGAAGGATTGGCATTTTCCCAAAATATTTTTTGATGATTTAGGATGATCATGAACTATGCTCATAAAAAACAAAAACCGCTCATAAGCGAACGGTTTTGGTGTTAGGATGATTCTAGCATCCAAAACGTGCCAAATTCGACAGCTTGGGATTAGGCTCTGGGTTCTTGCGTAGTAGCAGTACCATTCGTCCGATGTGATGAATCACCTCGCTATCAGTGGCCTCAGCCAATGCGTTGGCGCATTCTTTGCGCCCATCGCTTGAACCTGCTGGGATTTTGATTTTGATTAATTCGTGATCATCAAGGGCACGCGCCACTTCCTCGATGACGGTTGGTGTTAGACCGCTGCCGCCAACGATGACGACAGGATTTAGACGATGACCGATGCCGCGCAGCTCTTTTAGGTCTTGCATCTTGGATTTTTTTGAACTCATAAATATTTCCAAAATAAAAAATTTGCTAAATTAATGACATTATAGCAGAAATTATCCCAAATTATCGCATAAAAATGGTAAACTAGGCCGTTATCCGTTTAACTTTTCAAAATAGACCAGAATTAACATCAGTTATGGCAACTCGCATCACCAACAAAAAGTTCTCCAAATCAAGCCGTGCTTGGATGAAAGAGCACATCGATGATTATTATGTGCAAAAAGCCCAAAAAGACGGCTACAGAGCTCGCGCTGCTTATAAGTTATTAGAAATTAACGAAAAAACAGGACTTATCAAAAAAGGCATGACCGTCGTGGACTTAGGTTCAGCGCCGGGCAGTTGGTCTCAGGTGGCAGGTCAGCTTGTCGGTGATGATGGGATTTTAATTGCGTCGGATATTTTGCCAATGGATACACTTGAGAATGTGACTTTCATTCAGGGTGATTTTCGCGAACAAGAGGTTTTTGATCAGATCATGGTGGAAGTGAATGGCCGACGTGTTGATGTGGTGCTGTCCGATATGGCGCCCAATACCTCTGGGATGTCTGCTGTGGACATGCCGCGCATGATGTATCTGTGTGAGCTTGCGGTGGATTTTGCGCTGAAGGTGCTGCCTGAGGGCGGTGCGCTGATCATGAAAGTATTCCAAGGCGAGGGCTCAGCTGAACTGCGTGCTGACATGCAAAAAAAATTCAGCAAAATCAAAAGCATCAAGCCTGCGGCAAGTCGCCCACGATCAAAAGAGATGTTCTGGGTGGCGATTAAATAGCTGCTGCTTGGCTTGAATTTAAAGCAAGCATCCACATATAAAACAGGTAAATTAAACAATAAGGCGTTGCCCAATAGGCTTGGCGCTTGAGATAGGAAAAATTAGTGAGCGATATGGTAAAAAGCACCTTATTATGGTTGGTGATTATCGGCGTGGTGGTTGCGATTTTTAGCAATCTTGACCGCACCAATGCCGATGCTGATCAGCTGAATTATTCGTCATTCGTCACCGCGGTATCCAAAGGTGAGATCAAGGAAGTGAAGATCGATGGCGAAGAGATCTCGGGTACGAAAGTAAACGGCTCAGAGTTTGAGACTGTGCGTCCTGCCATCAGCGATGATGAGTTGATGCCGTTATTGCGTGAGCATAATGTAGAGGTGCAGGGCACCATGCCTGAACGTCAAGGCCTGGGTTCTCAGCTACTCATCGCGGCTTTCCCGATTTTGCTTATTATCGGTCTGTTCTGGCTAATCATGCGTGGCATGAGTGGTGGTAATTCTGGCGGTGGCATGGGCGGTCGTAACCCGATGAGCTTTGGCAAGTCTAAAGCCAAAATGCTCTCAGAAGATCAGATAAAGGTTACCTTCGAGGATGTGGCAGGCTGTGAAGAATCTAAGCAGGAAGTTGTCGAGATTGTTGATTTTCTAAGAGATCCTGCCAAATTTACCAATCTTGGTGCGACCATCCCGCGTGGCGTATTGATGGTTGGCCCTCCTGGTACTGGTAAGACATTGCTTGCTAAGGCGATTGCAGGCGAGGCGAAGGTGCCATTTTTCTCGATCTCAGGTTCTGACTTCGTTGAGATGTTCGTGGGTGTTGGTGCCAGCCGTGTTCGTGACATGTTCGAACAAGCCAAAAAGAACGCACCTTGCATCATCTTTATTGATGAGATTGATGCGGTCGGTCGTCATCGTGGGTCAGGCATGGGCGGTGGTCACGATGAGCGTGAACAGACATTAAACCAGCTGTTGGTTGAGATGGATGGCTTTGAAGGCAACGACGGTGTCATTGTCATCGCTGCGACGAACCGTGTGGATGTATTGGATAAGGCGCTACTTCGCCCTGGTCGCTTTGACCGTCAGGTGTCGGTAGGACTGCCCGACATCAAAGGTCGTGAACAGATCCTTAATGTACACCTTAAGAAGCTACCACAGACCATCGGCGTTGATGTGAATGCACTGGCTCGCGGTACACCTGGTTTTAGCGGTGCTCAGCTTGCCAACCTAGTGAATGAAGCAGCGCTATTCGCAGCACGTCGCAATAAGTCACATGTGGACATGAATGACTTTGAAGATGCCAAAGACAAGCTGTATATGGGTCCTGAACGCAAATCAATGGTGCTGCGTGAAGAGGAGCGCCGTGCGACTGCTTATCATGAAGCAGGCCATGCGCTCGTGGCTCAGCTGTTGCCGAACACCGACCCTGTACACAAAGTGACAATCATGCCACGTGGTTGGGCGCTGGGTGTGACATGGCAGCTGCCTGAACAGGATGCGGTAAGCAACTATAAGGATAAGATGCTAAATGAGCTGTCCATCCTATTCGGTGGGCGTATCGCTGAAGAGATCTTTGTGAATCGTCAATCAACCGGAGCATCGAACGACTTTGAGCGGGCAACCAAAATGGCGCGTGCCATGGTCGCGAAATACGGCATGAGCGATAATCTGGGCATCATGGTCTATGAGGCAGAAGAGCATGGCGGCTATATCGGTGGCTCTACTCGCACCATCTCAGAGGCAACGCAGCAAAAAGTTGATGATGAGATTCGTCGCATCTTAGAGCAGCAATATGACGTGGCGTACAAGCTGATTGATGAGAATCATGACAAGATGCATGCGATGGTTGATGCATTGATGAGATGGGAAACCATCGACCGTGAGCAGTTCTTACAAATCATGAATGGCGAGGAGCCGCGTGAGCCCAAGGATTATCAGCATGATGTATCATCCATTGCTGCTGCCGCACCAGTAGCGCCACCAGTGGATGAGCTTCCACCACCGTTACCAACTTCGTAATTATGATAAAACATCGCCTAAGGGCGGTGTTTTTTATTTTTAATAATAATTTGTGAATATTTGTTTACTAAATACTTGCAATTTGGCTAAAAGTTTTATAGCATGGTCAGTTTTAGAATACCCCAAAAACGGCAGAACAGATTATGGCAGGTTTTATTAAGACTCAACTAAATCGCGGTAAAAAAATCATCGGCATGGGCGTAACTTTGGCAGGAGGCTATCGTACCGCCAAGCGCATTGGGGCGTTCGATGCACCCCCTAGAGATATTTTGCCAAAATACATTCAAACCTTTTGCCGTAAGATGGTAAACTCATTCGGCGTTCAGGTCGTTCAGGTTGAGCCTGTGCCACAGACGCATGGTCTGTGGGTGTCTAACCATGTGTCGTGGCTAGACATTCCTGTCGTAGGCTCGGTCGCGCCGGTGTTCTTCTTGTCTAAGGCTGAGATTGGCGAATGGTTCATCTTTGGTAAGCTTGCCAAAGCGGGTGGGACATTATTCATCAAGCGCGGCTCAGGCGATGTCGGCGGTGTAAGCGATCAGATTTCTGATTTCTTGCGTGGCGGGTCTTCGGTTGTGTTCTTCCCTGAGGCGACCACCACAGATGGCAAACAAATCAAAAAAATCTACGGCAAGCTGCTACAATCAGCATTAGATACGGGGCTGCCGATCTGTCCTGTTGTGGTTGCTTATGTCGATAAGGACGGTAGCCTGTCAGACGATGCAGCCTATTATGGTAAGCGGACGATGGCGGACAGTCTACGCCGTGTCGCCGACAGTAAGGGCATCACAGCCTATGTGCTGCCACTTAAACCCATTCATCCAAATGATAAGACGCGCAGTGAGCTGACCGCTGAGCTTCAAAAAGCAATGGAAGATGGCTTGGCAGATCTACACAAACGAGTGCTTAAGGCATAATAAAAATCGGACAGCGCTGCGTTGTCCGATTTTTTTGTATTTATAATCGCCACCTAAACGAACTTTAGTCCGCTCTCGCCTTTTGGCGTGACTTTGAAGATTTTTACCTTAAACAAGACATCTTGTCCTGCCAATGGATGATTAAAATCCACTTTAACCTCGTCTTCGGTCACTTCACTGATGACGCCGGCTAGGGTGTTTTGTCCTTTGTCGGCAAATTCCATCATCATGCCCACCACAGGATTTGGCTCGGATAGGCTGAATTTGGCACGCGGAAAACTTTGTACGTTCTCACCATTCCATTCGCCAAAAGCCTGATCGGGTGGTAGATGAGCGGTGCGAGTGTCACCTGCTTTTAGGTTGATGAGTACCTGCTCGAATCCTGCCAATAGGCTTTCATCGCCAATGGTTAATGTCACAGGCTCATCTCGTCCAAAAGTGGAATCGATGATGGTGCCGTTGGGCAGACTAACCTCAAAATGCAGGCTGACGGTACTGCCATCTGTGATGCGAATCTCTTCATTGGGTAAAATGTTCATGTAATTTTCCAAATACAAATAAGCGCAAAGTTTACCACAGCTGGCGACTATAGTAAAATGCGTACCGGGTTTTGGTGAAAAATAGTGCTGTCAGACGGATGTATTTAAAAAACCAAACAAGGGCGGGTAAATGCCCTTTGCCATGATGGCAGGCTAAAATTTACGATTGATTGATAAAAAAAGCTGTGTATTTTTTGTGTCGTGGGCAAAGTGATTGCTGTCAATGCGCTCAAATCGTAAATGCAGGCTTGGATAATAACCTTTATAAGCCAGTTTTTGATGCCAAATGCGGTGTTCGGTTTGGTAGCGAAAATCATCTCTTTTGATGCCAAAGAAATCTATGTCTTGATAACTGCGTCTACCCACGCTGATTTGATGACCTGTGCCAATATTTCCCCATAATTTATCCAGACCTGCAAATATCGTGCCTTGTTGATGGCTTTCGCTCCTGTCATTGACATCGTCTTTGATGAAATGAATGCCAAGATAATAATAAGGACTGCTGCGGTGATTGAGGCTTAGAGTTGCCATGTGGCTTGTGCCGTCTAAAAATGTCCTTGTTTTGTGTTTTTTATTGGCGATGTCGATTTCAATACCGCCTCGATGGCTAGACCCAACGAGTTTATGGGCGGATAACCTTAGCCCTTGGGTTATTGAATAAGGGTTGTTACCAAAGTGGCGCACCTGCTGATAAATGCCAAGACCAAATTGTTCGTCAAAACTTTGATAAGATAAGCTTGGTGAAATCTCGGCAGTGACATCGTTATATGCTTTATTATCCCAATAATATTTACCATGAACAGATGCGCCCACTTCTAAGGACAGATTGTCTTTTAGGTAATGATTTTTTGAGATATTGGCGCTATAGCCTATGCCGTGGGCGGATTCTGCTTTGGGCAGTTGCCAGTCTTGGTATTGGCTGATACTTGGAGCGTTATTGACATTGTCATCATCCAAATAACGCATGGCAAAACGTGTCTTGGTTTGGTTTAGCTCTTTGAATTGTTGAGTTAAGCTGTTCAATACATTGCTAGGTAGGTTGTCATCTTGTTTAGCAATGCTAAATTCATCTTGGGCAAGACGAATCTGGTGGTTGGCAAGGTATGCCAAAATAAGCCTTACCCGTATGGGGGTGAGCTCTGGGTTTTGGTGTAGAATTTGTTGATAATGATGAGTTGCTTGCCTGATGTCTTGTTGTTCTTGTATGACCGCTTGGGCGTATAGATACAAAATTTCATCTTTGTCGCTCACGGTTGCATAAACAGGCAGTAGAATCTGTAAGCCATTCACATCATTTCTGTCGACGGCTTGGCTAATGACTTCATTAAATAGCGTGATGTCCGCCAAAAGCTCTTTTTCGGTCAGCTGTAGCATGTCAAGGGTGGCAGGTTCGTTGGCGCTGGCGCTGTGTATCAATGAGCGATGGGTAAAGGACGGTTCATCTTTTGGTGTATTGGCAAGCACAAAGCTTGGTAATAAACATACTACCAAGCTTGTGATAAATAATGGGCGATTCATCCCTTATTCAGACTTATTTTTTTGCACCGTACGCACCTGCGATGCTGCCATCAGCATTACGATAGGTGCCACCAAGCTCAGCTGCATTCGCGCCATAGAATTGACCTTTGGTGCTGATGCCTTTATTTGTGCCTGAGAAGGTGTTACCAGTAATGGCACCAGTTAGGGCGGTATCGCCGACTGTTCCAGTCAGTTTCTTATTGCCGTAGTCAACATTGAAATTGGCTATGACATTGTTGGAGTTGCCATTGGCAAAATGAACGCCGTTACCCTTATAGGTGGCGGTGCCTGTGGTTGGCATGTTGGTGGTTGGTGTGCCTTGTGCAAATAGGAAGGCTTCACCCTTGGTGTTTTCACGGACGTAGCCGTAGCGAGTATAAGCAAGGTTTGAGCTACCGCCAACGCGAGCCATGTTGTTTGCATTTATATTAAGTGTGCCCACCTGAAAGCCGCGTGGGATAAAGTCTACCGCCTGACCGTTAACCACCACCTGATTCACGCTGGGGCTATTGGTAAGAGCGGTGCTGGCACCCGCCTTGTTATTGGCGATGTTCATTTTTGTGCCTTGAATGCCTGATGTACTTGGCTGTGTGAGTTTGGTTGGAGTGCTTGGCTGAGTATTTGGGATGCCGCTGGGTGCAGCTGGGGTAGATGAGCCACCATTGCTGCTGCTACAAGCAGTTAAGCCAACGGCAATTAAGCCGATTAGAGGTAATAGGGAGGTACGCATACAATACTCCTTTTGGGTGGGAATCTCGTTTGATGAGATTGGTTGACTTACTCGTTGTGGTGGAACATTGTCGTTTTATTGACAATGTTTCGCCATTTTATTGATAATCTTACTAAAGTTGACAGATTTGTTTTGATGCTTAGATGGATTATAGCCAAACAGCAAAGACAAAAGCAAGTAATTTTTAAAGCATTGATTGTGATTATTTAAGGATGTTAATGATTTTTTGTCGTTTTTTCTCCAGAAACAGCATATCAATAACTACCAATGCCATACCGACACAGATGCCGATATCAGCAATGTTAAAGATGGGATAATGCCACACATTGGCATAATGTACATGAATAAAATCAATCACATAACCATGTAAGAAGCGATCAATCACATTACCAATCGCGCCACCAAGTACCAAAGCCAGGCCCCATGATAGGATTTTGGCAGTTTTTGGAATTTGGCGCAGATAGCTTATGATGAATATCGACACGGCCAAACCTAGAATGGCAAAGAAATATTTCTGCCAACCGCCGGCATTCGCCAAGAAGCTAAATGCTGCTCCATAATTATAAGCAAGCGTCCAGTTTAACAATGGCGGTATGACATCCACCGTCTCGTGTAACTCAAATGTGCTGTTAAAATAATATTTGGTCAGCTGGTCGAGAATGAGCATAGCAAGCGCAATCAAGTAAAACTTCATTGCGCCTTTGCCATTGGCTTGATTAGGCATATTGACGATTCTCCCCGGCGCCATCTACGTTAGTAATGCAGCGGCCGCACAGCTCTGGATGGTCGGCATGAGTACCTACATCGTTGCGGATGTGCCAGCATCGGGTGCATTTTTGACCATCGGCAGGCGCAATCACAACGCCAAAGCCTTCGTCTTGGGTAATGTTGGCATCACTGGTGATGAATACGAAACGAGCTTCATCGCCTAGCTTGGCAAGGGCATTATAGGTTGCATCATTTGCAGTGATTGCTGCTTTGGCCGTTAGGTTGGAGCTGATGATTTTGTCGCCGCGAGCTTCTTCGATGGCTTTATTCACCAAATCTTTGGCATCTAAAATCGCCTTCCAGTCATCGGCAGTGATGTCAGTCATGGCAGGTGTTGGTAGTTCATACCATTCATCAGCAAAGACGTATTTGTGCGTGTCATCGCTGCGGATAAAGCCCCATGCTTCTTGGGCGGTAAATGGCAGAATCGGAGCGATCCAACGCACCACCGCTTGAGCGATGTGGTATAGGGCGGTCTGAGCGGAGCGTCTTGGCTTTCCGTCTGCCTTGGTGGTGTAGGTTCTGTCTTTGATGATGTCAAGGTAGAATCCGCCAAGGCTCTGCGAGCAGAACATCGATACCGCTTGGACGACTTGGTGGAAATCCATGTCGTTATAAGACTTAACGATGGTGTCTTGGGTGTCCTTGGCTAGGTGTAAGATAAATTTATCAAGGCTGACCAATTCATCTAATGTAATGCTGTCAGTCGCAGGGTTAAAATCGCTGGTGTTGGCAAGTAAGAAGCGAAGTGTGTTACGAATACGGCGATAATTATCAACCGCGCCCGCGAATACCTTCTGACCTGCGCTCATCTCATAGCGATAGTCGGCAGAAGCGATCCATAGGCGAAGCATGTCCGCACCTGTCTTGTCGATCTGTTTTTGTGGTTCGATGATGTTACCAAGAGATTTACTCATCTTGTGACCTTTTTCGTCCACGACGAAACCGTGTGTCAGCACCTGCTTAAATGGTGCGCGACCGTAGATTGCTTCACTGGTCAGTAGCGATGTCTGGAACCAGCCACGATGCTGATCTGAGCCTTCTAGGTACATATCAGCAGGGTTGGTTAGGCTGCCGTCTTGGTCAAGCACCGCAAAATGTGTCGTCCCTGAGTCGAACCAGACATCAAGTGTGTCCGTGACTTTGTTATAATCTTTGGCATCATCGCCCAGAAAGTCGCTGGCATTTGCATCAAACCATGCTTCAATGCCGTCTTGCTCGATGACTTTGGCGACTTTCTCGATTAATTCTGACGTCTGTGGATGCAGTTCGTCGGTTTCTTTATGGGTGAAGAATGCAATCGGCACACCCCAAGTGCGTTGACGGCTGATACACCAGTCAGGACGACCTTCAACCATGGCTTCGATGCGGTTTTGACCCCATGATGGTGTCCAAGTGACGTTCTTGATGTCTTCTAGGGCTTTTTGGCGCAGTCCGCCTTTTTCCATGCTGATGAACCATTGCGGGGTCGCACGGAAGATGATTGGCGTTTTGTGTCGCCAGCAATGTGGATAGCTGTGGCGGGTTTTGCTATGCTTGAGCAGATTGCCGGTGCTTTCTAGGGTTTCAATGATTTTTGGCTGAGCTTTATAAATATGCTCGCCAACGAATACTTTGGCGTTGTCCAGATATACGCCGGTATCGCCGACGGGATTTTCAACTGGTAAGTTGTATTTGCTACCGACGACATAGTCATCCACACCGTGGGCGGGGGCAGTATGCACAAGACCTGTACCGCTGTCGGTGGTGACGTGTGCGCCTAGGATGAGCGGCACTTGACGATTGCTGATGAGCGGGTGCTGAGCAAGGCTGTGCTCCAGCGCATCGCCTTTAACGGTGGCAATCTCGCCTAGGTTATCAAGCTCAAGCTCTGTTAGCACATTCTCCACAAGTTCACTGGCTAGTAGTAGAGCGCCCTTAGCGGTCTTGATGAAGCTATAATTCTCGTGCGGATTGATGGAGATGGCTTGGTTGGCAGGCAGTGTCCAAGGCGTGGTGGTCCAGATAACAGCAAATGCCGGCTCATTAAGGGCAATACCTTTGATGTCGGTCAATTCAAAACCCACAAAAATCGCATCAGACGTCTTGTCTTGATATTCTACCTCGGCTTCAGCCAGTGCAGAACCGCAGTCTAGGCACCAGTTTACAGGCTTCATGCCACGCACGATGTGACCGTTATCGTAGATCTTGCCCAAAGCTCGTACGATGTTGGCTTCTTGCTTGAAATTCATGGTGAGATAAGGTTTATCCCAGTCGCCAAGCACACCTAAGCGTTTAAAATCTGCTTTTTGAAGTTCGATTTGGCTGGTGGCATATTCTCGGCACAGCTTACGAAATTCAGTGGCGTTTACCTTTTGACCGACTTTACCGACTTGTTGTTCTACTTTTTGTTCGATTGGCAGACCGTGGCAATCCCAGCCAGGTACATACACGGCATCATAGCCAGATAGGTTTTTTGATTTGGTGATGATGTCTTTTAGGACCTTATTGACCGCATGCCCTAGGTGAATCTGACCGTTGGCGTATGGAGGCCCATCATGTAGGATGTATTTGGGCAGACCTTGCTTAGCTTGGCGAACTTGTTTATATAGTTCGTCATTTTCCCATTCGTCCAGCCATTTTGGTTCGCGTTTGGCGAGATCGGCGCGCATGGGAAAAGGGGTGTCAGCAAGGTTTAGGGTGTTTTTGTAGTCTTTTTGGTCGGTCATGGCGGTGGCTCTTGTGTCAATAAATCAAATAACAAGGTATTATAAGACAAAAGGGCAGATTTGGCAAAAGTTCACTAAAAAATGCTGGTAATTTTAATCGCTGTGGATATAATACACAAAATTACAATTCAGAAAATTTAGAAAAGGTTTTAACATGAGCTGGTTTCCAAAATGGCAGCCTTATCAAGGCGATATCAACACACAGCCTGTGGCGACAAATGAGTATTTGCCCACTTCCCAGAGCATCATGCTGGGCATTCAGCATGTGCTGGCGATGTTCGGGGCAACGGTGTTGGCGCCTTTATTGATGGGCTTTGATGCCAATCTTGCCATCATGATGAGTGGTATTTGTACGATTTTATTCTTTGTCATGACAGGCGGGCGAGTGCCTAGCTATCTGGGTTCTTCTTTTGCCTTTATCGGCGTGGTAGCGGCTGCGACGGCGCACGCGACGGGCTCTGGGGCGAACCCAAATCTTGGCGTGGCATTAGGCGGTATCATCGCCTGTGGTGTGCTGTATGCTATGATCGGGTTCATCGTGATGGGTACGGGTACTAAGTGGATTGAGAAGCTCATGCCCCCTGTGGTGACGGGTGCGGTGGTGATGATCATCGGTCTAAACCTTGCGCCTGTGACGGTGTCAAATGTCGCAGGCAAGCCGTTCGAGCTGTGGATGACGTTGGTGACCTTGCTGTGCATGGGGATGATTGCGGTGTTTAGCCGTGGCTTTATGCAGCGCCTGTTGCTGCTGCTTGGCTTGGTGCTTGCTTATATTATCTATGCCATCGTGGCGAATGGTTTTGGGCTGGGTGCGCCGATTGATTTTGGTGTGATTGGTAATGCAGCGTGGTTTGGTGTGCCGAATTTCTCTGCGCCTGTGTTTGATGTTAATGCCATGCTCATCATTGCGCCTGTAGCATTTATCCTAGTTGCTGAGAACTTGGGTCACATTAAGGCAGTTGGTGCGATGACTGGCGAGAATCTAACACCATATCTAGGACGTGCGTTCGTGGCGGATGGCGTGGCGACAGCATTATCGGCAGGTGTGGGCGGTACTGGCATGACGACCTATGGCGAGAACATCGGGGTGATGGCGGTGACTCGTGTTTACTCTACGATCATCTTTGTGATCGCGGGTGTGTTTGCGGTATTTTTGGGGCTGTCTCCTAAATTTGGTGCGCTCATTCAGACCATCCCAAGCCCCGTTTTGACGGGTGCATCCATTGTGGTGTTTGGCTTAATTACCATTGCCGGGGCGAAGATTTGGATTGATAACCGTGTTAATTTTGCCAACAATAAAAACCTGATGGTAGCGGCAGTGACCATCATCTTGGGCACGGGCGATTTTGGCTTGATGATTGGCAGCTTTAATCTAGGCGGTATCGGTACGGCGACGTTCGCGGCGATCTTGTTGCATTGGTTCTTAAGCTTAAAGGAGTCAAAAGATACGTTCTAACTGTATTGCTGGCATATTAAAAAATTTGCAAGCCGATTACAAAGTGTTTATAATAAATTCATACCCATTGCTAATAGATCAAGCGATTTGATGGCGACAGGCGACAATCTTTTGGATTTGTCGCCTTTTTGATGGGACTGACGATACGCAATTAAGCGTTGGAGTTTATGGAGTGAAATTATGTATGACAATCCATTTTCGTGCACGGCACAGCCAACCTTTGTGGATGGGCTGCATTGTGCGGTAAATGTGTTTAGCGCGCCTTTGTGGGATGTGCTTTTGTGGATGCTCATTGCGGCAGGTTTGTTCTTTACTGTGGTGTCGGGATTTGCGCAGTTTAGATTGTTCGGTAAGAGCGTCAAAACCATGCTCGGCAGCCGTAAAGGTCATGATGAAAATCAAGGCATCTCGGCATTTCAGGCGTTCGTTACAGGCTTGGCAAGTCGTGTGGGCGTGGGTAACATCGCAGGCGTGGCGCTTGCCATCGGCATCGGCGGTGCGGGCGCGGTATTTTGGATGTGGCTGATCGCTTTGATTGGTATGTGCTCGGCATTGGCGGAATCTAGCTTGGCTCAGTTATTCAAAATCAAAGATGAGACAACAGGGCGTTTCCGTGGCGGTCCTGCCTATTACATCGAGCAAGGCCTTGGGCAAAAATGGCTTGGATTTGTGTTCGCTTTGGCGCTGATCGTCTGCTTTGGCTTTGTGTATCAATCCATCCAATCAAATACCATCACGCTGTCGATTCAGTCAGCAATGGGCTGTGTGGGCGAGACGGATGCTTGCCAAAGTGATTGGCAGCTTTATAAGCATGGCATTGGCGCGCTTCTTGTGGTGTTGGCAGCACCGATCATCTTTGGTGGTATTAAGCGTGTTTCGATGATCGCTGAGATTATCGTACCGATCATGGCGGCGATTTATCTGCTAGTTGCGCTTTATATCATTGTGATTAATATCACCGAGATTCCAGGCATTATCGGATTGATCTTCACCAAGGCGTTCACCTTTGAGGCAGCGGGCGGTGGTCTGTTCGGTTCGATGGTGTCTATCGCCATGATGCAAGGCATCAAGCGCGGTCTGTATTCTAATGAAGCAGGTCAAGGTTCTGCACCGAATGCAGCAGCAGCAGCCAGTGTTAAGCATCCTGTCGAGCAGGGCACAATCCAGATGTTTGGTGTATTCGTAGATACACTCATCGTGTGTTCGTGCACAGCGTTCGTGATTTTGCTTGCGACCATGCCGCAGAACGTTGCCGACCTATCAGGTGTGCAGCTTACCCAAGCCGCGCTTGAGGCGCACGTGGGTAGTTGGGGTCAGTACTTCTTGGCGATTATTTTGTTCATGTTTGCATTCTCAACCATCATCGGTAACTATGCCTATGCAGAATCGAACATGCAGTTTCTTAAAAACAACACTGTGGTATTGACCTTATTCCGTATCATTGTGCTTGGCTTTGTGTACTTTGGTGCGGTGACGAAGGTCGCTGTTGTGTGGGACATGGGCGACTTGACGATGGGCGTCATGGCTTTCATTAACTTAATTGCCATCGTTCTGCTGTCAAAATATGTCTTTATCCTGGTCAAAGATTACACCAAACAAGTTAAGGCAGGTGTCGCTGAGCCTGAGTTTAAGCTTGATGATTATCCAGAATTGAAGGCGAAAATTAAGTCTGATATCTGGTAATGATTAAGAATGATAAGGACTGGTTAATAAAACACCCCAAGAGCATTTGGCTTTTGGGGTGTTTTGTTTGGTGTGGCGGCGGCTTAGCTTAGCATGACTTCTAAGCGACTAAAACCTGACGCAGGGTAGATGGCATGGTCAAAGTAGTCATCAGACGCAGGGCGAATCTTACTTATCTGCTTTGCCAAGCATTCTACCAACAGTCTCCCAGTTCAAGCTGTGCTAATGGCCTACCGGGGCAGACATGAATGCCATGTCCATAGACCAGATTGTTAGCTTGGCTTCGGTGTAACTCAAAACTGTCCGCTTGATGAAAGGCTTCGGGGTCACGGTTGGCGGACTGCCAGTTAATCGTGATTTTGGCATCTTTGGGAATGTCTATGCCACAGAGTGACAGGGTAGGTGGTGCGTCGTCTGTTGGTGATGAGCAGATCGTGTAAACGCAGTATTTCTAAGACGGTATTATCAATGTCTTGGGGGTTGGCTTTTAGATGAATCAAGACATCAGGATAATATGTAAAACAAACTAGCGTTATTTACAGTATTATAAGATAATACTGCCATGAACATACATAAAAATACTCGATTATTGCCATTTCAAAGACAAGCCATTTGTGATGCTTATACCAAAGATAAGCGAACCATTGTTTCTTTGGCAGAAGAGTACAAAGTTTCAAGACCTATGATTTACAAAGTCTTAAAACTGGCTCGTCATCGTCTGCTAAAACCACAATCTAGCACCAACAATCGCTTTAAACAAGCCAGATTTGGTGTTAAAAGGCTTGCCAAAGTTGAAAGATCAATACAATACAAGCTCAAAAAGCAAGCAAAGCGTTATAACAAATCTTACCCAGGCGAGATGATGTACTTTGATACCAAGCGATTGCCTTTACTTAAAGAACAAACTACAAATGGCCTAAGAGAATATTTATTTGTTGCCATTGATGATTATTCTCGTGAGCTGTATGCAGCCATCATGCCTGATAAGACAGCATTTAGTGCTGCTAATTTCTTAACCGAGCATGTGGTCGAACCTTATCCTTATGTGATTGATGTGGCGTATTCAGACAATGGCACAGAGTATCAAGGCACAAAGGGTCATGAATTTGTCAAAGCCTGTTACTAAAACAACATCAATCAAAAGTTCACCAAAGTTGGTAAACCACAAACCAACGACAAAGCTGAGCGAGTGATTAGAACCTTAATGCAAATGTGGCATGATAAAACAGAATTTAACGACAGTAATCACACAAAAACAAGAGCTTGACAGATTCTTAAACTTCTACAATACTGTCAAACCACACAGTGCTTTAGTCAAAAAAGATGAACAAGGTAAAACACAAACCTTTACACCCTATGAATGGCTGAAGCTTTATTTTAATCAGAGTGTAAATAACGCTTGAGGTTTTTGCAGATTATCAAATGAATCATAAAAATTTATATCTTGCTCCTGCATGTCCTTAAAAGATAATATTAAGTTTCTATCTTTTACATTAAATTTGTCAATTTTAGCAAGATATACTTTTGAGTCATTGCCTTCATAAGTATATATGCAAGGCAACTTATAATTTCTTTATAGTTGCCATTAAATAACTCTTTGATTTCATCGGTAGTATACTCCAAGAATCTTGATATCCATAATGATATTTCATTATTTTCAATCACAAAATTCTCATTAAAACCTATAACAATAAAATTGAAATACTCATTTTCTTCATTATTCATAAACTTATGTATCTCCGTAAAATCAATAGTGGATTATAAATATATTCGTATTTAATAAGATAAAAATCAACGCTCATTCGGCTTTAAAAAATACAATGCCACCACCACAAGCAAAATAAACCCACTCGCCCCCAGATACAAATCATCTTTGCCAATGCCCATATCCAAGAGCTTGCCTGCCAAAATGGGCGAGACGATAGAGCCAATCCGCCCCACGCCGATTGCCGTGCCAACCCCTGTACTTCTAAATTCAGGGGCGTACAGCGTGGGATTAATGGTATATAGCCCCGTGATACAGCCATTGACAAGGCTACCGACTAAAATGGCAAAGACAAGCGCGAGCTTCAAAGTGGGACTAAACACAAAGCCGATAATGGCAAGGGACGATAGCACGACAAACGCCACGAGCGTGGATTTTAGGGCAAATTTACTCATCAAAAAGCCAAAGATGAGCGAGCCTATCGTACCGCCAATACTGATTGTCATGCCGACCTTTTGGCTTTGTTCTTTGGAAAGTCATAATGATTCTAGCAGGGCAGGCGTCCACGAGCTGATAGAATAAAATGCCAACAAAAAAGCCCGCAGAAGCGAGCTTGATTGTGAATACGATCAGAATTAGCGTTCTAGGTATTGAACCTTACCTGGCACACCGTCCCATTTTTCGTGTTCTGGCAATGGGTCTTTTTTCTCGGTAATGTTCGCCCATACTTGAGACAACTCTTCGTTGATGGCGAGGTATTCTTCTTGACCAGCGGGAATCTCATCTTCGGAGAAAATAGCGTTGGCAGGGCATTCTGGCTCACAAAGCGCGCAGTCGATACACTCATCAGGATTGATGACTAGAAAATTTGGACCTTCGTAGAAGCAGTCAACAGGGCAGACTTCCACGCAGTCTGTGTATTTGCATAGGACGCAGTTATCGGTTACAACAAAAGTCATGGGATTACCTTGGCTAAAAATGGCTAGTAGGTGGGCAAGAATCATGCACTTGCAAATTAGTGGCATATATTTTAGCCTGTTTGGCTGATTTTCTCAAATAAAACATCATATTTTATTATGCCAAAATCGAAAAACTACCATTAAAATCCGCAAAAGACGCTTGCAGATGATAAGGGTTATTATTCATTACAATATAACCGAAAATCATTCTAAAAATTATAGAATTTCATGCTGATTTTGGCTTAAAGGAGTTGCACCATGCGCAAAAAGACCGTGCAGATGACGGTCTTTTTTCAGTGTGTTAATTAGACTTGATGGTCTTTTAACTGAGCTTCTTTGGCCACTTGGTAGCATTGCTCGATATGATCGAAGGCGATTTTTTTGAAAATCATGTAACCGATGGTGGCAGCGACCATCTGACCGCCCAGTGGTATATATTTGGCCACTTGTTTACCGATGATGCGACCGCCGAAGCCTTGAATGGTCTTATTAACCACGCCACGAGTCGCCACCAGTCCGCCGATGGCTAGGATGCGATCTTGGATGGTCTGTCTGCGTGCTGCCTCACTGGCGGTGCTGTGCGGGTCGGTTGGCTCTTCTAGGCCGAATTTTTTGGTAATCTCTGGTAGTAGCTTTGATAGCATGCCCACATCAATCGCCACGTCTAAGAAAGGCAGAGGAATAATCGCCACGCCGGCTGAGATTTTGGCGCGAGATTTGGCAAGTTCTTGGCATTCAGCGCGAACCTTCTCTAGGTTGATGGTTGGGTCGAAGTCTTTGGCGGTAGGCTGACTGATAGGTTTGGTTAGGCTCATAATAGTATCCTTGTTGTTGGGTTTTACTAGATTTAAAAATGCCTTTTAAATCTAGTATGACTTCAATTATAACAAGTTATCTGGCAAGGTATGTAACGAAGTTGTAAACAATTTAGACATTTTGTACAAAAATCAATCAGTATCTAGCCGTGTTTTAGCTGTCTTGGGCGAAAGCCTGTACCGAGCAGTACCGCGCCATAGACTGCCGCGCCAAGTGCGCAGATGCCAAGTAATACCAACACACGCAGCCACTGCGCACCGTCGGATGGATAGTAGGGCAGGATGAGATATAGAGCGATCGCCATGACAAGGCTCGATATGCCAAACTGTGCACCCATCTTGCGCCAATGACTACCAAAGCGCCAGATGCCGCGCTTATGCAAAAAGTAATACAAAAGTCCAGCGTTAACGAAGCTCGCTGCTGTTGTGGCAAGTGCAAGACCGCCATGTAAGGGCAATTTGAATAGATAAAACAGCCCGATGAATATCATGCTAAAGATCATGTTGGCAAAGACAGCTACGATACCGATCTTGACCGGAGTCTTGGTATCTTGACCAGCAAAGAAAGCAGGCGCAAAGATCTTGATTAGCATGAATCCTAAGATACCCCCTGCCATGCTTTTTAGGGCGATGCCGCTCATCAAGGCGTCGTGCTGGCTAAATTCACCGCGTACGAACAGCGCATTCATCAGCACATCAGACAACATGAACATCGCTACGGATGCGGGCAGTCCGACCAGGATGATAAGACGCGCCGCCCAGTCGAGGGTTTTTTTGAAGGTGGCGTCATCCGCCTTGGCACGGCTTGATGAGAGACTTGGCAGAATCACGGTTCCAATCGCCACACCGATCAATCCAAGAGGTAGCTCACTCAATCGCTCAGCGGCATACAGCCAAGAGACCGAACCGCCAATCATCAGCGAGGCGAACACGGTGTTCAGCAGTAGGTTAATCTGAGTGACGGACACACCAAAGATGGCAGGTAACATGAGATTTAAGATGCGTTTTACGCCTTCGTGCTTAAAATCAACTTTGGGCGCAGGCAGTAGTTTTTGACGATAAAGCTCGGGCAGTTGAATGACAAGCTGCAAGATGCCACTGATGGCAACCGCATAGCCTAACGCCATGATGGGCTTATCGAACATGGGTGCGAACAATAATGCCCCTATAATCATGCTTACATTCAACAGCACAGGTGCAAAAGCAGGTGCGGCGAATCGTCCGTAGCTTTGTAAGATGCTACCAAAAAACGCCGTCATTGAGATGAACAGCAGATAAGGAAAGGTTAAGCGAAGTAAGTCAGTCGCCGCATCAAACTTGATGGGATCATTCATAAAACCAGGGGCAAAAATCTGCACCACAAAAGGCGCAAGCGCAATCACCGCTACCGTCAGAACCAATAAGATTAAGCTTAATACGCCAGAGACCCGACTGATGAGAATCTGTACTTCATTTAGAGTGCGTTTTTCTTTATATTCAGATAAGACGGGGACAAAGGCCTGAGAGAATGCACCTTCGGCGAACAGACGACGTAAGAAATTAGGAATCTTGAACGCTACCAAGAACGCATCCATTAATCCGCCTGCGCCAAACACCCCCATCAATACCATGTCGCGCACCAATCCTAAGATGCGCGACAGCATGGTCATGGAGCTGACGATAAAAGTAGAGCGGAACAGACGAGATTTTGCCATGATGATTCACAGAATAAAAAATGCGTATTATAAAGAATTTAAGTGTGCTTAGTGTGGAAAATCTGTGAAGATATTGGCTATTCATCAATCATCTGTCTAAGCCGTGACCATTCAAAAAACTCACCTGGGTCGGTCTTACGAACGGGTGCAATATCACTGTGCCCCATGAGGTGTCTGCAAGTAGCAGGGTAAGCTACATGAATCGCTGCGATGATCTTGGCAAGCACTTCGTATTGAATATCGGTAAAAGGTGAAAAATCATCGCCTTCTAATTCGATGCCGATGGTAAAGTCGTTACAGTTGTCTCGTCCAAGGTAGCTTGATTGCCCTGCATGCCATGCCCGATCATTGAAATTCACGAATTGCGTCACCGCACCATCGCGCTCGATGAACAGATGTGCTGAGACTTGTAGAGTGTGCATACTCTTAAAATAGTCGTGATCATCGGGGTTTAGCTGATTTTGAAAAAAAGCTTTGACAAAATGCATGCCATTCTTGTCAGTTTTGCCAAATTCACTAGGTGGTAGGCTGATGTTATGAATGACGATGCCGCTAACTTCAGGCTGGTCGTTCTTAATGGGGCGTGCGTTAAAATTGGGCGAGCTGATAAATTCTGCACCGCTTAATATGCCGTTTTTTATGGTGAAATTATTCATGATGATGATATACTAAAACAAATTGGTTTATTCTAACAAAATTATCATGAATGCAAAACGATTTACTCATCATTTATTAACCATCGCTGTGGCAACGCTTGGCGCGACCGCCGTGCATGCCAAAGCTGATCCTATCGCTGAGACGGTAGAAGTCAATAAACACGCCTTGCCTTATGGATTGAGTGATGAGCAAGTAGTGCAGTTATCAGAGCATGTGCTGTGGCGCAGACTGCTCATGTTCTCCGATGCGCCAAAAAACCCAAAAAAAGACAGCAGTCTCATCACGGACGATGAGTTTTTCTTATCCAAGTCAGGCAAATCAAGCCCAAAAGATGAACTCGTCGCGATGCTGTCTGCCATGGCACGCGGTGATGATGAGACGATGTGCCGCTTCCCTGCACGCACGCGCTGGCTGGGCGATGAGCTTGATGCGCTTGGTGCTAATGTATCGGTTTCAGATGTTAAATGTGCTGATTTTCACGCGTGGGTGGATGACATTAATGCGATGGCGTTATCGTTGGTGTTCGCCGAAGAGCATGGCAATAACATCGCTTCGGCATTTGCTCATGCTTTCATGCGCATCGATGGTCGCGCTGATGATGAGGCGGGCGTGCACGCCACAGCAATGAATTACACGGTGGCAAGTGACAGTTCAGATGGTGTATTAGCAGCAGCGATCAAGCCAATCATCGGTAAATATCAAGGCGTGATGGAGATCCTTCCGTATCAAGTCAAAGCCCATGATTATCTGGTTAAGGACGAACGCGACCTGTGGGAATACCGCCTGAATTTAAGCGATCTTGAAGTTGATCAAATCATGCGCCACATCTGGGAGGTGAGAGATTTAAAGCGTCCGTATTATCTGATGCATGATAACTGTGCTACCGAAATCGCGCGCCTTGTTGATGTGGTACGCGCTGATGAGGCGCTGTTTGGTAAGCTTGGCATGGTGACGACGCCTGCTAAGGTGGCGCAGCTACTTAGCGAAGAGGGTTTGGTTGGGCGTGTGCGTTACCAAGCATCAAATTCCACCAAGCGACAAGCCATCATCAATAATGGCGATGATTTTGATCTGGGTAATATACAGCCTAACAACAACAATCCCACCAAGGCAAGCCCAAGTCATCGCATTGGTGCAGCAGTCTCTTATGATGAATTTCGAGATGATGAAATGGCTTATCACATTAGCTTGCGCACCGCCTACCAAGATGCGCTGGACAATCCGGCTGGCGTGCGTAAATTCCATCAGCTGACATTACCGTCTATCGATGTGAGTTATCAAGACGATAAAATCAAACTGCATGAGCTTACCATCTTTGAGATGACAAGTCTTAATCCTGCCAATACCGCTAAAGCTTATCCCGATGGTAACACCGACAAGAAAGCCCTGGCAAGTCAAATATATCTAGGACTGCACCGTATCACAGATGCTTCTAGTGCGAATAGCAGCACTCATCTGGTGCTAGATGCGCACACCCAAAAAGGCAAGGCATGGACGATCGGTCGCGGGGCAGTTGGCACGGGCGACATGGCGGATACGGTGTGCTATCTTCTGGGCGGTGGTGGCGCGCAGCTTGGTCATATCAATCAAGGCTATCGCGTTGGCGTACGTGCAACAGCAGGTTGTATCCATCACGCGGCGGATAATCTTAGGGTGATGGGCGAGCTGAGTGTGCCATATTGGCATCATAAAGACAGCGCAGCAAGATCGGGATATGTGCAGCCCGAGATTAGCCTAGGCGCGCAATATGACTTTGATCGTCATCATGCATTAAGACTAAAAGCAGCCGCCCAAAAAAATCACAGCCAAACCGATCATTCGGCTCGCCTTGAGTTTTTCCGCTATTTTTAGGATGAAGGTATGGCGAATCAATTCCTAATCATCGGTCAGGGCGCCATTGGTTATGCGCTAGCGAACCAGCTTGCTAGACAGGGGGAGTCAGTCATCACCATGTCGCGTACTGCCAAGTCTTATCTGTGTGATAATGTCAGGCATCTACAGATGGATGCGCGTAGGATTGATCGGGTGATTGATGACCTTAATCAGGTGACGCACATTGCCATTATCATCGCACCTGATCGAGAGATATCCGACAGGCTAAAGGCGTATCGTGAGAGTTATCTTCAGATTTGTCAGGCGCTTGCTAATATCGCCGATAGACTGCCCAGCATTCAACAGGTGCTATTCGTGTCATCCGCGTCTGTCTATGGTGAGAACGCAGGAGAGTGGATCGATGAGTGCTCACCAGCCAAGCCGGCTTCGTCCACCGCGCAGGTGTTATATGATGCTGAGCGAGTAATAAAGAACGCCTATGTTGATAAATCAGTCATCGTACGCCCCAGTGGCATCTATGGCAAATCAAGGCGGCGCATGATTGAGCTTGCTAAAAAGGCTCACGTCAATGGTGCGCCAAGCGAGCATTACACAAATCGAATCATGGATATCGATCTGATGACAATACTGGCGCGCATCATGACATGTGACGCACCGAAGAGCATGTATCTTATGACAGACCTTTTGCCTGTGAGTAGCTTGTGTGTGATGACGTTTATTTGCCAAGCGCTTGATATTGCTCAGCCAGCCGTCATCGACGCTTCAACAACGGGCAAACGCATCTTATCCAATGTGCCTAGAGATTGGCTGACGTTTCCTGATTACAAAGCAGGCTATGCTTGGATACTAGAAGATTAGTATATTAAAAACAAAAAGAGATGAGGTGATTCATCTCTTTTTTATTGGGTTAATTAGCGGCAGGTTTTTGGGTTTGGTTGTCATCGGTGATGCTGATGACTTACCGCTTTAATTTGACAGCTTTGGAGCGGTCTTCATCAGATACCCATCTTACAGGTGTGTCACGCAGCTGATGACGGCTGAAATCCACCCAAATCGGCAACGCAGCCACGCCACCGTATTCTTTGGCACCCAGCGGTGCAGGGTTATCAAAGCCCACCCAAACAATGGTTGCACTGGTAGGATGCACGCCTGCAAACCAAGCATCTTTGGCTTGGTTGGTCGTACCCGTCTTACCGCCTACATCCGAACGATCAAGTGCCAATGCCTTACGAGCTGTACCGCTTGTGATGACTTCACGTAGCATGCCTGCCATCGCATGAGAGGTCTTTTGGCTGATGACACGCGGTGCCTGTGTGGCGCTGACATAGCTGGCAGGCGCAGCAGGTTTTAGGCGGTCATGCTCTGCGGTCGCATTTAGAGTGCTGTCAGCTGGAGTGTCTTGCTCAGCGTTTGATTTTGATCCATTAGTTTTGGTGTCTGTTTGTTCAGCGTATGATTTGGCAAGATTTTCGTTTAATTTGCTCAGATCTTCATTAAAACAAAGCGCGCACGCCTGTACAGGATTGGCTTGGAAAATTGCCTGATTATTAAAGTCATAAATACGTTCAATAAAATAAGGCTGAACGCGGTGGCCGCCGTTAATCAAGGCAGCAAAGCCTATCGCCATCTGTAGTGGTGTGGCATCAGCAGCGCCCAAAGCGAGTGCAAGTGTTGCAGGTAGGCGTTCTTTCTCCAGTCCAAACATATCTAGAGTTTGGCGCGCATTGTCAATGCCTGTTGAGCGTAGTAGGCGAATTGAAGGTGTGTTACGCGACAGCGCCAGAGCACGGCGGACAGTCATGTCGCCTGTGTATCTGCCGTCAGCGTTCTTCGGCTGCCATTCTCCGACACGAATCGCGGCATCAGAGACGAGGCTGTTCGGGGTGTATTTGCCCGACTCCAGTGCAGCCGCATAGATGAGTGGTTTGATGATGGAGCCTGGCTGACGATAGCCTTGAGTGGCGCGGTTGAATTTACTTTGGTTAAAGTTAAAACCACCCACAAGCGCGCGAATCGCACCATTGTCAGGATGAACCGACACCAATGCACCTTGAACAGAGGGTACTTGCACCATGCGCCAAGCGGTTTTTTGTTCGTTGAGTGGTGAGACGCGAACGATGTTGCCAACTTTTACTATCTGATGAGCGTTACTAAACCCGCCACCCACGCGGTCTTCGCTGTAATAGCGACGCGCCCAGCTCATGCCTGACCAAGGAATGGTGATGGTGTCGCCTGATTGTAATTTTGCTTCAAAGCTACTGGTATTAACCTTGGTAACTTCGGCAGGATACATGTTATCGTAGTTCTTGAGCTTGCTTAGGTCGCCAGATTCAGCTTCCACGCCGCGCCAGCCGTGGCGCGCAGTATAGCTTTTTAGACCTGATATTAGGGCATTCTCAGCAGCGATCTGCTCTCTACTATGGACGGTTAATTGTACGCGCCAACCGCTGTCAATGACTTGCTCGCCGTATTTATCAACCAAGGTGCTTCGTGCCATCTCTGCCAGATATGGCATGTTCATGTCGAGTTTTTCTTGGTAAATATTAAGCCCGATCGGTGCATTGATCGCTTCGTCATGCTCAGCTTGACTGATGTGACCTTCTTTTAGTAGGCGACCGATGATCCAGTTGCGTCGGGTTAGGGCGCGCTCAGGATTTACGACAGGGTTGTAGGCAGAAGGGGCTTTTGGTAGACCTGCGATCATCGCCATCTCAGCCACGGTAAGCTTATCTAGCGTCTTACTAAAATAACGACGTGCCGCCGCCGCGATACCATACGCACCTTCGCCCAGATAAATCTTGTTCACGTACAGTGTTAAGATTTCATCCTTGGTCATTTCGTTTTCGATTTTGCGGGCGACGAACAGCTCGGTAAGCTTACGATCAAGTGTTCGCTCAGAGCTCAAAAAGTAGTTCTTGGCGACCTGCATGGTGATGGTTGAGCCACCAGTTTGGGTGTCGTCATTGGTTACGATTTCGGTCATGGCACGACCGATGCCTTTAACGCTGATGCCACTATGCTCAAAAAAACTAGAATCTTCTGCTGATAAGAATGCGCCGATCATTTTTTTGGGAATCTGATCATAAGTTACGGGAATGGCAAGGCGGTTGCCGTACTGACCGATGAGCTGATTGTCTGCGGTATAAATCTGCAGCGGCATCTCAAATTTGTTATTATCGATGTTCTTGACGTCAGGTAGGGTCGGCTCAAGATACATCGCCATGCCATAAAATCCAATCGGAAAGGCGAGCACCAAAATCAATAATAAGGCAATAATGGCAACCAAACAGCGCAGGATCACAGATAGTATCGAGGCGCTTACGGTCTTATTTTGGGTGGTTTGGGTCATAGCATTCTTTATGTGGTTTGAGTGCGACAGCTTGTCCTAACTGATAAGCACGCTTTTTATGTAACTTACCATTTTACCACGTTATCACAAAAATGCCAGTATTGTGTTCGTATATTACCAAAATTATACTAAGCAAAATTTAATATAAATAACTGATTTTTATATATTTATTTGAAATGTCTTGGGCGAAACATGAATCTAAAATGCCATTAGGAAGGTAAATAAATCAGCTGGCTGTGTCGGGATTCTTCATAATAATTAAAATCTTATCTTTAATCAATTTCGCCGTGAGCAGAATCGCAAGAACAATCAGTGGCGTTTGTCTGCGATGAATGCAATAAAAAGGGTTGAACTTTTACAATTGAGTTTGATAATAGTTATTATTTGATATATAATCTTAACCAATTGTCACATCCGTGACTTAATCTAACCATGTACCATGACAGGGCGTTACAAAACCAGCACTCGACATAAGGACGAATCCATGAAGAACTCTATGAAGTTAGCTGGTTTGGCGGCAGCGATGACCGCATCATTAGTGATGACAGGCTGCAATAATGTAAAAGCAGCAGACATCACAGCCGTCAAGCCTGTTACTGCCGTTCAAAGCTGCATTGACAGCACACATTCAAAGTATGCCAACGAGCGCGAGATGCAGATTGACTATGTCATCTATCCGATCCGCGAGACATCAGCGCGCCTGCTTGTAAATGCGAAGGGTGATGCACCTGAATTGGTGGCGGATATTTTTGATGGCAAGGCAGATAAGGCAGTTGCTGGCTATAAGATCATGGTTATGAACCGCACTACATCCATCGCCGCCGAAGCGCGCACCCTACAAGATGGCAGAATCATCGATAACAACATGGTGCATCGCGGCAGCAAGGCTTTGATTGGCATTCCTGTCGTGAAGGGTAAAGCGGCGCTAGATGCTGCTGTATTGTTGGGTCTGGATATTATTTATGATGATTTTAATGCGCCATTGACAGAAGGTAAGACTTTCAAAGATCGTGGTCAGAAGCTTACCAAGCCAGACGTGGCAGTCAATGATAAAAAAGTCACCCTCCGCTCTTTGACGTTACCAAACTTCGCATCAGGAGAGAATGCTGGTGGCGGTATTGACTTTGTGGCGACAGCGACCATCGACGGCAAAAAAGTCACAACAGGTGCGAACAGCGCGTTCCAGATTTTCTACACCGCAACACCTGATAAAGCGTGCGGATTTTAATTAAGCATAAATAAACCCCTGTATCATGCAGGGGTTTATTTATGATATGAAAGAGTAGGGCGTTAAAAACTATCCTCAGGCACAAACACTTGCCCCACCATCAGTCGTCTTGCACTGCGACTCATAGATGCTTTACGGGCGACCCATTTGCCACCCACACATTCAGACTGTCCACCCACCGTGAGCGTCCCTGACGGGTGTCCAAAACACACTTCGGTAAGCTCTTGACCGCCTGCCACGTCATTAACCAGCGTGCCGACTATCGTGCCTGCCGTGCCAATCGCCACGCTTGCCGTTCCCATCATAGCGTGGTGTAGTTGTCCCATACTCATCGCCCGCACAAGTAGGTCAATGTCATCGGCTTTGACCGTTTTGCTGCTAGATGCGACATAATCGGTAGGCGGTGCAACCCAAGCGATTTTGGGCGTGTGCTGACGGCTTTGGGCTTGCTCCACATCGTCAATCAAGCCCATTTTGACCGCACCGTAAGCACGGATTTTTTCTAATTTGGCTAGGATTTCACTGTTTGAATTGATGTCCGCTTGCTTTTCTGTGCCTGTAAAGCCCAAATCGCTTGCGTGCAAAAATATCGTGGGAATGCCTGCGTTAATCATCGTAACGGTAAACTCGCCCACATCAGGCACGGACAAAGTGTCTTTTAAATTACCCGTAGGGAACATCTCGCCCGTGTCGTCCACAGGGTCAATAAATTCAATCTTGATTTCGCTCGCTGGAAAAGCGACGCCGTCCAATTTAAAATCGCCCGTTTCCACCACCTGCCCGTCTTTGATTGGCACATAGGCGATGATGGTTTTGCCGATATTTTGTTGGTAAATTTTGATGGTGCAAATGCCGTTTTCTGGGATTTTATCCTTACTTACAAGTCCATTAAAAATCGCAAAACTGCCTACCGCCCCTGTCAAATTGCCACAGTTGCCCGACCAGTCAATCATCGCCTTGTCAATGGCGACCTGCCCAAAAAGATAATTGACATCGTGCGTGCCGTCCATTGCTGGCGAGATGACGACGACTTTGGAGGTGCTTGATGAGCCGTTGCCCAGTCCGTCAATCTGCTTGCCGTAGGGGTCTGGACTGCCCACAATACGGAGCAAAAATGCGTCTCGTGTAGCTCCCGCCACTTGGCAAAGCTTTGGCAAATCCGCCAAATTAAAAAATATGCCTTTTGATGTGCCACCACGCATATAAGTGGCTAGGATTGGGGTTTGCATTGTTTTAGTCCTTTAATAATATTAAAAAAGCCTTGCTTGATGAATGACGTATGTCTTTTTGTGATGTATTTCAGAAACTAAGTTGTCCAAAACTTTTGGAGTTAATATGGATACACTATTTGTTGCTAACAACTCTCTATTTAAATCAAACATTGGGTCTTGATAATCAACATCGTGATTATACATAATGGCTCGTGGAATTTGATAATTTCCCGCAAACTCCATTGCTAATCTTGCCCCGCTATCTAGTTTTTGATTGGTAATATTCCAAATCGTAGCAGAGTTTTTTGCATAGCTTGCAACCAAAATAACAGCATCACTAAATAAGGCTTGTAAGCGGTCTCTGTCTTTGTATCTGGTGTTTAATTCCATTGCAGATTGGTGAATTTCGTAATATTCTGTGATAAGAAGTCCGCCATTATCAACAATTTCATAAGCCAGCTCCCTATTTTTCGCTGGTAGAATGTTATTTAATGGGCTAGGCAATATGGCAACTGTATTTCCACCAATCAAAGCCTGTCTATGTGCTATACTGTCGCACCCAAAGGCTAAGCCGCTTACAATCGTTATTTCTCTTTTCGTGATTTCTGATACTAATTTTTTCTCTCTTTCCTCTATTTCTGTACTTGGATTCAATAATCCAATTACAGTGATGTTTTTATTTTCATCATCTAATAAACTCAAATTACCTTTATAAAATAAATAAACGGGTTGATCACTTTCTTTAACATTACCTCGATATCTTGGGAAATTTAAATCTCCCAAAGCAATAAAACCATCACAAAAATTCCCTAAGGCATCAATTTTATCTTTAATTTTATTTTTTTCTGCTTCAAAATGTTCAGTTGTAACAACAAAAGACTGTTTTGATTTAGAATTTAATAAATTAACTATATCATCAACATTTTTTTTGCCAACAATATTTTTGACTATCCAAGCATTACCAATACCCTTATAGGATTTTAAGGTAATGATATTAAGAGCATTATCTGAATATTTCATATTACATCTCATCAATAAAAAGTAGTGATAATCTTATTTCATCATAAGAAACTTGACCATTTAAATCTTCGTAAATTGGCTTTAAACGCCTATCGGAGCCAATTTTGTTAACAGAATTTTTTACAGTATATACAATTTCATCACTTGGCTTATAGGGTAGTGCAAAATCTGAACCTAGGATATTGGAAATATCTATAATATTTAAAACAATCGTAGATTGAGTAACTCCACGAGATTGTGCCATCTGTTCTAAATGATAACCTTGCGACGCAAGCAAAAATGTTTCTTTCAATGTATTATTAAATAATTTAAACATATTATTATCATTATAAATATTTTGTGCTTTTGTTCTACCCAAGGAATAAAAGTAAACACTATTTGCACCGTTATCTAAGAGTGCTTGTAAGCAATCTTCATCAATATTTACTGACTCTGTATATAAATCATCAATAAGTAAAATATCTCTACCATTAACAGCATTTGAAATATGGCAAGTGTCTTTCGTGATATTTGGATAAGGCAAATCTCCATCACCACCATATCCAGACCTATCCAAATGTGTAGTTCTGGTATTGGTATGTCTTAGAATGAAATCTGTACCATCATCAAAATTATTAAGCGTGGAAACTGCTTGCTTAACAGATGATTTAAATAGTAATTGATTTGGTTGATAAAAATCTTGTCGTTTTGCTCTTGGTACAACACATACAGTTAGACGCTGTTTTTCAACTTTTGATAGTATTTTTGGTAAATCTGTTTGTAGGATGCTGATGAAAAGGTTACTAACCCTTTCTAAAGTAATAATATTGGTGTCTTCAAACTGATTTTTAAGAGTGGTAATAATATTTTCCACTGTACCGAATTGGGTTCTAAATTGAGGGCTTCCAGCATGGTAATCGTTATGGAAAAATGCTTTAACCGGTCGGGATAAAAATCTCCCTTTTTGCCACTGAGAGGTATTTTTGTCTATGTACCAGCTTTTAATGGGTTGTATTTCAAATCGTTTCATTGTATCTTCGTGGTCAATAAAAAAATAAGATGATGTTTTTATAGGTTGGGATTTAACGCTTAGCTAAATATATTCCTTGCCTCATCAATTTGCTCCCTATATTCATTGATAAAACTCATCATAATCAAGCACCTGATAAAAACAACTTCTTGACGGTTGAAATGTGCTAGCAAGTCTAAAAAGATTTCCGCATTTAAAAAATGGGTTGCGCTATCATCCTCATCCATTAACTCTGAGCCTATAAGTGCATTTTTATATTCACTGGGAGGAAATCCACTCATTTGAACAAGTTGTTGAGCTGTTTCATTGTCGGACATGCTAGCACCCTCAATCTCACACATTACAAATTGATACAAATGCTCATAGGTTGGAATTAAGCCCCACAAGTCTTTAACAATAAAGCCGATTACTTCATTTAACTCATCTTGTGTTCTGGGTGCATGTGGAAATGCTCGGCTACCTATCTTAAAAAAAGTAGTATTTTTTCCATTTATAATATCATCAAAAATTTCTTTTGGTGTCTGCTTTTTAGGTTCATTGCTTGGCTTGTAAAGTGGTTCTTTGTAGATGTTATACAACTTATCTTCAAAAGTATTAGCAATAATAGGATTGCATTTTTTCTCCTGTATCCATTCAAGCATCGCCATTCTTGCTTGCAATTGGTCGGTAAAATCCAAATTATATTCTTCCCTAAAATTCATATAGAATTTTAGGGCTGTACTAAGTGCTAAATCATAAGTATTATAAGGAATGCCAGATGAATAAAGTTCCGCACATTCCGCACGAACAACTTTTAACTCTGCTTTCCCATTGAGTAATACACTATAAGCTGTTTTTGCAGATTGTTCAAAATTGGCTGATAGCTTTGGCGGATTTTCACCATATATAGCCTCTACAAAAACATCAAAGGCTGTTTTGGGTTTCTTTTTCTTGAACCAACCAAACATAAAAAACTCCTGTAAGATAAAAACAACAAGACAATCCTACCACAAAATTGCCTTGTCCTTATACGATTTATAAATTTTTAGCTACCTAAAAATTTACTCGCAAACTCCCTAAGCACGCCCCCCGACTTATAAGTTCTCACATCGCTATCGCTATCTAGGCGACATAACACAGGCACGCTTTCCACATCGCCATTTTTGCGTTCAATGACAAGCTCCAATTCACAACGAGCCGAGATTTCCCCTTGTACCGCATAAATTTCCGTACCGTCCAATTTAAGCGTATGGCGATTTTGACCATTTATAAATTGCAGTGGCAACACGCCCATTCCCACAAGGTTGGTGCGGTGAATGCGTTCAAAGCCTTCTGCCACAATCACTTCCACGCCAGCCAGTCGCACGCCTTTTGCCGCCCAGTCCCTACTTGACCCCTGCCCATAATCCGCCCCTGCGATGATGATTAAGGGCTGACCCCGCTCCATATAAGTCTCAATCGCCTCCCACATTCGCACAACCGTGCCGTCTGGTTCAATCCTAGCGAGCGAGCCTTGACGGGTTGTGCCGTCAGCGTTTTTGACCATTTCATTAAAGAGTTTCGGATTTGCTAAAGTCGCCCGTTGTGCGGTCAAATGGTCGCCTCGGTGGGTGGCATAGCTATTAAAATCTTCTTCTGGCACGCCCATTTTGGCAAGATATTCGCCCGCCGCCGAATTTTTGACAATGGCATTGGACGGCGACAAATGGTCGGTGGTAATATTATCAGGCAAAATGGCAAGCGGTCGTAAGTCTTTAAGTTCACATTCTTTTGCCAATGCTCCTTCCCAATAGGGCGGACGGCGAATATAAGTGGATTTTTCACGCCACTCATAAAGCGGACTGTTTGCTTTTTGCGATTTATCCAAATCAAACATTGGGATATAAATTTCACGAAACTGCTCGGGTTTTACGCATCTTGCCACAATATCATCAATTTCATCATCACTTGGATAAATGTCTTTTAGATAAATCGGCTCGCCATTTTGGTCATTGCCAAGTGGCTCATTTTCAATGTCAAAACGAATCGTTCCTGCAATTGCATACGCCACCACTAACGGCGGACTTGCCAAAAAGGCTTGCTTGGCATAAGGGTGAATGCGTCCGTCAAAGTTGCGATTGCCAGACAGGACGGCTGTGACATATAGGTCTCGTTCAATGATTTCTTGCTGAATCTCAGGTCGCAATGCCCCGCTCATGCCATTACAAGTGGTGCAGGCAAAGCCAACAATGCCAAAGCCCAATTTTTCAAGTTCGGACAAAAGCCCTGCTTCTTCTAAATAAAGGCGAGCAACCTTAGACCCCGGGGCAAAGGACGACTTCACCCACGGTTTACGAGTTAGCCCCAGTGTGTTGGCTTTTTTGGCAAGCAGTCCTGCCGCCACGGTATTTCTTGGGTTGGAAGTGTTGGTACAGCTGGTAATCGCTGCGATAATCACCGCTCCGTCAGGCATTAGTCCATCGTTAAGATTTTCTACCACCCCTGCAATGCCTTTTACCTTTAAATCCGCCGTTGCCACCCTTGCGTGTGGGTTAGATGGACCTGCGATGTTACGAGTTACGCTTGATAAATCAAATTCTAACACTCGTGGATATTGGACATTCGTCATTTTATCCGCCCATAGCCCAACGGTTTTGGCATAATTTTCCACCAATTTTACCTGCTCGCTCTCTCGCCCTGTCAAGGTCAGATAGTCCAGCGTGTTTTGGTCAATATAAAACAGCCCTGCGGTTGCCCCATATTCTGGGGTCATGTTGGCAATGGTCGCTCTGTCGCCCACCGACAAACTGCTCGCCCCTTCCCCGAAAAACTCCAAATACGCCCCCACCACCCGCTTGCCTCGCAAAAACTCGGTCAAAGCAAGCACAATGTCAGTCGCACTAATCCCTGCCTGTCTTTTGCCTGTCAAATGCACGCCCACAATGTCAGGCGTACGCATCATTGACGGCTGTCCAAGCATCACGCATTCGGCTTCAAGTCCCCCCACGCCCACCGAAATCACGCCCAACGCATCGGTATGCGGTGTGTGGCTGTCCGTGCCGACACAGGTATCAGGGAAAGCGACGCCGTCTTTAACTTGCACCACAGGCGACATTTTTTCAAGGTTGATTTGGTGCATAATGCCGTTGCCAGCAGGGATAACATCGACATTAAGAAAGGCGGTTTTTGTCCAGTTGATAAAGTCAAAGCGGTCATCGTTTCGGCGGTCTTCAATGGCACGGTTTTTGGCAAAAGCGTCAGGGTCATCGCCCCCGTGTTCCACCGCCAAAGAATGGTCTACGATGAGCTGAGTTTGTACCACAGGATTGACCTTTGATGGGTCGCCCCCTTGCATAGCGATGGCATCACGAAGTCCCGCCAAATCCACAAGGGCGGTCTGTCCCAAAATGTCGTGGCACACCACTCGTGCAGGATACCAAGGAAAATCAAGTTCTTGTTTGTTGTCGGTAAGCTGTGCTAAATACTCGGAGAGTTTTGGGTCATCATTGCAATTTCGCACCAGCTGTTCGGCAAGCACTTTGGCGGTGTAGGACAAGCGTTCATAAGCATTAGGGCGAATGTCGTTAATCGCTTGTTCTACATCAAAATAATGTAGCTCGGTGTTTGGTAGGGGTTTACGGTAGTTTTTCATTGCTAAGTTTCCTTTTCTTTGGCTGTGAAAAATTAAATAATAAACGCTATTTTGGGTTTTGGGTGGGGGCGAATTGCAATTCGCCCTAAAAAATTAAATGACAGATTTTAAATGTTGGGTTACGCTATTGCTAACTCAACCTACGACGATTTGCCATAATTGCAAACAAAATTAAAGCGTGCATTGATGGCGGGTTCTTTGCCAATGTCTTGCCATACTGCTTTTTTGGTTTGATGTTGGTAAATGACTAAATTATTTTTATCGTAGAAGTTTACTTGCAAAACGGCAATTTTTTTAGTTTTGCAATTTACTTTAATGGTTAAAATTTGAGAATGGTATTGCTGATGTTCGTCAAATTGTTGTGGGCTATTGTAATCCCTTTTTAAATTATAAATTACTTGATTTGGATTGCTCTTTTTAATATTGTCTGTATCAATATAAATTGCTTTTTCATCTGGATATTCTGCTGGTAATTGCATCCAATTTTGAGAAAAGGCAAAATTAGGGAATAAGAATAAAATTAAGACAATTGCTTTATGAAAGTTCATAAAAATACCCTATTAAAAAATTTTTAAAAAACAAAGGCACATTTTACCTATAAAATATGCCCTTGTTTTATTTAATTACCGTTCATTCATCGGTACAAACGCCAAATTCTCAGGGCCAGTATAATTGGCACTTGGGCGGATAATTTTACCGTCCGCTCTCTGTTCTAGGATATGAGCTGACCAACCTGCACATCGAGCCATTACAAAAAGCGGGGTAAACATTGCCGTTGGCACACCCATTTTTTGATAAGACACCGCAGAGAACCAATCCAAATTCGGAAACATTTTTTTCTCGTCCCACATTACCGATTCTAATCGCTCGGCAATATCAAAGAGTCGCATATCGCCTGTTTCTTCCGATAAATCTTTGGCGACTTGTTTAATCACCACATTACGGGGGTCAGAGATGGTATAGACAGGGTGTCCAAAGCCAATAATAATTTCTTTTTTGGCGATACGTTCTTTAATATCGGCTTCGGCTTCATCAGCATTGCGATAGCGTTTTTGGATGTCATAAGCTACTTCGTTAGCACCGCCGTGCTTAGGACCTTTTAATGCTCCGATAGAGCCTGTGATGCACGAATAGATGTCCGAGCCCGTACCAGCAATGACACGGCTGGTAAAGGTGGATGCATTAAACTCATGCTCGGCATACAGGATTAGGCTGATGTGCATCGCTTTGATGTGGCTGTCGGAGGGACGCTTGCCGTGCAGTAGGTGCAAGAAATGCCCACCGATGGAGTCTTCTTCGCTCTCTACTAAGATGCGTTTGCCGTTGTGGCTGTATTGATACCAATAGAGCAGGATAGAGCCCAAGCTTGCGATGAGCTTATCAGCGATGTCACGCGCTTCTGATGCAGGCTGGCTTTCTCGTTCTGGATGCACACAGCCAAGCATTGATACGCCTGTACGCATCACATCCATTGGGTGCGTGTGGGCGGGCAGACTTTCTAGGACTTCAATCACACGAATTGGCAAACCACGCATTGATTTTAATTTTTGCTTATAGGCAATTAACTCATAGCGGTTTGGCAAATGTCCGTGAATTAAAAGATGAGCGATTTCTTCATATTCGCAGTTATTCGCCAAATCCAAAATATCATAACCACGATAATGCAAATCATTGCCCGATTTACCAACCGTACAAAGGGCGGTATTGCCTGCAATTTGTCCGCTTAGGGCGACTGATTTTTTGGGCTTAAAGTTGGGGATTTGTGGTAGGGTTTGAGCGTCTGTCATGATAAACTCCTTTTGTTTGACAGTGGTTTTTTGATTGTGCTGGCATTGGCAAATTAGGCTGATGCTGGCGTGTGATTTTTTGGACTGAGCCGATGATTATTTGCCTTTTTTAAACAATTCATCTAGCTTTTGTTCAAAAGCGTGATAATTGAGAAAATCGTACAATTCCATACGCGTTTGCATCGTATCCAATACAGCTGTTTGTACGCCATCATCTTTTAGCGTTTGATACACATTGAGTGCAGCTTTATTCATTGCACGGAATGCCGAGAGCGGATAAAGCACCATATCGACACCGACATTAAATAACTGCTCGGTGGTGTATAAGTCAGTTTGTCCAAACTCTGTCATATTTGCCAAAACAGGAATGTCTAATACATCGGTAAATTTACGATACTGCTCAATATCGGTAAGCGCTTCGGCAAAAATCATATCAGCACCTGCTTCGGCAAAGGCGACCGCCCGCTCGACAGCAGCGTCTAAGCCCTCTACCGCTAAGGCATCAGTGCGAGCCATCACCACAAAATCAGGGTCAGTCTTGGCATCTAGGGCGGCTTTGATTCTATCCACCATTTCAGCAGTGCTAACAATTTCCTTATTTGGTCTATGCCCACAACGCTTTTGAGCGACTTGATCTTCAATATGCACGGCAGCAACCCCTGCTTTTTGCATTTGTTTAATGGTTTGAGCGATGTTGAATGCACCTCCCCAACCTGTGTCAATATCCACCAAAAGTGGCGTGTCCACAGCATTGGTAATGCGTGTAGCGTCAGTCAAAACATCATTTAGACTGGTCATACCTAAATCAGGCAAACCAAAAGACGCATTGGCAACACCGCCACCAGATAAATAAATGGCTTTGTATCCTACCTCTGTTGCCATCATGGCAGTATAGGCATTGATTGTGCCGACGATTTGAAGGGGGCGACCGTTTGCTTTTTCGCTATTGATGGCATCACGAAAACGGCGACCTGCTGAAATACTCATTGCTATTATCCTTAAGTTGGCTGTGAGTGAATGAAGGTAAACTGATTGATTAATTTTTAGTATAACGGCAATTTTAACTAAACGCCATAGTCAAATCTTTGTATAAAATCGTCAAACCATTGCCAAAAAGATAAGTATTCAAAAAGTGAATACTTATCGTCAATTTTTGGATAATTTCGCCAAAATATATGCAAAATATCAATGATGGGCGATATTTTTGAAATATTTAGTTACAAATTGGCGGAGTATGGCTGATGTTCAATGTTTTTGGCTTGATACACCGCATAAGTGGCATCAAGCAAGGCGTGAATGTTGGGGTTGAGCTGTTCTGTATTGTTAAGCGTATTTAGATAAATCGGAAAAGTCGCATCAGGCGATTCTAGCGGCACATAGGCGATCTGCTCACGACGCACGCCTTTTAGGCTCATCGGCACAAGCGTAATGCCCTCGCCTGCTGATACTAAGCCTAAGGCAATCTGAATGTCGCTGGCTTTTTGGGTGTGTGTCGGATAAAGATGGCGTTCGTGAAATAGACGAAGTAGGGGATCTAGCGTCTTTCCTTCGCCAAGAATCAAGGGTGTGCGATGATACAAAATCAGCATTTCATCAGCCAATACCGAAAAAGACAACGACTTTTTGGTCGCAAGTTTATGCTGGCAAGGCAAAGCGACCATCAGCTTTTCGTGCCTTAAAAAAGTCTGGCGAATGAATGCATCAGACGACATAAGTCGCCCAAAGCCCACATCAATCTGTCCTGCTTTAAGAGCGGTGGGCTGTTCATTTGAGCCAACTTCCAAAAGTTTGATGGTAAGATTTGGCAATTTGCTTTTTAATTCGCCAATCACATCAGGCAAAAGCCCATACAAGATAGATGCCACAAACCCAATCGTGAGCGTATCTGTGGGCGATTTGCCAAAGTTTTGGGTAAGGGTGATGAGTTCGTTTAATTCATTGACGCTTTTTTGGGCGTGCTGATAAAAGAAAGTCCCTGCTGGCGTGAGCGTCATTGGACGGTGCGTGCGATGAATGAGCGTCTGCCCCAATGCCTGCTCAAGCTGGGCAATGTGCCGAGAAAGGGTCGGCTGCGACATATTTAGGGCTTTGGCAGATTGGCTAAAATTGCCCGTCTGGGCAATGTGCATAAAGGCGCTTAGCTGATGCAAATCCATTTAAAAACTCCATGATGAGTGTGTAGAGTAGCATAAAAGCGGTGGAGTGGAAAGGTCTTTTGACAAGTGGTTTAAGTTTGCAATTTAGGTTGCTATATTGTTGCAAATAAGTTAAAAAAAATTCTAAAATTTTTGCAAAAGTACTTGAAAAGCTAAAAAATTATGCTATTATGCGATTCACTGGCTGATTTGTATGAGTAAATCTCTTGCGTATCGGCTGGATGTTATGGAATTTTAATAACTAGGTCTGCTTTCTTAATAAGATTTTGAGTGGTAGATTTTTAGGACATTAAAGTCTTAAAAGGATTTTATTAAGGAAGTATTTTAAAATTGCTTATGCAATTTACAAGGAGGTCGCCATGTCACATGGTACAGATAAAGACGTCTCTGGCTACTGGAAAGCCAACGTTCGTATTATTATTGGTTGTTTGATCGTGTGGGCAGTCTGCTCGCTCGGTTTCGCCGTTCTTCTTCGCCCTGCATTAATGGGCATCACTTTCATGGGTACAGACCTTGGACTATTTTTTGGTCAGCAAGGCGCTATTCTTACCTTTGTCGCACTCATTTTCTTCTATGCTTGGCGCATGAATCGCCTTGATAAAGAATACGGCGTAGAGGAGGAGTAAGCCATGAGTCAATTTGCAATTAACCTAATTTTTGTTGGCGCATCGTTCCTGCTGTACTTCGGTATCGCGATTTGGGCGCGTGCAGGCTCGACCAAAGAATTCTACGTTGCAGGCGGCGGTGTTCACCCTGTCGTCAACGGCATGGCTACAGGTGCGGACTGGATGAGCGCGGCGTCATTCATCTCGATGGCAGGTATGATCGCCATGGGTGGCTATGCGGCGTCTGCTTATCTAATGGGCTGGACAGGTGGTTTCGTACTACTGGCGTTATTGCTAGCTCCTTATCTGCGTAAGTTCGGTAAGTTCACCGTGCCTGACTTCATCGGCGATCGCTTCTACTCTAAGAGTGCGCGTCTGATCGCTGTTGTGTGTTTGATTTTGGCATGTACCACTTATGTTATCGGACAGATGACAGGGGCGGGCGTGGCTTTCTCTCGCTTTTTGGAAGTTGATAAGAATACAGGTCTGATCATCGCAGCAGTCGTGGTACTGTTCTATGCGGTACTAGGCGGCATGAAGGGCATTACCTATACTCAGGTAGCTCAGTATGTGGTATTGATGATTGCGTATATCATTCCTGCAATCTTCATCTCAATGAACATCACTGGCAACCCAATCCCGCAGTTAGGCCTGTTCGGTACTGATCTAGAAAGTGGCGCAACCATGCTATCTAAGCTTGATAGCTTGATTACTGATCTGGGGTTTGCAGCTTATACTGCTGATGTTCCTGATAAGCTAAACATGTTCTTATTAACCTTGTCGCTAATGATTGGTACTGCAGGTCTGCCTCACGTTATCATCCGTTTCTTCACGGTTAATAAGGTATCTGATGCGCGTTCATCAGCAGGTTGGACACTGGTATTCATCGCATTGCTATACACTGCAGCACCTGCAGTAGGTACGATGTCTCGCATGAACCTGGTTGATACTGTGTATCCAAATGGCACAACTTCTGCACCGATTGATTATGAAGCACGTCCAGAATGGATGAAGAACTGGGAACAAACTGGCCTTCTAAAATTCGAAGACAAAAACGGTGATGGTAAGATCAACTACTACAATGACAAGTCAAAAGACGAAGCGTTCAACGCTGCCGCCGCTCAGCAAGGTTTACAAGGCAACGAACTGGATGTAAACAATGACATCATGGTCTTGGCTAACCCTGAGATTGCCAACCTGCCACCTTGGGTTATTGGTCTAATCGCTGCAGGTGGTATCGCGGCAGCACTATCTACCGCTGCAGGCTTGCTACTGGCCATCTCATCAGCCATCTCGCATGACTTGATCAAGAAAATCTTGAAACCTGAGATTTCCGATAAAGGTGAATTGACAGCGGCTCGTGTTTCGATGATTGTTGCGATCGCCATTGCAACTTGGCTTGGCATGAACCCTCCTGGTTTCGCTGCACAGACAGTCGCCTTGGCATTCGGTATCGCAGGTTCGTCTCTGTTCCCTGCCTTGATGATGGGTATCTTCTCAAAACGCATCAACAACAAAGGCGCGGTAGCTGGTATGCTTGCAGGCTTGATCGTAACTTGTGTGTACATCTTCTTGTTCAAAGGCTGGTTCTTCATCCCAGGTACGAACATGCTTGCTGATGACGTATCAGGCTGGATCATGGGTATTAGCCCGCTAGGCTTCGGTCCGATCGGCGCTCTGATCAACTTCGTGGTAGCGTTTGCAGTATCTTACATGACTGCGCCACCACCACAAGAGATCCAAGATCTGGTTGAAAGCGTACGCTATCCAAAGGGTGCAGGCGCAGCAATCGATCACTAATCGTCAATCTAACAAAAATGCAGACCTAGTGTCTGCATTTTTTTTATTTTTAAGTAATTGATAATAAAAGAAATTTATATGAATAAAATGCGAAATTTAACTATAAAATGCGATGCCTTTATGATATAGTTAGCCTGATTTTGTTTAATGATTATAACAAAAGGATTGTTGAATGTTTTGGGAATTGATTGCGACCATTTTGGCAGGATTTATGGCGGCAGGGATTGCGCTGTCTTTTAGGCTGCTATTTAAAAAGCTACCACGTTGGATTGTACCTGCTGCGGCTGGACTTGGAATGCTTGGTTTTCAGATTTATAGCGAATATACTTGGTTCGATCATACCAGGAGCCGTCTGCCTGATGGTGTGAGTGTGGTGGCAACCCATGCCGATCCTGCATTTTACAAGCCGTGGTCATATTTTCGCGCGCCAATCTTGCACTTCGTTGCAGTCGAGCCTAGCGAGAACGCCGAAGCTGGCAATGTTAAGCGTGCGAACCTGTATTTTTTTGAACGGCGAATGGCGGCACATCATGCACCGATCTTGGTAGATTGTCAAAGTAAATTACAATCGGATTTTAGTCAATCACCGAATTGGGGTCAGACGCCGATGACAGAAGACATCGTTCGCGCTGTTTGCCAATAGTTATTTCTTGATAAATAAGCCGCCTTTTGGGTGGTTTTGTTTATTTCGCTGTTATCAAAAATCATCCAGAAAAATGCTATAATAATCAAAATTGTAAAACAAAGAGACTTATGAAAGTATTAGGCTTAGAGACTTCCTGTGACGAGACAGGGCTTGCCATCTATGACAGTCAGATGAATGACGGTCGTGGCGGGGTGCTTGCACAGGTGCTATACAGTCAAATCGAGCTGCACGCCACTTATGGTGGGGTTGTGCCCGAGCTTGCCAGCCGCGATCATATCCGCAAGCTGGTTCCGTTGTTGAATGAGTTGCTTCATGAGGCAGGCATTGAGAAATCTGACATCGATGCGGTGGCTTATACCAAAGGGCCGGGGCTGATCGGTGCGCTGATGACGGGTGCGCTGTTTGGCCGTGCTTTGGCTTATGGGCTTGGCGTGCCTGCCATCGGTGTGCATCACATGGAAGGGCATCTGCTTGCGCCTTTATTGGGCGAGGATGTGGCATTTCCTTTCGTGTGTTTGCTTGTGTCGGGCGGGCATACGATGCTGGTGCGTGCCGATGCTGTTGGACAATACGAAATATTAGGCGAGTCCATCGATGATGCGGCGGGTGAGTGCTTTGATAAAGCGGCCAAGATGCTAAATCTGCCTTATCCAGGCGGGCCGAACGTTGCACGTTTGGCTGAGGGTGGCGATAAGAACGCCTATCAACTGCCGCGCCCAATGCTGCACAAAGGGCTTGATTTTTCTTTTAGTGGCATGAAGACGGCCGTGCATAATCTTATCAAAGATACGCCGAACTCTGATTTAGATCCTGTGGTGCGTGCCAACATCGCAGCGAGTTTCCAGCATGCGGTTGTGGATACTTTGGTCAAAAAATGCGTTCGCGCGCTCAAGCAAACAGGTCTAAAGCGACTCGTCATTGCCGGCGGTGTCTCTGCCAATACTGAACTTAGAGAGAGTTTGGGACGTGAGCTTGCCAAGCTAAACGCCAAAGTACACTACGCCCCAAAAGAGCTGTGCACGGATAATGGTGCGATGATCGCTTATGCGGGATTTTGTCGATTGCAGGTGGGTCAGAGCGATGATTTGTCTGTAACGTGTGTACCAAGATGGGACATGCAGACCTTAAACTTCACCAGTGCGTGACGGCTAATACAATTCCATCTATATCATCGTAATCGGCATATTGAGCTTATGCACCCAATATGTCGATTAAATGCTTTACTTCCCCATCACAGATTTTATATTGATATTGATGAGTGCTGATGTGAATTAAAGGCTGATAAATTTATCTTGCGCGATGGGTGCTATTTTGAGAAAATAACTGTTCACAACATAACAATAAAAAGAGCTCACTTTGCCATTATCATCCCTAAAGATCGAATCCTTGCCCAGATTCTCTGCCAATTTCATTGCAAACATCAAAGCCGCCTTACAAATGCTGGGCGGTAATGCTCGCGCTTTTACATCCGTTAAGCCGACCTTTGGGCAGTTTGCGGTTTTTTTATTGGCGGCGCTTGGTGCGAATATTTTGTTTGCTTATTTGTCAGCGCAGGGCGGAAGCTATTTTAATGAGCAGGGGCTGATCAGTTATTTGATATGGCCGGTGATTATTTTGGTGGCGGGCATTATCTTGGCGAAGCGTACGATGAATTATTCGCTGCTCTTTGTGCCGGTGATTTTATGGCTTGCTGCTGATACCATGTTGGTGCTTATCCAAAGCGGCATTCAGTATCTGGACATTAAGGGGTGGCTACCGTCGTTTTTGTATGGCATCTTGCCCGGTCTTTTCACGTTTTTATTTGTGTGGCAGACGGCATCTTTGTTGTGGATTTTCGCCAAGAAGCTGCATTGGCCGTGGTGGGAGCGTCTTTTGATGATTGGCGGTGCGGTGTTGCTGCTTGTCGTGTGGCAAAGAAACGTCGCTGACCAGCCGATTTTTAAGGTAAATAATGTCGCGCCAACGCTATCTGAGCGTCAGTTTTATAAACAATCAGCGTTACTGGGACAAAGCTTGGATGGTGTTGCTAAGAGCGTCAAAGGCAAACATGAATGGTATTTTGTCGGTGTGGCAGGCTATGCTGAGCAAAATGTATTCGCCAGTGAAATCGAGCAAGCGGCGCAGCTGTTCGATGCCAGATTCGGTGCAAAAGATCGCTCCGTATCACTCATTAATAACGCACATACTTGGGATGAATATCCGATCGCCAGTCGTACGAGTCTGGCTGAGACGCTAAAGGCGGTTGGCAATCGCATGGATGTGGACGAAGATGCGCTGTTCTTAACGCTCAGCTCTCACGGTGCGGTGGATGAGTCGGGCAGTATCTTGGGCGATCTGGTCATGACCAATCCGCCATTGACGCTCGATCCGATCGACCCCGTGTGGCTGCGCGGGGCGTTGGATGCATCAGGCATTCGTTGGCGAGTCATTGTGGTATCGTCTTGCTATTCAGGCGCATTCATTCAGGCTTTATCAAGTCCGACCACAGCCATCATCACCGCAAGCCGTGCCGATAGAGCGTCTTTTGGCTGTAGTAATGATGCTGACATGACTTATTTTGGGCGTGCGTTCTTTTCTGAGAGCATGCGCGAACAGACCACGCTAACAGGCGCGTTTAACCAAGCGCGCCGCCGTGTTGGTGAGCGTGAGGCATTGATGGGGTTTGAGCCATCAGAGCCGCAGATGGTGGTGGGTGCGATGATGCAAAGCGCCTTACCCGAGTTAGAGAAGGCTCTATTCCATCACGCAACCAATCCCATAATTGATATGCCGACATTTAGCCATGTTGAAAGTGCATCTCCGTGATAGAGTATTTATTGAATATTTATGTAAACACCCCTGACGATCAGGGGTGTTTTTTGTGTGAAGGTTGTCATCTGATTGAAATCATAAAAGGATATATTTGTTAAAACTGATTGATAGGGTGTTATATATCATAATTTATAATATATGAATAAAAAATATTGAATAATGTTTGCAATTTCGACCATTTTTTATTATATTGTATTTGCTTATGAATATATCACCTGATATGATTAATTTCATCGATTGATACCATTCGCTTTTAACCCACCTAACTTAAGGAATCTGCCATGACCATCCAGTCTGCCATCGCAAAAGTAGAAAAAAACTACGCTCACCAACCAGAATTCATTCAAGCGGTAAAAGAAGTTGCGCTGACCATTGATAAGGTGTATGCCAACAATCCTAAGTTTGAAGAGTATCGCGTGTTTGAGCGTCTGTGCGAGCCTGATCGCATCATCGGTTTCCGCGTAAACTGGGAAAATGACAAAGGTGAAGTAGAGGTCAACCGCGGCTGGCGTGTTCAATTCAGCAACGCCATCGGTCCATACAAAGGCGGTATCCGCTTCCACCCAACTGTCACTGAAGGCACCCTAAAATTCCTAGGCTTCGAACAAATTTTCAAAAACGCACTAACTGGCCTACCTATGGGCGGTGCTAAAGGTGGTTCGGACTTCGATCCTAAAGGTAAATCAGAAGCTGAAATCCGCCGTTTCTGCTACGCATTCATGCGCGAGCTACACAAAAACATCGGCAAAGACATGGATGTACCAGCAGGCGACATCGGTGTTGGCGGTCGTGAAGTGAACTACATGTTCGCCATGTACAAGAACTTAACTCGTGAGTTTGAAGGTGTATTGACTGGTAAAGGTGTTGGTCACGGTGGTTCATTGATCCGTACCGAAGCGACTGGCTATGGCTTGGTTTACTTCCTTGACAACATGCTAAAAGTGAACAACGACAACCTAGTTGGCAAGACTGTTCTAGTATCAGGTGCAGGTAACGTGGCTCAATACGCTGCCGAAAAAGTACTACACCTAGGCGGTAAAGTAATCACTTTCTCTGACTCTAAAGGTACTTTGGTTGATCACGACGGTTTCACCCAAGAAAAAATCAACTGGGTAAAAGATCACAAAGCCAACGGCAAAGCATTGGCAGACTACGTGAAAGAATTTGGCGGCGAGTGGCTTGAAGGTCAAAAGCCATGGCAGTTCGATGCAGAAGTAGCTCTACCTTGCGCTACCCAAAACGAAGTTGATGCTGAAAACGCTAAAGCTTTGGTTAAGCATGGCGTAAAATACGTCGCAGAAGGCGCGAACATGCCATTGACTGCTGAAGCGATCGATGTGGTACGCGACAATGGCGTAGCATACGCACCTGGTAAAGCTGCGAACGCTGGTGGTGTTGCGGTATCTGGCCTAGAAATGAGCCAAAACTCAGTACGCCAATACAAGACTTTTGCAGAGCTTGATGAAAAACTACAAAACATCATGAAAAACATCCACGACAATTCAAAAGCAGCTGCTGAGAAATACGGCACTACCAAAGACGCCGTGGACTACATGACTGGTGCTAACGTCGCAGGTTTCGTTCAAGTAGCGAACGCATTGGTGGCTTACGGTATCCTATAACATCTATAAACCCTAAAAAATCCGCTCAACGATGAGCGGATTTTTTTATTGTTAAATTTAATGATGGTTATGTTCTTGATGGTTGTGATGTTGATGAGTGCTGTGGTCATGGTTGTGATTGCTATGGTCATGCTGCATGTGCGAATGATCATGAGAATCTTCATGATGTATGTGACCATGTGCATGATGACCATGTGCATGATGGCCATGGAAATCATGAGAGCCGTGTCCGTGCATCATGTGCATGACGGTGGGGGATAATGCAACAGCCAGACCAGAGATGAGCATCAGCGCGCCGCTAAACTTACGTAAGTTGAACTTACTAACCGTCTTTTGAAGCCATGCGATCATGGTGTCAGTAGCGATCAGCATGGGCAGCGTACCAAGACCAAAAAACAGCATGAAGGCAGACCCTGACAGTGGGCTAATCTGTGCTGCTGACACGCTAACAGCCATCACCAATGCACCATAGACCAATCCGCATGGCAGAAGCCCCCATAATATACCTGCGCCAAGCGCCTTAGGAATGCTATCAATTGGTAGAACTTTTTGGCGGACGGGCGCAAGCTTATTCCAAAGACCCAAGCCCAATTTCTCAAGACGAGCCAGAAATGGCACGCCAAGCATCAGCAGCGCTGCAAAAATCAGCGCTCCACCCAAAAGAATGCGCGGCAAAGCGTTATTGGTTAAAAATGGCGCAATCACCGTGCTGCCAACAATCGTAGCCAGTACGCCAAGAGCCATGTAGCTTAGCAGCCTGCCAAGGTGATAAGTGGCGATGAGCGTTTTTCGTTTGGCAGGCGTAAGATTCTTCATTGAGATGCCAAAGGCAGCAACGATGCCACCACACATTCCTAGGCAGTGCGGCGAGCCGAAAAACCCCATGGCAAGCGCTGCGATTAATAAAGAAGCTGTCATAATTACCTCCATACTGGCAAAAGCTGGTATGTTATTTTTGTGAATCTTTTTTTAGGATTTTGCGACGCTCTTGTCTGTCGTCTAGGATGATCTGCTCTGGCGCATTGTCCAGATCTTCAAATTGATTGGATTTGACGGCGTACCAAATCGCCCAAATCGCCACCACAAACAACATGAGACTCAAAGGAATGAGTAGATAGATGCTAAGCATGTGTATTCCTTAGAATGATTGTCAATCCTGCTTATCTTGGCTGATGTATAAGTCATAAGAAAGATCGATACAGGAAAATCCGCAATGAACCATTATAACATAATGGATGTTAAAGGGTGAATGAAAAGAATGTTCAAGTAATGTGCTTATTATACTATAATTCGCCAGCCAATACCTAAACTACAAAAATACAACCAAATTACCTGCTTTTTGCATTGTGTTTAATCTCAAAATACGCAATACTAAACTTATCAAAGTGATTAACAATCAAAGTATAAGCCCAGCCGGATGTAAAATTACATGATGCTTTATGCGATTTAAATATAATACCGATTTACTAGCCACTCAGAGATTAAATAAAAGCGCCGTGCTTTTAGTATCGGTGCTATTTTTCGTTGGGTGCAGCGAGCAGCCGCCCAAAGGTAGCGACGAATCGAAAATAAGCAACAAGCCCATTTCTGCATCGCCCAGCTCAGCCATCGCCATCGGCAAGACAAGAGCCACAGAACAGTTCATCGCAAAAAAATGGCAGGTCATCAGCATCAATGATCGGCCTGTGACAAGTAAATTGGTTTTGGATTTGCACGATTTTAGTCGTGGTCAGGGCGAATTTTATGATGACTGCGAGCGTATCTTGGTGGATTTAAATATACATGACGTCTCTAATGAGCGCCTATCGATAGATAACTCTACCAGACAGGGCGGTGATTGCAGCAGCGAGCTCATTGATACCATCATGTGGATCTTAATCGATGTCTATGCCTTTGAACGTAGTGGCGATGAGCTGCACATCATCGCAGTTCAAGACACCATTCGCCTTGTGCCGTCAGACTAGCACGATATTGCTATCTTCATTCTTTTCATTCTACCTATTCTAAGACATGCAGCTAATTGGCGTCATGGCACGTCTGTCGGTGGGTGTGATGTCCTCATTCGTAGCGATAGACTGTAATTTAAATGGATTTGCCAGCAAATCAAATAATCTGGATACTTCTGTAAAATCATCCTCTAGGGCGCCTTGAATGGCGTATTCTGCCATGGTGTTACGCAGGATGTAGATTGGATTGGTTCTTTTCATGAGATCGATGGATTGCTGAGCATTCGTTATGGTGGTGATATAGCGCGCTTGCCAATTTTGCCATCTCTCGATTCCGCCTTGTGCGCTGATCTCTTGGGTTAATTGATGAAATAAACCCTGCTCATACCGATGCTCATCATCTGATAGTACGCCAATCAAAGCGCGAAAACTGTTGGTATAGTCCAGCTCATAAGTCTTTAACAAGCCAACAAATTCATATGCCAAGTCTGCCGCGCCAGCATGTGATGAATCCAGACCAATTTTTTGGCAGATGCCTTTATCATAATGCTGATGGAGGGTTACCTCATAGTCTTCTAGACATGCCAACATCACATCGTGCTGCACGGATAGTAAGCTAAAACAAGACAACCACTTTTGTAGATTCCAATGCCCGATGGTGGGCTGATTCTGATAAGTGTAACGCCCGTGATGATCAGAATGGTTGTTAATCCACGTCGGATTGAATCTCTCCATCATGCCAAATGGTCCAAAGTCCAATGTTGAGCCTGTAATATTTAGATTGTCCGTATTCATGACGCCATGGCTAAACCCGATCAACTGCCAGCTTGCGATGAGTTTTGCGGTGTTTTGACAGACTGCATGCAAGAATTTATTGATGTCATTACCCACTTCTGGATAATAAATATCCATCATCTGATAAGTAAATTCGCCCAAAAGCTCGGGCGCATACACAGCAATCCATTCAAAATGACCAAGTCGCACATGACAATCGCTGGTGCGCAGTAGGGCAGCAGCACGCTCCATTTGATTGCGAGCGATTAGGGTGTCTGACACCACGAAGCCAAGCGCATTGGAGCTGGCAATGCCTAGACTGGACAAGGCATGACCGCATAGATATTCACGAACCGTACTGGCAATCATCGCACGACCATCTCCGAATCGGGAGAAGGGTGTCTTGCCTGCGCCTTTTAAATGCAAATCGGTTAATTTGCCTTGTTTGTCGATGATCTGGGTGAGCAATAAACCACGACCATCTCCAAGCTGGCCTGCCCATTGCCCGAACTGATGTCCTGCATAGACCATGGCAAGCGGTTCAAATCCTTCAGGAAAGGCATCGTTATCTGCGCCAATGATTCTTTGCCAATCCAGCGCATCAAAGGGAAGGCCGCTCATGCTCTGGTGTAGCGCATGATTGAAATGCGCAAGCTTTGGGTTGTCCAATGGGAGTGCGCTTTGTTTATGATAAAGTCTGGGATTGACGGTAAGATAACTGTGCTGATGATTCATGAGTTTCTTCTTTGGGGTTTGATGAGATTGTAGCATAAAAAAACCCTCCGCAACATGGCGAAGGGTGTGGAGAAAAGTGCTTAACTTATTATGTCTTAGCCTTGGGTTGATTTACCTTTTAGCTGTAGGTAAGCATTTTTGATGCGTTCACCGTGCGCTAGAATCTTAGCCTCGACTTGGGCGAATTGTTCTTTTAGCTTCTCATCAGCTTCGTGTAGGCGATTGGCGAACTCGGTACGCTTTAATTCGACTGATTTAGCCTTTAGGGCGTGCCATTCTTCCACCGTCTGAGTGAATGCTTCGTATTCTGCGCTGATGCGGTCTTTGAATGCCATGAAACGCTCATCTAAAGTCATCTCTTCGCCTTTGGCAATGCGCTCTTGCGCACGTTTAAACTGCATGGTAACTTCAGCGTGCTTGATGGTAACATCATCAACGCGTTTTAGTTCTCTGGCAAGACCGACTTTATGTAGTAAGCCGATGAACCATTTGGTTGGGTCATACTGCCACCATTTAACGCCATTGCGATAGTCGTATTGAAAATAGTGATGGTAGTTGTGATAGCCTTCGCCCCAAGTAAAGATCGCAAGGATTGGGTTGTCGCGTGCGGTGTTCTCGTCAGTATATGGGCGAGTGCCGAACATGTGGCACAGTGAGTTGATAAAGAACGTGAAATGATGCGTTAGTACCATGCGCAGCAGACCTGCAATTAGGAACGTACCCAGCATATCACCCGTCAAAAGACCCGCTAAACCAACAACCACGACGTTGGTCACAATGACCCAAATGCCATAGTATTTATGCTGTAGTTGTAGCACTTTGTCTTTTTTTAGATCCGGGATGTTCTTGTAGTCGTATTGACCGCTTGGATATTTGTGTAGCATCCAGTCCATGTGACTAAACCAAAAACCACGCTTGGCAGAGTACGGGTCATCATATTCGTCATCGACATGACGGTGATGCGTACGGTGTCCAGAGCACCAATCAAATGCTGAGCTCTGCACGGCCAACGTTGCGCCGAGCAGCAAGAAGTATTTGATGATCGGATGAGCTTCGTAGGACTTATGCGCCCATAGACGGTGATAGCCTGCCGTGATAGATAGGCCTGTCCACGCCATAAAAAACGCAAAGGCAGTCCAGACAGCAGGGTTAACGCCATGCGTCCACAGATACCAAGGTACAAGTACGATGGCAAGTAATGGCGTAGAAAGTAGCACGATGGCAGGCACCCAGTTGATGGGCACATTTTCAAAGGCTTGAGGGTTTCTTTCGACACTCATGTCAGTTTCCTGTTGGTCAAAAATAAGTCAATGAACTAGATGAGTCTAGGCGTTCTTATTTAAATAATAAAGTAGTTAAAACGTTGATATTCTTATGAAGCCTATTGTAGCTTAAAAAAATTCAAAAGTGAACATTTATTCACGCAAATTCATTAAAACTTTGTAACTATTTTTATCCCCTGTTTGTCTGTGCAGATTTTGAGTTGATTGCAGTAAATTTTGGGTTGTTTTCCGACAAATTTTACTAGTTTGACAAGAAAAAATGCTGTTTTCAGTGGGGTTGTTTGTTATACTTTTCTTAATTTTTGCATGAAGATTTGCACAGTTTGCCTGAATTTGAGATTTTTGGCAAGTGCTAAAAGGCTCTAAGGATAACTATGTCAAGCCGTAAAGAACTATTTGAAATAAGAGAATCTAAGATTTTACAGACCGCTGAACAGCTGATTTTGGAGTCAGGAGAGGGCGATTTGACGTTAGACAGTCTTGCGCAGCATCTTGATTTGGCGAAAGGGACGCTTTATAAGCACTTCGCCAGTAAGGATGAGCTTTTGCTTAGAATCTTAATTCATCATGAGCATAAATTATTTATGATGAACAAGACCGCCGATGGTGCGGGTGCGGGTGTTGCGCGGATGGTCCTTCAGCAATTAAGGCTGCCGCAGCGTGCAATGCTGTTTAATCACATCGAGGAGCGACTTGCCAGCACATCATCCGGGCTGAATAAGATTTTTGCAGAATTGTACCAAATCCGACGCGAGCGAATGAAATGTATGCTTGAGATTGCAGAGACTTATCTGAATGAACAGCAGAGTGCCATGACCGTACGAGATTATATGGCGAGCATTTGGGCGATCGGACAGGGTGGGGCGGGACTGCTTAATTCTAGCTTCTATCAGAGATACCTTGGTAGTCGTGAGACTTTAAAATATGCGTTCGTCAAGCAGCTGCTTGATTTGCCAAAGTTGTACCCGCTAAGTGACGAACTTGATAGAGATGATGGTGCGGCAGATGGCTATACTAAGGGGAATTTGATACAGGGAAAAGATCAGTCAATCGCCAGTGAAATGCAAGACCAAAGCGCAGTAGGGTTTTAAATTTAGAATAAACAAAAGACGCAATGATTTTGCGTCTTTTGTTTATTTGGGGATTGATGCCAATTAAGATGCTTTATCGGCAGGTTGAACTGTCTGTTTGGGCACGTCTTTTTTTAGGATGCTTGCCATGTGGCGGTGGCGGAAGCTCTGTTTTTTCACAGTTTAGAGAATGAATTTTATCATTGATGGTAATAGATAGAACGCCCATGTCGCCTTTTTGGTGCCATTCGTATTTTGAAGTAGGATTGGTTTCGTTCACGAAACGCTTAACTGAACCTGTGGTTGCTGCCATCATCTCAAGACGAGTGTCGTTTAGATTCCAAGAGGGTGTATTAACTTTTAGCAATGCTTTATCTTGTCTAGGCAGCTGATGCACCATAACGGCTGCGTCTGACTCACATTGATAGGCTTGCAAATTACCTTTGCGCTTGCCATCTTTATGCTTGTGGTGCTTGTCACCATGCTTGTGATGGTCTTTCATGCCTTTATGAGCGTCATGTATTTCTCTGTGTGGATGGCCATCGACGGCTTAAGTGTTGTTGGTTGCACAACCTGTCATAACCATGGTAGAGACGATACCGCTTGCGATCAGTAGTTTATTCATGATAGTTTCCTTAAATGATAAGAAGTAAAATATATTTTGCTTTTAGGTCTAAATACTAATTCTAAATATTAATTCTAAATACTAATTCTAAATACTAATGAAGTCTTAAGACCTTAATTTATTCTATCCAAAAAATTCAGACATGATGTAATGCGTACAGGGAAAATTGTATGAGTGATGTGAAAAATTTTACCCATAAAATTGTAATTAAAGAAAGATGTTAGAATTGGGCAAAGTAGGAAATATCTTATGAAAAGGTGAGCGAGGTTCTCAGGTCGTGTCTTTAGTTTATCATGCGCATGATGATATTTGATGGTATAAAAAAGCGAGCCTTTTGGCTCGCTTTTTTAATGGTTGTATTGTTTACTTTGGTTCGCCTGTGCCTAGGTACATGCCGTCATCTTTAACCAGCGTTGGATGATCGGCGTCTTTAATGTTGGCACGCAGGATGAGATAGCCCACAACGCCAGAGATAAGTGATCCTAGGATGATACCCAGACGTGGGTCGTAATCGTCTGGAATGCCACCGAATGCTAGACCCGAGATGAATAACGACATGGTAAAACCAATGCCGCACAGCATAGATACGCCATAGATTTGTTTAATGTTCGTGCCGCTAGGCAGTGCCGCCAGCCCCAGCTTAAGCACAATAAACACAGGAAGCATGACGCCGATTTGTTTACCAATAAATAAGCCCAATGCAATCCCTAGAGGTACGCCGTGCATCAGTTCGCCCATGTTCGTACCAGCTAACGAGATACCAGCGTTGGCAAAGGCGAATAGTGGCAAAATACCAAAAGCAACCGTGTTATGTAAGTCGTGCTCTAGCTCCTCTAACGGTGAATGCTCAGGGTCTTTATTGTTGCGAAGTGGGATAAAGAACGCCAATAACACACCTGCCAATGTGGCATGAACTCCTGATTTTAACATCGCTACCCATAGGATAACGCCGATGAGAATGTAAGGGGTTAAGCGGACGACATTTAGACGGTTTAATAAGAATAAGAATGGCAAACAAACCGCGGCGACCGCTAGAGAGAAGAGTGATAATTCAGAAGTATAAAATAGTGCAATAATGATAATCGCGCCCAAGTCGTCAAAAATCGCAATGGAAACCAAGAATACCTTAAGCGCATTGGGTACTTTATTACCCAATAAGCTAAGCACACCAATGGCAAAGGCGATGTCGGTGGCGGTAGGGACTGCCCAGCCTTTCATGGCTTCTGCATCGCCATGATTAAGCCCAAAATATACCAAGGCAGGCGCCACCATGCCGCCCACCGCGCACAAGGCGGGGAGTATAATTTGTTTGATGTCCGACAGCTCGCCGATGAGCGCTTCACGTTTTAACTCAAGACCAACTAAAAAGAAAAATACTGCCATTAAGCCGTCATTAATCCAGTGGTGAGCGTCTTTGGCGATTTCAAAATCACCAATCTGAATGACAACCGGCGCATGAATAAATGCATTATATAGTTCAGATAAAGGTGAGTTGGCGACGAGCATTGCAAGTAAAGCAGCAAAGGCAAGCACAATACCGCCCGCAGCTTCCAACTCAAAAAAAGATTTTACTCGACTTATCGGCATGGTTATTGTCTCTTTTTTGGCTGTGAGTTTTGATTGATAAAATTAAAGCAATCTAGGAAATATATCATAAATACTAATGGGGTTAAAGGTTTTTTATTATTTTTGTGTTAAATCTTTGTAAGGAGTTGAGTGTTGGCTGTTTGAATTATTAATCTAGTATCAAGAAGTGTTTTAAAATAATTAATGGAGGTGCTGGGCTAATTACTTTATTTAAAGTAGTTTTTATAAATTGTATTTTGATTTTTGTGTCCTGATTAATTTAATTGTATTAATAATCTTTAACTATTGGCAATAATTCTACTCATTTTCTGAAAAATCTAGAATAAATGTGCAATTTTTTAATAAGAAAATTCTTTCTTATTTCTTGATAATATTTCTACATTAACTCTATTGTTAATATTTATTTAACAATGAACATTTGCGCATTAAAAAAATAACAATATAAATCAAAGTTCTGCAAGATTATTTCTAAAATATAATAAATTATGTCTATTTTAAACTAGACATTAATTCTTATTTTTAATTAGAATTATCTCAGCTTACTAAGTAAGTTATCCTAATGGTATTATTTAATTGATTTTACTTTATTAGGAGGTGATGTCTTTGGGACTTCATTTGAACAACAGGTAATCGCTAATTGTCTGTTGCGGGCGCATCATTAAGAATCTACACTCTAAGCAATAAGTGTGTAAATTTTTAGTGGGAATAATAGACTTAGTGACAATGATAAACACAAAAAGGTGTAATATGTCATTACAAACTCAACCTGCCAAGAAAGGATTTTGTGTTAAGCCTATAACATTGGCTTGCATGCTGGTAATTAGTGCTAGTAGTACGGTAAGTTATGCCAACTCAGCTCCAATGATTGTTGATTCACAGTACAATAGTTCTAAATACTCTTTCTACGATTACTATTTATATTTCCTTAAACGTTTTAGACCAATTCCAACTCCAGTGCCAAGCCCTGTGAGACCGGCTCCTGAACTTGTTCGTCCGACCCCAGGCCCGATTCCGGCTCCAACGCCTGTGCCAACACCGGCACCAATTAGTGGCGGTATATCAGGTAGCTATATTGCTCCAGTATCGCCAGCAGAGGTGAGACAGCCTGATTACACAAGACGCGTTCAAGACAATCTAAAACTCAACCAACCTGCACCAAGTGCTGGCACACGTACAGGTTATAGTGTCATGGATACGTCAAATAATTCTAATTTGACATCTAAACTTTATGGCACAACCGAAGATGGTTATGCTAAGCGTCTTGACAACCTAAAGAACACCATTGATACACGTCAAGCCAAAGTTGGTGTGATTGACACAGGCATCAATCGATTCAATAAAGACATGATTGGTGCTAATGTCAATGATACACAGATCAAGTGTGTGTCTTGGGGACTTGCAACCTGTTTCACACCAGAGAACGACTCAGGCATCATTGAAGCGGCAACCACTTCTGCCAGCGGCGACCATGGCAACCAAATGGCGGCTGTGATTGCGGGTAACAATGGCATGACCAATGCTAAGATCTATGGTAGTGATAGTGTTGACCACGCGTCTAATGGCGGTAATCAGTTCTTGATGATGCGTAAGCTAAATCAAGACCATGGTGTCAAGATTTTTAACAACTCTTGGGGTTATGACAACACTGACGAATGGTATTACGATGCTCAGCGCCTCAATTACAATCCTGCTACAGGACAGATTGATCCAGATCCTTACAGAACCAGTATTACCAATGCTGAAGTGAATTTGCCTGTCATTCATGATCTTATCATGAATCGTGATGCGCTTATCGTAAAAGCAACAGGTAACGAAGGCTTGAACGATGCTCATGATGAAAACCTAGCACCGCTCATGAACAGTAATTTCAAAAAAGGCTTCATTACTGTATCGTCACCGCATGAGGACTTTAACCAAGCTAATGACTGTGGTCGTACGGCTGAATGGTGCGTATCAGCAACATCATCTACCGAAAACTATGCCAACAATGGCAGATTGAGCAGCTATAAAGGCACATCGCCTGCAACTGCACGTGTGGCAGGTACGGCTGTATTGGTTCAATCCGCTTACCCATGGATGAAAAATGAAAACATCTCTCAGACCATCTTAGGTACTGCCAAAGACTTTGCAGAAATCGCTGCTAATTCACCGAATGGCTATCAGGGCCTAAGAAAAGTAAGCAGACTACCATCTGGCTACTACGGCGAATATTATGACGATGGTTATAACTACTACATTCCGGGCGATGTTGGTTGGGAAAACCGCCGTGTCATCAAAAACCACAATGGTAAGAACATCACTTGGCAAGATGGTTGGGGTCTGTTAGATCCAGAGGCAGCTACCAAGGGTTATGGTGGTTTCTATTGGGATAATGTAGAGCTTGACACCAAAGGCACACCGCTGTCAGTATTCTACAACGATCTAAAAGGTGATAAAGGTTTCACCAAAAAAGGCGGGGGTAAACTTGTCTTTATAGGTAACAACAGCCATAAAGGCGACTCTATCATCGAAGGCGGTTCGCTAGAAATCAACGGCAACAATGTTAATTCTACCATGGTCGTTAAAGGTGGCGAGCTAACAGGTTATGGTAATGTAGCCAACGTTCGTCAAACAGGCGGCTGGGTGAATAACGAAGGCAACCTAAACATCAAAGGCGACTACGAAGTTAACACTCAGCGTGGCGTGGATGCAGGCTTTAAAGCTCAGTTTGGTAACATGGTTACTGTAGATGGTAAAGCCAAACTTGGCGGTACGCTAAATCTTACTGGCGAGACCGAAGATGGCATCATCAGCAAATCAGGCAGCCGTAGCACTGTACTTCGTGCTAAGCGTGGCCTTGAAAGTCAATTTGACAATTATCGTTCAAGCAACCCATTATTTGAAGTAACAAATGTTGAATATACGCCAGAAGTAGACAGAAATGGCAGAGTGGTAGGTGACTTACGCACGAACAATGACGTGCAAGTAACTGCCAAACGTCTAAGTGCAGGCAATGTTGCTCGTAGCGTTAGCTTGACAGACAGCGGTAGCCGTGTGGCGGACAATCTTGATAAGGTGCTTATCGACCTGGATGCTAGACAAGAAACACAAGGTTCACTGACCAGTGATGAGAAGCAATTTGCTAACCGTGTATTCACTGGTTTTGAAAACATGAATTCTGGTGCAGAATCTAAACTTTCTACAGTAAGCACCAACCGTGAACTATACAAGCTTGACCCAACTTTCTATGCTGACAGTGCATTAAACGCAGTAGAAGACAGTGCTAACCATGCAACCGAATTTGGTAAGCGTGTTAGCGCCCCAAGAGGTGTTTGGGGTAATATCAGTCACCATGATTATGATGTAGAACTAGAGCATGCCACAAGTGCACGTAAAGGCAACAACATTAGTGTTGGTGCAAGCACTCAAACTGCAGCCGACATTAGTGTTGGTGCACAGCTTGATGTGGGCAATCTTGATTTGTCAGAATCTGTTTATGGTATTGGCAACAGCACTAAGACTGACAGCATCGGTCTGACCGTTGGTGCTTCTAAGAAGTTGGGTGATGCCTATCTATCAGGTTGGGTAAAAGGTGCCAAAGTTGATACAGAAGCCAGCCGTGGTGAAAACTCTAACAAAGTTGAGTACAATGGTAAGCTATATGGTGCTGGCATCCAAGCAGGTACAAACATTGGTACTGCATCGGGCGTGAGTGTACAACCTTATGCCTTTGTTAACCATCAGCAGTACAAAAACGATGGTAGCTTCAATGACGGTCTTAACATTGTTAACGACGTCAAAGCAAACCAAACCCAAGTAGGCGTGGGTGCTGATATGGTGTTCCAAGCGACTCCAGCACTACAGTTGACCGGTGGTTTGCAATTGGCTCACGCTGTTAGCCGTGACACCGAGCTAAATGCTCAATATGTAGGCACATCAACAGACCTAAGCTACGGCACTTGGAACACTGACAAGACCAAATGGCTAGCCAAAGTTGGTGCTAGCTATAGCGTAACGCCAAACAGCCAAGTAGGTTTGAATTATAGCTATACTGGCAGCGGTGATTCAGATGCTTCTCAGGTAGGTCTAAGCTTCACCAGCAAGTTCTAATCGACTAAGATAACAAAAAACAGCACAATTTCGGTTGTGCTGTTTTTCTTGATTTTCAAATATCAACAATCAAGAATCCCACGCTGCTTTATCCAACGTATTTTCTTGTTTGGCAACAGTTACCACCCCTGCGATGTCACCCCCAACGTTTAGGGCGGTGCGTCCCATATCAAGCAAGGCATCAACGCCCAAAATCATGCCATAGGCAATCGCCACCGCCGAGCCAGCTTCCACAGGCAAGCCAATGGATTCTAGCACCATAAGTAGCATAATTGCCCCTGCCCCTGGCACACCTGCTGTCCCAATCGCCCCAAGCACGGCAGTCATCGTGATGGTCAGCATTTGCGAGCCGTCAAGCGGTACACCCACCGCATTGGCGATAAAAATCGCACACACGCCAAGATATACAGTCGTGCCGTCCATGTTCATCGTCGAGCCGACAGGTAAGCCAAAGCTATAAATGTTCTTAGGCACGCCCATGTTTTGCGACGACTGGATAGACACAGGCAAGGTTGCCCCTGATGAGCGGGTTACAAAGCCTGTGATAAGGGCAGGGCGAGCTTTTTTCAAAAAGACAAGTGGGGAGAGCTTCATCAACGCACAAATCACGCAGTACACCAGTAGGATTTGCATGATAAAGCCGACATAAACGGTTGCTGTAACGCTTGCCAAAGAGCCAAAAGCGGTTGCTCCATTTTTTGAAAAAACAATAAAAATCAACGCAAACACGCCAATCGGAGCGTACTGCATGACCCAGCCGACAATCTTAAACATCGCTTGGCTAACCCCGTCCACAAAATAAAACACGGTATCCGAGCTTTTTTTGACATTCTCATCATCGCTATCACGCCCAAAGGCAAGGGCGATGCCAAATATCAAACAAAAGAAAATCATGGGCAAAACTTGACCGCTACTAATCACACCGATTGGGTTCGTGGGGACGATTTCAAGCAGGATTTGAAGCATGCTTGGGGCTTCGGCGGTTTTGCCTTCGCTTGCGGTGTCGGCGATGAGTTCTAGCCCCAAACCAGGGTTAAAGAGCTTGCCCACGCCAAGCCCGATAATAATGGCAAAAATGGACGTAATGGTATAATAAATGAGTGTTTTTATGCCGATACGCCCAAGCTGGGCAGGCGTGATTGAGCTTGCCCCCACGATGAGCGTGGACGCAATGACAGGAATGACAATCATCTTTAACAGACGAATGAACAGCTCGCCAATGGGCGATAAAATGCTAATGGCGGTTTGGGCATTTTGAAAAATGATACCGCAAATTGAGCCTAGGATTAAGCCGATTAGGATTCTTAATAATAAGTTTGGCTTAAAATACCATGAAAAAAGTTTTGACATTGAAATGCCCTGTGTGAATGATAACTAAAAATAACAAAAATTTGCGTATTTTAACATAAAAAGTATTTTTTGGAATAAACTATGATAAAATAAGTTTTTGTGATAAAACTTAAAATAAAGGCAATTTATGGAGCTCACCACTCAGCTTATTTCCATACTCTTTTTTGTGGCACTCATGGCGGGATTTATTGATGCCATGGCAGGCGGGGGTGGACTTTTGACCATTCCTGCCTTGCTTTTGACAGGCATGAATCCTGTGGCGGTGCTTGCCACTAACAAATTACAAGCCTGTGCAGGGTCATTCTCGGCAAGTGTTACCATGATAAAAAAGGGGCTTATTCATCCTAAGATGATGAAAATTGCCTTACTCTTTGCCTTTGTTGGCTCAGTGGTGGGGACAATTTTAGTACAGCTCTCGCCACCTGAATTTTTACAAAAGGCATTGCCCTTTGTCATCGGGGCGGTGGGGATTTATACACTGTTTAGCCCCAATTTAGGTAAGCTAGAGACCACGCCCAAAATGAGTCAAAAGTTATATGAACGTACTATCGCTCCACTCATCGGGCTGTATGACGGCTATTTTGGACCGGGGACGGGGACGTTTTTTAGTCTGTCGCAGGTTGTGCTTCGTGGACGTGATTTGGTGCAAGCCACCGCTCGAGCCAAGCTGTTAAATTTTGCGACCAACATTGCGTCTTTGATTTTCTTTATTCTAGGTGGTCAAGTGGTGTGGGTTGTGGGGCTTGTCATGATGGCAGGGCAGCTAGTCGGAGCGTATCTGGGCTCGCACATGGTCGTTAAGGGCGGGGCGAAATTTATCCGTCCTGTGATTGTGGTGGTGTGCTTTTGCATGGTGGCAAAATTGGTTTGGGGGTAATTATAAGTGCGAATGATATGACGAGATATGCTTTGCTGCTGCGCGGTGTGAATATGATGGGCAAAAATACCCCAGTCATGAGTCGATTCGTTCAGGATCTGACAGGGCTTGGGCTATATAATATCAGCCATTATATTAATAGTGGTAATGTGTTTTTTGATAGTAATAGGGCTGTGGTTGATTTATATGCTTGTATTCAAGAGTGCTTAGCAGAAAATCATGGCTTGGGTGTGGATTTTGTTTTGGTGTCGTCAGATGTTTTACATGACGAATGGCGTAATTTACCAGCTTTTTGGCATGATGATAATCTAAAAAAAGAAGTGCTATTTTTTATGCCAAACTTCGATGTTGATGGTTTTGTTGCCTCGTCGAGCGATTGGCAGTTAAAGAATGGGTGTTTGTATATTGGCAGAACCGCTATTTTTTGGGCGAGTGCTAAGAATGGTGGTGTTTATCGGCATGAGATGATCAAACCAAAACTATTGAAAAACCTAAGCATCAAAAATGCTAAAACCTTTAATGCAATTTTTGACTTTTTGTAATGATGGTGTTTAAGTTTTGGCATCGGTTGGGTTTTTTAGTATAATGAACCACTTTATCTCAAAATATGCCAAATCTCATGAATGCTCTCAGCACTCCCAAAATCCTACTTGCCATAACAGGCGGTATCTCCGCCTATAAATCCGCCATCCTTGCTCGCTTACTTATGAAAGCAGGTTGCAGTGTGCGTGTGATGATGACGGATGGGGCGTGCGAGTTTATCACGCCTTTGACCTTGCAAGCCTTGACAGGCAACGAGGTTCACACCAAATTGCTGGACGATGAAGCCGAACGTGGCATGGGGCATATTGAGCTTGCTAAATGGGCGGACATGGTTGTCATCGCCCCTGCCAGTGCCAACACGATTGGCAAGCTCGCCCACGGACTTGCTGACAACCTTGTAACTACCGTTGCTCTTGCCACCGCCGCCCCCATTGTCATCGTCCCTGCCATGAATCAGGCGATGTACGCCCACGCCATTGTCCAAGACAATCTTGCCAAACTTACCCGTTTTGGCTACACCGTGCTGACCCCCGATAGCGGTGAGCAGGCGTGTGGTGATGTGGGGTTAGGGCGATTGCCTGAGCCTGATGATTTGTGCGAGCGGATTTTGACGCTCCTTGCCAAACGCCAAACGCCCCAAGCCTTACACGGCAAAAAAGTCGTCATCACCGCAGGGGCGACCATTGAAGCCATTGACCCCGTGCGATTTTTATCCAACCATTCCACTGGCAAAATGGGCTTTGCCATTGCTCGGGCGTGTGTGAACGCAGGGGCGGACGTTACCCTGGTGGCAGGGCGGGCAGTGCATTTGCCAACCCCTTTTGGGGCAAAACGGCTGACGGTTGGCAATGCCAATGATATGCTCACCGCCTGCCAGTCGGTGATGACGAACGACAGCGACACCATTTTCATCGCCACCGCTGCCGTGGCGGATTATAAGGTCAAGAGCATCGCCACCCAAAAAATCAAAAAAACGTCCGACCAAGACGGCTTGACCTTAGAGCTTATCAAAAACCCCGACATTTTGGCAACGATGAGCCACACCTTTCCAAGCGCTATCATGGTAGGTTTTGCTGCCGAGACCCAAGACACCGAAAATTACGCTCGCACCAAACTTACCGCCAAAAATTTGGACATGATAGCGGTCAATGACGTATCGGACAAAAGTATCGGCTTTGGTTCGGACAATAACGCCATGACGGTGTTTTTTGCCGAGAGGTATGGCAGGGACAAGCTGGTCTTGGATAAAGACAGTAAAGACAATATCGCAGCACGCATCGTTGATGCCATTGGTGGCGTGTTGGGTCGTTAGACGATGAGAGCGCTAAGCCTTGAGATCTGGATTTTTGCGCTATTTTTGGTGGCGAGTATTCTGCATGGCATTGCAGGCATGGGCTTTCCGCTTGTCACGATCGGCGCGCTTAGCTCGCCATTTGGTCTGACCGATGCGATCATCATCGTGTTGGTGCCAACCGCGGTGCTCAATCTCATCGCTTGGATCAGTGGTCAAGGCAGCGCTTGGTATAACTTCACACATTATCTCAAGAAATACTGGGCGCTCATCGTCGTGTCTGTCATCGGCAGTGCGCTTGGAGCTTATCTGCTGTTGGTAATGAATTCTGCCTATCTGATGCTGGCATTATCGGTGGCGGTGCTTTGGTATGCCATCACAAGCCTGATGGGTAAAAAAATTGTCCTGCCTGATACTTTAGGTTCGCTCATCACTATTGGCTTTATCGCGGGGGTGATCGGCGGTGCAACGAATGCGATGTCGTCCGTGCTCTTGATGTACCTACTTTCAATGACCGATGATAAGGACACGATTATCAAGGTCGGTAATTTGTGTTATTTTGTCAATAAGCTCGTGCAGTTCGTCGTGCTAAAAGACATTATTTTCACCGTTCCTGCGCAGACGTGGGGTGTGATTGGTGTATTGACGGTGCTGTCTGTGATTGGCATCATCATCGGCGGCCGACTGGGTGGGTATCTGCCTAAGGATAAATTCCGTTTGATGATTTTGGTGATTTTGCTATTATTAGGTATTAAAGTTGGCTGGCAGGGTGTTGGTATGCTTATGACGGGCCAATATTAGATGTGAATTGTGATTATTGAGTCATTTATAGATTAAAATGAAAAGAGAGTTGTTATGAATAATAAATTCACCACGCCATCAGATCGTGCTTGGCAGGCAACGTACCATGAGCATGGGCTAAATATTGATTTTTCATTGCCTGACGGCGTGCAGAGTCTGCCTGATTTTTTTGAGCGTAATTTTAGTCGTCATGCCAAGCAGCCTGTTCTGACCTTCATGGGTAAGACCATCAGCTATCACGACCTGGATATGTATAGCCGTCAGATGGCGGCCTATTTGCAGTCGTTAGGACTGGAGAGGGGTGATAAAGTTGCTGTCATGATGCCAAACGTACCGCAGTATTTGGTTACGATGATGGCAATCGTGCGAGCAGGCTTTGTGTTGGTGAATGTCAATCCGCTGTACACCGCGCACGAGCTTGAACATCAGCTAAAAGACGCTGAAGTTAAGGTTTTGTTTATTATTGAGAATTTTGCTAAGACATTTGAGAAGGTAAAAGACAAAGGGCAGATTCGCCATGTTATCACCACAGGTGTGGGCGACATGTTGGGTCTAAAAGGCATCATGGTCAATGCCGTCGTGCGCCATGTCAAAAAAATGGTACCAAGCTATCATATCGAAGGTGCGGTCAGATTTAACGATGCGTTAAATCAAGTCTCAGCATCTCGCTATGTTCGACCCAGCTTGTCCCTTGATGATGTGGCTATTTTGCAGTACACCGGTGGCACGACAGGCGTGGCAAAGGGCGCGATGCTTACTCATGGTAATGTCATCTCGAACGTCGAGCAGTGCATGACCTATGTGGAGAAAGGATTTGAAAAGCCTTATCAGCATGGCGATTATATGGCGGTGGCATTGCCGCTTTATCATATTTTTTCGTTCATGGTGACCTTGCTTGGCATGAATATGGGCATGGCGATGCTGCTGATTCCTAATGCGCGTGATTTGGACGATTTGACTAAGCAATTCGCCAAATACAAGCCCGTATTCTTCCCTGCGGTGAATACGCTGTTTAATGCACTTGCCAACCATAAGGACTTTCAAAAACTTGACCATTCTCGTCTCAAGGTCTCATTGGGTGGCGGCATGTCAGTACTGCCTAGCACAGCTGAGGCGTGGGAGCGCATGACGGGCAATTACATCATTGAAGGTTATGGGCTGTCTGAGACGTCGCCTGTATTGACCTTTAATCCGCTTGGGCAATACACGGGCAAAATCGGCATTCCTTTTCCTGCAACCGACATCATTCTGCTGGACGATGACGGCAATGAAGTGGCGATGGGCGAGGCGGGTGAGATTTGTGCCAAAGGCCCGCAGGTCATGAAAGGCTACTGGAAGCGCGATGACGAGACCGAGAAAGTCATGACGAAAGATGGCTATTTCCGCACAGGCGACATCGGTGTCATGGATGAACGCGGTTATTTTAAAATCGTCGATCGCAAAAAAGACATGATCTTGGTATCAGGATTTAATGTCTATCCTAATGAAGTCGAAGAAGTGATCGCTGCTCACCCTAAAGTGCTTGAGTGTGGCGTCATCGGCGTGTCTGATGAGCACAGCGGTGAGGTGGTTAAAGTCTTTGTGGTAAAAAAAGACGACACGCTTAGCGAAAAAGACATCAAAGCGTGGGCGAAGCAGCAGCTGACAGGTTATAAACGCCCAAAACAAGTGAAATTCGTCACCGAATTACCAAAATCTAACGTGGGTAAAATCCTACGCAAAGAGCTAAGATTGCTCGATCAATCGTAACAAAAGTAGATTTTGATTTTAAAAGCATGACCGACAGGGCTGTACTTTTATTTTTTTGAATTGATTTTGCATAAAATATCAAAAAATTGATTGGAAAAGTGGTAAAAATGTTGTATGTTATAAACCATCTGTTAACGGATAAATCAGCGCGCTGATGAGTAAATACATAAATAGTTAAAAGGAAATTAATGCCATGACAGCAACGAATTTTAGCATTCCTTCAGATCGCCCTTGGATCCAGACTTATGCAGAAGAAGGGCTTGAGCTGCATTTGGATTTGACAAGTCACATTCATTCGCTCGTTGATGCGTTTGAGGAGAGCTTTGCCAAGCATGGCAATAAGATTGCCTATACGTGCATGGGTGCATCCATCACCTATAAAGAGCTTGATGATTATAGTCGTCAGATGGCGGCATATTTACAGTCGTTAGGGCTTGCCAAGGGCAATAAAGTTGCAGTCATGATGCCAAACATTCTGCAATACCCGATTGCGATGATTGGTGTTATCCGAGCGGGTCTGACCCTAGTGAATGTCAATCCGCTGTACACCGCGCATGAGCTTGAGCATCAGCTTAAGGACAGCGAGGCAGATGCACTGGTCATCGTGGAGAATTTTGCGCATACTTTTGAGAAAGTCAGAGATAAAGGCAGAGTTAAGCACGTCATCGTTGCGACGCTTGGCGACATGTTAGGATTTAAAGGCTTTATCGTCAATGCGGTGGTGCGCCACATCAAAAAAATGGTACCCGCTTGGAACATTCCAAACCACACCACCTTCAAAGACGCGTTAAACAGTGTATCGGCCAGCCGCTATGAGCGCCCGACACTCACGTTAGACGACATCGCGGTATTGCAGTACACGGGCGGTACGACAGGCGTGGCCAAGGGGGCGATGCTTACCCATGCCAATTTGATCGCGAACGTCAAGCAGTGCCTGACCTTTGTGAATAAGATTTTCCCAGATTCTGAGGATTTGACTGGCAAATACATCGCTGTCGCCTTGCCACTTTATCATATTTTCTCATTTACGGCGTGCGGCCTTTTGGGTATGAAGATGGGCTTTAGTCAGCTTTTGATCACCAACCCTAGAGATTTTGCGGCTGTGACTAAGGACTTTGCTAAATATAAGCCTGTATTCTTCCCTGCGGTAAATACGCTGTTCAATGCGTTGGCGCATCATGAGGGATTCCGCGCGCTTGATCACACGAACCTACGATTGTCACTTGGTGGCGGTATGTCGGTGCTGCCTAGCACAGCGGCTGAGTGGGAGAAGCTTACGGGGAATTATATCGCCGAGGGCTATGGTCTGTCTGAGACATCGCCTGTGCTAACATTGAATCCACCAGGTGGCTATACGGGTAAGATCGGTCTGCCATTCCCAGATACTGACATTATTCTGCTTGGTGATGATGATAATGAAGTGGCGCTTGGTGAGGCGGGTGAGATTTGTGCCAAAGGTCCGCAGGTCATGAAAGGCTACTGGAAGCGCGATGACGAGACTGAGAAAGTCATGACGAAAGATGGCTATTTTCGCACAGGCGATATCGGCGTCATGGACGAAAAAGGCTTCATCAAAATCGTCGATCGCAAAAAAGACATGATCTTGGTATCAGGCTTTAATGTCTATCCTAATGAAGTCGAAGAAGTGATCGCTGCTCACCCTAAAGTGCTGGAGTGTGGCGTCATCGGCGTGTCTGATGAGCACAGTGGTGAGGCGGTCAAGGTATTCATCGTCAAAAAAGACGAAACTTTAACCGACAAAGAAGTCAAAGCATGGGCCAAAGAGCACTTAACTGGCTATAAGCGCCCCAAACTCATCGAATTTATTGATGAGCTGCCTAAGTCGAATGTCGGTAAGATTCTGCGTAAAGATTTGCGCGCTCTTGAGAAAAAAAATATCACCTAGTACAGAAACCATCAACAAAAGACTTGCCTAGCAGGTCTTTTTGTTTTGTGTTATTGATGATAACTTGTTAAAATGGCACTAATTTTAATCATTCATCAATCTAGGAATTTATATGCGTAATGATGGCCGTCAATTAAACGAACTTCGTCCAGTGTCGTTCGTCCGTAATTATACCAAGCATGCTGAAGGTTCGGTTTTGGTAAGCTTTGGTGATACCAAGGTACTGTGCACGGCAAGTGTTGAGGCAGGCGTGCCGCGCTGGCTAAAAGGTCAGGGTCAGGGCTGGCTCACGGCTGAATACGGCATGCTGCCACGCGCCACCGGCACGCGCACGCAGCGTGAAGCCGCTCGTGGCAAGCAATCAGGACGAACCCAAGAGATTCAGCGTCTTATCGGGCGTTCTCTGCGCGCGATGCTGGATCTAAAAAAGCTTGGTGAGAACACCATTTACATTGATTGCGATGTGATTCAGGCTGATGGCGGCACGCGCACAGCCAGCATCACAGGCGCAGCAATCGCGCTTATCGATGCGCTAGAGAGCTTGCAGCGCAATAAGAAACTAACCCAAGATCCATTGCTTGGGCTTGTGGCGGCAGTATCGGTTGGCATCAAGGATGGCAAGGCTTATCTAGACCTTGATTATTCAGAGGATTCTACCTGCGATACGGATTTGAATGTGGTCATGACACAGGCGGGCGGATTTATTGAGATCCAAGGAACGGCAGAGGATAAGCCGTTCACTCGTGATGAGGCGGATGCGATGTTGGCACTTGCTGATTCAGGCATCCGCTCACTGATCGACGCTCAACAAAAGGCGCTGGGCTGGTGATGCAAGTTCTAGATGACGGTGTATCGATTACATTGACGGGCAAGGACAGCGATCCGTTATTCTTGTGGGCGAGTGGCATGCTTGTCTTTGCGCTCATCGTGGCGGTCATTTGTTTTACCATGCCTGTGCCTTATGCCATCGGTTCGGTGGCGATTTGGGCGGTTTTGATGTATTTTTTTAATCAAAGAAAACACGCCACCAAAACCCAAAAGCGATACGCCAGAGGTGTTCTTATTGCCAAAAATCGCCATCTGACCATCAACGGCATGGGAATGTTGTTAAGCGATGATGTTCGAATTGATGTCAATGGCGACAGCCTTGTGGTATCTGACAGGGGAATGACCCATAGATTCTTGGGGTTTGAAGATGAGCGCGAGATCGCCATCGCTAAGGCGGTGTTAATGGGTCAGAAAGTGGCTAGGCGCAATGCCAACATTACCCTGAATGAAGGTGGTGAATAAATTAAAAAGAGATGTTATCACCATAGAGTATTGTAAAATCTCTAATCTGATCGCTTGTTTATACATAAACGCGGTGTCGGTGTTGTTATGAAACGACCCCGACACCGCGTTTAGGTTTGTGCTTTTCTAGGGTAATTCTAGAGTGAGCGCAGGCTTTACTAACTGTGATCTTGGATGCCAAGATCTTCGCTGGCGACAAGCGGTCAGTGATAACATGCTTTTTATATTCGCATCTAGAATATTAAAAAGGCTTTACCACCACCAAAATCACCACCGCAATCAGGATAAATACAGGAATCTCGTTAAACCATCGCCAATAGACGTGGGTTTTTAGTTTGGGGTTATCAGCGAGACGAAGACGAAAGCGACCGCATATCAGGTGGTAGATGGTGAGCAGGATGACGAGTGTAATCTTGGTATGTAGCCAGCCTTGGGTCTTATAGATTTGCCAATTCATGATGACCATAGACAGCCCAAGGATCCATGTCGCCATCATGGATGGATTCATGATGCCGCGATATAGTTTGCGCTCCATGATGGTGAAGCGTTCTTGGCTGATCTTGTCATCGCTCATGGCATGATAGACGAACAGTCGAGGCAAATAAAAAATCCCCGCAAACCAGCAAACCATCGCAATGATGTGAAATGCTTTTATGTATTCGAACATGGCGCTATCCCACCCAATAAAAAAGTGGCATTATACCACTTTTTTATTTTTATCGCCTGATTGAAAATTAAAACTTCATCTGCATGCCAATCAGACCGCCAACATCCGTATCGCCATCAATGCGATCTGCGGCGATGCTTGCGTTTAGATTGGCATTGCCAAACTTATACTTGGCGCCCAGATGAGCGTGAGCATAGGTATCTTTTTCGCCCTTAATGATGGTGTTAAATCCGCGAGTATATTCTCGAATAGAGGGTAGAGATGCGGTAACGATGCGCTCGTCATCGTTAAACTCTCGGCTGACACTCACACCGCCATACAGATCGGCTTTGTCATTTAGTGAATATTGCAGATCAAGACCCAGCTCGCCTTGTAGGGACTTTTGGGTTTGTTTGTTAAAGCGCATCGCGGTCGATAGATTTGGGTTGTTCTCGATGATGTCACCGACACGCAATTTTTGGGCATTCACACCGATATAGGGGCGATAAGTAACCGAATTGCCCAGCTGATAACCAAGTTGTAATCCTGCATGAGTACGTCTGCCGTTCGTCTCGCTCGTATGAGCTCGGGGCGCGCCATCCCAGACGATATGACGATTGGTATCAATGCTAAGGCGATCAATGCCAACGTTGGCTTTAAGTTGCACATTGCCAAATTTCTGACGATGATACAGCCCTGCGCCGACGGCTTTTGTGGTTGCGCTCATGGTGCTGCCCAGATGGTCATCTTGCTCCTGATGGCTGAGATAAAAGCCTGTATTTCTATGCTGGCCAGCATTGTCGAAGCCGAGCGTTACGATGGGATCAGCATCTTGACTGCCTGACACATCTGCCCATAGTGAATGTGTATGAGAGTCCAAAGTATCCATACGGCGATTAAGCTGTCGATCCTTGGCGCTGCCTGTACGGATCAGCTGGGCAGGTAGGGAGGCAATCTGTGCCGGTGCATCAATAATGTTCTGATAGTACTGGGCCAAAATGCGATGCGTGCGTCCTGATGGGTGAATGTCATCGGCAAAGGCATAGGTTTCGTTGGCAGTAGGCTCTGTGATTTGCCAATTGCCTTCAAGGCACCCTAATGATGAAATTAAGTTATTTAAATTTTGGCATGCGACGCCGCTCACGTTGGTAAAGCCGAATTTCTCCTTGTTAGTAACCGCTTCTTGTAGAAGGGCAAAGGTGTTGGCAGGGATAACATTAGCTTCTAGGGTATTGAGCTGTGAAAAAAGAGTGCTATTATAAACGGTCGCAGCAAGTGTGGCTGGCTGTGCGATACTAGGATCCGCGACAGCTCGAGGTGTGATGCCGACGTCAGGCAGATTCGGTACTAGAATTTGTGTTGCGCCTGCTTCATGCAAGCGATTAATAGAATTAGCTTGGCTTAAGGATGTGGCTTGAATTTCTGCCAATGCTTCTGTGGTGGGTTTTGAGCTTGCTGCCAGTAGGTCATTAGCGCCGATCCAAACCGCATAAAGTGCACTAGGATCAGCCTTTTGATTATTAGCAAAGTAATTATCCATCTGCTGGCGAACCGAGGGAATGGCAATCATATTAAATGCCGTGGTTTCATCCTTGTCAGCTTTAGCTCCGCCTACGGCATAATTCGTGCCCGCTAAAGTTTTGTTATCATTTGGGTCGGCAGTTAGTCCGTAGGATTTTGCCAAGGTGCCAGCCCAAGTTGTATCGGGATTGGTGGTAAATGAGCTGCCTGGCGTTCCTGTAAAAGATGAGAGTATAGGATTGGTGTTAATTTGGCTGGCAAGATTTCCCGTATCCGATAAGCTGTCCCCAAAAATAACCAACTGACTGTAGTTGGCGTATGAGGTTGGTGCGTATAACGAAAATGCTAATGCAGCGGCAATGGCAGAGCGCTTGATTAAAGCATGTTTTGGCATGATTGATTCCTTGTGTTAATCCTTTAAAAATACCTGCAAAGTCTAATTTGATTCATCCAGTGCAGGTGCTTTATTAATTATCAACAAATAGAATTATGCTGATAATGGGCAGTCTTGCGGTAGGTCGTCTAATTCACTTTTGCCTGTCATGGCGTCGATGACTTTCAATCGTGGTGCGGCTTTTTCAGGGTGTAGTCCAAGCTCTGCCATCAAGCGATCGTCATTGGCTTGAGATTGGTTGCCTGTAGTGAGTAGCTTATCCCCATAAAAGAACGAGTTAGCGCCCGCCATGAATGCCAATGCTTGCTCACCATCTGTCAGGCTCTCACGACCTGCTGACAGACGCACATAACTGGTCGGGCAGCAGATGCGTGTCACTGCAATCGTGCGAATCCATTCAATCACGGATAATTTGCCTTCAGCCAGAACCTTGTCACCAAGGGGCGTGCCTTCAATGGGTACCAGTAGGTTAACAGGAATGGATTGTGGTGGGATAGGCATTTGGGTGAGTTCATGCACCCAGTCAATGCGATCTTCACGGCTCTCGCCCATGCCGACGATCGAGCCGCTACATACATTGATGCCTGCATTTCTGACGTGCTCTAGCGTCTCTAGCCGATCATCATAAGAGCGCGTGGAGGTGACTTTACTGTAGTAATTACGCGAAGTGTCTAAGTTGTGATTATAATAATCCAGTCCTGCATCTGCCAAAATCTTGGCTTGTTCGGGCTTTAGCATGCCTAGTGTCATACATGTCTCAAGCCCTAGGTTTTTAACTTCGCTGATTAATTCAACCAGATATGGCATGTCTTTTGCGCTGGGATGTTTCCATGCTGCGCCCATACAGAAACGAGATGAGCCTGATGCTCTGGCGCGTTTGGCGGCGTTGATGACTTTTTGGATTTCGAGGCGTTTTTCAGCTTCTAGACCTGTCTTGTCGCGATGATGCCCCGACTGTGAGCAGTAGCCACAGTCTTCAGGGCAGTTGCCGGTCTTAATGGATAATAGGGTGCTGATTTGAACTTCGTTGGCATTGAAATGCTGGCGATGGACGTTTTGTGCCTGCATCAGCAAATCCATCAAAGGCAAATCAAACAAGCGGGCGATTTCTTCCTTGCTCTTGTAGGTCGGGCTGTGTATATTTATCATGATGTTCCTATCAAAAAACAGATAAGCAAGCTTATCAGTAAACAAATGTTCCTTATTTTAACAAATTCTACACCAATATCAAGCCTTAGCCATTGCTCATTATTTGCCCAGCTTGGACTTAATGGCGCTAATGGCTTGCTCAGCATAAGGCTTGACCTGCGCGATGTATGGCTTAGCTTGATCGATATAGCCTTTATACTCTTCAGGGATTTTGACAGCATGCTTAGCAACACCTGCAAACCACAGTACAAGTTTATAATCGCCTGTGATCTTAACTTCACCATCTTGAATGGCGGTCATGAAGGCGGCGATGTCACCTTTGGTCAGTAGCTTGACACCTGCGGTGGAGTCTTGAAATTCAATGGTTAGATCGGGGTCTTGCGTCTTACCAAGCGTGTGCGCAAAACCGCCTTGACGAAATTCATAATAACGTTCCGCGGTCGGGCTGATGAACTGAATGCACACGTCTTTGTCTTTGACAAGCGCGGTCAGCGCTTCGTTGGTGTTATTCTTAATCAATGACGACAGGCGAAAGCCAAGTGCGGCAAGTAGGGCGTCTAGCGTATCCGCCTTAACGTCTAAAATAGGCAATGTAAACATAAAATCCAATCTATTCTGGCTAAATTTATCTTAGTTTAACAAAAACCCTAAAAAATCAAGTAGGGCTTTTGTATCAGTGTTGATGTATTCTTACTGTGATAGGCAGCGTGAATTATCCGCGTCCATCAAATCGATGTCCCAGCGCGTACAGCACGCCTTCAAGCCCCGTAATGTTCACAGCGGCATCAGTCTTGGTTCGGACGATAGGCTTGGCGTGGTAGGCGACGCCCACGTCACTGATCGCCATCATCGGCAGGTCGTTGGCACCATCGCCAACACAGACGACTTGATGCATGCCCAGACCTAGCTTCTTAGCGGTCTTGGCGACGATTGCAGCTTTCTTATCGCCATCGATAATGTTGTCATCGACTTGACCTGTCAGCTGACCATCTAAGATGGACAAGGCATTGGCATGATACTCATCCATGCCAAGCGTCTCGGCAACATATTTGGCGAATGGTACAAATCCGCCTGAGATTAACACTGTGTGATAGCCGATGGCTTTTAGGGCGCGGATGGTGGCATGTGCACCCGATGAGAAAGTGATGTGATTGGCGATAATCTCATCGATGACAGAGGCGTCCAGACCTTCTAACAGAGCAACGCGGCGCGCAAAGCTGGTCGCAAAGTCAATCTCGCCGCGCATCGCTTGTTCGGTGATGTCTAGAACTTTATCCTCAATGTCGCAATATCTAGCAAGCTCAACGATGACCTCTTGTTCGATCAGTGTCGAATCCATGTCAAAGCATGCCAAGCGGTGCTTATGCAGCATTTGCCCAATTGATAAAATATGAACATCCGCTTCATTGCCAAGCTTACTGTGAAAATGCGCGCTGATCTGCTCGTCGATGATGTGCGCTGCCGCTTCGCGTTTGGTGTCGCTCATCTCGGTGCGCTTGGTGGGCGCCAGTAAGTATCGATGAATGGATACATCAGCAAGCGGCGCAGCAGCTTCGATGATGTGTGCGTTTTGTTTGGCGGTTTCGTCATCATGGACATCGATCGCTTGCCAATTGGCCTGTGTGTCCGTCCATGCTTTCATGAGCTCATCGACATTGTCGTGTGGATTTTTGGCGATGATTACGATGGCAAAGACAGGCAGAGAATCCAATGTGGTGCTATCAATGCTCATGCCTTCTGGCAAGACGTGTGCGACAGAAGATAGGGCGTTTTGCCATGCTTGGCTGCTTTTTGGTAGGGCGTAAGTCATGCTCATGAGAAATCCAAGTGTTTAATAAATGGTTCAAGATAAAATACCACAAAATCACTGCTATCATGCCCAAATCTGTCAAAAAATACAAGCCTAATTATTAAATTTTATAAAACACACCCAAAAAAGCACCAAAAATCTCGCCAATACGTTATTTTTTATAGAAAAAATCGTGAAAAACAACACAAAAACGCATGAATTTATCAATAACCGTGTTAAAATAATCATTTTAATCAATTTTCTCTTTTTGTTCCAAGTTTTTGGTCTAGGCTTTTGATCTTATGACTTTTTTAGCGCCACGGCAAGGACTATTTGCCGCGATTATTTTGATAAGTTTGTGCTTTCATACGCTGTTTTTTGTGGTGAGCGAAGAGCGCAAGATTAAGGAAGAGCAGCGCGCTGTTGCCCAAAAGTCGGTGGTCTTGCTTGCCCAAGAGCTAAAAGTGCCACTTGCGACGAATGACCGCATCAGCATGAGCGTAGTCGCTGATAAATACGTCAAAGAATCTCAAGTGTCGTTCGTGGGAATCTACGACGCCAAAGATCAGCTGCTCGTACCTGTCGGCTCGGACAATGACAGCGGAGTTGTGCTGCGTGAATCTGTGGTCTCTGGCAGTGATGCACTGGGCAGCGTCGTGGTGAAGGCGGCTGATGTCAGTCGCGCTGAGATCATCTCGAAGCATTGGCTGTTCTTGCTTGGCGCTCTAGGATTGCATGCGATGCTGTGGCTGCTTTATGGCTATTTAGCGCGTCCAACCCAAGAGCTAAAAGAAGCCATCGCCAAAAAAGTTCGTATGGATCTATTGGATAAAGGCATCTTATATCAAGCACCACAGCACAATGAAGATAGCGAGCCTGCTTCGAGCCAAAACCCCATCAAGTCATTCCTAGAAAAAGCCAAAACCGAACAAAAACCTGATCAATCCACCCAAGCTGCTACTCAAAGCGCTGAGGCAAGCTTGCACGACCGAGATTACATCGTACAGATGCTGTTTGAGGACCCTAATCAGCTGCTTGCGACCGTAAGCCATGATAATAAGGCAGCGTATTTTGCGCTGTGTGATCAGCTGCTTGATAAGGCGATTGTACATTTATTGGAGTTGCCATTATTGACGGGCGTCGATGCTTCTGTGATTAAGTACTACGATGACAAAGGCGCCAAAGTTGCCCTCCGAGGTGAATCACCTGCTAAGACTGCGACCGCTGCTGTGTTCTTATCTAAGCTTATGCTCATGCTTAACCAAGTGGTGTATGACAAGCACCGTGAGATTAAGCGATTCACTTGGCAGATTCGTACCACGGTCAGTGACGCACACCGTGCTGATTCGGTGGTGGATCTAGCCAAGAAACGCCGTGAAGCGCCGCTTATTCTAATTGACGATAAAGCTCAAGATGAGATCAAAATCTGCGCCGAACTTGTTCGCCTAGAAAACCCGATGTCCATTCAAGAGCGTGAAAGCCGTGCTCTGGCAAGCGTCACAAGAGCGACTGCTGAACGCCTACGCAGCGTGCGTGATAAAGTATTGCTTGAAGATTAGTCGTCTGTATGTCGCTTAACGTGACTGAGGTGCGGGATTTGTTTCAAGATTTGTCATATTTTTTTCATAAAAATGTGCAAAAATTCTTGACAATTTTTAAAATAAAAGATATAAGGCATTGAGTAGTCGGTAAAGTATTTTCATCCAAGCTTAGCCGATCGCCCGATGAACCAAAAACGCACATAAGGAGTCATGATGAGCGACATTGATGATGATTTTGATGATGACAGCTTTGAAGAAGATGCCGATGCGCAGCTGGTGGACGAGACGAAAGCCAAGCCTTTGGAAAAGCGTTTAAAGATTGATGCCCTATTAGAGCAGCAGCGTCTAAAGAAGCTTCAGTTGGCACTTGAACAAGAAGATGACTTTGCTGAGTTTGATTTAGATGACGATGATGATTTTGACGATTTGTAATTATCTTGTCAGAATTGATGGTAATAATGGGCTTGTATCGGTGTGTCGGTATGAGCCTTATTTATAACAAATTCCCAATCCATAAGAGAGTACTATGAACAAGCAAGAATTGTTTGATTATTTGGCATCAGACGCCAACCAACTTGGTCTTGATCCGATCGCAGCGCACGGATTTTTGACTGCGACGGTGGTAGGTAAGCCGCTACCAAATTGGATCTCGGCATTTTTTGAAGGTGCGGACGCTCAAGTGTCAAGCGAAGTAAAAGACGCACTACAAGCATGGCAACAAGAACTGTACGACACCCTAAAAGCCGAAGAGCCAATCGAGTTGCCATTCGATGCCAGCGAAGAGGCGGAAGACTTTAGTGAAGAGGGTGATCTGGCGGCTTGGGCGATTGGCTTTGTCGATGCCATGTATTCAGATGAGAATGTTGATTGGTTCGATGATGAGAATACCGAAGAAGATGTGGCGATGCTCACTCTGCCGATGGTGCTACTGTCAGGCATCGATCCTGAGATGGATGAGATGCGCGATGAAGAGACGTTGGCGCAGATGGCCAATTCACTAGAAGACAACATCACAGAGATGTTCTTGTTGTTCCATACAGATGATTGATTTTGATTGTATTTATGTCCATTTATCAGTAAAATGGGTCGCATTGACCCATTTTTTATTTGGGTAAAAATCCATTAAGATCAAGGACAATCATAAGGGTAATTATGCAATTATCAAACCTGGAATATCTGCCAAATCACACCATCACCGAGCGTCTAGACGTCGTGTATGGCAGCACCGTACGCTCAAAGCATATTGGTAAGGATTTCTTATCAGGCCTAAAAAATATCGTCGGCGGTGAGCTGGTTGCCTATACAGAGCTGCTAGAAGAAGCCCGTGAAGAGGCGATCGATCGCATGATTAAAAGAGCAAGTGCACTCGGCGCTGATGCCGTGGTGGGTGTTAGATTCTCCACGTCGAGCATCGCAGTAGGCGCATCCGAACTGTTCGTCTATGGCACCGCGGTTAAGGTCGCCATAAGCCATGCGCCATTCACGCCAAGTGTAACCGATGGTGCATAGGAACCGTCATGGATAATGACATCATTGCGATATTGATGAATAACTTCGCCATCGTGTTGGCGGTGTTGTTATTCTTTGTGGGCTGGGCTTTTGGTGGGCTAAATGAGCGAAAGCACTTAGCCAGATTGGATAAAGATGAGCAGGCTTATCGCGACATCATCGTCTCTAGTGAGCGGTTTTATCGGGTGAATAGTCAGCAGGGCAGTCAGCTGGTGGTGGGCAATGTTGTGGTTGCCCAAGACCGATTTAAGATGGTGATTGCGCAGCTTTTGAGTATTTTTGGTAAGAACCTAACGACTTATGAGACGCTATTAGAGCGTGGGCGACGTGAAGCGATCGTGCGCATGAAGGCGCGTGCGCACATGGCAGGCTATGATGCGGTGATGGGTGTGCGTTTGGAGATCAGTAATATTGGCGCTAATGACCCATCAGGCGATGCCATAGAGGTTATCGCCTATGGTACGGCGTTCAAGCGATAACCATACAAAATAGATCGTCATTCGTGAAATATTCATCAAAAATTTCCCCAATAAACGCCCGTTTTAGGGTAAAATTAGCAGTTTTAGTTTTTATTATTTGTAGATTTAAGAGTATTATATGAGCGAGCATAACCAAAAGACATTGGCGGATTTATCCGCAGCTTATAACCCTGCTGAGATTGAGGCTGGGCGTTATCAGACTTGGGAGGAGGCGGGTTTTTTTAAGCCGACTTTTGATAAGTCAGAATCCTTCTCTATCGCCATCCCGCCGCCGAATGTCACGGGCTCGCTCCATATGGGACATGGCTTTAACAACACCATCATGGATGCGCTGACTCGTTATCATCGCATGAAAGGCTATAACACCCTCTGGCAGCCTGGTACCGACCATGCTGGTATCGCAACTCAGATGGTTGTTGAGCGCAAGCTTGACTTGGAGGGGGTGACTCGCCACGATCTAGGTCGTGAGAAATTCCTAGAAAAAGTCTGGGAATGGAAAGAAGAATCGGGTGGCAACATCACGCGCCAAATCCGCCGCCTAGGCTCATCAGTGGACTGGTCTCGCGAACGATTCACGATGGATGAGGGTCTGTCTCGTGCGGTGCAGGATGTGTTTGTTAAGCTGTATGATGAAGGATTGATTTATCGTAAAAAACGCCTTGTCAATTGGGACTGTAAATTAAAAACTGCCATCAGTGATTTGGAAGTAGAAAATCGCGATGAAAAAGGCTTTATGTATCACGTTCGCTATCCTTTTGTGAACGGGCAAACGGACGCCAATGGAGCAAGCCTTGACGGCAAGTATATGCACATTGCCACCACTCGCCCAGAGACCATTTTGGCAGACGGCTGTTTGGCGGTACACCCTGATGACACACGCTATACGCACCTTTTGGGTAAAATGGTTCATGTGCCTTTAACCGACCGTACCATTCCTGTGTTGGCTGACCCTTATCCTGACCCTGAATTTGGTACGGGGTGCGTAAAAATTACACCTGCTCACGATTTTAATGACTATGAAGTGGGCGAACGCCAAAACATTGAGATTATTAACCTGATGAACCTTGACGGCACGATGAATGAAAATTGTCCGCCTGCTTATCAAGGGCTTGACCGCTTTGACGCTCGCACCAAAATCATTGAAGATTTACAAACGCACGGCTTTTTAGAAAAAGTAGAACCGCACGACTTAAAACGACCCTATGGCGACCGCTCGGGCGTGGTCATTGAGCCACTTTTGACCGACCAATGGTATGTCAAAATTGATGAGCTTGCCAAACCAGCCATAGATGCGGTGCAAAATGGCGACATCAAATTCGTCCCTGAGCAGTACACCAATATGTACATGGCTTGGATGCGCGACATTCAAGACTGGTGCATCAGCCGCCAGCTGTGGTGGGGGCATCGCATTCCTGCATGGTATGATGATGCGGGTAACGTCTATGTGGCACATAATGAAGCTGAAGTTCGCGCCAAATATAACCTAGCACAAGACATCACCTTGCGCCAAGATGAGGATGTACTGGATACTTGGTTTAGCTCAGGGCTGTGGACGTTTAGCACGTTGGATTGGGGTAATCCTAATGACGACGGTCGTGTATTATCAACCTTCCACCCAACGAGCGTATTGGTGACAGGCTTTGACATCATCTTCTTCTGGGTGGCGCGCATGATCATGCTGACCATGCATTTTGTTAAGAATGCAGACGGTACGCCACAAGTCCCATTTAAGACTGTCTATGTGCATGGGCTTGTGCGTGACGCCCAAGGTCAAAAAATGTCAAAATCTAAAGGTAACGTATTAGATCCGATTGACCTGATTGACGGCATTGACCTTGAAAGTCTGGTGAGTAAGCGTACAACAGGGCTGATGAACCCAAAAGATGCTGCCAAAATCGAAAAAGCAACTCGTAAAGAGTTCCCTGAGGGCATCGCGGCACACGGTACGGATGCTCTTCGTTTCACCTTTGCAAGCCTAGCGAGCACAGGTCGTGACATTAATTTTGACCTAAAGCGTATTGAAGGTTATCGTAATTTTTGTAATAAAATTTGGAACGCCAGCCGTTTCGTATTGATGAATGTCGAAGGTAAGACCATCGCACCAAGTGCTAATCCTGACCTGTGGGAGCTGCCTGAGCAATGGATCGTCAGCCGCCTTCAAAAATGCGAACAAGCAGTTCAGACAGCATTTGAGACATATCGTCTAGACTTGGCGTCACAAGCGATTTATGACTTCATCTGGAATGAGTACTGCGATTGGTATGTGGAGCTTACTAAGCCTGTGCTGAATGATGAGGCTGTGTCGGATGAACGCAAGGCGGAGATTCGCCGCGTGCTACTTGCTACGCTAGAGGCGGCGCTGCGTTTGGCGCATCCAATCATGCCATTCATCACTGAGGAGATTTGGCAGATCATCGCACCGATGCTAGGACTTGCCAAGGCAGGCGATAGCATCATGCTGGCATCATTCCCTGTGGCGAATGCCCAGCGCATCAATGATCAAGCTGAGAGCGACATGGTATGGCTACAAAGCCTAATCGGCGCGGTGCGAAACATCCGCGGTGAGATGAAGCTGGGTAATGCAGTGCGCCTACCGGTGCTACTTCAAGGCGTAACAGATGATCAAAAAGCAAGTCTGCTTCGCATTGAAAGTCAGTTTAAGGCATTGGCAAAAGTTGAGAGCTTGACCATCGTTGGTAGTGATGAAGAAGTGCCATTATCATCACAGGCGCTGATCGGATCATTAAAAGTATTGGTGCCGATGAAGGGTTTGATTGATCCAACGGCTGAGCTGAACCGTCTAAATAAGGTGCGTGAAAAACTCCAAGCCCAAGCGGATGCAATCAGCAAGAAGCTATCCAATGAAGGCTTTGTCGCCAAAGCCCCTGCCCAAGTGGTAGAAGCAGAAAAGGCGAAATTGGCGGAATTGGACGGGCAAATTGGGGAGATTCAGAAGCAGGTGGAGCAGTTGCAAAGCCTGTAATTCTAGTAACAGCAAATAGATTATTTTTTATAATCTATTTGCCTAATATGCCAATTAGTGATGAAGAAATAGATGAAACCTTTTATAAAATGGGCGGGCGGTAAGAATTCTTTGCTTAATGAAATTTAAAAACGCTTGCCTGATTTTGTTTACTCACAAGATTTTTGTTTGGTAGAGCCTTTTGTTGGTGGTGGGGCGGTGTCCTTATGGGCATTGTCCGATTTGCCACATCTAAAACAGCTTATCATCAATGATTATAATGCCGATTTAATCAATGTTTACCCACATTAGCTCTAATCTTTAAAAGATAAACAAAGTATTGGGTTTATTATTTTTACTTGGCTGTCATTTTAATTTAGTGGATTGTGATGTTTGTTAAATGACATTCAATTAGATTGGATATGGGTAGATGCTATAAAAAGATAAAGAGAGTATAGGGCATGTAAAAGACGATGAATTTATATTTTGATAAAAACTTAGCAAATGAATACAGTAGTAAGGCTCAAATTGCAAGAGTTTTAACTGAAAATTGGGTGTTGAATAACTCATATTGTCCCAAATGCGGAAATCTGCCATTATCTGAATTTGAAAACAATCGACCTGTTGCTGATTTTTACTGTCAAAATTGCCTCGAAGAATTTGAGTTAAAAAGTAAAAATGGTCGTTTGCCCAATGTGATAACAGACGGTGCTTATGCAACGATGATAGAGCGTATCAACGCTAATAACAGCCCAAACTTTTTCTTCTTAACCTATGATAAACAGTGCCGAGTTAATGATTTTTTGATTATACCAAAACAATTTTTTACTCCAAGTATTATTATCAAAAGAAAGCCTTTGTCGCCCAATGCAAGGCGTGCAGGCTGGGTTGGATGCAATATTGATATATCCAATGTTGTTGATTTTGGTAAAATTTTCTTGGTCAAAAATTCTCAAATAATTAATCAAAATTTGGTGCAAGAACATTTTAATAATACCTTATTTATTCGCACTAAGAACATAGAGTCAAGAGGTTGGATATTGGACATAATGATGTTTATAGATAGTATTTCAAAAGATACTTTTAACCTAAAAGATATTTATAATTTTGAAGAGATATTAAAAATAAAATACCCAAACAATAACTTTATTAAAGATAAAATTAGACAGCAGTTGCAAATTTTAAGAGATAAAGGATTGATTGAATTCGTTGCCCGTGGTCGATATAAAAAGGTAAAATATGCAAACCTATAAAATACAACTTCAAGAGACTTTATCAAAAAATTATTGAGGTTCAGGCAAGTAACATTGATGAAGCCATTCGTATCGTACAAGAATCCTATCAAAATGAAGATATTGTACTGGATTGGGGTGATTTTGTTTTGGTGGAATTTAATGATGTTTCTGATTAAAAATTACTTCGTATTTCTCTTGCCGTTATTTTACTTATTCAAGTGAATGGATAATTTGGGCAAGAAAACATTCTAAGATATTACATTATTTTAACTATGATTTGATGAAAAAACTAACTGGCGACAAACAATAAAAAGATATATGGCGACCGCCTTCGGTGGGTAGCTGGGAAAAGACACAGGGTAAGCACCCAACCCAAAAACCACTTGGGCTGTTAGCTCGTATTATATTATCATCTACCCAAAAAGGCGATTTGATTTTAGATCCATTCTCAGGTTCTGGTACAACAGGTATTGCGTCAATATTGCTTGATAGGAAATATGTCGGCACTGAACAAGAATTGGAATTTTTGGAGCTATCTAAAAGGCGTTATCAAACAATGACACTTGAATCAAAATATGAATTTAAACAAAAAGTTCGCACGCAGATTAGTGTAATTTAGTCACTTTTGGATTTTTCACCACCCCAAACACCACACCAATATCAGGGGCATAACCACCTATTATTACCAGTATGCTTTAATGTGGTTTTTTTGATTTAGGAGCTAAGCTGTATGATGGTTATGGCACACATATTTATATGAGTCTTTTCATTAGCAGGTGTTAGCTGTTTTGGTGTTAAAATCAGGCTAGGCTTAAATGTACTACCACTAATAAAACTGAGCCTAGATGAGTATGGATTCGAAGCTACAATCAACAAAGTGGATATGAAAGCGGACATATTGATATCAGACATCTTACTGATCAAGAAGTTGAAGAAAATAGCAAGTGTAGAGCAAATTAATAATATGTAGTTTACAATCTTGATCATTGACAGTATATTTATTAATATACTGTCAATTTCTTAATAATGGCATAGCTCAATATGATATATTTATTTTCAAACCTACCAAACGAAACTAAATTTTTTATCGGGGTAATTTTATTTTTCACGATAATTTTTCATCACCGTCATTATTATGGTAAAGAAATCTCTGAAAAAGCCCCAATCTTTTTAACCACACTGGGAATATTTGCAACCTTTTTTGCCATTGCTGTGGGTTTATTGAAATTTAATGCATCAAGTATTACCAATAGCGTGCCAGCTTTATTAGAAAGTATGAAAACTGCTTTTTGGGCTTCGGTTTTTGGTGTTGGTGGTGCATTAACTTTTAAGCTTAGGGATATTTTTGCTCCAAATCATGAAGAGTTTTCTGATAATGAAGAATTTCATCAAATTTTAATTGATGAATTAAGAGGGTTAAGAAAGGAGAGTAAAGAATTATTGGAGCAGTCTATACAATCTCAAAATGAAGCATTAAGTAGAATTGCCAAGTCTTCATCGGAAGAATTGGTTAAAGCCTTACAAGATGTTATCAAGGATTTTAATACAAAAATCAATGAGCAGTTTGGCGAAAATTTCAAACAATTAAATCAAGCAGTTGAAAAATTATTGGTTTGGCAAGAACAATATACTGATTATATAGATACTAGTACAAATTCATTAAATAAAATTATTGCAAATATTGAACAATCAACCAACAAACTAAATGAAGTTATTGAGCACTCTGATATCATTACCAATAATTTTAATGATACTGTGAAAAATTCCAAAGATTTTGCAGATGTTTCTAAAAATCTAGAAGAAACACTAGGGAATTTAAATACTCAAAGGCAAGCCATTCAAACACAATTAACTACATTATCCACATTGGTTGTTCAGGCTTCTGATGACTTGCCAAAAATTGGTTCTCAAATACTAAATATTGCAACAACAATGCAAAGTTCTAGTGATGAATTTAATAGAAAAGTCATCAATTTGACAGAAAATACTGAAAAGCAAACAAATGCCTTAAATAAAGGCATAGAAGAAGCCTTAACTCAATCCTTGACGACGCTTGGTGGACAGCTTAGTGCGATGACTGAAAAATTTGCTAAAGATTATAATGCGTTATCTAATGCATTAGCAGGAATATCACAAATAACAAAACAAAATGGCAGATAAGATATGGCAAAAAATTCTGAACAACATTGGATACCACTTGCTGATTTAATGACAGGGTTAATGATGATGTTTATGTTAATTGCTGTCTTATATATGTTAAAAGTAAGTAGTGCAATTTCTGGTTATACCGCTTCAAAAGATGAATTGGGGCATGATTTGTGTAATGAATTTGCAAAAGATTTGGCAAAATGGGACGCTGAATGCGATAGCAAAAATTTATCCATTCGCTTTAAGTCCCCTGATGTTTTGTTTGATACGGGAAAAGATGTTTTAAAGCCACAATTTGCTATTATTTTAAATGACTTTTTTCCAAGATATATTAAGATACTTAGTCAAGACAAGTACAAAGATAAAATTGGAGAAATTCGGATAGAGGGCCATACTTCAAGCAAGTGGAGTCTGGGGGTGGATGGTAATGACGCATACTTTTTAAATATGCAATTATCACAAGCTCGTACCTTAAGTGTTTTACGCCATGTCTTGGTTAATACCGATACAAGCAATAAAGATTGGGCAAAAAAGATTTTGACCGCCAATGGATTATCCTCATCTAAATTGATATTTAATGCTGACGGTACAGAAAATCAGCAAGGATCGCAGCGTGTTGAATTTAAAGTGAGAACCAATGCCGATGAATATATGCAAGAAGTTTTAAATGATTTGGGGAATATTAAGTGATAATAAAACTACCCAATTTCTTTGAAGATAATAGACTAAATTCCCTAAAAGAAAAAATGGGGATAGATAGGTACGCCTATGGAGATTATAAAGATTGTCAAAGTCAAGGTGTTAGGGAGTTATTAAATGGTAAAGGTCAAGATTTTGATGACATCAATGAAATTACGCCATCAAGAGACCATACTTTAACCTACAATAATGAAAGAATCATATTATATATTAGAGATGTTGCAAATTATGGACATTATGGTTTACCAAAATTTCATATTGCAAAATGTTCAACATTGCAGACAATGTTTGAAAATAATAGAAAAAGACGATATGTTCGCACTCAAAACGAAACAGGAATTTTTTACCTAAATATCATTAGTGGGAATAACGTTAGAGAAATTGAAGAAAAGTTAGATGTTTGTCAAAATTGTTTAAATATTTTGGATTGGGATGGGTTTTCTATGGGTTGGGATAGAGCAAAAAGAGATAAATATGTAAGAGATTTCACGATAGCAAGATTTTTTGAAAAATATCCGAAATCGCTTGTGGATAGTAGTGGATATTCAAGTACTAACTCGTCAGTTAATCAATATCCCAAAAATTGGAATGAAATTAGTCTTAATTACCGAGTATTTAAAAATTGGACTTGCGAAAAATGTGGTGTTAATTTGGCAAATTACACCAGTTTATTAGAAACGCACCATACCAATGGACAAAAAAATGAGTGTCAATATTCTAATTTGATGGCTTTGTGTGCTGACTGTCATTCAAAAATGCCTATGCATAGTCATATGAGCAACAACCCAAGAGAGCGTGAAAAAATTGAGCAGGTTAAGAGAATTAAAAGAGAGCAGGGGATTTTTATTTAGCCAATTGCTTAACCACTCCAAACACCACACCATGCCCCTGTACAATCACACCAATATCAGGGGCGTGGCCACCACCCATTGTTACCGCCATTGGAATTTGTCGATCAAACATCGTTTCAACCACATACCGTTCTCGTGCCATCAGTCCAGTCATCGTCAGATTTATCCGTCCAATTCTATCACAACCAAGCACATCCACCCCTGCTTAATAAAACACAAAATCAGGACAAAACTCATCAATCAATCTGGGCAATGTACCCGCCAGCACGCCCAAATACTCATCATCGCCCGTGCCGTCATCAAGCTCGATGTCTAGGTCGGACGGCGGTTTGATAAAGGGGTAGTTCTTTTTGCCGTGCATACTAAACACAAAAACATGGGGATTGTCCGCCATGATAGACGCATTGCCATTACCCTGATGTACGTCCAAATCCACGCTCAAAATGCGTTTGGCTTGCCCTCGTGCCAAGAGTAGATTGCTTGCCACGCACACGTCATTAAACACACAAAAGCCCTCGCCATGCCCTGCAAATCCGTGATGCGTTCCGCCCGATGTGGACAGCGATATGCCGTATTCTTTGGCGTATAAGGCGCATTCATAGGTGGCGTGCGTGATGTAGCGTTCTCGTTTGACAAGCTCTGCCGACATGGGCAGACCGATTTTGCGGATTTCTTTGTCGGTTAGTGTGCCTGTTTTTAATTTGTGCCAATAGTCGGCGGTGTGGGTGGTTAGGATTTCTTGCTCGGAGAGTAGTTGGGGGTGAAACAGATTGTCGAGCGTGATAACGCCTTCTTGGAGTAGTTTTTGGGGAATTAGGTTGTATTTTGCCATAGGAAAGCGGTGGGATGCTGGCACACTATGGCAAAATAGAGGTGAATGGGCGATTTTTAGCATGGCTTATTGGGCGGTGTGGGTGGGCGTAAAAAATCCACTGTCCGACTCTTGGGGTAGGTCGTTATAATCATTGAGATAGTCGTGAATGATGGGGCTGGGTTCGCCCTCCGCCATCGCGTCATCGAATAGCCGCTGTGCGATCTCGGTCAGCCCCGCCACGCCTTGTAGGTAGCAGCCGAGCGCCTTATCACTAAGGGTGCTAAATTCGGCATCGATTGAAATCTTTACGCGCACCTCGCCATCAAAAGGGTCTAATTCAATGCTGCCAAAGGCGATGTTAAGATTGGCGCGGGCGATTTTCATTAATATGGAAGCGTAGTGGCTTGGCGGCACGGTCTCGGTCAGCACGCCAAAGATGGCAACCAGTTGATTATTCTCATTGACGCGGAACACACACGTCCAGTCTGATTGATTGTCCGTGAAACTTAAAATCATGTGGTGCGTGCGCATCTCGGCATCTTCTTCGGGTGTACGATGTTCGTATTTCCAGCCTTGCTTATCGAGCCACGCCATGATGCGCATACTGACTGCGTGACGGTGTGCATCTTCGCTGGGCTCTGGCTTGGTTGGGGTGTCAGGTTTTTGGAGTAATTGTTTTAATTTGTCTAGGATTTTCATGATGATTTGGTGTTTGGTTTTATTGTTAAATTGTAGCCCAAAGGGGGAGATTATGCAAAGCAAATCACCAAACTTATTGAAAATTCGGTTTTGCTTGGGGCGGATTTTTGGTATTATTAGCCATATTTTTTAACTGATGTGTGCTATGACGGCTTTTGATAAATCGCCCATCGTAACCTTGGATGATGTGGATGTGCAGCGCGGTGAATTTGTGCTGTGCCAAGGGGTGAATCTAACCTTGGATGCGGGCGATATTTACCATTTGATTGGTGAAAATGGCTTGGGCAAGACGACGCTGTTATCTCAGATTGCAGGGCTTTTGCCGATGGTGTCGGGCAAGGTTGTTTATCATCGAGGCGACATACATCCTGTGTATGTGTCGCATCAGCTAGGCATTAGTGGCAGTCTGACGGTGGCGCAGAATTTGGCGTTCTTATTGTCGCTGTATGGCGTAGATGCGCATCGCGATGTGATTGATTATGCGCTGGAGCAAGTGGGACTGTATGGGCTGAACGACATCTCTAGTGTGCAGCTATCAGCAGGGCAGATGCGCCGTGTGGGGCTGTCACGACTGTTCGTACTGTCGCCTGATGAGTCGCCATTTTGGCTGCTTGATGAGCCGCTGACGGCGCTGGATGTGCAGATGGTGGCACAGATTGAGAATCGTATCAGTGATTTTGCGGATCAAGGCGGTGCGGTGCTGATGACTAGTCATCAAGCCATCGGCGTAAAGACGGGCGTGCTGGATCTGGCGGAGTTTGCATTATGATGAATAATGCCTTTGGCTCAATGCTGCTTCGTGAATGGCGCATCAAGCGTCAAGGCGCGGTTCAGTGGCTGTTCCCTTTGATGATTTTTTTGATTATCATTACGCTGTTTCCGTTGGCGGTGGGCAGTGAGTCTGCGCTGTTATTGCGCCTTGCCACGTCAGCCGTGTGGATCGCCGCGCTGTTATCCTTGGTGATGGGTGTGGATGATTTATTTAAGGCGGACATGGAGAACGGCACATTGGCGCAGCTGGTGGTGTCGGGTTCACCCTTGTCGGTATGGGTTTTTGCACGATTATTGGTGCATTGGCTGTTTAGTGCAGGCTTTGTGGCGGTCTTGTCACTTTTGGTCAATCCGTTATTTAACATGCCTTTTGATGAGACGCTCATGCTCATGCTGTCGATCATTGTGGGTTCGCCGCTCATGCTCATGCTGTCTGCGATCGCAAGCAGCTTGGTGCTGTCTTTGAAGAATGGCGCGGTGCTGGTGCCGCTCATTGCACTACCCATGCAGCTGCCTGTGCTGATCTTTGCCACAGGGGCGGTGGATCTATACGCAACAGGGCTTAATGGCTTACCGACGTTGGCGCTACTGGGCGCCATGAGCATCATCGCTGTGATCGTTACGCCGTGGGTGGTGGCGCAGATTCTAAAGATGGCTTGGTCGAGCTGATCACTTATGTGTATGCCAAACAAAAAAACCGCTCAGCTTCCGAGCGGTTTTTTTGTTTATATCTAAGCCAGTCGATGACAGTCAAAAATGGGCATGCTTTGGCGGATTTTGGTTTGCTCGTCTTTATCAAATGTCGCAAAGACAGCCAAATAATCGCCTTGAATGTCACTCATCTGTGTATCAGCGATCACCTTGCCGTGTGCGTTGGTTATGAGTGCGTGACCCCAAGTCTGACGAGTGTTACCACCAATGCGATGCGTGCCGCCTTGAGTGCTGCCGATCACCATGCATTGACTGTCTAGGGCGCGCGCTTGTAGCAGAAGCTGCCAATGCGCTTCGCCTGTCTTATGGGTAAAGGCGGCCGGTACGGTGATGATGTCTGCGCCCATCTGTCTTAGACGCTGAGCCATCGCAGGGAAACGAACATCAAAGCAGATCATCATCCCAAGCTGTATGGTCTGCCCATGAATATACAGTGGTGTCACCACAAGTTGATCACCAGCCTCGAAGGTCTTACCTTCATCATAGCTGCCTGTGCTGTCATTGACTGTCGCGCGAAACAGGTGAATCTTATCATAGCGGGCGATTTGCTCGCCTGATGGGCTGAACACTAGGCTGGTCTGTCGGTATTTGCCCTGTGGGACAGCTGTGCCATCTGCGCGTGTGGCGCATGGTAGTGTGCCTGCCACGATGTGCACGCCATGTGATTTGGCAAGCTCCGACAGGTGGCGACTGACCTCATCGAATCGCGCTGCCAGTTCGCCTTGTCGCCCCATGACGCACATATTTTCTGGTAAGACGATGACGTCAGCTAAAGAGACGGTCTCTGCGACCGCACGCGTAATGATGTCAAGATTGGCATTGATGTCGGTTTGGCTGTTTAGCTGAATGGCTGCAATTCTTATGCTCATGGTGGTATTTTTCTTAATCAGGAATTAGCCACCACCGACGGCTTGAACAACTTCAATGCTCATGTCTTGGGTGATGGGTGTGTCGGCGAGGCGTGATTTTGGTACTAGACTGCCATCGATTTCTACGGCGAATCTGCCTTGAGTGAGTTCAAGACTCTCTAGCAGGGCAAGCACATTGCTCTGATCGGTGCTGATGGCGTCGCCATTTAGGGTGATGTTTAACATATAATTAAGTTGTAATATGGATTTTTGATTATTTGATGACTTTTGGTTTTGTGGTGGTTTACGCCTTTACAAACGTGCCAAAGACCAAAACCAACCAGCCAAAGATCATGAGCGTTCCGCCAATCGGCGTTATCATGCCAAGCCATTTGGGTGCGCCAAGAGCCATGGCATATAGCGTACCGCTGAAGATCGCAATACCTGCTTGAATAAGATAAGCAGGCAGCGTAATGCGGTATTGACTAACCGCATTAAGCACGCCAATGGCAAGCAATCCAAGCGCGTGAATAAATAGATAAAGCGTGGCCGTATCCCAAATTTCAAGCTCATAAGCGCCTGCGAAGCCTTGCAATCCATGCGCACCGAAAGCACCAAGACCGACACCGATGGCGAGATTTAAGGCGGAAATTTTCAACCAAGTCATGAATCATTTACCCCGGAGCAGTCATCAATTGTTCAGCATTGAACTGTCTAGCGTCATTGCATCACGAATCTTATCCATGGCGTTCTTTTCGATCTGGCGGACACGTTCAGCAGAGATATTATAGACTGCAGCCAGATCATGCAGGGTGGATTTTTGATCGGCGAGCCAACGCTGTGTGATGATGTCGCGTGAACGCTCGTCCAGCTCGTCCATTGCTTCTTTTAGCGCACTGGTGGTGTTCTCTTCCCAGTCCGCCTCTTCAACCACGTCGGCAGGGTCGACGGCATCTTCTAAGAACAGCTGCGGTGCGTAACGACCTTCGTCTTCATCAGAATCCTGCATTTCAAAGGAAGCATCGTAGCTCGTCAAGCGGCTCTCCATTTCTAGCACTTGCTTGACGGTGACATTGAGATCACGTGCGATGGCTCCTGCTTCCTCTAGAGTAAGCTGATTGCTTGATTTTTTAAGGCTTCTTAGGTTGAAGAATAGCTTACGGTGCGCTTTGGTGGTTGCGACTTTGACGATACGCCAGTTTTTGATGACGAATTCGTGAATTTCCGCCTTAATCCAATGCACAGCAAAGCTCACTAAGCGCACGCCTTTGCTTGGGTCGAAGCGCTTAACCGCTTTCATCAGACCTAGGTTGCCTTCTTGGATTAGATCGGCTTGTGACAATCCATAACCTGAATAACTGCGCGCGATATGGATGACAAATCGTAAATGGCTCATGACCAGCAGGCGAGCCGCCTCAACATCGCCATCATGATAATAACGTTCGGCGAGTTGTTTTTCTTCTTCAGGAGTTAAGATGGGAATCTGATGCACGGTATTGATATAAGCGCCCAAATTAACTCCAGGGGCTGCCAGATGCGTGGGCATGGCAGGCACGAGGTCACGCGTTGCAACTTCGTATTCTGGTGTTACTTTATTGTCATCGTGATCGATGATGGTGCGTGTAGGTTTGGGCTTAGCGACAGGCTCAAAATCGCTGTCATAATCATCCAATTCCCCGATGTCATCCATGTCATCGACTTCATGAAAACCTTCACCGAGCGCCTCTTCGTCCATCTCATAACTATCTTCATAGTCATCGTAGGCGTCGTCTTGGTAATCATCACCAAAGCCGCCATAGTCGTCTTGATAACCGTCGTTGTAGTTCTTTGTCATTGTCGTCTTTTTGGTTTAAATTTTAGTTCTATTGTAAGGCGTAAGACGCCTAAACGCTAGCCTTTTTTGCACCAATTTTTGTGATGATAAAGTGAAAACAGTTTTCTGTATTGTGTACGTCCCCGCTTTGCCAAGTTTGAACATCCATGCGGTCTTTTTGGCAAAATGCGATAAGGTCAGTTTGGGAATTTTTATCGCTAGCGACGAGATAAAGGCTTTCGCCATCTGCCACCGAACGCAGGGCAATTTTTGCTTTTAATAATGGCATGGGGCAGGGCATGCCGCGCGCATCAAAAAATGCGCTAATGGTCGCATCTTCTGCATTTTTAATATTGTCATGGATAAATTCTAGTGTCGGGGCGTCTAATTGTTTGATAAGAGTGGGGCAGAGAGTCGGCATGTCAATTCATTCATCTAAACTATAAAACATCTGCTTAATATTTGGTCGGTATTGTATTTTACAAGCCAAAATGAACGAATGCCCATAAAATTCGGTAGGTATTGAGCAAATAATATCAGCTTGATTGCAACGTGATTTAGTTTTATAGTAGAGGTGTTTATGATGGTTGGGTAATAATATGATAAAAAAGACAGTAATTGCAGCGGCATTAATATTATCCACGCAGGCGATGGCGGATGATGCTGTGCGCTTCAATGGATCGGCCCAGAGCCTAAGAGCACCGAATCTAAGCGCAGGCGTAGGATTTAATGAGCAGTATCATAACCGCCAAGTTGCCCTATGGTCGCTACAGCAGATTAATGCGAACATGCCGCTCATCGATGACCCGTGGTCGGTGCAGGTACTATATGCGATGACTGCTCAGATGAATGCATTGGTGCGGGCTCAGCCCATCATTGCTGTACCACTCATCAATGATAATAACATCAATGCATTCGCTGTGCCGGGCGGTGTCATTGGCATGAATACAGGCACGGTGCTGGCGGCAGGCGGCCTAGACGAGGTGGCGAGTGTGCTGGCGCATGAAGTAGCGCACCTAAGTCAGCGTCATTATGAACATCGCTTAGATAATGCCAAAAAGCTCATGGCGATACAGTTGGGAGGACTTATTGCGGCATTGGCAGCAAGTGCTGCTGGAGGGGATGCTGTGCTTGCTGTCATGGCAGGATCCCAGACGGCGAGTGCAGAGAATGCCGCCGCGCACAGCCGAGAGCATGAGCGAGAGGCGGATAGGGTGGGGCAGCAGATTCTATCTGAAGCTGGATATGATGCGCGTGCCATGCCAAGATTCTTTAATCAGCTTTATAGACAAGTATCTTTAAATCAATCAAAAAACGCCTTCTCGCCCAGCTTTATGCAGTCGCATCCATTTACGATGGAGCGACTCTCTGAAGCCAGCGCGCGTGCAGCAAATTATCCACGTGTGGCGATGAGCGAGAAGCAGGTTCAAGATAAGCTCTTTGATGAGCTTTATTGGCGCTTAAAATATCTATCAAAACAGGCAACTAAAGCTGACTTAACCGCGAACGCCAACCAGAGCGATGGCGCACGGCTCGCCCTTGTCATGCATCTGACAGATCACCATGAATATCAGGCGGCGCAGAGAGTGTTTGAACAAGGGGGTTTTGGCGAGTACGATGTATTACCAAGTATCGTACAGGCGCATTTGCACACCGCTCAGCATCACTATGATAAGGCAGTATCCGCCTTAAGTCGGATTCATAATATCTATCCTGAGCGGCGAGATCTAAGGCTGTATCTGGCGCATAATCTGATTCATGATGGTCAAATCGCTGAAGCGCTTGCGTTGATTCAGAGCCTAACTCATCAAAACCTGCATGATGTGCAGGCTTGGCAATTGATCAGACAGGCATATGAACAAAAGGCGCGTACAGATACTGAAGCTAGCATTAGGGATAGGGATATATCTACCATTTATGCGCTACAGGCGCGATCGCAGGTAGAGTTATGGACTGGCAAATATCAAGGCGCGCTACAGTCGAATGCTCAGGCGATTAAGGTTGCTCAAAACCATCAGGATCTAAGTGCGCTCATCGGTATGCTTGATAAGGACAAAGAGGTCATATTAACCGCACGCGATTTTAAACCCAAATAATAACTAAAGACTCATGATAATCATGAGTCTTTATTGATTGATCTTACAAGGTGTGATTAGTCGGTCAGCGCTTTTTTGACAAGTCCTGACATCACGGCAGGGTCGGCTTGTCCTGCGGTCTTGTCTTTGACGGCATTCATCACGCGCCCCATGTCCTTCATGCCAGACGCGCCAAGCTCACTGATGGTCTCATTGATGATGGCAAGTATTTTGTCATCAGATAACTGCTCAGGCAGAAATGCAGAAATCACGTCAATCTCAAACTGCTCTTTTTGCGCCAAATCATCACGCCCATTGGCGGTGTAAATGCCTAGAGATTCTTGACGTTGTTTGATTTGCTTTTGTAAGATTGCCAATACATCTTTATCATTAAGCTCAGTCTGTCCGTCAATCTCGACTTGCTTGATGACGGCTTGGACGTTGCGCAGTACTTTGACTTGCTCCATGTTTTTGGCTTTCATAGCAGTCTTGATGCTGTCGGTTAAGGTTGCTTTTAAGGTCATGTTTGTCTCCGGTTTTCTTTAGTTTACAGGATTATCCCAAGTTATTTGCTTAATTCAAGCAGTCTATCATAAACTGCGCTTTTTTTAATACCCAATACATCCGCCACGATTGCACTTGCTTTTTTTGGTGGTAATTCTTTGGCAATGGCAAGTAGCCATTCATCATAATCCGCTTTTTGTTCTTTTTGGGTATTACCTGCCACAACCAGCACAATCTCGCCACGTTGTTGGTTGGGGTCATTCTTTACAAATTCTAATAAATCAGCCAGCGGTAATTTTTTTATCGTCTCAAAGGTTTTGCTAATTTCACGGCACAACGTGGCTTCTCGTTCACCGCCAAACACGTCCGCCATGTCGGATAGGCAGTCTGTGATGCGGTGCGGTGCTTCATAAAAAATCAGCGTCTCAGTATGAGCTTGATGCGCCTTTAAAGTCTCTATCCGCCCATGTTGTTTGGCAGGCAAAAACCCCACAAAACTAAACTTGTCAGACGGCAAACCCGCCACAGACAACGCCCCGATGACCGCACACGCCCCGACAATCGGCACAACGGTGATGCTCTCATCATGGCACGCCTTCACCAGTCGATAACCAGGGTCAGAGATAAGCGGTGTGCCAGCGTCCGAGATAAGAGCAACCGACTGTCCGCCTTGTAATCGCTCGACAAGCCGTGCCGTCTGTGTGTCGGCATTATGCTCATGATAGGCGGTGGTGGGCGTGGATATATTAAAAAAACTTAATAATTTGGAACTTGTGCGAGTATCTTCGCAGGCGATCACGTCCACAGATTTTAGGGTGTCAATCGCCCTTGCCGTCATGTCGTTTAGATTGCCAATGGGGGTGGCAACGATATATAAAATGCCTGTCATTTTTGCCTTTTTAATTTAAATAATGAGTGTTAATTTTATTTGGGCGAATGTGATTTTCCCCTACAATAATTCACAAATTTTTAATTATCATTATTTAATTCTGTATTCTCCGATTTATCATTTTCTAAATTTATATTTTCTAAATCTACATTATCCAAATTCAAATCCTCGCCCAAATGCAACCAATTGCCCAATACATCCGCCAATTCATCAAGCCCTTCTTTATTTAATGCCGAAAATAACTGAATAGAAAATGGTAAATCCAGCGTTTGCAATTGTTTTTTGGTTTGTAGTAGAGCGGTTTTTTGAGCCCCGCGTTTTAATTTATCCGCTTTGGTTAATAGCACATGAACAGGCAAGTCGCCGTCCTTTGCCCAATGAAGCATTTGTTCATCAAAATACTTCAACGGGTGGCGAATGTCGGTGAGCAGAATCAATCCCGTCAGACTTTCACGATGAACAAGGTAATTTTCAAGCTCTTTTTGCCATTTGATTTTCATCGCTTCTGGCACTTGGGCGTAACCATAGCCCGGCAAATCCACGATACGACTATCAGGCGAGCCGACATCAAAAAAGTTAATCATCTGCGTCCGACCTGGGGTTTTGGATGAGCGGGCGAGCTGTTTTTGGTGGGTGATGGTATTGATGGCGGACGATTTACCTGCGTTTGACCGCCCTGCAAACGCCACTTCAAAGCCTGTATCAGGCGGGCACAAGGCGAGTGTGGGAGCGGATAGGGCGAAAGTGGTTTGGCGAATGATTTTTTGGTAGTCGGTGGTGATCATGATTTTAAAGATAACTGTTAAAAAATAATAAAATAGTGTATCATGAAAGCCGTAAAATAGCGATAATAAAAGGCGTGGGTGTGTCTTTAAACCCAATAATTAAAGGCTTGCAAATCATCATTGGGCTAGTTGTTGCTAGCCTATTCTGGTGGCAGATGTGGCAAGGCAGTCCCTACAAAATACCTTATACTTATAAGAATTGGGACGAGTTGCAACAACGTTATACGATATTGATGACGGATATTTTGGCGAGCGAGATGCAACCTGACGACATACAGATTTATAACCGTCAAGGCGGTACTGTTTATCGTCAAGCTATTTATCATCGTTATGACCAAGCAATGATTGACCGCATTGCACAAAATGCCATTAATCAAGGGTGGGAGCCTATGCCGAGCGATTTTTATCGCAATGCAGTATTTCATGCGTGCAAAGACGAGATTGGTTTGGTGATGTTATCAGATGCCAAACTTTATGTTCGGACGTATTGGCATAAGACAGGAACTTGTGAACGATTATTCACAAAAACCCAGCCCGATAATAACTCTCAATCCCAATAGTTACCAAATTCGCCTTGAAACTTGGCAAAAAACTCGCATAATATGCCATAGATATCCTAATTGAGAGTGGTTATGTTAAAGTTATTTAAAATTGGTCTGACCGGTCTAATTCTTACCGCTGCAACCGTAAGCCATGCCGATATCGCTGATACTTATAATAAGACTTGTGGCACATGCCATGATAGCGGCGCGCTAAACGCTCCAAAAAAAGGCGATGTGGCTACTTGGAATAAGCTAAAATCCGAAAAAGGCATGAGTGCACTTGTCAAATCCACCAGACAAGGCATGCCAAGAATGCCTGCGATGGGCTTATGCCAAAAATGCACCAATGACGACTTCGAACAATTAATCGAGTACATGGCGAAATAGTTAATCCTATTGGTTGGCTAAGATTTTTATCGATGGATTGGTAAAATAAGCTGAATTTCATCGAAATTATAAAATTTATGGATAATTTGGCGGACATTTTTATAAAAAAACAAAAAAATGAAAAAAATGTTACCAAAACCACAATTTTTGTAGGAAAATTTAGTGAAGTCTTGCTATAATAGCAGCCATTCTAGAAAAGTATTTTTCTTGAAGCCATATTAGTATTTTATTTTTGAGTTATTTTGAACAAAACCCAAGACTTGGGATGATTCCCAGCAGTTAGTAGGAAATTGTTATGAAACCTGCCAATAAAGCCACTTTCGCCAAACTTGTTCTTGCTGCAGGCTTTGGTATTGCCAGCATGACCGCTAGCGCAGTTACTGTACCAAGCTATGACATCGAAGCAGGCAAAAAAATCGTTGATGCCAACTGTGCTGCTTGTCACGGTGCTAACGGTGTTTCGGTTGCACCAGCTCAGCCAAACCTTGGTGGTCAGAACATCAAATATCTATATAAGCAACTGGTTGATTTTAAGACCAAAGCACGTCGTAACGGTGTCATGGAAGCACAGCTTGTGGGTCTAACTCAGCAAGATTTGGCTGATGTGGCAGGTTATTATGCTGCACAAACACCATGGACACCGGGTTATGGCAATAAGGCAACCTACGCTGCCGCTCAAAAACTATACCTAGGTGGTGATAAGAGCCGTGGCATCATCCCATGTGCAGGCTGTCACGATCCTAAAGGTGCTGGTAACGAATGGGCTGCATTCCCACGTCTAGGAGGTCAGCACGCTACTTACCTAGCCACTCAGCTGAAGATGTTCCGTGCCGCAGGCCGTGAAGATGAAGGTGTTATGGCGGAGCAAGTGCGTACTAATGACAGCGCCAAAAAAGGCGAAAAAGGTATGATGCAGATGGTTGCAGCCAAACTGTCTGACAAAGACATCAAGATTCTATCTGAATTCTTGTCAGCGGTTCACTAATCATATCGCATAACAAAAAGCCCCTTAGTGGGGTTTTTTGCTGCCTGCTGATTTCTTGTTTATGATACAATACAGCAGTTAAAGACAAACCCATCTTAAGGTAGAACCATGTTTCATAGATATACCGTCTTTTTTGTGGCGTGCGCATTGCCGCTGTTGTTTGCACAGCAATTAGCACCGAATATGGCGCGCGAACTGGATTTTTGGTTGATGTGGGTGATTGCCATGACGCTTGTCGGGTTGCCCATCCTATTTGCAGAATTCGCCTTATCAGCGCGCAGCGCAGATGCGCCATGGCTTGGCATGCAGAAACTGACGCGTGAGGCGGATGTGTCTGTGGTTTGGCGTGTGTTTGCAGGCCTGTCCGTATTGGTGTCTATCTTAATTGCTGCTAACATCACGTTGCGTGTGGCGATGGGCTTTGAAGCGCAGCTGCCAAATATTGCTCAGAATATTGGTGTGCCAAGCATGGGCATGAGTGCTGTCTTGATGGTGGTTGTGCTTATTTTAAGCTTACTAAGAGCAAAGCTTCTACCTGTCGGGTTGCTGCTTATTTTTACAGGTTCTTTGATTTCTTTATTCGATGGTGGGCTGACCAGTGGCGTGAGTGTGCCTGTATTAACAGAAGTGACCCCCGGAGAGTGGGGGCGTGCCGTGTTGCTTGCGCTGCTGTCTGTGGGTGTGGGCACAGGTCTTTATTGGTTTGGCAGTCAAGGCACGGCCAGCCAAGTCATGCAAGCAAAAAAATCCTTAACAGGACTGATCTTGCCAATATGGTTCACTCAGCTGATTTTTGGATCGCTGGCACTGCTGGTGGGCAGTTCGATGGTGACGCCACTATCGTTTGCAGTAACTGGCGTAGGTATGCTGTTGATTGCTGCGTTCTTGCTGTCTTATGCAGGGCTTCAGCTGGTGGCGCGTTTTGGTCTGCTATTTGGTAGTTTGATCTTACTCGTGCTTGCAGTGTTATTTAGTCCTTTGCCTTCTGGCGTGTTGTTGATTGCATTGGCGGTGATTAGTCTGGTGGCGGTGTTCGTTCTTGCTGTGTTTGCAGGATTTGTGATGAAAATTAGCCATTTGCGCAAGACGCTGAACTTTGGCAGCGAGGCGCGCTATAATATCTGGCGTGTGTTGGTGCGCATCCTTGTGCCGATCGTGCTGATCTCTGCGCTTGTTGGTCTGTTGATTGAGTATTTGGCGTGATTGATATTGCCATTGCTTATGTGGCGCTTGATGGTAAGCAGTATTATGAGGAGCTTAGCGTGCCTGATGGCACAACCATTTATCAAGCGATTGAGAGAAGCGGGTGGTTTGAGCTGCCTGAACTGGCTGATTTTAAGGTTTGGTGTGCCAATAACCATACGCAAGATCCCAATCATCGGGCATGGTATGTGGGCATCTACAGCCAAAAACAAAAGCTTGATGCCATCGTGCAGCAAGGCGATCGTATTGAGATTTATCGATCACTGTCGCATGACCCAATGTCAAGGCGCAAAAACCGCTCAAAATCACTCATGAAGTGTAAATCACCTAAGATGTAAGGGTAATAAAAAAAGCACGCAATGATTTGCGTGCTTTTTTGTGTTTTAGAATTTACAATTATTTTTTGGCAGGCAAGCTGTCGCGCCCATCGATGCGCACCACGCGACCATTCTCAAAATAAACGCTCATGTATTGGCTGGCGTTTTTAACGTTTGGTTTGCCTTGGCGCTTACCGTCTGTACCTGCGGTGTAATCATAAATATAATCCCAACGGTTTGGGTTTAGTGTATCGCGCACCGCAGGACTACCTGCTAAATACAGTACCTGATCGGCGGTCATGCCCACTTGCAGCTGTGCAGCTTTTTCTTGGGTGATGGGTGTACCTTGAGGTAGATCAATGGTATAAACGCGAAAAATACCACAGCCGGACAATGCCAAAACCGATGATAGACTTAGGATTGCTAGAATGTTTTTCATGATGTTGTCTCTATAATGCTTTCTTTTAATGACACTAAAAGTATAAAATTTTTAACATATTAAACGCAACTCATCAAATATGCAAGTTTTTATTGCTTAAGACGGTCTTTGTTCTGTTGGTCAAGCAATAAGCATTCAGGATTAATTTGGTTTAATTAATATGAAAGTTGAGTTATTTTATTGGGAATTTGACATTTTTGGGGTGTAATTTTAATAAAAATATGATAAAGTATGCTTAAATATAATTGTAATTGATTATCATATGATAATTGCAAAGTTGTCGACATTTGATAAAATCAATCATTAAAAGGGTTTGATTATGGCATTTACTAACAAAGATCTACGAAAAGCAGGGCTTAAAGTCACACTTCCACGCATTAAGATTCTTGAGTTGCTTGAGACAGCTGAGCATCATCACATGAGTGCTGAAGATGTGTATCGTGCCTTGGCATCTCAAGGCGAGGATGTAGGCTTGGCGACCGTTTATCGCGTATTGACGCAGTTTGAACAGGCGGGCATTGTTGAACGTCATAACTTTGAGAATAACTTATCGGTATTTGAAATCGTTCAAGAAGATCATCACGACCATCTGGTGTGTGATGTGTGCGGTAAGATTGTCGAGTTTAACAATCAGGTCATCGAAGATGAGCAGTTCCGCGTAGCAGAAGAGCATGGCTTTCAGCTGTCAGCACATTCTTTGGTGCTGCACGGCGTGTGCAGTGACAAAGAATGTCAAAAAACTTTAGAGAATTAAAGTACCGCCCTTAGTGCGATTTTAATTCATTCTAAAAGTATTGAAATTTCATAAAAACAGCTTGATGTTATCGAGCTGTTTTTTTATTGACGATTAGCTAAGCTAGATGTCTTTGGTGATTGCTTTGGCGGCGTCGATATTGATCAAGCCGTGCTCGATGAGATGTCTTAGGCTGTGTTCTAAGCTGACCATGCCATCGACTGCACCTGTTTGGATGGTTGAACGCATTTGTGCAGTTTTATTTTCGCGTATCAGGTTTCTAATGGCGGGTGTGGCGATCATGATTTCGTGCGCAGCGATGCGTCCGCCATTTACCTTGGGTATCAGCGTCTGGGCGATGATGGCTTGTAGGGATTCAGACAACATGGCGCGAACCATGTTCTTCTCATGTGAATCAAAGACATTAATAATGCGATCGATCGCCTTAGTAGCGCTATTGGTGTGCAGGGTGGACAGCACCAAGTGACCTGTCTCGGCAGCGCGTAGAGCAAGTCGAATACTCTTTAAATCACGCAATTCTCCGATTAATATCACGTCAGGATCTTGACGCAAGGCAGACTTTAGTGCGTGATCAAAGCTGTGTGTGTCGCGATGTACTTCGCGCTGATTGATGAGCGAGCACTTGGAATGATGGATGAACTCAATCGGATCTTCGATGGTTAAAATGTGTGCGGCGCGTGTCTCATTGATGTGATCGATCATGGCAGCAAGTGTTGTGGATTTGCCTGACCCTGTTGCGCCTGTGACGAGAATTAGGCCTTGGCGTAGGGCGCATAACTGCTTAAAGGTATCGCCAAGATTCAGCGATGACATGGTTGGTATCTGGCTGGGGATGATGCGAAAAACCGCTGCCACACCACGATTTTGGAAAAATATATTCGCGCGGAATCTTGATAATTCTTTGATTTCAAAAGAAAAATCAATTTCTTTGTGTTCTGCTAATTCCTCTAGCTGATCATCACTCATGTGCACACCCAGCATGGCGATGATATCGTCATGCGATAAAGGCAGCATGCTCACCGAAGTCATGCTGCCATCAATACGCAGGTAGGGTGTCTCGCCTGTGGATAGGTGTAGGTCCGATGCGCCAGATTGTATGGCGTAGGCGAGCAGCGTCGACAAAGTGGGTGCGTTCATAGGTGTTTAGATTTTAATAATTGGATTAAATTGATGATTATTTTATGATAAACTTATCAAATAAAAAAGCAAAATCATCGGAATTAATAATGAACGATCTTAAGCATAATTATGAGCAAGTACTGGCACGGCTAAATGCCGCCAACCTATCGGCAAATCGAGATAATGGGGCGGGGCTGCTGGCGGTGTCTAAGACCAAGCCTGCTGCTGACATCCGTACCCTATATGAGGCGGGTCAGCGTGATTTTGGTGAAAACTATCTACAAGAAGCACTCACCAAGCAACAACAGCTGAATGACCTGTCCATCACCTGGCATTATATCGGGAGTATCCAGCGCAACAAGACGCGAGATATTGCCGCACATTTTGATTGGGTGCACACCATTGAGCGCGCCATCATCGCTGAGCGACTTAATGATCAGCGCGGGGATCTTGCGCCTTTGAATGTGCTGATTCAGGTGAATATTGATGATGAGGACAGCAAATCTGGCGTACAACCTGATGAGGTGTTAGCACTTGTGGATGTTATTCATGGTTTGCCAAAGCTGGTCTTGCGTGGATTGATGGTGATACCTGCCAAAGAAGGTAGTGATGCTTTTATTCGCACTCGAGCGCTATTCGATGAGATTGGACGTGCTCGTGATCTGTCGAATTGGGATACGCTTAGCATGGGTATGAGTGGCGATATGGCGGACGCTGTTGTGCATGGATCGACCATCGTGCGTGTGGGTACGGCATTATTTGGTCAAAGAGATTATTCCAAGTAATATCAACAAAAAACCCGTCAAGAGACGGGCTTTTTGTTGGATGGATTAGAATGCGCCTGTAATCGACCAGCCGTTCACGAGTGGGTAGCGACGTTCGCGACCGAACGATTTTTTGCTAATTTTGGTGCCGATGGCGCCTTGGCGACGTTTGTGTTCAGCGTTATCAACCATGCGCAGGATTTTCTCAACCACAGCCGGCTCATAGCCTGCTGCGCAGATTGCCTTGTAGCCTAGATCTTCATCAATGTACATCTTAAGGATGTCGTCTAGCATCTCATAATCTGGTAAGCTGTCTTGGTCGGTCTGATCAGGACGCAGTTCGGCAGATGGTGCGCGCGTGATGACGCGCTCTGGGATGACAGGATTATCTTCTAGGCGGTTGCGGTAATTGGCAAGGCGGTACACGTCAGTTTTGTACACATCTTTTAGCATGTCAAATCCGCCCACCATGTCACCATATAGGGTAGCATAGCCGACCGCATTTTCAGATTTGTTGCCTGTGCTGACCACCATGTGACCAAACTTATTGGACAGCGCCATCAAAATGGTGCCGCGAGCACGAGCCTGTAGGTTCTCTTCGGTGGCGTCAGGCGCGCTGTTCGCCAATAATGGCGCCAATGCAGCACGCATGCCTTCGACGGCATCGTGAATTGGGCAGACGGTGTATGAGACATTAAGTCTAGCAGCTTGGGCGGCGGCATCTTCTAAGCTCATGCTGGACGTGTATTCATATGGCATCATGACGGCATAGACTTTGTCTGCACCCAGAGCATCGACTGCCAAACACAGCGTAAGCGCACTATCAATACCGCCTGATAGGCCGATAATCACACCCTTAAAGCCCGAGCGATTCACATAGTCACGCAGACCCACTACTAAGGCTTGGTACATTTCAGATTCTTCAGACAGAACCAATGGCGCCTTGAGCTGCTCATCGAATACTTTCATATTGGGGTTAAATTGCGCCATGATTAGCTGATTTAAGAATCTAGAGCCTTCATGCGCAACTGTACCATCGGACTGTACGATGAGTGAGCCACCATCGAACACGATGTCATCTTGTGCGCCGACTGTATTGGCGTAGATGATTGGTAATTCATGGGTCTTAGCTTGACGAGTTAGCAGTTCTTTGCGCTCGATTTGCTTGCCCACTTCAAATGGTGAAGCATTTAGCACCACGACAAGGTCAGCGCCTTCTTTTTTGAGTGTGCGAATTGGGGCATCATGCCAAATGTCTTCACAGATGAGCAATCCAATTGTCGCGCCCTTGTAATCGAACAGTACTTGATTGCGACCCTTATTAAAATAACGATGTTCATCAAAGATGCCATAATTTGGCAGGCATTGCTTGTGGTAAAAGCCTTTTTGACTACCGCCTTGTAAGATGGCGGCTGAGTTGAATGTGCCGTGCTGATCGATGTGAGGATAACCTAGGATGATGACAATGCCTTCGATTTTGGAAAGTTCGTCCATGGCGATTTTAACGCGTTCAGCCAGAGTGGGGCGCAGCAGCAGATCTTCTGGTGGGTAACCGATGAGCGCAAGCTCTGGGAAAATCACGATATCTGCACCTTTACTTTTGGCGTCTAGTGCCAGTGCGCTCATTTTTTTGACGTTGCCTGCGATGTCACCCACCCAAAAATTGGTCTGCATGATGGCAAAAGTAATCGTGCCTAGTAGCGTATCGGTGCTTTGTAGCGACATTTCGCCATCAGCTGTTTTGATTTTTGACATTTTTTATAATCCTGTAAATGATAAATTCATGATGATTTCATGTAATCGCCATTCTGGCGTGTTCGATACAAACTTCATGTTTGTGTTGTAATTTAATGAATTGCGCCCGCCTAAAAACCATCCAATGTGCATGCTTTTTAAGCAAAAAATACTCGGCACACCTTAGTATAGCACAATAATTGTGTTTTTGGCGTTTTTGGGAGGGTTTTGTGGTATAGTAGCGATTTGTTTTGGTTATTTAGGATTGCTTATGTTTGCTTTTATTTTAAATGTCATCATCATTTTGATTGTGATGAAGATATTTTTTAAATTCATGTACCCAAAGCCGCCTAAGGAATTTTTTGCCAAAGAAGGCGACGATACAACGGTGCGCACCTGCGACCATTGCGGGCATGAGCTTGCTACTTATCGCGGGATATTGGAGCGGAATGGATCGGCTGAGAGGTTCTTCTGTAATGACGAACATCGTTTGGCATATCTTGATGGTGTTGAAAATAAGAGCACGCCATCTGATGATCATGCAAGACCCAACTAAATAATAAATACAACACAGCACGGATGCTTATAATGTCTGATTCTTCCTTTGCTAAGTTATTCAAAAATTGGCGCCTGCCTTGGTGCACCCATTACCCAACAATCGGCATCGAGATTGGTTCATCATCCGTGAGGGCGGTGGTGCTTGAGCGTTTCCAAGATCAATGGCACCTAAAAGCGTGTGGCGTTCAAGCTTTCGATGGAGATGCTGAAGATGTGACAGTACAGCAGTTGGCTTTGACTCGTCTTTTGATGAGATTGGGCGTGAGTCAAGGCAGTGTCTCATTGACAACTCACACACCTGTGATGAGTCGCACCATAGCTTTGCCAAGCGGTCTGTCTGATGATGATATTGATCTACTGATCCGCCTAGATGCTGATAAATACATCCCACATCCTTTAGATGAAGTGAGTTTTGATTTTTGGGTGTTGGGCGATGATGGGCGTGAGATGTCTGTCTTATTGGTGGCGGTGCGCATGTCTATGGTAGATAGATGCGCGGAGATCGTCGCGGCGGTTGGTCTTGATGTGAATGTGGTGGACGTGCATGAGTATGCTTTGGCACGAGGTCTTACGCCTGTGATTGTGGATTTATCAGGTGAAGTGGCGATTATTCATATTGATGATAGCAAAACCTATGTCTATGCAGCGCATATGAATCAGCATCGTATCTTTTCAGGATTTCATTATCGACAAGAATACTTAAATCACGCCTTGGGTTCGGCTGATGACATTCGTGCCATCAAGGTGGAATTAGATGCTTCTAAGATTACCCCAATCAATGATAATGACTCGGTAGAGGGCATGGATTTTTATGAATTTTTGGCGCAGCACAGACAGGATGCTACTAAGAGTGCTGATGCGCCTATCAAGCAATTAAGCAAGTCTTTGGATTTCGATCACTCCAGTAATATCCATTCGTATTCATCGGATTATGAGATTCGCTTTGATGGGGTTGTAGATGCTGGTGCTGATTTGGCAGAGTCATTGGGTGAAGCGCCTGCCTGTCATGATGTTGGTGAACAAGTCGCTAATCTGCAAAAAATGCTTCTGTCTTATGAATCTTCCGCTCACACCAAGGTGGATGTCGTTGTTCTGTCGGGTTTATCAGATGAGTATTTGGCAGCGCAATTATCACAAGTTGTAGGCGTTCCTGTTTATCTTGCAGACCCATTTCTAGGAATGAGCATTAGTCGTGGTGTAAGCCAAGCTGAATTAGACAGATCGTCCAGACTGGTGGTGGCTTGTGGTCTTGCCATGCGTGGATTCGATGGGGTGTCAGATGAATAATATCCCCAAGATTAATCTCATGCCGTGGCGTGAGCTGCGCCGAATTCGTAAGAATGAGCAATTTCGTCGTGCATTGATTCTTGCGACTGTATTGTCTACTGGGTTGGTTGGTGGTGCGTACATTTATGAAAAAGGTAAACTCAATCACCAAAAGGCCATCAATGACGACATCGCAAATCGCATCGGTGCGCTTGACGCGGATATTGTGAAGATCGCTGAATTGGAAAACGAGCAAAAAGTGCTGCTGAATAAAGTTACCATCATCAATGATCTGCATGGTAATCGAGCGGCGCTTGTGCGATTTTTTGAGTATCTGGCGCGTACGAGCTCAGGCTTAGTATACTTTGAGCGTGTGACATTATCAGGGGAGATACTGACACTGACAGGCGTATCTAAAAGCTCGGCCGATGTAAGTCGATTCTCCCAAAACATCAGCGCAGATGCACAGAGCGTCCTTGATGATGTGATGGTGGTCGGCCTGCAAGATGCGCCAAATGGTGCGGTTAATTTTGTGATTTCCGCCAAGTTGATTTTAGATTCTAAGCAGGTCGCTGATAGCTCACCAAACGACTCATCGGCAGTACTGCAAGGCGTAGCAGATGATCAAGAGGATGCGCCATGAATAGAGAACATAGACCGTCATCATCAGAGCGCATTGCGCAGACTTGGCGAGAGCTTAACAGCTTGACTTTGGATAATCTGGGTGCAGCACCCAGATGGTTAAAGGTGCTATTACTGGCATTGTGCGTTCTATTCATAGGTGTGTTTGGCTGGATGCTGCTAATCAAGCCTATTAAGCTTGAGCACAGTGCACTGATGACGCAGGAGCAGACACTCATCAGTCAATACGCCCAAAAATACGCCAAAGCACAGCAGTTAAGTGTCATAGAAAATCAAACCCAGATTCTCAATCGTGATCTAGCAACCATCATTGAGGTCTTGCCAACAACGCTGAACATGAGCCTAATAGTAGAGCAGCTGCATGCGGCAGCGATGCGCATAGGCGTTAAGATTGTGGATGTTAAGATGCAGTCTGAGGTTGAATCAGAGCTATTTTTTGAAAGGGGGCTGACCATCACAGTAGAAGGCGGTTATCACGAGATGGGTCGGTTGCTTTCTCAGATTTCATCGCTATCGGTGGCACTGACCTTTCATGATTTTGACATCGAAAAATTATTTCAAAACAGCAACCAGACTAAGCTTCGAATGACGCTACATGCCAAAGCCTATCGCGCTAAAGTCATTAATGTGACTAAGGAGGTGGCGAGTGACTAAGCTCATAAAAGGCGTGTGCTTGGGCCTATTTGCCATGAGTGTGATGGGTTGCCAAAAATCATCTGTCACCGATGAGGTGGATGCTAAGCTTGATAAAATCCATCGAATCGCCATCCCAATGCCTGTTCCGATGAATGAGAATCATGCACCACTGACTGAGGATTATCATGTGGCGAATGATCCTTTTGTCGCTCCTGTTGGTTTGACGAGTTTCACAGCATCTGCTGATATGCCTCAAGATGAACCGAAGGTAGTGGGTGTGGACGATAAAAGTCGATCAATTGAGCAACCCGAAGAAAATATCACCAAAACCTCAAAGCCTGCCATCAAATACGGCAAATCTGTCAGCGTAGACCTATTTAGACCCCGTCAAGTGTTGGAAAGTTATGCGCTAAATTCGCTCAGCTATCGTGGTCGCATTGAGCAAAGTGGGCAATTAAGTGCGCTTGTGCTGAGTCCCGATGGTGTTGCGCATCCTGTGCAAGTAGGGCATTATCTGGGTCAAAATCATGGCAGAATCGCTCACATCGACCGCCACGAGATCATCCTAAAAGAAGCGATCATGCAAGAAGATGGCCGTTATTATGAACAAATTAATCGCCTAAGATTTCACCCTTGATATGAGTAATGATATGAAAAAATGGCCTGTATTAATGCTGATGCTAATCACAATGGTGGGCGCTGCTCATGCGACATCTGTACCAGCTCAGCAATATCAAGGTGAGCGCATCTCCGTCGAATTTCAAGACATGCCTGTGCGTGCGGTTATCGATATCCTGGCGCATGCAGGCGGTGCTAATATCGTGGCAAGCGATGGTGTGACAGGAAATATCACCTTAAGATTAAATAACATCCCGTGGGATCAGGCACTTGACATCGTCGTCGATACCAAGCACCTCATCAAAACCTTGAATAATGGCGTTATTACCATCTCATCGCCAGATGAACTGACGCAAATCTCCCAACGCCGCGCCCAAGCACGAATTCAGTCCCAGCAGCATTTGCCACTACAGACCGAATATATCCGCATCAATTATGCCGACGCCAAGGATATTTTATCACTGATCAATCATAAGGCTGATGCTTCATCAAGTGCTGCCATGCTGTCAGATCGCGGTGTGGCAAACATGGATAATCGTACAAACACACTTATTATTAAAGACATCCAGCCGAATATCGATGACATATTGGCATTGGTGTCGCGCCTTGATGTGCCGGTGCAGCAGGTGATGATTGAGGCGAGGATTGTGAGTGCTAATGACGGCTTTAGTCGTGATCTTGGGGTGAGCTTTGGAGTGTTATCAAACAGCAATCGCTTACAGATTGGCGGGTCTCATAACGCGCTCTGGCACCTAAGGTCGTCAAATAATGGATCGACTAACATCACACGCCCTGATCATCTGGCGGTTGATCTGGGTGTGGCGAACCCGGCGGGCCGCATAGCATTTGGTCTTATCAATATATCAGACGTATTGCTTGATTTGGAATTGTCTGCCATGCAGGCTGATCGTCGTGGTGAAGTCATCTCAACGCCAAAAGTGTTAACCGCTGATAAGAAAACAGCGCGCATCTCATCAGGCATGCAAATCGCCTACCAAGAAGAGACATCAAGTGGCGCAACCAACACAGTATTTAAAGAGGCGGCGCTTGTGTTGGAGGCCACGCCAACCATCACGCCAGATGGTAAAATTACCCTAAAATTAAACGTCAAAAACGGCACGCCTGTCACCAATCTAGGCGAGATTGCCATCCAAGAAGATGCTTTGGAGACTAATGTCATCGTCGATGATGGTCAGACTGTCGTGCTGGGTGGTATTTATCGTCAAACCAATAATAATGGCGTAATTAAAGTGCCGTTCTTTGGTGATTTGCCCGTGGTCGGAAAATTATTCCGCAAAGAAAGTCGTAGCGACACCAAAGAGGAACTTTTGATTTTTGTTACCCCAAAATTGGTGCAATAATAAAATTAGCCAATCTATCATAAAATACTGGCAAGATTGGCGCAAACCTTGTATTATAGGGTATTTTGATTTTGATGCCAGAGTGCGACATGTATGACGAAGATAATCCGATCATCGAGGATGTGGTGGTCGAAAAAACCAGCGAAGGACTTGCCAAGTTGTTGCCATCGATTTTCTTGGTGGGGCCGATGGGGGCGGGCAAGACAACCATCGGTAAGCTCTTAGCCAAGCACTTGGGGCGAGAATTCATCGATTGTGATCATTACATCATGGCGCAGACAGGCGCTGACATTCCTTGGATTTTTGCCAAAGAGGGCGAAGAAGGGTTTCGTGATAGAGAGACCCGCGCGCTTGAGGAGCTGACTGCGATGCCGAACATTGTCATGGCGACGGGCGGCGGTGCGGTAGGGCGCGAAGAGAATCGCAAGCTATTACAGCAGGGCTTTGTGATTTATCTTGAGGCGAGCGTTGATACACAGCTTATCCGCACAAAAAAAGACAAGAACCGCCCGCTGCTGCAGAATGGCAATCCACGCGCAACTTTGGAAGCTTTATACCAAAAACGCCATCCATTATATCAAGAAGTCGCAACCATCATCGTGCCAACAGGACGCGCCTATCCCAAGCAGATGGTGGCAGATTTATTAGAAATTATGGCAAAATACGCCAAAGAGCACGCCTAATTATTCATCAATCAATACCGTAACTATGACCATGCATACTTTAACTGTACACACCCAAAGTCACGATTACCCGATTTTTATTCTCGCTGGCCAAAAAAATCCCGCAGGACAGCTGGACTTGGCATCTCAGATCATGCCTTTTATTAAAGGTAAGCAGGTGTTGATCGTGACGAATGATGTGGTTGCGCCATTTTATCTAGATGCGCTTGAAAATGCATTAAAGGCAGCAAGCTTTGATGTGGCGACTTGCGTACTGCCTGATGGCGAACACCACAAAAACCAAGACAGCATCAATCGCATCTATGATGTGCTGCTTGAGCATCATTTTGCTCGCGATTGCACACTGGTTGCCTTAGGCGGCGGCGTGATTGGTGACATGGTGGGTTTTGCTGCAGCAAGCTTTATGCGTGGTGTGAATTTTATCCAAGTGCCAACAACGCTTCTTGCGCAGGTGGATTCTTCAGTCGGTGGTAAGACCGGCATCAATCACCCGCGTGGCAAAAACATGATCGGCGCATTCTGGCAGCCTGTTGCTGTGCTTAATGATATGACAACCTTTGACACCTTGCCTGCCAGAGAGTTCGCGGCGGGGCTTGCTGAGGTGGTAAAGTACGCGCTGATCTTGGGTGCCGATTTTCTGACTTGGCTTGAGGATAATGTCGAGGCGATCAACGCGCGTGATGGCGCGGTGCTGTCAGAGATGGTCTATCGCTGCTGTCAATTCAAGGCGAATGTCGTCGCTGCAGATGAGCGAGAGTCTGGACTTCGTGCGCTACTGAACTTTGGTCATACCTTCGGGCATGTCATCGAGACACATCAAGGCTATGGCGCGTGGTTGCATGGCGAAGCGGTATCAGCCGGCATGATGCAAGCGATGGCGATGTCGCATAAGATGGGATTGGTCAGTAGGGAGGATGTGAGCCGTGTGGCAAGGCTGTTGGTGGCATTTAATCTACCAACCAAACCGCCTGTCATCGAGGTAGATGCCGCGCTTGATCTTATGGGGCATGACAAAAAAGTGCAGGCGGGCAAAGTGCGTTTAGTACTATTAAATGGCATCGGCAACGGCTTTGTGACGGCTGATTTTGACATGGCGCAATTAACAAATGTACTACAAGGCATCGATGAGTATTTAGCATAATTTAAAAAATTTTGTTAAAATAGCACAAAATTTCATAAAAAAGGTAAACTCATGGCAATTAGCGCCGAGATGAAAGAAAGATATTTTCGCCGCCAAGCCCTTTATTGGTTTGCTTTGGCGGTGGCAATGTTGGCTGCTTGTTTTATTTTGTGGTTGGTCAGTAGCGCGCCAAAAATCATCAAAGACACCACCGATGAGCAGGCGACAGAAGTGGTTGCTGATTTGCCAACGCGCATAGATGCATTGGGCGAGCTTGATAAAGAAGTGCCACCCATTGACTTCTCAACATTGGTCATGGATTTGCGTACTTACCCTGCTGAATTCAAGGATCGTAACTATTTCAATAGCAAAAATTATGCCATTGAGCTGATGGATGTCAGCCAAAATGAAATTATTGTCAATTATCTAGACAGTCGTCCGAATGATCGCAATAAGTTTGCGTATTTTCGCTATCTTGATAGCAACCAAAACCCGCGCTATATCTTAACATACGGAAAATTCGACAGCATGGAGGCGGCTCGTGCGGCAAATCAGGCGATGGATTTTGATTTGCCAGGCAGTGTCGTGCCAAATGCAGTGTCTATGTCAGGCTATCTAGATATTATCGATGATTATGAGCGCGGTGAAGTGGTGCAAGACCTATCAAGCCGCCAACCAAGACAGGTAAAACTACGCGCCACGCGTAATGAGATCCCCGTGCAGGCAGCCACACGTGCGGACGAGGAGCTTGCCAACAAGAGTCGTGAACAAGTACTAGAGAAGGTACAGCAAATCCAAACATCGATCGATAAGCCTGTGACCATCGTTACAGACGTGAAGCTGCCTAAAGAAAATGCTCAAAGCGAACCAAAAGCGCAGCCGCAGCAAAAACCAAAAGCCGAAAAAGAACCTGTTGCTGCTTCGCCATCATCTAAAGCACCAGAGAAAGAAGTGCCAACACCCATGGTTAACACATCTAAAGTACCAGGCAGTGAATAAAAGGAGTTATCATGACTAATTTAGATGCCAATACCGTCCTTGAGATGTTGCAGGCGGGTAACGAGCGCTACGTGGCGAATCTGGCCAGCACGGAGCCGCTTCGTATCCCGCCGCCAACGCTGGTTGCAGAGCAGAAGCCAAACGCAATCATTCTAGGCTGCTCAGATGCGCGCGTGCCGGTAGAATTAATCTTCGATCAAGGACTTGGTGATTTATTCGTGATTCGTGTCGCAGGTAATGTGGTTGCGCCAAGTCAGATTGGCTCGATTGAATTTGCCGCTGAGAAATTTGGCACGCAGCTGGTCGTTGTCTTGGGGCACAGCCATTGCGGTGCTGTGACTGCGTGTGTTGAGGCTTTGGCAAATCCCGATCAATACTATTCACCAAACCTACAATCCATTGTCGATCGTATCCGCCCAAGCGTCTATAACTTGCATGAAATCGCAACAGCAGGCGATGGCGAGATTGACATGGATGAATTCATTGACCGAGCGGTACGCGCTAATGTGCGCATGTCCGTCAGTCAGCTAAAACATGGCTCGCGTATCTTAGAAGACATGGTGAATGCAGGTCGTCTGACCATCATTGGCGCAGAATATGACGTCGCAACAGGCCGTGTAAATTTCTTCAATTAACTTAACACCAAGGGGAGAATGATGAGCAACATTAAACAACCTGCCAATGCGCTCAATGCTAATGGCGTAAAAGACATTCCTGTACAGTCTGAAGGCTTCGTCTATAACCATACCATGCTGCGCATCAAAGATCCTGTGAAATCGCTAGAGTTTTATACAGGCGTGCTGGGCATGACTTTGCTTCGCCACAGCCAATTTCCTGATGCGAAATTTGATTTGTATTTTCTTGCCAAGCTGACCGAAGAAGAGCGTAATAATCTGTCGAATGTGGATAACTTGACGGCTTATGTCTCTCGTCAACGCAGCATCTTAGAGCTTACCCATAACTATGGCACTGAGAATGACGCTGAATTTAGCTATCATAATGGCAACAGCGACCCGCGCGGTTTTGGGCACATTTGCTTTAGCGTTCCGAATCTGGCAGATGCGGTAAAATGGTTCGATGAGAATAACGTGGTATTTCAAAAGCGTCCAGAAGATGGTAGTATGAAAGACATCGCCTTCATCAAAGATCCTGACGGTTATTGGATTGAAATCATTGAATTAAAATACTAATTCATAAAAAATATCCCCAAATTTGGGGATATTTTATTGGTTGACGGATTAGCCTAGGAAGGCATTGTACATCCATACCAGTTTTTCTTGTTCTTGGACATAGCCTGTCACCAGATCAACGGAACCTTGATCGCTGGCTTCTTCGGCAAGCTCAGCCACGTTACGCTGCTCTTCGATCAGAGCTTGCAGGCCTTTTACCACGCCGTTCACACATTCACGACCATCGAAGATGTCTTTATCTTCTTTGATGCTTGATGCTTTGGTAAAGTCGCTGTATGCGTGTAGCGGTGTACCACTTAGTGTCAAAATACGCTCGGCGATTTCGTCAATTTGAAGTTGTAGCTCGGTGTATAGCTCTTCAAATTTTGGGTGTAGAGTGAAGAAATGCTCACCCTTAACATTCCAGTGGTAACCACGCACGTTGATATAAAAAACGTGATAGCTTGATAGTAGGTTGTTTAATGCCTTGATGACAGGGGTAACTTCTGCCTTCTCAAGGCCGATTTGAGTGGTGGTTTTTTTATTTGCTGCTTTCTTAGCCATGATGTTCTACCTTTGTTTAGTTGATGAATGAAGTGATGATGTGTTGTCTCATCGATGTATATATCCTAACAAAACCTTGCGATAATGGGAAATTAATTATCGCAACCATCGACTTTGATTTTATTAAAGTAACTTCAAAAATGACCTGATGAAACTGTATAAATTTTCATCATTTAATATCATCAAATCTATCTTACTCCAAAAAATAAAACAGCAAAGACGAAATCGTTGCTGTTTTGTATCTATTTTTGCAGGTGCTAATCGACTATTAGACTGTCTGTGTCATTGATTCTAGACCTTTAGGTTTTACTTCTGACAGATGTTTGAGGATGGTTTTGATGGGTAGGCCATTGTCTTCGAGGCGCTTTGGAATGATTTGGCTGCCTTTTTGCCCTCTCATCTCGAACATCATGAATACATACTCATCAGTTTCATCCCAGCTGCTGACGGTGTTCCAAGGGATGACCGCCGATTGCATTGGCGCTGAACGCATTTGCATACCGCGCATCTGGGGGCTGTTCAGCATGCCGGCAGGCGCAGGAACACTCATCACCAGACCATGCGACTGCACACCCAATTGTACGTTTGCCATCTCTTCAGGCATCTGTGCGCCAGCTACTTGCTTGTCATATTCGCGACGCATGTACCATTTTAGTCCCAAAGTACGCGCCAACAAGTAGATGCCCACAAGCGCTAACATAATCCAAAAAATGATCGTCGAATAGCCACTAACAAATACAAGCCCTGCGATCGCCGCCACCACCACCGCCGCCATGACGATCCATTCTTTGGTGCGAATGGATTTTAGAGTAAAGTTGCTCGCGCCTTTTTCGAACAAGGCAAGCTGTGCGCCACGAAATTCCGCGTCTGTCATGTTCAGTGCGATGGGTTTTAGGGTGTAAGGGTAAAGCGCCTTGCTCACGATCAGCTCCTTTTTGGGATTGCCAAAAATAAAATAGAAATTTGCGCCTATATTACCGATTTTATGCCAAAAAATAAACCAAAAACTTTAAAAATCGCACAATTTGCTAAAATTTGCCCAAAAATGGGCAAACTTGCTGAAATTTCAAGCCTTTTTTGCTATGATAAGCATCATTTTTTAATTTTAGAACATTCATAGGTAAATCATGTTAGACCCTAAATTACTTCGTGGTGATTTGACCGCTTTAAAAGAAAAACTGGCAACCCGTGGCTATGAGCTTGACGTGGCATTTTGGACTGATGTGGAAATCAAACGCAAAGAGTTACAAGTCCGTACCGAAGAATTGCAAGCCCAAAAAAACGCAGGGGCAAAAAAGATTGGCGAATTAAAACGCAGTGGCGAAAATGCCGATGACCTGCTTGCCCAAATGGAAAAAGTCAGCGAACAGATGAAAACCGCCGAAAACGAGCTAAGAGACTTGCAGGCGGTCATCACAAATGCAAGCCTTGCCATACCAAACCTGCCCGATGATAGCGTGCCTGTGGGGGCGGACGAGAGCGACAACGTGGAAGTACGCAAATGGGGTGTGCCACGAGCCTTTGATTTTGAGATTAAAGACCATACCGACATTGGCGAGGGCTTGGGGCAGCTTGATTTTGCGTTGGCGAGCAAGCTCACGGGGGCAAGATTTAGCACGTTAAAGGGCGGACTTGCCAGACTGAACCGAGCGTTGATTCAGTTTATGCTAGACACGCATATCAGTAAGGGTTACACCGAAATGTATGTGCCTTATATGGTAAATGCTGAGAGCTTAAAGGGAACAGGACAACTGCCAAAATTTGAAGAAGACTTATTTAAGGTATCAGACAGCTATTACATGATACCGACAAGCGAAGTGCCACTCACTAACACCGTGCGTGATACTATACTTGCTCCGAGCGATTTGCCGATGAAGCTCACGGCTCATACGCCTTGTTTTAGAAGTGAAGCAGGGTCAGCTGGTCGAGACACTCGTGGGCTTATCCGTCAGCACCAATTTGAAAAAGTAGAAATGGTGCAAATCGTGCGTGCCGATACGTCTATGCAAGCCCTAGACGAGATGACCGCCCAAGCTGAGAGCATTTTGCAAGCGTTGGAGCTTCCCTATCGTGTCATCACGCTATGCACAGGCGACATGGGCTTTGGGGCGGTCAAGACTTATGACATTGAAGTGTGGCTACCGTCTCAGGATACGTATCGTGAGATTAGCAGTTGTTCTAACTGTGGCGATTTTCAGGCTCGCCGTATGGGAGCAAGGGTCAAGGATGGCAAGCAAACCGAGCTTGTCCATACCCTAAACGGCTCAGGGCTTGCGGTGGGCAGAACGCTTCTGGCTATCCTAGAAAACCACCAAAACGCAGACGGCACGGTCAATATTCCTAAGGTGTTACAGCCTTATATGGGTGGGATTGAAGTGTTGAAATAATGTTTTCATAAAAGCCGTTTAGTTTTAGGATTAAGCGGTTTTTATTGCCAAAATTCGCCCAATAAGGCGTAATATGCTATAATACCGCAAATTTTTACTGGTTAAACTTGGAAAAACACCATGCCAACCCCTCTAAATCAACGCCACAACGCCAACGCCATTCGTATCCTTGCCATGGACGCTGTCCAAAAAGCCAACTCAGGACACCCTGGGGCTCCCATGGGTATGGCGGACATTGCCGAAGTTGTGTGGCGTGAATTTTTAAATCACAACCCCAAAAACGCCAAATGGGCAAACCGAGACCGCTTTGTATTGTCAAACGGACATGGCTCTATGCTATTGTACGCCTTGCTACATTTGTCGGGCTATGATCTAACCATTGACGACATCAAAAATTTCCGCCAACTTCACGCCAAAACCGCAGGACACCCCGAACACGGCTATGCGGACGGCATTGAGACGACCACAGGACCTTTGGGGCAGGGCATTGCCAATGCGGTGGGTTTTGCCTTGGCTGAAAAGACTTTGGCAGGACAATTTAACAAGCCTGACAACGCCATCATTGACCATTATACCTACTGCTTTTTGGGGGACGGCTGTCTTATGGAAGGCGTGTCGCACGAAGCCTGTTCGCTCGCTGGCACGTTAGGACTTGGCAAGCTCATCGCTTATTATGATGACAATGGTATTTCTATCGATGGTGAGGTGGAAGGCTGGTTCTCAGACGACACTGCCAAACGCTTTGAAAGCTATAACTGGCAGGTACTGCGTGTGGACGGACATGATGCCGATGCCATCCGTGAAGCAACCTTAAAAGCCAAAGCCGAAACCAACAAGCCCACGCTTATCATCTGCAAAACCGTCATTGGTCTTGGCAGTCCCAACAAACAAGGTAAAGAAGATAGCCATGGAGCTCCCCTGGGCAACGATGAAATCGTCTTGACTCGTACCGAGCTGGGTTGGGCGAACAATAACCCATTTGAAATTGCCGATGAGATTTATCAAGCGTGGAATGCGTGCGATAAAGGCGAGAAGTTGGAAGGCGATTGGAACGCCCAATTTGCCGACTATCAAGCCAAATACCCAAGTGAGGCGGACGAACTACAACGCAGACTGTCAGGCGAGTTGCCAAGCGATTTTAACGCCAAAGCGGACGAGTTTATCAAAGCCTGCCAAGCCAAAGGTGATACCATCGCCACTCGCAAGGCAAGTCAAAATACCATTGGTGCGTTTGCCCCATTATTGCCCGAGGTTTTGGGCGGTTCGGCAGACTTGGCAGGGTCAAACTTAACCTTGTGGAGCGGTGCTAAGGGTGTACAAGAGCACGCTGACGGCAACTATGTGCATTATGGTGTGCGTGAGTTTGGTATGACCGCCATCGCTAATGGGGTGGCGTTGCATGGTGGATTTATCCCTTATACTGCCACGTTTTTGATGTTTATGGAGTACGCTCGTAATGCCGTGCGTATGTCGGCACTTATGAAGCAGCGTATCATCAACGTCTATACCCATGACAGCATTGGGCTTGGTGAGGACGGCCCGACCCATCAACCTGTGGAGCAGATTGCAAGCCTACGCCAAACGCCAAACCATTTCACTTGGAGACCGTGCGACACGGTGGAGACGGCGGTGGCATGGAAAGTTGCTCTACAAACCGCCAATGCCCCAACGTCCCTTATCCTATCTCGCCAAAACCTTGCTCATCAAGACCGCACGGACGAACAGGTTGCTTTGATTGAAAAAGGGGCGTATGTGCTTGCCAAAGAACAAGGCGACTTGCAAGCCATCATCATCGCCACAGGTTCAGAAGTGGACCTGGCAATGCAATCTCATAAGGCTTTGAGTGAGCAGGGCGTGGGCGTGCGTGTGGTGTCCATGCCATGTGCTGAGATTTTTGTAAAGCAAGACCGTGATTATATCGAAAGCGTATTGCCTAGCGATGTGCGTGCTCGTGTGGCGGTGGAAGCAGGCATTACCGATTATTGGTATAAATTTGTTGGACTTGACGGCAAGGTCATTGGTATGACGACCTTTGGTGAGTCTGCCCCTGCCAAAGACTTGTTTAATCATTTTGGTATTACGACCGATAAAGTCGTGGAAGCAGTAAAGTCATTAATCTAATAACAGCATAAAAAAATACCCCAATTTGGGGTATTTTTTTATTTAATCGATTTTCACTTAATCGATTAGAATAATCCTGTAGGCTTGGTGCTATAAGAGACCAGCATACATTTGGTTTGTTGATAATGATCAAGCATCATTTTGTGGTTCTCACGTCCGATGCCTGATTGCTTATAACCGCCAAAGGCAGCGTGCGCAGGATAGACGTGGTAGCAGTTCGTCCATACGCGACCTGCTTGGATGCCACGACCGAATCGATATGCCTTATTGACATTACGCGTCCAGATGCCTGCGCCTAAGCCATATAGTGTATCGTTAGCGATGCGCATCGCTTCTTCGTCACTGCTAAACTTAGTAACTGCCAGCACAGGACCGAAGATCTCCTCTTGGAAGATGCGCATGTCATTATCACCTTCAAAGATGGTAGGCTGTACATAGTAACCTTCTTCGTCGCGCTTGTCTTGCTCGCCGCCAACCAGTACCTTGGCGCCTTCTTGTTTGCCGATGTCAAGATAAGACAGAATCTTCTTAAGTTGCTCCTCGCTCGCCTGTGCACCAATCATGGTTTCGGTGTCAAGTGGGCTACCAAGTTTGAATTTCTTGACGCGTTCAACACAGCGTTCCATGAATTTATCATAAATCTTCTCATGCACCAATGCGCGCGATGGGCAGGTACATACTTCTCCTTGGTTAAGTGCGAACATCACCAAGCCTTCTGCTGCTTTATCCAAGAATTCATCGTCCTCATCCAAGATGTCCTCGAAGAAGATGTTGGGCGACTTACCGCCAAGCTCTAGGGTGACGGGAATCAGGTTCTCGCTGGCGTAGCCCATGATCAGGCGACCTGTGTTCGTCTCGCCGGTAAAGGCAATTTTGGCGATGCGCTTATTAGATGCAAGCGGCTTACCTGCCTCAAGACCAAAGCCGTTGACGACGTTTAGCACGCCTTTTGGTAGGATGTCATTGATGCCAATGGTGTCAAGCAGATATAAGAATGAAGCAGGTGTTTGTTCAGCAAGTTTTAACACAATGCAGTTACCGGCAGCCAATGCAGGGGCGATTTTCCAAATTGCCATCAGAATCGGGAAGTTCCATGGAATGATCTGACCCACCACGCCCAGAGGCTCGTGGAAGTGATAAGCTACCGTATCGTTATCGATCTGGCTGACCCCGCCTTCTTGGGCACGAATACAGCCTGCAAAATAACGCAGGTGATCGACAGCCAATGGAATGTCCGCCGCTAAAGTCTCACGAACGGGCTTGCCGTTATCATAAGTCTCAGCGATGGCGATTTTTTCTAAGTTTTCTTCGATTTTATCCGCCATCTTTAATAGGATGTTGGCGCGCTCGGTCGGGCTAGTCTGACCCCATGCGTCCTTGGCAGCGTGTGCTGCATCTAGGGCTTTTTCGATGTCGGTCTCGTCAGAGCGCGCTGCTTGGCAGATAAGCGCACCATCTACAGGACTGGTGTTGCCAAAATATTGTCCTTTGTTTGGGGCGACCCATTCGCCACCGATGAAATTATCGTATTGTTTGCGGAATTGGACGGGGGAGTTGGGGGTGTTGGGGGTGTCGTATTTCATAAATTGTCCTTAATTAAAACCAAAATACAGCGCGTTGTTTTGTTGTTGTGTGATTGCCACACGTCTATACAATAGCAAATAGTGAACAATTTTGCACCTAGTTATTTTGTAAAGTTTTGTAATTATTTTGGGTAAAAATTAACGATAAATATCAGGATGAATTTTTTGTAAATTTTTTTGAAAATGGATGGTCAATTTCACCCAAAAATCAGCAAAACTGTGCTATCCTAACCTGTTTTAATTTATTAATTTATCGCTGAATTTGATACCCATTTCATGAAACAATCCACCGCATTAGATATTCTAAAAACAGGGCAAAACGTCTTTTTGACAGGTCAAGCAGGGGCAGGTAAGACCTATATTCTTAATCAATACATTGACTATCTGCGCGCGCGTGGTATTCATGTCGCCATCACGGCAAGTACAGGCATAGCAGCCACGCACATGAATGGCATGACCATTCATGCGTGGTCTGGCATGGGCATCAAGGACAGCTTTGAGGCGGGGGATTTTAAGCGCCTAAAATCCCGTCAGGTCGTCTATGAGCGCATTAAGGACGCTAAGGTGCTCATTGTGGATGAGATCTCCATGCTGCACGCCAAGCAGGTGGACCTACTCAATGACATCCTAAAGGCGCTGCGTGAAGACAATCAGGCTTTTGGTGGTGTCCAGGTGATCTTCTCGGGGGATTTTTTCCAGTTGCCTCCTGTCGGGAAAAAGGGCGAAACCAATAAAGAGAAATTTGCTTTCATGGCCAAAGCTTGGCTTGAGGCGAATTTTCAAGTGTGCTATCTCACCGAGCAGCATCGCCAGAACGCTCAAGATGAAGCCGAGCGATTTGGGTTGTCGTTAAATGACATCCTAAACCAAATCCGTCGCCAAGAAGTCACTAAGGCCGCCATCAGTACGCTGCGAGCAACCGAGCGCAACGACATCGCCATGACTCGTACGCGTCTATACACGCATAATGCCAATGTTGATGAGATTAATGAATCTGAAATCAGTAAGATAGAGGGTGGTGCTCAAGAATTTCACGCCATAACGACAGGCGATAAGATCTTGGTGGATTCTCTTAAAAAAAGCGTTCGCGCGCCCGATGTGCTAAGCCTAAAAGTAGGCGCGAAAGTCATGTTTGTGAAGAACAACCCAAACCTTGCCGTCTCAAATGGCACCATGGGCGAGGTGATAGACTTTACGTCATTGATTGATGATGAGAGTCCTTTAGGGTCGAGTGCTGTTGACACCTATCCTGTGGTGCGCCTAAATAACGGACGTCAGGTAATCGCCGAGCCAGAAGAATGGATGATGGAGAATAATGAAGGTGACGTGTTGGCAAGCTACACCCAAGTGCCACTATGCTTGGCTTGGGCGATTACGGTGCATAAGTCACAAGGCATGACCTTAGATGCTGCCGAGATCAACCTGTCGCGCACCTTTGAGATGGGGCAGGGCTATGTGGCGCTGTCACGCCTGCGCTCACTGGATGGGCTAAAGCTGCTAGGCTTTAATCAAAAAAGCCTGCTGCTTGATGAATGGGTGTTCCGAGTGGATAAGCGATTACAAGAAATCGCCGCCGAACAAGAGGCGAAATTTGCAAACCTTGATGACGAGACGCTCATGAAAATTCATGATACTTTTATCGAGACCTGTGACGGCATCACTCGTAAGGACATCATCATGGTTAACGAAAAACGCATCGCCGCCCAAAAATTAGCCATCGCCAGACGTGAGCACATCAAAGAAAATGACATCCCTGCTGCTCATCTGGCTAAGCCAAAAAAACAAGCGGGAGAGACACTCCAAAAGACGAAAAAATTACTCGAGGCAGGGCTGGATGTGGGCGAGATCTCAGCCGAGCGCAGCCTTGCTGTCTCAACCATCATCAATCACATCGCGCAGCTGCATGAGATGGATGGTGCATTAGACTGCGATCACATACGGCCAGATGATGAGAAATTGCAAGCGGTTGCTTTGGCCTATGAGAAGCTAGAAGCGCAGGGTGAATTTGTGGATGGGGTGAAGCTGCGCCCTATGGTCGAGATGCTAGGTTATGATTATAATGTCGTGCGTCTTGCGCTGATATTCATCGATAAGCAAGCCCAAGATAAGGGCGATGACGTAAGCGAGAGCAAGAATGACTAATTCTAATAAAATTCGCTTAGCGATCAATGGCTTTGGGCGGATTGGACGTAATATCCTACGCGCCTTCTTAAAAAATACCGACAAATTCACCAATATCGACATCATCGCCATCAACGATGTGGCAGATCCAGAAGCGCTGCTTCATTTATTAAAATTTGACAGTGCGCATGGCAGATTGTCATCATTAGAGGTTCAAGCACGTCTGACTTATGAGAATTCGGATGTTTGGTTGGTATTATCCAGAGGTGGTGACGAATGGCGAATTTTGTTATTAAACAAAAGCAATCCAAAAGATTTACTTTGGCAGAGCTTATCTGTTGATGTGGTGCTAGAATGTACAGGTAGATTCCGCTCATATCAGGATGCTTCGAGCCATCGTGCAGCGGGCGCAAGTCAGGTGATTGTCGGTGCCGCGCCTTTTGATGAAGTTGATGCCAGCATTGTACTGGGTGTGAATGATCATCTGCTAAATCGTGACTTGCCCATCATCTCGGGAGTCTCTTGCACCACACAGGCATTGGTGCCACTCCTGTCGGTGTTGGATGAACAGTTTGGCATTCAAAGCGTGATGATGACGGAGATTCATGCGGTCACCGCGGACCAGAATGTTCTTGATCAAGCGCACCGTGATCTAAGACGTGCACGAGCATCAGGGCATAACATCATCCCCACCACGTCAAGCAGCATCAACGCAACCGAACGCGTATTACCATTCCTAAAAGACAAAATTAACGGTCATTCCATCCGCGTACCAACCATCAACGTGGCAGCGATCGATGTTAATTGCACGTTTAGAGCGCCCATTGATGCTGATACGGTGTCACAATTTCTAAGATCAGTCAGTAATGGCAAGCTAAAAGGAATCATGGGCTATACCGATGAGCCTTTGGTGTCGAGTGATTTTATTGGCGATGCGCACTCATTGGTGATTGATGCAGCACAAATCATGCAGTCAGGTGAGCAGATTAAGATATTCGCGTGGTATGACAACGAATGGGGATATGCCAATCGCCTGCTCGAGATGTGTGTTATCTTGGCTGATGATTGATAGATTTGACATTGTCGGATTGGGCTTAAATAAAAAAACAGGCTTATTATTTAAGCCTGTTTTTTATTATCAGTAGTTAGAATTTGGCAAGCAGCTCATCTAAGCTTAGCATGACTTTCTCGCCATTGTCACGCTTGACGTATTCGTATTTGCCTTCAGCAAGATTGCGCTCAGACACTACGATGCGGTGCGGAATGCCAATTAGCTCAAGATCAGCGAATTTCACGCCAGGACGCTCATCGCGATCATCTAGTAGAACGTTCACGCCTTGATTTTTTAGGGTGTTGTATAGTTCATCGGCTTTGGTTTCAGCTGAGCCGTCTTTTGAGCGCATTGGCACGATGGCAACGCTAAAAGGCGCGATGTTGTCATCAAGGTTTGGTGTGTCCGCCCAGATGATGCCATTGTCATCATGGTTCTGCTCAATGGCAGCGGCGATGATACGGCTTACGCCAATACCATAGCAGCCCATCATCAGCGTGACAGGTTTGCCTTCTTTGCCAAGCACTTTGCAGCCTAAGGCTTCTGAATATTTGTCGCCCAATTGGAAGATGTGGCCAACTTCGATACCGCGCTTGATAGAGATGACGCCTTTACCATCTGGGCTTGGGTCGCCATCAACGACATTACGGATGTCCACGACAGCAGTGATGGCAGCGTCACGCTCCCAGTTCATGCCTGCGGTGTGCTTGTCTACCGCATTGGCGCCAGAGACGAAGTCCGATAAAGCAGCGGCACTTCGATCAACGAATACAGGGATATTGAATTCTGCCAAGTCTGCACTGATGTAGCCCTTGATGAGACCGGCGGCCTTGATCTCTTCTTCGCTTGCCATCTCGAACGGTGTGGCGACTTGGGAGATTTTCTCAGCTTTGATCTCATTAAGTGTATGATCGCCGCGCAGGATGAGTGCCACTAATTTTGGCATGTCTGGTGTATCTTCTGAATGTGAACCCTTGACGATAAGCGTCTTAACTGTCTTGGCAAGTGGAATGCCTAGATGTTCTGCGACTTCTTCGCAGGTTGGCATGTTTGGCGTGTCGACATCGCGACGCTCTTCGGTGGATGCAGCACGTTCATCTGTGCAGATTGCCTCAGCTAATTCAACGTTAGCAGCGAAGTCCGATTCACTTGAAAATGCGATGTCATCTTCACCGCTGTCAGCCAGAACATGAAACTCGTGACTGGCAAAGCCGCCAATCGAGCCAGTATCAGCCTGTACCGCACGGAAATTAAGACCAAGGCGGCTAAAGATGCGACTGTAAGCGCCATACATGTCTTGGTAAGTCTTGGCAAGGCTGTCTTTGTCGATGTGGAATGAATAAGCGTCTTTCATGGTAAATTCACGCGCGCGCATCACGCCAAAGCGAGGGCGGATTTCATCGCGGAATTTGGTTTGAATTTGGTAATAGATCACAGGCAGCTGCTTGTAGCTTTTTAGTTCGTTGCGCGCGATGTCGGTGATGACTTCTTCGTGCGTTGGCCCTAGAACGAAATCACGACCGTGACGGTCCTTGAAGCGCAGTAGCTCTGCACCATAATCTTCCCAGCGTCCAGACTCTTGCCAAAGCTCGCCAGGCTGTGTTACAGGCATCAATAGCTCTTGAGAATTGATGCGCTCCATCTCTTCGCGGACGATTTTCTCGACACGTTTAAGGACGCGCAGACCTGCCGGCATCCAGACATACAGACCTGAGGCAAGTTTACGAATCAGACCCGCTCGCACCATGAGTTGGCTTGAGATGATGTCAGCATCGCTTGGTGTTTCTTTTAAGGTGGCAAAGGTAAATTGGCTGGCTTTCATGATGACCCTTAACGATACAATTTTGATAAAATAGGTTATCTTACGGCAAATTTAACCCGTTATGCAACTTAAATTTTGAAAATTTTGAAAAAATTACACATCATCCTTATATTTATGGTAAATTTCTCACTAAATTCATTAATTGGATGGTATTATGGCGAAAACTTCAAAGTTAACTTTCTTCCATGCGGCGCTTGTGGTGGTTTTGTTGATTTCAACAGTATTATTTGTCAAGGCGTTATATGATCGTAAGAGCGAAGCTGATGTTCATGCCGTGACTCGCGATGGCATCATTACAGACATCCAGAAGCTATCGAGGTTGCAGTCTGTGGCGTTCTCTGTCGATACGGTCATCACCGCCAGTAAAGAGGGCAGTTGGCAGAAGCTGTGGCAAGATGAACAAAAGGGTCTGTTCGTGGCGCATGGACGTGTATTGGCGGGCGTGGACCTATCTAAAATCTCTAGCGAAATGGTGCAAGTGGCTCAGCGCACCGATTCACAGGGCGATCCTGTGACGCATGTGACGGTCAGTGTGCCACCGTCAGAAGTCTTCGCTGTGTATTTGGATGATATTGAAGTCTATGACTGGCAGACAGGACTTTTTGGTGTGGTGGATAATGATCCAAAAATTCTCAGCGAAGCCCAGCTATCAGCAAAGAACGAAGTGCTAAAAAAAGCCTGTCAAGGCGACGTCATGACGATGGCGGCGAATAATGCCGCAGAGCAAATCAAAGGTCTGTTTGTGTTGACAGGTGCGACCGTTGATGTGGTGAGTCAAGGTGCAGGCGCGTGTCAAGCACCATCAAAGAGCTAGGGATAACCAAGGATAATAATGAAAGTAAAATTCTGTGGATTTACCAGAAGTGAGGATCTAAAGGCGGCGGTAGCGCTTGGTGTGGATGCGGTGGGCTTGGTGTTCTATCCGCCAAGTCCTAGATATGTGGATATGGTTGCTGCACGCAGTTTGGTGGCAGATTTACCGCCTTTTATGAATGTGGTGGCGCTCGTTGTTAACATGGCAGGAGATGAGTTCGTACAGCTTAGCAATACTGTGCCGTTCGATGTGGTGCAGTTTCACGGTGATGAGACTGCAGCGGATTGCCAAAGACTTGCCAATCTTACCAAAAAACGCTGGTACAAGGCAATCCGCGTCCAAGAATCCGACACAGCTGAGAGCCTACTTACACAAATCCACGAATTAAAAGCGCATGGTGCCAGCGGTGTTCTGTTGGATGCTTATCATCCTGATAAATTTGGCGGTACGGGGCGGCCCTTTGACTGGAATAAGATCCCGACCAATTCACCACTATCCATCATCTTGGCAGGTGGACTAACCCCTGATAATGTCGCAAGCATAACGCATGATGAGCTTGCTCATCGCCTATATGGACTTGATGTGAGCGGTGGCATAGAGAAAGCAAAAGGGGTAAAATGTGCTGAGAAAATGAGCAAATTTATCAACCATGCCAAAATTAACCCATCATAATAAGGAAAATCCATGAACATTCTAATCACAGGTGTTACGGCAGGCTTTGGCAGACAAATTGCCATCGACTGCATCAAAAATGGCTTTACCGTGATCGGTACGGGTCGCCGAGAGCATAAGCTTGATGAGTTGCAGAGCGAGCTTGGCGATAACTTTATCCCGCTATGCTTCGATGTTAGTGACATATCTGCGACCAAAGCCGCTCTAGAAATTCTGCCAGCCGAAATACGACAAAATATTGATGTACTGATTAATAATGCAGGACTTGCGTTGGGGCTGGATTCTGCTGATAAGGCGAGCATGAGCGATTGGCAGACGATGATTAACACCAATACGCTTGGACTGGTCAATATCACGCGTGAGATATTGCCGAATATGGTTGCAAAGAATGACGGGCTGATTATTAATATCTCATCGATTGCGGGTAATTATCCTTATTTTGGTGGCAATGTCTATGGCGCGACGAAGGCCTTTGTGACGCAGTTTAGCCTGAATCTTCGTGCTGATTTGATTGGTAAGAATGTGCGAGTTACCAACATTGAGCCTGGGCTGTGCGGCGATACAGAGTTTAGTAACGTGCGTTTTCACGGTGATGATGAGCGCGCAAGCAAGGTCTATGAGAATGTGGAATTTATCCGCCCACAAGACATCAGTAATATGGTATCATGGCTGATTAATCAGCCCAAACATATCAACATCAATCGCTTGGAAGTCATGCCAACGGCGCAGACTTTCGCAGGTCTTACGGTCCATAAAGGTTAAACAATTCGTTAAAAGAGAAGAAGATGAGTAATACTGATTTTACACAATACCCCAACACTACAGGTCATTTTGGCATTCATGGCGGACGTTTTGTATCCGAAACCTTGATGAGTGCGTTAGAAGAGCTAGAGCGCATTTATCTATCGGTCAAAAACAACCCTGAATTTTGGGCAGAGTTTCATGATGATTTGGTGAATTATGTCGGTCGCCCCACACCGCTTTATTTTGCCAAGCGATTAAGCGAAGAAACTGGCGGTGCCAAAATCTACCTAAAACGAGAAGACCTAAACCACACAGGGGCTCACAAGGTCAATAACACCATCGGTCAAGCCCTACTTGCCAAAATGGTCGGCAAAAAGCGTATCATCGCCGAGACAGGGGCAGGTCAGCATGGCGTGGCAACGGCGACGATTGCGGCACGGCTTGGCTTAGAATGTGTGGTTTACATGGGGGCGGACGATGTAGAACGCCAAAAAATGAACGTATATAGAATGCGACTTTTGGGGGCGAAAGTCGTGGCGGTAACGTCAGGTTCACGCACCCTAAAAGATGCGATGAACGAAGCCATGCGAGACTGGGTAACGAACGTGGACAGTACCTATTATGTCATCGGCACGGTGGCAGGTCCGCACCCTTATCCTGTGCTGGTCCGTGATTTTCAGGCGATTATCGGTCGTGAAGCCAAAATGCAACACCTTGAAAAAGAAGGTAAAAATCCTGACGCATTGATCGCTTGCGTGGGTGGTGGCTCTAATGCCATGGGGCTGTTTTATGAGTTTTTAAATGACGATGATGTGGCGATTTATGGCGTGGAAGCAGGCGGACACGGCATTGACACAGGCGAGCATTCTGCCCCCCTAAATGCAGGGCGTGTGGGCGTGTTGCACGGCAATCGCACCTACCTTATGGCGGACGATGATGGTCAAATTTTGCACACGCACAGCATATCGGCAGGGCTTGACTACCCCGGTGTGGGCCCTGAGCATAGCTTTTTAAAGGATTCTAGGCGTGTCAATTACCCTGTCATCAATGACGATGAAGCTCTAGAAGCCTTTCGTATTTTGACCAAAACCGAAGGCATTATCCCTGCCCTAGAAAGCTCGCACGCGGTCGCTTATGCGTTAAAACTTGCCAAAACCATGGATGAAGATAAGTCTATAATTATCAATCTGTCAGGGCGTGGCGATAAAGATTTGCATACCGTGATGAGTATTGACGGGATTGAGATTTAATATCCATGAACCCGCAAGAGCAAAAGATGCCATTGGGTGAAGCTTGTCGTAAATCATTTTTGGCTGTCCTGTAACCAGTGATAAACGGCAAATTTGGCAATTTTTCATCATCGCTGTGCGTATTTTGATTGTCAAATCACCGAAAGAAGCGGACATTTAGACCACTTAATCCCAATCAGCGATGGCGGTACAAATCACAAGCATAATTTTGTGTTGGCGTGCCGTCATTGCTCCAATGCTAAGATAAGACTTAAATATATTGGGATTTGTGTTAATGGTGGTAGGAAATGAATCACAAGGAGTTTAAATGTTAACTTTAACGGTAGTCAAAGGCGACATTACCGAACAAAGCGTAGATATCATCGTCAATGCTGCCAACTCATCACTGCTTGGTGGTGGGGGCGTGGACGGTGCCATTCATCGTAAAGGTGGTAGTGCCATTTTGGATGAATGTCGCCAAATCCGCGCCAAAAAAGGCAAATGCGACACAGGGCAAGCGGTCATCACAACCGCAGGGAACTTGCCCGCCAAATACGTCATTCACACAGTCGGCTCGGTGTGGCAAGGTGGCAATCATCACGAAAAGCAACTATTGGCAAGTTGCTATACCCAAAGCCTAAAATTAGCCGTTACCCATAATGCCAAAACCATTGCCTTTCCCAATATTTCAACAGGCGTGTATCGCTTTCCCAAGGAATTGGCGTGTGAAGTTGCCATAAATGCGGTTAAGGAGTTTATTGCTTGTGGAGAGATTGGCGAATTGATGGAGATTAGATTTGTGTGTTTTGATGATGAGAATTTTAAGCTTTATCAAAAGGCATTAAGTTTATCAATATAATCTATGATAGAAAAACTCAATCTCTATTTATTCATCACTGCCATATCCACCCCTTTTTTGGTGGGTAATTTATCTTAACTATCAGATTTAAAGTGGCTTGCCATTAAACCAACAAACCACCCGTATGACTAATTCAAACTAGAAATAGACCGCATGACCAAATCAATATCCTTATTTTCAAGCTCTTGGATAATGTGCAAATAGGTCTTTTGAGTGGTAGTCATACTAGCATGTCCAAGTCTTCTTGCGACACTAGCTATAGACACCCCTGCAAATAACAGCAGTGATGCGTGTGTATGTCTTAATCCATGGATCGAAATGGCTGGCAATCCTGCTCTTTGACAATGACGAATTAACACACCATTTACTGTGGAATTGTATATCTTTCCTGTAATAAAAATCGGCTCATCTTTTGGCAATCCTTTGGTCAATTCTGCAAACTGGATAATGGTTTGCCAGTCTAATTGGATTTTGCGAACAGAAGATTGATTTTTGGTAGGTAAAAATCCGTCATTGTCTTTATAATTCCAAGTTTTGTTAATGGATAACAACTGCCTTGAAAAATCAAAATCATTGGGCGTTAGAGCAAGAGCTTCCGAAAAGCGTATGCCCGTCTTAGCAACCAACAAAATAAGCCAATCCCAACTAAGTGGTGGTGTCAAATCCAGCTCACAAATAAGTTTATGCAATTCAAATTGATTGAGATATTTTGGGCGTTTTTGGCGTGGTGTCTTGCCCTTGATAATAGCCTTTCTCGTAGGGTCTTTGGCGATGAGACCTTCATCAACAGCGTCCAAAATCGCCCCCTTTAATTGATGATGAAAATCCATCGTGGTTTGGCGTTCATGTGTTTGAGCATAATCATTGAGAAGCTTTTGATAGTTGATACGGCTCATTTGTGCCAATGTCAATGTTGGGGCAAGTCGCTTGACCCATGAAAGCGTCATTTGGTATTTGGCTAGGGTAACTTTACGTACCGCCCCTTCTTTGTAGATGTATATCCAGCGTTCATAGTACTGATAAAACAGCTCATCAGTCTCATGTGGGGCGAAATGGGTAAGTTGGTTCATCATTTTTCCTTAATAAACAAAAATAAACTGCTCATATAATGAGCGGTTTATTTTTGCAGAATTTTTACAAAATGGCGAGAAAATACTACAAATACGTACGCTGACGAAGCGTAATAAGCTCATCTATCTGACGGAAAAAATTACCAATGGTGGTTTGTTCTTGTTTGGTAGGTAAAAATATTTCTGCATCTTTTAAATCATTTGAATTGATTGATTCAAATGTTGAGCCAGAACTTAAACGCTCCCAATATCCATCAATTTTTAATTTAATTAAAGTTTGATATATAAATTCATTGCCATTTAAAGAAGCAACGCCACGCCCCAAAACCACATCGTAATTGGTTTTTGCAACATCGCCAACAGGTGCTCGAACGCTTAAAATAAGACTATTTTTGTTGGCTAATTTTGTTATTTCAGTTGTCCAAACTCGTGGCGATACCCAGCCATTTTTTATGTCAGCATTACCTTGAACCAAAATATAATCATTTGGATTGTTGGTATAGTTTTTTGAGCTTGGGGATTGCCCCATTTTGATTTCCACCACTTCCCCCAATCTACACCGTTCCCAAGCGTAAGTCTTCTTTTGTTTTAAATTTCTTTTTTTGTATTGATGTATAAAATAAAAAATATAAAAAAAAGCAATGACTTACGACATTGCTTTTTTGTTCCAGGGCGACTGACAAAGTATTTTATACCTGTACGCCCAACAACCGTAATTGATCGGCGATTTGGGATTCTAGTTTAGCGATTTCCTCTTTGTCTTTGGCGATGAGTGCGTTAATCTCATCTAAGTCTATAACCGCTTCTTCCTCGAACGTATCTACATAACGTGGAATGTTTAGGTTGTAATCATTGGCGATAATCTCATTTAGACTTGCAACATAAGCATATTTATCCACGTTTTGGCGGTTTTTGTAAGTTTCAATGATTTTACTGACATGCTCATCAGTTAGGCGGTTTTGGTTTTTGCCTTTTTCAAACTCATTGGAAGCATCAATAAACAACACATCTTTGGTGGTGCGATTTTTCTTAAATACCAAAATGGTGGTAGGAATGCTCGTACCATAAAACAGATTGGCAGGCAATCCGATGACAGCGTCCAAATAATTACCCTGTGCGGTTGTTTTATCATCACCGATAATGGCTTTTCTGATTTTACCTTCTGTCGCCCCACGGAATAATACGCCGTGTGGCAACACAATTGCCATTGTGCCATCGTTGCTTAGATGATATAAGCTGTGTAAGATGAACGCATAATCCGCCTTAGATGCAGGAGCTAACGCCCCAAATGGTGAAAAACGGGGGTCTTTTAGTTTGCGTTCGTTGTTATCCCAGCTGGCAGAGTAGGGCGGATTGGCAACCACCGCATCAAAGCTACATAAAGGCTTGTCCACGCCACTAATGCCATCAACACCATCGGGCCAATCACTGTCTAATGTATCAGCATTACGCAAAGTCATGTTCTGATAAGACACGCCATGCATCATCAGATTCATGCGGGCTAGGTTGTATGTCGTGGTATTGAGTTCTTGTCCATAGTATTTAATCGCTTGATTTTCCGGTAATTCATTACCCACCGTCAAAAGTAGCGAACCTGACCCCATTGTAGGGTCATAAATCATAAAAAATTCATCTTGATTTTTGGGGTTATTGACGGTAACAAGTTTTGCCAAAATCTTGGATACTTGATGTGGGGTATAAAATTCCCCGCCTTTTTTACCTGCTGATGCGGCAAACTGACCGATGAGATATTCATAAATCTCGCCCAAAATATCCTTGCCGTCATCATCTTTGTAGTCAATACTGTCCACCAGCTTGACAATGCCACTCAAAGACTTGGCACGCTCGTTTGTACTCGACCCCAATCGTGAATTGCCTAGGTTGATATCATCAAATACCCCCCTAAAATCCGTTTCGGCACGAGTATTGATAGATGCGTTATTGTTAAAATTATCAAACAAAGACTGATAGTCGCTTGGTATGACTTCGGCATTTTCTATACGTGCCATTAGGCTATCCCAAGTATCCTTGGGGGCAATGGCATAGCCAAGCGATTGGGCTATTTCTTCCAGATAGTCATTCAAATCATCGCCTACGGCTTCTTTGGCATAAATATCATTGATGCTTTGCCCACCTTGCATGGTGATGATGTCATTATCCACAAGATACCGTTCTTGGTGCTTGGACAAATAACGATAAAACATAAACGCCAAAATATAGTCTTTATATTCTGATGCGTCCATCGTGCCACGCAATTCATTTGCCATTGCCCATAGTTTGGCGGTGGTGGTTTGGATATTACTCATAAAAACTCCGATTGTTAAGTTAAATTAAATTGGTATTAAACAAACATCTGCTGTAACAACGCCCGTTTCAGCTGTCTGGTATGTTCAAGCTCACGCTGACGAAGCGTAATAAGCTCATCTATCTGACGGAAAAAATTACCAATGGTGGTTTGTTCTTCGAGGGTTGGTATTGGAATTTCAATATCCATCATTTTCTTTTTTGAAATATTGTATCTTGAAATTCCTTGTGCCAATAAAACAATATTTCTCCTTATACTTGGCGAACGTAAAACCGAACCCAAGTAATATGGATTGAATTCAATATTAGGTCTGTAGCCAAAACAAAAACTATTTAGATACACATTGTCAATATTTCCAAGCCATACAGACGACATTCCAACTTCTTCTGGTGTTTCTGATGAAGTAGTAAACAATACATCGCCATATTTAACCGCTTCTTGTTTTGCGTCAATCTCTATCAATCCCACTTCCGATAAATCTGCAATATGATTTTTGCAAACATTTAAATAAGTGATATATTTTGCATTACCATGCCCAAAATCATCTTTTGTTTTTCCAGACAATCCTGAAAATGTCTCTCCTACATCCCCCAACCTACACCGTTCCCAAGCGTCAGTAAATTGGGGAAAGCGAATTTGTGGAACGGTTTCACCATTTTTGGGAAACATTTTTTGCAAAAGACCTTTTTTAAGTTCTTTGGTATGTTCAAGCTCACGCTGACGAAGCGTAATAAGCTCATCTATCTGACGGAAAAAATTACCAATGGTGGTTTGTTCTTGTTTGGTAGGTAAAAATATTTCTGCATCTTTTAAATCATTTGAATTGATTGATTCAAATGTTGAGCCAGAACTTAAACGCTCCCAATATCCATCAATTTTTAATTTAATTAAAGTTTGATATATAAATTCATTGCCATTTAAAGAAGCAACGCCACGCCCCAAAACCACATCGTAATTGGTTTTTGCAACATCGCCAACAGGTGCTCGAACGCTTAAAATAAGACTATTTTTGTTGGCTAATTTTGTTATTTCAGTTGTCCAAACTCGTGGCGATACCCAGCCATTTTTTATGTCAGCATTACCTTGAACCAAAATATAATCATTTGGATTGTTGGTATAGTTTTTTGAGCTTGGGGATTGCCCCATTTTGATTTCCACCACTTCCCCCAATCTACACCGTTCCCAAGCGTCAGTAAACTGGGGGAAACGGAGTTTTGGTACGTTTGTTTTTTGAGTCGTCATTTACTCTCTCCTATGTGATGACCACGATTTACCAAATCATCTGCCAGTTTGTACAGCTCTTGGCGTAGCTCTTTTCGGTATTTGATTTTGGATAGCTTTGCCACATCGCCATCTTGGGCAGACGTGGCATAAACTGCACTTGCGTCGGTCAGCAGTTTATCTACTTGCCCCAAGCTATTTAAATCATCAACACCATGATGATGACGGCGAAACAACGCAAGTAGTCCTTGATTGTCCATGATATCGTCATCTATCCCCCATTTTAGGCGGAAAAAACTCAGACTCTTGTCAATGGTTTTGTTGTTTGCCTGTGCGACCACTTGCAGACCGTCAAATTTGCCGTCATTGTTTTTGTCAATGGTGCTGGCAAGCTCATCTTGGCTTAACTCCCCATTTACAATATCATCAGCCGTTTGGGCGACCTGTTTAGCCAAGTTGCGGTCTTCTAGGGCATCAGTAAATTTTTGTATCTCTTGGCGAGTTTGGTTCGCACCCTCTGTATCGCCTTTTGCTATTTGCTCCAAAAGCTGATTTACCAGCATGGTTAGATAGTCATAATCCACCTTGATGTCCTTGATATGCGTCATGGACAGCTCTATTTGCCACACAGGGACGGACTTTTGGTCGGCAAAATACTGTTTTAGCTCGCTTGCTAGCGTTACTGTCAAAGCAATTTCTTCATCAGGGGTCATGCCTAGATGTGCAATTAGGGCTTCTGGATTGTCATAGTCAAACCCAATCTTTTGCCCGCTATTGTCTTGTTCGGCATCATACTGTTTTAGTTTGGCAATATTGGCATTATAACGGCGTAACTGTTCGAGCATATTTTCTCGTTCGGTCTCAGACGGTGGCAGGTTATTAAAGTCATCTGTCTTGGTGCGTAACGCTTCAATGATTTGGCGAGTGTCATTGACGATATCATTAAATTCTTCTGCCAAAATACCGTCTTTTTGGTTGCTCTTTTTACGCTCTTCATCGGACAAATTGGCAGAATCTTTGTTGGCATAAATGGCAAGTGCTTCATTCATCAATTTCTCATTTTGGGCAGGCCAACGATAATTGACAATCCTTCCCCATGTTTTTGTGCTGTTGTCGCTGATGCGGTTGGTGCGTGAGTAGGCTTGAATGAGATTAGCATTTTTTAGGATTCTATCCACATACAAGGTATTTAGCTCAGGGGCATTAAACCCTGTCAAAAGCTGGTCAATGACTATCACAATATCCAAAAACTTGCCGTCTGATGCACTTTTGTTGAGCCGACTCGCCACATCTTCGGTATAGCCCGACACATCGTCTAGCCCAAAACTGGTGCCAAACTCGGCATTATATGCCTGTATCGCCTCGCCTAGACCTTTGTTACTCTCCACCATTGTATCATTATTGGTGGTATTTAGGCTGTATGTTACCGCAACTTTTAGGGTAAATTCACCTTTTTCGGCTCGCTCGGCATTGACTTTCATAAACTCACGGAAATACATCATCGCCATGGGGCTGCTTGCCTTACCACCACCGACATGAGTGGTCAAAAGGGCATTGTAGCGTGCCTGATTTTTGTTGTTGTTCCATACGGCACGGTTTTTCCAATGATGAAAGATATCCGCCACCACAAGGCTGACATGATTGGCATTGTTATCATAAAAACTTGGATTGACATTGTCATCGATGTCTTCGTCAGTTAGATTGTCAATCTTCTTTTTGATTTTTTCATCACTCCATTTTGGATATTTTTCTTTATAGAACTTGGGCAGGTAGTCATTTTTCATGGATTCTGCGTCAATGGTTGTGGCAAAATCTACCTTAAAGCCCAGCACATTTCTATCGGCAATCGCCTCCCTAATGGTATAGGCGTGAAGCATTTTACCAAAAATATCGCCCGTACGTCTGCCCTGCGTGGTCTCATCAAACATGGGGGTGCCTGTATAACCCACCCACGCCGAATTTTTAAAGAACTTTTGAATGTCGGCAAAACTTTCACCCCCTGTGGAACGATGAGCTTCGTCCACGATAAAAAGAATGTTTTTGTCAGGTGGCGTAAATGAACGGCGTTTGATGAGTGTTTGGAGCTTTTGCACCGATGTTACGATAATACCTCCCCCTTTTTGGTTCAGCTTTCTTTGTAAATCGGTGGTGTTGGTCGTGTCTTGCACCGTGCCACTTTTTTCTAGTCCTTCCTGATAGTCGGGGTCGTAGGCTGTATAGTCTTCTAATGTTTGGTTGGTTAGGGCGATTCTGTCCACCAAAAACACCACTTTATCCACCTTGGGGTGGCGACTGGCTAGCCAAGCTGTCTTAAAGCTAGTAATCGTCTTGCCCGAACCTGTGGTATGCCAAACATAGCCCAGTTTATTGACCCCAAAACCAAAATCTGTGCGTTTGACCGCCTGCATGACCTTTTGGGTGGCATAGACCTGATATGGACGCATGACTTTTAACATTTGGTGGTTTTTTGTACCGTCCAATATCATAAAACTGGTCGCCATTTGATGAGCCATAGGGATAGACAGCATACTATCGGCAAATTCTCGCCAATCACGCACGATTTTGTTATCACTGTTGCGTTGCCAATTGAAGGCAAAATCTTTGTTAAATTTATCGGCAGTGGTATTTGCCATGTATTTGACATTGCTCGGCGTTATGCCAACCAAGATTTGTAGTGTAGAAAAAATATCCCGATACTGATGCTCGCTGATGTACTGGTGCATTTGGTTAAGAGCTTCGTTCACGTCTCGGGTGTCTCTTTTTTCTTCAATCTGAACAATAGGTAGCCCGTTGATAAGTAGCGTGGTATCAAACTGGCGGTCTTGAAGACCTGCGATTTTGGCAGGGCGATCAATTTGGGTTACTATCTGATAAACTGTATCGCCCGCTCCAATCTGATTTTGGTCAAACACAGTCAAAAAGACGTGCCGACCATCGTCCAAATCAATCTCAATTTGTGATACGCCATTAGTGCCATACAAAAACTGACCTGCCAAAAATGGCGTGGACAAATCACTGATGATTTTTTTGACCTGAGCAAATTCATTGACACTCAAAGGCTGATTTAGCGTTTTTTGGTTGAGTTTCTCCAAAATCGCCTTAAAATTATCCCACAAATCATCGGTGGTCTTGATGTTTGGCTCATACTTCCATATGCGTGTTTTGATTATGCCACCGTTATTTATCAAGGCATCAAGCTCACTGGGGTTGGTCAGTTCGCCCGAGCATAGGTAATTTACCAGCTCTTTTTCAAAAGCCGGCTCTTTTCGGGTGTTTTTTTGGATAGTCATGGATTTCTCCTATTGCTCATTGAAGTTAAAAAATCAAAATCATTTGGTTAAACAAACATCTGCTGTAACAACGCCCGTTTCAGCTGTCTGGTATGTTCAAGCTCACGCTGACGAAGCGTAATAAGCTCATCTATCTGACGGAAAAAATTACCAATGGTGGTTTGTTCTTGCTCGGTGGGTAATGTGCAATTTATTTTTGAAAAAGTATTAAATTGAACTCTTTGTTTTTCAATCAATGAACCAGTTGCATGATTTTTATATAGGTTTATTGCTTGTGGCGATTTTAGCCAAGTTGCCATATAAAAATCATCAGCTTTATCAGTGGTTTTCATTGTGATGTAATATCCTGATATTGCTACAGATTTTCCTAAATGGTTATACCCAACGGCACCCAAAGTGATATTCATTGGATTGTAAACAAACTCATTTGGGTAAACTGCTTTAAAACTATTTTCTTTTTTCACCAAAAAATCTCTAGTATACCGTTCGGTTTTGGGTGTCAATCCTTGTTCAACGGTCAGGCTCCATAATTCAATATCATCTAATTTTGGATTTACATAATTTGATGTTTGAATAAATAACTCCCCCAACCTACACCGTTCCCAAGCGTCAGTAAATTGGGGAAAGCGAATTTGTGGAACGGTTTCACCATTTTTGGGAAACATTTTTTGCAAAAGACCTTTTTTAAGTTCTTTGGTATGTTCAAGCTCACGCTGACGAAGCGTAATAAGCTCATCTATCTGACGGAAAAAATTACCAATGGTGGTTTGTTCTTGCTCGGTGGGTGGGGTATAAAATTTAGTTTTTGAGACAATTTTCCAATCTGAACGAGGCATTTTTGAACCTGCAGACAAGTTAGCCACCGTTTGAAATGCGTCTCCCTGAATTAGATAATATAAATAGCATCCCTGCACTCCTTTGGGGCGAAGTACCCACCAATCACCCACAGCAACGCCTTGAAAACTTGGAAAAAGCCAATTTTGCAAATAGGGGCGAAGTTTGCCAAATAATATATCACCAGCTTCAAATTGTGTGCCTTTTTTGACATTGTTTTTTTGATAAACATCTTTATTTAGCACGCCACTACCCGAAATAACATCTTCATATTCAATTCTAGGTAAATCGGACTTTACACTTGCTTTGGATACACGTTCAGTAATTTTATCAAACTCTTTAATTTCCCAATCCCCATCAAATTGGGCAAATCGTAATTTTGGTTGTGTCATGGTGTTGCTCCGTGTTGGGTGATTGTGTTAAGTTGTGCCAAAATAAGTCGGTATTCGTTGTCTGCCAGTTGCTTTTTTAGGGTGGCAAGGCGTATGGATTTTAGATAGCTGTCGCCGATAAGCCTTTGCATTTCTAGGCTTGGCAAGGCGGGTAATGTCAGCTCTTTTAGTTGCTTGATGGTATATTTCATCACAAACGAGCCTTGCATGCCCAGACCAAACTGACGAGCAATGTCCGTATTTTCATTTAACAGGTAAATAAGATAAGCAGGGTCAAGCGAGGGTTTTGGGGTAAGTTTGATGTAATTTTGAGTCATCAACCGACCTGCATGAATACCTTGTACTCGCACCGCCTTGCCTGAGATAAGACTAAATACAATGTCACCTTTGTCAAGCTGTGCCACAGGATCATGCGTGCGAACCTGCTTGCCCATAACAGGCGTATCTATCTGCCAAAAATCCACGTCCAAATCCGCCTGCGTATAGTAGTCATATATAGGGGCAGATGCATCCACACTCTCAGCGATGCGAAACTGTGGGGTGCCACTTTGTAGTTCTACCATTTCACGAAATAATATTGGTTTTTTCATTTGTGCCTTTTAAAAACTAAAGATTTATGCGTATTATAAATAAGCGTTTTTATAAATGCAATAATTTTTTGCATATATTTTTTGTGCCTTTTAAAAACTAATTATTTATAAAATTTTGTGGTAGAGTTTGATTTTCACTATCCTGTGATTATGTGCTATGATATGGCTTTGTATTTATGCACGAGCGAGCACGACATGACCCGAATTCAAGAAACCTTTGCTACCCTAAAACAGCAAAATAAGAAAGCCCTAATCCCCTACATCATGGCAGGCGACCCGACTCCGAGCGTTACGGTAGATTTGATGCACCGCCTTGTCGCTCATGGAGCGGACGTGATTGAGATTGGTTTGCCGTTTTCTGACCCTATGGCGGATGGTCAAACCATTGCCTTAGCTGGCGAGCGAGCATTGGCAGGTGGTACAAGTACTCGCCAAGCGATTGACATGGTGGGCGAGTTTCGCAAAACCAACACCACAACGCCTGTGCTACTGATGGGCTATCTAAACCCCATTGAGATTATCGGCTATGGCGAATTTTTAAAGTTATGCCAAGCCAATGGCGTGGACGGTTTACTCATGGTGGATTTACCGCCCAACGAAGTGGCAAACAACGAAACAGGCGATTTTGCCAAAGCTTTAGCCGAGCACGACATTAACCAAATCTTTTTGCTTGCCCCAACGACCGAGCCTGCACGCCGAAAAGCGGTGCTAGAACACGGCTCAGGCTTTATCTATTATGTGTCGGTCAAAGGCGTAACAGGCTCAAACGCCCTAGATACAGACGACGTGGGCAAGCAAGTCGGAGCGATTAAGGCGGATACCGACCTGCCTGTGTGCGTGGGTTTTGGCATACGAGACGGCGAGAGTGCCAAAGCGGTGGCAAAATTTGCCGATGGCGTGATTGTCGGTAGCGAGCTTGTCAAAAATTTTGCTGGTGTGGCGGCAGATGATCAGGCAGCGATCGATCAAGCATGTGCTAATTTGCTTGTTAAGATGGATGAGCTGCGTGCGGCGATTGATGGCATTTGATTATTTGAATACTTGGGTTGCTTAATAAGCCGTGCCCATAAAATTCATTTGCCAAATAAATAATACAAGTGTAAACTATATCAAATTTTACAGTTACACCAGATAGGATTTTTTATGTCAAATCAAGCCGAAACCATCGCAGAGCCAACTGTGTGGTTGAACCGCTCTGTACCCGGCATCAAGCAGGATCGAGTCATCACACCATCTGCGGTAGATACTGAGCCGTCAACTGAATGCCCACATTGCCATTCTTTGACGACCAATACTTCGCTAGTTTTTAATCAGTATGTTTGCCCTGATTGTGATCACCACTTAACGATGTCTGCCAGAAAGCGCCTTAACTGGTTCTTTGATAGTGTGGATGCTGAGCTGGGTCAAGAGTTTCAGGCGGGCAACCCATTGAATTTTGTCGATTCTAAGCCTTATCCTAAGCGCATGGAAGAAGCCCAAGCATCGACGGGTGAATCTGAAGCATTAATCGTCATGCAGGGCAAAATCAAAAACCTAGAACTGATCGCTTGCGCTTTTGATTTTAAATTCATGGGCGGATCGATGGGTTCTGTTGTTGGGGATAGATTTGTTTTGGCTGCCGAAAAGGCATTGGCGGAACGCAAGCCTTTGGTGTGTTTTGCTGCATCTGGTGGTGCCAGAATGCAAGAAGGCTTGCTGTCACTCATGCAGATGGCACGAACTTCGGCAGTGATTGAAAGGATGCGTATCGCTGGCGTGCCTTATGTGGTAGTATTGACCAATCCTGTTTATGGCGGTGTAACAGCAAGTCTTGCCATGTTGGGCGACATACACATCGCTGAACCTAAAGCCATGATTGGATTTGCAGGTAAGCGAGTGATTGAGCAGACCGTACGAGAAGTGCTTGATGAACCATTTCAACGAGCAGAATTTTTATTAGAAAAAGGTACGGTTGATATGGTGGTGCATCGTCATCAACTGATTGAGACGATACATCGTCTGCTGACCAAGCTATGTAAATTGCCAAATGCCTAACGGCTTAACGACTGCTTGATGTTGCCATAAGCTAATAGGCTGGTTGCATCAAAAGAGTATGATGATGACTGCCAAGACGCATGACGGTATTTGCCATGTGTTTTGTTTGTTGTTATGTTATAATCACTGAATCAAAACGCTTGCAATGCAGGCGTTTTCTTTATGAATCAATCAACATGATATAAAGACCATGAACAAAACCAAGCATTTGACCGAAAATGACAGCCTGGCAAGCTGGCTAGAATACATTGCCAACATTCATGTCTCTGCGATTGATATGGGGCTTGAACGCGTATTACCAGTTGCTCAGCGTTTGGGTGTATTAAAAAAACAAATGCCCAATGCTCCTTATGTATTCACGGTTGCTGGTACGAACGGGAAGGGGTCGACTACCGCCACCATCAGTGCCATTTGTCAAGCGGCAGGGCTAAAAACCGCCCTGTACCAATCACCGCATTTGATTGATTTTACCGAACGCATGAATATTGATGGCAGGCAGACTGATGAGAACTCTTTGGTGCGTGCATTGGCAAAGGTGGAGCAGGCTCGCCTTGACATGGGTCTAAGTTTGTCTTTTTTTGAAATGACGACACTGGCAGCTTTGTTGATTTTTAAGGAGGCTGACTGCGATGTGTGGGTGTTGGAGATTGGCTTAGGCGGACGGCTAGATGTGGTCAATATCATTGATCCTGATGTGGCGGTGATTACCAATATTGGCATTGATCATGTTGACTGGTTGGGCGACGATCTTGAAAAAATTGGACTTGAAAAAGCAGGCATCATTCGTGATGGCATTCCTGTCATCTTGGGTGCAAGGGCGTTGCCAAGCAGTGTGTTAGAGGTGGTGCGAATCAACCATGCCAAGCCGTATCAACTGGGTAAGGGGTATGAATTTGATGAGTATCAAGATGTTTGGTATCATTCATCGGCTGGTACGACGCTCAAATTACCCAAGCCTAGAATTTCTTTGGTGAATGCGGCAAATGCAGTCAGTTCAGTGCTGGCATCATCTTTGGACATTAACCAAGCAGCAATCGCTCAAGGCTTAGAAAGTGTGGCTCTGTCAGGGCGGTTTGATCATCGCAACTTTGGTGGCAGAAAATGGCTGTTTGATGTCGCTCATAACGCTCACGGCATGAGTTTTTTATTGGAACAATTCGTCCCATATTGGCATGAACATCAACGAACTCATGCTGATGCCAAGCTTCATGTCGTCTTTTCTATGTTAGGGGATAAAGACATTGGTTTGGTGCTTGATTTGGTGCAGGCGAACATTGACGAGGGTTTGTTTAAGATTGCCGCTTGGCATGTCGCTATGATTGATCACATAAGAGCGATGGGATTGAATGACATTTTAACTCTCATGGATTGCCATTTATCATCGGCAAACATCATCACTTATGATGAGCTAAGGCTGGCAAGTGTTGGAGTGATTGAGATGAGTAACGACCAAGACATGATATTGGTATTTGGTTCATTTCATACCGTTGGTGAGGTTTTGACGGCATTCAAATGAGATGGTGGTACTGTCATGAACTTGTTCGCTACATGGCGGCACGGGCGATGGATTGACAATATTGCAGAAACATTGTATTTTTAGTCATTTTTAAGCAGATGGATTTTTAGTGAGTTCCTGTGAGAGACGAGTGGGGTGCTTTATGATTGCAAAACAAGTAATTTTAGGTTTGGTATTGTTGTTTGGTGGTGCGGTAACAATTTTTGCGGTGGTGCAAAATGGCAAATCCAGCAAAAGTGATGATGTGCCAGAGCAAGTTGTTACAACAACCCAAGTGCCAGCAAAACCTGTGGCTGTGCCTTTGACGGCAGATGTGGAAACCGAAGAAAAAATTTTGTCTCAAAAGCAAAAACAAAGAGAGCTTTATAATCAGCAGCTTGCCAAAGAGGCTGATGCATTGCTTAGTGAACAAGAGCATGCTCGCATGTTGGCACTGGATAAAGCCAAGCAAGAGGCTAGCCCAACGACCCAATCCCAAATCAGTGCAGACAATGCTTCTAAAAGCGAGATGATCGCCATGCCTGCCGTGCAAACTCGTCCAGAAGCGGTAGAGGCAGCAAGAGTGACCGAACAAAAAAGAGTCGCTGAACAAAAATCTGCCCAAGAGCGACAACTTGCTGAACAAAAATCAAATGAAGTTGCTAACAAAGAAACCAATCAGACCAAACAAGATAAGCAAGCAGAAAAAATCACCACACAAACCAAGACTGAAAGTCAGCCTGTCACAAGCAATGATGTCATGAAAAAGGGTAAGCATACCGTTGCCAAAGGTGATACGCTGATCGGCTTGTCTCGCACATACGGCGTTCCTGTGTCAGCACTTGTGGCGGCCAATGACATGAATCGCCATGATGCTTTAGTGCTCGGTCGCACCATTGTTATTCCATCAGCATCTTCAATCGCTAAAAGCGAAAGAAGTGCTAAGCCAGCACAACCAGCCACCGAAAGCACCGCCTCAAAAACCAAGTCTGACAACAAAGCAAATAATACAGCAGTTGCCTACAATTATAGCGTACAAGTTGCCATCTCGCCTGATAAATCAAAAGTTGATGAGATGGTTAAGAAATACCGTGCCGCAGGCTATCAAGTTAGTACCAGTCAGACATCTCGGGGCATCCGTGTTTTGATTGGTTCAGCAGATTCTTATGATGAAGCCAATGCCATTAGGCAAAAACTCGCCAAGGATTCAAGAGTGGATGCCAGTGAGGCGTGGATTAAGAAGCTGGAAAAATGATTTTCAATGATCGTTTAGATTGATGAGTCATCTTTCGCCAGTCATTATCAGAAACACCAGCTTTGATTTGTCATAAGAATGTCACTAAGCAATGGTATGATGGTTAGCGTTGATATATTGAAGAGCATTCATGCTATCTAAACCCATCGTAATGTCATTTGCGCTGTTCTGCTTGGGCTTAACTGGTACAACTCACGCCCATCTACCAATCGCTAACCAGCGAAGAGATGTGTCGTTGACTCAGCCTCTGCCACCCCCTAGTGCCAAACCAGATGGCCGTGGGGTTGCTGTTGAAAATCTTGTCGTGCGTTATGGTGCTGATTATGAGAATGACCCTTACTTAAAAGATGATGTCGTACTTTTCCGCCGTTGGCAATGGCAGACATTGTATGATTCTTTACAGAAAAAAACTCAAGAGCGTCCCGATCATTTAGATACTTATCGCCTACAAGCCGAAGCTTACTTCATCAATAAAGAATATCAGCAGGCATTATCTCAACTGGATCTTATCCTAACGAGAAACCCATTTGATAAGCATGCTTTGGCGATGACGGTGCTTGCATGTCGTGTGTTAGGGGATAAAAATCAAGAGCAGCGTCGTCTGGCATGGCTTGGAAGTATTGATGCTCATTTGGCTGAAAAACTTACCAACATGTTCGCTTTCGTGGAGGCGTGGCTGGAACAATCATATGATGATGAACCCAAATCGCAAGTAGTACCAGACACCATCGCTGTGTTCGGTTCATCACCCAATCCGGATGGAACGCCCAGTGCAGGTATGTTGAAGCGTCTGTACTTAACAAAAAAGATGGCCGATCGCTTTTCTGATGCCATCATTATTGTCAGTGGCGGTCCGGTCAAAACACCTTTTTCTGAAGCTCAAGTCATGGCGGATTGGCTTGTGGCACATGGCATCGATGGGAATCGTATTTTATTGGATGACCAGGCTAGGGATACGCCAGGCAATGCCATTGGCATGATCACTCTGATGCGTCGTTATCAGGGAAAACGAGTGCTGGCAGTAGCGACGCGAGGGCACATACCAAGAGCCAGTGCTGTATTAAAAAGTTGTGCCGACCATGTTCATTATCCGATAGTCGTTGATTCTGTTGGTGGTGGCGAGCCATTAAATCCTCAAAAAGCAAAGATCGAAGCACTGTACACCTATGTGAATGTTGCCAGAGTTTCAGGGCTTTTCACAAAAAGTGATTTTCAATGATACAATCATCGCTTGGTGAGTGGCGCAGGGTGCGATGTTGCTCTTTTACTTAGGACCGTGCCAGATTATCCTAAATCCCACACCGTCTTCTTAGGTATTTCAAGTTGATTAGGCAGTGCGTCATAGTTAAAATGAATCTTGCATTCTTTGATGAAAAGATGAAAAGTGTTTCTTATCAATGCTGTTTGTGCTTGTGATTTTATGCAAATTCCTTTGAATGATTTATTCTAAGATATTAAAATCACTCACATCAAGAGCATTGTAGCTTTTGTCGTAGTCTGTATATAAATACCATCAGGTTTGATTTTGCTTGTAATAATCGGCATTAAAGTGTCAATTTTGATGTCTTTGACAACAAAAAACTTTACCGTTTCGTTTTAAAAGACCAGGCACCACCAAAGTAACTTTCATCAAGCCTATCCCTCCATCAAACAAGGTTTGAGCTTCAAAATTGAGATTGTATTCTATCACAAGTCTGATTTTATGGTAGAATAAAGCTGTCAAAAGAGCAATTACTCCAAGTACAAAAATCCAAGCAATCTTTTTTACTCAATTTACTATGGGTTATCTTCCTATTTGTAGTATGTTACATTGTGTCATCTGCCACTGCCCCTTTTATTTTTAATGTGTTTATTTTGGCAGTGAGTACCGTTTTTATGTCGTCTATATCTATCGTGTTGTTGGTGGTTGTATTTTTTCTCTTGATGCTAGGCATTGTGGTTTGGGTGCATTGTCTAAAACAGCCTAACTTAAAAACGGTTAGAGGCGATGACATGACCGTCTGGCCGTTTGAGACAATGCCAATCATGACGGACAGTGAAGTGTTGTTTTTTAAAAAATTACAGTTGGCATTGCCTGAATTTCTGATTTTTAGTCAAGTGCAACTTTCACGCATCATTGAACCAAGTGATGAAGTAGGTCAAGATCGGCAGTTTTGGTTCAATCGTGTCTGTCGCCAGAGTGTGGATTTTGTATTAATTGATAAAGACTGCCAAACAGTGTTGGTTGCCATTGAGCTGGATGATTGGACTCACGATAGTCAAGCTCGACAAAGACAAGATGCTAAGAAGGATAAGGCGTTGTCCAGTGCAGGCATTCCCATCATGCGTTTTAATGCAGAGAAAATGCCCGGTATTGATATGTTGCGTGTTGATGTGTTGGAGGTTATTAGGCAATTTGGATAGTCCAGCAGTGAGGCTTACTTGACAAAAAGAATAATAATAAGTATCATTTATTTTCTTATCCCTATCTTAACTGCCCATAGTTGCCATGCGTTTTCCATTTTGCCGATTAGTCTTATCTGTCTTCTTGTTTTCTGTTCATGTTGCACATGCTGATACACAAGATGATCGCCGTCTACAATCAGATGTTAAAATACCTGACATAACACCACCTATCGACTCAGCACTGCCAATACCACCACAGCCTGCTAACGCCATGCTGTCGGTAGATGAGCAGATGCTACTGACCAACCCAACCTTACTGTCTCGAGCGATGCTTTCGGTGCTGGTGGCTAATGATGTGGCTGGAACTCAGTTATTATTGCCCATTTACCAAAAACAGCCGAGTGAAATCATTGAATCTGAAATGGTTGACTGGGGCAGTGCCGTATTGGCAGGTGCGAAAAGCAGACATGACCAAGCCAGCAAAATCTACCAATCTTTGCATGACCAATACCCCAATAATGCTCTTTTTGCCGTTAGACTGATTCAGAGTTTGTTTGCCAATCGTCAATATCTAGAAGCCAAACAACTGCTTGCAGAGCAACCAGATTATATTGTCCGTGAAATGCGTGCCTACCAAAAGGCGTTGACAAATCTAACCAAGCCATCGGCATATTTTTCTGGCAATGTAATTATTGATAAAAACATTAACAATGCACCCAATCAGACCGACTTGGGTGGTGGCTGGACGGCAAACGCTGCTGAGCAAGCACATGGGATTGCCATCAATGCAGGCGTGGAGAAGAAAATTTTATTCAAAGATGGCATGACGCTAGAGCCTTCCGTTACGATGAGTGGCAAGCTCTTTCGTGATGCTAAGCATTACAATGAAACGCAGCTTCGCCTAGGGGTCAACACTGTCAAAAACCATACTGGGGGTAGCTTATCCGTTTCGCCTTTTGTGGAGACTTCTTGGTATGCTGGTGGTAAAAAGGGTGTTAATGAATTAAAGCATTTTTCGGACACGCTGGGTGTGAGTATTGGCAGTCAAAGACAGCTTGGTAAAAAAAGCCAGCTTGCCACCAACATCGAATTTGCCAAACATCATCATAACATCAGACATCATTTATCAGGTCATAGTGTCAGTGCCAAAGCGACCTTTTCTACGCGTCCTAACTGGCTGGGAGAAAGTGGTTGGGTCAGTGTTGGTGCAGATTATCGACAGGCAAAAACCCGCGATAAAGATGACTCCTATACCCGTGTCGGCATACAAGGTTCAATTACCAAGCGGTGGCATGATTTGGGTGTGCGTGGCAGTTTGAATTTTTCCCAAAGACGCTATCATGGACCGATGCCGATTTTTAATCAAACACAAACCAGCGATGAGTATTTTACCAACATCAGTGTTTGGCATAATAAGCTGAGCTACTTAGGGCTAACGCCGAAATTGACTTGGCAATACCAAAAAAATGACAGCAACATCGCACTGTACAGCTACGATAAGAGTCGTGTGTTCTTAGAGGTGAGTCGCCAATTTTAAAAAACTTATAGCATCTTTAAAATCAGCAAGTCTTGCACGATTGATGTCGTCTTGGTTTGTTGATTTTTTTTGTGTCATCGTCTCAACACGACTTTCACCAATTTTGATTCATCGTTCATCATCTGATGCTAAAGGTACTAGGTGGCATGTTTGGTGTTAAGTGAATTGTATTTACAGGTTGCTTATCTTTCAAGAACATTGCACAAATTATAAAAAAGGTTTGCATTGTTAATCCTTTAACTATATAATAAGAATTGTTATTGTTATCATTATTTTATCACTAAGATAAAATGATTGTTTGATGCTGTTTTACTGACTTTTTAAAGTAGGGAGTGTTCATGTCTAAGAGTACCAAATTTAGCCTATTGCCTTTGGCGGTGGCTGTGACTTCATTGATGCTATCAGCCTGTGGTGGTGGCAGTTTTAATAACCCAAGTACCATTGCCATCGGTCAGTCTAGGATGATTGAGAAGTCTGACCAATCAAAGGATGCTTCAGCCGCTAAGGCTGATGACAATGCCAATGCTGACACTAAGAATAAAGCAGACAGTCGCCTAACCATGCCAGTGTTGGGCAGTTTTTTGGCGATTCCAAAGCGTAATCAGGCTTATGATAAGAACAAACTGACTCATCTAGAAGAGCATGTGCCACTTGATGAAAATAACATCACAACCGCTCATACCAACCCCGTACCAGCTTTAACCAAAGAGTTACAAGAGCGCCATAAGGGTGGAGAGATATATAAGAGCGATGATAAATATGAGTTTGTAAAAGCTGGTTGGATTTTTACTGGTTTGCGTCCTTATGAGACGATTGAAACTGATAAGGATACGGACCAGCCTAAGCAATACACCAAAGGCGATGGCTATCTGTACTATTATGGTGAAAATCCAACCACGGGACTTGCCAAAGGTGTGGCAAACTATAAGGGGCATTGGGATTTCGTGACTGATGTCAAGCGAGAAAGAGAGTTGACCATCACAGAGACGACAGGTCGCCAAGCGTTCGGTGGTGGTCCAGGCTATAATATGGACACTGGCTTTGGCGATGAAGTCGGTGCGACCAGCTTTGCCGAGCAAGTCTTTGGTCAGGTAAGTCCAAGACAGGGCAATCATAGTGCGGTCTTTGAAGCTGATTTTGACGCCAAGAAGCTAACTGGCACACTATCTACCAAGCAAAAAGCGATTGCCAGCAGTAAAGAGACCTATGTAGACCGCTATGATATTAATGCGACCATCAAGGGCAATCGATTTGCAGGTTCTGCCATTGCTAAGAATACCGAAAGTAGCTTTCTAGAACCTAACTTCTTTAATAAAAATGCCGATGACCGCCTAGAAGGTGGGTTTTATGGTGAAAACGCTGAGGAATTGGCAGGTAAGTTTCTAACAAATGATAATTCTGTCTTTGCGGTATTTGCTGGTAAGCAGGACAATCCAGACGAAGTTGAGAAGCTTGAGCAGGTATTTGGTGGCAGCTATGTCGAGCTGACCCAAGACAAGACTGTCAACCCTGCACAAAAGTCACAAGTGTTATCGCTGGTGAACTTTGGTAATGTGGATCAGCTGCAATTGGGCAATCATACCATCACGCTCTTACCTCAAGAGGCGGGAAAAACAACTCAGCAATCCGTCCAACTGCCAACAGGACAAACAGCTGTCATCACCAGTTTTGGTAGCAGTGATGGCGTTCTAAGATTGGGCTCAGTAAGTAAAACTCCTAAGACCATCGAGACGACGGCAAAAAGCAAACCTGCTGAAAATGTTAAAGTGACGAATGAAGATAAGGTTGGCGAGCCTGCCAAACCAACCAAAGAACAACTTGAAGCAGCTAAGCAAAAATTGACTGAAAAGGTTGATCAGTTAAGAGTAGAACTGACTTCATTGGTAGATTCATACTCAGGCAGTAACAATAAATCCGCCCTAAAGAACGAAATAAGCAAATTAGTTTTGGCAGGGTATGCAGATGAGAGCGAGAAAAAGAATGCAGAAAACGATCTTAAAGATATTTTTGGTCGCTTAGGCAGTAGGCATCAAGAGGAGCGAGAGGAAGCTGCTGAGGAAATTTTTGTTGTGTTCGAGACTGGCGACAAGTACAAGCCTGACAATGAAAATAACTTGAAAGAATTTTTAGCACAATCAACTCCGATTCGTAATCAAGACTCAATTGCTAAGACGGTGGCTGAACCAACCAAGGATCAGCTGGAAAATGCCAAGCAAAAATTAACTGAAAAAGTTGATGGATTAAGAGAAGAGCTATTGGGTTTAATAAATGCTTATCAGAAGAGTAGGGATAGAGCCATCCTATCGCAAATTACTGAAAAAGCTTTATCAGGTTATCAAGACAAGCGTAAAAAAGAAAATGCAGTAAGTGATATCAAAGAGCCTTTAAAAAGCTTATCTAGAAGAGATGAGTGGGAAGATGCGGCTGAGGAAATTTTAAATATTTTTAACACAGGTGATAAGTATGATGTTGAAAATCAGGAAAATTTAAAGAACTTCTTATTGCAAGACCCATTAGTACAATCAGCACCGAATTATACTCAAGATCAAATTGCTAAGGCTAAAAAAGAATTGAGAGATCAGCTTGATATTAAGAAACAAGAATTAAGAGATCTCTTGGCAAATTTTGCAATAGAGAGTGGCGGTGTTGCTAGCGATGAAACTGCCAAAAGTGATGATGAAGTTGTGGAAAATGGCACAGATAATGATCTAGGAAATTTGAGTGGTACTACTTCTGCTGTTGAATTAGAGGAGTTAAAAACACTTATTATTGATCAGATTAAATCGGCTTATTCAGAAGACAAGCAAGACGCTATCGGTGAACAGGCTGGCGAATTGTTTGAAAAGCTAAAGGCTAACGATAAATCGGCAAATGATCAATTGGTAGAGTTATTAACCAAAGGCGATAACTATAATGGCGAAAATATGGCAAATTTAACCGCTTATCTGCCTGCTCTGCCTAGCACACCAAATGACAGTACGACAGAACAATCAGAGGTTATTCCGTTGATTGGCATTGAAGAGTCTTTGACAGGTCTATACATTCTTGGTCAACGCACCCCAGTCAGTCAGATAGATAATCAAGGTCAAGCTAATTATCAAGGCACTTGGCATGGCAGAATCGGTCATCACTGGCAGTCGCAAGCAGGCTATGGCGAGTACGACGGTAAGGCAAATTTTAAAGTGGATTTTGGCACCAAACAGTTGACTGGTACATTGACTGAAAAATCAGGCATTGAACCTGCCTTCAATCTAAACGCCACCATTGATGGTAATGGCTTTAGTGGTACAGCCACCACTCGTGTTAATGGCATTTATTTGGATAAAGGTCGTCAGCAAAACCAACAAATCCTAACAGTTCACAGTGACAATCTGACTGGGGCGTTTTATGGTGAAAATGCCAAGCATTTGGGCGGTTCGTTCAGTTTTGAGAAGACTTTACATGAAGATGAGACGGTTGTTGGTGGTGCGGTATTCTATGGCACAAAAACCACAGATGACCTAAAAACCACAGAAGATGAAAAGAAACAGAAGTAAGGATGAGACGATGAATTTTCGCCCAAAATATCTGCCACTGGTCATCACAGCGATGCTGTGCAGCAGCTTGCCTGCATTTGCCAATAATGATGGGGATGATCCAAGTGTTGAGCTTGAGACGCTAAGTGTCACCATCAAAAAACGCCTGAATGCCAAATCCGAAGAAGTTACTGGTCTTGGCAAGACCATCAAAACGATGGAAGATTTGAATAAAAATCAAGTACTTTCCGTCAAAGATATGGTAAAAGATGTTGCTGGTGTGGCTGTTGTTGAGCAGGGTCGCGGTGCCAGCAGTGGCTACACCATTCGTGGCATGGATAAGAACCGAGTGGCGGTCAATGTTGATGGCATCGCTCAAATCCAGTCTTATCTGACCCAAAAACGCCAGTTTGGTGATGGTAGAGAAGGCTCTGGGGCAATCAATGAGATTGAACTTGAAAATGTCAGCGGTGTACAAATCAGTCAAGGAGCGAGTGGTTCTGAGACTGGCAGTGGTGCACTAGGTGGTGCGGTAAGCTTTCGCACCAAAAGCATTGACGATGTGCTAGATGCAGACGATAATTTCTCAGCTTTTTATAAAGGTGCATACGCCAGCAAGAACAAGCAAAAAATGCACTCTGTCGGTGCGGCATTACGCCATAAAAAAGCCGATCTTTTTGTGCAGTACACCGATCGTACCAAAGAGACTGTCAAACCGCATAGCGACATCTATCAGACCAATTATGAAGTGTGGCGTTGGGGCGGCTCTCAGGTGGACTTTGATAAGCAGGCAATTGCACCTACAAATGATCCAAAACGCCAATTTATCATCATCGATGAATGCCCTACCTATGTGGACAAAGACCCTAGCAGTGTGGCTGGCTGTACCAAGCCAAAGCTGGACATCAAGCCTGTATTAGAGACCATGGGTGCTAAAGAATACACTGGCGATAAGCGAGTATTGCCTGACCCTATGGAATATGATTCTAAATCTGTATTGATTAAGACAGGCTTTAATCCTTCGTCTACGCAACGAGTTGAGCTTTTGACCGAAAAAACCACTCAAAATTATAACAGTCGTGATATGACCAAAACGGCCTACCACTTGGCCGCCAATCACGGTCGAGGTAATCTGGCACAATCACCACTCGTTTATCGCGGACAAAGCCATCAAGAAGGCTATGCGACAGATGCTAAAATTGGACTTTGGACGCAAGCACAGTTTTTTGATGAAAAACACGATAAAAGTCGTTATGGTATCAACTATCGTTACCAAAGTCCTAAAGATTTTCGCTGGTTTGATGAGTTGAATTTAAGTGTTGATAAGCAAACTGTCACCATCGATCATCTGCAAATCGAGAAATACTGTTCGCCTTATCCTACGGTTGATAGAAACTGTACACCCAGTGCAGACAAACCAAATTCTGCCGAACGCCAAAATCGTAAAGTATACAGTGAGGACCATTTGCTGTGGCGAGCAGATTTCTCCAAAAATCTATCAGGCGACATCATCAATCATCGTCTCAATTTAGGTCTTGGCTTAGATAAATTCCGTTCCAATCTATGGATTGGCGATGTTAAAGAGCGATATCATCGTTTAGACTTTAAGTTTGTAGATGACATCAAAGATTCAAACGGCAACTTTATTGAAGCCTACCGAACTAATCAGTATCAAGAGGGTACGGACATTTGCGAAGAATCTCAGCAGTATTTGGGCGAAGCTCGCAAATGTGGCGACAGACCAATCACAGGTCATAATGCTTATGCGACCTTTAAAGATACGATCTCTGTCGGAGACCTTGCGAACATTACCCTAGGTGTTCGTCATGACACCCATCGTTTTAACAGTGATGATGATTGGACTGGTACAGGCAAATATCGTAACTTATCTTACAATGGTAGTCTTGTGCTAAAACCAACCGATCATGTTGACTTGCTGTATCGCATTTCATCTGGCTATCGTGTGCCAAGCTTTAAAGAGCTGTTCGGCTACCGTTTAGATGGCTTGACCAAAGGGGAGAACGACGATCAGCATTACCGCACTAATGTTAAACCAGAAAAGGCTCACAACCAAGAGTTTGGTATCGCTTTTCATGGCAATTTGGGTGAGATTACGGCCACTTACTTTGATAACCGATACAGTGATCTGATTGATTTGACACTCAAAGGCGATCAGTGGGGATATCGCAACTATCAAGATGTGCGTTTGGCTGGTCATAGTGTTCAAGCTAAGGCCTATCTTGGTGAGCTTTGGGATAAGTTGCCTGTGGGCTTGACCGCATCTGCTAACTATCTAAAAACCAAAGTTAAAGATAGCCACATCAAAGAGGGTTTTGAGTACGGTTCTGGCTACTTCCTAGACACCATCTCACCTACTCGTTATGCTTTATCGCTTGATTATACTGCTGATAGCGATAAGTGGGGCTTGGGTGCGACTTGGATTTTTAGCGACGCTAAAAAAGACACTGAATTAACCACATTAGTCGCATCACCGAGCGGTACTTATGAAAAAGTTGCCACTACGGTCAATAGTAAGGCTTGGAGAACGCTGGATTTGTCGGCATTTTATCAACCAACTGATAATTTGACTGTAAGAGCTGGTATTGATAATGTCTTTAATTATCGATATAGCCCATGGGAGTCTTTGCGTCAGACCTCGGTTGTCTCTGGTAATCAGCATACTCAAGGATTGCCCAGCCAATATGCTGCCAGCGGTCGTAATTTTGTACTGTCTGTACAGACCAAGTTCTAAAAGAATCAATAAAAAAACGCACTTTAACAGTGCGTTTTTTATCCTCCGTTGCCGTAAAACCACCGACTTCAGGCGGTGGATATAAGGCAACTCCGCAATCATGCTTACGCATGGACATTGTTTAGTGTGGTGTATTCTGCTGTTCAATGTACTGGCGGATAATCTCAATTGGAGCACCACCACAACTACCTGCAAAATAGCTAGGTGACCACAACGCACCACCCCATAACTGCCCTTTGATGGACGGATATTCTTTTTTACGCAATAACCGACTAGACACGCCTTTTAAGCTATTTACCAAACTAGAAATAGCCACTTTAGGCGGATAAACCACCAATAAATGCACATGGTCGCATTCACCATCAAACTCAACTAATTGTGCCTCAAACTTTGAACAAACTTCCTCAAACATAACCTGCATATCATCTAAAATCTCTTTGGTGAATACTTTTCTGCGGTATTTAGCAACAAAGACCAAATGCACATGAAGATTGTAAACAACATGCCTACCACGTCTTAAATCATTTGACATATAATTAGACCAACTGTAAAATATAAAAATCCAATTATACTTAAACCTATGAAAACACTCAAGCTACGCATACGAGATAAACACACAGACCAACTAAACCACCTAAGCGGTTCGGTCAATTTTGTGTGGAATTATGTGAATGACTTGAGTTTTAAATATTTACAGCGTACTGGCAAATTCTTTTGCGCCTATGACCTAAACGAATACACCAAAGGTAGCGGTGAATTACTTGGCTTACACTCTCAAACCATTCAAGCCATCAATGAAACCCACGCTAAAAGCCGTAAACAGTTTAAAAAACCCAAACTATCATGGCGTACCAATAACCCAAAGTCTAAGCGTAAATCGCTCGGTTGGATACCGTTTAAAAAATCCGCCATTAAACACATCGCTACCCACCAAACTGGTAAAAAAGGCTTAAAATCCGCCCTACAACTAAGCTTAGCCAAAGGGCAAAAGCTAATCATTGACCTGTGGGACAGCTACAACCTGTCGCTATACCAAATTAACACCCTTGAGATTGTGCAAGACAGCCGTAACCGTTGGTATGCGTGCATTACCGTCAAAGACTATCCGAAACAATCGTGTGGAACTGGTAGTCTTGGCATAGATTTGGGCTTAAAAGACAGTGCCACTACCTCAAACGGCGATAAGCTACAAATCAAACAAACCCTAAAATATGCCAAAGCGTTAGCCACAGCCCAACGTGCCAAAAACAAACAGCGTGTTAAGGCAATCCATGCCAAAATCAAAAACACACGCCAAGACCTGATACATAAATTCACCACCCAATTAGTCAAAGAAAACGCTCTAATCGTGGTTGGTGACGTTAAAACTACCCAATTTAACAGCAAAAAAGGCAAACTGGCCAAATCGGTTTACGATGCTAGCTGGTTTGAACTCAAACGACAACTGACCTACAAATGTAAGAATGCAGGTTGTCGCTTAGAAACCGTATCTGAAAAATACACTACCCAAACTTGTTCGTGTTGCGGTCAAATCGACAGCAACAGTCCAAAAGGTAGAGCAGGTTTGCGAATAAGAGAATGGACTTGTGCGAAGTGTGGCACATGGCATGATAGAGATATCAATGCTAGTAAGAACATTCTTGCGGTCGGGCTTGACCGTCTAGCAGTAGGAATCCCCTCGGTTTAGCGAGGGGAGGAAGTCAATGACCAGTCATCTACTTTTATAAGATTTATGACATGAACCACAACTTTCGTTCATCTTACCAAATGCTTTTTCAACATCAGCAAAAGATTGGGCTTTGTCGGCAGCACTTACCAGTTCGCCAACAGCGTCATCAAACATCTGTGCTTTAAGTTTAAATCCTGCAGCATCCGTCCAAACGGTATCTTGTGCCTTGCCTTTTTCTGCATCATTATCAAAATGTGCCCAAACATGTGTGCTGGCCTGAATGGCGTCGGCTTGTTCCTTAAAGGCTTTTGCATCAAAGCGATCTTCAAAAAGCATGCTTTTCATAATGTCGCTTGATATGCGCCAGTCTTGCATGATGTCTTGGCGAATACTGACATCGTTTGGTGTTGTAGGTTTTGAGCTACAAGCAGTAACGGTTAACGCAGCGACAATGGCGATAGTAAGACCTTTACTGATTGGCAATATGTTCATGGCTTCCTCGCAAGGTGGCTAAAATAGAAAAATAATACCTGTTTTCACCAGCAGCTTGATGATGAATTCAGATGGATTTTTCAATATAACACACAAAACATTGATTTTCAATGAAAGTCATGAATGTTGTTTACGTTCAAACAGACCAATACGCTGTGTCCAATCACACGACCAATAACTGTTAGGTTGGTTGTGATGCCAGCCAATCTCTAGGCTTTAAATAAAAATCGGTCAGTTCAAATTCAGGCGTGCCTACTTCAGGCTCATAGCGATACGACCAACTGGCTAGCGGTGGCATGGATACCAGAATCGATTCGGTGCGTCCATTTGACTGTAGTCCAAATATTGTTCCACGGTCATAGACGAGATTATATTCCACATAGCGTCCACGACGGTATAGCTGGAATGCTCTTTGGGAGTCGGTGTAGGCTGTGTGCTTGTTGTTCTCGAAGATTGGTACGATCCCATCAAGATAGCCTTGTCCGACTGCCTGCATGAAAGCAAAACACTGATCAAAATCCCAGCCCATGCTGGCAGTATTCAGATCATCATAAAATAGACCACCGACACCACGGCATTCTTTGCGATGTTTTAGATAAAAATATTCATCACACCAAGTTTTGAATCTTTCGTAGATTTGTTCACCAAATGGCTGACATAAATCATGAGCGACTTGATGCCAATGTATGACATCATTCATGTTGGGATAAAAAGGTGTCAAATCAAAACCACCGCCGAACCACCACACAGGCTCACCCCCATCTTGTGGTTGTGCCACGAACAGTCGCACATTGGCGTGGCTGGTTGGGACGTGTGGGTTCTTGGGGTGGATAACTAGCGAAACCCCCATTGCTTGAGCCTTTGCGCCGGCAAGCTGTGGGTGCCTCTCGGTGGCAGAAGGGGGGAGCTTGCTGATGTGGATGTGGCTGAACATCACGCCACCTTTTTCAATGACCTTGCCACCACTCATCACGCACGAGCGACCGCCACCGCCTTCGGGACGCTCCCAAATATCTGGGATGAACTTAGTATTACTACCGCCATCGACGCCGCCTGATTTTTCTTGATTTTCTAAGGTGGTGCAAATTCTCTCTTGTAAGTTTAATAAAAATTCTCGTACTTGCCCAAGCTTGGCATCAAAATCTGCCGCTGTGGTGTTGCTGTTGTTAGTCATGATGTTGCCTACTGTATCTTTATTGGTGATTAATAAAGTGTCCCATTTTTGAGTCTTTGACATTGAGATAATCTTGGTTGTGTGGATTGACACCGACGATGAGCGGAACGCGCTCTACCACCTCAAGCCCTAGTGACTTTAGATCATTGACTTTATTGGGGTTATTGGTCATGAGTGATAATTTGGTGACACCAACGTGCTCAAGCATTTCTTTGCACATCTCATAGGTGCGAGCATCGGCAGGCAGCCCGAGCAGTAGGTTGGCATCTAGCGTGTCATGCCCTTGGTCTTGTAGGGCGTAGGCGCGGATTTTGTTGGTGAGCCCGATACCACGACCCTCTTGGCGTAGGTATAGTATGGCGCCGCAGCCGTGTGCTTGAACGGCTTGCATGGCAGCATTCAGCTGGGGGCCGCAGTCGCATTTGAGCGAGCCGAGCGCATCACCTGTCAGGCATTCTGAGTGAATGCGTACCACAGGAATGGTGGTAGGATTGCCACAGGGCAATCCATGGCTTAGAAGAATGTGCTCTTGTCCGATTTCGTTTTCGAATACATGAATGTCAAATTCACCATGAACGGTGGGCAGTTTTGCTTTGGTGATGAATTGATACAAAATAAACCCCAAATGGCATGATGCCAATAATGCTAATCTTTATGTGAAATTTTGATGAAAAATGGAATGCTTAATTAAAAATAATGGTGTTCTTATGGCAAAAATAAAGCCTATCTTGTAAAATAGTCGCACGATGTCGCCAAAAACGCTATTATGCCATACTATTTTTATGATTGAAAAGATAATTACAGTAAGATGCGCGAAATCGCCCTAAAAATAACCTGCGCGACCCACTTATCAACTCGGAAAAAGCCAGTCATGCCACATTCTATTGACAGCCAAACATTCACATCAAGAGTATTTTCTCAGATTCCCACCACTCGTCCTGTAACACCATTGCTTGATAAAGTCAGCTTGCCCAAAGATTTAAAGGGGTTAAACACCGATGAGCTGTGCCAATTATCGGACGAATTGCGTGAATATTTACTCTACTCGGTCGGTCAAAGTGGTGGGCATTTTGGAGCAAATTTGGGCGTGGTGGAGCTGACGGTTGCTCTGCACGCCAGTTATGATACACCTTATGATAAGCTCGTGTGGGACGTGGGTCATCAGGCGTACGCCCATAAGGTGCTAACAGGTCGGCGTGATGAGCTTATGCGTATCCGTGCCAAGGGCGGTCTGACGGCATTTCCTGAACGCACTGAGAGCGAGTACGACACCTTTGGCGTGGGGCATAGCTCTACGTCCATATCGGCAGGACTTGGCATGAGCCTAGCCAGCCGTATCAAGGGCGAAAACCGCAAGGTCGTGGCGGTCATCGGAGATGGGGCGATGACGGGGGGCATGGCGTTTGAAGCGATGAATGATGCGGTGCAACAAAATGCCGATTTGACGGTGGTGCTAAACGACAATGACATGTCAATCTCGCAAGCCATTGGTGGGTTTAGTCGCCATTTGGCACGGCTATGGCAACGTGGGCTTGCCTTTGATATTGACAAACACGGCAATATCTTGATGATAAAGCGTGAGATTAGCCCTGATGACAGACGGGTTCGCCACTATCTGCATATGGCAAATGGGGCAAAAGAAACCCTAGAAAAAATCCCTGCCAAACTGGGCGGTAATCTTGTGCAAAATATCGGCGGTCTTTTTGGCAAAAACGCTCCGCCCATGCCCTTGTCGGACAAAATCGCCGAAAAAGTGCATGACCATATTTTCCCTGATAATCTATTTAAGGCGATTGGTTTCACCTATCTTGGACCTTTTGACGGACATGATTTGCCAAAACTTTTGCAAGTGTTTGAACGTGCCAAACAGTTAAAAGGGGCGGTGCTGATTCACGTCCACACGGTCAAAGGCAAGGGCTTTTTGCCTGCCGAGGCTGACCCCATTACTTATCACGCCATTGGCAAACTACCCAAAAAAGATGTGCTAAAAAAGGACAACGCTCCCAAAGCCAAAAAATATTCAGACGTTTTTGGCGACTGGCTTATGGATAACGGAGCTGAACCCAACATGGTTGCCATTACCCCTGCCATGTGCGAAGGCTCGGGCATGGTAGCATTCGCCAAGGCGTATCCTGCTAAGTTTTTTGATGTGGCGATTGCCGAACAGCACGCCGTAACCTTAGCAGGGGGCATGGCAACAGGTGGATTAAAACCTGTGGTGGCGATTTATTCTACCTTTTTACAGCGTGGCTATGATCAGCTGATTCATGATGTCGCCTTACAAAACTTAGACGTAACCTTTGCCATAGACCGAGCGGGGCTTGTGGGTGAAGACGGGGCGACTCATGCAGGCGTGTTTGATTTGGCGTATTTACGCTGTGTGCCAAATGTGGTGATTGCCACGCCAAGCGATGAACATGAATGCTATCATCTACTAAACGCTTGCTATGCTTATCAAGGTACAAGTGCCATTCGCTATCCTAGGGGCGTGGGCGTGGGGCGACAGATTATCAAAGATGATGAAAAATTTATCATCGGCAAGGCAAAAATCGTATGGCGGACGGATAATTTTACGGACAAATCAGACAAACAAGAGACAGGCAAAAAAATCGCCGTTCTTGCCTTTGGTACACGCCTAAGCGACAGCCTATCGGCAAGCCAAACGTTCTTTCATGCAACAGACACGCCCATGACGGTGGTGGATATGCGGTGGGTCAAGCCGCTTGATAATGAGCTGATAGACGAGCTTATCGGGCAGGGCGTTACGCATTTTATCACGATAGAAGAACATCAGCGTATGGGCGGAGCGGGTTCTGCGGTGGGCGAATATCTGGCAAGTGTGGGCTATGGCGGTCGCCTTGTGAAGATTGGCATTGATGATGTGTTTGTCGCTCATGGCAGTCATGATGAGCAGTTGGCGGAATGTGGGCTGGATAGGGGTGGGATTTTAGCGACATTACAAGCTTTAAAATAAGGCGTGAAAATTAGCCAGTTTTAAGCTATAATGATTCTTTTGTATGATGAATGCAAAACCACTATTTAAGACATGTTTATAAGGTGAAGTATGGAACCGATGGTAGTCATCGCGTCACAAGTGGCGCAAAAAGTTGGTCATGAAATTCTACGTGCACATGAGAATCGCCATCGTGTGGATTTGGCGGTAGAGTCTAAGGGTCTTGATGGTCTGGTGACCAAGATTGACCGCTATGCCGAAGAGTTGACGATTTCTTTATTAAAAGAAAGCTATCCAAATCACTCTTTTTTGGGTGAGGAATTTGGTCTGCAAGAAGGCAAGGGTGCGGATGCGGATTGGTGCTGGATCATTGACCCGCTGGACGGCACGCAGAACTTTGTTCATGGGGTGCCGCATTTTTGCGTGTCGATTGCTGTCCAAAAAAACGGCGTAACTGAGCATGGCGTGGTCTATGACCCTGTGCGCGATGAGCTATTTACTGCCAGCCGTGGACGTGGCGCGCGCCTGAATCAGCGTCGAATGATGGTGTCGGATCGTAAGACCATCGCAGGCGGTCTGTTCACAACAGGCCATCCTTATGAACGCATGGTTGGTGAACAGCGTACAAGCTTTGCTCGTCAGCACTTTGCCAGCTTACAAGCCATCTGCGAGAATGGTGGCCAAGTTCGTCGTACAGGCTCTGCTGCTCTTGATCTGTGTTATGTAGCTGCTGGTCGTTTTGATGGCTATTTTGAAATGTCATTAAAACCTTGGGATGTTGCCGCAGGCGAGCTGATCGTTACCGAGGCTCATGGGGTGGTTGTAGATCACCATGGTGCCAATAACTCTATGACCACAGGCTCTGTATTTGCATGTAATGTTAAACTGCTCAAACCTTTGATGCAGCTGGTCGTTCCTTTATGGGAAAATGCATTATCTCATTAATTGCTGATCCAGAAACCGCCAATCAAGGCGGTTTTTTATTGTCAAGATTTTGTCAAAAAAGAAACATCTGTTTACACTTTATCGAAGATTTTGGTAAGTTGTGATTGAGTACAAATGTAAACTTCAGTTATACTCATGGATATGAAGTGATTGATGCTTGTCAAGCAAATCAATCAAATGCCAGATGAATAAATAGCAGAATAAGGAGTGTAGCATGAGCGCCAAAAATCAACAACCAGTCAATGCATCTCTAGAGATGACCGTCCTGTCAAAAGGTGAAAAGAAACACGTGACGTCAGAGATGATCAAAGCCGTGCTTGCTAAGTTGGCAGAAGGCAATCGAGTTCCATTGGCATTAAGCGCCTAAATGTGATAAAAAACCATCCTTAATTGAACCGCACCCCAAAAGTTAGACACTCTAACCTTTGGGGTGCTTTTTATGGCAAAATACACAACCGACTTTAAACTGTCTGTCATAGCATATTATCTAAACAGATACAGCTACAAACAAACTGCCAAATACTTTAACTTAGCCCATAAAACCGTAGAGCTATGGGTTAAACTCTATCAAGCACACGGTATTGATGGCATTAAAAGACGACACACCGAAGCCGTCTATGACACCACCTTCAAACTAAACGCAATCAAACAACTTCAAAATGGCAAATCCCTAACCAAACTTGCCATAGAACTTAACCTACCAACACCTTCTTTACTGTCCAATTGGTTAAAGTCTTATCAAACCCTTGGTATAATGGGATTAGAACCCAAACCCGAAGGCAGAAAAGCAATGTCAAACAAGCACAGCACCAACAAAGACAAAACCAGCAAAAACAAATCCACAAGCAAAACCAAACCACAAGATGATGATTATGCCAAACTTTTAAAACGCCTAGCCTATTTAGAAGCAGAGAACGACTACCTAAAAAAGCTCGATGCCTTAATTCGTCAGAAAGAGCAAAACAAGTAAGCTCATCAGCCAAACACCTTAATCAATTAAAGGCAATCATCGTGCAAGAATTAAGGCATAAGCACGCCCTAAACACCTTACTTGACATTGCCAAATTGCCAAGAAGTGTGTTTTATTACCACCTTAACAAAGCCAAAGAACCTGACAAAGACCTTGACCTAAAAGAGCAAATCAAACACATCTACCACACCCACAAAGGCAGATACGGTTATCGTAGGATTACATTAGAGCTTAACAACCAACTTGGTGGTCAAGACATACTCATCAACCACAAAAGAGTGCAACGCTTAATGCAAGCAATGGGCTTAAAGGCTAAAATCAGACAACACAGACACAAAGCTTACGCATCTTATCAAGGGGGAACACCAAGACAAGATAAAAGACAATGTCCTACAAAGAGACTTTAAAGCCACAAGACCCAATCAAAAGTGGGCAACGGACATTACAGAGTTTAAGGTAGAGAGTACATCAAATGGTGGTAATGGCAAAACTTACCAAAAACTCTATTTATCACCCATCATAGACTTATTTAATGGGGAAATTGTCAGTTATACCATCAAAGAGCATCCTACTTATGACTTAGTTAAAGAAATGCTTGATGATGCTTTAAATAAGTTAAGTCAAGCAAATAAACACGATAAACCCATCATTCATTCAGACAGAGGTTGGCATTATCAGATGTTTCATTATCAACAAACTTTAAAGGACAGTGGCATTACCCAAAGTATGTCAAGAAAAGGCAACTGCCTTGATAATGCTCCTATTGAAAGGCTCGAAGGGATACTTAAAGAAGAAATCTTTTATGAAGACACAAAGTTTAGCTCAGTTGATGAACTTAAACAAACGATTGATGAGTACATGCACTACTACAATTATGATAGAATAAAGACCAAACTAAAAGGACTAAGTCCTGTGAAGTACAGAAACTTAGTCCTTAGTCAAACCACTTGACTTAAACCTAACCTTTAATCTTGTGTTTAAGATTTGGGGGTCGTTTCAAATTCGGATGGTTTTTTATTATTCGGCGGTTGTATTTTCATATTCAGCGATGTGTTTTTCGATCAGGTCGGGAAGCCTGTCGATGTTTGGCAGTGCACTGCTGCATGCCGTAATGCCAAAGTCTAGCTTATCTTGATAGTTGGCAAGGGTGATGTTTAATGCCTGCCCATCGAACAGCACCGAGGCGGGGAAGATGCCTGCCAGTTTTGCACCATTTAGATACAAAGGCATATTGTCCCCAGGGACGTTAGAGATGATTAAATTAAAGGCTTGTTTGGCAGGGTAAGCACGCGTCGCCAGATTGATGCCTGCCCATCCATAAGTTAGGGCACTGTAATTGATCACTTGCGCCTGCGTCATGCGAGAGAAGCGTTTTTTGCCATCACTGATGCTCATTTTGATGGTTTTTAGGCGCGCTATGGGATTTGATTCATGTGTGCCAAGATTGGTTAGTAGGAATGACAGCTGATTGCCCAGACTGCTGTTATCTTGGCGAAGGCTGATTGGTACGAAAGCGATGAGCGGCTTATCAGGCAGAGCGTTTTGGCTTAATAGATACTCTCGAAGTGCGCCGGCACAGACTGCTAGGATGACGTCGTTTGTGGTGACGTCAAATTTTTGTGCGACGTTGGCAAATCTTGTTTTGTCAAAGGATCGCATCGCAAGCGTTCGTGCGCTGGAGATGCGCTGATTTAGTAGGGATTTTGGTGCATCAAAAGTGCTGATAAAATTATTGCGGTGGCGATGCTTAAAGCCGCGCAGGATCTCTTGGGCGACTGGTTTTATTGTGCCAAGTTGTTCTTTGATGATTGTCCAAGCAGGCTTATGTATTGGTAAGGTGGCATCAATCTGACTGCGATATTTAGTGGATAATGACCAAAGCGGCAGCATAAATCTGTCATCAGGTAAAGTGGATAATGAGCGCTCAAGCAATCGCATCGCGGCGATGCCATCGACCATAGCGTGATGAATTTTTAGATAAATGGCGAATCGTTTTGGTGCGCCATCTTGAATGGGCGCAATGCCTTCGATGAGGTGAAATTCCCACAGTGGCTTGGTGCGATCCATCATGCGCCCATGCTCACGCGAGATATAAGCCATTAGCTCAGCATCACCGCCGGCGCGCGGTAGGGCTATATGGCGGAAATGATGATTGATGTCAAAGTGATCATCTTTATCCCAAAACCCGACGTTCTTTAATACTTGATTAAAAGGAAAGCTTGGGGTGGTTTTGCCACTTTTGATCTGATCGACCAGCTGCGTAACAAAATCATCGTCGGCAGAAGGCGGCAGCTCAAACATGCAAAGCCCAGCGACGTGCATGGGCTGTTTGCGTGTCTCTAGCAATAAGAATAAATGATCAACCGCAGTTAAGGTGCGCACTCATCACTCCGTCAGGTTACTGGAAAAAGTAGCCAGTCTGGGGCGAGCTTGCAACCGCCATTTTGCGTGCAGGCATACGTCCTGCCAAGAAAGCTTGGCGACCTGCGTTGATGGCGTTCTTCATGGCGTGTGCCATTAATACAGGGTTTTGTGCATGAGCGATGGCAGAATTCATTAGTACGCCATCACAGCCCAGCTCCATCGCGATGGCAGCATCAGACGCAGTGCCAACGCCAGCATCTACCAAGATAGGCACATTGGCGTTCTCGATGATTAGGCTTAGCGTGTGGCGGTTTAATAGACCTAATCCTGAGCCGATCAAGCTGCCTAATGGCATCACGGCAACACAGCCCATGTTTTCCAATTCTTTGGCGATGATGGGATCATCAGAGGTATATACCATCACTTCAAAGCCGTCATCGATCAGCACTCGAGCCGCTTTTAGGGTCTCGGTGACGTTGGGGTATAGTGTTTTTTCATCGCCCAGAACTTCTAGTTTAACCAGATTATGACCATCTAGCAGTTCGCGTGCCAGCTGGCAGGTGCGAATCGCACTATCGGCATCAAAGCAGCCTGCTGTATTAGGCAAGATGGTGTAGTCTTTTGGTGAGATGACGTCTAGCAAATTGGGTTCGCCTTTATTCTGACCGATGTTCGTGCGACGAATGGCGACGGTTACTATCTCGCTGCCGCTGGCTTTGATGGCATCGCCTGTCTCGGTTAGGTCTTTATACTTGCCTGTGCCGACCAGTAGGCGTGATGAGAAAGTGCGAGAACCAATGGTGAAGGTGTCATTAATTAAGGGGTTGTCTGATGCGTTCATGTTGTTGCTCTTTTATTTTAAAGTATGATAAAAATTGGAACTTAGTATAACAAAATTTTTCACAAAATTTTAGTAAAATTTTGACTCTTGGGTGTGTGGAAAATATAAATACAAAAAAACCCGCTATAAAAGCGGGCCTTAAAATATGGGGTGAGTAATGGGACTTGAACCCACGACAACCGGAATCACAATCCGGGGCTCTACCAACTGAGCTATACCCACCATAACTAAAAATAAAACAGGCAAATGGCGCGCCTGGCAGGATTCGAACCTGCGACCACCTGCTTAGAAGGCAGATGCTCTATCCAACTGAGCTACAGGCGCTCGAGTGCCTTAATGTTAGCAATTTTCCGTAGAAAAATCAAATACTACTAACAAAAAAAGCCGTTAAGGCTTTAAATATGGTCGGAGTGGAGGGATTCGAACCCCCGACCCTCTGGTCCCAAACCAGATGCGCTACCAAGCTGCGCTACACTCCGAATTACTTAGGTTTGACTGATTATTCATCAGTGTCTGCCGTCGTTGTGGTGCGTATAATACAGTCAAGTCGTAAATGTGTCAATAAAAATTTTTAAAAAAATTATAAAAAATTCATAACTATTTGAATTTTAATAACTTTTATATCATCAAGATTAACACATTGATTCTATATTAAGATTTGTCTGATTCGCTGATGATTGGCATGCCGAGAGCTTGCGCACCTCGTGTGCCACCGGTGATATGAATGATGTTGCGCGTCGGGTCGATTTCGTTGAGTAGTGTGCAGGCGCGTTCGGCTTTGGTGCCACCACCGCATAGCACATAGACATCACCTGTCGTGCTGTCTAGTAGCGCTTGATCTAGAGTCTCGATCGGTTGGTTCTGGGCGTATTCGATGTGACCTGCCTTATAATTGGCTTCATCGCGCACATCATAGATGGTCTTGTTTGCAGAGGGTGTGAAGTCTTTGATATCAATTTGGGTAATCATGAATCATCGTAAAATATAACGTAAGTTTCTTTATCTTAAGGCTTTATCGTCTATTTTGCAAATAAAGAATGATTGGCAACCTGTGTCTCTGGCTTGATTAAGACGATGAATTACATATTTGCAGATTTGGTTATCAAAAGTCTTAGGTTCATTCACAAAAAAATCGTATAATGTGACTTTTTCAGATAAATCAGTATATGAATCTAATAATAAAACGCTGTGCTTGGTGCGGTGATGATCCAATCTATCAGGCTTATCATGATCATGAATGGGGCGTGCCTTGTCATGACGATGACAAGCTGTTCGCCATGCTATGCTTAGAGGGGATGCAAGCAGGACTTAGCTGGATTACGATCTTAAAAAAGCGCAAGGCTCATTATGAAGCTTTTGATGGTTTTGACGCTGTAAAGATTGCCCAATACGACAGCCGAAAAGTTGATGAATTGATGGATAATGAGGGCATCATCCGTCATCGGCTAAAGATCGAAGCGATCATCAGCAATGCCAAAGCTTATCTTAAAATCAAACAAAATCAATCATTTAATGATTATGTCTGGGGCATTGTGGCAAATCATCAATCTCAAACCCCACTGATAAATCACCCTAAAGACATCAATGACATACCAACACAAACGCAGGCAAGTCAAGCACTATCTAAGCGGCTAAAAAAAGACGGCTTTAAATTCGTCGGCCCAACCATTTGTTATGCTTACATGCAGGCATGCGGCATGGTCGATGATCATGTGATAGACTGCACATACAAAAGGAAGCAAAGATGAGAGTTTGGACGATGGTTTGGGCTTTTATTGATGGTGGTGGTTACAGGACTGGCATGCTTGGCGCTTTGGGTTCATTTGCCGTTTGAGGTATGGGCATACGCGCTGATTGGGCTTTTGGGCTGTTCGGTATTCACGATCGACTTAACGAAATTTACCTCATTATCTGCACCCAGTTAATTGGCTGCTGCAGTGGTGTGTTCGGTGTTGTCGGTCTTTGTGTGGATTGGGATGAAGCCGAGCCATGAGCGGAAATGAAACCCTGAAGTTCAGCACAGTGTTGATTATACCCAAGATCCTGCCAATCCTAATCTCATCACCGTGCGTAGTGTGCGCAACTTTCATTGGCGAAGCGAGACGGATTACGATGTAGATTGGCAGACTCGAACCTATGATTTAAATCAGCTTGAGACGATGGATTTGGTGCTGTCGATCTGGGGTAATGAGAATATTGCGTAAACTTTGGTGACTTTTGGCTTTGCTGATGGGCAGCGACTTGCATTCTCGGTGGAGATTCGTAAAGAAGTTGACGAGTCATTTTCTAATATCGGTGGGTTTTTTCGGCAGTTTGAGCTTTCTGTGATTGCCGCCGACGAAAAAGGCATCATCTTTACCCGATCTAACATGCGCCACGAATCGGTGTATCTGTATCCTTTAACCTATGATAAACAAAAAATGAGAGCGCTGCTCATGACCTATCTGCAAAAAGGCCATGAGCTTAACCAACAGCCTAAATGGTGCCAAACCATCACAAGTAACTGCACGACCGTGATTTATCAGTTGGTTCTCATGATTGATGCAGATGCTAAGATACTGCCTTTTGATTATCGGGTGCTGGTGTCTGGCAGGTTGCCAAGTTATCTGATTGAATTGGGTGTAATCAGACCTAAGTACGATCCTGATCAATGGAAAAAAATCGCCCACATTAACTCAAAAGTTGCCATGTATGACGATGGTAATGCCATCACAATCAAGCAATTCTCCAAAAAGATACGAGAAAATCTGCCAAGATGATGGTTTTGCATTTCTTCAAAAAGAAAAAATTTCGTTCGCCCCCTATATTTTTTATGTAAATTTTAGTAAAATTCGGTTTTACCAGTAAATGATGAATTATTATGACTAAATTTATCTTTGTAACTGGCGGTGTGGTATCCTCATTGGGTAAAGGTATCACTGCCGCTTCTCTTGCTGCTGTCTTGGAAGCCCGTGGTCTAAAAGTTACCATGACCAAGATGGATCCATATATTAACGTTGACCCAGGCACGATGAGTCCGTTCCAGCACGGTGAGGTTTTTGTGACCGAAGACGGTGCGGAGACAGACCTTGACTTGGGTTATTATGAGCGTTTCTTGCGTCATTCTAAGATGACCAAGGTCAACAACTTCACCTCAGGTCGCGTCTATCAGACGGTACTTGCCAAAGAGCGTCGCGGCGACTATCTGGGCGGTACAGTTCAAGTTATCCCTCACATCACCGATGAAATCAAAAGCCGTGTTCGCGCATCGGGCGAGGGCTTTGACATTGCCATCGTTGAGATTGGTGGTACGGTTGGTGATATTGAGAGCTTGCCATTCATGGAGGCGATTCGCCAGCTTCAAGTTGAGCTTGGGCATGACAATTCGATGCTCATGCATTTGACGCTACTGCCATACATCAAATCTGCCAGCGAACTTAAAACAAAGCCGACCCAACACTCTGTCAAAGAACTATTGTCTATCGGTATTCAGCCTGATATTTTGGTTTGTCGTACTGAGCACGATGTCGATGCCGATACTAAACGTAAGATTGCACTGTTCACCAACGTTCCAGAGCGTGCTGTCATCGTATGTAAAGATGCGCGCAGCATCTATGAGATTCCGCGTAACTTCTACGAACAAGATCTTGATGACTTAGTTTGTGAACGCTTTGGCTTTGCTGTGCCGGAGGCGGATCTGTCTGATTGGGACAGGGTCATTGAGGGTCTATTCACCGCAGAAGGCGAGATCGTCGTGGCGATGGTCGGTAAATATGTAGAGCTGCCTGATGCTTATAAGTCTGTCAATGAAGCCTTGCTACACGCCGGTATCCATAATAAAACAAAAGTAAAAATTCACTACATCGATGCTGAGAAATTAGAAACCCAAGCTCATCTGATGGACGAGCTAAAATCATGCGACGCAGTGTTAGTTCCTGGTGGGTTTGGCGAGCGTGGTACTCTTGGTAAGATGATGGCGATTCAATACGCTCGTGAGAACAAGAAGCCTTACCTAGGCATCTGTCTAGGCATGCAGCTTGCCGTGATTGAATTTGCGCGCAATGTGTTAGGTCTACAGGCGAACTCTACCGAGTTTGACCGTAAGGCTGCCGACCCAATCATTGGACTTATTACAGAGTGGTTCGATGAGAAGGGTGAATTGCAGATTCGTTCTGATGATAGTGACCTTGGTGGCACGATGCGTCTGGGTGCACAAGAAGCCCGGCTTGTTGCGGGTACGAAGCTTGCTAAGATCTATGGGGCGACCACCATCACCGAACGCCACCGCCATCGCTATGAGATGAACAACCGCTACATCGAACCGCTAGAGAATGCAGGCATGAAGATCTCTGGCTACTCTGCCAAGCAGCATCTGGTTGAGTCAGTTGAAATCAGTGATCATCCTTGGTTCGTGGCGGTGCAATATCACCCAGAATTTACCAGTTCGCCGCGTGGCGGACATCCGCTGTTTAATAGCTTTATTAAAGCAGCGATTGATGTGAAAGGCTAATTCATGAAGCACATCAAGACGCTTGGTGTGCTTTTTATTCATAAAGTTTGATTTGGATGGATTATATCCAAAGAGACTCATAAAGGATAATGTTATGACGCAATCATTAACCGCGCCATTGTCGCATATTAATGTGGCGGGCATTGAGATTGGTAATGACAAGCCATTTGTGCTGTTTGGCGGCATGAATGTACTTGAGAGCCGTGAACTTGCTTTTGAGATCGCCGAAAGCTACATCGACACCTGCACGCGCCTGAACATCGGCTATGTGTTTAAGGCCAGCTTTGACAAGGCGAACCGCTCAAGCTTACTTTCATTCCGCGGCCCAAGCCTTGAAACTGGTCTAACTTGGCTTAATGACATCAAAGAAAAATACGGCGTGCCCATCATCACAGACGTGCATGAGCCTTATCAGGCAGCGCCAGTGGCGAAAGTGGCTGACATCATTCAGCTGCCTGCTTTTTTGAGCCGTCAAACCGATCTTGTTAACGCCATGGCAAAAACAGGTGCAGTCATTAATGTCAAAAAAGCACAGTTCTTAGCACCGCACGAGATGCGCCACATCATCAATAAATGCCTAGAAGCTGGTAATGATAAGGTCATCCTGTGTGAGCGCGGCACATCGTTCGGCTATAATAATCTGGTTGTGGACATGCTTGGCTTTGATACGATGAAAGCCATGAACGTGCCTGTGTTCTTCGATGTGACTCATGCCTTGCAAGAGCCGGGTGCACGCGCTGACAGTGCGGGCGGTCGTCGTCATCAGATTACCACGCTTGCCCGAGCGGGTATGGCCACGGGACTTGCCGGTCTGTTCTTAGAATCGCATCCAGACCCTGATCATGCCAAATGTGATGGGCCATGCGCGCTAAGACTGTCACAGCTTGAGCCATTCTTGACGCAGTTAAAGCAGATTGATGATCTGGTTAAGGGCTTTGCTGTATTGGACACTCATTAATTTTGTAGATTTATTCATCAAAAAAGGATGCTTTTATGTACGCTGAAACTACTGACAATGCTGTTGAAATCAAAGACATCATCGCCCGTGAAATTCTAGACTCACGTGGCAACCCAACCATCGAAGCCGATGTGATCTTGGCAAATGGTGTGTGCGGCCGTGCTGCCGCGCCATCTGGCGCTTCAACAGGTTCTCGTGAAGCGTTAGAACTGCGCGATGGCGACAAATCTCGCTACCTAGGCAAAGGTGTTAAAAAAGCGGTTTCAAACGTAAACAGCCAAATTCGCACTGCATTACTAGACAAAGACGTTACCAACCAAAACGAGTTGGATAAAATCCTGATCGATCTAGATGGTACTGAGAACAAAGGTAATCTGGGTGCGAACGCTACTTTGGCGGTGTCTTTGGCTGCAGCGCGTGCCGCAGCAACCGCCAAAAACCTACCACTGCATCAGTACATCGCAAACCTACGTGGTCAGACTTCTCTTACCATGCCTGTGCCAATGATGAACATCCTAAATGGTGGCGCGCACGCAGATAATACGGTTGATATCCAAGAATTCATGATCGAGCCTGTTGGTTTTAACAGCTTCTCAGAGAGCTTGCGTGCAGGTACAGAAATTTTCCACAGTCTAAAATCTGTCCTAAAATCACAAGGTCTTAACACTGCTGTTGGCGATGAGGGCGGTTTTGCACCGAACCTACGGTCAAACGAAGAAGCGATCACTGTCATCATGCAAGCCATTGAACAAGCAGGCTATAAGGCAGGTCAGGACATCTATTTGGCGCTTGACTGTGCATCATCAGAATTTTATAAGAATGGACAGTACATCCTAGAGGGTGAGGGCAATAAAGCATTCACCAGCGAAGGTTTTGCTGACTATTTGGCGTCTTTGGTGCGTCAATACCCAATCATCTCAATTGAGGATGGTCTGGATGAGAGCGACTGGGATGGCTGGGCGTATTTAACCAAGCAGTTAGGTGATAAAGTTCAGCTGGTGGGTGATGATCTGTTTGTCACCAATCCAAAAATTCTGCGTGAAGGCATTGATAAGAAAATTGCTAATGCCATCTTGATCAAATTCAACCAGATCGGTACACTGACCGAGACACTAGATGCGATCTATCTGGCTAAAGAAAACGGCTATGCGACTGTAATTAGCCATCGCTCAGGTGAAACTGAAGATTCTACCATTGCTGACCTAGCAGTAGGTACAGCGGCTGGTCAGATCAAGACAGGTTCGCTATGCCGTTCTGACCGCGTGGCAAAATACAACCAACTACTACGCATCGAACAACAAGTAACGGCAGCATTCCGCGGTCGCGAAGAGTTCATCGGTCTGCGCGGTTGATCGGGGCGAGCGTGGTAAGTCCTGTAACCAAAAAATCAACACAAATCATCACGCCACCAAAAGGGCTTGGCGTGATGGGTTATGTGTGCTTGATCGCTTTTGCTGCCATCGTACTTGTGCTTTTGCAGCAGCAGTATTGGCATGGTGAGAATGGTCGTGCCAATCTGAATAATCTTAATGCTCAGATCGCCAAGCAGAATGATTTTAACACCGAGCAGGCTTATACCAATAATCTGCTGCGTGCTGATGTTCGTGATCTAAAGACGCAATCATCTGCAATCGAAGAGCACGCGCGACTTGATTTGGGTTTAATTAAGCCGGGCGAGACTTTCTATCAGATGTCAAATGCGCCGATTACTTATAGTCGGCAAATGGCAACGAGCAATGAGGCAGATGCTGTTGAACCTATCGAGGGGTTGATCAAAGAAAGTGGCGAGCCATCACGATAACAGACATAAGATTGGTGAAAGCCAATCTTATTTTTTAACTTTTTAATTTCTTGATAATAAGTACCACCAATGTCAAATCATCAATCGCATTACCATCCTAAGATTCACGCCCTGATCGTGGCAGCTGGTAAGGGTTCACGTTTTGGGGCGGCAGTGCCTAAGCAATATCTAAGCTTGGCGGACAGAACTGTCTTAGAAGAAAGCATCGAAAGACTCAATGTAGATGGTATTGATGATCTGACGCTGGTACTGGCAGGTGGTGATGAGTATGCATCGGAGCTGGATTTTAAATTTAGTCGCCCAATCCGTCATGCGGTAGGTGGTGCTGAACGTTGGCAGTCGGTGCATTCAGGTGTGCAAGCAATACGAGAACATGGCGGCCTGGATGATGATTGGGTTGTGATTCATGATGCGGCGCGCCCTTGTCTGCCCAAGGTGGATTTGGTACGGTTGTTGGACACTCTTGAAAGTACATCGCATGATGGTGTAATCTTAGCAACACCTGTGGTGGACACACTAAAGCTAGCTACAAATGAGCAGGGTATTATCAAGACAGTCGATAGATCGGGTCTGTGGCAAGCCCAGACACCTCAAGCTTTCCGCTTAAATAAGCTTGAGTGGGTACTATCACAGATCGCCAAAGACAATCTGATGATCACAGATGAGGCGAGTGGCTTTGAGATGTTGGGGCTTGGAGTGCAAATCGTCCAAGGATCTAGGCTTAACATGAAGCTTACCTATGCTGAGGATTTGCCTTTGATGGAATTGATATTGCAGAATTTCATCAAAAATGAGCTTTAGGATATTGATCAGCCCATGCCAAGTTTAATGAGTGTTATCGTCATAGGGTTAGTGCTTGGCGTGCTGGCTTTGATGCCAAGCATCAGGCTTGGTGATACTCTTGAAGCTTGGTTGTCTGCACCATCGTCTTTTGGATGGTTGTCTTTTGATCTGGTGTTCATTGTGCTTGTGACTGTGTGGGTACAGCGATGTAGATGCATTTCAAAAACTTTGATTATCTGTGCATGTGGTCTGGTGATCGGGTTGTTGTTTGTACTGCGCTCGATGATGGCGTATGTGCAGTTCGAGCAGCATACCATCAGTCAAAGCCATACCGTCACCGCCATCACAGACGTTAGCGAGATTAGTGACAGTATCTACGATCCCGTATCAGAGTCTGCTTATCGGCAAAAGGTAACCATTACAGACATTAAACCTACCAACCGTCCACAAGCTACCAATGCGACAATATCCGCCAATCCATTTGGCGAGATATCTGAGTCAGTCGCATCTGATGCCATTGAATTGCCTAACAGCATGAACGTGCTTCTTAGTGCTTCGCCAAGACGTGATCAAAATAACCCAGCCTTGGCGCAATTAAATAACCTTATTCCAAATACCGCCGCGAAACTTACCTTGCTCATTGAGCCAATAAGTACACAAAAGAGCGCAAGCGGCTTTGACAGCAATGTATGGCTACGAACTCGGGACATTCATGCCACTGCACGCGTGCTGTCTGTGGATCAGATCGAATCGGCTGATGATTATCGCATCAGTACAAGGCTGCAAGGATTAAGGCAGCGATTGCGCACCCATTTTTATGAAGATTGGCATGATTACGACATTTTTAATCAACAAGCAAGGGCGGTAACTTTAAGCCTGCTAACGGGAGACAGATCGCTCATCAGTAGGCAAACCAAGGACCTGTATCAACTGGCGGGCATATCGCATTTATTGGCGATATCGGGCATGCATGTGTTATTTTTGGCGCTGATATTGGCGGGGCTGACTTCTTGGTTGTTAGATAAATTTCCTAAAGTATATGGCGCTGTTTCTCGCAAGCAGGTTCGCCTTATTATCATGGTAGCAGCGAGTTTGATTTATGCCATCTTTACAGGCTTTGATGTGCCTGCAGTGCGAACTGTATATATGCTTGGGGCGGTGGCTTTGGCTAGGTACTTTGTTCTGCCAGTGTCAAATTTGTCCTTGTTGTTTATTGTTGCGCTGATCATGACGTGGCTTGATCCTTATGTGTTATGGCAGGCGGGATTTTGGCTGTCTTTTGTGGCGGTGTTACTACTCATGAGATATGAAAGTACGCCTATTCAAGAAGCGACCACTGCAACAAGAATTTGGCAAAAGACTAAGAGTGCCACTGCTTTGCAGTTGTGGTTATTTATCGGGATGCTGCCTGTTTCGATATTGTTTTTTGGCAAGGTGTCGCTGTGGGGTGTGTTGGTAAATTTATTTGCCATTGGTCTGTTTGGCTCAATCATCCTGCCGATAAATCTGCTGGCGGGTGTGATTTATGCAATTTCACCAAGCCTTGCGGACGGGTTGTGGTCGCTTAGTTCTTGGATATTATTAAAGCTTCATACCGCGCTTGAATTTGGTTTGGTGGGTGATTCTTGGCTGTATGTGCCATTTGGGATGTTAGGCTTGGTGCTTGCTGTCTTAGCGATATTGCCCATGCTGTCGAAGGCGCTGCCTAAGAGTGCAGCCATCATACCTTTATCAGTGTTACTAATGCTGTTGATGAACGGTCATTTTTATACACCTAAGGATGCCAAGCCCACCGCTAAAGTTATCAAAACTGATAATCAAGCCTTGCAAGTTGTACTCATTCAACACCAATCTCATTCGTGGCTATTGCTGGCGGACTTTGGTGTTAAGTCATTGCCTGATGGTCAAATTGATGTACTCATTGATGAATTAAAGCGTCTGGGCGTAAGAAATCTAACTGGTGTTGTTGCGCAGAATTCTGGTCAGGCACTCACCAAGCTGACCGCTGCGATTCATGCGCGTCTACCCATAGAGCGTTATTGGCGCGCAGGACAGGGCGTTCTAAAGCTTGCCAATGTCATTGATGAGCCATGTCAAGCCGGCCAAATCCATCAGTATGACGGCGTGAGCATTCGCATGCTGACAGGTTGGCAGCAGATTAATGATGTGACTGTTTGGGATTGCGCAATTGAGATCAGTGGTGAGCTTGGATTTAATATCGATCAGCCAATGGAAGCTGAGAGTGATGAGCTGCTGCCTAGCGACATCAAGCAAATTATCGTCAATGCGGCAACCCATGAAGATGTATGGCATCTATGGCGACTTCTATGTGCGGATATGGATATTATGCCAAGGTCTGAGGCTGGTGCGTCTTTATGGTTGTCGCATGCGTTTGCCAAGGATGATGCTGATGTGATGGGTGATTTTGAAGCGGCGTTATGGCGGGCACGATAGTGGGTTCGGCTATCATATTTGGTTTTTTTCGGTTACAATAGGTCTATTTGAAGTAATACATAGGAGATCACATGGCGTGGCCACCAAATCCTCATAAAAATCAAACTCCAACTCAACAAGAGCTCACCACATCAAATGCCCCACAGCCAAACTCGCCTGAATGGCGACTCATCGAAAAAACGATGATGGCGAGTATTGATGAACAGCGTCGCGCACGTCGTTGGAGTATTTTCTTTAAATTACTAACGTTCGCCTATGTGGTGTTCTTTGTGCTTATGCTGGGTCGAGGCTGTGCACCGACCCAAACCAAAGGTGCCCCACTGGGCATCAATGAGCCACATTTGGCCGTGGTGGATGTGCGCGGTGCGATTACGGCTGATGGCGAGACGAGCGCACACCACATTAATAGCGCATTGACAGAGGCATTCGAGAACACGCATGCCAAGGCGGTTGCACTTGCCATCAACTCGCCAGGTGGTTCGCCCGTGCAGTCTGATGAGGTGTGGCAGATGGCGATGGATCTAAAACAAGAGTATCCCGATAAAAAACTGTATGCGGTGATTGGTGACACAGGCGCATCAGGTGCGTATTACATCGCATCGGCAGCGGATGAGATTTGGGTGAATCCGTCAAGCTTGGTAGGCTCAATTGGTGTCATCATGTCAAGCTACAACATCGAGCAGCTACTTGACAAGATGGGTGTGCAAGACCATACCATGACCGCAGGCGAGTATAAGGACATTCTGTCCATGTCGCGCCCGATGAATGAAGCTGAGCGTGCGCATGTCCAAAAGCTGCTTGACACCACTCATCAAAACTTCATCGATGCAGTCAAGCAAGGTCGCGGCGACAAACTAAAAAATGCCGAGCAAAATCAAATCTTTACAGGGCTGTTTTGGACAGGAAAAGAGTCTGTTGAGCTGGGATTGGCTGATAAGATTGGCGGCATGTCGCAATTGGAAAAAGAGCTTAAGCTAGAACAGGTCAATTATAGCTATGTTGATCCTGTGAAGCAGTTCTTTGATCGCTTTGGCGTACAGATGGGCAAAGGTCTGGGGCAGGGCGTTAAGATTGCCATGAGTGACGAGGTGAAACCAAGCCTAAAATAATGTCAAACAAATAAAAAACACACCTAGGTCTTAGGTGTGTTTTTTATTGGGATTAATTATCTAAATCGCAGCTTTTGTTAACATCTGCCAAGGCTTCTTCGATGATTTTTTGGCTGACGCCTTTTTTGCGAAGCTTTTCGATGAATAGCACGTCATCAGATAGGTTGTAGTTGCAGTTATCTCGGTCTAGACCTTGACGAATATAAAGGCGAATCAGTCCTTGAATTCTATTAAAGCCATGCGCTCCAGCGGTATCTTCAAGATGCGAGATAATCTCTTCAGATAAGCGCAGATGGATGGGGCGCATGATGACTTCAGGATGATTGGAAAATTTGTTTTTGATTTTTGGGGAAATCATGGTTGCTACCTTGCCAAAATTTAAAGAGTATTGTAACACACAAGTGGTAGGAAAATAAAACAAAAGTTGTAGAAAACTTTAAGTGATTCTTATGATTGTGTTAAGTGTATAACTTTGATTTTTATGAATTTTCATAAAAAAATACGCACCGATGTGGTGCGTATTTTAGGTCTTGTTATTAGTGACGGAAGTGGCGCATGCCTGTGAACACCATGGCGATGCCGTGTTCGTTGGCAGCGGCGATGGTCTCCTCGTCACGCATAGAGCCACCAGGTTGGATGATGCATTTGATACCAGCGGCGGCGGCATTGTCAATGCCATCGCGGAATGGGAAGAAGGCATCTGATGCCATGACAGCACCTTCAACCACCAGACCTGCGTGTTCTGCCTTAATGGCAGCGATACGTGCAGAGTTCACACGGCTCATCTGACCTGCGCCGATACCGATGGTTTGGCGATTCTTGGCATATACGATGGCGTTAGATTTAACGTATTTGGCAACTTTCCAAGCAAAGATCAGATCGTCAAGCTCAGCTTCGGTCGGTGCGCGCTCAGTCACGACGCGAAGATCGTCCTTAGTGATCATGCCTAGGTCTTGGTCTTGAACCAACAGACCACCATTAACGCGTTTATAGTCTAGCTGCGTGGCGCGCTCTTCTGGGTTAGGTAGATCGCCGCAGACCAGTACGCGAACGTTCTTCTTCGTGCCCGTTACTTCTAGCACACCATCTTCGATGCTTGGTGCGATGATGACTTCAACGAATTGACGCTCAACAATGGCACGTGCTGTCTCAACATCAAGCCGGCGGTTAAAGGCAATGATGCCGCCAAATGCTGATTCTGGGTCGGTGGCATAAGCCAGGTTGTATGCATCCAAGATGCCATCTAGTGAAACTGACACACCGCAAGGGTTGGCGTGTTTAACGATCACACAGGCAGGTTTGGTGAATGATTTTACACATTCTAAAGCAGCATCGGTGTCAGCGATGTTGTTATAAGACAGCTCTTTGCCTTGTAATTGGTAAGCGGTCGCAACCGAGGCTTCTTGTGCGCCATGCTCCACATAGAATGCGGCTTTTTGGTGTGGGTTTTCGCCATAACGCAGGTCTTGTGATTTGGCAAGCTGTACGTTAAAGGTGCGAGCAAAATCAGTCATTCGGGTGGAGTCTTCGCTTGGTGCTGTAGCGGCATCGTTTAGACGTGCGCCAAAGAATGAAGCGATCATGCCATCATAATGCGCGGTATGCTCAAAGGCCTTTACCGCCAGATCAAAACGCGTGGCATAGCTGATGTCGCCTGCGGTTTGGATTTCGTTCAGTACGCGTGCATAGTCTGCTGGGTTGGTGATGATGCCAACGTGTGCATGGTTCTTAGCGGCAGAGCGCACCATGGCAGGGCCGCCGATGTCGATGTTCTCGATCGCGTCAGACATTTTTACGTCAGACTTAGCCACGGTGGCTGCGAATGGATATAGGTTCACCGCGACGATGTCAATGCGATCGATGCCGTGTTCGTTCATGATGTCATCATCGATGCCGCGACGGCCTAGGATGCCACCGTGGATTTTTGGGTGTAGGGTTTTGACGCGGCCGTCCATCATCTCGCTAAAGCCTGTGTGCGCCGAGACTTCGGTCGCTGCCACGCCAGATTCTGTTAATAGCTTAAATGTACCACCAGTTGATAAAATTCCAAAACCTGAATCTACCAAGCCTTTGGCAAATTCAACAATACCCGCCTTGTCCGAAACTGACAATAAGGCAAAACGCTTAACACTCATAATACCCCCAATGCGCATGACTGCGACTGTATGAACAATAAATAAAATATAAGCCAAATGTACAAAAGAGCGACTCCATAATGACATAAAACGCTCTTGTCAAAAGCCGTTGCTATGATAGCAGTTTTGGCGTTTTTTATAAAGGGGCAGAGGGGAGTTTTGTGTGGAATTTTACCATTATTGCAGGCGAAATTGTGCAGATTGGCTAATTACAGCAGTCCGTGTGCTTTTAATTTGCTGCTCAGGGTGCCACGGTTTAGACCAAGTAGCTTGGTGGTTTTTGATTGGTTACCGCGAGTGTGCTTGAGCGTCACGATCAATAGCGGACGTTCAAGCTCGGCCAAGAATACTTGATAGATGTCATTGGCGTCCTTTTCAGCGGTGGCTAGATACTGCTCGACCGCTTGCCCAACGTGCGTCGATAGTGGGATGGGACTAATGTTTTGGTCAATCATGGGAATCTTGAAATATAAAATCAAATCTAAACTGAATAAATGAATTTTCGACCACAAATCGCAAAGTGCAATTAAAAAACAGATCTAAGTATTTAAATGTTGCGCAAATATTAACAAAAGCTTGCTGAAATTGGTAACGGTTTTATGTTATGCAGTATAATAAAAATGTAATTGTGTAATGATTAAAAAATATACAACTTAATTTGATGAAATAAATAAATCTTATGAAAGACAATGACTTATCACTGTGTTGGATGAATTTTGAACAAAAGTGAATATTTGCAAAACGATACAAATAATTCATAAAAAATCGGCTTTTAATCAATAAGATCAAAAGCCGATATGTATCAAATGGTCAAAAGGCGATTATTTCTTGATGCCTGACAGGCGATGCCAGTGGTGATCGTCTTTGTTATCATAGTGATAAGCGGCACCTAATTCAAAATAAGGCGCATAGGCATCGATGACGCTTTGGGTTTGGTTCTCAATCAATCCTGCTAGTACGATCGAGCCACCGTCTTTTAATAGGGTGCTAAATAGCGGCGCAAATTCGATGAGTGGCTTGGCTAGGATGTTGGCTGTGATGGTATCAGCTGTGAGGTCATGCGCGCGTTGATATTCGCTAAACTCTTCGGGCAAGAAGACTTTTAGGAGGTCGGATACGTTGTTTAGGGCGGCGTTTTGGCGTGTCGCGAGAATGGCCTGCGGGTCGATATCCACTGCCAATACTTCTTTTGCGCCCAGTAGTAATGCTGCCACGCCCAGCACGCCTGAACCACAGCCATAGTCAATGACGACTTTGTCTTTTAGGTTTTGCGCTGACAGCCAGTCTAGACATAGGCGAGTCGTGGCGTGATAGCCCGTACCAAAGGCAAGACCTGGATCTAAAATCAGATTCGTCGCGGTAGGATCAGGCGCGTCTAGCCACTCAGGGATGATCCATAGATTGCCTTCGCATTTGACAGGCTTATAATGCGCCATCCATTCGCGGGACCAGTCTTTGTCATCAAGGCGCGTCGTCCAAAATCGGCTTGCGCTCACTTGTGCGGCGATGTCATTGGCAAGCGCCTCAAAATTTGTGCCATCGAATCGATCGTCTGAATTGGTGTCGTAGATGGCAGTCAAGATAACCTCGTCCCATAGCGGCTCCTCGCCAGGCAATGGCTCAAATAATGGCTCATCGCCCGCGTCTTCTAGAAGTATGGAAACCGCTTCGCTTTCATAGAATAAAGCCTCAGCGAATTCAACTTTATTTTTTGGGCATTGTAGATGTATGTGCTGCCACGACATAAAATAGCCTTATGTTATCAATTAGAATAAACGCATTATAACAAATTTTGTCAATCATTTAAAAAATTTTGAGTATTGAACAGCTGCATCGTTAGGCACTATTGATAAAATGGCTCAGGTGTGGGCGGCTCTTCGTTGCTAGGCGTGTAGAATTCTTCATCAGAAGGCATGGGCTCTTCGATGATATAATCATCCTCTAAGTAGTCTTCTTCCATGCTCACCAGCTCATCACCCAGTGCGTCGATGCGCTCTTGTAGGGTGACATTGTAGCGTATGTTCGCAGCGCAGCTGCCGTATTCTTGTGGCATGAATTCACGAATCACCGGTGCCCATATCGCTCTTTGGCAGCCTTGATGGGACAGCAGTCCTGTGCCGTTATCCAGCCACGTCCATTCGATATCTGTAGGCAGTGGCAGCTCAACAGGCGTGTGATTAAGCGGCTGCATGAATGCTCGCCAAATGGGCAGAGCGCCTGAGCTTCCGGTAAGCCCGATGGGTTTATTGTCATCACGTCCAATCCAGACCACGGACACATAGTTACCGCTATAACCTGCAAACCAAGCATCGCGCCCATCGTTCGTCGTGCCAGTCTTGCCTGCTAGATTAAGGGCTGAATTAAAGTTACCTGCGCGTGCCGTACCGTGAGTGAAGACTTTTTGCATGGCGTAATTGGTCAGATAGGTTGCCTTGGGCGATAAGCGAATCTGAGCTCTGCTGTCACTGTTTTGAAGGACTTTTCCTTTATCGTCAATCACGCTTTTGATGGTATGAATGGGCGCGCTGACTCCGCTATTGGCGAAAGTCTGATAAATGCTAAGAACTTGCATGGGTGACATATCTACCGCGCCCAGCAGCACTGAAGGGTAGTTAGGAGTCTGATCGCTGACACCCAGCATCTGCAGCTGACGATAAAAAATCGGCAAACCAAACTCCATGCCAACATTGACCGCAGCTTGGTTGTAGGAGTGAGCCAGTGCGGTGGTGAGTGGTGTTGCGCCATGTGAGACGCCGCTGTAGTTCTTGGGTGCCCAAGTCTGATTACCGATGGTATAAGTCAGCGGGCTGTCATCAACGCTACTGGCTAGATTGTAACGACCTGACTGCAGGGCAGTGAGATAGATAATGGGTTTTAGGAGTGAGCCGACTTGTCGCTTGGCATCGATGGCGCGGTTGAATCCTGTAAAATCAGCACTACTACCAACAATGGCAACCACCTCGCCTGTAACAGGATTGGCACTAATGAGTGCACCTTGTAGATTGGATTTTTTGTTATTTTTGATGGCGTTATCGGCGGCACGTTGGGCGAGAGGATCTAGGGTTGAGATGATCCTCAGACCACGGTTTTGTAGGTCTTCTTCTTTATAATAAGCCTTCAATTCGCGCTGAATCGCATCAAAAAAATCAGGAAAGCGGCTCTTGGCGATGGTTGGGGTCTTGACCACGTCGAGTGGTTTTTGGGTGGCGCTGTCGTATTCTTCTTGGCTGATTTTGCCTGTGATGAGCATGTTGTGCAGCACGGTGTTACGACGGTCTTTGGCACGTTCTGGGTGCTTTCGTGGATTGTAGTAGCTTGAACCTTTGGCAATGCCGACCAATAGCGCGTACTGATCAAGACGAAGCTCCGCCAAGGGTTTATTAAAATAAAACTGCGATGCAATGCCAAAGCCATTCACCGAGCGATTGCCATTTTGACCAAGGTTGATCTCGTTTAGATAAGCGAGCAGGATCTCATCTTTGTCATAATGCAGCTCAAGAAGTAGAGCCATTAGGGCTTCATTGGCTTTACGTTTTAGGGTGCGATCAGAATTTAGGTAGAAATTTTTGATCAGCTGCTGTGTGATTGTTGAGCCGCCTTGGCGCGTACCGCCTGTGACATTAGAGAGTAGGGCGCGCGCGGTACCACGCATGGACACGCCGTGATGCTCATAAAAGTTACGATCTTCGGTGGCGATGAGTGCATTCATCAGATGCTTTGGCACATTGTCCTTGGTGAGTAGAATGCGATCTTCATTATTCTCAGGATAGATGCCGCCGACATTCACTGGCTCTAAGCGCAGCGCTGTTCGCTGAGTGGGCTGACTGGTCTGCAGGCGGGCGATTTTACCATTGGAGAACAGCACCTTGATGGTCTGCTTGGGTTCGACATCGCCATCACCATAATTAAAGCCACGCGTATATATGGTGTAGGTGCTGCCTGATTTTTGGTAGCTGCCTTGGGTGTTTTTGCCTTGGCTGTAGTTAAGGAGTTTTAGCCATGATTCTAGATCGCCTGCTTTGACAGGTGCGTTCGGATATAGCTCTAGCGGGCGTGAATAGACAGTGGCGGGGATGTCCCAGCGGCGATTTTCAAATTTATTGATGATGGTGTTATTTAGATAAAACGCATATAAACCCAACAAAATCATCGCTGCAACAATGATGATAAGCAGGATAAAACCAATGATTGAGCCTTGTTGTTGTTTTGGGGGTTGGCCTGTAAATTGATCAAAGGACTTCGTCATAAACTGACCTTACAAATAAATTACCAACATACTAGCGATTTGCGATGAAATTATCAAGGGGCTTGTATGATTTGATGTGCTTGTTGGTTTCGGGTTTGTAGAATTTTTGATAAGTGGTTCAATTTTATGGTAATAATACAAATAAGTTCATGGAAAATTGATGAAAAAACACCGTGAGTATTGTCATCGTGTTACTGGAGAATTTCTCAATCAACGCGCCTGATGATACATGAAAGTGATATAATAACGCGTTTATGCCAAATTAAAAAAGTGTTTGATTATGAATACTGCTGCCGATACGAAGATGGATGAGATTGAGCAATCACTCATTTTGCCGCCAGAAGGGGCATGCTTTCATTGTGGGGAGGTGCTGCCAAAAGAGCCATTTTATACCGTGATTTTTGATAAATCGCGTCCGATGTGCTGCCTAGGCTGTAAGCTTGCTTCGCAAAGTATCGTAGAGTCTGGACTTGAGCAGTATTATCTAGATCGAAGGGAGATCAGTCCGACCGCAAGCCTGCCTGATGCGATGAATTTTGATGCGTATAATCATGACGACATCAAAGCACAATTCGTCTATCAAGAAGATGGTGGCAGCACGGCAGAATTATCTGTGGCGAACCTACGCTGCTCGGCGTGCACGTGGCTTATTGAGACGCGTCTAAGAGCAATCGATGGCGTGCGTGCGTGCCAAGTGAACCTCACTCAGCAAAGAATGCGTGTAAACTGGGATGAAAATCAGTGCGATATCGGTGAGATTCTACAGGCGGTGCATTCGGTGGGTTATAATGCCAAGCCATATCGCCAAGATACGCATGAGGCGATGATGAAGCGACAAAACAAGCAAATGCTCATCCGTCTTGCCATCGCTGCGCTTGGTGCGATGCAGGCGATGATGTTCTCGATTGGCATGTATTTTGGCGAATATAGTGGTATTTTGACTGAACATCGAGATTTCTTGCGCCATGTGGCGATGTTTGTGACCATTCCTGTGATGTTCTATGCAGGCGTGCCGTTCTTCACGTCGGCTTATAATGCCATCAAGGCGCGTCAGGTGAGCATGGATGTGCCTGTATCGATCGCGCTGATTACTACCTTTGGCGCCAGCGTTTATGCGACATTAACAGGTACGGGTGAGGCGTATTTTGATTCGGTGTCGATGTTTATCTTTTTCTTATTGGCGGGACGCTACATTGAACAAAATGCCCGCCTAAAAGCATCAAACATGGCATCAGATCTGGTGGTGATCGAGCCGATTTTGGTACAAAAAATCGCCCAAGATGCGTCATTGGTAACAAGTTTATCTGCTGATAATAAAGCAAGCATCATCCAATCATGGTGGCAAAATCACCACCATTTAGATAACATCCTAGAGCGGAACGTAGATGATGAGGATAAGATTCTGGCACAGTCTGTCAAGGTGGGCGACATCATTCGGATCGATGCAGGCAGCCAGATCGTCGCTGATGGTATCTTGTTATCACAAAGCGCCACGGTGTCGCAGAGTCTATTGACCGGTGAGAGTGATCTTATCGTCAAGCATCAAGGCGATATGGTGGTCGGTGGCGCTCAGAATGACAGCCAGCCGTTCGTCATGCTCGTCACCAAGGAGATCGATAACAGTCAAATCGCGCTCATTGATCGACTCATGAACCGCGCCATGAGCGAAAAGCCCAAAATCGCCCAAGATGCTGATAAGATGGCGCGCTGGTTCGTGGCACGCGTGCTTGTCCTGTCATGCCTTGTGTTCTTGGTGTGGTGGTTTGTGGATAAGAGCGAGTCGCTGTGGGCGACGGTAGCGGTACTGGTGGCGACTTGCCCGTGTGCTCTTAGCCTTGCCACGCCGATTGCACTTACTGTAGCGACCAATCGCTTGGCGGGATTTGGATTCCTAGCGACGCGCGGGCACACCATTCAGACGTTATCGGAAGTGTCTTATGCTTGTTTTGATAAGACGGGTACACTGACGCTGGGTCAGGCTAATCTGCTAGACACAGTGAGTGTGATTGATAAGACAAAAGCCCTAGAAATCGCTGCCGCGCTTGAGATTGGCTCAAAGCACCCTGTGGCGTGGGCGCTACTCACTGCTGCTCATGGACTTCATCTGCCTAAGGTAAAAGACAGCACACACCACACGGCGGGCGGTGTGGAAGGCTGGATAGATGGTGTGGCTTATCGTATCGGACATCAAAAATTTGTCCTACCAACAGGCGTACTGGCTGATGAGCTGCATGAGAATCTACCTGCGCATCAGGCGAACATGTCGGTATTATTGTCAAGTCAGGTTAATGGGGTGTGGCAGGTGGTGGCACGGTTTTATTTTAATGATGCGATTCGCCAAGATGCTCGCGCAATGATTGATGAATTAAAATCACAAAACATCACACCAATCATGCTAACCGGCGACCCAAATCCAAATGCATTAGAAGTGGCTAAGCAGCTGGGCATCGAACAGGCTTATTTTGGTCTGACGCCAGAGGGCAAAGTCAAGCACATCAAAGACCTACAAGCGGCAGGTCATGCCGTGCTCATGGTGGGCGACGGGATTAATGATGCGCCTGTACTGGCGGCGGCGAATGTCTCGACAGCGATGGCAGGCGCAGCCGATCTGGCGCAGGTGTCCGCTGACAGTGTGCTATTGGGTGGGCGACTCATGCCACTGGCGCAAGCGACCAGACTGTCCACCAAGACCCAAAAAATCATCCGCCAAAACTTACGCTGGGCACTAATCTATAATAGCTTGGTGCTTATTCCTGCTGCCTTAGGCTATGTACCGCCTTGGTTGGCAGCGATTGGCATGAGCTTATCAAGCTTGCTCGTTGTGGCGAACGCCATGCGCCTAAAACGTTGATCGGTTGGTTAATTATAAGTATAAAAAATATCGCACCAATTGAGTGCGATATTTTTATTGGTAAGTTTCATTAGTTAATCAGTCGTCTTGTAGATAGCCGATTAAGCGCAGGAATTCGATGTACATCCATACTAGGGTTGATAGAATACCGATGCTATACACCCATTCAAATTCACGAGCCACACCGTATCGGACGCCTTTATCCACATTATCAAAATCAAGCAGCAAGCTAAACGAGGCGATGATCACCACAAAGATACTAAAGCCAATCGCGACCATGCCGCCATCGAACAATAGGGGTAGGCTTGAGCCGAACAGTCTAAAGCCAAGCTGTACAAGGTATAGGATACCAATGGCGATGATCGCAGACGTTAGGATCGAGCGGAATTTCTCAGTAACTTTCACGATGCCTGTGCTGTACAGGGTTAGCATCACGGCTGCGGTGATGAAAGTGGCTGACAGCGCTGACAGCGGTACACTAGGGTATCTTAGGAACATGATGGTGCTAAACGCCCCAAGCAGCACACCTTCACACAGTGCATATGGCACCGCTAAGCTCTTAGCAAGGTGTGGCTTAAATGCTGATACCAAGCCTAAGCCCATGCCTGCAAACAGACCCACCAAGGCAAGCGGATATAGCATACTAACCGATATACCACCCATCAGAGCATAGAAGAATACACCAAAGCCTGAGACGGCAGCCAAAGCCAATAAGAACGCGCTTTTTTTGACGACACCGCCAACGGTCATCGGAACACTACCAGCCGCAAGCTCGGTGCGACTGACGATAGGGTTTGCCATAATTTTTCCTTAATAAAAAAATAAAAATCTTTCACTGATTATAAGGCAGATTTTAGAAAAATCAAGCATTAATCAATGGCTTATCGTTCATACACTAAGCCATGAGCGCTGATGATATCTAAAAACTTAGGTTGTGTTGATGTGGGGTTTTTTGATATTATACGCTTTATTTTTGCATTGATTTTTATGTCAAATTTTGTGAATAATCACCCAAAGCGTCCTAAGTTCCAGCGCATTGGCTTGATGGGGCGCGCCGGCAAAAAAAGCGTGGTCGAAACCCTAAATGAGCTCATCGTTTTACTTGATGAGCGTGATTTGTCCATCGTCATCGATACCGAGACCGCTGCAATCGAGGGGCTTGAGATCGATTTTGATAAGGTGGACGGTAATCAATTTAAGATCGTTCCACGCCAAAAGATTGGCGAGCATTGTGATTTTGCCATCGTGGTTGGCGGTGATGGTTCGATGCTGCAGGCGGCGAGTGTGCTGGCGGGTACGGATGTGCCTGTGCTGGGTGTGAACCGTGGGCGACTTGGATTCTTGGCGGACGTCAACCCAGATGAGCTGACAGAGCGTGTCACGCAGGTGTTGGACGGAGATTATTGGCTGGCGGAACGGTTTTTATTGACATTTAAGATTGTGAATAATGATGCTGATGGCAAGCCGACCAACATGGTCATCCATGAAGATGTGGCATTAAATGACATCGTTCTGCACGCTGGCAAATCGGTGCATACCATTGATTTTCAATTAAAAATTAATGGCACAGACGTCTATCGTCAGCATGCCGATGGTCTGATCGTAGCGACACCGACAGGATCGACCGCTTATTCACTCTCAGCAGGCGGGCCCATCATCCACCCGACCATTGATGCCATCTGTATTGTGCCGATGCATCCGCATACGCTGTCTAGCCGTCCTCTGGTGGTGGCAGGTAGCAGCCAAATCGCCATCAACATTCACAAAGATAATCGCACACAGCCCATGGTGGGCGCAGATGGTAAGGCATCAGCACCACTCGATAACGATCAGACACTACTCATTGCCAAGCATGATAAGACCTTACTGCTGCTGCATCCACCGAGCTATAGCTTCTATGAGGCGTGCCGCACCAAGCTAAACTGGAACCTATACACAGAAGAACTCGCCCTAAAGACCGAATGAAACACCCAAGAGATCAAAGATGAATAAAGAAGACATACTAGATAGCCTAAATCCTGAAATCGTCGCAAAGTTCCGCACCGCCATTGAGCTGGGCAAATGGGACAACGGCGTTCGTCTGACAGATGAGCAGCGCCAGACCTGCATGCAAGCGGTGATGGTTTGGGAGCATGAACACCTACCGGTTGAAGAGCGTACAGGCTATATCCAGAAGCCAAAAGACGATAAAGGCAACACCGTCGGCGAAGAGTGTGATGTGGAGCATGAGCATCATTATCCCAACGCTGAGCGACCTGTGAATTTTAAGAACTAGAAGGTTTTACCTGCTAAGACCAAAAATAAACCCCTGTTTATAAAGATGAAAGCAGGGGTTTATTTTTTGGTTGCGGGGTTTTATCAACCTATTGAACTATTGCTAAAATGTAAAGTTTTGTGTAATATAAAAATTTATATTTTGAGGGAGTGAAACATGAAAAAAGTTCTTATGGCTTGACTTGCTATGATGTTAATTGGCTGCAGTCAAGATGCAGTAAAAAATCCAGCAGAAACAGCAGCCAAAGAAATTACACAAACCCCTGTTAAAGAAACAGGTATTCGCACATTGGTAATTAACGAAATTAGTGAAATTAATGCTAATGCTGAGCAGATTAAAGCTGAGATTAGTGCGGAAGAAAGAGCATTGATTGAAGAATATTTTACCAGAGCGGAAACATTAAGGTTGCTCAATGGTGATAAATCCATGTTTGGCGTGCCCTTAGGCGAAGCAATTGAGAAAACCAAAGAACACTTTGAAAATAAATCTATTATGGATGAAAAAATCACTGCATTTAATGATCTATATAAAGTGGAGCTTGTAGGCTTTGAAAAAAATACTAAGTATTCAGATAAAGGCATGGATTTAAAAATCAAATTTACTAATAATTCTGATAAAGTGGTCTCTGCGATTGATGGTTGGGTGGAGCTAGAGGTGGAAGGTATTGATAAATCCGATTCTTTTCATATAGGAACTTATAAATTTGAGAAACCTTTGGCAAAGAATGAGGATGCTGAGATAACCCACTGGACTAAACCCACTACTTTAGCTACCATCAAGATTGGACAAGGAAATGCGATCGCAAAAATGTTCTTCAAGGATATTACTGTGCTTTTTGATGATGGTACAACTGATAAGATAGAAAAGATGTATTAAAATAAAAAAACCACCCTTTAAGAGGGTGGTTTTTTTATTCTTGATATGCTTTTTAATATTTGGTGTATGGGTTCAATCCCAACAATATCCAATCATACCAACACCCGCCACACCACAAACCCAATCGCCAATACATGAAAAATCACCCCCACCCACCAAATCGGCAGGGTCAGCCCAATCGCGATAAATCCTAAAAATCCACCCAAGGCAATCCAGTCATGGCGTTTTTGATTCAGGAAATCAGCGCGCAGCGCTTGGATCTCACGCAGTTCTTTGTCTTGTCTTGCGCCCAGTGTCGCCATGGACTGCACGCCTTGCGTGATGAGCTTAGGCAGTTCGGTGGCGCAGAGCAGTAACTCGGGGCTTTTTTCTTTGATGTCGTTTAGATTTTTGACGGGGTCTAATTGGTCTCTTACCCACGCGGTTAAGATTGGCTTTGCCAGAGACCAGATGTCAAGCGCAGGATACAACTCACGCCCAAGCCCTTCGACATGAACCAAGGTCTTAAGCAGTAGCATCAGCTGCGGTGGTATGCTCATCTGATGACGGCGCGCGATGTTTAATATCTCAAATAAGATGCCAGCAAAGTCAAGCTCGCTCATGGGTTTGGACACCATGGGGCTGACCGTACGCGCCATATCACGGATAAGTGCGTGCTTGTCAGCAGAAGGCGGTATCCAGCCTGCTTGAGAGATGATATCTACTAGGGCGGTGTAGTTGCCATTCATGACTGACAGCAGCATGCGCGCGACGACCAGCTGATCCTCGCGTGACAGCTCGCCCATGATTGCACAGTCCAACCCCAGGTAGCGCGGATTGGCGACGGCTTCACCATTGGGTAGGGTTTCGACAAAGATATTGCCAGGGTGCATGTCCGCGTGGAAGAAGTTATCGCGAAACACCTGTGTGAAGAATATCGTCAAGCCATTCTTGGCAAGTAACGAGCGATCATAGCCTAGGGCATCAAATTTCTCTGTCTGAGAAATTGGCACGCCAAAAATTCGCTCCGAGACCATGACCGATTTATTCGCCATGTACACTTCTGGTACATAGATTAGCGATGAGCCTGTGAAGTTATTACGCATGCGAGTGGCGTTGGCAGATTCTAGGGTGAGATCCAGCTCATTTAGCATGATCTGTCGGTAGTCTTCTACCACGCTGACGATATGCACGGCACGCGCAGACTCCAATCGAGCAGACAGCCAATTTGCCATTTCGCGCAGCAGCTCGAAGTCTTGAATGATGACAGGCTTGATGTCAGGGCGAACGACCTTTACGACCACTTCACGACCGTCGTGGAGGCTGGCGGTGTGTACTTGAGCGATACTGGCGGCGGCGAGTGGCTTATTATCAAACCGAGCGAACAGCTCATCGACAGGCTTGCCAAGACCTGTCTTGGGGTTTTGGATTTCGGATTTTAGGATGTCCACATCGAAGGGTGCGACTTTATCCTGTAATAGTGATAACTGCGCGATGATGTTTGGCGGCAGTAGGTCGGATCGTGTGGAGAGCAGCTGCCCTAATTTTAAGAAAAGCGTACCCATCTCTTCAAAGGCGAGCTTGACGCCCATGGGGTGATGCGATTTGCCTAGGCTTGCAGGATGCAGGCGAATCAGACGTGCCAATGGCGCAAGCTCTGGCATGTCACCGACGGGCAGATGCGTGTCTAGGCGATATTTAGCAGCGATGCGATATAGCGAAAGTAGGCGTTTACGATGAGAGATGAGCATGGTTATGGTTGGTTTTGTAGGGCGGTTAGGCGAGCTTGTTCGCGTTCGATGTCACTTTGCAGGCGCAGCAGTTCTTGCTTTTTTTGGCTGATGGCATCGTCCAGCGCGCTGTCCTGAGCTGGGGTGATTGCACCTGTGATGATGGACTTTAGAGAGTCGAGCACTGGCGAGACAATCGGGGATATCTCTTGGGTGAGCATGTAGGCATAGCTTGCACCGCTTTTGCCGATTAGGTTTTCTAATTGGGCGAATGCATCGGGGCTAAAATCATCGCTTAGGGCTTTGATTTGCATGAGCACCTTATGATCGCCCTTAATGGGGAGGTTGCCCGATGGGTTTTGCATGAGTGCCAGTAGCTCTCTTGGACTGGTAGCATGTAGCGTGCAGTCAGGTTCTGTGATGATACCGTCTTGGGGTTCAAAGAGGCTTTGGCTGACAGGCTCAAACCTCACATGATCATCACAAAACAGCACATCAACGGACAGCGATGGATTGGCAATGATCACGCGAAACGTCTTGCCAGACAGACCATTAAGATGTGAAATGGCGATGGGATCCGTGCCAAGCACGCCATTGATGATGTGCTCAACAATCCCAAGAGTAAGCACGCTAATCATCAGCGTGCCTTAAACCCACGATGCACCGCCACGATGCCGCCAGTTAGGTTGTGGTAGTCGCAGTTTACAAATCCTGCTTTTTCCATCATGTCTTTTAAGGTGGCTTGGTCGGGGTGCATACGGATGGACTCTGCCAGATATTGATAGCTTTGAGCATCGCCGGCGACGATCTTTCCCATCACAGGCAGGGCGGTGAATGAATAAAGATCGTAAGCCTTTGATAGTGGCTCAAAAACAGGTTTACTAAATTCAAGCACAAGCAGTCGTCCACCTGGTTTTAGGACGCGGTGCATCGCTTCAAGGGCTTTTTGTTTGTCGGTGACGTTACGCAGACCGAAGCTGATGGTCACCAAATCAAATGAATTGTCCTCGAAAGGCTCTAGCGTCTCAGCATTCGCCAAAACGAAATCAACGTTATTGCAACCTGCATTAATCAGGCGAGTACGACCAACCTCAAGCATCGCTTCGTTGATGTCAGACAGCACCACGCGACCTGAGCGACTCACTTCACGGCTAAACACTTTGGCAAGATCGCCTGTACCGCCCGCGATGTCGAGCACGCGCTGACCTGAACGCACGCCAGTTAGGCTGATGGCATAACGCTTCCATAGTCTGTGAATACCAAAGCTCATGAGGTCATTCATGATGTCGTATTTTGAGGCGACAGAGGTGAAGACCTCGGCGACTTTACTTTGCTTTTCTCGGGCATCCACGGTCTGATAACCAAAATGCGTCGTCTCGCCCACGTTCTCAGAATAAGCGCGCTGCATCGGATTGTTCGCATTGGCAGGGCTTTGCATTGCTGACTGTCCTTGTGGCGTGCCAGTAGGCAAAATATTAGGATTGGTAAATTCGTTTGACTTGTTATCTTGGCTCATGGCTTGTTCCAATTTTTATGAATAAATATGACTAAAAAATCCCTATCATAATACTATAAATAGGGATTTTTTCATACCATAAATTGCCATTTTAGATGGATGATTTTACACGCAGGTTAATAAACTTTGCCATCTTGATGAATTCGCTCAATCGTGGCCAACTCATTTTGGGTAAATGATACGGTGAAATCATCAATCTTTTTTATGCTTTTGATGGCGATCAGTCCATCATGAATGAAGTCATACAAAGGCTGATAGCCGTGATGATAGGCGGTGGATTTCGCCAAAGAAAACGCTTTTTGTAATAAAAATGAATTAAATTGCTTGTATGATAGCTCGCACACCTCTTTGATGGCGTGAATCTGTGCGATGCGTGCGTCTTTTGCATTAACGGCTTGATAGACTTCAACCATCAGCGCATCGGTAATGCCGTCTTGATGGAATGATTGTAGATATGTATCATTTCGTTGGATGGCTTTGGCAAGTACAAGATCAAGCTCCACCGCCAGAACCGCTGCCTTTACACCTAGGATGCCTGTGGCGAGTGTGTTTTGTGGAATGAGCTTTTCTAGGCGGCCCGAGCCATTTAGGGCGTTATTGCCCGCGGTGAGAAGCTGCTTGGCAAGTATGTCAAAATCCTTATCGCTATAGATGCGATCGATCAGATAATGAGCAAGTGGCGCAGTTTTATTGTTATCAAACAGTGGTTTATTGGTTCGATGAATGCGTGATTTTTGCCATGTCTGAACTTCATTTACAATGTGTTTAAGATTGGCATCACTGTGGTGTGGTAGGGCTTGATAGCCATTTAGGGTATCGACCAAAGATTGAATGTGCGACATGTACTCACCGATAAAAGCGTCTATAATTTTAAGCCTATGTTGGGGTGGTATATCAAAATTCAATCGTAATACTACTCCGGATAAAAACGCAAAATGATAACATCTGACACGAATATGACAAAATTTAGCCAAATTGGCGATGATATGTTAAAATTGTCATAAAACTGTCATATTTGATTCTTACAATATCGCATTCGTGTTTTTCGGGCAGTTTTAAACTAACAATCAAATCGTCTTGGCGGATTTATGGTAAATTCAGCGAAACAAAGCACACCCATGCTGGCAAATGTTTTCTTTGCGGTATTGCTTGCAGGGATGTGCGTTTATTTTGTGATGTGGGGGTTGGAGTATACCTTGCATCAACAAGTGCTGCTATTTATGGTAGCAAGCTTTTTTGGTATTTTCATGGCGTTTAACATCGGCGGTAATGATGTGGCGAACTCGTTCGGTACGTCTGTCGGTGCAGGCACATTGACCGTCACCCAAGCACTTGCGGTGGCGGCTATTTTTGAGGTGTCGGGTGCGGTACTGGCTGGTGCTGCGGTAACTGACACCATCCGAAGTGGTATCGTGGACATCGGCAAGCTGGGCGTATCGCCAAATCAGTTCATCTATCTGATGCTGTCGGCGCTTGCGGCGGCTGCTTTTTGGTTGCTTTTCGCCACCAAAAAGGGCTTGCCAGTATCGACCACACACGCCATCATTGGAGGCATCGTTGGTTCATCCATCGTGCTTGGTATTAGCTTCGGTGGTTCAGAGCTTGCGTTCTCAACCGTTAAATGGTCAAAAATCGGCGAAATCGCCATTTCTTGGGTAGTGTCACCTGTGCTTGGCGGTCTGCTGTCTTATATCCTATATGGTCTTATCAAGCGTAATATCTTGGCGTATAACGACAAAGTAGAAGTGCGTGTCAAGTCATTAAAAGCTCGCAAAAAAGCCCTAAAACGCGAACAAAAAGAGCATTTTGAGGCGTTAAATGATGGCGAGAAGCTGCCTTATACCACCGCGCTGCTGCGTGACCAAGAAGCTTTCAACGAAGGCGAATGTCAGCGTGATGAGCTTGAGACGGAATATTATCGCTCACTACACGACATTGAGAACGAGCGCAGTAATCTAGACACCCTTAAAGCCCTAAAAACTTGGGTGCCATTAATCGCGGCGCTTGGCGCGGTCATCATGACAGCGATGGTGGTATTCAAGGGTCTAAAGAACACGGGTCTAAACCTATCAACGCTGCACGCAAGCCTTGTGATGGGCATGATTGGTGCGATGGTGTGGCTAACTGCCTTCATCTATACCAAGACCATTCGCGGCAAGCATAAAGAAGACCTAGGCAAGGCGACATTCATCATGTTCAGCTGGATGCAGGTATTTACCGCGTGTGCTTTTGCTTTCTCGCATGGTTCGAACGACATCGCGAACGCGGTCGGTCCTTTCGTTGCCATCCTAGATGTCATCAAAGAAAACGCCATCGCAGCCAAGGCATCAGTTCCTGCGCCTGTCATGCTGACCTTTGGTGTCTCGCTTATCGTAGGTCTGTGGTTCATCGGTAAAGAAGTCATTCAGACTGTCGGCACGAATCTAACCGAGATGCATCCTGCATCAGGCTTTGCTGCAGAGCTAGCAGCAGCAGCGGTCGTGATGGGTGCATCTAGCTTGGGTATTCCTGTATCTAGTACGCACATTCTGGTGGGTGCGGTATTGGGTATTGGTATTGTTAATAAGAACACCAACTGGAAGCTCATGAAGCCGATCGGACTTGCTTGGGTCATCACATTGCCAGCGGCGGCATGTATTAGTGCGCTGTTCTTTGTGGTGCTGTCTAATGTGATGTAAGTACACATCAGCCTTCAAGCGACTTGTTATGATGATCATGGCAGGTCGTTTTTTATTACAAAGCCATCAACCAAAGCAAATTAAAAATAAAAATGATCTGCGCATGATTGTATAAATTTGATATACTTATGCCAAATTTATCGATTTGTATGATAGCTAACGGAGTGATCATGAGTGACCATATCGAACCGACATTAGAGCAGCGCCGTATTATCTATCAGGCGCGCCGCGGTCTAAAAGAACTTGATTATTATATTGACCCTTATGTCAAAGAGCATTATCTAAGCGCGTCTGACGATGAGCAGGCGGCATTTGTGCGTTTATTGGAGCATGAGGATCCTGATTTGTTGTTGTTTTTCTTGGGTCAAGAACGTCCTGATGATGAGGGTGTGGCGCGTCTGATTGAGCGCATGAAACAGCTAAAATATGCTAACTAAAACTCCCAATTTCTCCAAAAACATCCTGAACTTAGACATCGTAATCCATCAAAGCTGCCTAAGATTTATCCCTTGGGCGGCATTTGTGATTGCAGTGATGCTCATCTCTTGGCAGACGTTATTAGCGTGGCAATGTGTACTGTTATTTGCCATTACCAGTGTGTTCTCGTGGATTTATGTAGGGCGTATTAAGATCGTATGGATGGGCTGTACGCATACTGATGGCCCGTGGCAGCTTAGTGTTGGCCGAGGTATCGGGCGAGGTGTAAGGCGACAGCTATGGCAGGCATATCTACTATCCAGTCAGCGAGCGATCGGTATGAATGGGGCGGTGGTATTAAAATTCTATGTGATTGAGCCTAGAAAGCGATACTTTGAGGTGATGATTCATCGACGTGATGTGGCGGATGCTGATTATCGTAAGCTATTGGGTCTTTGTACTTTATCATCTAAGCTGATGACAAATTAATAATAAGTGCATAAAAAATTACACAACAACCACACTCTTATGATTTGATTTTGATAAGATGATGGTGAGTTTCTCGGCAAGTTAAACAGTGCTTGTCGTTTCACATTACAATAATGTATCAAGATTTAATCACTAAGGATAATTCATGAGCTTACTTCAATCTATCGTAACCCAAGCCGTTCAAAATGCCTTACAAGGCGACCAAAGATCACAGCAGCAAGGCGGTCTAGGCGGTCTATTGGGTGGACTAGCTGACAGTCAAAACTCTAACGCAGGTCTTGGCGGTGTTCTAGGTCAAGTTCTAGGCAGTCAAGGCAGTTCACAAGCTGGGCTTGGTGGGCTGCTAAGGGATGTATTGGGTGGTGGCGCACAAAGCCGTCAAGCTAGCCCAACCGATCTTGGTGACATCCTAGGCGGTGTTCTAGGCAGCCAATCACAAGCACAAAGCCGTCAAGGTGGATTTAACAAATCAACATTGCTACTGGCTTTATTGCCTGTCGTGCTTGCCTACATCCAAAAAAATGGCGGTCTGTCAGGCGTCCTTGCCAAATTCCAAGGCAACGGTCTAGGCAACAAAGCTCAGTCTTGGACGAGCATTGATGTAGACAATGACGGTATCGATGCCGATGATGTGGCTCGCCTGTTCGGCAGTCAAGAGATTAACGAAGTTGCCCAAAAGACAGGCGCAAGCGAACTGGAAGTGCGCCAAGGCATTGCAGGATTGCTACCACAGATTATGAACGACCTTACGCCACACGGCAGTGTCGAGGCTGACGAGAGTGAGGCAAATGCTGAGATCGATCAGATTCTATCACAGCTTCGTGGTAAGTTCTAATCAGTATTCTTTAATCATTATTCATAAAGCCATCTATCATAGATGGCTTTATTTTTTATCTAATATCTCAATTTTCATTATATTCATGGTGATTTTCTGTGGTTATATCATAAATCTTTGACAAAAAACTGCTCAATAATCGTTCTAGCTTGTGATTCATTTGCTATGGGAGAGTGGTGGAAAGTTGGCTTTGTGATGCGTGAGGTTAATTTGGTGGTCTGGATTGCCGTGGCATTGGTATGGTGGAAAGTACTGGGCTATTACTAATCCAAATCTTTGCGCAATTCCTCCAAAAAAAACGGTTCAGCTTTGAACCGTTTTTTGTTATGATGATTTTTTTTGTATATATAAGGGTGACCTATGGCGAATTTGGCGTTATTTGATTTGGACATGACGATGCTGAATGTGGACAGTGACCACAGTTGGGGGCAGTTCATCGTGGAGCATGGTTTGGTGGATGCAGGCGTGTATGCTAATGCTAACGATAAATTTTACCAAGATTACATCAATGGCACGCTTGATGCGGTGGAATATAATGAGTTTGTGGCGGATTTTTTGAGCACGCAAAGCATGGATGAACTACAAGCATATCGCCAGGAATATCTGGACACTTGGATCATTCCGAATATGCGCCCAAAGGCACTTGAACAAATCAAACACCATAAGAATCAAGGGGATACCGTGGTAGTCATCAGCGCGACCAATGACTTTGTGGTAAAACCAATCGCCAGTCTATTCGGGGTGGATGATGCGCACACGATGGCTACAGCACTTGAGATTAAGGACAATAGCTACACGGGGAAGGTTGCGGGCCGTCCTAATTTCAAGGAAGGCAAACTGTACCATCTAGGCGAATTTATTAAGCGTTGCCAAGACAATAATATCGCCTTTGACAAGACCATCGCCTATTCTGATTCAAAAAATGACCTGCCGCTACTCAACTTTGCTGATGAAGCGGTGTGCGTCACCCCTGATGACATCCTAAGACGAGAGGCTCATGCGAGAGGGTGGCGCATTGAGGATTGGTCGCTTTAATGAGTTTGTAGCTGTTTGATGCTATTCAAACAAATCAAGCTGTTCAACGCCATCAATACTCTCAAGATTTGAAAAAGTAACACCAACCAAGCGTACAGGCAGGTGCTTTGGGGTGTTATGATACAGTTCATGCAGCCAAGGCAGAACGGCATCTGGACTCTTGAAGGGTGACTTCACCGAGTGGCTGCGCGTAATCTGACTAAAATCACTGTATTTTAGTTTTAAAGTGACCGTGTGGGCGCGCATTTGGCGCTGGATCAGATCCTGCCAAGCTTCTAGATTCTGCTCATGGATTCTACCAAGGATGAATTCGTCATTGGCGGAGTTCTCGGTAAAGGTAATCTCAGTGCCAATGGACTTGCGCACGCGTTCTGGCTTGACTTCACGTTCATCGTGTCCGTGAGCGATGTTGTGATAGAACCGGCCGCGCTTATTCCCAAACACTTCCACCAGTCGGTATAGGGGCATGTTTTTTAGGTCTTGACCTGTAAATACGCCCAGCTCGTGCAGTCTTTTGGCGCTGGCTTTGCCAATGCCGTGGAAGCGCTCAATAGGTAGCTTGCTGATAAAATCATCCGCCATGTCAGGCGTGATGACGGCGATGCCATTGGGCTTGTTGATGTCGGAGGCGATTTTGGCAAGCATCTTATTAAATGACACACCGGCTGATGAGGTTAGCCCCGTTTGTTTATAAATCTCAGCGCGTAGCCAGTTCGCCATCAGTGTCGCCGAGCCGTTGCAGTGAAGCTTAACTGTAACATCTAGATAAGCTTCATCGAGTGATAAGGGTTCGACCATGTCAGTAAGCTTTAGCATGATGGTTTTGACTTGGCTGCTGACGGCGCGGTATACTTCAAACCGTGGGCGGACGAAGATAGCTTGCGGGCAGCGTTTTTGAGCTTCGTAGCAACTCATCGCTGAACGCACGCCAAAGACTCGAGCCTCGTAACTGGCTGCTGCCACCACACCACGACCTTTAGGATCTCCGCCGACAACCAGAGGCTTGCCGCGATATTCTAGATGGTCACGTTGCTCGACACTGGCGAAGAATGCGTCCATGTCTAGGTGGATGATTTTACGCATGGGCTTAGCTATCGAGACAGTGCCCAAATCGTCTGCAGGGCAGATAACGCTACCACAGGCGCGGTCTCAGTGCGCAGAACGCGTTCACCGATTGTCCAAGCGTGAAAGCCGTGACCGATGGCAAGATCGATTTCATCTTGACTAAGCCCGCCCTCAGGTCCGACGAGTAGGGCGATGTCTTGGGATAGGTTAGTTGGCTGGTAGTCGCCATCACTGACCGCCATGATGAGCTTTAAAATTGAGGTGCATTGAGGGACCCAGTCACGTACGTCAATGGGCGGTAGAACCTGCGGGACGATATTTAGACCGCACTGTTCACAAGCAGCAACAGCAACGGCCTGCCAATGAGTGAGTTTTTTCTTATCACGTTCGTATTTTAGGTGCTCTTGGCAGTGTTCGCTGGTCAGTAGCTGAATCTGATGAACACCCATCTCGATGGCTTTTTGGATGGCGTAATCCATGCGTTCGCCGCGGCTCATCACTTGCCCTAGAGTCACTTTAAAGGGTGCGTCTTTGTTATTGGGATTGTAGTTATTAATGGTGACTTGGGCGGATTTTTTGTCAATGTGCGTGAGTGTCACGGCATATTCGCCGCCTTGCCCATTAAACAGCACGGCATTATCGCTAACGCGTGCGCGCAGCACCTTACCCCAATGATGCGCGACATCATCAGGCAGGGTAAAAACATCACCGACAACCAGTTCACAGTCCACAAAAAAACGATTCATCAATACGGCTCAATCAAAAATAAATAAACCATCGCCGCAATGTTGGCGATGATGGTAAGATAAAAAGTAAGTTGGAATTCTTCTTTTTGGGTCTTATGGCGAAGCTGATGCTGGGAAAAAGCCGCACCGATCCAGCCACCAAGAAGCGACCAAAGATGTAGGCTGTACTCAGCGATGCGGCGCTCTTTATTCTTGGCTGCTTGTTTATCCAGTGCGTACATGCCATAGCTGGCAAGGCTGGTAACGCCGTGAATGGCAGCCACCATCCAAGGCAACACGCCAATGACGATCAATATCGCTACGATTGCCAGATAGCCCGTCGCGGTATAACATGCCAATATGGAGCGCGGCGCTCGTTTTTGTCCTACCATGATAATAAATCCAGTGCCTTTAACAGCTATTATAAAGTATCAATAACCCTAAAAGTAAAGTAAATCAATTCAGTGAAAAATTTATCCATAGATGATAAAAAGATGACAACGACTGGCATTGTCATCTTTTGTGATGCAGATTAGTACTTGTATTCGTCTGGCTTGAATGGGCCATCTACTGACACACCGATGTAGTTGGCCTGTTCTGGCGTAAGCTTAGTCATCACACCATTAAAGCCTGCGACCATGGCGGCGGCGACTTCTTCGTCCAGTTTTTTGGGTAGAACTTTAACATAAACCTTGCCTTGCTTGTCAGCACTTGGCAAGTCGGCAAATTTTTCTTTGTACAGATGGATTTGGGCAAGCACTTGGTTGGCAAATGAGCCGTCCATAATCCGAGATGGGTGTCCTGTGGCGTTGCCTAGGTTGACAAGGCGACCTTCGGATAGGACGATAAGATAATCCGACTCATCATTTGAGCGATAGACTTGATGAACTTGTGGCTTGACTTCCACCCATTTCCAGTTTTTACGCATAAAGTCGGTGTCAATTTCAGTATCAAAATGCCCGATGTTGCACACCACAGCGGTGGATTTTAGAGCCTTTAACATCTCGGCGTTACACACGTGATAGTTGCCTGTGGTGGTAACGACAAGGTCAGTATCTTGGAGTAGTGTAGTATTAACTCCTTGATTTTGCTCACCACCTACAAATGGAGAAACAAGCTCATAGCCGTCCATACACGCTTGCATGGCACAAATAGGGTCAATCTCGCTGACACGCACAATCATGCCTTCTTGGCGTAGGCTTTGGGCAGAGCCTTTGCCCACGTCGCCATAACCAATCACCAACGCACGGCGACCAGACAACAACATATCCGTACCACGCTTGATGGCGTCATTGAGTGAATGGCGACAGCCGTATTTGTTGTCGTTTTTGGATTTAGTGACAGCATCATTGACGTTAATTGCAGGGACTTTAAGCTCTCCTTTGCCAAGCATTTCAATCAAACGGTGTACGCCTGTTGTGGTTTCTTCGGAAATGCCGTGAATACTATCTAGCATTTGGGGGTATTTGTTGTGAATGAGTGCGGTCAAGTCGCCACCGTCATCTAGGATAAGGTTAGCATCCCACAGTTTGCCGTCTTTGTGGATTTGTTGTTCTAAGCACCATTCGTACTCTTCTTCGGTCTCGCCTTTCCATGCAAAGACAGGAATGCCAGCGGCGGCAATGGCGGCGGCGGCGTGGTCTTGGGTGCTAAAAATGTTGCACGAAGTCCAGCGAACCTCCGCCCCTAGTGCCACAAGCGTTTCAATCAAGACAGCCGTTTGAACGGTCATGTGGATACAGCCCACAATCTTCGCCCCTGCTAGGGGCTTTTGGCTGGCGTAGCGTTTGCGAATACCCATAAGAGCAGGCATTTCGGTTTCGGCAAGTTTAATCTCTTTGCGACCAAACTCAGCAAGGCTAATATCGGCGACTTTGTAGTCTTTAAATTCTTGGGCGGTAACTGTAGACACTGCGTCCACTCCTATATGATGAAAAATGAGAAAATAACGCAGATGTCGTTGTTTTGCTCTTATTAAATTAAAAAATTAAAGAACGCCAAGCCTGACCGTTGAACGGGTGCAACATCTCTTGGGTAACTTGCTATTATAGCAAAATTTTAGAATGGGTTAAAGATAAAGCCATGTAATTATTAATGGTAAATCTAATCTGATGATGTTGGCTTGAACTAAATGATGAAAGCTTGGGTGGCTCAGTTATCCATAGAAGACAGCTTGTGTTTGATCTTAAAAGTTGTTAGCATGGCGGTCAAATTTGTCTTATTTGAGTGTGTTTGGAATGAATTTGTCTTATGTTGGTTGGTTGAGACGTTGGGTTTTGGCGGCGTTGCTGGTGCTGGTCGCGCTGTTTTGTTTACCAAATAATGCCAGCGCCGTCAGCGCACTAACCAAAACCGAACCGCAAATGACCGCTGATTCGCCCAAAGACAGCTATGGACGAGACTCGCCTAGAAGTACTGTGCAGAATTTTGTCAAAGCCTTATCGGATAAGGACATGGCTTTGACGGAAAAATACCTAGATGATGACTTTCTAAAAAAACAAGAAGATCCAGAAGCCATCATTAACAATCTAACAATCGCCTTGGATAAAGGCGGACGCTTGCAGCCCGTGCTGTCAATCAGTGATAAAAGCGAGGGTGATTTGGCGGATAAGCTGCCAAGCGACCTAGAGAAAGTCGGCACCATCGAGATCAACATCGAAAAAATCGATCTGCTGCTTATCAGAAAGACGGATGCCAATGGCGTGGTTTATTGGCAGATCTCAGAAGACACGCTGGATAAACTGCCCACCAACCTAAAAGAAAACCGCACCACCTTGGCAGAGGAATTAGGACTTGACTTTTGGGCGGATAAGCAGATCTTGGGGCATGAAGTCTCAGATCTGATATCACTTGCTATCTTAATTGCTGTTGGCTTGTCTGTGATCTGGGTTGGGCTGTGGGTCGTGTGGGGTGTCTTTGCTTTTTTGTATCCTAAGATACGCGGTAAGGCATTTGCCATACCATCGAAGGCGCTTTTGCCGTTGTCTGTGGTTATCCTAGCATCGATATTCTCTGAGATGATGGTGCAGATGGGGGTGCCTGTCACGCTTCGCACGGCAGTGACCCGGGGTGTTGAGGTAGTGGCATGGCTTGCAACCGCTTGGCTGGTGCTTCGGGTGATTGATGCCGTGTTCGTGCGTGCCGAGAACAACAGTCGTAAGCACAAACGCCTAGAACAAGTCTCCATCCTAAATCTGTTTCGTAAAGTTGCCAAAGCGTTCATGGTCACCGTTGCGGTGATTATTATCTTTGGTAATCTGGGCTTTGACTTGACGACGGGTATTGCAGCACTTGGGGTGGGTGGTCTTGCACTTGCCTTTGGTGCCCAAAAAACCATCGAGAACCTTATCGGTTCGGTGGTCGTGGTGGCTGACCGCCCGATTCGCGTAGGGGATTATTGTCGATTTGGGACGATGGAGGGTACGGTGATTGACATCGGGATACGCTCTAGTCGTATCAGAACGCTCAATAGAACGGTGGTCACTGTGCCAAATGGTGAATTTAGTGCCATGCAAATCGAGAACTATGACGCCAGGGATATGTTTTATTTTTATCATCATCTGTACCTAAAACGCTCTGCCAATCCTGACGAGATCGGTAGGCTGATCAATGACTTGCAACTGTTCTTAGAAAACCACGTCTATACTAACGACGAGTGGACACTGGTCAGGTTAAGCGAGCTGCGCCAAGATGCATTCGTTATTGAGATGCGCTGCTATCTGGATGCGGCTGATGTGACGGTGTTTTGGAAAAAACAAAGTGAGCTTTTGGTTGATGTGCTGAACGAAGTGGCTAAGTATGACGTAGATCATGCCTTACCAAGCCAAGAAATTAGCCTAAAATCCGACCGCGATAAAGACCCTACAATGCCAGAAAATGCGGTATAATAAGCGGTTTTTAATATTGATGTGAAAATTATGTTTACCGACAGCCATTGCCATTTAACCTATCTAAAATTAGACAATCATGATCACAATCCAGAAAGGCTGCTTGGTGCCATGAAGGACGCCAATGTGAGCCGAGCCATGGCGATCATGTGTCATTATGATGAGTTTGATGATATTAAAGCGTGGGTGGATAGATCAGATGATAAGCTCAACATTGGCATGAGCGTCGGACTGCACCCTTGCCAAGGTGCTGATGTATTGGCAGGTGTGACGGTGGAGAAGCTGCTGACACTTGATCATGATAAGGTCTGGGGCTTTGGCGAGACGGGTCTTGATTATTATTGGGATGCTGGCAAAAAAGATGCCCAAAAACACAGCTTCGCCACACACATCTACGCCAGCCAAAGCGTCAAAAAGCCCATCATCGTCCATACTCGCGCAGCTTCTCATGATACGCTAGACGTACTATCTGCCGAGAGATGTGAGCATGGCATCATTCACTGCTTCACTGAAGATTATGCCTTTGCCAAGCGTGCGCTTGATTTGGGTATGTATATCTCGTTCTCTGGGATTGTGAGTTTTAATAAATCTGCTGAGCTTCGTGAAGTCGCAGCAAAGCTACCATTGGATAGAATTCTAATCGAGACGGACAGCCCGTATCTGGCGCCCGTGCCAAAGCGTGGTCGTGATAATGAACCGACCTATGTGCCATATGTGGCAGAAGCCTTGGCAAAAGTCTATGACAAAAGCTGTGAGGAAATTGGGCAAATCACCAGTCAAAATTTTGATAACCTACTGAATCAATATCGCTAAGCCCTTGAAGTAACCATCTACATTACCAAAGATTTTTTAATGATTGATTTTAAAGAAAATAAAAGAATTAGCCTAGCCCCGATGATTGACTGGACGACGTCGGATTTTAGATTTTTTGCGCGTCTGTTTAATCGCCACATACATCTGTACACGGAGATGATCAGCACGAGTGCCATTTTAAAGGGCGATACGGATTATATTTTGCGTTATGATGACAGCGAGCATCCTGTGGTGTTACAGCTTGGCGGCTCTAGCCCTAGCGAGATGGCACACTGTGTACAGATTGCCGATAAGATGGGCTATGATGAATTTAATGTCAATGTTGGCTGTCCGTCCGACCGTGTTCAGCACAACAAAATCGGGGCGTGCCTTATGGCAGAACCAAAACTGGTGGCGGACATGGTGCGTGCGATGAAAGGCAGTACCGATAAGTCCGTTACCGTCAAGCACCGCATTGGCATTGATACGTTTGACAGTTATGAGTTTATGCGTGATTTTGTGGGGACTGTGGCGGAGGCTGGCTGTACGCACTTTATCGCTCATGCTAGGATAGCATGGCTTAACGGCTTATCCCCCAAAGAAAACCGAGAAATTCCGCCCCTACGCTACGATGATATTTACCGCCTAAAAACAGAATTTCCCCAGTTACGTATAGAAATCAATGGCGGTGTGGACAATCTCGATGACCTCAAAACCCACCTAAACCATGTGGATGGCGTGATGATAGGACGGGCGTTTTATCACAATCCCATGCTCATGGGGGCGTGCAATCAATTGTGGGGCGAGCCTATCCCAACGCACCGTGAAATCCTAGAAAATCTCTACCCTTATCTTGAAAAACGAGCCGAGCAAGGGGCGAATTTGGCGACCTTGACACGGCATTACCTAGGACTGTTTCAAGGCTTGATAGGAGCAAGAAAATGGCGACAAGATTTGAGCGGTAAGCGAAATCTCACCGTGGACGACATCAGAAACAGTGCGCAAACGGTACTGGCATTAAATGGTCAGTAAGTTTCTTGAGAAGAAACATTGCATCAACAAAATGGCGTTTTTTTTCACTGATGCGTCGCGTTAAGATATTATCATATTGAAAGTGTTTCTTATTCACTGCTTGCTTTCAATAGGAGAAAGTCATGAAATTATCACACGTATTCGGCGCAGCGCTACTTGGTCTGAATGCTACAGCTCACGCAGCGAATTATGAGATTGACGCAGCTCACACCAACGCATGATTTGCCATTGATCACTTTAACACCAGTACGAACGTTGGTGATTTCTTTGGTCTGACAGGCTTGATGGAATTTGACAAAGAAGCGCGCAAAGGCAAAATCGACATCACCATCCCGATTGACAGCCTATAAACTGGCTCTGAAGCGTTCACAGGTCACCTAAAATCTGCTGATCTGTTCAATGCTGAAGCACATCCGAACATGCGTTTTGAATCGACCAAATTCAACTATGTTGGCAAAGGCAAGGCGCGTAAATTATCATCTGTTGATGGCAATCTGACGCTACTTGGTCAGACTCATTCTGTGCGTCTAAAGGTCAATAAATTAAACTGCTATGACAGCCCAATGGCAAAAGCAGAGGTGTGCGGTGGCGACTTTGGCACGACCATTGACCGCACTAGATGGGGCATGGATTATCTGGTGGCGATGGGCATGGCAAAAAAGTTCGCATCGACATTCAAGTAGAAGCGGTAAAACAGTAATCTGATGCCAGTTCAATAAAAAATGGAATGAAAGTTTCGTTTTTTTGTTTTGTGTATTTTTAAATATTACACATAAAATAAATATACCGCCATTGCCAAGCCATTATTTAGAACATGTAGTAGTATCGGTGCAATCAGCGAATCGCAGCGTATCCGCGCATAACAAAAAATCATTGCCAGCCCAAAAATCACACCCATCTCAAACGCACCATACTGCACATGAACTAATGAAAATAGGGCGCTCGTGATCACGCTGGCTGTGAGCGATGCGTGGTGATTGTTAGGATGAATTGCGTCTTTGATCAGCCCGAACATTACCCCTCGGAAAATCAACTCCTCATAGATGGGTGCGATCACGACGGTCGCTAGGACAAGTAACGGCAGATTCGCTGTGCTTATCATACCATCCATGAAAGTCATCGGCGCACGACCTAGTGTATGCGTGATGAATTCACTAACCACCAAAAATAGCGCAAGCCACCAGGTGCATACCGCCAAATGCCGCCAATAAAAAGGGCGGATACCCAGCCATTTCGCCGGTCTGTCACAAGCATGATATGTTGCCATGATGAGACCAACCACACTTAAAGTCAAAGCGCTTGCTATGACGCTAAGACTAACTACCACGCCGTGACGACTGCCAGCTATAAGACTAAGATCTAACATCCGTCCAAATACCCAAACATAAGCTGTCTGACTTATAAACATGAGTAGAATAAGCAGTAAGCATAACCACGTTGCGCGTATTTTTAGTTGGGTAAGGGAGTGTGAGGGCATGATTAATGGCTAATTATTAAGGTTTAAAATTAAAGAGTACCATATTGCTAAGGTTTTTGCTTGATTGATGAATGGCTAAGATTGGGTGTGGCTATTTTTGACCAATCATTCACGAATGGTTAGCAAATACTTAAATTTTTAAAGGAATTGCTGTGATATAATTCGCTGATATATTTATTGGTACGATTGAATATTTTGGAGGATAATATGAGTTATTTTGGTACAGATGGCATTCGTGGGGAATTTGGTGTATTTCCGATCACGCCTGATTTTTTGTTGCGCTTAGGGTTTGGTGCGGGACGAGTGCTGATGGAACGTGCCGGCAATTCAAAAAAACGCCCAAGCGTACTGATTGGTAAAGACACGCGCCTATCTGGCTATGTTATTGAGGCGGCGCTGCAGGCGGGATTTAACGCGGCAGGCGTGGATGTGTATATGCTGGGTCCATTGCCGACACCTGCGATTGCGCATTTAGTGAATAGCTTCCACGCAGACATGGGTGTGGTCATCTCGGCATCGCATAATCCATACCAAGATAATGGCGTAAAATTCTTCTCTTGTGAAGGTAAGAAAATCTCTGATGAAATTCAAAACGCCATTAACCTAGAGTTGGATGCGTTAGTGGGCGATACTGATGCGCGCCTGTCTAGACTTGTAGGTATTAAGGCGGATGGCATCGGTAAGAGCTTTCGAGTTGAGGATGCTAAGGGGCGTTATATCGAGTACTGCAAAGGCAGCTTCCCGTATCATTTGAGCCTAAATTCACTAAAAATCGTGGTGGACTGTGCCAATGGCGCAGGCTATAGCGTAGCGCCTCGCGTGCTTCGTGAGCTTGGTGCAGATGTCATCGCGATTCATAATGTGCCTGATGGAGTGAATATCAATGACAACTGTGGATCGACTCACCCAAAGACTCTACAAAAGGCTGTACTAGAACATGGCGCTGATGTTGGCATCGCACTAGATGGTGATGGCGATCGCATCATCATGGTAGATGAGGAGGGCTCGATTGTTGATGGTGATGCTGTGCTATATATTCTAGCAAATCATCTACAACCTGCCGGCGTGGTGGGTACGCTCATGAGTAACGTGGCGTTGGAGCTGAGTTTGGCGGAGCGCGGCATTGGGTTCCACCGTGCCAAGGTTGGGGATCGTTATGTAATGCAAGACCTTGAGACCAAAGGCTGGAGTATCGGCGGTGAGCCGTCAGGTCACATCCTATGCCTAGATAAGAGCCGTACAGGCGATGCCATCGTTGCAGGATTGCAGGTGCTCATGTGCATGGTTGAGCGCGATGTGAAATTAAGTACGTTGACTGACGGTTATACGCCATTCCCGCAGACGCTCATTAATGTGCGACTGTCGCAGATGTCAGACCCTCATGATCATCCTGATCTTGTTGCGGCATTTGATGACGCTGAGCAAAAGCTATCTGGCAAAGGACGCCTACTGATCCGTAAATCAGGCACAGAGCCTGTCATCCGTGTCATGGTGGAATGTCAAGATGAGGCATTGTGTCAATCACTGGCGCAGGATATTGCGAATAGAGTGCAGCAGGTTTTGAAATAATTAGTAATACAAATAAGGGGAATGGCCGCTTTATGCTAAATAAAGCGGTTTTTATGTTATTGCGGTAGGGACTATTTAAAATGATGGTATTTCCAAAAACCTAGTTATTAGATGTGTGTACTTTTTAATAAAAATATTATTAATAATTTGTTAATTCTACCTAAATTTTATTAGTTAAGTAATCAGATTATAATTATGTGTAAGTTATCTTCTTAGTTTATTTAATTTAACAAAAAAAGATAGGTAACATATATTTTAAAAGTTAGAATAAGCTCATTGTTTTAATCCTTACAGCCCAAATTTTACAATTCAAATATTGGGAATGGATAAGCGATCAAATCCACCAATTAAGACCAATAAGATCCTAGTGTTTTTCTCGATTGGTTTTTATCTATCAAAATGATGATTTTTATCATTTTTACTCAAGTGAAAATATCTTATGAACAAAGTCTATAAAGTTGTCTGAAATGCTGCTTCAGGCACTTGGTCTGCTATATCAGAAATGGCACGCGGCAAAGGCAAATCAAAAACCAAATCTATCGTGCAGTCAGCTCTGGTTGCCACTTCTGTAGCAGTTACTACTATAGCATCTGCCCAATGCTAAAGTTTTGGCTAAGCCGTCAGCCACTAGACTAGCCGGAGAGGGTGGTATGGCTATTGGTCGCGATGCATTAATTGGCAAGAATGTTAGTAGGGGTTCTACCGCTATTGGCTACAATGCCAAGGTATTGGGCGGCGGCAATATTCAAATGGCTATTGGTGCAAATTCAGTCTCAGCAGGTACGATTACTTCCGCGGTAGGTGTGGATGCTTAGGCTCACGGCGATACCACTTCAGCTTTTGGTAACCATTCTCAAGTGACAGGAGGGTTTGATAACGCTGCTATTGGCGTTAAAGCTTTTACAGGTTCAACCGTTAACCAAGCTGCTATCGGTGTGGGAACTATTGCAAAAAATAGAGGCGCTGCTGCCATGGGTTCAGCGAGTATGAGTTTTGGTAGAAGCTCTAATGTTATTGGTGCTACTGGTGGTGTTTATACAAATCGCGTTGGAGATGCCTTAGAAGGTAAAATAGCTAAAATAACAGACCAGAATTTCAGTATTGTTGAAGGTGATGGAAATACTGCCATTGGTAATGCCAACTTAATCGGTGATGTGATCATCAACCAAGACGGCATCAATGCTGGCGATAAGAAAGTCACCAATGTTCAAGATGGTAACATCAGTGAAGGCAGCAAAGATTCGGTCAACGGCAGCCAGCTCTATGCTACAGCCAACAGCGTTGCCAACCATTTGGGTGGCGGATCGACGATGAGTGCAGATGATACGGTAAGCGCCCCTAGCTATACCTTGACCAATCCTGCAGATGGCAGCACAACTGCGGTGAATAATGTTGGCGATGCGATTAGTGGTTTGGACAAAGCCGTGAATCAGCCGCTTACCTTTGCTGGTGACAGTGGCGACAACGTTAACCGTAAGCTGGGTCAAACCGTGAATGTGAAAGGCAGCGTAACCGATACTGCCAAGCTTTTAGACGGCAATATCGGTGTAGTAGCCAATGGTAGTGATGCTTTGGAAGTGAAATTGGCGAAAGATGTGAATCTGGGTCAAGATGGGTCACTGACTACAGGTAATACCTTGGTTAACGATGAAGGTGTGACTATCGCCGCGCCAACAAAAGCCGATCCGCAAAATACCGTGAGTGTCAGCTCGTCTGGTTTGAACAATGGTGGTAATGCTATCACTAATGTCGCTCCAGGTGTCAATGATACAGATGCAGTTAACGTAAGTCAGCTAAAAGGTATGGCTCAGAATATCTATAACGATATCAACTACGTAAATAACCGCATCGGTCAGGTAGATCGTGAAGCCAAAGCAGGTATCGCTTCTGCAATGGCATTCGAAGAGGCGCCATTCGTTCCAGGTAAATGGACCTATTCGGTGGGTGCAGCGCACTATGGTGGCGAGCAAGCCGTTGCAGCAACCCTGCGTAAGACTGCTGATAATGGTCGTTGGGCATTCTCTGGTGGTATCTCTACTGCCAGCGAGGGCGATACTGGCTTCCGTATCGGTGTGAGCGGTGTGATTGATTAATATATCATGTTGCTGTCCAAGTTCAGTCAAGGTTGGCTGGACTTGGATCTAACCAATGTTCATTTATCACTAATTAATAAAGAGAATCTTATGAAATTAATCAAAGCTTTGGCATTGGCCACAACGCTTATTGGAACGGGTGCATCAGCAGCCTATATCACGCCTGCACCTGATGACATCGAATTCCCAGACTTTGATAGCAAGAGTTATCTAAAGCAGGTGCCACACTATGAAGTTGATTATGTTGCACGTCTAAATGTAGGCATGGATAAAGACAGCATTCGCAAGCTACTAAGTCATCCACAATTCAACGAGGGTGTTATCTTTAACAAGTCTTGGAACTACGTTCTAGACATTCGTAAGCCGCATAATAAAGAGTATGTACGTTGCCAATTGCGTGTGGATTTTGACAAAAAAATCTCAACAGCGATGTACTAGAAAGGCGAGCCTGGCTGTTTTGAACTACAAGATCAAGCGGTAGCTGCTGCACCTGTTGTTATTCCTGTGGCTGCACCAGTACAAATCGTCAACGAACGCATTAACCTAGAAGCGGATGCATTGTTTAAATTTGACAAATGGAAGCTTGAAGACATGCTGCCAGCAGGTCGTGCTAAGCTTGATGAGCTTGCTGTCAAACTGCTTGAGTGGGAAGCGCGTGGCGACAGTCGCGTGATGATCACAGGTCATACCGACCGCTATGGTAGTGATATGTATAACATGAATCTGTCTATGCTGCGTGCGCAGACTGTTCGTCAATACTTGATCTCAAGAGGTATCGCCGCGCGTAAATTAAATGCAACGGGCGCCGGTAAAACACAGCCACCACCTAACGTCGGGTGCGACATTAACGCACCAAAGGCAATTCAGGTTCAGTGTCTGCAGCCTAACCGCCGTGTTGAAGTGGATGTTGCTGTTTTTGCGGACGTAGCACCACAGCAGTAATTTGATTGCTAAGCTAAAAAGACGGGTCAGTGACTCGTCTTTTTTTGTGTTTGGCGTAACAATTTCCCAAAATTGATGAATAGATAGCTAACTTTTAGCCGACCAGTAACAATTCACCCCGCTCGTTTGCAATTCTCCAGTAGATTGCAATATAAAAAAGTGGCAAAATTCACATCAACAACAGCAAGCACACTGGGCACTTGTGTCATGTGAATTGCATTTAAAAATGATTTTGCGCATAATGTGCAAGTTTTAAAGAACCAAAATGGAGAACATCATGTCAAATTTAGACACACTAAAGGCATTGAGCTTAAAAGCTTGTCTGGGTCTTACGGTTGCTGCTGGTGTTAGTGCAATGACGCTACCTACCATAGCCCAAGCAGCGCCTGCCAGTCAGCAGGATGCAGTAAAAAATTTAAACCGCCTGCTGTCAAACACCCAATCAATGACGGCTAATTTTAGCCAAACCACCAAAGCTGGCAAAAAAACCAATAAATTTAGCGGAACGATGGCAGTACAGCGCGAAAATCAATTCCGCTGGGAAACTAAGTCTCCTGCTGAGCAGCTCATCGTCGCTAATGGCTCAACCATGTGGGTATATGACAAAGACCTAAGCCAAGCCATCAAGCAATCTACCAGTAACCAAGTGGGTGACACGCCTGCGCTATTACTGTCAGGCGATCCTGTGAAGATTGCGAATAATTTTAATGTCAGTCAGCCGAACAGCGCCAAGAACTATTTTAAGCTGACCCCTAAGGGTGGTAACGCAGGCTTTAATGAACTGTACATTAGCTTTAATGGGGGCAAGCCTGTGCTGATGGTGCTAAATGACGCCATGGGCCAGCGAACTGACATTCGATTCAGCAATATCAGCTTGAACAAAAAAATTAACGCAAGTCAGTTTAGCTTTACACCACCAAGAGGCGTTGAGGTGATTAGTCAATAATAACCAATAGGAAGTATTGACAGTTTGCTATGATTGCTTTGTTAGGTTTAGCCGATCGAGACATTCTAGGCAGACTGAAATAACTTTTTACAAAATCCTAAGCGTGCGATGCTTAGGATTTTTCATTGTTTGAGACTTTTATAAGCCAAACTGATAAAAAAATAAGCATCTTTCATGAGTATTTTTTTTAAATGTGCTATAATGCATCCCACATTTTGGGTGCGTCAAAAGGTTTGACCATCCTTGAATTGGTTATTCAAAAAATCACGCAGGGGTGATTATGCCAGCCGAATGGTCAGCCATTGTCTATCTATTAGCCGCATTAGGGCTAGTTGTCTTTATGCTTGTCGTGCCGCGCTTGCTTGGCGGTCGCTCATCAGGTTCCCAAAAACAAGAGAATTTTGAAGCAGGGGTGGTCTCAGCAGGGTCGGCCCGTATTCGTTTGTCTGCCAAATTTTATTTAGTGGCGATTTTCTTTGTGATTTTTGACTTAGAAGCCTTGTATCTGTACGCCTATTCGGTGAGCGTGCGCGAAGTGGGTTGGCTCGGATTTGCTACCGCTTTTGTCTTTATCGCCATTTTATTTGTCGGTCTTGTCTATGAGATGCGACTTGGGGCGATGAACTGGGCGCCTGCCGATAAACGTGTTAAGAAACAACGCATTCATGAGCGTCCTGCCGACTTTGACTTGGCGAGCATTACCGCCTTTAATGGTATTGATGAGCTACACTCAGACCCTACGGGCAAAGTACCTGCCCAGTCATCAGGACGTATTTTCTCAGGACGTAAAGAACTACAAGCCGTACTTGATAAGGATAGCGAGCAAATGGCAAACATCGATCACATCAACACCACAGGACGTGTCACCACTCAAGACTTCAATCAAGGCAATGCCAAAGATTCAAGGTGATTCAATACAAAAGCGTTGCCATGATGGCGGCGTTTTTGTGTTTCTGCTTGTCTAGAATGACCAGATTCTTTGTTCTAACTCATTTATAAATTAGCCAAATTTACTTAAAAGTGTAGCCATTATGAAATATACACTCACTAAGGCAAACGAAAGCCAAAGCCAATACCCGCATCAAACCCGTGAGGTTGTTGACGACATCACCCAAGCTGAGATTGACAAAAATGTCTTTATGGGTAAATTGTCGGATTTGACGCACAACCTTGCCAACTGGGGGCGAAAAAATTCGCTGTGGCCGTTTAACTTCGGCACAAGCTGTTGCTATGTGGAATATGCCACGACCTTGACAGGCGTGCACGATTTATCACGCTTTGGGGCGGAGGTTATCCGAGCTTCCCCCCGTCAAGCGGACGTGATGATTGTGGCGGGGACGTGTTTTGTCAAAATGGCACCTGTGATACTGCGATTGTACGAGCAAATGCTAGAACCCAAATGGGTCATCTCTATGGGGGCGTGTGCCAACTCGGGCGGTATGTATGACATTTATTCGGTGGTGCAGGGTGTGGATAAAATCCTGCCTGTGGACGTTTATATCCCTGGCTGTCCGCCACGCCCTGAGGCACTCATTCAGGCGTTAATGCTTCTACAAAACTCAATCCAAGAAGAGCGCCGTCCACTTGGTATTCATCTTGACCAAAATATCTATCAGCCGATTATGACCCCAGAACGGGATAGAAAAAATAGCGAGCGGATTGCGGTTAAAAATTTAAGAAGTCCTGATAATGTGGAGTGAATTTTGTTTTGTGAGTAAAATTCATTAACTAGGAATTGACAAGGTGTCATGTAATGCAACATAAGAAGTTTGATAGAGAAATTTTGAAACAGATTAAATCTCTTTATGTGCATGATAATTGGCACGCCCCCATTGCTTATGCTAAAAGTAATATAGAAATTTCAAGAAATCGTTTTAGTCATTTTATGGAGCATTTTTTTACTGGAATGCACGGAGAAAATTACCACCTTATTCATCATTTATTTCCTGCTACTCCATTTTGGAGCTTAAAAAAAGCTCATCATATTTTAATGCAAGATGATGAGTATTGTTCCATAAATGAAAGATTTGGGGGGAATTTTTATTTCTAACGATAAAAATCCTTCTATGTGGCAACAGTTATGGAGAAGGGGGTATGTCTAAGGTAATGTTGGGAGTTTTGTTGGCGTTATCGGCTGCTGCTCTTAATGCGTCCATTGGGGTATTTAGTAAAGTTTTGCTACAAAATGGATTGAGTCCACAAGATATTGCTTTTTTTAAGACGGTTTGTGCTTTTGTGATATTGAGTTTAATTTTGATTAACAAGCCATTATCAGTACAAAAAAAAGAAATTGTTAATAGTGAAATAACATCAGATTTAAATTGGTTAAATCTACTGACTAAAATAGCCATCTGTGCATTTTTGGGTATTTTTGTGTTATCTTTCTTTGAAACAACCGCTTATCAATATGGCTTTGCATCAAATGTTGTGGTTGTTTTAATGGCTTGCGCCTCTGTTTCGGCATTGCTATTTGGGAAGATTTTATTAAACGAGAAATTAACAATTTCCGCTATTTTAGGGACGTTATTGGCGATTATTGGAATATTTTCAATGTCGTGGTCTGGTGGTAGTAATTTAAATATGCTATTAAATGCAATTATCGCAGGTAGTGGCTATGGTGTTTTTTCGGTTTTGGTAAAAAAATTCTCTTTAAATGGTGGAATTTATTTAACGAGATTATTTATGATGTTTGGTAGTATGTATTTATTTTTTCCTTATTTAAATAACATACACCACATTGATTGGAATGCTTTGATTATAATGAATGTATTGGCATTAGCAGTATTGCCCACCATACTGGGATTTTATTGCACAACTAAGGCTTTAAATTATTTGACAGCAGCAAAAGTGCAGGTTACAGAATTATCCGAACCTATTTTTGCAGTTGTTATGGCTTGGGTGTTTTTAAGTGAATTGCCAACCTATCAATTTTTTGTTGGAGCGATTTTTATTATAATGGGCATTGTTCTAATCAACCAAATGCACCAAAGTTTATTGGCAAAAATAACTAAATAGATTCGCTTTAAACCGCAAGCACCAAATTAAATTAAGTTAAACAAATTAACACACACAAACAAAAGTTGGTATTATGAGCATTCACCACATTCACGATTTTGAGATTTTAACCGAATTAAACGCTAAGTTTACGGGACTGACCGTCCAAGAGACCGCTGACGGCATTCCGACTGTGTGGGTGGATAAAGCCCAAGTGCTTGATTTATTGCTGTATTTGCGAACACTGCCCAAGCCTTTTGTGATGCTGGTGGATTTGTCCGCCATTGATGAAAGGCTTCGTAAGCACCGCTATGGACAGCCTGCGTCTGATTTTACCGTGTTTTACCATTTGATGAGTTTGGAGCGAAACTCGGACATTCGCATTAAAGTCGCTTTGCGTGAGGGCGAGCGTATTCCGTCCGCCACACAAATTTACCCCAACGCCAACTGGTATGAGCGTGAAGTGTGGGATATGTTTGGCGTGGTGTTTGACGGACACCCCCATTTGACACGGATTTTATTGCCAAAATATTGGGAAGGACACCCACTGCGTAAGGAATATCACGCCCGTGCGACCGAGTTTACGCCGTATTTTCTAAACACCGCCAAACAGCAATTTGAACAAGAAAACCTACGATTCGTCCCCGAAGAATGGGGAATGAAACGCTCAGGGCGGGACGAAGATTTTATGTTTTTGAACATCGGTCCAAACCACCCGTCCGCACACGGGGCGTTTCGCTTGGTGTTACAGCTTGACGGTGAGGAGATTGTGGATTGTATTCCTGACATCGGCTATCATCATAGAGGTGCGGAGAAAATGGCAGAACGCCAAACGTGGCATTCGTTCATTCCTTATACCGACCGAATTGACTATCTGGGCGGTGTGATGAATGAGTTGCCGTATATCATGGCGGTTGAGAAATTGGCTGGCATTACCACCCCTGACCGTGCCAACGTCATTCGCATTATGATGAGTGAGTTTTTTAGGATTACCAATAACTTGCTCTATTGGGGGACGTTTATCCAAGACGCTGGCGGTATGACCCCTGTGTTTTATATGTTTGCCGACCGCCAAAAGGCGTATGATGTCATTGAAGCGGTAACAGGCTATCGTATGCATCCTGCGTGGTTTAGAATTGGCGGTACGGCTCACGATTTGCCAAATGGTTGGGAGCGACTGGTGCGTGAGTTTTTGGATTGGATGCCAAAACGCCTTGATGAATACTATAAGGCAACGATGACCAACACCGTGCTAAAAGGACGTACGCAAAATGTCGCCCAATACAACGCCAAACAAGCCCTAGCGTGGGGGGTAACAGGGGCGGGACTTCGTGCCACGGGCATTGATTTTGATTTGCGTAAGGCTCGTCCGTATCTAGGCTATGAGAATTTTGATTTTGAAATTCCTGTGTTTTATAACGGTGATGCCTATGACAGATGTTTGGTAAAAATTGAAGAGATTCGCCAATCACTGCGTATCATTGAGCAATGCCTAAATAATATGCCAAGCGGAGCGTATAAAGCCGAACACCCGCTTGCCGTGCCACCGCCAAAAGACCGCACCTTACAAGACATTGAAACGCTCATCAACCACTTTGTGTCGGTGTCGTGGGGGCCTGTCATGCCACAAGGGGAGAGTGCCTGTATGGTAGAAGGCGTAAAAGGGCTAAACAGCTATTATATAACGTCCGACAACTCAACGATGAGCTACCGCACTCGTATCCGTACCCCAACCTTTGCCCATTTGCAACAAATGCCGTCCGTGATTAACGGCTCTTTGGTGTCCGATGCGATTATTTATTTGGCAAGTATTGATATTGTGATGGCGGATTGTGATAGGTAATAGTTAATGGTGTGTGATTTTTATGATTATGCACCACTAAAAACCTAAGGGAGTTTATGGGCAGATTTTGATCAATTTGATTAGCGGTATTGGCTTTTTGGTTTTTTGCTATTGTGTATTTGTATGAAAATGGAGGGCTTAGCAAAACAGTATTTGGCTTGATTTTATTTGTTATTATTGGTGTTGTTGGTTTGATGTCTGTGCTTGCCAATAAAACTGTCCCAAATGACACCAAGACCCATTTACAAGGCAATCGCCAAACAGGTTTAAAAATCAGCATTTTTACCGCTTGTATTATGGTAAGTGGCTTATTGTATCAAGTGAGTGGTATGTGACATTATTTAATCATCGTTTTATTTTGTGTCGTTGCCATTATCTTTGTGATTGCCAAGCATTAAAAATCAAAATACAAATCATGTATTTCCAAAAATAAAATTAAAAAATCAATTCAATGATTTATTAATATCAATATTGATTAATACTAATAAAAATTCAAAGTCATTTTGTTTTTTTTGCAGTCGCTTATGATGAGCTTATCTTAGCAGTGATATTAACTTTGACTTGGGTGGTATTGGATTATGGCCTGTTGTTATTATACGCTTATTTGTTTGCCAAAATTGCCAATGGCATCTTTATCAAAATAAGTATGATACTATCGGTGGTGGTGTTATTGGCATTTGCCTGTTTTGGGGTAATAAGTTCACTGCGTGACTTATTATAAACCAGTATTTTATATTGAACGGTTAAAAAAATGAAAAAAGCCATTGTCTTGCCCCTAATCATTACATTATTGGCACTCACCGCTTGGGTATTTTATGACCCAGCCCCCAAACCCAATCCCAAGCCCTTTGATGTACAAAAAGCAGAAGATTTTGACTATGTGTTCGATTTAATCAAGCAAGAATATCCCTTATTGCAAGCACAAAAAAACGCCGCAGGCTATGATTTTGTTGCTGATTATGAAAAGCACAAAGCCCATATTATGCAGGCAAAAAATCCCACTGAGTTTTTCTTTTTGTTAAACGATGTGCTTGCCAAATTGGACAACGAACACACCCATATGATGACCAAAGCCGATGTGCAATACGCCATTGGCATTTATAGTCAAAGCAAGCACGACGATTATCGCTGGCAGATTTATACCCATTTGACTCGTGATAAACGCTTGCAACAAGCCTATGCCACCGAAATTGGTATGACCAAATCCCAAGAAGAACAAGCACGCCGTGATAAAATTGCCAAAATTGATGCCCAAATCACCCCACCTGCCAATGTACATTTTTTTGATGTCGTGCCCAATCAGGTGGGCTATTTGTCGGTGCGTGAGCTGACCCATGTAAGCCTGTTGGATACGGACGAACGCCACGCTGTGATGAGTTATTTGCAAAAAATCAAGCATTATCCTGCTTTGATTATAGATATTCGCACCAATGCAGGGGGCGATACTCGCTATTGGACGCAGTTTTTGTTGCCTGCCATCACAGCTCGCCCCTTATCGCTTGATTTGTATAGCTTTTTTAAACAAGGCACGCACATGGACGCCTACAAAGCCACTCGCCCCACGATGACCGACATTGACCGCACGCAGGTGGCAAAGGCGTTGCCTGTGTCGGCAGATTTGGCACGGATTTTGGATACATTTGCCTATCAAGAAATTCAGCCTTTGCGTGTGGATATGGACCCAGACGGCATTGGGTTTGGTGGTAAAATTTATCTATTGGTGGACAACGATGTGTACAGTTCGGCAGAAACTTTGGCGATTTTTGCAAAATACACACAGTTTGCCACTTTGGTGGGGACGCCCACTCGTGGCGATGGCGTAGGCACTGACCCAATGATTGCGATTTTGCCCAACACCCATTTTGCTATCCGCTATGCCAAACAGCTTGGGATTGCCCCAGACGGCACGATGAATGCTATCCGTGGCACACAGCCTGATGTACTGGTGGCAAATCCACCAAACTTTACGCTCCCCACCGATGTCAATGTCGCCAAAAACGACCCTGTGATACAGCGTGCGGTGCAGTTGGCATTATCATCGTATTAGTGGCGTATCATTTGTTTGTTTTAAATGGCTTTTGTTATTTTGATGTTATTGCATTGATATTGGCGTTAGGCGATAAGTGCTTGGAGATACGCCATAATGTGCTTTAAATGCACGATTAAAATGGGTTTGTGGGCCAAACCCTGTCTCAATGGCAATTTGGGTAATCAATTCTGACAGCCTAGGGTGCTGATGTGCCTTTAATACACCACCTAATTTTTCATTAGGCAAAGCACGCAACACACATACCAGTATTGATTGGGCTAAATTATCCACCAAAAACGCATTGCCAATTTGATTGGGGTTTTGAGCTTCATCACTCATTAACTTTACCAACGGATGCAGTGTTTGTTCATTTAAGGTTACAATAAAAAAATCTGGCAGATTTGCCAATAAGTTACTGTGTTTGTCGGCATAAAAATTTAAGCACAGCATTGTGCAATCGGTCTGGCTGCCAACTTGATTGACCAAAAATGCCCCTGACATACTTTGGGTAGCACAAGTGGCATCAATCAAGCGATGTGTGTCAGCATTGGCATTTTGTATGCAGTGGGTTATCCCACAAAACAAGGCAATATCCCCCGCCCTTAAAATGTGAGTTGTGTTTTTTACAGCAAGTTTTACTGTCCCTTTGGGCAAAAGGATATGGCACGGTGGACGGTGGCAAAATAAGAATAATTCTTACTAAATACTTACACAAAATTTTGCACGGTAACTTTGTGTAAAATTTGAACGCAACACTGTGTAAGTTTATGTTACAATACACGAATTTAGCTAGCAGATGTAGCCAGCTTCGCAAGCTGTTCATAAAAAGGGTCTTTTATGAAAATAGTAACCGACAAAACCCCCAAAGTTAACATTCACGCCATTTTAACACCCCAAGAAATTGACGGCATTCATCATCATATTCATCACTACCCACAACCGAGGGCGGCGGTGCTTGATGCCCTAAAACTCGTCCAAAAACGTAACGGCTGGGTGGACGACGCCCAAGTCCACGCCATAGCCCATATGCTGTCCATGCCTGTGGCGGACGTGGAGGGCGTGGCGACATTTTTTAACCGCATCTATCGGATGCCAGTCGGTCGCCATGTGATTTTGATTTGCGATTCTATCGCTTGCTATCTGAACGGCTATGAGGCATTGGCGGACGCTTTTAAGCGTGAGCTTGGCATCGATTATGGGCAAACCACAAAAGACGGTCGTTTTACCCTGCTTCCCATTTGCTGTCTTGGCAACTGCGATAAGGGGGCGAGTGTGCTGATTGATGAGGATACTTATGGACCTGTATTGCCGTCTGAGGTCGGTCTATTGTTGGAGCAATACGCATGAATAAACCAAATGTCGCCGAGCAAATCAATGCTCGTAAAAACGGACTGGCCCCAAGCCAACTAAATCGCCAAAAAACCCCAATCTGGGGCGTGGGACTGGCGGATGGTCAAGCACCGACTTCGCTTACGCACCCTTTGACATGGCGACTGTATCATCATGATGCAGTGCTGACATTGGCAGATTATGAAGCCTTAGACGGCTTTAAAGGGCTAAAAAACGCCCTAGTCAAAGACCCAAGAGAAGTAGGCGAGATGATAAAAACCGCCAACGTGCGTGGGCGTGGAGGGGCTGGCTTTAACGCAGGGCTAAAATGGACGTTCATGACCCCACCTGATGGCGGTGTTCGTTATTTGATTTGCAATGCCGATGAGATGGAGCCTGGTACGTTTAAAGACCGTCTGCTTATGGAGCGGATTCCGTTTCAGCTTATTGAGGGTATGCTCATTACCGCTTATGCCATTGGGGCGAGCGTGGGCTATATCTTTATTCGTGGCGAATATGTCCTAGCCGCCGAACGATTGCAAAACGCCATTAACGAATGTATCGCCAATAACTTGCTTGGCGAGGGTATTTTGGGGACGGATTTTAACTTTAAATTGCACGTCCACACAGGGGCAGGGCGGTACATCTGTGGCGAGGAGACGGCTCTTATCAACTGTTTGGAGGGTCGCCGTGCCAACCCACGCACCAAACCGCCATTTCCCCAAGTATCAGGGGCGTGGGGTCGTCCAACGGTGGTCAATAACGTTGAAACCTTAAACAACATGCCTGCCATTTTGTTAAATGGGGTGGAGTGGTATTTATCCTTGCCAAACGCCAAAGGCAAATCTACTACCCCTGGCACTAAGATTATGGGGTGTAGCGGTCGTGTCAAGGATGCAGGGCTGTGGGAAGTGCCATTTGGCTATACTGCTCGTGAGCTGATTGATCTTGCTGGCGGTATGCAGGACGGCTTAACCTTAAAGGCGTGGCTACCTGGCGGAGCAAGTACCGACTTTTTGACGGCAAGCGATGAACACCTTGACCTTGTCATGGATTTTGACCCGATTATGAAGGCAGGCTCACGCCTTGGGACGTGTCTTATGATGGTGGTGGACGAAACGCAAGACATGGTAAGCCTATCTAGAAACTTACAACAGTTTTTTCAAAGAGAATCGTGCGGTTGGTGTACCCCTTGCCGTGATGGCTTGCCGTGGGGCGTAAAAATCCTTGATGCGATGGAAAACGGACAAGGGCAAGCGGACGACATTGACAAATTGTCCGAGCTGACACGAGATTTATGGCTTGGCAAGACCTTTTGTGCCCATGCCCCAGGGGCGATGGAGCCACTCATGAGTGCGTTACGCTATTTCCGTCATGAATTTGAGGCAAAAGTGGGTAAATCAGAGCCACAAGAAAACAAGGTGGGGGCATAACATGGCAATCCTTCATATAGACGGTAAAACCTATGACGTGGACGGCTCGGACAACCTATTGCAGGCGTGTCTGTCGCTTGGCATTGACGTGCCGTATTTTTGTTATCATCCTGCCTTGGGTTCGGTGGGGTCGTGCCGTCAATGTGCGGTCAAGCAGTACATGAGCGAGGAGGATTATCAGGCAGGACGTGGCAGGCTTGTCATGAGCTGTATGATTGCCCCCACACCAAAAAGCGATACTTGGATTTCGGTGGACGATGCCGAGGCAAAGGCATTCCGCAAAAGCATTGTGGAATACTTGATGACCAACCACCCCCACGATTGCCCAACTTGTGAGGAGGGTGGTCATTGTCATTTGCAAGACATGACCTACATGAGCGGACATAGAAAACGCCGTTACCGCTTTACCAAACGCACACACCACAACCAAGACTTAGGAGCGTTTATCAATCATGAGATGAATCGCTGTATCGCTTGCTATCGCTGTGTGCGGTTTTATAAGGATTACGCAGGTGGCACGGATTTTGGGGTGTATGCGTCAAATAACCGTGTCTATTTTGGGCGTGAAGAGAGCGGACAGTTACAGAGTGAATTTAGTGGTAACTTGACCGAAGTTTGTCCGACTGGCGTATTTACCGACAAAACGCATTCTGACCGCTATAACCGTAAATGGGACATGCAATACGCCCCAAGCATTTGCCACGGCTGTTCAAGCGGTTGTAACATCTCGGCAGGCGAGCGTTATGGCGAGCTTAGACGTATCGAAAACCGCTATAACCATGACGTAAACGGTTATTTTTTGTGCGACCGTGGGCGTTTTGGCTATGGCTATGTCAATCGTAGCGATCGCCCAACCCAGCCTGTGCAAAATGTGAACGGTCAATTTGTCAAAACCAGTGCAAGCCTTGCGGTCGATAGCGTGGCGGAGTTATTAAAAGGCAAAAACGTCATCGGCATTGGTTCGGCTCGGGCAAGTTTGGAGAGTAATTTTGCCCTAAAAAAACTGGTCGGAAGCGATTATTACAGCACAGGCGAGCGAGCACTCGTTAAAGACGTGGTGGATTTGGCCGTGGCGCTGTTACGCCACAAAGATGTGCATAATGTGTCTTTGGCAGAGATTGAGACGGCAGATAGCGTTTTTGTGTTGGGTGAGGATTTGACCCAAACAGCAAGCCGTGTCGCCCTGTCGGTTCGTCAAGCGTCCAAAAACAAGGCCCGCCAAATGGCAACCGCCCTAAAAACCGAGTATTGGCTTGCTGAGCCTGTCAAGCGTATCGGGCAAGAGGCGTACAGTCCCATTTATGTGGCGAGCGTGGTGGATACCAAGCTGTCCGACATCGCCAAAGTGTCTGCCGTTGCCACACCAAACGACATCGCCAAACTGGGCTTTATGGTGGGCGACATCATCAAGGGCTATGCCGATACGCTAGATGAGATTGGCAAAAGTGAGAACGCCATTTTTGCCAAAGAACAAGAGCCAAATCTTGTGATAGATGAGAACATGGCAATGGAGTTTTTGGCTCATCATATCGCTTATGATTTGATTATGGCGAACCGTCCACTTGTTATCACAGGCACCAGCTTGTCATCAAAAGCAATCGTACAAGCGACAGGCTATATTGCCCAAACCTTGACCGCCAAACGTGCCAAAATCGCCCATGTGGAGCGTGAATTTGTGGAAGTGCAAAACGCCAAAATCCGTGATGAAGTGGCTCGTCAATTCATTGACCCTGATAAAGATGCCAAAACGGACGGCGCACACACCACAGAGCGAGACCCCAATGAGTTTGAAAAAGAGCTGTCATCCCGTTTATTAAAAATAAATGCTCTATATGCCGACAAAACAGGCGTGTACGTTGCCATGTCAGAGGCGAACAGCGTGGGCGTAAACTTGCTTGGCGGACAGGCGATAGAGGAGATTTTGGCAAAAGAATTTGAGGCGGTGGTGGTGCTAGAACATGACTTAGCCAACCTTGCCCCAAGTCAATTTGACAAATTGACCGAAAAAACGCTCATCGTCCTAGATCACCAGTCTTACGACTGGCACACCAAAGCTGACATGGTGCTATCTGGTGCGTCATTTGCAGAAAGCGACGGTACGCTTGTGTCTGCCGAAGGGCGAGCAGGGCGGTTTTTCGCCAGTTTTGACAAAAAATACTATGAGCCAAACAGCGAGCTAAAAGACAGTTGGCGTTGGCTACACGCTGTCGCTAATGCCTTATCTGGCAACAGTTTGACAAATGGCAATGATGAGCCAACATGGTATCATCTTGATGATGTCATTGATGAGCTTATCACCGATTATCCACACCTTGCCCAAATCAAAGACGTTGCCCCTGAGTCGGATTATCGCATTACAGGGCTAAAAGTCGCCCGTGAGCCACGCCGTTATTCGGGGCGGACGGTGTTACGCTCGCCCATTTCTATCCACGAACCCATGCAACCTAAGGACTTAGACAGTGGTTTGACGTTCTCCATGGAAGGCTATGTGGGCGATAAGACTGACCCAAGCCTTATCCCATTTGCGTGGAGTGCAGGCTGGAACTCGCCCCAAGCATGGAACAAACTCCAAGACAAAGTGGGCGGACGGCTAAAAGGCGGAGATGTCGGCATTCGTCTGTTTGATGGCTTGCCAAAAGTTGAGAAGGTATTTGACAAAGCCGAGCTTGACAGCATGATAAGCACGAGCATTTTTGACGGTCGTGCGGTCGTTGTGCCTGTGCATAATCTATTTGCAAGCTCACGCATGGCAAGCCGTAGCCCTGTGGTGGCAAGTCAAATCAAGCCTGCCACATGGACAATCAGCGATGATGATGCCAAGCGCTGGATTATCAAGGCAGGCGATAAGCTAACCCTTGCCCAGCATGGGGTGGAGATTACCCTGCCTGTGGACGTGGCGGACTATGTGGCGGACGGCTGTATCGGCTATCCTGACGGGCTTGTGCCGTTTATGGTCGGTGTGCCGACAACCGTCAAAAAGGCGGAGACCGACACGCCTGTCTATGTGCCTGAGTATCAAAAAAGCGTGGCAAATTTGGCAACCATCAGGCGTGAAAATATCTTTACGCCAAAAGCTGGGTTTAATAACGCACCGTTAGCAATGCAAGTGGGGGCATAAATGAGTATTCGTGTGATTCCTGATGTGCCGTCATGGCTTGGCGGTTTGTCGTTTGAGTGGTGGTCGCTTATTTTTATGACCGTCCAGACCTTGATTATCTTTTTGGGGCTAGTCATCACGGCAGCACTCATGATTGTCTATGAACGGCGTATGCTTGCCCTGTGGCAAGACCGCTATGGTCCAAACCGTGTGGGCTGGCAAGGGTCGCTACAACTGGTGGCGGATATGCTAAAAATCTTTTTTAAAGAAGACTGGACACCCAATTTTGCCGACAAACGCCTGTTTACGCTCGCCCCTGCCATTGCCATGTTTACCGCTTTGGCAAGTTTTGCCATTATTCCGCTATCGCCCACGCTTGGGGCGGCGGATTGGAACATTGGCATTTTGTTCTTTTTTGCCATGGCAGGACTTGCTGTGTATGCCGTTATGTTTGGCGGTTGGGCAAGTGCCAATAAGTTCTCGCTCTTAGGCGGTTTGCGTTCGGCGGCTCAGACGATTAGCTATGAGGTGTTTTTGGGCTTGTCGCTCATGGGCGTGGTGGCGATGGCAGGCTCGTTTAATTTGCGTGAGATTGTAGAAGCTCAAACAACCGTCTGGAACGTCATTCCGCAGTTTTTGGGCTTTTTGACCTTTGTGGTGGCAGGCGTGGCGGTTACGCACAGACACCCCTTTGACCAACCAGAAGCCGAGCAAGAGCTTGCTGAAGGGTATCATGTGGAATACTCAGGCATGAAATTTGGTATGTTTTTTATTGGCGAATATGTCAATGTCGTGGTGATTAGTGCCTTGATGACCTGCTTGTTTTTTGGGGGTTGGCTTGCTCCTTTTAACCTAGACCTACCCTTTGTTCCGCCTGTGTTTTGGTTTTTGATTAAGACCTTGTTTTTTATGACCTTATTTGTGTTGGCTCGTGGCTCGCTCATGCGTCCACGCTATGACCAAGTGATGAATTTTGGTTGGAAAGTGTGTTTGCCTGTAACCTTGCTAAACCTATTGGCGACTGCTTTTGTGATTTTGATGGTGAATTAAATGTTTGCAACTTTAAAAAATACGGCGGTGGGCATTTTTACCATTGTACGCTCTATGTGGATGGTAAATTCTCATGCCTTGCGTCCACGAGACACGATTTTGTACCCCGAACAGCCTGTACCTGTACCACCCCGTTTTCGTGGGCGAATTGTACTAACAAGAGACCCTGACGGTGATGAGCGCTGTGTGGCCTGCAACCTATGTGCGGTGGCGTGTCCTGTGGGCTGTATTAGCCTACAAAAGGCGGAGCGTGAAGACGGTCGTTGGTATCCTGAATTCTTTCGTATCAATTTTAGCCGTTGTGTGTTTTGTGGTATGTGTGAAGAAGCCTGTCCGACTACCGCCATTCAGCTGACCCCTGATTTTGAATTGGGCGAATACAACCGCCAAAATCTTGTCTATGAAAAAGAGCATTTGCTGATTAGTGGCGTGGGCAAATACCCAGAATATAATTATTATCGAGTAACAGGCATGGCAACAGACGATAAGCCCAAAGGGTCGCACGAGCGTGAAGCAGAGCCTGTCAATGTACGGAGTTTGTTGCCATGATTGATGTGTTAAAGGCGTTTTTGGCAAATGGCGATGCGGTGGGCTTTTATGCTTTATCGCTGGTGGCGATTTGGGCAAGCCTAAGGGTGGTTACGCACGCCAATCCCGTCCATGCCATTTTATCCATGATAGTGAGCCTACTGGCGGTGGCAGGGGTTTTCTTTATCATTGGAGCCCCATTTGCAGGCGTGCTTGAAATGATTGTCTATGCTGGGGCGATTTTGGTCTTATTTGTGTTTGTCATTATGATGTTAAACTTAGGCACGGATACGACAGAAGAAAAGACGTGGCTGACTGCCAATGCGTGGGCAACCCCGTTTTGTATGACGCTCATCATCGGTGGTGTGCTTGTTGGGTTTTTAACCGCAGGGAGCAGCACCATGTTACAAGATAACACCATTGGCGTAAAGGACGTGGGCATCAGCCTATTTACCCAATATGTCTTGCTTGTGGAAGTGGCAGGATTTTTATTGCTTGGGGCGTTGGTGGCGGCGTATCATTTGGGTAAAAAAGCCCTAGATGATGAAAACGTGAGCCATTATCAAGATGACCCAAATAATGATGCACCAAACCGCCAGCCTGATGCACCTGTATTTAGCCAACAACAAGGGGGTAAATCATGAGTTCTTTACAAACGGCAACCCAAACGGCAGAGCTTGCCAGTCTTGGCGTGCCTGCTCATCATGCCTTGATTGTCTCGGCGATACTCTTTGTCATTGGCTTGGTTGGGGTCATGGCAAGACGAAATGTGCTGTTTATGCTTATGAGCCTTGAGATTATGATGAACTCCGCCGCCCTTGCCTTTGTGGTGGGGGGTAATATGTGGGGCAAGGTAGACGGGCAGATTATGTTTATTTTTGTCTTGACACTGGCGGCAGCAGAAGCGGCGATAGGGCTTGCCATACTGTTGCAGTTTTATCATCGGTTTAGAAGCCTTGATGTCAATCATGCCAGTAAGTTAAAGGGGTAGGGCGGTATGAATTTGTTAGCATTGACCTTTATTTTCCCCTTGATTGGCTTTTTGATATTAGCCACAGGGCGAGATAGAATTTCAGAAAAACTTGCCACGATAATCGGCGTGGGAGTCATGGGTTTGTCCGCCTTGACCACGGCAGTTGTGGGCATAGATTATCTGGCAAACAGCAGTGATAAGACGGTATTTACGACACTGTGGACGTGGTTTTCGGTGGGCGGTTTTGCCCCAAAATTTGGCTTGGCGTTGGATGGTTTGTCCTTGACCATGACCGCCATCATCACAGGCGTGGGCTTTTTGATTCATCTGTTTGCCAGTTGGTATATGAAAGGCGAGACAGGATATGCCCGTTTTTTTAGTTATCTAAATCTATTTGTGGCAAGTATGTTATTGCTTGTACAAGCGGATAACTTACTCCTACTCTATCTGGGTTGGGAAGGCGTGGGTATCTGCTCATACCTACTTATTGGTTTTTATTATCAAAACCGAGCCAATGGACGGGCGGCCATCAAGGCATTCACCGTAACCCGTGTTGGCGATGTGTTTTTGGCGATTGGGCTGTTTTTGTTGTACCAACAGTTTGGCACGCTAGACATTCATACTATCATCGCCAAAGCTCCCGAGCTGTTTACTGTCAATAATCCTACCATGGTGCTGACCGCTCTCATGCTTGTGGGTGGGGCGTTTGGTAAATCGGCTCAAATTCCACTGCATACTTGGCTTGCCGATGCGATGGCGGGCCCTACGCCTGTGTCGGCTCTGATTCACGCGGCTACCATGGTAACGGCAGGGGTGTATCTGATTGCTCGTATGCACCCTGTCTTTATGCTGACCCCTGACGTGCTACTTTATGTGGTCGGTGGTGTGGGGGCGTTGTCTATGCTCGTGGCGGGATTTTGTGCGTTGGCACAGACTGACATTAAGCGTGTGCTTGCTTACTCTACCATGAGCCAGCTTGGCTATATGTTCATTGCTTTGGGCGTTGGGGCGTGGCAAGTGGCGATTTTTCACTTGATGACGCACGCATTTTTTAAAGCCTTGCTATTCCTAGCCAGTGGAGCGGTGATTATCTCAACACACCATGAGCAAAATATCTTTAAGATGGGCGGTCTGCGTAAAAAAATCCCCCTTGTGTTTTGGTCGTTTGTCGTTGGTGGTGGGGCGTTGGTTGCCTTGCCTTTTGTAACGGTTGGCTTTTATTCAAAAGAAGCGATTTTGTGGGAAACTTATGCCACAGGACACATGAGTCTGTTTTGGGCAGGCGTATTCGGGGCGTTCTTAACGTCAATTTATACCTTCCGTTTGATTTATCTCGTGTTCTTTGGGGAAGAAAAAACGCATGGCGAGAAGCTATCTGGTATCAGCTATGCCCTGCCTTTGGCGGTGCTACTGGTGCTATCCACAGGGCTTGGGGCACTCATTCATCCGCCTTTGGCAAATGTCTTGCCAGCGAGTGTGGTTAGTACCCTAACAGACGGCAAGCACACTGCTGAGCTTATCGCTGTGGGCGTAACCGCACTTGGCTTGGCGGCAGCTTACTTTTTGTATGTGCTTGACAAGGGTAAGATTTTGACAAAATGGACAAATTCTGCCTTTGGTGGGGCGTGTGCTTATTGGTGCTATCATGGGCTTGGATTTGACGCTCTTTATGACATTGTTTTTGTTAAGCCGTTCTTGACGATTTGCAAGCTGCTAAAGGGCGACCCCGTGGACAAACTTTGGAACATTTTGCCAGCATTGGCAAGCGTGGGCAATAAGCTTACGACCAAAACTCAAACAGGGCGATTGGGCTCTCATGCGGTGAGCTTCGGCTTGGGGTTGGCAGTTGTGCTACTTTTGGCAATAATGATGGTGGTATAAGATGATGGAACAAAATTGGCTTTTGCCGACATTGATTGCCATTCCTTTTGTGGCGGGATTTTTGTGTTGGCTGATTGAAAAAGTAAATGACAAATTGCCACGTTGGATAGCGTTATTTGCCATGCTTGCCACATTTGGGGTGAGTTTGGTACTGTGGCAACAGGGAGACTTTGGCAGTCTTATCGTAATAAATGATGCAGCCGAGGACGGCCCATTACCATGGGCGGCTGAGTTTATTGTGCCTTGGATTGCGTCTTTGGGCATTAACTTTCATCTGGCGATGGATGGTTTGTCGCTGCTCATGATTGCGTTGACGGCATTTTTGGGTGTTATGGCGGTCGGCTGTTCGTGGGGCGAGATTACCCGCCGAGTGGGATTTTTCCATCTTAACCTATTATGGTCATTGGGCGGTGTCATCGGTGTCTTTTTGGCGATTGATTTGTTCCTTTTCTTTTTCTTTTGGGAACTCATGCTATTGCCGATTTACTTTTTGATTGCCTTGTGGGGACATAATGCTACAGGCGGTAAGACCAAAGAATACGCCGCCACGAAGTTTTTTATCTATACCCAAGCATCTGGGCTGATTATGCTCATCGGTATCTTGATGCTGGTCATCATTCATTTTAGTCAAACAGGCATGCTAAGTTTTGCGTATCATGATTTGTTGGGACTGGATTTGGGCAAATGGGAATATACCATTATGCTGTGCTTTTTTATCGGCTTTGCAGTCAAATTGCCCGTATTTCCGTTACATGGCTGGCTACCTGATGCCCACGCCCAAGCCCCAACAGCAGGTTCGGTGGACTTGGCGGGGATTTTGATTAAGACGGCAGCGTTTGGTTTGCTGCGTTTTGTATTGCCGTTATTTCCCACCGCATCTGCTGAATTTGCCCCTGTGGCGATAGTTTTAGGGGCGATTGGGATTTTTTATGGGGCATTTTTGGCATTTGCCCAAACTGACATCAAGCGCCTGCTTGCCTATACCAGTATCTCACACATGGGCTTTGTCCTGCTTGCCATTTATGCTGGCAATATCATCTCGCTACAGGGCCTGATGGTGCAAATGCTCGCTCACGGTTTATCTAGTGCGGCACTGTTCATCATGGCGGGTCAGCTGTATGAGCGTCTGCATACGCGCGATCTGAACCTGATGGGCGGTATGTGGGGTCAATTTCGCTATTTTGCGCCGCTACTGATGTTCTTCTGTGCGGCATTGCTTGGCATCCCTGGTACGGGCAACTTTATCGGCGAGATTTTGATTTTGGTTGGTTCGTTCGATCAGTATCCTGTGATTGTGGTGCTTGCGATAATTAGCCTTGTGCTTGGCGGATTGTATTCGTTGATTTTGATTTATAAGGCACTTTTTGGGGAGAATACCGCACCAAAATTAGCCAAAGAAAACGGTGGCCGCCTAAGAGATCTGTGTAAGCGTGAGCTATCGCTACTAAGCATACTTGCCATTGGTCTGGTCTGGCTTGGCCTGTATCCTCAGCCTGTGCTAAACACCTCTGATTCTGCGATGAGCTGGATTGCTAAGGCGTATGCCAATGAACTGCCTGCCAAGCATAACGCGCCGCACGGCATCGCTGATCATGTGCATGGACGCCATCACCATCACGGACATCACCATCAGCATAGACATGAGCATCATGAACACGGCCATGGTGAACACCATCACAGCAAGCATGGCAATTAAGGAGAAAATTTCATGAATCATCTAATCGAATCCTTAATGTCTCTAGCGCCGATGGTGATCATTGCGCTGACGGCAGTAATCGTCATGCTTGCCATCGCAATCAAGCGTTCGCATTTTTGGTCGGCGACCTTAACGGTAATCGGACTAAATGCCGCACTCATCACCCTAATCGCGCAAGCATTTGGCGTATTGCCAAGTGGCGCATCGAATATGCTATTTGTGGTGGATGGCTTTGCTGTATTTAACATTGCGATCATTCTAATTGCATCTTTGGCTTGCTGTACTTTGGCTTATGGCTACTTCCAGACGCTAACTGATAATAAAGATGAGTTGTATCTGCTCATGCTTATTAGCACGCTTGGGGCAATGTTGATGGCGTGTGCGACGCATTTGGCATCGTTCTTTATGGCGCTAGAACTACTATCCGTGCCGATGTATGGCATGCTGGCTTATGCGTTCATGCGTTCGCGTTCGTTGGAGTCTGGTCTTAAGTATCTGGTCTTGTCCGCCACAGCGTCCGCCACACTGCTTATGGGCATGGCATTTATCTTTGCTGATACTGGTGTATTGGGCTTTAAAGAGCTTGGGTTGGCACTTGTGCATGGTCAGGCAAGCATGTGGTTTGCACTCGGTGCGATCATGATGGTGGCGGCAATCGCCTTTAAGCTGTCAGCCGCGCCATTTCATGCGTGGGTGTCTGACGTCTATGAGGGTGCGCCTGCACCTGTGGCGGCATTCTTGGCGAGCGTGAGTAAGGTTGCCATGATGGCATTGGCGATCCGCTTCTTGACGACCACCATGATTACAGAACTCAATGCATTCTATGGGGTGCTGATATTGATCATTGCTGCGTCGATCTTGCTGGGTAACTTGCTTGCCATTCGCCAAACGAACCTTAAGCGACTGCTTGCTTATTCTTCGGTCGCGCACATTGGTTATGCCTTGGTTGCACTGCTCAGTGTTGGTGCGGGCAGTGCTGGCGTGATTAGTATGTACATGGCGGTGTATGCACTGACTTCTATCGGTGCCTTTGGTGTGATTACCTTGATGTCGAGCCCTTATAAAGAGCGTGGGCGGACGTCTATCTCGGGCGAGGCGGATGATCTAAGGTTTTATCAAGGGTTATTCTGGCGCAGACCTGTCTTGACGGCTGTCTTGACCATGATGTTGCTGTCATTGGCGGGTATTCCATTGACCGCAGGATTCATGACGAAGTTCATGATCATCTTCTCATCAGTACAAGGCATGCGCTTCTGGGCGGCATTGTTTGTGATCTTAGGCAGTGCGATTGGTCTGTCATATTATCTACGCGTACTGACCCAGCTGTATCAAAGACCCAAAGCGCATCTGGAATTTGACGTGCATCACGAATGGGGTATTAAAGCGGGGGGCATCATGCTGCTCGTTGTCACTGCGCTTATCATTTTCTTTGGTATTTTGCCAAATGGTTTGATGAATTTGGCAGGGCTTGCGATCATTCAATAAGGTACGTCGTTGATTAATGTATGAAACAAGTGTCCTGTTGGGCACTTGTTTTTTTATATAAAGTTGTTACAATTAAAATCGAACTTAAGACAACTATATCAATCATAAAGAGAATAACAATGTCCGATCAAAACGCCACACCCATCAAAGTACTCTCTAAGACCGTCTGGTCGCCCACGCTATTTAGCTTCACCACGACACGCCCGGATGGATTTCGTTTCGATGCTGGGCAGTTTGTGCGTTTGGGCGTAGCTCCTGATGAATTGATTGCGAATGCCAATCAGCCCAAGCCTGCCATCAGTGCCAAGATTTTTCGTGCTTACTCGGTGGTGTCATCCCCTTATGATGAGCATTTAGAATTCTTCTCTGTGGTCGTGCCCGATGGGGCGTTTACCTGTCAATTACAACACCTACAAGTCGGCGATGCGCTATACTTAAACCCCGAGCCTTTTGGTTTTTTGACCCTTGCCCGCTATCAAGAGCCTGCCCCAAAAGATCTATGGCTACTTGCCACAGGCACAGGGCTTGCGCCTTTTTTATCGATGCTTGGTGATCTTGATACTTGGCAGAATTATGACGACATCGTATTGGCATACAGCGCGCGAACACAGGCAGAACTGGCTTATATAGATAAGATTCAAGAACTTCAGGCAGGCTTTGGTGAGCTTGTAGAGAATGCGGCGCGTTTTCACTTTATTCCCATCGTGACTCGTGAAGATTTGGCTGACTGCCTGCATGACAGACTGCCTACGCTGATCGCAAATGGCGAGTTAGAAAATCATGCCACCATACCGCTAAGCCCAGAGACTTCACATGTGATGCTCTGCGGTAATCCACAGATGGTAGATGACACCAAGGAAGCTTTAAAAGTCAAAGGCTTAACGATGAACCGCCGCGGGGTAGGTAATATTGCGGTGGAGAATTATTGGTAAGTTTTAAGAGATGTTATAAAGGAATGTTTATGAAAGCTCTGTTGGTTGTGGATGTACAAAATGGCTTTGTTGGCGGCAATCTGGCGGTGGCAAACAGCCATATGATTATCCCCACGATTAACCGCTTGATTGCTCATTTTGATACCGTGATTTTGACCCAAGATTATCACCCTGCCGACCACATTTCATTTTACCAAAATCATGACGGCAAAGCCCCGTTTGACACGATAGAGCTACCCTATGGTACGCAGGTTCTGTGGAATGCTCACTGTGTGCAAGGCACATCGGACGCTGATTTTCATGCTGACCTACAAGCTGATAAAGCCGAACTCATCATTCGCAAAGGCTATCATCGCCACATAGACAGCTATTCGGCATTTATGGAAGCTGATAGGGCGACCAAAACGGGGCTGGCGGGCTATCTGAATGAGCGGGGCATAGACAGCGTGTATGTAGTAGGCATTGCCACTGATTTTTGTGTGGCGTGGACAGCGATAGATGCTGTAGCGTTTGGGTTTGATTGTACGGTCATCACAGACGCTACCGCCCCGATTGATATTAACGGCTCGCTGGATAAGGCGATGGCGGACATGACGGGCGTTGGGGTGAAATTTATTAATTCAAAAGATATTTTAAATCAATAACTTATAAAATTTTTAAAATTTTTAGCAAAAAATACTTGCCAAATTTTAAAAGTCGTATATAATACGCCCATCAAGACGACATCGACAGATGGTCTAGATAGACAACTTGGGGACGTGGCGGAATTGGTAGACGCACTGGATTTAGGTTCCAGCGCCGCGAGGTGTGAGAGTTCGAGTCTCTCCGTCCCCACCATATTAAAAACCAATAATCAAACGATTATTGGTTTTCTTCGTATGCCTAAACGAAAATTTGGCATAAGGTCTGATATGCGACATTTTTTATTTGATATTATTTTTACGATTGTGTGTTTCTTTATCGCTGCGTGGTGGGGTTATTCGCGTGGCGGTATGTCAGGCATGCTCGTGGCGCTGGGCGTGACCGCGATTTTGGCGGTTATGGAAGTGTCACTGTCTTTTGATAACGCCGTGGTAAATGCTTCTATCCTAAAGGGCTGGAATGATTTTTGGAAAAAGATTTTCTTAACCGTTGGGATGTTGATTGCGGTATTTGGCATGCGCTTGGTATTTCCCATCGTCATCGTGGCGGTGACTGCCAATCTAAGCATGCTTGAAGTGATTGATTTGGCGCTTAACAATCCTACCAAATATTCTGAGCATCTGAACGCGCATCATGCGGAGATTTCTGCGTTTGGTGGGATGTTCTTGTTGTTAGTGTTCCTAAAATTCATGTTCGGTGATAAAGAAGTTCATTGGTTTAGTTGGCTAGAGTCACGATTGGTGAAGTTTAGCAAGGTGGATGCGATGAGTGTGTTTGTCGCATTGGTTGTACTCATGATTTCGATGAGCTGGGTGGATGAAGCCAAAGAGAGTGTCGTTCTGGTCGCAGGGATCTGGGGTATCTTGGTATATCTAGGCGTAAGCGTGCTATCAGCGCTGCTAGAAGGTGAGAGCAATCCTGACGAGATCGTGTATGACGCTAAGGGCAATCCTATCGCCAACACCGCAGGTGTGTCACCAACCATCCTAAAGGGTGGTATCGCAGGCTTTATGTATCTAGAAGTGCTGGATGCGTCTTTTAGTTTTGATGGGGTGATTGGCGCATTTGCCATCACTAACGATGTTGTGATCATCATGATCGGCCTTGCCATTGGCGCGATGTTCGTGCGTTCGATGACGATTTATCTAGTGGACAAAGGCACACTGAGTGAATTCGTCTATCTAGAACACGGTGCGCATTATGCCATCGGTGCGCTGGCGATCATCATGCTGTTATCAACTAAATTCCACGTGCCTGAGATCGTAACAGGTCTGATTGGTGTGGCATTCATCGCGCTGTCGTTGTATAATTCCATACAATACAACAGACGAAATCCGACTTAGGCAAATCATCTTCAAAATAAAAATGGCTAGGGCAAAAAATGCAAAAAGCGCTAGCCATTTTTTGTAAAGTTATGTATAATAACTCAAATCTGTGCCAAAGCGAGCGACCATGAAAAAAGATAACTTAAATTTTGCCTATCTTGCAAGTTAAGTTATTTGATTTTTCTAAGTTGTTCGCTTTTTTGTGGGTGTATGATTTGATAAAGTGTGGCGTATTTGCCAAAAAATTTTGTCTAAAATTTGCCCCATCTTGCACTCACCTCATTTCAAATTTTTATAACAAGTAATCTCACACCATTCATGTTCGGAGCGTGTCATGACAACAAAAAAAGCCATTTTAGCCTTAGCTGACGGAACCATTTTTCGTGGTGTAAGCATCGGTGCAGACGGTCAGACGACAGGTGAAGTTGTCTTTAACACCGCCATGACAGGCTATCAAGAAATTCTAACCGACCCAAGCTATGCCAATCAGATGGTCACCTTGACCTATCCGCACATCGGTAACACAGGCTGCAACAGCGAAGACAGCGAATCGGGTCGCATTCATAAGGTGTGGGCGAGCGGTCTGATCATCCGTGATCTGCCACTACTGCACAGTAACTTCCGTGCTGATCAGTCATTAAGCGAATACCTAATCTCACACGGCGTGGTGGCGATTGGTGACATCGATACGCGTCGTCTAACCGCACTACTTCGTAATACCGGCGCCCAAAACGGCTGTATCCTAACAGCTGATGCTAATGGCGAGATTGACGAACAAAAGGCAATCGAACTGGCAAAAAATGCACCAAGCATGAAGGGTTTGGATCTGGCAAAAGTATGCTGCGACCAAGACGGCTATGAGTGGACAGAGGGTTCATGGGAGCTGGCGCACGACGGTCGAAATGCCAAGACCACTGAGACTGGCGGTCGTTTTGCCAAGATTGGTACGGATATTGAGCAGCGCTTTAATATCGTGGCATATGACTTTGGTGTTAAGACGAACATCCTTAGAATGCTCGCCGATCGCGGCTGTCATGTGACGGTAGTGCCTGCGACCACACCGATTGATGAAGTTCTAAAACATAACCCAGATGGTATCTTCCTATCTAATGGTCCTGGCGATCCAGAACCATGTACTTATGCTATCGATGCGATTCGTCATGTGATTACTAATACGGAAATTCCTGTATTTGGCATTTGTTTGGGTCATCAGTTGTTGGCTTTGGCAAGTGGCGCACAAACCATCAAGATGAAATTTGGTCATCATGGCGCCAACCATCCTGTACAAAACATCATCGATGGTACAGTGATGATCACCAGCCAAAACCATGGTTTCTGTGTGGATGAAGATAGCCTGCCTAGCAACGTGCGTGTGACACATCGTTCATTATTCGATGGTTCAAACCAAGGCATCGAGCTGACCGATCACTCAGCCTTTAGTTTCCAAGGACACCCAGAAGCAAGCCCTGGTCCGCATGATTGCGCTGTGTTGTTTGATCGCTTTGTGAGTGAGATGGAAAAAGCTAAGGCTTAAAATTATCCAATAAAAATTAAATAAACTAAGACAGAGAAAAACCATGCCAAAACGTAACGACATACAATCCATTCTAATCATCGGTGCAGGCCCCATTGTCATCGGTCAAGCCTGTGAGTTTGACTATTCGGGTGCCCAAGCCTGTAAAGCCTTAAAAGAAGAAGGCTACCGAGTTATCCTAGTGAACTCAAACCCAGCGACCATCATGACCGACCCTGCGATGGCGGATGCGACCTACATTGAGCCGATCACTTGGCAGACAGTTGAGCGTATTATCGAAAAAGAACGCCCAGATGCAATCCTACCAACAATGGGTGGTCAGACAGCACTGAACTGTGCGCTAGACTTAGATAAGTATGGCGTGCTTGCTAAGTATGGCTGTGAACTGATCGGCGCGACCAAAGAAGCCATCGAAAAGGCTGAAGACCGCGAATTGTTCGACAAAGCCATGAAGAAAATTGGCCTAGAGTGCCCACGCGCAGACATCGCTGAGACGATGGAGCAGGCGCTTGAGATTCAATCACGCTTTGGCTTCCCTGTAATCATCCGTCCATCGTTCACCATGGGTGGCTCTGGCGGTGGTATCGCTTATAACAAAGAAGAATTTATTGAAATTTGTGAGCGCGGTTTTGACTTATCACCAACGCATCAGCTTCTGATCGATGAGAGCCTAATCGGCTGGAAAGAATATGAGATGGAAGTGGTGCGTGACAAAAAAGATAACTGCATCATCGTCTGCTCTATCGAGAACTTTGATCCGATGGGTGTGCACACAGGTGACTCCATCACCGTCGCACCTGCTCAGACCCTCACCGACAAAGAATATCAGCTCATGCGTAATGCATCTATCGCCGTACTGCGTGAGATTGGCGTAGAGACGGGCGGTTCAAACGTTCAATTCGGCATTAACCCTGATAATGGTCGCATGGTGGTCATCGAGATGAACCCACGTGTCAGCCGTTCATCTGCATTGGCATCAAAGGCAACTGGCTTCCCGATCGCTAAGATCGCTGCCAAGCTGGCAGTCGGCTATACGCTAGATGAGCTTAAAAATGACATCACAGGCGGTAAGACACCTGCATCATTCGAGCCATCGATTGACTATGTGGTTACCAAAGTGCCACGCTTTAACTTTGAAAAATTCCCACAAGCTGAGCCAACGCTGACCACGCAGATGAAATCTGTGGGTGAGGTGATGGCGATTGGACGTAATTTCCAAGAATCAATGCAAAAAGCATTGCGCGGCCTTGAGACGGGTGCGACAGGTTTTGATGAGATTATTGATCTGACTGGCAAATCAACTCACGCCATCGAATCAGAGATTAAGAACCGTCTAAGCATTCCTACACCTGAACGTATTTTCTATATCGCTGAAGCGTTCCGTCATGGCTTTAGCTTGGATGATGTGTTTGAATTGACGAAGATTGATCGTTGGTTCTTGATCCAAATCGAAGACATCGTAAAAACCGAGAATGAAATTAAATCGCTAGGCTTTGGCGACCTAGACGCTGATAATATCCGTAAGTTTAAGCGTAAAGGCATGAGCGATCTGCGAATTGCTAGTCTGATGGGCATCAGCCAAAAGCAATTCCGCAAGCATCGTTGGGGCTTGGGCGTCTATCCTGTGTATAAGCGCGTGGATACCTGTGCAGCGGAGTTTGAGACATCAACCGCGTATATGTATTCTAGCTATGATGAGGAATGTGAGTCTCGCCCAACTGATAAAGACAAAATCATGGTCATCGGTGGCGGTCCAAACCGTATCGGACAAGGTATTGAATTTGACTACTGCTGTGTACATGCAGCACTTGCGATGCGCGAAGATGGCTATGAGACCATCATGGTGAACTGTAACCCAGAGACCGTATCTACAGACTATGACACGTCTGATCGTCTGTACTTCGAACCGGTGACGCTAGAAGACGTACTAGAAATCGTCCGTACTGAGAACCCGAAAGGTGTCATCGTACAGTATGGGGGTCAGACACCATTGAAGCTGGCAAGAGCGTTAGAAGAAGCGGGTGTACCTATCATTGGTACCAGTCCTGATGCGATTGACCGCGCTGAAGACCGCGAGCGCTTCCAGCGTATGCTACATCAGCTAAGCCTAAATCAACCACCGAACGCACTTGCTACCAGCACTGATGAAGGTCTGGTACGTGCCAAAGAAGTTGGCTATCCGCTGGTTGTTCGCCCATCTTATGTATTGGGTGGTCGTGCGATGGAGATCGTGTATAACGAAGATGAACTGCGCCATTACCTAAAAACGGCTGTTCAAGCATCGAACGAAGCACCTGTACTGCTAGACAGATTCCTAGATGATGCGATCGAAGTAGACGTGGACTGTGTGTCTGATGGCAAAGAGGTTGTCATTGGTGGCATCATGCAGCACATCGAACAAGCGGGTGTTCACTCTGGTGACTCAGCGTGTTCATTGCCTCCTTATTCACTAAGTCAAGAAATCCAAAACCAAATCCGTGAGCAAACCATCGCCATGGCGAAAGAGCTTGGTGTTGTGGGCCTGATGAACGTGCAGTACGCGGTTAAGGATGATACTATCTATATCTTAGAAGTGAACCCGCGTGCCAGCCGTACCGTACCTTTCGTGTCTAAGTGTATTGGCAATTCGTTGGCGAAAATCGCTGCTCGCTGCATGGCAGGCAAGACATTGGCGGAGCAGGGCTTCACCAAAGAAGTCATCCCAGGCCACTACTCAGTGAAAGAAGCGGTATTCCCATTCGCTAAATTCCCTGGTGTGGACCCAATCCTATCACCAGAGATGAAGTCAACAGGCGAGGTAATGGGCGTTGGTAAGACCTTCGCAGAAGCGTTCTATAAGTCAATCATCGGCTCGAATGAGCGCCTGCCAGGTCTGCCAACTGAGGGCGAGACTAAGACTGTGTTCTTGTCAGTGCGTGATAGTGATAAGAAATACGTCCCAGAAGTGGCACGTGCCTTGATTAATTACGGCTTTAAATTAGTGGCAACTGACGGCACACAGAAGGTGCTGGCAGAAGCTGACATCGATTGTGAGCGTGTGAATAAAGTCAGCGAAGGCCGTCCGCACATCGTAGATGCCATCAAAAATGGCGAAATCGCAATTGTGATTAACACCACCGAAGGCAAGCAAGCGCAAGAGGATTCTTTCTCTATCCGCCGCAGCGCGCTACAGGGCAAAGTGTTCCATGTGACCACAATGTCAGCAGCACAAGCGGTATGTAAGGCTTATGAAATTAAGCTGCCTTTTGATGTGTATAAGCTTCAAGACTTGCACGCCTAAGATGGCAGATGAATTTGGCTTGAAGTTTTGAATCAAAACTGCTACCATTAGCCAATATTCTGACTGATAAAAAACACCACTCTTTTTGGCGTGGTGTTTTTCACTATTTGTATTTATTCATGGAGAAAATCATGCAGCGTTATCCAATGACCCCAGAAGGGCACGCCGCTTTAGAAGCTGAATTAAAACAGTTAAAAACCGTTGAACGTCCACGCATCACCAATGCCATCGCAGAGGCTCGCGAGCATGGCGATCTCAAAGAAAACGCCGAATATCACGCCGCGCGTGAACAACAGGGCTTGTGCGAAGCGCGAATCCGTGACATCGAAGCCAAACTTGGCGGCTCGCAAGTCATCGATCCTACCAAGCTACCCCAAGATGGTCGCGTGGTCTTTGGTGTGACAGTGACTCTTGAGAACATCGATGATGGTGAAGAGCGTCGTTACAAGATCGTGGGTGATGACGAGGCTGACGTTAAGACAGGTAAGATTTCCGTGAACTCTCCTATTGCTCGCGGATTGATTGGCAAGTCTGAAGGCGATGAAGCGAAGATTCAAACCCCAGGCGGCTTGGTGGAGTTTGAGATTTTAGAAGTTATCTACGAATAGGATTATCATGAAACATCTACACATGCTCATGGCGCTGATCACGCTAGGGTTGTTCTTGTATCAGACGATTTTTGTTTTTAGTGGTAAGCAGCTGGTATTGTCGCGCGCCTTTAAGGGGGCTAGCCACCTTATTTATCTGCTACTAGTGGGTACAGGTCTGTATCTATTTTGGCAATTAACCCAAGTAGCAGGCGTACAGCATTGGGCGATCGCTAAATTAGTGCTGCTATTCGTTGCGGTATCGGCGAACATTAAGGCCATCCGTCCAACCAGCACCAATGTGCAGGCTCGTGCAGGCATGCTACTTGCTGTGATGGCTTATTTGATCATCGTCATCTTGGCATATACCAAGCCAGGCATGTAACTTCTGTAGTAGGTATCTATCATTAACAGCAGATCCAAAGTTGGGTCTGCTGTTTTTTTACAAAAATATTGAGAAAAGTTATTATTTTTAACGCCCAAAAATGGTAAAATTATCTAATTTTTGAGTTTATAAATTTCGCATAAATCGCTCGGCTCGTCCAAGCGATCAATCAGGTTTGTGCCTAAGGAATGACATGCAATTAACGGCAAAAGACATCCGCATGAATGCCCATGCCGCCAACAAAGACGAAGCGTTAGCGGTGCTTGGTGGTGTACTCGTCGAAGATGCTTTGACCACGCCAGAATATTTACAAGGCATAAAAGACCGTGAAGCGCAGTCGGCGACTTATCTGGGTCAGGGCATTGCCATTCCGCATGGGACACCTGCCTCGCGCGATGCTATCATACAGACAGGGGTGCGCTTGGTGTATTTTTCTGATGGGGTGGTTTGGAATGATGAGGGTGATGTGGTATATCTGGCTGCGGTTATCGCTGCCAAGTCTGATGAGCACCTGCAAGTATTAAAACAGCTGACCAAGGTGTTGTCTGATGACGTGTCAGATAAAGTTAAATCTGCCAAGACACCAGAGGATGTGCTTGCCATTATTCAAGGCGCGCCATTGTCATTCTTATTGCATGAGAATCTGATCAAGCAAGACGATAGCGCCAAAGACTCAGACGCATTATACTTTACCGCCTTAAATGCACTAAAGTCATCAGGCATGGTAAATGGCATATCCGCACTGTCCAGCCAATCAACATCATTGGTCAATAATATTAGATGTATTACCATTCAAGGTAAGAGCGAGCAGATTAATCAGTCGGCGCTTGCCATCGCCATAGCCAAACAGAACATCGCTCCAAAAGCCGTGGCTGTGGTCGTTGCCAATGAATGTTTAGATGTTAAGAAATTAAGCCAAGCTTACGATGCCATGCTTGACGATGACTTCGCCACAGCGGTTGATGGTGTAGATACTGCTAAGATCATAGAGCTGTTAGGCGCAGAATCTAACCAATCTTGGGCGACTAAGACGGCCGTCATCCTAAACGAACACGGGCTACACGCACGTCCTGCCACTGCGCTGTCAAGCCTTGCCAAAGAAGCCAATGGTGAGATTAAAGTTGCGGTGGATGATGGGTTTTTTGTATCGGCCAAGAGCTTATCGCGCTTATTATCTCTTGGTGCTGTCCGTGGTCAGACCCTAAAATTCATCGCAGAGCCTGACACGGATGCGGTGGCGCACCTGGACAAATTAACTCAGGCAGTGGCTGATGGATTGGGCGAGAGCGTACAAGCTCTGGCAGCGACTACAGCAGCCAATGAATCAACACCAGTCGTGCTTGATTTTAGTGATAAAGCCAGTCCAATCGTCAAGGGCGAAAAGAGCTCGGCAACCACAGCATCGTCAGGTCTAGCGGTGGGTGAAGCTCATGTCGTTCGTCAGATGCGGTTTGAATACCCAGCGACTTCAAGCGATCCAAAGGCAGAATTTGCCCGACTCATGAGTGCGATCGAGGCGGCCAAAGAAGAACTTTCTCAGACCATCGGCCACGCTAAGAGCGCCGAGATTGCTAAGATTTTTACCGCTCATTTGGTGCTGTTAGAAGATGAAGAGATAACCTTTGGTGCCAAAGACGGCATCGATGATGGGCTGTCTGCCGAAGCGGCTTGGCATGCGCATATTGAAACGATGGCAAAATTACAATCATCAGTCTCCAATCACCTGCTGGCTGAGCGCGCGGCAGACTTAAGAGATGTCGGTCAAAAGGTGCTTTCTGCACTGACAGGTCAAGAGCTACCGAGCGAACCTAATTCTCCGTATGTGCTTATCAAAGAGGATCTAATGCCATCTGATGTGGCAAGTCTAGATCCTGCACGAGTGGCAGGCATTCTAACAGCGGTAGGCGGTGCCAGTTCACACAGTGCCATCGTTGCACGTGCCTTAGGAATCCCTGCTTTGGTGGGTGCAGGTGCAGAAGTTCTAAACATCGATCAAGGCGCCAAAGTTCTGATGAATGCAGGTGAAGGCTGGTTTGTGGTTGAGCCAAGTGAAGCGCAGATCGAATCGTGTCAAAAAGAACAGCTTGCCCTAAAAGAACGCAAACGCATTGCTCATCAGCACGCACATGAACCTGCCATCACACAAGATGGTCATCGTGTCGAAGTGGCGGTGAATCTCGGTAATGTCGATAATACTAAGCCTGCTGTGGATAGTGGTGCTGAGGCGGTGGGACTACTTCGTACTGAGCTTGTATTCATGGCTCACAGACAAGTGCCAGATATTCACACGCAGATTTGTGATTATGAGAAAGTTTTTGATGCGCTAGAAGGCAAGCCTTTGGTGGTGCGCACCTTAGATGTTGGCGGGGATAAGCCTTTGCCATACCTGCCGATGCCGAGCGAGGATAATCCATTTTTGGGAGTGCGTGGCATTCGTCTAACATTAAAGCAGCCAGAACTTCTTAAGAATCAACTTATTGCGCTCATTCGTGCATCCAAGGGTCGAGATCTTCGAATCATGTTCCCGATGGTGGGGCAGCTTGAAGAGTGGGCGCAAGCTCGATCAATCTTAGATGAGGTGCTGGCAGAATATCCGCATGATAATCTACAAGTGGGCATCATGATTGAGGTGCCAAGCGCGGCGATCATGGCGAATGCGTTCGCCAAGGAAGTGGATTTCTTTAGTATCGGCACAAATGATTTGACCCAGTACACCTTGGCGATTGACCGCGGTCATCCGGTTTTATCAAAAGATGCGGACGGTCTGCACCCAAGTATCTTGACGCTCATCGACCATACGGTCAAGGCAGCACATGCTCATGGCAAATGGGTGGGCGTGTGTGGTGAGCTTGCAGGCGACGAAAAAGCAGTGCCTATCCTAATGGGACTTGGCGTTGATGAGCTTAGTATGTCGGTATCGAGCATTGCTTTGGTTAAAGATCAGATTCGCGGACTGAATCTGGTCGATTGTCAGTACCTTGCCAAGCGAGCTTTGGCATGCCAAACTGCCAGCGACGTGCGCACCTTAACTTATAAGGATCGCAACTGATGTCAGTATTATGTATCACATTGAATCCCGCCATCGACATGACGGTATCGGTGGATGGGCTGCGAGTGGGTGAGGTGAATCGCGCTTTATCCTCCCAATCTGATGCTGCTGGTAAAGGGTTAAATGCTGCTCAGATTCTTGCTGATCTTGGTATTGATACCATTGCATCGGGCTTTTTGGGGGTGGACAATGCTGCCATATTTGAGCAGTTATTTACAGATCGCCAAGCAATGCAGGGTGGGTTGGTTCAAGATGGTTTTGTGCGTGTGGCAGGCGAGACCCGTACGAATATTAAGATCGCTGATAACAGTACGACGACCGACATTAACGGCAAAGGCTTTTTGGTGAATGATGCTGACAAGCAAATGCTATTCAAGCAGCTTAGTGATCTAGCCAAAGATTGCCAAGCTGTCTTGGTGGCAGGTAGCCTACCGCAGGGCTTTGATGTTGGCGACTTTGATAAATTACTCAGCACTCTAACGGCAGTCTGTGATAAAGTGGCGGTCGATGTCAGTGGCGACGCTTTAAAAGTTGCCTTTAAGCATAAGCTTTGGCTTATTAAGCCTAATGATGATGAGCTGTTTGAAGTATTTCATAAGCCTGCAAAGACCCTTCAAGAACAGCGCGCGCTGATTGGTCGCATGAACATTGATAACGTCATCGTATCAATGGGCAGCCAAGGCGTGAACTGGTTCGCTGGTGATAAGGTATATCAGGCGACACCACCAAAAATGACCGTTGTTAGCACGGTAGGTGCAGGCGATACCTTGGTGGCAGGAATGATGACCGGGCTATTACAAGGCTTAGATGCCTTGACTGCTTTGGCGCGTGCGACCGCCTTATCAGCTTATGCGGTGAGCATTGTTGGCTTTCGCGCGGCGAATGATGAAGAATTGTCCCGACTGCTGCCACAGGTTCAAGTTCGTCAGGTCGCTGATGATTAGATTTATTTAATGGTTTCTTGGTGGTTTTAAGTTAAACTGCTGCCTTGAGACTGATATTGTTATCCTAATGTAGGAAAATTTCATGCAATTTTTATCCACCTCTTATGTGATTTTCCCAAAGCAGGGAACAGCATATTCGCTGCTGCTTGCCAAGAAACTGGCAAAGGCGCTACAAGACAGAGCGGTTCCTGCCACGGTAAGTCTTGATGATAAGGCAACACATGCGCACAAGATCATCATTGGTGATCGTCAGGCTGTCGAAGGCAAGACCATTTATCTGAATCAAGATGCCTTAGATGAAGCGCAATTTGACCAAGATGATTATCTGAATCAACTACTACCTGTATCAGCTCAAGAATCTACGAGTGCTGTAGGTGCTGTATCGCCATCTAATAAGCCGTTTAATGTCGTGGCGGTAACAGCTTGTCCGACAGGGGTGGCGCATACTTTCATGTCAGCAGAAGCGATCGAGAAGCATGCCAAGGCTCAAGGGTGGAATGTCAAGGTTGAGACTCGCGGGCAGGTGGGTGCTGGCAATGCCATCACCGCTGATGAGGTGGCTGCTGCTGATCTGGTGTTCGTGGCGGCAGACATCGATGTTGATCTGTCAAAATTCCAAGGCAAGAGAATTTACCGCACTTCAACGGGGCTTGCCCTAAAGAAGACAGCGCAGGAATTTGATAAGGCATTAAGTCAAGCGACAATCTATCAAGGCGGTGCGGCGAACGCTGCACAGGCGGCAGATGCTGATGACAAAAAAGGCATCTATAAGCATCTGATGACCGGTGTGTCGCACATGCTACCACTTGTGGTGGCAGGTGGTCTGATGATCGCCATGTCGTTCATGTTCGGTGTGGAAGCATTTAAGGATCAAGCGATCGCCTTTGGTCTGCCAAAAGCATTGATGGACATCGGTGGCGGCGCGGCATTTCATTTGATGATTGCTATCTTTGCAGGTTATGTGGCATTCTCAATCGCGGATCGCCCTGGTTTGGCGGTGGGTCTAATTGGTGGTATGCTGGCTACGACAGCCGGCGCAGGCATCTTGGGCGGTATTGTTGCTGGTTTCTTAGCGGGCTATACGGTGAAATTCCTAAATAACGCCATTAAGCTGCCGCCAAGCCTCTCTGCGCTCAAGCCCATTCTGATTTTGCCTTTACTAGGTTCGCTCATCGTGGGGTTGTTGATGGTTTATGCCATTAACCCACCTGTGGCGGCACTGATGGAGATGCTGACCAATTGGCTAAAATCCATGGGTGAGATCAACGCCATCATTCTAGGCATCATCCTAGGCTTGATGATGTGTGCGGACATGGGTGGTCCTATCAATAAAGCAGCTTATACTTTCTCTGTGGGTATGATTGCTTCAGGTGTCTATACCCCAATCGCTGCCGCGATGGCGGCTGGTATGGTGCCACCGATTGGCATGGCGATCGCAACTTGGATCGCTCGCCGTAGATTCAATGAAAACCAACGCAATGCGGGTAAGGCCTCATTTGTACTGGGTCTGTGCTTCATCTCTGAAGGCGCGCTTCCGTTCGTTGCGGCAGACCCTGCACGCGTGATCATCGCCTCACTCATCGGTGGTGCGCTCACAGGCGCGATCTCGATGGGTCTTGGCATTGCCTTGCAGGCGCCTCATGGTGGATTGTTCGTGATTCCTTTTGTGTCGCAGCCCTTGATGTATCTGGTGGCGATTGCGGTGGGCTCTGTCGTAACGGGCGTGATCTATGCATTCATTAAGCGTAGCGAACAGCCGAATCTCGCTCAAGGTTAAATGATTGGTTTTGCTAAATTGTAAACAATTGTTTTAATTAATCTTTTTTTAACAAAAACATGAAAACCTGTCCTGTGATGGGTTTTCATGTTTTTTATGGTTGTGTTACAATAAACTTTGCCCAAATTGGGCGGTTATGTTTATCTGGATTTTGTTTATAATTTTGCCAAAATAAATCATCAAGCTGTATAAAGAGGTTATTGTGATGGATGTCGCCCACAAAGAAACAACAAACTCACTCATGGCACCCCTAAAAGCTACCGCGCTATTGATCAGTGCGTGTGGTGCTTTGACATTTGTAGGCTGTGCAAGCAAGCCAACTTACAATGGTGGTGCGAGCAATCAAAAAATCGTGACCAATAGCCGCGGTGTACCAAATCGCTACATGGTAAAGCAGGGCGATACTGTTAGTAAGATTGCAGAGCGTTATGGGCTTGACTGGCGTGAACTTGGGCGAATGAATGGATTGGATTCTAAGTACACCATCTATACAGGGCAATACTTAATCCTATGGCAGGGTAAAGGCGATACAGCTGGCAGAACCCCAACGCCATCTGCCCAAAGAGCACCAGCACCGACCACAACCAGAGCGCCTACACCTGTGGCAAGTACGCTACCTCGTGCGACCACACCGCTGCCAACACCTGCGCCAAGCTACACACCGCCACCTGCTGCTAATGCACCACTATCAGTGGGTAGTGCGGGTCTGATGCAGTTTCTCTATCCTGTGGGCAGCAGTAACCCTGTGGTTCGTCGTTATGGTACGACCACCATTAATGGTCAAAGTGTCACCAGTCAGGGCATGTGGTTCTCGGGTCGTGGCGGCGATGCAGTGCTGGCGAGCCGCTCGGGAACGGTGATTCATGCTGATGGTAACATCGATGGTGCAATGATCGCAATTGCTCATACAGATGGCTTTGTGAGTAACTATTTCCACATCCAAAATGCAGAAGTTAAGTCAGGTCAGACCGTGCAAGCAGGTCAAAAGATCGCAAGCATGCGTGCTCAGCCTGATGGTGCGGCATTGCTTGAATTTCGTATTTCTCGTAATTCCAGCTACATCGATCCGCTTTCTGTCCTAAAATAATCCATGATAGTACGCGATAAAAGTAACAGCCTAAAGCTATTGTTCGTCTGGCGTGGCACGATACTGCCAAAAGTGCTACCCATGGTGCTCATCTTAATGGCAGTGTCTATGGTGGCATGGATGCTCACCCACTATAAGGTGTATACCGTCACGGGCGTGCCTGCGGTGGGTTTTACTGTATTTGGGGTGGTGTTGTCGATATTCTTGGGGTTTCGTAACACCGCCTGCTATGACAGATGGTGGGAAGGGCGAAAGCTATGGGGCGCGATGATCGCTAATACGCGACATCTAACCCGCGACAGTCATTTTCTCGAACCTTATCAAAGAGATAAGCTGCTAACTGACATGTTGATATTTATTGGTCTGCTGCGCAATCGTCTGCGCGGACAGTCGTCGAGTATTGAGCAGTTCACCCATTATCATCCGATCGACCAAGATGAGATAGATCGATTTAATCAGCATATCAATGCACCGCAGCTGGTGCTTGAGCGGATGCAGCTGCGTCTGATGGATGCAGTCAAGTCAGGCAGCATGACAGATATCATCTATACCAGCGTTCAGCGTCATGTGGTAGAGATGGGTAGCATTCAAGCAGGCTGCGATCGTATCGCCAGCACGCCACTGCCTTTTCCGTATTCGGTGCTGCTGCATCGGGCGGTATTTTGTTTTTGTTGGATGTTGCCATTTGGGCTGGAGTCGGTTATGGGGATTTGGACGCCATTTTTGGTGGGTTTCTTATCCTATCTTTTGCTTGGGCTTGATGAGCTTAGTTATCAGCTAGAAGAGCCGTTTGGTACAGCGGATAATGACCTGCCGCTAGATACCATGGTAAGACTGATGGAGCGTGAAACCTTGGCGCTACTGAATAACCCCATTCCCGATGCGATCAGTGCTGATCAATATTATAATTATAGCTAATTAAATCAAATAAATAAAAACCCTTTAAAGCATCGACTTTAAAGGGTTTAATTTGGTGGGCCCACACAGACTCGAACTGTGGACCAAAGGATTATGAGTCCTCTGCTCTAACCGACTGAGCTATAGGCCCGAAACGAGCGTTTATTATACTAAGATTTTATGATTTTTCAAGTGTTTTATTAAAATAAAAAACCGATGAATCATCATCGGTTCTTAAAATGTGGTGGGGACGGAGAGACTCGAACTCTCACACCTCGCGGCGCTGGAACCTAAATCCAGTGCGTCTACCAATTCCGCCACGTCCCCAAGTTGTCTATCTAGACCATCTGTCGATGTCGTCTTGATGGGCGTATTATATACATTTTTTGGAAGTTGACAAGTATTTTTTTATAAAACTTTTATAAAAATAACATAAGATATTGATTTATATTATTTTATTTTTTCATGATTTTCATGTTTTTGTCATTAATGAGTATGGACATGAAGTCTTCGGCGCATACACAGTACCCTTGATAGTGCTGACTGATCTCCTGTGCGACATGACCCATGTTAGGGGCAGGGTTATCTGGCTCATAAAAAGGCGCAAATCTGGCACTAAAATGCGTCAGGATAAGATTAGGAAGTTTTACACGCTGGGCGAATTGCGTCACCATCTTGGCGCTGCTGTGCTGTGGGTCGAAGCTGCTTTCGCCTGTCCGAGACAGCACCTTATCCAGTATCGCCTGTGTGTAGGTCGCTTCATGAACCAGAGCATCAGCATCATGGATCACATCAGTCAAAAGTTCTGGTGTGTCATTATCGCCAGCGATGACGATCTTGGATTTGATGTCCATCTGCTCAATGTATTCATTTGGGATGATGGATTCATTATTGATACGTATGGGCTGGTGCGGTAGATTGGTCTTGAATATCTGATGCCAAAAGTGCTTGGGGATGTTATCGCTAACGAGCTTGTCAATGTTCAGCTTATGTTGATGTATGGCTTGTTTAATGATAAACGCATAACTAGGACAGCGGTGTGATAGAGCGGTGGTCTTGATATTGAGGGTTTGATTGTCCAATGACAGGGTGGTCGGCTGATCATGTTCAACGATGATACGCTCGATGGCGAAACTTAATCTAAGCTCGGTATGGGCGACATAAGCGTCTAATAACGCAAAAACACCCTTAGGTGCGATGATGGTCAGCGCAGTGGTGCGCCCATGCATGGCAAGGCTTGCCAATAAGCCCGCCAAGCCATAGCAATGATCGCCATGCACATGAGTGATGCAGATGGCGCGCAAGTTACTAAGGCGTAGCTTGGTGTACATGAGCTGATGCTGTGTGCCTTCGCCGCAGTCGATCAGTAGCCAAGGCGCACGATGATTGGTGGTTTCTTGCTCACTGGCGGGTAGTTCGACGGCAAGGGCGGAGACGTTACGTCTTTTGGTGGGGATGCCGCTGGACGTACCCAAAAAAGTTAACTTAAACATAATCAGCTGACCATCTGCCATATCTTTATCGCCTGCGCCATGTGAGCGACATCATGCACTCTGACAATACTTGCCCCCTTTTGAATGGCAAGCAGGTGAGCAACCGTGCCTATCACGTCTCTGTCGGTTGGGAGGTGGTCTTGAGCGGGGGCAAATGTACTTAAAATCTCGCCTAAGAATCGCTTACGGGATACACCAAAGAGCATGGGCAAGCCAAAATGAGCGATGATAGTATCCAAGCTTTGCATAAGCGTGATGTGATGAGCGTGATTTTTGGCAAAACCCATGCCCACATCTATCACGATGTTTTCACGTCTGACCCCTGCGTTTAGGGCTCTCTGAATGTCTCTATCTAACTCGCTGATGACTTCACGCACCACATCATCATAATTGGCAAGGCTGTTCATGGTTTGGGTCATCGTATCAGGTTCGCCCCGTGAGTGCATGATAACCACAGGGCAATCAAGGCGAGCAACCACATCGCATGCCCCATCTCGGTGAAGTCCACGTACATCATTAACCATGTCCGCCCCTGCATGAATGCCTTGTTCCATGACGACAGGATTGCTCGTGTCAAGCGATAGCCACACATCTTTGCCAAACTCCGCTTGTAAGGCCTGTACCACAGGGATAACCCTATCAAGCTCGGTCTCGGTTGCTACGCTTGGGGCGTTGGGGCGAGTGGACTCTCCGCCAATGTCAATAATGTCCACGCCCCAGCGTATCATCTCATCGGCATGGCGTAGGGCAGTGTCTATGCTGTTAAAACGTCCGCCGTCTGAAAATGAATCGGGCGTTACGTTTAGCACGCCCATGATTCTAGGGGTGGATAGGTCAAGGGTTTTATGATTAAAATGCAGTATAGTCATCGTATGATCCTACCTTGAAATTTGGCTATCATACCACAATCTACCACAGATAACATTGAAATCACAAAGGACAGCTTTTGCAATATTTTGACCGACATGACGGCGGAGAGAACGCCATTTTGGTACATCTTGACATACGTGAGATGATTGACCCTGATGATTTAGAAGAGTTTCGCCTGCTGGTGCATTCGGCAGGAGCGAATGAGCTTGACATCATCACAGGTGGACGGAACAAGCCGCACGCCAAATATTTTGTCGGCACGGGCAAGGCAGACGAGATTGCCCAGGCGGTGGCGCGTCATGAAGCGGACATCGTGATCTTTAACCACGACCTAACCCCAAGCCAAGAGAGAAATCTAGAAGCCTTGATTAAGTGCCGTGTGCTAGACCGCACGGGGCTGATTTTGGATATTTTTGCCCAGCGTGCCAGAACGTATGAAGGTAAATTGCAAGTGGAGCTTGCCCAGCTGTCGCACCTTGCCACTCGCCTTGTGCGTGGGTGGACGCACCTAGAGCGTCAAAAGGGCGGTATCGGACTTCGAGGGCCGGGGGAGACGCAGCTGGAGACGGACAGACGACTTTTGCAAATTCGGGTAAATCAGCTCAAAAACAAGCTCGATAAAGTCAAACAAACCCGCTCGCAAGGACGCGCCAAGCGCCAAAAATCAGACGTGCCGACCGTGTCGCTTGTCGGTTACACCAACGCAGGCAAATCCACACTCTTTAACCGCCTTGCCAATGACAATATCTACGCCGCTGACCAACTGTTCGCCACGCTAGACCCGACACTTCGTAAGGTTAAATGGGCGGGCGTGGGCAATGTTGTGCTTGCTGATACGGTGGGCTTTGTGCGTCATCTGCCCCATGAGCTGGTGGAGAGCTTTCATGCCACGCTAGAAGAGACTCTAGAGGCCGACCTACTGCTTCATGTCATTGACAGCAGTAGCCCCGAGATGCACGAGCAGATTGATGCGGTGAATGCGGTGCTTGATGAGATTGGTGTGACTGCTCCTGTACTACTGGTGCATAATAAAATTGACCGCACCGATGAGATGCCAACCATTCACTACAAAGAACAAGGCGTGCCACACCGTGTCTATGTGTCTGCTCGTGAAAACTTAGGCATGGACGAACTCACTCAAGCCGTGCAAGAGCTATTGGTGGGCGGACTGTCCGACTTTACGCTCACCTTACCCTATCACGCAGGACAATTTAAAAATACCTTGCATGAGCTTGGGGTCATCACCCATAGCGAATTTGACGATACAGGGCATGAGATGCTCACCGTTCGCCTTGCTAAAGCTAAATTAAAAGAATTGCTTGGTAAATATCATTTTAATGCCTTTGACGTATTGCCGCCACACGAGGCAAGCCAATTTTTGCCAGAATTGGAAGAGTTTGAAAAGGTGGAAGTTAAGGCGAATGATGATAAAGATCACAATGATGATTTAGACCCGTTTTGTTTGTAGGGCGTGGTTTTGGTAAGTGGTAAGTGGTAAGTAATACGCACTCTGTGATTTGCTAAGATAAACAAAACAACAAAAGAGCAAGCAATCAAAAAGTTTTGTTTATGTGTTTTAAGCCTTTGCATCTTAACAGGTTGCCTAGCTAGGTCAATGCGACCACCACCACAAAGCCGGTCATATTTTTACAAACCAAACAAAAAGAATGTTAATGATGAATTAATTAAAAGTGATGTGGAAGAGCGAGGATGTGAAAATATTGGATTTGTAAACATGTCTGATAATAAATATGTTGAATCTCAAATTTGTATGTTACAAAAGGGCCATAAAAATCGTGCTTTTAAAAAGGGTGTATGTAGCGATTTGTATTTTGGCAGATATTGCTCCACAAAGCAAATCTTAGATTAGGCTCTTAAACAAAATCCAATATTATTTTTAGGCCATAAGTACACCATCGACTGCTAGATCTACACTTTTCTCACGGATTATGAAATCTTCGCACTCATTTTAAACCATTAATGATATTTCATTCTCTCAGAAAATACCGAACATTTCTATAAAGTGGACCGATCACGGCTTGACCTTGTGAATAGATAGTGCTTTAATAAAAGTTAATTCGTTACAAGGACGACCATGAAATCCCCATATTTGACCAAGTCGCAGACTTTCTGGCTGGGCATGCTTGCTACTGTTATTATCGTTATTGGTGTGCGCGAGCTTGCGTTGGTCGTTTGCACTGCTTTTGGCATGCCGACCGCCACCAATATTGTTGGTCTGGTGTCACTCTTTGTCGTGCTGATGGGCGTGCGGTTCATTAAGGGTGGTTTGCCAAATTGGCTATCATCATCGTCTAGCGTGCTACTGGTGGACAGTGGGTTCGCCTTTCTACCCGTGTCGGCAGGAGCGGGGATTTTGTTGTTTGGGCTTGGGTCGGACTTGCTTGCCGTGTCGGCGGTCATCGTACTTAGCACCGTGATACCGCTGTGGGCGTTTGCCAAATTGTCCCAAAAATGGCTCAAAAACAACGATCAAGACAACGCTGCCAAGGACAGGGGGTGAGTCATGGATAACATCACCATTGACAGCACCACCATTCTGATTGCCTTTGTCGTTACGCTCATTGCTCACATCGGGGCGAAGTATGTCTTGCGATATATCAACCGTTATTTTCGTGGGATACCGATGATCATCATCGCCATTGTGCTGACGCTTCTCATTCTCACAGTCATTCAGCTGCCTTATAATACCTACTATGCCAACGCCAGACCTGTCTTTGATCGCTTGCTTGGGTATAGCACCGTTCTGCTTGCTGTGCCTTTGGCAGGTATGGATTTTAAGGGCTTGCCTGTCAAAAAGCTGTCTATCATTGTCGTCATGGCAAGCTTAGTTGGGGCGATCGTGCCGATGCTGCTTGCCTATTTGTTCGCGCTAAATATGGATACGATTCTGTCATTCGCCACGCGTTCGGTGACCACGCCTGTGGGCTTGTCGGTCGCTCAGATCATCGATGCGCCACTTGTCATGGCGAATCTTATCATCATCGTATCGGGGATTTTGGGGGCGGGGGTTTGCCGAATTTTGTTCAAAAACATCACGGACGACAGAGCAAAAGGCTTGGCGCTTGGCTTGGTCGCTCACGCCATTGGTACGGTCGAGGCATGGACAATCAGCCCCACCGCAGGGCGATATGCTGCCTTCGGGCTTGCCATCAACGGCTTGGTAACGGCGGTTTGGCTGCCGATGGCGATACTGTGGCTGTTGAAGTGACTTAAAAAGCACCCACTTGGGTGCTTTATTTTAATCAATGCGTTCGCCTGTTTTGTCTATATAAAAGGGTTCACCAAAAATGATTTCACCATTTAGTGATACTTTGCCACACCATTTTCAAACCCCCGAACATCATCATATTGATAAGGAATTACAACCTTACCTGTTTTGTCAATAAAGCCGTATTTGTTGTTTTGACTCACTGCCGCCAAATCTTCTAAAAAATACCAAATCCAATCTACTCGACAGGAATAATCAGCTCGCCTGTCTTATGTACAAACCTGTATTTCCCATTTTGTTCTACCTTTGCCAAACCGCTGTGCAGGCAACCAACATCATCATACCCTGTTACCTTTGGTTTTTCACACGCTAAAACAGACAAAGGCAAAAGCAATGGGGTAAAAATAAGGGGTTTGATATTCATGATAATTTCCTAAAAAGTGTGGGGTTATCATAATTAATTTAGGTGAGATTAACAAGCGTGTTTTATTTTTCCCATTAAGAAAATATACATCAACAAAACTGCTATTTATTTCTTATTTTTAAAAATTTATAATGGGATAAATTTTAACAAACATCAGGTATTTTTATGATTATACCCAGATTATCGCACGAACGTGGTTTTGCCGAGCATGGTTGGCTGACAAGTCGCCATAGTTTTTCGTTTGCTGATTATTATGACCCCAATTTTATGGGCTTTTCTGCCCTCAGAGTCATCAACGAAGACTGGATAGCCCCGAGCATGGGCTTTGGTATGCACCCACACAAGGACATGGAGATTTTGACCTATGTGCTGTCGGGGGCGGTCGCTCACAAGGACAGCATGGGCAACAGCCAGACCGTGCCAGCAGGCGAGTTTCAACTCATGTCGGCAGGGACGGGCGTGCGTCATTCGGAGTTCAACCCGAGCGACACGGACGAGCTACATTTGTACCAAATCTGGATAATGCCCAACCGCATGGGCGTAACCCCACGCTATGAGCAGGCAAGGTTTGATGAGTACATGGGCGGTACGCTAATCCTATCGCCCACAGGGGAGAGTGGGTCGTTTGTGGTGTATCAAGACGTGAAACTGTGGCGGTATCAGTTGGACGGCGAGCAAATCGTAAGCCTTGACAAAGGTAGAGCCTACTGGCTACAAGTCGCCAAAGGGTCTGTTGTGATAAGTGGCGAGCAGTATCAAGCAGGCGATGCGGCAGCGATAATTAATGAAAGTGAAATCATCGCCCAAAGTGACGAATTTGCAGAATTTTTGTTATTTGATTTGCCACGCTGATGAACTAATGTATTTAATCTAAAATAAAAAACCGCTTAGAATAAGCGGTTTTTTATTTTAGATTAACCGCTTGCCTAATGGCGTGTGGCATCTGATGGGCAAAGAGTCCACGAGTGCCATCTTTGGCGAGTAGGTCGCCTGCGTGGGCGTGCAGAGTGACAGCTGTCATCGGGCTGGTGTCATACTGCGCCAGAATGCCTGCCATCATACCACTTAGCACATCGCCCATACCTGCTGTCGCCATGCCAGCGTTGCCCAGTGTGCAGATCTCAAGTGTGCCTGTGTGGTCTAGCGCTAGGCTATTCGCGCCTTTAAGCACCCACTGACCGCCATAGGTGTGCTGCAGGGCGTGAATGGCGGCGAATCGATCATCTTCGATGGCCTGCGCGGCGGTGTCTAGCAGTCTGGCGGCTTCGCTACTGTGCGGGGTTAATACCCATTTTTGGGGTAGTTTGCATTGCATTGGATAGGTCGCTAAATGCCACAGTGCATCTGCGTCTAATATGACGGCTTTATTTGCCATATTGGCAAGTAGATGGTCAAAAATACGCTTGAAGGTCTGCTTTGCCCATCCATCGCGGCCTAATCCCATCCCGAAACACACCGAATCCATCTTAGCTAAGCTGTCCAAAGCATCGGCATCATCAATATCACCAAGCATGAGATTGGGCGAGCGTGATAGGATCGCTGAATGATGATTAACGTGTGTCAAGACGGTGGTACGTCCTGCGCCCGTCGCCATTGCTGATTCTGCTGACATGATGACCGCACCGCCCATGTGTGGATGACCGCCGATGACCATCACAGAACCGAAGTCACCCTTATGGGCAGTATGCTTGCGCGGAGGTAATATCGGCGGAGTGTCAACGAGATGAGCGATGGGGCGAATCGCACCATCATTCGGGATAAGTGGCACGGTGATGACTCTACCTACTGCATCCTTACTGGTAGACCCAAACAGACCGCTCTTAAGACCGATCAGGCAGAGTGTCACATCAGCACGCACGCAGACGGGCAGGGCGATGCCTGTATTAGCATGCAGTCCGCTGGGTACATCGACAGAGATTTTTAGCCCTTGGCTGTCATTGAAGCGATGAATGAGTGCCTGATAATCTTCATCGAGCGCACGAGACAATCCAATGCCGAATATGGCATCTATCTGAATGTCGGCAGGCGGGGTGTTGTTAATATCATCGCTGATAAGAATGCTCGTCATTTGCGTCTGTGCTAGGGCGCGATCGGCGTCTGGTGTGGTGGGCGGGTTAGGCAGGACGACCGTCACGTCAAAGCCAAAATCATGCAAATATCTAGCAATCATCAGCCCATCACCGCCATTATTACCCGTGCCGCACCACACACAGATGCTGTCTGCATCATAGGCGATGTCTATGATGTGGTGCGCCATCAGCAGGGCGGCTTGACACATCAGCCCAAAGGATGAATTATCCTGATCGAACCATCGCTGTTCCCACAGGCGCACATCTTCTGCGGTATAGATGGGCTGTCTCATGGTATTTATCCTTTAGTGGGTGGTGTGATTACGCATGAAGCCAATCAGTCATACGTATTATATAAAGTCGGGCACGCCACTATGGAAGCGTAGCTCGCCATCGGGCGAATCGATCAGCTCCGCCTCGACCTCACGGAAGAATGCAACACGCTCATCGATGCTCTCATCGGTGATGGACTGTGCTAAGCGCAGATAGTCTTCGTAGTGGCGACTTTCTGACTTTAGTAAATACTTGTAATAACGTGCCAATTTCTCATCGTCAATCACATCCGCCAGCGCCGAGAACCGCTCACACGAACGCGCCTCAATGAACGCACCGATGATCAGCACATCAACCATCGCAGCAGGCTCCCACGTGCGCTTATGCTTAAGTAGACCCTTGGCGTAGCGACCTGCTGACAAATATGACCATTCAATGCCGCGCTCTTTCATTAATGTCAGCACTTGTTCATAATGTAGCATCTCTTCACGAACCAGCTGAGCCAGTCGCTCCTGTAGCTCACGATGAAACTCATAACGAAAGATCAAATTCATCGCCGTTCCTGCTGCCTTCTTCTCGCAGTTGGCGTGGTCTTGCATGAGTAGGGGTAGGTTGTCCTTAGCGGCGCTCAGCCATTTATCCGATGTGCGCGCACCTAGGAACTCATGAATGTGACTGATGTCGGTGGTGGCTTTGGCGCGCGTGGTAATGTTCTGTAAATCGTCTTCAGGGGCGATGGTCGCATCTGGGTTTAGGATGTCGTTCATTGGTGTGTCGGTCATGATCGTCTCAATGTTCAAAAAAATTAATCAATCTATCAATGAATATTTGTGTAAACATTTGTGTTCTCTGTGTAAATATTGGCTTAAGCTAGCTTAATAATGTTACAGCGTGATGACCATTTTAACATATTTTTTGGGTGAAAAAGGTGTGAATATTGCTCAAAAAATGTACAATATTGCACAATAATGACACTAATTTACTAATGATAATAATAATATATCTCTATATTAACAAAATTTTGAAGGCTTGATAAATAAATAACTATATGAAAAATAATAAAAAATTAAAAAACATCAGAAAAATTTAAAAATTTTTTGGTTAAAGGTGTTGCAAAATATGACAAAGTTGGTATTCTATAAATGAAATGTGGATCTGGCAAAGGTCTTTTCTGAGTTGTTACAATTCAATAAGTCACGAACCAGATTCTTTATTTCGTAAAATAACCTCGCAGGCTTGTTTTAAATTTTAAATAATCAAGTTCTGCATTGGGCGCAGCTTTAGCGACCCAAACTAAAAAATGTAATGTGGAGAAACCCATGAAAAAACTACTTTTAGCATCAGCCGTCGCTGCTCTATCTATCACAGCTGCACAAGCTGCCCCAACTGTATATGGTAAAGCATTCCTTACTCTTGACGTTCAAGACGGTAACAGCAACAGTGCCGCTAAAGATTCACGCACTCAACTAAACTCTAACGCTTCTCGTATCGGTCTTAAAGGCTCTGAAGCACTAACACAAAACACTGACCTAGTTTACCAACTAGAATATCGTGTTGACATCGACTCTGACGCTGCTCGTAACTGGGAAAGCCGTGATACTTATCTAGGTCTTGCTAACAAGCAATACGGTACACTAGTAGCTGGTCGTCTAACTACTATTGATGACTATGTTGACTACGCTAACGTAACAGCTGGTCGTCCAGTTGGCGGTGACGGCGTTCTAGCTTCATTCAGCGCACGACGTGCAAACAACGCATTCGCTTACTTCTCACCAGAGCGTAACGGCCTACAATTCATGGGTATGTATGCGCTAGATGAGAACAAATCTACTGACAACCTAAAAGGCGACGCATTTGGTGTTGGTGTTAAGTATGAGCCAACCAACGCTCCTTACAAAGTAGGTGCTACTTACATCAAAGCAAGTCAAGCAGCTAAAGATAACAACCTACAAGCTATCCGTGTAAGCGGTGCTTATGCTGCTAGCCCAGTATTGACTCTAGGTGGTCTATATCAGCACACTGACTACAGCACTGATGACAACGAAAATGCATTCACTGCTTCTGCTAACTACAAAGTAGCTCAAACTCCTTGGACTACTTATGGTCAGCTAGACTTCGTTGACAACTACGAAGGCAACAAAGACGCTGAAGTATTCCGTACCGTTGTTGGTGGTAAATATGTATTCAACAAAGCAACCACTGGTCACATCTACGGTGCATACCAACGTTCTGAAGGTACTAACCTAAAAGCTGATGCAGATGGTAACAAAGCCAATGCATACGGCATCGGTGGTGGTATCGAATACAAATTCTAACCTGATTTAGAATTTAGATACTAAAAAAGCTCATCCTACGGGATGGGCTTTTTGTTTTAGTGTGTGATGATTGAGCTTTTTGCCAAATTTGACTAAGATTTATTCAATATGGTTATTATATACTGTATAATCATGTTGTCTTTGTCTTAATAAAATGGGTGCGATATGATTACTGAGCATTTGGTGGATATATCACGGCTACAGTTTGCAGTGACGGCGCTGTTTCATTTTCTATTCATTCCCTTGACGCTGGGCATGACATGGCTACTGGTCATCATGGAGTCGGTGTATGTCATCACAGGTAAGCAGGTTTGGCGTGACATGACGAAATTTTGGGGGAAGTTATTCGGCATTAATTTTGCACTTGGGGTAACGACAGGCATCACGATGGAGTTTCAGTTTGGTACCAACTGGGCGTATTATTCGCATTATGTGGGTGATATTTTTGGTGCGCCACTTGCCATTGAGGGTTTGATGGCGTTTTTTCTTGAATCGACGATGGTGGGGTTGTTTTTCTTCGGCTGGGAAAGAATGAGTCGTGTGCAGCATTTGTTTACCACAATTTTCATGGCACTTGGGACGAATTTGTCTGCGTTGTGGATTCTGGTGGCGAATGGCTGGATGCAAAATCCTGTGGGGGCGGAGTTTAATTATGAAACGATGCGCATGGAGATGACGAGCTTCACGCAGATTCTGCTAAACCCTGATGCACAAAATAAGTTCGTGCATACGGTGTCAGCAGGTTATGTGGTGGGTGCGGTTTTTGTATTGGCAATTTCGGCATTGTATTTGCTACAAAAAAGAGATGTAGAATTTGCCAAGCGCAGCTTTCATGTGGCAGCTGCCTTTGGTTTTGCGTCTATTTGTAGTACGATCGTGCTGGGTGATGAGTCGGGTTATTCGATCGGATTGGCTCAGCAGACCAAGCTTGCCACCATGGAGGCGATGTGGGAAACCGAGCCTGCACCTGCCAGCTTTAATCTGGTTGCTGACATTAATGAGTCGGAAGGTAAGAATGACTGGGCGATACACATTCCATATGCCATGGGAATCATCGGTACGCGTTCGTTTGATAAGCAGATTCTAGGCATTCATGACATCAAAAAAATCAACGAAGAGCGAATCAAAAATGGCATCGTCGCCGTAAGCTCTCTTGATCAAATGCGCGAGGATAAGAGTGCAGGACGTGTGATTGATCCGGCGGTGCTGGAGAGCTTTGAGAAGAACAAGAACGATCTGGGTTTTGGGTTACTGCTTAAGAAATACACAAGCGATGTCACGCAGGCGACGCCAGAGATGATCGCACAGGCGACAGATGATACCATTCCTAGAGTGACGCCGATGTTTTGGTCGTTCCGTGTGATGGTAGGACTTGGCTTCTTGATTTTGGTGCTATTCGCATTAAGCCTATTTTACACGATCAAAGGCACGTTCACGCAGAAGCCTTGGCTGCTCAAGTTCGCTGTCATCATGTTGCCTGCGCCTTGGATCGCGGCAGAAGCAGGGTGGTTCGTGGCGGAATATGGTCGTCAGCCGTGGACGGTGTATGGCATCTTACCAACTCATCTGTCTGTGTCGAACATCGATGTGTTGAATGTGATTTGGTCATTGACGGGCTTCGTAGTGTTCTATACGGCGCTATTCATTGTAGAGATTTATCTCATACAAAAATACGTGCGTCTGGGTCCTGCCAGTCTGGGCACGGGTCGCTATTATGGCGAGAAGACAAGTCCGAACATCATCAATCCGAGCGAGCATAAAGAGGTGTAGCCATGTTATTTGATTATGAAACTCTAAAACTCATCTGGTGGCTGCTCATAGGCGTGCTGCTTATTGGTTTTGCCATCATGGATGGGCATGACATGGGCGTGTGTAGTCTTTTACCTTTCGTGGGTAAGACGGATGAAGAGCGTCGTGTGATTATCAATACCATTGGACCGCACTGGGAGGGTAATCAAGTATGGTTCATTACCGCAGGTGGTGCGATATTTGCGGCATTACCATTGGTGTATGCCACGGCATTTAGTGGCTTTTATTGGGCGCTTATGGCGGCGCTGTGGGCGTTGTTCTTTCGCCCTGTTGGCTTTAAATATCGCAGTCTGGTTAAGGATGATCGCTGGCGCACGGCATGGGACTGGGGGTTGTTTGTTGGTTCGTTTACCCCTGCTTTGGTCTTTGGCGTGGCGTTTGGTAACTTGTTCTTAGGCGTGCCTTTTGGCTTTGATAATAGCTTGGTATCGACTTATACGGGGTCGTTCTTTGAGCTGTTAAATCCATTTGCGCTACTTTGCGGATTGGTCAGTGCGACGATGCTTATTATGCAGGGCGGTACGTATTTGGCGCATCGCACCGTAGGCGACATCCAAGCCAGAACGATACGCTACACTGGCATTGTATCGGTGCTGATGGTGGCGTTGTTTATCATTGCAGGTTTCTTTTTGGCGAATATGGATGGCTATGTCATCACGAGCAGCATTGATAAGAATGCGCTGATCGATCCGATCTCAAAGACCGTTAAGCTTGAGTTAGGTGCTTGGTTGAATAACTATCATGAACAGCCTATTCTGTGGACATTCCCTGTATTGGGCATCTTGATGGCGCTCGTTGCGGTGGTGTTATTGAGAGCCAATAAAACACTGCTGGCCTTTATCGCATCGAGCTTGTCCGTGCTTGGTGTAATCATGACGGCAGGCGTGGCGTTATTCCCATTCTATATGCCATCATCGTCAGATCCACGTTCTAGCTTGACTGTATGGGACAGTACTTCTAGTCAGTTCACGCTCATGGTGATGGTGTATGTGGTTGTGCTGATCCTGCCTGTGGTCGTGGCATATACGAGCTGGGCTTACGCCATCATGCGTGGCAAAGTCACCAAAGCATACATCAAAGAAAACGAACATACGTTATATTAACGACCAGGGGGAATTATGTGGTATTTTGCATGGATATTAGGCTTAGGCTTTGCGGTACTACTGGCGGTAGTCAGTGCAGTCTGGGTGGAATTTGAAGAATCGCGCCACGATGCATTCTACAAAGATGTCGATGTTGATTGATTCATCATTGATTAAGAGAGTCGCGTAACTCTTTTGTTGCGCGATTTTTTCATAATGGTATTTTTGGCGATTTGTATAGATATTGGTGTTATAATGCGTTTTTTTGCTGTGTTTTACTGTTTTATGCGATCATTCAATCTAAAAAACTCCTTAATAATCGCCACGTTGGCGGTGTTGCCATTAACGGTATCAGCGCCCAGTACTGCCCAAGATGGCGGGGTTGCTGCTTTATTTGGACAAAAAGCCCAAAAATTCCTACCTGTACATGAAGCGTTCAATGTGGCCGTGCGTGTGGAAGGTGATGAGGTCGTGGCGACGTTCAAAGTCACACCCAAGCATTATGTTTATCGTGATAAGATCAGCGTGAGAGCGCCTGATGGTGTCAGTGTTGGTAAGTGGCAATTTGACAAGACTGCCACCATGATCGATGACCCGACATTCGGGAATGTGGCGGTATTTGAAGAAGATGTGACCGCCCGTGCCAAATTAAGTTCGACTAAGGATGTGAGTGAGTCTTTGGCACTCCGCTGGCAGGGCTGTGCTAAGGCAGGGCTGTGCTATCCGCCTGAGATAGTGAGATTCCAAGCAGATATTAAAGGAAGCTCTGCTAACGACAATATACCAAATTCAAAGACTGATAAAGCCGCAGCTGATACCAAGCCTAAAGCACAACCAGAACAGAAAGCTGTCTCAAACATCGCAGCACCGATCACCTCCAATCAGCCAGAAGATGCTAAGTCATCTGAAGATGTGGCTGACAATAATGCCAAAGAACCTCAAGACCAACAATACGAAGCAATCAATGCGGATAAACAGAATGAAGCTGCTGCCGATGAAGCGATAGCTTCTGATGCTAATGTTCAGAATGATGTGATAGATGAATCAAGCACGCCAGCTAATGATGTCGTCCAAACCATGCCTCAGGATGGACAGTACGAGCTTAATCACACGCTAACACTGAGCGATCCGTTTGGTATTCATAAGAATCCTGTATTGGCGTTAGGATTATTGTTCTTGGCGGGGCTTTTGTTGGCATTTACACCTTGTGTGTATCCGATGATTCCTATTGTCGCGAACATCGTCGCCCGCCAAAAAACCATTGACAGCAAAAAAGCCTTCGCGCTGTCTGCCGCCTATGGCGTGGGCGTCGCGACTGCTTATGGTCTGCTGGGTGCTCTCATTGCGTGGCTAGGTCGTACGGTGAATATCTTGGGCTATCTACAGAATCCCGTTGTGCTCATCGCCTTTGCTTTATTGTTCGCGTTGTTGGCATTGTATATGTTTGATATGCTAAAGATTAGCCTGCCGAGTGCCATTCGAGATAAGCTACAAGCCAAATCCCAAGCTGCTGATGACAAGCTTGGCAGCATTGGCGGTAGCTTCTTGGCAGGCGGGTTGTCGGCTTTGGTGGTATCGCCTTGTGTGTCAGCACCGATGGCGGGTGCGCTTGCGGCGGTGTCAGTCAGTGGTAGTGTGCTGTTTGGATTCTTTGCACTGTTCATGCTTGGCATTGGTCTGTCGCTGCCGCTTATGTTGATGGGTGCAGCTCAGGGCAAATGGATGCCTAAGGCGGGTGCGTGGATGGCGCGCGTGAAGGAGTTCTGTGGCCTGCTGCTGCTTGCGGTTTCTCTATTATTGATTGAACGTGTGTTTGTCTCGCCTGTTGTTCTGTTACTGTGGGCAGTATGGTTTATCATCGTGTCGTTATGGCTGTGGCGATTGACTAGGATGCCTGCGCGTGTGTTGGCTGTCTCTGGCTTTATTTGGGCTGCGTGTCTGATGGCAGGTGCATCGATGGGTGCTAAGGATGCGTGGCGACCGCTTTCTGTGATGAAGGCATCAACGGTATCCCATACTGACAAGCACATCACCACGATTGACGAGCTTGATGCGATTCTAGCGAGCCATGATAAGGTGCTGATTGATCTGACGGCAGACTGGTGTGTGGAATGTCGCATCATGGAGCGTGAACTATTCACGGATCGTCCAGAGACCTTGAATGACGTTCAAGTGGTTAAATTTGACATCACGGAGGTCGCTGATGATGGTCGCGCGCTACTGGATCGCTATCAGCTCATGGGTCCACCTGCGTTGATATTCTACCAAAAAGGCAATCTGCACAACATCATGCTGGGGCAGACGAAGCGAGCTGAATTTGAAACTGCCTTAGCGAATTTCTAATAATTAAAAACCACCATAGCAATTATGGTGGTTTCTTAATCTCTTAATCTCTTAATCTCTTAATCTCTTAATCTCTTAATCTCTTAATCTCTTAATCTCTTAATCTCTTAATCTCTTAATCTCTTAATCTCTGCGCAAAAATTAAGCCCTTTATGAACAGGGCTTAATGAACAATCAACGATTATTTATTTTTTAGGCGATCTTCCCAGAAGGTTGCGCCTTTGATGCCAAGCTTAACAGGGTCGAAGGTATAGTTCGTAACGCCTGCTTTCTTTTGCTCTTCATAGTCGCGAAGGGCATTAAGTGTAGGCTTGGTTAGGAATGCAAACATTAGTAGGATGCCCACGATGTTTAGCCACGCAGTCATACCAACACCGATATCGCCCATGTTCCAGATATAACCTGCACTGTTCAAGCTGCCATAAGCCACAACCAGCAATACGCTGATCTTTGGAATCCATACGCCTAGCTTCTGAGTGCTTGCTTTCATGCGACGCGTTAGATAGGCTACGTTCACTTCAGCGATGTAGTAGTACGCCAAGATTGTAGTGAAGGCAAAGAAGAAAATCGCAACGGCGATGAAGTGGTTGCCAAATGAACCAAAAGTAGTCTCTAACGCCATCTGAGTAAAGGCAGGCGTGCCGATTTCAGCGATGCTAGGATCGACGTTTTGAACGATGAATTCTTTGGTTGTCTCATTTTGGATGTTGTAGGTGCCCATGGCCAAAATCATAAAGGCAGTCGCTGAACACACCAGTAGGGTGTCTACATATACTGAGAATGCTTGTACCAGACCTTGCTGAGCAGGGTGCTGAACTTCTGCAGCACCTGCGTGGTGGGGACCTGTACCTTGACCAGCTTCGTTAGAATACACACCACGCTTAACACCCCAGCCAATCGCTGCGCCTAGGCCTGCCATTGGGTTAAGGATGTCACTCATGATAAGCCCAAATACCGCAGGGATCTTGTCAAGGTTCGTTACCATGATGATGAGCGCTAGAATGATGTAGCCCAATGCCATGAAAGGCACAACCAGCTCTGCCACGCGCGCGATACGCTTAATACCACCGATGATGATCACTGCTAATAGAGCAACAACTACCGCCATCACGATAACACGGTTAGTACCGACATCAATGCCAGCGAAGTTCATCATCGCACCATCGCCCGTGATACGAGTAACCGCACTAACAACACCGTTCGCCTGTACGCCAGGCAAGAATATGCCGCAAGAGATGATAGCTGCGATGGCGAATAGGATGGCGTACCATTTTTGACCCAAGCCTTTTTCAAAATAATAAGCAGGGCCACCACGGTATTGACCTGTGATCGGGTCGCGCTCTTTGTAGATCTGTGCCAGGGTACTTTCTGCGTATGCAGTAGAAGCGCCCAAGAATGCCACAACCCACATCCAAAATACCGCTGAAGGGCCACCAAAGCCAATCGCTGCTGCCACACCTGCGATGTTACCCACACCGACACGGTTTGCCAGTGCTATCACAAACGCTTGAAAAGATGAGATGCCGTCAGCTGATTTGGTCTTGCTGAACATCAGATTAACCATTTCTCGGATCATGCGAATTTGCACGAAGCGAGTCATGATTGAATAAAATAAGCCTGCACCCAAGCATAGATATACCAGTGCAGGACTCGAGATAATACCATTTAACGTATTAATAAAATTTTCCATCACTATTCCTCAGCCCATTGGAAAATATAAAATAAAAGCGACATTCACGACTATCAATGAAGAATAAAGCATTGACTAAACAGAGGTGACGTGAACTTAATGTTGCAATTTGCCATAATTTCGCAACAATTGCCAGTAAAATTTTCAATTGTGGGCTATTTTTTTACAAAAAAGCTTGATTTTTGGATGAAATTTATACTAATTGGTTTGAACTTGAAGAATTTTGGCGCGATTTATTGAGGCTTGTCAATAAAGTTTTTGCAAGTTTAACGATTGTGTTGTGCTTGTGTAAGATTTGGACGGTTTTGCTTGTATTTTTGGGTTAAGCTTGTCATTATACTGCTAAGTTTAGCGATTTTTAACATAAGACCGCTTAAGTTGAACGCCAAGAGTGACTTTATTTCTATTCATAAGGAAAAAACATGAAAAATTTCAAAAAACTTACCTTTGCTGCACTATTGGCAAGCTCGCTAAGCCTGTCTGGTTGTGGTTATAACACCCTGCAAGCCCAAGATGAGCAAGTAACCGCATCATGGTCTGAGGTGGTGAACCAGTATCAGCGCCGTGCTGACCTAGTGCCGAACTTGGTTGCTGTCGTACAGCGCTATGCTGAGCACGAAAGAGAAGTATTCACCCAAGTAGCATCAGCGCGTGCAGCCACTGGCACTGTCCAGATCACACCTGAGACACTAAATGACCCGAATGCGATGAAGCAATACCAAGAAGCCCAAGCGCAAATGACGGGTGCGTTATCTCGCCTGATGGCAATCTCTGAGCGTTACCCTGATCTTAAAGCCGACGCGATGTTCCAAGATCTACAAGCTCAGCTAGAAGGCACTGAGAACCGTATCACAGTGGCTCGTCAGCGTTATATCCAAGACGTCCAAGGTTATAATACTACCGTGCGCCAGTTCCCAACGAACCTAACGGCCATGGTGTTCGGCATGGATTCAAAAGCCAACTTCACCGTTGAGAATGAGCGCCAAATCTCAACCGCACCGACCGTGAATTTTGATAATGGTTCAGCCGCCGGCGCATCGGGCACAGCGACAGGCACGAACACAGGTACAGCAACGTCAGGACAATAAAATGGCGAATGTGCCAAATAACAGCGATAAATTTAAATTTAGCCTATTAGATAGAGCGGCTCGTCTAAGTGCAACCGCTTTACTAGGTGTCTGCCTGTCATCGGCAGCCACAGCGAGTAGTGCAACAGTAACTGCCACCGCTCAGGTTGCTAGCGAAGACGATCTTGCGGCTGTCGTTGTCGCGCGTAATGGTGCGATTAACGACACGCTAAGAACGGCAGGCGAGCCGTTATCGCCATTGACTGAATCGGTGCGTGATTTCACCGATGAGATGAGTGACGATGCTACGGATGATGGCGCTGTTGCTACAGCTCAGACACCGACCACTTCAAGCGCACCAAGCGTCACCCATGATAAGCTCATTCTAAATGAGCCTGTTGTGGATGCGGCGCGCATCTTGAGCGCAAGCGAAAAGGCCCATCTCTCCGACCAGCTGCGCACACTATATAATGATAACCTCGCTCAGGCAGCGCTTGTTATCATCCCAAGCACCGAGGGCATGCCGATCTTTGACTATGCGATGGCGGTTGCTGATCGCTGGCAGCTGGGTAGAAAAGACACCGACGAAGGTCTTTTAATTGTCGTTGCGATTAATGATCGAGATTTATACATCTTGACAGGCTATGGGCTAGAAGGTGTGCTACCTGATGCAGCCCTAAAGCGCATCATTCGCCAAGACATCACACCTGCCTTTAAGAGCGGGCAGTATGCGCAGGGTTTGTCTGCTGGTATCGCCAGCATTAGCGAGCGTCTGCGCGCTGACCCTGAGACGCTGCAACGCGCTGATGCCGCAATCCAAGAGGAAGAGAATTTTGGTGAAGAGAGCGTATCGCTGTTCGGTTTGCTGATTATTGGCTTTATTTTTGGTACCTTTTTGACATCGATATTCGGTAGGGTGCTTGGGGCGACCATCGCAGCTGGCGGTGTTGGCTTCATGGGCATGATGGCGGGTGCTGGCTTCATGGTGGTACCGATTGCCATTGTGCTTTGGCTGATCCTATTGTTCTTCAAAGGCGGGTCTGGAGGCGATCGCGGTGGTAGAGGTGGACGCGGTGGTGGCGGCTTTGTTGTATTACCGACAGGTGGCGGCGGATTCGGCGGTGGTGGCTTTGGTTCAGGCGGATTCGGCGGCGGTGGCGGCGGATTTGGCGGTGGCGGTGCGGGCGGCTCTTGGTAATTAAACCCCGTAACACCTCTAGCGATGTTGCTATTTTGCACCTTTCATTTTTTATGATTTTAACCTTGATTTAATTATGCAAACTATCCAATCAACCAAAAGCCTTGCTCGACTGTGGCGACAGCTCTTTTTTATTCCGATGCTTCACAATCGCTGGCTAACCGATGACTTAAAGTCATCACTAACCCAGAGTATTACAGATGCTGAGCGCGGTCATCACGGTGAGATTTATCTTGTCATTGAGAATCACCTACCCATCGGTGAGGCGTATGAGATGGATTGCCGTGAGCGCGCCTTGGCTTTGTTTGGGTTGCACCGCGTTTGGGATACTGCTGAGAATACAGGTGTATTGATTTATGTGAATGTTTGTGAACATGATTTGGAGGTTATTGCTGATCGTGGCATTGATGATTTGGTCGATGATGAAGAATGGTTAAAGCTAACCCAGAATGCGCTAAATGCATGTAAACAAGGCAATTTTGGCGCAGGTCTGACTACGCTGATTACCGAGATTGGTAATCTGATGCGCATCCACTACCCAGGGGGTGTCTTGGGCAATGAGCTTAATAATGATGTGGTGTTCTTAAAGTGATGAATAACCCGTTGACTTGGCTGATATTACTTATTGGCGCGGGGATTGTTTTGTATTTTATAGCCCGTTTTTTACCTAAGAAGTTAAATAACCCAATGCGCCACATAGCGCCGATAGAGAGATTGCAAGCTGAGCTGATTCAGCGTGAGCCTTATTTTGATTACACCATAAGGCAAGATCGTATTATTGTATCAAAAGACGGCTCCATTCACGCTTTTATCATTCTAGATGATAGAGCGGTCAATACCACCAGAAAACTTGACGACGTGATGATATTTAGCCTAAAACAGCGCTATCGCACCAAAGAGCTGTCAGAATCAGTCGCAAAGCTTCAACAATTTAAAAAATAACTAAAAATTATCCTTGTAAGCGCTTTGTTTTTTTGATAAAATACCGCCTTATTTTATGTCCTAGTCGTGTTCGTTATCAAGAGCTATCAAGGGATAGCCACGGCACACAGGTTTTTTACGGAGAACGTAGATGTACGCAGTAATCAAAAGTGGCGGTAAACAACACCGTGTTAGCGTTGGCGAGACTCTAAAAGTTGAGCTACTAAAAGCTGAAAAAGGTGAAACGCTGAAGATTGAAGACGTGCTAATGGTTGTAAATGGTGCCGACATCAAAATTGGTCAACCGGTTGTTGCTGGCGCTAGCGTTGAAGCAGAAGTGGTAGAACATGGTCGCGGCAAAAAAGTGCGCATTGTTAAGCACCGTCGTCGTAAGCACTATCACAAAGAGCAAGGTCACCGTCAATGGTTCACTGAGCTAAAAATCAAAGCAATCAACGCTTAATTACCACTTATTTGATGCTTTTATCTAATAAAGCATCCACATAGGAGACATTCTCATGGCACATAAAAAAGCCGCAGGTTCTACTCGTAACGGTCGTGATTCTAACCCAAAAATGCTTGGCGTAAAAGTATTTGGCGGGCAAGACGTTGTTGCAGGTAACATCATTGTTCGTCAACGTGGCACTGAATTCCACGCAGGCGAAGGCGTAGGCATGGGTCGCGACCACACACTATTCGCTCTAACTGAAGGCGTAGTGAAGTTCGAGACTAAAGGTCAATTCAACCGCCGTTATGTATCTGTATTGGCAAAATAATCTTAGCTAAGATTATCCCAATTAAAAAACCATCACAAAATATTGTGATGGTTTTTTAATTGAGTTTATTTTTTTGGATATAAAATAAGGTTCATTAAGAGCCTTATTTGCAAGATTTGATAGGATTATTTACCAATCCATTGACGGATCTTCTCGCGCTCTTCTTCGCTAGAGTTAAGCCAAAGCTGCATAAAGCCGTCTAAGTTATCACGAGCGACAGGCGCTTGGGTTGGTGCGCTTGGTGCAGTCACTGTAGTGGTAGGTGCTCGGTTCAAGGCAGCCATGGTTTTTTGGTTAGAAGTTACTGCATTATTACGACCAAACATGCCACCGATGCTTTGAGTGATTGAACTTAGTACGCCTGTACGGTCTTCAACGATGCTCTCTTGAGCGATGACCTGACCATTATGGGCAACGGCTAGGGTTGGTGATTTTACGTATTCTTTGGCAGCGCTGTAGTTATTTGGTTGGTTTGGCATGACCAGTTGATAGGTTTGGTTGTCCTGGAGGTCTGCTGTCACTGTGATGTTACCAGATTTTAGGTAATCATGATCACCGCGAGTCAGATCAAAGATACGATCATAACGCGCAGTGACGACATGACGACCTGCTTCTAGTTTGAATTCTCTTTGTAGTGGTTGTAGCGCACCACGATGAACTTCTTGACCGTTAACGGCGGTTACTTTGATGTTATCATCTACCAGTAGGCGTACTTCTGCGTGAGCATATGCTGCGCTTAGTGCAAGCGAGGCGATGATGGCTTTGGTGAGCATTTTCATGAGCTTTTCCTTTAGGGTGAAATTTGGGTCATTGCTTAATTGGTTGAATTAATTGTCAATTTTATGTTCAGAGATTTCGAGTAAAAACGCCTCTCTTTCGATGATGCTCTTGGCTTCATCGATGGTTTTCTTGGGAACTTGCACGCGAGATAGGTGTGTCAGCAGGGGCGAGATTTGATCTAATACTTGAATCATGTCACCAGCATTGCGTGGACCGCTATCTAGCATAAATTCAAAAATCGGTTCAGGCAGTCGCCAGTTTTTACGTTTTAGGATTGAATTAAGTAGTGCCTTTCTATCATCAATGTCTTCGTTAGTCGGTAGGCGGAAAGTGGGCGCAAGAGACAACCGTGTAACCAAGTCCAACAGTCCAATCTCAAGCTCGCGCGCAGGATTATTCGCCAAAAACACTATCTGCTTGTTCTGTTCGCGCACTCGGTTGATGAGATGAAATAAGCCTTCTTGCCATTCGCGACTGCGATGAATTAAATGCAAGTCATCAATGATGATCAAATCAAACATCTCAAGCCCAACTAAGGCACTGGCATCACCGTCATTATCGATCATATCGCCAAGCGATAGGCTGATTGCGCTTTTTTTGTAGGTTCGGGTATAGTTTCTATATATTGCTGCTGCCAGATGCGTCTTGCCGTAACCATAGGCGCCAATGATGAACAACTCTCTAAGATTGCCAAGACCTAGCTCACGTATCGCATTTAATACGGGCAAGAATCCATCCCCACGAAAGTCACTAAGGCTGGCATCCTGCTTTAGATCAAGATTAAGCGATGGCTGAATAAAATCACTCATTAATTACAATTACCTACATGGGCTTGATGGATTTTTATTATTAACATTATGCTGGTATATTCTGATGAATCCATCAAGTCATTTTATACATTTTAAAGTTGACTATATATAGCACATTTTGGGAAATGTTGGCAAGCGATTCTGTGGATTTATAAAAAATCATTTAAGCCACTACCATAATTTTAGCTGCTTATACCCCAGATACCAATCGCTTCCAAGGTAGGCGGCATAGGCATGGCGAAACAAGACATTGATGACGGCAGATACAGGCAGGGCGATGAGCATGCCAACAAATCCAAATAATGATGCGCCAGCAAGTACGGCAAAAATAACCCACAGTGCTGACAGTCCGATTTTATTACCAAGTAATAGGGGTTGAAGGACATAACCTTCCAAAATCTGACCGACTCCAAAAGCACCAGCAATGAGTAATAAGTGCTTCCAGTCAAGACCAAACTGAAAAAACCCTGCCAAAAATGCCGCAATGATGCCAACCCCAAAGCCTAAGTAAGGCACAAAACTGGCAATCCCTGCACCAATACCAATGATCAATCCTAATTTTAATCCGATCAGTTCTAATTGTACGGCATAGATCACACCAAGTAACACCATGACGGTGAATTGACCTTTGGCAAAATTCATCAGTGCTTGATCGCAGTCTTGGGCAATCTCGATGATTTTTCCTGCATGATCTCTTGGTAGGGCGTTTTGCCAAATTTGCAAGCGTTCATTCCAGTTTGTCAAAAAATAAAAGGTTAGAACTGGAATTATGATGAGCAGACCAATGCTGTTAGCGGCACTTGCACCAGAAGTTAAAATCCTTTTGATGATGGTTTGGGCATCGGCCACTTGATAATTGGCTTGAACATAAGTAGCCAACTCGTTTGAAATCATATCAAGATTGATTTCAAGCATGCGGTAATGAGTGAATTGCCCAAGCCAGGGTCTAAGGGTGGTGTTATACCATTTTAATAACTCAGGCATCGCTGCCCAAGCCAGCTGTATTTGTGTCCATAGCATGGGTGCAAGCCAAATCACCAATATCACAATGGTTAGGCTGATGGACAGATATACTGCGGTGATTGCTAAAATTCTGGGTAGGAATTTACTAAAAATATTAACCAAAGGGTTTAAAAAATATGCCAAAATAAAAGCGGCAGCGAAAGGTGCGATGACCACACGCATGAGCCATAATGCGTATAAGAACAAGCATAATGCCGTCACAATGAACAGACGACGAAAAAAAGGGTCAATGGAAAATGCTCTCATAAGAACCATTTATCAGTAATATCAAGATGTTGGTGCATATCATAATGAAAAAGACGACAAAAATACAGACAAATTAAAAAAAATGTACAATTTTTCATAAATCATGATTTTTATCAGATTTTTAGATGATTTTTTTGCTATAATTGGCGACATCATGTTTAATAATATTATCCAAGGGTTTTTCATGACACAGCAAAATTCATTAAGCTATAAAGATGCAGGCGTAGACATTGACGCAGGCGAAGCGCTAGTACAGCGTATCAAATCAGTCGCCAAGGCAACTTCTCGCCCTGAGGTGTTGGGCGGACTGGGCGGTTTTGGTGCGCTTTGCCGTATCCCACAGGGTTATAAATCACCTTTGTTGGTGTCGGGTACGGACGGTGTCGGTACCAAATTAAAGTTGGCATTAGACCTAAATCGCCATGACACCATCGGTCAGGATTTGGTGGCGATGTGTGTGAATGATCTGTTGGTCTGTGGCGCTGAGCCTTTATTCTTCTTGGATTACTACGCTACTGGTAAATTGGATGTTGATACCGCAGAAGCTGTCATCAAGGGCATTGGCGATGGTTGTAAATTGTCAAATTGTGCATTGATTGGTGGTGAGACTGCCGAGATGCCGGGCATGTATCAAGACGAAGATTATGACTTGGCAGGGTTTTGTGTTGGTGTGGTTGAAGAAGAAGAGGTTATCACTGGCAAGAACGTTCAAGATGGTGATGTTTTGATTGCACTTGCTTCTAGTGGTGTGCATTCTAATGGCTATTCTTTGGTGCGTAAAGTCATTGAGGTTACCAATACCGATATGGTCAACGAGCAACTGGGCGAAGAATCTTTAGCCGATGCCTTGATGAAACCTACCCGCATTTATGTCAAATCGGTAAATGCTCTACAAAAGGCGATTGGTAACAGCAATATTCATGCGATGGCACACATCACAGGTGGCGGCCTGACTGAGAACTTGCCACGTGTACTGCCTGAGAACCTAGCAGCTCAAATCGACACAAGCAGCTGGCAATTACCAAAAGTCTTTAAATGGCTTCAAAAGGGCGGCAATATCGACACGCTGGAGATGTATCGCACCTTCAACTGTGGTGTTGGCTTTATTCTGGTTATCCCAAAAGAGCATGCTGATGCTGCACTAAGCTTCCTAAAAGATCAAGGCGAGGATTCTTGGGTGATTGGCCGTATCGCTGCGCGTGATACGGATGCGGTTGTTTACCAATAAGATATTAATAAACCGTCACTTTGGCGGTTTATTTTTTAAATGACTGATAATTTGATTGATTGTAAATCTATGAAAAAATTAAAAATCGCCGTGTTGGTTTCTGGTAATGGTTCTAATCTTCAAGTGATGATTGATGCCATGCAGGCAGGGCGACTGCCAATTGAGATTGTTGGTGTGATTAGTAATGTCGCCGATGCCTATGCGGTGACACGCGCTAATAATGCAGGCATTCGCACGGTGGTGCTTTCGCATGTGCCTAACGGCAAGAAAATGGGCATCAAGACCTTCGAGAGGCATACGCTAGAACTCTTAAATGAGTGGATGCCTGATTTGGTCGTTTTAGCTGGGTTCATGCGTGTGCTGTCGGCGGAATTTATCTCTGCTGTGCCTTGCACCATGATTAATCTACATCCATCGCTCCTGCCTAATTATAAAGGGCTAGATACACATGAGCGTGTGTTGCAATCTGGTGATAAACTGCATGGATGCAGCGTGCATGTGGTCACAGCTGAGCTTGACGCAGGTCAGGTATTGACTCAGGCTGTATTGACGGTTAAGCAGAATGAATCACTAGAATCGCTAAGATTGCGCGTGCAGAAGCTTGAGCATCAGCTGGTGCCGTTCACGCTAGATTTGATCGCAAAAGATGTTCTGTCATTGGATAAAGATGTAATTTCTGATAATTTGGCTTTGCCATATCGACTGTGGTTTGAGTGATTAAGAAAAACCCCAAATGATTACTTGGGGTTTTAATATTAAATTAGTGGTTTTCTTTGGCGTGGTTTAGGGTGTATTTAGGAATCTCGATGGTAAGATTCTCATTTGATACGATACACTGACAAGACAATCTAGAATCAGGCTCTAACCCCCAAGCGCGATCTAGAAGGTCGCCTTCGATATCATCCATCTCTTCTAAACTATCAAAACCTTCACGAACGACGACGTGGCAGGTAGTACATGCTTTTGACATGTCGCAAGCATGCTCAATTTTAATGCCACGCTCAAGCAGGCCTTCGCATAGATTTTCACCTTCATTGAGCTCTACTGTTGCACCTTCAGGGCAGATTTCGTAATGGGGTAGGACAGTTACGGTTACCATGATCTTTCTCGTTGCTTCTTTGATTGGTTTAAGATACTTAGTTCGTGTGCCACTCGGCAGTGCTTGTGCCTTTTAACGCGGACTTGACATTTTGATCCATGATGATCGAGGCAAAATGATCGCTTAATGGTTTAAGCTTGGTATTGGCTGCATCGATGGTTTTTTTGTCGTCGCCTTGTAGCGCATCTTTTAGTGCCCGCATGGCGGCAAGCAGGGCTGTCTTATCAGATTGGGATAATAAATCGTCAAATTCATTCAATGCTGAATCTAGTGCGATGAGCTCGCGTTCTGCTTCGACTTTGGTCTCGATAAGTGCGCGTAAACGCTTGTCTTCGTTAGCATGTAAGAAGCCAGCTTGAAGAAGTTGCTCTTGCTGTTCAGGGCTTAATCCATAGCTTGGGCTGACTTGAATCTGACTGCGCGCGCCAGTGGTGGTCTCTTGGGCGGATACGGTAAGCTGGCCATTCGCATCAATATTAAAGCTCACCTCGATGCGTGCATGACCAGCCTTCATCGGCGGAATACCATGCAATTCAAAGCGTGCCAAAGTACGACAATCTGCTACCGCTTCACGTTCACCTTGCACGACATGAACGACCATGCCAGTCTGACCATCTTGATGGGTGGTGAACACCTGACGACGTGCAACAGGAATCGGTGTGTTTCTTGGGATAATGACTTCAGTTAGGCCACCCATCGTTTCAAGACCAAGCGATAATGGCGTCACATCTAACAGTAGTAAATTGTCATCGCGCTTATTGATGAGCTGATCGGCAGCGCGTGCCGCACCTAGAGCTACGACCTCATCGGGATTTAGCGTGCACAGCGGCTCTTTATCAAAAAATTGATGAACTGCTTGCTGGATGATGGGCATACGAGTTGAGCCACCGACCAACACAACTTCTCGAACGTCATCTTTGTTAATTTTGGCATCTTGTAAGACTTGTTGGCAGATTTGTAGGGTGCGTCTGGTGACAGGCTCGATGATGTCGGCTAACGTTGCGCTATTGAACATCGTGTGAACAGGCATGCCTGATACTGTGATGTCAATCATCACAGCATAGCTGCTGCTTAGGGCTTGCTTGTATTGCTTGGCAAGCTTGGCAAGTCGTGACTTTTCTGCATTGTCAATGTCGGCAGGGTTTAGATTTGCGCTTTTGATAAAATAGTTGGCAATTAAGCGATCAATGTCATCGCCACCAAGTGCGCTATTACCACCTGTTGCCAGAACTTCAAACACGCCATCTGATAATCTCAAGATGGACACGTCAAATGTACCACCACCCAAGTCATAGACAAGATAAATACCTTCTGAAGTATTCTTATCCAGTCCGTAAGCGATGGCAGCTGCCGTCGGTTCATTTAATAGTCTAAGCACCGTTAAGCCTGCAGCAGTAGCAGCGTCTTTGGTGGCGGCGCGCTGCGCTTCATCAAAATACGCGGGTACAGTAATGACAGCACCAGCGATACTGTCAGGCGGTAATGCAGCTTCAGCATGACGCTTCAGGTGTGACAGGATGTGCGCCGAAGTCTCAACGGGAGATTTGTCACCTTGAGCGGTTACGAAAGCGGGCATGGTATGCTTATCGCCAACCAAAGTATAAGGGTGTGAAAACTTGATGTCTGCCTTACTGCGACCCATGAATCTCTTGGCGGAGATGATGGTGTTCTTAGTGTCATCAGCATAAGCTAGCGCGGCTTTACCAATCAATGGGCGGTCGGACTGACCACCATAATACACGACCGATGGCATGAGTGGTGTATCGCCAAAATTCAAGACATCGGCACGCCCGGAGCGCACCACGCCAATCAAGGAATGGGTTGTGCCCAAATCGATCCCAAGCGCAAAACGATGCTGGTGGGGGTTTTTGGATTGGTTGGGTTCGCTAATTTGCAATAAAGACATGGTATCTCTTAAAAGCTGGCTAATGCGAAAAATTACGCAAATAAATAAATGGCTGACTTCTAATTTTAATTAATCTAATCAAAACATAAATGACGATCGTTAGCTGTTATCATCTATACATAAAGATCGTCATCATCGCCATTGCTGTTTAGGCTGTCAGTAAGCTTATGCTGAACATCAATGGCGAGTTTTTCTAGAAATTGTATTTTTTGGGCGTTAACTTCAGCATTTTGCCAATCTTTGGCTTGATAGCTGTTATTGAAAGCGGTGTTGTAGCCTGATTTTTCGTTATTAATAGCGCGAAGAAGTTCGGTCAGCTCGTCTTGGCTATCTAGACCGTCTAGCGCCATACGAAATTCCATCATCTCATCCAAAAAATCCCAATCATTGATCGATGCATTCAAATCGCACTGTACACCAGCCAGCTCAAGCAAGTGAGCTGCCCGTTTATCATCATGATATAAGCTGTCATAGGCATGGTTGATGAGCGATGCCATTTGTGTGGGCGCGCTGTGAGCTTGATCGGGATGATGAATTTTCTGTAAGGCTAACAAAGATTTTTTTAGTGCATCTTTATCAATATCAAATACCACAGGCAAATCAAACAGTGCGAAGAAATTATTATGACTCGTCATATCGTACCATCACACTGTAAAGGATTCACCGCAGCCGCATTCACCTGTCTGATTGGGATTGGTGAATTTAAAGCCAGAGTTAAGACCTTCAGTGACGTAATCCATCTGTAAGCCGTTCAGATAAACTAAGCTCTTAGGATCGACAAACACGCTCACGCCATCGCTCTCAAAACGTTCATCAGTGTCATTTGGCGTATCGACAAATTCTAGCACATAGGCAAGTCCTGAACAGCCTGCCGTTCGCACGCCCACACGAATCCCTTCCCCGCTACCACGGTTATCTAGAAAGTCTTTAACGTGTTTGGCAGCTCGTTCGGTTAGCGTGATCATAACTTGTCTCCTATGTACTACAAAATTAAGCGTGTGCTTTGGCTTGATAATCTTCAATCGCTGCCTTGATGGCGTCTTCTGCCAATACTGAGCAGTGAACTTTTACCGGTGGTAGGGCAAGCTCTTCAGCGATGTCTTTGTTCTTAATCGCGGCAGCTTGGTCTAGCGTTTTGCCTTTTAGCCATTCGGTAACCAGTGAGCTGGAGGCAATCGCTGAGCCACAGCCGTAGGTTTTGAATTTGGCGTCTTGGATGATGCCATCATCGCCAACTTGGATTTGTAGGCGCATCACGTCACCACAAGCAGGTGCGCCCACCATGCCAGTACCGACATTTTTTGAGTTTTTGTCTAGGTTGCCTACGTTACGTGGGTTTTCGTAATGTTCGATAACTTTGTCTGAATATGCCATGATATTTTCCTATTTTAGGTTAGGCTTGATACTCTTTTAATGCTGTCGATTATTCGATTATCAAGCCGATTGCCTATTCAATTTTAAGGATTTTGTGATTTAAAAAATTAATGCTCTTGCCATTCAACTTTGCTAAAGTCAACGCCATCTTTGAACATGTCCCATAGCGGAGATAGGTCGCGAAGCTTTTCAACAGCGTCAGTGATCTGTGCTAGAACGCGATCGATGTCTTCGTCAGTGGTATAGCGACCGATACTAAAGCGAATTGATGAGTGAGCCAATTCGTCGGGGCGACCAATCGCACGCAGCACATAAGATGGCTCAAGCGTCGCTGAAGTGCAAGCCGAACCAGAAGATACTGCTAGGTCTTTTAGCGACATCATCAAGCTTTCTCCTTCGATGAAGTTGAAGCTCACGTTTAGGATGTTGGGGATGCCGTGTTCGAAGCTGCCGTTAAGGTAGATCTCTTCGATGCCTTGTAGGCCGTTCCATAGCTTATCACGCAGACGAATGATGTGTGCATGATCCTCATCAAAACGCTGTACTGATAGCGCAAAAGCTTCGCCCATACCAACGATCTGATGGGTAGCCAGTGTGCCTGAGCGCATGCCACGTTCGTGACCGCCGCCGTGTTGCTCTGCTTTTAGGCGAACGCGTGGCTTACGTCCAACGTATAGCGCGCCGATGCCTTTAGGACCGTAGATCTTGTGACCGCTGAAGCTCATTAGGTCAACTTTTAGCTCTTCAAGGTTGATTTTGAGTTTACCAACCGCTTGAGCGGCATCCACATGGAAAATAATGCCTTTGGCGCGAGTGATCTCGCCGATGGCTTTAATGTCTGTCACAGTGCCAAGCTCGTTATTTACTGCCATCAAGCTCACCAAAATGGTGTCTTCACGAATCGCATCAGCTACCTGCTCTGGCGTGATGATGCCTGTGCCTTCTTGAGGGGTTAGATAAGTGATCTCAAAACCTTCTTGTTCAAGCTGACGGCAGGTATCAAGAATTGCTTTGTGCTCGATTTGGCTTGTGATGATGTGCTTGCCTTTGGTGTGATAAAAGTGCGCCACGCCTTTTAGGGCTAGGTTGTCTGATTCGGTCGCACCACTTGTAAACACGATCTCGCGTGGATCAGCGCCAACGGTTTCGGCGATTTGAAGGCGAGCATTTTCAACTGCTTCTTCTGCTTGCCAGCCAAAGCCATGTGAGCGGCTGGCAGGGTTGCCAAAGATGCCATCGAAAGTCATGTATTGAACCATCTTATCGGCAACTTCCTTCGCGACGGGTGTGGTGGCTGCGTAATCTAGATAAATTAAGGAACTCTGGCTCATGCTGGATTTACCCCAAGTAAGTTAATGGTATTAATGTGATCTTTTCTATCGCCTTTATTGTTTAGAGCTTTGTACTCCGGGCGTTCGGCGATGCTTTGTGTGTTTTTGGAATTAAGAAGCTCATCAAGTGTGACATTGCTAAGATATGCTTCGATATGTGCAGACAAATTATGCCATAAATCATGCGTCAGACACATCGCGCCATCTTGGCAGTCGCCTTTGCCGCCGCACTGCATGGCATTAACACTCTCATCGACTGCTGTAATAATGCTCATGATATCAATCTCATCTAATGGCTTGGCAAGGTGGTAGCCACCTGATGCACCGCGTGTGCTATTTACAAGGCCCTTTTTACGAAGCTTAGAAAATAGCTGCTCAAGATAAGAGATTGAGATGGATTGGCGTTTTGCGATGTCGGAGAGTGAGACTGCACCTTGATGGCGATTCTCTTGTACCGCCAAATCAAGCAGGGCGGTGACTGCATATCTGCCGCGAGTGGTTAAGCGCATAAGAAAATACCCAAAAATGCCTAGTTCTGATTCGAACATCGGTGAATTAATTTAGGCTCATTATAATAATTCCTAGTAAATAGGTCAAGATTATTTATTGAACTTTGCTGTTATTTTTATTAAAAGATAAATTTGATAAAACTCATCATCGCGAATATTAAAATTTATTTATTTAAATCAATCGTTTATAAAAAAAGCAAAGCCCATAAACCTTGCTTTTATTGATATAAAATAACATTTAATCTTCAATAATTTTAAATAAAAAAGTGTGACACTAAGGACGCAATCGCAACCAAAGAAGCAATAATAAAGCCTGTAAAGGTACTTTTTTGTTTGGTCTTAGCCTCGGCAAGCTGTGTGTTTAGGCGTGCGTTTTGAGTTGTTAGTCCATCGATTTGAAGTGATTGTTCGGACAGCTTAGCCTTTAATTCGCTTAATTTCTCAGCGCGTTCTTCGGGGGTTGGCTTGCTTTCGGTCTTTTTGACTTTACGTAGGAATTGATCAATCACACCACCCACACCCAACTGGACCAAGAATACCTTAAAATTAGCCACTTGTTCGGCAGCGCCGCGAATCTGAAGTTTCTCAACCGCTTCGACGCTGTGATTGGTTAGTGTGCTGATAATCTGAAAGCTGTAAGCATTGACCCTGATGTCAGCAACCGACTTATCAGCGGGTAATTCTTGATCAAGCAATACGCCGTGGTGGCTGAATGTTGCAAAAATCTGAACGTGTGGCAGATAGGTGCGAATACTTACCACTACGCCTTCTTGGGCGAGTGGGTAGGCCAGTTGACGCAGCTTTGGATTAAAACGCAGCATGAGCGTGATGGCAGATTCTAAAAATACCAAAAGCACGTTCACAAAGCTGCCAGAAATGACGCCCGCATCGTTTTGGGCCGACTTATTATAACTGCGCTGATTTTGCGGTTTTGGGTTGCCGTTAGGGGTATTTTTTGGTGTGTGTATGTTGTCCGTCATGTTAATCCTAAGTCTTTATTAAAGTAATAAAGGTAAATAACTTAAAAATATGCAGTTGATTGTAGCTTAAAATAAGTCAAAAAACAAAACGCATGGTTAAAAATTACAGATTTTTTCAAAAAAATACAAATTTTTTGTTAAAGTTACATAAAATTATATAATTTTACTTGCATATTGCCAACACCCTTGCTATAAATGGTAAGCAAGTTTGTTATAACAAACAATGGAATGGTACGTGCATTGCCTGTAATTTGTAAGGTTTTATTCGATTTTTTACAAAAAATTTGTAAATTTTACAAGATTTTTGTATTTATCCACTTGTAAATGCTTAATGATAATCATACAATGCACACAAAGACAGGTGATTAGACTTGTCTAGGCTTTTAATTAAGTTTTTAATTAACTCAAAAACATGAGGAACATCACATGAATAAGTCAGAATTGGTAGACGCGATCGCAAGCGAAGCAGGTCTCACAAAAGACCAAGCTACTAAAGCGCTAAATGCATTCACTTCAAGCGTACAGGGCGCTCTAGAGCGTGGTGATGACGTTGTGCTAGTTGGTTTTGGCACTTTTAGCGTAAAAGAACGCGCAGCACGTACCGGTCGCAACCCAAAAACTGGCGAGCCACTAGAAATCGCTGCAAGCAAAGTGCCTGGCTTCAAAGCTGGTAAAGGCCTAAAAGACGCGGTAAACTAATCCTATAATTTACGTATTAACTTTGGATTAGACCACACCCTTTATGCAATGTTCATGAAGGGTGTTTTTTTTATCCAAAAAAATCCAAAATATTGTAAAAAATTTTGTGTATTTTTAAGATTTAGCGTATTATAGTAAGGTTTTAGTTTTGATTTAAAAGAAGTGAAGTTTTATGGATAAGTTGCGCGATTTTTTACAGAGTTGGCCTGGTCGCATTACCTTAGGTTTGATCATGGTGCCGATGGCTTTCTTAGGCGTGCAGGGCATTGGTGGCGGCTCGATGAGCGGCAATGATCTGATTAAGGCTGGAGATAGCACCATTGACTTGAGTGTGTATCAATCAGAGCTGAATCGTTATCGTACCCAGCTCCTTCAGAATAATGACGCCAGCTTGATCAATGAAGGTGCGATGGCAGATGAGGTACTAGAGAGTCTAATTAATCGCGCGCTACTTCAAAATCAAGCCCATGTGCTTGGCATGACGGTCTCAGATGATGAGATCACTCGTCTGATCGCTCAAGATGAAGCTTTTCATCAAAATGGAGAGTTCTCTAACGAGGTGTTTGCCAGTTTCTTACAGCACAACAATCTAACAAAAGATGAACTGTTCGCCAGATTTCGCACCGAGCTTAGCGTGCGTCAGCTGACGGCCAGTATCTTAGGTACGGCGATCTATCCAGCAGCGCAAGTCAGCCGACTGCTTGATCTACAGCTTGAAGCCCGTGAAGTATGGGTTCATCGCCTAAAATGGCAGGACTATGCTGGCGCAGTTAGCGTATCACAAGCAGAGATCGATGAATACTATAATGCCAATAAAGATGCACTGATTCGACCGCAGACGGTGGATTTGGCATATATTGAATTGACGCCGTTAGATGTCAAGGTGGAAGCACTAACCGAAGATGAGATCAATGCGCAGTTTAACAGATACTTGCAGAAGAACGGTCTTAGTGATGGCCGTGAATTGGCTCAAATTCTGGTGGCAGACGTCGATAAAGCCAACGAGGTGAAAGCCAAACTAGATAATGGTGAATCATTCGAGGCATTGGCCAAGCAATATTCTGAAGATCCAAGTGGTGCTGAAGGTGGTAATATCGGTAAGTACAACCCTTCGGTATTTGGTAATGATGCTGGCGTGGTGAATGCGGAGCTTGCCAACCTAAAAGCAGGCGAAGTAAGTCAGCCTGTGAAGACCAGCTTTGGTTATCAGATCTTTAAGGTGACCAAGGCGGGCGATCTTAGTGCCAGTGATGTACGTGACGAACTGATTCAATCTGCGATCGATGAGAAGCGCCAAGCGGCTTATAACGATCTTATCGCTAAGATCAATACGATGGCGGTTGATGGCATGGGGATTGCAGACATTGCTGCTGAAGTGAATCTTCCTGCCAAGTCGATCAAGTCGTACCAAAAAGAGAACAACATCACAGAGCTGTCTCAGCCTGCGGTTGTGGCGGCGGCGTTTGATGATTTTGCCATCCAAGATCAATCAGTCAGCCCGAACATAATACTTGGAGATAAAACGGTATGGGTGCAGCCAACCAACTATCAAGAAGCCAAAAGCTTAACGTTGGCTGAAGCGACAGAAGAGATCAAGGCGCGCATCACCAAACAAAAAGCGACCAAGCTAGCATTGCAGACAGCAACTCAGATCGCTGACGATGCCAAGATCAATGGTGGACGGTCACTGATGACGTCAAATGCTAATTTTGGCATCACCACACGTCAAAATCCGCAATTAAGCAGTCAAGAGCGTTCAAGTTTATTCCTGCATAAGTCAGGCGTTAATGACATTTGGGCAGTTGAGACTGATGCAGGGGCAAGCGTGATCGTGGGCGGTCCTGTGGCTGAACAAGCCACAGCCCAGATCTCACCTGTCGAGCGTGCTCAGGCTGCGATGATGATTCGTGATAATATTGGTCAAGACCAGTTGTCCGATTATCTACAGTATCTAAAAGACACCACAGAGCTGACAGTGAATCGTGATGCATTAGGTCGCTAACTGCCGAACAATAAAAAAACCACGTGATGATTAACGTGGTTTTTTTATTGTTTACAAGGTTTGTTTGCTTATTTACCAACGAATTGGCGTAACGTGTGGGTTGCTGGCTTTGAGATTCTCGTAAGTGCCTTTGACAAAGATGTCTTCATTGACGGTGCTAATGTTGGTATGACCGCAGAACGCCATCGTGATGTCGCACTCTTTGTAGATAATCTCTAAGGCACGGCGAACGCCATCTTCGCCATACGCCCCCAGACCATATAGGAATGAACGACCTATCATCGTGCCTTTTGCTCCTAGTGCGATGGCTTTTAGCACATCTTGACCTGAGCGGATACCGCTGTCTAGCCAGATTTCGCATTTTGAGTTTTCTGCTTGTACCGCTTGTACGCAGTCGGCAAGACTGGCGATAGAGCTTGGAGCTCCGTCTAACTGACGACCGCCGTGGTTGGAGATGACCATGGCGTCCGCCCCTGATTTGGCAGCCAAAATAGCGTCCTCAGGCTCCATGATACCTTTGATGATGAGCGGGCCGCCCCACAGCTCTTTGATGCGAGCGACATCGTCCCAATTAAGGCTTGGGTCAAACTGCTCTGCCGTCCAAGACGATAAGCTAGACAAATCACCCACCCCTTCGGCATGACCGACAATGTTGCGAAAAGTGTGACGTTTGGTGCCAAGCATATTAAAGCACCATTCGGGCTTGGTCATCAGATTGATGATGTTTTTTAGGGTAGGCTTAGGCGGTGCAGACAGACCGTTCTTGATGTCTTTGTGGCGTTGTCCTAGTACCTGTAAGTCGGCCGTTAGGATAAGGGCAGAGCATTTGGCTTCTTTGGCACGACGAATCAGGTTTTCCATGAATTTTTTATCACGCATGACATACAACTGAAACCAAAACGGCTTGGTGGTGTTCTCCGCGACATCTTCAATGGAGCAAATACTCATCGTTGAGAGCGAGAAAGGTATGCCGAATTTCTCGGCAGCACGGGCGGCGTGAATCTCACCGTCTGCCCACATCATGCCTGTAAAGCCCGTTGGGGCGATTGCCACTGGCATATGCACCTCTTGCCCAATCATCTTGGTCGCCAGCGTGCGACCTTCCATGTCCACGAGCACACGCTGACGCAGCTTGATGCGATCAAAGTCGGTCTCGTTGTTGCGATAGGTGGTCTGTGTCCAAGAGCCACTGTCCACATAGTCATAAAACATTCTTGGTACTTTGCGTTCAGCGACGCGTCTGAGATCTTCAATTTCGGTAATTTTACTTAAATCTGCCATAAGATGACCTTATTTTGGTTGAATGAATCGATGCCAGTTCTTTTGGTAACGAGCCGTCGATGACGAACTGGGCGAATGTTAGCACACCCCAAGCACAGAACTGGCCTAGGACATGAACAATAAAAGTGCCAATCCCAGTATTTTTAAATCATGGGCATGGCTGGTTGGCTGTCATGCACTTGAATGACCGACTTTGGTTGGTCATGATGGTTTATTGTAACAAATGTCTGCCTAATCGTCTTAAAAATTACAAAACTTTTAGGCACATCAATCTGACCCAAACCAATCAATACCTTGAAAGACCGCCAGATTGACGAACAAAACAGGACAAAACAAGCCAGCAGGCTGTTTTGTCCGTCAAGGTTATCAAGCACGAGCAGATGTTTTTACCATCACGCCAAAGAATACGAGAGGCCAGATGATCGCCCCAACCCACCATAAAGGGTTGACAACGATTGCCATGCCGACAAGACCAGCTTGGGCGGCATAATAAATCATGGCAACCAAGGTCTTACGAATGATGAGACCTTCACGGTTGACCATGCCCACCACCGCACAAGCAGCGACGACATTATGCACGCTGATCATGTTGCCAGATGCACCGCCCACCGCTTGTAGAGCGACGACTTTGGCAGCTTCGATGGCGTTCAAGTCAATCTGAGTGGCAGTGCTCCATTGAAAGTGAGCAAACATCATGTTTGAGACAGTGTTGGAGCCGGCAATGAATGCCCCCAAAGCCCCAATCCAAGGCGACACGAGTGGCCACATATTTGCAAATACATCAGCAGCACCTGCCGCCAGTACTCTTGGCATGGCGATTATCGGCTCGGCGACATCGGCAGGCGTGCCTGAATTGATGAACACCTGCACCATCGGAATGGAGAACAGCAGGGCAGGTGCAGCGGCAAGCATCGTTTTGCCAGACGCTGCCCAGCTTTTTTTGACCTCATTGCCCTTCATGCCAAACAAAAATATGCACACAATCGACACCAAGAGGAGCACCGCCGCTGGTGAATATAAAAGCTGTGTTTTGTTGGTGATGGTGGTATCTAGGATATTGCTAAAAGTGATGACGGCATTTTCATTTAGCCATGCTTTTAGGGGTTTGATGGTGCGTGTGGCAATCAAGATGCCAATGACCAGCAGATAAGGCATGAATGCAAGCCATATAGGGTGTTTAGATTTTTCGTTGATGTCAATGTCGGTTGCTGCCATCGTGCCTTTCCAGTCTTCTTCCCAGTGGTCACGGCTGGCAAAGTCGAATGTGTCCTTTGGGGTCAAAAAGCCGTATTTTGCCGCAGGAATGACGATTGTCATGCCTACGATGGAGCCGACCAATGAAGGCAGTTCAGGTCCGATGAATTTGGCGGTCAGATAGTAAGGAATGGTAAAAGCAAGCCCTGCAAAAATGGCGAAAGGTGCTGCTTTTAAACCCTCAACGAACGAACGCTTTTCGCCAAAAAATCGTGTCAAAAATCCGCACAAAATCAGCGGAATCAAGAATCCAACAACAGCATGAATGAAGCCGACATTGGCACCGATTTGTACGATGTAATCACCAAAGGCAATGCCTTGTTCAGCGATGGCAGTACTCACATCATCCTTATTTTCAAGACCAGAATTCACACCAATTAAAATGGGTGTGCCCACCGCTCCATAAGAAACTGGCGTTGACTGAATGATGAGAATCGCCATGACGCACGCCATCGCAGGAAAACCCAACGCCAAGAGCAGCGGAGCACCCACCGCCGATGGCGTACCCCAGCCTGTCGAGCCTTCGATGAGTGAGCCAAAAAGCCACGCCACGATAATCATCTGTACACGGCGGTCAGCAGAGATACCCATGAAGCCTTGACGAATGGCGACAATGGCACCAGAGGTTTTGATGGTGTTTAGCAGCAAAATGGCAGAAAACACGATGAGCAGTACATTGGCAGCAGTCAGCACGCCATGAATGGTGGCGGCTGCGATTTGGTTGCCACTGGTATGCCAAAAAAAGTAAGACAATAAAGCTGTGGCAAGATAAGCGATCGCCATCGCCGTCTTGGCAGGCAGACGCATCACAACGAGTAATATAAAAACAATGAGAATTGGCAATATCGCCAAAAAGGTAAGCATAACAGTGCTCCATGCGACCATAAAGGCACGCCGATTAGTCAGTTCGACTCATAAAATCAGTCCATAAAAGCTTGGGTTTGATTCATTGAGTCGATTTGTGTTGTGTTTAAATCCATGTCAAAAGTAGAGCAACTGCAAAACAGTTGCTCAAATTCATCATTATTGTACTGATTTTTTTGCCAAAAAGGAATAGCTCTCAATTAATTTTTGTCCGTTTATCAAATGACCGCTTTGATTATGACCGTCTAAACAGGCATCGTGCCTTTTGGGTCGGTCAATGTCATGATGTCCATCACACCAAAAGGGTAGCACAGCAGTCGTGCTGGCGTCACCAATATCGGAATCACAACTCCCAAAGTCTCAATCACCAGCTCATCTGCATTCATCACATCTACACGATGAACAAAAGGCAGCGGTCTGATGCGTCCGACTTGACTGAGTAGGGCATACACCTCATCACAAAGGTGACAACCGTCTGTGCCGATCAGATACCAGTCATTGCCCAAATTAATGTTAAAATTGGATAATAATGTCTGATAAAATTCAAAAAATTGTTCATTGCTGAGTGTGTCTAACGCGAAACGGTTTTTTGATAAATCAGTTAACTGATTGATAAATATTGGATTATTCATATCGATAAACATCTAAAATAGTGTAAAATAGGATGATTGTCATTATAACGTAAAATAAGGCTGGTATAGTGCTTAAAAAATTTTTTCGTTGGATTGTTCTTTGTGTTGTTGCTGTCTTTTTGGGGTTTAACTTGATGGTAGCGGCACTTTTGGGCGTGGGCAAATTTACACCAGTGACCGAGTCGGCGTTCATGATGGCGCACAGATTCGGCGGCGGTACGGTCACTCAGACGTGGGTGGATTATGACAATATCGCCAAAAGTGTCAAGCAGGCCGCGATCGTGAGCGAGGATGCCAAATTTACTCAACATCACGGGTTTGACTTTGATAGCATTGAGAGCGCCATTAAGGAAAATGAAGCTGAGGGCGCGATCGCAAGAGGTGGCTCAACCATCAGTCAGCAGCTTGCCAAGAATTTATTTTTGACTTCGCATCGCTCATACATTCGAAAGGGCGAAGAGGCGATCATCGTCCTGATGATGGAAGGAATTTGGGATAAGAAGCGCATCTTAGAGGTGTACTTGAACGTGGTGGAGTTTGGCGATGGGATTTATGGTATTGAGTCAGCGGCACGCCACTATTATGGCAAATCCGCCAAAAATCTCAATCGCGAACAAGCCGCGCTGCTCATCAGCATGCTGCCAAACCCAAAATACTATCAAAAAAATAAAAACGCCAAACGACTTAGAAACAAACAACGAATCATACTGCGTCGCATGAACAGCGCAGTATTGCCAAGCTAGAATGTTAAAAAAGCCAGCAATAAGCCAATATAATCAACAAAATACAAGGAGAATACCGTGACCCAAAGAGCCACCAATTCAAGACCTGCAGCCAAGCGCGCCACTTCAAAAGTGTCAAGCGTGCTGTCCGAAGCGAACAATTTACCAAGCATTGAGCAAGTCGCCATGCAAAGCGTGCTAGGCACGGCACCACCACCAGCAGATCTGCATGAGATTCAGCATATCATGAATGAGGTGGGCGGCTTTACGCCAGAGTGTTACATCAACCGTGATCTATCAACGTTAAGATTTCAGTTGCGTGTGCTTGCTCAGGCGGTGAACCCGCGCAACCCTTTGCTTGAACGGATGTTCTTTTTGACGATTTTTTCGTCTAACATGGATGAGTTCTTTGAGATTCGTGTGGCAGGATTGCTCCAAAAGATGAAAAATGGCGACAAGTCCAGCAGTCTAGACGGTCGTAAGCCATCAGAGCTACTTGCAGAGATCAGTCAGGTGGCGCATCGTGCGGTCGAAGAGCAGTATCGCATCTTGAACGAAGAGATTTTGCCTGAGCTTGCCAAATCTGACATTCGTTATCTCAAGCGTCATGAGCTTACAGATGCCCAAAAGGCATGGATGAGGGGGTATTTTTTTAATCAGGTGCTGCCTGTATTGACACCGATTAGCATTGATCCTGCGCATCCATTTCCACGCCTTGTGAATAAGTCATTAAACTTCATCGTAAGCCTAGAGGGTAAGGATGCCTTTGGGCGTGACATTAATCGTGCCATAGTGCCTGCGCCGCGTTCATTGCCGCGTGTAATTCGCCTGCCCGATGAGCTGACATGTGGCAAGGATCATCATATCATGCTGTCTGCGGTGATTCATGAGCATGTGGGCGAGCTGTTCTTGGGAATGAAGGTCACAGGTTGCCATCAGTTTAGATTAACGCGTAATGCCGACCTTGCGCTGTCCGATGATGTTGAGGATCTGGCTAAGGCACTTGAGGGTGAGCTGGATAATCGCCGCTTTGGTCATAAAGTTCGCCTAGAGGTCACAACAAACTGCCCAAAAGAAACTTACGAGTTCCTACTGCAAGAATTTGAGCTCGACGAGAGTCAGCTGTATCGCGTGAATGGTCCTGTGAATCTGACGCGCATGCTGACGAGCTTTGATAAGCCAGAGCTTAAATTTGCGCCATTTACCCATGCTATCCCTAAGGCATTTCGCGGCATGGAGAGTGTGCGAGTCGCCAAAGAAGGCACGTCGATGTTTGATGTCATCAAAAAAGAAGACGTGCTTGTGCATCATCCTTTCCACGCCTTTACACCGGTGGTGAATCTACTGTGGCAAGCGGCGAATGATCCCGATGTGTTAGCCATCAAGCAGACCATCTATCGATCTGGTACGAATTCTGAAATCGTACAAGCGCTAGCCGCCGCCGCTCGTAATGGCAAAGAGGTCACGGCAGTGATTGAGCTGCGTGCGCGTTTTGATGAAGCGAGCAACATCGCGGTGGCGAACATGCTTCAAGAGGCTGGGGCGGTTGTGGTGTATGGCGTGGTGGGTTATAAGACTCATGCTAAGCTTATGCTCATCGTCCGCCGCGAAAAAGGCAAAATTCGCCGTTATGCACACTTAGGCACGGGTAACTATCACGCGGGTAACGCTAAGGCATATACTGACTATGGTCTATTCACCGCAGATAAGCAGATCTGTGAAGATGTGCACGGCGTATTCGTGCAGCTAACAGGCATGGGTCGTCCGATGCCATCGCATCAGATTCTGCACGCGCCTTTTACTTTGCATGATGGGTTAATGCAGATGATTGATGATGAGATTCATCACGCCAAAAACGGCAAAAAAGCGCGAATCATCATGAAATGTAATGCGGTCACCGAGCGTCGAATCATTGACAAGCTATACGAGGCAAGTCAGGCAGGTGTGCAGATTAATTTGATTGTTCGTTCTATCTGTTGTCTGCGCCCACAAGTAAAGAACCTATCAGAGAACATCCGTGTGCGCTCCATCGTCGGTCGATTCCTAGAACATACGCGCGTGTATTATTTTTATAATGATGGCGATGAGAAGCTGTACTGCTCAAGTGCTGATTTGATGGATCGTAACTTATTGCACCGCGTTGAGACTGCATTTCCTATCTTGGACAAAAAACTATTCAAGCAAATCTATGAAGACGGCTTGATTAATTACCTTCAAGATAACGTTCAGGCTTGGGAGCTTGATGGGCGTGGCGAGTGGAATCAGGTGCATCATAGCCTTGACATTCACGATGCCCAGAGCATCCTACTGGAGAAGATTTGCTGATGCAATGCCCTTGTGGAAGCCCATCCTACCAAGACTGCTGTCAGCTGTTGCATGAAGGTGTGCCTGCTGCTACGGCTGAGGCACTCATGCGTTCACGGTTTAGTGCTTTTTATCTTAAAAATATCGACTATATTGTCGAGACGACCGTGCCAAGTCAGCAGGGTTTATTGGATAAGAATGCGCTACAATCATGGGTGGATGAGATGAATTGGACGCGTCTTGATGTGATTAGCCATGTCGCCAAGATCGGCAAACGCCACGCCCAAGTGCATTTTAGAGCTTATTATGATAACGGGCAGGGCGAATCTTGTCATGACGAGCATTCAAGCTTTGTCAAGGTTGATGGTGTTTGGTGCTTTTTAGATCCTACTGTGGCAAATGCGTTCACTAACAAGCAGCCGTGCTTATGCGGTAGCGGCGATAAATTTAAAGCGTGTTGCGGTAAGTTCTTATGATGTGATTTGTTTGATTTGTCCATGTTTGTATCAAAAAAGGTGTATAATAGGCACCTTTTTTATTTATCCATTAAAATTATGAAATTCGTTGTCAAAGTCTTCCCCGAGATCATCGTGAAAAGCGAATCCATCAAGAAACGCTTTATTAAGGTGCTGTGGGGCACTATCCAAGACGTACTCATGCAGCACGATAAGGCGGTTAAGGTCATCCGTCATTGGAATTTTCTTGAGGTGCGCTCAAGATGAATCAAAGCGCGCCCAACTTCGTGCGGCATTGACTTATATTCCAAGGATTCATCATGTGCTGGAGGTTGGGGATTCACCTTTTACGGACATGCATGATATTTTTGAGCAGACTTTGGCGAGAGTTAAAGACGAGATTGAGGGCAAGAGGTTTTGTGTGCGTGTTAAGCGTCGCAGCAAGCATGATTTTGATTCGATGGATGTCATGCGTTATGTGGGCGGTGGGCTAAATCAGCATATTCCTAGCGTCAAAGTTTGGCTAAAAGACCCTGAGGTCGTCATCAAGATTGAGATTGAGCATGATCGCTTGATGTTCGTGCAGGCGCGTTACGAGAGAATTGGTGGATTCCCGATCAGCACCCAAGAAGATGTGTTGTCTTTGATCTTGGGTGATTTTGATTCTGGCGTGGCAAGCCACATGTTCACACGTCGCGGCAGCCGAGTGCATTATGTGTTCTTTAATCTGGGTAGGCGTGCGCATGAGATTGGCACCAAGCAAATGGCATACCATCTGTGGCAAAAATACGGCAGTTCGCACCGTGTGAAATTTATCACCGTGGATTTTGAACCTGTGGCAGCTAAGATTCTACAGAAGATCGATGATGGTCAAATGGGTGTCGTGCTAAAGCGTATGATGGTGCGTGCTGGCAGTAGCATTGCTAAGGACTATCGCATTGAAGCGATTGTCACGGGTGAGGCGTTGGGGCAGGTTGCCAGTCAGACGCTGACCAACTTACGCGTCATCGATAAGGCAAGCGATACACTCATATTAAGACCGCTCATCACTTATGATAAGAAAAACATTGTCGACATGGCCAGCATTGGTACGGCCGATATTGCCAAATCCATGCCTGAGTTCTGTGGTGTTATCTCAAAAAACCAACGGTTAAGGCCATCGAGCATAAGATTGTCGACACTGAAGTGAATTTTGATTTCGACATTCTACAATGCGCCATTGATACCGCCATATGCATGGATATTCGAGACATAGCAAAAGAAGAACATGATAATCAAACCGTCCAGTCGGTTGATACTGTATCAGCAGATGAGGTTGTCATCGACATTCGCACGCCTGATGAGATCGAGGATTCACCACTGGATATGGAAGCGGATGTGATCGAGATGCCTTTTTGTCGCTTGGGTACGAACTTTAGTGAGCTTGACCAACCAAAAACCCACTTGTTGTATTGTCAGCGCGGTGTGATGAGCGGTTTGTAGGCAATGGCATTAAAGAGTAAGGGTTTTGATAATATTAAGATTTTAAAGCTAAAATAACAAAAAGAGCGTGATGCCCTTTTTGTGTCTTTATACGTCTGTCTTAATGAGATAATCAATAACGACGGGCGCATGATCTGAGAACCAATTATCCTTATAAACCCATGCGCCTACGGTACGCTCTTTCCAGTCGGGCGAGCAGGCTTGATAATCAATACGCCAGCCCACGTTCTTGGCGCGCGCTTGTCCGCGATTTGACCACCAAGAATACACCTCAGATTCCTTGCGGACAACGCGAAACGTATCAACATAACCCAATTCATCATAAATATGATCTAACCATGCGCGTTCATGAGGTAGGCAGCCAGATGCTTTTTGGTTGCCTGACCAGTTTTTGATATCGACGCGCTTATGCACGATGTTGTAGTCGCCGCAGATGATGACGGATTTATCTTCATCGCGCCAGTGTTTTAGGATTTGTTTGTATTCATCTAGGAAGATGTCTTTGCGTGCTTGGGCTTCATCGCCTGATGAGCCAGATGGTAGGTATAGAGATGAGATAAATACAGGCTTATCAAGACCTAAGTCAAACTCTGCGGTGATGAATCGACCCTGACTGTCAGCAAGCTCAAAACCAAGACCACGGCTCAACGACACGATCGGCAAACGACTATAAATCGCTGTGCCTGCATAGCCTGCACGTTCAGCGGGAAATAGATGGGTGTGCCAACCTTCTGGCTTAAATTTATCCGTCCATTGATCATGGTTGATGCGCGTCTCTTGCATGCAGACGACATCCGCTTCAGATTCATTCAGCCAATCAAGCAAACCCTTTTTCTCGGCGGCGCGCAGTCCGTTGACATTAATGGAGATGACGCGCAGTAGGCGTTCATTGGCGTTTAGGGTGTGATGTGATTTTGGTCGGTGTAGATAAGGCATAAAAATAATGATATGGTAAAAAGGTCTATTTTACCATATCATTGATTTGATTGACCTGTTAAAATCAAAAAAACCTAATTACGATAGTATGGTTAGAAATTTTGTGATTCTTTGGTTTTTTGATTCTCGCTATCATTCGAACGTTGTTTATTTCTTTGATCTTTAAATTCGTTGGTCAGATACTCAACCTCGATTGAAAAATCACCTAAATGAAGTAAACTAACGGTAATGGTTTCGTTGTTTGAAGTTGAGAATATGGCAAGTTGATCGCCGACAAACGGTCTTTTTTCTTTAATTAGTTGATGGCCTTTATCTTTGATATATCCAACCACTTTATCAAATGTAGCATACTCCATAGGGTTCTCTTCTTTGATTTTCATATAAACATAAGACAGATTATTGTCTTTATCAAAACCAAATTGGGTGGCATACAACCCTTTTAAATCGAAACTTTTGCCATCAGAGTTGATAATTGATCCGCCTGCATAAGATCTGTTGGGTAGCTCCTCATAATCAAGTAGACTTTTTTTGACAGAATGGGTTGTGGATTCTCTTAATTTAAACTTAAGAACAGATGTTGCTGTTGAATTTGGATTTTCTTCTGGATCTAGATTGTGTTCTTCCTTGTTGGTTTGTGAAGAATTACCCGTTTTAGCTGAGTGCTGAGCAGAATCAGCCTCTGTTTTGCCTTGCGTTTCTTGACAGGCTGTTATTGTAAGTAATGCTCCGCCAAGTAAAACTAAAGTCATAAAGTTTTTCATGTAATATCCTTTGGTTATTCCTCAATCACAGTCTCTTCGCTTGATTTCCAGTTGTAAGCACCGTACATGAGAATCTGCATCTGACGTGTGCAGCGACGGAGCATTTCTTGTTTGTGGTGCTCAACATCAATAGGGTCTTGTTTGTCGGTGATGTCTTCAGCATCTTCATCATCAAGGTTTGGTGTATAAGTCAGCTCTAGCCAGTCGATGATCCAAGAGAATGACAGATTAACACCAATCTCAGCCAATAGGTAGCGGTCTTCGCTGCCAATGTGTTCAAAGGCAGGCTGTAGCGCCAAGTCCTCGCCCATGATCTTGGCGAAGTAGTGAATCTGTAGACTGATCGCGTTACGTACCGCCTCGGAGCCGCCAAAGCGCTCCGATGCGATGAATTGCCAATATCTAGGCTGCGCATCTACGGCCTTGAAAAATAGCTGTACGCTCTTGGCGATTTGACGTTCAAAACTGCGTTTTTTGCCCAGCTGCATGTGCTCGCGTAAGATGGATAGTGCATCACCCAATTCATCTTCAACCAACGCTTTGCCAAGGCATTCCATGTCATCAAAATGACGATAAAAGGCCGTCGGCACAACCCCAACCTCGCGAGTGACTTGGCGCAGACTGATGGAGCTGTATCCTTGCCCGGTCATGCATAGGTCTAGAACAGCATTAAAGAAAGCTTGACGTGTTTGGCGTTTTTTTTGTTCTCGAGTGGTGGTTTTTGTTTCTGTCATGAATCAATCCGATGGGGTCTTTTGCTTAAACGCGCCCATTAAAGCGCATGAAATTGAGTGAATAACTGTGTATTATGAATAAAAATCTAGAAATTTTCAATCAAATTCGTAAAATGTTGCGTTTTTGTTAATATGATTTTTTATATCAAAAAAAAGCCAAGCGTGAACCGCTTGGCTTTGCCACCTTGATGATTAAGACTTGGTGCAATCTAGAAGGGTGGCATTGTTCGCGCCCAGTACTTGGGCTTTGTTGCCATCTAGGATAAGAGTCATTGGCTTGCCATCACCTTCAATACCTTCATCAGTGGTGAAGCGTTTTTTGTCATTTAGGTCTTGGTTTAGATCGTAAGTGATATCATCGGCAGTAAGATGTGCTTCGATCTCGCCTTCGTGATTGTGTACGGCGATATTTATACTCTTGTCGCCGCATTGAAATTTGTCACCATCATGATGATGTGCATGATCGCCATGATCGTGTGCGTGATCATGATTGTGATCGTGCTCTGCATGATCATCATGTTCATGGCTGTGATCGTGATCGTGCGCATGATCGTGATTATGCTGTGTATCGGCTGTATTTTCAGAAATATTTGCTGCTTCGGTAGCGGGGGCGGCCTTAGTGGTTGTGGTCTCGGCAGGTGCTTCGGCTTGTTTTTTATCGCAAGCGGTTAAAGCCAAAGTAGCAACCAGTGAAGTTAGGATGATTTTTTTCATGATAAAACCTTAATTTGATGTGTCAATATGGTGGAATATTTAAATGTTAGATGCGATTATCAAGATATATTATAACAAAATTTACAATCATGACTCAAGCCTTGTAACTTGATAACAAAAAAGCCGATAACTATCGGCTTTTTGAGGTTAATGCCCAATCACACATTAAATCTAAAATGCATCACATCGCCGTCTTGGACGATATAGGTTTTGCCTTCTAGGCGAGACTTACCTGCTGCTGCTGCGCCTTTTTCTCCGCCATGTTCGATGAAATCATCATAAGCGATCACTTCGGCACGGATAAAGCCACGCTCAAAGTCGGTGTGAATAACACCTGCCGCCTCAGGAGCGGTCGCACCCACAGGCACCGTCCACGCGCGCACTTCTTTGACCCCTGCGGTGAAGTAGGTTTGTAGGTTTAGTAGATCATACCCTGCACGAATCACACGGTCAAGCCCTGCTTCACTCATGCCCATGCCTTCTAAAAACTCCGCCTTTTCTTCTTCGTCAAGCTGGGCGATTTCGGCTTCAATTTGGTTGCACAATGCCACGACAATGGCGTTTTCGCTTTGGGCAAATTCACGCACCGCATCTAGGTGGGGGTTATTTTCAAAACCGTCTTCTGCCACGTTGGCGATGTACATGACGGGTTTTAGAGTAATAAGCCCGTAGGATTTGATGAGTTTTTTCTCATCATTGTCAAGATTTGCCATGCGTGCAGGTTTGCCGTCCGCCAAAAATGGCTCAATTTTTTGAAATACCGCCAAAATCGCCTGAGCGTCTTTGTCTCCGCCTTTTGCTTTTTTGGTGGCGTTAGTTATCGCACGTCCTACCGCTTCAAGGTCGGCAAGGGCAAGCTCGGTATTGATGGTCTCAATGTCGGATAGGGGGTTTACTCGTCCGTCCACATGAATGACGTTGTCATCATCAAAACAGCGTACCACATGGGCAATCGCGTCCGTCTCACGGATATTGGCAAGGAATTGATTGCCCATGCCTTCGCCCTTGCTCGCCCCTGCCACAAGCCCTGCGATGTCCACAAATTCCATGCTGGTCGGTAGCACACGTTCAGGCTTGACGATTTCTGCCAATGCCTTTAAGCGTGGGTCTGGCACAGGCACGATGCCCGTGTTTGGGTCTTTGGTACAAAAGGGGAAGTTTTCGGCGGCAATGCCTGCCTTGGTGAGTGCGTTAAATAGGGTGGATTTGCCAACGTTTGGCAAGCCTACGATACCACAGTTAAAGCCCATGAGTTGTCTCGCTGTTAAATTAAAGTTGCTTAAAGCATTAAAAATCATAAACAAACCATTATACCAAAAATTATCATTAAGCTGTGAGATTTTTGGCAAAAAAACGAAATGTGATGGCGTGACTTAGGTGATATTTTTTGATATTTTTGACATAAAAACCACATGACAAATCCCCCAAAAGATTGGTATAATGTGGGTAATTCTGCACGATCTTGTAGAATTTTTTATCCTTTTAAACCCTTTATATTGTTAAGGAAATATCATGGCTATCGAACGTACTCTATCTATCATCAAGCCAGACGCAGTTGGCAAAAACCACATCGGCGACATCATCGCTCGCTTCGAAAAAGCAGGCCTTAAGCCAGTTGCTATCAAATACAAGCACCTAACTCAAGCAGAAGCAGAAGGTTTCTACGCAGAGCACAAAGAGCGTGGCTTCTTCGCTGACCTAGTAGCATTCATGACTTCAGGTCCTGTGGTTGTATCTGTACTAGAAGGCGAGAACGCTGTACTAGCACACCGCGATATCCTAGGCGCAACCAACCCAGCTGAAGCTGCTGCTGGCACCATCCGTGCTGACTTTGCAGTAAGCATCGACGAGAATGCAGCTCACGGTTCTGACTCTACCACTTCAGCTGAGCGTGAAATCGCTTACTTCTTCGGTGCAGACGAAATCTTCCCACGCACTCGTTAATTGATTGCCAGATATTAACATCTGATTAATCGTAAACAGCTTGCTTTTTTAGTGGGCTGTTTTTTATTTTACGCAAAATCAAACAAGCGCGCCAATACCAAAAAATCATGACTTTGAACGAAATTTTTAGTATAATATGATGTTTTTATGTTTATTGTAGCAGTCCGATTGTCATGACAAAAATACCTGTAACCCACACGCCAGAATCCACTGATTCATCCAATAAGGTTAATTTGCTTGGTATGTCCAAGGTGGATTTGGGTGAGTTTTTTGTGTCACTTGGCGAGAAGCCGTTTCGAGCGACGCAGGTGATGAAGTGGATTTATCAGTTTGGCGTGACGGACTTTTTTGAGATGACAAACATCTCAAAAAAACTTCAACAAAAGCTTGATGAAGTCGCCTGTGTACTACCGCCGAAGGTGAAATTTAAGCAGTTTAGCGAAGATGGGACGCGTAAATGGGTCTTTGAGGTGTCGGGTGGTTCGCTTGTCGAGACGGTGCTTATCCCTGCTGAAGATGGCAAGCAGTTTGGGCGTAAGACCTTGTGTATCTCATCTCAGGTTGGCTGTGCGCTGGATTGTTCGTTTTGTAGTACGGGTAAGCAGGGCTTTGAGCGTGACTTGGACGCGAGCGAAATCATCGGGCAGTTATGGGTGGCGAATCAGTCATATATGGAAGATATCGCTCCGACCGAGCGAGAGAATCGCGTGACCAATGTCGTCATGATGGGAATGGGCGAGCCTTTGTTGAACTATGACCCTGTGGTCGCCAGCATGTCTTTGATGCTTGATGATCATGCGTTTGGATTATCAAAACGCCGCGTGACTTTATCAACATCAGGCGTGGTGCCAAAGATGTATGATCTGGCCAAGGACATTGATGTGGCACTTGCCATCAGTCTGCATGCACCAAATGATGAGCTTCGAGATGAGCTGGTACCAATTAACAAAAAATACCCACTGGCAGATCTCATCGCCGCCGCCAAAGCATACGTCTATGAAGAAAATCCACGCCAAAAAAAACACGTCACCATTGAATATGTGATGCTTGCAGGCGTGAATGACAGCGATGAGCACGCGCGTCAGCTTGTGGCACTATTAAAAGATTTGCCAAGTAAGGTGAACCTAATTCCATTCAACCCGTTCCCACATGCGCCTTATGACCGCTCAAGCAATAACCGAATCCATGCGTTTAGCAATATTCTTAATAATGCAGGTTTTGTGTGTACGATTCGTCAGACTCGCGGCGATGACATCGATGCGGCGTGTGGGCAGTTGGTTGGGCAAGTTGCTGATCGCACCCGACGCGCCAAAAAATGGCAAGAAAGCATCCAAAAGCGCCAAGACCACGCTTAATCGTTATATTTGAATAAGTTGGCAAAATTTTTGAGACTTGATAGAATAGGATGTCTGATGGTTTTTAGGTTGAAAGTTTGCCGTACTATGGCGATTGTTAGCATCGCTCTTGTGATGACCGCATGTCAGGGCGTTGATCGTAACATTCATCAGAATAAGACCGAACTTGCTAAGATTCGTACCGCGATGGCAGGGCAATACATCGCGGCAGGTAGGCTAGATGATGCCAAGCGCCAACTTGACATGGCGCTGACAGCTGATGAAGGATTTGCGCCAGCCTATGACATGATGGGTGTGCTGCTTCAGAGTGAAGGCAGTGAGGCGAACCTTGCGCGTGCGGATGGTTATTTTTGTCAAGCGCTTAAGCTTGATAACAATCTGATGCGTGCGCATAACAACTATGCGGTGTATCTGATGCAGGTCGGACATTATGATCAGGCGATTCATCATTTTAAGATTGCATCGACCAACCTAAGCTATGAAGGTCGTGTACAGTCACTGGAGAATCTGGCCACAGCTTATCAGCGCATCGGTCGGCATGATGATGCGATTAGTGCTTATCAACGTGTCATTGATTCAGGCAGTGCTACTGAGCGAAGTTATGTGCAGCTGATCGATCTATATGTGATGCGGTCAAATATGAATGATGCCCGAAATATATATCAAAGAGCCGTAGCTGCCTTCGGTCGATCGTCAGCATTATCAGATAAAGGCACTCAATTACAGATGCCAGATTTACCCAAAAATTAAAAGAGAGTTTCCATGTCACGTCACAGTCCTATCAAGCGCCGTCCCACCAAGAAGATTCACGTTGGTTCTGTGGCGGTGGGCGGCGATGCGCCAATCAGTGTGCAGAGCATGACCAATACCAACACCTGTGATGTTGAGGCGACGGTTGCGCAGATTCAGCGCTGCGTCGATGCGGGTGCTGATTTTATGCGAGTCTCAACCCCGACGATGGAGTCGGTGGCAGCATTCGCCGAGATCAAAAAACGTGTTAGCGTGCCACTGGTGGCGGATATTCATTTTGACTACAAAATTGCTCTGGCAGTGGCAGATGCAGGTGCTGATTGCTTGCGCATCAACCCAGGCAATATCGGCAACGAACAAAAAGTACGTGAAGTCATCGCGGCAGCGCGCCATCATGGCGTGAGCATGCGCATCGGTGTCAATGCCGGTTCTCTTGAAAAGGATCTACAGAAAAAATACGGCGAACCGACAGGCGAGGCAATGCTTGAGTCGGCGCTGCGCCACATTGATATTCTAGACCGCAATAACTTTGATCAATTTAAAATCTCAGTCAAGGCGTCGAACGTATTTTTGACTTTGGATGCTTATCGACTTATCTCGGCGCAGGTGGATAACCCTCTGCATCTTGGTGTGACTGAGGCAGGCGTGTATCGCACGGGTACTGTCAAATCTGCCATTGCCTTGGGTGGGTTATTGCTAGAGGGCATCGGCGACACCATGCGTATCTCACTGGCAAGCCAACCAGAAGAAGAGATCAAAATCGGCTTTGATATTTTGAAATCCCTTAACATCCGTTCAAATGGCGTGAACTTCATCGCTTGCCCTAGTTGCAGCCGCCAAGAATTTGACGTCATTAAAGTCATGAATGAATTGGAATCTCGCTTGGAAGACATCCGTGAGCCTATTGATCTTTCGGTCATTGGCTGCAAGGTTAATGGACCTGGCGAGGCAAAAGAAGTGGACATCGGTGTTGTGGGTGCAAGCCCAAATTCGCTCGTGTATCTGGGTGGTCAAAAAAGCCATCTGATCGATACCAAGACGCTTGCAGATGAAATTGAGCAAATGGTGCGCGCCAAAGCCAAAGAGCTTGCTGAGGCAAGAGCCATTGCCAAGCAAAAAGAGATTATTCGGGTTGGGTGATGAATCATTCTTTACAAACCGATAGATTGGGCTTTGTTGAATTGGCAAAATTAGCTATGCAAATGGTTAATAAACCCATGACTGCATCAGATTTATGGCAATTTGTATTGCAAAATGATTTGCATCACCAACTAAAGACTTTCGATGTTCAGACGCAATCATTTAAGGGTAAAACACCCGAGGCGACATTTAGCGCTGGAATTTGCAAAGCTGGTGATATTTTTGAGGCTGTGCCAAATACCAAACCAAAGCAATACATCTTAAAAAATAGCAATGCCACATTTCAAGAAGTTAATTCTGTAATGTCAAGACCACCTAAAGCAACAAGAAAAAAAGCCGCTTATCATGAAAGGGAGCTGCATGCTTTATTGAGTTATTTTTTAAAAGAAAACGACTATTTCAAAGCATATTCCAAAACCATCTTTCATGAAGAAAGCTCAAAAGGCGTAAGAGGCGAAGATAAATGGCTGTATCCTGATATGGTGGCAGTTAATTTTGAATACGCCAATTATCAAAAGAATAACGTATTAAGTTTTATCAAAAAATTTGATATTTTGCCCGTTAAAATTTTTTCTTTTGAAATTAAAAAAGAACTGAACTTTTCAAATTATAAAGAAAGCTTCTTTCAGGCGGTGAGTAATTCAAGTTGGGCAAATGAAGGTTATTTGGTGGCGCTCGACATCAAGCAAGATGGTCAATTCATCGAAGCTTTACAAAAATTAAGCCAAAGCTTTGGGATTGGTATTATTGAGATGAATTTGAATAATATCGGTCAATCTAAGATTTTATCACCTGCCAAATTCAAAGAAAAAATGGATTATTCGGTGATTGATGAGCTGGCAAGAAAAAGCCCGAACTTTGCCCAATTTCTAAAAACAGTAACGGATTTTGATTTATCGAACTCCAACAGATTTTTGAATGAATTTGATAAGATTTTGTCACATGGCGAATTAGCATCGACCTTGCAGCAGGTATTTTTGACCGAATGATTTGAGCTTTGATTGATTTTAATACATAAACCGGTGATATTAATAAGGAACAAACATGAGTAAAATTACCGCCATTCGCGGATTTAATGATGTGCTACCAAGCGATGCACAAAAATGGCGCAAGCTAGAAGCCATCTTGGGTGATGTGCTTGATGGTTATGGATTTAGCCAAATTCGCCTACCTTTGGTTGAGGAGACTCAATTGTTTGCCCGTGGTGTTGGTGAGGCAACTGACATCGTCGAAAAAGAGATGTTCAGCGTGATTCATGGCGGCAAATCTGAAGGTGAAAGTGCGTCATTTACGCTGCGCCCCGAAGGTACGGCAGGCTGTGTGCGTGCGGTGATTGAGCATAACATGCTTCGTGGCGATGCGCCAAAGCTTTGGTACATTGGACCGATGTTCCGTTATGAACGCCCACAAAAAGGCCGCTATCGTCAATTCCATCAGCTTGGCGCCGAGGTGTTTGGCAATGATCTGCCTGATGGCGAGGTGGAATTGATCGCCATGACTTATCGTTTTTGGCAAAAGCTTGGCGTGTCAGAGCACGTTAAATTGCAATTGAATACCTTAGGTGAGGAAAGCGAACGCTTGGCGTATAAGACGGCGCTGGTTGATTACCTAACGGTGCGCAAAGATGAACTTGATGAAGACAGTCAGCGCCGACTCACCACCAATCCGCTGCGCATCTTGGATTCTAAAGATGAAAAAACCCAATCCATCTTACAAAATGCGCCAAAGCTTGATGATTTCTTGGGCGATGATACCCGAGCGCACTTTGAGCAGGTGAAGATATATTTGACCGCGCTTGGCATTGATTTTGAACTCAATGATAAATTGGTGCGCGGGCTTGATTACTACAATAAGACGGTTTTTGAATGGGTGACGGATAAATTGGGCTCTCAGGCAACCGTATGTGGTGGTGGTCGCTATGATGGATTGGTCGGTGTGCTAAAAGGCAAGCCTGAGCAGTCTGAGCCTGCGGTGGGCTTTGGTATGGGTCTTGAGCGTTTGCTACTATTGATTGAGGCGGTTAATCCTTTTATGCTAGAAGCTGACTGCGATGTGTTTGTGGTAGCGCAGCCCGAGGTGTATAAAGAGGCTTTGCTATTCGCTGAGAGTCTTCGCAATGAACGAAGCGATCTTCGTGTAAAAATGGCAAATGGCTCAAGTCTAAAATCTCAATTCAAAAAAGCAGACAAGTCAGGCGCTAAATACACCGTCGTGCTCGGTCAAGATGAGATTGATCGCGGTGTGATTAGCGTCAAAGACATGACGACTGGCGAGCAGAGCACCCAAGATAGAAACTGGTTTTTAAATTAATTGATTGCTGGTCGATTATTGATTAATATTTATGGCAAATTTGCCAACTGATAGGATAATGGCATGACAAAAGATTCGTCAAACATGACAGACAACCAGGCTATGAGCGCACTCAAAAAACACGGCAGTACCATCATATGGGTGATCATTGCTGTGCTTGCAGGTTATTTTGGGTGGGAGTATTATCAAAAGAACTACGCCAAAGTTGATACTGTCGCTGCGGATATGTATACTAACATCGATGAGCGTAATGAGGTGATTAAGCTTGCCAAGCAAAATCCCGACCTAGACGCTGCAGCTCAGGAAAGTACCGCTAAGGACGAAGCGGCATTATTCGCTGACATTGATAAGTTAGTCGCTGAGCATCCAAATACTGCATATGCATGGCAAGGCCTGATGTTGAAGGCGCGCCATCAAGCGGATGCAGGCAAGCTGACTGAGGCTGTCACAACGCTTGAGCAGGCACAATCGCTAAAACTTGATGATCAAGGCTTGGCAGCGATGACAGATTTGCGCCTAGGTCGTGTGCTGCTTGACAACAATGAAGTTGATAAAGCGCTTGAATTGGTAAATAAAGAGTTGCCGGCAGCGTTTGAGGCGTCACGTCAAGAGTTGTTGGGTGATATTCACATCGCCAAAAATGACACCGAGAATGCCAAGAAAGCTTATGTGGCAGCATGGGAGGCGCTACGCGAACGCCAAGAACAGCGCGCTGTATTAAGCCTGAAATTGCAGTCGTTGGGCGCTGAAGTAACACCGATCACCCCAAGAACGCCTGTGGTCGCAACGCCTGTGCAAGTCAGTCAGCCTAAGAGTGCTGAAGCTACCCAAGAGGGTGGTGATGAAGCTGAAGCACCTGCCCAAAACTTAGAAACACAAAACACACAAATGGGTAATTAGTCGTTATTAAATCAGCTTTATAATGATGAGCGAATAATCACCTCAAAAATTGCTGCAGCGCACAGTTGGCGGCTATACAGTATAAGGATAAAATATGCACACTCGTTTTGTAAAAACTGCTCTGGTCTGCGCATTAAGTGCGGTGGCTTTGGTTGGTTGTGGTAAAGGCATTAAGGCAGAAAGCAAAAAACCTGCCAAATTAATCAAAATCAGCGCACCTGTTGCGGTGCTATCACCTGTGTTTAGTGCATCTCTAGATCAAGGTCGTAGCATGATGAAAGGCAGCCGCGCCAGCAAAAAAGACGTGGTTGATCTACAAGTTGCCCAAACAGGCGAGGGTCTGATTGCTGCTAGTCGTGGCGGCATCGTTGCCTTATTAAATGGTAAGCAAACCGTCTGGTCGGTAGATCTTAAAGAAGCCATCACCAGCGGTGTAGCATCTAATCAATCAGGCAGCGTTGCCATCGTTGGTACGCGCTCAGGTAAAGTGGTTGCCATCAATGCTCAGACGGGTGCGATCGTGTGGGAGAAGGCACTACCAACATCTAGCCCAACCCCAGCACTCATTACTAACAATCGTGTCCTACTGTCAGGCAATAATGGAACGCTTTATGGTCTAGACCTGCAGACAGGTACAGCCATGTGGCAGTTTAGCACGCAGAATGTCGATGTGAGTGTACGCGGCGCCGCTAAGCCGCTACATTTGGATGAGCAGACAGCGCTATTTGGTACAGCGGATGGTCGTATCCATGCGATTAACCCTGCTTCGGGTACGCCATTATGGACGCGCCGTGTGGGTATGGCGACTGGTGGCAGTGCGGTTGAGCGCATGAGTGATGTGGATGGTACGCCATTGGTGGTAGGTCGGCACTTATATGTGACAAGCTTTAGTGGTCAATTGGCGGCTTTTGACATGTCAACAGGTCGCCCGATGTTCGTAGGCGAGATTTCAAGCACGAAATCGCCGACTGTTCTTGGTGAGGTGCTTGTAGCCACAGGGGTTAATGGTGATGTTAAGGCCTTTAACCGCTTGACAGGCGAGACGTTATGGCTAAATGAAAACCTAAAATACCGTAAGCTTACCAATCCTGTTACTGTGGGTAATCATGTCGCGGTTGGTGACTATGATGGAGTGATTCATCTGTTCGATGTCAATGGCAACATCGTAAGTCGCGCTGAGACTAAGGGTCAATTAACCAGCCTGCAAGTCAATGGTAATCGCCTATATGCTCAGAGTGCGTCGGGCGTAGTGAGCGTTTGGCAGTTTTAGGTTTTTTAATTGACCCTTTTCCTTTGCTGTCAAATGATGGCAAAGGATTTGGTGTTTTTATTTGATTGTAAATTTATTTTTTAAATAATTTTGAGAGATTATGAGTATTAAACCTGTGGTTGCCTTGATTGGCCGCCCAAATGTCGGAAAATCAACCCTATTTAATCAGCTGACCAAGTCTCGTCAAGCGCTGGTCGCGGACATGGCTGGTCTGACGCGCGATCGTCAATATGGCGATGCGCATTTTGGGAATAAGTCATTCATCGTCGTGGATACAGGCGGTATCGGTGAAGCGGATGATGGTACGGGCAACATCGACGACTACATGGCGACTCAGTCTTATACCGCCATTCATGAGGCAGATATCGTTGTCTTTGTGGTTGATGCGCGTTCTGGCTTGATCGGTGCGGATAGCGAGATCGCCAGATTCTTGCATACTCTGGGCAAGCCGGTATATCTTGTGGCGAACAAGATGGATGGCGTACATGAAGCCTCGTCGGCAGAGTTTTTTGAATTGGGTTTTGGTGAGCCATTTCCGACCGCTGCCAGTCACGGTAAGGGTGTTACTAACCTTCTAGAAGTCTTAACGGCTGACATGCCAGAGGATGAGGCTGATGATAATGATGATGATAGCCTAAAGCTTGCTATTATCGGACGCCCGAATGTTGGTAAATCAACACTGGTCAATCGCCTACTGGGCGAGGAGCGTGTGGTCGTCTTTGATATGCCGGGCACTACCAGAGACAGTATTTACATTCCTTTTGAGCGTGAAGGTCGCAAATATACGCTGATCGATACGGCGGGTGTGCGTCGTCGCGGCCGTATTGATGAGAAGGTTGAGAAGTTCTCTGTTGTTAAGACCTTGCAGGCCATTAAGGATGCGAATGTCGTTGTCGTTGTGGTTGATGCCAAAGAGGGTATCGTCGATCAGGATCTGCACATGTTAGGCTATGCACTCGATGCAGGTCGCGCGATAGTGATTGCCATTAATAAATGGGATGGCTTGTCCCAAGACCAAAAAGACTATGTTAAGCTTGAGATTGATCGTCGCTTTAACTTCGTGCCGTGGGTGAAGATTCATCTAATCTCAGCGCTGTATGGCAATGGTGTGGGCGAGCTTTATCCGTCAATTCATAAGGCGTATGATGCATCGATGTTCAAGGTGTCCACGTCTCGTCTGACGCAGATTCTACAAGATGCCGTGCAAAATCACCAGCCACCAATGGTCGGTGGTCGTCGCATCAAGTTAAGATATGCACACTTGGGCGGGCATAATCCGCCAGTGATCGTCATCCATGGTAACCAGACTTCCGCCTTACCAAAGAGCTATCAGCGTTATCTTGAGAACATCTATCGCGATGTGTTCAAACTAGAGGGTACGCCTTTGCATGTTGAATTTAAGCAGAACGCTAACCCATACGAAGGTAAGAAAAACCCTAAAATTAAAAATAAGGCGAAAGTCATGCGTGAACGTAAACGCATTGCAGAATTTAAGAAACGCGATAAGAAGCGCTAGATTTTCCATCTAGTTAGTAGAATTAATTTTTGAGAGTGTATTGTAATGAAAACTTTACCTGCATTAATTGTTGCCACCATGCTTTTGGGTGCGTGTACTAGTCTGCCTGACAACCCCCCAAAAACATCTGTCGTTCATGCGGAGAATAAAATCATGAAGCAGCAAACCATCAAAAGCAAATACAGCTTTGAACAGACGGTTGAGAGATTAACTGCTGCCATCCAAAGCAAAGGTATGGCGGTATTTTCGACCATCGACCATCAACAAGCCGCCAAGGAAGCGGGTCTTGATATGCAGCCTGCGACCGTTATTGTGTTTGGCAATCCAAAAGCGGGCACGCCATTGATGATCCAAGAACCCACCTTTGCGCTGCAGCTACCATTAAAGGTGTTAGTGACACAGGTGGGTGATGAAGTCTTGGTGAGCTTTAACGACACTAAGGCGATGATTGAGCAGACGAATATTAATTATGCTCAGGTAGAGAACACTTTGGCGGGTGCTGAGAGATTGATCATTAAAACTGTCAGCGAATAATAGAGTAGCTGATTAAAAGCGCCTCGATTCACTTGAATTTGTATCTTTGGCACTCATTATAGAGGCAATTGGGCGCTTTGGCGCATTTCATCCATCCAGATAATAACGGGAGTAAAACAATGTCTATGTATTGCAATACTTGTAGATTTACAAGACCGACCGTTTTGACTGTCTGGGTGATGACTGTGTGATGTGATTAGACGTGACTTCAATGCGGTGCAAACCTTCTTTCGGGTTTGCACTTTTTTATTGTAAATTTACAATATAAACCATGAATCGAGTGAATTTGAGAATAAAAATATGAAAACACAAAAGCAACTCATCAAGCTTGGCGAGAAATTGGCAAACTGCCTAATTTGTCCAAGTGTAATTAAAACGCGCAATCAAACTGCACTAAATCCTTTGTTGAAGAAGGGTGGTGTTCATGATAAAGACAACCCCAAAACACGCCATAAAAAAGAGCGTGCCAAAATACGTTTGCACCTAAAACATAGGGGGTATGACAACAATTTTTAAAAATTTTTCAAACTTTTTGTAAGATATTTGCCCCACGTCCGTCTAAGGTGTATCATAAAATGGTTTATGATGTTTAATTGGAGTTTATCATGTCAAATCTTAACCGTAAAATCACAGGTCTTGCCGTAGCAACCCTACTTGCCACAGGACTTACTGCTTGTAAAGAAGAAAAGGTAGAAGCACAGCCCATGGAGCAAGGCTACCAAAATGCCGAGCCAGATCAGCCTGCTACTGCCGAGCCTAACACCGCTACCGCCACCGCTACCAAAACCGCCGAAGGTAAATGCGGTGAGGGTAAATGTGGCGAAGCAGCGTGCAGTGCCACCATGACCGATAAATCAGCCAATGCAGGTTGTGGGGCAAGCACCGCTACTGCTACCGCCGACAAATCAGCAACTGCCAGTTGTGGGGCAAGCACCGACAAAAACGCTAATGCCAGTTGTGGCGGTAACAAATAAATAGCGGTTTAGGCTTGCATGACAAGGTTTTGGGAATTTTTCATAACCTTGTCATGCCCTAATGATTTTGGCAAATAAATTGGAGAAAAAAGATGATACAAACCAAAAACTTAATCATCGGCTTTGGTAAAGCAGGCAAAACGCTGGCAGGGCTGTTTGACAAACAGGGCGAGCGCACCATTTTGGTTGAGCAATCGGACAAAATGTATGGCGGAACGTGTATTAACGTGGGCTGTATTCCGTCAAAAAAACTGATTCATGAAGCCAAAACAGACAGTTTTGCTGTTGCCATGCAGGACAAGGACAAACTCATCTCTGCCTTGCGTGAAGCTAATTTTAACAAAATCAATGATTTACCAAATGTAATCGTCATCAATGCACAAGCGAGCTTTGTTGATGACAACACTGTTGCCCTATCCACAGGCGAGACGGTGCGTGCCGAGCGGATTTTTATCAACACAGGCACGACCCCCATTATGCCACCGATTGCAGGCGTGGACGGCGAGCGTGTTTATGACAGCACGGGGCTTTTAAACTTAGGCGACAGCCAAGCGACCGCCCCCAAGCGACTGGTTATCGTGGGTGCAGGTTTTATCGCCCTTGAATTTGCCTTTATGTATCGCGCTTTTGGCAGTCAAGTGAGCATTGTTGAAAAATTTGACAGCTTTTTGCCAAAGATTGATGATGACGTGCGTGCGATTGTGCTTGACCTATTAAATGAGCGCGGCATTACGGTGCATTTAGGGCAAGATGTCCAAGAATTTAAACACCTAACAGAGCATACCCAAGTCATCACCGATAAGATGACCCTTGACGCTGATGCTGTGCTTGTCGCCATTGGCAGACGACCTAACACAGATGGTCTAAACCTACAAAACACAAGCGTACAGCTAAGCGAGCGTGGCTATGTGGTGTGCGATGACAAACTAAAAGCCACCGACCACATTTGGGCGATGGGCGATGTCGCAGGTTCACCGCAGTTTACCTACATCTCGCTTGATGATTATCGCATTGTGGCGGATGATTTGTTTGGGAGTGGCACACGCCACAGAGCCGACCGCCACACTTTCCCAACGAGTGTTTTTATCACACCGCCTTTATCACAAATTGGCCTGAGCGAAAAACAAGCCAAAGACAGTGGCAAAAATTACCAAGTGGCAACCTTGCCCGCCCAAGCCATTGTCAAAGCCAAAATCACAGGCAATACCAAAGGCTTATTAAAAGCGATTGTGGATAAAGACAATAACGAGATTTTGGGCGTTACGTTGTTTTGTGAAAATAGCCATGAGATTATCAATTTATTTAAATTGGCAATGGATAATGGCGTTAAAGCGGATTATTTTAAAGAGCAAATTTTTACGCACCCGACCATTAGCGAATCATTAAATGATTTATTTGCCGAATTTTAATCGTTTTAAATAAGTTTAATTGGTGTAATTTAGAAGGTGTCTTATGAAAAAACTCACTCTTGTCATTGCAATTAGCATCTTGGGATTAACTGCGTGTAACAGTTTTGCCAATACCTCATCAAAACAAAACAATGCCAAATCTCAAACCCAAACTCAATCACAAATCAAACCAAAAGCAAAAGGCGTTTGGATTGATGTGCGTAGCCCAGAAGAATATAAGGCGGGGCATTTGTCAAATAGCGTCAATATCCCTGTTGGCGATATTGCATCAAGGATTTCTGCCATTGAGCCTAATAAAAACAATCCTATTAATCTATATTGCCGAAGTGGCAGACGTGCCGAAGTTGCTCGCACAGAACTCTTAAAATTGGGCTATACCAATGTTACCAATCACGGCGGCTATGAAGACCTAAAACAACAAGGCTATCGTTAAGAGGTGTTTTATGAAAATCAATGTTGGTAAACCTGATAAAATCGTACGAATTGTTTTGGGTGTTGTTATTATTGGCTTGGGTACTTATTTTGGCTCGTGGTGGGGAATTCTTGGGCTTGTACTGTTATTAACAGGCTTTATGAATTTTTGCCCCATTTATCATATTTTGGGCATCAGCACTTGTAAATGCCATGTTGATAACAAACCCTAATAATTAGGAAAATGACATGATAAATAAAAGATCATTGCACGGGGCAGGGCTTGGCTTTCGCCGTGAGTTATTGCCACAAATGTCTCTTGATGATGCCAATGCCGTTCATCAATTAGGCCAGATTGATTTTTTTGAAGTGTCGCCTGAAAATTGGATAAACTCCCACGGAATTATGGGCGGACGTTTTGAAAATATCTTGCGTGCTTATAGCGAGCGGTTTTCTTTTATTTGTCATGGACTTTCTTTGTCTATTGGCAGTTCAAAAGAATTGGACGTGGCTCATGTCAATAATATTAAGCATTTTATGAAGTCGCATAACATCAATTTATTTACCGAGCATTTGTCTTGGTGTAGTGATGACAAAGGGCATTTGTATGATTTATTGCCTATTCCTTGCACCGAAGAAGCGGTATTTTGGGTTGCCGAGCGTATTAAAAAAGTACAAGATATTTTAGGCTCTCAAATTGGCATTGAAAACGCCTCATATTATTATCTACCGCCCCAAAGCCAAATGTCCGACAGTGAATTTATTTCTGCGGTGGTAAAAGAAGCTGATTGTTTATTGCATTTAGATGTGAATAATATTTTTGTCAATAGCCAAAACTTTGGTTTTGACCCACACCAATATTTGCGTGAATTGCCGCTCGAGCGGACGTGTTATTTGCACGTTGCTGGGCATTATGTGGATGATGACGGCTTGATTGTGGATACGCATGGCGATAGTGTGGTGGAGCGTGTTTGGGCGTTATTAAATGACGCTTATGGTTTGATATTTGCCAAAACAGGTAAAACGGCAGATAAGATTCCGACTTGTTTGGAGCGTGATTTTAATTTCCCAGAACTTAGCGAGCTTACCCGTGAAGTTAAATTCATTCGGGAAATTCAAGAACGCCCCAAAAATAATTCTACATTTAAATTGGCCTAATTATTTTAATGATAACTTAATAAAATGGCATAACAATGATGATTGATAAAGCACCCAAGTTACGCATCTTTCAGCGTGAATTTGGCGATTATATCCGCAAACAAAAACACGATAATACCGATACCGTGCCTGCTCGTGTGGGGCAATTATATCAAAATCTGATTTATAATAATGTCTCTGGCTTTGTCAATCAATGCTTTCCCATTACTCGCAGTATTATTGAGACGCATTTTGGCATATTGGTTTGGCAAAATCTGATTAAAGATTTTTTAAAACATGGCGATATGGCAAGTCCGTATTTTAGTGAAATTACCGAGCAATTTGTCGGCTATTTGACCGATGATGTTTTGACAAAATTTGATTTACCCATTTATTTGTCAGAGTTTGCTCATTATGAATGGGTGGAATTGTTTGTAGATAATCTACCGAACAATAATCCCAAGCCTATTTTAATGTATCAAAATGAGTCTATTTTTATCAATCATACCGCCCAGATTTTATATTATGAATGGGCGGTGCAGGATATTAGCGTGGCATTTTCCCCCAGTCAAAAAAACCCGACTTTTTTGGTGGTGTATCGTAAAGTGGTGGACGGTACATTCAAAACGGCATTTATGACCATAAGTCAGCTTAGCTTTATCATACTAACCTTTATGCAAGAAAAACAAAATGAAGAGGTATGTTATCAAAATACAAATGAGTTATTGGCAGAGCTACAACGCACCTTTGAATTAAATGATGAGATTTTTGATAATATCAAAACTTCGTTTGATGATTTGGTCAATACAATGATTGATAATCAAATTTTTTATAACCAATATTTTTAATAAAAATAAGGTAAATTATGATAAAAAAATACAACGCTTATTATAATAAATTTGTTGTAAATTTAAATAAATTGGACTTTTTGCCATTATTCGCCATTCGTCTTTATCTTGCCCCTGTGTTTATTATGGCAGGGCTAACCAAATACCGTTCGTTTGATGATACGGCACAGTGGTTTGGTAATGCCGATTGGGGGCTTGGTTTGCCATTTGCGTCCTTTTGGGTGGCTATGGTGATTGTTGCTGAATTGATTGGTGGTGTGGCGTTATTACTCGGCGTGGCGACTCGTTTTTTTGGCGTGTTATTGGCAATCACAATGGCGGTTGCGATGATTCTTGTGCATTTAAAAAACGGCTGGCACGCCATTACCCCAACCGACCCTGCGACCAATATCGCCCAATTATTTGGTGGATTGGGACAGGTAAGTTTGGATAATTCCATACAAGCGAGCGAGCGATTAAATAAAGCCCGTGAAATCTTACAAGCGCATGGCAATTATGATTGGCTGACCGAAACGGGTAATTTTGTGGTTTTAAATAATGGCATAGAATTTGGCATGACTTATTTTATCATGTTGCTTGTGCTAATTATTTATGGGGCAGGGCGTTATATAAGCATGGACTTTTGGATAAACAAAAGTCTGCCAACTTTGAAATAGTACTGTGTCAAACTCGCTCACAGTGAGGGCGTGCTGAACCTTTATAACACAATTTAAAATTTAGAAATCTTGTGAAAATAAAATGATGTTTTTGCATGAAAAATGGCTAAATCTTGTTTTTCTGCGTCAAAAACTGGTCTGATAGAATGACTATCAGCCTTAAGTTTTTTCCTTGAAAAACGTGCGATTTTTCTCATTTTTCATTGCAAATATAAAAGTTCAACACGCCCTATTTGTACAGCTTCGCTCGTTTTCCTTGTCTTATTTCAAATTTTTTTGACTTAAAAATGCACCAAACACAATTACGCCAATTTGATAAAAAAAGCATGGACGAGATCTATCAGTCCATGTTTGCTTTTGCGTATAACCAATTAAATCACGAACAGCACGCCAAAGACGTGGTGCAAGATGCTCTCTTAAATGCCCTAAAATATGCCGATAGTTTCCAAGGAAAGTCCGCCTTTAAAACATGGGTATTTGCCATTTTAAAAAATAAAATTGCCGACTTCATCCGCCAAAACAAACATTATGAAGTCATGAGCGATATGAGTGAAAATAGCGATGAAGAATTTTTGGCAATGCTGTTTGATGATATTGGGCATTGGCAAAACGGTTCATCGCCAAATGCCTTTGATAATCGCTGGGCAAGTCCGCATGAAACAGTTGAAAATGATGAATTTTGTCAAGTATTGGAACTTTGTTTGGAGAATCTGCCCAAAGAGCAGGCACAAGTTTTTTTGATGAAAGAATATATAGAATTGGGTAGTGATGAGATTTGTAAGAATTTAAATATTACTCGACAGAATTTATATGTGTTATTGCACAGAGCCAGATTAAGATTGCAAATGTGTTTGTCGGTAAAATGGTTTGTTTAGGGGGGGGATACAATGAAACGATTAAAGAATTGCCAAAAAATGACTGAATTGATGAGCTTATCACAAGAAGAACCATTGACTTTATCCCAAAAAATGACGGTGAAATTTCATCTTTTGATGTGTCCTGAATGTCGTAGGTTTGATGATAATAATCGGGTGTTAAAAGAGATGATAAAAAAGCATAAGAATTTAAAGGGATGATTTGTTTTAAAGCGATTAAAAAAGCTGATTTGATAATATTGTCCGCATGGGATTAAAGCTCTTGCGATGTTCGGGCAATATCCCATGCTCATAAATGGCGGTGGTATGGGCTTTACTGGCATAGCCTTTGTGCCTGTCTAGCCCATAATCAGGATAAATTTCGGCATAGTCATTCATGGCAGTATCACGATGAACCTTGGCAAGGATACTGGCACAAGCGATAGACGTGTGAAGGCTGTCGCCCTTGATGAGCGTGTGAATGCACGGCTGAAAGTCGCCAAAGTCATCGGATAGGGTGGGCGCAGCATTGCCGTCTATCATGATGATAAGGTTGTCGTTTTTGCCAATGTCATTTAACGTTATCAAGTGTTCAATCGCCAATCTCATGCCAAGTAAAGTCGCTTGATAAATGTCAATGGCATCAATCACATAAGCAGGTATATCAATCACAGCATAGCTTTGGCAGGTTTGTTTAATCGGGTCAAAGACCAAATTCCGCTTTTTTTCAGACAGTTTTTTGCTGTCATTGATAAGAGCAAGGGGCGTATTTGTCAGGTCAATTTGCCCAAATTCGCCCGTCAAATCATTATCCAAAATCACCGCCCCAACGGTCATCTGCCCAAACAGTGAACCCCGCCCCACTTCATCAATGCCGATGACAAAGGTGCGTGATGTAGGTTCGTGATTTTTGTGGGTGACAACGGTGCAGGCGTGAGTGTGCGTGTTTAGAGTATGGGCTTTCATGAATGTTGATAATGAGTCAATACGGTTTCGGCGGCGTTATGATGACTGTCCTTACGTAGTGTGGCGGTTGTTTGTTGTAATTTTATGATTTGTGCGTTAGGGTCGCCTAAAATTAGTTTGACTTCTCTTGCGATATTAGCTGCAGTTGCGTCATGCTGGATTAACTCAGGTACGATTGGTTTTCCTGTCTGCCCGTAGGATAGGATATTTGGCAGAGATACATAGGGAATTTTTACCAGATGCTTGGCGATGGTGTAGGTGAGATTGCTAAGCTTATACACCACGACCATAGGGCGGTGCAGCAGCAATGTCTCAAGCGTGGCGGTGCCCGATGCCAACACCACCACATCAGATGCCATCATCACATCATGACTGATCGGTGTATCCTCGCCATAAACGACGTGGGCATGGGGCAGCAGATGAGGCGCACGCTCAAATAACATCAACTCTACCAGCCGCGCGTGTTCTGCATTCACTACGGGCAGCACAAAACCCACGCGATCATCAGCAAGCTCATCCATGCTATCGATAAGCAGTGGCAAAATGGCGTGAATCTCAGAGACGCGCGAACCTGCCATCATGCATAGAATGGTCTGGTTATTAAGCTTCTTAAGTGATGGAAAACTGCCACGATGATGACTGATAAATTCCGCCTTAGTCTCATCGAGTGCTCGTTCATCGGCTTGTAGCTTGTCTAGCAGTGGATGACCGACGCAGACAGCAGGGTGATTATGCTTGGCATATACATCAAGCTCAAAAGGAAAGAGGCACAGCACCAGGTTGGTGGCGGCTTTGATGGTGTGAATTCGACTCTCTCGCCATGCCCACACGCTCGGGCTGACCATCTGCACGCAGAACACACCTTTTGGTTTAAGAACTTTGCCCAGTCTTAAATTAAAATCAGGCGCATCAATGCCAACGAAAATATCAATGCTCTGACGATCAAATTCTTCTAATATCTCACGTCTGGCTCGCAATAAATCAGGCAAATGCTTGACGACCTCGGCAAGACCCATCACAGAGAGCCGCTTCATGTCTATGATGGAGCGCAGCCCTAATTTTTGCATGCTTTGACCGCCTACGCCTACCCAGCAAATGTTTGGGTGAATGGCGTTCATCTGATGCATAAAATCCGCACCCAGCGCATCGCCTGAGACTTCACCTGCCACGATGCCGATGGTAAGCATGTCTGTCATAAGTCACCCAATTATTATAAATAAATGCCATATTTTACGAATTTCTAGGAATGCTTGCAAACAAATTCGTGAAAATTTTACATATTATTAAATTTTATATAGTCATAATTTAAATTAATAAATAACCAATTTTTTATTAAGATAAACCATTTTTTATTTTATGTAATCTTTGGCATACTATGACTTAATTAATAAGTTTTAATTATGTAGTCATAGGAGTTAGTTATGAAATTAATCACCGCCATCATTAAGCCGTTCAAATTAGACGATGTTCGCGAGTCGCTGACATCGATAGACATACATGGCATGACGATCACAGAGGTTAAGGGCTTTGGTCGTCAAAAGGGTCATGCTGAGATTTATCGTGGTGCTGAGTATGTGGTGGATTTTTTGCCCAAGCTAAAAATTGAAGTGGCTGTTAGCGATGATTTGTCTGGTGAAGTGGTTCACACCATCACAAACGCTGCCAATACAGGTAAGATTGGCGATGGTAAGATTTTTGTACAGCCACTAGATGAGATTGTTCGTATTCGTACAGGCGAAATGGGTGAAAATGCTTTATAAAACTAATAAGGGGTAAAAGCAATGAGAAATTCAGTAGGTCGATTTGGTTTGGTGGGAGTGGGGCTGTTACCTGCCTTGGCGATGGCGAATGAGTCGGTATTAGATACTGGTGATACAGCTTGGGTGTTGACAGCGACGGCGTTGGTCTTAATGATGACCATTCCGGGGCTTGCACTGTTCTATGCTGGTATGGTGCGTAAGAAAAATATCCTATCTACCATGATGCATAGTCTGGGTGCTGCGGCTGTTGTTTCGATTGTGTGGGTTGCGGTTGGTTATTCGTTGGCATTTTCAGAAGGTGCCATGAATACATTTGTGGGTGGTCTTGATCATGTGATGCTGCATAATATTGGGCTGGATGAGTTGGATGGCAGCATTCCCAAGCTATTAACCGTAATTTTTCAGCTGACATTTGCGGTTATTGCCATGGCGATCTTAGCGGGTTCTTTGGCTGAGCGAATCAAATTTGGCTCATTCATGGTGTTCGCTGCGGCTTGGACGCTACTGGTGTATGTGCCTGTATGCCACTGGGTGTGGGGTGGCGGTTGGCTAACTGGCGATGCGCTAGACTTTGCCGGCGGTACGGTGGTTCATATTAATGCGGGTGTGGGCGGTCTGGTGCTGGCTTATCTGTTGGGCAGTCGCCGTGATTATGGTAAGGGCAATCTTGCGCCTGCGAATCTGGCATTAACACTCATCGGTACAGGTCTGGTTTGGGTGGGCTGGTTCGGCTTTAATGGTGGGTCTGCGCTCGGCGCTAACGGTAATGCGGTGATGGCACTCATCACCACTCAAGCAGCTGCGGCAGTGGGTGCAATAGCTTGGCTGATGGCAGAATACGCTAAGCGCGGTAAAGCGTCTGCACTAGGAGGAGCGTCTGGCGCTGTGGCAGGCTTGGTGGGGATTACACCTGCAGCAGGCTTTGTGGATGTGTCTGGTGCGATGGCGATTGGTGTATTGACTTCTTTGGGGTGTTTTGTGATGATTTATTATGCCAAAAAACGCCTGCGTGTGGATGATGCACTGGATGCGTTTGGGCTGCACGGTGTGGGTGGCATCATTGGTGCGGTATTGACAGGGGTGTTTGTGAGTCCTGCGCTATATCCCCAGATTGTCGATGTGTCGTTATTAAAGCAGCTTTGGCTACAGGTTGAGGGTGTGATTGCTACCTTAGTGTATGGCGGTGTGATGACATTCATGATTGGCATCATTATTAAGAAGACCATGGGTCTGCGCGTGGATGCCGAAGAGGAATATCAAGGTCTTGATCTGGCCATCCATGGTGAGAAAATAGCAGATTAGCAACCTTAATCATCAAAAAACCAGTCACAATGACTGGTTTTTATGTGTTTGCTTTATTCACCAAGTCGATTGCGCTTTAGCAGAACCAACACTGCACCATTGCCACCATCGTTGGCAGGGGCGGATACGAAAGCGATGACGTCAGAGATTTGGCGTAGCCAGCCGTTCACACAGGTTTTGATGATCGCATCTGTGCCTTTGCCGTGGACGATTTTTACGACGGTCTCGCCATTGCTCATTGCGTTTTTGATGAGGGTTAGTACGGCATTGCGGGCGTCTTCAATGCTTGAGCCATGTAAATCCACCGCATCATACCAGCGTAGTTTGCCTTGTTTTAGCTGTTCGAAGACTTTATTTTGAAGGGTTGGGTTCTTATGGCTTAAAAATGCCTCGCCTGCCACAGGGTTAAGTAGTGCCTGCATGTCGGACAGATTAACACCAGTCATCTCCTCACCGCCTTCAGCATTGGCGCGGCGATAGATGGCATTATCGTCTTTTTTGGGTTTTTGGGCGATGGTTTTTTCGTTTTTTAGGGGTTGGACGCCACTCATCGCTTGCATGAATAGCACCTTGTCTTCATCGATGAGTGCGTTGTCAAAGCGTTTGACTTGATTGGCAACTTCTTTTTTGCCCATGACATTGGCACTGGTAGGTTTGCCGTTGCTGTCAGTCTCGGGTTTGATGGATGATTTGCCACCCATTTCTTTGAGCTGGGTTTGGGCGTCTTTGGAGAGTAAGTCTTTAAATGTAGTCATGATGATACCTGTCGTTACACAGATGAGTGATTAAAAATAGATGAGTGATTAAGCCATGGGTTTAATTTTTTGCTTGATAAAATTAATGGCAATCGGCAACACGCTAAATCCGATAATGCTAAAAATCACATAGGTAAAATTATCTTTGATGACGGGCTGATTGCCAAAAAAATAGCCGAGTAGCACAAAGGATGTAATCCACAAAAATCCGCCAATGACGTTATAACTGATAAGCCGCTTATAATTCATGCTCCCTGCCCCTGTCACAAGGGGGCAAAGGTGCGAGCAAAAGGCAAAAAGCGGGCGAAAATCACAGTTTTGCCACCGTGTTTTTCAAAAAAATGCTTGGGTTTTGAACAGGTAGTCTTTGTTAATAAGACGGTAATTTTTTTCAAAAACTCTTGGACCGATGTATTTGCCAATATGATAGCTAAGCGTATCGCCAAGCACCGCCGCCACAAAAAGCAGAGCGATAAGCAGGGCAGGATTTAGCTTGCCTGTAAATGCCGCCAATGCCCCCACCGCAAACAGCAAACTATCCCCCGGTAAAAACGGCATGACCACCAAGCCTGTCTCTACACAAATAATCAAAAACAAAATCCCATAAATCCATATTCCATAATCCGCCAAAAAGACGGCTAAGCGTTCGTCAATGTGCAAAATAAAATCAAAAAGTTGTAAAATGCTGTACATGTGGGCAGAACATGAAAAGGGAATAAAAACGGATAATTATAACATATTTTGGTGTAGCATTGGTATTTTGTGCTGAACAAATGTAAAAAGCTGGATTAAAATCATTATGACAACATAGAGCGTATAACAATTGTTTTGATGAGTTGTATCAAATTTTAGGGTTGATGGGTGCATTTATACCAAAGGAGCTTTAAAAGTGATTTAAACAAATCATTACACTATATAGATAAAATTGTGATTTGCTCCTACAAAATCGTATTAATTTTTTGTTTAGTTGGTTTATGGAGATATGGCTTTTGAATTTGTGCGGTGTGGCTAAACCAAAATTCCCCAATCTCAACAATGTGTCATATCATTGATGGATGGGGAAATTTTTAGTTTTGTTGGTTTTAATGTCATTGAGATGACAATATCGCAAGTGGCACTTAAAATGAATATTGCAATTTAAACCCAACTTCGCTAGTTTGGTTTTTAGGCTCGCTATAGGTTGCTACACCTGAATCGCCGTTTTCATCAGTTTCAATACGTTCAAAAGTACTAGAAGTGGGGACACGCCAACCACGATAATAAGGAGTATAACTGATTTTGGTTTGATTAGAAAATTGTTTGCTGATGGGCAATTCTATTTCAAAGCCACGAGCATTGTGTTGTTTTAAGGTGACGGTGCCATCACTCAAATAAGAGTATTGGCGACCGTAAATGCCTTGATTGTAAGCTATTTTTGGTGCAAATTCAAATCCATGAGCAAGCCCCACTTTTACACCCAAGCCTATTTGTGTGTAGGCGGTTTTGTTTTTTCTATTGTAATCCTCTGAATCTATGCGAGAACTTAAATCTTGTAAAACACGGTATCCCAAGCCAGACTCACCAATAACGCTGACATTGGGGCGAATCGATTTTTCATAAACATATAATGAACGAATATCATAAGAGCGACGAGGTGCACCTTTTTGATGAACTGAACCGTAGGGGGTGCCTTCAGGGTTTTCTGAACTGGGGTTCTCTCCGCCTGTATAATCAACTTTACCCTTGGCGTATCTACCTTCTATTTTGATGGCATCTTTTTCATTAAAATGGTATTTGATAGAGCCGTTAAATGCGTTTAAGTTTCCTCGTTGTTGCATGAAACGTTCGCCGTTTTCATATTCTCGGTAGGTTTCCTGATAACGCTCAACACCCAAACCGACCTCGACTGGGTTTTTTGCGTGTGTCAAGGATGTGTATAATGCCCCACTTGCAATGAGGGCGATGGTTGTAATTTTTTGCATGATTTACCTCACAATTGGATGAATAAAAAGAGTTGTTGGGGCGTGTTTGAAGAGGTTATTTGATGAATTTAAGATAAATTATTGATAATAAAATCATTTTTTTATTGTAAATGTCAAAATAATAATACATGCCCCGATGTGGTTGTGTTTTTGGAATGAATAAAACATAACCTTATTATTAGTGTGGAATATTATAGCATAATAAATCAATAAGTGTAAACATGTGAACGACTAAAATAAAATTTCAATATGGTAATCGTTCGCCAATGATGTGATTGATGTGTCCTACTTCTTGGCACTAATAATGCCACTTACCATGATGATGACAATGCCTAGCAATGCCCATGCGTCAAGTCGTTCACCAAACCACATCACCCCAAATATCATCGCAAACACCACGCCCAGATAGTTTAGCACCGCCACGACAAATTTTTGCCCAACTTGATAGGCATAAGTCATTAAAAGTTGCCCTGCTAGGGCGGTAACACCAATGCCAGCAATATAAGGCAGACTTGCTAGGGTCACAGGCGTAAAGCCAAAATACCACGCCAAAACGCCCGATGTCAGCGTGGATAATAATGAAAAATAAAACACAATCCGCCACGCAGGTTCACCAAGCAAACTAAGCTCACGCACCTGTAGATAGGCATACCCACTGATCGCGCCACTGGCAAGTCCGATGAGCATGGCGAATGTATCACCGCCTGTGGTGGGTTTTAGTAGAATCACCACACCAATGAAACCCAAAATCAAAGACAGCCACGCCATGAGTGATGGTTTTTGTCTTAGGATGATGATGGAGAGTAGTCCAAGGAATATCGCTGAAGTGTTCTGCAAGGTGCTTGCGGTTGCTAAGGGTAGGTGTAGCACTACATAAAAATTCATCAATAGGGCGATAGAGCCCGCCAACGAACGCCAAAAATGCTCTTTTGGGTAATTGGTGCGAAAGCCTCGACCTTTAAGCCAAGAAAATCCACCCAATAACACCAAGGCGAACGACACTCGCCAAAAGGTCAGCTCATAGGTGTTCATGCCAAATTTCTGCCCAGACAGCTTGATAAACACAAGCATTAAGGCAAAGGCAAGGCTTGCCAGCACCATGTAAAATGAGCCAAAAAACGAGCCTTGATTGGGATTGGTGGGATTAGACATGGTTTTTAGTTTTAAGTTGTGATTTAAAAGCGTTATAAAGGACAGGTATGTCCTAGCGTGATTCATTTGGCAATCCACCCACCGCTTGATATACCGCTATCCAATTAAGCACTTGATTGATGGCATTATCGGTTAGGGCGGTTTGGCTTTGGCGGTGGGTTTCTTGGTGTTCTGCCCATTCTTTGGTGGAAATAAGCCCCAATTCAAGGCGTTTTTGTTGGTGCGTCAATTGCTCTTTTGCCAATTTTTGAGCGGTTAATAAAACATCGTGATTGTCTTTGCCATTTTTCCAAGCATTTAATTTTTGTTGTACGTCACTTAGGGCTTTATGAGTTGTGTCTTGATAATTTAAGGTGGCGATATACTCATCAATCTGGGCGATGTTGATGTTGTGCTGGTATTCTTTATAATTAAGTTGGGGGATATTTAACGAAACACCCCAATTTAAGACAGGCACTTTTAATAAATCGAGTAAATTGGGTGATTGGGCGGTTGCCCCTGCACTAAATACAAGGGTGGGATATTGATTTTTTTGTAGTAGATTTTTTTGTTCGAGGCTGATTGCCAATCGCCAAAGCAAGGCTTGCAAATCAGGGCGGTTTAATATTGCATTGGCATTGATGTGATAAAAATCATGGGGAATTTTTGGGATTTGATGCTGATTTTTTAGGGTGGTAGGTAATTTATCCATATCAACGTGAGCGAATGATGAAAGGTTTGCCAAACTGTCATTTTTTTGATGCTCTAAAATTAGGGCGGTTTGTTTTAGATTGTTTAGGGTTTGTTCGATGGCAACCAAATCGGCTCTGGCAATTAGCCCTAAATCAACTTGCTTTTTTAGATATTGTTGTTGTTTTTGTTGAAAGGTTTGGGCTTTTTGTGCGTTCATAAGTTTTTGGTTAATGCCAATCAAGTTGATATATTCTCGCACGGCATTAGCGCTTAGGCTCAAAAACAACGCTTGGCGGTCGGCTTGGACGGCATGGGTCTCCCATTCGGTTAGGTTTTGTTGTAATTGCAATTTTCCCCACAAATCCACCTCCCAACTGGCACCCAGATTAACGTCAAAGCCTCGTGAATGCGTGGTTTCGCCTGTCGATAGCGATTTTTGGGTTTGGCGGTTGGCGCCAGCTTGGCTATTTATCAAAAATCGCTCTTGAGATTTTTGTTTGTTAAGCAAGGATTTTTGTAGGGTTAATGTTGCCACCGACAATTCTTGATTGTGCTTGACGACCTTTCTCATATAATCATCTAACACCTCATCGCCAAACACCGTCCACCAATCGTGATGACAAATGGGGTCATCAATCGTCAAACAATGGGCGGTATTGTCCACCATGATGGGCGTGGGGGTGGTGGGTTTGGGTAGTGGGGTGCTTTGACAAGCGGTTAGGGTAATGATGCCTGTGATGATGATTAGCTGTTTGATACTATTCATTATTTATCCTTTGTTTAATGCTTCGATGGGATTTAGTTTTGCCCCTTTATGAGCGGGCATTAGCCCAAAAACAAGCCCAATCAGGCTAGCACAACCCACCGCAAGGGCGATGGAAGTTGCCGAGAAAATGACTTTAATGTCAAAGAGTTGTAACAATCCACCAAGCCCAAACGCCAAAAGCACCCCAAGCACACCGCCCAACGCACACACCACCATCGCCTCGATGAGAAATTGCCAAACGATGTCGCCATAAGTTGCCCCCACCGCCATACGCACGCCAATCTCGCCTGTGCGTTCGGTAACGGAGACGAGCATGATGTTCATCACGCCAATCCCACCAACCAGTAGCGAGATAACTGCAATCGCCCCGATGAGTAAGGTCAAGGATTGGGCGGTTTTTTCGACCGTTTTGGCAAGGCTGTCGCTGTTAAATAGGGTAAAGTCTTTTTTGCCGTGCCGTTGGGTTAAAAGCTGGTTGATGCTTTCGCTGGCAAGGGCGGACGACTCGTTTGGTTTTAGTAGTACTGTAATGCTGTTTAGGCGTGGCGACTCGCCTGCAAAGCGGGCTTGGTAGGTACGATAGGGAAGCCATACTTTGAGATTGCGGTCAAAATTGCCCTCAATGCCATTGTATTTAAATACGCCCACCACTTTGGTCGGTACACCATTTAAGATGAGAATTTGCCCCAAAGCGTTATTTTGTTTGAAAAAATTTTGTTTGGTTTTTTCGCTGATGATGACGTTTTGGCTAAAATTATCCAGATCACTTTGGCGAAACATACTCCCTGTGACAAACTGCACATTTTGCAAACGATGATGGTTTAGCCCCACGCCGTCCACCTGCACGCCTTTGCTGTGATTGCCTACTTGGGCGGTCATACTCATGCTCAAATCTGGCGAGGTACTGGCGACAGAGGGTAATGTTTCGAGTGCATACATGTCATCAAAGGTCAAATCATTGGGCGGCGTGGTGTCGTCCTCGTTGTCACCACCCATAAAGACGCTGATGGTTGATGAGCCCATGCTGTTGATTTGGTTTAAAATTTGCTGTTTTGAGCCGTTGCCAAGTGCCACGATGAGTACCACAGAGGCGATGCCAATGATGATGCCAAGCATGGTCAAAAGCGTTCTCATTTTGCTGGCAAGCATGGTCAAAACCGCCATGTGAAAAGCCTCTTTGATACGACCGATGGCCTGAAAATTTAGCGTGCGGTGGGTGTTTTGTTGAAAATCTTGGGTGGTGTTTACAGTATCATTGCTGTTGTTGTCATCGCTGATGATTTGACCGTCTGCGATGGTGATGATACGGCTGGCACTTTGGGCGATTTTAGGGTCGTGGGTTACTAGGATAATCGTGTGTCCCTCACGATTTAACTCGGTCAAAATTGCCATGACATCACGGCTACTTTGGCTGTCCAACGCCCCTGTGGGTTCGTCCGCAAAGATGATTTGTCCGCCATTCATCAAGGCACGAGCGATGGATACTCGCTGTTGTTGTCCGCCTGAGAGCTGGTTGGGATAATGGTCGAGGCGTTGTTCTAGCCCTAGTTTGGCAAGTAGGGCTTGGGCTTTTTGCTCACGAGTTTTTTGACTCACCCCTGCATAGATGGCAGGCATGGCGACGTTGGCGGTGGCGTTGAGACTGCTAAGCAGTTGATAACGCTGAAAAATAAAACCAAACTTATCTCGCCTTAGGCTTGCCAACTGCTCGCCGTCCATCTCTTGGGTGCAAAGACCGTCAATCCGATACTCGCCTGATGTCGGTGCGTCCAGACACGCCATGATGTTCATGAGTGTGGATTTGCCAGAGCCTGATTGCCCCACGATGGCGACCATTTCTCCTCTATAAATATCAAGGTCAATGCCTTTTAACACTTCTAGGGAGTCATCACCAAAAGCGAAGCTTTTTTTGATGTTTTTTAGTGATAAAATGGGTGTTGCCATGTCATAGCCCTATGCTGACACTTTCGACCGTGCCGTCTGAGGTGGCGACCACCACTTTTTCGCCCTGTGTTAGTCCTGATAGCACTTCGGTAGAGAGCTTGTCGTTGATGCCTGTTTTGATGGTGCGAGTCTCGATGGTGGGGGTGGAGCTGTATTCATCATCAATGACTTGCACCTCAAAGGTGTCATCAGAGAGCTGTTTGCTAAGTGCGGTCATAGGAATGGTGAGTGCTTGCTCTTTTTTGTCAATGACGATAGTAACGTTTGCGGTCATGCCGATAAAGAGTTCATGATCGGGGTTTGGGACACTGAGCAGTCCATAATAATACACCGCCCCTGATTGAGCAGTGGTATCAATGGGGAACAATTCTAAATCTTGGAGTGTGGCCTCAAACTGTCGATTTGGTAAGCCCAAAATAGTAAAGTGGGCATTCATGCCTGTTTTTAGCTTGGGAATGTCCGCTTCGGAGAATTTGGCTTTGATTTGCACCGTATCAATCTGAGCCAGCCTGATGATGGTTGGCGATGACTGCATGGCGTTGATGTTTTGACCCTCTTTGGTAACGACCGCCACCACCACACCATCCACGGGGGCGGTAATGCGAGTGTAGGCAAGGTTAGTTTTGGCGGTGGCGATTTTGAGTTTGGCTTGCTCAAGCTGAGCCATGCTTGCACTTAGCTCTTTTTGGGCGGTGGATAGTGCGCTTTTTGCTTTTGTGTAGTCTATTTTTGCTACCACGCCTGCTTGATAGCCTTGCTTTTGTTGGTTAAATTCATGCTCGATTTGAGCAAGCTGGATTTTTTTGATGTCGTGCTGAGCAAGCAAGGATTTGTAGCTTGCCTCATCATCTTTTAGGGCATTTTTTTGCTGAGTGGCATCGATATCGGCGATGGGTTCGCCTTTTTTGACCCGTTGTCCTAGCTTAACGTGCAGTCTGTCGACACGCCCCGTTGCCTGAGCCCCCACGTCAATCAGCTCCTCGGCATAGACTTGACCGCCTGCGATGACAGTACTCTCGATGTTGGCAAGCCCAGCGGTGTGCGTGAGGTATTGCTCTTTTGGTGGTTGTTTTTGGTAAAAAAAGAAAGTAGCACACGCCACGCCAATCATCAAAATGATGATGATAATCAAGGGTTTTTTGAATTTTTTGTTTGTCATAATGTATGATGTTAAATGAATATCATTGTTATTATACAAAAAAATTCACCATAATAAAAGTATGGGATTGCCATGTTTTGGCTGTGAGTAATGGCTTAAAGATAAATTGAGCTGGGTTTGATTTTTCAAGCAAAAACAGGCGGTATACTTTACAGGTTGGATGGTTGTAAAAGGTCGGGTATTTCTTAATGTATTCAATTTGGTTTACCTATAAATAAAGGCGAATCGCTCCGCCTTTATTTATGGATTTAAGGTTTTAACCGCCAGTTTTAACGATTTGGCAAATGCTCTTTGACGTCTTTGGCAAATTGACGTAACACGTCCACTGTGCTACCCCAATCCAAACAGCCGTCCGTTACCGATTTGCCGTATTCCAATTGGCTTAGGTCGGCAGGGATATTTTGACGACCACCTTTTAGGTGGCTTTCAATCATAAGACCCATGATAGATTTGTTGCCTTTTTGGATTTGTCTTGCAATGTTTTGGATAACCATCGGCTGTAAGTAGGGGTCTTTGCCAGAGTTGGCGTGGCTTGAGTCTACCATGATTTTGCCGTTGGTTTTGCCAAGGGCAAGCTCGTTTTCGGCGGCGGCGATGGCAGTCTCATCATAGTTGGGCTGGTCGTTACCACCACGCAAGACAACGTGGGCGTATTTGTTGCCTTTGGATTTGATGATAGAGACTTGCCCGTCTGATGACAAGCCTAAGAAACTATGCCCTGATTTTACCGCTTGCATGGCATTTACCGCCACGGTCATGGAGCCGTCCGTACCGTTTTTAAAACCAACAGGGCAAGATAAGCCACTTGACATTTCACGGTGAGTTTGTGATTCGGTGGTTCTGGCTCCGATGGCTGACCAGCTGATTAAGTCCTGCATATATTGGGGGGTGTTGGGGTCTAGGGCTTCGGTGGCACAGGGCAGACCTTTTTCATTGAGTTCCAAAAGAAGCTTACGAGCCATGCCAAGCCCCTTTTCGATGTCGAAGCTGTCATTCATGTCAGGGTCGTTAATCAGACCTTTCCAGCCTGTGGTGGTGCGGGGCTTTTCAAAATACACACGCATGACGATGAATAACTCATCTTTTAATTCATCCGCTAAGGCTTTTAGCTTGTCCGCATACTCATGGGCGGCATCGACATCATGGATAGAGCATGGACCCACCACGACCAGGATGCGCTTGTCTTCGCCATCTAGGATGTCTTCGATGACTTTACGGCCATGAAGGACGGTATTAAAGGCTTCGCTGGTTAGTGGGTAGGTGCGTTTTAGTTCTGCGGGGGTGATGAGCGGTGTGATTTTCTCGATGTTCACGTCGTCGATTTCTGTATGATGAGTTAAAAATGACATAGGGCTACCTTATGGTTGGCAGTGCTTGTTGCGGTACACAAATACACTCAAATAAAAATGCAACCATTATGCACACAATGAACCCATTTTACAAGCTTTAGCGGGGCAAAAACTCGCGAAAGCTCCTAAAAAATTTAAATTATCTGTGAGCATCGCATCAAAAATCTAATTGTGATCGAATTAATTCAAAAAATATAAATATCAATTAAAAATATCTAAACAATAAACTAATAGGTTTCGCCCCTGCGGTTGATTTGTCTTTGAGTAAATGCGTTGGCTGTGGTATGATAAATGGATTTTGTTTACTGTTGATTTTTTTGAGAAAAATAACATGACCACGCCCACTTATTCTGAGATTTTATCCGTTGTTGCTGATGATTTTGCTGTTATGGACAAGCAAGTTTTTGGCTCACTAAATTCCAAAGTTCAGCTCATCATGAAAGTGTCTGACCACGTCATCAACGCAGGCGGTAAGCGTATGCGACCCTTGATGACCCTGCTCATCTCACGCATGATAAAGGATGAGCAGTATCAGCCAAGCCTAGAACTTGGGGCGATTACCGAGATGCTCCATACCGCCACGCTCGTGCATGATGACGTGATTGATCAGTCTGGTATGAGACGGGGGCGACCGACCGCCAACGCCACTTGGAACAACGCCACGGCTGTGCTGGTGGGCGACTATCTTATCGCTCGCTCGTTTAACCTTTTGACGGGGTTTGGCGATATGACATTATTAAAGCTGTTCTCGGACGGGACGTGCGACATTGCTGAAGGCGAAGTGCTACAATTACAACACCAACACAACATTGAGACGACCGAAAGTGACTACCTACAAATCATTGACGGCAAGACTTCACGCCTGTTCATGATGGCGTGTGTGGGTTCGGCTCTACTTCATGGCAAGCATGATGACAAAGAGTTACTTGCTAATTTGTCTGATTTTGGGCAACATTTTGGCAATGCCTTTCAGATGATTGATGACGTGCTGGACTTTATGGGTGACAGCCAAACGATGGGCAAAAATCTGGGCGATGACCTAGCCGAAGGTAAGCCGACCTTGCCGATTATCAAAACCTTAGAAATCCTAAAACAAGCCAATAGCGATGACTATGACAAACTAAGAATCGCTGTACAAACAGGCAAAACCGACAATGCTGAGACGCTGATTGGCTTGGTGAGATCATCAGGAGCTTTGGAATACTGCAAAAATCGGGCGTTGGATGAAACCCGCCTTGCCCAAACGACTCTTATGAAACTGCCTGACAACCAATACCGCCATGCGTTGTATCAGCTGACCCAATTGGCGAGCGCCAGATTGGTATGAGTTATCTGGTTCTTGCCATCAGTGCCAGCGTACTGGTGTCTATATTCCTAAAAATGGCGCGCAGCCGTGGCATCGATGTCGCTCAGGCGATCTTAATTAACTACATCACCGCCATTATTTTATGTATTTATCTATTAAAGCCGAGCTTTGATGTTAGCCAAATCATGGCAAATGGCGCATTTATTTTTGTTGCCTTGGGTGTGCTGCTGCCCAGCGTATTCATCATCATGGCAAAAGCGGTGCAGATGGTCGGTATCGCCAAGTCAGACGTGGCGCAGCGTTTGGCGTTATTTTTGCCGATATTGGCATCATTTACGATCTTTGGGGAGGATTTGACGCTGGCGAAGGGCACAGGTCTTATTTTGGCATTCTCATCGCTCATCGCTTTGACCTACAAGCCAGTCCATCATACAGATGTTAAAGTATCCGATACGACCGATTTTAAGCGCGCCGCCGCCATTCTGGGCGGGGTGTGGCTGGGTTATGGCGTGATTGATATTCTGTTCAAGCAGATGGCAAAGCTGGGCAGTGCGTTTCCTGATACGCTGCTTGTAAGCTTTGTGTTGGCGTTTGTGTTGCTCTTTATTTATCTTATGATGAACAGAACCAAATGGCAGCCAAAAAGCCTAGCCAGTGGTGTGCTGTTGGGCGCGCTCAATTTTGCTAATATTTTATTTTATATCAAGGCGCATCAAGTCTATAAAGATGACCCGACATTGGTATTTGCTGGCATGAATATTGGCGTTATCTGCCTCGGTGCGGTGGTTGGTCTGGTGATATTTAGAGAAAAAATCTCAAAAATCAACGGGCTAGGTATTCTATTAGGTGTGCTGGCGGTGTGGTGTCTTTTCTATCTAAGATAGTGTATGAGGTATTGATGGTATCAAGCGATCATCGATAACGTTTCTTGTACAAAAATATTTGGCGATTTGCATTCGATTTGTGGTGTAATTAAATTTTAAACCTACCTAGGAGCATAAGATGAAAAAAGTAGCACTATCAATAATGGCAACGTGTTTGGTATTGGCAGGTTGTCAGACCATTAAGGATTATAATCCGCTCAAAAAAGAACCTAAAGCTGACGCTTCCAATCCTGCCAGTGTGTTCTGTGTGGAGCGTGGTGGTAAGTCAGCCATTAAGACCGCCAAAGACGGCAGTCAATACGGTGTGTGTCAATTACCTAATGGCCCAACCGTTGAGGAATGGGAATTTTATCGTAAGCACCACTAAAAACAATAACGCCAACCTGATGATTGGCGTTTTTTTTATTGGATTAGCTTAATGGTTAATGCTAACTTCGCCTTCTATCACGGCTTTGCCTGTTTTATCAATCGCCCCAAGCTGTATTTTATCGCCGGACTTTTCGCCAACAAAGGCAATGGGCTGGTTATTGATGCTGGGGTCTGTGGTGTCTTTGACTTTTAAAATGGGTGCATAAAATGGTCAAGCTAAATTATAATATAGCCCAACCACCAATTTGCCCGTGTCATCAATGAAGCCGCATTTGTCATCTTTGACCGCCAAAGGCAGCTTATCGGTAAATCCATAAATAAAATCATAATCTAAACCAAAATCAACCATGATATGATAAGCTTGTCAAAATCAACGTCATAATAAAGATCGGTAGCGAATTTTATCATGCCCCATTTGCCATTTTTGGAGACAGGTAAAATGCCTTGCTCTATTTTGCCGTGTTTATCATATTCAAAAGGTAAGATAACTTCGCCTTTGTCATCATATATGCCATATTTGCCTTATTTTTTAGCAAAATAAGCTGATTTACTTCTATGTGCTTTAATAACCTTTACCTCATGTAATTCATCATTTGTCAGGTCAATAACGACGTTGCCGTTTTTATCAAGTACGCCATAAATCCCTTGTTTTTTGACGATATAATGCGAATCTTGTCTTATTATGTCATCATAAACCATATCAATGATGGCTTTGCCGTCTCTATCAATCATGCCATATAAGCCTGATGTGGCAACAATCATGTCAGTGCCATTAAATTTTTCAATCTCATCATAAATGAGCTTGATGACAACGTTACCCTGTGCGTCTTGATGGCCGTATTTGTGCGTGTGGGTCTTGTATGGAGACAAGTCCATGATGGGCTTTGGCACGTTGTAATGCCCGTTGTTCTGCTCTTATTTTGGCCTGTATTTGGGCTTTGCGTTCATCTTGGCGTTGAGTTTCTAATTGGTTTGGGGTTTTGTCTTGTGGTGGCGTGGTATTGGCATAAGATGAATTGACCAAAATTATCATGGTAAATAAGGGTTTGCCCAGAAAGGTGAGGCGTGTTGTCATGGTGATTTTCCATAAAAATATCAAAGGATAGTTTAGCACAAACTTTTGCCCAATTTATCAAAATCCTTTATAATGACTCCCCATTTATCCAACTTATTTATTATTATGAGTCAATTGAACCCCCGCCAACAAGAAGCCTTAGCCCATGTGTCAGGACCGCTGCTCGTCTTGGCGGGAGCAGGTTCAGGTAAGACATCGGTCATCACCCAAAAAATCGCGCATCTAATCACCAACTGTAATACACCTGCCGAGCGTATTACAGCGATGACTTTCACCAACAAGGCGGCTCGCGAGATGAAAGCGCGCGTCTCTAAGCTCTTGCCCAGTGAAAAAACTCGCGGACTGACAGTGTCTACTTTTCACCAGTTTGGTTTGCAGTTTTTGCGTTATGAGCTCATGCACACACCGCTGAAGGCGAACTTTAGTATCATGGATTCGGACGATTCTAAGCGGCTGCTGATGGAGCTGATGATGCGAGACAACATGAGCGGCGCTGAGAGTCGCGAGCTGGCTGGTAAGGCGATGAAATTCATCTCTGATTGGAAGAATGACTTGGTATCGCCTGAAGATGCCGCGCAAACGCTGTCCGACCCAGAAGATCTGATGTTCGCCCATCTATATGGGCTGTATGAGCGTAATCTGCGCGCGTACAACGCAGTGGATTTTGATGACTTGATTGTGCTGCCTGCCAAGATTCTAAAAGATAACGAGATGGTGCGTGACAAATGGCAGCGCCGCATTCGCTATCTACTCGTGGACGAATATCAAGATACCAACACCGCACAGTATGAGCTGGTTAAGCTGCTGGTCGGATCATCAGCGCGATTTACGGTGGTCGGTGATGATGACCAATCCATCTACACATGGCGCGGTGCTAAGCCTGAGAACATGGCGCTGCTTAAGCAAGACTTCCCCAATCTGCACGTCGTCAAACTCGAACAAAACTACCGCTCCACCAACCGCATTCTAAGCGCGGCGAATACGGTCATCGCCAATAATGAGCATATTTTTGATAAGGCGCTGTGGTCGGACAAGGGTGAGGGTGAGCGCATTCGAGTGATTACTTGCCCGTCGGATTTTGATGAGGCGGAACGCGTCGCCAAAGAAATCGTCGCACATCGCCTGCGTAACGGCAACACATGGGATCAGTATGCGGTGCTGTATCGCTCTAATTTCCAAGCGCGTGTGCTAGAGACCGAGCTGCGTCAGCTGAATGTGCCTTATAAGCTCTCGGGCGGTACGTCATTCTTTGCGCGTACTGAGATTAAGGATGTGATGAGCTATCTGCGCATCATCCTAAATCCTGATGATGACGCGGCGTTTTTAAGGATTATTAATACGCCGAAGCGCGGCATGGGCTCGGCGACGCTTGAGAAGCTGGGTCTGCTCGCCCAAGAATATGGCATCTCGCTGCTGTCTGCGTGTTCTCATGCGGGTCTCAAGGCGGCTGTTGGTGCTAAGGCGAGTAATACTTTGTATGCATTTGCTGATTTTATTGAGCGTTACACGCGTGAGCTGTATGATAATGCTGACCCCATGCCATTGGTACGTCAGATGATCATCGAGACGGGTTATATTGATTACATCAAAGAAGACAGCAAAACCCCACAACAAGAAAAAAACCGCCTTGACAACATCGAATCCCTCTACCAGAGCATCGCGACACTCATCGACCGCGCTGAAGAGGATGAGGATAAGACCATCGAAGCGGTGATTCGTAAGATGATGCTGCTTGACATGCTTGAGCAGCAACAAGAAGAAGAGAACACCAATAAGGTGAACCTAATGACGCTCCACGCCGCTAAGGGGCTTGAGTTCGATTACGTGTACATCATCGGCGTCGAAGAAGAGATTCTGCCACACCGTAATTCGCTCATCGAAGAGAACATCGAAGAAGAGCGTCGTCTCATGTATGTTGGCATCACGCGCGCCAGATTGGAGCTGACTTTAACAGTTGCCCAAAAACGCCGCGCAGGACGCGATTTTAAGCAGACGACCCCGTCACGATTCTTAGAAGAGCTGCCAATCGACCACATGGATTACCCAGGCAAATCAGGCGTCAAAAAAGACCCAAAACTGGTCGCTCAAGACTACCTGTCGAACATTCAAGCCATGCTTGCAGCCAAGCGCGGCGGCTAATAACAAAAGTCGCAATGATATAAAGACATAACTGAAGTAAAAACTGTGCTAAAATGACCGCGACTTAAAAACTAATTATAAAAAGAATTTGGAGAGAATTGGTGCAAAGTGTTGACCATTCTGAATTGGAACATGCCTTACAGCGCATCACTGCTCTAAAAGAGCTGCCTGAACCACAGGCGCTCAAGGAGCTGGTGGATCTGTTGCGCGTGAATGATGGCGACGAAGAGATCGCCAATGATAAGATGGATGGGCTGATCGAATTCATAGAACAAAAACCTGAATATGGCGCATCGCTTGCCGCATTTATCCTAAGACTAACCAATAAATACAACCAAGTCACTCTATATACCGATACGGGCATCGCCTCAGATCACAGTTTTTCTTATAGTGTTAATCGCCTGATAGGACATCGATTCTTGCCACTATTGCCTGATGAGGATTCGGTGGTGGAGCTGGCAAGTTACCTATTTAATGAACGCAGCGACTTGCGTTGGGTGCGCATGATTGATGAAGACAAGTGGGACAAGCTGGTCGAGCTTGTGCATGTCGATGAATCGGATCTAGCACTGGTGGCGACTGCTAAGAATAATATCCTAAACGCCATCGTTATCTTATCTTATCGCATAAGTGGCATGGGTCTGCATCCTGATTTGATGTCTGCTTATCCGCAGATGCTTAACCACTCTGCCGCTTTCGTCGCTCAGAACCAAGAGGCGGTTTTATTCGTGAATCAATACCGTAAAGCGCATGAGCTTGACCTAATGACGGACATCATGCCTGATGAGGACATCAGTCCTGCACCGCTGCTTGTTATGTTGGAGCAGTGCGAGGAGATTGTCACCAGCGTGCGTAAGCGTATCTATAAGACGGGCATTTCGATTCGCCTGACGAACATGCTTGTGCGACTAGAGCAGAGCTTGCATCGCATGCAGGTATTGATTGAGCTGGTGTCAGACATCGACAAAAAACGCGACAAAGCTATCGTGGAACTAACTGCTCAGATTGTGCGCACCGCCAAGACGCGTTATAGCTTTGGTTATCTGATTGAGAATAATACCAAGCTGCTGTCGCGCAAGGTTACCGAGAATGCCAGTCGTGTCGGCGAGCATTACATCAGTACTGATCGCACAGGCTATCACAAGATGTTCAAAAAAGCGGCGATCGGTGGCTTTTTTATTGCTTTCATGGCGACGATAAAAACCCTAGGCTCGTCATTGGTGCTGGCACCGATTGGTAAGGCATTCATTAACAGTATGATCTATGGCTTAGGCTTTGTGACGATCCACATTGCAGGCGGTACGGTTGCCACTAAGCAGCCTGCGATGACGGCTGCCGCCATTGCCTCGACCATCTCTCATGGTGCTGGCAACAAAAAAAACCAGCAGCTCACCAAGCTTTCTGAATTAATTGTTGATATCTTGCGTACGCAGTTCGTGGCTATTATGGGTAATATTTCGATTGCGATGCCGATTGCGCTGATGATTGCCTATGCTTGGCTATATTTCACGGGTGCGCCGATGATCGATGGCTCGAAGGCGGCGCATCTGCTGCATGAGCTTGATCCGATTCGTTCATTGTCACTGCCGCATGCGGCGATCGCAGGCGTGTTCTTGTTCTTATCGGGGCTGATCGCAGGTTATTATGATAATCTGGCCGCCTATAATAAAATCGGTGAACGCATTCGCAGACATCGCTTGTTGTCACACATCATGCCTAGCAAATGGCAAGATAAGCTTGGTGGTTTTATTGAGGCGAATCTGGGCGCAATCATGGGTAACTTTATCTTTGGTTGCTTCCTAGGTAGTACAGCGACGATCGGCTACATGCTTGGGTTGCCGCTGGATATTCGCCACATTGCTTTTGCGTCAGCGAACTTCGTGCATGGGCTGTTCTACCTATCGCCACAGGATTTGACGTGGGGGCTTGCGCTACTGTCCTTCGTTGGCGTGCTGCTTATCGGTATGGTGAACCTGATGGTGAGCTTCTCCTTGGCGTTGTTCGTGGCACTGCGCTCAAAAGAAGTGGAATTCTTCGAGTGGAAGAAGCTAAATAGCTTGATATGGAAGCACTTCTTGATCAATCCTTGGGACTTTTTCTTTCCTAGAAGTGAGTCGGTGAAATATGCCCAGATTGACAGTGAAGGGCGTGTGATCTATGAAGAGGTGTCAGATGAAAAAGAACCCACCACGCGTGTGCTGCCTGATAACTATGTCGTGCGTCGCCTAGGTCGTAAACCTAAGGACAAAGACAAAGAGCAGCAAAAAGATAAGTCAGGCGATGAGAATAAAGACATTCGCGAGGCGATCGCTGAACATCATAGCGATGATGAGGAGATTGAGACAGTAGAGGTGAGAGAAGATCAAAATACCACGCCACTACCCAAGCCTGACAAGCCACCAAAACTACCTAAGTAATGCTATAATCAAAACACTACCCATCACTGGGTGGTGTTTTTAATTTTTCAACGACTGCGCTTGGCGATATGCCGTAATGTGTAAAATTAAGGGGGATATGTCTAATGATTTTGTCAGATTCATTCAAGATGAGCTGAGTGATTATTATAAATTGACTTACAAAAAGATGTTCGGCGAGCATTGTCTGTTCTATGGCGATAAGATTATTGCGATCACTACTGCCGATGATAAGATCTTTGTGAAAGTGGATGGACAGGCGCGTCATGAGTTTGCGCAGGCAGGCGCTCATTCATACACTTATGTTGCTCAGGGTAAGCAGCGGGTCATGCATTACATGAGCGTGCCAAGTGAAGTGATTGATGGTCTTGATGAGCTTGTGCGTTGGTTTCAATTGGGTGTTAAGGCGTTAAAGAGCGCGGATGGATAATCCAAATGCGATGATAAATGCAAGTCTATTAAGCCGATATATTACCGCTTGAACGATGATGATAAGATGATATTACACAGCGATGACGGTGCATGTGGGTGCGATTTGATATAATGTCACCGCTACAATTAGCCACAATTAAATCCGATAATAGAGAATCTTATGAATAATACAAATAATATATTAACCCCATTTGTCTTAAATAACGGCGTCAAAGTACCCAACCGTCTCGTTGTCGCTCCGATGACGCATTATGCATCGAATCCTGATGGTACATTATCTGATGAAGAGCGTGATTTTTTGGTGGGTCGCTCGGATGATTTTGGGTTATTCATCACAGCAGCGACTTTAGTTCACCCAAGTGGCAAGGCGTTCTTTGGTCAGCCTTGCGCCTATGATGAGCAGTATTTGCCGAGCCTGACTCAGATTGCAGACATCATTAAGAAGGGTGGTGCGAAAGCAATCTTGCAGATTCATCATGGTGGTCATCAGTCTTTAGCTGAATTTGGCGAGGTGATTGCACCGTCTGCCATGGATAACGGCAAGCAGATCGCTCGTGCGATGACGGTGGATGAGATACGTGCTGTTATTAACGGCTTTGGCGTGGCGACTGACCTTGCGATACGAGCGGGCTTTGATGGTGTAGAGATTCACGGCGCGAATAATTATCTTATCCAGCAGTTCTTCTCACCCCATTCGAATCAGCGTGATGATGAATGGGGTGGCAGCCTCGAGAACCGTCTGCGCTTCGTGGATGCTGTCATACAGATGGTAGATGAGGTGAGAGCCAAGCACGCCAAGCCTGACTTTATTGTCGGTTATCGTTTATCCCCTGAGGAGGCGGGCGAGCAGGGACTGACGATGGCGGACTGTTTTGATTTGATTGATTATCTGGTTCAGCAACCATTGCAATATCTGCATGTCTCGCTGTGGGACTTTTATAAGAAAGCTCGCCGCGGTGCAGACACGAACCTTACTAGAATGTCTCTCATTCACGAGCGCATCGCTGGACGTCTGCCACTGATTGGGGTGGGCTGTCTGCTGTCCGCTGATGATGTGAATCGTGCTTATGCGACAGGATGGGCTGAATTCATTGCGGTTGGTAAGGCAGTGATGATTAATCCCAATTTCGCCACATTGATGAAAACTGGCGAATACGATAAGATCAACACTGCCATCGATCCTGAGTGCAACCACATCTACAAAATCCCAAGCCGGCTGTGGACATACCAACAAAAAGGACTTGCCTATTTGCCGCCTTTAAAGGGCAAACAGTGGCAGCCCTTGGATATTTGATTTGTGGACTTGAAAATATCAAGACAGACAGCATAAAGATGACATTAACCAGCACTAACGCGGAGCAAGCCATGAGCAATCCCAATCTTAATACAACAGATATAAATAACGCATCCTTTGACAGTCTAGACATCGATAATCTAGACTTCGATGCCATGCTTGGCGACTTCGCTGATGTAACCGTTGAAGGCGGTTTTGATGCGGACAGTGCTGAGGATGACTGCGCAGGTGGTGCTTGTAAAATCTAAATCAGATAACGAACCGCCTTTATGGGCGGTTTTTTATTTTATACAGAATTAATCGAATGGAATAAGTGATGAGAATTGTAGAGGATTTGGGTCAGATAGAGCAGACCATCACACAGCATAGTATCGTTTTACTGTATGTGCAAGCGCCGAACTGTGGTGTGTGCAAGGTGTTCTTGGAGTGGGTGAGGGATATGGAGGCGGATTTTGATGATGTGCAGTTCATGCAGACGAACATTGCGGATGTGCCAAGTATCGCAGGGCGTTTCCATGTGTTGACCGCGCCTGCTGTGTTGGTGTTCTTATCGGGAAAAGAGGTGTATCGAGGCGCCAGATATCTAAAATTACATGAGATCAAAGAAGCTCTGCAAGACTGCCAAAGCTTACAATGATTATTTCTGTTCATACCATGAAGCAATAATATAAAGACCACCAAATCGGTGGTCTTTATATTATGCAAGGGTTATCCCTTTAGGATTTTGGCATGAAATTCAATATGTTCACGCATGAAGCTTGCGATGAAATAGTAGCTATGATCATATCCGCTGCGCAGATGAAGCGTCGCATTAAAGCCAAGCTCGTTAGCTTTTTGGATGAATTTCTCAGGTTGTAGCTGCTCAGGGTAGAAGCTGTCCGCCAGGCCTTGATCTATCAGGATGGGTAGGTCTTTGCGGGTGCATTTATCCAGTAACTGCAAGCTATCATATTCTGACCATGCTGCCGCATCATTGCCTAGATAAGCACTAAAGGCTTTTTTGCCCCAAGGGATGTCGCCTGGGTTGACGATGGGTGCGAAGGCAGAGACGCTTTTGTATCTTTGTGAGTTCTTTAGAGCAATCTGCAGTGCGCCATGCCCACCCATGCTGTGCCCGAAGATGGCGCGCTCGCCAGTCACAGGAAAATGACTTTCGATGATCTTTGGTAGCTCATGCACCACATAGTCATACATTTGGTAGTGCTTGGCCCATGGTTCTTGAGTGGCATTGATATAAAACCCTGCGCCTTGCCCCAAATCATACGCATCATCATCAGCCGCGCCATCACCCCTAGGCGATGTATCAGGCATTACCAGTGCAATGCCATGCTGACTGGCGAACTGCTGGGCGTGTGCCTTCGTGGCGAAATTCTCATCGGTGCAGGTAAGACCAGACAGCCAATATAGCACCGGCACTTTTTTGCCGTGAAGGGCTATAGGTGGCAGATAGATGGCAAAGGTCATCGTGCATTGGTTGGTATCAGAGAAATGCTGATAACGCTCATGATGCCCATCGAACATCTTGTAGTGGTTGATTTGGGTGAGTTTATCCATGATTATCCTATCAATATTGTGGTAGCCCTTAGAGTGTCTAAGGGTGGGGTATTTGAATGAATTAGAAATGTATCACTGAACGGATTGACTTGCCTTCATGCATCAGATCAAATGCGGTATTAATCTCATCAAGTGGCATGGTGTGCGTGATGAAGTCCGTCAGTTTAAACTCGCCTTTCATGTATTGGTCGATCATATTAGGCAGCTCAGTGCGACCCTTCACGCCGCCGAACGCCGAACCACGCCATACACGTCCTGTCACCAGCTGGAATGGTCGCGTGCTGATCTCAGCACCTGCAGGCGCGACACCGATAATAATGCTCTCGCCCCAGCCTTTATGGCAGCATTCTAGTGCTGAGCGCATGACATTGACATTACCGATGCATTCGAATGAGAAGTCCACACCACCGTCTGTCATTTCAATGATGACTTCTTGGATCGGCTTGTCAAAGTCATTGGGGTTGATGCAGTCAGTTGCGCCCAACCCCAAAGCTTTATCAAATTTATCCACATTAATATCAATGCCAATAATGCGAATTGCACCTGCCATTCTCGCGCCGATGATCGCTGCTAGGCCGATACCACCAAGACCAAACACTGCTACGGTGTCGCCTTGTTTGACTTTGGCAGTCTTGGTAACAGCACCGATGCCTGTCGTTACGCCGCAGCCCAGCAGGCAGACTTCCTCTAGGGGTGCTTCTTTTTGGATCTTGGCAAGCGAGTATTGAGAGACGACTGTGTATTCTGAGAAGGTGGATGTGCCCATATAGTGATAAATGGGCTGACCATCCTTAAAGAATCTGACCGTACCATCTGGCATAAGACCTTTGCCCTGTGTGGCGCGCACTGATGAGCAGAGATTGGTTTTGTTGGATTTGCAGAATTTGCATTCTCGGCATTCGGCGGTGTATAGAGGAATGACGTGATCACCAACAGCAAATTCAGTCACGCCTTCGCCAACCGCTTCAACAATCCCCGCGCCTTCATGTCCAAGCACGCAAGGGAATACACCTTCAGAGTCCTGACCGCTCAAGGTGTAAGCATCAGTATGGCAGACGCCTGTGGCGACGATGCGCACTAAGACTTCGCCTTTTTGGGGTGGCATGAGGTCAAGCTCTTCGATTTTTAGAGGTTCGTTGGGCGCCCATGCGACCGCAGCAAGAGTTTTAATGAAGTTCATGAATGCACCTTAATTCGTAAAATTAAAAAAGTTTATTGGATGTGCATTATATCAAATCGAGAGTTATAAAAATAATTGTTTTAGGTAATTTTGGGTTTTAATAAAACTAATGCGCTATTGGTTTTTACGCAGTTTTTAACGAAACTTTTGGTATGCTTGAGTGTATTTGGATTATAAATCAAAAGTTGAATTATCGCCAAGTCCGCTTTATAATGCGTTTAAATCCTTAAACCAAAAACAACAACCATGACCCAATCAAATACTAAGTCAATACCAAGCCCCGACCATGCCATGTCCGTCATGAAGGATTGTATTCCTATTTTTACGGTGCTGGCGGACGAAAATCGCCATTTGATTTTAAAACTGCTACTGGATAATGGCAAAATGAACGTCAATCAACTCACCGACAACCTGCACCTATCTCGCCCTGCGGTGTCTCATCATTTAAAAATCATGCTGTCCGCTAATGCGGTGAGCGTGGAGCAAATTGGTAAAGAGCGGTTTTATCGTTTGGCGATGAAAGATGAGATTGAAAAAATGGGCGAACTCGTTGAATTGATGAAAAAATATTGTCCGAATAATTCAAAATAAGATATAAACATGAAACAAATTATTCGTTATAAAAAAATTCGTGGCAAACAAAAAATTTTACGCCGTATTGATGATTGGGCGGCTCTAAATTGTGAGCTTAATTTGGCGTATTTGGAGCAATATAAAAGAGACTACGTCAAATTTTGGGTAAAACCGTTCTCTAATCTTAATGTTGGCAATAGCATTTATCCAGAGCCGTATGGCGAATTTAAAGAAAAATTGCTGTATGGGTTATTTGAGATTTACCACGCTTGGAAAATGCAATTAGATGAGTTGGGCAAACCTTATTATTTAAAAATTTGGCTATTTGAAAAAAAGATTTCTCGCTCGCAGGTGGTTTGTGCTGTTGATGAGTGTTTGGATTTTTATGATAATACATTTGCCAATATTAAAAATGTAAGTATTGACGAATTAAAACTAGCGTTTAATCATGATTTGGATAATTTTTCAAAATTAAATTGGCAACAAGGCGTGGACGTTGGGTCTGTTGAAAATAATTATTTGGATATGTTTGATGATAAAAACAGTCAAGAATACAGGCAAGCCGAGCGGTGGTTTCATCAAGTCAAAGAACAGGCGTTTGATGTGTATCATGTCCCCAATCCGAGCGATGTGGCGTTTTATTATTTGATTGAAAATGACAGGGTGTGGATAGGGGGTTAAAGGGCTTGACAAGGGACGTGTTTGTTTTTATAATAAGTTTAAATTTTTAAACATATAAACACAAGGCAATCACCATGCTTTTTAAGCCCTTTACTTTTCCCAATGGCACAACCGCCAAAAACCGCTTTTTTAAATCCGCCATGGAAGAACAGCTCGCCCACGACAGCAAGCTAACCGACACGCTTGCCAGCCTATATGACACTTGGGAAAGGGCGGGGCGGGTATACTCGTCATGGGCAACGTCATGGCAAACAAGCAGGGCAAAGGCTCGGTTAATGACGTGGTGGCGGACGATGAGAGCAGTTTGCCCATGCTCAAAAAGTGGGCAAATGCTGGCAAGCGAAACGACACGCTCATCATCATGCAAATCAACCACGCTGGCAAGCAGTCGCCCAAAGCGGTCAATGCCGTGCCTGTCGCCCCAAGTGCCGTACCGCTTGTTGGTATGGACGGCTTTATCAATCCGCCACGAGCATTGCAAAATTCTGAAATTCATGAGTTAATTCAAGCATTTATTAACACCGCCAAACTTGCCGAACAGGCAGGCTTTCATGGCGTGCAGATTCATTCGGCTCATGGCTATCTCATCAGCCAATTTTTGTCGCCACACCACAACCGCCGTGATGATGAGTGGGGCGGAAGTCTTGCTAACCGTATGAATTTTTTATTAAAAATCTATAAAGGCATTCGAGCGAATGTGGGGACGGATTTTTTGGTGGGGGTCAAGTTAAATTCGGCTGATTTTCAAAAGGGCGGATTTGATGAAAGCGAGAGCATTGCCGTGGTGCAAGCCTTGTCCGAGCTGGGCATTGATTTTATTGAAATCTCTGGCGGTAATTATGAAAGCCCACAAATGCTGACGGCAAAACCAAGCGCGCAAAAACGTGAAGCGTTTTTCTTAGACTATGCCAAAAAGGCTCGCAAGGTCTGCTCTGTGCCACTTATCATTACAGGCGGTTTTCGTTCCGAACAGGCGATGAATGACGCACTGTTAAGCGGACATTTGGAAATGGTGGGTGTGGCTCGTCCCTTTGCCCTTGTGCCTGATTTGCCCAATCAAATTCAAAACGGCACTTATAGGACGGTACAGACCGAGCGGATTAAAACGGGCGTTAAACCGCTTGATAACAAAATCGGCTCGGTGCTGGAAATGGACTGGTATATGAGTCAGATGGCACTTATCGGGCAGGGCGAATCGCCTAATCTAAAACTATCCCCGTGGAAAGTGCTATTTAAAACCATTTGGGAAAATGGCAAGGCAGGACTAAGCACAGGGAGAAGTTAGGAAAAATGAGTCCGTTTTGGGCTGATTTTAATTTGAAATTGATGACTTGGGTAGGTGTGTAAGGGCAAATTGCAATTTACCCTTTTTTATGTATTGATAATTGGGCGAATGTGACTCGCCCTTACGCATTCATATTGCAAAAGTGGCTTGATGGAAAAATGCTTTTGCACGCTTACCTACCCACTCCAATCAATATTATAAATTCCATGATACACCGCCCACACAAATAAGACACCGATGACGGCAATCAACATTTTTTCGGCAGGTTTTAGGTTAAATTTACCGCCATGATGTTGATAACGAGAATACAAAAACAGCCCAATCCTTGGTACATACAGTAGCACCGACAACAGCAGATAATCAAGCCCTGCGGCATAGATAATCCACAGCCCATAAAAACTTGCCAGTAGCCCCGTTAATTTGACACATCAAGCCGAACGCTCGGTAAGCGACAGCTTCAACAGATACGCCCCAATCAAAAAATACGGCACCAAAATCATGGACGTTGAGATAAGAAGTAGGGCGTTGTAGCTTTTGCCTGTCATTAGCACCAAAAACAGACACGTCTGCACTACAAGCCCTGTGAACCACAGCGAGTTGATGGGCGTGCCGTTGGCATTGACTTTGTCTAGGGTTTTTTGGGAATGCCCCGTTTTTTAAGCCACGATATGGCACCTCAGCAGAGTACATTGTCTAGCTGATGTAGGACGCCAGCACCGACACGATAAGGCAGGCCGTGATGATGACCTTGCCCATGACGGGGCAACAAGCCATAGGACAGCACGGTAATGGCGACATATAGGGCAAGGGCGATGATGATACCTAGGACGGTCGCAAGTCCGACATCGCTTTTTTTCTTGGCGTGGGCGGACAGTACGAACGCACTTTCTACGCCTGTGAACACCCACAGCGTGATGAGCATGGTGTTTTGACTTGGTCTAGGGTGCTATTGCCAAGGGCGCGCCCTGTCATGTCTTGGCTAAATTTGGCAGGCGAAAAATACCAAATGGCAAGCCCGATAAATAGCACAAGCGGAAATACCTTGACAAAAGTCGCCACAAGGTTCACCGTGGACGCTTCTTTGACTCCTTTGGCAATCAAAATATACACAAGCCACACGATGACAGACGAGCCGATAAAGGTAGGGGCGGTGTTGCCCTGTCCAAACAGCGTGAAGGTGTTGGAGTTGGTAAACTGCCCCACGCTTTCAAAGGTAACCACTAAATAGCCCACAATGCCAATGGTTGCACACAGCCAATAGCCCCATGCCGACATAAAGCCTGCCAAATCGCCAAAGCCTTCACGAGCATAAGTATAAACCCCACTGTCCAACTCAGGGCGAAGCCGTGAAATAAAAAAACGACAAGCCTAAAAAGATAATGCCCACACCTGTGATAAGCCAGCTGATAAGCAGGGCTTGACCGCTTGCCACTTGTGCCATGTTTTGGGGCGGGCTAAAAATCACCGAGCCAATCATCGAGCTCAATACAAGGGCGGTTAGGGATAATAAACCGATTTTTTTTGTTTGACATAATGGTGCCTTTTATTTTAATTGTTGCCCAATTTGGCGAATGTGTTCTACGCCAATCCCACAGCACCCACCAATCAAGCTTGCCCCCATGTTCGCCCATTTTGTCGCCCATGCCAAATAGCCCAATGGGTGCAAATCATCACGCAACTCATCAATTTGTTCGTTGGCAGAGCCTGTTTCGTCTTGGGGTTTGAAGGCATTGGCATACGCCCTAAAAGCGAATTTTTTGGCGGTGTTGGCAAGCGTTTGGGCGGTGATAAGCAGGGTGGTGTCAATCACTTCTGGTTGTGAGCAGTTGAACAAAATGGCATCAACCGGAGCGTCAAGGGCAAGCATGGCAGATGTGGCGTACTGCACGCTCTTGCCTAAGCGTAGGCATGGCGTGCCTGTGCTGGTCGCTGTGTCATCAAGCGTAAACGACAACCAAATTCGTCGGTCGTGGGGCAGGCGTGCGATGAGTTCGGTAGGCTCGATGATGCTGCTTTGGGTTTCTAGTAGCCAGATGTCGGCATGATTTTTTAGTTGATTGATAAGCGGTGTGGCAAGTCTTTGTACTTGATTTTTGTCAAACAAATTAGGGCGATACGAACCAAAAAAAGGGGCGGAATAGACCCTGCAACTTTGCCACGCCCATATGGCTTACGGCATTTTTTGGCAAGCTGCCCTGCACGCTCGGCAAGCAGTTGTGCGTCCTTATCAAATCGCTCATCGCCAATATGAAACGGCACAATGGCGTAGCTGTTGGTCGTGATAACGTCCACCCCTGCCTGCAAAATTCTGTATGCACCTGCTCTGCTAGATGTGGCGTCTCAATTAAGGGCAGGGCAGACCATTTAGGCTGGCGAAAAGGGGCGTTTAGTCGCATAAGCTCACGGCTCATGCCACCGTAAAGTAGGGTAATGGGCGTAATCATTCCAAAGATAAAAGGGTAAAAGGAGAATAAAGGGCGGTATTATGGCACAGTGGATAAGTTTTTCTTATAAGCTTATCAAGGATTAATATGAGAATGTTTACTGATTTTGGGTTTGTTATGAGACCATAAAAATAAAAAGCCGACAATTGTGGCTTTTCATATGCTCTATTGATATCAAGGATTATGCCAGCACACCCATTACGCCAAAATAACCCAAACGCAGCCCAAGCAGCACCAAGATCCATAAGATTATCTGGCGAAAAACACGCACCGGCAGATAGCGATTAATGCGTGCGCCAAGTGCCATAAATACGAAGGCAAGAGCGGTGATGATGCCAATCTGAGTCCAAACCTGTGTGCTTAGTGCTGTTAATGCATCGAATAACACAACGAACTGCGCCACCTTACCCATGAAGAAACACAAATTCGCCACGCGGATGATGGTTTCTTTGTTGTCACTGATGGAGAGTAGATACATCATCATAACGGGTGCCATCGCACTGGTTGCTCCGCCCAAAAGACCGCCGAAGATGCCGACGATAACCATGTTGGTCTTGGTATTTTAGGACGATGGGGTGACCGCCCAAACTGGTGACGGCATACCATAGCACGACCAGTGCGAGCAGAATCATAAGATAGGCTTGATTCAGCCAAAGCAAAAGATAAGCGCCTGCTATGCCACCGGCAAGCCAGAGCACAACGAGCCGCCAATAATTAACAAGATAATGACAGAAGTTATGGATGATGCCACGCCCTCCGATAAGCCATGCTGATAGATTTAAGATTGCTGTTGGAATCAGTACAAGGATGATCGCATCGGATAAGCTGTACGTGCCACTGATGGCGGCGATGGCGATGAGTGCAAATCCCATGCCGCTCACACCATGTAAAAGTCCTGCGAATGCTGCTGCGCCAAAGAGTAACCACTGTGCATCCATAAGACCCACCTATATATAAAAGTTCTGCCATCAGCCAGCCTAAGCTGCTGCGAGAAAACGACTAATTATAAAGGATTTTGCATGCAATAATAAAAATAAAACCATTGAATGATAGAAGCGCGTCTTTTATCGATCTTTAGGTGAGTGAGTTTGCGTCATAAGCCGTGTAAAAACACTTGCAAAATCTCAGAAATTTGATAAAATGACAATCCTATTCGGGGTGTAGCGCAGCTTGGTAGCGCACTTGCATGGGGTGCAAGGGGTCGCGAGTTCGAATCCCGCCACTCCGACCATTAAATAATCAAGGGCTGTCCGTCATCGTACGACAGCCCTTGATTTTTATAGGGTTTAAGCCCTTTTCTTGTCTTTGGTAGTCCGTCATAATCTATTGCTATCCATGAAAAAAACTGGTATATTTTCTGGTATATGAGTTCATCCTTAACATACATCAGCGCATCATAAATCACACCTTTTTCTTATAAATAAAAAATCACCTTAGATAAATGTAGTTGGTGTTTTAAACATCTAAACTTGTTACTTTTACAAGAAGGTATTTTTCATGTCATCATTGATGATTTAATTTATCAATATTCTCGCCTTTTGTCTCGCCACAAAATAACCATGACTGCAAAACTGCTTTGAATAAAATAAACAACGGTTGGCATAACAATAAATGGACTATACACAGAAATTTCGCCAAAATATCATGCTTTTATATTCCTTTATTTTATTATTCATTTCTTGGCTTCATTATCATCATCTTCCCACCTCATAAGCCGTCTTACGATTTTGCCAAATAGCGTATCTTTTTTATAATCGCCTTTTTTATTTTTATCATGAATCGGCATATCGGTCAAAATAAACAACGCTTCATAAATGCTACTTACCGCATAAACATGAAACTCGCCACGCTCTACCGCCTCCACGACATTATCAGGGAGCATGAGCTGTCCGATGTTGGTTTTTGGGATAATCACGCCTTGCTCGCCGTTAAGCCCACGCTCAGCACAAGCGTCAAAAAAGCCAATGATTTTTTCGTTCACACCGCCAATCGCCTGAGCGTCCCCAAGCTGATTCATGGAGCCTGTGATTGCAAGTGATTGATTTATCGTCACATTTGCAAGGGCGGACAGTAGCACGGCACATTCGGCAAGCGTGGCACTGTCGCCGTCAATGTGGGCGTAACTTTGCTCAAAGGCAAGGCTTGCTGAGAAATTAAGCTCGGCAAATTGGCTAAATAATGAGCGTAAAAAGCTCGTCATGATAAGCATTCCCTTGGCGTGCAGACTTCCGCCAAGTTCCACGTCTCGCTCTATGTCTAGGATTTCGCCCGTGCCAAACTTAGGAGCGATGAGTGCGGTCAAGCGAGCAGGTAATCCAAATTCGCTGTCGGCATAGGCAATCACGGTCAAGGCGTTGATTTGTCCGACCACTTTTCCTGTGGTATTGATAAGCTGTTGTCCGTTTTGAATCTCTTGCCAATATAATTCCTTTAAATAGCCTTTACGTTCTTTAATGTCATCTAAGGCATTTTGGACGTGGGTTTTGTTAACAGTTTTGGCAATATTTTTATCATTGTTTTTATTATCAATATTATTAGAATGATTTAAATAAAACTGTCGTGCCGATTCTACCACAAGTTGTAATAATCTAGCGCTGTGTAAATCCAATTTATCTTTATCATCGGCATAGACGGACAATTCGTCCAATATCGCCCCAAAGGCGGTATTGTCAAATGTGGGCAATGCTTGTTTTTTTATCATGTCAGCGATTTTACCAATGATAAATAATTCGCTGTCGTGATTGCGTGGTAAGGTGTCATTAAAATCGGCTCGGATTTTAAATAGGTTATTAAATTCAGGTTCAAATTCTAATAATTCATAATATAAATCAGGCTCGCCCAATAATATCACTTTTACCGATAATGGCGTGCTGTCAGGCGATAAAGATACTGAACCTGTTAGGGTTAGCATTTGTTCTAGGCTTGATATGCTTAGCGATTTTGATTGTAAGGCTCGCTTTAACCCTTGCCACGCATAGGGGTGTTCTAATAACGATGACGCTTCTAATAATAAATATCCGCCATTGGCTTTATGTAACGCCCCTGCCCGTATCATGCTGGCGTCCGTTAAAATCGTGCCAAGCTGAGTGATGTATTCAATATGCCCCAACAGATTGGGGTGGGTTGGCATGTCTTCAAAGACAATGGGCGAACCGCTATCTGGCGTATGGCTTACCGCCACATTGACATAGTAGCGATTGGGGATATTTGCCGTTTTTACCATAAAGTCTTCATCATGCTCTACGATAAATAGGATATTTTTTATAATATCTTTTTGATAGTCGGTTAAATATTGGCTGATTTTTTTATCATGTTTATTATCATATTTTTTTAAAATTGGGGCAAATAATGGCGTGATGATTTTAATCAAAAGTGTTTCGTGAAGTTCGTCTATTTTTTGATTCACTTCATCATCTAAATTGTCCAATTCTATATTTATTTTGGTGAGTTTTTTTTGTAGTTTATCAAGGGCGGTATTGTTAATGGGTTTTTTGTGATCGATGGGGGTAAATACTGCTTTTTGGTCGGCAGAGTGCAATAAGGTCAAATTATGACTTTTGGCGGTGGCGTTTATTTCATCAAGCAAATTTCTTTCTTGTTTTTGAGCGGATTGCTTAATGGTGGTAACGCTGTTTTGGTAGCTGATGCTGTTAAATTTGGCGATGATTTTTTTATACAGGTCGTGCCAAAGTTTGTGCATGTCCTTGGCAAAAATCGCCCCTTGACCGCTTGGCAGGGTAAGTGCAATGGGGTGGCGGGGTGCGTCAAAATTATGCACATAGACCAAGTCGGGCGGGGTCGGCTCGTGTTTGGCACGCTCGGCAAGCAGACGTGTGATGAGCGTGCGTTTACCAAGCCCGTTTTCACCTACGGCAAAGACATGGTAGCCGTTTGCCTTGATGTCAAGGGCGGTCTGTATGGCATTGACGGCTCGGCGTTGCCCAAATTGGTGCAGTGCAGGGCGTGCGTGCGTGCTGTCGGGCGGTAGGGCGTGGGTGTCGGTGTAGCGTTTTAGGGCGGTGTGGGGCAGGCGGTAGGGGGCGAATTGGTCGGTCATTGTTGTTATTAAAATATGAAAAAGGGATATTTTAACAGATTAAAACGTGATAAAATAGGGGATTTAAAATTAACTTGACTTTATAACAATGACCTATCATAAAATATCCGCCAATGCTGATGAATTTGCTCGTGAATTAGAGCGTGTCTCCGATAAGCTAAATTTAGTATTTAGTGAAGTGCAAATAAAACAACTGCTTGGCTATTTGGATAATCTTTTGCTTTGGACAAAGGCGTATAATCTCACCGCCATTACCGCCCCAAAAGAGGCGTTTATTAAGCATATTTTGGACTGTTTGGCAATCGTGGCGGATTTACCGTTTGCTGATAAATCAGGCATAAGCGTGCTAGATATCGGCACAGGGGCAGGTTTGCCATCTGTGATTATCGCCATCATGCGTCCCGACTGGCACGTTACCGCCCTTGACAGCAATGGCAAAAAGGTGCGATTTATCCGTCAAATGGTGGGCGAGTTGGGGCTTGCCAACGTCAATCCTGTGGCAAGTCGCATTGAGGATTTTGACGGGGGGTTTGATGTCATTACGTCTCGGGCATTTGCCAGCCTTGATGATTTTGTCAATCTTGCCAAGCCCTATTTAAAGACGGACGGCGTGTTATATGCCATGAAAGGCAAAACACCAACAAGCGAGGATGTGGTAAATTTGACAGATTGGCAAATTGAAGTCAAATCCATTTTTGTACCACAAATGAGCGACGAGCGGTGTGTGGTGTATTTGACAGCCAAATAATAGTTAATATATTGATTTAAAAGGTATTTTATGGAAATTATCGCAATCGCCAACCAAAAAGGCGGTGTGGGTAAGACAACGACCGCGGTGAACCTTGCGGCGGCTTTATCCACCATCGGCAAAAAAAAGGTACTGCTCATTGATCTAGATCCACAAGGCAACGCCACAACGGGCGCGGGACTCGATAAGAATGATTTGGGCAAAAGCATCGTCGATGTGCTACTTGATGACACAAAAATCCATAAAGTCATTCAAAAAGACGCGCCTGCAGGGTTTGATATGGTTGGTGCTAACCGAGATTTGGCAGGGATTGACGTGTCTTTGGCAGATGTGGAAGATGCGCCATTTTTATTAAAAAAAGCCATCAAAGCCGCCAAAAAGAGCGGAAAATTTGGCTACGATTATGTCATCATGGACTGCGCACCCAGCCTAAGCATGCTGACTGTGAATGCGTTTGCCGTCGCTAAGAATGTCATCATCCCGATGCAATGCGAATACTATGCACTAGAGGGTGTGGTTGATCTGATCGATACCATCAAGCGCCTAAAAGACATCAATCCTGACCTGCACGTGCGCGGTGTGGTGCGTACAATGTTCGATGCACGCAACACTCTAGCACAAGACGTGTCTGCGGAGCTTGAAGGGTATTTTGGTGAATTATTGTACAAGACCGCCATTCCGCGCAGCGTACGTCTGGCTGAAGCACCGAGCTTTGGCCAGTCGATTTTTGGTTATGAAAAATCATCCAAAGGTGCAATCGCTTATCATGCCTTAATGAATGAAGTCATCGATCAGGCAGAGAAGCCTGAGTTGTTTAAGGCAAAAGTGCGTGTGCAGTTCGATTGGTAACTGACAATATCGGGCAAATTATGCTAAAATAAGGCGTTTGACTTTTATATATACTGGCTCATGGCGGGCGGTGCTTGGTTTGATTTGGGAAACATCATGAAAAAACGTGGACTTGGCGATAAGCGTGGCTTAGATGCGCTGATGGGCAACATAAAAAAAGAAAGGCGAATTGCCACAGATGCTGGCGCCTTGATGGCAGCTGAAGAGACGGCTGCGCCTGTAGATGCCAAGGCGGATTTTAGCTTATTGGATGATGAGCAAAACATCAAATCCGTCGGTATCACCAAGAAAAAGCCCAATAAAAAATCAAAAGACAAGCCCGCTCAAGATGATAATGACGGCGAGCAAATCACGCTCGTACAAATCCACCCAGATCGCCTACAGTCAGGCAAATATCAACCACGTCGCGACATGAATGAAGAGGCGCTCAATGAGCTTGCCAATTCGATTCGTCAGCATGGTGTGATGCAGCCGATCGTCATCCGTCCGCTGTTGTCTAATGAAGATAAGACGAGCGACACCGTTACACACGAGATCATCGCGGGTGAACGTCGTTGGCGCGCTGCTAAGATCGCAGGGCTGACCGAGATTCCTGCCATTGAGCGTGTTCTGTCAGATGAGATCGCCATTGCGTTGGCGCTGATTGAGAACATTCAGCGTGAGGATTTGAATGTACTTGAGCAGGCGGCCGCCCTCCAAAGATTCCACACCGAATTTGGCATGAGCCATGCGATGATCGCTGATGTGGTGGGTAAAGCGCGCGCCACCGTCTCCAACCTATTACGCCTAAATAACCTACATGATACTGTCAAGGGCTACATGACCGAAGGGTTATTGGACATGGGGCACGCGCGTACGCTACTGTCCCTATCGGACAAGCAACAACCCATCATCGCCAAAAAAATTATCGACGGCAAGATGACCGTTCGTGATGCCGAAAAGCTGGTAAAATCCATCCTAAATCCCGAACCCGCCAAAAAAATCAACTCCGACAGTCATGAGATTAAAGCCATGAATCAAAAACTGTCCGACCTATTAGGTGCTACCGTCAAGCTAAAACAAGGTAAAGACGGCAAAGGTAGTGTTGAGATATTCTTCCATGATGATGACGAGCTGCAAGGGCTGTTATCACAATTCGGACTTAACTAAAAAATCACAAAAGCCAAACAAGGAAGTTTGGCGAATCCCCTTTATTTTTTGTTAAAATTAACAAAATCCATCAAATGCATTCATAAAAACGACCATCATGCACACAACTCAAGCAACTTCTAATTGCAAGCAAGCCTTTGAACGCGCCGATAAATTTGCCGTATTTAAACGACTGATGTCGTATCTTAAGCCTTATTGGTGGGCGTTCATCTTGGTGATGATTGGCTTTGCCATCAGTGCAGGCGGCGAGGTTGCGAGTGCCAAGCTGCTTGAGTACATCATCGAAGCGATTAATAATAATGACAATGTGCGCAAATTTTGGTTCCCGTTTTTGGTGATTTTACTGTTCTTTTTGCGCGGTGTTGGTGCGTTCTTGGGTGGTTATTATGCAGCATTGATGGCGCGTAGCTTGGTGTATCTGCTGCGCGTGGAGGTGTTTAATAAGCTATTAAAACTGCCATCAGAATTTTATTTGAATAACCCTGCTGGTACGATTTCATCGAAGCTGATCTTTGACGTGGAGCAGGTGACTGCAGCGACCACTGAATCCATCACGACATTATTGAAAGATGGCTTGACTGTCATTGCGTTGTTTGGGTTTTTGTTTTATACCAATTGGCGATTGACTTTGGTGTTGATGCTTATTGTACCGCCGATTTTTTGGATCATTAAAAAAGTATCGAAGCGATTTGCCATGCTGTCCATGGACATCCAAGACACCATGAGTGCGGTCAGTCACATCACTAACGAGGCGATCACGGGCTATCAAGTGGTGAAGAACTATGGCGGACAAGTCTATGAATCGCAACGATTTGACAAGGCATCAAAAGAGAACCTAAATAAAGGGCTAAAAATCACCGTGCTTGCCGCCATTAACTCGCCCGTCATTCAGCTGCTGATGGCGACAGGGATGTGTTTTGTGATTTGGCTGTCGCTGCGTCCAGAGGTGCTTGGCGATACCAGCGCAGGGGAGTTCGCCTCTTATTTGGTGGCGGCAGGTTTGCTTGCTCGCCCTGTTAAGGCACTGACTGACGTCAATCAAAAGCTACAAAGAGGCATTGCCGCAGGTGTGTCTATTTTTGAGCTGATTGACATGCCAGAGGAGCGTGACATAGGCGTGCTGACCCCGGCGCTGCGTGGCGATATTCGATTTGAGAATGTGAGTCTAACCTATGAAAGCGGCACGCAGGCGATAAAGGGCTTTGACCTTGACATCAAGGCAGGCGAGACGGTGGCGGTGGTTGGGCGGTCAGGCTCAGGCAAGACCACGCTGGTGAACTTACTTACTCGTTCGCTCACGCCGACATCAGGGCAGATATTGATAGACGGCACGCCCATTGATGAGATTAAATTGTCATCTTTGCGTGAACAGATTGCCATGGTGAATCAGCAGGTGACGCTGTTTTTGGATACGGTCGCTCATAACATCGGTTATGGGGCATTATCCGCCAAATCCCGTGATGACATCATACAAGCAAGCAAATCAGCTTATGCTCATGATTTTATTATGGATTTGCCAAATGGCTATGACAGCTTTATCGGTTCGGACGGTTTGCAGCTGTCAGGCGGACAACGCCAACGGCTGTCTATCGCACGGGCGTTATTAAAAGATGCACCGATTTTGATATTGGATGAAGCCACATCCGCCCTTGACAACGAAAGCGAGTATTATATCCAAAAGGCGTTGGAGTCCGTCATGCGCGGTCGTACCACGCTTGTCATCGCTCATCGTTTATCTACCATTCAAAACGCCGACCGTATCATCGTCATGGATAAAGGGCAAATCGTGGAAATCGGCACGCATGACGAGCTGTTTGCCAAAGGCGGTATGTATCGCACCATGTACGAACGCACCTTTGATGAGCAAAGCGAGCAGGGTAAGGCATGAAAAACCTAGAACTTCTCATCACAAAGGCATGGCAAGAAAAATCCCTCATGCTTGCCACACTTGCCCCGTTGTCCGCTCTGTATGGCGTGATGGGGCGTGTGCGTAAGTTCTTGTATGATAAGGATAAACTTGCCAAATACCACGCTCCCATCCCTGTGATGATTATTGGAAATATCACGGTGGGCGGTAGTGGTAAGACGCCACTTATCATCACCCTTGTCAAATATTTACAAGGCAAAGGCGTAAACGTGGGCGTGATAAGTCGGGGCTATGGGCGGGTGGACAGTAGCCCTGCGTTGGTTCGTGAAGGTAGTACTCCCAAGGAAGTCGGCGATGAGCCGTGCCTTATCGTGGGCGAGACAGGCGTGCCAATGGCGGTGGGGGCAAATCGTGGTGGGGCGATTGAGATTTTGCTTGAAAATTACCCAAATCTACAACTCATCATCAGCGATGATGGACTGCAACACTATGCCCTACACCGAGATGTAGAATGGATAGTCGTGGACGGGGTGCGTGGGTTTGGCAATGAGAAGTTATTCCCACAAGGCTTTTTGCGTGAACCGCTTGATCGCCTAAATGGTGCAACCGTGATTTATCATGATAGCCGAGCCGAGAAATATGATAATAATGCCCTTTTAATGCACTTAGCCCCAAACAATCCCATGCCACTTTTGGGAAATGACAAATCGGTAAATGATGAAACTTTACCACCCCAAAAGGTCTATGCGGTCAGTGGTATTGGCTATCCTGCTCGCTTTTTTAAAACGTTAAATGAGCTTGGTTTTGGCGTGGTGGAGCGTGCTTTTGGCGATCATCATGATTTTACTCTTGATGATTTGACCGATTTGACCGATTTGCCAATCATCACAACCAGTAAAGATGCGGTTAAATTGCGTGAACTTGCCAAACGTCATAATCATACAATTTTTGATAATGTTTGGGTGTTGCCTGTACAAGCGTTGTTATCGGAGAGCGTTTATGAAGAAATGGATAGGGTGCTTTTAGGATTGGTTAATGTTGCTTGATTTGTTTGGCTAAATATCCTTAATTAAATCTTTGTAAGTACATCATTTAAAATCACAAACCATATTTTATAGATTAAGAAGTAATCTCATGACAAATGAAATCAAACAGGCTCCGCAAGGCAGTCTTGTTATGCGAACTTTGGCAATGCCTGCCGATACCAATGCTAATGGCGATATTTTTGGTGGCTAGATTATGTCGCAAATGGATTTGGGCGGAGCAATCCTTGCCAAAGAAATTGGTAAAGGAAGAGTGGTAACGGTTTCGATGGATAAAATGGTGTTTTTACGCCCTGTATTGGTGGGCGATATGGTATGCTGTTATGGACAATGCACCCGTATCGGAAATTCATCTTTGGAAGTCAAAGTGGAAGTATGGCGAAAACAAATTAAGGACGGCTCTGGCAATCATGAATGTGTAACCGAAGCGGTATTTACTTATGTGGCTATTGACGCAAATGGCAAATCTCGCCCCATCCCCAAAGAAAACAACCCTAAGCTTGATTATGCACTTGGATTAATCAATGGCACTATCACTCCAAAAGAGCCAAATAATGGCAATATTTTGTTTTTGTGATTTTTATTTATCATTTGGTATGGTATTTTAAAGGTTGAATTTGTTAAAATAATTTAAGGAAAAATCATGAAACCCACCCCCAAAACCCACATCATTATCCCTGCCCGTTACAAATCCACTCGCCTACCTGCCAAGCCTTTGCTGGATTTGCATGGCAAGCCCATGATTCTCTGGACAGCTCAAAAAGCCCTGCAAGCGACTTTTGCCGACAGCGTGTGTGTGGCAACGGACAATGAGCGGATTTTTGCGGTGTGTGAGTGTGCGGGCGTGCCTGTGGTGATGACGGGTGAGCATGCATCAGGCACGGACAGACTGGGCGAGGTGGCACAGATTTTGGGTTTGGCGGATGATGACATTGTCATCAATATGCAAGGCGATGAACCGCTTGTACCGCCTGTACTGCTAGAACAAGCCAAAAATCTTTTGGTGGAAAATTCTGACTGTGTCATGGCGACTTTGTGTGAAGTGATTGATAATTATGATGATTTTTATAAAAATTCGGTGGTAAAAGTCGTCCACGCCCGCCAGAATGCCTTGTATTTTAGCCGTAGCCCCATGCCTTACGACAGAGATGCTCATTTGACAGGCGAGCTTGGCGAGAGACCAAAAAACGCCTATCGTCATTTGGGGCTTTATGCGTATCGGGTCAAATTATTAAAGGAATTTGGCACATGGGAGCAGGGCGTATTGGAACGTTTGGAGAGCCTAGAACAGCTTCGCATTTTAGAAAATGGGCAAAAAATCGCCATAGATGTCGCCAAAGTTGCCTTACCGCTTGGGGTGGATACCGAGGAAGACTTGGATAGGCTAAATGCCATGCCGATTGATGAGTTTTTAAAATTCTGATATGAACGAACAAGAACAGTTGTCCTATTTTGCCCCGTTACTGCCTTGGCAAGCACAGGCTTGGGAGCAGGTGGTTGGTCAGTTTTATGACGGTAAATTACCGCATGGGTTGTTGGCGTGTGGCATGGCAGGCATTGGCAAGCGTGAATTTGTGTGGCGGTTTGTGGCGTGGCTACTGTGCCAAAACAAGGGTGAGCAGGGGGCGTGTGGGGCGTGTGACAGCTGTCATTGGCTCATGGCAGGGACGCACCCTGATGTTATGGCGCTACCGTCCGAGAGCCTGCCTACGTCTGATGAGAGTGAGCGGTCGTCCATTAAGATTGATGACGTGCGAGCCTTGCAAGAGTATAGCCACGTCAAGGGGCATGGCGTTCGGCTCATCGTGCTAGATGATGCCGACAGTCTCACGATTGGGGCGAGCAATGCCCTGCTAAAAACCTTAGAAGAGCCACGGGCAGGCGTGCATTTGATACTGATAAGCGACAACCCTGCCAAACTCATGCCTACGATAAAAAGCCGTGTGCAAGCCCTGCCGCTTGGGGCTGTTGCTCATGATGTGGCGTTGGCTTATGTAGGTGGATTTCTGGGCGATGAGAGTCTTGCCAGACTTGCCCTGACGCTCACCGACGGGGCGGTATTAAAGGCGGTGGATTTGCCAAAGGCGGTGTGGTTTGGTAAGCGTGTATTGTGGCTAAAAACATGGCTTACGCTAAGGCATGGCGAGCGGTCAGCGGTGAGTGCCAGCGACTACTGGCAGGGCGTAATGAGTTTTGGTGATTTTGCTGTTTTGACACGGCTCATGCTTATGGACGTGGTGCGAGTGGGGCTTGGGCTTGATAGCATTCATACCGACATGGATGTGGCAGGGTTGATAAATGGGGCGGATAATCTAAGCCTTGACAAGGTAGAAAATTTCCTAGCAAGTCTTGATGGCGTGGCGGTGGCGGTTGGGCAAAACGTGCAGGACAAAATGGCGTATGATGAGCTGTTTTGTCGCTTGGTGGATTTGTAACGCTTGGTTTTGGATTGTAGGGGCGAATCATATTCGCCCTTATGATTTTACACATTTAATAAATGAAACAATCGGGAATGGCAAAATGCTACAAATTTTATATCAAGATGATGACATGGTGGCGGTGAACAAACCTGCTGGTATGCTTGTTCATCGCTCATGGCTTGACAAGCATGAGACGGTATTTGTGATGACGGTTTTGCGTGATATGCTTGGGCAACACGTTTTTCCTGTTCATCGGCTAGACCGCCCAACGTCAGGGGTACTATTGTTTGCCAAGTCGTCTGATGCGGCACGGGCATTGTCGGGGCAATTTGAACATCATACGGTAGATAAATCCTATCTGGCGGTGGTGCGTGGCTATCTTTTGGGTAGTGGGCGGATTGATTATCCGTTAAAAGTCAAACTTGATAAAATCGCCGATAAATTCGCCAAAACGAATAAAGAACCTGAATTCGCCATAACCGATTATGAGAATTTGGCAACGTGCGAAATGCCTTTTGTATCGGTGGATAGATACCCCACATCTCGGTATAGTCTTGTGAAACTTACCCCAATTACAGGGCGAAAGCACCAACTAAGACGGCACATGACTCATCTTTTTCATCCTATTGTCGGCGATACCACGCATGGCGACACCGCCCAAAATCGTGCGGTGGCAGAGTTTACGCGCGTATCAAGGCTACTTTTGCACGCTCATACTTTGGCATTTGATGACATGAGCGGTAAGCGTATCACGGTCATGGCTCCGATTGATGATGACTTTGGTAAGGTGGTGCATGATTTTGGATGGAGCGGTGCAGGAATTATCGTTTGACATTAAAATTTAAGAACCAAGCAATGTACAAATTTTAACAAAATTTTAATTTAAAATATCATCAACATCCCAATATACAGCGAAGTAGTCAGGACATATTAAATGACCTGTTCGGCAAATATTATAGTGATAATATAAACTCATACCAACCGTATCTATCAAAACCGACAAAAAACTAAGAAAAATTAATGAATCCTACTCGTATCGAAGAGAAGCTCTCTATCTTGGCGGATGCTGCCAAATATGATGTCTCCTGCTCATCTAGCGGCGGCAATCGCAAGAACACAGGCGGTCTTGGTAATGCCTCTAAGTCAGGGATTTGCCACAGTTTTACCGAAGATGGTCGCTGTGTGTCGCTGTTGAAGATCCTATTTACCAATCACTGCATCTATGACTGCGCTTATTGTACGTCTAGACGTAGTAATGACACGCCGCGCGCCGCTTTTACTGTTGAAGAAGTGGTGGATTTGACCATGCAGTTTTATCGGCGAAATTATATCGAAGGGCTGTTTTTGAGTTCGGGGATTTTTAAGAATGCGGATTACACCATGGAGCGGCTTGTGCGGGTTGCCAAGACCTTGCGCACTGAGCACAGATTTCAAGGCTATATCCATCTAAAGACCATTCCAGGTGCGTCCGATGAACTGATGAAAGAAGCGGGACTGTATGCAGATCGCCTATCGGTAAACATGGAAATCCCGACCAAATCAGGGCTTGCGCTCTTAGCACCTGAGAAGAACCATGACGACATGAAAGCGCCCATGCAAACGGTGCAAGAGCAAATCGTGCAATTCAAAGAGTCAAAAAAAGTCCATAAACACGCTCCTAAATTCACGCCAGCAGGGCAATCCACCCAGTTTATCATCGGCGCGACGGGTGAGACTGACCATCAGATCATCCGCTTATCGAGTCATTTTTATCAAAAATATGAGCTAAGACGTGTCTATTATTCAGGCTATGTGCCCATGCTGTCTGATAAACGACTGCCTGACATCAGCACGCCCGTGCCACTGGTGCGTGAAAATCGCCTATATCAGGCGGATTGGCTCATGCGTTTTTATGGGTTTCATGCTGATGAGATCGTCGATGCAGATTCGCCTTTTTTGGATTTGCAATTTGATCCTAAACTGGCTTGGGCGATTCGTCATCGTGAACATTTCCCTGTCAATATTCAAACCGCGCCTTATGAGATGGTGCTTCGTGTGCCAGGCATTGGTGTGCGTACCGCCAAAAAAATCGTCAAATCCCGCAAATTCACCGCACTGACGTTGGATCATCTTAAACAGATGGGCGCGGCAGTGAACCGAGCGCGGTATTTTGTGGCGTTATCAGTGCCTAATCCTTATCTCAATGATCTGACGCGTGAGGATTTCCGTGAGCTGCTAATGGGTAATACCAAGACCAAATTCAGCGAGCATCGCACAGGTCAGCTGTCGTTATTCTGAGTAACTCATCAAACCATGCAATTGACACCTTATTCCCAACCATCATTGATGGAATCTGCTGATGAGACGGTGCTGATATTTGATGGTAGCTTCGAGGGCTGGCTGTCAGCAGTGTTCTATGCGTATGCGCAGCGATTGGCAAGATCGCCATTATCGATCGTGTCGTCTTTTGATCATGTGCCGAATTTCTTGGCGAATGAGATTTGGATTGAGAATAATGAAGATCAGGCGGCGCGCGTTCTCATTAAGATTAAGCAAATTTTGCCGCTGCGAGAAGTGGTGTGGGCATTTTTATCAGAAGGCGCCAAGATATATACGCATCTGTTTCGTGTTGTGGTGTATCAGCTGGATAATCCCAACAAGAAAGTCATGCACAATTTCGCACATCCTGATGTGCAAGCGGTTCAAATCGCCGTCAAAAAAGTAGGTCGTGAACGCCATCGCATGCAGGCGTTCGTAAGGTTTGAAGATACCACCCAAGGGGTGTATCTGGCTAAGGTGAATCCTGATTTTAATGTGCTGCCGCTGCTAGGTGATTTTTTTGCCAAGCGCTTTGCCGATCAGAGCTGGCTAATCTTCGATGTGGTGCGAGGTTATGGGATTTTTTATGACCATACAGAGCCTACGGCAGGCGTGCGTGAGATTGCGCAGATTGATGAAGTGGTCTTGGAAGATTCGTCCGTGATTCACACGGATCGCGAGCCGATATATCAAAGGCTGTGGCAGGCATATTTTCGCCATGTCACCATCAAGGAGCGCATCAATCCTAAGCATCACATCGCGCAGCTGCCAAGGCGGTATTGGCAATATCTGACCGAGAAAAAGGGCGTTTGACGCCCTTTGTGTTGATGCTTATAGCCAGCCTGCATTGCGAAATTTATAATATAAAAACATACAAATCGCCAAAATCAGCCCAATCACAGCGAAGTAACCATAACGCCATGTCAGCTCAGGCATGAATTCAAAGTTCATGCCATAGATGCCTGCCATGGCAGTCGGTACAGCCGCGATACCTGCCCATGCGGCCAGCTTTCTAACCACGTCGTTCTGTCCCATGGTAACCATCGTGGTATAGGTATTCATCGCGACAGACAGCATCTCGTTAAGCCCGTTTACCGCATCCAGCGAGCGTAACAGGTGGTCGTTCACGTCTCTAAAATAGGGCTGGGCAGCAGCAGGAAAGGCTGAGATCAGCTCGTTTTTTTTGTGGTTAATAAAGAAATTACACACGTCTTGTACAGGCAGAATGACTGCGCGCATGTGAACCAATTGTGATTTTAATTCATACAGGCTTCGTAGCGTGTCACGGCTAAATTCTGATGAAAAAATGTTTCGTTCTTGTTCGCGCAGGTAATTACCCAAGCGGTCGGTGATCGGCAAATAGTTATCGACAATAAAGTCCAAAATCGCGTGCAGTACGAAAATCGGGCCTAAGCGAAGACGTTCAGGGCGGCGATGATAATGCTCTCGCACAGGGGTGTATGAGTTGGATGCACCGCGGCGAATGCTGATGATGAAGTTCTTACCCATGAATATCGCGGTTGTGCCGTAGCGGATTTGATTGTCTTCTAGCTTTGCGGTACGTACCACCACGAAGATCATGTCATGGCCATAGCTTTCTACCTTTGGACGCTGATGGTCGGCAAGGGCGTCTTCTAGGGCAAGTTCGTGTAGGTCGAAGGCATCCTTGACTTCCTGAACGGTCTCAATGCTAGGATCGTAGAGACCTAGCCAGATGAATTGGTTGTTGTTGGTGAGTGCGCGACTGACGTCATCAATGGCGAGCTGTTCGATGGGTTCGCCTGTTTTTCTAGAATACGAATAGCAGATGATGGTTTCATTGTCGCCAGAATCTTCAAGGTCTTCAAATCTATCAGCGTCAGGGTCATACACCGTCATCGTCTCGATGGTGTCTTCATCTGTGGCGTCAGCATCGCCGTAGATGTAGCTGTCTTGATTGTCCGATAAGACCAGTTCTTCTTCGTCTTCATCTTCTTCACCAAAATCCAGCTCGCCATCGGTTGGGCGAATGTCGTGTTCGCTGGTTTGAACTTTTAGATAGCTTTCGATGGTGTCAGGTCGATGCGGTTCTGGTCTGGTTGTGGGTGCAGCTGGGGCTAGGATGTCGTCAGTATCGTGCTTGTTCGGCATGTCGCCCCCTTGTGTGCTTGATGTTTGAAGCTTATCCACGCCAAAACTTAGATGCTGGATAAAATTGCCATATTATAGCAACATTTTAGCTAACTTTCATTATAAATTCATGACTGTGTTCTTGCTGGGTGGTTTTCATGGTTTTTTAAAATAATTTGCAATTTAGCCTAGTCGTGGGCGTGATTTAATGGTACACTAAGCACGAAAAAACCACATAAAACCGTTTGTTTTTTCTCTATTTTAATTTGGCAAGTAATGACTTGCTATTTTTATTGTATTTTTTATGCTTTTAGGGGTGATTTGTGCCTGCTTGCACCGCTTCCACCAGTCTTCAAACCCATGCTCAAAATTGGCTACTGCCCGATGGTGTGGCAGATGTTCTATTTAAAGATGCTCAAAAACAAGAAAGTCTGCGCGATGCGTTACTGTTCGTATTGACGGCGCATGGCTATCGCCTTGTGTTGCCTCCTTTGATTGAATACACCGAGACGCTGCTTGGTGGGGCGGATGAAGACCTAAAACGCCAGACCTTTAAGATTGTTGATCAGCTGACTGGACGTACTATGGGTGTTCGTGCGGACATCACACCGCAGATCACGCGCATTGATGCTCAGCATGGCACAGGCGTGGCGCGTTACTGCTATATCGGACAAGTACTAAAGACATTGCCGAACGGATTGTTCGGGTTGCGTACACCGCTACAGTTGGGTGCTGAGATTTTTGGGGTGGGCGATGTTGGTGCGGAGCTGTCTTTGTTGGAGCTTATCACTGCCTTGACAGATGAGATTGGTATGAGTCGCCGTGATCTTCATGTGGATGTGGGTCATGTGGCGATCTTTGAGAGCTTAACGCGGCTGCACGGCTTGGATGAGGCAGCTTGTGATCAGTTGATGGCGCTGTATAACAAAAAAGACTTGCCAGCGCTTCAAGCGTTCTGTGCTGACATGCCAGATGGCGCTGATTTTTTGGTACTTGCTAAGCATAATCTGGCTCAAGATGCGACACCAGACGCCAATAATCTATTGGTAAAACTCTCCAAAAAAGCTCAGAACGATCCGATCATCATCGATGCAGCTAGGGATCTGGCGGCACTAGGTGCGCACATAAGAGCGCTTGGCATGACGGTGAGTCTTGACGTGACTGAGCTGTCTGGTTATCACTATCATACCGGTATTGTATTTAATGTATATCTGAATCAATCATCTACCACGCAGACGCAGCCTTTGGTTCGTGGCGGACGTTTTTGTGCGACGGTAGGACGACAGGCGAGTGGCTTTAGTATGGATATTAACCGCTTGCTTGAATTCGTTGAACTCCAAGAAGACACCATCATTGTGGTGGACTATGAAGATCTAACGAATAGCACCGAGACCCAAAAAGAAGATCTAACCATACAAATCAAAACCTTGCAAGATGAAGGGTGTGTTGTTATCAAGCCACTATCCGTTGATGACAGACCTGCCCAGATTGATGGCGTGTTGCATCTTGATGATGCTGATGGTTGGGCTGTTCGATTGGTCAGTGATGACTGATTTTGATTTGTCGCTAATTTGAAAATTAATTGTTAAATGAGGAATTATCATGGGTAAGAATGTCGTTGTCTTAGGCAGCCAATGGGGTGATGAAGGCAAAGGTAAGATCGTCGATCTACTGACTGAAAAAGCAACCGCAGTAGCGCGTTACCAAGGTGGTCATAATGCAGGTCACACATTGGTCGTGGGCGGTGAGAAGACGGTATTGCATCTTATTCCATCTGGCATCTTGCGCGAGGGCGTGACTTGCTTCATCGGTAATGGCGTGGTATTGGCACCGGATGCATTACTAAAAGAAATGAACGGTCTAATCGATAAAGGTGTACCTGTACGCGAGCGTCTGCGCATCTCTGCTGCTTGTCCGCTGATCATGCCTTATCACACTGCACTTGATCAGGCGCGTGAAATCAAACGCGGCAATGCTAAGATCGGTACCACAGGTCGTGGTATTGGTCCTGCCTATGAGGATAAAGTGGCTCGCCGTGCGCTGAAAGTAGCCGACCTATTCCGTAGCGACCTACCACAAAAGTTAGAAGCGATTTTGGAATATCATAATTTTGCGCTGACTCAATACTACAAGGTTGATGCTATCGATTATGATGCGACGCTTGAGCTATGTCAGCTATGGGCAAAAGAGCTAAGAGATTTGGTTGTCGATGTGACTGAAGAGCTAGAGACTCGCCGTCAAGCGGGTGAGAACCTAATGTTTGAAGGTGCTCAAGGCACGCTACTTGACATCGATCACGGCACCTACCCGTTCGTAACCAGCTCGAACACGACCGCAGGTGGCGTGGCGACAGGCACAGGCTTGGGTCCATTGTACTTTGATTATGTACTGGGCATCACTAAGGCGTATACCACGCGCGTGGGTTCAGGTCCTTTCCCAACTGAGCTGTTCTGTGAAGTGGGTGAACATCTGGCTAAAGTGGGTCATGAATTTGGTGCAACCACGGGTCGTGCCCGTCGCTGTGGCTGGTTCGATGCTGTTAGCCTGCGTCGTGCGGTGGTGCTAAACTCAATGTCTGGCATCTGCTTGACCAAGCTTGATGTACTGGATGGTCTTGATGAGATTAAGATTGCGACCGAATACAAAGTACCCGCAGGCGAGTGCGCAGGTGCATACGATGCAGAATTCTATGAAAAAGTAGAACCAACTTATGAGACATTGGCGGGTTGGAGCGAGTCAACCATTGGCATCACTAAGTTTGAAGATCTGCCAGAGAATGCCAAAATCTACATCAAGCGCATCGAAGAATTGGTGGGCTGCCCTGTAGACATCATCTCAACCGGCCCTGACCGTGATGAGACCATCGTACTTAGAGATCCGTACGACGCGTAATCATTAATAAAAAAACACACCTTATTTAAGGTGTGTTTTTTTATTGGTATGAATAAAATACGTATGGCAATCAAACCACAACTAAATAAATGTAAAATCTCAACTTATTTTCATAAAAGTGTAACAAAACTCTTGACTTTTATCAGGTTCTACGGTTATATATTGTCTAGTCATTTAGGCGATCTGCCAAGTTAATGGCTGTTAATTATTTCCCATCATAAGGACATTTCTATGAATACCAAATTTATGCCATCAGCGCTACTGCTTGCTTTGGGTGCTGCATTAGTAGGATGTGGCGGTGATGACAAGACTGCGACCACCACCGAAGCGAATAAACAGGATGCTGCCGCACCGGCTGCAGGCGACCTAGCAGAGAAGCAGGAAATTGTTATCAACAATTCCGCAGAACCTGAATCTCTAGATCCGCACAAGGTAAGCGGCGTTCCAGAGTCGAATATTATACGTCAGATGTTGGTTGGTCTAATCACCACCGATACAGAAGGTAACACCGTGCCAGGGATGGCGACAGAATGGTCATCTGAGGACAATAAAGTATGGGTATTCAAACTTCGTGATGCTAAATGGTCAAATGGCGATCCTGTGACTGCGCACGATTTTGTTTATAGTTTCCGCCGTGTGGTGGATCCTGCCACAGCGTCTCCATACGCAACCTATCTGGCTGGTCTAAAAGTCATTAACGCCCAAGACATCGTCGATGGTAAAGTAAAACCTGACACACTAGGCGTAAAGGCGATCGATGATAAGACGCTAGAAATCACCTTGGCTGAGCCTGTGCCTTATTTCCCAAACGCGCTGTTCCACACTTCAGTAAAACCTGTAAACCAAAAAGTCATCGAAGCGCTGGGCGATCAATGGACACGCGTGGGTAACTTTGTGGGTAATGGTCCATACACCCTAAAAGAGTGGCAGGTGAATGAGCGCATCGTGCTTGAGCGTAACCCGAACTACTATGATGATGCCAATACCACCATCAACAAAGTTACCCTATTGGTGATCGGTTCTAATACGACTGACGTACAGCGCTATAAGGCGGGTGAAGTTGATATCACGGCTGAGGCATTGCCACCAACACAATTCAAGCAGCTACAAAGCGAGCTGGGCGATGAAGTAAAAGTTTCACCAAAATTATGTACCTACTATTATGAATTTAACCAAACCAAAGCACCGTTCGACGACGTGCGTGTCCGCCGTGCACTGTCGTTGGTGCTAGATCGTGACACCATCGTGGATAAGATTCTAGGTCAAGGTCAAAAAGTCGCCTACCAATTCACCCCTGAAGCCATCAATGGCATCAAGAATTATACGCCAGAGTGGAAATCATGGGACAAAGACAAGCGTATCGAAGAAGCGAAGAAACTTCTGAACGAAGCAGGCTATAGTGAATCAAATCCTCTAAAATTCGAACTACTGTATAACACCAATGAGCAGCATAAGACGTTGGCGGTGGCAGCAGCATCGTTCTGGAAAGATGCGCTTGGATTCGTGGATGTGACGCTGGCAAACCAAGAATGGAAAACCTACCTAGACACACGCAGAACTCAGAAGTATCAAGTGTCTCGTGGTGGCTGGTGCGCTGACTATAACGAAGCGTCTTCATTCTTAAATACGTTCCTATCGACAGATTCTAACAACTATGGTAAATTCAACAGCCCTGCATTTGATGCTATCATGGCGCAGACATTGGGCGCAGATGTGACACCTGGGCAGCGTGCTGAATTGTACCGTCAAGCTGAAGAAGTGCTGGATAAAGAAGCGGCGGCCATCTTTGTTTATCAATACGTTGCACCGCGTCTGGTTAAGCCTTACGTATCAGGATTTTCGACCAATGACCCGCAAGGTCAGTGGAAAGTAAAAGACCTAAAAATCTTGAAGCATTAATCAAAGTTTACCAATCTTAAACTAAGTGCTTAGGATTGGTACCAAAAACACATACTAAATTAGTATGTGTTTTTTATTTGTGGTACAGATCATAATAAGTGATTGATGATATTTGATTTTATGATGGATTTATTAAGATTTTGAATAAATGCTTTGTTTGATAAATTGATACAGACAAATTTTAACACAAACTAATTCGAATCATGTATAATACCAGAAATTTACAAATTAGTAACACAGCTGTCTTATTTGTTGTGCGTTACTATTAAGGATTTGGTGGATTTCCCTAATCTATCATAAAGGAGTGTATCCAAGGAATTCTTGTCTGGATGACAAGTGTCTAATGCGGATGTGCAAAACACGAGGTTTTTATGTTCAAGTTGATTTTTAAACGTGCGCTTGAAGCGATCCCCACCATGCTATTTTTGATTACGATCTCGTTTTTTATGATGAGATTGGCGCCGGGCAGTCCTTTTACGGGCGAACGTAACCTTCCTCCTGCGGTTTTGGCGAACATCGAAGCCAAATACAATCTTAATGACCCCATGTGGCTACAGTATTTCAATTATCTAAAGCAGCTGGCTCAAGGTGATTTTGGTCCATCTTTTAAATACAAGGATCACACCATCAATTCGCTGCTTGCTGACTCTTTGCCGGTATCTGTTGAGATTGGTCTATATGCGTTCATTATTGCGCTGTTGGTTGGTGTGACGCTTGGGGTGATTGCTGCCTTGAAGCAGAACAGCTTTTTTGATTATTCGCTCATGACGGTGGCGATGACTGGTGTTGTGATGCCAAGCTTTGTGAAGGCGCCACTACTGGTGTTAATCTTTGCGGTGACCTTAAAATGGCTGCCTGCAGGTGGTTGGAATGATGGCGCATTAAAATACCTCATCCTACCTGTTGGCACACTCGCGCTCTCGTATGCGTCCAGCATCGCTCGTGTGACGCGTGGCTCGATGATTGAGGTGATGAACAGCTCATTCATTCGTACCGCGCGTGCCAAAGGATTGCCGACATCGCACATCGTGTTCAAGCATGCACTTCGTCCTGCGATGTTGCCAGTGATCTCATTCCTTGGTCCTGCATTTGTAGGTATCATCACAGGCTCGATCGTGATTGAGACGATTTTTGGCTTGCCGGGGATTGGTCGGTTGTTTGTGGAGGGTGCATTGAACCGTGATTATAGTTTGGTGCTGAGTTTGACGATTTTGGTGGGTGTACTGACGATTGTGTTCAACGCGATCGTGGATATCTTGTACACCCTGATTGACCCAAAAATCAAGTACTAATAAGGATTGTTTTATGTCTGTAACTACAAACACAATACAAACTGCACCAACTGACATCAAAGGTCGCAGCCTATGGCAGGACGCATGGCGACGCTTTCGCCGTAATAAGGCGGCGATTGCTAGCATTATTATCTTAGTGTTGATTACTATTTTTGTGACCATTGCGCCGATGCTGATGCCATTTGGCTATGCTGATACGGACTGGGCGAACATGCAGTCAGCACCATCGATGGCGACAGGGCATTACTTTGGCACGGATACATTGGGTCGCGACTTGCTTGTGCGTGTTGCGATAGGTGGTCGTATTTCGTTGATGGTGGGCATCGCGGGTGCCTTTGTTGCTGTGCTGATCGGTACGGTGTATGGCGCTATCTCTGGCTATGCAGGCGGCAAGGTCGACATGCTCATGATGCGTTTTTTGGAAGTATTAAGTGCATTCCCATTCATGTTTTTTGTCATTCTTTTGGTGACATTATTTGGTCGTAATATCTTTTTGATTTTTGTGGCGATTGGATTGGTGTCATGGCTTGATGTGGCTCGTATGGTGCGCGGTCAAACTCTAAGCCTAAAAAACAAGGAATTCATCGAAGCGGCGCACGTGACAGGTGTATCAAACTGGAAAATCATCATGCGTCATATCGTCCCGAACGTGCTTGGCGTGGTTGTGGTCTACGCTTCTTTGATCGTGCCAGGTATGATTTTGTTTGAGTCATTCTTAAGCTTTCTAGGTTTGGGCGTACAAGAGCCGATGACAAGCTGGGGCGCAATGCTTCAAGAAGGTGCGCAAAACATGCAGGTAGCGCCTTGGCAGCTGCTGGTTCCATCGGTGTTCTTGGTGGTTACTTTGTTTTGTTTTAACTTCATCGGCGATGGTCTGCGCGATGCATTGGATCCAAAGGATAAATAGGACATAACGATGACATTATTAGAAGTTAAGAATCTGGATGTTTATTTAAAAACAGACGAAGATCTCGTGCATGCGGTCAAATCATCATCGTTCTCGGTTGAGCGCGGGCGTACGCTTGCCATCGTGGGCGAGTCAGGCTCTGGTAAATCGGTCACATCGATGGCGATCATGCAGCTGCTGCCAAAGAATATCGTAAAATATGGCGATGATTCATCGATTGTCTTTGAAGGTCATGAGATTCTATCATTCTCAGATCAGCAGATGCGTACGATTCGCGGTAAGCGTATTGGCGTGATTTTCCAAGAGCCGATGACATCGCTAAATCCATACATGAAAATCGGGCAGCAAGTCGCTGAAGCGATTAGTATTCATAATCCAAGCATCAGCAAGTCTCAGGCAGTCCAAATGGCACTAGAGACACTACAGCGTGTCAAAATCCCAAATGCAGATAAAAAATTAAACAGCTATCCGCATGAATTCTCGGGCGGTCAGCTGCAGCGCATCATGATTGCGATGGCAATTATTAATAAGCCTGATCTGCTGATTGCAGATGAGCCAACCACAGCGCTGGATGTCACCACGCAGGCAGAGATCTTGGATCTGATGCGTGAGCTGCAGCGAGACATGGGCATGGCAATTATCCTCATCTCTCATGATCTACGCTTGGTTAAGCGATACAGCGATGACGTGTGCGTCATGCAGCATGGTGTGATCATCGAACGTGGTAATACCGAACAGGTCTTTAATAATCCGCAGCATCCTTATACTGTGGAGTTGCTTACTCCGATTCCTGAAAGCCAGAAACAATCACCAGGCGAGGATGTGCCTAATCTCATCACAGCTGATGATGTTGAGGTTGATTATGTAATTAAGCGTAGTTTCTTTGGTAAGCCAACCCAGGTATTCAACGCGGTGAAAGGTATCTCACTTAACTTAAGAGTAGGCGAGACTCTGGGTATCGTTGGTGAGTCAGGCTCGGGCAAATCAACACTGGGTCGTGCCATCATGCAAATCATCGAGTCGCGTGGTAAAATCAGCTTTGATGGAAAACAGATTAATCGGATGGATGATGCTGAGCGCAAGCTGCTCAAAAAAGACATGCAAATGGTGTTTCAAGACCCATTTAATTCACTATCACCACGTCTGACGGTGGGTGAGATTATCGGTGAGGGTCTGACGGTGCATTATCCGCACATGAGTAAGGATGAGCGTCGCCAGCGTGTCATGCAGATGCTAAAAGAGGTAAATCTCTCACCGAACATGATTAATCGCTATCCGCATGAATTCTCTGGCGGTCAGCGTCAGCGTATCGCGATTGCGCGAGCGATTATTCTTGAACCGAGGTTTGTGCTCTTAGATGAGCCGACCTCTGCGCTTGACCGTTCAACTCAGATTACTGTTGTTGAGCTATTGAACGACTTACAGCGTAAATACGGACTAAGCTACATATTCATCAGCCATGATCTATCGGTGGTGAAGGCATTATCCGACCGAGTCATCGTCATGAGTCATGGCGAGGTGGTTGAGATGGGTACGGCAGAGCAGATATTTAACGCGCCAAAAGAAGACTATACGCGTGTACTGGTACAGGCTTCGAACTTATCGTGATGATGTACTGGCGATATGCGTATGCTTAGCGTGTCGATAATCACACTGTCAGAAATAAAAAATAAAGGTGACAATGATCGCCTTTATTTTTTGTGTTTAACTAAGTGCTTGAATTAAGCTTTAGCTGACCGATCCAATGACGGCTGAACTGATGAGCGATACGCCCAGAACGACCGCCGCGTGTGCTCGCCCATTTTAGCGCTTCTTGGCGTGCTGTATCGTCCATGTTGATGTCTTCTTTACTGAGATAGCCTGCCACGATATCAAGGTATAGCTCTTGATTCATCGGATAAAATGACAGCCACAGACCAAAGCGATCTGATAATGATACCGTCTCATCGATGGTCTCATAAGGATTCACCTCATCTGTCTGACCGTTATAGATGTTTACGTTGTCCTTCATCATTTGTGGCAGTAGGTGGCGGCGGTTGCTGGTGGCATAGACGAGCAGGCGATCTTGCTCGCTATCAAGCGCGCCATCTAGTACGCTCTTTAGGGTGCGATAATTCTCATCTTGGGCGTTGAATGCCAAATCATCACAGTACACGATATAGCGGTTGGTGTTGCCCTGTGATTGTGAAGCTTTAATGGCGGTGCGAATTTTATCAAGATGCAATAGGTCATCACGCGCCACCTCGATGATGCGAAGCCCTTGGGTGTGGTATTGCTTTAGTAGGGCGCGAATGAGTGATGATTTGCCCGCACCTCTTGAGCCCGTCATGAGTACGTGGTTGGCAGGCAGTCCTGATAGGAATTGATGTGTGTTGGCGATGAGTTTTTGTTTTTGGGTGTCGATACCAAGCAGGTCATCAAGATCTTGATGGAATGACACGTCTAGCGGACTTAATTGACCAGATTCGCCGCCCACCCAGCGATAGCCCAGTACATCAGGATCAATGTGTATCGCTCTGGTGGTGCGTTGTCTTAGGAATTGAGTTAGTAGTTCGGTTAATTCGTCGGATAAGGTGAATGTGTTTGTCATGATAGCAGCCATAATAAAATACCCCAAAGTGGGGTATTGTTAATTATAATTCGCGCGTGGCGAAGGTGTCGCATTGTTTGATGTCGCCAGTCTCAAAACCGCGGTAGAACCAGCGCTGACGCTGAGCACTTGTACCATGTGTGAAGCTATCAGGGACGGTATGGCCGTGCGATTTGTGCTGTAGATAGTCATCACCGATCTTCTCAGCGGCATCTAACGCCTCTTCGATGTCGCCTTTTTCTAGGAATTGAGTGCGTTCGTGGTTATGCCTTGCCCACAGACCAGCAAAGCAGTCCGCTTGTAGTTCTTGGCGAACGGATAGATTGTTGGCGGTGGCTTCACTGGCATTAGCTTGGGCGCGGCGCACTTCTGTTGAGATGCCTAGCAGAGTCTGAACATGGTGACCAACTTCATGCGCGATCACATAAGCCTGTGCGAAGTCTGCGGCTTGGTCTTGGCGAGTCAGCTCGCTGCTGTTCTTCTCGCCAGAGATGCCCATCTGTGTGCGCATCGCCTTAAAGAAACTGGTGTCAAGATAGACTTTTTGATCGGCAGGGCAGTAGAAGGGGCCGCTTGCTGATGTCGCTGAACCGCAGGCTGACTGCACCGAGCCGCTGAACATGACAAGCTTAGGCGCCTGATAAGTACCGCCTAGCTGCGCGAAAATTGGCGTCCAGACATCTTCGGTGTCTGCCAATACTGTCGCCACAAACTCTCGAGTCTCGGCTTGATCAGCGGTCTCTTGGGTGCTTTGGTTGTTTTGGGTGATTTGTTCGGTGACGCCAAGGGTAGTCTCAGGACTGATACCAAAAACTTTCCACACGATAAGCGCCAAGATTAAGCTAAAAATACTAACACCGCCCACTTTACGTGCGCCACCGCCGCCACGGCGATCCTCGATGTTGTTACTTTGCCTGCGGCCTTTCCACTGCATGATATACTCTCTATGATTCGATTAAAGTCAAAAAATGCACTTATTATAATGGTTTTTGAGCTTATTTTGGCAAAGAAAATGTAAAAGGTGTGTGATTTTGCAGGTGGCTTATGATTTATCTCGTTGGGTGTTTGTGTTATGATAAGTCAATTTTAATTGAGGGTGATAACAATGAGTGAATTGATTAATAATGATGCATTGCTTGACTGTGTGATCGTAGAGCATAATCCCAAGAATTTGCCGGTCAATCATACCGTGATTTGGTTGCATGGGCTTGGCGCGAGCGGAAATGATTTTGAGCCTATCGTGCCTGAACTTGGGTTGGGAGATTTGGCGGTGCGCTTTGTTTTTCCGCACGCACCTAGAATTCCTGTCACGGTCAATGGCGGCTATGTCATGCCTGCGTGGTATGATATTCTTGAGATGAGCCTAGATAGAAAGGTGGATGTGACACAGATTGAAGCATCGGCGCGCGCCATCGAGAAGCTCATCGAGCGTGAGATAGTATCAGGTGTGCCAAGTCAGAACATCATCATCGCAGGATTCTCACAAGGTGGCGCGGTGGCGTATCATACTGTGCTAACGTCCAAGCATAAGCTCGGTGGACTATTGGCGTTATCGACATATTTTGCCACCAAAGATAGCATTCAGGAGGTCTCGACTAATCTCGATATCAGTGTGAAAATCGACCACGGAGATTATGATGATGTGGTGCCAAAGGTTCTGGGTGTGAATGCCAAGGCGCAATTAGAGGAATTGGGACTAAAGCCAACATTTAACAGCTATCCTATGGCACATCAGGTGTGTCTGCCACAGATTCAATCAATCGGTGCTTGGATAAAGAGCATATTTAGTTAACCCTAACCGCATTAATCAAAACCACCTTCATAAAAGGTGGTTTTTAAACGGATTTTTTTAAGAATTTACCAAATTCTAGAAAATGTATCACTTGGCTCGCGGTCGCTCTGTCTGTGATCAGCCCTGTGTGCGACACAGGTAGAATTAGATGATCCTTAGCAGATGGTAGGTAGGTCTCAGACAAATAGACAGTACCGTCATGCTGTCTGGCATTGGCATCTAGGCGATGTCTTCTGTTGTGATAAGATAAAATTGGCATGCCAAGCCCGATCGGGCGGTTGCCAGCGATGACACCTAGCTCGATGTCATCAGGCAGTGGTGCACAGCTGCCATCGAGTGCCAAGGGGTAGGCTTTTTGAACCAAAGGCGGAAAGAGTCGATTGGCATAATTGGCACAGATGCTTCCTTGATGCGGTGTACCTAGTGTGACGCAGCGGTGAACCTGCCAATCCTCACCAAAATTCGCCAAAAAATGACGCATCACCAAGCCACCTAGACTGTGCCCGACCAGATTCAGTGGTCGATCATTTGGGTGGTTTTGTATTAGCCAGTCGTTTAGTATCTGACTGTGGTCAGAGATGGATTTGGTTAAGCTGTGATAGCTAGGCGCGTGAGTCTGATAGCCTGCTTGAGAGATTTTTTTTGCCAACGGATACATATACAGACCGCTCATGTGCAGCCCGTGAATCAGCAGAGTGAATGGCTTACTCATAGAATAAAACCCAAGAAAAACTTGGGTTTTAGATGATTATTTGCCACGGTAGGTGATGCGACCTTTTGACAAATCATAAGGGGTCATCTCAACCTTGACTTTATCACCTGTTAGGATACGGATGTAATGCTTGCGCATTTTGCCCGAGATGTGTGCGATGATTTCATGTCCGTTGTCAAGGCGGACTTTAAATAGGGTATTTGGTAGCGTGTCAATGACTTCGCCTTCAAATTCAATGATGTCGTCTTTTTTTGCCATAAGTCAAATAAGTTAAAAAATGAAAGCGATATTATAGCCGATATTTTTATCAAAAGCTATGTTTTTTGCTGTTTTTGCGACAGGGTGTATTAATATGACATAAAGTTATCGGCAGGTGGATGGCATGAGATTTTTGGCTTTTTTGATGATGTCTGGTGTGCTGGTGACCTCGACATGGGCTTGTGATAGACCACCCTTGGGGGATTATGACTGGGTGGGCTGTATTGAAGATGGTGTTTCGATATCTTATCAAGGCGTGAAACATGGCTTGGTAGATGTCACAGGTGATGTGCTGATCGCACCAGAGTATCTTAAGATCCGTCGGCTGGGCAAGGATGAGTTTGGTGTGTCAAATGGTGAGAAATGGGGTGTGATAGATCGTCTATATCGTGTTATTTTGCCGATGGAGTATGATCATCTATTGCCGCATGATGATTTTTATTATGAAATCATAAAAGACGGCAAGTATGGAATGATGCATCATGGACAGATGATTATTCAGCCTAAATATGGTTCGCTAAGTGATGTCAATGGGCTGACTGTCGCAATGGAGTGGCACGCTGAGGTATTGAAATAAAGTGCGAAGACACTCCTGATTTAATGTAGGCTTATTTAAAAGTATATGGATAATAATCAAGGTTGTAGATTGACACATTAATTATGATGTAACATAATGATTTTATTGATATTTTCGTAAAACTTTAACTTTACGCCGACCTAATATTTCGTTATGGCAATGACATAAGTTGTTAATTTTTGACCTACAAAGGAGTGACTTATGACTACCATGAAAGCCATGACCTACTACGGTGAGAACGACATTCGTTTTGAAGATCGTCCCGTCCCAACCATCATCTACCCTACCGATGCCATCATTCGCATGATGAAGACCACCATTTGTGGTACGAACTTGGGCATCTAGAAGGGCAAAAACCCTGAGATTGAGGCGGCTGCTCGCGACAAGACAGGCGAGTGGAATGGGCGAATCCTTGGTCATGAAGGTGTTGGTATTGTCGAGGAAGTAGGCTCTGCGGTTAAAAATTTCACAAAAGGCGATAAAGTCATCGTCTCGTGTGTATCTCGCTGCGGTTCATGCGAGAACTGCCAAAAGCAGCTTTATGCGCACTGTCGTTAGGGCGGCGGCTGGATTATGGGCTACATGATTGACGGTACTCAGGCTGAATACGTGCGTACGCCATTTGCTGATAATTCACTGTATCATCTGCCTGATAATATGAACACTGGCGTGGCGGTGTTCTTATCAGATACACTGCCAACAGGGCACGAAATCGGTGTACAATACGGCGATGTCAAGCCAGGCGACGCCATCGCAATCGTTGGTGCTGGCCCTGTGGGTATGGGCTGTCTACTAACAGCACAGTTCTATTCGCCAGCCACCATCATCTTGGTCGATCTGGATGATAATCGTCTGCGCATGGCAAAAGAAATGGGCGCGACACACACCATTAATTCAGGTAAAGAAGACGCAGTGGCTCGCATCCTTGAGATTACTGACGGTCGCGGTTTGGACTGTGCGATGGAAGCGGTGGGCATTCCTGCGACTTGGGACATCTGCCAGCAGTCTGTCAAAGAAGGTGGTAACATCGCCAACGTCGGCGTGCATGGTCAGCCTGTGAGCTTTGCGCTTGAGAAGCTGTGGATTAAGAACCTTAAAATCACCACAGGTCTTGTGAATGCCAATACCACAGGCATGCTACTAAAATCATGCGAATGCAGTAAGCTACCGATGGATAAACTGGCCACCCATCATTTCAAATTCTCAGAGACGGAAAAAAGCGTATGATGTCTTCAAGCACGCTGACCAAACCGGAGCCATGAAAGTTATCATCGAATATGATTAATTTCATATCACATGGATCTAAAAAATCCCGTCATTTGTCGGGATTTTTTGCTGGTTTAATCGGGCAGCCCAAGCCAAAGCGGGGTTAGAGGCACGTTTGGCAGCAGAGTCTGAAACCGATCAGGATAATATGCGTTAATAAAATATAGACCGTCTGCCGACGCGGTTGGTGGTGCTAATGTGCGATCTTTGGCTTCGATAAGCCTTGTGATGTCATCAATCTCAAGCTCGCCTTTGCCGATGGCGAACAGCGTGCCCATGATGTTACGCACCATGTGATGCAAAAAACCATCCGCCTGAATGTCTAGCACCAGATACGCCCCATGCTGAAACAGATTGGCGTGTGAGACATTGCGTACAGGCTGATTAGACTGGCAAGCCGCTGCACGAAAGCTACTAAAATCATGTGTACCGACCAAAAGGGAGCTTGCTCGTATCATCTTATCGTTATCGAGTAGCTCAAAGACATGTGTTACTTGATGGCGTAGAATGGCAGGGCGATAGGGCTGATTTAGTGTGACATAACGATAACGACGTGCAATCGCCCCAAAGCGCGCATGAAAATCAGAGGGCATCGGCGTAATCCAGCGCAGGGCAATGTCGTCTGGCAGCAGGGTGTTTGCGCCGCGCATCCAGTTATATTCTGTGCGCTTGGCAGCGGTGGTAAAATGCGCGATCATATTGCCCGCATGCACCCCTGCATCAGTGCGCCCTGCAGCGATCACCTCGATGGGCTCATTAGCGATGGTGGATAGCGCAGACTCAAGGCGTGCCTGAATGCTATCAACTTCCTGCTGTCGCTGCCAGCCTCGATAATTTGTACCAATAAATTCAACACCGATGGCGTAGGTTTGTGTGCTTAGGTCGTTCATGGTTTATGAGTTTGGTTGTAGGATTTGCCAAAGAGTTTGCCCGTAGATGCCAGCGATCCCAAGCGAGCTTGAGAATACGCCATACTGGTACTGCCAAGCGCCTGCCGCATAATCTGCGCTGGTACCGCCAAAAGTACACATGGTAGTGCAGATAACGGGGATTTGCTTGGCTAGTAGCCTCTGAAGCTCGGTGATGAGCTTGTCAGATGATGGTACATTGCCTGCACCAAACCCAATTAAGATGACCGCTCGAGTATGTACACTTAACTGACTGAGCTGATGTTCAAGGTTCGCCACATCATTAGGTAGGCAATAAATGGCAGTGATTTGAGTGTTTTTGGCGTTGTCCGTCAGGATGGGTAAATTACCCAATGCGTCTTTAGCATCAAAACATTCCGTCTGGTCGGTATTTTGTTTTGATGCTAACTCGCCCACGAAGGCATCATGATGTTGGCTGTTGATTTTTTGGGTGTCTTTGGCATTCATAAGTTTGTGATAAAACTGTACCGCCACGCCTTTATGTTCGGTCGTAGCGATGATGGCATCACGAAGATTGACCCATGCATCGCTGTCATCATTGATGGTATGACTGGGACTTTCAGCGATGAATAATGGCTGCATACTGCCTGTAATTACAAGGCTGATGTCACTACCTTTAAAGGCATTCGACAAAAATGCCGCCAAAAAGCTTAAGCTGTCAGTTCCTGTAATAAGTACAAAACGTCTCGCGCCCGCATCATATGCCTTCAAAATCGTACCGTACAAGGTCACAAAGTCAGCAGGAGTTAGGGTGCTGCTGTCCTTAATAAGTGCATTGGAGAGGATGTCGGTTGCGATGTTTGGCAATCGTTCTGACAATGTTAGTTTTAATGTCGGTAAAAAAACATCGGCAGGCAAGGGTGATAATGGCGTACCATGACTACCGAATGTTCCGCCTGCATAGATGATGTGGGTGATGTCTGTCATGAGTGGTAAATATAAAAATTTGGTGTATCATAACACAAAAAGCACGCTCATGTTGCGTGCTTTTTGATGGCTTTTGGCTTCTTGAGTGTTAGATGCGGCCTTGGATAATGGCAAGCATGCGACGTAGCGGCTCAGCAGCACCCCACAGTAGCTGATCGCCCACCGTGAAGGCTGTCAGGTATTCGCCGCCCATGTTCATCTTACGAAGACGACCTACAGCCACATTCAGCGTACCTGTTACTGCCACAGGCGTGAGTCGCTCCATGCTGGCAGGTTTGTCATTTTCAACCACATCTAGCCAAGGATTGTCACTTTGGCGTAGTGCTTCTTCGATCTCGGCAAGAGGGATATCTTTGGTTAGCTTGATGGTTAATGCTTGGCTGTGACAACGCATTGCACCGATGCGGACACAGATGCCATCGATGTTAATGATGTCAGAATCTGTGTTACCTAGGATCTTATTGGTCTCAGCTTGACCTTTCCATTCTTCACGAGATTGACCGTTGTCAAGTTGGCTATCGATATAAGGAATGAGACTGCCTGCCAATACAGCGCCGAAGTGTTGTTTTGGGAAGGTGTCAGAGCGCTGAGTGTTGGCGATGGTTTTATCGATTTCAAGGATGGCAGAGGCAGGGTCAGCAAGCTTGTCTGCCACGCTGTCGCGTAATACACCCATGCCAGAGATAAGCTCGCGCATGTTGTTAGCACCCGCGCCAGAAGCGGCTTGATAAGTCATGGCAGATACCCATTCTACCCAACCGCGACGAAATAGTTCACCAATCGCCATCAGCATTAGGCTAACGGTACAGTTGCCGCCGATGAAGTCTTTTTTGCCATTAGCGATGGCGTCGTCGATGACGTTGCGGTTAACAGGATCTAGGATGATGACGGCGTTGTCGTCCATGCGAAGCGAGCTGGCTGCATCGATCCAGTAGCCATTCCAGCCAGATGTGCGCAATTTGCCGTGCACTTCTTTGGTGTAGTCGCCGCCTTGACAGGTGATGATGGCGTCACATTTGGCAAGTTCGTTGATGTCATATGCGTCTTTTAGGGTGCCTGCATCTACGCCGAAGTCAGGCGCTTTGCCACCTGCATTGCTGGTTGAGAAAAAAACAGGCGTGATGTGATTAAAATCACCTTCTTCAACCATGCGAGCCATCAGCACAGAGCCAACCATGCCACGCCAACCAACCAAGCCTACGACCAATTTTTCTGCCATTGTGTCCACCTTAGAATGAATAAAAACGGATGAATGTCGCAAAACAAGCGCCATTCAAATTAAGCGTATAACTATGCACTGTTATGAATAAAAAATCAAGCTTTTTTGGGCAAATATCCTCAAGAAAATAAGCTTTTCTGCACTTATTATTAAATAGCTGAATGGCTAAATTATTAAAAGCGGCTTAAACCTTGTAAGAAATGGCTTACAGGATGTGGCGGTAATGGCTGATGGTATAGACAAATTTTTGATAATATAATGCGCACATTAGGATAGAGGTATGAGGCATGGCTGCCAAAGGATGAGTCATCGGCGATGGATGCTATTTACCCACACACCCAGTTACCCAAGCTGGGTGTTTTTTTAATAACACCGCTAATTTAGCGGTGTTTTTGATTGCGGATGAAATCAAAGTTAGTGTGTATTGTGTATTATGTATTGCGCTATCTAAAGCGTAATCGAGACGCGAGTTTGATTAAGTCGGTATTATTCATTTGCCCGAATGCACACAAGGTTATCATGGCGATCGGTCTTGACGAGCTTGCAGTCAGGCATGAGCGACTGATAGACTGCCAAAGTCTCCGCCGTCATTTGATCGATGGTATATTCGTGGGTCATGGCGGGGCGCAAGCCGTTCTGAAGGTGTGATTTGACGGCTTTGCAGAGTGCGACGGCAGTCTCTTCTTTAACTAGACCTTGTGGATACAATGCGCTTAGAATGTCAGCAAATGCTCCTTTTGCCCAGCCGATGACCGGCGTACCAAGGTGAATGGCCTGTAGGGCGGTAATGCCAATACTCTCTGGGCGATTAGCCAGCGCAAGCACGACATTCGCTGACGATAGCCATTCTTTCATGTCGGGTGGTCTGCGCCCGATGAATGTCACTTTGTCGTTAAGACCTAAGGCGTGCAGTCGTTGGATGAATTCTTCGTGTGCGACGTCTTGGTCGAATAAATTGGTCTCATTATCTTCTGCGATGATGGCGTGAATATCAGGGAATTTTTCTTGTAGGTTGCCTAGGATATCAACCAGCCATTCTTGTCCGTATTCTGCACCGACAGGCGTGGGGAATAGCAACCATTTTTTGTGTTCAAGCTCTGGGTATTCAGTAAAAATATTATGCAGCCAATACACGGATGCGTGATGGCGATACGGATAAGTGCGAATGTCCACGCCGCGTCGCACGCACACGATGCCAAAGGGGTGTTCTTCGATGTTGAGCTCTTCTTTTTTTTGGGCGAGCTTGGTGCGTAGGTATTTGTCGATGCTTCTGGAGGCGGTGATGATCACGTCAGAATAAAAAAGTGCGCGCGCATAAGAATTCATCGGATAAAAACCATACATCGTCGCGACAATTTTTGGGCGTTTTTGCTTTGGGGTGCGATGCAGCGCCCAATGTAGCACCCATGCAGGCGTGCGCGAATGCACATGAATGATGTCAGGCTCGTGCGCTTGGATGATTCGGCGAAGTTTTAGGACGTTTTTTAGCGCCCACCAAGATTTTTTTGGCATGGGCAATTGATAATACACAGTGTCATCACGCATAAGGCGCGTCACCAGCTCTTCTTCTTCGTGAGCTGCACCGATGACGATCGATTCATGACCTGCGCGCATGAGAGCGTGGGTGATGGCATAGATGCCACGTTCGGTTTCATCATGCTTTAGCGATGATGATAAGTGCATAACTTTCATGAGATTTTATAGGGTCTCAAGTAGCTTTTTGGCGTGTTCTTTGGCTTTTACATTGCGATAGCTTGCCGTCATTTGTCCACTGTTATCAAAGACGAAAGTTGAGCGCACCACGCCAAGATGCGTTTTGCCATACATCATTTTTTCTTTGATGACGTCAAAATACTGGCAAAGCTTCTCATCAGGGTCGCTGATAAGCGGGATGTCGAGGGATTTTTTGGTGATGAAGCTCTGATGTGACTTGACGCCATCGCGAGACACACCAATGATTTGATAGCCTTTGTTCCCAAATTGTTCTTTTAAGTGGCTAAAATCAACCGCCTGCAACGAGCAGCCTTGGGTGTTATCCTTGGGATAAAAGTATAGCACCAATCCGCGACCGCTGTCTTGGATGAGAGTGCTAAGATTGACAGAGCTTTGAGTGTCATTCTGCATGAGTGTCACATCAAAGTCAGGTAATGCGATGGTTTCTTGAGTGTTTTTCATATTGTTTTAAAATTATCTAAAAGTACGACCATTTTACCCAATATTTGTCAAAATTTCGACCAAATGAACCATAGAATTTTGTAAATTTATTCGTTAAAAATTGTAAAAAATGTGTCTATGAAGTAAAATTAGCACCCTAAAATTATTCTTAGCAACTTGATAGGCGTTTTATGTCTTTGCTTTCTTATCTAAAAATTGAGGAGCGTGGCTCTTCTGTGCGTCAAGAAGTCATCGCTGGCTTGACGACATTCTTGGCGATGGTGTATTCGTTGATCGTCGTGCCGAATATGTTAAGCGACGCAGGATTTCCTGCCGAGTCGGTCTTTATTGCGACTTGTTTGGTGGCGGGCCTAGGCTCAATCTTAATCGGTCTGTGGGCGAATGTACCGATGGCGATCGGTTGTGCGATTAGCTTGACGGCGTTTACGGCGTTTAGCCTTGTATTAGGTCAAGGCATCAGCGTACCTGTGGCGTTGGGTGCGATTTTCTTGATGGGTGTGGTGTTCACGCTTATCTCTGTGACGGGCATTCGTGCGTGGATTCTGCGTAACCTGCCAATTTCAATTGCGCATGGCGCAGGTATCGGTATTGGTCTGTTTCTACTGCTGATCGCTGCCAACGGTGTGGGTCTGGTCATCAAGAATGATGCTGGTCTGCCTGTAAAAATGGGCGAATTTACTTCTTTTCCTGTGGTAATGTCTTTGGTTGGATTGGCTGCGATCATCGGCCTTGAGCGTAAGCAGGTAAAAGGCAGTATTCTATGGGTGATCATTGCCATTACGGTGGTTGGTCTGATTTTTGACCCGAATGTGAAATTTGGCGGTTCAGTCTTTAAGCTACCAACTGTTACAGGTGAATCACTGTTCCTAAACCTTGACATCATGGGCGCGTTAAATGCAGCGGTATTGCCAGCGGTATTTGCTCTGGTGATGACGGCGGTGTTCGATGCGACTGGTACGATCCGTGCAGTAGCAGGGCAAGCTGGACTGATCGATAAAGACGGTCAGATCATCGGCGGCGGCAAGGCATTGACAGCTGACTCAGTCTCTAGCGTGTTCTCTGGTCTGTTCGGTGCGGCGCCTGCAGCGGTGTATATCGAATCAGCAGCGGGCACGGCGGTTGGCGGTAAGACAGGTCTGACCGCGATCGTGGTGGGTGTGTTATTCTTGCTCATGCTGTTCTTCCAGCCATTGGCGTTCTTAGTGCCTGGTTATGCGACCGCGCCTGCCTTGATGTATGTGGGTCTGTTGATGCTAAGCAATGTCTCAAAGCTTGATTTTGATGACTTTGTGGGTGCGATGAGTGGTCTGGTGTGTGCGGTGTTCATCGTATTGACTGCCAACATCGTAACAGGCATCATGTTGGGCTTTGCTGCGTTGGTATTAGGTCGCCTGATCTCTGGTGAGTTTAAGAAGCTTAACATCGGTACAGTTATCATCGCTGTGGCGTTGGTGGCGTTCTATGCGCTGGGTTATGCGATTTAATTAGACCATTGATTTACAATAAAAACACCGCTTGATTAGGTGGTGTTTTTTTATTGGTTAGCGCACAATGTCGTCAATCAGTGTCATCAGATAATCGCGAATAGCGGGCAATTCCTTTATATCAATGTTGTTTAACCACGCACCATCAACCGCGTAACGTATGGCGGTCAGTCGAATGTCACTGTCGGTGTGACTAAAGCTACCCACCTTATGATGAAGCCATGAATCCCACAACGCGGTAAGTTTGCTCTCGGCATTCATCGCGCGAATCAACCCTGACCAGTCACTTGACAACCCAATCTTGGTATTCTCAAAAAACACGCTTACATAAGCGCGCGTGAACACGCCTTTAACTTCGCCCAGCTCATTAATGTGCTGCATTATGGCGGTGTTCACCTGTGCGATGAACAGCTCGAGCACCGATAAGATCAGCTCGTCTTTGTTTTTAAAGTGATGAAAAAGCCCGCCTTTACTCGTGCCTGCCGCATCAGCGACTTTTTGCATGGACAGATTGGCGATACCATCTTGCAGCATAAGGTCTTTGGCGGCGATTAGGATACTGTGACGTAGAAGCTCGGGGTTGTTTTTGCGTTTTGGCTTGCTTTGGCTTTCGTTGAATAATTCAAGTGATTGATTTTCCATGAGTTTTCTTTATTTTATTAATGGGCGGCAGAGGTTGAAAAGATGTTCATGATAATCACGCCGACTATGATAAAGCCGATGCCTATCATGGCGGGGATGTCTAGAGGTTGGTTCAATACGAACATACCTATCAAAGCAGTTAGCACAATACCCACACCCGACCAGATGGCATAAGTCATGCCAAGAGGGATGACCTTGACGACATGAGAAAGTAGATAAAAAGCGATGGCAAAACAAACGAGCGTAATGCTGGTAGGGATGAGTTTGCTAAATCCATCAGATTTTGCCAAAAAAGTCGAACCCGTCACTTCGCTGATGATGGCGAGAGCAAGTAGGGCGTAAGCGGTGGGTAATTGCATATAACAAATGTCTCAAATAAAAAACCAACTGGTCGGTATTTTATTACACTGCATGAGAAAATGCAAATAAAAAATGACAAATCGAGATGATTTGTCATTCTAAGGGATGTTATGCATTCTGATAACGAGTTGGGTCAGGTACGCCTGCATCGATGAATCCCTGGCGACGCAGTGCACAGCTATCACACACACCGCAAGCGCGCCCATCGCTGTCTGCTTGATAGCAGGACACCGTCTCGCCATAGTCCACACCCAAAGATAGACCAAGCTCTAAGGTCTGGGCCTTGGATAGATTCTGTAGCGGCGCGACGACAGACAGCCGATTGCCTGCACGCCCTGCAACAGTGGCCAGATTGGCAAGGTTCTCAAAGGCTTCGATAAAGTCAGGGCGGCAATCAGGATAGCCTGAGAAATCGACAGAACTCACACCGATCACGATATAATTAGCCTGCATGACCTCGGCGGCTGCCAATGCGTATGATAAGAATATGGTGTTACGCGCAGGAACATAGGTCACAGGCACGGCATCTGATGCAGCGTCATAGTTAGGCACATCGATGTTTTGATCGGTCAGGGCTGATCCGCCAAGTTGAGCGATATCGATGTCGATGATGCGATGTGAGACGCCGAGCTGTTTGGTGATTTTGGTGGCGGCGATCAGTTCGCTGGAGTGGCGCTGACCATAACGAAAGCTGATGGCGGTGATGTCTTTAAAGTTAGCTCGTGCCCAGTATAGGCAGGTGGTGGAGTCTAGACCGCCTGAGAATAATACGATGGCGTGATGGTTCTTGAAATCGCTGTTCATAAGACAAAATGATGAATATGTGATTAAAAATTTTGCAGAATTTTAGCACAAAAACACGGATTTTGGTAAGATTTTGGGTGTGATTGTGCTACAATATCTAGTTTTTTTTCATGATGTAAATAGCCACATAAATAATCACCGAATAGGGTATTATGGACACCGAACTCATTAAAATTATTCTGGCATTCGTGGTGCTGATCAATCCATTTAGCGCGCTTGGGCTATTCTTAAGCATCACGAATGGCTGCACCACACAGGATCGCAAACGAGTTGCGCAGATCGCCTGCTTGACCGTATTGATTACGATTTGTTTTTTTACATTGCTTGGCGAGAATTTGCTGAAGTTATTAGGCATCTCGGTGGGGTCGTTCCAAGTAGCTGGCGGTGTCTTAGTATTCTTGATTGCCATTAATATGATGAATGGCGGCGGCAATCCCGTCAAACCCAATGAGGATGAAGTTGAGGTGAATTCATCGCTGACAGCCTCGGCGGTCGTACCTTTGGCCATCCCCATGATGATTGGCCCTGGCGGCATTTCGACAGTGATCATTTATAGCAGCCAAGTCAATGGCGCTTTTGAGGTTGGTACGATCTTGGCGGCAGGGCTGTGCATTAGCATGTTCTGTTATCTGTCTTTGATGGCTGCAGGGCGTATCAGTCGATTCTTGGGTGATACAGGGCTGAATATTCTAAGTCGTATCATGGGTATGCTGCTTGCGGCAGTGGCGGTTGAGATCTTGGTGAGTGGACTTAGAACGATCTTTCCTGATTTATTAAATTAACCCGCCCAACAAAAAAGCGAATGACGAGTCATTCGCTTTTTTTGTTGGGCGGGTTAAATCATTAATGCGTTAAATGCTTTTTAGTAGCTCTGCCAATGCTGCGCCAACATCATCTGTCTTCATGAACTGTTCACCAATCAAGAAATGATGAATGTTGTTCTTTTGCATCAGATGAATGTCATTGGCATCGTTGATGCCGCTTTCGCTGACCACGAGAGCATCACCACCTAATGTAGCAAAAAGCTGCTCGCACAGACGAATGCTATGCGCCAAATCCACCTTAAAAGTATTCAGATCGCGGTTGTTGATACCATAAATGTTGTGGGTAGATCTGGGCAATTTAAGTGCGCGTTCTAGCTCTTGCTGAGTGTGAATCTCAATCAGTACATCCATACCCAGATCAATGGCGATCTTGTGTAGATGAGCAACCGTCTCGTCATCTAGGCATGCCATGATCAGCAGAATGCAGTCAGCGCCTAAGGCGCGGCTTTCGTAGATATGGTATTCATCCACCATAAAATCTTTACGCAGGACGGGTAAGTTTGTGACATTTCTGGCTTTGATCATGTAGTGATCATGACCTTTAAAATACTGTCGATCGGTCAGTACAGATAGGCATGTTGCACCTGCTTGTTCATAGCCTTTGGCGGCATCGACAGCATTGAAATTCTGACAGATGATGCCCTTTGATGGGCTGGCTTGTTTGATTTCGCTGATGACGCCAATCTTACCTTCTGTAGTATTGACAGCGCGTAGGGCATTGGCAAAGCCTCTTGGCTTGTCGTTATTAAGGCGAATAAGACTGATGAGTTCATCTTGGCTCACCAAAGCCTTGGCAGCGGCGATTTCTTCATGCTTGGTGGTAACGATTTTTTGGAGGATGCTTGGCGTACTCGAACTTGTCATGATTATTCCTGATGTATGGGTTTATAAGATTATAAAGATTGGGTAAGCTTGGCAAATTCACGCATTTTGGTTAATGCTGCGCCGCTGCCGATGGTATCTTTGGCAATCTGTACGCCTGATTGTAGGGTGTCTGCCTTGCCTGAGACATAGATGGCTGCGCCTGCATTTAGTGCAATGATATCTTGGGCTTTTTTGATGCGCTGATCATCGCTTGCCCCTGATAGGGCGGCGGTGATGAGCTCTAGGCTGTCTTTGGAAGATGATACGCCTAGCCCGTCAAGGCTTTGTGGTTCAATGCCAACATCTCTAGGGCTGATGGTATTGCTACTAACCACGCCATCTTTTAGTTCGCTCACAAAACTATCGTCCGCCAAGCTAAATTCGTCTAATCCATCGGCTGAATGCACAACAATTGCGTGCTTTGAGCCAAGGTTCTTTAGAACGTGGGCAAGCGGTTCGCATAGAGACTGATCAAATACACCGATGACCGAATTAACCACACCAGCAGGGTTGGTTAATGGGCCTAAGACGTTGAAGATCGTACGAGCTTTTAGCTGCTGGCGGACACCAACGGCATGACGCATGGCTTTATGATGGTTGGGCGCGAATAAGAATCCTAATTGCTGTTCTTGAATGCAGCGAATGACCTCGTCATTGGTCAGGTCGAGACGTACGCCAAGCGTTTGTAGTAGGTCTGATGAGCCTGACTTGGTGGAGACGCCGCGATTGCCGTGCTTGGCGACCTTAGCGCCACTGGCGGATACCACGAACGCGGCTGCTGTTGATACGTTAAATAGATTGGCGCCATCGCCACCTGTTCCCACGATATCGACCACATTTGTCAGATCATCTAATGTGATGTTATGTGCCAGTTGCCTCATCACGGAGGCGGCAGCGGTAATCTCATCAATGCTCTCGCCCTTGGTGCGTAGCGCCACCAAGATGGCACCCATCAGTGCATCTGGGCAACGTCCATGCATGATGGCAAGCATTACGCCCTGCATGGTGTCGCTGTCTAGATTTTCACCCTGTAATAATGTATTTAACGTTCGGCTTAAAAATTGACCGATCTCATCATCGCTAAGCGTATTAATATTATTTAAGTTAATCATTACCCATCCTTACTGTATCCATTGTCTATGGCTTAGGCGACTTGTGGTAGGTTGTCGTTGCTTAGCTTGGCAAGGCCGCAGCGTACCAAAAAATTATTAAACAGCTGATAACCGTGCTCGCTTAGGATAGATTCTGGGTGGAATTGAACACCTTCTACATCTAATGTCTTATGACGAACACCCATGATCTCTTCCATTGAGCCATCAGGATTCTGAGTCCATGCGGTGATCTCTAGGCAGTCGGGCAGGGTGTTTCTGTCGATGACAAGTGAGTGGTAGCGCGTGGCATCAAATGGGCTTGGTAGATCGCTAAACACTCCCTGATCATGATGATGAATGGGTGATAATCTGCCATGCATGACCTCACCTGCGCGAACCACATCACCGCCAAAAGCCTGCCCGATCGCTTGATGACCTAGGCAGACACCTAGGATCGGGATCTGACCGCTAAATTCAGCCAAAATCGGCAATGTCACACCTGCCTCGGTTGGGCTACAAGGACCAGGGCCTAAGATAATGGCCTTGGGTGACAGTGCGCGAATCTCATCCAGGGTAATTTCGTTGTTACGAAATACCTTGATGTCTTGTTGTAATTCTCCAAAATACTGTACGATGTTATAAGTAAAACTGCAAAAATTGTCAATCATGAGTACCATGAGAGTGTTCCTTGCTAATATATCGATAAATTGAATTATTTTACCATTTTTTATTTATGTGGTGCAGGATTTTTGATTTAAATTGAGTTGATACACCCAAAGTCTTTGCTTGCGTATTTTGATAAATACAAGCAATAAAAATAAGCCCTAAAATAGTATTTAGGGCTTATTTTATTATTTAAAACTGGCAAACAAATCATACTCACTGGCTTCATCAATGGTAACGGTTAAAAATTCGCCAACTTTAACACGCCCATCAATATTATCCACATAGACATGACCGTCAATCTCTGGGGCATCAGCATAGCTACGGCAAATGGCGATATTTTCTTCTGTATCAATTTCATCTACCAATACCACCAACGTTTGCCCGACTTTTTCTTGCAATTTTTCTTCGCTGATTTGTTGGGCGACCGCCATAAACCGCTCGTAACGCTCTTGCTTAACAGACTCTGGCACAGGGTTTGGCAAATCATTCGCCACCGCCCCGTCAACCTCTGAATAAGTAAAACAGCCCACACGGTCAAGGCGTGCTTGTTTTAACCAGTCAAGTAGGTACTCAAAATCTTCTTCGGTCTCCCCTGGAAAGCCCACCACAAAGGTAGAGCGAATGACAATCTCGGGGCAAATCTCCCGCCATTTGGCAAGTCGCTCCAAGGTATTTTCGCTCATGGCAGGGCGTTTCATCGCCTTTAATACACTGGTGCTTGCGTGCTGAAAGGGAATGTCAAGATATGGCAAAAGCCCACCCTTACCACCACTGGCTTTCATGCTGTCCGCCATGATTTGTACCACATTATCCACGTGCGGATAAGGGTACACATAATGCAAACGCACCCAAATGCCTAAGCGTGCTAAGGCTTGACACATATCAAAAAACTTGGTCTTTATCGGTTCGCCTTGCCAAAATGCCATTTTATATTTTAAATCCACGCCATAAGCGGACGTGTCTTGGCTGATGATAAGTAGCTCTTTGACCCCTGCTTTTTTTAGGGCAACAGCTTCATTCATCACGCTGTCAATGGTGCGAGACACCAAGTCGCCACGCAAGGACGGAATGATACAAAAAGTACAGCGATGATTACAGCCTTCACTGATTTTGACATACGCATAATGGGCAGGGGTCAGCTTCACGCCTGCGTCATTGATAAGGTCTATTTTGGGGTCATAAGTCTTTGATTTGTCAGGTTTTGGCACATGGTGCGTTACCGCTTTGACCACTTCATCATAGGCATGAGCCCCTGTTACCGCCAATACGGCAGGGTGCATGGTGCGAATGCGTTCGGCATCTTTACCCAAACAGCCTGTTACGATGACCTTGCCGTTTTTGGCGATTGCCTCGCCAATGGCATCAAGGCTTTCTTGGACGGCAGATTCAATAAATCCGCAGGTGTTTACCACCACAAGATCCGCCCCGTCATAATCCTTGGCGACTTGGTAGCCCTCACGAGTAAGTTCGGTAATAATCCGCTCACTGTCCACCAGTGCCTTGGGGCAACCTAAGGATACAAACCCGACTTTGGGCGTTTTGACAATTTCACTGGATAAACCGCCACTAGGCTTGGCAATCTGCATCAGACTTGCCGACTCTTCTAGGGTGCGGTTTTGGTTGTGGTTGGCTTTATGATGATAGCCAACTTCGCTGGGACTAAGATTGGGATTGGGGTTTTTGGGATTAAAGGTTTGAACACTCATGTTAGCTGTCTTAATAGATGGCTGAAAAAATGGTATTATAGCATAATTGGTAAGCTCAATAACGAGCAAAAGGAAGCGTTAAATAATAAAAAACCCCAAATCCGAAGATTTGGAGTTTCTTGAATAATGGCGCAGCGGACGGGACTCGAACCCGCGACCCCCGGCGTGACAGGCCGGTATTCTAACCAACTGAACTACCGCTGCGAACATGGTGGGCGGTAACGGATTCGAACCGCTGACCCTCTGCTTGTAAGGCAGACGCTCTACCAACTGAGCTAACCGCCCATGTTCTTTTAACTTTCGAACTAAGTAACTTGCCGTTACCGTGTTCGTTCGTTGTGGTGCGTATTATATAGATTTTTGACAGGGTGTCAAATACTTTTTTCAAAAAATTTTAAAATTTTATGTAAAATATTGATTTTAAAATAATTTTAAAAAATACAACTACGCCAAAGCTGCCTCGATGTCTTTTTCTAAGTCTTGTGGCTTGGTGGTCGGTGCGTAACGATCCAGCACTTTACCGTCACGACCAACCAAGAATTTGGTAAAATTCCACTTGATCGCATCGGTTAAGATGCCACCTTGCTCATGCTTTAGAAAATCAAAAATTGGATGGGCGTGATCGCCGTTCACATCTACTTTATCCATCATTAAAAAGTCCACGCCGTAGTTCTTTTGACAGAACTCGCCAATCTCTGCGCCTTCGTGAGGCTCCTGTGCGCCGAATTGATTGCAAGGAAAGCCGATCACGACTAAGCCCTTATCGTGGTATTTGGTGTGCAATTCTTGCAAGCCTGCAAATTGCGGTGTAAAGCCGCATTTGCTTGCAGTATTGACGATAAGCAAAACCTTACCTGCAAAACCCTTAAAATGTACGACATTACCAGTCAAATCATTGGCGCTAAATTCATAGATGCTAGACATAAAAATCTCCAAGCTGATTGCAAGTGATTGGGGTTAATTGGGTTCAAAATCAATGGCGATGGAGTTGATGCAATATCTCATGCCTGTCGTCTCTCTTGGACCATCAGGAAAAACGTGTCCCAAATGCCCACCGCAGTTGCTGCAAGTAACTTCAATACGTCTCATGCCGTGAGATAAATCCAGCGTCTCAGTCAGCACGTTGTCGTTAATTGTCTTATCAAAGCTGGGCCAGCCACAACCTGAGTGGTATTTGCTATCGCTGTCAAAGAGCTTGGCATGACAGCCCTTACAACGATACACACCAGTTTCAAACACATCGGTATATAAGCCTGTAAAAGGTCGCTCGGTGCCTTTTTGGCGTAAGACATAATATTCGTCAGCGGTTAGGCGATTTTGCCAATCTTGTTCAGTTAATTGGGCAATTTCATCGGGGCTAAGGCTATGGTCGGGTAAGAGCATGGATTTTCCTTATAAGTAGGTCAGAGTTTGAGTTTTTAATCTTAATATTGAATGGGGTGGGTTTGGTACAAATACAAGCATGAGGCAAATCTAATTTATCTAAATTTGTGTGGGTGGGGTGAAGTTCAATCAGAATAGCGCTTGTTAAATTCACGCCTTTAAAATTCTCTTGCAAAACCATTCGAAGCCTTGTATGATAATTGCAACTTTTACTTGCAATGACCGCGATGACCAAAGACACCCATCCACCAAATACGCCCACCACGCAAGGCGAACGCCTAAAACAGCTCCGCAAATCTTTAGGATTATCCGCTCAAGCCCTAGCCGATAAGCTAAACGCCCACGGTGCTTCCGTCAGTCGTGGAGCGATTGCCAATTGGGAATGCGACAAAAATGGTATCACAAGTAGCAAGCTCCCCACAGTCGCCCAAGTGCTAGGCACGACCGAAAACTATCTTTTGACAGGCAATGTATCGACGAATCCAACCGTCAATAATGCCAGTCAAGAGATTGATTTACAAGATAATTTACCAAATTCACACAATCATTCTCACAAGGTATCCCTCATGAAGCCTTTAAAAAAATCTGCCAAACTTTCCAACGTCTGCTATGACATTCGTGGCGAACTTTTGCAAACCGCCAACCGCATGGAAGCCGAAGGTCAGCGTATCATCAAGCTCAATATTGGCAATCCTGAACCGTTTAGACTGCTGCCCCCTGATGAGATTGTGCAAGACGTGGCGATGAACTTGCAAAATGCGTCTGGATACTCCGATTCTAAGGGGATTTTTTCGGCTCGTAAGGCGATTTTGCAATATTATCAAGCCAAAGGACTGCTGTCAGCGACTGATGTCAATGATGTGTATATCGGCAATGGCGTGTCGGAGCTTATCGTCATGACCTTGCAATCCCTGCTTGATGACGGCGATGAAGTGCTTATTCCCATGCCTGATTATCCGCTGTGGACAGCGTCCGCCAACCTAGCAGGGGGCAGGGCGGTGCATTATCGCTGTGTGGAAGAAGACAACTGGCACCCTGATTTGGCGGATATTGAGAGTAAAATCACCGACAAAACCAAAGCCATTGTCATCATCAACCCCAACAACCCCACAGGAGCATTGTATAGCAAGGAAATCTTGCAAAAAATTGCTGATTTGGCGGTAAAACATGGCTTGGTTATTATGGCAGACGAGATTTATGACCGTATTTTGTATGATGATGCTGTGCATACGCCCATGTGTACGATTACTGATAAGACGCTGGTTTTGACCTTTAATGGCTTGTCAAAATCGCACCGCATTGCAGGCTATCGCTCAGGCTGGGTCATGTTGTCGGGTAAAAAAGACCATGCTGGCGACTTTATAGAAGGCTTGACCATGCTCGCCAGTATGCGACTGTGTGCCAACGTGCCTGCTCAGTACGCCATACAGACGGCAATGGGTGGTTATCAGTCCATGCAAGCTCTGACCGCACCGACAGGACGACTGTACAAACAGCGTGAGATGGCGGTCTCTCGCCTAAATGCTATTAAGGGCATTAGCTGCACCAAGCCGCAAGGGGCGTTTTACTGTTTTGCCAAGATTGACCTTGATGTCTATCCCATCCAAAATGACATGAAATTCATGATGGATTTATTGATTCAAGAAAAAGTCTTAATGGTGCAGGGTACGGGCTTTAATTGGGATAAGCCAGACCATTTTAGGGTCGTATTTCTGCCCAATTTGATAGATTTGGAAGATGCGATGGATAGGTTGGATAGATTTTTTGCCAATAAGCGTAAAGAGTTTGGCACGGAATAGAGTGGGGTATTTGCAAAAATAAAGGGCGATTGTTGTCGCCCTTTTTTTGATGTTTTTGTTTTTATCCAATAATCCCAAAAAACTGCAATAAAAACGCGCCTGCAAATCCTGCCAAAAAGGCAATGCCAAGTAGGGCATAAATATTCATTTTTGGGGTGAGTAGGTTTTCAGATTTTGCCAACGAGTAATTAAGGTAGGCAAAAATCGGAGCGGAGACAAAGGAACTAATCATCGCAAATTTGAGTAGGCTTGCCATTTGTCCTGCAAACACATTGATTAAGATAAATCCACCAATGACCATAGCGGTCGTCCAACGCATGACGTATTTTTCGGTAAGCTCGGTTGTGCCTGTTTTGATGAGCGACAGACTCTCGGCATTGGTACGCCCATAGCCGTCCGCACTCGTGATGACCGTGCCAAACATACACAAAAAAGCGATGAATGCCACGAGAATTTTTGACCAATTGCCAATGGTCTCTGTGTACATCTCTACAAGCTGACCGATGTAAGCTCCGCCTTTGGTGGCAATCTCTTCGCCCGTGCCGTACTGTACAAACACGCCAAGCGTCAAGAAAAATAATGCCAAAATCGCCGATGTAAAATAGCCCACGTTAAAATCTACCACGCCTTGAAAATGGCTTGTGCGGTCGGTGCGGATTTTCTTGGCAGTCCACACAGATGTAATGACCGAAAATTCAAGCGGAGCAGGCATCCAACCCATAAGAGCGATGATAAAGCCCAAAGATGCCAAGTTCCAAGGCGACATCGGTACAAAATCAGGAGCGACTTCTTTTGGCGACATACCTGCGATGATAACCGCCAAAATGGTGGCAACCGTCAATGCCAGAATAATCCACTTTGAGATATTGTCCAAAACCTTATAATGCCCTGCAATGAGTAGTCCCCATGAGATGGTCATTACAATGATGGACAGGATAAGTGGATTTAGCTCAAAAGGCAGAATAAAGCCCAAAATGGTCGCACAGAGCAGAGCGACTGCCCCCGTGGTAATCACGCCTGACACGACAGATAAGCCAAAAAATGCCCAAAGGTAGGCTTTGGATTTTTTGGCGTAACCTGCCACGAGACTGTCGCCTGTTTTGTAGGCGTATTCTGTGCCAAAGCGGTAAAAAGGGTATTTAAAAAAGTTGGCAAGCACGATCATAATGGCAAGTTGCCAACCATACAACGCCCCAGCTTGGGTGGACGATACAAGGTGCGACCCGCCAATGGCGGCGGACGCCATAAGAATACCGGGCCCGAAGGCTTTCCAAGTGAGTTTTTGGGCTTTATCAGAGGTTTGTGAGGTTTGTGAAGTTGTCATAGCAGATTATCGAAAGTAGATAAAAAGACGTTTTATATGGAAAAATAAATTTGATTATTTTTCCATATAAAACGTGTATTTTCCCTAATATTTTTGGGCGTGAGAAAATGCGCTTATTCTACCACAAACTAACAAAACCACAAATCAAATAATGTGTTTATCCATCATTTTAAATACTAATAAAATTTTACTTAACTTTTGGTTTGTCAGGTGGAATGAAGTCATTACTTAAAATTATTTTAAAGCTGGTAAGGTATTCACACAGGCTAAAGATGTATATAAAAATTACATACAATGACTATAATGAGTATGTATTTTTTCTTTGATTTCCTTTAAAAGTTTGTTTTCTGGGTTTTATTTGTTGAGTGATAGAATGGCTGATGCTTGGATTTAATGAAAAGTTTGATATGAGGATGGTTGATTATGCTCATATTTGCTATCTATATGCCGTTTTTGAATTTTAAATTTTGGCGTGAAATGCTTAACATGACAATCCTAAAGTCGCCATGACGCCTAAGCCGACCGCCAAAGGAAATTATCATGTATCAATATTCTTACACCGATCAAAAAATCGTTAATGAACGAGTTGAGCAGTTTCGAGATCAGACGCAGCGTTTTTTGGCAGGAGAGTTGCCAGAAGAGCAGTTTTTGCCCTTGCGCTTGCAAAACGGACTTTATATTCAGCGTCATGCGCCCATGCTGCGCATCGCCATCCCTTATGGCCTGATGGCAAGCCATCAGCTGCGTGTTTTGGCTGAGATTGCGCGTGACTTTGACAGAGGGTATGCGCACTTTACCACGCGTACCAATTTGCAGTTAAATTGGGTAAAGCTTGAAGAAGTGCCCGACATTCTGGCGAAGCTTGCCAGTCATCAGATGCATGCCATTCAAACATCAGGCAACTGTATCCGCAATACCACAACCGATCCGTACGCTGGCATTCACAGCGAAGAAGTGGTCGATCCAAGACCGTATTGTGAAATCATTAGACAGTGGAGTACGTTTCACCCTGAGTTTGCTTATTTGCCGCGCAAATTTAAAATTGCAGTCATCGGCACTAAGGCTGACCGCGCTGCGACGCAGGTGCATGACATTGGTCTGCACGTCATCAAAAAAGACGGTCAAATTGGCTTTGAGGTCATCGTGGGCGGCGGTCTTGGGCGTACACCTATTATTGGTAAGGTAATTAATGAGTTCTTGCCGCGCGAGCATCTGCTAAGCTATCTTGATGCGATCTTGAGAGTCTACAATTTAGAAGGTCGTCGCGATAATAAATATAAAGCGCGCATCAAAATCTTGGTGGAGAGTCTAGGTAAAGAAGTATTCGCCCAAAAAGTCGCTGATGAATGGCAGCACCTAAAAGATGGCGACCTTACCTTGACGGATGCGCACTTTACCAAGGCGGAGAGTTATTTTACCGCACCGTCATATGAGAAAATTGACCCGCTGGCAGCGCAAAATCAGCTTCAAGAATATCTGGTTGATGATAATTTTAAAAATTGGTATGAGCACAATACCGTGGCTCATAAAGTGGCTGGCTACCGTGCGGTGGTGATCTCGTTAAAGTCGGGTATCATCAATGGTAAGTACGTTCCATCAGGCGACATGACGGATGATCAGATGTTCGCTTTGGCGGATCTGGCGGATGCTTATAGTTTGGGTGAGATTCGTGCCACACACCATCAGAATCTGGTGCTGGGCGATGTTAAGATTGCTGATTTGTATGCGCTTTGGCAAGAGCTGTCCAAGTTGCATCTGGCCCGCGCCAATATCGGCACATTGACTGACATGACGGTCTGCCCAGGATTTGATTATTGCGCATTGGCAAATGCCACCACGCATAATATTGCTCAGAGCATCGAAGAGCAATTCCAAGACCTAGACTATCTGTACGATCTTGGGGATATTCGCCTAAACATGTCAGGCTGCATGAACGCCTGCGCGCACCATCATGTGGGCGATATTGGCATTCTGGGCGTGGACAAAAAAGGCGAACACTGGTATCAGATCAGCCTTGGAGGTAGCTCATCAGAGGATGCCAAACTGGGTCAGATTCTTGGGCGTGCGGTGGCGGCAAATGAGGTGGCGAATACCATTGACATCATTGCTAAGGTGTATCAAAATGAGCGTATCACCACCGATGAACATGTAGAGAGCTTTGCTCAGGTGGTGGAGCGCGTAGGTATTGCGCCATTTAAGGCGGCAGTTTACGCTTAATTTAGTCAAAAGGAGATTGAAATGAGTGTCTTGACAACGATCATCAGTGTAGATAGCCATGCCAATGTTCATGAAAGCACGGCTGAGTTTTTCTTGATTTCAAGCAGTGCGGATGAGCCAAACTATGCAGGTCTTGATCTGGGGAAGATCAATGAGCGCGGTGATGGCAATAGCACACTGCTTAGTACGCCAACAGACTTTCGTGATACGCGTGGACTGCTCGTTACAGCGGATAATACCATCAAAGAGATCGAATCTGTACTTGATGAGGCATTGATTAACCTGTTCGTAGTGTATGTGGCGGACTTTAAGGATGGAAGAGTTTTCAGCCTGGTGCGTCAGCTTCGACAGCTAAGAGAACATGCTGAGATCATCATCGCAGGCGAGTTCGGGCTCGATCAGGCGTCATATTTTTATAAGTCAGGTGCGAATGCTTTTGCGGTGCGACCAGAGCTTGTAACCACCCTAAAAACCACACTACACGACCTAAAAACCGCGCATGCAGGCACGGCTTCTGATGCGCTGCCAATGTTCCGTTAATTAATAATCCAAACTTCAATAAAGACAGGTGCGCTGATGATGATCGGCGTGCTTGAGGGGATTTTTGTTTCTAAAATTACAATAATCCAATGATCAATGTGGAAATGTCATGAATACACTGCCTTTGTTTTTTAATTTAAGCCATCAAAGAGTTTTTATCATAGGTGGCGGTGAAGTTGCCCAAAGAAAAGCCAGTCTTTTGCATAAAGCAGGGGCGAGCCTTGTGGTGCTGTCGAAGCGCTTTAATGAGGGGTTTTTGAAATTCCTAAAGGATAATAATCATGCCATCATACATAAGCCTTATGAGAGCAGTGATTTGGATGGAATTGGTAAGCCTGCCTTTATCATCTGCGCCACTGATGATCATGCGCTGAATGTGCAGGTGCATGCAGATGCTAAGGTGCGCGGCATCGCCATCAATGTGGTGGATATGCCGGATTTGTGCGATTTTATTTTTCCAGCTATCGTGGATAGAGATCCCATCGTCATCGGCGTGTCTAGTAATGGTAAGGCACCCGTCTTGGCAAGACTAATCCGTGCTAAGATAGAAAGTCAGATACCATCTAGTATCGGTAGAATCGCCAAGCTTGCTGGGGATTTTCGTCAGGCGGTTAAGGATAAACTACCAACAATTACCGAGCGTCGTCATTTCTGGGAGGGGGTGTTTAACAGAGTCTTAGCGGATAAGATTGTCGGTCATCTGGCTGATGAATTGGATGATTTTGTCAAAAATAACGACAAAGCGGGTGAGGTGTACATTGTGGGTGCAGGTGCGGGCGATCCTGATCTTTTGACCTTTAAGGCGCTACGACTCATGCAACAGGCGGATGTGGTGCTGTATGATGCATTGGTGTCTGATGAGATTTTGGATCTATGTCGCCGTGACAGTGATAAGATATTCGTCGGTAAGAAGCGCGCTGACCACGCCAAAACTCAAGATCAAATCAATGAGCTAATCGTAGAATACGCCAAGCAAGGCAAGCGAGTGCTGCGCCTAAAGGGTGGCGATCCTTTTGTTTTTGGTCGTGGAGGCGAAGAGATGATCGCTTGTCAAGAAGCGGGTGTGCCGTATCAGGTGGTGAGTGGCATCACGGCAGCGTTGGCGGTGGGCAGCTATGCAGGCATCCCGCTCACGCATCGAGGGGTGGCGACGTCGGTAAGATTCTTGACGGGGTGCTATCAGACCAGTGAGTCCTTTGATGGTCTAAAAAGCGCCTATCAAAGTGATGAAACCTTGGTGTTCTATATGGGTCTGCATGCGCTGGGTAAGATTGTAGATAGTCTGCTCGTCTCAGGGCTGTCGGCTGATACGCCCGTTGCCATTGTCTCAAATGCAAGCCTACCAACACAGCAAGTTCTGACGGGGAAGCTGGATGACATTATCATCAAAAATGAGCAGGCAGGACTGTTAGCGCCAGCCATCGTTATCGTGGGCAATGTAGTGAAATTATATAGACCATGATTATTTGGAACTGATTAATACAAAGCTGCCAAAGTGGAGGCGGCTTTTTTATTGGATGGGCGATGATTGAGATGATTTTTTGTGTGGATTGGGGTAAAATACGACTTTTGATAATAACTGTATTGGATCAATAATTAATCATGACAACACTAAAAGAACCAGTCACACCGGAGGCGGTGATTAAGGCTGCAGAAGGGGTAAAACTAGCCACCAAAAACACCAAAGAAGTTGCCAAGGAAGTTACCACTGCAACGGTTGAGGGACTGGAGGGTACCACCAATCACGCCCTTGAATTCTTGGGTGTGCCCATTGATATACATACATTGATTCATGATGGGGTTGAGCTTGGCATTAATATCTTGTTGGCGCTGCTTATCTTCTTTGTGGGTAAATGGGTGGGCAAGCGAGTGCTGACGGTGATTAACCGCATGCTGGAGCGTAGCCGACTTGATCAGACGGTGGTGAATTTTCTTAATAACCTTCTGTATGGCCTGATGATCGTTGCGGTGCTATTGGCGGCACTGAATAAGCTTGGTATTAATACCAACTCGTTCGTCGCGGTGCTGGGTGCGGCAGCGGTAGCGATTGGTATGTCCTTAAAGGATCAGTTGTCAAACCTAGCAGCGGGTGTGATGATTGTTATTTTTCGACCTTTTGGACGCGGAGATTATGTAGAGGTAGGAGGTCAGACGGGTACGGTGATCGACATCACTCTGGTTAATACACGCATCAGAACGCCTGCCAATCATGAGATCATCATCCCAAATGGCGACATCATGACGAATTCAAGCACTAACTACACCTCATTGCCGAAGCGCCGTGTTGATGTGTTGGTGGGTATTGGCTATCACAGCGATATCCAAAAGGCGCGCGAGGCGATGCTGTCGGTGGCGTCGCGCCATGATAAAATTTTAAAGCATCCGGCGCCAAATGTGCGCGTGACGGCACTTTCTGAAAGCTCGGTTGATTTAACCTTATATGTATGGACAGAGAATGATGATTGGTTTGATGTGCAGTGCGATTTGCTTGAGAAAGTGAAATATGCCTTTGATGAATCCGGTGTGGACATTCCATTTCCGAACCGTACGGTTCATATTCAAGGCGTTGAAGGGCTGTCTAAGTTATTACAAGAACAAAAAAGTGCAGCATCAAATAGCTGATTTATATAGAATTAACAAAAAGCCCTAATTTAAATTAGGGCTTTTTTATGATGAACCTTAAAAGATTCTGTTTAATCCATTCAAGGCTGCCACACGGTAGGCTTCAGCCATGGTAGGATAGTTAAATGTCGTAGTAACGAAATACTCCAAGGTATGCCCGCATTTCATCACAGCTTGACCGATGTGGATAATCTCAGATGCATGGTTACCGTAGCAGTGAATGCCTAGGATTTCAAGGGTTTCACGGTGGAATAGAATCTTCAATACGCCAGAGCGTTCACCGATGATTTGAGCGCGAGCCAGATGTTTAAAGAAGGCTTGACCCACTTCATAAGGAATCTGATCACGAGTTAGATCTTCTTCGGTGGCGCCGATGCTTGAGATTTCAGGGATGGTGTAGATCCCCGTTGGCACGCTTGTGATGAATTCTGCGTGCTTGTCACCCACCATAAAGCCCGCGGCATTCCTACCTTGATCGTAGGCGGCTGATGCTAGTGATGGCCAACCAATCACATCACCGACGGCATAGATGTGCGGTGCGGCAGTACGATAAGTCTTGTCAACTTCAAGCTGACCACGACTGTTGGCGGTTAAACCGACCGCTTCAAGGTTTAGACTGTCGGTATTGCCCGAGCGGCCATTACACCAAAGAATGGCGTCAGATTTAATTTTTTTACCACTTTTTAGGTGTAGAACAACACAATCATCATGCGTCTCTAGATGGTCGATTTCTTCGTTGTTACGAATGCGTACACCGAACTGACGGAAGTCGTGGGATAGCGCGTCGGAGATCTCATCGTCCAGATAGCTAAGTAGCTGATCTTTATTGTTAATCAGATCAACAACATAGCCTAGGCCGGTAAAGATGGATGCGTATTCACAGCCGATCACGCCGGCGCCATAAATGATGATTTTGCGCGCGACATAATCCATTTGTAGGATTTTATCAGAATCGAACACGCGCGGATGACCGAAATCTAGAAAATCAGGACGATAAGGGCGAGAACCAACTGCAATCACTGCTTGGTTGAAGGTTAAGGTTTTTTTGGTACCTTCTTCTGTGGGTTCTTCAATTTGTAAGGTGTGTTTATCTAGAAAGCTGCCCCAGCCGTGAATGACTTCAATGCGGTTGCGCTCGTAGAACAGTCGGTGAGTGTTCACTTGACTTAGGATGACACGGCGCGCCTTGCTGAGCACTTTATTTAGTGGAATCTGAAAGTTATCCGTAAATGAGCTAAAAATCGGATCACGGCGCATGCCAATGATGTTAAACACCGACTGACGCAAGGCCTTACTTGGGATGGTGCCGACGTGAGCACAGTTACCACCAACTTGATCACGCGGGTCAATCACGGCAACTTTCATGCCTGACTTGGCAAGTTTCATCGCGGCAGCTTCACCGGCAGGGCCTGCACCTAGTACGATAGCGTCATACTCATAGCCGTGTTTTTTTCTTGATTTGGTGTTATTTTCGCTGTTTAATTCAATGCGCTGACCATCTAGCGGGCTGATGAGATTTTGATGGATTGGATCGTGATCAACATCAGTCACAGGGGTTAAGATTGGCATTTCGCTATTCTCAGCGGTTTTCATGCTGCTTTGTTCTGTATTTGCTATTGGTTTTTTTGACATGGATGATGTCCTATTCCTTTATTTATTGGTAATGTTTAGCGTGAGATTTGTTGGGATAAAATTTCATTCAACTGCCAAGCACCTGTTGGCTTGCCGGTGTTTCATCGATTTCTTCATGTACGCGAATCTTGTAACTGACGCCTTGACGCGGCTCGAATCCGTGAATGTCGTTATAGCTGATGCCAAACACTTCACTTGTCGGTGCGCCTACTTTTTTTACTATTAGGCATTGCATTGGCGTGGTGGATTGGCAGGGTGCGCGATTGGGTAGCACATCTAATACCGCAGCTTCACCAAGGGCGATGCTAGGAATGTAAAGTGGCTCAGGTGCTGGCGCTGATTTTTGGCAGGCGCTCATAAGTAGGGCGCCAGACAATAAAGTTAGTAGATAAAGTGGCTTGATTGATTTTTTCATAAACTATCTTGAATTTTTTATTACTATATTAACCAATACGGCGCGCAAGTCCAGTCATCTGCAGGATGCGCGTGGCGATTTCTTCTACACTCATCTCAGAGACATTAAGATTTGGTATTTTTTGGGTGGTATAGATGGCTTGGATGGCGCGCTGTTCTTCTTGGCACTGGGCAAGGGAGGCATAGCGAGAGCCCGCTTTGCGTTCTTGACGGATACGCACCAGGCGTTCGGTGTCAATGGTTAGACCAAATAGCTTGTGACGGTAGGGCTGCAGCACTTTAGGTAGGTTGCTGCTGTCTAGATCGTCTTCGGTCAAAGGGTAGTTGGCGGCGCGAATGCCGAACTGTAAAGCTAGGTAAAGACTTGTTGGCGTCTTGCCTGAGCGTGATAATCCCACTAGGATAATGTCAGCGCCATCATAGTGCGTCGTGCGTGCGCCATCATCATTATCTAGGGCGAAGTGAACAGCATCAATACGTGCCTTATAATCGTCACTATCGACATGGCCGTGTGCAATGCCTGAATGCGGGTCGGGCTTCTCGCCGATCTCATTGGCGATGCGATTAATGAGGCCTTCATAGATGTCTAGGTTGGTAGCTTCGGCGCCATTAATGATTGTGCGAATCTCATCGCTGACGATGGTATCAAACACTAAAGGCTTGAGTCCTGATAGGCGATTCGCCTCATTGATACGCTTCACTGCTTCTTGGGCAAGTTCAGCGTTATCGACATAGGGAATGATTTTGATGTCAAATTTGACATTGCCAAACTGACTTAGTAGAGAGCGGCCCAAAGTCTCGGCAGTGATCGCAGTACCATCTGAGATGAAGAACGCGCTTCGCATGGGTTCGAATTTGGTATTTTGAGGGGTTGTGTCATTATTGGGAGTGTGGACGTACATGTCAGCTCCTTAAGAATATAATTAATAAAATCACACAGCAGTATATCATAAAATACGCTCATCATGCGACTGCTGAATAAATTGTTATCCCATAAATTTAAATCGATTAAACATTCTTAAAATTATATTTTTATTAGATAGTATTATTTTAATAAATATGCTTATTTTTATATTAAATATCATTGAGTATTAAGCAATTTATCGTTATAATTTGACAAATTTTTATAGATTAAAAGGTGTTCTTATGGCACAAGTTATCCCCTTTAACAAACTTGGTAAAGATGATGTTGAGATTGTCGGTGGTAAAAATGCGTCTTTGGGCGAGATGATTAGCAATCTTGCCAATGTTGGCGTGTCCGTGCCAAACGGCTTTGCCACGACCGCAGAGGCGTTTAACCGCTTTTTGAACGAAACAGGTTTGCTTGACAAAATCAATGCTGAACTAAAAGGCTTGGACGTTGATGATGTCGAAAAACTTGCCGAAGTGGGGGCAAAAGTGCGTGGTTGGGTCATTGCCCAAGCATTGCCAAAAGACTTAGAAGACGAGATTCGCACGGCATTTGATACGCTTACAGGCGGTCAAGATGTGGCGGTGGCGGTGCGTTCGTCAGCGACTGCCGAGGATTTGCCCGATGCGTCTTTTGCAGGTCAGCAAGAGACATTCCTTAACATTCGTGGCATTGACAACGTGCTGATTGCCATCAAGGAAGTGTTTGCAAGCCTTTATAACGACCGTGCGATTGCCTATCGTGTACACAAAGGCTTTGAACACGCAGGCGTGGCGTTGTCGGCAGGCGTTCAGCGTATGGTACGCTCGGAGACGGGTACGTCTGGCGTGATGTTTACGCTTGACACCGAAAGCGGATTTAATGACGTGGTATTTATCACGGCAAGCTATGGCTTGGGCGAAATGGTGGTGCAAGGGGCGGTAAACCCTGATGAGTTTTATTTATCCAAAAAATTATTGGCAGAGAATCGTCCTGCCGTGGTTCGCCGAAATCTTGGCTCAAAACACATCAAAATGGTCTATGGCGATGAAGGCACGACCAAACGCTCAACCAAAATCGTGGACGTAGAAAAAGCCGACCGTCAGCAGTTTGCCCTAAATACCGATGAGCTAACTCGCCTTGCCAAACAAGCCCTTATCATTGAAAAACACTACGGCTGTCCTATGGACATTGAGTGGGCAAAAGACGGCGATACTAATGAGCTTTTCATCGTGCAAGCCCGCCCCGAGACCGTCAAATCTCGCCAAGACAAAACCAGCATGGAGCGTTATGTCATCAATAGCAAGGGGGCAAAAGTGCTATGCGAAGGGCGTTCTATTGGTCAGCGTGTCGGTGCAGGCAAGGTGCGTATCGTAACGAATTTGAACGAGATGAGTAAAGTTCAAGACGGCGATGTGCTGGTGTCTGATATGACCGACCCTGATTGGGAACCTGTGATGAAGCGTGCCAGTGCGATTATCACCAACCGTGGTGGACGTACCTGCCATGCGGCGATTATCGCTCGTGAGCTTGGCGTACCTGCCATTGTTGGTTGTGGTAATGCCACCGAGCTTTTGACGGACGGACAAGCGGTAACGGTATCGTGTGCCGAAGGGGATACAGGCTTTATTTATGAAGGTGTTTTGGATTTTGAGGTGCAAAAAAATTCTGTCTCCAGTATGCCCAAGCTTGGCTTTAAGGTTATGATGAACGTGGGCAACCCCGACCGTGCCTTTGACTTTGCCCAAATCCCGAACGAAGGCGTGGGCTTGGCTCGCTTAGAATTTATCATCAACCGTATGATTGGCGTACACCCAAAAGCCTTGCTTAACGTGGACACCTTGCCCCAAGAGACCCAAGTCCAAGTGTTTGAGCGTATCGCAGGGTACAACTCGCCTGTGGAGTTTTATATCAACAAACTCATCGAAGGCATTTCAACGCTTGCCGTGGCATTTAAAGACAAGCCTGTCATCGTGCGTATGAGCGATTTTAAATCTAACGAATACGCCAACCTAATCGGCGGTAAGCTGTATGAACCACACGAAGAAAACCCCATGCTCGGTTTCCGTGGGGCGAGCCGTTATATTTCGGACAATTTCCGTGATTGCTTTGAGCTTGAATGCCGTGCGTTGAAGTACGTCCGTGATGACATGGGGCTAACCAACGTAAAAATCATGATTCCATTTGTGCGTACCACAGGCGAAGCCCGCCAAGTCATTGAATTACTTGAAAAAAATGAGCTAAAACGTGGCGAGAATTCTCTTGAAATCATCATGATGTGCGAATTGCCAACTAATGCCTTGCTTGCCGATGAATTCTTACAGTATTTTGACGGTTTTTCAATCGGTTCAAACGACCTAACTCAGCTTACGCTAGGGCTTGACCGTGATAGTGGCATTGTGTCGCACTTGTTTGATGAGCGAGATGCAGCGGTCAAAAAACTGCTTAGCATGGCGATTGAAGCGTGTCGTAAGGAGGGTAAGTATGTGGGCATCTGTGGTCAAGGACCTTCAGATCACCCAGACCTTGCCAAATGGCTCATGGAGCAGGGCATCAGCTCAGTATCACTAAATCCAGATACGGTGCTGGATACTTGGTTGTTTTTAGGGCAGAATAAATAGTTAAGGCTTTACTAACTTCCTGCAAATCCTATTTTCTACTAACTCAATAGGATTTGCAGGATTTTTTTATGCAATAACTAATCAATTTAACGATAAAAATTAAAAAAAACTGGAATTTGTCATTAATCATGATGTCAAAATTCTTATTGCTTTTTTATTTTATAAGGGACTTTGTTAAAAATTGGGCTTGGGTAAGCATAATTTTAATTTGATCTCATCTGATGAATGATGATCTCTCATTAGTATTGGTTGGACTTTCTAGTAGCAGCATCTCATTTGTTTTAAACAAGAGTTTTTTATGGTTAAAGAAATTTTTTTTGCTAACCCAAATGTAAAGCGGTATGCTTTTTTTATGCTCTTTTTTCAGATGGGTATGGCAATATCACTGGCTTCTATGCCAATTTATTTTAAAAATGAAAACGCCATCTCCGCCTACGGAATGGCATATTCGGTTATGGCGGTAACAGGGGCGTTTTCTTTTGTTTATGGAATGTTTGTAGATAAAATTGGTTTTGCCAAAGCCTTGTTATTTGCTTTATTGTTATACGCCCTTGCTTTATCTATGCGGGTATTTACGCACCCAGTCATTGCGGTTATGACGGCAATAATCGCAGGTGTTGGTGCATCTACTGCCATTCTCGCCAATCGCTCTTGGGTTCTACAAATTTCTGAAGACAGTACCCAGAATACCACCAAATTAACCGCAATGCGTTCTATGATTGTCAATATTGCTATGTTGGTTGGGACGGGTCTTGTATCGTTGGCGGTGTATGTATTTGGTTCTATTTATTTTTGGTTATTGTTAATGGCAGGCGGTTTTGTTTTTATGTCAAGTGTGTTTGCCTATCAGAATATTAAGTTCGATAAATTGAAAAAGGTAGCAATTAGGTCGAAAGAAAAAATATCCATAAAAAATATTTTAACCTTATCTACTATTTTGTTTATTTTATCTAATTTTGTTGTTGGTTTTTATGTTGGTTTATTTAAGCCTTACTTGATTTTGATGTTTGTGGAGTATGGTGTTTCCGAATCTAAGTCGGTATTTATTTATCTGATGACGACCGTTATGTCTATTTTGGTAAATATGCTATTATTGAAATATAATAACAAATTTAAAAATACGCCTTTTATTGGATTTTTTGTTGCAATGATAGGCTATATTTTGTCTTTTTTGCTAATGTCTTTTGGCTTGTATTATGGTTTGGCTCTTTGGGTGCTGGTGTTAGCAACTTTGGCGAGAAGTGCATTTACTGGATTATCTTCATCTTTTGAAGAAGTATTAGAATATGAATTTCTTGATAAAGCAACTTTGGCGATGGCTTTGGGTTTTACCCAAACTGCTTTTTTGGCAGGAGATGCTGCTGGTTCATTGGTTACAAGTTTATGGATTGTACCAAAAAATATAGCAGATTATGCCCAGATTTGTTTATATTGTGCAGTATTGGCAGCTGTTCATATGGTGATTATTTTTTTGTTAAAGTTATTGATAAAAAGATAGTATTGGTGTAAGGTGTGTGATGCACCGTCATGACGGAAGGTCATTTCAACTGTTTTTTTGGATTGTCATCACCAAATCAATGTGTGATAAAACGGCATCAACGTTGTTTAAATATGTCATGATGGGCAGGGGTGTAATACATCATTCAAGTCATATCAGCAATCAATTTAACTTGTTATGTTTCATTAATCCTGTACTCATGACATTAAATGAAAAACTAAGAAAATAAATTAGCATCAGACGAAATTTGTTCATTGAGAAAATTCACATTCAATGATTGTAACTTGCCACATTTTCGTTTAAAATAAAAAAATTTCATCATGACGACAGTAAAATGAAAATTTTTTTAGCTAGAAATAAAGTTCAAGCAGGTCCATACACTCTCGAAGAGGTCAATATCATGCTTTCATCAGGAGCGGTGGTTCTTGATGATTTGATGTGGCATGCGGGAATGAATGGTTGGCAAAAAATTGGCGATGTTACTGGTGGTCAACTAAGTTACCAGCCAAACACCACCAATTTGGAGTCAGCCAATCAGTCAGCCCAGCCATCAAGTCAGCGTGGCTTTGGCGACAATGTTGATTTTAAATCAGAAAAAGATCAGCGAGTTAGCGTTGCTGAGCTCTACGGTCGTAAGCCTGTCGAGCCATCGACCATGCTGCCACCTAAGTCTACACCAGCATTTTCTAAGGTGTCATCGACAACTGATGCCAATGAAGTGGTTTATGCTTCGATTGGCAGTCGATTCTTGGCATTGGCGATTAATCTTGTGCTATTCATCATTGCATTTTTGCCATTCTTATCAGCGATGGTTAAGCTAAACCCTGATCAGCAGAAGATGACCACCGGCAGCTTTGAATCACGCATGGCATATGCCCAGACCCTCGCTGAGCAGATACCAAGCCAAGTGGCGATGATGACGCTGATGATGGTGGGTGGATTCATATTGATACAGTTGATCTTGATTGTGATGCGCGGTCAATCATTTGGTAAATTAGTCATGGGCATCCGAGCGGTCAGTCAAAGCACAAAAAAAATTCCGCCTTTTACGTCATTAGTGGGTGTGCGCACGCTTCTGCTTGTGGTGATTTATTGGATAGCATCTGCGATGCCATTTAACCTGGCGTTGGTACTGGTGGGTGTGAATTATTTTATGGCGTCGACGAATGATAAAAAGCAGGGCTGGCATGACAGAATTGCCAATACCATTGTGGTTAAGGCGCACCCAAGCCAGCTGGATAAAACTAAAAAATGACAACCGTTCGGACAGGTTGTGATCAATCTGTCTGATTCTATTGAAAATATCCCAATATGCCTATGCACAGCCAAGAACTCACCCCCGACCAATTAACCGCCTTAAACAAAGTACAATTACCCGATGATTGGAAATTTGCCTTAGCGGATATATTATTATCGCCTGTTATGGATAATTTACGTGCTTTTTTGCAAAACGAATACGCCCAAGGCAAAACCATTTATCCGCCAAAATCACAAATTTTCAATGCTCTAAATACCACGCCCTTATCAGCGGTCAAGGTTGTGATACTCGGGCAAGACCCCTATCATGGGGCAGGGCAGGCAATGGGTTTGTCGTTCAGTGTGCCAAGAATCATTCCCAAACCGCCAAGCCTTGCCAATATTTTAAAGGAACTGGCGTCTGATTTGGGCATTCCTGTCTCGGCTCATGGCGATTTGACCCATTGGGCAAATCAAGGCGTGCTACTGCTTAACGCCACATTGACGGTAGAAAATGGACAAGCAGGCTCGCACCAAGGCAAAGGCTGGGAAGAATTTACGGACACTGTGATAGACGTTATCAACCGTCAAACCGACCGCACGGTTTTTATTTTGTGGGGCAGTTATGCCAAGAAAAAGGGGCGGTTTATTGACACGTCTCGCCATTTGATTTTAACCGCCAATCATCCATCCCCTTTGTCGGCGAACCGTGGCGGATTTTTTGGTTCTCGTCCGTTTTCGCAGACCAATGATTATCTCATTAGACATGGCAAAGGGGCGATTGATTGGGCGTTGCCACAGTAATCATTGGATTTGGTACCAGTGATCAGACTCGAACCGACACATCTAGGCTGTTGAAAACTGTGGGAAATTCTAAAAACGATTCGTGCGTAAAATTTGTTTAATGCGTTTAAAGTGCTCTCAAAATTTTTATCAAAATAACAAAGCTAAACCAACAAATTTTAGCTCCTTAACATTTTGGTCGCCTACCGATGTCTCCATGATGAACCATGCCCTAGCTCTTGCCAGACGTGGGGCGGAGCGTGGCGAGATACCTGTGGGGGCGGTGGTGGTGCATGACGGACAGATTTTGGGCGAAGGTTTTAATTGCCCGATTAGCACGCACGACCCCACGCACCATGCTGAGATTGTCGCCTTGCGTCAGGCGTGTGAGCGGGTGCAAAATTACCGCTTGCCGATTGGCAGTACGCTGTATGTTACGTTAGAGCCGTGTACCATGTGTTTTGGTTCGCTTATTCATGCCCGTGTCAGCCGTGTGGTGTTTGGGGCGTATGAACCAAAGGCAGGGGCGGTGACAAGCCAGCTAACCCTCGCCAAAGAGTCGTTTTATAATCATGTCATCAATATTCAAGGCGGACTGTTGGCAAATGAAAGTTCAATGATGCTGAGCCAATTTTTTAAACAAAGACGAGCTGATAAGAAAAAGGCGAAAATTGAAAGCCGGTTAAGTGACGGGCATTGATTTTTTAATTCTATTTTTTATGAAATTTTAATTTATGAAAAACATAAAATTTTATAAATAATCTATTCGCCCAAGATGTGTTTTTTTAATCATAAATTTACTATGATATTTTAAAAACCATTATTGGACTTCCTGCAAAACTGGTTTTCCGTTCGCCCTGAGCCTGTCGAAAGGTGGTGGAAAACCGTTAGGTTTCCCAAGCTCATCACGAACGGTTTTCTTTAATTTAGGGTTTTGCAGAAAGTTTATTTAACAAAAATTTATTTATAATTATGTTTTTATAGGGGCGAATTACATTCGCTCTGTGATAAAACGCAATTATCACCCAATTTTAATTTATTTTATAAAAAGAGAACCCCATGGCAACCCCAAAATCCATTATCCCAAAAATCATCACCATTGACGGTCCTTCGGGTGCGGGTAAAGGCACGGTAGCATATCGCCTTGCCGAGCATTTTGGTTTTGAACTATTAGATAGCGGTGCGTTGTATCGCATTGTTGGGCTAATGGCATTTAAAAACGGCTTGCTTGACGGTACCGACATTGACGAGCAAGAAGTTGCCAAATTAACTAAGTCTTTAAACCTATCTTTTCGCCCCAATACCGCGACAAAAACGGTGGAAATCCTAGTGGATAACACCCCCCTAATGGACGACATTCGCAACGAAATCGTGGGCGGATATGCGTCCCGTGTCGCTGTGTTGCCAAGCGTGCGAACAGCTTTATTTGATTTACAAAAAAATATGGTAAAGGGCAGAGCAGGACTTGTGGCGGACGGGCGAGACATGGGGACGGTGATTTTCCCCGATGCTCCCGTTAAGGTATTTTTGACCGCAAGTGCCAAGGCTCGTGCCGACAGACGGGCGCTACAATTACAAACGGCAGGCAAAGTGGCGGATTATGAAGCGATTTTGGTGGACATCATCGAGCGAGACGAACGAGATGAAAACCGTGCTGTCGCCCCAAGTCACCCTGCTGTGGATGCCCTTGTCATTGACAGCTCCGACAAATCAGCAGATGTGGTGTTTGATGAGATTTTGGCATTTACACAGGGTAAGCTGTGATAACACTTGCTCCACTTAGCAGCACACGTCAAGATGAGCTGTCTTATGAGTCAGGCGATGAGCAAATGCAGTTTGCTGTCTTGCCAAAAAACTGGCTTGATGATGAGCGTGCGGATGCTTCTAGGATGGTGATTTTGGATGATGATTTACATCAGGTGGTGGGGTTTTTTGTGGTGGATATTGGACAGCAAAAATACCGCTACACCGAAATTCCCATGCTGTCCTACTTCGCTCCATGTCCAGAAATCCTGCTTTTCAAGGTAAGGGCTACGCTAAAAGAGCCTTAGAGTTAATCGTTTAAAAAATTTCTGCCAAAGCCGCACTGCCCTTTGTGATGAGATTTTGCTTGGAGTAAATCGCGCCAATGTCTCCGCCCAAAGACTTTATGAAAAGATAGGTTTTATAAGACTGGCACGAACCGTTATGGGGCAAAAAGGCGAGCAGTGGGTGTATTGTCTTAAAATAAATCGCTATCTATTTTAATAATTATCTGATATAATTGTCGGGTTTATCATATTTTTGTGTTGCTATTTGAGTCAAAACCAGCATCTCTCAATGGCGCACATCACTTGAACCGTACTGTGCTGGACAGGCTACGGCTAATTTTAAGGTATTACTAATGAGTTTATCATTTGCTGAACTGTTTGAACAAAGCAACGCCAACGAAATCAAAGTTGAAATCGGTGCCGTTATTTCTGGTACTGTTGTTGCCATCGACAACGAGCGTATCACTGTTGATACTGGCCTAAAATCAGAAGGCTTCATCGCGCGTTCAGAGTTCCTGAACGAAGCTGGCGAGCTTGAAGTTGCTATCGGCGATAAAGTAGACGTAGTTGTTGAGAAAGTTGACAACGGCATGGGCGAAACTGTTCTTTCTCGTGAAAAAGCAAAACGTGAAGAAAGCTGGCGTGCGCTTGAACAGCTTCATGAAAATGACGAAATCGTTACTGGTCTTATCTCTTCTAAAGTTAAAGGCGGCTTTACTGTTGAGATCGGTTCTGTACGTGCTTTCCTACCTGGTTCACTGGTTGACGTTCGCCCAGTACGCGAAACCACTCACCTAGAAGGCAAAGAGCTAGAATTTAAAGTTATCAAGATCGACAAGCAACGCAATAACATCGTTGTATCTCGCCGTGCGGTAATGGAAGCTGAGAACAGTGCTGAGCGTGACGAACTACTTGCTAAGCTAGAAGAAGGCATGGAAGTTAATGGTATCGTTAAGAACCTAACTGACTACGGTGCATTCGTTGATCTAGGTGGCATCGATGGTCTACTACACATCACTGACATGGCTTGGAAGCGTATCAAGCACCCATCAGAAGCGGTAGAAGTTGGTCAAGACCTTAAAGTTAAAGTGTTGAAATTCGACCGTGAGCGTAACCGTGTTAGCCTAGGTCTTAAGCAGCTTGGTTCTGATCCATGGGGCGAAGTTGAGAAGACTTACCCAGTGGGTACCATTACTAAGGCTCGCGTAACCAACCTAACAGATTATGGTTGCTTCGCTGAAATCGCAGAAGGCATCGAAGGTTTGGTACACGTTTCTGAGATGGATCACACCAACAAGAACATCCACCCATCTAAAGTTGTTCAAGTGGGCGATGAAGTTGATGTAATGGTTCTTGAAATTGATGGCGAGCGTCGTCGTATCAGCTTGGGCATCAAGCAAACCATGCCAAACCCATGGGCAGAGTTTGACAAAAACCACGCTAAAGGCGACAAAATCTCTGGTACCATCAAGTCAATCACTGACTTCGGTCTATTCATTGGTCTAGAAGGTGGCATCGATGGTCTGGTTCACCTATCTGACATCTCTTGGACTGAGTCTGGCGAAGAAGCGATCCGCAACTACTCTAAAGGCGACACTGTAGAAGCTGTTGTTCTACAAGTTGATGCAGAAGCCAACCGTATCAGCCTAGGTATCAAGCAACTTAACTCTGACCCATTCAACGAATACCTACTGGCAAATGACCGTGGCGCTATCGTAAAAGGTTCAGTAAAAGAAGTTGACGCTAAAGGTGCTGTTATCACACTGGCTGACGAAGTAGAAGGCTACCTAGCTGCTGCTGACATCGCTCGCGAGCGTACTGAAGATGCTTCTAAAGTACTAAATGTTGGTGACGAAGTTGAAGCTAAGATCGTTCGTGTTGACCGTAAATCTCGTGGCATCACACTATCTGTGAAAGCCAAAGACGAGGCTGATGAGCGTCAAGCGATCAAAGAGCTGTCAAATACAGCTGCAGAGAACCAACCTAAAACTCTAGGTGATATCTTTGCTGATCAGCTAAAAGGCTAATCAAAGCAAACAAAAAAGAGCGGCTTAGGCTGCTCTTTTTTATTATATTGAACATATATTTACTGATTTACTACATTGCAAAATTAACAAGCATGTTAAAATAGTAAAGATTTGCAAAGTGATGAAAATTAACAAAAAATTCATTCACATTTTGCCATTTTTCCGTTATCATTGTAACTTGAACAAAATCTTACCAAAGATTGCATTTTTGTTAATATGAGCTGATTCGTCCTTATGGTATGATGGCGAATTGATAGGCGGGATATATGCAGCAAGCACAAAAAGTCATTAATAAATCTGATCTTATTACTAATTTGGCATCGGCATGTGACGGTATCGAAGAGACGGTCGTTGATGAGGCGGTGCGTGAGATTATTGGTTTAATGGTAGGCAGTTTGTCGCATGATGGCAGGGTGGAAGTTCGAGGTTTTGGTAGTTTTTGTTTGCACCATCGCGATGCACGCCATGCCAGAAATCCAAGAACAGGTGAGAAGGTGGCAGTAAAAGCCAAAGCTGTGCCATACTTTAAACCTGGCAAAGCGCTAAAAGAAGCAGTAAATGCCATTAATGACTAATTTATCCTTAATGACTGATAAATGAGAGTATAAACATGCATATTATTTTGATCGTATTATTAGTGGCGGTATGCGCCTATGCCATTGGTTTGGTGCTGATGAACAACAGTGAAGTGGCAGTGAACCTGATGTTCTCGAGCGTGCCTACCATGAATTTGGGCTTGCTGCTTGTGGTGACGATTGTTCTTGGTGTCATCCTAGGGATGCTACTTGCGCTGTTGGTATTCCGCGTCTTCCAGAACAAATGGGAAATCAGCCGTCTAAAAAAAGAGCTGAAACTAACCCAGTCTCAGCTAACAGAAGCAAACATCAAGCTGGCTCAGCAATCTGAGGTTCGTCCTGCCGAAAGGGTGATCGTTGAGAATGCAGCGCCGGTAAATGCAACTAACGACCCACACCTATAATCATGAGCAAGTTAAACACCCCTGTAATCGTTGCGGTGGACAAGCATGATTTGAATGGCGCACTTGCGTTGGCAGATGCTTTAGATCCGTCGCTTTGCCGCCTTAAAGTTGGTAAGGAGCTCTTCACCATCTGCGGTCCTCAGGTTGTTCAAGAATTCCATCGACGTGGCTTTGATGTATTTTTGGATTTGAAGTTTCATGACATTCCAAATACCACAGCACAGGCTGTATTGTCTGCTGCTGATATGGGTGTATGGATGGTGAATGTCCATGCATCGGCAGGGTCCAAAGCGATGGCATTGGCCAAATCGCGTCTGTCCACTGGTGGTTATAATACGCTATTGATCGCGGTAACGGTATTAACCTCGATGGCGGACAGCGATCTATTGGAGCTTGGTATTAGCGGCAATGCTCAAGAGCACGTACTTAGACTTGCTGCATTAACTAAAAATGCTGGTCTTGATGGTGTTGTATGCTCTGCACAAGAAGCAAGCGCATTAAAATCAGCGTTTGGCAGTGATTTTAAGCTTGTTACACCAGGCATTCGTTTGGCGACAGACGGTAGCGATGATCAGCAGCGTATCTGCACCCCAAAAGACGCACTGGCTAATGGTTCGGATTATCTGGTTATTGGACGCTCCATCACCAATGCTGATAATCCCAATAATAAGCTTCGCTTAATCTTAAATGACCTATAAAATTAAAAAGCAATCTTTGAAAGATTGCTTTTTATTTAACTATTAAAATTAGAGATATGGATTGCTTATTCCTAATCCTTGTAGGATTTCGATTTCAAAACCTTCCATCTCATCGGCATCAGCATCACTGATCTCATGATCGAATCCAAGCAAATGCAAGATGCCATGCACCAATAAATGATGCAGATGATCTTCAAACCGCTTGTCTTGTTCATCTGCCTCACGCACAAGCACCTCGTGACAGATGATGAGCTCGCCTAATGGTATGTCATCCATCAGAGCAAGTACATCGCTGGGCAGCTCACTTGGATAGGATAAGATGTTTGTGGCATAGTCTTTGCCGCGTGCATCTAAGTTAAGCTGTCGTCCTTCGGTGGTATCAGTGAGATAGATGTCCAAGGTTTTGTTTTTATGCCAATAATCTTCGACGTTGTCAAAATAGGAAAATTCTAAGCCGCTTTTTAGTTTATCGGTCATGACATTGATGGCATGATGAGCAACTTTGGTTAGAGCCGCTTCGTCATAGACAGTACCATCAATGTCAGGATGATGATCGATGTATAGACTAATCGTCATGCGATTCTGCCTTATCTAAGCTTGCTTTTGCTAATTCCTCAGCCAGACGGGCAGCTTTTCGTTTGGCGGTTATTTTTTCTTGTTCATCATCGAACGCGTCATAGGCTTGGACGATCTTTTGAACCAGATGGTGGCGCACCACATCCTTGCTATCAAATCGCGTGATGTGAATCTCGTCGATTTTTGATAGGATTTGCAGGGCTTGGGACAGTCCTGATTTGTGACCGCGAGGTAAATCCACCTGTGTCATGTCGCCCGTGATGACCGCGCGTGAGCCAAAGCCAAGACGCGTCAAGAACATCTTCATCTGCTCTGGCGTAGTGTTCTGGGCTTCATCAAGAATGACAAAGCTGTTATTTAGCGTGCGTCCACGCATGTAGGCAAGTGGTGCGACCTCAATAACTTGACGCTCTAGCAGCTTACCCACTTTCTCAAAGCCAAGCATCTCGTACAAGGCATCGTATAGAGGACGTAAATAGGGGTCAATCTTTTGGGTTAGGTCGCCTGGTAGGAAGCCCAATTTTTCACCTGCTTCAACCGCGGGGCGTACAAGCAAGATGCGTTCAATCTCGCCGCGCTCGAGCATATCAACGGCGCAGGCAACCGCAAGATAGGTCTTACCTGTACCAGCAGGACCCACGCCAAAAGACACGTCAGAGATTAGGATTTTTTTGACGTATTCTTGTTGATTGTAACCGCGCGGTGTGATTTTGCCTTTGCGTGTTCTTAGGCTAATGTCGGCATAAGTGTTGCTAGTCTTATTGGCTGAGGTGGCTTGAGTATTTTGAGTGATGTCGCTATCATTGCTGCGGGCAAGGCTTGATTGGATGATGAGGTGCAACTCCTCGCTAGGGATGTCATCATCGGCGATTTCTGAGAGTTTATTTAGGATGAATTCGCCTCGTTCAACAGCGTCTAAATCGCCTGTTAGTATAAAGTTATTTTGGCGCTGAGTGATTTGAATTTCTAGGCGTTCTTGTAGGTATTTGATGTGTTTATTATATTCACCTGCTAAGTTGCGCAGGGCGTGGCTGTCAAGTTCTAAAACAAGAGTGCGAGTGATGCTCAAGAAGTTATCCTTATGTGGTTGAATGAATCACGCGTTCATAATAAGGATAAATACAAAGATTTTCAAGAGATTTTAGCAATAAAAAAGCCTTCTCGATATGAAAAGGCTTTTAAGTTGCTATTTCTAGCAGAATATGGCTCCCCAACCTGGGCTCGAACCAGGGACACACGGATTAACAGTCCGATGCTCTACCAACTGAGCTATTGGGGAATATTAAGCAAGTCGCTTAAGATGGTGCGTATTATAGCAAGTATTTTTCGCGTGTCAATCATTTTTTAAAAAAAATTTTTAAAATTTCAAAAAACTGTAAAAAAAGACCAAAAACAACACAACCAAGAAATTTAGGCAATAAAAAACCAAAGTGCCGCTGTAGAGGGGTTACCATGAACCGTGAAGTTCAAGGCGGGACTCATCACTATTTATTATGGCTTCCTGAAACATCTAAAAGATGCAGGCCTGCTCAACAAAATAGTAGAAATGAGTCCCTAAGATAAGATTATCGGCTCAGGAATACGCTCTACTGGCGAACACTTCAGTATGTTTATTATAACAAAATTTCGTCAGTTATCAAGGTAATACTTTGTCTTTGCAGTGATAAATATTTGATTTTTAATATTTTTATAAAATCTAGCAAGCAAAGGATAACAAAATCCCTACCAGCTTTTACATTGGTAGGGATGGCTTAAGAATTTTATCAATGTATTAACCAAACGCAGGCGTACGTCTAGGAATGGCATCTAAGAATTCAGCGCGTGCTGTATTATTGGTGGTGAGTTCGCCAAGCATGCTCATGGTTCTGGTGGTGGATTGTTGTTTGCCCACGCCGCGCATCATCATACACATGTGGCTGGCATCCATCACGACAGCAACGCCGCGGCAGCCGGTCAGCTCTTCGATGGCGGTGGCGATTTGCTTGGTGAGGTTTTCTTGGATTTGTAGACGGCGCGCGTACATATCAACGATGCGCGCTACTTTGGATAGACCCAAAACCTTACCTTCTGGCAGATAGCCCACGTGTGCCACACCATAAAAAGGCAGAAGGTGATGTTCGCACAGTGAATAAAACTCAATGTTCTGCACCAGTACCAGCTCGGGGTTATCCGAGGGAAAAATCGCATCGTTCGCCACGACTTCAAGCGACTGATGGTAGCCGCGCGTCAGATAGCCAAACGCCTTTGCGGCACGCATTGGGGTGTCAAGCAGTCCTTCGCGGCTTAGGTCTTCGCCGCAGCCTTCAATGATGCTGGCGTAATGGCTCGCAATTTTATCATAATCGGGGGTGAAATTAGAGTTATCAGAATTCGACATGGCAATAAGCTATAAAAAGGTAAAATATAAACGGTATAGCTTAACTTAAAATCAAATTTTATCAAGTAAAAATCGCAAAAATTACCCAAAAAATCACAAAATCATGATGAATTTTGCATCACGCATCTTAAAAGTGCTTCGGGGTGGATTTTGATTGGTTTGGTTCTAATGTTTGAATATTTGTAAAAGTTTTGGCAAGGCAGTTAAAATTTGGTATATTGTTGGAAATTTTTAAATATCTCATGGTGTGTGCGTTATGTCAAAGATCAAAGTAGGTATTGTTGGTGGCACAGGTTACACAGGTGTGGAGCTGATTCGCCTGATGGTGAATCATCCGCAAGCTCAGATAATCATGCTAACATCTCGCTCGGAAGCGGGCAAGAAAGCCAGTGATATTTTCCCCAGTCTTCGTGGTCTGTCAGATGTGGTGTTTAGTGATGCTGATGATGAGAAATTAACCGAATGTGATGTGGTGTTCTTTGCCACGCCTCATGGGATTGCCATGAAGTCAGCGCCGTATCTTACCGAAAAGGGCGTTAAGGTGATCGACTTGGCGGCGGATTTTCGTCTGCAGGATTTGGATGCTTTTAGTAAATGGTACGGCATGGCGCATGAATGCCCTGATGTCCTTAAACAGTCTGCATACGGTCTGCCTGAGGTGAATCGCGATGTTATCAAAGATGCCAAAGTCGTGGGTAATCCTGGCTGTTATCCGACGACAGCGATCTTGGGCTTGTCCGCCATCATCGATGAGCAAAACCGCCAAAACACTCAGCTTATCGGCGATCACATCATCATTGATGCCAAATCAGGTATCTCAGGTGCAGGCCGCAGCGCGAAGATGGAGATGATTTTTAGTGAGACGGCGGATAACTTTAGCGCGTACGGCGTGGCAGGGCATCGCCACCTGCCGGAGATTGAGCAGGGTGTGCATGCGCTCTTGGGTTCCAATTTTAAACACAAAATCCGCTTTGTCCCGCATCTGGTGCCGATGATTCGAGGCATGTTCAGCACGACTCATCTGACCTTAACTGAGGCAGGTGGTGCGGTCGATTGGCAGAGTGTGTTTGAGCGTCGATTCCAAGATGAGTATTTTGTGGATGTTCTTTCTAAGGGGCAGCTGCCGCAGACGCGTCAGACCCGCGCTTCAAATTTCCTTAGAATGGCTGTCCACCAAGATGGCGAGACATTAACGATACTCGTGGTGCAGGATAATTTGGTGAAAGGCGCGGCAGGGCAAGCGGTGCAGAACATGAATATCATGTTCGGCCTAGATGAGAAGGTCGGGCTGGACATCGTGCCTGTAGTGCCTTAATTGGTAGGTGGCTGGGTAGTGTTTTTGTAAATGGTGCTTGTAGCAGGCGAACGGCTGTGCTAAAGTGCTTATATGATTAACAATTAACCAAATGGAGAAAATCATGAGTGTTGAAACCTTAACTTTGAAAGTATATGGCATGACCTGCGGGGGCTGTGAGACGAGCGTTATTAATGCGGTGAGCGAACTGGCGGGCGTGCAGGATGTTGAAGTGAATCGCCCACTTGAACAAGCCGTGGTCACTTATGATGATGAGGTGCTTGATAAGATTCAGATCATCGATGCTGTTGAGAGTGCGGGATTTAGTACGACTTAATTCTTTGCTTGGTGAATCATCAAAAAAACCGAATGCTAAATGCGTTCGGTTTTTTGTTGGATTTATTCAATTATTTTGGTAAATCGGGATTGATAAATGATGATAAGGGCGCATAATAAAAATGACCAATAACTAAAACGACGAGACCGCCATGAGTGACAATCAAAATAACAATACCACCCCTTTATCCGAGACCCAAGAAGCGCGTTATGCCATCACAGGCATGACATGCCAAGCGTGTGCCAATCGCCTAGAGAAGGTCTTAAATAAAAACCCATCGGTAGATCTGGCGCAGGTGAATTTTGCAACCGAAACCCTAAACATCCGATATCATGATGCTGACGCTCAGGACATCCAAGCCTGGATCAAAAAAACAGGCTTCGAGGGGCAGCTGATCGATGATGCACCAAAACCAAGACAAGCACCAGGCATGCCTTGGCGATTGATTGTATTATGGGCGTTGTCATTGCCATTTTGGGTGGGGATGGTCGGTATGATGGTCGGTAGTCATGCGCTAATGCCACCTGTGTGGATGCAGTTTGTGCTTGCTAGCGTGGTTCAGTTTTATTTTGGTTGGGCATTTTATAAGGGTGCATGGGCATCTATTCGTGGCGGTCTTGCTAACATGGATGTACTTGTGGCATTGGGCACGAGCGCGATCTGGGCTTACTCAACCTATATGTGGCTCACTTCCGATCATGGTGGGCACGGGCTTGTGTACTTCGAAGCGTCGGTGATGGTAATAGCTTTCGTAAGTCTTGGTAAATATCTTGAGGCGCGCACAAAGCAGCAAAGCCTAAACAGCTTATCTATGCTGATGGATCTGGTACCTGATACGGTTCAGCGTAAAGCAGGCGATGGCTGGAGCGCGGTTAGCGTCAAAGACATCAAAGTTGGTGATGTTCTGCTGGCTCGTGTGGGCGATCGCATCGGCGTGGACGGTGTGGTCACCATTGGGGCGGGCTTTACTGATGAGGCGCATCTAACAGGAGAGAGTGCTGCACTTGCCAAGACAGCTGGAGATGGGGTTCTAGCTGGCAGTGCCGTGGTTGATGGGGGGTTTGAATATCGTGCGACTGCCACGGGTGGTGAGACTGCACTTGGCGATATGGTGCGTGCACTTGATGAGGCGCAAGGCACAAAAGCAGACATCGCGCGCTTGGCTGATAAAGTTGCCGGTGTCTTTGTACCTGTGGTGGTTGGCATTGCGCTTGTGGTGTTCTTTGGGAATTGGGTGATATTGGGCAGCTTTGATGAGGCGTTAATGAGAGCTGTGTCGGTGCTTGTCATTGCCTGTCCGTGCGCGCTTGGATTAGCGACGCCCGCTGCCATCATGGCAGGTATGGGCACAGCGGCGCGATATGGTGTGCGATTTAAAGATGCGCCCAGCCTTGAGATGGCGGGACGTATTGACACCATGGTATTTGATAAGACAGGCACGCTCACCATGGGTCAGCCAAGTATTCGTGCTACCTATCTGTCTGATGGCATGGATGAGAATGATGCGCTTGGCATCACAGCGAGCCTAGAGCAGCACGCATCGCATCCATTGGCGAACGCATTGGTCAAAAGCGCCTTAACCCAAGGGCTTAATCTCACCGATGTTAAAAATCCCACCACCGTTGTCGGTCAAGGTCTGATGGGTGAGGTGGCAGGTGTTGGCATGGTTAAGGTGGGGACGCTGCAATTTGCCGGCTTTGATCACTTTGATGAGACTGTCATCAATCCGGCCAATGCTAGGAACGTACGATACGTCGGTGCTTATGATGATAATATTTGGCAGATTGCCAGTATTGTTGCGGTATCGGTGAATGATGTGCCTGTGGCAGCTTATGCGCTCATGGATGAGATTAAGAAGAACGCCAAAGACACCATCGATCAATTAAAACAAGATGGTATCGACGTGATCATCATGAGTGGCGACCATCAAGGTGTGGTTGATGATGTGGCGGCGCGACTGGGCATTACGTCCGCCTATGGTAAGCTCTCACCACGTGACAAAGCACAAAAAATCAGTAAGCTTAAGCAAGAGGGTAAAACTGTCGCCATGGTCGGTGATGGTGTAAATGATGCGCCAGCCATGGCAGAGGCGCAGGTCAGCTTCTCGGTACATGACGCATCCAGCATCGCCAAGCATACTTCATCGGCGGAGTTGGTGGGTGATTCTGTTACGCACGCACAGCATGCTCAGCATATCGCATTGGCGACGTTAAATAACATCAAGCAAAACTTATTTTTTGCATTCGTGTATAACTGCATTGGTATCGTGGCTGCTGCTTTTGGGTTGCTCAATCCGATCATTGCGGCAGCTGCCATGGCATTAAGCTCAATCTCAGTGCTGATGAATGCCTTGCGATTAAAGCGATTGAAAATTTAACAAAGCATAAGAGTTCGCCGAAAAATCGGTATGTTCTGCTAGTGTAATTTTTTCGTAGCTTTTGAAAAAAATTATCATTAATATCCTCAGATATTTGATATAATACACAAATTTAGTTTGATGAATTTTGAGTATCATGTCAATAACACTCTCAAAAACCGTGCCATCGCGCCGTTCGCTTAATCAACAAGCGGGCGCGACGGCACAGATTTTAGCGCTATTTCTTGCAGCGATTATTTTTACGTCGCTCGTTGTGGCGTTTATTGGTTATCAAGTTGGTCATCGCCAAGGCGTCTATGCTGCCAAAGACCTAAAGTCCGATCAGGTGGCCTCGGCAGATGTGAGTACCTTGGCGGCTGAGAATAGCAAGCTTAAAGAAGATGTGGATGCACTAACCAAAGAGCGCGATATCAGCATGGGCAATCTTGAAAGACTGACCGAAGAGCAAAAAGCATTAGAAACAAAAAATCTACAACTCGCCCAAGTTAATGATCTATTAAAATCATCGGTGGCGGAGCAAGGCGGTGTTGCCCTAAAGGTAATCGGTTCGGAGATCGGTTCTTTGCCTGAAAACACCTTTGAATATCGCTTTGATGTGGCGATGATCGATGTGTCGGGCAGATCGGTACGCATGGTGCCAAGATTGACTCTATTAAACGCGACAAGCATGGTTGAGATCCCGCTTGAGCCATCTAGCTATGACATTAATGGCGTGGCGAATATTCGTGGTCGCTTTGTGATGCCTGAAGGCTTCTCTCCTCGTCAGATGAAGCTAGAGCTGGTCGCAGGCGATCAAAAAATCCAGCAGCTATACGATTGGCAGGTGGGTAAGACCATCAGCGATGCACCAGCTTCCTTGTCAGAGGTGGATGGTGCGGATAATCGACCCATCAGCAGTAATTAATCAGCAAAAGCTGGGCGCGCGCTCGGCTTTTTTATTGTTATGATGAGCCAGATAAGATATGAATATCATGAATCAGAATAAGTTGTCTATCTATAATACTAAGGAACATGAGGCAGAATCAGACGTCGCGCTTGAGACAGTGTCGGAATCTGTTCGTGCGCCCATGTATGCGGTTGTCATGCATAATGATAATTACACGACGATGGATTTTGTGGTGTATGTGCTCGTTGAGATCTTCGATCATGGTATTGATCGGGCGGTTGAGCTTATGTATCAGATCCATGAATCAGGGCGAGCGGTGGTGGCGATACTACCATTTGAGATTGGTGAGATGAAAATCCTACAGGTGAATGAATTGGCAGAGCAAATGGAATATCCGCTTTTGACCACGCTTGAAAAACAATGACATGGATAACATTATTAAGATAATGATTAAATAAACGGGGTGGAGATGTTTAGTCCAGATTTTGAAATAGTACGTAAACGCATAGAAACTTTTACCAAAAAAAATCGCCATGAATTTATCACGGTCGAGCATCTGCTCTTAGGATTGATTAATGATCAGGCTGTCAAAGACATGTTGGATGATTTTGGGGTGGATGTCAGTGAATTAAGTGATGCCCTAAAAATATACCTGTCGGATTATGTACCAAAAACCGCCGACGATAATGCACGTGTCAAGCCCACTAAGAGCTGCGAGCGCGTCTTGCAGCGTGCGATATGGCATCATCAATCTGGCGGCGTTGAGCGACCGATTGATTGCATGGATGTACTGGTTGGGATATTCAGCGAAAAAGACTCTCAGGCATTGTATCTACTGCAGGCACGTGAAGTGAGTAAATTGCGCGTCCTTCGCTACATATCACACAATAAAAAAGACGAAGTTGAATCCTCTCAGACACCAAGTGAGAATAAAGAGCCTACCAAATCCAAAAATCCGCTTGAAGAATTCGCTACCAATTTAAACGAGCGAGCCAAAAAAGGCCGCATCGACCCACTCATCGGGCGTGATGCTGAGATTGAGCGTACGGCTCAAGTTCTGTGCCGCCGCCGTAAAAATAACCCTTTGTTGGTCGGTGAAGCCGGCGTAGGTAAGACGGCGATTGCAGAAGGTTTGGCTTGGTTGATTGTCAACGGTAGAGCGCCAAAACCTTTGGCTGACACGGTGATTTATAGCCTTGAAGTGGGTTCTTTGGTTGCCGGTACTAAGTTTCGCGGCGACTTTGAGAATCGCATGAAGGCACTATTAGAAGCTTTAAAAGAACAACCAAATGCCGTATTGTTCATTGATGAAATTCATACGATGATCGGCGCAGGTTCTACCATGAACAGCTCAATGGACATGTCTAATCTGATTAAGCCAGCACTGTCTAATGGTGAGCTTCGTTGTATTGGTTCGACGACTTTTAATGAATATCGTCAGATCTTTGAAAAAGACCATGCGTTGTCACGCCGATTCCAAAAAATCGACGTGGTTGAGCCGAGCGTGACTGATACAGTGAGCATTCTTAAAGGACTAAAAGAGCGTTATGAGAAACACCATCATGTGCAGTACACAGATGAAACGCTAGAGGCTGCGGCAGCATTGTCAGCGCGCTACATTCAAGACAGATTATTGCCCGATAAGGCGATCGACGTAATGGATGAGGCTGGTGCACGAACGAGGCTAGTTCAAGCTGCCAAAGACGATGAAGCTGCGACCGTGATTGATGTGCCAGCGATCGAAGAGGTGGTGGCGAAGATTGCACGCATTCCGCCCAAGTCAGTCTCAAAAGACGATAAAGACACCCTAAAAAACCTTGAGCGTAATCTAAAACACGTCATCTTTGGGCAGGATGAGGCCATTGAGACATTGTCTGATGCGATTAAGCTTGCTCGCGCGGGTCTAAAGCCTACCGATAAGCCCATTGGTGCGTTCATGTTCGCAGGCCCGACAGGAGTGGGTAAGACTGAAGTATGTAAGCAGCTTGCCTTTGCGCTGGGTGTGGAGTTCGTGCGTTTTGACATGAGTGAATACATGGAGGCGCATACCGCATCGCGTTTGATCGGTTCTCCGCCGGGTTATGTGGGCTTTGACCAAGGTGGGCTCTTGACCGAAAAGATCCATAAACACCCACATTCTGTACTGCTACTAGATGAGATTGAAAAGGCGCACCCTGATGTCTTTAACCTATTATTGCAAGTCATGGATCATGGCACGCTGACTGATAACAACGGACGCTCGGTGTCGTTCAGGCAGGTTATCTTAATCATGACGACGAACGTGGGCGCAGAGAGTATCAGTCGCGCATCCATGGGCTTTACCCACCAAGATCATTCGGCGGACAACGCTGACGCACTTAAACGCACGTTCACGCCGGAATTTCGTAACCGCCTGGATGCGATTGTGAATTTTGCACCGCTTGATGAGAGTGTCATCACATCGGTTGTTGATAAATTCATCATCGAGCTACAGGCTCAGCTTGATGATAAGAATGTCGTGATTGAGATCGATGACGAGGCCAGAGCATATCTTGCCAAAAAAGGTTATGACAAGCTCATGGGTGCGCGCCCAATGGGCAGGCTGATCCAAAATGAAATCAAAAAAGTCCTCGCTGAGATGATTCTCTTTGGGGAGTTGGTTGATGGTGGTGTGGTGCAGATTTCTGTTGATAAATCCATGAATACCGAAGAATCTCAGACAGATAACAATCAACAAAACTTAGCAAAATTAAGCTTTAATGTGATACAATCCACATTGCAAAATTCGCCCGCTTAAATGCGATGATTTAAGCCTTGTGGCGGCTTGTTATGAGCATAATTTGAACCGATGAAGGATTTTTTATGGCACAGATTTTAGACGGTAAAGCATTGGCAAGTTCTATTGAAAATGAACTGTCAGCACGCGTGGCAACATTAAAAGAAAAAACTGGACGCACACCAATTCTTGCGACCATTTTGGTGGGTGATGACCCTGCATCTGCCACTTACGTGCGCATGAAGGGCAATGCTTGTAAGCGTATCGGCATGGACAGCATTCGCGTTGAGATGCCTGAGACCACCACGACCGATGAATTATTGGCAAAGATCGATGAACTTAATGCCAATCCTGACGTGCACGGCATCCTACTGCAGCACCCTGTGCCTGCTCAGATCGATGAGCGTGCTTGCTTTGATCGCATTAGTCTATTAAAAGACGTGGATGGCGTTACGTGCCTAGGTTATGGTCGTATGGCGATGGGTGAGAGTGCTTATGGTTCTTGCACGCCACAAGGCATCATGCACCTGCTGAATCACTACAATGTCGAATTGTCTGGCAAACATGCTGTGGTGGTGGGTCGTAGCGCCATCTTGGGTAAGCCAATGGCGGCGATGCTGCTAAATGCTAACTGTACTGTGACCATCTGCCATTCACGCACTCAGAACCTAAGCGAGCACATCCGTCAAGCGGACATCGTGGTGGGTGCTGTGGGTGTTCCTGAGCTGATCAAAAAAGACTGGATCAAGCAAGGCGCAATCGTGGTTGATGCAGGCTTCCACCCAACGCCAGAAGGTGGATGCGGTGACATCGAGCTAAAAGGCATCGAGAACGTGGCTTCAGCGTACACGCCAGTTCCAGGTGGTGTGGGTCCGATGACGATCAATACACTGATTCGCCAGACAGTAGAAGCCGCTGAGCTAGAAGCTGGCATCTAATCTGTATCGCTTAAATGATAAAACCGCTCTTCGGAGTGGTTTTATTTTTGGCGAGGAATTACTAAATCCCTATGTGTGTATTTGTGGCAGCCATGATAATTTTAGATGATCAAATCCAACACCGCTTTTGAGCCAACAAAACCAATGGCAAGTAGAATAAAGCCATAGATGGTAAAGTTCGCTGCACGTTTACCACGCCAGCCTTGGCGATAATGACCAACGATAAACACACCAAATACCGTCCATGACAGCACGCTAAAGAATAGCTTGTGCGCGATGTGCTGTGCCATGATGTCATAAGTGGCAACCACACCAAGCCCAAGCGCCACACTTAAAATCACAAAACCCATCAAAATCATGTCAAACAACAAGCCTTCCATGCTCTGTAGGCTTGGCAGTTTACTCACCCAAAAGCGGTGGATGGTCTTGTGTTTGAGTTCGCGAATCTGTAGGCGCAAGATGATCGCTTGTACAGCAGCCATCAGCAGGGCGCAGTAAGCGGCGAATGAGAGTAAGATGTGTGCCTGAAGCAGGGGGTTAAGGTCGGTTAGCGGCTCGTAAGCGGCGCGCCCAAAGTAGCCCGCGCTAAGCCCTATCAAAGCAGCTGGCGCAGCAAGGACACCAAGGCTTAATATAGGGCGATATAGACTAAATAGTACAAAAAACACCAAAAAGAACAAACTGATTAGGCTAATCGTGTTAAAGATGTTAAAATTAAGCCCATACAGCGTGACGATTTTTGGACATAGCAAAAATGCGTGCATTACTGCGCCGATGATGAGTGCGGTGATGATTGGAAGTTTGTTGATGGGTTGTTGCTTGATGAGTTTTTGATACAAGATCAGGCCGGTGGCGGCATAAATCAAAGCGGTCAACAGATAAATAATTAACACAACAACCCCTAATTAGGATAAAAACGCCCAAAATTGCGCATTTTTCCCCGTACTTTTAATTTAAATTGGCATAATTGCATAATTTATCATAAAATAGGGGGGATTTGTAGCAGTCTTGCTGTTTGATTTTAAATTTAACCGTGGAAAAATTATGTTTGATACGTTAACCGAACGACTCTCTGGCAGCCTTCGTAATATTGCAGGCACAGGTCAGCTGACCGAAGATAACATTAAGGATACATTGCGTGAAGTGCGCATGGCACTGCTTGAGGCGGATGTTGCTTTGCCTGTGGCGCGTGAATTTGTCGCGAAGGTTAAAGAGCAGGCGCTAGGACAAGAGGTTCTAAAAGAGCTTGCGCCAGGTCAGGCATTCGTTAAGATTGTCTATGATGAGCTGACTGAGATGATGGGTTCGGCGAATCAGTCTTTGGAGATGACTGGCAAGCCGCCAGTGGTGTATCTGTTGGCAGGTCTACAGGGTGCAGGTAAGACAACGACCGCAGGTAAGCTTGCCAAATTCCTACAAGAAAAGCAAAAGAAAAAAGTCATGCTTGTATCAGCCGACGTATATCGTCCAGCAGCGATTCGTCAGCTTGAGCAGGTGGCAGGTCAGGTTAATGCAAGCTTTGTGCCATCTAGTACAGACGAGAACCCAATCGACATCGCTCGCCGCGCCATCGAACAAGCCAAATTGCAGTATCAAGACATTCTGATCATTGACACCGCAGGTCGCCTTGCGATCGACGAGGAGATGATGAATGAGATTAAGGAGCTTACTGCAGCGGTGAATCCAACCGAGACGCTGTTCGTGGTGGACTCAATGACAGGTCAAGATGCTGCCAATACTGCTAAGGCATTTAACGACGCCTTGCCGCTGACAGGTGTCATCCTGACTAAGACAGATGGTGATGCTCGCGGCGGCGCTGCCTTGTCTGTGCGTGCCATCACCGGTAAGCCAATCAAATTCCTAGGTCGTGGCGAGAAGCTGGAGGCTTTGGAGCTGTTTCATCCTGAGCGTATCGCACAGCGAATCCTTGGCATGGGTGATGTGTTGTCATTGGTCGAAGAGGTTGAGAATAAAATCGACCGCGAGCAAGCCGAACGCATGGCGAAAAAGCTCCAAAAGGGCGGTGAGTTTGATTTGGAAGATTTGTTAAATCAATTCCAGCAAATGAAAAACCTTGGCGGTATGGCAGGATTCCTTGATAAGATGCCTGGCATGGGTGGCGCCGACCTCCAAAAAGCGATGGAAGAAGCCAAGCCTGAAGAGAAAGTCAAGGAGATGGAAGCGCTGATCCACTCAATGACTCCATTTGAGCGTCAGAACCCTGACAAAATTACCCCGAGCCGTAAACGTCGTATCGCCGCAGGTTCCGGTAAGCAAATTCAAGATGTCAATCGCCTGCTAAAACAACACAAGCAAATGGCGAAAATGATGAAGATGATCAGCCGTCCTGATGGCATCGGCAAGATGATGAAAGCTGTTCAAGGGCTAACCAAGGGCATGAGTGGTGGCGGTGGGCCATTATTCGGTGGTGGTAATGCTGGTCAAAATCCAGCAGGCCTGAATGTTGAAGACATGAAAAAATCCATGGCAGACCTAGGCCTAGATCCTAACAATATGCCAAGCATGGAAGACATGCAAAAGCAGATGAAAGCGATGGAAGGGCAACTTCCTAATTTCAAAAAGCGTTTTTAATCATCTATTTCGCCATAAAACACCCAACAATGGGCTTGGGTGTTTTGTTTTTATTGTATAAACCAAGATCTCCTAACCATGCTAATCGCCTTTGACACCATTTTTGAGCAATGCTCTATCGCCATTTTGCAAAATAACACTGTTATCTATACCCAGACCGTGGCAGGCGGGCGTGGGCAAACGGAGATTATCTTGCCCATGCTGGATAAGGCACTGCATACGGCAGGTGTGGACATAAAAGACGTACAGGCGTGGGCGTTTAACCGTGGGCCGGGGGCGTTTAGTGGCATTCGTATTAACACCGCCCTAGTCCAAGCCCTATCTGTCGCCAATGACGCACCGTGTATCGGCATATCCAGCTTACACGCCCTGGCATTTATGGCGTGTGAACAGGCAAGTATGGCGGACGGCACAACGATAACCGCCGTGATAGACGCTCGCCAAAACCAAGTCTATGCAGGGGATTTTGTGGTACAAAAAGCCTTGCCCATTGCCCAAAGCGAATATTTGCTGGATTATGATAAGCATGTAGAGACCGACATCATCGTGGGGGATGGGGTGGATTTGGTGGCAACAACTGCCAAAAAATTACGCCTAAATCCGACTGCTTGCCACATTGCACACCTTGCCTATCCCTTATTTTTAAAGGGTGAGACGGTAACGGCAGAAAATGCTTTACCTGTGTATCTAAGAAATAACGCTTGGAAAACATTGACAGAACAAGGTAAGAAATAATTAAGCAATTTTAAAATTAAATATAGGGCAATTTATTCGCCTAATTATTCAATACCAAACAATGTTTAACCCCCAACCCATACCGCCAATAAATATTGGTGAATTTAAATAAAAGAGTAATATTTTGGACATTCTATTATTTATCAAAGCCGTTATCATGGGTATTGTCGAAGGTATTACCGAGTTTTTGCCGATTTCTAGTACAGGTTATATGATTTTGTCGGCAGACATCATGAATTTTTGGGACAAGGACAAGCGAGATTTGTTCATTGTTTTTGTTCAGCTTGGGGCGATTTTGGCGGTCATTTATGACTATTGGGGCAGGCTGTGGACGGCGTTTATGGGGCTACTGACAGGCAAGGCGGACGGCATGACCAACCCTCGTGGACTGGGTATCTCGCTCATCATTGCCACTATTGCTGTCATGGTTGTCGGCTTTACCCTAAAAGACTTTATCACAGGCACGCTCTTTCACCCGCTTGTTGTGGCGACCATGCTTATCATTGGGGCGTTACTTATCATCTATGTCGAAAAGCACCCACGCCCCATTAAGGCACAAGAAGCCGAACATATTGACATCAAGACCGCTCTTAAAATCGGACTTTGCCAATGCCTTGCCTTAATCCCTGGTACAAGTCGCTCTGGCTCTACCATCATCGGGGCGCTGTGGTTTGGAGCGTCTCGCAAGGCGGCGACCGAATTTTCATTCTTTTTGGGCATCCCTGTCATTGTCGGGGCAGGACTTTTGGAGCTTATTGAGAAAAAAGACGTGCTACAAACAGGGGAAGATTGGGCGATTTTGGGCGTGGGAACGGCAGTGTCTTTTGTTGTTGCTCTATTGTGCATTCGTTTGCTTGTGGTGTGGGTATCAAAACGGGATTTTATGATTTTTGCCTATTTGCGGATTATCACAGGCGTAATTGTGTTATTGGCGTATTTTGTGTTTGGTTATCAAATTCAAGGGTAAATTTAGGGTAAGTATTAAACGGTATTTGTAGGGGTGAATCATATTCGTCCTATTATCTAAATTGCAACTCAAAAGGCAATATTTTGACTATTAACATCATCGGCACCGAACAAGACAAATTGTTATTTGATACATTAGACGTTATCAATAAAACTCACAATTTGTCTTTGAATTTATCTTTTTATGCTTTATCAAAACTAAGTGATAAATTTATCTCATCGTTTGCCAATGATAATGCTAATACACCCCTAATCGCTATTATAAAAAATACGCCAACTTTAATTAAAATTGACAACAACGCCATTATAAAATCATCATTAAATTGGCAAGCCCTAACCAAACGTATCGTAACCGCAGGGCGAAAGTCCGAGCTGATATTACAAGCAAGCAAATTAACGCCTGACATGAGCGTGATAGACGGTACGGCAGGCTTTGGGCAGGACGGATTGATATTGGCAAGCACAGGGGCAAGTGTGGTGATGATAGAGCAAAATCCTATCGTGGCAATGCTATTATTATTTGAACATCAAATGATGAACACCAATCCAAATTGGCAAAAATTATTAAGCCGAATTACGATTTATCATGGTAATTTTTTGAATGCTGATTTTCTGGCGACCTTACCAAAGGCGGATATGATTTATCTTGACCCTATGTTTCCTTCCGATAGCTATTCGGCAAAGGTGGGTAAAACCATGCAAGTATTACATGATTTGGCAAATCCGCCAAGCGATGATGATCAAAAACTATTTTTGGATAGTGCCAATACTCAATTAAAAGATAATGGCAAAATCATAGTCAAACGCCCCTTATCCGCCCCCCATTTGGCAAATAAAACGCCCGTGCAAAGCGTGGCAAATGATGCCATTCGGTTCGATAGATATGAATTAAATAAATGAGTGAGAAAATCTATGCAGTATGAATATCTGGTGCTAATCATTGTGCTGATCATGACATGGCAGAATTTTTCGCTAAGACGTAAAATTAAACAGTTGTGGCAAGCGATGGATAAGAGCAAATATATAACGCGCTATCTTGAGATCGTGGCTCAGACGCGCGACCAAGCTGCGGCTGTCAAGCAGCTGCGCCGTGAATTTAGTGAGCTAAACCTGCTACAAGCGGTCGAAGTGAGTCAAATCGCACACAATCAGCCAATCAAAACCAAGAACCAAAAGCATGACTTTTAAAGACAAACTCATCGCTTGGCTTCAGTTGACCCGCTTTGATAAGCCTGTGGGCACGGAGTTGCTTCTTTACCCGACGCTGTGGGCGCTGTTCTTAGCCAATGCAGGCCTGCAAAGATTGCCAAGTATCGCTCATTTGGTGATTTTTATGCTTGGGGCGATATTCATGCGCGCGGCAGGCTGCGCGATCAATGATTTTGCTGATCGCAAGGTAGATGGTCAGGTTAAGCGTACCAAAGATCGACCTTTGGCGGATGGAAGGTTGTCTGCTAAGACGGCTGTGGCGACCTTTGTGGGTTTGGCTTTATTGTCGGCCTGTCTGCTTGTATTTTTGCCGTTGCAGGTATTTTATTGGTCGTTTGGGGCGGTAGCACTTGCTTTTATTTATCCATTCATGAAGCGTTATACGCATCTGCCCCAAGTTGTATTGGCGGCGGCGTTTGGCTGGGCGGTGCCGATGGCTTATGCGGCCACGTTGGGGTATGTGGATGGATGGGGCTGGCTGGTATTCGCTGCCTACATGTGCTGGACGGTGGCCTATGACACGCAGTATGCCATGTGCGACAGAGATGATGACCTAAAAATCGGGGTTAAATCAACAGCAATCTTGTTTGGTCGCTATGATGTGGCAACCACCATGTTGCTGCATTTGGCATTTGCGCTATTGATGGGCTTAGTCTTGCGGCATTATTTTGATAATTGGACGGGGTGGCTGTTGGTTGCGCCATTGTTTGTAATGTTCACTTATCAATATCTATTAATTAGGAATCGTGAGCGCATGGCATGCTTTCGTGCCTTTCGCCACAACGCATGGGTGGGGCGCTATGTTTTTGCATTGGTGTTGATTTTGTGTATTTTTTATTTTGGTGGTTAATTCCTTCAAAGTTATAGGTATTTCTTTGTTATTATTTATAAATAACTTGTTGTATTTTTATGGATTTTTGGGGAAAGTGGGCTCATATCATTAGGAAAATTCATAACTTACGATCAAAATATGATATGATACATCCTTAAAATAACCGCGCTGTAAATGGTGCTGGATGATGTGAATGGACTGGTAATTTGCCAAGAGGATTTGGCTTGGTATTTATTATTTATTATGACGGATAAGATGAAGACTGATTTTATTGCTGATGCGGTGCAATCCATTCGCACAGAACAGAGTGCGCTTGATTTATTGATTGATGAGCTTGATGAGCGATTCATCTTGGCTTGCCAGACGATTTTGAATTGCAATGGGCGTGTGGTGGTTACAGGCATGGGTAAGTCTGGCCATATTGGACGCAAGATGGCAGCGACATTTGCATCGACTGGCACGCCGTCTTTTTTTGTGCATCCTGGTGAGGCGGGGCATGGTGATTTAGGCATGCTCGTCAAAGGCGATGTATTGATTGCCATCTCTAATTCAGGCGAGTCTGATGAGATTCGCACATTAATCCCTGTGGTTAAGCAGCTTAACATTCCGCTCATCAGCATCAGTCGTGATAAGCGCGGGTTTTTGCCAAGGTCTGCTGACATTGCACTGACCCTGGGTAAGTCTGAGGAAGCCTGTCCACTTGGTTTGGCGCCGACATCCAGTACGACAGCAACCCTTGCACTGGGGGATGCGCTCGCGGTGGCATTGCTGCATGCGCGTGGATTTACCAGTAATGATTTTGCCTTGTCGCACCCAGCAGGTGCATTGGGTCGCAAGCTATTGACCCGTGTTCAAGACCTGATGCACGACCAGAATCTACCGATCATCAATCAAGACGCAAGCCTGCATGATACGCTGCTTGCCATGACCAGTGGTCGCCTAGGACTTGCGGTAATCATTGATGATGCAGAAGATGTGGTTGGCGTTTTTACCGATGGTGACTTGCGCCGTAGACTTGCTGAGCACACGGATCTGTCAGCAAAAATTGGCGAGATCATGACGCGTACACCAAAACATACCACCAAAGAGACACGCGCCGCTGATGCATTATCCATCATGAATGAGTGCAGTATCGGGCAATTGTTGGTCTTGGATGGTGGTAAATTACAAGGCGTTCTGTCCATTCATGATGTGGTACAAGCAGGCGTTAGCTAAAAATCGGAAGAAGACATGACACAAGAAATTATCTCCCAAAAAGCTGCCAAGATCCGAATGTTGGCGATGGATGTCGATGGCATCTTATCAGATGGGCAGATCATTTATAGCTCGAATCACGTGGAGACGAAAGCGTTCTATGTACAAGATGGTGTGGGATTACAAGCACTCAAAGAAGCGGGCATTATCCTTGCCATCATCACGGGTCGCAGATCTCCCATGGTGGATCGTCGCGCACAAGAGCTTGGAATCCATCATGTTATTCAAGGTCGCGATGATAAATTTACCGCGTTATCAAAGCTTGCAGCGGATCTGAATTTGTCTTTGGATGAATGTGCGTATATGGGCGATGATTTGCCAGACCTAAAGGCGATACGCGAAGCAGGGCTTGGCATGAGTGTACCAAATGGAGCGCCCATCGTTCAGCAGACGGCGGACTATGTAACCACGAAGGCTGGTGGGCATGGCGCAGTACGTGAAGTGTGTGAGCTTATTTTGCAGGCTCAAGGTAGGTACAATGCCTTTATCCAAAAATTTTTGTAGTCTGGTGTGATAGGCATTATTAAATGAATGTACGAATTTTAAGTGTACTTGGCGTAATCGTAATCATGGTTGCCGCTTGGTTTTTTTACCAAGAAGAGCCAAAGATTGAACCTACCGTACCCGCCAAGCCTGACGTATCTTATGAAGTCACCGAGATCAAAGCCGTTCAGACGAATGAAGAGACGGGCGAGACTGAGTACACGTTGACTGCCGACTCGCTGGTACAAAATGCCAGTGGCGAAGATGAGATGTTGGTCGCGGTGATGAATTGGCAGCCACCTGCAGGCGAGAAGTACATCATCGAAGCTAAAAGAGCTGTTCTTGAGCAGTCAACAGGCGATATGGCGCTTTCTAATGGGTTTACTTTAACGCGTGAAGCGGTGGATAATAAACCCAAACTCGTCATCACAGGTAATAAACTATCGGGTAATACCAAGTCGCGCATGCTCTCAAGCGATGAGCCGCTGACTATTGTCCATGGTGAAGATCGCTTTAAAGCTCAAGGTTTTAGTGCAAACCTACAAACAGGCGAATACGAATTTAGTAAGATTGAAGTGCTTTACAATTCTGCGCCTAGACAGGACAAATCGTTGTTTTAATTTATATTTTTAAAATTTGAGAATACTATGTCAACTTTTAATGTTCTAAAAACTGCTTTGGCAATCGGCATATTTGGACTGCCTTTGGTTATCAGTAGCGCCAATGCGTTGCCATCAGACGCCAATCAACCAATTCGCCTACTGGCCGACCGTGCCACTTATGTGGAGCGTACTGGCGTTACGACTTATTCGGGAAATGTCACCATTGAGCAGGGCAGCCTTAAGATCGCTGCTGATAACATCACGCTGAACTTAAGTAACGATCGTAAGATCAGCTCGGCGACTGCTACCGGCAGACCTGCTACCTTCCAGCAAGTCATCACCAAAGAAAAAGGTGTTGCTAAGGGTCAAGCCAACCGCATTGATTATAATACAGTCACTGGCATCGTAACCCTAACCGGCAATGCAAAGCTTACCCAAGCAGGTTCTAGTTTTGCAGGCAATACCATCCGTTACAGCCTAAAAGCTGGGGATGTTGAAGCGAATGCCGGCGGTGGTCAGCGTGTGGAGCTTGTTTTCCCACCAAGTGGCGGCAGCTCTCAGCAGGGTCTGCGCTGATGGTTGAATAGGGCGTTTTGCCCTATTTTGATTTTTGGGTATGGGGCATCTATGTGATTGATGATGCTTTGAATGTCAAAACTTATAAGGAAAAACATGTCAAATACGACATTGAGCATGCGTCATTTGGGCAAGCGATATGGTCAGCGCTGGGTTGTTAAAGACGTGTCATTTGAAGTGGAGCAAGGTCAAGTTGTTGGCATCTTGGGGCCAAATGGTGCCGGCAAAACAACCAGTTTTTATATGGTGGTCGGGCTTGTGCCGATGGATCGTGGTCAGGTAATGCTTGGCGAATTGGATTTATCCAAAAAAAGCATGCATGAACGCGCCGCTCAAGGTATTGGTTACCTGCCACAAGAAGCATCGATTTTTCGTAAATTGACAATCGAGCAGAACATTCTGGCTGTGCTACAAATGCGCAAAGACCTGAACAAGGACCAGCAGTTGCAAGAGCTTGAGAAGTTAATGGCCGAGTTTAGCTTGGAGCACGTGCGCCAATCTCTCGGGATGAGCGTCTCTGGCGGTGAGCGTCGTCGTTGCGAGATAGCACGTGCTTTGGCAAGCAACCCTAAGTTTATTTTGCTTGATGAGCCATTTGCAGGTGTTGATCCGATCTCTGTTAGTGATATTAAAGACGTCATCAGCACCCTAAGAATGCGCGGCATTGGCGTGCTAATCACCGATCACAATGTGCGTGAGACCTTGTCCATCTGTGAAAAAGCCTACATCGTCTCAGAAGGTGCCATCATCGCAGAAGGCGCGCCCAATGACATCTTGGCGAATGAATTGGTGCAAAAAGTATACCTTGGTAAAGATTTCTCAGTTTAATCAAACTTCAAGATTATAAATAAATGGCAAAAAAATCAACATCTTATGTCTGTCAATCCTGTGGTGCTCATTATGGCAAATGGTCAGGACAGTGTGCCGACTGCGGTGAATGGAATTCGCTGGTAGAAGCACCTGATGTCAGTATGCCACATCATAAAGCCACCAAAAAGACCATCGCATCCACGCCCAAAACTTCTAATTATGCAGGTGCGTTGTCGGGTGTCATGAGTCTTGATGAGGTGGGTGTTACTGTAGAGACTCGAATGCCGACAGGGATAGGGGAATTTGATCGAGTGCTTGGCGGGGGCTTGGTGGCAGGATCGGTTGTGCTGATTGGTGGCGATCCAGGCATTGGTAAATCTACGATACTACTACAGACTGCCACCAATATGGCGGCAAGCGATTCTCTGGCGGGATCGGCGCTATACATCACGGGTGAGGAGAGTTTGTCTCAGGTTGCCATGCGTGCCAAGCGATTAGGACTGCCGACAGATCGCTTAAGAGTGCTTGCTGAGACCAATGTTGATACCATTTGTTTAGCTTTATCTACCGAGCAGCCAGCCGTGGCAATCATTGATTCTATCCAGACATTATTTACCGATGCCATACAGTCGGCGCCTGGTGGCGTGGCTCAGATTCGTGAATCTGCAGCGATATTGACACGCTATGCCAAGCAGACGGGAACGGCGCTATTTTTGGTAGGTCATGTTACCAAGGAGGGTGCATTAGCAGGTCCGCGTGTGCTTGAACATATGGTTGATACGGTACTTTATTTTGAGGGGGAATCTGACAGTCGTTTTCGAATGATTCGCGCGGTAAAGAATCGCTTCGGTGCGGTGAATGAACTTGGTATCTTCGGTATGATAGATACAGGACTAAAAGAAGTCGCCAATCCTTCGGCGATATTCTTAAGTCGTTACGAACGGCCGATTGCAGGCTCGGTGGTCATGGTAAGCCGAGAAGGAACTCGCCCGCTACTTGTTGAAGTTCAGGCACTGGTCGATGATTCGCACGCTCAGCCTAGGCGTATGGCGTTGGGTCTTGACCATCAAAGGTTATCCATGCTCCTTGCGGTCATGCATAGACATGGTGGCATTCACACAAGCGGACAAGATGTGTATGTAAACGTCGTGGGTGGCGTGAAGGTCATGGAGACAGGTTCTGACTTGGCAGTACTATTAGCCTGCGCATCTAGCTTAAGAGAAAAGGCGCTGCCACCACGCTTGGCGGTTTTCGGAGAGGTGGGGCTATCAGGTGAGATTCGCCCTGTACCTAATGGGCAGGAGAGATTAAAAGAAGCGATGAAGCACGGATTCACACACGCCATCGTGCCTAAGGCCAATGCACCCAAATCTGACAGTTCGCAATTTAAAGGCATTCAGGTGATTGCTGTAGATCGATTGGATGATGCCATTGATCGAGCATTTGAGTTGATTTAGGTAGTATGGCCTTTACATGGTGAAAAGACGCAAATAAAAAACAGCTCCTAGGGCTGTTTTTTTATTAGATGAAATATTAAGGTCCATCAACGCGCTCAATGATGACATTGCCTGTACCACGTTGCGTGATGCCGATGGCTTGTGCTGCACCATAAGACAGATCAAGCACGCGATTACCATTAAAAGGACCGCGATCATTGACTTTTACGATGACAGACTTGCCATTGTCTTTGTTAGTGACTCGAATATAGCAGTTAAGAGGCAATGAACGATGAGCTGCGGTCATGGCGTTCATGTTAAAAGTCTCGCCACTAGCAGTTTTTTTGCCGTGAAACTGACGACCATACCAAGATGCCAAACCAGTTTGTTTGAATTTATTGACTGTGTTAGAAGCCACAGCGGTTAATTTTTCCAGTACGGGCTCATCTTGTTTAACTGATGAGCCAGATTGAGTAATCAATGGGCTGTTAAAGGTCAAAGAAGAGGGCTGGCGAGCAGATTTGACCAAGCTTGATGCGCCATTATGCTGACGAGTCAATTCACCGAGCACTTGATCGATGTTGACAGCGCCTGTTTTGCTGTCGGCAGCAGTGGCAGATACACTAATGGCTGCGCCAAGTGCGATGCTGGTGCCTAGCAAATAGGTGCTAATGTTTTTCATAACTACCTCTTCTTTGGTGTTTGGTGAAGTTCCATCGGGCGATTTCACCGAGGTCTATTAGATAGACATTTGTTATTAAACCATCTTAACAACATGGAGATGAACGCAGCAAAATTCAAGTCGCTGTGATTTTAAACTGTATGACAAACTGCATTCAATAATTTGATGTCTGATCAAAATGCCTTGCACTTTAACTAAACGATTTTGGTCATAAAATGTATAAATTTCATTGTCAAAATCAATTGATAAACTGATAAAACAATGCGGATTTATGGATTTTTTATATGGTAACACCATTTAGATAAATTACAAGCATATTAAAACCATTAAAATCATATACTTAAATAAAAATATCATTTATAAAGTCCGTGTTTGCAAGGTTTTTTGATTCAAAAATTGGTTATGTTACCTTGTTATTGATTAAAATTAGTGTCTAATAGATTTAGATATTTTAAGTATTTAATTATGATATTTTTATTAATAATAATTAAGACAAACTTAATAATTTTAATGATACGATTTTATTTGTATCGGATAATGCGATAGTGGTTTGTGGATTGGTGGAAAAATTGCTAAAATTGCAAATGTAGCATGAGATTTTTTCGGATTAATGTTAAGATATTTTATAATAATCAATAGCTTTGGTGCTAATTATGATTGGCCAGGTTGATAAGATGATGACAATAAATAAAAAATTACAAGTAACAGCGGTGATTATGATGGGGGTGTTTGGCTTGTCATCGTGCGCCCAAAAAACTGCACCCGCCAAAAAACCACAACCAACCAAAGTGTTATCAAAACCTAAACAGTCCACCAAGCAACCCGTGAATACCGTCAATACAGTGGCTAAACCGCCTCAGATTAACATCATCCATCATCACGGTGAGCATGATGGGCATGCTCATGACATTATCAGGAATGTCGGAACGAAGGCAGATTTTGAGATGTGGCTACGCAGTCATCCCCATCAAAAATCTCATGTTGAAGAATATACGCAATTTCTTAAGAATCATATCGGTAAAAATCTGCCGCCGATGCACCAGCTACTGACGACGGCGCGTTCATGGCAGGAGTGTGGTTATGAGCCTTATGAAGTACCGCCGCGTGAGCTATGGGCGCAGATGCTGCCAACGATTAAGCTGTATGACGAACTTCGCGCTAAAGGCATCTTACCTGCCAATACCCACATCCGTTCAGTATATCGCAATCCTGACTTAAACCGTTGTGCTGGCGGTGCGCCCAGCAGTAAGCACATGACGAATGGCGCGATGGATATTTGGGTGCCTACTTATGATGCAGACAGTCATGAATTATATCAACTGCAGAATCGTCTGTGCGAGTACTGGGTGTTTTATGGTGAATCGCATAATTTTGGTTTGGGATTATATGGCACAGGCGCCATTCATCTAGATACGCAAGGCTATCGAAAATGGGGTGCGCAATTCTCCGAGTCTCATTCTATGTGCCGCTATACACCGCCTAAGCCTAGTGAGTTCACATGGCAATAACCAAATCATCCTTTGATGCATTGATACAACAGCGACATATCTTAAACCTTATCGGTATTCGCCAATGGGGGCAATTAAGCACGCCTGCCGCTCAGGTGGCAAGCTTAGCTGATAGGTTTATGAAGGATGCTAAGCGTTTCGATTCTAAGAGTGATGACATACGTCAGGATCAAGATGAGCCTAACCCGCCATTAACCACGCCTGAAAATTCTTTGGTGGTAGATGATAATACGCAGATTACATCGGTCGTCCAAGAACCAAATAAGTCAATCAATAACACACAACAATCTAAAAATCCTGCCCAAAGTACACTTTTAAATATAGATGAGGTGAGTACCGCCCAATCCGCTGATTTATCATCGACTGCTATTTCATATGTACTAGAAGGTGTTCGTGTTGGTGAGTGGGTGCTCTTGGTGGATATGACTCTGATGGGTGATAAAGAGAAGCTGGTATGGGCATCGCTAAAGACGGCATTGTCAAAATGGGCGGCAGAACGCAAAGCCTTCCTCTCGGTGGAGAGTATTCGTTATCCTATGAACGATGATCTGGAAAATTCGCCAGCGCTGGCCCAAAAGTGCCTTGATGGTTTTATTCTGCGATTACGAATGATGGGCGACATCACCAAATTCGATCAGGTAAAATTAGCCTTCCTAAGCGAGCTAAGTGATGGGGTGGATTATTTTGGTGAAGTGCAAACATTACCACAACTTTTGGTGATGCATGAAGACAGTAATGCTAAGAAGCAGCTGTGGCAGTCGGTAACGGCCTAACCATCTTGAATCAAGGATGCGACCGACTTGGTTTCTGTACTGTCAATTGTATTGTTATTTTAATGATATAAAGGCATGTGATAATTTTAATTATTGATTGGTTGATTTCCAACTTTCACTGAGAATAACCAATTAATTTAGGGCGTTTACCTTTATTTAGGTAATAAAAAAACTCTTGAATATTCAAGAGCTTAAAGATGGTGCCCGGGGCCGGACTCGAACCGGCACGCTATTGCTAGCGAGGGATTTTAAATCCCTTGTGTCTACCAATTTCACCACCCGGGCGGGTTGTTAATAATAACAATCAAAAAATGGAGGCTGAGGTCGGAATCGAACCGGCGTACACGGAGTTGCAGTCCGCTGCATGACCACTCTGCCACCCAGCCATTATGTGCTTAATCGCATCGATTAAGTGGACGCTATGATAGCAAATTTTTACAAAAAAGCAAGCGATTTTTTATAAAAATTTGCATTTTTTATATTTTTTGTCAAATGATAGAGTGTGTGACGATAATTATGCATAAAAAATAGACGCTTGTTCACAATTTTTGGTAAAAATCAATCTATTTTTTTGGATGTGAAGTAAATAAAAAAGCTCAAAAAATCAAGAATTTTAAAGTATAATAGTAAAATTTATTTAGTTTTATGGGTTTATCAAAACTGTTGGTTTGTTTTGAAATTGTCAAATCCAAAAAACTCAATAAAACTATTAGGTTGAATAAGAGTGTTTATCGATACTTTTATTCTGCGTGGTTTTAGGGTTTTGCTTTCTTGGGTGCTTGCTTGATGATTGGTTTTGCAACCGTCTAAAAAATCAAATCCGTAAAACCCCATTTTCATTATCTGATAAAGCCAAAATAAGGTGCTTATGAAATTAAATTTACGTGCAGCGACCATTGCTGCAGTATTTGCAGGCATGACACTGCTGGCTGCTTGTAATAAATCAGCCCAAGATGAGCAAGCGGCAGCGGCAGCACAGCAACAAATGCCGCCAACAGTCGTGGATGTTCAGACGGTAACGCTTAGCGCGATCCCTGTAGTGAAGTCTTTCTCAGGTCGCGTGACGGCAGTTGAGACATCTGAGGTTCGCCCGCAGGTGACGGGGATCGTTGATGAAGTGTTGTTCCGCGAAGGTGGGTTTGTACGTGCAGGTCAGCCTTTGTACCGCATCAACACGGATAACTATACCAGTGCGATTAATGCAGGTCGTGCAGCGATCGCCAATGCTGAAGCTTCTGCGCAAAATGCACGTGCAGCCCAAGCCCAAGCTCAAGCCAACCTAGCCGCGCAGCAAGCAACTTTAGCCCAGGCGCGTGCTGATCTAGCCAGATTACAAGGCTTAGTTGAAGTTGATGCGGTATCAAGACAGTTTTATGATCAGGCGGTGACTGCTGTGCGTACGGCTGAGGCGAATGTCGAAGCTGCCAGAGCCACGGTCGCACAAGCCAAAGCGAGTGTCGGTAGTGCAGATTCTGCGATCAACAGCGCCAAAGCCAGCCTAAGCGCAAGCGAGCTAGACCTAAGCCGTACCATCGTACGCGCACCCATTAGCGGTAAAGTAGGTATCTCGGCAGTAACGAATGGTGCATTGGTGTCAGCCAATCAATCAAATGCTCTGGTAACCATCACGCGCACCGATTATGTCTATGTAGACATCAGCCAATCATCCGCAGAGATGCTACGCTTACGTCAGCAGATCGCTGAAGGTAAAGCGAGCCAAGGCGATCCAGAAGTGCAAATCGTCCTAGAAGACGGTGGCACATACCCAATCATCGGACGTCTGGCTCTGTCTGATGCGAGTGTCGATGAAGCGACTGGCGCGGTTAAGCTAAGAGCGGTGTTCCCGAACCCTGATGGCGTCCTCATCCCTGGCATGTATGTTAATGCCAATCTTGCGCAGTCTATTATGAACAACGCTGTTCTACTGCCACAGACTGCCCTCACACGCACACCTAAAGGCGAAACCCAAGTTTATATCGTAAATAAAGACAAGAAAATCGAAGTTCGCCCAGTTGAAACTTCAGGTACCTTTAACGGTCAATGGGTGGTCAGCAGTGGATTACAAAATGGCGACCAAGTTGTCGTGATGGGCGGTGCTAAAGTTAAGCCTGACCAAGCAGTAGAAGTGCGTACATTACCACCAACGGGCGCAGCAGGCAATCAAGCGCAAAACGCTCAAGTGCCACAGCAGGCAGGTCAAAACAGCGTGGTAGCGCCAAAAGATGAGTCAAGCGAACAGTCGCAAGCTGCTCAAGATACGCCTAAAGCACAGTAGGAGCGGTCATGTCTAAGTATTTTATTGAGCGTCCCATCTTTGCATGGGTGATCGCCATTTTGATCATGCTGGTGGGTATTATTGCGGTTCGCAGTTTGCCCATTGAGCAGTATCCGCAGATTGCTCCGCCGACAGTTTCGGTGAGTGCTGTCTATCCTGGTGCTGATGCTGAGACGGTAGAAAACACAGTAACGCAAGTCATTGAACAACAGATGAAAGGTCTGGATGGTCTGATGTACATGTCATCAAGCTCATCAGCGAATGGCTTGGCATCTGTCACGCTAACCTTTGAAAATGGCGTTAATCCTGACACCGCGCAGGTACAAGTACAAAACAAGCTACAAGCAGCGACCAGTTCACTGCCAGCTGATGTACAGCGTCAAGGCGTGACGGTTAATAAGTCTAGCAGTAGCTTCTTGATGGTAGTATCATTCATCTCTGAAGATGGCAGCATGACACAGTCGGACATCGCTGACTATATTAACTCGAGCGTGGTGGATAGTCTAAGCCGTGTTAATGGTGTGGGCTCGCTGAACGTGTTTGGCTCGCCTTATGCCATGCGTATATGGCTAGATCCTGCCAAGCTTTCTTCTTATGCGCTGATACCATCTGATGTCTCAGCTGCGATTCAATCACAAAACGTGCAAGTATCAGCAGGTCAGCTTGCTAACCTACCAACAGACCTAGATCGTCAAGTGATTAACGCGACGGTGAGTGTGCAAAGCTTCCTGCAGACGCCAGAGCAATTCGGCAACATCATAATTAAATCTGACCCTTCAGGCGCAAAAGTCTATCTGCGTGATGTGGCAGATATTGAGCTAGGCTCAGAAAGCTACGCCGTTAAGACTCTATATAATGGACAACAAGCCGCGGGTATGGGCATCATGCTTGCCTCTGGTGCGAATGCCCTTGAAGTGCGTGAAGCAGTACAGGAGCGTCTTGATGAGTTGTCACAAGGCTTCCCTAGAGGTCTAAAAATCGTTGTGCCTTACGACACCACACCATTTGTTAAGCTGTCTATTAAGCAAGTTGTTATGACGCTTCTTGAGGCGATTGTGCTGGTGTTCTTGGTTATGTTCTTGTTCTTGCAGAACTGGCGCGCGACCATCATCCCGACACTTGCGGTACCTGTTGTCATTCTAGGTACGTTTGCGGTATTATCGCTATTTGGTTTTACCATTAACATCCTAACCATGTTTGCGATGGTGCTTGCCATCGGTCTGCTCGTCGATGATGCGATCGTTGTCGTAGAGAACGTGGAGCGTATCTTAGAAGAAAATCCAAATATCTTAGTCAAAGATGCCACCATCCAGTCGATGGGTGAGATTAGTAAAGTTGTTATCGGTATTGCACTGATTCTCTCGGTGGTATTCGTACCGATGATTTTCTTTGGTGGCTCGGCTGGTGTGATTTACCGTCAGTTTGCGGTAACACTGATCACCAGTATGTCATTGTCAGCAGTAGTTGCGCTTATCTTCACACCTGCGCTGTGTGTAACCATTCTAAAACGCCAAGCGCACAAAGACATCCACACTCAAAAAGGCTTCTTCGGTTGGTTTAACCGTTTCTTCTTCAAGGTCAGCCGTGGCTATGAGAAATTCGTAGGTAAGACCTTTAATGCCAAGTGGATCTTTGCGATCGTGTATGCTGTGGTTATCGCTGTGATGGCATTATTGTTCACGCGCTTACCATCATCATTCGTCCCAGAAGAAGACCAAGGTGTCTTGATGACATTGGTTCAGCTGCCTGCAGGTTCGACGCTTGATCAAACTGCTGCGGTCATGGAAAAGGTGGGTGGCTACTTTCGTGAACAAGAGGCGGATAACGTAGAGTCGGTCTTTACCATCTCAGGCTTTAGCTTTGGTGCCAGTGGTCAAAATGCCGGCTTAGCTTTTGTTAAACTAAAAGACTGGAGTGAGCGTACTTCAGATGAAAGCCTAGCTCAAGCAATTGCGGATCGCGCCATGGCATTGAATGTCATGATTCCAGAAGCGACATTTGTGTATCCAATTGCCCCGCCTGCAATTCAAGGTTTTGGTAATGCCAGTGGCTTTGATTTACAACTCCAAGACATCGGCGGTGTGGGTCATGCTAAGCTGTTGGAAGCTCGTAATATGCTACTTGGTATGTCTGCTCAAAACCCAGCTGTGGCAGGTGTCCGCCCTAATGGTCAAGAGGATGCGCCTAAGCTTAAAGTAAACATCAACCAAGAGCAAGCAGCTGCCTATAACCTAAATATGGCAACAGTGAATGGCGTTCTGGCTCAAGCCTTTGGCGGCAGCTACGTTAATGACTTCATTGATCGTGGCCGTATCAAGAAAGTATATATGCAAGGTGCTCCTGATAGCCGTGCCACACCTGAAGACATCAATAAGTGGTATGTGCGTAATAGCCAGGGCGAGATGATCAGCTTCGGCGCGTTCTCTAACAGTGAATGGCAATATGGTAGCCCTGGCCTTAACCGTTACAACGGTCTGTCATCACTGAATGTTCAGGGTTCAGCCGCGCCTGGTAAGAGTACGGGTGATGCCATGCTTGCCATGGAGCAGATGATCTCCCAGCTGCCTGAGGGTATCGGTTATGAGTGGACAGGTCTATCACTAGAAGAGCGTAAGACTGGCGGTCAGGCTTTGACACTATATGCGATCTCTATGGTTGTTGTATTCTTGTGTCTGGCAGCGCTATATGAGAGCTGGTCGGTACCATTCTCGGTGATGTTGGTTATTCCATTGGGTGTTATTGGTGCGGTTATCTTTACCATGCTTCGAGGCTTTGCTAACGACGTCTATCTACAGGTGGGCCTGCTCACGGTAATTGGTCTGTCCGCGAAGAATGCGATTTTGATTATTGAATTTGCCAAAGAGATTCAAGAATCGGGGGCGAGTCTAAAAGACGCGGTTATGAAAGCAGCTCGAATGCGTCTGCGCCCGATTATTATGACGTCTCTTGCCTTTGGTATCGGTGTTGTGCCTTTGATGATTGCCACAGGCGCAGGATCTGGTAGCCAGAACGCAGTCGGTACGAGCGTGGTCGGCGGGGTAATCACAGCGACTTTCCTGGGCGTGTTCTTTATCCCGATGTTCTATGTGTGGGTGCGTTCAGTATTCCCATATAAGCCAAATCTTGCCAAACCCGTCGCTGCATGCGAACGCGAGTAAGGAGAATTTATGAAATCAACCAAAACAGTTCGCCTGTTCACACTCTCAGCCCTAGTGCTGGGGGTATCGGCGTGTAGTACGATTCCAAAATCAGCCCAGACCATGGTGGCTCAGCCAAATTTGGCAGTGGATCAGGCTTACCAAGTGCTAGATCAACAGACCATCAGCGTGGCAGAAGCACCAAGCGTGGCATCGATGCGCTGGCAGGATTTCTATGCCGATCCCAAACTTAAGTCATTGATCGAACTCGGTCTGAACAACAACAAAGACCTACAAAAAGCTGTTCTGGCGATCCAAAGCTCGCGTGCCCAGTATCAGATCACCGAAGCTGACGGCATTCCAAAGCTGGGCGCATCTGGTGGTGCGACTCGTTCAGCATCGCCTGCCGATCGTAATGCCAGCAGTGGCTACAATGTCGGTCTTGCCATGTCTAGCTACGAGATTGATTTTTGGGGTAAAGTGGCGAACGCCAAAGACGCAGCGCTGTATAACTATCTTGCGACCAATTCAGCCAAAGACGCGGTGCAGATTTCTTTGATTTCTAACATCGCGCAAAGCTATGTCAATCTAAGCTATGCATTGGCCCAGCGTCAGCTTGCTGTTGAGACATTAAAGACTCGTGAGCATTCACTAGACATCACGAATAAGCGCTTTAAAGCGGGGATTGATGCACGCTCACCCAGCTTGCAGGCAGAAGCGTCACTAGAAGCGGCGAAGTTGGCGATTTATCAAGCTGATACTGGCATTCTACAAGCGCGTAACGCACTACAGCTGCTACTTGGCGCACCAGTCCCTGATGAGCTGATGCCTGACATGGCGGTAGATAACATCACGACCCAGACGCTATTTAGCACAGGTCTTCCAAGCGAACTTCTGTACTATCGTCCTGACATCGTACAAGCAGAGCACGCATTAAAAGCAGCAGGCGCGAACATCAATGTGGCACGTGCTGCTTATTTCCCATCGATCAGCCTGTCGGGTAATTTAGGATTCAGTTCATCCAGCCTAAGTAATCTGCTAGAGTCGAGCGCTTTTGCTTGGTCTGTTGGCCCTTCGATTAATCTGCCAATCTTTGATGCAGGTGTTCGACGTGCTAATTATGAAGTGGCAGAAGTCGCCCAAAAGAGCGCATTAGTCACCTACGAAAAAGCCATTCAGACCGCCTTTAAAGAAGTAGGTGATGTGTTGGCAAGCCGTGCTACGCTTGGCAGACAGCTAGAATCTCAGTATAAGCTTCAGAATAATTATCAACAAACCTATCAAATCGCCCATGCGCGTTTCCGCTCAGGTTTGGATGATTATCTAAGCGTGCTGGATGCGGAGCGTTCATTATTCGCCAATCAGCAAAACATCCTAAACTTAGAATTACAAAAAATCCTAAGTCAGATTCAGCTGTATCAAGCGCTGGGTGGCGGCGCAACATTAACTGCTGAACAGATCGCCAGCCTGAAAAAGCAGCGTGAAGCGATGCGTACGGCTGAACTTGCGACCAAAGAGCAGCTTACGACTGTGAGTGCGGATGTGGCCGATGCTGACTTCGAGATCGTACAGCCTGCACCAGCGACATTGAATGTGATCGAACCTGCTAATGCTGATGGTATTTCAACACCTATCAGTATTCAATAATGATCTGACAATAAAAAACGCTCATCCAATGGTGAGCGTTTTTTATTTGCTGCTGGGGTAATCTTAGACGATTGGCTTTCTGCGATAAAATAAAATACCAGGGATGGATAAGCCCAATACCAAGGCAGAAATCACAAATATCGTCTCAAAAAAATAACTCATCATCACGACAAATAAACTCATATCAAAGCCAAAGTAACCAATCTGCACCATACTAACCATTGCCTTATAGGCGGGAATACCAGGCATGAGGCAGATGACGCTAGGGACGATGAGCGCCTTGGGGGGTAGGCGAAATCGTTGGGCAAACCGTACACCCAAGAAACTTGCAAACATCGAGCCAAAAAATGTCGATACCGCCAAGTGAACGCCCATATTTACCATCATGCTCTTAGCACCAAAACCAAGCGCGGTCATGATAAGACAATAGATAATATAGCGACTTGGTAGCGTGAACATTAAGCACCAGCCTAGAGTGATGACGCATGATAATAGTATGTCAGAGATTAGCCACATATTATAGTCCCCAGTGCGGTATCTGTAGCAAAATAAGCGCAATCACAATACCTACGCACGCCGATAATGTCAGCATCGTTGCGAACATCCATCGTCCCACACCCATATTGATGTATCCTTTTAAAATATCGGACAGAGCGTTGATAATAGGAAAGCTCGGCACAAGCAAAAGCACGCTGGCAGCGACCGCAATGTCAGCATGATGACCTAGTGCCACGATCTGCGATGAATCCAAAAAATACGCCGTTGCCCCGAGTAACGTCGCCACGAATGCCGTAATAATAACCACCACAAACGGGTTGAAATGATGCGCGGACAAATACACGCGCATTCGCATCGCGCAGAACCCCGCCACCAATGTAATGGCTGAGATGATGAGATTACCACCACTTAAATAAGCAAAGCAGGCACAAGATAGCCCAACGAATAATGACATCAGATTATTGGGATAAGTGGTGCGATTAATGTCATCAAAACGTGATTCGATGTCATCGATGAGTGCGTCATCTTTGGTGGCGGATTCGGCATATAGCACGATTTGCTGGATTTGAACTAGAATGCTGACGTTAATGCCTTGATGTACGGTATTGCGGGCGGTGGTGATGCAGCGTCCATTGTATAAGGTGGTTAGGGTCACCGCATTAAATGACAGCGCACATTCAACCCCACCAACCCCAAGCGCCACACCAAGCCGCTTAGTTAGATCGACCACTACCGCTGATTCTCCGCCATACTGCATAAATAGCAGGGCGCAGCGTACACATAGCCTGGTGATGCGCTGCTGCTCTTCGTGAGAGATGTAGGGCAATCGGCGTGGGGTGTTTTCGCTGCTGGGCATGGGTAGAATAAGAGATGTATAAATTTTGACATATTGTAAAGCCAATCATCAAAAAAATCATCACAATTGCACCAAAAATTTCAACAAATCATTGCAAAAGCCTTAAACGGTGCTATAATCACGCGATAGTTTTCACTTTTTGTAAACCCCAAAATATAAGGAATAACTTATGAATATGGCAACCCAACAAGGCAAATTATGGCTTGATGGCGAACTCGTTGATCAGCCTGAAGCGAAAGTTCACGTATTGACGCACAGCTTGCATTATGGTTTGGCGGTGTTCGAAGGTGTGCGTGCGTATGAGACGCCAGACGGTCGCACTGCGATCTTTCGTCTAGAAGAGCACACCGAGCGTCTATTAAATTCTGCTAAGATTTTCCAATTAAACGTGACTTATAGCCATGCAGAGCTAGCACAAGCCCAAAAAGATGTCGTCCGTCAAAATGGCTTGGCAAGTGCTTACATTCGTCCATTAATCTGGGTGGGTTCAGAGAAGCTTGGCATCGCCGCTAAGGATAACAGCATTCATGCAGCAGTGGCTGCGTGGCATTGGGGTGCATATCTTGGTGAAGATGGCATCAAGAACGGCATCCGCGCCAAGACATCTAGCTATACCCATCACCATCCTAACGTCACCATGTGTAAAGCTAAAGCCGCTGCCAACTATCCTGTGTCTATCTTGGCTAACCAAGAAGCGACCAAGGCGGGCTATGATGAAGCGATTTTGATGGATCCGCAAGGCTATGTGTGTCAAGGCTCGGGTGAGAATTTGTTTTTGGTAAAAAATGGCGAGCTACATACGCCCGACTTGGCAGGCGGTGCACTTGATGGCATCACTCGCCGCACCATCATTGAATTTGCCAACGATCTTGGTATTAAGGTGATTGAGCGTCGCATCACTCGTGATGAATTCTATCTGGCTGATGAGATCTTCATGACGGGTACCGCAGCCGAAGTTACCCCGATTCGTGAATATGATGATCGCGTTATTGGTAATGGCTCTCGCGGCCCGATCACCGAGAAGCTACAAACCTTGTATTTTGATGTGGTTCAAGGCCGCAACGAGAAATACAAGCATTGGCTGACCTTTGTTGATGCTTAATACATATAATCAAAAAAGACGGCTTATGTCGTCTTTTTTATTTTAAGATATAAGTTTGATACCTAATTAAAATTCTAATTTAGAAAAACTCCACCCGTTGTTTTGTGGTATCATAATGCAAATTTATCAAACAATAAAAAGGCGCAATCATGATAAAACCAATCCTAGATGATAACTGGCAATCCGATGCCTTAGACCCTGCTTTGGGGTTTTTTACTCAAACCTTGGCGGTGCGCGGTGGCTATCATCGTACGGACGAGGGTGAGCATGGTGAGGCGATTTTTACCACCAGCAGTTATGTGTATAAATCTGCCAAAGATGCTGCTGATCATTTTGATGGCACGAAGAAGGGCAACGTCTATAGCCGCCACACCAATCCTACCGTTCGCGCCTTTGAAAGACGTCTGGCGTTGCTTGAAGGTGGTGAGCGCTGTGTCGCTACCGCAAGTGGCATGGGTGCGATTTTGACGATGTGCTTAGCCTATCTTAAGGCGGGTGATCATTTGTTATGTGCTAAGCAGTTGTTTGGTTCCTCTGTTGCGCTATTTGATACTTATTTTAAGGCGTTTGGTGTCTCTGTCAGTTACGTGGATTGTTTTGACAATGACGCATGGGAGAATGCCATTCAGCCTAATACTCGCGTGCTATACTGTGAGAGTCCCTCTAACCCGCTGGCGCAGATTGCTGATTTGTCATTTTTGGCGAATCTTGCTCATCACAATGATGCGCTGCTGATCGTGGATAACTGCTTTGCCACGCCAGCCATCCAAAAGCCGCTAGAGCTGGGCGCGGATGTTGTTATCCATTCTGCCAGTAAATACATCGATGGTCAGGGTCGTGTGATTGGTGGGGCGTTGGTAGGCTCCGATGAACTTATGGAGAAGGCATTCGGCGTGGTGCGTACCGGTGGCATCAGTCTGTCGCCATTTAATGCGTGGGTGCTATTAAAGGGGCTTGAGACGTTAAACTTGCGTATGAGAGCGCATTGTGAGAATGCCAATCAAGTCGCTGCGTTTTTATCAAATCATCCCAATGTTGCCAAAGTACACTTCTCAGCGCTTCATGACCACCCAAGCCATGAACTTGCCAAGAGTCAGCATCAACATCTAGATGTACAAGGCGGCGCATTCGGGGCGATTATTGGCTTTGAGGTTTATGATAAGGACAGCGCTTGGCAGGTAATCGACAGCACCCAAGTCATCAGCATCACCAATAACTTAGGCGATGCTAAGTCCACCATCACACATCCAGCCAGTACGACGCATTTTCGCATGACGCCTGAGCAGCGATTGGAGGCGGGCGTGACCGATGGGCTCATTCGATTGTCGGTAGGACTTGAAGATGCCAAAGACATCATCAACGACCTAAAGCGTGGGCTAGATGCTTTGTAATGTTGTTGTGTGATTTTAAAAACCAAGTCCATTTGGATTTGGTTCTTTATTGGTAAATTGACAAGGTTTTCAAGTATAATAAGGTACTTTTATCATCAGAGTTCGCCATGAGTTTTTTAACCAAATTATTCAAAAAATCCAACGAAAACGATTCTATCGCTGAATACAGAAAGCCATCTGTTGATGATGTTAGCCAAGACATGGCGCGCGCGCAAGCTCTGTACGATGAGGCGACCGAGCATTATCAAGCAGGTGATCATGAAGAGGCGGCGACTTTGCTGCTAGAATCAGCGTCGCTGGGTCTTGCCGATGCCCAGCGCAGTCTTGGTGTGATGCACTGTCAGGGCTTAGGGGTGCGCCAAGATTACGAAAAAGGTCACGAACTTCTAAAGAAATCAGCCGAGCAAGGCAACATTAAGGCATGTCATAATCTGGGCGTCATGTATTACCACGGGTTTGGTGTCAAGCAGAGCCATAAAGAGGCATTTGCTTGGTATAAGCAAGCTGCCGATCACGATTATGCTGAGTCTTGTCATAACATCGCACTGATGTATGAATATGGCGTGGGTGTGGCAGCAGATGAAGATGAAACGGTAAAATGGCACAAAAGAGCGGGCGATCTAGGGGTGAGTCTGTCGTATCTGAATTTGGGTAATCTGTACTGTGTAGGGCGCGGCGTTCCGCAAGATTATACCGAGGCAATAGAATGCTTCAAAAAAGCAGCAGCAGGAGATATTCCAGAAGCCATGTACAATCTGGCTGTGCACTATCAACGTGGTGAGGGCGTCGCGCAGGATCTGACAGTGGGGTTTGATTATTTCTTACAAGCTGCCAATGCTGACTTTGCGCCTGCCATGCATCAAGTGGCGCTTTGCTATCTAGATGGTAAAGGCGTATCAAAATCAACCGATGAAGCCAAGCTGTGGTTACAAAAAGCCGCCCAAAAAGATCACGAGCCAGCCACAGAATTGCTCAATAAATTAACAGCATCACAAGAATAATTATTAAAGGTAAGGATATGAACGCTAGGGATTGGCTGATCGCTGTGGGTGTTGTGTTTGCTTAGGGCATTAATTTCATGTTCATGACATTTGCCTTGATGGACATCTCGCCCATGGTGCTTGGATTGCTTTGATTTGCCTTTTTACTTTTCCCTGCCATTTTCTTTTTTTTAAGCGCCCAGATGTGCCTTGGCGCTGACTTATTTTGTATGGATTAACCATTATTTTGGACGATTTGCCTTTATGTTCTTGGCGTTATCGATGGATGTGCCCACAGGACTGTCTGCACTACTGCACCAAAGTCAGGTTTTCATGACAGTACTGCTGGTTACGAGCATGTTCAAAGAAGCTGTACTAAGACACCACCTGATCGCCATGATAGCAGCAGCTGTCGGATTGGCGTTAATCGGTGGACAGTATCAAGGCAGCTCGCCTTTGGTTGGTCTGTGGGTGGTGTTGGCGGCATCATTCTGTTGGGCGGTGGGTAATATCGTCGTCAAAAACTGGGCGCGGTTAATCCGTTATCATTGGTAGCGTGGGGCAATATCTTGGCATTGGGTGCTTTTGCTGTCGGTTCATTGTGGTTATATGGCATAGATGGTTTGAGTGCGCAGGTTTAGAATCTGACTTGGGGCGGCTGGGCGAGTGTGCTGTATCTGGCTTATGTCGCCAGCCTATTGGGGTATGCAGGTTGGGATTACCTGCTTTCTAAGCATCCCGCCAGCCAGGTTGCGCCTTTGGCATTACTCGTGCCCGTGATTGCACTGTTGGTGGGTTTTGTATTCCTGTCACAGAAGCTTAATTTTTGGCATTGGTTGGGTGTGATCGTTGTCATGTTGGCGCTGATGGTGCATGTCTTTGGCGCTCTTCGCTTATTCAATTCATCATCTAAATAAGAGTAATTATTAAAAAAATATACGCGCTGGCCAAATTTGTGGTACAATGACCGCAAATTTACACTATATCGTGTGTAAATTTCCAAGTATCATACTATATATTGATTTAAGTCAGCTTTTATATAAATCAACAAAAACGACTTTGGGAAACATTACCATGCATTATTCTATTTTTTGCCAAACAAAAAATGATGTCCTAAAAGAACCCATGTTCTTTGGCCAGCCTGTCAATGTGTCACGCTACGACCAACAAAAACACCCGATTTTTGAGCAGTTAATCGAAAAACAGCTGTCGTTCTTTTGGCGACCTGAGGAGATTGATGTATCGCGTGATCGCATCGACTTTGCTGAGTTATCAGTGCATGAGCAACACATTTTTTTGTCAAATCTAAAATACCAAACGCTGCTTGACAGTATCCAAGGTCGTAGCCCGAACGTGGTGCTATTGCCGTTGGTGTCTATCCCTGAGCTTGAGACTTGGATCGAGACTTGGTCGTTTAGCGAAACGATTCACAGCCGCAGTTATACACACATCATCCGTAATGTGGTGAATGATCCGAGCAAGATTTTTGATGACATCATCGAAAATGAGCACATTCTAGAACGTGCCAGTGACATCGCGCGATATTATGACGATTTGCATCGCGATGCACAGTTGTATGACTTGCACGGTGAGGGTACTTATACCGTATGCGATGAGACGGTGGAGGTATCCTTAAAAGACCTTAAGAAAAAGCTGTACCTGTGCATCGTGGCGGTGAATGTCCTTGAAGCGATTCGTTTCTATGTGTCGTTTGCTTGCTCGTTTGCGTTCGCTGAGCGCAAAGTCATGGAGGGTAATGCTAAGATCATTAAGATGATCGCTCGTGATGAAGCTTTGCATCTAAATGGCACACAGCACATGATTAACCTGATGCGCTCTGGTCGTGACGATCCTGAGATGCTTGAGATCGCAAAATCTTGTGAAGATGAAGCAATTGATATCTTTAGAAGTGCTGCCGAACAAGAAAAAGCATGGGCGGAATATCTGTTTAAAGACGGTTCAATGATCGGACTTAACAAAGACATCCTGTGCCAATATGTCGAATTCATCACGAACACGCGCATGGCGGCGATTGGCTTGCCTGCGATCTTTGAGACCAAGTCGAATCCGATTCCATGGATTAACGCGTGGCTGTCATCTGATAATGTGCAGGTAGCACCACAAGAGACAGAGATTACCACTTATTTGGTTGGTCAGATTGATTCTGATCTGGATGATGTGGATTTGGATGATTTTGAATTATAAATCAATACTTAAACCGTCAAGCTGCTTGGCGGTTTAAAAATCTGATAAAGACAGTTTATAAAAATAATAATTGATTTAAGATTTTGCAAGAAAGCAGGTGTACAATGGGCTGGGTATTTACCGACGAGATGCGCTTTTATTTACACGAAAATGAAACGCTATTACAGGGCATGAGACGTACAGGTCATCAGACGATTCGTTTTGAATGTCAGCAGGGGTATTGTGGCTCGTGCAAAATGCGAGTGACCGCAAAGACTGGTAAGCTTGTCATGACAAAAAAGCCAATTGCCATGCTTGAAGAGGATGAAGTTTTGGCTTGTTGCTGTCAGGCGACAGGCACCATGTGTGTGACCTATGCGTCTAGAATGGAAGGCGAGCAGCTAAGTCTATTCGAAGATAAAAGCGTCTCGAATGTCGGTTTCTTTAAGTTGGCCTAAGACACTGGTGGCTCGCTCATGAGTGCTGGAGGGTGCGATGATCGTAGATAGACACAATTTTACCAATAAGGCGCTGAAACTAACAGCGATCGGTCTCGTGGTGATTGGCGGGGCGTGGTACTTGCGCCTAGGTGCTAAGCCAGCCAAGTCTGATGTGATGCCTGATGTAGATCTGTCGATGCTAAGCATCCCTAAGGCGGTCAGCCTGTCAAGGTCGAAGTAGAAGCGGTGCGTTATCTGTCCATTGATGATGACAGCATTAATGCAGATGGACGAAAACAACTAAAACAACAGCTAAATCATCTTAAGCGCACAGGTAGTCTATCAGGTGTTGTGCTAACGGATGAATTCAAGCAGACCACGTATGCCAAAATAACTTATCGATTTGGATGCAAGCAGCCGCTTAGCTTTGAACCGACTAAGGTTGAATTATCAGGTTTTTCTTGACGGGCATGCAGTATGAAGGCGTACTCGGTGAGCATGGCTATGATACCTTGTATTGGTTGTTTGAAAATCCTGGCAATAAATCTCGCATAGAGATTATTGAGACCAAAATTTTAAAAAATTCGCCAGTCGTTATGTACCACGAATTAATGAACAAAACAATCGCAGGTACACCGGTGCTATATGAGCATCTGACTGACAAAAAAGCCGTGAATTATCAAAAAGCGCGTTTCGTTCATGAAGATAGGCTTGATGTCATTAATGCCAAAGGACTAAGCCAAGTTGAGTTTGAGTCATTATTAGCAACCATCAATAAAATACCGCTCATCTGAGCGGTATTTTATTGATGGTAATTTAAGAGTTATTTTGGACTGGGCTGGTCGGTCTTAGTGATGAGACTGCCAGATCCGTACGCTCATCCATCTCATACAGTGCACCTGCACGACCCACGATTAGAGGGTCGATGTTGCCGATATGGGCAGGATCTTTGTTCTCGTAGTTGAGCTTATTTAGCACATAGCGCATGGCGTTTAGTCGAGCACGTTTTTTGCAGTCGGATTTGATAACGATCCATGGCGATTCGGCGGTATCGGTGTTAAAGAACATCGCTTCTTTGGCTAGTGTGTAGTCATCCCATTTGTTCAAAGAGGCTTTATCAACAGGAGAGAGTTTCCATTGTTTTAGTGGGTCGTTCTCACGGCTGGCGAAACGGGCTCTTTGTTCTTCGCGCGATACTGAAAACCAGAATTTCACCAATTGAATACCCGATTCGATTAGGTGTTTTTCGAATTCAGGCACTTGATGCATGAAGATTTGATACTCTTGCTCGGTACAAAAGCCCATCACGCGCTCAACAACGGCACGGTTATACCAAGAGCGGTCAAACAGTACGATCTCGCCAGAGGTAGGCAGGTGCTGTATATAGCGCTGGAAATACCATTGGCCTTTTTCTTGTTCGGTGGGTTTCTCAAGAGCGACAACACGCGCGCCACGAGGGTTTAGATGCTCCATAAAGCGCTTGATGGTACCGCCTTTACCGGCAGCATCACGACCTTCGAATAGGATAACCAGTCTTTGACCTGTGGCTTTGACATGGTGTTGTAGTTTTAATAGTTCGATTTGGAGTTTGTATTTTTGAGCTTCGTAGTTTTTGCGACTAAGGCGATGTTTGTAGGGGTAACCGCCTTCACGCCAGTTGTCTGACAGTTGTGTGTCCTTTGACTTGTCAGTGCGCAGTTGACCGACCATCTGTGTTACAGGCAGATAATCGTTCAGCACCTGACCAAGTTCAACCAAATCATCAGGTGTGGCATGCATCAGCAGCTCTTCAAGCTGTGTGGCTGTGCTTGGCATGACTTTTGGTTCGGTCTTGGTGGTGGTTTTTTTGGCTGGGGTGGTCTTAGGTGCTGCTTGGGTGCTGCTGGTGTTTTTGGTGTCTTGATCATTAACTGGCATGAGTCACTCCTTAGCTGGTTGAGGTTGAGTTAATCCTTTATGTTAGCATCTTGTGAATGGTTGCGCAATGTCAATTATCTGATGAATATATACAAAATACTCATGAATAAAACGCCTTAATAATGAACATCAAGGCGTTATATGTCAAGGGATGAGATAAGGTTCGATGAGCTCTGTACTGTCTGTGCGAGCATCCAGCGCAACCAGTAGGGCATATGCACCGATGAATTTACGACTGATGAACATCATCTCTTTGGGTGGTAAGCTAAATTCAAGGGAGGTCATGCCATCTTTAGCAGTAGCCATCACGCGATTATAAAGCTGACTGCCTGCCCACAGATAGCGATTATTGTCATCAAGATAAGCATTGTTAACATGTTCTGCCTTGGCAAAAGGCTCACACGCCATCAAAAAAACCTTAGCCATGTCGTCTTTTGGCTTGCCAGTCAATTTATCAAAAAAATCATAACCTGTCATGGCTGATTTCATCATCTGACTGTCTTGATGATAGCCTGCGGTGAGTAAGTTTTTTGCGATGGTTAGTAGATGGCTATCAAAGCGTTTCACCGCACCAAAATCAAGCAAAACCAAGCGATCCGTATCATTCTCGCTACGCACCAGATAATTACCAAAATTAGGATCGGTCTGCATCTCTCCCCATTCGAACAGTTCGCGAATGACGATCTCGATGGCGGCTTGACCAAGGGTGTTACGACGTTTTTGGGTTAGCTGCAGAAGCGCGGGGTCATTCAAAGGAATGCCTGCTTCATAGCTCATACAAATCAAGCGATCAGTGCTGTAATTGTCATAAATGGTCGGCACGATATAGCGATCATCATCCGCCAGATAAGCAGCAAATCGCTTCGTGGTCTTAGCTTCAGTACGATAATCCACCTCGGTATGTAGCAGCTCTTTGATCTCTAAGAACCAATCATCCAGCGCTTTGGTCTGTGGGACAGCATTTGTAATCTTAAGTAGCTGCCTAAAAATCGCTAGGTCAGAATCGATGGCGTTAGCAACATTGGGATATTGAACCTTGAGAACGACGGTACGTCCGCTGTATTTATGTGTGGCTTTATGGACTTGGGCAAGGCTTGCAGTACCGATGGGGTTGCGCTCGATCTCAAAATCATCAATGCGATCTCCAAGCTCATGCTTTAGGGTGTCATAGATGATGTGCCATGAGAGTGGGGCGGTGTTGGCATCAAGTGTGTGCAGGGCATTGATGACTTCGCGCGGCAAAAAATGCTCGCCATACAGCGCAAGCATCTGCCCAATCTTGACCACAGAGCCTTTTAGTTTGCCCAGTTCGCTGACCAGATAATCCGCTTGTTCTTGGAGTAGGGCGTGCTTTTGGGTCTCTCGCGCCTCTTTACTTAAAAATAACCCCGATACACCGCTTTTTGCCCAAGTCGCCCCGATGTTCAATGAGGTCTTGGCGATGGAAAGTCTGCGTTGTAGTGGGGTTGTTTTTAGGGTATTTAGCGGTTTGGTCATGATGTCTTGTTGTGATATTTTGTCTCATAAATTGGGGTTATTATATCAAAAAATCAAGCCATTATGGCGTGTTTGTGCTTGATGTATAACAAAAAGCTCTTTTAAGGCGCTGCTTAGAAGAGCTCGATTGATTATGATCAATATTAGCGTTCGATCGCATGCCAGCCTATGTCACGACGGTATTGAATGCCATCAAAGCTGATGCTGCCACAGCCTGCCAAAGCACGCGCCTGTGCTTCTGCGACAGTAGCGCCTAGAGCTGTTACGCATAGAACACGACCGCCATTGGTTAGAATTTGTCCGTTGGCTTCTTTGGTGCCGGCATGGAAGACTTTTAGGTCATCGTGTGAACCGATGGCCAGTAGACCTGTGATGACATCATCTTTTGATGAAGTCTCGGGATAGCCACGGCTTGCCAATACGATGCCTAGCGCCACACGCTCATCCCATTCGGCAGATGCGGGAAGCTTACCATCTAGACCAGCTGTGATCAAATCGACCAATGATGACTGTAGTCGCATCATGATCGGCTGAGTCTCAGGATCGCCAAATCGGCAATTAAACTCAATCACATAAGGGTCGCCTGCCTCGTTAATCATAAGACCTGCGTACAAGAATCCTGTGTAAGGTGTGCCATTGGCTTTCATGGCATCGACGACAGGGCGAATCACGCGCTCGATGACCTTGGCGTGTACATCAGCTGTCACGACAGGCGCAGGCGAGTACGCGCCCATGCCACCTGTGTTGGCGCCTTTATCACCTTCAAAGATGCGCTTGTGGTCTTGGCTGGTCGCCATTGGCAGAATGTTATCACCGTCAATCATGCAAATAAATGAAGCTTCTTCACCTGCCAAGAACTCTTCGATAACCACACGAGAGCCTGCTTGACCGAATTTATTGCCAGACAGCATGTCATCAATGGCATTAAAGGCCTCTTCTTCGCTCATCGCGACGATGACGCCTTTACCAGCTGCTAGACCATCTGCCTTGATGACGATCGGCGCGCCTTTGGTGCGGACGAATTCTTTGGCAGGTTCGATCTCGGTAAATACTTCGTAAAATGCGGTAGGAATGCCGACTTTTTTCATGAAATCCTTGGCGAATGCCTTAGAGCCTTCTAGCTGTGCGCAGTATTGGGTAGGGCCCCATGCTTTAATTTTGGCACGGCGAAGGTCATCGACGATGCCTGCCACTAAGGGTGCTTCTGGGCCAACTAATACAAACTCAACATTATTATCTTGACAGAACTTGATAACAGCATCGTGGTTGGTGACATCTAGGTCGATGTTTTGTAGTTTTGGTTCTATTGCTGTGCCTGCATTGCCTGTGGCGACATAGACGGTATTGACTTTGGTGTCTTTAGCGCATGCCCAAGCCAGTGCGTGTTCGCGCCCGCCTGTACCAAGTACAAGAATATTCATGGAGGATTTCCTTGTGGATTGAGGATTTTAAAAAAGCCTTATTGTAACAAAATTTCGATAAAAAATCCGCTTTTGGTGGTTATTTAACGCTAACTTGGTAGGTTGAACCATCCAATTTGATTGTTAACTTATCGCCGCTCATCAGCTTATCGACGCCCTTGGGTGTGCCTGTCATGATGATGTCACCTGCCTGTAGCCCGTATAGCTCATCAAGATATTCAACCAAATAATCAAAGCTATACATCATCTTATCTGTGCTATCATCTTGGCGCATCTCGCCATTGACTGACAACGACAGATGATAGGTCTTATCTTCAAATGGCATAAAGTCGCCAAGCCAGCAGGCATTCTTAAAGCCTTTGGCCTTGAGCCATGGCAGACCTTTTTTCTTGCAGATGCTTTGTACATCTCTGGCTGTCAAGTCTAGCCCAACGGTGGCCGCGACGATTTGCTTACCTTCACCGATGAGTAGGACAAGTTCAGTCTCGTGATGGACGTTATCTGAATAGTCGGGCAGGGTGATGATATCGCTAGTGACGATGCTGCTGTTCGGCTTTAGGAATACCAGCGGCTCATCAGGCACGGCATTACCAAGCTCATGAATGTGTTCGACGTAGCTGCGTCCAATGCAGTAGATGGTGTTGATGCGATAGCTGGCATCGCCCAATGTGATGGCATGCATGATGTCCCCTTGTGAATGGATGTAGGAGCATTATAAGTCCTAACTCACAAAACATCAATCGACTTGGCAGTGCCTTGCGATGATGCTCACAAGATAAGGATAATAATAAGGCGGGATGTCGTGACCCATGCCGTCGATGAGCTCAAAGCGAGCATTTGGAATGATCTTGGCTAAGAACTTACCATGACTGGGGGTAAGCAGTCCGTCTTTGCTGCCGTGTAGTACGAGGGTGTTCGCGCGAATCTGCTTACTAAAGCGCAAGATAGAGCCGGAAGCCAAGATGGCATTTAGCTGCTGGGCGACACCAAGCGGGTGAAAATTACGCTGATAGCGTTTCTCTGCGATGGCGCGAGTACCCTTAATATCTAGATGTCCTGGTGAGCCGACTGCTGTCATGAACCACACGCTATGACGCACCATGTCTCTTTCGGAGTGGCTCTCTGGGCGACGCACGAAAGTCATGAATTGCTTGGGATTTGGTGGCCTCAAGAAAGCACGATTACTACTGGTGAACATCAGCACCAGATTATCCACATATTTAGGGTAACGCGCTGCGACGATCTGTGCGATCATCCCACCCATCGATGCGCCCACCAGATTGACTTTATCTAGATTCATGGTCTTGATGAGTCTGGCGACGTCTTCTGCCATGTCAGTGAGTGTGTAGGCGACAGGCTCTTGGCGGTTGGATAGACCTGCTTGCACCTTGAGCATCATCTTTAGGGTGTTCACCTTGGGCAGGCCATCGATGCGAATTTTGCTAGACAGGCCTGTATCACGATTATCAAAGCGAATCACAAAATAGCCAGCATCAATGAATTGTTTAAGCAGCTTATCCGACCAGAACAGCATTTGAGACCCAAGCCCTGTGATAAAAATCATCGCAGGATGTGCAGGGTCACCCCCAGCTTCCACGCACAGCGACATGCCTTCACCGATGTGGATGATGGCTTGATACAGATGTTCACAGAGATCAGACGGTTGCCAGTCTATCTGTCCGAACTTTTGCCAACTCTCTGGCAAATCTGTCGGCTGCACATGGAAGGGGGTGTCCATTAGATTTCTACCATCTCAAAATCTTCTTTGGTGACGCCACATTCAGGGCAAGTCCAATCATCTGGAATGTCTTCCCAGCGGGTACCTGGCGCAAGACCTTCTTCAGGGCAGCCAAGCTCTTCATCATAAATCCAGCCGCAGACGATGCATTGATATTTTTTCATAATAAACCTTATGCCTAGACGATTTGGTACAAATCGATGTGGGTGATTGTCGTGTTAAAAACTGTGCTTAGTTTACAGATGTATCGATTTTTTGCAAGTAAATTTTGTAAAAAGATGTGATTGGCTGAGATTTGTGTTGAAATATTTAAATGAAAATGTCCCACTGTCTTTAAATTTTGCCAAAAATCCCAATGATAAAGGATTGAATAATCGTCATCACGGACCATCATGAGAATCCCAGACATCAAAAATACCACGCGAGAAGAGCGACATCTTAACCAGCTTGCCAAGCAACTCCAAGAAAGCGCCGAACTGACAGGCGTCAATGTGTCAGGCACACAGATCAGCAGTCAAGCCTTTGACCTTGTCAGCGACTACGAGCCGGCAGGCGATCAGCCCACCGCCATAGCTGGCTTGGTGGACGGTGTCAAGGCAGGTAGAACAGAGCAGCTATTGCTTGGCGTGACAGGTTCGGGTAAAACTTATACGATGGCAAAAGTCATCGCCAAGCTTGGGCGACCTGCGATAATTATGGCTCATAACAAGACCCTAGCCGCCCAGCTTTATGGCGAGTTTAAGGCGTTTTTTCCCAATAATGCGGTGGAATATTTTGTCAGCTATTATGACTATTATCAGCCAGAAGCGTACGTGCCTGCGTCCGACACTTTTATAGAAAAAGACTCTGCCATTAACGACCACATTGACCAAATGCGACTGTCCGCCACTCGCGCTTTGCTAGAACGCCGAGATGCGATTATCGTGGCTTCTGTGTCCGCCATTTATGGCTTGGGCGACCCTGAGAGCTACCTAAAAATGCTCCTTCATGTGGTGGTGGGCGATGTCGTGGATAGAACCGCCCTTATCAAACGTTTGGTTGAGCTACAATACGAACGCAACGAGCTGGATTTTGGGCGAGGGACGTATCGCATTCGTGGCGAGACTTTGGATATTTATCCTGCCGAGAGTGAGAACCTTGCCGTACGCATTGAGATGTTTGACGATGAAGTCGAAAAAATCGTCTGGTTTGACCCTTTGACTGGTAAAAACGTCCGCACCGTCCCACGCATTACCATTTATCCAAAATCGCACTACGTTACCCCACGAGAAAAATTGGAACAAGCAAGCGACACCATCAAAGTCGAGCTTGCTGAACGATTGGAATATTTTAGAGATAATGACAAGCTCATCGAAGCCCAGCGTATCAAAGAGCGTACCCAATACGATCTTGAGATGATACAACAGTTAGGCTACTGCAACGGCATTGAGAACTACTCACGTCATCTATCAGGGCGACCTGCTGGGCTTGCTCCGCCCACGCTGTTCGACTATGTGCCTGATGATGCGTTGTTGTTTATTGATGAAAGTCATGTTACCGTCCCACAAATCGGAGCAATGTATAAGGGCGACCGCTCGCGCAAAGAGACCCTCGTTAGCTATGGCTTTCGCTTGCCGTCCGCTATGGATAACCGCCCGATGAAATTTGAAGAGTGGGAGCGTATCAAGCCGTCCACCATTTATGTGTCCGCCACGCCTGCCCTATATGAGCTTGAAAAAGCCCAAAACATCGTGGAGCAAGTCGTCCGCCCCACAGGACTGATTGACCCTGTCTTAGAAATCCGCCCTGTGCTTACCCAAGTGGACGATGTGCTTGGTGAGATAAACCTGCGTAAACCCTTAAACGAGCGAGTGCTGATTACCACGCTCACCAAACGCATGGCGGAGGATTTGACCAGTTACTTAAAAGAATATGGCGTAAAAGTCGCCTACCTACACAGCGACATTGACACGGTAGAACGCATGAAAATCATTCACGAACTTAGAACAGGCGTGCATGATGTACTGGTGGGGATTAACCTTTTGCGTGAGGGCTTGGATATGCCAGAGGTGTCGCTTGTGGCGATTTTTGATGCGGATAAAGAGGGTTTTTTACGCTCGGAGCGTTCGCTCATTCAGACCATTGGGCGAGCAGCACGGCACATTAGTGGCAAGGCGATTTTGTACGCTGACAGCACTACTCCCAGTATGCAAAAGGCGATAGATGAGACCGAACGCAGACGAGCCAAACAAATCGCTTTTAATACCGAACATGGCATCACGCCAAAATCGGCAAGCCGTGCCATCACCGATAAGATTGACACAGGCGAAGAAGAAGCCATGCATGCCCTAGGCAGTGCGGTCATCGCCCAAAGTGCGATAGCTGGCGTGGACGAAGAGATTTTAAGACGACCTGAGCTTATCGTTAAAGAAATCAATCGCCTAGAAAAACAAATGCGCACACTCTCAGCCGAACTTAAATTCGAAGAAGCAGCGCGCGTTCGTGATGTTGTATTGGCACTAAAAGAGCGTTTAATTGACTAGAAAGTCTTAAAAGTCTTAAAAGTCTTAAAAATTTGTTGATTTTTTTGCCAATTGTTATAAAATGATGAGAAGGTTTAAACCGTCATTCATAAACAGTGATGATATACTTTCGCAAAAGGGCTTGCAATACGCGGGCTCTTTTATTTTTTAGCCACTTTCCATGTTGGAGAATAGCCATGAAACTAAAAAATATTGCACTTGCGCTAGTAGCTGCTACTGCAACTACCGCTGCTGTTGCCGCACCTGCAGGCACTTGGACCATCGGCGCGGGCGCTGCTTATGTTGATCCTAAGAGCAACCCAGGTCTAGAACTATCTGTTGATGAAGATGTTCGTCCAAGCGTTACTTTCGAATACTTCCCAGTTAAAAATGTTGGTATCGAACTGCTAGCAGCACACCCATTCAAGCATGACATCGAGTCTAAGGGCGAGAAAGTTGGTTCAGTTAAACTACTTCCACCAACTCTATCTCTACAATACCACTTCGACAACGGTGGTAAAGTTGTACCATTCATCGGTGCTGGTGTAAACTACACTACTTTCTTCAAAGAGCGCCTAGCTGTTTCAGATCTTGAACTAAAAGACAACTGGGGTGCAGCTGGCCACGTTGGCGTTGACTTCAAACTAACTGACCGTGACGCAGTTCGTCTAGACGCGCGCTACATTGATCTTAAAACTGACGTTAAAATTGATGGTGCAAATAAAGGCGAACTAGACCTAAGCCCATGGGTTTATGGCGTATCATTCGTTAAATCATTCTAATCTTTGATTGGAATAAAAAAGCCGACCATGTTGTCGGCTCTTTTAATGCTTGCTTTAAATTAACAGCTAAAAATCTATCTTGACGGTCGCGATTTCCATGAATATTGAAAAACATCCCTTGTTGCCATTTTTACCAAAGAATGCCAAGGTATTAATGCTTGGTAGTTTTCCGCCGCCAAAGTTGCGTTGGAAAATGGATTTTTATTATCCGAATTTTAATAATGACATGTGGCGCATCATGGGATTGGTGTTTTTTGGCGATAAAGAATGCTTTATTGATGTGTTGAATAAGTGTTTTTATCAGGATAAGATTGAGAATTTTTTGAGGGAGCAAGGCATTGCCATTTTTGATGCCGCCAAAGCGGTGGTACGCGAGCAGGACAATGCATCGGATAAGTTTTTAACCATCATCGAGCCCTCTGATGTCTCCAAACTACTTGCTCAGATGCCAAAATGCGCACATATTATCACCACGGGAGAAAAGGCGACCGAAATTCTGCTGTCAGCTCATGGTTTAAATCCGCCAAAAATTGGCGAGTCAGTGCAATTACCCATCAATGATAAAATAGTGACATTGCGCAGACTGCCGTCATCTTCGCGTGCCTATCCTTTGGCATTGGATAAAAAAGCGGGATATTATCATGCCGTATTTGATGAAATCTTTGATTTAGATGAAGATTTTTTGGATTAAAAACATATATAGACAGGTGCCAGCACCGATGAATAAAAACACTTTGCGTCGCCAAATGTGAAGTACGACTACCACGATCCCTGCGATGAATTCTGGTGCGCCATGATGTGGCGTGAGCAGATCGACGTTCTTATAGCAGTACACGACCAAAAGCCCAAATACAGCAGAGGGTAGCGCCTTGCCTAGATATTGTACGAATTTGGGGATGGGTTTGTTTTCTGGGAAGGCGATAAAGGCAAGCCAGCGACAGATCTGTACGGCGATGATGGCGATAAGGATACTGATTATTTGTTGTTCAATACTCATGAATCATCCTCAATGGTAGGCACGCAAGCGCGTACGGAAAGCGCCAAGCAAGATCAAAATCCCAGCCATCGCAGGAATCAAGAAGTTGTCCTTGCCAAAAATTACCAAAGAAACGATGCTAATACCAAGCCCGATGATTGAGCTGATGTGGCTGTCCTCTTTGAGCCATTGCTCCACAAAAATCACCAAAAATAAAGCCGTCATGGCAAATTCTGAGTCCTTCAAATCAAAAGGTAAAACATCACTCAGTAGTGCCCAAGTGCCGCACCACTCACCCAATAAATGTGTAAAAAAATCGTGATAAATACCATAAAGCACGTTTTATCGATACCATCTTCAATATTGGCTGAGTAGTTGATGGCAAAAGATTCATCGGTCATGGCTGACACAGGATAGAACTTTTTAAAGCCTGCAATACCCTTAAACTTATGCAGCATCGAAATGCCATAAAAAATTTGCCGAGCGCTAATCATGCCGATCAGCAGCAGAACAGATAAGGGGTTAAATGCTGCCAATAACACGCTTGCCATGACAAACTCAACCGAGCCTGCAAAAATAAAAAACGCCATCGCAATGGGGTAAATCGCCCCAAAGCCAAGTGAACGCATATAGACGCCATATGCCATTCCCAAAAACAAAAAGCCCGATAAAAAAGCAGGCTCTGAATAAAGGCGGATTTTATGGTGGGTTTTAGGTGTTGCATCGGCTACAAGCTAAAAGTTATGAATAACCAAAAATGGCAAACCGCTATTATAAGTTAAAACCATTCAACTGCAACCAAAGGCCCATAAAAATACAAATTAAATCCTTAGTCAAGAGCACTATTTATGCAAGTTGGCGATCATATTTGGCATGATTAACTTTCATGATTGCAGTTACCGATGTTGGTAAATTAACGTCTTTTTTATATTGATTTATGCTACAATATCATGAAATTTACATTGAATTTTGGAGTATGTTCATGACCGATGCGACCAATAAAAAAATCCCGCATGTATTGATGATTCTAGATGGCGTGGGACATCGCACCGACCCACGAGATAATGCAGTTCTGGCGGCGAATACGCCCAACTTGGATAAGCTAACCGCGACTTGCCCTAACGGTCTGATCTCTGGCTCTGGCATGGATGTGGGTCTGCCCGATGGTCAGTTTGGTAACTCTGAAGTGGGTCACATGAACTTAGGTGCAGGGCGTATCTTGTTCCAAGATTCAACTCGTATCATGAATGATATTAATACAGGTGATTTTTTTAAGAATGAAGCTTTAGTCGGTGCTGTCAAAGCTGCCAATGAGGCAGAAGGTGCGGTTCATATTCTGGGTCTGTTGTCAGATGGTGGCGTCCATGCGCACATCGATCACATGAAGGCGGCTGTACGCATGGCATTAGAGCAGGGTGCACTACAAGTATTTGTGCATGGATTCATGGATGGACGTGACACGCCACCGAAGTCAGCCGAGGCTTATGTGGCAGATTTTGAAGCGTTCTTGGCGGACATCAGCGGCCAATACGATGGCGAGGCGAAGATTGCCAGCATGATCGGTCGATTCTTCGCGATGGATCGTGATAAGCGCTGGGATCGTGTTCAAGCCGCTTACGAACTTCTGACCCAAGCCAATGCTGTACGTGAAGCGGGCACAGCCATCGATGCGGTAAAACAAGCTTATGTAGTGGACGAGACTGACGAATTCATTCAGGCGACCATCATCGATGATAACGGCATTATCTGTGATAATGATGCGGTGATTTTCATGAATTTCCGTGCAGACCGTGCTCGTGAAATCAGCCAGGCCTTCGTTAATAATGACTTTGATGGTTTTGAGCGTAAAGTGGCGCCAGAGCTGTCCGCCTATGTCATGCTGACCAAATATTCAGATGAATTAGAAAACAACTCAAAAACCACCATCGCCTATTATCCAACCAGTCTGGCTAATACTTTGGGCGAATACCTACAAAATAATGGTAAAACTCAGCTTCGCATCGCTGAAACTGAAAAATACGCTCACGTAACGTTCTTCTTTAGTGGCGGACGTGAAGAGCTATATGACGGTGAAAAGCGCATCTTGGTGAACAGCCCTGAAGTGAAGACCTATGATCTAAAGCCTCAAATGAGTGCTTATGAGGTTACTGATAAATTAAAAGCAGCCATTGAGTCAGGTGAATTTGACGTACTCATCATTAACTACGCCAATGGCGACATGGTGGGGCATACAGGCGTATTCGAGGCAGCTGTGAAAGCTGTTGAGGCGGTCGATGAGTGTATTGGTGTGATCGCTGATAGTGTACAAAAGATGGGTGGGCATTTGCTGGTTACCGCCGATCATGGCAACTGCGAGCAGATGCAAGACTATGAAAGTGGGCAAGTGCACACACAGCATACGACCGAGCTTGTTCCGTTCATTTATGTGGGCGATAAGAAAGTTAGTGTACGTGAAGATGGTAAACTGTGCGACGTGTCACCGACGATCCTGCATTTGATGGGCATGCCAAAGCCTAGTGAAATGACAGGCGAGAGCCTATTAATCGAAGGCTGAGCATTCGCGAGGATCTCATGAAAAAGCTGCCAATATTAACGTTGCTCTTTATGATGATGGCTGTGCCGTTGTCATCGGTTGCGCAGGATGAGTTTTCTGATTCTGCGCCTGTGCCATCTGAGCCTAATTCACAGGCTGATGAAGATCAGGGGGGTGATGTCTCTGAGATTGATTTGGGTGTGCTAGACAGTCAGCCAAATGTTCTGCATGGTATCGACGGGCTACATCAGGGGCGTGTACCATTAAATGCCATCTCACCAAATACATTAAAGACTTTCGTGTCGGTGGTGGATTTAGTGCGCCGTGAATATCCTGACTATAAGAATGATGATGAGCTTTTTTATCATGCCATCAACGGCATGCTGACCAAGGTGGATAGTCATGCTGAGTTTCTGGATGCTAAAGCGTTTAATAATCTTCAGTCATTCACCACGGGTAATGTTGGCGATGTTGGTATCACAGCGGTATGGCAGGAGGATGCAGGGCGCTGGGTGGTTACTAAGGTTGAGGCTGAATCTAGCGCGACCAAAGCAGGCATTGCTATTGGTGATTATCTGTATCAGATCGGTGATGTCCGTCTGACAGGCAGCCAAACCCAAAACGATGTTGCGCAGCTTTTAAGTGGCATTCTTAATACTAAAGTGGACGTCACATTCTCCAAAGCAGGTCGGTCAAAACTAACCAAAACCCTTGAGCGTACCCACAGCACGCAGTCAAACATTGAGATTCTGGTGCGTGACGGCATCGTGATCGTTAAGCTGCCTGTATTTCAAACCAACACACGCGAGCAGATCTTAAATGGTGTCTCATCAGCAGGGATACCCGTACAAGGGATGATCATCGATGTGCGTAATAATCCGGGCGGTGTGCTGGATTCGGCGGTAGATGTGGCTTCGCTTTTTATGCGTAATGAGATCGTCACTCAGGTCGAAGGGCGTCATGGCATTGAGCGTGTCATGCATACATCAGGTTCCCCGCTACTTGATGAGATTCCGCTACTCATCCTGCAAAATCGATATTCTGCCTCTGCCGCCGAAGTATTGGCTAGTGGATTACAGACTCAAGGTCGTGCACTGATATTGGGTGAAGCCAGTTATGGCAAAGGTTCGGTGCAGTCTATTATTCCAATTGGCGATAATCAGGCGGTAAAACTAACCACAGCACATTACATAACCGCCACGGGTGAGAAGATTGATAAAATCGGTGTTAAGCCCGATGTTACATTCCCTCAGGTCGATCATCAAGATGAGTTGATTGATGAGTGGCTGGAGCGCGCTTTGACCATCATGCAAGAGGGTAAGCTTACCACAGGGGTTGAGTTTGCGCCTGTTGGTGGATTTTAAGGGTTTAATAGAAAACGCGCCGATCATTGGCGCGTTTTTTTGGATTTAAATAAATCGAATAACTTCATCAAAATCAAGACGAGCCTTTGGCAGAGCCTTATTAAAATCATCATCACTGGCATAACCTAAGGTAACGACCACAGAAGCGTTTAGATTTTGGCTATTTAAATTCAAAGCATCATTTAAAAGGTTTTGATCAAATCCGCCAATCGGCGTCGCTTGAACGCCTGCCAATTCAGCAACGAGCAGCAGATGTCCAAGCGCGATGAAGATCTGCTGTTCAGCCCATTGTGATAGCTTGGCAGGTGTTTTGGCGTATTCGCTAAGGTAGTTCTGGCATAAGTTTTGGCGTGCGGTTTTGCTGTCTGGCGTTCTAAATCTGCCTGCACGTGATTCTGCATCTAACACCTTGTCTAGATGATCATCATTAAGCTGTGTGCGAGTACATAGGATGATGGTGTGCGAGGCGTTCAATACTTTTGGTGCATTATGTGCATCTGAGCCAGTCATGCTGCTTGCGGTGATGGCTTTGGTATCATCATTGGCGGCCACTAAGAATTGCCAAGGCTGAATATTGATGGAAGATGGCGCAAGGCGTAACGCTTGTAGGATGTGATCCAAAGTGGCATCGTCGATTTGCTTGGTCGGATCGTAAGCTTTACAAGTGTAGCGTGATTGTGTGATGGAGAGGTTGCTCATGAGTGTTGCCTTATTGTGTTATTTGAATGAATGCGGTGTGGCGGAAATCTTGCCATCATGAAATTCAACTTGCAGGTCTTGATTGGTGTCTATCTTGGTAGAAGATGACACAATGCGACCTTCTTGATGAATGAGTGCGTAGCCTTTATTTAGAGTTCTGGCGGGGTGCTGAATCATGATTAGGCTTTGTAGGTGGCGACAATGGTTTTTTAGGTGGTTTAGTTTATCCTCGATATTGCGATGGCTGTCAAGCAGGGCGCTGGTATGAGTCTTAGCGTGATTGATCTGCTTGGTAGCATTTACTTGTACGGCTTGATAAAGTGTATTGGTTCGGGTTTTTTGTTTGTCCAGGCGATGATTGGTGATGAGTTTGGTGCGATTCATCTCATGATGGCTGTCTTTTTTGGCAAGGAATACCAGCTTCGTGGCGGATGATTGGATGCTTTGCATTGAATTGGCGCTATTATTTTTGGCGTGCATGAGCTGTCTTTGGCTTAATGTTTGGATCTTCTGCATGGCGATTTTGGCATCTTGGGTGATGCTCATGAGCTGACGTTCAATCGCACCAATGACCTTGGATGGTGTGTCAAATCGCGTATGCGCCACTTCATCAATAAGCACTTTATCACGCTCATGACCGATGCCCACCCAGACGGGTACAGGTTGTTCAGCGATGAGTGCTGCCAGCTCATAATCATTTAGATATGCCAAATCACCCACTGCGCCACCACCGCGGATGACCACAAGCAGGTCTGGCAGATGCTGATGAGTGTCGATAAACTGACGCATGCCGTGCGTGATGGCAATGCGAATCTCGTTGGGTGCACGATTGCCCTGAAAAGTCGCATGATGATAATGAAACTGACAAGCGCCCGCTGCCGCCAATCTATCCGCCTCTGCGCGAAAGTCCCCCAAGCCTGCGGCATTCTCTGGCGCGATAACGACCACATGGCGAATGTCGAAGGGGGCGGACAAGGCTTTGTTTAATTGGGTTAGACCTTCATCGTGTAGGTGTTTTAGCATGGCGTTATAAGCTGCTGCCAATTCGCCCAAGGTATAATTTGGATCAATGTCGCTGATGTTGATGCTAAAGCCGTACTGTGCATGGAAGCTGGCTGATGCCTTAATCAGGACGCTTGCGCCTGCTTCCAGAGCGTGCCCCGTGCTTTGGTGGAATTTGGACAGTACGCTTGATGCCCGATAACGCCACAGAGTCGCTCGACAGCTGGCGATGATTTGCCTATCGTCATTCTCTTCTGCCAATTCAAAATAATGATGCCCGCCTTTGGATGACATCGAGCGTATCTCGGCGCGAATCCATACCTCGTGATCAAAAGTATCACTGATCACCATCTTAACGGCTTCTAGATAATCACTCAGCGCCAGATGAACTCCTTGTAGCTGTGCTTGAGTGTCGTTTTGAGTCTGTAAATCGCTGAGCTCAGCAGCAATTTTGGCGTGTAATTTATCAACGTCTTGAGTGGGTTCGTATAGATTTTCCACCAAGTCTGCAATACGTTTGGCTTGTTGATTCATGATTATTAGAATAATTAAAATCATCACTATATCACAGTCTATCCACGAATAAAACTGACATCATGGGATTTTGGGTGCGATTATTTATTAGTACAAATGCATAAAAAAGCCATATTTATCATATTTATTAATATTAAAACAATAATTTCCCATTTGCTTTTCAATGGGCGTTAATGTAATTTATAAAGCGTACGACCGTACTTTTGTTGTGGTGTAGCGTTTTAGTTTTTAAAATTATCATTCAAACAATCATGGAAAATATATGAACAACCTAACGATTGACCAATCACGCATTGATGCCATTGCTCGAATAGCCACCGCTAAGAGTAGTGAGAGTGAGGCATTGCTGACGAAGTTTATCCACATTTATTATCAATATCTGCATCACGATGTCGCTAAGAGCATTAGCGATGCTGATCTTGCGGGCATGGCGTTGCATCATTTTAGCCTATTAAAAAATCATAACGGTCAAAGCCCAAGACTGGCAGTCATCAATCCTGTGAGTGATGAGCATTATTTTTCAAATAAAAAAAGCGTGATTCAGATGGCGGCGTTTGACCGTCCATTCTTGACTGATACCATGCTCATGAGCCTTGAGAAAAAAGGCGTGGCGGTGCATCGTATTTATACCAATATCGTCAAAGTGGTTCGCGATACTTCAGGCGATATCGTCGATGTGATCGGCGCTGATGAGAGTGATGCCAATATTTCACAGCAATATTCGTTATTCCACTGCCAAATCGCTCGTCAAGATGCGGCAAAGCTTGCCGAGATTCATGATGCGCTGCTTGCCAAGATCAATACATTGGATGTCATCGTCGCTGACTGGTCGCAGATGCGCGATAAACTAAACAGCATCCGCCAAGAGATGGCGGGCGTACCTGTACCTACCGAATACAATTCAAAAGAAGAGGTACTAGACTTCTTGGAGTGGGTGGGTGATGAGAACTTTATCTTTATGGGTTTTCGCGAATACCGCTTCGATGGACTTGGCGAGGATGCTGAGTTGTACTCAGTCGGCGGCAGTGGATTGGGCGTGCTAAGAGGCTTATCAGAAGATTCGCTGTCTAAGAGCTTTCATCGCTTGCCACGCGAATTAAAGGGAATGCTAAGTCTGCCACGTGCGATTTTATTATCAAAATCACGCCATGAATCACCTGTACATCGTCCTGTGTATATGGATTTTTTGGGTATTCATAAATACGATGAGCAGGGTAAGCTGGTCGGTGAATATCGATTTGTTGGTCTTTTGACATCGCGCGCGTATCAGATGCGAGTGAGTAATATTCCACTACTTCGTGAGAAAGCCAATCAAATCCTTGAGCTGTCAGGCTTTGCTAAGAACAGCCATAACTACCTTAAGCTGGCTCATATCATCAATACACTACCGCGCGATGATTTATTCCAAGCGGGTATCGATGAGCTGTACCCGATGGTGAGTGCGATCAGTCAGCTTCAGGATAAGAATCGCCTACGCCTGTTCACGCGAATTGACCATTATCAACGCTTCGTGTCGTGCTTGGTATATATCCCGCGTCATAAGTTCGACACCGAGCTTCGTATTAAGATTCAAGACTTACTGACCCAAGCCTTTGGCGGTGAATCATCCAACTTCACAACAGAATTTAACGAGCTACATCACGCGCGCGTACACATTCATGTGCGTACCATTCCTGGTAAGGTAAAGCCTGTCGATACCGCGCTGCTAGAGGACAAGCTTGGTGCACTCATGCAAGACTGGTCTGACGAGTATGCGCGCGCATTAAGTGAGGAGCTGGGCGAGAGTGAGGCGAATCGCATCATCAGTAATTATGGCGACTCTGTGCCTGCTGCCTATAAGGAGCGCTATGATGCCAATACGGCTGTGGCAGACACCAAACGCCTGCTGGCCATCAATAGCCAAGAACCGATGGCTTGGCGACTGTATCAGCCCGTTGGCGAAAGTGCGGACAAGCTAACTTTGAAACTTTATGGTCAAGGCGAACCATCTATCCTGTCGCATGTTTTGCCTATCTTGGAGAATTTTGGCGTGCTGGTCTTGAACGCAGATTCGTTCAAATTTGATAACACGCATGGCGCTTGGATTCAAGAATATCAGCTAAAACTGCGCGATGGCATTACTGTGGACCTAAATGCGGTGCGCACCCAGTTTGAGGATAGTTTGCGCGAGATTTGGCAGGGTAAGATTGAATCAGATAAGCTGAACGAGTTAATCCTAACCACCAATCTAGATGCCTATGACGTGGTGCTGTTACGCGCATTATCGCGCTACATCGTGCAGGCACGAGCTCCGTTTTCTAATGAATATATCAATGCTACCTTGGTGAATAACCCACAACTTGCAAGCCTAATTGTGACGCTGTTCCACGCCAAGATGTCACCCGATGTGGATAATCGTGACAGCGCAGTTCAAAGCGCCAAAGATGCCATCGATGCTCAGCTGGCCAATGTAAGCAGTCTTGATGAGGATCGCATCATTCGCTGGTTCTTAGATTTGATTCAGGCGTTGCTACGCACCAGTCATTATCAAGTAGATGAGGAGGGTAATCGCAAAGACCGAGTTTCCTTTAAATTTGCCGCAAGTCAAATTCCACACCTACCTAAGCCCAAGCCGATGTTTGAGATTTATGTATATTCTCCGCGCATCGAGGGCGTACATCTACGCGGCGGTAAAGTGGCGCGTGGCGGTCTAAGATGGTCTGATCGTATGGAAGACTATCGTACCGAAGTGTTAGGATTGGTAAAAGCGCAAATGGTCAAAAATGCCGTCATCGTACCTGTCGGGTCAAAAGGCGGCTTTGTGTGTAAAGATCGCAGCAAGGCGGTCAATCGCGAGACGTGGCAAGCTGAAGGTGTGGCGTGCTATAAGACGTTCATCCGCGGACTACTCGATCTGACAGATAATTTGGTCGATGGCAAGGTCGTACCGCCAAGCAATACCGTGCGCCATGACGAGGATGACCCTTATCTGGTGGTCGCAGCTGATAAAGGCACGGCGACGTTTTCTGACATCGCCAACGGGCTGTCGGCCGAATATGGCTTTTGGCTACAAGATGCCTTCGCTTCTGGTGGTTCGGCAGGTTATGACCATAAAGGCATGGGCATCACTGCTCGTGGCGCATGGGAGAGCGTAAAGCGTCATTTCCGCCTGATGGGTAAAGACATTCAGACTCGCGATGAGTTCACCGCGGTGGGTATTGGTGATATGTCAGGCGACGTATTTGGCAATGGCATGCTGCTGTCGAAAAACACGCGCCTACTGGCCGCCTTTAACCATCTGCACATCTTTATCGATCCTAATCCAGACGCCAAGGTTTCATTTACCGAGCGTGAGCGCCTATTCAACATGCCGCGCTCTATGTGGGCAGATTATGATACTAAGCTCATCAGTGAAGGTGGTGGCGTGTTTAACCGCACAGATAAATCCATCAGCATCACGCCACAGATGAAGGCTGCTTTTGATATCGCAGAAGATAGCCTAACCCCGAATGAGCTACTTAATAAGCTATTAAAGGCGCCTTTAGATCTGATTTGGAACGGTGGTATTGGCACCTACATTAAGTCATCTGACGAAGAGCACAGCGATGTGGGTGATCGTGCCAATGACGCGATTCGTGTCAATGGTAATGAGGTGCGCGCCAAGGTTGTCGGCGAAGGCGGTAACTTAGGCTGCACCCAAAAGGGTCGCATCGAATACGCTCAAAATGGTGGTCGCATCTATACCGATGCCATCGATAACTCAGCGGGTGTGAACTGCTCTGACCATGAAGTGAATATCAAGATTCTGCTGGGCGCGGTCGTTGAACAAGATGAGATGACCATCAAACAGCGTAATACTCTGCTTGAGAGCATGACCGATGAAGTGGCTCAATTGGTGCTTCGCCAGAACTACCTACAGCCACAAGCGATCGAGTTATCCGCTCGTGAAGCCACGACCCGACTGCCAGAACACCATCAATTCATGCAGTTCCTTGAGAATGCAGGTCGACTAGATCGCGCCATCGAATACCTGCCAAGTGATGAAGTTATCAAAGAGCGCCAAGCTTTAACTCAAGGGCTGACTAATCCAGAGTTTGCCATTCTGTTGGCCTATGGCAAGATGTGGGTATATGATGAGATGCTTGATAGCGACTTAGCGAATGATCCTTATTTCTTAAATGAACTCAAAAAATACTTCCCAGATGCACTGGATGGGCCGTATTTTGATGAGATGGTAAAACATCGCCTGCATCGAGAAATCATCAGCACCTACCTAACCAACGGCTTGGTAAATAGACTTGGCATTGAGACGGTGTTCGATATTTATCGTAAGACTGATCGTTGTATCGCAGATATTACACGCGCTTATGCGGTGGTTCGCGATGTCTTTGGGGTGCAGATGCTTTGGAATGAGATCGAAGCTCTGGATAATCAAATCTCAGCCGAGCTACAGCTTGATATCGAGATCCAGATTCGTCGCAGCCTTCAATTTGTCATTATCTCACTACTTAATGCTAATGACGACCTTGATGTGGCGACATTAGTGGGTCAGCATCTAGGTGTGGCTGATGGCGTGGATGAATCTTATCAATCTAAGCTTGAAGGTCAAGGTGTGCCGGCGGCGTCTGCTGCACTATTTGCCAGACTACCTGCGCAGATAGCAGCCATTAAGTAGTCAGCCTAACTCTGTAATAAATAAAAATCAGGATGTGCAGACATCCTGATTTTTTAATTAATAAAATTTAAATTGTTTATGGTTTGGACGCTTCCAATCCTGCTATGATTTGGGCTTTATACTCATGCAATAATGGCAAAAGTACACCCACCACCCAAGCTCGGCGATAACCTTTTAAGCCATCAGGTAGCTGATCAATGGGGTGATCATAAGCGGTCATTAACAGCAGTTCATGAATCCAACGACCGCGAAGCAGTAGGTTTTCAGGTACATTGATGGCATGACTGTGATCATGGGCTGCTTTATCTAGGGCTTTTTTGAAAGTTTTTTCTTTGCTCTTATAAACAGGTAGTGGCAATGGCGGTAAGCTGTCAACTGACTGTGCTTTTACCATGCGTATGATGCGTATGATTTCATCGCCGTATTTGCGTAGTGAGCCACGATTGATGGTGGTTCTGGCTAATAATTTGATGCTGTCAGGCAGCGTCTCTATGATCTCACGCATGGCCTGCTTATTAATGATAAAAGTGCGCGGCTCATTTGTGGCTCGTGCTAGGGCTTCTCGCCACATCACGAGTTGTTTTAGCGCGCCGATTTGTAGGCGATTGTATTCGGGTGCAGTAAAATCAAGGTATAGCACCTCATCGCTGATATTGGTGGTATGATGCAGCTCTTTGGCGTATAGATTGCTGTCTTCTATGACATAGTCGAGCACTTGATTTTGTGCTAATTTATTTTGCACCGCTTGATAAAGTGCCAACAAATAACGCACGTCATTCGCCGCATACATCTCTTGGGTGGGACTTAATGGGCGTACCAGCCAATCCGATTGGCTTTCGCCTTTATCCAATTCAATGCCTAGGATCTCAGAAACTGCCTGGCTGTAGCCTGCTTGAAGCTTGCCTGTCAGGTACGCCACGCCGATTTGTACATCAAAAATATTCGTCAAAGGGGCATTCTTGGCAAGTAAATAAAAAATCCCCAAGTCCTCACCACAGGCATACCACACCATCGTCGGCACTTCGATCAAAGCCTGCCAAAATTCTGTCAAATCTAGGCGCGGCGCATCCACTAAGTAAATGGCTCGTCCAGTATTGACCTGAGCGAGGGCTAAGATTGGGTAGTAGGTGGTGCGCTTGATGAATTCGGTATCAAGTGCGACGACATCAACAGAATCAATCTCATCGATAAGCTCATACAGCTCATCTTCGGTGCGCACCCATAAGGTAGGCAGGTCATCTAAGGCATCAAAATCAACGTCATTGGCGCGAAAGAAGCCAAAACGTTCATCATCAGTAAGGGTGGTTGTCATAAGTGTATCAAATAAAAGCGCGATTTTGGAGGGCTTGGTGGAGAGTTAGGCTATCGACATATTCCAATTCGCCGCCCATAGGAATGCCTTGGGCAAGACGGGTGATTTTTTTGACATGAGGGCGCGCTGCATCTGTAATAAAAAATGCTGTGGTCTGACCTTCAACGGTCGCGCCTGTAGCCAGTATCAGCTCTTCGACGATTTCGCTCTTGAGGCGAAAAATCAGTTCGTCAATGTGCAGATCATCCGCGCCGATGCCATCAATGGGTGATAAATGCCCACCTAGCACAAAATACTTACCGCGATAGGCACCGCTTTGTTCAATCGCCATCACGTCTGAAGCGCTCTCAACCACGCACAGAAGGGTGTCATCTCGACGTGGATCGGCACAGATGGGGCAAATTTCATCATCGCTAAAAGAATGGCAGTGTCGGCATTCTATGATGTCACGCATGGCAATATCAAGCGCTGCAGCGAGATTGATGCCTTGTAGACGTTTTTTGGAAAGTAGCTGCAAAGCCATGCGCTGTGCTGATTTTTGACCGACGCCAGGTAGTACTTGCAGCTCTTTTACCAATTGATCAAATTTTGGGGTGAGCATATTAGCCGAACAGACCTTGCATGCCTTTTGGTAGACCCATACCCGTGGTCGCGCCCGCCATGACTTCCTCAGACAGCTCATCAGCTTGACGAACGGCATCATTGATTGCCGCTGCAACCAAATCTTCAATCATGTCAGGCTCATCATCCATTAGGCTAGGGTCGATGCTGATGCGTTTTACCACATGGCGACCTGTCATGGTGACTTTAACCAGACCATTGCCTGACTCACTATGCACTTCTTTGGTGGCAAGGCTTGCTTTGGCAGCTTCGACATTTTTTTCAACTTGCTTTTGCATGGCTTGAGCTTGTTGCATTAGGGCTTGAATGTTCATGATTATTCCTAATTTTTAATGATTAAAAGGACAAAAATTTGACTAATTATAGCATATTTTGACAAAAAAAATCCAAGCAGAACCATGGTCTTACTTGGATTTTAATGATAAATACAGTGAAATTACAATTTACATGCACCGCCTGCACAGCCATCATCGATGTCGCTTTGGCTGTCATCTGCGCCATCACGCGTGTTGTGATAGTATAGGGTTTTTACACCAAATTTATAAGCGGTCAGTAGGTCTTGGATCAGCACTTTCATTGGCACTTTATTGCCTTCAAACTTAGAAGGATCATAGTTGGTGTTGGCAGAGATACTTTGGTCGATGAATTTTTGCATGATGCCGACAAGGCGTAGATAGCCGTTGTTGTCAGGCATTTGCCATAGCAATTCATACTGGTCAGCCAGTGATTCGATGTCAGGCACAACTTGCTTTAAGATGCCATCTTTTGATTGCTTGATAGAAACAAGACCTCGAGGCGGCTCGATGCCGTTGGTTGCGTTGGCAATCTGAGAGCTGGTCTCAGATGGCATAAGCGCAGACAGTGTGGAGTTGCGCAGTCCATGTGCCTTGATGTCAGCGCGAAGACCTTCCCAATCAAGGTGTAGTGGCTCGTTGCAGATGCCATCTAGGTCTGACTTATAGGTGTCGATTGGTAGAATGCCTTGACTGTAAGTCGTCTGATCAAACCATGGGCAAGCACCTTGCTCTTGTGCAAGCTTGTTAGAGGCTTTTAATAGATAATATTGCAACGCCTCAAAGGTGCGATGAGTCAAGCCAAGCGCTGCGTTGTCTGAGTAGCGCGTACCATTCTTGGCAAGATAATAAGCGTAGTTGATCACACCAACGCCAAGCGTACGGCGATTCATGCTGCCTTTTTTGGCGGCGATGACAGGGTAGTCTTGGTAGTCTAACAAGGCATCAAGCGCACGCACGATAAGTTCGGCGGGTTCTTCGATCTCAGACAGGTCGTTGATTTTGCCTAAGTTAATCGCAGATAATGTGCACAGAGCAATCTCGCCATTCTCATCGTTGATGTTATCTAGAGGCTTGGTCGGTAGGGCGATTTCCATACATAAGTTTGACTGGCGTATCGGTGCGACTGCAGGGTTGAATGGGCTGTGTGTATTGCAGTGATCGACGTTCTGTACATAGATACGACCTGTGCTCGCACGCTCTTGAAGCATGAGACTAAATAGCTCTCTGGCAGGAATCTTGCGTTTGCGGATGCTTTCATCGTTCTCGTACTGCGTGTATAGGCGCTCAAATTCTGCTTGGTCAGCGAAGAATGCCTCATACAGCCCTGGTACATCTGATGGACTGAACAGAGTGATTTCTTTGTTTTGGATCAGGCGTGCATATAGGGTTTTGTTGATTTGAACGCCGTAATCCATGTGGCGCACGCGGTTGTCTTCAACGCCACGGTTGTTTTTTAGGACGAGTAGGCTTTCAACTTCTAGATGCCACATTGGATAAAATAAAGTCGCTGCACCGCCACGAACACCACCTTGTGAGCAGGATTTAACCGCAGCCTGGAACATTTTGAAGAATGGAATACAGCCTGTGTGCTGCGCTTCACCGCCACGAATTGGCGAACCTAGGGCGCGTATTGCGCCTGCGTTAATGCCAATGCCTGCACGCTGTGAGACATAGCGCACGATGGCAGAAGTGGTGGCGTTGATGCTGTCTAGGTTGTCACCGCACTCAATCAGTACGCACGAGCTGAACTGACGTGTTGGTGTGCGCACGCCCGACATGATGGGCGTTGGCAAAGAGATATAAAAGTTAGACGTCGCATCATAAAAACGCTTCACATAATCCAAACGCTCCGCCTTGTCATAAGCGGCAAACAAACACATACCAACCAGTACATATAGGAACTGCGGGCTTTCATAGACTTGCTTGGTGACGCGGTCTTGAACCAGGTATTTGCCCATCATCTGCTCAACAGCAGCATAAGCAAGATTCATGTCGCGTTCGTGATCGATGTAGTTATTTAGCTCATCGAATTCTTCATAAGTGTAGTCAGCCAAGATGTGCTTGTCATACTTGCCTGCTTCGGTCAATTTAGAGACGTGGTCGTATAGGTGTGGTGGCTCGTAATCGCCATAAGCGATTTTACGCAGATGGAAGATGGCAAGGCGCGCTGCTAAATATTGATAATCTGGTGTCGATGCAGAGATTAAGTCGGCAGCAGCTTTGATAATGGTCTCATGAATGTCCTTGGTGCGAATACCATCATAAAACTGGATGTGTGACTTTAATTCCACTTGGGATACGGATACATCTTTTAGGTCTTTAGCCGCCCAAGTGATGACTTTATGGATTTTCTCTAGGTCAATTGGTTCTGATCTGCCATCGCGTTTGGTGACTTGGATTTTGTCAATATGTACCATGATGTATCCTGCGTATTTCGTCAAAAAATCGTTAAAAATCTTCAGATATGGTGCTTTTTGATGGCTTGATGATATGATTTTTATCAACTTAATCAACCCATCGCATAAAATTTAATCACTATATCTAGGTGTATTCTATTTGATGTAGCACAATATAGCCTAAAAATTTTTAAAATGCTAGCTTGTTTTTTTTGTGATTTTATGAATCTATTTTGGAAAATTTGCGAAAGCTAAATCTGGCAAGGGATGCAGGTTTGTCAAGCGGTTTTTAAAATTTTTTGTGATAAATTTTGTCAAATTTAATGGTTTATCTTTTGATTGCTGGGTAATTTATAAAAAAAATACGCACCCAAAAGGATGCGTATTTTATGGTCTATATTAACAATCAGATTACGCGCTTGCCATCAGACTTGCGTTACCACCAGCAGCCGTGGTGTTGTAGCTTTGGCTGATTTCATGATATAGACGGGTAACGTCTAAGCCGTGAGTGGCATCGATAATGCGGCGAATCGAACCATCTAGGGCGGCTAAGCGTACTTGTTCATCACTTGACATCGATTCTAAGGCGATGATGATGTCATGCGCATCTAAGCCAGCCTGCTCACTCACCACCAGGCTATCCCCGAAGAGATCAACGCTGGCGGCTAAGATATGATTTGGCAAGATGTGTGCTGTGATGCCGTTAGCTGCTAATACCGCCAATGCTTCTACGGATGCAGCTACTGTACCGCCATATAGTGCCACAGAATGCGGTGCACGCCATGATAAGGTATTGCGTTCGCCTGTTGGTCCTGGAAGCACGGTATATGCCTCGTTAAGCGAGTTTTTTCGTGCTTGATCAGCGATGGCTTCCAATGAGTGAAGTTCGGCTACTGATAGGCTTAGGGCTTTTGCAGTGCTAAGCACTTGATTAAGTGCCATCTCATCCACGCGCGCAGGGAAATCAACCTCTGGCGCGTGCCAAGTGTCAAGCTTGCTTAGGCGCTGTAAGTAGAATGGACCGCCAGCTTTAGGGCCTGTGCCACTCATGCCATGACCGCCAAATGGCTGCACACCAACCACCGCGCCAACGATGTTGCGGTTGATGTATACGTTACCTGCCTCGATACGACTGGTAATATTATCAATCGTGCCATCGATGCGGCTGTGGATGCCGTGCGTCAGCGCAAAGCCTTTTTTGTTGATGTTATCGATCAAGTCATTAAGCTCATGCGCATGGAATCGAACAATGTGCAGCACAGGGCCGAATACTTCTTTTTTGAGCTGCGATAGGTTCTTAAGTTCGAATATTACTGGCGCGACGAAGGTGCCTTGGGCGTGTGAGCGTACTTTCACCTCATGATAAGGTGCCGTTTGCTTAAGAGTATTGATGTGGTTAAGCAGGTTCTCTTGGGCTTCTGCATCAATCACAGGACCAACATCCGTTGCTAGATAAGCTGGATTATTCACCACAAGCTCATCCATGGCGCCTTTGATCATCTCGATCATGTGATCAGCGATGTCTTCTTGGATGCATAGAATACGCAGGGCAGAGCAGCGCTGACCAGCTGAGTCAAAGGCAGAGGCTAGTACGTCAGTACATACCTGCTCAGGCAGTGCGGTAGAGTCCACAATCATCGCGTTCATACCACCTGTCTCAGCGATCAATACAGGATTGTCAGTACGTGCAGCTAGGATGGTGTTGATGCGTTTGGCGACATCGGTCGAACCTGTAAAGATCACACCATCAATGCGTGGGTCATTTGTCAATGCCGCGCCCACGTCACCTGCGCCCAGAACAAGTTGAAGCGCGTCCTTTGGTACGCCAGCTTCATGTAGCCACGTCACTGCCAGATGGGCGATGATGCTTGTTTGTTCGGCGGGCTTGGCAACGACGGTGTTACCCGCGGCCAGTGCTGAAACCACTTCACCCACAAAGATGGCAAGCGGGAAGTTCCATGGGCTGATCGCAACGACAGTACCAACTGGACTGTTTAGGTTTAGACGATCGGTCTCATCGGCATAATAACGACAAAAATCAACCGCTTCACGAACTTCTGCGATGGCGTTCGATAAGGTTTTACCAGCCTCGCGTACAGCGATCATCATCAGCAGTGCCATGTGCTTGGGTGATTCTAGCGTATCGGCAAAGCGTCGCAAGATATCAGCGCGCGCTTTTGGTGAAGTGCTTTGCCATGAGCTTTGGGCGCTGATGGCGGCACCAATCACATTAGAGATCGCATCAACCTTAATGAATGATACATGACCGACAATATCGCTGTGATCAGCCGGATTTAGAACGGCGTGCGTTGAGTTGTGTAGCACAGGAATGCTGGTTAGAGACTTAACACTGCCAAAGTCAATGTTAAGTGCAGCATTCATGTCAGCTTGAAGTGCGGATAATACATGCTCATTAGACAAATCAATGCCATAAGAATTAAGTCGCTCGCCGTAGATGTGGCGTGGCTTAGGCGTCAGTGGGTTGGTAGTAATGTTATCAACATCGATCTCATCTAGTGGTGACACAGTCAGCTCATCGATACTTACTTTCTCATCAACGATACGGTTAACGAATGATGAGTTGGCACCATTTTCTAGTAGGCGACGCACTAGGTAGGCAAGCAAAGTCTTATGTGTACCAACTGGTGCATAAATGCGCACGCGACGACCTAGGTTCTTTTCGCCGATAACTTGGTCGTATAGGGTCTCACCCATGCCGTGCAAGCATTGAAATTCAAAATCTTTACCTTCGCCCATCTTATAAATGGTGGCAAGGCTTTGGGCGTTGTGTGTGGCGAATTGTGGGAAAATGGCGTCTTGAGCGGCAAGTAGCTTCTGTGCACATGCAAGATAAGACACGTCGGTGTGAACCTTACGCGTATAGACAGGATAGCCATCCATGCCATCGAATTGTGCCCATTTGATTTCGCTGTCCCAGTATGCGCCTTTAACCAGACGAATCATTAGTTTTTGGTTGTTACGACGCGCCAGATCAATCAGGTAATCAATCACATAAGGGCAGCGTTTTTGATATGCTTGTACAACAAAGCCGATGCCATTAAAGCCTGCCAGATCTGGGTCTGACACCAGTTTTTCCATCAGATCAAGCGACAGTTCTAAGCGGTTGGCTTCTTCAGCATCAATGTTTAGACCGATGTTGTATTCTTTGGCCAGAACGAATAGGGCTTTTAGGCGTGGCAGCAGCTCGTTCATCACGCGGTCGTGTTGAGCGCGGAAGTAGCGTGGATGAATGGCAGATAGCTTAACTGAGATGCCATTGCCATCATACACGCCGCGACCTTGGGCATCTTTGCCAATGGCGTGGATGGCGGTCACATAGTCATTATAATAACGGTCAGCATCTGCCTCGGTCATGGCTGCTTCGCCTAGCATGTCAAAGCTGAAACGATAGCCTAATTTCTCGCGCTCTTTGCCATTATCTAGAGCTTCTTGGATGGTTTGACCTGTGACGAATTGTTTGCCCAGCATCTTCATGGCGTAATTAACACTACCACGGATGAATGGTTCGCCGCCTTTTTGGATTACGCGGGTCAGTGCCGAACCTAGGGATTTTTCGCTGACATCTGAGGTTAGTTTGCCGGTCAGAACAAGGCCCCAAGCCGCAGCATTTACGAACATCGATGGACTGTTGCCGACGTGACTTTTCCAGTCACCATCAGATAATTTATCACGGATAAGTTTGTCGCGCGTGGCGTTATCAGGAATGCGAAGCAGGGCTTCGGCGAGACACATGAGCGCAATGCCTTCCTCGCTAGATAAAGAAAACTCGTGCATCAACGCATCAACGCCTGATGACTTACTGCGGTCAGCTCTTACCTGCGTGATTAGGCGACGCGCCAGATCGGTGATTTCATTTTTTTGTTCTTGGGTAAAATTAAGCGTGTTCGCCAAGTTTTGAACCGCAGTGGGTTCATCTAGACGATAGGCAGACGTGATCGCATCACGCAACGGAGTTTGAACATGCGCAAAGTTAAACATGGGCTTTCCTTCATAAAGTGGTAAAAATAAGCGCTTTATTAGGATATTTTAAAATAATTATTGGTCTGAATAATTATTATGTAAAGGCAGCTTATGACTGATTATTATACCATTATATTGATAAAAATTATCAATATAAAATTTTGACAAACGCAAAAAAGCCAAAAGTACATGCTTTTGGCTTTTTGGATGGAGGGCGCAATTAGCGGATTTCGACGCTTGCGCCATTTTGGATGTTGGCGTGTAATTCTAGCACATCCCAGTTGGTCAGGCGAATGCAGCCAAGTGACGATTGACGGCTGATGCCTTCTGGTTTTGGTGAACCGTGGATGCCGTAGCTTGGTTTGTTTAAACCCATCCATACGACACCAACAGGGCTATTAGGGCCTGGTGGTAGGATGAAGGTTTTTTTGTTGGTTTCGCTCTCGCGGTTTACTGTTGCCTTGTAGTGCGGCATCTTAACCTTGTTAATGACTTTAAATTTACCACTTGGGGTGGCGGTTGCAGCGCTACCGATGGTGGTCGGATAGGTGGCGACTAGGGTATCGCCATCATAGGCGTATAGGATTTTATCATTACGATCAGCGACCACGCGGGTGACGCGACCTTCAAAAGGTTTGCCTGGATTGATGACGGTAATGGTCTCGCCTGCAACGAATTTTTTATTTGGATTAAGTTTCTTTAGGTAAGCAACGTCCATATGAAAACGCTCGCCGAGCATCTCTTGGATGCTCTCATAACCAAGAGCTTTAAGCTTAGAGCGTGATTCGGCATCACTTGGTAGTGCCTTATATAGACCTTTGGTGTCTTCTTTGGTGATGGTGTATGACACCAATACAGGCTGATTTGGATCGATTTTCTTGGTCATCTCTACCCAAGTCGCTTCATCCATCCTGCCGGTAGGCTCTAGATTGCGCATTTTTTGGAAGTTAACCAGTGCTTTTTTACTGTTCATGCCCCAGCCACCATCGACTGGACCAGGAGATGCATGGTTCCAATCAAGCAGTACCTGCATCTTAACAGTCATTGCAGTATTCACCTTCATGTTCGGCGACCACGTTGATTCGTTGACTTGCTTGGCATAGTCTGATAGGTTGACGGTGGTGTAACGTTTGCCGTCTTGCTCGATGCTTTGGATGGCTGAATTATCTACAATAGCTGACTGTACCACCTCACCATCAACGATGTCGCCATCGGTAAGATCTTGGGCGTGCGCCCCCAAACTTAGGGTCAGTAGGGTGGCTGCTAGAAATGTTTTTTTAAGTAGCATAATAATCTTCCAATACGATTAAACCTGCCTATCATAGCACAGTTTTGGTTGGCTTAAAAGTTTTGCTAAATATGTGCCTTTAACGAATCAGCTCGATTGTGCCACTGGCATTGTAGCTAAGTGTTGCTTTTCCGCTTTCTAGGTTTAAGTTCTCGATGTCTGTGCTTTCATCTCGAGCCATCGACATGGCAGTTGGTATTGCATGAGAATAGTAGTTATCGTTATTGCCCAGCTGTACATTCACGATTTTGTAGTCTTTGGCGCCAAAGACCTGGGCGATGGTTGCTGCTTCTTGTTGAAATTGCTTGGCGGCATCCAAGGTCAGCTGTTTTTTTAGATTGTCTTGGGTCTTGTCAGACACATTAAAAGACAAATGATTTAGCGCCATCATGGTCTGTAGATCGGCGATGAGCTGACTTGATTGCTCGAAGTTCTGGCTTTTAATTTGGATGGATGCATTGCCTGTAAAGCCGCTAATATTGTCATTCGAGCCATAGCGCGGATAGGTGCTGTGGCGGCCTGTCGTGGCGATGACATCGGGGTATTTTTTGGCGATGGCAAGGGCATTATTGATGGTATCGTTTAAAGTCTTGGCGATTTCTTTGGCGGTCTTTGCTTCGGTGGTTTTGGTTAAAGTAGCACGCATCTCGTCATTGTCAACTTGTGTCTTCGCTTCAACACTAAAACTGATGCGATTATAATTGTCGCCACTGTGGGCGTGGGCAACACCTAAGGTGCTCATTGCAAGTGCGCTGATGCCAAGTAAGTTGATGATTTTTGACGGTTTGATCATAATAATCCCCATTGCTAAAAATGATTTATTATAAGAGTTAGCGTTCGGATATTTGGTAATTTTGGGTAAAAATAAAGCAGATTTGTGAGTGCTGTTTGTGGCTTATTTTATAAAATTGTAATAAAAAACGCACCAAGGCGGTGCGTCTTCATGAATGGATTAAAGCTTGATTTTGTCTTTTAGTAAGAATTCCATCAGTGCCTTTTGGGCGTGCAGACGGTTCTCCGCCTCATCCCACACCACAGCACGAGGATCATCAAGCAAATCTTCGCTAATCTCTTCACCGCGGTGCGCAGGCAGGCAGTGCATGAACAGCATATCTGCATCAGCAGCGTCTAGGATGGCTTTGTTGACTTGATAATCAGCAAAGTCTTTTTCGCGTTGTTTTTGTTCTTCTTCTTGACCCATGCTCGCCCACGCATCGGTAACGATAAGGTGAGCGCCTTTGGCGGCTTCAAGAGGGTCATCGACCAAAGTCACGCAATGTGCGTATTTATCAAGAAGCTCTTGTTTTGGCTTATAACCGTCCGGTGCGCTAACACGAAGCTTAAAGCCGAACTGATGCGCAGCGATCATATAAGAGGCGCACATGTTGTTGCCATCGCCAACCCACACGACAGTTTTGTCCTTGATGTCGCCTCGATGCTCAAAGAATGTCTGCATGTCTGCCAATAACTGACAAGGATGATAATCGTCGGTCAGTGCGTTAATCACGGGCACGCTAGAGTAGTCGGCAAAAGTCTGCACGCGCTCATGTGCAAAGGTGCGAATCATGACGATGTCCACCATACTGCTGATGACGCGCGCCGAGTCCTCGATCGGTTCACCGCGTCCCAACTGAGTGTCATTCAAAGATAAGAACAGTGCCTGACCACCAAATTGACCCATGCCTGTCTCAAAAGACACGCGCGTTCTAGTGCTTGATTTCTCAAAAATCATCGCAAGCGTGCGACCAACAAAAGGACGATAAATCTCGCCATTATGCTGCATTTTTTTGAGTTCAGAGGCGCGATGGATGACCATGCGTAATTCTTCAGGGCTTAGATCCATTAAGGTAAGAAAGTGGCGAGGGCTGCTCATATCAACTCCTTGTGGGGTGTTTGGCGCATTGGCAAAAATAGTAAAAAAGCAAGTATAACAAAGCTATATTAAAATAACTAGCCTTATCAATAAAAAACCTTATTCTGATAAAGGATTATCCACCAAGGACTCGGTAAGCACTTGACGAATCGGGCGGGCGGTGGTGCGGCACATGAGCTCATAACCAATCGTCCCTGCGCAGGTGGCAATCTCATCAATAGACGGTGCGCCATCTTGACCCCATAGGATGATTTTTGCCCCGACGTCGGCATTCGTGTCGGTCAGATCTACCATCATGATGTCCATGGCGACTCGCCCAACGATGGGTGCGTGGATGATGATGTCATTAACCATGACGCCAACGAATGCCTGCTGAACCACGCGCGGATAGCCGTCGCCATAGCCGCAGCTTACGATGCCGATCCGGCTGGGCTTCGGCGCACGCCATAGAGCGCCGTAGCTGACCGATTCGTCTGTCTCGACGTACTGAACTGCCATAATGTGCGTGCTAAATATCATTGCAGGCTTAAGATTAAGCGTGCGTGCATCGATGTGAGAAAATGGGCTTGAGCCATATAAGGCAATACCTGCACGCACCCAATCATGATGCTGATCTGCATGCTTAAATATACCTGCTGAATTGCATAATGACCCTAGAATGTCAGGGCTTACCGTATCACGCAGTTCATCCAATAGATCATTAAAACGACTGATCTGCCGCGCTGTGATGGGGCTATCATCTTCGTCTGCGCAGGCAAAATGACTGGTTAGAATAAGCTTATACCCTTTGTCGTGTAGTAGCTTGGCGGCAGCGATGATGTCCTGTCTATTAAAGCCAAGGCGGTTCATGCCGGTGTTGTATTTTAGCCAGATGGTGTTGGTGAAGCTGTCAGGATCAGGGGTGTGTTCTAAGGCATCGTTGAGCTGATATTCGTTATGAAGTACCGCGCCAAACCCTTGATTGATGGCAGTCAGCCATTCGTCGGTGCCAAACGCCCCTTCGATGAGTACGATGGGTTTATTGATGCCGACAGTCTGGCAGGTTTTTTTGACTTCTAATGCCTCACTCATGCATGCCACGCCAAACGCGTCGGCCTGTTTTAGGCCTGCCAGTGCATATGACACGCCATGTCCATACGCATTCGCCTTGACCATCGCCATGACTTTGGCGGGTGCTTTGGGATTTAGTGTGTCTTTGATGGTGGATAAGTTATGAGCCAGCGCGCTTTGATCGATGGTCAGTGCGGTGTTTCGCATGAAAGAGTATCCGTATTAATGGTTTATTATTCATCGCCTTCGTAATCTTCAGGCATGTAACCGCCTGCGATGAAATTGGTAAATCGAGTGAACTGACCTTCAAATCGTAAGGGAACAGTGCCAATCGGCCCGTTGCGCTGTTTACCGATGATGATCTCAGCAAAGCCTTTATTATCCGCCTTGTCTTTGTTATAGACTTCATCGCGATAGATGAACATGATGAGGTCGGCATCCTGTTCGATCGCACCTGATTCACGCAGATCCGACATGACAGGACGTTTATTCGGTCGATTCTCTAGGCTTCGGTTAAGCTGAGATAGGGCGACGACAGGGCAGTTCATCTCGCGAGCCAGGGCTTTTAGGCTTCGGCTGATTTCACCGATCTCACCCACGCGGTTGTTCTCCATGCCGGGGACTTTCATGAGCTGCAGGTAGTCGATAATGACCATGCCAAGCCCGCCTTCATGGTTCTTGGCGATGCGTCGACAAGTAGAGCGCACCTCGGTGGGGGGTAGGTTGTTACGGGCATCGACGTATAGATGCTTGTCTTGAAGCATGGTGACGGCGGTTGAGAACTGAGCCCACTCTTGCTCGCTCATGTTGCCTGAGCGCAGATTGGTCTGATTGATCTGCCCAAGCGACGAAAGCATACGCGTGACAATAGATTCAGCAGGCATCTCCATAGAAAATACCACCACAGGCAAGCCTTGCATGAGTACCGATTCTGCCAAATTCATCGCAAAAGTTGTCTTACCCATCGATGGACGAGCCGCCACGACGACCATATCGCCTTTTTGTAGACCTTGAGTTTTGTTGTTAAGTTCTTCAAATGGCGTGGCAAGACCGATCATCGAGCCATCACGTTTTTTGAGTTCATCGAGTTGTACGACGACGTTTTGTAGAATGTCAACGATGTTCCGCGCGCCTTGCTTGCCCACACCGCTTGTGTAATTCTCATTAATGCGAAAAATATCCGCCTCAACCGTGTCTAGAATCTCGCTGACGGTTTGTTTTTTGGGATGGTAGGCGAGATTTAGCATGTTATTTGCCGCCTTGATCAGCTGGCGGTACACCGAAAACTCACGCACGCGCTCAGCATAAGGCACAAGGTTGAACAGCGTCGCAGGACTTTGGTTAATCTGCATCAGGTACTCTTCACCGCCAGCAGCGTTCAGCAGGTTCTGTGCGTTTAGATAGTCATGCACCATCAGACTGTCATAAGGCTGATTCACTCTAGATAAGTGTGTGATGGCGCGAAAAATGTGCTTATGACGCTCCCCATAAAAATCCTCATCTCTGATGATGCTGTCCACTTTCTCAAAAGACTCATCAATGCTCATCAATGACGCAAGCAAAGCTCGCTCAATCTCAATGTTGTGCGGTGGCTGTAGGCTCAACAGATCATCGCCAGCGCTTGATGTGGCAGGCGCTAATTTATCTTTGTTATTCTTGAAGGCGCTGATCGCATTCTCAAAGGCGGAATTCACGGCTTTGGCGGTGTCTTGTAAATCGGTCATGATGAATCGAGATGGTGACAATGATGGGTGCAAATTTTAGCATAAAAGCAAAATAAAAGCGGTATAATAACGGTAAAATTTAATGATTAAAAGCGAATATTTAATAAGGAAAAGTTATCCATGAATGTCCAAACCTCCCACATAAAGCCGCTACTTATCACCACTGGCGAGCCAGCCGGCATTGGCATGGATATCGTGATCGACGTGCTTTGTCATCATGGTGATGTGCTACCAAAGCCGATTTTTATCACGGCTGACATACACGCATGGCAAGAGCGTATCACAATGCTCCAAGAAGTGGGTAAAATTAGCCATGCGCCAAGCTTTGGGGTGATTGAGCTTGATGACATTATACATGGTGGCGATTTGCTGGATTTGGCTCAGGCGTCATCAACAAAGCAAGATGTATTTATTATTAATGTATCATGCAAATACAAAGTAAATGCGGGCGAATTATGCACTCATAACGCCCCAATGGTGGAGAAGCAGTTGAGGATTGCTCATCTTTTGGCAAATGATGGCATCATCGGGGCGATCGTTACCGCCCCGATCCAAAAATCAGTCCTCATCGATGCCGATGTACGCCTAGATAGCGGCGAGATGTTCAGCGGTCATACCGAGTACTTTATGCATAAGGCAGGGTGTGATAAGGTAGTGATGATGCTTGCCAATGCCAAAATGCGTGTGGCGCTTGTTACCACACATATTCCCCTGAGGGACGTGGCGAATGCAGTTACACGCGATGAAGTTCGTCAGACCGTCGTGATTACAGAGCAAGCCATGCGCACGCAGTTTGGCATTAAGCACCCTAAGATCTTAGTGTGCGGACTCAATCCACACGCGGGGGAGAGCGGCCATCTGGGCAATGAAGAGATGATGACCATCAACCCTGTACTACAAGAATTCATTGATGATGGGGTGGACATTAGTCTTGCCATGCCTGCTGATACATTATTTACTGATAAATATCTGCAATCAGCCGATGCCATCATCGCCATGTATCACGACCAAGGACTTGCTCCCTTAAAGTCGCACGGTTTTGGCGACACGGTTAATATTACGCTGGGCTTGCCTTATGTGCGTACGTCCGTTGACCACGGCACGGCGCTGGATCTAGCTGGCACAGGCAAGGCGAGCGCAAGCAGTCTCATTCAGGCCATTCTCATTGCGCGTCAAATGTGCAGCTAAATCATCAAAATCGCAGGACACCTTTATCGGTTATCACCATATCTACGCCCTTATCCCACTCGTTAACCATTAAATTTTCAACAACTTGAAAATGATAGCACCAACCCACTTTTAAGCCATGAAAGCGGGCAAAGGTGCGGTCATAAAATCCACCTCCCATGCCAAGTCGATTGCCACACTTATCCACAGCCACAAGCGGGCAAATAATCATGTCCATGTTATCTGCACTTATGCCATATCTGGCAAAGGGTTCTTTCATGCCAAGTTTGTGGCGTTTTAGGGGTGTTTTGGCTAATGGCAAAAACACAGGGGTAAAGCGTAAAGGCTTATTCTTAATGGTAATGGGTAAAAACGGCGTAAAACCATGCTTTTGACAAAATGCCAAAATCGGTGCGGTGGGCAATTCGCCAAAATCGTCCAAATACAGCCCAATCTTGGCATTTTTGGGCAAATAAGGTAATAGCTTGGACAAATATAAACTTGCTGATAGGGCGGCAAACTGTCGTTGCTTGGTGGTAAGATCTCTTCTTTGTCGGCGAATTTTTTTTCTTAATAAGGCGTTATCCATGAGTTTTTCCAATTGGTATTATAAATTTTATCATTTAATAATGAGAATGATTTATGATTGAAAATTGTTTTTGATGGTGTTATAGTAACATCAACATTTTAGCAGTTTTTATCCACCACACAAGGAAAATTTATGACCGAATTTCGTATTGAAAAAGACACCATGGGCGAAGTGCAAGTCCCTGCCAATGCCTATTTTGGAGCTCAAACTCAGCGTAGCCGTGATAATTTTAAAATCGGGGGCGAGACCCTGCCACGTCCACTCATTGTCGCTATGGCAACCGTCAAAAAAGCTGCTGCCATTAGCAATGCCGAGCTTGGACGTATTGAAAATAGCCAAAAAGACTTAATTGTACAAGCCACCGATGAGGTGATTGCAGGCGGGCTTGCTGACCAGTTTCCGCTCGTGGTATGGCAAACAGGCTCTGGCACGCAGTCCAATATGAACATGAATGAAGTCATCGCCAACCGAGCCAATGAAATCGCAGGCAATCCAAAAGGCACTTATAAGCCCGTCCACCCCAACGACCATGTAAACCACGCCCAATCCACCAACGACAGCTTCCCCACCGCCATTCGTGTGGCGGCAGCGGTTGAGATTAACCGCTCACTTATCCCTGCCGTCAAGGCGTTGCGTGATACGCTTACCAAAAAGTCTGCCGACTTTGCAGGCATCGTCAAAATCGGACGCACCCATTTGCAAGATGCCACACCGCTCACCTTGGGGCAAGAATTTAGCGGTTATGTGGCGCAGCTTGATTTGGCACTGGTAAGAATTGACAACGCTTTGCAAGGCTTGTATCAGTTGCCCCTTGGTGGTACTGCTGTGGGCACAGGGCTAAATAGCCACCCTGACTATGCCGTCAAATCTGCCCAAAAAATTAGCGAATTGACAGGTTTGCCCTTTGTCACTGCTCCTAATAAATTTGAAGCTCTAGCAAGCCGTGATGCTGAAGTGTTTGCCTCTGGAGCATTAAAAACCTTGGCAGGTAGCCTAAATAAAATCGCCAATGACATCCGCTGGCTATCTAGCGGCCCTCGTTGTGGTCTGGGCGAGATTACCATTCCTGAGAATGAGCCAGGATCATCTATCATGCCAGGCAAAGTAAACCCCACGCAGTCAGAAGCCATGACCATGGTGGTTGCTCAGGTCATGGGCAACGATGTAACGATAAGCATGGCAGGGGCGAGCGGTAATTTTGAGCTTAATGTCTTCATGCCTGTCATCGGCTATAATCTACTACAATCCATTCGCCTGCTTGCGGACGCTTGCAACAGCTTTAATGACAACTGTGCGGTAGGCATTGAACCAAATCGTGAAAAGATTGATTATTTTTTACATAACTCACTCATGCTGGTAACTGCCCTAAACCGTCATGTAGGCTATGAAAATGCTGCCAAAATTGCCAAAACCGCTTATAAAGAAAATAAAACTTTGAAACAAGTGGCGGTGGAGCTTGGGCTATTGACCGAGCAAGAATTTGATGAATGGGTACGACCAGAAGACATGGTTGCACCGAAGTAATCAAAAATCAAGGGTATGTAAATAAGGGCGAGTGATGAACCGACCCAAATCTTAGACACAAGATTAAAGGTTGGGTCAATAAAGCTAAGTGGTTTGACCAAGGACTAAGTTTCTGTATCTGACAGGACTTAGTCCTTTTAGTTTGGTCTTTATTCTATCATAATTGTAATAATGAATGTACCCATCAATCGTTGTTTTGAGTTCATTGATGGATGTAAAGTTGGTTTGTACCGGTACACTTCTTGGCAGGTTTGAAATTGCCAGTAGGTTGTTAAGTTTGTGTTTATGCCTTAATTCTTGAACAATTAGGACTTGTTCTTTAATTGTTCCTTTTGACGAATTAAGACATCTAGCTTTTTAGGTAGTCGTTTTCTGCTCTAAGATAGGCAAGTTCAGCAAGTAAGTCATCAACGCTTTTTTCATTGTCTGGTTTGGCTTGAAGACTTTAACCAGTTTGACAGTAAAGCAGGTTGTGGTAGATTGAGCTCTGTGGAAAGCTGAGTTAGGGATTTGCCATTTTGAATTTGTTTGATTGCGTTAAGTTTAGAGTCTGTGTCATAGATGGCTTTGGTACTTCGTCTTTGAATACCATCAATGCCATGTTTTTGATAGAGTTTGACCCAGTGTTCAACAATGCTGTCTGTGGATAGGTTAAACTGTTTAGCGGTTTGCTTGTAACTGTGTCCGTTTAGATAATATGCTATTACAGACAGCTAAAGTCGGTTGTGTATTTTGCCATAGAAAGCACCCCAGAGGTCAGTGTGAGTGGCAAGCTTTGGGGTGCGGTTCATTTTTGACACGCTTTTATTTTGGGATAAATCACTTAGGAAACACAGGGCGGCTGCCAGGGGTTTCACGATTTAAGTGCAAAAACGCCCGATGACGCTCGTATTTGTCAAGCACATCATTGATGACTTGCTCGCTGTTAAAGCCTGACAAATCATTGCCTTGCAAACCTTCAAACAAATACGTCTCCAAGCGATAATAAAACTCTTGCCCATCATCAACCGTTGGACGCTCTGGCACAGGGTATTTTACGGGGACGATGCCATACACGAAGTTATACTCGTCCTTATAATCCACGGTCAGCATATGTTGCATAAGGCTTGGCTCATTGTCCAAGGCGACCGATTCCACCCGCACCGACAGTCCCTTTTGGCGTAGAGCGTCCGCCACGTCAGTTAGGGCAGGCAGGCAGACATTTGTCATCATCGCTTTTGTCTCTGGGGTGTCAGGATAGGCGGTAATGCGGTGCAGACGATTTTGCCAGTCGCTCACGTCCACGCCCCCTGCCACAGGTACGGCATTGATTTTGGTAATCTCTTCTCTAAAATCTTCAAGGCGTAACGACTTAAACAGCCCCACCATGACAAAAAACATGACAAAGCTAAATGGCAAGCCCATGACAATAGTCGCCTTTTGTAGGGCGGTGATACCGTCCGTCATCAGCATGGCAGCGGTCAGCATGCCGATTGCCACCGCCCAGAACAGGCGTATCCAAATGGGGGGTGTGTCGGTGTTTTTTTGGCTTTTAAAGCTAAAATTACTAAGCACGATCGCCCCAGAATCTGCCGATGTTACATAAAACAAAAGTCCTGAGACAAAGGCGATGATTGCCGTTACCGAGAACCACGGATAAGTGGATAACAGCTCATAAAAACCAATCTCAGGGCGTGCGATGATCTTTTCGGCAAAGGCAAGGTTGCCTCCTAAGACTTCATTTAAGGCACTGTTGCCCATGACTGAAAGCCAAGCAAGCGTAAACACAAAGGGAATGGACAAGGTGCCGATGACAAATTCACGAATGGTACGACCCTTTGAGATTTGAGCCAAAAACAGTCCCACAAAAGGTGACCACGCAATCCACCACGCCCAAAAGAACAGCGTCCAGTCTTGAATCCATTGTTTTTGTTCGGGCGTTTGGTTGTAGGCAAAAGTGTCTAGTGTCAAAGTTGGAAAACGGCTAAGATAGTCGCCCACGTTCATGACAATGGCGTTTAGCAAAAATTCGGTATTGCCCAAAAACAGCACAAACAGGGTAAGTCCCAAGGCAAAATAAATGTTAAGCTCCGATAGGATTTTGATGCCCTTGGATGCCCCTGTGGTTGCCGACACAATAGTAATGGCGACCGCTAGGGCGATAAGCACAATTTGCCAAAGTAAGTTTTCAGGCAAATCAAAAATAACGTGCAGACCGTAGTTTAATTGCACAACCCCGATACCGCAAGTGGTGGCAATACCAAAAATCGTCCCCAAAATCGCCGCCACGTCCACAGCATGACCGGCAGGTCCATCAATCTTTTTGCCAATCATGGGGTACAATGCCGAGCGAATGGTTAGGGGTAGATTGTAGCGGTAGGTAAAATAGCCAAGGGCAATGCCCACCAACGCATACATACACCAACCTGTCAGTCCATAGTGAAAAATCGTCCACATCAAGGCTTCACGAGCCGCCTGTGTGGTCTGACCGTCCCCAACAGGCGGATTCATGTACTGCATGATAGGCTCTGCCACCGAAAAAAACATGATGTCAATGCCAATCCCTGCGGCAAACAGCATGGACGACCACGTCAAAAGACTGTACTTGGGTTGGGAGTGCTTGGGACCTAGCTTGATGTTGCCATAGCGAGAGCAGGCGATAAACAGCACAAAAATGATATACACCGATGCGGCAAAAAAGTAATACCAACCAAAAGTGGTACTTACCCACGCCAGCACACCGTCCAAAATGGCGGACGCGCTGTCATTAAACATCATGGTATATAAGCTAAAAAAGACGATAATCACCGCCGAACAGATAAACACCGTTCGGTTTAGGTGACCGTCTTTGGATTTGGTATCTTCCATAGTGTTACCTTCCAAGTTCGTTAATGATATAAAATTGCTAGGGCGTACTAAGTTTTCATCTTATTTTATGAGAATGTTATCAAGGTTTAACACACCCTAAATGGTTTTTAAAAAACCTAATAAATTTACAAAACGTTTACAAAAATCAATTTGAAATATACAATCATTTTACACAAATTAAACAAAAAAGTCATTAAAAATCAATTATTTGCGTTATAGGTGATTTTTTGTTATCATAACCTATCTCTTTGGTTTCATCAACCTTTGAATAAAATTTATAAGTTTTGATGATAAATTTTTAAAAATATAGGAGTCTTGTTATGGCATTGCCATCACTACCAAACGTAGAACAAACATCACTATACATCGGCGGAAAGTATGCATCCGCCAGTAGCGGGGAGTTTTTTGAGACGGTCAATCCTGCTACAGCAGACACGCTTGCCAAACTGCAAAGTGCTTCGAAAGCGGACGTGGATAAAGCGGTACAAAGTGCCAAAGAAGGACAAAAAATCTGGGCAAGCATGACAGCGGTGGAGCGTTCTCGGATACTGCTAAAAGCGGTGGCAATTTTGCGTGAACAAAACGACGAGCTGGCACGCCTTGAGACGGCGGACACAGGCAAGGCAATCAGTGAGACCGCTCATGTGGATATCGTTACAGGGGCGGACGTCTTGGAGTATTATGCAGGGCTTGCCACCGCCGTTGAAGGAGTGCAAGTGCCACTTCGCACGGGCAAAGAAGGAAGCTTTTTTTATACTCAAAGAGAACCGCTTGGCGTGGTGGCAGGGATTGGGGCGTGGAATTATCCCATTCAAATCGCCCTATGGAAATCCGCCCCTGCCTTGGCATCTGGTAATGCCATGATTTTTAAGCCGAGTGAAGTTACGCCTTTGACCGCACTAAAACTTGCCGAGATTTATACCCAAGCTGGCGTGCCTGACGGGGTGTTTAATGTCGTGCAAGGTGGTGGTGATGTGGGGGTGTATCTGACCGAACACCCTGACATTGCCAAAATCTCATTTACAGGCTCGGTGGCAACAGGCAAAAAAGTGATGAGCCTTGCAGGAGCATCATCACTAAAAGACGTAACCATGGAGCTTGGCGGTAAGTCGCCTTTGATTGTTTGTGATGATGCCGACATTGAGCTGGCGGCGGACGTGGCGATGATGGCAAACTTTTATAGCACAGGACAAGTGTGTACCAATGGCACACGAGTTTTTGTGCCAAGTGTCAAAAAACACGCCTTTGAACAAGCCATTTTGGCACGCCTGCCCAAAGTTCGCTTGGGCAACCCAACTGATGGGACAACCAACATGGGGCCTTTGGTGAGCTTTGCCCACATGGAGCGAGTGCTTGATTATATGGAGCAGGGCAAAAAAGCAGGGGCAACGGTGCTGTTTGGTGGACGACGTGCGGTGGCGGATGATTTTGTCGAGCATGGCGAGTCGCTGTCCAAGGGGGCGTTTGTGCTACCGACCGTCTTTACTGATTGCACCGATGAGATGAGTATTGTTACCGATGAGATTTTTGGACCCGTCATGAGTATTTTGACTTATGATGATGAAGATGAAGCGATAGAGCGTGCCAATGACACGATTTTTGGCTTGGCAGGGGGCGTGGTTACGTCTGATTTAAATAAAGCTCATCGCATTACCCACGCCTTGCAAGCGGGCATTTGCTGGGTCAATACATGGGGCGAGTCGGACGCTAAAATGCCTGTGGGTGGCTATAAGCAATCAGGTGTTGGGCGTGAAAACGGGATGATGACACTGGATTATTACACCCAAGTCAAAGCCATTCAGGTGGAGATGGGTAAATTTGAATCCATTTTTAAATAATATCAATCAAAACTTATCAAACCACAAGGAAAATACTCATGGCAGAATATGACTATATCATCATCGGTGCAGGTTCGGCAGGTAATGTGCTTGCCACGCGTCTGACAGAAGACAGCGATGTGAGCGTGCTACTTTTGGAAGCAGGTGGTCCTGATTATCGCTTGGATTTTCGTACGCAAATGCCTGCGGCACTGGCGTACCCCTTGCAAGGCAAACGCTACAATTGGGCGTATCTGACCGACCCTGAGCCTTATATGAATAATCGCCGTATGGAGTGCGGACGTGGTAAGGGGCTTGGCGGTTCATCGCTCATCAATGGTATGTGCTATATTCGTGGTAATGCCATGGATTTGGACAATTGGGCAAAAATGGACGGGCTAGAAGATTGGAGCTATGCTGACTGTTTGCCCTATTATAAAAAGAGCGAGACCCGTGATGTGGGCGAAAACGACTATCACGGTGGCACAGGTCCTGTGAGCGTAACAACTTCACAGCGTGGCACGGCAATTGGTAGTAACGTGCTGTTTAATGCCATGGTAGAAGCAGGCGTGCAAGCAGGCTATCCACGCACTGATGATTTGAACGGCTATCAGCAAGAAGGTTTTGGACCTATGGACAGAACGGTTACACCAAAAGGACGCCGTTCTAGCACGGCTCGGGGCTATCTAGACATGGCAAAATCACGCCCCAATCTCACCATAAAAACCCATGCCGTAACCGACAAAATCCTATTTTCAGGTAAGCGTGCCATTGGCGTGCAGTATCTACAAGGCAATGACACAAATCCCACAACCGTCCATGCCAAGCGAGAAGTGATACTTTCGGCAGGGGCGATTGCATCTCCACAGATTTTACAGCGTTCGGGCGTTGGGGCAAAAAATTTGCTTGATGAATTTAAAATCCCTGTTGTGCATGACTTACCAGGGGTGGGCGAGAACTTGCAAGACCATTTGGAGATGTATCTACAATACGAATGCAAAAAACCCGTATCGCTGTATCCTGCCCTAAAGTGGTACAATCAACCTGCCATTGGGGCAGAGTGGCTGTTCTTGGGAACGGGCATTGGGGCAAGCAATCAGTTTGAGGCAGGGGGCTTTATCCGAACTCGTCCTGAATTTGAATGGCCAAATATCCAGTATCACTTTTTGCCAGTTGCCATTAACTACAACGGCTCAAATGCCGTAGAAGAGCATGGTTTTCAAGCACACGTTGGCTCCATGCGTTCGCCGTCTCGTGGGCGTATCCGCCTAAAATCGCTAAATCCCCACGACCACCCCAGCATTTTGTTTAATTATATGTCGCACGAGCAAGACTGGCAAGAGTTTAGAGACGGTATTCGTATCACTCGTGAGATTATGCACCAGCCTGCTTTGGATGAGTACCGTGGGCGTGAGATTAGCCCAAGCCGTCAAGCCCAAACCGATGCCGATCTTGATGAATTTGTGCGTAATCATGCCGAGACCGCTTATCATCCGTCTTGTAGTTGTAAAATGGGCATGGACGATATGGCGGTGGTGGACGGACAAGGGCGTGTACATGGCTTAGAAGGCTTGCGTGTCGTTGACGCGTCTATCATGCCCCTTATCATCACAGGTAACCTAAATGCCACTACCATTATGATGGCGGAAAAAATCGCCGATGTCATGCGTGGGCAAAAATTGCCAAAATCAACGGCAGGTTACTACAAAGCCGACCCCAATGTGCTAAGACAAGAGCCTGTTCGAGCGTTTAACCCGAGTATGATGTTTTAGGGGTTTATAAAGGGCGAGTGATGAACCGACCCAAATCTTAGACACAAGATTAAAGGTTAGGTTAATAAAGCTAAGTGGTTTGACTAAGGACTAAGTTTCTGTATCTGACAGGACTTAGTCCTTTTAGTTTGGTCTTTATTCTATCATAATTGTAGTAGTGTATATACTCATCAATTAATTTTTTAAGTTCATTAAGGCTTGTAAATTTGCTTTGCTCATAAAAGATCTCTTCTTTTAATGTCCCAAAGAAACTTTCAATCACTGCATTATCAAGACAATTACCCTTTCTTGACATACTTTGGGTAATGCCATGGTTCTTTAAGGTTTGTTGATAATGAAACATTTGATAATGCCAACCTGTACCGGTACAGTTTAGATAATATGCTATTACAGACAGTTTAAAGTCGGTTGTGTATTTTGCCATAGAAAGCACCCCAAAGGTCAGTGTGAGTGGCGAGCTTTGGGGTGCGGTTCAGTGATTGCCCTTATTTTTTTATGCAAAGTTGTTGTTTGACAAGAATAAATTTGAACTTTAATATAATTGGCATTGTTCAATAAGATACTTTTTGCAAGACGGAGCGTGTCTGAGAAATACATTTACCTAGATATTTATAGTCAATCCGCTCAAAATACAACAAAGGTTTTTCATCCGTGGTGAGCTATACCTACCCATAACAAAAAACCGCTTCACTCACAGACATAGCTTAGGGAGAACGGTTTTTTGTGTAATTTTAGAGCGAGATGATGTAGTCAAGTCCTGCATGTATAAGTAAAAAACAGCAAAAACTTGGGGCTGGAGAGCCTTATAGGGTTATCGTAGTAACATGCAATAATACCTATTATCGAGTAAGTACCGCATAGCCAAACCCCAAAACCATACAATCCCAGGGAGTTATTATGACCGAAAGAAATGTAGAAGTTGGAATCGAAACCGTCAATAAGATGTTTGACCGTAAGCTGACCATTCCCGATTACCAACGCCCCTATAAATGGCAAACCAAGCACATCAAACAGCTTGTTGATGATATTTACTCCTATTTTATAAAGGATAAAACCCAAGAATGCCGTTTGGGCGTGATTGTTTTGCATAAAGATGCAGGTAAAGATGAATATGACATCGTAGACGGGCAACAGCGACTGACCAGCTTGTTTTTATTGTTGTATGTATTAAATGGCAATAAAAATCCATTTGGCGAACCTAATTCTATTAACAATAAATTTAACCATAGCCAAAGTGTTGAGCATATCAAGCAAAATTATGAATACCTAGAAAGCTATGTGGCAGATTTGGGGCTTGGTGATGGTTTTAAGAACTTTATCCTTGGCAAATGTACCTTTGCAACTGTTATTTTAACCGACATTGACGAAGCCTTTCAGTATTTTGATTCGCAAAACTCTCGTGGCAAAAGTTTGGAAGCTTATGATTTGTTAAAGGCGTATCATTTAAGGCATATGCAAGGGGAATCCAATCTAAAAATAAATACAACCGTTGCAGAATGGGAGCATGCGGTAACGCACCCAATATCGCTAAAATTGATTATGAATGATATTTTGTATCGTCATCGCCGTTGGAAAAAGTTTCAACACGGTGAAAAGTTCATTAAAGACAACATCAATACCTTTCAAGGCTTAAATAAAGACGAACAAAAAAGCTATCCAAATCGTGCATTTGGTCAAGCACAGTACAATGATATGGCGATGACCTTTATTGATGGCGATGGATTTTTTGAATACATCTTTTATTATCGCTGCCTGTATGATGAGCTGTTTGGCGACAATGGCAAGGTAAATAATGAAAAAATCTGCATGACCATTCAAGCCAAAGATGATGAAAGGACAGAACCTAAACCTTTATTTAAAACTTTGCAAACCAATACTGGACGAGTAGGCGATTTTTATCTATTTACGCTGTTTCGTATTATGGTCATGGCATATTATGATAAATTTGGCGATTATAAACTTGAACAAGCGGTTAGAAAAATTGCCCAATGGGTATACTGTCTAAGATTGAGCCAAACTAGGATTTCGTTTGCCACCATTGAAAATTATGCCATGAAAGATTTTGGTTATAAAGATGATGAGGAAACCGAACTAAATAGCCTATATCATACCATTTGCCTTACCCAAAGAGCCGATGAGATATTAAATTTTAGAATAGCAAAAGTTAAGCACGATTTTAAAAGCGCCGATGGGTATTTAATGCCCTTTTTAAAAGAGTTTACTAGCAACTAATGGAGAATACAATGACCAACCAATCTAACAATGATAGCAATGCAATTGAATATTTATCCGTCAAAAAACTTTTTGATGGCGATAATCGCTATGTCATTCCCATTTATCAGCGTAATTATGCGTGGGACATAGAAGAAGTCAATCAGTTGATTAACGACATCAAAAATCATGATGGCAACAATTATTATCTTGGGGCTTTAACGGTTAAAAAGCGTGCAGATAATGCTTTTGAAGTCATTGACGGGCAACAAAGATTGACCACGCTGTTTTTGATTTTATCGGTTCTTAATCATTCTTTTAAATCAAATCTGTCTTTTGAACATCGCCAAAATTCAAGCGATGAGCTTAATATCATCAAACAACAAAGCGAATTAAATAGCGATAGTCAAATTGCCAAAGTTTATAGTTATCTGATTAAGAATAAAGACAGTCTATTTGATATAAAAGATGGAAACGCAGATGATTACTGGCAAACTATTTGGAAAAATGTTCAAATCATGCAAGTAGAACTGCCCAACAACGCTGATTTAAATCAATATTTTGAACGCATGAACAATCGTGGCGAGCAATTAGAACAGCACGAAATCATCAAGGCGAAATTGATGAGTGAATTAAAAGATGATAACGACAGAGCGATTTTCTCTGCCATTTGGAATTCTTGTTCGGACATGAGTCGTTATGCGGTGTCGTCTTTTGAGCCTAAATTGCGAGACGCTTTATTTTTCCCCAATGATAAAATAGATGAAAGTGGCAAAAAATCCGATGAAGGAGAATATTTTTCATTTTATCAATTGGATAAGTTTAACAAGTTGCGAGATAAATATAAAACGGTTTATTCTAAAAAAACTGATGATAAGTCGAAAGAGAATCAAGAGAGTATAGAATCAAGTGGTACGGTTTCAACTGAAAATATGCCTACTTTAGAGAATATTTTACAAAAAAAGAAAATAATTTTTAGTAGTGATGACAATCAAAAAGGTGATGGGGAGCGTTTTACTTCTATTATTGATTTTCCTAACTTATTAGTGCAAGTTTTGTATTTATTCTTAAAAGATAAAAATTGCATTAACGCTGATATACATCGCTTAGACGCAGGCAATCTAAATACGCAGTTTGAAAAATCAGGTTTATATGACAATCAAAATGAAATCAGAAAATTTACCGTACATTTGCTAAACATTCGTTTATTATTTGACCGTTATGTGATTAAACACGATGGGCATGAAAGCAAGGATGATTGGTGTATCTATACTTATCAATGGCTCAAAAAAGATAAAAAAAATGATTTTAGAAATACTTTTGCGGAAGAAAACGCTAAAATTATTATGCTACAAACCATGTTTCATTACTCATTTCCAGCCAGAAACTATAAATATTGGCTATTTGCCTATTTAAAATGGCTAAATGATGAAAGTCGAAAAAAACTGGAAAAACACGAGGTGGATGGCTGTGCATTTAAGCTGCCTGCCAATGAGTATATTAAGTTTTTGGAACAGTTGTGTGATAAATTTTATTTTAATCGCTTTTATCAGAATGATTTTTCAAAAGAATATTTTGATATTATTTACAATCAAGAAGTTTTGGTTTTAAATTTAAGTCATGATGATAAAAGATGTGCTTTCCTAAATACAGGCACGGCTGTGGAGAACTTTATATTTAATCGTTTGGATTATATTTTGTGGCGTAAGCAAGGCAGATGGTGTTGGCGAAATGATGAAAATTTTAAAACAGGCGTAGATTTATCAAAATTCTTAAAAGAATTTAAATTCACTTCCAGAAATTCGGTGGAGCATTATTATCCGCAAAATCCAATCAATGGTGAAAAATTATCAGACAATGATGATGAGAATGGAAAAATTCTTAATAATTTTGGCAATCTGTGCTTAATCAATCATAGCCAAAATTCATCATTAAACAACAGAATGCCCGATGAAAAAAAGTCAGGCTATAAAGACAATGTTGCTCGTCATCAGTCTGTCAGCATCAAGCAATTGCTGATGTTTACCTATAAGGCGTGGGATAAAAACACCATCCAAGAACACGGTGAAAAAATGATTCAGCTTTTAAATGAGAAAATTTCTACATAGATAATAATTTATCGTCTTATAAAATAGCCCATTTTTGGGCTATTGGGAGAGAACATGACTTACCAGATCCAAGCTCTAACTTGGCGTGGCGGTATGCCATATCAACAGGACGCTGTCCTTGTCAATACCAAGATTTATCAGCATAAGGGCGTTATCTCAGCGCTTAGCGAATGCGATGATTTTTGTGTGGCGGTGGCAGATGGCGTGGCAGTCAGCCCCAAGTCAGACATCACATCACGCACGCTGCTTCAACTTGTGCAGACTATGTATGATGAGCAAGGGGCGGTGGATTTTAATGGTTTGCAACATCGGCTAAATGACACGTTGGCGGATAAGGCGGGCTTTGATGGCAGTAGCAGTACGCTGGTGTGTGCCTACACTGATAATGACAGCGTGATGATTAAGCATTTGGGCGACAGTCGGGCGTATTTATATCGTAATGGTTGGCATTGCCTGACAAAGGATCATAGCTTTATTAATGAACTAAAAGCACAGGATTTGGCAGAGGACGGTGATCATGCCAGCTGTTATGGAGCGCTGACAGGATATTTTTGTGTTGATGAATTGGGTGATGAGTCAGCAGTAACGATGGCTAGTCATCAAAAGATCAAGCTAGAGGCGGGCGAGTGTTTGCTCTTATCTAGTGATGGCTTTTGTGATGTGTTGGAGGGTAATTTTTTGCCAATAACAAAAGATCTGCCACTAAAAGAATGGCTAAATGACAGCATCAAACAGCTAAAACAATCTGGAGCAAAGGCACAGCTTGATAACGTCAGTCTGGTTGTGGTGCGATGCATGACATGAGTGTTGCGGTCTTGATGGCGTGACTTGCAGAGGGTTGTTTTTACCTTGAAATTATCATTGAATTTAGCGATAATGTAACGCTAAATTTTAACAATAATAATATCATGACCGAGCCAATCACTCCGACCGGATCGCCCACGGCGCCGCCCAACGCAGGGCAATCAATATCGCCACAATCCTCAAAACCAAAGCGCAAAAAACCCAGGCGCTCCCAAGAAGACATCATGGCGAATGCGTTTTTGAAGGCGACTTTTAAACCGGCCAAAAAAGCCATGATGATGGCGTATTTGCTTGACATTGCTAGTGTGGTTGTTTTGGTGGGACAGGCGTGTGTGCTCGTGTGGCTCTTTGATGGGTGGCTGACGAGCTTTGTTCAAGGCGTGCCATTGTCTGATCGGGTGACCGGTAGTGGCTTGTGGTTGAATTTGGCTTTGCTGTTTGGGTGTATGGCAGGGCGTATTGGCATCGGTTATGCCAAAGATTATCTATTAAGTGATGCAGGTCTAAAAGTAGCAAGCTCAGTACGTGCCAAGCTGCTGGGTAAATTAGGTGAGCTTGGGCAGGCGAGACGTTATTTTGGCGCAGATGGCGCGCTATCGACAAAGGTAATTGATGAGCCTGATCATCTGATTGGGTATGCTCGGTTTAATGTTCAAAAAATGACCGCCGTGACTACGCCTTTGATTTTGGCGGGATGTGTGGCGTTCTATAGCCCCATGGCGGCGGTAATTTTGTTGGTGACAGCGCCACTTGTGCCGATTTTTATGGCGATTATTGGCATCGCCACCACTCGCAAGAGCCGTGAGCAGATGGATGCCTTGGCGCAGCTTGGCGGGCGATTCTTAGACTGGATTCGCGGAGTGAATACCTTGTCACGACTCGGAGCGGTGGACATTGCCGTATCAGACATCGCCAATAGCTCAGAAGATTACCGCAAGCGTACGATGGATGTGTTAAAAATCGCCTTTTTAAATAGTGCGGTGTTAGAGTTCTTATCAGCGTTATCGATAGCGTTGGTGGCGGTGTATCTTGGCTTTGGCTTGATGGGGATTTTACCATGGGCGAAAGGGCAGCTACTGACAACTTATAGCACGGCATTATTTATCCTACTACTCGTGCCTGAGTTCTATGCGCCACTTCGTCGTCTGGGGGCGGAATATCACGTTAAAGGGCAAGCAACGGCATCTGCCAAATCGATCGCCCCAATGCTTAATTTTAAAACCAAGGCTTTGGGTGACATTGCCATGACGTTAAAGAGCCCGCCTGCCTTTGAACTTAAGAACATTACGGCATTTGGCGATGATGGACGTGTGCGTCTCTCGCCCACGAGCTTGACATTTGGTGCGGGTGAACGTACCGCGGTGATGGGCGAGAGCGGCGCGGGTAAGTCAACACTGCTGCATATTTTGCTTGGCTTTGGTGACTTTGAGGGCGATGTTATCGTCCATGCTGATGGTAAATTGATGCGTTATGCTGATCTTGATGCATCAAGACTACGTGCGGATATCGGCTATCTGTCTCAGACCGTGCCGCTGCTACCGATGTCGATCGCGGATAATTTACGCCTTGCCAAGCCATCTGCCAGCGATGATGAGCTCGTCCAAGTTCTTAAAGATGTCGCCCTGTGGGATATTGTCAATCAGTTGCCAAATGGCATAAACACTGTGCTTGCTGAGCGTGGCGGCGGACTATCAGGTGGTCAAGGTCACCGATTGGCGATTGCTCAGCTACTGCTCCAAGATGCTAAAGTCTGGCTGCTTGACGAGCCGACTGAGCATTTAGATCCTAAGACAGCGTCGATGATTTGGGCGTTATTGGCCGGATTAAGTTCCGGTAAGACCGTAATCTGGGTAACGCATGACAAGGCGCAGGTGGCTGCTGATAATTTTGAAAAAGTTTATGAGCTTGGTGAGCAGCAAGGCGGTGCAGCATGAATGGACAAGGCAGACAAGACGTGCAAGGATTTTTGGATAAACAAGCTGGTCACTCCAATCAGACCTACGTCAGTAAGCAGTCATTTCGTCTGATTGAACTGTTCGCCAGTCAAAAGGTGCTGTGGTTCATCGCGTGGGTATTGGGCATTGCGACCGTGCTTTCGGTGCTAGGGCTGGTCATGCTGGCAGGGTGGTTTATCACCATGGCAAGTGTGGCGGGGATTATTGCTCTAGGCAGTCATGCCTTTAACTACCTAATGCCATCTGCCATCATTCGTGGCTTCGCCATCGTGCGAACCTTTGCCCGTTATGGCGATCTGATGGTGTCGCATCATGCGGTATTTGGACTGTTAAAGGATCTTCGGGTTCGATTTTTTTCGCATTGGGCGAGATTGCCTTTGTCAGCACGCATGAACAATAATGCGATGACGCGCAGCAGTGGCGAGACGATGCAGCGTCTGGTTAGAGACATTGATGTCTTGGATGAATTCTCGTTGCGCGTGGTGTCGCCGCTCATCGTGGCAAGCGTGGCTGTCATCGTGTTGTCGCTGTTGGTGCTAATAAGCTTACCTTCGGCTGCCATGACGGTGGTATGTATGGCATCATCGTTGGTGCTTGCCATCATGACCTTGCGCCGCGGCATTACACTTGCCAAGACAGAGAATAAGCTCATTGTCGAACGTAAAAATACCCTACTAAACACTCTACCAGCACTGACTTCGCTACTGACATGGGGCAGATGGAGTGATGCGGTAACGCAGATGAACGCCCTTGATGCCAAGCATTCAACGCATACCGCTAATGTGCTGCGCCTAAAAAGACGCACCCAAGCACTCATTCAGCTGATCATCGCCTTAGCTGCGGTGGCGTTATTGGCAGTGGTAGGGCAGTATTTTGAACAGAATGCGATTGTTTCATTTCGTGTAGAGACGTTAAACAGCTATGCTAATCTAAATCCTGCCATCATCCTTGCCTTAACTCTGGGGGTGTTCGGACTCATGGAAATCATCTCTGCACTGGTTGCTGAGCCATTGGCATACGGCAGAAGCGTCAATGCCAAAGAGCGCATTAACGATTTGATGATGGTCAATGCCAATGAGCCTAAGCAGACATTAACCGGTAGTCCCACCCTCACACTAACTGATGTCTCGGTGAAAATGCCGACAGCGGTTATGGTGGCGACAGGCATCAATGCCACGCTAAGCCATCATGCGCCCACTCTCATCATTGGAGCATCAGGGGCGGGTAAGTCCACCTTGCTGGCTACGCTAGCAGGTGAGATACCATTAGTCGGTGGGCGGATACAGATTAATGGCGTTGATTATCAGAGTGTGGACTTTGGTCGCTCGCTGGGATTCTTAGGGCAGAGTGTGGATATCTTTGATCAGAGTTTGGCGGATAATTTACGTCTTGGTAAGCCTGCGGCGAGTGATGATGAGTTGTGGGCGGTACTGGATAAAGTAGGGCTGTCTGACTGGGCAAAATCTCAGCCTAAGGGGCTAGATACCCCACTGGGTGAGTACGGCATGGCAATATCAGGCGGTCAAGGTCGCCGTGTGGCGTTGGCTCGCCTACTGCTGTCGCCAAAAAGCATCTTATTGCTTGATGAGCCTTTTGCAGGGCTAGACTCTGCCACTCGCCTAAGAGTATGGCAGAGTCTAACTGACATGCAACAACAAGGCGACATAGGCGTACTTGCCATCGCCACTCATCAGCTATGGGATGGGATGAATGCTGACATACTTCGTGTCGGCTGATAATCAAAAATCTAAAAATCCCCAAATCGGGGATTTTTTATTTTTATTGGGTTTATTTTTTGAATGGCTTATTTGGGTTGTCTTTTTCAGTGATGATAGGGTTATCCTGATTGCCCAAGCTTAGAATCTCACCAAAATTAGGCTTAGCACGTAAGATAAGCTGTTCTTTGGCTAGAATGCCTTGATTGATTTGCACTTTTTTGATGATGTTCATGATTTGCTCGCTGTTTTTTAGCCAGCGCCCAATCTCAAGATAGATGACGTTGCCTTTATGCTCGGTGAAAGGAACGCCTTTAATCTTGATCTTATTCAAGATAAAAGGCAGGGGGTCTTTTTTAAGTAGCGTGCGATAGGTATTGACCGCAAATTTTGCCAAAGGCGCTTGCCACCATGATTTGCTGTGCAGCTCCAACACGTCTGTATCGCTGATCTGTCGTAATACGACACGCTGAGTGTGGCGATCAAGCTGTAGATGCACCAATTCAAAGTTACTCGCCACACTGGCGAAAATCCCCTTAACATTCACCGTCGTTGACAAACGTAGCCAGCCCTCATGAATCTCAAGCTTCAGATCGTGAACCATGTCGACTTTCTTAACGACATAAGTATAGAGCGCATCATTAATCTGCGACTGTATGACGGGCACCTCAATCTCATCAATCAAATTGCTCGTTGCAGCGGCATAGCTGTGCTTGATGCTGACAAGCGTCTGCTGCCAAGTCACGAACAGATCTTCTGTCAGTCGATCACTGTCTAATCCGCTAATTTGGGCGAAATTCTCTAATAATCCTTGGGGCTTATCCTGTGGCTCTTCGTTGTGTGAATGCGTTGTCATGTCAATAATAAGTTAAAATTTCATCCATTGTAACAAATTTCGCCATGCTTTCGCAAAATTTTTTTGGGCAATTAAGTGTTGTGTTGTTAAATATTAACATAGATTATCATCCATGATTGGTGTATCACGATTCACGGTTGTCTCCGGCACGGCTTGAATGGTGTCTCAATGCTCCACGATTTTGCTGTTGTCATCAAAACGGAAAATATCCACCACTGATTCACCAATGTCATTATCATCAAGCTGGCCATGCACGTGCAACACCACCAAATCACCTTCGGCAATCACACGATGAACGGTTGCTTTTGACTGTGGGTGTTCTTTTAAAAATGGCTCAAATGCGTCCACAAATGCCTGACCGCCATCCGCCACCGTTGGGTTGTGTTGCAGGTAGGTTTTGCCTGCATATTTAGCTGTGGCTTCGGCGACTTTGTGCTGATTGAACGCCATTTCATAAAAGGCAAGGGCGTTGGCTTTATCGCGCTAGGCTTTACTCTGTTCGGTTTGGGTCTAAACAACCTTGCCTGGAATGGATTTGGTGATTGTGTTTGGCTAAGTGCTGTGAGCAACTTGGCAACCTGTCAAAACGGTGATTGCTAGTACGGTTGATAACAAAATGGTTTTCATAAATTAACTCCGATTGGGTTGGTTTGTGTTGATGAGCGTATTATAGGGAGTAAATTTATTTTATGTAAGTACTTACAGTTTTGTAAGTATGAAAATAATTTTAAAAAAGTTTTTAGGTTATCGATTTTTAATGTTTTTTAAATAAAACCAATATTGGGTGCGTCATATGCACCGATAAAATCAGCTTAGTAAGTCGTGTGTGGTACGCACCTTACGATTTAATAGATTTACAACCCCTTGATTTTAAAATAAAAAAAACCGTTTGATTGCTCAAACGGTTTTTAGCCCATCAACGCAAACTATGCAAAAAGTGCATGTGGCGATGATATTGGCTGACGATGTCATTAATGACCCCTTCGGTGCTCCAGCCCATGATGTCATAGTCCTGACCGCCTTCGCCTAGATGTACTTCGGCACGGTAGTAGGTCTGATTGTCATTGGCATCTTCGGCTGAGTCTTCATCATTATCGCTATTGACGAATCCAGGCTGTGCATGGCTCGATACACGAACCTTATAGACGAAATCAATCTCATCGCCGTGGTTGGTCATTAGCACGACGCTGCCACGTTTTTCGTTAAGAACACTCGCATCCACGCCCAGCTCACGAAGCTCTGCTGCGACATCTTCGCAGGCTTTTTTGACTGTGGTATCGACGAATTGACTCACCGCCTGACGGCTTGGGAAATTCATGATTACATGCAGTCGCTCGCGCCACACGCCACTACCTTGGGCAGGTAGGGGAACGCTTAGATTTTGTTGTAGAATTTCTTGCTTTTGGGCGTCCACGTTCAGCGCCTTTAGCAGTCCATACATCGCAATCATCAGCACGGTAACGAAGGGCAATCCACTGGCGATCGCCATGGTCTGCAACGCACCCAGTCCACCTGCTAATAGTAGCGCAATGGCCACCATGCCTGCACCAATCGACCAAAAAAGACGATAACGTACGCCTTTACTGCCTTTGCCATGTGAGCACAGCATGTCCATAACGAGCGCACCCGAATCAGCAGACGTGATAAAGAATAAGACAATCATCAGCAGCGCCACATAGCTAAATATGCCTGACATGGGCAGCTGTTCTAAGAAAGCAAATAGTGATAAAGATACGTCTTGATTGATGACTTCACCAAGCATGGTATTGCCTTGGTTTAGAATCATGTCAATGGCAGAGTTGCCAAACACCGTCATCCACAGGAAGGTAAAGCCAGCTGGCACGAATAGCACACCAAGTATAAACTCTCGAATGGTACGACCACGAGACACACGAGCGATAAACAGACCAACGAATGGCGCCCAGCTTAACCACCAGCCCCAGTATAAGATGGTCCAACCACCGAACCAATCAGTCTTGTCATAGGCGTATAGATTAAAGGTCATGCTGACAATGCTCGAGATGTACGAACCGACGTTCTGAACATAGGCCTGCAATAGGAACACTGTAGAGCCTGCCAATAGCACGAATATCATGAGTATCACGGCCAGACCCAGGTTTAGCTCAGAGAGCAACTTTACACCCTTATCCAGTCCTGATATCACAGAGATGGATGCCAACGCACAGATACTGGCGATCAGCACTACTTGACTTGTCGTCCCCACGGGGATGAATGAGAATAGATGATTAAGTCCTGTATTGACCTGCAATGCACCATAACCAAGTGACGTCGCCAGACCAAATAGCGTCCCCACCACCGCGAACACATCAACTGTATGACCGATGGGGCCGTAGATCTTATCTCCGATCAGCGGATACAGTGCCGAGCGCAGAGTAAGTGGTAGGTTATGACGATAAGCAAAAAACGCCAAAATCAAAGCAACAACAGCATATACCGCCCATGCATGTAATCCCCAATGGAAAAAGGTCAAACGCATGGCCTGACGTGCCGCACTGATCGTACTACCATCACCATGTGGCGGCGTCAAGAAGTGCATGACTGGTTCTGCCACACCAAAGAACATCAGACCAATACCCATACCAGCTGAGAACAGCATGGCGAACCATGATAGATTGCTGTAGTCTGGTTGTGAGTGGTCGGGACCTAGCTTGATATTACCCAATCGAGATAATCCCAAATAGACACTAAACAGCAATATCAACGCCACTGTCAGCACATAGTACCAACTGGCATTATCAACGATGGCGGACTGCACCGCCTTAAATGTCGCATCCGCCAAATCTGGCATCAAGATTGCGAATAGGCTGATGAATGCAATTAATCCCGCTGATGTCAAGAACACCGCGGGATTTAAACCATGTTTGTGTTTTTTGGGTACGGGCGTACTCATAGACACTCCTTTAATTCTAATGAATGGCAGTGCGATAAAATATGAATAAGCCAAGGTTACTATCCATATTTTATGACACCAAAAATAACGAATCCTGCAAAATTAGCATTGCCACACAATGCGCATCTGCAAATAAAATCGTTAATATTTAGGGGATTGTAACATATTTGACCCAAAAAATAAAATTCGCGTTGGATTGTTGCGGATTTTACAGGGCATGACACCACCAATTTTGGTGGCAAATTTAGCCTGTTATTAGGTGATGGCACAGCCAAATTTTATGCTAATTTAAGTGATATCATGAATGGATGGTTTTGGTTTTTTGGATTGTTTCTAATGTGTTGTGCGTTTATAAACCAAAAGAAAAACCGCTTGAACATTCAAACGGCTTTTACTCTTACAAATTCTCAATGCTATCTTTTATCCCCAATACACGCCCAACGCCAGCACCGCACACACTCATTACTACCGCAGTTGCCACAAAAATATCGCCAATCCCCGCCAAGGGCGACACCACCGCCCCCCCCAAGAAAAAAGGAGCAAAGCCAAGCAGGGCCGACGCCGACCCTGCATTTTGCCTTTCGCTATTCATTGCAAATGACGATATGGCAGGCAACACCAGCCCCATCAAAAACAGCTGACCGACAGCCAACCCAAGCATGGCAGTAGTGAGTGTTAATTGTGTCATGGACGTGGACGTGGCAAAAAAGTCGGCAAGTTGTGGCAGGCTTGGCAAACACAAATCCATCACAAGCGGACCAAAGGTGGATAAAACACCAAGTAATAACAGTAAAAACAACTCTGAATTTTTGGGCGATGACATGATTTTCCAAGTCAATGTAAAACCGTGCATTATAGGATAAATGATTGTTTATGGGTAGTACTTACTTATTTGTGAGTATGGGAAAGGAGTGCAAAAATTTGGTAAGTTGTGTATGACAAGGTAGTTTTAAACGGTATGTACTTATTTTTAGTAAGCTTTCATTAGACCATTGATTTGGAATTTTACCAAACCCTTAATCTTGGAAAATTTTTATGTCAAATCCTGTCAAACATCATTTTATACCACAATTTCATTTAAGAAATTGGCAAAATCAAGAAGGTAGAATTTGTTGCTTTCGCAAGCAAGGCGATAGATTTGATTTAGTTGCCCCAAAAAATTTAGCAAATCAAAATAACTTATATAAATTTGATAGCGAAATTGAAAGCTTATTCATCACACCTTTTATTGATAGACAATTTAGTCCTTTAATTAATAAAGCAAGAGATTATCCACTTAAAAGCCTTGCAAGAAATGAAAAGTAAAAATTATACAGTTTATTTTATTATTGCATTTGAAAAACCCAATAGAAATTAAGAAACTAAAATCATATCAAGATGAATTATTTTAAAGAATGAAATTTTTAATCAATTAAAAGATGATATTGATAAGGATGATTTTTTTGAATTTGAACAAGGATATTTAAGCAGTTTAGTTACTATGGTTGGACTTGCCATCAAAGAGATTGGATTTTGCGAAGAGGATTTAGAAAAAATAAAAAAACATAAGAATCTATTTGCTTTTTTATATAAAATTAGCTTACAAAATCAGGAATCTTGGTCAAATTAGATTATTAAAAAATATAAAGAAAGGGAAATTTTTATTAAAGAGTATAAATTTAACGAACCCGCACTAATAATATCAAATATTCCAGTTTATTTTGGCAAACCTAAAGGTTTTCTAACGATTATTTTTAATGTCAGTCCATGTAAATCCTATATAATTACTCAAAGCAGAAAAATTATTACAAATCTGGATGATAAAGAAGAGTCTAATATTATATTATTCTTCAATTGTCGTCACTTTTGTCATAAAAACATTTCAGAAATATATATGCACGAAAGCCAAAAAGACAATTGTGCAATATTTTTGGAGGGGTTGAAAAATGATAAAAAACAAGATTTTTAAGCTTTCAAACCAGAATGTTTAATTTAATAAAAGGTAAAACCATGCAACACCACGATGACGACCGAGGCAAAGTTCTTGCCAAAGATTGCCCAAGCCGTGCGATTTTAAACCACCTAACGAGCCGTTGGGGAATTTTGGTGCTGGTTGTATTGCAATCAGGCACCAAACGATTTAGCGAGATGCGCCGTGAGACAGAAGGTGTGCCCGAGCGTATGCTGTCCAAGACTCTAAAACAGCTAGAATCAGATGGTATGCTCATTCGCAAGTCCTTTGACACCGTTCCGCCCCATGTGGAATATACCTTGACCGACTGGGGTAAACAAGCAAGCGACAAAGTGGCGGACTTGGTGGAGTGGCTTGAAGTCAATTTAAGTGATATTTTGGCAAGTCAAATACCGCCAAAAACAGCATGACAAATAAGCCATCAATTTGTTGGATTGCGCAAATACAGAGTTTTTGATCGCAATGCATCTCGACTAAATTAAAAAACGCAAGATAAAAGCTTGCGTTTTTTTTGTGCAGTGATTTGCATTAGAGTTTAATCACGCTGTTTTATAGTTGGCTTAGATTGGTTTGGGCTCATTGGCATTTAAAGCTGATGTTGTACTCATAATCATCATCGCGGCTAAGCCTAGGTGTCGCGGTACCAAAAATCGCACCAACCACGTTGATGCCTTGTTCGATGACACGGCCCGTGCGCTCATCCATGACGCCATTATAGGTGGTGCTGTCTTTAACGATAACAGGGGTGCGCATGCCACATTGCTTTTTGGCGGCGTTTAGGGCGTTTTCTTGGGCGATGAGTTTGGTTTTGCCAAGTCCTGTCGTCTCGAAAGTCGCGTCTCCACGGGCGATGACCGGCGATGCGCTTTGGGTGCTGGCACAAGCACTTAATAATACAGCTGCTGATGCGATAAGAGCTAATTTTTTCATGGGTTTTCCTTATGGGTAATAATGGAGTAATCTCAAATACCATGAGATTGGCTCGATTATACTTAATATTCTTAGCAGACCTTGTAATAAATTTGTGAATAAGATTACCCAGCCTTAGCAATCATTGCGGTATCCATCAAAAAATGCATAGAATCTACACAACTCATTTATCAAAAAATTGTGTTATAATGCAAAATTTAAGTAAATTTTTACCATGAAAAACGAAATCACGCTTATAAATGCACCCCATGGCGTACTCGAAGTCGATGCGATTTGGCAGGATGGGGACAGACAGCCTTCTGACATGCTTGCGCTTATTTGCCACCCCAACCCATTAGATGGCGGTACGATGAATAATAAAGTGGTAAGTACCATGTACAGGTTCTGCCGTGATGCGGGCATGGATGTGGTGCGTTTTAACTATCGTGGGGTGGGGCGCTCGACTGGCGTTTCAGAGTATGGCGATGGCGAGTTTGTCGATGCGCAGACGGTGTTGGCTTGGGCATTGACGAAGACTGGGGCCAGACGATTGTGGATGGGCGGGTTTAGCTTTGGTGGCTTTGTGGCATGTCGCATGGCGGATCTGATTCATAAATCATCAGTATTTGATGATGTTAAGCTTGATAATCTAGCGTTGATCGCACCTTCCATCGTTCGTAACGATGCCAGTCAGCTGTCCATCGAAGCCAATAATACTTTTGTTATCTATGGCAATAAGGATGGGTTGGTTGCGCCTAGTCTGCTGCAGCAATTTGCCAACGAACGAGGATTCGATAGCACTGTGATGCCAGACGTTGGGCATCTTTTTCATGGTAAGCTTACTGATCTAAAGAATGCCTTAGCGGCACATACCAAGATTTAAGGATAATTATGACCATTCAGACTCCGTTAGAGCGTTATCGCGCGGCACTTGCAACAGGGAATTTTAGTGAAGATCAGGTACAGCTACAGGCGATGACTTATCTTGACAATCTGCACCACGAAATTGTGCGTGCAGATGAGAACAACAAGCAAGGATTTTTTGCCAGTCTGTTCAAATCAAAACCAACACCACCAAAAGGTCTCTACATGTGGGGCGGGGTTGGTCGTGGCAAAACGTGGATGATGGACATGTTCTATGAGAGCCTGCCCATCAAGCGTAAGATGCGCATGCATTTTCACCACTTTATGCAGCGTGTACAGTCCGAGCTGGTCAAGCTTCAAGGTCAATCTGATCCGCTTCAAAAAGTTGCCGACATCATCCACGAAGAGGCGATCGTTATTTGTTTTGATGAGTTTTTTGTATCGAATGTGTCTGATGCGATGATCTTGGGTGATCTATTTACCATGCTGTTCGGGCGTGGCATTACCCTAGTTGCGACATCGAACATTGAGCCGGCAGGCCTGTATAAGAACGGCATTCATCGTAATCGATTCTTGCCAGCCATCGAGCAGGTCGAAAAAAACACCGCCGTGATGAACATTGATATTGGTATTGATTACCGCTTACGTTTATTAAAACAAGCCAAGCTATACACTCATCCTCTGTCAGACGATACCAAAGGCTGGCTGTCAGAGCGGTTTGATACTTTGGCGGCAGGGCAGACGGTGACAGATGCGCCAATCACCATCGCAGGTCGTGAGATTGCCATCATCAAACGTACAGAGACCATGCTGCTTACTGATTTTCGCGCCCTATGTATGCAACCACGTTCAGCGGCAGATTTTATTGAGATTGCCAATGATTTTGATACAGTGATGGTCGATAACGTGCCTGCATTGAACGATACTTTGATGGATCCTGTGCGCCGCTTTATTTACTTGGTCGATGAGTTCTATGATCGCCGTGTGAAGCTGCTGGTGCGTGCCGAACAGTCGATATTGGAGCTGTATCAAGGTGAGAAGCTTGCCTTTGAGATTGAGCGTACGCGTTCTCGCCTGCTTGAGATCCAGTCTGAGGATTATCTTGCTGAAGAGCATCGAGTAGAAGGATGATGAGGATTGCCATGGATAACCAAAACAACACTGTATTAACCACCATATATCAGCGTCGCAGCATCGGTAAGCTTGTTCTACCCGTACCAAACGATGACGAGCTTGCTGCCGCATTTCAAGCTGCTTTTGCTGCGCCTGATCATAAGCAGCTAAAGCCTTGGAAATTTACCGTGCTTACTGGACAGGCTTTGATTGAGTTTGGCAGAGTGTTATTACAGGCAGAAGAAGTAAACGCGCCAGCTGATGCCCTTGATGACACCGCACGCCAAAAGCTACTAAACATGCCAATGCGCGCGCCAATGATTATCACGGTGGCGACTGACATCAAAGAACACGAAAAAGTCCCACCATTTGAGCAGTTATTGAGTGCAGGTGCCGCCATTCAGAACCTACTGCTTGCACTAGAATCATTGGGCTATCACACGGTGTGGCGTACAGGGCCACTTTGTAATGAACCAGTAGTAAAAGCGCATTTTGATGTGGCGGATAAAGACACGATTTGTGGGTTTGTTTATGTTGGCTCAAGCGATGTACAGATGCCTGTGCGTGAGAGCATTGACATCAATGACTTTGTGAGCTTTTGCGATTAATTCACGTTTATCATATTAATGGATCATAACAACCATCAAAGGGCTTGCCATGAAATTACCCAAAGCGGTTAACAATTCAAAAGTAAAAAAAATTGTCGATGCTGCAAGCAGTAGTATTGATGAAGCGGTGCATGCCATCAAAGATTCCGGCATAGAGAACGCGCCCATCATCTCGAACATCGCTGAATTTGCAGGCTTAAAAAAGAAAAAAATGAACCCTTCTAAGCTTGGCATTGATGAATCAAACACTCAAGATGGCGCGCCGCTAAGATTGGTGTTCTTGGGCGGTGGCAGCTTTGGTACGGCCATGTCAAACATGGCAGCGCGTAATGGCTGTGATGCAACCCTTTGGGTGCGCGATAAAGCCACTGTCAAAGCGATGAAAAAAACTCGCATTAATAAAAAATACCTGCCTAATCATAAGCTCGATGAGAATCTTAAATTCAGCCATGACCTAAAATCAGCGGTCGAGGGCAAAGACATCATCTTTGTGGCTGTGCCAAGCTCGGCGTTTAGAGAGATGCTACATCAGATCAAGCCATACATCACGCATCAGGCAGTCATCTCACTGACTAAAGGCATGGAGAAATACACCTTCGCCATGATGAGTGACATTATCACTGATGTACTGCCACAGGTGGATTTTGGTGTGGTGAGCGGACCCAACCTTGCACTTGAGATCATGGATAACATGCCATCTGCCACCGTGATCGCCAGTGATTCTGAAGCGCTTCGTATGGCAGTGCAAGAAGCGTTACACAGTGCATTTTTTAGAGTATTTGCCTCTGATGATGTCAAAGGGGTGGAGCTTGGTGGCGCCTTAAAGAACATCTATGCCATCGCCATGGGCATGGCAGCCGCTTATGATGTAGGGGATAACACTAAGGCGATGCTACTGACGCGCGCCTTGGCGGAGATGAGTCGGTTTGGTGCGGCGGTAGGTGCCAATCCTTTGACCTTCTTGGGTTTATCAGGTGTCGGGGATTTGTACGCCACTTGTAATTCCGTGCTTAGTCGCAACTATCGCATTGGCAACATGCTTGGCAAGGGCATCAGCCTTGATAACGCCATCAAAAAACTAGGACAGACAGCCGAAGGGGTAAATACCATCCTTCAAGTCAATGAGCGCGCCAAAGATCTGGGCATCTACATGCCCATCACTCATGCGCTGCATGCTGTGCTATATGAAGATAAAGCACCGCTTGGTATCGCTTTAAATCTCATGGAGGCTGGATTTAGAAGTGATGTTGAATTCGTCATGCCGCACGATGAGAGTAACGCGCGCCTTAGTGAAGAATTCGATGAAGTGCTAAAGGCAAGTAAAGACGCCAAGTCCGCTAAGGTTGATAATGACAATGATGGAGAGCCAACATGAAGCTAATCTTTGTAAGGCATGGTCAAGCAGGGCCATATTGTGCTGATGATGCTGGTCGCGATTTGACAGATTTTGGCAAGCAGCAAGCTCATGAGACGGCAGATTTTTTGGTAAATTACAGCAAAGAATCGCCCGTTAATGCGATCATTGCCAGTCCATATAACCGCGCTAATCAGACCGCAGCGATTATCCTTGAGTCATTGGTGGATGCAGAACAGAATCCTGCCTTTATCACCATCAGCAGCATCACGCCGGATGATGATCCAAACATCGGACTTGATGATATTGACTGCGCCATCCGTCATAAGTTTGGCATGGAGACCGATGAGCTTACGGTAATCATCGTTTGTCATATGCCGATCGTTGCACGCATGGCAGCGATTTTAGATGGTTTATCGCCTAGTGGCTTTGAGCTGGCTGAATGCCGTGTGTTTGGCACCGAAGTTATAGCCCCCGAACTTGCTAAGCAGATTGCCCAATTCATCCCAACACAGCCTTGATCAGCGCAACGTAAAAATATACTTGCAAATTATGATTTTTTAAGTATAATATGGGCTTGGCTTCATCGGTAACTTCGCAACTTTGTACTATGAACCCCGCCAGGACCGGAAGGTAGCAACGGTAGTAGATACAAAGTGTGCCGAAGATGTGCTGATGAAGTCATTTTTTTGCCTAAATTTCATATAAGTATATGATTTTATTAATTATTTTAATGAATGCTATCATTTTTGATGTAATTATCGTAAAATAATATTCCCTCAATAAACATTAGCCATAGGTGCATCATGACCACAGTCGATCCAAAACTCACCCAAAAACAAGCTGCTGCCAAAGCCGCCTTAAGCTACATCGAAGATGGCATGATTTTAGGTGTTGGCACGGGCAGCACGGTGAATTGCTTGATTGAGTTATTGGCAGATGTTCGACTAAAAGGCGCAGTATCATCATCTAAAGTCACCGAAGATAAGCTTCGCGCTTTAGGCATTGAGATTTTTGATCTAAACACTGTGGGTGAGCTTGATCTGTACATCGATGGTGCAGATGAGATTGATGCGCAGGGCAACATGATCAAAGGCGGTGGCGGTGCGCTTACACGCGAAAAAATTGTCGCAGCAGCTTCCAAATCTTTTGTGTGCATGGTTGATGATTCCAAGGTCGTGCAAAAGCTTGGCAAATTCCCAGTTGCAGTAGAAGTCTTGCCACAGGCGCGATCATACGTTGCCAGAGAGCTGGTCAAGTTAGGCGGTGATCCGGTCTATCGTGAAGGATTTGTTAGCGATTATGGTAATGTGATTTTGGACACTTATGATTTGGACATCAGTAACCCTGACGAATTTGAAAAGACGCTAAATAATATCGTTGGCGTGGTCTGTAATGGCATCTTTGCAGCGCAGTCAGCGAACATCATGCTAAAGGCAGGCGATGAAGGCGTGGATACCGTACGGTTTTAATATCAGTCAAGACATGCATCAAAAACCCGTCATTGGCGGGTTTTATAATATGTGATATTTTATTAATAACCACATCACCCAATGTTTAAAAAGCAAATGAAAGACAGTGCATTTGATAAGTTAAAGCAGCTGTTAAGAAATAGCACCCATCTGATCATATCAATCATGACAGCAGCATTGGTCTATGTGCTGATCTCCGATGTAAGATTTTTGCGTCGCTTCATTCCATCTATTCAGTGGGAGACGATTTATCTTTTGACTTGGGATGCGTTTTTATTGACTTATCTACTGCTGACCTTTGGGATGTTTGCGATCATCGATCTTGAAAAAATCAAAAAAGCGAGCACACGCAGAATATTAGAAAAAATCCATCATGTTGGTGCTTATCTGCTTAACTTCGGTGTTGAGTCTAATAGCCATCGTGCACGAGATGAGAATATCCGCGTAGATGACAGGGTGGCTTTCGATGTTTCATTTGGCGGTGACGTTTGGCACACTGGCGATGGCTTGGCTATTCATTCATACGTTATTTGCGCTTTATTATGCGCATGGCTATTATGATGCGAATAATAACGAGCATTATCCGCTAGATTTTCCGTATGAGAATATCCCTGATTATTGGGATCTTATGTATTTTTCATTGGGAATCGGTGCCAGCGGGCAGGCGTCTGATATTTGTTTTACCAGCCGTAAGCTACGCCGCATTGGGATGTTTCATGGTGTATTGTCACTCTTTTTTAATACCGCTGTGTTGGCGTTGGTGATGGAGCTGACAGGCAGTATCATTTCTAATTAACGCTAACGACTCAGATCCCTGTTCGAGCGTGGAATGTAATACACAAAGAAGCTAATAAATATCGCCAAAAGTCCAATCAACGTAAGATATACGGCAGGGGCGAACGAAAAATAAAAACTGGCATAACCCAGCGCAAATGGCAAAACACCACCCACCACGGAATACACCAGATTATAAGACAGGCCAATGCCAGTTAGGCGGATCTTGGTTGGGAACAATCTGGTCAGCACCGAAGGAAGAGCGCCAATCAGACCGCTGGCAAAGCCAAGTAAGGCGAAGCATGCCAATATTAACTCACCACCAGCACGCAGATGATAAAAGAAGAGCAGTGCTTGGCTGATAAGAAACATACCGCCAAATACAAGTACGCGCCCAGCGTTTATTCTATCCACCAAGAACCCAAAGAACACCGCGCCGAACATCATAAAGATCAATCCGATGACACTGCCAAAATAAATGTCATCCATAGAAATACGAAAATTACTGACAATAAGTGGGGTAAGTAGCATCGGGATGAAGATAGATAAGCTAGCGATGATCCATGAGACCAAAATCGCAGCACCAAACCCAAAGCTGTTATATTTGAATAAGGATTTGATGGTCTCAAGCTTAGTGGGCTTGTGAAGGGCTGTAGAGCTGGCTTGATTATTCGTGATGGGTTCATTCTCAAGGCTGATGCCATCGATGCACGAATCAAGCTCTTTGTTAGGCGTTGATAGTGACTTGAATATGGGCGTCTCATCAAACTGTCGCACTAATAAGGCCGCTGATAGGCTAATAATACCGCCAATCAGGAACAAAATGCGCCAACCATAGCTCATCATCTGATCGGAGCTTAAGGTGTTTTCCACAAAATTCACCAATCCCATCAGTGCTAATAAGAACAGCATACAGGTTGCGCAAATGATGCCGCACCCAAGCCCTAGGTTCTTGCTAGGTAGGTGTTCTGTGGTAAAAACCCATGATGCAGGAACAATACTACCAATCGCAAACCCTTGAAAGAATCTGGCGGTAATAAGCGCAAGCGATGCAAATATCCCAAGATACGAATAAGTGGGTAGCAGCGCAATGGTAAATGTAGAGATGGTCGCACCCAATAGTCCTGCAATTAGTACGATGCGCCTGCCTTGGGTGTCCCCCAATCTGCCAAGCATGAACCCACCAATGGGTCTGGCAAGGTAACCTGCACCGAACAGTGTGAAAAGATGCAATTGACTCACCCAGAGTTCAGAAATCTTATCAAAAAACACTTTGGATAATAAATCGGACAAGTAAATAAATAAGGCAAAATCAAAAAAAGCAATGCCTGCGCATAAGCTTGCAACGCCGATGATGTGATAATGTTTTAAGGTGAGAAGTTCAGTTGTATGAGTGTGCATAATTAAGACCATCTTTGGGATGCGCCCAGCGAACAGTTGGGCGAACATCTATACAAATTGTATCTTAATTTTCACAAAAATAATACCAAAATTTCAATTAATTACACCAAATGATGCCACTGGACTCAAAATAGTATTGCCAATCTTTTATAACAACCAATCAATCGGCATCGTTCCCATGATGGCAACACCAGCCCGATCTTTTAGGTTCATGTTCGGTTCACTCTTATGGATGACGTATTCCCCATCCTCTAACGTGTGCCATTCTAAGGTGTTTTGTTTGGTCAAGACGACCTTGTAGGCTTGATTGAGTAGGCGTTGATTGCGCAGGGCATTGTGCAACTGCTCTGCCAGACGCTCATCGTAGATCATCACGCCAAGCTCGGTATTAAAGTTGGCAGAACGTGGATCGATGTTATAAGAGCCAATAAAAACTTGCTCATGATCCACAGCGAACGCTTTGGCGTGAAGGCTTGTGGTGGTGATTTGTTTGGTGCGCCAAAATTTATTGTCGTCCTGTTTGTCATTGACAGCGGTGGATTTAAGTTCGTACAGGTCAACACCAGCGCTTAGCAGGTCATGACGCCAATGCCCATAGCCTGCGTGCACAGCGCCGACGTCGGTTGCGTCGAATGAATTGGTTAATATGCTGATTTTTACGCCGCTTTTGGCAAGGCGTTTTAATGTACGAACACCATTTCTAGTCGGTACAAAGTAGGATGAGATGATGCTGAGCCGCTGATTAGGTCGGCCCAATCTTTCTTGTAATAAACCCACCAAATGCGTATCCAGATCAGCGGTCTTGGTAAGTTTACTAGCATCATCTGCCAAGAATTCAATCTTCGCCCAGCGAAATGGCACACGCTTATTCAACAGATCTTCGCTGATCGTAGATGTCTCCACAGCACGGCGATACGTTCTTAGGGCATGAGCTTGCTGACCCATGGCGGTATAATTATTCTGTAAGATGGCGGCATCTATCACATCCGTGATGGTCTTGCCTGATGGTTTGACGATGGTTTCGATGTCATAGCTTGATGATGCCGCCCAATACTCCTCAAAGCTTGTGGTTATTTCATCCACCACAGGTCCGATCAGTAGAACATCCATGTCAGTAAAGTTATTATTTTTGGCGTTATTTAGGTATTCGTCGCCAATGTTACGCCCGCCAATGATACTAAGCTGATTATCAAAGGTCATGCTCTTATTGTGCATGCGGCGATTGATGCGAGTAGGGCTGATTAGGTAATTCACCGTGCGAAACTTGCGATACACCATAGGGTTGGCAAGGCGCACCGCAACGTTGGGGTGCTTAGCAAAGGCAAGCAACAGCTCATCAAGCTTAGGCGAGCTGTTAAAGTCATCGAGCAAAAGGCGCACCATCACGCCACGCTCTGCAGCTTCCCATAGGTCTTTAACCATCATCTGTCCAGCTTCATCATTGTGCCAGATGTAATATTGGATATCGATGGTCTTGGTTGCCATGTCTGATAGGATGCTGCGCGATGCAAAGGCATTAGCACCAGTGGCGATGGGATAATATCCTGATAGATGGGGGTTATCTTGGCGTTGTTCATCAATGACATCACCAAGCCGCAAATCTGACTCAGATACTGCGACAGGCACTCTTTGGGTCTGAATCTGTTGTGCATGGGCGAGTTGTGATTTTTGAGTGATGGCAAGGCTTTTATCAAGGTGTGCCACGTTCGGCAAAGATTGGCACGCACTAAGCAATGCTGCAAACAGCCCAATCGCAATCAAACGAGTATAAGACGCATGAAGCGCGTTAATCATGACAGATCTCACCATCACCAAAAGACAAAAAATCGCCCTATAATAGCAAATATTTGATAAATATAAAGCCCTTGATTATAGTAAAATTGTGAATGTATAAATATAATGGCGAGAATCCCAAGCAATAAAAAACACCCTAAATTAGGCGTTTTTCATTGCTATCATGACTTACAAAACTTCATAAAGCAGGGCGGTTAGCTTCTCGATAAGAGCATTTGTGTCGTCCACGCTGATGTTTAGCGCCGGCAATAGGCGAATGACATTACCGCCGGTGACATTGATGATCAGTTGATGGCGATCACGGGCGACATCCACCAGACGACCGCAATCCACACCATCTGGCATGACAATGCCAATCATCATACCAAGCCCACGCGTGGTAACGCCTTTATCGCCATATTTAGCAATGACGGCATCCTTGATGGCTTGACCTTGATTTGCGGCGTTACCCAGAACTTCTTCAGTTAATGCTTCATACACAGCACAAACGATGCGAGAGCCCAGTGGCGTGCCACCATAGGTTGAGCCATGCGAGCCAGCCGCAAACAATCCCTTAGCACGACCTGACACCATGCACGCCCCTACAGGAAAACCATTACCCAGACCTTTGGCGGTGGTAAGCACATCGGGCTTGACGCTGCTGTGCTGATAGGCAAAGTGTTTGCCTGTGCGACCATTTCCTGTCTGCACTTCATCAAGCATGAATAGCCAATCATTCTCATCGCAGATTTTTGACAGCGCTTGTAAATAACCCTCAGGCGGTGTATGCAATCCGCCTTCGCCTTGAATTGGCTCAACAAAGACAGCACAAATGTCCTGATCACCGCTTAATGCGCGCACAGCATCGCTATCACCAAATGGCACACGAATAAAGTCATCATTCAATGTATAAAAACCCTCTCGAGCCTTCGGATTAGCGGTAGCGGTAACAGTTAGAAGGGTGCGACCATGAAAGGCATGCTCCATCACGATTACTTTCGGGCGTTGTTTGCCTTTGTTGTGCGCATAGAGTCTGGCAAGCTTTAACGCACATTCATTGGCCTCGGCACCCGAATTACCAAAAAATACCTCATCCATACCTGCTTTTTGGCATAGGATTTCGCCTGCTTTTTCCTGCCAAGGAATGCCAAATAAATTACTGGTGTGAATCAGTGTATCCGCCTGTTCTTTAATCGCTTGGCTAATGGCGGGATGGCAATGACCAAGTCCACATACCGCAATACCTGTCAATGCATCCAAATACGCCACGCCCTGATCATCGAACAAATAAGAGTTCTCGCCACGCACGAAATTAACAGACTGGCGAGCGTATGTCGGCATTAAGTAACTCATGATAATTCCTATTTACATTTACTAACAATTTTAATCAATGGTTGAGCTTTGTGGATCGTTGAATTCATCGCTAAATGGCGTATCGCTACTTGCGATTTTATAATTCTCAGATGCCCATTCGCCCAAGTCTATAAGCTGGCAACGCTTGGAGCAAAAAGGCTTAGTAGGATTGTCTTGCCATTTTGTTGGGGTTTTGCAAGTTGGGCAAGGGTGCATTTGTGTGTGATTCATGATCGGTCTTGATATTAAAATTTGAAAATTATTGTATCATAAAGCGGCAATTTATCACGGATATGTGGCTAAATTTTTAGAAATTTTAAAAATAACGCATGACATAACGAATCAGACAAGCTATAATCATCCGCGGACATGGATGGCACTGTATTTACGGTTTAAATAGTGTTTAGAGATATTTCAAAAAATGAACAAATTTCAATGGCAATTTGTTTGATTATGACGTCATCCAAGGTTTGGTTATTTTTAGAAATTCATCATACAGCTGCTTATCGATGCTCGTTTTAAAAAGATAATCGGCATCCAAAAAGTGTTTTTCCAGCATCAAGGTGATGGGAAGGACAGGGTTTTTGGGTGTTTCAAATCATCACAATGGTAAGGAGTATGTATTGTGACTGATAAAATTGATGATTCAGTAGCTGGTAACGGCGTTCTTAGTGATTTGGGCGGCAAAAGCTACATCGAACTTCACAAACCTAGTTCAGAATTTGCCACACGTGACGAATATTTGCAGCATGAGCTACAGATCATGCAACCAAAACGTTGGCGTGTAAATTTACCTTTGCGTGATTATCGCTTTGAGCTAGAAGACGCCATCCCAGCAATGGCGGCCACCATCGGTAAAATCGTGATGGTTGGTGCGATGGCTGCAGCTTTCGCGGCACCTTTGGGTCTATCTGAGGCCTTCGTTCTTGAAAACGTACGTTACGAAATGCTGATCGCAGCATTCTTTGTGCTTATCCTATCAGGCTTTCTCTTGCCGACTGCAAACCTACCCGGTACGCACGGTCCTTTGATTCCTTTGATTCCTATCGTTGTCGCCGCTGGTGGTCACCCGCTTGCTTTTGGTCTATTGATGGGTGCGTTTGGGATAATTCTCGCCTTATTTAAAGGCGGCAGTCTCATGGCACGCCTGACAAGTAACGGCGTGGCAGGGGGCTTATTGCTTTATTTGGGTTTTGTCGGCACAATTGGACAAGTCAAGAACATGATTGCTTGGGCGGACAAGATTGGACTACCGCACATTGCCTTTATCATCATCATTGCAACCATTGTGATGTATGCCTTACTTGAGCATTTCCAAAAACGTTGGCTTGCCGTACCGATTGGCTGTGCACTGGCAGGCGCTTTGGCATTCTTCTTAGGTGCGCCATTTGAATTTAAAACTGATCCTGGTTTGCCGCCGCTAAGCCCAATGTATTGGTGGGGTGAAGATACTGGTTGGACACTGGGTCTACCTGATTTAAAAGCATTTATCGTTGCTTTCCCATTCGCGGTGCTGGCAGTTGCTATGTGGTCGCCTGACTTCTTGGGTCATCAAGTATTCCAAAAAATCAGCTATCCACCACGCTCTGAGCGTACTTACATGAACATCGATGACACCATGGTCGGCTGTTCTGCTCGTCAGATTACAGGCTCAGTACTGGGTGGTGCGAACTTCTGTTCGTCATGGGGTACTTATATTGTTCCTGCAGCCATCGCTAAGCGTCCTATTCCAGCGGGTGCGATCTTGACAGCAGTGTTCTGTATTGTAGCGGCGATTTGGGGCTATCCAATGGACTTGGCGGTATGGCAGCCTGTGCTTAGTACAGCACTTATCGTTGCGGTATTCGTGCCACTACTAGAAGCTGGCATGGAGATGACCCGTAAAGGTAAAACCACGCAATCAGCTGCGATTGTCGTATTCGCCTCAGCGCTGGTTAACCCTGTGTTTGGTTGGTCTTTGACCATGCTGCTAGACAACCTAGGTCTAATTGGTGACAAGCAGCGTAGCCGCGATCTGGGCTTCTCTGGACGCGTGATGATTCCTTTGATTGGGTTTATCATTCTGTGTGTGGCGATGGGTGCTGTGGGTATGTTCCCTGGTATCGATGCGTTCTTACCACAATTTAGAGTTTAATTAACTCTTAACAAAAGCCGTTCATCATTGAGCGGCTTTTTCATTGCATGGATTTTGTAATGACATAAAATGTGCAAAAAATGTGCGAATTTTATGCAAAATCACGCCCAAAACCCTTGCAAAATACACAAAGCTTGTTATAATTGCGTCCTGTTTTATTTTCTTGTTTCATCCAATAAGGTCCATCATGGCACACAACGAACAAACCACATTCAACATGCGCGTCGATAAAAATCTCGTAGAACAATTTAAGCAGGCAGCGCGTGACAATAACCGTACCGCAAGCCAGCTACTTCGCGACTGCATGATCGAATACGTCAAAAAGAACCGCCAAGGTGACATGTTTAAGCGTTAATCATGACGATAAAAAAAGCACTCATTTGAGTGCTTTTTTTATTTTTCAAGACGGGTAAGTTAATTACAATTATTGCCATGCATCCTTAATCCATTGGCTGGGCAGAACGTGGCGATACCATTTGCCGCCACCGCCATTGATCGCATCAGGTGGGTTAATTTCACCATGGAATATGACAATCTTGGCGTCTTTTGGCTTCACAGGTGGTTTAAAGTATGCCAGAGGAATCTTCTGTAAGCAGTGATATTTATAACTGACACACCAGGTTGGATCCCAGTATTCAAGATGATGGTGCTCACGCAGATAATTTGACAGATAGGCTTGTTCATGCCTTACTTCGTTGCGGATTTTTTCAAAATTCTGTTCGAAATGACTTAGAAGATTAGGGTAGGTATTATAACCAACCTTAAATCGATAGACAGAGCTATTACCCACCATACGCCAAGGCTTTTTCCAGTCTCTGATAATCATCACGCTGTCATCATGTTCTGCTTGATGCGTAAAGAAGCAGTCGATATTATCCACAATGACGATATCAATATCTAAAAATAATGCCGTGCCTTTAAGTGCATACAGATCGGGCTTGAATGTGGTGAGTTTTTTCCAGCCACGCTCTGGGATGTTGCTTGGTAGGTTTAGCTCAGGGATGGGGTAGCACACCACTTCATCACGGATACCGCTTGAGTCGTCCGTCAGGCAGACAAAAGTGAACGGCAGGGTGAGATTGCGCGCTACCATATTATAAAGGCGGTTTACGTACTCTGGGCCGTATTTGGTGCCCCATTTCATGCAAATGATATAATTGGTATCACTCATGAGTGCCCATCCTTATAGGTGATTACTTGGCGATGTAGATGATCAAAAGACAGTAGATAGGGATTCTCACCAAAAGGTGTGAATTTAAACCGTCGATAGCCCCACATATAATGACTAAAATGCGGCTCGATCATACGCTGCATGGCGTTATTTAATGCCAAAGTTGCAACTTCGATGTCTTTGTTGTATAAATCAGGATCATCTAAGCGATAGCAAAAGATCTCAAAGCCATCATTGTCATCACGGCGAATACAACTAAGGCCCACAAGAGCGCATTGCGTCTTTTGGGCAAGCTTTGAAGCTAAGGTACTGGTTAATGTCGGTATCCCAAAAAATGGCACAATAACTCCGCCAGAAGGATCAGGGACATGATCAGGCAGGACAATGCTAAAGCCACCTTCTTTTAAAGTCTTAAATATCGCCTTAACACCCGTGCCATCGGTCGGTACTAAGGTAGCATTCAATCTTTGGCGACCCTGCAGGATGAATCGATCCATGGCTTCAGATTTGGCCGGCTTGTACATGATGACAGGCTTACCAAATTGATTAATCCATGCATTCATCATCTCCCACGTACCAATGTGGGGTACGATGGCAAGCATGCCGTTAGGATGAGATAATCCTTCTTTTAGTATCTCAATGTTATGTGCGGCTTTGATTTGCTTAATAGACCATTCAGGAGGCATTGCCCAGCTCTTTAAGCTGTCAGCAGTACTAATCATCTGATGATGGAGCGCTTCTGTCGCCAACTGAGCTCTGTCTGCATCTATCATATTGGGATTGACTAACATCAGATTCCTATCAATACTGCGATAAATGCTGGCATTCGTCAATTTGGCGATCCAAGCGGCAATTTGTGCCACCACGCGCATGAGCGGTAGTGGCACAAATCTAATCAAACCGTACATCAAAAAAAGATGCCTTATTCCGATTTTTCTTTTTCCCGAATGCGAATGCCAAGTTCACGAAGCTGCTTGCTATCTACAGCAGCAGGCGCTTGAGTTAACGGGCATTCTGCGGTCTTGGTTTTTGGGAAGGCGATCACATCACGAATTGATGATGAGCCCGTCATCAGCATGATCAGACGATCAAGACCGAATGCCAAACCGCCATGAGGTGGCGCACCATATTTTAGGGCATTTAACAGGAAGCTGAATTTCTCTTCGGCTTCTTCTTCACCGATACCAAGCGCTTCGAAGATGGCTTTTTGCATCTCAAGGGTGTAGATACGTAGCGAGCCACCGCCGATTTCGGTACCATTTAGTACCATGTCATAGGCGACAGACAGTGCCTCACCTGGGTTGTTTTTAACATCTTCTACGCTTGATTTTGGTAGTGTGAATGGATGGTGAACAGAAGTCCATTTACCATCATCGGTCTCTTCAAACATTGGGAAGTCAACCACCCACAGCGGCGCCCATTCTGAAGTTAATAGATTTAGGTCATGACCAAGCTTAACGCGCAGTGCACCCATCGCATCATTGACTACTTTTGCTTTGTCAGCGCCAAAGAAGATGATGTCGCCAGATTCAGCGCCTGTACGCTTGATAAGCTCTACAAGTACTTCATCGGTCATGTTCTTGATGATTGGTGATTGTAGGCCAGATTCTTTGTCAACGCCGTTATTGATGTTGTTAACGTCGTTTACTTTAATGTATGCCAAACCTTTGGCGCCATAGATGCCAACGAATTTGGTGTATTCATCAATCTGCTTACGACTGATTCCTGCGCCATTAGGCACACGTAATGCAGCAACACGACCTTTGGGGTCTTGAGCAGGGGTTGAGAACACCTTAAATTCAACATTCTGCATGATGTCAGCCACATCCACCAGTTTAAGTGGAATACGAAGGTCCGGCTTGTCAGAAGCGTAGTCACGCATTGCCACTGAATAAGGCATGCGTTCAAACTTGTCAAATTTCACACCAAGCAATTCATCAAACAGCTTAACGGTCATGCCTTCCATCAAGTCCATGATGTCGTTATCATCTAGGAATGAAGTCTCGATGTCGATTTGGGTAAATTCTGGCTGGCGATCAGCGCGAAGGTCTTCATCACGGAAACACTTAGCGATTTGATAGTAACGATCAATACCGCCCACCATTAACAGCTGCTTAAATAGCTGCGGTGATTGTGGCAGGGCATAGAACTCGCCATTAGATACACGGCTAGGTACCAGATAGTCACGCGCACCTTCTGGCGTGGCACGAGTTAGAATAGGTGTCTCAACATCCAAGAAACCATGCTCATCTAGGTAGTTGCGAATCAGATTGGTGACTTTTGAACGGAAACGCAGGCGATCTAGCATCTCAGGGCGACGAATGTCCAAGAAGCGATATTTTAAGCGCAACTCTTCTGAGACGTTAACGCTGTCATCATTAAGCGGGAAAGGCGGGGTGTCTGCCTTAGCAAGCAGCTCAATCTCTTTACCCAATAGCTCAACTTGACCGCTGGTCATGCTGTCATTTTGGGTGCCTTCATAGCGACGGCGAACACGGCCTGTGATTTTTAGTAGGTATTCAGAGCGCGCAGCATCAGCAGTTGCAAATGCTTCTGGAGTATCTGGATCGATCACGACTTGCAATAAGCCTTCACGGTCGCGCATGTCTAGGAAAATCACGCCGCCGTGGTCACGACGACGATGTACCCAGCCTGCGATGGTGATGGTTTGATCAATGAGTTCTTCGGTCACAAGACCGCAATAATGACTGCGCATCATAGAATAATTGCCTTAAAAACGAAACTATAAAAATCTAAAAATAAAATACAAAGATAGATTTAAGGATTTTAGCAAAAATACGCCAAAATGTTAATCTAAATTTGTTAAAAACCAAGATTTTCAATAAAAATAAATAAAAACGCCACATTATGCCGATTTATTGCCGTCTGTGCAAGTGTTTCATTATGGCTTATGATTATCTTGCAACGCCGTATATTCTAAACAATGCCCAAGATATAAAAATCAAAATATCGAAAAATACGCTAAACGAATGAATTTTATATGGAATTTTGGGTAAAAATTGTGTTACGATTGACTGTTTTTAAGAAGTTTTAATTTTTGTTTAATAATTTATTTTAAAAACAGCAAATTCATCAACCCAATCGCCAAAAACAAGGGGGAAATCACGCTCAATGGATGCGTTAAATATCATTTATCTGGTGGGGGCAGCCCTCCTTTTTATTAGCATCATGACCAGCACGCTCTCGGCGCGTCTGGGAGTTCCTTTATTGCTCTTTTTCTTGGGCGTGGGGATGCTTGCAGGCGAAGAGGGCGTGCTTGGCATTCAGTTCCAAGAATATGCATTGGCGAACTTTGTTGGGCAGGCAGCGCTTGCTTGTATCTTGCTTGACGGTGGTCTTAGAACATCATTGAACTCATTTCGTGTGGGATTAAGACCTGCCATCACTTTGGCGACTTGGGGTGTATTGGCGACTGTTCTTGCGCTTGGGTTTTTTGCCACTTGGCTTTTGGACATTGATTGGCGATTGGGCCTTTTGATGGCGGCGATTGTCGGTAGTACCGATGCAGCAGCGGTATTTAGTCTACTGCGTAATGGCGGGGTCAAGTTAAATGACCGTGTACAGGCGACGCTAGAGCTAGAGTCAGGCGCGAACGACCCCCTAGCGATTCTATTAGTAACGGTGATGATCGCGCTGAATCTAGATCCGCAAAGTCAGAGCATTGGCAGTGTGATCACCATGCTCATTCAACAGATTGGCGTAGGCTTGATGGTAGGTCTGGCGGCTGGCTGGGCAATCTCTCTGCTGCTGCCAAAGGTGTATCTAGCAGATGGTATGTATGCCATTTTGATTCTGTCAGCTGGCCTTGCGGTGTTTGGTGCTACAAACCTGCTGGGTGGCAGTGGATTTTTGGCGGTGTATCTGACCGGTATCATCATCGGTAATACCAAAGTACGTGCCACCGAGCATGTACTGCGCGTGATGGATAGCTTCGCTTGGCTGTCTCAGGCGATACTGTTTGTTGTATTGGGGTTACTCGTCACACCATCTGAGATGCTGAAAGTTTGGCATTATTCATTGATTATTTTCTTGTTTTTGTTGTTTGTTGCGCGTCCTGTTGCCGTGGGTACGAGTCTTTTACCTTTTGGGTTTCGATTAAGAGAAATCGCATTCATCTCATGGGTTGGCTTGCGCGGTGCGGTGCCTATTACACTTGCCATCATTCCTGTGATGAGCAACGTACAGGGCGCAAGTTTGGCGTTTAATATTACCTTTGGCGTCGTTATCCTGTCGCTACTAGCACAAGGCGCGACCATTCCGTTCATGTCGCGCGTCTTTAAGGTGTGGGTGCCGACAGATGCCGAGCCTAAGGCGGAACATGAAATCTGGGTGGGCGATCAGGCGAACATCACACTCTATGAATTTGAGGTTAAAGTTGGTGCTTTTGCCATCGGGCGTCACCCCCAAGACATCTCAAGTAAGGTCAATTCGCATGAGATTGCTGTATTTGCAGTGGTGCGCGGAGAGCATTTGATTAACGTTGATGAAGACACCGTTCTAAAAGTCGGTGACATCGTGTGGTATGCACTGTCAGGCGGCTGGGCTGCGAACATCGCCAAAGTCTTCAACAACTCCGCCACACTATACCAAAAGAACAGCGAATTCTACGGGGATTGGCTGCTATCACCGCATGCACGTATCATGGATCTGCCGTTTTATAATCTAGCCACGCGCGCACTTAGTCAGAATCGTCTGAGCAAAATGGCACCCGTGGCGACAGCACTTGACATATTCACCTTACCGCCCAATGCGGTAGGTCTGTCAGGCATTGATGATGAACTGATGGAAAAATTAAGCGAAGCACGCGACAAAACTGTCGAAGAGTTTATGATGGCGCACTTTAAGACAGAACCCGTCAAAGGAGATGAGGTGCGCTTAAATCGCTCTTGGTCGCTGATCGTTCGTGATATTGACGGTCGAGGACGACTGCGCGGCATCGGCCTAAAGAATCTGTCCAATGATTAGACCGCACGGGCTTTAGTTTGTTTTTTTTTGTATAAGTTGCTGTAAAATGACGCATTAAGCCCTATGTAAACTTAACTCATTTCATCACATTATGCTTTTTATAAATCACAGGAAAATTTATGCTATTTCATTCATCAAAAAAACCCGTTGAATTACAAATCATTCACCTAAACAAAGTCAAGCAAAAACGCCAAAAGCAATTCGAGGCAACCCAAGAAGCCAAAAAAGACAAGCAGTCATGCTTCTCTAAGCTGTGCAAATTGGCCAAATCAAGCAAAAAAGGCACAGATCAATCTGATATCGCAGATGATGCCAAGACCATTTACGTGATAGATTTTGATGGCGACATCAAAGCAAGCGCAGTTGCGCATCTGCGCGAAGAGATTAGCACCATCATCACAACAGCCAAATCAGGCGATGAAGTGGTTCTGCGCCTAGAAAGTGGCGGCGGTCAGGTCAATGCTTATGGTCTGGCGGCAGCACAGCTTGATCGCATCAAATCAGCAGGGTTAAGCTTGACAGTATGCGTGGATAAAATCGCAGCCAGCGGTGGCTACATGATGGCCTGTGTCGCAGATAAAATCATTGTCTCTGACTTTGGCATCATCGGCTCGGTAGGTGTGGTAAGCCAGCTACCCAATTTTCACGAACTGATGAAAAAACACAATATCGGCTATGAGATGTTCACAGCAGGCGAGTATAAGCGTACCGTGACAGTATTCGGCGAGAACACTGACGAAGATCGCGCCAAATATCAAGAGGAAATCAACCGAATCCACGAGTTATTTAAGGCATTCGTCAAAAAACATCGTCCAAGCCTTGATGTCGATAAGATCGCTACAGGTGAATTTTGGTTCGGTGAAGATGCACTTGCGTTGAACCTTGTGGATGAAGTGGGTACTTCTGATGCCTATGTCCTTAATCTTATGGATAATCACAATGTATATGCATTACAATTACGAAGTAAGCCTACATTGGCAGAAAAGTTGGGATTGACCGAACAAATGAGCTCATCAATTGATGCCTTGATAGATGGTGCGGGTGCATCAGCAGCCAAGCTAATCAGTAAGCTAAACCGTCCATAAGCGCTGTGTATGTGATTGATTGTACACATTAAACTATTGGGAATTTTATTAAAAATACGTTAAAATAGCGAGCTTATTTGATTCGCTATTTTTATTTCATTATTTTTTTGGATTTATTATGAAAAAATTAGAAGAAGTGTTTGCCAAAGCCGATAAATTCGGGCGAGTGGTTGCTAATAAGTTTAATAAAATTAAAGATTTGAATGATATTCGTGGTATCGGTCAAGGCAAAACCGTACTGATTACAGGGGCAAGCTCGGGGCTTGGGGCAATGATGGCTCGTAAATTTGCCTTTTTGGGTTATGATTTGGCGATTTGTGCCAGACGCCTTGACCGACTAGAAGCCTTAAAAGCCGAGCTTGAAAAAGAATTTGGCATCAAGGTCTATGTGCGCACACTTGATGTAACAGCCTATGATGATATTTTTAACGTGTTTGAAGAATTTGTCAAAGACATCGAAAAGGGTGGCGGCGTACTTGATAAAATCATCGTAAACGCAGGCGTGGGCGACAGCCGTGTCATTGGGCATGGGCGGTTTGCCATTAACCGTGCGACTGCCGAGACGAACTTTATCTCCGCCCTTGCTCAATGTGAATCCGCCATGCAGATTTTCCGCCGTCAAAACAGCGGTCATTTGGTGGTCATATCTAGCATGTCTGCAGTGCGTGGTCTGCCACGTCATTTGACCACTTACGCTGCCGCTAAGGCAGGTTTGGCAGCTCTTGCTGAGGGGATACGAGCCGACACCATTAGCGAAAAACTACCGATTACGGTGTCCACCATCTACCCTGGTTATGTGCGTACCGACCTAAATATCGGGGCAAAATACCTGCCTTTTGAAGTCGAAGAAGACGAAGGAGCGGACGTGATCGTCAAAGCCATTGAAGCCAAAGTCGATGAAGCCTATGTCCCTGCGTGGCCGTGGCTACCGATTGGGCTAGGCATGAAGTATTTGCCACTGCGACTGATTACGAAGTTTTTGTAATCTTGCTTAAATTAAAACAGCTTCTATCATGGAGCTGTTTTTGTATTCAACACAAACCGCCCACGTTCATCAAAAAACCGCCGAACCACCAGCACCGCCGACAGTGTACACGACAGCGTACTGCCTGCACAGATAAAAAACATGGTAACAATCTGATAGCGTACCGCCTGCGTGGGTTCAGCCCCTGCCAGTATTTGCCCTGTCATCATCCCTGGCAGGCTCACCAGTCCGACCACGAGCATGGAATTGACGGTTGGGGTCAAGCCATTTAGCACCGCCGATTTGACCAGCCCATGCACCGCTTCAAAGGGGGTAGCCGACAGCGATAGGTGAGATTTGATAAGGGCTTGCTTGTCGTGCATGGCGTTCACAAGTTCGTTGGTGGTCAAGGATATGGCGGTCAAAGAATTGCCCAAAATCAGCCCCAAAATCGGTATGATGTACTGGGGGTGGTACCAAGGCGACACCTTTAAAATGAGCGTCATGGCAATCAGCGTAACCACACCTGTGGCAACCGACAGCGAGGTGATACTATCAGACAGTAAGCCCTTGTAGGGGCGTTTGACCTGACCTTTTGCCGAGTGGCTTACGATGAATGTCATCACGGTCAAAATCGCAAGCACCTGCCACTCACTCTCCCGAGCGAACACCCACGCCAAAATCAGCCCAATCATAGACAACTGCACGACCGTCCGTACCCCTGCCATGATGAGCGTACCGACTAAGCCAAGTCGCAGGTATGCCGACACGCCTATCGTGATAAGCAGTAGGGTGCTGGCTAGGGCGATGTCGGTCAGGGTAGGTGTGATTGCCATAATGAATAAGTTATTGATTTAAATTAATATTTTATGGTGTGTAGATTTGGGCGAATCACATTCGCCCAAATCTATGTTTAATAATCTTGTTATTGCCAATTTACACCGCCAACACCCCATTCTCCATACGCCATAAATTCGCCCCCAACGCTTGTTGTTCGCTTGGTGTGTGCGTAACCCAAATCAAGGCTTTATGGTCATCATGCCAATCTAGCACGAGCCTAATGAGCAAATTTGCCGTTTTATCATCAAGGGCGGACGTGGTCTCATCAAATAGGGCAATCGTTGGATTAAATTGCAACGTCCGCAAAAAGCTCACGATTTGGCGTTCACCCCCTGACAGCTCATGGATTGATTGATTGATAAAATTGTCATGGTTGCCAAGTATGGTAAGTTTTTGTAAATGCCAATCTTTATCAAAGGTCTTGTTTTGGTGGTATTTAAAACCAAATGGAGCGGTTAGATTATCAAGCACCGTGCCATCCGATAGGCTGGGCGTTTGATGAAATAGAGCAACGGCAGAACGGTAATCGGGCGAGGAGATTTGGCTGAGGGGAGTTAATTTCCCATTTTTATTTAACATAATCCTGTTGGTAATGGCATTATTCAAAGGTAATAAATCGGATAGGGCTTGCAATAACACCGATTTACCAGAGCCAGAGCGACCGACTAGGGCAACTTTTTGACCAAAATTTAGATCAAAAGTCACCTCATCTAACAGCGTGCAATCAGCGGCATGATAGGACAGCTGATTAACACTAAGTAGACAGACTGTGATCAGCGAAATGCCGTAGGCAGGCGATGCGGACGAATGCCGTTCTCACTGTTCATCACGCAGGCAAGGGTAATCACGCCAATGGTTGCGATTTTGCCATTTTTAAAATCATCATCACTGCGATAGATGTGCTGAGTTAGAATAAGGCTTGCAGACTTTTTGATGACTTCGGTGATAGTCACGACTAGCACATCATCAACTAACAGCGGTAATTTATACGTCAAATCAGCACGACTCACCACAAAATGCACCTTGCCATCATGCCCATCCATCCCAGTTGCCATACCCTCTGTGTCAAAAAAATAGCCATCAAAGCCAAGTGATGTGAGCCAATCCCTGCGACAATTTTCAAAAAAGGTCAAATGATTGGCATGATAGACAATACCACCTGCATCCGTGTGGTTGATATAAACCTTATAATTGGCATGAAAAATCGGTACGCTCATTCATGTTCCCTCGCTAGAATTTGAAATTATTGTACACTGACTTTGATAAATTTTTAAAATTTTTTCACTAAAATTTGTTACAATATGCCATGATTTAAGAAGCAATAAAGAGCCAAACATGACCACTTTTGTAAGTTTTAATATTAACGGACTTCGTGCCAGACCTCATCAGCTGATCGCCGTGCGTGATATGCTGGGCGCTGACATCATCGGTCTACAAGAGACCAAAGTGCATAACGAAGCATTCCCCTTGGCAGATGTGCAAAGCTTGGGCTATCATGTGGAATTTTTTGGACAAAAAGCACATTATGGCGTGGCGATATTATCCAAAAATGCGCCGATCTTCGTCCAAAAAGGCTTCCCATTTGGCGATCCAGATGCACAAAGACGCCTGATTCATGCACGCTTTGACATTGGTGGGCGTGAGATTGATGTAATTAATGGCTATTTTCCCCAAGGTGAGAATCGCAGCCACGAGACGAAATTCCCGATGAAGCGCGCTTTTTATGCGGATTTGAATACTTATATCGATGAGCTAAAAGGACAAGGACGCGAGCTGATCGTCATGGGCGACATGAACATCTCTCCGCATGATAATGATGTGGGTATTGGCGATGCGAATGCTAAGCGCTGGCTTAGAAATGGTACCTGCTCATTCCTACCAGAAGAGCGCGAATGGTATAGTGACCTAATGAGTCGCAATCTGCACGACACTTATCGTAAATTCAATCCAGATAATGCCGATCAATTTAGCTGGTTTGATTATCGCTCAAAGGGCTTTGAAGACATGCCAAAGCGTGGTCTGCGCATTGATCATATCCTGTGCACTGACGGGCTTATCACAGACTGCGTGGATGCTGGCATCAGTTATGACATTCGCGGACTTGAAAAGCCGTCTGACCATGCGCCAATTTGGGCGAAGTTCGGTTTATAAAGTCGTTTCAATACAAACACACAAAAAAAGCGGCTGTATGTCGCTTTTTATTTATGTTCCTATATTTACCTAGGTGAAATTTAGACCACAAATCAGATAGCTCCAAAAACATAAATTTGCCATTCGCAAAATGCGAAAGCCTTTGGTACAATTCATCGTTATTTATTTTAAAAATCTAAGGAGAAGCCCATGCCAGTCGGTGATGTCAGTCTTGTGCCATTATTGCCCATTGATGGTGTAAAAATCGGCATTTGTGAAGCAGGTGTCCGCTATGCAAACCGCCGTGATTTGACGGTATTTGAGATAGAGGACGGGGCGAGCGTGGCGGTCGTTGCCACGCAAAACTACTTTGTGGCAGCCCCTGTGCAAGTGGTGCGTAAACATATCCAAACGCACACGCCACGCTATTTACTTATCAATACAGGCAACGCCAATGCAGGCACAGGACAGGACGGCGTAGATAGGGCGTTGGCGACTTGTCAGGCGTTGGCGAACAAAACAGGCGTGAATGCGTGCGAAGTGCTACCGTATTCTACGGGCGTGATAGGCGAGACTTTGCCGAGCGAGCGGATTATTGCAGGGCTGGATAAGGCGTTGGCGGATTTGACAGCCGATAACTGGCTAAACTCTGCCCACAGTATCATGACGACCGACACCACCCCCAAAGGACATAGCGTGCAGACCACGATAGACGGCATGACTTACACGGTAACAGGCGTCAGCAAAGGGGCGGGGATGATACGTCCGAACATGGCGACCATGCTTGGGTTTGTGGCGACAGACGCTCGTATCAGCCCAGAGCTGTTACAGAAAATCTTGGTGGATTTGACTAATCAATCCTTCAACCGCATTACCATTGACGGCGATACATCTACCAATGACTGCTGTACACTCATCGCCACAGGCAAGGTGGGGGACTTGATAGACAGCGAAAACCATGCCCATTATCAAGCCATTTACCAAGCCATTAAAGATGTGATGTTAAAAATCGCCCAGCTCATCGTAAGAGATGGTGAAGGGGCGACTAAATTTATCACAGTCAAGGTAGCAGGCGGTAAGACCACGAATGACTGTGCCAAAGTCGCTTATGCGGTGGCTCACTCACCCCTTGTCAAGACGGCATTTTTTGCGTCCGACCCGAACTGGGGGCGGATTTTGGCGGCGGTGGGTTACGCGGGCGTGCCATTTGACCAAAGCCGTGTAAGCGTGTCGCTAGAAGAGATTGCCATTTGTCAGCGTGGCGGATTGGCGGACGGTTATACCGAAGAGCAGGGGCAAGTGGTCATGAGTCGTCCTGAGATAACCGTCAGCATTGATTTGGGGCAGGGTAATTTTACCGATACGGTTTATACTTGTGATTTGTCGCATGAGTATGTCAGTATCAATGCTGATTATCGCAGCTAAATCTTTTAGTTCCTATTGTCATGATTGTTTCATTGGGGTGGTGAAAACTGCCCCAAACTGTATGCAGTCACTAAGTTAATTTAAAAACTGTTTGTAAAAATCATCACAAACCACTAAAATGCCGCCAATTTTCCATCATTTGAGATGTATCATGAGAAAGATTTCTATCCTACTAACCATCGCTCTATCTGCCTTTATCCTACAAGGCTGCGTCCATAAAGTTGTCACCGTACCCGTAAAAGTCGCCTACAAAACGACCAAAGGTGTGGTTAAAGGCACCACCAAAGTCGTCAAAGCAGTCGTGCCAGGTGACAGCAAAAAGGACGATGATTAAATTTAATTGTTAATTTTTTGCTAATTTAAAATGATATAAAGTTTTAAAATTAAGTTTTTTTTGGTTTATTTCATATAGAATAGCACATTTTTAGCATGGATTTGGCTTACTTCAATTGGTTTATGACCAATTAATGCAACCCAAATCTTTTTTTGTTTCACAACATAACGCGATTTCGCCTTTGGATTTTTTATAAAAAAATATTGATTACGATTGCAATCTTGTTGGCAATTGCATTTAAAGAAGACAAATTAGTTATCGGTCAATGGGCGCCACCGATCACCAAGGTCGTGATGAAGCACAAAAAAATAGCTGCCACGCGCATGGACATTGGTACTGACGTGAACTACGGCGCGATTACAACTCAGCTTGTCGACCATCTAAACAGGAACCAAAACTTCAAGCTGTCTACACAGTCAGAAGTTACAGGCGTTAGCCGTAATGATGATAACACGTGGACGGTCAGCGTTAAGAACCTAAAAGACGGTACAACTACTCACACCAAGACACGTCATGTGTCCATCGGTGCTGGCGGTGCTGTCATCAAGCTACTACAGATGACAGGTCTACCTGAGAGCAAATACTACGCAGGCTTCCCTGTGGGTGGTCTATTCTTGATGACCGACAACCCCGAAGTTGTGAACGCACATACTGCCAAAGTCTATGGCCGTGCCGAGCTGGGCTCCTCCTGAGCGTACCGCACATCGACACACGCTACATTGATGGTAAAAAATATGTCTTGTTTGGTCCATTTGCAACTTACTCTAATAAGTTCCTAAAAAATGGCTCACAAACCAATCTAATGGCATTAGCCACCAAAGACAACGCTATCCCGATGGCAACTACAGGCCTTGAGAATTTGGACTTGGTGAAATACCTAGTTAGCCAAGTACCATTGTCTGACAATCAAAAACTTGACGAACTTCAAAAATACTACCCAGAAGCCAAATGGGAAGATTGGACAAAAGCCCAAGGCGGTCAGCGTGTTCAGATCATCAAAACTGCCCCAGGTGAAAAAACCAAACTACAGTTCGTTACCGAGCCATTCGTCTCACAAGATGCCTCTGTGACCGCATTGCTTGGCACATCTCTTAGCGCATCTACCTCGCCTTATATGATGCTTGATCTATTGGCAAAAGCATTCCCAGCTAATTTGTGCATTACCTATTTATTATACAATGTTACCGTTAATCTGTTACATAATAGCAATATTAGCGTGCTATTATGAAATCAGCAAGTATTTTGCTTAAATTAACACAAAGTTAAGATTAAGATTTTCTACTTTATATTGATATTAATTTTTATCAATAAATCACAATCAAGGAGATTAATCATGAAAAAATTTGCCATCGCATTGACCGCTGCTGCTATTGCCCTGACAGGCTGTGCATCAAACAACCTAAATGATACGCGTGTTATGACTTTAGAAGGTCAGACCAAGGAAGTTAAAATCATTAAAATCCCAAGCTTCCAAGTAGAGATCGCACCACGTAAAGCTGTGTGCGAACTAACCAGCACAACTGGTACTAAAGTTGCTGGCGAATGCCTACAATATCGTCGCACCATCGATCGTAACTTTAACGTGCTAAGCGGTGAAATCGAAGGTTTTGAATACGAAGAAGGTTTCCGTTATGTGCTAGATGTTAAGCAAACAAGCGTTACCGAAGGCGATAATGTAAAACCTGTATGGACACTGAACAAGCTAATCTCTAAAACACCAGAAATTACCAACTAATCGCTTGTCTTTCATAAAAAAGATCTCTACAATTAGAGATCTTTTTGTTTGGGTGAAATATTAGTATTATCGACATTTTAGCATTGACTAAAGCCCACATTAATGCCAATGCTGGCAGTAGGAATGCGACTATCAGCATAGACGGCCAGACCACCGCGCGCGGTTTCTTTGTATTTGTCCATCATGTCGCGACCAGTCTCCTTCATGGTCAGGATGGCTTTATCTAGTGACACATGATGCGAGCCATCGCCTCGAAGTGCAAGACGCGCCGCATTGATCGCCTTAACCGATGCCATGGCGTTGCGCTCGATGCAAGGCACCTGCACCAATCCTGCTATCGGGTCGCAGGTAAGACCTAAGTTATGCTCAAGCCCAATCTCAGCAGCGTTCAAGCACTGCGCAACTGACCCGCCCATCACATGAGCCAAGCCAGCCGCCGCCATGGCACAGGCAGAACCAACTTCGCCTTGACAGCCGACTTCTGCACCCGAGATTGAAGCGTTTTGTTTAATGAGCGCGCCTATCGCACCTGCCACCAACAAGAACTCACGCACGCCTTGATAGCTGAAAGACGGGATAAAACCACGATAGTAGTGCAGTACAGCAGGAATGATTCCTGCGGCACCATTGGTCGGCGCTGTGACGACCTTACCGCCCGCAGCGTTTTCTTCATTGACCGCCAAGGCATACAGATCGACCCAGTCCATCGCTAAAAGGCCACCATCAGAAGAGCGACCATATTCTTTGGATAATTGATCATATAGACCCTTGGCGCGTCGTTTGACATTAAGCCCACCGGGTAAGATGCCATCTTTTTGACAGCCTTGGGTTACACATGCCTGCATGACCTCCCATATCTCGGTTAGATAGTCTTTAATCTCTTCTTCTGGGCGAATTACTGATTCATTTAGCATCATGAGCTCGGCAATGTTTAGAGATTTGGCTTCGCAGATGGCGGACAGCTCTGACGCCATCTCAAAAGGATAAGGAAAATTGATGTCTTCATCTATGGGCTCATCAGCCATGATCTCATCCTTATCCACGACGAAGCCGCCGCCGATAGAGTAATAAGTCTGCGAGATAATTTTATCATCATCCAAAAAAGCACTAATGCTCATGCCGTTAGGATGATGGGGCAGGGTGACTTCATCATACCAGACGATGTCACTGTCATAGTTAAACGATATTTGCCTGACACCGCCCAGCAGCAAGACACCATCATTTATGATGGGCGCTAAATAATCATCCGTCTTCGTGGTGTCCATGGTGCGCGGCTGATGACCTAATAATCCTAACATCGCTGCGGTATCTGTGGCATGCCCCTTGCCCGTGGCGGACAGTGAACCATACAGATCCAACCGTATGCTATTGACTAAATGCACATCGTCACCAAGCAATTGTAGAAATCGGTTCGCCGCCACCATAGGTCCGACCGTGTGCGAGCTTGAAGGGCCTATGCCAATTTTAAATAAATCAAAAACACTAATCATGCGAATTCCTTTTTAAGATTTTAGGTATAGACAAATTATCAGCGATATTATGCCATAAAATAAATCTGTTTACATACTGATATATTCGTCCATTTCCGACTAAAATAGTCAGGAATGTTTTGTTTTATTTATCATTAATGCGATTGTTATTTGTTTTCTTTATTAAATAAGAAAAATTCTTAAAACTGTTGAAAACAAGAATTGTTCCTGTTATAGTATTCATCAAATCAATCACGGCCTTTGATTTTTATCATTCAACATGGGGAAGGGCGGCTAAGTCTCACCGCCCATCACAGGAGACCATCATGTACGTATGTATCTGCCACGATGTAAAAGACACTCAAATCAACACTGCCATGACCCAAGGTATTAATACCCTACAAGGTCTTCAAGATGCATTGCAAGTTGGTACTTGCTGCGGCTGTTGTGTGCCTATGGTGCAAGACCTGCTCGACGAACATCAAGCCGCCTTTCCTGTGATTAATGCCATGGCAGGTTAATTGAAAGTTAAATATGTTACGCTAATATTTCTATAAGTAGCGCAGGACCCATCCATGTGACAATCATTCTTATTGATTTATCCTACTAATCGATAATAATTATTAAATCAATAAAATAAAATTGTCCTTAAATGATAACAGCTTGCTATTGTGAGCTGTTATTCTTTTATTTATATTAGTAAAATCAAATACTTGTAAGCATATTTGAGAATGATTTTATCTTAAATTTATGTCAAAACTTCAGTTAAATACGTTCTCAATGTGAGAGCCATTCGCAGATTGCATTCCGTTATCAGTTCATTTGTTATACAATTATTAGGGTGATATTTGTCGTATTTATGTTAATATGTACTCAACTTGATGGGTAGCTATATCCATCATCTTGTATTTTTAACATAAACAGGAGCAACAGATGAAATCTTCTCAAAAAGTCATTGATTATCTAAACTTTTTATTAGCTGGCGAATTAGGCGCGCGCGATCAGTATTTCATCCATTCTCAAATGTATGCGGAATGGGAACTTGGCAAGCTGCACGATCGCATCTATCACGAGATGGAAGATGAGACACTGCATGCACGCCTTATCATCAATCGCATCATCATGCTAGGCGGCACACCTAACATGCAAGTGGGCGAGATTAACATTGGTGCTGACGTGCCTGCCATGCTACAGTCTGATCTCAACTTAGAATACACCGTTCAAGAACACCTAAAAGAAGGTATCGCCATCTGTGAGGCTGAGCGCGACTATGTCACTCGTGATATGTTGGTGCGCCAATTAGAAGATACCGAACAAGATCACGCGCACTGGCTAGAAAAACAGCTTCGCCTAATCGAGCTTATGGGTCTTCAAAACTACCTACAAAGCCAGACTGTTAAACCGAACACGGTTGGTGCTACACACTAATTTGCAGATTGTTTAATTTGGGTATTTGTTAGGAGAGTAACCATGAAAGGTGATAAAGAAGTCATCCGCGCACTTAACAGCGTATTGGGTCAGTCGCTCATCGCGATTAACCAGTATTTCTTGCATGCACGCATTGTGAAGAATTGGGGCGTTGAAGAGCTAAACGACGCATTTTATAAGCAGTCCATCCAAGAGATGAAATGGTCTGATGAGCTTATTGAACGCATCCTACTATTAGAAGGTCTGCCGAACTTGCAAGAGCTTGGCAAGTTGCTCATCGGCGAGAATGTAGAAGAGATTTTGGCATGTGATTTACGTCTAGAGAAACGTAAGCATGACGTGCTTGTTGATGCCATCGGCGTATGCACCGAAAAACGCGATTTCGTTTCTCGTGAGCTGTTGATCAGACTAAAAGACGGTAACGAAGAATACGAAGATTGGCTTGAGACTCAACAAGAGAAAATCGAAGACATCGGCATTCAAAATTACATCCAGATCCAATCCACTGAAGATTGATTTGGGAGAGATCTATGACCGACAGACCATATATATGGGTTTGTCGGTTCTTTTAATGGCAATAAAATGACTATAAACAAGTATAATTCTTATTTATAATATAAAAATATGCCATAATGAATTGATTTAAAATAAGTATTTTTTAAAAAAATGTTGATAATTTTTTCATTTTCTAAAAACGATAAACTTTTTTCAAAAAAGCCTTTATAATACAAATGATTTTTAAAGTGTGCTATTAATAGTTTCATCATTTTGCCATAAAAGACTGTAATTTACTTGACTGGCAACGCGACGACGATTGCACATTTTAAATTCACCGCCAATATTTGGCTAAATTTTTATTAGGATACCTTTATGACCACTTATTATAAAGATGCCGACCATGTCGAAACCCAAGAGTGGCTTGACGCATTCGCCTCGGTTATCAAAAACGCTGATAAAGAACGCGCTCAATTTCTACTAAAAGCACTATACAACATGGCGGTACAAGAAGGCTTGCCGTTCAACCGATTAGACACTGCTTATATCAATACCATTCCTGCTGAAGACGAGCCGAACTATCCTGGCGACCTTCACATGGAGCGTAAGCTGCGCGCATTGATTCGTTATAACGCGCTTGCGATGGTGATGCGTGCTAACCAAAATGATGATGAGCTGGGTGGTCACCTGGCGACTTTCGCATCATCTGCGACACTGTATGAGACAGGTTTTAACCATTTTTGGCGTGCACCTGATGAGAACTTTGGCGGCGACATGATCTATTATCAAGGTCACGGCGCACCAGGCATGTATGCGCGTTCATTCCTAGAAGGTCGCTTGAGCGAAGACCAACTCAAAAACTTCCGCCGCGAAGTGGGTGGTAAAGGTCTATCAAGCTATCCACATCCATATTTGATGCCTGACTACTGGCAATTCCCAACAGTATCAATGGGCCTAGGTCCATTGATGTCTATCTACCAAGCACGCGCGCAAAAATACCTGACGCACCGCAGCCTCATCAAAGACGAAGACCGCAAAGTATGGGCATTCTTAGGCGACGGCGAGACGGACGAACCTGAAAGCTTGGGTGCGATCTCAATGGCAGGTCGTGAGAAGCTTGACAACCTAATCTGGGTCATCAACTGTAACTTGCAACGTCTAGACGGTCCTGTGCGCGGTAACGGCAAAATCATCCAAGAACTAGAATCTGTATTCCGCGGCGCAGGCTGGCGAGTGATCAAGGTGATCTGGGGTGATCATTGGGATCCGCTACTTGCCAAAGACACCACGGGCGTACTAAAACACCGCATGGAAGAAGTGGTTGATGGTGATTATCAGCTGTACGAAGCGCGTGATGGTGCATTTATCCGCAAAGAATTCTTCGGTAAATACCCAGAGCTTGAAGAACTGGCAAAAGATCTGTCTGATGATGAGATTCAGCGTCTCAACCGCGGCGGTCACGACCCGAAAAAAGTCTATGCTGCTTATGCTGAAGCCATGAAAACCAAAGGCCAGCCAACGGTTATTCTAGTAAAAACCGTCAAAGGCTATGGTCTATCAAACCAAATCCAAGCGGTTAACAAAGCCCACCAAATCAAAAAACTTGACGAAAGTGGTCTAAAATACTTCCGCGATCGCTTTGATCTGCCATTTACCGATGAAGATCTTAAGACGCTGCCATTTTATCGTCCATCAGAAGATTCAGCAGAATACAAATACCTAATGGGTCGTCGTCAAGCATTGGGCGGACACTTGCCGGCACGTCGTAGTGGTCACACACCATTACAAATCCCAGAGCTGTCTATCTTTGATCAAGTACTACAAGGCTCAAAAGGCAAAAAACAATCGACCACAATGGTATTCGTGCGTCTATTGTCAGCACTACTAAAAGACAAAGCACTGAACAAATATGTCGTGCCTATCGTACCAGATGAAGCACGTACGTTCGGTCTAGAAGGCATGTTCCGCCAGCTTGGTATCTATTCATCAGTCGGTCAAAACTACGTCGCCGAAGACGCTGAAGCATTGATGGGTTATAAAGAAGCCAAAGACGGGCACATGCTAGAAGAGGGCATCAACGAAGCAGGCGCGATGAGTTCTTGGATTAGCCTTGCAACCAGCTACTCAACCAACGCCTTGCCGATGATTCCGATGTACATCTACTACTCAATGTTCGGTTTCCAGCGCGTGGGCGACCTAGCTTGGGCGGCTGGCGACATGCAGGCACAAGGCTTCTTGTTCGGGGCGACTGCAGGACGTACCACGCTAAACGGTGAAGGCCTACAACACCAAGATGGTCACAGCCACATTCTATTTGGCACCGTGCCTAACTGTGTTACATACGATCCTTGCTTTGGCTATGAGCTTGCCGTTATCATGCATGACGGTCTAAAACGCATGTATGGCGAAGGTGAGCGCGTATACTACTACATCACGCTGATGAATGAGAACTACGAGCACGAAGCCATGCCACAAGGTGTCGAAGAGGGCATCAAACGCGGTATGTACCTGCTAGAAGACAATGGCTCAAGCCAAGTTCAGCTTCTGGGCTCTGGTGTTATCCTACGCGAAGTTCAAAAAGCAGCTCGCATCCTAAATGACGACTTTGGCATCAAGGCAAATGTGTGGAGTGTCACCAGCTTCAACGAGCTGACTCGTGATGGCATGGCATGCGACGACTACAATCGTCTGCACCCAACCCAAGAAGCTAAGACCCCATGGGTAACTTCACAGCTTGCTTCACATCAAGGCATCGTGGTCGCGGCAACTGACTACATGCGCAATTACTCAGAGCAAATCCGTGGCTGGCTACCTGACAGTCGCCCATACACCACTTTGGGCACGGATGGTTTTGGTCGTTCTGACAGCCGTGAGCAGCTGCGCAACTTCTTCCATGTTAATGCTGAACACATTGTCGTGGCGACACTGAAGAAGTTGGCTGACGAAGGTGAGATCGATGTTCGTCTGGTTCAAGATGCAATCAATAGCTTTGAGATCGATGTGGATCAAGCACCTGCATGGCAACCACAGCCGCATTATGATTATTTCCCGGATGCGCCTGCCGCTGCCGTGAACGAAAACCCAACGCCAGTTCCAGATTTTGTGGAAGATTCTGATGACGCCATCAGCAGCGAAGGGCGTGCCGAAGATAAAGCAGATGCACCGATTCTAAATGACAACAATATCGCAGAACCTAAATAAGGAGACGATCAATGGAAATTAAAGCCCCTGATTTGGGTGTAGATAGTGCTGAAGTCGCCGAAATTTTGGTTAAAGTTGGCGACATCATCAACGAAAATGACAACATTGTCCTAGTAGAATCAGACAAAGCGTCGGTAGAAGTACCGTCGCCTGTCTCTGGCAAGGTAACCAGCATTGCCATCAATGTTGGCGACAGCGTTAGCGAAGGCAGTGTCTTACTTAGCGTTGAAGCTTCGGATGGTGCGGCAGCTTCTGAAAGACCAAATGACGAATCAGCGAAGACATCAGAAGCACCAGCCCTTGCTCAAGAAGAGGCTAAGCCTACCGAATCAGCTCAGTCTGCACCTGTTGGTGGTAGCCAGACCCATAATCTACCTGATCTAGGTGTTGATAGTGCTGAGATCGCTGAGATTATGGTGAGCGTTGGCGATCAAGTAGAAGAGAATCAGCCACTGCTGTTGGTAGAATCTGACAAAGCATCGGTTGAAGTGCCAGCACCTGTCAGTGGTGTGGTCGAGTCGATCTTAGTTAATGCTGGTGATAGTGTATCTAATGGTCAAGCCTTTATTGTCATCAAGGCAGAAGGGGCGGCGCCAGCATCCAAAGCAGAAGCTGCGCCAAAAGATACACCAAAACAAGAAGCGCCAAAAGCATCTGCTCAAGATGAGTTGCCAAAACCTGCATCATCAAGCAGCGCCAAACTGCCAGAAGTAGAAGTTAACGCACGAGCCAAAGACGCTCACGCAGGGCCTGCGGTACGTAAGCTTGCGCGTGAACTGGGCGTGGACATCAGCACCGTCAAAGGTACAGCTGCCCACGGTCGCATCCTAAAAGAAGACCTATTCAGCTATGTCAAGTCGGTGATGACGGGTGCGCAAGCTGCACCAAAAGCAGCACCTGCTGCAAGCGGTTCAGCGATCAGCTTGCCACCACTGCCTGACATGAGCAATAAAGAAATCTGGGGTGAGATTAAGACGGTTGATCTAACGCGCCTACAAAAAGTCTCTATCCCACAGCTTAACCTAAACACGCTTTTGCCACAGGTTACGCAGTTTGATTTGGCGGATATTACCGATACCGAAGCCATGCGTAACGATCTAAAAGCCGAGTTCAAGGCTCAAGGCGTAGGCTTGACCATTTTGGCGTTTATCGTTAAGGCGGTGGCGTATGCTCTGACCCAGCACCCTAAATTCAACAGCCATGTCTCAGACGACAACACCCAAATGATTATCCGTAAATCGGTGAACATGGGTATTGCGGTGGCGACTGATGATGGCTTGATTGTGCCTGTGATTCGTGATGCCCAAGCCAAAGGCATTCGCCAGCTTGCCATTGAAATTGGTGAGCTTGCCAAAAAAGCCCGTGATAAGAAACTGTCCGCCAAAGACTTGCAAGGTGCGTCATTCACCATTTCAAGCCAAGGCAACATGGGCGGTACTTATTTCACACCACTTGTCAACCATCCGCAAGTGGCGATTTTGGGGATCTCTGAATCTACTTATCAGCCACGCTGGAACGGCAAAGAGTTTGAGCCACGTCTCATGCTACCGTTGTCTCTATCGTACGACCACCGTACGATTAACGGAGCGGATGCGGCGGTGTTCACTCGCTATATTGCTAAGCTGTTGGCTGACCCGCGTAAAATCTTACTTTAATAAAAACAAACAAAAAAGGTGGTATCATACCGCCTTTTTTGTGTATGGATGATTGTAAAATAGGCATTGTTTGGCTATACTAAATTTTTTGCTTGGATTTGTGCATGAAGTTATTTTTCAAATCATTGACGTTAGCTGTGATTACTTCGACTTGCATCAGCAATATAGCTTTTGCAGACATTCCCTTTACTAAGGATGACTTAATCGGCAAATGGGAATGTTATGATCATGATCCAGAATTGCAGTTTCGTGCCGAATCCGTCATCGAGAATCGAGCGGATGGAACACATAGCGAAAACTCCGTGATGTATTTTGATGATGAGGCGTCTGAATATCATCAAATCAACAAGACAAAACTCATCTCTAAGTGGGCGCTCGATGGTGATGTCATGAGCTTTTATGATGCTGTTATCAGTTATTATGAAGTGGACATGCCAAACTATGACGAAGAAAGTACAGGCATATCAAAATATGGTTTTATGATATTTAACACCGTTATCAATCGCGCCGAATTAGAGAAATCTATGGTTGACGATCTGTCATCAAAGATTAAATTTATTGACAAGAACACCTATATCTACACATCTGTAGAGGAAGATTTTTTGCCTGTAGAACAGGGTTATTGCAAGCGCGTACTTTAATTCACCCATGAACGATGATGACACATACGAACAAGGAGTATCAGTGAGAGTATTATTAATAAGTGCCATCTTGATGGCTTTGGCACTGCCAAGTCATGCGATGAGCTTTACACGTGCCGATGTGGTTGGTGATTGGTTATGCCAGACCGATTATCAAGGCGAAAAGAACAAACGTCTGATACGTTACCATGCTGATGGCACGGCCGATGAATATAATGAGATAATATATCAAGGCCCATCTAGCCCCACATTAGAATTTATCGAGACACATTACAACTGGCGCCTAGAGGGTGATAAGCTACATATGGATGGCTTGAACAGCTTGGATTATTATGAGCAGTATTACTTCTTGCCAGGTGGGCTCGTTAGAGTAGATGACAGCAAAACCGCCGAATATCAAGAATACATTGTTGAGGGCTTTCAAGAAAACGATTGGCATTATGTGGCATTCGATGATAAAGACACGCAACGTTTTTATTTTGAAGATGGCTATGGCGGTGTTTGCAAGCGTTTAAAATAAATCAAGCTACACAAAGTAATTAATATATAATTATATGGTAATTACGATAAATTCATCAATATATCAATCTTAGGAGTTGTCATGACAACCTACATACCCCCAAAAGTTTGGGGTATTAATGCCATTAATATGGGCGGTAAATTTGGCGGCACGAACCGACCAACCGCCGGCGCACGACATGAACAGACATTACCAAGCGGCGATAAGCCGTATCAGCTATACAGCCTAAACACCCCAAATGGCGTTAAGGTAAATATCATTCTAGAGGAATTAAAGGCTCAAGGTTTGCTTGATTTTGATGCTTATAAGATTGATATCATGACGGGCGATCAGTTTGGTTCAGACTTCGTTGAAATCAATCCAAACTCAAAGATTCCTGCGCTTGTCGATCATACTGGCGATGATTCTGTAAGTGTTTTTGAAAGCGGGGCGATTTTGTTATACCTTGCCCAAAAATACGACCAGTTTTTACCAAAAGATGCCGCCAAGAATGCCGAAGTATTATCTTGGCTCATGTGGCAGATGAGTTCTGCGCCTTTTGTGGGCGGTGGGTTTGGGCATTTTTATGCTTATGCGCCAGAACCGATCGAATACGCCATCAACCGCTACACAATGGAAACCAAGCGTCAGCTTGATGTGCTAAATCAACACTTGGCGAATCATGATTACATCGCAGCTGACGAGTACAGCGTTGCAGATATGGCGATTTATCCTTGGTATGGCTGGTTGGTATTAGGTAAATTATACGTGACGGACAGTTATGATGCGGCGACTTTCTTGGATGTGGACAATTATCCAAATGTCCAAAAATGGGCAAAACGCATCGCTGCTCGTGATGCCGTCCAACAGGCCGAAAAACTAACCCTACAGCCAATTAATTGAACAAAAATCCGCTCAACATTGAGCGGATTTTTGTGGTATATCAGAACTTATAATTCACGCCAAGACGAGTTGTACTCTCGACACTACCTTCAGTCATTGGGCTGTCTTTTTGGGCTGATGACAGCCATACAAAGCGCTGATTGGCAAATAGGGCGATATTGTCGTTCATGTCATAATTGACCATCGCAGAGATGAATGGGCTGATGCCATCATCCGCTTGGTAAGCCTGTACGCCAGTGCGTGCGCTTTCACGCTCAGTCACGCCATAGTAGTAGTTGTTGTAGTTCTTGTCGCGCCATGTCGCGCCAAATGATGGATAAATGGTGAATTTATCGACATTAAAGCGGCTAACGTGCGACAAGGTCACAGCCGTACCATCATGACGACCGCCAACATCGGTAGCAACTTTAGCCTTGAATCCACCAATTGGCGTGATGTGCATGTAGCTGGCATGTGCAAGGATGGAGGCTTTACGCTCATCCAAGCCTTTAATTTCATCATCAGCATCATCTGGATCAAAGCTACGCCCATCGTAGCCAACGCCGATGCGCGCATGATGCTTGCTGTCTTTATAAGGATAAAAGCCCAATTCGCCACCTTCAATGTACCAGCGGTTATTGTCATAAAAACCTTGTGGGGCAAAGCCAACTGTCTTGTCAGTCTTATAAGCGCTGGCGGTGTAGCCGACATTCACACCAAGACTAAGCCGCGCATCTGGATCGACAGGCAGGCTTTGGGCGTGGGCAGTAAGGCTTACAAAAGCCAAAACAAAAGCTGACGCGGCGAATTTTTTCATGATTAATTCCCAAATAAAGTAAATGAAATCAAAGCTATTATAAAACAAATCTATAAATGATGTGTAGTTTTTGGTAAATGGGTAAATCTGATATTAAAAACCGTGCAAACCAATGGATCTTACAGGCGATTCATTTAAAATTACGAATGTCCAAAAATTACCAGAACCGATTAGTTATACTTCGCATAATGTATATTATGTTAAATAATAAAAATAGCTATAGAAGCTTTTATCGACCTTTAATTAAATCATTTTTATCTTAGTTTGTACTGTTCATTTTATTAATAAACCCGCCAATCTTACGATCCATATTCGCCATGCTTGATTTATATTGCTCATTAAAAACCATTAGTCTGATTTGGCATTACAATAATTCATGATTTAATTGATGGTATTTCTTGCGCTTTTGTTTTAGCATGTTGTTTTTATTTTTTGGAATTTGGTGGATTATGAGAGATTTATCCCAAGTAGGCACAAGCAAAACGCTAAACTGGCGTGCGTTCGGACCTGGCATTCTAATGGCGTCAGCAGCAATCGGTGGTTCGCATCTGATTTCATCAACGCAAGCTGGTGCGCTTTATGGTTGGCAGCTTGCCATCATGATTATTTTGGCGAACGTATTTAAGTACCCATTTTATCGCTTTGGTACTTAAATACGCCTACAGTACAGGCGACAGCCTAGTTGTCGGCTACGCCAAAAAATCACGTGCTTACTTGTGGATTTTCTTTATTCTGTGCATCATGTCGGGCATCATCAGTACGGGTGCGGTCGCCCTGCTGTGTGCTGTGATTTTAGGTCATTTATTGCCGTTCGAGCTTGGCACATTACCACTTGCGGCGGGGGTTATGATTGCATCGTGGGTGCTGTTGGTGGCTGGTCACTATAAAGTACTTGACAACATCACCAAGTGGATCATCATGGCCCTGACTGTCGCAACCATCGCCGCAGTCGCGGTTGCCGTGGGCAAGCCTCCTGTGATGCAGCCTGATTCTATTGAGGCGTCACCTTGGAATCTGGCAACGCTTGGCTTTATCATCGCACTCATGGGCTGGATGCCTGCGCCACTAGAATTCTCAGCGATCACATCGGTTTGGACATCCAAGAAAATCCGTACCGATCACACCAGCCGCTATCAAGGCATGGTTGACTTTAATGTAGGCTATATGACATCTGCGATTTTAGCGCTATTTTTCTTGGCGCTTGGCGTATTCGTACAATATGGCTCAGGCGAAGAGATTGCCATGCAAGGCGGCGCCTATGTTGGTCAGCTGATCGAGATGTACACGCAGACCATCGGCGAATGGTCAAGATTGCTTGTTACCTTCATTGCATTTTTGTGCATGTTCGGCACGGTGATCACGTGTATCGACGGTTATGGACGTACCAACGCAGAGAGCCTATCACTGATTAAATCAGGCGACACCCTATTGTCTGAAAAGTATGTCAAACTATGGACGACATTCACCGCGATCGCAGGTTATGTATTGATTGCCTTCTTTATGGGTCAATTGGCCGCATTATTAAAATTCGCCATGATCAGCGCTTTCGTTACCGCGCCTATCTTTGGTTACCTAAACTACTCACTCATCAAAAGCGAAAACAAACTAACACCGGTCATGAAATGGTACGCCATCGCAGGTATCGCATTCTTGTTAGCATTCACCCTGCTGTTCTTACTGCAGTCTTTTAAGATCATTGGTTGATTGATTTTACAAATAATAAACCTGCTCATGTGGCAGGTTTATTATTCGGATTATCTGTCTAGATTTGGGCGTTCTCCAAGTGTGATTTGAAGCGTCATTAGCTCTGTATTACGAATAATTTTTGCTGTTAGTGTGGTATTTGGTGTGTGCCGAGACACCACACCTGATAGAGTATTGGCATCCTTGATCGCAACACCATCTAGCTCCACGATAATATCGCCCGCCTGTAGTCCTGCAGCATAAGCAGGCGCACCTTCCCAGACTTGCGTCACCAAGACGCCTTGGCTTGATTCTAGGCTGATCGGATTGGCTTGATTCTGGGCAATGCCAACACCAAGCCAACCACGGCTGACTTTGCCATTGGTGATGAGCGCGTTCATGACCTGCTCAATAATGCTTGTTGGAATAGCAAAACCAATGCCCATCGACCCACCAGAACGCGAATAAATAACCGTATTAATCCCAACAAGCGCGCCTTCAGAATCAACGAGCGCCCCGCCTGAATTACCAGGATTAATCGCTGCATCCGTCTGAATAAAATCCTCAAAGCTACTAATACCAAGTCCTGTACGCCCTGTCGCTGAGATGATGCCTTGAGTGACTGTCTGACCAACACCAAAAGGATTGCCAATAGCAAGTGCCACATCGCCAACACTGATGGGCGAACTGCGAAATGCTAGCGGTTCTAGATCATCAAGCTCTACTTTAATCACGGCCAGATCACTGTCTGCATCACTGCCAATGACTTTCGCGCGCGTCTTGCGTCCGTCGTTTAGCGCGACGATGATGTCATCAGCCTGACTGACGACATGCGCATTGGTGACGATGTAGCCATCCTTTGAGACAACCACCCCCGAACCCAAGCTTGCGCCTTGCTGCATCTGAGCACCATAATACTGCTCAAAAAACTCCCTAAACGCCGGATCATTCATATAAGGATGGCGAACGGTCTGAGTTGTATAGATATTAACCACTGATTTAGCGGCACGATTTACCGCATCTTTATATGAGCTGATGGCGGGTGCTGCGTTGGAGATTTGGGCAGGTTCAGCCGTTACGGGTGTCCAAGCTTGATTCTCATGTGTCGGCTGTGCTATCGCCTGCTGGGGCGTACGCATAAAAAAGGACCAATATAAAACAGCTGCCAACACTAATGCGATCAGCCATGGCAAAATCAGCCAAATACTTGCGCCCTTCTCACGACGTGGTGAATGCTGCGGATGGTTCATTCAGTATCCTTATTCAAATTAAATCTTCGGTATTATAATGGATAAATATTGGGATAATTTTGCGAAGATAAAGTGAATTTAAATAAAATTATTACTCAATTATACGATTAATCACTGAGCGAGGCTGCAATTTTATAAATCACCACAAACACCCAGCATTTGCACAATAAACAAAAAATCGTTAAAATAATTTATTTTATTATTGTAGAATTATTATGACCGCCATTACCGCTACCGCTCTGAGTGCCTTTTGTGATGAATACCTAGGCGCGGATGAATTTAACGACTACTGCCCCAACGGACTACAAGTCGATGCCGAAACGCCCATCACCAAGGTCATCACTGGAACGACCGCCTGTCAAGCACTCATTGATGAAGCCATCCGTGAAGATGCACAAGCGATTTTGGTGCATCATGGTTATTTTTGGAAAGGTGAACCCGCGCCTTTGGTTGGCATGAAAGGTCGTCGTGTGCGCACATTGATGCAGCATGGGATATCGCTCATCGCATATCATTTACCCTTGGACGCCCATCCTATTATCGGTAATAATGCCCTACTTGCCAAGGCGCTTGACCTTGAGGTAACTGGCGCATTATATCCCCATGAGAAGCATCCGATTGGCAACATCGCTACATGCGAGCCGATTACTCCTGCTGATTTTGCTGATAAAATCACTGCCAAACTGGGTCGCACCCCACTACATATCGCAAGTGGTAAATCCCACCTTGTCAAAATCGCACTATGTACAGGCGGCGCTCAGGACATGATCGAACAAGCCGCCAAGATGGGCTGCGATGCGTTCATCTCAGGGGAGATCTCCGAGCGCACGACACATAGTGCGCGTGAGCTAGGCATAGATTATTTTGCCGCAGGGCATCATGCCACCGAACGCGATGGCATTCGTGCGCTTGGCGAGGTCGTCGCTAAGGAGATGGGCGTGGAAGTGGTATTTGTAGATATTGACAATCCTGCATGATATTAGGCTGTAAATAAACAAGACTTTAGACTCTAGCATATAGCATTTATTTAGGTAATAAAAAAACCGCACTCTATGTGCGGTTTTTTGTTTGGTTTATTTGTTCGGTACAGTTAGCGTCTGACCGATGCGAAGACTTGCGTTATTCGCAAGATTATTCATCTTTGCAAGCTCTTCAGTGCTGATGCCGTAGCGACGTGCTAGCGAGATCAGATTATCGCCCGATTTTACCTTATAGGTTGTGGTAAGCTTTGGCACCTTAATAACTTGACCGCGGCGCAACTGAGCATTAGTGGCAAGATTATTTGTCTTCGCCAAATCATTGACAGACACACCAAATCTGGTCGCCAACCCTGTTAAGTGCTCACCAGATTGAACGGTGTAATTTTCAGTATTGGCGACGGTGTTACCTGCAGGCGTAGCTTGTGATGGCGTCGCTTGAGTGTTTGCGCTTTGTCTGCGAGCAGGCTTAGCAGAACCTGCAGCAGGAATGGTGATGGTCGTACCTAATAGTAAGTTTGAATTGGTATTTAGATCATTCGCATCCGCCAATTCCTTAATGGTAATGCCGTGACGTGATGCCACCGATGTCAGGCTATCGCCAGATTTGACGGTGTACTTGATCGGTTGATTATTTAATTTACGAGCAACGGTTGCATTTGATACCGGCACCTTGATGACCTGACCTGCAATCATGCCAGCATTTGGCTGGAAGTTATTCAGCGCTGCGATGTCCGCATTAGACACACCCAAGCTATTAGCAATGCCTGTTAGCGTATCGCCTGGCTTAACAGTATAAGCACCCGTCTGAGCACTTGCACGCTGACTGGCAGGCTTCGGTGCTGTATTGGCGGCAGGCGCGACATTTGTCACTTTTGCGGCAGGTACCTTAATCTGCTGACCAATCAATAGACCATCAGTTGGCGACAGACCGTTTAGCTCAGCCAGCTGATGCACGCTAATGTCGTGTTTACGTGCGATAGAAGTTAGGCTCTCACCTGCCTGTACGCGGTGTGTTGCTGTCTTGGTGTTATTAGCAGTGTTATTAGTCTTAGTGGCTGTATTGGTGGCTGTTTGTGCAGGCTTAGGTGATGGTTTGACCTTACCTGGTACTAACCACAATTTCTGACCACGTTGAACATAGGTGTTCGTACTGATGTTGTTATAGCTTGCTAATTGATTTACTGTCAGATTATTCGCTGCAGCGATGCCTGTCAATGTATCACCAGAGCGCACGGTATAACTCTCAGGACGTGCTGCAGGTTTACGCTCTGCAGGTCGAGATGTATTGGCATTCGTCTGTGGACGTGGCTGCTGCGGAGCTGCCACAGGTGGCGGTGTATAACTTGGCTCAATGACAGGCTCAGATGCAACAGGTTGTGGCTGTGGTGCAACTGCGACAGTCGTGGCAGGTGCTGAGTAGCTTAGTGACTTGGACTGGCCACGTGCTTGTAATACAGACTGAGCTGTCTGTAGTGCGTCTAGCTGAATATTGCCGTCGTTAGGGTTTACCGCTTGTACCGCTTCAGGTGTCGTCGCTTGGATCTGTGCAGCGATAAAGTCACGCTCTTCTTGAGTCAATGGCGGCTCTTGAACGATGGTGTTATTGGCAGTCACCTGCGCAATGGTGGTCGGCAAGGTATTAGACTGCATCAGCTCTTGCTGTGATGTTGAATTGACAGCAGCGCCTTTATTTGGTAGAACGTACTGGGTCGTCTGTGCAGGCGCTGTGGCTGAATATGAACCGCCATAGCCAAAGCCAGTCAGTGCAGACAGCTGATCATCAACACCACTATTTAGACTATCAGGAATTACGATACGATTTGGGCCTGCACTATCAACCGTAAAATTAGTTAACGCCGGGTTAAGTAGACGCAATTCATCAAAAGGCACGCCAGTGATGTTAGCGATCTCTTGTAAGCTAATACCATAGTTCACAGGTACAGTCCTAAAATGCGAATGGTTGGCGATGGCAGGCAAGTTTACGCCATAGCTAGATGGCGATGCGACAATCTGCGACACCGCGATAAAGCGTGGCACATAGTTCATCGTCTCAGTAGGTAGATTCAATGACCAATAATCAGTTGGCAAGCCCGCCGCTTCGTTAGCACGAATAGCACGAGACACCCTGCCAGGACCTGCGTTATAAGCCGCTAAGGCAAGCTCCCATGAGCCAAATTGATTATAAAGGCTGGTCAAGAAATCATAGGCAGCACGAGTCGACTCGATCACATCACGGCGACCATCGTAGCTTGAGCTTTGATTTAGACCATAAATACGACCTGTACTTGGGATGAACTGCCACAGACCTGCCGCCGCCGCATTAGAGGTGGCAGATGGATCGTACGAACTTTCGATGATTGGCAGTAATGCAAGCTCAGTTGGGATGCCACGACGCTCTGCTTCCGTCACTGTATGGTGCAGATAACGTGATGCACGCGCAGTCAGACGATCAAGGTAGCTTTGACGGCTATAGAACCATGACTTTTGAGCTTCGATACGAGCATTATAGGTGTCGCCCATCTTGTAGCCACGGCGTACACGATCCCATAAGTTACCATAGCGTTGAACCGTCAGAGCATCGCCTTGCACCATGCTCATGTCCGTGGCTTGCAATAAATCTTCTAATTCATCAAGCATCGCTTCATCCAACACGCCGCTATAGCCACTTGATTGGCTTTGTGTGGTTGGCGTTGCGGTTGTGCGTGCAGTATTGTTGGTTGGCGTGCTGGTGCCTGTACTACTACATGCTGCCAAAAAATAAGCCGACACCGCAAGCGTCAATGGCTTCATCAGCCCCACTGTGCGTGAATTTTTTTGGTTTTTTGTGCAGTCTGGATGGTCGTTGGTAGACAATGAATGTGACATATGGGATAAGCCTTAATTACCAAAACATAAAATAAAAAAATAATGAATAAAATTCCATATTTTACAAATAATTTATCCACCCAAGCACAACATAAATCAGCACTTAGGCGCTATAAACATAGGTAGATTATCGCTTAGTACAACCCAAGCAAACATCAAACCTTACAATGTGAAAATAACTGCTTAATAATGCCTGATTTTTTGTGCATTATCAACCATCAAATCAAAAATTTACCATAAAAATACCGTCAGCCGTGCTTATTTTACAAAACACCACTGACGGTAAAGTACCTGAAAAATAACTATATTTTGAGCAATAGCATCATCAGCTCACAGCACCAAAAATCAGTTAATCGTCACCTGCGATACCGAACGTATTAGCACCGCATTAGAACCAGATTCTGACAGTGTCGCTCTCGATGTCGTGATGAGCTTAACAGGCTTGCCATTTTCTGTCCATGTCTCTGTGGTCACTACCTGAGCTCGGGCTTGGTTGCCTGTGATCACCACATCACTGATGCTGATGTTATAGCGGTAATTGTCTGATTTTGCCCAGCTTTTTTGGAGGAGCTGTAGATAGCCATTCTTATCTAAGTTGGCAGTTCTGCCGTTACGAGTCAAAGAGATAATGACTTCATCAGAGATAAGGCGTGAGATTTGCCCGATGTTTTGGCTATTGGCTGCTTGATTCATGGCAGCAGCATAAGCTTGAACAGATGATTCGCTGATCGCATGGGCTGGCGCACTGATTAATGTCGCTGCACCCAATGCTGCCATCAAGCCAAGTCCCATAGAACGGCTAACTTTATTCATGGGTAGTCTCGTCACCGCCGCGATCGCAGTGGCGAATGCGCCGATTTTCATGCCTGTTTTTAGGTAAGTTTTTTTATTGTTCTTGATGCTCACGTTGCACCTCATGTAGATGAATTATTATCGTCGGTGTGACGAGATAAGGTAAAGATAGCAAATTACCTTTAATCAATCATGGCTAATTGTAACAACTTGTTGCAGTTTTAAGAGCTTAATGTGTGCTGCCCTATTTATCATCATCCAATCATTCAACTTCCTCAAGCTTGGCCCCGATGCGATTCATGCGGCGATCCATTAATTGACGTGCCAATGCCTGCATGTCATCCACGCGGTCGAATTCATCAACAATCTCAAGACCCAATAGCGTCTCTAGCACATCTTCGAGGCTTACCAGACCTTTGACCTCGCCAAATTCACCCACAGCCAACGCGATATGAACACGTTCTTTTAGCATAAGATCAAGCAGATCAAACAGCTTCATTTTAGCAAACACAAAATTAATATCACGCTTGAAATGCTTGATCGGCGTGTGATTTTCCTGGTTGGCCTTGGCGATGAGCAGGTCAGACTTTAGAATAAAACCTGTAGTATCGTCCAAATCTTCACTAAAAATCGGAAAACGAGAAAACGGTAGCTTAGGATGATTGGCAAAAATATCACCGACCGTCATCGTCTCATCGAATGCCACGATCACAGAACGTGGCGTCACGATGTCTTCGACATTAATCATGCTAAGCGCCAAAGAGTTCTTAATAATACGCGTCTCAAGCTCACTCATTTGCCCCAAGCTCTCACCCTGATTGGCAAGCGCGATGAACTCATGACGGCTAAAAGTCGATTCTGTATTACCACGCGTCACCAACCGAGAGATTTTCTCTGCGAACCACACGATCGGCATTAATACAAAATTAATCGCGCGCACATAATACGCCACCGGAATGGCAAAACGTCGCCAGTAAGTCGTGCCTAGTGTCTTTGGGATAATCTCTGTACCGATCAAAATCGCAATCGTCATCACCGCACTAAATACACCAAACCACACATCGCCAAAGACGATCGTCGCCTGCGCACCAGCACCAAGCGAACCCAAAGTATGCGCGATGGTATTTAATGTAAGGATAGATGAGATGGATTTTTCGATATTATTGACCTTAACATCCTCCAAGAGTGCTGCAGCTTTTGGATCTTCTTCTCGAAGAGTATCAACATAAGATGGCGTCATCGTCAAAAGCGTGGCTTCTGAAATTGAACAAATAAATGATGCGACCAAAGATAAGGAAATAAAAAACACAAGCAAAATGATGTTGGTCGTGCCGACTTGTGCACTTTGATTGGCATGGGCAGCCAAAGGCAAACAAAGACTAAAAATAAGAAAATAAGGGATAAAGCGCGATCGGTGACGGGGCATAAAGGGAAATTAATAAAAATGGAAATGTAATATTAAGCCAAAATCACCACAACTGCAAGCATTGTTATATGGTATTTTTATAAAAATCCTTTAAAGATTCAAAACCTTGCTTATTTTTAAATTTAAATGCCGTGAAATGATTTGGCGCACATTCTGGCAAGCTTGGTTTGATTCTAAGAAAAATCACCTGCTATCATTCAGATTATCCGTGAAATTACATGGTTTTATAAGGTATTTTTGTGGTATGATATGCGTTATTTTTGCCTTTTATTCACTCATTTTTTTATTGAAGGAGTTATAATATGTTGGAATTATTCATCACCAGCGCACACGCAGCTGCTGCCCCAGCACAACCAAACGCCCTATTGCAAATCCTGCCAATGGTGGCTATTTTTGCGATTTTTTATTTCCTAATTATTCGCCCACAATCAAAGCAAAGAAAACAACATCGCGCGATGGTAGATAGCTTAGCAGCGGGTAATGAAGTGGTATTTGCCGGGGGTCTTATGGGTAAAATCACCAAAATCGAGGGTGATTATGCGGTCATCGCTTTAAACCCGACCAACTCTATTAAAGTTCAACGTGCAAGCGTCATCAGCGTTCTACCTGCTGGTACAATAGACAATATCTAAGCAACAACAAGACTTGCTTTGGCAGGTTTTGTTTTTTTTCATTGTTTTAATTTTGCGCAACGCTAAATTGCGCCTTAACCATAAGAAAAACCTATGCATTACCCTGCTTGGAAATACATACTTATCGCTGTAGTGCTCGTCATTTCTGGCTTGTATGCCCTGCCTAATTTATACCCTGATGAGCCTGCGGTACAGATTACTGGTGCATCGGCTGGCGTGCAATTAACAGAAGATGTTGTAAACGAATCTCAAGGACTGCTCGATAAAGCAGGACTTAGCCATCATGGCGGCAGCTTTAGTAATAATAGCGCTTTGGTGCGTCTATCAACCGCCGAAGATCAATTAAAAGCTCAAGAAGTTCTGCGCCGTGAATTGGGTGAGAACTACGTCGTCGCTCTAAACCTTGCCCAAACCACCCCAGAATGGCTGCGTAACATCGGCGCAAAACCGATGAAGCTAGGTCTAGACTTGCGTGGTGGTGTGCGCTTCGTGCTTGAAGTGGACATGGCAAAAGCCCTAGAGCAACGCCTAGCAACCGCAAGCCAAGACGCAAGACGCGCCCTACGCGCCGACAAGATCGCCATCAAAAGCCTACGTACTACCGAAGATGGTATGATGCTTGTGTTCAATGGCAATGACATTCGTGATCGCGCACAGAGCATCTTACAAGCCCAGATGGCAAACGAATTCACATTGCGTCCTTTGGCTGATACCGAAGGCGCAGCACTACAACTAAACTACACCGAAGCTCGTCTTAATGAGATTAATGAATATGCAGTGGGTCAGAACTTAACGACCCTGCGTAACCGTATCAACGAGCTTGGTGTCGCTGAAGCTTTGGTTCAATCACAGGGCGCTAACCGCATCGTCGTTGAGCTGCCTGGTGTACAAGACACCGCTGAAGCTAAGCGTGTACTTGGTCGCACGGCAAACCTAGAATTTCGCATGGTGAGCGATGACACTGATAGCTTTACCGGTGGCATTGCGCCTGCTGGCACCGAAGCTTATCCATTTGGTGACTTAAATGGCCCGCCTATACTTTTGAACCGCCAGCCCATCGTTACTGGTGAAAAAGTTCAAGGCGCTCAAGCAGGTCTGGATGAAAATGGCCGCCCACAAGTATCGATAAACCTTGACACTCAAGGTGGTAGGCTGATGCAAAACGCTACAGCTCCTGCTGTAGGCAAACAAATGGCGGTGCTATTCATTGAAAACAAACAGCGCGTAAGCTACGAGACCGAACCTCAGACTGGAGAGACGACAGAAGTTCGTACGCCATATTCTGAGACACGTGTCATTAACCGCGCGACGATTAATGCTGTACTAGGTTCATCTTTTGTGATTACCGGTCTGGACTCTACCGCCGAGGCTGATGAACTTGCCCTACTGCTTCGTTCTGGCGCACTGGCTGCACCAATGTATTTCGTTGAAGAGCGTACCATCGGCCCATCATTGGGTCAAGACAACATCGATAAGGGTCTATTCGCCTCAAAAATCGGCTATCTACTCGTCTTCTTGTGGATGATCGTCTTCTATCGCGCTTGTGGTGTGATTGCCAGTATTGCGCTTGCCTTTAACATTGTCATGCTGGCTGCCATCATGTCAATCATTGGCTCGTCTTTGACACTGCCAGGTATTGCCGGTGTCGTATTGACCATGGGTATGGCGGTCGATGCTAACGTACTTATCTTTGAGCGTATTCGTGAAGAGATTGACGCAGGCGCCAGAGCCAAATCAGCCATCGTGGCAGGTTTTGACCGTGCGTTTAGCTCCATTTTAGATGGCAACATGACCACGCTATTGGTAGCGTTTATCTTGTTCGCGGTTGGTACAGGTCCTGTCAAAGGCTTTGCCATTACGCTTGCCATTGGTATCATCACGTCTTTATTTACCGCCATCATCGTGACGCGTGCACTCATGCAGATTTGGTATGGCTATCGTAAAAACTTGACAAAAATCAGCATCGGTTAGGAGTATATGATGACAAATGATAATAATCCAATCGATAACCACGACGAACTAAACGCTAAAGAGGCGCGTCGTCGCCGTGGTCCACGCCGCGATGGTAAAGGCAGTAATGCTCGTGCGAACGAAGAAGCGCTTGCCAATCAAGACATCATCGCTGTTGATGAAGCCGCTGAAAAAGCAGGTGGCGCCAAGCTGATTGGCAACCGTCGCATCCTGCCATTCATGAAGCTTGAGATCCCGATGGTTATCCTATCAGCGCTACTGGTGATTGCAAGTGTGGTCGCCATCGCAGTTAAGGGATTAAACCTTGGTCTTGATTTTACCGGTGGTGTGTCGGCTGACGTCTCTTATGGTCAGCCTGTTGAGCAGGCACAAGTTGCCAGTGCATTATCGCAGCAAGGCTTTAATGATGCTGTTGTACAGTATCTAGGTACGCGTAGTGAACTATTGGTTCGCCTACCACCTCAGGATACCCAAGACCCTGAAGGTCTTAGCCAAGCGCTAACCTCAGCATTAAACTTACCATCAAATCCTGCCAGTGTTGAGAACATTAACATCATTGGCAGTCAGGTAGGTAATGAAATTTATCTAGATTCATTACTTGCCATCGGTTTGGCGCTGTTGCTCATGATGGTCTATGTATCGCTCCGATTCCAGTTTAAGCTGGCTTTGGGTGCGGTACTGGCACTGTTTCATGACGTGATCGTGGTGTGTGGCTTGTTTGCTATTTTTGGTTGGCCATTTGACTTGACCGTGCTAGCGGCCGTTCTTGCGTTGATTGGTTATTCGGTGAACGACACGATCGTTGTCTATGACCGCATTCGCGAGAATTTCCGCCGTGTTCGTGGTTTGACGCCTTATCAAGTAGTTGACCTGTCACTGACCGAAACACTAAGACGTACTTTCATGACCACAGGAACCGTTTTCGTGGTGGTGCTTGCGCTCTTATTCTTGGGTGGTGATGGTCTGTTCTGGTTTGCACTGGCTCAGTTTATCGGTACGATTGCAGGTACTTACTCTTCGATCTATGTTGCCAGCTCAATCCCGCTGCGCATGGGTTTGTCTCGAGAGGACTTTGTCGTACAGGTTAAGCCTGAATTTGAAGAAGAGGTGGTGGTATTCGCCGATCCCGAACTTCAAAATACCAAAGACTAATCAAAAATCCCCAAATGCCATATTTGGGGATTTGTCTTTTTGGCGTATAATACCTTTAAATAAATAATAAAAATTCAAATTAATACAATCATGCTTCACCCAAGCCATTCATTTAACCAATTATCGCAAAGAACCCAAGGCTATCTTCTGGTGCTACTTACCATGTGTGTATGGGGAAGTTTTAGCCTGCTATCACGAGTTACCGTGGCATGGCAAATCTCGCCTTGGGATGTGATCGCCATGCGCTTTGCCTTTTCTGCATTGATTCTACTGCCGGTCATCCACCATCAAAAAGACTGGCAATTCCTATGGTCGAGACGATCTGTTGTCCTAGCGCTAATGGGTGGTGCTGGTTATAGCTGTCTGGTTTATACCGCCTTTGCCCTTGCGCCTGTGGTTCACGGTGCTGTATTCTTAAATGGTATGATTCCTGTGGCGACTGCGCTGCTACTGTGGGCATTCTTTCGGGTTAAGCCGGATCGCAATACCAAAATCGCACTTGGTATCATCATCATGACTTTATTGGCGATGACGACAATGATCATGACAGGCGCGTATCACTTCAATACCGGTGATGCGATTTTTGTGGCTTGTGCTTTTTGCTGGGCGGGCTTTAGCGTCCTACTTAGAGAATGGCAACTAACTCCATGGCAAGCGATGTGCAGTACGGTCTTTTGGTCGGCGGTTATTTATTTGCCGATCTATGCATTTTTTATTGGATTTTCTTCGCCGAACGCAAGCATCATTCACCTAGGCATACAAGGCATCTTTCATAGCGTACTGGTGATGATTGTTGCCACAGTTACTTATGCCATGGCGGTCGCGCGATTGGGTGCTTTTCAGGCGGGCGGGCTATCGTCACTTGCGCCCTTTATGTCTGCCCTGCTCGCTGTACCACTGCTGGGTGAACCACTTAGCACGGTCATGGTGCTCGGTCTCATTGGCATGGGGCTTGGCACGGTACAGCCGTGGCGCTGGCTCAATCGTTCTTAATTTAAAAACCATCTTAATCATAGGAGGCTATATGAACACTCTAAAAAACATCACCATCTACTGCGGTTCAAACTTCGGGACGACACCCGATTATTACGAAGCGGCCAAGCAGATGGGCAAAACTCTGGCCTTCCAAGGCATGCACCTCATCTACGGCGGTGGTAAAGTAGGTCTGATGGGCACCATTGCAGATGCTACCCTAGCGCATGGCGGAACAGTGACGGGCGTGATTCCTACATTCTTAAAGCAAAAAGAAGTTGCTCATCTAGGATTAACCCAATTAATCGAGACACCTGACATGGCAACCAGAAAATACAAGATGATTGAGCTTGCTGATGGATTTATCGCCATGGCAGGTGGTATTGGCACCTTGGAGGAGCTTTATGAAGTGCTGTCATTGCTACAGCTACGTCAGCACGCCAAACCGATCGGCATTCTTAACACCAAAGGATTTTTTACACCGTTCTTAGAGACACTGCAGCGATGCGCAGATGAAGGCTTCATGCCGCAGTCGAACATGGGTCTGATCTGTGTATCTGATGATCCTGCAGAATTATTAAAGCAAATGGCAAACTTTGAATTTAAAGATGCGCCCAAATGGGTACGCCCAAGTTGGCTGGGCGAACAAGACACTCCAAATTGGTAATTCTTGATGAAATATTTGCTAAAAATTGAGCATTTTTTGATGAAATCATCAAAATTCATACAAAAAACACTTGCAATAAAATAAAACGAATGTACACTATATTCAATCTGTTTTTTTGCGTGTTTGTTGGCGCATTTTGAACAATTTTTAGCAAGTTAAATGACGCACTCCCAGTTTTACGCTAGGCGTTTTTGAAAAAATTTGTTACAATAAACGGTGTTATTTAATTTTTTAATTTCAACCCATTGTTAAAAAGGTGATGGCTATGGACATCAAAAAAATTCGTGAACTCATTGATTTAATGGAAGAAAAAGATCTGGTCAATCTTGAATACGGTCATGATGATAACTACGTGAATCTAACCCGTAACGTCGCTGTACAGACCATCGCCGCACCTGTCGCAACCACAGCCGCACCTGCTGCACCTGCAGCGGCCACCGCACCAAAGGCACCGAGCGGCAAAGTTGAAACCTCGCCAATGGTGGGTGTATTCTATTCAGCACCTAGCCCAAATGATCCTCCGTTCGTTAAAGTCGGTCAAAAAGTCCAAGCAGGCGACCAGCTAGGTATCATCGAAGCAATGAAAATCATGAACCCATTAGAGGCCACCCAAAGCGGCATCATCGAAGAGATTCTGGTAAATAATGCCGACGTGGTACAATTCGGTCAGCCTGTCATCCGCTACAAAGCGTAGGTGAATCATGATTAAAAAACTATTGATTGCAAACCGTGGTGAGATCGCCCTGCGCATCGTACGTGCCTGTAAGCAGCTGGGCATCTCTACCGTGGGCGTGTACTCGACAGCCGACAAAGATCTCATGCACCTGCGATTCGTAGATGAAGCGGTATGCATCGGTAACGCCCCTTCTTCTCAAAGTTATCTTGACGTGAATGCCATCCTATCGGCTGCTGAAGTGACTGGCGCGGATGCGATTCACCCCGGTTATGGTTTTTTGTCGGAGAATGCTGACTTTGCTGAGAAAGTAGAAGAAGCGGGTCTGACCTTCGTGGGTCCTCATGCTGATCACATTCGCCTAATGGGTAACAAAGTATCAGCCATTAACGCCATGAAAAAAGCGGGCGTGCCGACTGTGCCAGGCTCTGTTGGCGCAATCACCCTACACAACGCCGAAGAGCAGGCTAAGAACATCGGCTTTCCGCTGATCGTAAAAGCAGCAGCTGGCGGTGGTGGTCGTGGCATGCGTGTGGTAGAACGCTTCGAAGAACTCATCAACCAAGTACAAGCTGCCAAGGCAGAGGCTGAAAGCGCCTTTGGTGATGACACCGTATATATGGAGCGATTCTTAAAGAACCCTCGCCATGTCGAGGTTCAGGTACTTGGCGATGGTAATGGTAATGCCCTACACCTGTTCGATCGTGACTGCTCGCTACAGCGCCGCCACCAAAAAGTACTAGAAGAAGCGCCAGCACCTGGCATTCCTGATGACATCAGACAGCCAATTCTAGATGCGTGCGTGCGCGCTTGTGAGCAGATTAAGTATCGCGGTGCGGGCACCTTTGAGTTTCTATATGAAGACGGTCAATTCTTCTTTATTGAGATGAATACACGTGTTCAGGTAGAACACCCTGTTACTGAGATGATTACGGGCATTGACATCATCGTTGAGCAATTAAAAATCGCCGCAGGTTATGGACTGTCTTATCATCAAGACGAGATCACCATCCGCGGTCATGCCATCGAATGCCGTATCAACGCGGAAGATCCTAAGACTTTCATGCCCTGCCCTGGCAAGATCGAAAATATGTTCGCACCAAGCGGTTCTGGCGTACGCTTTGATAGTCATCTGTATCAAGGGTATAACATCCCTAGCTACTATGACTCAATGATTGGTAAGCTGATCTGCCATGCGCAAACACGCAGTCAAGCCGTTGCAAAGACATTGCACGCATTGGATGAGCTGATCATCGAAGGCATCAAGACCAACATTCCACTACATCGTGATGTCATTCTCCAAGATGAGAATTTTGTTAATGAAGCACAAAACATTCATTATCTAGAAAATCATCTGCTAAAGCCACAAGACAGCAAATAATCAAATAAGGGTGCGATCAGCACCCTTATTTATTTGTCAAGTTATAACGAATTAACTCTCAGCCAAAACCACTTTTTTGATACAGATAAAGCGCCAGAGCTGACGTCTTTTCGCCACAAGATGTTGCTGGCGAATATTACGCCTTGCCAAGCGAGTAGCTCTTAGCTTGGCGGGATGTGGTCGTTGTCTGCGTCGATTAATGATCTTCCTGCGCATCTTCTGCCCCCATTAGCAACTGTAGCATGATTTGGCGATATTTATCATCGCTGGACTTTAGGCGTTCAATGAATTCGTTACCATACTCAAACACGTTTACGCTATTTTGAGCATTTGGCACACGCAGATGACTTGGCAGACGATCAAAGTCATGGCTGGCCTTAGGATTGATGGTCGTAAATACATCCACAAACATCGGCTCTTTGGCAGAGATCACATCTTTAGCGAGCTGACCTTGTTTGATTTGCTTAGTCAGATAATGACGATAATGTATCCAGTTGATCTGACCTGATTTGATGCCGTAATGCCAAACGGGCGCATATGAAGACACCTCGCTTTCTTCAGCTGCTGACCCTGACTGATTTAGATTGTCATAATAGCCGTCAATTTGAACTCTTAGAATGCTTAGTAGCAAGCCCATGAATTTTTCGCTGCTGAATTTTAGCTTATCAGTAGTGTCTGTTTCATCCTGGCTCTGACCGATGGGTGCGCTCACATTGATGCTGCTTTCACCATCAATCAAGTCGTACTCATGATAAGTCGGTTCATTCTGAAGCTGCGGGTATTTGGCAGTGATATCATTATACAATGTGTCAGCGAAGATATAGCGGCTATAGGCTCGTGCCTTGGCAGTTGGTGCATTTTGAATGATGCGCGTACTGTCGTTGATGCGAGATTTCACTGTGTCATTGACATTCTCTTCAAAGAACGGCAAGTCGTATAGTGCCTGCGCAGAGACTTGCTTGATGGATGCATCATCTAGACTTTGGAAGCTTTCTTTCTTGGCGTTAAGGTAGGCGCGGATGAATTCTTTGGCAAAGCCCTCAGGCAGGCTACCGTCATTTAGCGGAATGGCAAGCCATTTATTATGCCATTTATCGCCAAGATTCTTGTCAGCCAGATTGCTGTTCGCCAACGCGAAATTGTCCGCCCACAGGTAAATGATTCCTGCTTTTAGATCAACGTAAATCGGCTGATTCATGGCGATATTGAGATTCTTGGAATGATATTCAACACTTGGCAAAGCAGTGATTATGCCAGATAGCGGCTGATAGCGCCCCACAATCGTAGCCTTGGTGGGCTTGATGAGATATTCGTTCAACAGCTTGGCTTTCTTGACATCAAGTGCGGTGTGATTGCCGTCATGCTTAGCAGAATTGACTTCTTGGAGTTTTAGCTTTTGGCTTTCTGCATGAGCAGAGATGGCAGTGGTAAGTACCTCTCTCATCTCTTCAGGAGTTAAGTCTTTAGACTGTTGATAAAACTCTTCAAAATCAAAGCTCTCGTAAGCATCCACGCCATATTGATCACTTACACATGATAGATAGCGCTCTTTAATGGCTTGTTTTTGATCATCTAAATCGTCAGATGGTTCTGATTTTAATAGTGCAACGTACGCTTCTTCGTGTTCATTTTCGCACACTCTCATCATGTCGTCAGCGGCAGACAGCTGTTCGGGCGTGGCATTCGCCAATGCATCACGGCGAATATGATTGGAGGCGTAGACCGTCGTTTGATAATCAAAAGATGAGCGCAGCTGAGATTGAATTGCTTGGCTTAATGCTGATTTGGCATCTGGCGCGGTGGGTATTTTGGATTCTTCAGGGGTTAGCGCACTTTGTCCTGTTGTGGTGCAAGCTGATAAGGCAAGCGACACAGCGATCGCAAAGGGTGTAAATTTCATTAAAGTCATCATATGTCCTTATTATTTAGTCTTGGCTATATTGCGCAGTGGCAGTAGCTGCTTTAGCTGCGGTGGTTGCACCTTCAGCATCATCATAAAGATCATCATCGCCGTACTCATCATATGATTCTTCATAAGACAGTCGCTCTTCTAATGCCTGTTTTTTAAGTTTGGCTTCTTGACTGATGTCTGATAGCCAAACCGTACCATCAAATTCTCCTGCTGTGCTAAAGCTATTCGCAAATTTATCATTCAATGGATGCTCAAATGGTATGTTAGAATAACGCACCTGACCCACAGTCTCAACGCGAATCTGCTGCATCGCATCATCAAATCTACCAATCACTTGCATGCCAACGATTTTGCCTTGGCGATTCAGGTAAAAGTAATTCGCCTGATGAAAGTCCACGGGTAAAACACCTTCAATGATCTGCATCAGACCGCCCAGATCACGCGTGTGATAGCCGTCATTGATGATCGCCAAGTCGTCAATGGCGCGCTTGATGTTATCGCCCTTGTCGCCCTGTTCGTACACTTCAGGATGTGCATCAACGTATGATTTTAAGGCTTTACCAATGTGCTTGATGATCACACCCATGAACTGACCCGTTCCATAAGCGTCAAAATTCACCTTAATAGCGCGACTCGCTCCAATATCTTTGGCAAATTTATCATCGCTGATGTCAATAGCGGTAAATTGATCGCCATCAAGCTCATTAAAGGCATTTAGAACGCCTTTTTGGGTCGCATCATAGATCACCGTCATCGGCAGTTGATTATGCAGATCATTTGGTAGTGTAAAGGTTATCTCTTGATCAGGCAGTTCATTGGGTAAGGGTGCATGTTTTGGGGTGAGCATGGCGATGACCGGCAATAGTGCAGCGACATCTGCCTTGGCTTTTGAATGTTCGAAGTCTAACAGAACAGGCAACTGAATCGACTGCTCGGCGGTGGGAGAGTAGTAATCCATCGAATACAGCATCTTGCTTTGGCGCTGCTGCGGACGATGGTGACTAAGTATGGTCAGCGCTGTGTTATTATAACGATACAGATTCTGAGCGAGCACCTGCTCAGGTGATACTTTCATATGATTTAGCATGCTGCCTAATACACTACCAAAAATGTTCGGCATCTGACCCGCCGGCAGGCGAGGTTTTCTTCCTTCTTGTTGTGCAGCTTTCATACTCTTATAGGCATCGAACCATGATGAGATGCGAGATTGTGGTTCGTAATCATCATAGCTGCCATAACCATGCACGGCTGAATACTGCTCTGACGTGCGGACAGATACTTCTGATAGCTCATTAATCGGCTCAGGGTTGTAATCCTTATCGGTATTATCCTTAATGGAGCCATCAACACAATTGATATAGCTGATGTAATTATCAGCGAACTCTTCTTTGTTTTTATCGTATGATTTACCACGCGCGAATAGCTTTTGCACTCCTGCCTGATGTGTCAATGCGCACTCTTTTCGAGCAGCGATTAATTTCAAATCTTGTTCAGAAGTCTGATTCAGATAATCCCATGGCTCAAGCGCGCGATTAAAATTATCCACTTCATTGCACACAAAATAATCCATGTACACCAAATTATAATAAGCATAGCTGTCGTCATCGTAAGATTTGGTTTGGCGATTTGGTGCAAGAACTTGGCGAACGCCTTTGTCGAAATTCAGCGCGCAGCCACGGAAATGCGCCACATCGGAACTGATATAACCAGAGCCTGATAACAACTTCTCATCTTCAACGGACTGGTTAAATACTTTTTGACAATCACTGATGGCTTTTAGTTGGCCTTTTACCGCTTGCTTGCTTATGCTAATATTTGGCTCATCTCGTACCAAATCATCAATTTCATATGAAGCTAAGGCAATGCAGCTATGGAACCCGCTAATCGCACTGTTCGCCAGACTACGCTTGGTATGATAATCGCCTTCAAACACCAAACCTTCGCCTCGTGTTACGGTGCTATCAGGTGTGCGACCCAGCTGCTCATCATCATAGCGCAGATAAGGCAGCTCGGACAAGCTATCATCCATGCTATCACTATCAGCGTAAATATAATCCGTGCTTGAGCGATAATAATCTGGCTCGTAGCCTTGAATGTCCTGATTGGTCTTGTGTTCGTAGGTCTTAATCGCGCTGGCGAGCAAAGTATCTGCCGAAGCATCGACACCATCAGGGTTGCCGATGCTTACTGCCTTATAGTGATACGTGCCTAACGTATGTCTTTCTGATGATAAATGCGCCGCCAGTGCTTCGGTCAGCATTGCCTTGTTACGCACGATGGGCGATGATACCTGATCACTAAATAATGCACGGGCATCAGCAGCATGACTGCTCGCCAAATTGGCTTGTGCCATATTGGCGGTATTTGAATCGCTGAACGTACTGGTATTTTGACAAGCGGCCAGCATCGCTGCACCTACCAATAGCACGCAAGGCTTCAATAAAGTCTCAAATCGACCACTTGATTGGCTTATTTTCATCATTATTCCCTAATCTTCATCAAAAATGATACTCAATTATACTAAAATATGACGTAAATGCGACAATTTTTTAAACGATTGATATAAAAATTTCACAGTTATTAGCAACAAAAAAGACCTTAGGCAATCAAGGTCTTTTTAGATTTATTTGTCAAAATAAGCAATGAGCATTTCGAGGCATTTTTTTGCTTTGGTGGGCATCTGCTCTTTGGCGACAGTAGATGCGCCTAAGGTCAGTGTTGGCAGCTGATAATCAGCAAGCACTGGCACCAATTTACCCGACTCGATGAGCGCCTTAGCGTTCAATTCGCTTGACTTAACGATGCCATAACCCGCTGCTGCCAAATCAAGCGCGATGGCTTGATTGTTACTCATCAAGCGTGACGAGACACGGATGCTAAATTTATCCTCGCCTTTTTGAAATTCTAGATTCTCGTTTTGTTTGTCACCATGGGTGATGAAGACGTGTGATGACAGGTCTTTTGGCGCGCCGATGGCATCATGCACATCTAGATAACTTGGCGACGCAAGCAACAACTGCTTGACTTTAGTCAGTGTTACGCCTTGCGGATTTTCTTCTAACACAACCGCCAAATCAATGCGATCTTCAATCATGTCAAGCTCTTCGCCGCGTGCGATCAAATTCAAAGACAGGTTCTCATGCTCGTCAAGCCACGTACTCAGCGCAGAAATCAGATATTCGCGCGCAATCTCTGGCGATGTTGCGATACGAAGACTGCCTGCAATCTCATCCTTTAATTGACTAACGCTGTCGCGCCCTTGCTCAACCGCTTTTACCATCTGCAAGGCGGCGGTATAAAGGCTTTCACCTGCTTCGCTCAAGCTTAGTTTTCGCGTTGAGCGATGTAGTAGCGCCACGCCCAAATCCAATTCAAGAGAGCGGATCTGCTGACTGACAGCACTTGTTGTAATACCCAATTCTTTGGCAGCACCACTAAAAGACCCATGCCGCACCACGCTGGCAAAAACTGCCATACCACGCAAATTATCTAACATACTCGACCTTCAAAGTTATTCCAAATCCATCAGGGCAGGCTGGCTTTTATGATGCTGTTTTGGTTATCTGCCAAAATCTCTCTATACGCTTGCCTTAATTTCCCCGTTACACAAACCAGTCAAATGTATATTATAACAGAGATTATGTGCAATTAGTAAACAATTTATACATATTTTTTGCATAAAACGCAACAAATCCACGTATTTTGTAAGGATTTAGTAATAATTTTCACATATTAGGTCAAACAGCCGTCAATTTCTTATAATTATTTATTAAAATCAATAATTTAAATATGTTAAATATGGTAAATATGGTAAATATTAATCATCTAAGGTTAATTTCGTTCCTGATAGGATGCGCGTATCTTCTCCGTGGTCATCAATGAATCCTTGCTGCCACAAGGTCTGTACCACAGGGCTTTGGATGATTTGATTTTGAGCATCTATCATCACCTGAGCATCGCGCTTTTTTTGTAATTGGTAAGGAATGTCTGCTTTTTCTGCAACATCCAACAATGGCAAGTCGTCTTGAAGTTGCATGTTCGGTAGTCGCTCGGCGATTTTGGTTTTGGCAGAGTTAAAGCTAACGTCCACCTGCGAGTTATGGCTGTCCACATGCAGCGTGCTTTTGCCATCTATTTCCCCCACCATGCGACTGCTGTGCAAGAGCGCCAACTCGTCATTGTTGAACAGATGCTCTTGACGCGCCAATGCCAGCCAATAATCCCATTTTTGTGCCGTCCACTCGCCTGATAGCTCAACCTGAGGTGCGATCAGTTTGGCTTTTAAGGCTTGCTTTGGGTTAGTGGCTAAGTTTGTTTGGTTGTCAGCTAAAAGCGTTTGAGAAATCAGCTCATCTTGTTGATTGATTGCATCATTGGTCTCAATAGGATTTGCAGGTGATGACTCTAAAGCCATCTTCTCTTGGATGTCGATTTGATCATCGACGATATGACCACCAACATCATCTGATGGTTCTTTGTATCCAATCGTATCATTAGAGGAAAATTCAGCGGATGGTTCAGCCTCAACTGTCTTAGCATCGCTTTGTTTGCCATCGTAAGTCAGCTTTTTAGAAGCTGGATCATGCAAGTTTAGTTCAATTGATTCTTCTTGATGAAGTTCATCTAATGACAGGTCGTTGTCATGGGCTACTGCATTAATCTCGTTATCAATCTTAAGATCATCAGTCTGTAATAGATTTTCACCATTCGTATCATCGCCATGAGCGACACCTGTAGAAGAATGATCATCGTGAGATTGATTACCATCAGGCGATTCTACATCTTTAATGTCAGAGCCAACTACTGGTGCGCCCTCAATGTTTAATACTTCATTCGTCAAAAGCGGACGAAACGCAAGCAATCGCAAAATTCCCATCTCAAGTGCCTGCATCGGTGTGGTCGCCAGGCGCACGCTGTCACGCGATTTGATGGCGATCTCATAATACAGCTGCAACACATCAGCAGGTATCTGCGCAGATAGCTGGGTGAAGGCTTGTTTTTGTGTATCATTCTTATCAAGTGGCACCGGCAAGAACTGCATCATGGCAAGTTCATGCAGGCTATCAACCAGTCTATCAAGTACCGCGACCGCATCCACCATCTGAGTGCGTAGTCTTGAGATATGATTTGCCACGCTACTTCGATTATCCAGATAAATATCCTGTATCAGGTTAATCACATCTAGCCCGTCCACAAGCCCCAGCATGCTGACCACAGTCTCGTCATTCAGGCTGCCACCGCCAAAAGCAATGGCTTGGTCAGTTAATGACAGTGCGTCACGCACCGAGCCTTTGGCGGATTGTGCCAACTGCCAAACAGCATTATAACTATAGCTGATGTTTTCATTTTGAAGTATTTTACTTAGATGCTCATGCAAAAGCTCTTGCGACATCGGACGAAGCACGAACTGTAGACAACGCGATATGATCGTAATAGGGAGCTTTTGGGGGTCGGTGGTCGCTAGGATAAATTTGACATGCTCAGGGGGTTCTTCTAGTGTTTTTAACAGAGCATTAAACGAGTGTGTGGAGAGCATATGCACCTCGTCAATGAGATACACCTTGTACCGACCTTGGGTGGGAGCGTAAGGGACATTTTCTAACAAATCCCGAGTGTCTTCTACCTTGGTGCGACTTGCCGCGTCAATCTCAATCAGGTCAATAAACCGCCCATTATCGACGCTCACGCAGGTGTCACACACACCGCAGGGCGTGCTGGTGATGCCCGTTTCGCAGTTTAGGCACTTTGCCAAAATCCGTGCAATGGTCGTCTTACCCACGCCACGAGTACCTGTAAACAGATAAGCATGGTGCAATCGCCCTGTATCAATGGCGTGCGATAGGGCTTGGGAGACGTGGGTTTGCCCCAATAATTCACTAAAATTTTTGGGGCGGTATTTGCGTGCTAAGACTTGGTATTCGGACATGACGGTTTTAGTAATAAAGTATTAGGCAATTATACACTAAAAAACAACTGCTCTAAACCCAAAACCGATATTCAACAAACAAAAACAACCAATAAAAATCCAATAAAAAGCAGGCATACCACCTGCTTTTTTAATTACTAGATTAACCTTTGTGTCTCATGTGCGGAAATAAAATCACATCACGAATACTTGGTGCATTGGCAAAGAGCATCACCAGACGGTCAATACCAATGCCCTGCCCTGCGGTTGGCGGTAAGCCGTATTCTAAGGCTTCGATAAAGTCGGCATCATAGTGCATCGCTTCGTCATCGCCTGCATCTTTTTCAGCAACCTGCTGGCGGAAACGCTCGGCTTGGTCAATGGGGTCGTTGAGCTCACTAAACCCATTGGCAAGCTCACGCCCACCGATAAACATCTCAAAACGGTCGGTAACGTGTGGGTTGTCATCGTTACGGCGGGCCAGTGGCGACGTTTCGGCAGGGTATTCGGTGATGAAAGTCGGCTGGCGAAGTTTGGTTTCTACCGTCTCTTCAAAGACAATCGTCTGTAATTTACCCAAACCAAAAGACGGCTTAACTTCTTCTTTTAATTCATTTTTGACAAAATTCGCTAAAAATTCACGGTCATTGACATTGTCGGCGGTAAAGGTTGGGTTATGTTCCAAAATCGCATCAAACATCGTGATTTTTTTGAATGGGCCTTTAAAGCTGAACACTTCATCGCCATAAGGCAGATCGGTCGTACCCAAAATATCAGTTGCTAATTTTTCAAGCATACGCTCAGTTAAGCTCATCAAATCCTTATAATCAGCATAGGCTTGATAAAACTCAATCATCGTAAATTCAGGGTTGTGGCGAGTGGACACGCCTTCGTTACGAAAGTTGCGGTTAATCTCAAACACACGGTCAAACCCACCGACAACAAGGCGTTTTAGGTACAGCTCAGGCGCGATACGCAAAAACAGCTCCATATCAAGGGCATTGTGGTGCGTTACAAACGGACGAGCAGACGCACCGCCGGGGATAACGTGCATCATCGGCGTTTCTACCTCCATAAAACGCTCGCCCACCAAAAACGCCCGAATGCCCGCCACCACTTTGGCACGGATTTCAAAGGTTTTTCGGGTGTCTTCGTTTACCATTAAATCTAAATAACGCTGACGATATTTAACTTCGGTGTCGGTTAAGCCGTGAAATTTATCAGGTAAGGGGCGTAACGACTTGGTTAAAAGTTCAAAATCTTCTAGATGAATGTACAAATCACCCTTGCCCGAACGCCCAATATAACCGCTCGCCCCGACAATATCGCCCAAATCTAAGGATTTAATCAGCTCCAAGGTCTCGGCAGGTAGCCCTTTTCTATCCACATACAACTGAATACGCCCTGTCATGTCGCTAATCACGATAAACGAGCCACGGTTTAGCATGACACGCCCAGCGACTTTCGCACAAGTCTTATTGCCCTCTTCTGCGTCTGCTTCTAGGGTTGCTTTATCGACATTGGCAAATTTGTCTTGCAAATCGGCACAATAGTCGGCAGGTTTAAAGGTGTTTGGATAAGCGGTTTTGCCTTGCTCGCTTGCCTTTTGTTTTAATATATCTAGCTTTTCAAGACGTTGGCGAATGAGTTCGTTGGTGTCGATAAGTTCGGTTTGAGGTTGGTTATTTGACATAATTACGCCTTAGAACATTACATTAAATTTTAAATTTGGTTAACTATTGCTTCTGATACTGATTTACTTCCAAGCCAACGCTTTAAATCCCAATCGATCAGCCTAGCACGATCAAGAGATTCAATCCACACACAGTGTCAGCACCTGCCCGCTCTCGATAAAGCTGCGACAGCCAAACGGATTGTTATCTACTTTACATACGCCTATGATTGCCTTGGTTAGCTTGAGCCCATTATTCAATTTTGGCTCACATCTCTCACTTTGGCAATCATCGCCTTTGGTGCACATTTCACCTGCATCGGGATAAGTGATGATGCATTTATCAAATTGTAGCATACCCACCTTCTTCACCTTGCCACCTTGTTTTTGACATTCGTCAATCTCGGCAGGGCTTGCGTTTTTAGATTGAAATTTTACTTCTTTGGGTGTGATTTTCTCATTTTCTATATTGGGTGAGTGGGCACAGCCTAATATGGAAAACGCCAATATCATCACAAGTTTCAATCTCATTATATTGGTCTCACGATTTTTTGATGGTTAAATCCACCAATTTCATCACAACTGGTCTTAGTATCGCCACACAAACAAAAGCAATGGGAAAGGCAATCAAATACGCGCCAATCACACGTGTAAAATACTTACCACCAAAGCCAGTATTCACCACAGCCGACACCGCCGACATCAAGAATGCCATGATGCCAGACATATGAACGCAAAGACAATTGGCGTAAATTTGGCAGGAATAAAACCTTTCATGCTGTACGCTCTTAGTTATTCACCACCAACGCTAGCCATTAGGTCAGCTTGGTGTTCACGCAAGAGTGCATCCAATAATTCCCCCAAATCGCCTTCCATAATGGCATCTAGCTTATAAAGCGTCAGATTGATACGGTGGTCGGTCATGCGTCCTTGCGGGAAATTATAGGTGCGGATACGCTCGGAGCGGTCGCCTGAACCCACCAAATTTCGTCTCATGTCGCTTGTGGCGTCAAGCTGGGCTTGGACTTTGGCTTGTTGGATTTTGGCGACAAGCATTTTCATCGCCTTGTCTTTGTTGGCGTGCTGTGAGCGTTCTTGTTGGCATTCGGCAACCACGCCTGTGGGAATGTGAGTGATTCGCACGGCAGAATCAGTGGTATTGACGTGCTGACCGCCAGCCCCGCTTGAGCGATAGGTGTCAATGCGTAGGTCAGCAGGATTAATATCAACCGTATCATCAAGCTCAATCTCAGGCATAATGGCAACCGTACAAGCGGACGTATGTACACGTCCCTGTGACTCGGTGGCTGGTACACGCTGAACCCGATGAGCCCCACTTTCAAATTTAAGCCGTCCATACACGCCCACGCCCGACACTCGGGTGATGATTTCCTTATAGCCACCATGCTCGCCTTCGTTAGCAGATAAGACTTCCACCTGCCAACCTTGACTTTGGGCATATTTTTGGTACATACGGAACAAATCGCCACTAAATATCGCCGCTTCATCACCCCCTGTCCCTGCTCGAATCTCCAAAAAGGCGGTCGCCTTATCGTTGGGATCCTTGGGCAGCATTAGGACATTTAGCACATCGCCCAGACGCTCAATCTCAGCTTTGGCAGCATCAATCTCTTCTTCTGCCATCTCTTTCATGTCAGGGTCGGACAGCATTTCATTAGCAGTTGCTAGGTCTTCTTCAGCCTGGCAAAACTTTCCCCAAGCGTCCACAAGCTCGGACAAATCGCTATGCTCAACCGACAAGGCACGGAATTTCTTACTGTCGCTGATCGTGTCAGGGTCAGATAATAAGGCGGTCACTTCTTCAAATCTGTCCGCCATTTGGTCTAGGCGGTGGCGTAGGCTCTCTTTCATAGTATTTATAAGCTAATTTTAGACGGGTTATTTTGCCATATTTTGACGGTTTTTGCATTAAATTTTTGGTATAATCCGCTCAATCTTTTTTAAAATTTAAACCTACCAGATGAATACTTCTTCCCATGCGCTGATTTTAGACACAGAGACCACAGGCACCAAAGACCCTCATGCCACCGAAATCGCATGGCTTGAGATTGACACCTTTCTTATGCCGACAGGTCAGCATTTTAACGCTCGGTTCAACCCTCAAAAACCCATCGAATACGGCGCCAGCAAAGTCACTGGCATCTATGATGAAGACGTTGCAGAATGCCCGCCCCACACCAGTTTTGTCATGCCACAAACCACCTATCTCATCGGTCATCACATCAGTTATGATCTTAGTGTTCTCAAAAATGCAGGCGTTGATATATCAAATATCAAGCCGATTTGTACCTGCATACTGGCGCGGAAATTTTTTGATGAGTTGCCCAAGTTTAGCCTTGGCGCGCTACTGACGCACTTTTATCCAGATGATAAGCAGACTTATAAGATGCACGCGCATGGGGCGTATTTTGATGTGCTGTTTACCCATAAGGTGCTGATGGCGTTGAATGAGCGCATTGAAGCAGACGACTTTGAGACGCTGTTCTTGAATTGCCTGCCTAAGAACATGCCATTTGGCAAGCACAAAGGCAAAGAATTCAAAGACATACCGTCTGATTATAAGCGATGGCTTGCCAGACAAGACATTGATATTGCGCTAAAGACGGCGCTAGAATGCTGATTATCTCTTGACAAGCCAAACACCGCTTTCGATGTGATGCGTGTAGGGAAATTGATCAAATAACGCAAAACGCTTGATTTCATGCGTGTGACATAGCATCTGCAAATTATCGAACAGTGTATCAGGATTACACGAGATATAAATAATATTCTCAAAATTCGCCAAAATCTTTAACGTCTCATCATCAATTCCTGCGCGCGGCGGATCAACAAATACAGCATTAAAATCGTAAGATTTGATATCGATATCGCTCTCGGCCAATCGTCTAAATTCACGTTCGCCATTATGCGCCTGACTGAACTCTTCGGCAGACAGACGCGCGATGGCAATGTTCTGGATGTCGTTATGGTCAATCGCCCATTTGGCTGAGTTTACCGATGATTTTGCCAGCTCAGTGGCAAGCACTCGATTAAAATATTTAGACAATGGCAGGGTAAAATTGCCATTGCCACAGTACAACTCCAGCAGATCCCTCTGGTCATTTTGGCTGATTTTGTCCGCTACATCGCAAGCAAAATTTAGCATGTGGCGACACACATAAGCATTAGGCTGACTAAACCCACCTTCAATCTGCTGATAATAAAAATCCTCGTCTTGCCCCTTAATGCTCACCGTCATCTTCTCGACGACGAAATCATCGGACAATACTAATTTTTGTCCGCGGCTACGCCCGATGAGCTTGATGTTTAATTTATCGGCCAAATCGCTTGCCAAAGCTTGCCATTGTTCGTTCAGCTTCTTGTGGTAGATGAGCGTAACCAGCATTTGTCCGTTCAAGGTATTTAAAAAATGCACTTCAAATAATCGCTCTGACAACAGCGGATCAGCTTTAAGATGATTAAGTAAAATCGGCATCAGCTCATTAATCGCCCTGCTCGCTATGGGAAATTCATCCATGCGTGCGACGCTTTTATTACCAGAATCATTGCGCTCGAACATCGCATAGAACAAATCATCTTCGGTGTGCCAAATTCTAAATTCAGCACGCTGACGAAAATAACTGACAAGCGATTCATAGATCTCTAGGGTTGGGGGGTTAAACTGTGCAAACTGCGATTGAATGCGGTCAATCTTAGCGGACAACTGGGCTTGGTAGGCTTGAGGATTCATCATATCAATATCTAAATAAAACATGCATTATAACAGATGCTAAGCCAGACAACAAAATATTGTCATCCAAATTCACCATAAGGCTTGCGGTTAAACTTAGTAAAGTTCTGACCTAAAGGTACGATTTTATTTTTTTTAGTCTTTGGCGTCTACCATATGTATTATGTTAAATAAATTATAAAGAACAAAAAAACACCTCAAGCCAGTTGAGGTGTTTTTCAATGATTAAACTTTCTTAACGATGACAGAACCGATCGAATAACCTGCGCCAAATGAGCAAATCACCCCAAGATCGCCACTTTCAATGCCATCTTGATGCTCATGGAAAGCGATCATTGGGCTTGCCGAACTGGTATTGCCATATTCGGTAATGGCGATCGGCGCAATGGCTTTATCCGCCTCTTTACCCATCACAGTACGCAGGATTAGATCGATCATGTTGATATTGGCCTGATGCAGCCATAGGCGCTTAACTTGCTGATTATCAATGTTATTTTCTGCCAAATGGGTGCTGATGATTTCAGATACTTTTGGGCAGACCTCGCGGAATACTTTACGTCCTTCTTGTAAGAATAGCTTATCTGTCACAGGCTCTTTAATGTCAGCATGAATGTCTTGACCTGCTGCCAGATATTCACTTCTGTCCATGAATCCGTATTCGTTTTTGATATTGGCTGAGAACTGAGTGTAGAGCTTGCAGTCGAGTACTTCATAGCCTTTTGGTGTGCCTAGCTCTTCGACGATGGTGGCTGCCGCGATGTCACCAAAGATGAAATGGCTGTCACGATTACGCCAATTTAGATGAGCTGAGGTAATCTCAATGTTCACCACCGCCACACGCTTGCCAAAACCCGCCTTAATCATGCCAGCAGCCTGAGCAATACCAAAAGTCGCCGCACTACACGCCACATTGGTGTCAAAGGCAAAGCCACCCTTCATGCCGATGGCGTTTTGAATCTCGATGGCGATGGCTGGATACACGCGCTGAAAGTTAGAACAGGCGCAGATGATGCCATCTAAGTCTTCGCCTTTAAGTCCTGCAGTATCTAGGGCTTTTTGGAGTGCATCAACACCCATCTCCGCCATGATGGACAGCTCTTCGCCCAACTTGCGCGCAGGGAAAACTGGCGCCATGATTTCAGGATCTAGGATGCCTTTTTTGTCGATGACATAGCGAGACTTAATGCCTGATGCTTTTTCGATGAATTCAGCGGTAGAATGCTGCAACGCGACCTTCTCGCCTGCTTCGATCGCAGCAGCATTATCACGGTTATAATTATCCACATAGGTGTTAAAACTCGCCACGAGCTCTTCGTTGGTGATTTTGTCTTTTGGGGTGTGCAGCCCTGTTGCGGTAAGATAAATTGGCATAAATGATCCTTAGTATTATTCACTATTAATATAATAAACTGTCTTTAGTTTATCACAAAAGATGTAACCAGTTGTAAAATTTTATCACAACTTCCCTTAAATTAGTGAACATTTTTTCACTAATTTAAGGGTTTTTTAAATGGCTATAAACGACTTATTTTGTGTTTAAGTTTGCCCACAGTTTCTCAAGCCGCTTAGTGGATACAGGCGATTTTGTCTTCATGGGCTGAGCGAATAGATTGATGCGATATTCTTCAATGAGCCAGCGATATTCGGCGATCTTAGGATCATGCACACGATTGGCGAGTCGCTCCATGTGTACATCAAGCAGATACACCCCATCAAGATCAGCATCTAAGTTGTGAGTCAAGCGGTCCAATCGGGTGTTTAGTGCCTGCAGATAACGCGGATATTCTCGCCAGCGCATGACATCCGTGCGATATACAAAGTCAGACAACGCCAAATCGTCCAATTGATCCTCGACATCCTCAATGCTCTCACCAAAAATCTCATTATCTAGCATGAGCAGCTTACCGCGCGCCGTCTGCCAAGCGGTGTAGATATCTTTTAGAATTTTTAGGACGCCTTGACCCGTTAAGAGAAATTCACTCAAAATCTTATCTTGGGTCACGTTAAACTCATCAGCATCAAAAGGCAAATGCTCAACCAACCAAGACGTTTCATCATCAATAAGCGCACCAATGTGCTGACGAGCATCCTCGCTGGAGCTGTCGATGAATCTTGGCGCATGATCATAAAAACACGCCTGCAATGTTGCATCAACAACGATGGCTTTTAGCTTCTCAAGGTCGCCAAGTGGTGCGAACGCCAATTTAAATGTCTTATCCACCTGACTGGTGAGCTGCCTTTGTTTGGCACTAAGCTTTGATTTGATGAGCGCCAGCACGCCCTGCTTATGCGTGCTAAGGGCGGATTTTAGTTCGGTAAATTGGACAATCGACACCGCCGTGCCCACCTTGTCCGCCTTTAATGCAGAGAATTCTTGCATGACCACACCAGAAGTGTGTTTATTACGCACAAAATTAAAATGCTCAGGGAATGCATGGTGCAAGCCTTCTTCGACCATCACTTCTTGGCGAATGGTCGTGGTGTGGCGCGCTTTTAATCGCTCTAAGTCTCGGCTTTTTTCAATGATGTGATTCTTATCATCCACCACGCAGATGAGCGGTCTTAGATAGTTATCTACTTTGGTAAGATCAAAATCATCGGGGCTGACACGCACGCCTAGACGCAGTAGGTTATCAGACAGCTGATTTAGTAGCCCTACGCCGCTATCGGCATTTAATCTATCAAAAATCTTGTCCGTTGTATCTGGGATTGGAACGATTTGACGGCGCAGCTCTTTGGGCAACGTTTTTAATAGCTGAAGCACCAATTCATAGCGCCAACCTGCAACCCCCCACAGGAGCGCCACCGGGTCAATCTGAGATAACGCCTTGATCGGCACGCGCACAGTCACGCCATCATCGTCTGAACTTGGGTCAAAGACATAAGACAGAGGTAACTTAACCCCGCCCAGCTGCCATGTCTCAGGAAAGTCCTGATTGGCGTTGATGTTTTCATTGAGCACATCATCATCTTCAAAGAACAAGAAGTTAGGATTGTCGCTCGCTTTTTCATGATAAAATTCTTCAAACGCCTTACGACTGGCGATATGGTTAGGGATTTGCTGATGATAAAATTGATAAAGCCGCTCTTCATCCACCAACAGATCTCGGCGACGAAGCTTGTCTTCGATGCGCTCCACGTCTTTGATTTTGGCGGTGTTATGCGTTAGGAATTTGGCATTAAAACCATAATTATCCCCCACCAACGCATCTCGGATAAAGATCTCTCTGGCGTGCTCAATGTCCACAGGCTCGTAGTTGGTCAGCTCTTTGGCAACAACAATCAGCCCAAACAAGCTGATCTGCATATAGGCACGCACCCGCCCTGTCTTTTTTGACCAATGCGGTTCAAAGTAATGGTATTTTAAAAGATCTGCCGCCGCTGAGACAATCCACTCAGGTTCAATCTTGGCATTGCAGCGCATGTACACCTGAGAGGTCTCCACCACCTCGAACGCCATGAGCCAATCGACGCCTTTTTTGTGCAGGGTGCTGGCAGGAAAGATTCGCGCCTTTTGGCTGCGCGCCATGAGATATTCACCCAGCTTGTCAGTCTTATGCGCCACAAAGGACAAAAGCGCGGTTAATAATGCGCGGTGGATATTGGCGTATTGAATCGCGGCTTTATCAGGCACACCATTGGCACTGATAGATTTTAGCGCATTTAGGCTGACACCCTTGGTCTTTTTGATGCCTCTTTTATTTAATGATAGACGTGTGCCTTTTTTTGTGTCGATTTTTGGTGTATCTTTAGAATCTTGATCTGCGGGCTTTTTGATTTCAAAGCCCAATTCTGCCATCATCGCAGATAGCTGTTCATGGGTTTTTTGCCATTCACGGATGCGTGTAAAGCTAAGATAATGCTTTTTGGCAAAATTTCGCCTTGCATTGCTACTAAGCAGCTGGTTATCATTAGTCTCATGCAATCCAAACAACGCCTGATACAGCTCTAAATAAAACAAAAAGTCAGAATTATCACGGCGGAATAAGGCATGTTTTTGGTCGGCTTGGGCTTGTTTATTCAGCGGGCGCTCACGCACGTCCTGTACTGCCAGCGCAGATACGATGATAAGCATGTCCACCAAGCAGTCAAAATGATCACCTGCGACTAGCATTCTAGCAAGGCGCGGATCGATCGGCATCTTCGCCATCAGCTGACCGATTTTGGTTAGACTACTTGGGGTATTTTTGCGTTTTTTGATGGCGGTTTTGGTTGGCGCATCATGGATCGCCCCGAGTTCAAGCAGTAGCTTCTTGCCATCATTCACCAAACGAAAATCTGGTGGGGTAATGAAATCAAATTCAGCCACATCGCCCAAGTTCAACCGCGCCATCTGCAAAATCACACTTGCCAAATTGGTGCGTAGAATCTCAGGCTCAGTAAACTCAGGGCGCGCATTAAAATCCTCTTCAGAATACAAGCGGATGCACACACCATCACCGATACGACCGCAGCGACCTTTGCGCTGATTGGCCGCTGCTTGACTAATGGCTTCAATGGGCAGTCTTTGGATACGTGAACGGTAGTTATAACGGCTGATACGCGCAAAACCCAAATCAATGACGTAGCGAATGTTCGGCACAGTCAAGGCAGTCTCTGCGACGTTGGTGGCAATAATGATGCGCCGACCCTTGCCCGATGGCGCAAAGATTCTCTGTTGCTCAGCAAAACTCTGACGAGCAAAGAGCGGCAATACTTCGGTGTGCAGTGGCGCATACGTGGTCAAGATGTCTTGAAGCTCTCGAATCTGGGCTTCTGTACTGGCAAAAATTAGGATATCCGCCTGATGCGGATGACCTTTTTTGGCAGCATCATCTAAGCATTCAGCCACTGCAGCTGTCAAAGCTCTGGGCAGATTATCCTCAGCCTCATCAAAGGCGTCGTCGTCATGGCTGGCTATGATCTGATCGGTCAAAGGACGATAACGCACCTCCACAGGGTAACTGCGCCCTTCGACGCTAAATACAGGCGCAGGCTTGCCATCCTTGGCAAAATAATCAGCAAATCGCTGCGTATCTAGCGTGGCAGACGTGATGATGACTTTTAGGTCTGGGCGCTTTGGCAGCAGACTCTTTAGATAACCCAAAATAAAATCGATGTTAAGACTGCGTTCATGTGCCTCATCGATGATGATGGTATCATAACGCGTTAGGAACCTGTCTGAGCCAAGCTCAGCGAGCAAAATACCATCCGTCATCAGCTTAACGATGCTGTGCTGACCGCCCTCTTCGGTGAACCTCACCTTAAAGCTCACTGTCTTGCCCAGACTCTCGCCCAGCTCCTCACTGATACGCCCTGCCACCGAGCGCGCCGCCAGACGTCTTGGCTGCGTATGTCCGATTTGCCCTGTGATGCCGCGACCAGCCAGCATGGCAAGTTTGGGCAGCTGAGTTGTCTTGCCCGAACCTGTCTCGCCTGCGACGATGATGACTTGGTGATCTTTAATGGCTTGAATGAGTGTATCCGCCTCTTTGGTTACCGGCAGATCTTGATTCAAAAGCTCGGTCAGATTGGCAGGAATATTATCGATGCGCGCCTGCACGATCTTGCGTGAGCGCTGTGCGATCTCATCGAACCGTGCTTGTTTTTTTGTTTTGTCTTCGGCGTGGGCGTGCTTTATTTCTCTGGCAAGTCTGCTTAGATAGTATTGATCTTTGGCTAATATGGGTAAATTATTCATCGTTGTTCTATATTATTTGGTGATGTATTTAAGTTAAAATTTAGCTTCTGTTTAGATTATATAATATTGATGTTTGGCTCATTTATCATTGACCGAGATGTTGATTTATAATATTTCAAAGCTACCCATATCAACATACAAATCAATTGACAGGCAACCTTTATCAGATTTGGTAATATTGTAATGGACTTTTGGCAAGGGCGCAATTTTGTTCTTAGTGAATGCAGTCGATAATATCCACAAATAGGCAAGCACCCAAAACTATGATAAAATGATCCAAGTTTTAGCCCATCTGTGAGCCCCATGAGTAGCGCTACTTCCGATCAACAGCCAGTCAATATTCAGCCTGCAAGACTCACAAAATCCACCATTTTAATTGCCATCTTAGTGACGATATTGGTGCATTTGCTTGCAATCTTGGCGATGCTGTCGGTAAAGCCTGTCCAGCCGCCTAAGGTCAATGTTCTAGAAGCTCAAATTCTATCCCAAGCAGATGCCAAGCGCATTCGTTCGGTAAGTAGCACAGTCATTCAAAAATCCATTCATCATAATGTAGGCGACCAAGCAGAATTTCAACCGATATTCAGATCAAGCACACCCAGCAAGCCGAAATGGCAACCCATCCGAGACGTTCAGCAGCCAAGCCATCCGCCTGTATATGAGTATGAACACATCGAGCATCCGCCCATTGATGAAGCCATAATGACTTATGATACACAAGGATCGGCATCCATCGATACACCAACTGTCCAAGAAAGCACTACGCAGAAGACCACGCCCAGCGCCGACCTAAAACAAGCCGCAAGTGCTGCCACAGCGCGCATCATCATGGCATGGGAAAAATATAATGACACAGGCGGTAAGAAACTCATGGTCACGATACAGCTTGATGATGCAGGTAATGTCACGGGCGTTCGTGTTGGCAATGGCGATCAGGAGCTTGCCTCGAGTGCTACGGCGGCCATCTATGACAGCTCACCAATTAGCGAGATGGCAGGACTTAAAAATTCCCTGATCATTGAATTCAACAGCACTCAATAATAGGATATTATATGCACACAAAATTCATCTCACGATCACTAAGCTCGATATCCCTATCAGTAGCCTTAGCCATGTCAGTCACACCAGCTGCACATGCTGAAGATCTGGCACTAAAAGTCACAAAGGCAGGCAACACAAACCCAAACCAAGTGGCAATCGTGCCATTTCTGGGCAATCAAACCCTAAGCGACTTGACATTAACACATCTTAATAACACCGAATTAAAAAGCAGCGACAACAACCTACCCAACCATCCGCAGAACGCCGAAGATGTCATCAATAACATTCATGCATGGCGCAACACCGGATATCGATATGTGGTTATCGGTAGCAGCCATACCATCCTAGGCGACAAGACTGCAACCAATTTTGATATTGTCGATCTCGGCGCCGCCAAGCTCATCGGCGCGCGGCAAACACACATCTTTGGTACCAGCAGTCAAGAACTACAAGCCGCCGCGGTAGCTATTAGTAATAAGATCTATGCTGCCATCACAGGTACGACGAATGACTTAGTTGGTAAGATTGCTTATGTCGAAGAGACCGGCAAGGCCAATCAAAAAACCTCTACGCTTAAAGTCATGGATGTCGCCACGCAGAACGTTAAGAACATCGAAAATGTCAATGGATCCATATTAACACCCGCATTCTCACCAGATGGCACTAAGCTTGCCTACACCATACTGCGCCAAGATGAACTACCGCTTATCTATATTCAAGAGTTAAGCAGCGATCAAAAAACACTCGTCACGCCATTTAAGGGCAGTAATCTCTCGCCAGCCTTTTCAGCAGATGGCAACGCTCTGCTATTCTCAGGCAGCCATGATAACAACAACCCGAATATTTATCGACTTGACTTGCTTGCCAATCGACTCAGCACCATCACTCAGCTAGACGGTGCCGAGAATTCGCCATCGTATCTGCCTAACGGTCAAATCATCTTCACCGCTGATAATGGCACTCGCAGCCAAAGCATCTACCGCCTAAATAACAACACCCCAATTCGCATCACTGCAGGCGGCAGCCCTAGAGTCAGCCATGATGGCACACGCCTAGCCTACACTCAAGGCAGCAATCTGATCGTTGCAAATGTTAACGGCACCAACCCAAAAACCATCGCAAAAATCGGCACCGAAGGCATGGCAAGCTTCTCACCTAATGGCACAAGCATCGTCTATAGTACTCATATAGGCAACGACAGCAAGCTCATCATCAAGCAGCTAAATACAGGGCGTGAAATCATCCTACCTACCACAGGCATCATCAAAGATCCAACATGGTCAGCACGATGATGTCTAAGCGCATTTTAACTTTATCATTGATGGGCATTGTGACACTATCGGGCTGCCAGCACATTCAGGTGGCCAGAAGTCCTCTGCCCATCACATTGACACCGAACGCTGCCCAAAAGGCTGCGCTTAATGCCAACACACCTACCAAAACAGACAGCCCCATCATACTCACCCCAACCAACTCCCCCATAAAGAACAAATCCGCCACCAAGAAGGTCGCGGATTCACAAGGGTTCTATCTGTTAGAAAGTTGGTTTTAGACATATAGAGACAAACGATTGCTCTTAGGTGTCGATGTTTGGATTGTCAGCATCGGTGTATGAATTGGCATTGCTTTGTTGTTACAATATCAATACACCAATCATAACTTGACAACGATAGTCGCCATACGGCCAGTTGCGCTCTTGTTAGCGTGTGTTTGCGCACGATAAGAATAAAACCTTGGGTCTGTGTAAGTACACAGCGATGATTCATTCACGACCTGCACGCCGAGATTTTCTAGTTGTAATCTGGTTAATTTATCTAGATTTATCAGGCATTTATCATTATCTTGACTGTCTGCAATGATGGCTTGATACAGCTCATCGGCATTCATACCCACCAAATCACTGGCACACACCAAATTAACAATCTTATCAGCCAGCTCTCTGGTGATCTCATAAGCAGACTGACTGATGTGCGCACCGATGACCGCATGATGGCTGGTAGATGTATTCGATGCACGAATTTTTGATAAGGCCTTGGCAATGATGCCATTGGTAAGTCCCTGCCAACCTGCATGGATACATGCAACACTCGCATCAGCATTCGCATCATCAAAGATCGCCACAGGCACACAGTCGGCCGTCATAATAGCAAGCGCCTGCCCTCTGCACTTCGTTATGAGCGCATCTGCCGTATGTGCATTCATAGATGATGACTGATCAATATCCACAACGTTGTCACTATGCACCTGATCAAGCCAGTGAATGGCATTCACCTGACCAAGCTCGTTTAGCATTTTTAATAATTTCGCACGGTTTTGCAGGGCGTTGATATGGCTGTCGCCAACGTGCAATCCCACATTGAATTGCCCATATAGGTCACATCCAAATTTATTAAAATCGCCCGCCGTCGTCTGAGCAACTAATACGCGCGTCGTGCGATGTAGAATCATTAATTTATCGCCCATCCCAATCCTCACTAATCACATCAATCAGTGCCTGCATGTCATCAGGTAGCGGCGCATGAAATGCCATCTGTTCGCTCGTTACTGGGTGAATGAAACCCAATTTATAAGCATGCAAAGCCTGACGATTAAAAGATTTTAAGGCTTCTAGATGAATCCTATCCAAACCAGACTTGATGGGCGCACCATACACAGGATCTCCCACCAGCGCAAAGCCCAAATGCGACAGATGCACACGAATCTGATGCGTACGCCCTGTCTCAAGGCGTACATCAAGCAGACTATAACGTTCATGGATGGGAGTGGCTTTCATGATGTAAGTTACGGCATTTCTACCACCATCACGCACCGCCATCTTGGTGCGCTGAGTCGGATGGCGTGCGATGGGCAGATCAATCACCGAATGCCTCAAGATATCGCTAGGCACGCCTTGACAGATGCACTGATAATGGCGATACACGCTTTTGTCTTTTAGTTGCTCGATCAGATTCATCTGCGCTGCCTTAGTGCGTGCCACGACCAAGAGCCCAGTTGTCTCTTTATCGATGCGATGCACCAATCCTGCACGTGGTAGATGTGCGCTATCAGGATAGTGATAAAGCAGTGCATTCACCAAGGTACCTGTCCGATTGCCTGCCCCTGGATGCACCACCATGCCCGCTGGCTTATTAATAACCACAACGTCATCATCCTCATAGATGATATTGATGTCAATATTCTCCGGCAGATCTTCAGAATGATTCTCGATGACAGCACACAGATGAATCTCATCGTTTAACTTCACGCGATATTTTGGTTTTTGGGCTGCGCCATTAACCGTAAGCGTACCATCTTCGATAAATCCCTGTAGCTGCACCCGAGAGAAATCCTCAAACACCATCGATGCTAATTTATCAAGGCGAAAACCCACTTCATCATCCGTGACCCGATGGGTGAGATTTACGGTATTTTTGGCAGAGGTGTTTAATTCTTCATCAAATTCGCCATCAATGTGACTGTCAGGCATTATATTTTGTTCGGTGCTGTGCGTTGTCATTTTGTTACTTTTGATACTGCTTTATAAATAAGAAGATAAAATGGCTTGCCACTTTATCACATTTGTGCTTTTTTTTCTTGTCATAATCATCAAAAAATACAATAAGTCTTTTTTTGGTTTAAAATTGTGGTAAACTAACGAACGTTTATTTTTATTAAAAAAGTTTGCATTTGCATTAAGCATCATACGAGGACGATATGAAGACATCATTACAACTAAAAGTCATCACGGCTGTCATCGCAGGCAGTGTTGCCCTGACTGGCTGTAATACCCTAAAAGGCATAACTGGCAAAAAAGAAGAAGTTGTCAGCACCGCTGAAAAACCAGAAAGCGGCTACTATACCGATGCTCAAAATGCACTTGCTAAACAGCGTTACCGCGAGGCGATCACCGCATTAACGAATGTACGAACATTCTACCCAACAGGTCGATATTCTCAAGACGCTCTGCTTGATCTGATCTATGCTCAGTACCAAGCTAATGATTTTGAAGCGGTCACTCAAAGCACCGCAGAATTTATCCGCGCGTATCCAACCAGTCGCCACCTTGATTACGTACTGTATGTACAAGGCGTTACCAACATGGGTGGCTCACCTAAGGCATCACGTCTATTCAAGCTAGATCAATCACAGCGTGATACCTCTTGGTCGCGTCTGGCATTCAATGATTTTCAGACATTGGTTAATAACTTCCCTAACAGCCAATACGCACCAGATGCAGCGCAGCGCATGACAGCGATTTATAACGACTTTGCTGAGCATGAGATGACAGCAGCACGTTGGTACATTAAGCGTGAAGCGTATCTGGCTGCTGCCAACCGCGCCAAATGGGTATTCCAATACTACCCACAATCAACTGCTATCCCTGAGGCAGTTGCTGTGTTGGCGTATAGCTATGATAAGCTAGGCATGACCGATACCGCCAATCAATACAAAACCCTACTACAAATCAACTACCCGCAATACCTAGCCAACAACGGCGAAGTTCGCCTACCAAACCAAGGCGCGACATCTTGGGGTAAGCGCACATTATCGACGTTAAGCTTTGGTAAGTTCGGTCGTAGTAAGGATAAGTTTGAGCCAGCTTCTAGCAACTATGCAGGCGAAACGCGCGAACAGATCATCCGCCAAGGTCGAAACCTATCACTGCCTGTCACCACTCAGCGCCAGCAAGAAGAAGTAACACCAACCCAAAAGACGCATCGTCCACGCATCGGGTTGGGTCTACCAGCTCAAGAAGCTGAAGCGGGTCAAGCCAATGAGGTGCCACGTTAATATTTGTCATAGATAGACAAATACTTCTTGCAATCTAACCCAAAATCCCATAAATTAAACATTTGTGGGATTATCGTCTTTTTATTAGTAGCCAATCATGCCTCGCGTTCCTGAATACGTTATTGAACAGCTAAACAGTCAAGCCGATCTGGTCGGCATGATTCGTCGCCACACGATACTAAAGCCTGCTGGTCGCGAATTTAAGGGATGCTGTCCTTTTCATGGTGAAAAAACCCCCTCTTTTTATGTCGATCCTGAGAAGAATGTTTATCACTGTTTTGGCTGTGGTTCAAAAGGCAATGCGATTACCTTTCTAAGAGAGTTAGAACGGATGAGTTTTGGCGAGGCGTTAAAAGCCCTGTCTGAGCAAACAGGCATTGAGCTGCCCAAAGACGATGCCTTTGAAAAATCCATCAAATACAAAAAAACCAACATTCAAAAACCCAACACCACAAAATCAAACACCCCAAAGGCAAAGCAAACAGCACAGTCTGCACCCTCTCAAAACATCACGTCTAACACCAACACTGTTGATTTTAATCAGCAGCACCCAGAACAATCTGCAATCGTACGCGAAGACGTGTTTTATGATGATGTGTATGGCGATCATTATGAGGATTACCCATCGCCACAACCTGAGGTCACCAATGAGCAAGGCGATCTATATACACTGCTACGTCATATTTGTGAATTTTATAAATACCATCTAAAGAACAGCCCGTCAGCACTGGCATATTTTAGTTTGCGCGGTCTTAGCACAAAGACGATTGATACTTTTGAATTGGGTTATGCGCCATCAGGTTGGCAACATCTTGAAGAGGCTTTCCCGCAGGACATCGAGGGGCTAAAGCTACTAGGCTTGGTGCGCACTTCTCAGAAGGGTCGCGACTTTGATCTTTTGCGTGATCGCGTCATTTTCCCTATTAAGGACAAGCAAGGCCGCGTGGTTGGTTTTGCCGGTCGCGCACTTGGCGATGAGATGCCAAAATACATCAATTCGTCAGAATCCCCCGTATTCGCCAAGCAGCATATCCTGTACGGCCTGTATGAATCGCGGCAGGCGCGTCCCAATGACTATCTGATGGTAGAAGGCTACATGGATGTCATCGCGCTGTATCAAGCGGGTATCTACGGCGCGGTCGCACCGATGGGTACTGCTGCGAATGAAGGACAAATCGCCAATCTGCTAAAATACAATGACACGCTCACACTGTGCTTCGATGGCGATGGCGCAGGACAGCGTGCCGCTTGGCGAACTCTGGAAGTCGCTGCCCCCGTACTGCCCGATGGTAAACAGCTAAAATTTCTAACCCTACCCAACAACCATGACCCTGATACTTATATCAAAGCGCATGGCGCAGATGCGATGCGAGCGCAAATTGAAGGTGCGCTCAGTACATCAGAATACGTGTTTGACGCGTTAAGCTCACGCTATGATGTTAACCTGCCTGAGAACAAGGCGGCAGCCATGGCAAACCTAAAAGAGCTCACCGCAAAATTCCCCAAAGGCTCTAGTTTTAAATGGTGGCTAAATAACGACATCTATCGCCGTCTGGGCGCAAAAGATGAGCGTGGTCAGCGTTATATCATCGATAAGGCCGATTACGAAGCAAGTGTCAATCGCAATATTTTATTGTACTTGTGCTTTCTGTACGCACCGCATTTATTGGAGCATGATTTATTGGGCGATATTTTGACCGATTCGGGCGTGGTGGATGTACATGTGGATTTCGTAGATAAACTTGAAGCACATAATTTGCATCTGCCTGCATTGCCAACTTGGCAGTCGATCGGTGATGCTGCGCTATTTGAGCTAACTCAGACCATCATTCGCCTAATTCAACTCGGCAAAGATGGCTTAATCACTCCACTAATTCAGACCAACGATCGGCATACCATCGATGAGCAAGCGCATTTTATCATGGCAAGCCTACCAAACCATGCCTTGCATGACGTCTTGGTCAGTCATTGGCGAGAGTTCTTCTTGCAGATTGATGGGCACGAACCTCAGAATATTTCATTATTCTTCAATGAACTACTAAGCCAGGTTCTACAATATCATTTCAAAAAACAACAAGAACAAAGCAAGCACATCATCTTATCAGAGATTCATAAGCGGCGCCTACACGCACTCAGACAATGGGATAGCAACCAAAAAAGCTTACTCTCCAAATCCCTAAATTCATAACAGTAGCCCAATCAGATGGCTATTAAAGATGGCTAATCTACCACGCCATCATGCATCACTTCTGATACTCACTCATGACATAACACCGCACTGCCATGCTCTGTCAGTTCGCCACCGATCGCTTGACAAGCGTTAATCTGACGTGACTTATGGGCATACATGCCTGCCACGAAGCTAATAGCACAAAGCGCCGCAACCAATATCTTAATGCCAATATTATCCATGATTTCTGGTTTATTAGGCTGATTCATCATCAATCCATTATTCAAAAATTTTACCACCCTGCTCCACCGCTTGCTTATAAGCAGTACGATTTTCACAGCGGATAAGCCACGCCTTTAAATTATCCCAACTGCCAAGTCCGCCACGGCTTTGTAATGCCTTGACCGCAAAATACGCCTGTACGTCCGCTCCTGTAAAGTCATCTGCTATCCAGTCTTTATCCGATAGATGAGCATTTAACAACCCGAAACTTTGGGCGACATTATCATTAATCACCAAACCCTCAACCTTATCGGCAATCTTTTTGGCAATTGGACGCACCAATAAGGGCGATTTGGTGGCGACTTTTGACATAATTAATCGCATGACAAGCGGTGGCATCATGGAGCTTTCAGCAAAATGTAACCAAAACGCATAATCTTCCCACGTCTCATCGGTGGGCGATAATTTGCCGTCCGTATCATAGTATCGTAGCAGATATTCAATAATAAAGCCCGACTCGGCAAGCGTCCGCCCATGAGTTTCATCTACCAAAATCGGAGCTTTGCCCATGGGGTGAATGTCGGTTAGCTCTTTTGGAGCAAGGTGGCTTTTGGTACGGTTGTGTTTGATGACTTTAAAGGGCGTGCCGTATAAGGTGTTTAGTTCACACAACAGCCACAAGATGCGAAATGAGCGAGATTGATTGAGATGATGAAGAGTTAGCATAGGATTTCCTGTTGCGGAGATTGGATTATTATAATGCCGATTATTAAAAAATGTTAGCTTTTGCGATAAATTTATCAGCCCACCAAAACAAAAAAATTACAACTCACGTCATGCTTTATGCTTTTCGCCCAGTCATCTTATGCCAATGCCGTGCCGTCATCGGTTTTATGATAATTACGGTTAAAATAGGTCAATGCCTTATCGCTGTCGCCTTGACGAATGGCGATAATCTCACAGATAAAGACCCCATGTGTGCCAACTTCTTTAATCTCGCTAATCTTGCAATCAAAGCTCATCAAGGCATCAGTTAGCATTGGCGAACCTGTGGCAAGTCTCTCCCAAGTGCCGTGTTCAAAACGCTCATCAGAATTTAGCCGTGATGCGAACGCATTAGATAGATGTGACTGTTCGGCGGTCAAGGTATTGACCATAAGCACGCCATTTTTGACAAAATTGTCATAAAATCCGATGTTTGTATTCATACACACAAGCAAAGTCGGGGGCGTGTCGGTCACGCTACATACTGCCGATGCCGTAAAACCATGTCGCCCTGCCACACCGTCTGTCGTTATCACATGAACAGCGGTGGTGAGTTTTGCCATTGCGTCTTTAAAATCTGTTACTGATACCATTGTTATTTTCTTAAATTATTTTATAAATACAAATGTTGGATTTTCATACAGAAAACCCAACATTCATTCGATTTGGCTGATTATTTACCTGCCAACTCGTTACGGATAATTTTCGCCCCTTCGCTAAGAGCGTGCAACTTACCACGAGCAACCGTACGAGATAGTGGAGCCATACCGCAGTTGGTGCTTGGGTAGAGTTTATCGGCATCCACAAATTGCAAGGCTTTGCGAAGCGTATCCGCCACTTGCTCAGGTGTTTCAACCTCATTGGTCGCCACGTCAATCGCCCCAACCATGACCGTTTTGCCACGAATCAGCTCAATCAAATCCATTGGCACACGAGAATTTTGGCATTCTAGTGAGATGATGTCAATTTTGGATTGTCGCAGTTTTGGGAAACTCTCTTCGTATTGTCGCCATTCGTTGCCAAGCGTTTGCTTCCAATCGGTGTTCGCCTTAATGCCATAGCCGTAGCAGATATGTACCGCTGTTTGGCATTTTAACCCGGAGATGGCACGCTCCAAAGTTGCCACGCCCCAATCGTTTAGCTCATCAAAAAACACATTAAACGCAGGCTCATCAAACTGAATAATATCCACGCCTGCCGCTTCTAGCTCTTTTGCTTCTTCATTTAGGATTTTGGCAAATTCCCACGCGAGCTTCTCACGGCTCTTGTAATGCCCGTCATACAAGGTATCAATCATCGTCATCGGGCCAGGCAACGCCCATTTGATGAGCTTGTCGGTATGCTGACGCAAAAATTTGGCATCGTCCACAAACACCGATTCTGGGCGAGACACATCGCCTACCACGCTAGGCACACTAGCATCGTAGCGGTTACGAATGCGGACGGTTTCACGCTTGTTAAAATCCACACCGTCCAAATGCTCAATAAACGTTGTTACAAAGTGCTGACGAGTCTGCTCACCGTCGCTGACAATGTCAATGCCCGCTCTGGACTGCTCGGCAAGCGATATCAAAAGGGCGTCTTGCTTGGCTTGGCGTAGCTCATCGCCTTCAAATTTCCATTCTGACCACAGTTTTTCGGGTTCGGCAAGCCAAGATGGTTTTGGCAGACTGCCTGCGGTGGAAGTGGGAAGTAAAATTTTGCTCATTGTGTTTTCCTAAATTAAAATTTGCATTATACCAAAAAAAATTCAAATCAACCGACAATTAAATCGGTTGATTGAAATTCATCTTTTATTTTTCGGCAAGCCAAGCGTCCAAAATCTCTTTATACGGCTTAATAAATTGCTCTTCGGCAAGTTTGCCTTGTTTTACCGCCAAATCGTTACGCTCCACACGGTCATAATCCACTTTCGGCACGGCATAGTCTTCATAAGTTAGACTGCCCTTGTACACTTGCCCCGCCACCGAGTTGGCACTATAAATCTCTGGGCGATAGATACGCTGGAACGCTTCCATGGTCGCAATCGTGCTGATGAGCTCTAAGTTAGTGTAATCGTTCAACAAATCAGCATTTTCATCAAAATAAAACGCATACGGAGCAACCGATTTTGGTGGCATGAAGTAACGCACTTTTAAGCCCATTTTGGCAAAATATTCATCGGTCAATGAATAGTCGTTTTGTACATATTCCACGCCCAAAATCGGGTGCGTATTGGTCGTTCTGTGGTAGGTGCGAGTGGTCGCAACACTAAGGCACAGTACAGGCGGTTTTTTGGATTGGGCTTTGTACTCTTCGGACGCAACCATAAATTTGAACAATTTGCCATGCAAATCGCCATAGCCTTCTGGCACACTAAATTCAGGCTTATCCTTGTTGTACTCACGAAGTAGCACGCTAAAATCATAATCACGGACAAACGATGAAAAGCTGTTGCCGATGATACCATCAATGGTTTTGCCTGTTTTGTGGTCAAGTACAGACGTTTTTAGCCACTCCAATCCTGAGAAAAATTCGCCCTTGCCTGACACGTCAATGTCAATGGACACAATGTCAATCAGCACCGAATAGCGGTCGTTGGTTGGGTTGTCCCAAGTCGCCAAATCGTTAAAACGGTTGTTAATCATTCTAATGGCGTTTTGTAGGTTTTGTTTGCGGTTTTCGCCACGAGCTAGGTTAGCAAAGTTGGTGGTCAAACGAGTGCTACTGGCTGGCTCATAGTTTTCATCAAAACGCTGGGCATGCACTCGGCATTGAAATTGTGTGGTCATTTTTTCACCTTGCGGGGTTGTTTTTGGAATGTGTATATTAAACCACATTTTTGTGATAAAGAAAAATGATATATTTTTAAAAAAAGTTGAAAAAAATTCAGGTTTGAGATTTTTTTGGTTTTGGGAGTTTGTTTTTGAGTGGATTTGTGGGGGTAAATTGCAATTTGGTTGGTGATAAGGTATGATTTTTTGGGTGTTGTGTTTGTTCCCACAAAACCGCATTAAATTTCTTATTGGTGGCAAGGTGCGTAATACGCACCAATAAGATTTTTTTATTCAAAAGGTGCGTGGGACGTACCCTATGAAGCTAATTCAACGCGCGTTTTAATTTTATGTAAATATTTTTACAATTTTATGCACATTTTTTTGCAATTTTCATTGACCTTATGCACAAATAAGGATAAGATATAACCATGGACAGGGTAGCGTAAGCGTAATTCCTAGTCGGCAAAAGCTCCAAAGAAATTTGGGGCTTTTGTTTTAGGGATAAACTCTCAATCCCAAATCTTCATAATTATGCCCTGTATTGCTTGCTCCATGCTTACAATAAAATTTATGTTTAATAATATCAAAGGCTCTGTTAGTCTGATCAGGTCTTAATACATGGTTACCAATGGGTCGTGCGATTAAATCCGCCAGTTGCATACCCGATGAATTGGCATATTTTGATGCCAAAATCAGTTGAAATGGATAGCATTTATCTTGGCAAACACGCTCAAATTCAGCTTTTAACAATTTATCTTCATTCAATCCACGTTGCTCAAATACCACAAAAGTTTGGTTATCTTGCTGTCTTTTTTCACCCAAAAAATCATTCAAGCGTTCAAGCCCCATTGACATTGCCAAATGATAAGGATTGTCCGCAGTATCGGCTTTGGGCAGTTCATCTTTGCGAATAACGCAAGCGATGACAACAAATTTATTATTTTTCATCAATTCACTAATATCATTTAAAAATGCTTGGTGTGTCTCATTGGGCTGATTAAACACCCCCTTACGTTTTAGAATGTCTCGCTCATGTAAAATAATCATGTCATGCCCAAAATAATTAAATTTTAGGTTTTGAATCTCTTTAACAGTATGATTGTTATAATATCTTTTATTAAAAATACAAAATGCCAAAACAAAAATAGGGTATTTTGAATTGATGTTATCCAAATTATGGTCGCCACTTTCATCTACATAAACAATATAATCACTAAAATTCATGTCATCTCTTAACGGTTTGCTATTTTGTCGTCATTATAAAAACAAAATACCAAAAAATACTATCCTGTTTTTTTCTAAAAAATAAGATGGTGGGTTAAGTCAAAAAAATAATACCCCCAAACAAAAAGGCGGACATCAATCCGCCTTTTTTATCATTCGCCATCTTGGCTCGCTTCTATCACCTCGCCATGTTCGCTGTCATCATCGCTTGGCTCTTCATGTTCCACACAGGCAAGCCCCACCAGCGTTTCGCTCTCGCCAATGCGAATGAGCTTGACCCCTTGGGCGTTACGTCCTGCGGTTGCAATTTGAGCGACAGGTGTGCGGACAAGCGTGCCTTTATCGGAAATTAAAATCACGTCTTCATCGCCTGTTACCGCCACCGCTTTGACAAGCTGACCGTTACGCTCTGACGTCTTAATGGCAATCACGCCTTGACCGCCACGTCCTTTGGTCGGATAGTCGTCAATCGGAGTGCGTTTGCCGTAGCCGTTTTCGCACGCTGTCAAAATCTCGCCTGCCTGTGGGGCAACCACGAGCGACACCACGCGACTGACCGACACTACGCTGTCATTATCACTATCATCGGTATCATCATCGGTCGGCTCATCATCGTCCAAGCCGAGACTGGCGAGCAGATTGACACGGATACCACGCACGCCCTTGGCAGTACGTCCCATGGCACGAATGGCGGATTCTTTAAATCGAATGGCTTTGCCTTCGTTGGAGAACAGCATAATCTGTTGCTCACCGTCCGTAATCGCCACGCCAATCAAGGTATCGCCATCCACAAGGTCAATGGCTCTTAGTCCGTTGGCACGCAAATTGGCAAATTGCGACAATGCCACACGCTTGACCGTACCGCTTGCCGTGGCAAAAAACACAAATTTACCGTCATCAGCCAGACTCTCCACGGGCAAAATGGCGGTTACGCTCTCGCTTGGGTCAATGTTGATAAGATTGACAAGCGGTCTGCCCTTTGAGCCACGAGACGCAATCGGCACTTCAAAGCCACGCAAGCCAAACACTCGCCCTGTATTGGTAAAGCACAAAATATGGGCATGCGTACTGGTAACTAATAAATGCTCAATCACGTCATCTTCTTTCATGGCGGTCGCTGATTTGCCTTTTCCGCCACGTTTTTGGGCTTGGTAGTCGCTCACCGCTTGGGTTTTGGCATAGCCTGTATGCGACACGGTCATGACCACCGTCTGCTCTGGGATTAAATCTTCGCGGCTAAAATCAGCTCGTGCGTCCACAATATCGGTCTTACGCTCATCGCCAAAATCATCACGAATCTGGATAAGCTCCGCCTTAATCACGCCCATGAGCTTATCAAAATCCGCCAAAATCATCTGTAAGCGTGCAATCTCGCCCAAAATCTCTTGGTATTCTTTGGACAATTTATCCTGCTCCAAACCTGTCAAGCGATGCAACTGCATATCCAAAATGGCGTTTACTTGGTCGGGTGATAGGCGGTATTCTTTGTCGTCATTGATAAGCCCAAACGGGGCGTTTAAATCCTCGCCCTCTATAATGTCGGGGCGGATAGACGTTGCCCCTGCATTTTTTAGCATGACAACCACATTGCCCGCCTGCCAGATACGCCCAAGCAGGTTCTCACGAGCCTCGGCACGGTTGGCGGACTTTTTAATGGTCTCAATGATGTCATCAATGTTAGCAAGGGCAATGGTCAAACCCTCTAGCAAATGTCCACGAGCTTTGGCTTTATTCAGCTCAAAAATGGTACGGCGTGTAACGACTTCTTGACGATGACGGATAAAGCTGGCAATCAAGTCATGCAAGGTCATAAGGCGTGGCTGTCCGTTGTCAAGAGCAACCATGTTAATACTAAAACTGGACTCTAAGGGTGTTTGCAAAAATAGATTATTTACCACCACTTCGGCATTTTCACCACGTCTTAGGTCAATGGCGATTCGCATACCCTCTTTGTCAGACTCATCACGCACGCCTGTGATACCGTCTAATTTTTTGTCATTGACAAGTTGGGCGATTTGCTCAATGAGTTTGGCTTTATTGACTTGATAAGGAATCTCAGTAAAGACAATGCGTTCACGGTCTTTACTTGCCCCTTCCATATTTTCAATGACATAACGCCCACGAATGTGCAGTCGCCCCTTACCTGTGCGATAAGCGTCAAAAATGCCACTTCGCCCATAGATGATACCACCTGTGGGGAAATCAGGTCCGCTGATGTGGCTTGCCAGCTCATCGCCATCAATCTGTGGATTGTCGGCATAGGCAAGACAAGCGTTCACAACTTCGGTTAGGTTATGCGGTGCCATGTTGGTCGCCATACCCACCGCAATGCCCGTTGCTCCATTGACAAGCAGGTTTGGCACACGGGCAGGTAGCACAGACGGCATTTTTTCGGAGCCGTCATAGTTATCCTCCCAGTCCACCGTGTCTTTGTCAAGGTCGGCAAGCATTTGGTGCGTGAGTTTTTGCATACGCACTTCGGTATAACGCATGGCGGCAGGCGGGTCGCCGTCCACCGAACCGAAGTTACCTTGTCCGTCCACCATCATATACCGCATAGAAAACGGCTGGGCAAGACGCACAATGGCATCATACACGGCAGTGTCGCCGTGGGGGTGATATTTACCAATAACATCGCCCACGACACGGGCAGATTTTTTGTAGGGTTTGTTATAATCATTGGACAGCTCGTGCATGGCGTACATCACACGGCGGTGAACAGGCTTTAAGCCGTCTCGCACATCAGGCAAGGCACGAGAGACGATGACGCTCATCGCATAGTCAAGGTAGGACTGCTTTAATTCATCAACAATCCCAACGGGGGTTACGCTATCGGTCATAAAGAACCCTTTTTTCTCTTTAAAATCAAACGTCTATTTTACCATAAAACTATAAAAAATAACACAAAAAGCCCGCATTAGCAGGGCTTTTTTGGGCATTAAGATGGAAAATTGGGAGCAATACCAACCACACTTAATGATGTGTTTGTTTTTCGGTCATGGCGCACATCTTATCATGAGAAATCACGTGAAAATTCTCTTCATTCGTGCGGTATTTACTCCGTAGATTCAGCCGATAAGCAGCCAGCGACATGGCAGCCGCCACACGTTTTGGCATAAGCATTTTCGTTTTATCAAAAGGTATGATGGCACCGATGGTATTTTTGGCAAGATTAAGGCTCAGCTTACCGGCTGTTTTTAAAGAAAGCTTCTCTTTGGCGGGGCTTAATTTATGCAATCTAAACACCGTCACATCATCGAATTTTAGGGTTTTTAGATAATACTCAACATCCGCCTTGGCGATGAGCTCAGCGTCTTTACCTGCACTCTCCACACCTGCTTTTGACAAATAAAAGAATCGAGATACGCCCTTATCACGGCAAGCTTTGGCAAAGGCGATATTAAACAGCACATTAACCTGATAAAATTCATCTTGGCTGGCGGTGTCTTTTTTGGCAGCGCCCAGACAACTAAAAGCATCCGTATCAGCGCCGATGGGCATCGAAGCAATGGTATCTTCCAACGCATCAAAGTTATTCACATGATACACGTGCATGTTCTCACTGATGCTTCGTGGCTGTGTGCGTGTGATGATAATGAGTGTGTCATATAATGCAGAAAGCTCGCGCACCAACGCCTGTCCTACACGCCCCGAACCACCGATGATAATTGCTTTTCTTTTCATAAATCAAAAAACATTCTAAAATCAGGCTATTTTACCATAATTTTGCTTCAAATTTCTCACTGTGTTACGTCAAGGGCTTGCCAAATACCCCAAAAATACCGTAAAATACGCCAATCCTCAGATAAGTGTCGATTTTTATTGAGTATTTTTAGATATTTTGATAAAATGGTGCTTTATATGTTAGGCAACGTGTCTATTTTTGGTCATGAATACCAAAATTGATAATTCGGTGGCTGCCAGAATTATCTCGCTTAGCATTTTTGAATTTAACATTAACAATTTTTTATCCAAGGATAAACCATGGCAAACTCAGCACAAGCTCGCAAACGCGCTCGTCAAAACACTAAACGTCGCCAACACTTAGCGTCTCAACGCTCTATGGTGCGTACTTTCATCAAGCGCGTGAATGCAGCCATCGAAGCAAAATCATACGAATCGGCTACTGAAGCTTACAAGAAAGCTGTTCCAGTAATCGACCGTATGGCTGACAAAGGCATCATCCACAAGAATAAAGCTGCTCGTCATAAGAGTCGCCTAAACAAAGCAATCAAAGCACTTAAAGACGCTTAATTGCTAGTGAATAATAAAAGCCCTAACTTCTGTTAGGGCTTTTATGTTTTGGTGAGACTGTCTCAATCATCATCGCCAAATCGAATCACTGCGCCATCGCTTAGACGGTAAGCCACCAGCTCACCACCCCACACACAGCCGCCATCTAGCGCACGAACGTTTGCGCTGGCGATCTGCGCCTTTAATGCTGCCCAATGACCAAACAAAATGCGTCTTTCCCGCGCCACATCCCACATGAACCAAGGACGAAATCCTTTGGGCATCTCATCTAATAGCCCTTCTTTAAAGCTAAATTCCAAGACGCCATTCTCATCGCACAGTCGCATTCTGGTGAGGTAGTTGGCTATCGCACGCATCCGCTTGGCGCCGCGCAGCTCATCCGACCAGCCTTCAGATTTCTTACTGTATAGCTTTGGCAGTAGCTCGTCCAGATCATCAAGATCACCGCTTAATGCCTTTTGCAATTCTCTGGCATGGCGATCAGCATCATCAATTGACCAATTGGGCGGGATGCCTGCATGAGCCAGCACTGTCTTGTCATCAGGGAACACTAACAGCGGCTGTTTGCGTAACCAATTTAACAGCTCGTCACAATCTGGCGCAGCAAAGATGGGCAAGGTTTTATCCTTTGGCTTAGGCGGCATGATACCACGCCACACCGCGACGAGCGTGATATCATGATTGCCTAATACTGTGGTTAGCGCACCGATGTCCGATAGTCTCTTAACCTCTCGTAAGGTTGCCAAAGAATCCTCACCGCGCGCCACAATGTCACCTGCCAGCCAGACTTTGTCTTGTGTCTCATCAAAATCTAAGATCTCAAGCAGACGATTAAATGCAAAAAAACACCCCTGCAAATCGCCAATCACGTATTCATGGCGATAGGCTCTGTTGATAAGTTGTTGGTCTTTCATAGGTTTTTATTAATTGACTTGCTTTTGAACCGCTAGGTCAGACAGGCGAACAAAATCTGCCACTGATAGCGACTCTGGACGTGCCTGAGGATCGATGCCGACAGATTCAAAGTCTTGTTCTTGTAGTTTTGGTAATAGGCTCACGGTCTTGAATATCGCGCGCAAGGTCTTGCGGCGATGGTTGAACGTTTCACGAACGATGGTCGCAAATAACGCTTCATCTTGGGCGGTGATGGGTTTTTGTTTAAATGGGGTTAGACGAAACACCGCAGAGGTGACTTTTGGTGGTGGGTTGAATGCGCCTTTTGGCACTGTCAAGAGATAATCTGCCATACAATAGTACTGCATGATGACGGACAGTCGCCCGTATGCCTTGGTATTCGGCTCAGCGGTGATGCGATCAACGACTTCTTTTTGTAGCATAAAATGCATGTCGGTGATAACATCGCTAAATTCCAACAGGCGAAACAGGATGGGCGTTGAGATATTATAAGGCAGATTGCCCACCACTCTGAATGCACCCTTACCCACTTTGTGCGCAAGTTCGCGATAATCTACGTGCATAGCATTATCATTAATGATGGTAAAATCTTCATGGCTGTTCGCGCCGATGTTGATTTTTAATGAACTTGCCAAATCGCGGTCAAGTTCCACCACAGTCATGCCATCAACCTCAGACAAGAGCGGCTCAGTCAATGCACCAAGTCCAGGCCCAATCTCAAGCAAGTTATCGCCACGTGATAAGCGAATGCTATCAACGATCTGACGAATCACGCTGGTGTCATGAAGGAAGTTCTGCCCAAAGCGTTTTCTTGGGGCGTGGCGGGCTTCTTGTGGGGTTTTTGGGATGTGTCGCATGTTGCTCTTTGAATGATTATAACAATTAATGATAGCATATTTTTGATGTTTTTTCTATGCCGCTCGTCTAGACAAATCACGTCAGCTCGCGCTCATCAGATGACTGACTAGAATCATCGTGCCGATCATGAGCAACACCACCCCACCAACGAACATGGCAACCCTACCAAAACGACGCCCCAGTCGGTTACCCAGATACAGCCCAAGTGTAACCATAATCATCGTCGCCAAGCCAATTAGGGCGGCAGCCAGCCAGATATTCACCTCCAAAAAGGCAAGTGACACACCCACGACCAGCGAATCAACGCTCGTTGCCACTGCGGTGATTAACATGAGTCCAAAGCCACTTTTTGCCATGTTTTGCTGATCATCTTTGATCTGCACATCGCCTTTGAGTGCATCGCGCATGAATTTAAACGCCAAAAAGCCAAGCAGCGCAAAAGCCACCCAATGATCCACATGAGACAGCCAGCCTTGCGCCGCCTCTCCAAGCAGCCAGCCAATGATGGGTGCAACCCCTTCGATCACCCCAAACAACAACACCCGCCTTCAATGCTCTGGTAAGGCTAGGGTTCTGGTAGGTCGCCCCTTTGGCGATGGCGGTGGCAAAGGCATCCATCGACATACCAAGTGCCAACGCCACCAAAGAAATAATACTCATGAGTGCAAAAATCTTAGAAGTTATTCTTTAGTTCGCGTAGCGCGGTGAATACACTCAGTGGCAATTCATCAGCAAGTGGGTATTTATCCTTGATAGTATCTATCATCTGCTCGTGATGCACTTGCAAGAACACATTGATTTGTCTTTCATTACCCAGCGTAGTAGGCAATGAAATCTCGCCACGAGTGAGCTTGACTTTAGTCTCAGCGATGGCATTTTCAATTGCCATTTTATAATCATCAGCACAAACTGTATGACCAAATTTAAGGTTGGACAATGTGTATTCATGCGCAGGATAAAATAGCGTGTCATCCGCCAAACCATTAAATCGCATCATGCTATCAAAAAGCTCGCCCATCGTTCCTGTGAGCACGCGCCCGCAGCCACCGCTAAACAGCGTATCACCACAGAATACATGCTTCCTATTGTCCATATCGCACAGATAGGATAAATGGGTGTCTGTATGCCCTGCTGTTCGCCATACCTTAAATACAACACCCAGCAATTCAAACTCATCACCCTCATCCACACATTGAGTGGCATTAACTCCATGGGTGCTGTGGGCGATGATCTGAATGCCAGGATAGGTATTTTTAATCTTCGCCACGCCGCCTGTGTGATCATCGTGATGGTGTGTGATGATCATAGCAATGGGTTTAAGCGCATTATCTGCTAGATAATCCAAGACTGGCTGTGCATCGCCTGCATCGATGATGATGGCTTGATCGCCCTTGACCAGCACCCAGATATAATTATCATTAAATGCTTTTAACGCATGAATATTTAGCATGATCTTATCCTTGTTGTTTTATATTGATACGCCTGAGATAAAAAACCACGCACAAGAGCCTGCGTCCTGCCGTGGTTTCTCCATGTGACCGCCACATTAGCCGTGTTTTTGCTCGAAAGCTTTCATAAAATCAACCAAGGATTCTACTTGCTCAAGCGTGATGGCGTTATAGATACTCGCTCGCATACCACCGACGACACGGTGACCTTTTAAATTTAATAGGCCTGCTTTTTTACTTTCTTCTAAGAATAGCTTATCCAACTCGGTGTCCGTCAACTGGAATGGCACATTCATGATGGAGCGGTGTTTTGGGTTAACCGTATTGCGATAAAAATCACTCTCATCGATGGCGCGGTATAGCGTCTGTGCTTTGGCTCGGTTAATCTTAGCAATCGCCTCAACACCACCATTATCCAATAGCCACTCAAACACCAATCCTGACAGATACCATGCATAGGTCGATGGTGTGTTTAGCATGCTGTCATTGTCGAATTGATTTTTATAATTCATGATATTCGGACACCAAGACGACGCTTGCTCTAGCAGATCCTTGCGGATAATCACCAAAGTCAATCCGGCAGGTCCGATGTTCTTTTGTGCACCTGCATAAATCATACCAAAATCATTCACATTAATCGGCTCGGACAGGATGCAAGATGACATGTCAGCCACGATTGGCGCATTGACTTTTGGCGTCTCAAAGATCTGTACGCCGTGGATGGTCTCATTTGGGCAATAATGAAAATATGCCGCACCATCCGTCAGCTGCCAAGAATCTTGACTTGGTACATCAGCGCCATTACCGGTAGCGACTAGGTTAACCTTGCCCAAACCTAAGTTTTCATAACGCTTGGCTTCTTTGTAAGCCTTTTTTGACCATGCGCCTGTGTTTAGGTAGTCGGCTGTTCCGCCATTGAGTAGATTCAAAGGAATCGCCGAGAACTGCAATGCTGCACCACCTTGCAAAAACAGTACCGCATAATCATCACTGATGTTCATCAGCTTACGCAGATCGGCCTCTGCCTTACTGGCGATCTCAATGTAGTCAGCGCTGCGATGGCTGATCTCCATGACAGACGCGCCTGTGCCACGCCAATCAAGCATCTCATTTTGGGCCTTTTCTAAGACGGCGGTCGGCATTGATGCAGGGCCGGCACAAAAATTAGCAAAACGAGTCATAACAATCCCCAAAGTTAGTAAATAAATATGATAAAAATTGATTGCTATTGTAGCAGATTTTAGGGCTTTAATGGGTGGTTTTGATGATAAACTTAACCGATGCACATACCAACATCAGCCATCTTAGCCGCTCAAGTCCAACGGTTGTCAATTTTGGATAAAATCAGCAACGCTCTGCCCCACCATACGTCCCATTGCAAGGCAAGCGGTCAGCAGATAGCCACCAGTTGGCGCATCCCAGTCCAACATCTCGCCTGCGATGAATAGATGAGGGTTACAACGTGATTGCAATTGATCATTTACCGCGGACAGTCTTACGCCACCGCCCGTGCTGATCGCCTCATCCATCGGTCGAAACCCATCAAAATCAACAGGCAAATTCTTAACAAATGCTGCCATTTTTGATAAATCCGACCAGTCGGTCTTATGTGTGCATTCTCTTAATAAGGCTATTTTTGTGGCATCCAGCCCTGCTTTGCGTAGGCTGTTATTCAGTGATTGTTTTTTTGATTTGTTAAGTGCTTTTGCGATGTCGTCAATGGACTTGTCTGGCATCAGGTCAATCTGCAATCGAATACGCCCCGACTCGTTAAGCATCGTACGCATGGCACGATTTAACTTATAAATCAGCCCACTCTCCATGCCATAATGACTAATCACCACATCACCATGTGCAGATTCGTCGCCTGCCGTGATGGTGATGCGCTTTAATGCCTGTCCAAAGACATCATTCATGAATGGCGACCACGAACGCACCACACCAGCATTACTGGCATACAGCGGTGTTAATTCATCATCACCGAACCAAGCTTGCCAAGCACCATCACTACCAAGGTGCGCATAAGATCCACCACCACACGCCAAGACAATCGCATCAAACCGACGCTCAAAGCGATCAAGCTCATCCCCACGCTTATCTTTTTTTATAAAATTTACCAAATTATCCTGCACACCCATACAGGCATGACGATAATGAAATTGCACGCCTTGTTCGCTCAGCCTAGATAGCCACGCACGCAGCAGGTCAGACGCCTTCATCTGCACAGGAAATATGCGCCCGCTAGAGCCGACATAGCTGTCGATACCAAGTCCATTCATCCACGTGCGTATGTCCTCAGCATGAAAATCTCGGATAAACTTCGCCATCACATCGCTTGGTGTGTAACGTATCACAAAGTCATCCAAAGGCTCACTATGCGAAATGTTCAGCCCTGTCTTACCCGCCATCAAAATTTTACGTCCTGCAGTGGGCATCTGCTCAAATACATGAACCTCAATACCGCGCGCTGACAGCACTTCCGCCGCCATTAGACCCGATGCGCCTGCGCCTATGATGGCGACGGCTGGGGCAGAATTATTCTTTTGGGTCATCAATCTGATCGAATCGAGTTTGGTAATAGTTCGGCTTTAGAATGATGAGCTCTTGGCACTTCTCTCCGCGCGCCAGATATTTAATCTCAAAATGCGTACGTGCCGATTCTGCATCAATCTCGAATCGCTCATAAGGCAATAACCATACCTCATCAAGCAGCTGCTGCGCCTCATCAATGTACTCGCCGATGTTACTGGCAAGGATGATGGTCGCACCTGGCTTTAGTCGCGACACCAAAAATTCAAAAAACGGCATATTCAGCCAACGCTGATTCTTGTTGGCTGGCTCAGGATTGGGGTATAGAATGAATGCGCCATCAAGCGAGTTTGGGGCGATGTGATGCGCGGTGTAAGCGATGGCGTCAGCATGGACGGCGTTGAGATTAGGCAGGTTCTCCGCCTTGGCAAGCTTATCGAATGCTTCGAATTTCTCGCTGGTGCGCTCAATCGCGATCAAATGCCTATCAGGACTCTGCTTGGCGAATAATAAGGCGTGCTTGCCCTTGCCAGCACCAATTTCCAAATATAATGGCGCATTCGACACATCTAACGGCTCGACATTCTTAGGTGGGCTGATCGCATCTGTGCGAAACAGGCGGTTAAAACGGTGGGATAAATCGCTCATGGTCATCGCTTTTAACAAAAAAATATTCAATTATTATAGCAAATCTATCCGATAAATTCATGAATTACCCACTGCTAAATTAATCCCAAAGCACTCACCCGCTGCCACGAATGCACTGCCTGATTTGATGAACTTCCTTAAAATATGCCACTTGTATCAATAATGTTTAAATTAATGATCTAAAATGACAAAAGCCAAGCGATGATTTATAATGTTCGGTTTATCCATATTATTTAAATCACAGTTTTATCATGAATAACTATATCATCGCCTACACTGACGGTGCCTGTAAAGGCAATGGCAAACAAGGCGCATCGGCGGGCGGATTTGGCGCGCACATCATCCACCCTAATGGCGACATCCATAACCTCTGGGGCGGGGAAGCTGACACCACCAACAACCGCATGGAGCTATTAGGCGCAATCACCGCTCTAAAGCACACCCCTACCGACACGCCCATACAGATATGGACAGATTCAGGCTACGTTAAAGACGGCATCACCCAATGGATACACAACTGGAAAAAGAACGGCTGGCGCAAAGCCGACAAAAAACCCGTTCTAAACGTTGAACTGTGGCAGGATCTCGATGCACTGACCCAAGGTCGCATGATCGATTGGCAATGGATCAAGGGGCACGCAGGACACGAAGGCAATGAGATGGCAGACCAACTGGCCAATCAAGGCGTCATCGGTGCAGGTGAAGAATACATCAGTTCTGACAATTGCGACCACCCAACTGATGCTGATACATCCAACCAAAGCGAACCAAATAACACCAATAATCCAAAACAAGCCGCAGTCATGAATGACCACACTTTTAAGATAAGCCCTGACAACAACCAAAATCCCGATTACGATGGTAATACTCAGCGCGCTAATGGCGACTTTTGGGCGATTCTACCATCGCCGAATAATTATGGTTCACGCGCTCGCCAGCTCATCATGGATACGGAGACCACTGGTTTTGAGGATCAAGGTGGCGACCGCATCGTAGAGGTGGGCATCGTTGAGATAGTCGATCGTAAATTCACCGGTAACAAGCTACACGTCTACATCAATCCTGAAAGAGAGATGGATGATGAAGTTATCCGCGTTCACGGCATCTCAAATGAATTCTTACTAGATAAACCAAAGTTTGCCGATGTTGCGCAGCAGATTTATGATTTTATGATAGGTAGCGAGGTCATCGCACATAATGCCGCGTTCGATATGCGATTCTTGAAGATGGAATTTGATAAAGTTGGTCTGACCGACTTTCTAGATCGCATCCAAACCACCGACTCACTTGCCATCGCCAAGGAACTCTATCCTGGCCAAAAAAACTCACTTGACGCTCTGGTTCGTCGCTTAGATGTTGGCAATCAAGATCGTACATTCCACGGAGCTTTACTTGACTCCGAGATTCTGGCTGAAGTCTATCTTGCGATGACAGGCGGGCAGATGGCGATAAAGATGGAATACGGCGACGATCATGCAGATGCCAAGTCAAGCGTGACGGGCTTTCAGGATTTGTCTGATTTGGCGGGTTTGATATGCACTTCTGCTGGTGACATGGATGCAGACAGCACTTGGCGTGCGACGGTGCTGTCATGATGAATCATGTAGAATATCTGATCATAGATAAGGACAGTGTCCTGTGCGATGAAGATGGCTTGCCCATCACGATTCAAGGGGTGATGCTAGATGAAGCGGTCTCGCTTGGCGAAGCGGTCTTGCTTGGCTTTGGTGAAGTGCATAACGGACACGCTTCTCAAGTTACGCCATCTAACACCTTCGCCATCTCAAAAGACGCTGCCATCAAGACAAAACTTATTCACGCCTATGGTGATAAATACGACACCAGCACACACAAATCTTTGTCATTTTTAAGTTATAGAAATGCCGTGAACACGCTAGATGACGCCTTAGCACACACCATTAGCCGAGCGATTCAACTGATATTATGGCAGCAAGATCATCAATTCTGTTCGCGCTGTGGTGGTCGCACACATCGTCATCAGAGCGAACACGCCATGATGTGCCAAAGATGCCGTCACCGCGTCTATCCACGTGTACAGCCGTGCATCATCACCGCCATCACACGCATTCACCCAACAACCGCTAAGCGCCAGATCCTGCTTGCACTGCATCACAGACATGGTGATACTGGCATGTATGGACTCATCGCAGGATTCATGGAGGCAGGCGAGTCGATAGAGAGTGCCGTTTATCGCGAGGTTATGGAGGAGGTCGGTCTGTCAGTCTCCAACTTACGCTACCACAGCAGCCAGCCATGGCCATATCCGACGAACCTAATGCTTGGGTTTATCGCTGATTATGCCGGTGGTGAGATTTGCCCTCAGGCAGATGAGATTAAAGATGCTAGATTTTTTGATGTAGATAATCTACCCCTAACGCCAAAAGTAGGCACGATCGCACACACGCTTATCCAAAGCGTCATTCATCTGCCCACTTAACCACCAATTAGATTAACGAACAGCCAGCGCTTGCCAGCCATGACCATCACATTCACCCGATTAGAAGATTTGCCCGTCCTGTTTAGCCCGCTTAGGCTAGATGATATACCAGATGACAAACGCATCGCCATCGCGCAGATCGATGCTGTACTGCCACAGACTCAGTGCGGTCTGTGCGGTCATCATGATGGCTGTCTGCCTTATGCTCATGGCATCGTGATGAATGGCGAAGCACCAAATCTGTGCGTACCAGGTGGGCAAGATGTCACTGATCGCATCGCAGACATTCTAGGTATTGTCAGTAGTGCAGCCACGCCCAGCAAACGGCGCACCGACAAACAAACTCAGCGCCCTATCGAAGTACGCGCCATCATCAACGAACCTGACTGCATCGGCTGCACCAAATGCATACCCGCCTGCCCTGTCGATGCCATCATCGGCACCGCCAAGCACATGCACAGCATCATCACCGATCTATGCACAGGCTGCGAGCTGTGTCTAACCCCTTGCCCTGTGGACTGCATCGAACTGGTGGATTACCCCCGAATACTGAGCGATGAGCAGCGCATCGATGAGCAGTCAAATCTGCGCCGCCGCTATCACCATCATTTAAACCGCGTCGAACGCAGCATCAAGCAAGGCACCAAGCCTGTGGTTAGTACCGTAGAATCAGCGATGGCAAATGTCATCAGCGAATCTACCCAAACCACACAGTCCATCAATGCCAACACCGCCAAAAACACCATCGCCGCAGCGAAGCTTCGCACCCAAATAAAAAAACTCACCAAGCAGCTGTCCGTGCGAGATGATGATACAATACGTACAAAGTTAGCACAACTTCATCAAGAACTACAATCCCTAGAGTCGAGCTGATCATGACCATCAGACACACCCACGAACATACCGATCTTGTACGAAGATTAGAAGAAAGCCACTATATCTTCGCACAGCACCCAAAGACCATCACCGAAGCTGTCAAGTCCGAATCTGCCTCGCCGCTGGATAAGCTATTCATCCGCGCGCATAAGATTGACAGTAATGGCAAGATAGAGTCCGCCCTAGACCAAGCCAAATTCTACATCAAAGGCTCTGGTCGGTTGGTTTATATCATTTATTTTTTGATGGGTTTTGTTGGTGTGATGGGCTTACTTGGCACTCAGATCATCAACTTCTTCTATGTGCTGCTCGCGCTACTGGGTTGGCACAGCCTATCGCTGCTATGGTGGGTTATCGGGCTGATTCGTCGTGATGGCTTGTCATTTTTGGGTGGGGCTTTGTCACAGCTTACCATCGAAAAGCCGCTACTGTATAAGATCATTGACGCAGGTGATAATCCACCCATGCAGCACGCCTTAGAGTTACAGATTGACATCCATCGCCCTGTGCGCCGCTGGTATCTTGGTGCGCTGATGCATGGTGCATGGCTGTCATCACTGACTGGGGCCAGTGTGGCATTGTTATGCTTATTCTTATTTCGTCGTTACGATTTTACTTGGGAATCAACACTGCTTACCGATGCTCATTTTATGCAGATGATGCAGATCTTTGGGTTACTGCCGAATTTGCTTGGCTTTGACTTGCCAAACATGAGCGCACCATCAAGCGAACAGAATGCCAAATTTGCCTGGCTGGTCATGCTAAGCATCGCATTATATGGCATTCTACCAAGATTCATCGCATACATGACCTGCCTTATCAAGTCACGCCACGATTTTCAAATCGATCAAAAAAAGCCTTACTACGCTACTTTATTAAATGCATTTAGTCAGCGCGTCATCGACCCTGATGACTACACGCCAAGCAGTGCCATCATCACACCCCCTGCGATGGACATCAGTGACAAATCATTCATTAGCGTCATCCTAGAGCGCCCGACTGACACACCCATCACCTATCCATCGATCAATATCTGCCATGAATTTGGTGTAGTTGATGATAAGAGTAGCATTGATAAAGCCATCAGTACCGCCAAAGCATCTGATGCGCTCATTTACCTTCTCATCGATGCACACATCCTGCCCGATCGTGGCGTCATGCGTAAGGTATCTGGCTTGGCGACGGCTGGGTTGGTAGCACACATCATCAATGCTGATAATGCTCAGAATAACCACGCCCAAGCATGGCATCAAAAGCTTGGTAAGATGGGCATTGCCATCATCGATGAATAAATCATCTATAATAAAAAGCCTTGTATCACACAAGGCTTTTTATTATACATTCATCATCGATTACTCATGAATCACTCATTTACAAAAGCAATCTTAGACAATCCTGCCGTGCTCGCTGTCGCCAAAACTTGTGCGACCATGTCGTATTTACCTTCACGATCAGCACGCAGATGCACCTGTGGGTCATTGCCTTTGGCGGCTTCATCAGCGAAGCGTTTTTGTAGTTCTTCTAGGCTGATTTTTTGGCTGTCCCAGTAGATGTCGCCTTGGCTGTCGATGCTAACTTGTAGCACTTCTGGCGGCTGCTCATTCACACTTGCGCTGGTCTTTGGCAGATCGAGCGGTACGGTAGGATTTAGCACGGTTGCCGTGACTAAGAAGATAATCATCAACACAAGCATGATGTCAATGAGCGGAATGAGGTTCATCTCATTCATGCCGCCATTGTCCTGATCGCCTAATTCAAACGCCATAACAGACTCCTTATCGCGCCGTCTGAGCTAAAATCTGGTGCGCTGCATCATTCGCAACATGAATTGCGCGCTTGTTCATGCGTGTCGCTATGTTATAAAACACCACCGCAGGAATCGCCACCGCCAGACCTAAGCCAGTCATGATGAGCGCCTCACCCACAGGGCCTGCCACCTGTGCCAGACCAGCCTGACCGCTCTTAGAGATGCTGTGCAAGGCATGGAAAATACCCCAAACCGTACCGAACAGGCCAATGAATGGCGCAATCGATGCTGTCGTGCCTAAGATTGGCAGACCTTTTTCCATCTCGTAGCGATAGCGAGCGACGTTTTGAAGCAGCTTTTGCTCAACGACCATTTTCTTTTGGCCGAAATCAAGCCCGTCTAGATCAGTAGCTGAACTGGAGATTGACTGCTTTAGGCTATCGCCGATGCTGCCTGCTAATTTGCACGACTGTGCCACACGAATGATGCCAACTACCCACGAGATGATAGATAAAGCAAATAGAATAAAGAACAGGGTTTTACTAACGGCGTCTGTATGACCCCAATAAAATGCAAAATCCATAACAATTCCTCACAAAAGGTAAAGTTTATAATATCAAACTAATAATTTAAATTAACAAGCACCACTAGGGATAGTAATGGCTGTTGGTACATTTGCAAAGCCTTTAACCGCCTGACCATTTCTAATAAAAGGCTTTAACCTGCCACTTTTATAAGCTCTGGCAACATCTCTATCAAAGGATTTGTCGCCTGATGACTGGGTAACGCTAGCATTTTGGATAGAGCCTTTTTCATCAATCGTTAGCTTAACAGTGACATTCACCGTTTTACCTGTTAGTCTAGGAGAGCATAGTTGAGCTAAGTTTGGCTTTCTTCTCCAGCTTGCATCGACTTCGGCAGCACTTAAAGACACAGGTCCTATGCTGTCGCCTGAGTTATGACCTTTGCCACTACCTGCATCAGTGCTATTTTTTGCGGCTGCGGCGGCAGCTTTGGCATCAGCTTCGGCTCTTGCTCTTGCTTTAGCGTCAGCTTCGGCTTTAGCTTTGGCCTCTGCATCTGCCCTTGCACGAGCTTCGGCAGCTGCTTTTTCACGAGCTAATCTATCAGCTTCAGCACGTTGCTGAGCCTCCCATCTTGCCTGCTCTTGTGCGCGTTGCTGTGCAGCGATGAGTTGCGCCTGATCTACTGAGGGCTGTGTTACTTGTGGTTTTTCAACCTCTGGTTCAGTCACCTTAGGGGTTTGGGCGGGCTTCACCGGTTGGGGCTTGATAGGCTTTGTTTCTGCTACTTTTGGCTTTGCAGGCGCAGGCGCAGGACGTGGATCCGGATTTTTTTCAATTTTTGGTGCCATGATCGGCTTGGGTGGTTCAGGCGATTCTAGATTGTTGATTTTTATTTCAACGATTTCAGGCTCTTTGATGGGCTCAATGATTTCTATCTTGATGGGCGGTGTGATCTTTAGCGGCTTAAGCTCCGGCATCTGCATGTGCGCCAAGCCCAACCCTGCCAAACCATGCAGCGCAATCGCCACACCAACCGCCATGGCTTTGATGCCATTATTCGAAGTAGAATTCACATTATTCATGATGATGACTGCCTGCTACACCTATGCTGTCGAGTGATAAGCTATAATACGAACGATAATAATTATCAATGGCGTATTATATTGGATTTTATAAAGAATATCAAGCCAATTTTTTTTAAATATTTCACAAACTGTAAAACATTATTATAACATAATGATAACAATTTACAAATATGAATTTATCATAAGAAAGCAGGATTTGATGTATTGCCAAACCCTGCTATTGCCATCATCATTATTATTATAACGCAGTAATGACTCTATCGCCCATCTCTGTACAGCCAACCAATGTCATGCCGTCTTCATAAATATCCGCCGTGCGATAGCCTTGTTCTAGCACTTTTTGTACCGCCTGCTCTATCTGAACCGCACGATTTTCATCATTTAGACTATAACGCACAAGCATCGCAAGTGACAAAATGGTCGCCAATGGATTCGCCTTATCCTGCCCTGCAATGTCAGGGGCAGAGCCATGAGACGGCTCATACAGCCCTTTGCCTGTCTCGTTTAGACTCGCTGATGGTAGCATACCGATAGAGCCTGTGAGCATGGACGCTTGATCGGACAAAATATCGCCAAAAATATTACCTGTGGTAATCACATCAAACTGCTTGGGAGCTTTAACCAGTTGCATGGCGCAATTATCCACATACATATGCGACAATTCAACGTCAGGGTACTCTTTGGCAACATCGTTGAGAATCTCTTTCCACAGCTCGGTCGTCTCTAACACATTCGCCTTATCCACGCTACACAGCTTTTTGCCACGTTTTTGGGCGGATTGGAACGACACATGAGCGATACGGCGAATCTCGCTTTCGCTATAACGCATGGTGTTAAAGCCCTCACGCTCGCCTTTGTCGTTGGTAATAATCCCACGAGGCTCGCCAAAATAAATATCGCCTGTTAATTCTCGTACGATTAAAATATCAAGTCCCGATACAACTTCGGGCTTTAAAGTGGACGCATTTGCAAGCTCTTTGTACAAAATGGCAGGACGCAAATTGGCAAATAAATTTAAATCTTTACGAATTGCCAATAGCCCGCGCTCAGGACGCAGTGGACGGTCAAGGTTGTCATACTGGGGCGAGCCAACCGCACCTAATAGCACCGCATCCGCCTTTTGGCAAATGGCTTGGGTCTGGCTAGGATATGGCGAGCCGTATTTGTCATATGCCGAACCGCCCAAATAGGCGTATTCATAGCTTACGTCCAAACCGTCAGCGATGAGTTTGTCGAGTACCTTCACGGCTTGGGCGATGATTTCAGGACCGATACCGTCACCTTCTAAAATGGCAATGTGTTTTGTCATGGGGTTTCCTTTTTGTACTTATTCAAGACTAAAAATATGATAAATAAATGATGTTTTAAAAATATTGGTAGGGGCAAATTATATTTGACCTATATAACATTATCATTTTGGGCGAATTGCAATTCGCTCCTACATTTATCACCAACTATCAAATTATAAAAAATCAAGCCGTTAATTCCCTAAACACCCAAGGTCTATCCGCACGGGCTTTTTCTTCAAAGGCTTTAATATCATCAGCATTTTGCAAAGTCAAACCAATATCATCTAAGCCATTTAATAAGCAATGCTTACGAAATACGTCCACTTCAAAAGCATATTCTTTGCCACTTGGGCTAATCACCTTTTGATTTGCCAAATCCACGGTTAATTGATAGCCTACATTATCAAAACACTCTTTAAATAATTCATCAATGTCTCTCTCTGATAAAATCACAGGGAGCATACCATTTTTAAAGCAGTTATTATAAAAAATATCGGCAAAACTTGGAGCAATCACAGTACGAAAACCGTATTCATTTAATGCCCAAGGGGCGTGCTCACGGCTAGACCCACAACCAAAATTAGCACGGGCAAGCAAAATCGTTGCCCCTTGATAACGCTCTTGGTTTAGCACAAAATCAGGGTTTTTTGGGCGTTTGGCAATGTCCTGCCCCAAAAAGCCTTCGTCCAAATAACGCAACTCGTCAAATAAATTATCGCCAAAGCCTGTGCGTTTAATGGATTTTAGAAACTGCTTGGGGATAATCAAATCGGTGTCCACATTGGCACGGTCTAACGGAGCAACAATGCCGATTTCGGTGGTGTATTTTTTCATCTTTTATTCCTTATCTCAAAACGTCCGCACGTCCACAAAATGCCCTGCAATTGCCGCCGCTGCTGCCATAGCAGGACTGACAAGGTGCGTGCGACCGCCATTGCCTTGACGACCTTCAAAGTTACGGTTACTTGTACTGGCACAATGCTCGCCTGATTGCAATTTATCAGCATTCATCGCAAGGCACATAGAACAGCCCGGTTCACGCCATTCAAAGCCTGCTTCGGTAAAGATTTTATCAAGCCCTTCTTGCTCGGCTTGCTCTTTAACCAAACCCGAACCTGCCACAATCATCGCTTGCTTGATACTTGGGGCGACCTTGCGACCTTTAACGACTTCTGCCGCCGCACGAATATCTTCAATGCGTGAGTTGGTGCAAGAGCCGATAAAAACTCGGTCAAGCCGAATGTCGGATAACGGCTGCCCTGCCGTTAGCCCCATATACTGATAGGCACGAGTCCAGTTACTACGTTGTACGTCATCTTTGGCACCGGCTAGGGTTGGTACGTTCTGGCTAATAGGAATGACCATTTCGGGGGACGTACCCCAAGACACCTGTGGCTCAATCTCATCGCCATTTAGCACAATCACCGTATCAAAATGAGCGTCATCATCAGAATGCAAAGTGTTCCAATAAGCAACCGCACGCTCCCAATCATCGCCTGTTGGGGCATAGGGGCGACCTTTGACATAGTCAATCGTCTTATCATCCACCGCCACAAGACCGACTCTAGCACCGCCTTCAATCGCCATATTACACACGGTCATACGCCCTTCAATGGACATATCACGGAACACCTGTCCACCAAATTCAATGGCGTGTCCTGTCCCACCTGCCGTGCCGATTTTACCGATGATAGCAAGTACAACGTCTTTTGGCGTAACGCCTTTGCCCAATTTACCGTCCACTCTCACCAGCATATTTTTCATTTTCTTTTGCACAAGGCACTGCGTGGCAAGGACGTGCTCCACTTCACTTGTGCCGATACCGTGAGCCAAACAGCCCAACGCCCCATGCGTGGCGGTATGGCTATCCCCACACACCACCGTCATCCCTGGTAGGGTCAAACCCTGCTCGGGCCCAACTACATGAACAATGCCTTGGCGTACGTCATTGATGCCAAATTGTACGACATTAAACGACTTGCAGTTGTCATCAAGGGTCTTAACCTGAATGCGAGAGGTGTCATCAGCAATCCCTGCAATGCCCTGTTCACGCTCTTTGCTAGATGTAGGAACGTTGTGGTCGGGCGTTGCGATATTTGCCGACAGTCGCCACGGCTTACGGTTATTAAGCTCTAAGCCTTCAAAGGCTTGGGGAGACGTTACTTCATGTAACAGTTGGCGGTCAATATAGATGAGTGATGAACCGTCATCACGTTGTTTGACCAAATGGTCGTCCCAAAGTTTATCGTAAAGGGTTTTGCCTGCCATATCATACTCCTATGGTCTGGGCATTTATTTGGTTTTATGTGATTATATCACATATTTTTTTATAAAAATAATTTATAATTTTTATATTCTAATTAATTTATTGGAATATATAAGAGCCATTCTATTAGCTTAATTTTAATAAATTAGCGATTCTTGGCATATCTTTTGACGCGATCATCAGACGCATCATAGATCACCTTTAATTCAGCTTCGCTTAATACCGTCTGCGCCTTCGCAAACACTTCACACTCCTCAAAGCGGATATGATCATACAATGCCCAAGCCAGCGCCTGCACATCAGATACGCCGGGCTGCTTTATGCCCATCAAGGCTTCAATATCATCGTGCTGCTTTAGCATCTCTGTAGCGAGCATCTTCGCTTCGTCTTCATTGAACTTGGCGAGTATGACATCAGCAATATACGTCTTCTCAACATTAAAGTGCATTGGGATCTGTATGGTCAGACAATTTATCAACGCCTACCAATGCATCATATAATCTGATTCATCCGCCTGCATCGCCTTATTACTAATCAAAAGCCCAGGGTGATGCTCGCGAGATAATGGCTGTAAATGCGGGTGTCTTTTCATCGCACTATCCAATTACATAAGATGCCATCACCATATCATTATTCAGGCAGCTTTTGGTGGTTTTGGTGACAGTCGATGAATTTTTATACAACATCGCGCATTCTTTGATAAAAATTTACGTAAATTTAATAAAAAATCAATTTTATTATTTATTTACAAACTTTTTTTTATTAAAATAAACCAAATTTATTTGATACTTATTATCATGAACACCATAAACCTAATCACCTTCGTCACCGTCATGCAGACCGGCAGTATCTCTGGCGCTGCCGAGAAGCTTTTTATCACCCAGCCTGCCGTCAGTAAGCGCATCAAGAACCTTGAGAGTGAATTTGGCGTGACGCTGTTTGATACCGTCGGGCGCGGCATCATCGCCACTCCTGCTGCACATGATCTATTGCCCTACGCCAAAAGATGGCTTGAAGATTATGAATCTTGCCGCACCAGTCTTCAACACTCAAAAGAAACCGCCAGCGGCAGATTGGTCATCGGCACCAGCCATCATATCGGGCTGCATCACCTAGCGCCCGTATTGAAGCAATTCATTCAGACCTATCCTGCGGTACAGCTAGAAGTGAAATTCATGGATTCTGAAGAAGCGCATAAAGCGGTACTTGAAGGTGAAGTCGGCTTGGCATTCTTGACCCTGCCGCCTACTTATGACCTGCGTTTGAATTACCATACGTTATGGTCAGACCCTCTGTATTTCGTGACTGGCACACTAAGCCCACTCGCCCAAAAAAGCGACGTCACGCTACTACAATTAGCGCACCACCCCGCCATTCTGCCCGCGGTGAATACCTTTACCAGTCAGATTACCCTATCAGAATTTAACCGCCACAATCTACGCCCCTACGCGACAATGACCACAAACCCACTCGAATCGATTCGAATGTTGGTCTCTATCGGGCTTGGTTGGTCTGTACTGCCAGAGACCTTGATTAATCACGAACTAGTTAAAATTGACATGGCTGAAGATTTTGAGCTACAGCGTCATCTAGGTCTGGTTACCAACCCGAATCTTACGCGCTCCGCCAGCACACAGGCACTCTTAGATCTGCTATCCATCAGCGACTAAATACAAAAAGACAGAATATCTTATTCTGTCTTTTTTTTTAATGAACAATTATTACGCCAATGGTTAAAAGCCTGATAGCTGTTTTAATGATGCTTTTAGCAGACTTGAGATATTTACATCATCCAGATCAAGCTGAGCTTGCTTGATGGCGTTTTGAGCTTCTTTTTCTTTATAGCCCAGCCCGATTAAGGCGCTTTCAACCTCTGCGATGATCTGCATTTGATTATCCGCCTGCAGGCTTACATCAAAGAACTCACCCTGTCCACTAAGCTCGCTGATGTCTGAGCCGAATTCTAGCAGTTTGCCTTTTAGCTCGATGATCAGACGCTGAGCGGTCTTTTTGCCGATGCCTGGAATGCGCACAAGTGCCGAATCATCCTCGTGCTCAACAGCGCGCTTTAATTCACCTGCTGATAATGTCGATAACATCGCAAGTGCCATCTTCGCACCAACACCGTTAATCTTGATGAGCTTTCTAAAGACATCGCGATCTTCTTTTGTGCCAAAGCCATACAGTAGCTTCGCATCTTCGCGAACATGCAGATGCGTATAGATGCTGGCCGGCTCATTTAGGTTAAGTTGGCAGAATGCAGGGATGGGCAATTCAATCTCATAACCCACACCACTTTGAGTCATCACACACACCAAGGGTGCATTTAGATAGCATACTTCACCTTTGATTAATCCAATCATATTATAGTCCTAATATCAATAAAATAAGGGCGCAAATCATTACGCCCTTATTCGATGAGTTGAAATTATTGATAATATTCAACCATCTTTTCAAGAGAAATTGGGCGAATCTTGCTGGCATTACCCGCTGCACCGAATGCTTCATAGCGCGCCACACAAATCTCCTCCATCGCCTTCATTGATGCTGCTAGGTATTTACGAGGATCGAATTCAGCAGGATGGTCGTTTAGGAATTTACGAATTGCACCCGTACTGGCTAGACGTAGGTCGGTATCGATATTAATCTTACGCACACCGTGCTTAATGGCATCTACCAACTGCTCAACTGGCACACCATAGGTCTCACCGATGTTACCACCGTTCTCATTGATGATCTGTAGCCACTCTTGTGGTACTGAGCTTGAGCCGTGCATTACAAGGTGCGTATTTGGCAGTGCCTCATGAATCTCTTTGATGCGGTCGATCGCTAGGATATCGCCTGTCGGTGGACGAGTAAATTTATAAGCACCGTGTGAAGTACCTACCGCAATCGCCAACGCATCGACATTCGTATCAGCAACGAACTGACGTGCTTCTTCAACAGAAGTCAATAGCTGGCTGTGATCAAGAACACCTTCTGCGCCCACACCGTCTTCTTCGCCTGCCATACCAGTCTCAAGACTGCCTAGGCAGCCGATCTCACCCTCTACCGATACGCCGCACGCGTGCGCCATTTTAACCACTTCACGAGTCACGCTCACGTTATAGTCATAGTCAGCAGGCGTCTTGCCATCTTCACGCAGTGAGCCATCCATCATCACCGAGCTAAAGCCAAGCTGGATAGAACGTTGGCAAACGGCTGGGCTGGTACCGTGGTCTTGGTGCATTACTACAGGGATGTGTGGCCATTCTTCAACTGCAGATAGGATAAGGTGGCGCAAGAATGGCGCACCCGCATATTTACGAGCACCTGCTGATGCTTGTACGATAACTGGTGAATCGGTCTTGTCTGCTGCCATCATGATGGCACGCATTTGCTCTAAGTTATTCACGTTAAAGGCAGGCAATCCATAAGCGTGCTCGCCTGCATGATCAAGTAGTTGGCGCAATGATACTAGTGCCATTATTATCTCCTAATGCGATAAATCTTCTAGAATCTAACTAAAAATACCAAAATTTCAACAGGATGCATTATAACAAATTATCATATTATCGCCTAGTTGATTTTTGGAAATTTTATAACTTGCAATAAAAAAGCCCAATCAAGTTGAGCTTTTTTATTCATCAGATCAGTACTTTTGATCTTCTGGAACTTTTGCTTCTGCACTATCAACATTGGTCACGGCATCCGCCATAGCACCAACTTCTTTGGCTGCTTCAGAAGTCTTATCAGCAGCAGTTTTTACGCCAGACTTAGCAGCTTCTGCTACATTCTGTGCGGCAGCTTCTGCTTCTTTAGCTACTGCAGCGGTGTTCGCTGCGATGTCAGTTTTGGCAGCATCGGCTGTCTCTGCAGCTTTGTCTTTAGTGTTTTGACTGCAAGCTGCCAAAGCAAATGCGCCGATAACAGCAGTCACGACAAGTAATTTTTTCATAAGAATTCTCTTTAGTTAGTTATTGGTTTTTGTGCATGGTTATTTAGATAGTTTATAGCATCATTCAAAAATGAACAGTCAATTTAATCATGACTTGCTTTTAAGCTTCTAATGAGCACATTACTAAAAATAATGTCGTTAGTTTAGCCTTGTCAAATAAAATTTACAAGGCTAAATCTGACAAACGCAACAAAAAATAACAATTCGTTGGTAAATAACAAAGGTTCGCTTAGATGATTAAGCATTCGCCTCATCTAGAGCCTTAATGGCAGGCAATACCTTACCCTCGACGAATTCTAGGAACGCACCGCCACCTGTTGATAGATAGCTGACATCATCTGCCACGCCATATTTATCAATCGCGGCCAATGTATCACCACCGCCTGCAATACTAAAGCCTGCACTGTCTTTCACTGCTAATGACAGAGTCTGCGTGCCTTTACCGAATTTATCAACTTCAAAGACACCCACTGGCCCATTCCATAAAATAGTCTTAGCACCCTTGATGGCATCTGCAATGATGTTGGCACTATTTTCTGCTACATCTAGGATCATCTCATCATCAGCGATGTCATTGACAGACTTGGTGATGGCATCCGCCTTTTCTAAAGAACCTAAAAAATCTTCAAAATCAATCTGAGACTTCTTAGCAACCACGACGTCGGTCGGCAATAGAATGTTCGTCTTCGTCATGATGGTCTTGGCAGTATCAATCAGATCCGCCTCATATAAAGACGCACCCACGTTCACGCCTGTCGCTGCCAAGAAAGTATTGGCAATACCACCGCCCACGACGATGCTGTCACAGATGTCAGCCAGACTTAATAGAACATCCAGCTTGGTTGAGACTTTTGAGCCACCAACAATGGCAAGCACAGGCGCGTCAGGCTTATCCAGCGCACGAGACAATGCCGACAACTCTTCTGATAGTAGATTGCCTGCGCACACAGGCTTACCTGCCGCTGCCGCTGCGCGAATCACGCCCTCGGTTGAGGCTTGGGCACGGTGGGCGGTGCCAAATGCATCCATCACAAACACATCACACAGATCGGCGTACTGCTGTGACAGCGATTCGCTGTTCTTTTTCTCGCCTGCGTTAAAACGAACATTCTCAAGCAAAGTAATCTCACCCGCCTTAGCATCGACGCCTAAGCTTAGATAATCTTTTGAGAAGTTCACAGGGCAGCCCAACGCCTTGGCAAGGTAGTCCGCCACAGGTGCTAGCGAATATTTCTCTTCAGGTTCACCCTCAGTAGGACGACCTAGATGTGAACAGACAATAACCGCCGCACCTTGATTAAGCGCATCTTTTAGGGTGGGCAATGCCGCCTGCAAGCGTACATCACTGGTAATCACACCATCTTTAATTGGCACGTTCAAATCCTCACGAATCAGTACACGCTTACCTGATAAATCCACATCCTTCATTGATAAAACTGTCATGTCTATCCACCTTGTTAAGTTATATTGACTTAGGATTTTCACCTAAAATTACCATATTTTTGCGCGAATTATTATAAACAATTCACTGCTACCCTGCAACAAATACACCAATAATTTGCTAGGCGCAGACTTAGCTTTCACAAAATAATTATTACTTTAGTCCAATCCATCTAAAAGTTATCATTTTGTAAAGACAAAGTAAAGCTGTTGCATATCGCTTGCAAATACAGTATAATAAGCGTCCATTTTAACCAACAAGGTATTTATGCGAAATTATTTTGGTGCTTTTTTAGCAATCATGCTTGCTACACAAGCCGCTCATGCTCAATCAACGACTGCATCTTATTATGCAGACAAGTTCAACGGTCGCAAAACCGCCAACGGCGAAACGTTCAGCAACCGAGGCATGACCTGCGCATCGAACCAATACAAACTTGGCACTTATGTGGAAGTAACCAACCAAAAAAATGGCAACTCCATCATCTGCAAGGTTAATGACCGCATCGGCAAAGCAGGTCGCATCGACCTCACCAAAAATGGCTTCTCTCAGCTTGCGCCACTGTCTCAAGGTCTGGTTAAAGTTACTGTAAAACCTGTTCAAAAGAACCAGCCTAAGCAAGAAGAACAAATTAGCTTAGCCTACAACGAATAATCACCCACATAAAAATCCCCAACCGAATGATTGGGGATTTTTAATGCTTATAAGACAGAGCAATTCAATCAAATCACATGAGTAATAAGCAGTAAATATTAGATCAGTTAAAAGCCCCGCTTGAGTAACGGGGCTTTAATGGCAATATATTTAGTAGTATGTATGACATACTTTTAAAATAATTTAAGACCAATCAACAGCCTAAACCTTAAACACTCATCTTCCAGTCAAAGGGCATTTCATGGTGTCCACGCAGTGCCATCATCAAGGTCTGCTGCATGTGCTGTAAAACTTCTTTGGTATAAGGAATCGCAGGCACGCCCCATACGGGGTTCGGCCAGCGACTGTCATTTTGGTAGCGGACGATGTGGTGAAAATGCAGCTGTGGTACTTGGTTGCCCAATGCTGCCACGTTCATCTTATCCGCACCAAAGATTTTAGCCATTTGGCTAGATACCCAGCTTGACTCACGCAAAAACTGCACTTGATCAGCAGGTGATAGCTCGTAGATTTCTTTAACGCCCGACACGCGTGGTACAAGAATCAGCCAAGGAAATTGGCAATCGTTCATCAAACGAACGGTAGATAATGGAAAATCCCCCACCAAAAACGTATCTTTGGCTAATGTTGGATGTAGTTGAAACATTACTTTTCTCTTTTAATTAATCAAATCTTATAAATTGTGCTATTGTAACATAAAATTTGGGGTGTGTTGAGTATTTATAGCAAGCTAGCTTTTATCTTTTGATGAATTACCACTCAGATAACTTAATAGCTCAAACACCGCATTGGTTCGCCCCACCACGTCTTTTTCATCTTTAAAGGTGTATTTTAGCCCTGTCGCCCCGTTCATACGATAGCCGTCATTAGACTGAATGAGCTTGATAATCGCCAAACCGTCCACAGGCGTATCCGCTTTAAATTCCATACTAAGCCCATGAGCAGTTACGTCAATTCTGCTAATGCCAAGCGGTATGCTTTGCACTCGCATTTTGTGCACCAAAAAGAAATTGGCAAGGGCGGTTGGCATCGCCCCAAAACGGTCTATCATCTCGGCACGCATCTCATTTAGCTCGTCCACCGTCTCGGCATTGGCGATACGCTTATAGCACAAAAGCCTCTCATGCACGTCCGCCAAATAATCGCTCGGTATCAAGGCAGACGCATGAATGTTAATATCACTCACCAAATCAAGTGGGGTCGCTAGACTTGGCGTATTGCCCGATTTTATCGCCTTTGTGGCACGTTCTAGCATATCCATATACAGCCCAAAACCAATGGTCTGCATATTGCCCGACTGCTCCTTGCCCAAAATCTCGCCCGCCCCACGAATCTCCAAATCTTCGCTCGCCAGCATAAACCCTGCCCCAAGCGTATTGGCTCGGCTAATGGCATCAAGGCGTTTTTTGGCATCAGCCGTCAGCCCCTTAATGGACGGCACAAACAAATAACAATACGCCTGATGATGAGACCTCCCCACTCGCCCACGCAGTTGGTGCAACTGGGCAAGTCCAAACTTATCGGCTCGGTTGATGATAATCGTATTGGCATTTGGCACGTCAATACCTGTCTCAATAATGGTACTGGCAACAAGCACGTTCGTTTTTTTGTGATAAAAATCACTCATGACATCGTGGAGTTCTTTTTCCGCCATTTGCCCATGAGCCACGCCCACACGCACCTCAGGGATAAGCTCGGACAAGTTCTCCGCCGCCGTGTCAATGCTCGCCACGTCATTGTACAAATAATACACCTGCCCCCCACGCAAAATCTCACGCAAAATCGCATCTTTGGTTGTCTGCTCGTTTTTTTCAGCGACAAAAGTTTTAATGGCAAGCCTTCTGGCTGGCGGTGTGGCAATGATAGAAATGTCCTGCATACCAGACAAAGCCATGTTCAGCGTGCGTGGAATGGGCGTGGCGGTCATCGTGAGCGTGTCCACGTCCGCTTGCATGGCTTTGATTTTTTCTTTATGGCGTACGCCAAAACGATGCTCTTCGTCAATTATCATCAAGCCCAAGTTTTTAAATTTAACATCATCTTGCAAAATTCGGTGCGTACCGATGACAATATCCACCTTACCGTCTGCTAGGTCAGCAAGCACTTTATCTTGGGCTTTTTTACCGACAAAACGAGACAGACTTTCAATCTTAATCGCCCAATCGGCAAATCTGTCCTTAAAACTGTCCTCGTGTTGCCCCGCCAGTAGCGTAGTTGGCACAAGCACCGCCACTTGATAACCTGCCTGCACCGCAATGAATGCTGACCGCATGGCGACCTCCGTCTTGCCAAAACCCACATCACCACAGATAAGCCTATCCATGGGCTTAGTCTGTTTCATGTCAAACATCACCGCTTCAATGGCACTTTGCTGGTCAGGCGTTTCGTCATAGGAAAACCCACTGGCAAACAGCTCATAACTTGCCATATCAATGTCAAAACTAATGCCCTGCTTGGCGTTACGGCGAGCCTGCACATTCAATAGCTCCGCCGCCACGTCATAAATGTCGGTCAAGGTCTTTTGGCGTGCTTTGTCCCACTTGCCCGAGCCAAGTTTTGACAACTGCACCGCCTCGCTATCGGTACCGCTATACCGCCCAATTAAAGCAAGATTGGTAATCGGCACATAAACATTGGCATCATCGGCATATTTGATATGGATAAATTCCTGCTCGCCCTCACCCACGTCAAGCACGACAAGCCCCTGATACCGCCCAATGCCATAGGACAAATGCACGACAAGCGACCCCTCGGTCATCTCGCTTACCGACTTTATCAAAAAGGCTTGCGATAAGGCATTTTGGCGTTTGCGTTTGGTGGTGGCGACCACTCGCCCAAAAATTTGGGTTTCGCTAATGACACAAAAGCCTTGATTTTGCTTATTTTTTAGCCATAATCCACGCTCTATCGGGGCAACAGTTAAGGCAATTTTTTGGGTAAATTTATCCAAATTTGCCAAAAACTCGTCAAAATCCGCCACCGTGTCGCTGTCAAGTTTGCCTTTTAATAATTCTAAAATAATCTCACGGCGACCTGCACTTTCACACACCAATAAAATCGGCTCATCACACGCCCCCACAAAGTCCAAAAACTCGCCCAAGGGTTCGTCTTTTTGATGATTGATTGGCAAATTGGGGACGGTGTGGGCGATAAATTGACAAAATAAGGAAAGTGAATTTTCTTTATCGCCAAATACTGCCCTTGGATACACTTTTAAGGCTTGAAAAAATTCATTGCTTGGCAAATACAAATAATCAGGGGGCAGGATTGGCACGTCCTTATCAAACGCCCGAGAATGATAGCGTGCGTTTACCTGCTCCCAAAAGTTGTGATGATGAGCGGACAAATTGTCATCACAGACAACCAGCGTATTTTTGGGCAAATAATGAAACAGCGTGCCTGCCGCCTGCCATTCATGCAAATCAAAAAATAGCGGTGCGTAATACTCCACCCCAGACGGCTGTATGCCATTCATGACATCATTATAAAACTCCACTTTGCGAGCGGACGCATTGGGGAATAGGCTGGCAAAATTCTGGCGGAACGTCTCTTTGTCGTCTAAGTCAAATTCACGGGCAGGCAGTAGGCGAAAACTTGCCACTTTGGGCGAAGTTAGGGCGGTTTTGTCGTCAAATACGCCGTCTTTTTTGAGCTTATCAAGCTCTTCGTCGGTAACAGTTCGCTGAGTATCAGGATTAAAAAATTTAATCGTTTCTATTTCATCATCAAATAATTCCAAACGAAACGGCAAGGCTTGTCCCACCGCAAAAATATCCACAATACTCCCACGCACGGCAAATTCGCCCGCAATATAGACGTTATCCACCGCCTTGTAGCCCGCCTTGGCAAGACGTTCACGCTCATGCTCTATATCAAAGGTATCGCCCACATTCAAATCAAAAAACCGCCCCAAAAGATAGCTTGGGGGTATGATTTTTTGCATGAGTGTCTGCACGCTCACCAGTAGCACGCCCCTTGTCGGCATATGCGTCAAAAGGTCAATCCGCTCGGAGATGATGTCTTGGTGTACCGACAGATTGTCATAAACAAGCGTCTCATAATCGGCAAACACATGGGCGGATATACCAAAAAAATGCAGCTCATCGGCAAGGCGTTGTAATTCGCTTTGGGATTGGCAAATGACTAAGGTCAAATCCGTGCTGTCTTTGGCAAGAGTGGCAAGCCACAAGGTAAAACTTGCGTCCGCTTGGGCAGTAAAGTGGGTGTGGAGGTTGGGTGTAAAACTAGGCGTGTGGATATGAATGTCTGTCATGATAATATAGGTTACCAATTTTGCAATTTTAGTTGCCATGCTCGGCATTTGGCGGCGATGGTATCACTACTGTGTGACATGATGTCTGCCGTCACTGCGATGTATTCTAGTGGCGTGCCTGCCAACCCATCTCTAAGCTGATAGGCGTTATCAAGTGCGATGCCACCTATTACGCATAATGGCAAGCCTAGATTGGCGGTTTTTTGAAGTGTCGGAATGGATACCAACCCTGCTTTTGGCTTGGTGAAAGAAGCAAACACGGTGCCCATCGCCCCATAGGTTGCACCTTCTTTTTTGGCCTGCTTGAATAATGCGATGTCCGAATGGCAAGTGCGACCAATCACCACATCATCGCCTAAAATCTCTCGTGCCACCGCCACACTGCCGTCTCGCTGCCCCAGATGCAGTCCCGTACAAAAATGCGATGCCAGCTCCAAATCATCATTTATCACCACATCGACATCATATTTATCCGCAAGGCTGACCAAAAGCTCAGCTTCTTGGTAAACTGTCGCCAAGTCATATTGTTTAAGCGTTGCCTTTCGGCGGATCTGCAGTAGCGATACCACGCCTGTGTCTAATGCGCGTTCTAATTTATCTATGAGTGTTGTAATCTCATCATCATTGGTGAGTAGGTAGAGTTTTGGGCTTGACATAAGGCATTTTAATCATAAAAAATCACATCATTATAACGTAAATTACCAACACAAAAAAGCCCAGATCCATAAATCTAGGCTTAATATTCATGCTCAAATCATCAGCTATTAACGACGATAAGCAAGCTCAGTCAAGATGTTCTCTGCGTCATTCCAGCGAGACTGAGAGGCGTTAGCACCAAGTAGAACAATAACCGCCGGCTTGTTGTTCACATGCGTCTCCATCACCACGCAGTAACCCGCCTCACGGATGAAGCCAGTCTTAGACACACCAATAGGATGACCACCTGAGCGTACCAGACGGCTGGTATTGTTGGCTTTGTATGTCCTGTTACCGCTGTTAAAGTTAGTAATGTAAAAATCATAACTAGGCGCAGTTGAGAAATTGCGGATCAGCTGATAGCGACCCTCTTCACTAACCGCTTTCATCATCTTCACAAGGTCATTGGCAGAAGCGACATTGCGCGGGTCCAAGCCTGATGAATCAGAGAAGCTAGTCTGATACATGCCTAGGCTGGCAGCCTTATCATTCATCGCACGGATGAATGCATTGTAGCCACCTGGATAAGTACGAGCAAGCGCTTTAGCAGCTGGATTTTCTGATTTCATCAGCATCATTAAGGTGAACTCTGAGCGGCTTAGGCGGTCGCCTGCCCGCAGGTTCGTACTTGCTTTTTTGGCACCCACCAGGTCTGATGGAATAATGGTGATGTCTTCACGCATGTCAAGCCCAGCATCCAAGATGACCATTGCAGTCATTACTTTGGTCACAGAGGCGATAGATCGGGTTGCGTCGATGTTCTTAGAATAAATCAGATCGCCTGACTGTAGGTCAAGTACCGCCACTGCTGATGAATTGGTGCTAATAGCAAGCTGGTCAAACACAGGTGCATTGTAATTGTTAGCATTAACTGTATTCATGATGGTAGCTGGCGCTACAGGAATAGCAGGTGCGGTGTATGTTGGTGCGTTATATGTCGTCTGGGTGGGCTGTGAAAGATAACTAACAGTAGGAGCTGTTGCTGGTGTGATGGTTTTGGTAGTTTTGACCGTATTGCTAGGTGGTGGCGTAGGCACAGCGCGCGTCACAGTGGTTGTTACTGAAGGTGTGGCACGAGTGACAGTCACCGTGCGTTGATTGCTACTATCTACAGTAAATGCATTCGCTGAAGCACCTGAGGTCATTAAAGCCAAAACAGCAATCTGAGTACTAGCACGTTTCATTAATTTAGCATTTTTCATGATAAATCCTTAACTATGGGCGACCACTCGCCTATTGATTTGCCGCATTTTTGTGATTTATGATGAAACATCTTAGAAAAGCACAAGCGACACCCTTGGTTATTTATTAGATTGCCTATGCAATCCACCCAAAATAAAGACAATTTTTGATGTCTTTATTCTAACACATCAAATTGTCCGATGTGTGACAAAAGCGTATATTTTTCACGAAAACCCATAAAAACATCCCAAAAGATTAATAATATTGTAAGTAATTATAATGGGTAATTTTCTGGTAATAATTTGGTATTTTTCAATAAAATTGATGAATCTTAAAATCTGTAATATTTGGTTGTAATCATTACAAATTGTGCTAAACTTTCAAAAAATGAAATAACATCGAAGGAACACATATGTCGATTAAAGTGCTAGTAGTCGATGATCACGATTTAGTGCGCATGGGTATTGCGCGAATGCTTGATGATGATGCTCAGATCGAAGTGATCGCCGAAGCTGACAATGGCGATGCCGCGGTTCAACTTGCGCGCCAGCATCGTCCTGATGTCGTGTTATTGGATGTTAACATGCCAAATGTGGGCGGTGTTGAGGCAACTCGCCGCATCAAGCAGATCGATCAGAACATCAAAGTGCTCGCTGTGTCCAGCTTATCAGCACAGCCCTACCCTTCGATGCTACTAAAGGCAGGTGTCAATGGCTATATCACCAAAGGCACACCACTCGACGAGATGATTCGCGCCATCAAAAAGGTGCATGGTGGCGGTAAGTACTTTAGCCACGATGTCGCCGAACAGCTGGCAGATACCGTACTTGGCGAACAGGCGGAGTCACCTTTTGATGCGCTGTCTGAACGCGAAAAACAAGTTGCGATGATGGTTGTGAATTGCCAAAGCGCCCAAGAGATTGCCGATCAGCTGTTCGTTAGCGTTAAGACTGTGAACACCTATCGTTATCGTATTTTTGAGAAATTGGGTGTTAATAGCGACGTTAAGCTCACGCATCTTGCTATCAGACACGGACTCATTGAGGCCAATTAACCAACCGAATCGCTCAAACAAAAAGCCACAATCCGTGGCTTTTTGTTTATTTATATTAACTATAATGTGTCGGCTGTTCGTCATAGATGTGAGCGTGCCATGAATCCATTTGGCGCTGCATGACAGTAGCGATGGCGGCATGAATCATGTTCTGACCGACATTCTGGATCTCATCTTTGCCAATCATTGCCTTCACTTGCTCTGAGAAATGAATGGTTACCATCGGCTCATCTTCATTACCCACCTCCTGCAAGGTCAGCACGCCATCTTCACGCTCAACAAATTCTAATATCGCCTCTTTTATCATCATCTCACCATCAACTCGCTCTTTGATAAGGCTTTTTGCAATAGGTTTTTTGTTGGCGGTAGGTGATGACAAGTTAGCATCTGCGCTATCAGCCTCATCATCGACGACTTCTGGTTTAACTACCTTTCTTGGGCGACTGCGACGACGCTTAGGCGGGTCTTGGTCGCTTGATTCGGCAGCCAAACCATCTACAGACTCACTTGAGGCATCGTTAGATTTCGTGGTTCTTTTTCGTGATTTTTTTGGTACAGACTCCTGAACATCATCAGAATTATCCGTATGGGTAATTTCTTCCTGATTTTTTGTGCTAACAGCGTTATTTTCTTGATATAATCTTTTTTGAATTTCTTCTTCAATAATGACCTCAGCCTCTTCTATTAGACGCTTAATCAATTCATTATCAGCTTTATCAAACATCGACCACTCCAAAATTTTGCAGTTATAACTATAATAAAGACAATGACAAAATTTTCAAGTCTTAACGCCAATAGCGAAGCTTTGCCATCATAAATAAAAACGAGACAAACATACCAAGATAGTACGCCATCTTAAGGTCAAAACTGCGATCGCGGTATTTGATGGGTGCCGCGACCAAGGCAGTAAAGGCAGGAATAAGAATCAGACAGATGACCCAATTTTCAAGCACATGCAGCCAACCTTGTAGGCGATTACCTTGACCTAAGCGAAAACCTGACAGCCCAATCAGCATCACCAAGATGATCAAGGTTGCGATTAAGCCTTTTGGGATGTCTTTGGGTACGATTCTATCAGGAATGAGACGACCTGACATTAGCTATACACTCCCATGATGGACAGCATGGAGACCGTGGATAACAGCCAGCCCAACGTCCACGCATTACGCGGATGAATGGCAGCTTTACCTATTTTGTTCAGTACTACGCTACCAAGCCAAATCAAAGCCGGCATGACAAATAAGAAAAAAGGCACGACCTTAATCGCATGACTCAGCACGTCATTCACATCATCACCCGCCATCAGACGAAAGCCATACCCTGCCAAGCTTAGCACAAGCGATGCGACAAATAAAGAGATGGTCACACCCAAGGGGATGACGCTTTTTGGCGCAATGTTGGCAGCGCTTGAATTATGTTTATCGCTCATTAGATTACCTTCGTCTGCACTAAGGCAAGTTCTGCACGCATCTGATCGATGACAGCTTTATAATCAGGCTTATTAAAAATCGCCGAACCCGCCACAAACATATCCACGCCTGCATCCGCAATCGCACGGATATTATCAGGATTGACACCACCATCAATCTCTAGGCGGATGTCAAGCCCACGCTCGTCGATCATCTTGCGAACTGCACGCACTTTATCAAGCGTGCCATCAATGAACTTCTGGCCGCCAAAACCAGGATTGACACTCATGATAAGAATCTGATCAAGTTTATCGATGGTATAATCCAAGTAATGCAGTGGCGTGGCAGGGTTGAAAACAAGTCCGCATTTAACACCTGCATCTTTGATGAGTTGTAGACTGCGATCAATGTGCTCGCTTGCTTCTGGGTGGAACGTGATGATGTCTGCCCCCGCCTTGATAAATTCTTCGATCATTCTATCCACAGGCTTTACCATAAGATGCACATCAATCGGCGCGGTGATGCCGTAGTCTTTTAAGGCTTTACAAATCATCGCACCAAAGGTCAAATTTGGCACATAATGATTATCCATGACATCAAAATGCACTACATCCGCCCCTGCGTCTAGCACGGCTGCAGTATCTTTACCAAGTCTGGCGAAATCAGCAGACAGAATGGATGGCGCGATAAGAAATTGTTTTTCAGGTAGGATTTTCATAAGGTCAAATGATTAAAAATTTGGGCTTATGATAACAGATTTTAGATATTTTTGAAAATAAAAACAAGCCAAAACGCACGGCTTTGGCTTGTTTATCTGGGATTGTTATCGGATTATTTGGCGTGGTAAGCCAATTTAGCACCTAAGATGAAACCATCATTATCGTCAAATTCGCCGACGGTAGTACGAGTTGGCAACTGCGCTGTAGCATCGCCAAATTTCAAGTATTTAGCGCCCAAAGAGAATGACCATTCTGGCGTAAAGTTATAGCGACCACCCAAGCCGACACTGTAATAGCCTTTAATTGGCCCTAAACTGCTGGCAGGATTGCCCGCGCCACTGTCGTAACCAACGCTACCAGATACCGCCACTTTATCAGAGAGCTTCTTAGCAAGACCCAATTCGCCCGACCATTGATCTTTGCTATAGTCAATGATAGGTAATGAATTACCGATGCTGGCAAGGGTCGCATCGCCATATGTTGGCGGACGAATATCAAAATCAGACCAAGGTACATAGCGAACTTTAGCAGTTAGTAATGTAGTTGGATTAATGCCAGTTTGGAAGTCTAAGTTCCAAGACTCTGGTAGGGTTACACTAAAATCACGTGTGGTTACACCAGCAGCGCCTAGTGCAGGCATTACTTCAGAGATGCTACTTTCATGCTCAATCTCCGAACGATAGGTAAGCGCGGCTTTTAAGGCAATTTCTGGCTTAGTATAAGCAACGCCCGCAGCCCAACCGTGTGCAGTATCAGTTGAGATTTTTGCATCATAGCCTGTCGCAGCTTGGTATGCCACACCGCGCAAGTGAACCTCACCCTTTAAACGCTGTGCAACAGGACCGCCATAAATTTGGAAATTTTTATTAGTGCCAAATTTTGCACCCAAAAGACCGGTAATATTATTCGTGCGAATTTCTACATTAGTTCCTTGCCCACTCTGCGCTTCAGCTGTGGTTGCCGCATTAATTGCCCCGCCCAGCTGACGTGCAGTCGCTGCAGCAGATGCAAGCTGTCCTTGCAACGCAGTAGTATCACCACCTGCTGCTTTTGTTTGCGCGATGGCGGCTTGCAATTGAGCAATACCAGCTTGTGCTTGGGCAAGGCCTGCTTGAGCGGCCGCCAAAGTTGGCGCCCTTCCACCTGTTAAAGCATTTACAGTTGCATCGCCGCCTTCAGTAATAAAATTACTGCTGCCAAAATGATCAACTGCCGCCCCAAAAGGCTCATCATAGAGAAGACCCACGCTAAATGTGTCATTAATGTCCGTTTTTATCCCATAACGGAAGAAATCATAGGCTTCTGCGACATCCCCCGTTGAGCGTCCACTGTTATCCTTGCCGGATATATCCGCATCGATATAAGTATAGACTGCCTCAGCATATGTACCATCCTGCAAAAACGCTGATACATCCTGACCCGAGCGATCAAGACCTGCCGCATGCGCTGAGCCAATCGCCCCAATAGAAGCGACTGCAACGGCAAGCGTTGTATAATTAAATTTAGACATCGTCATTCTCCAAGTTTGTCCTTGTTGTGGGGTTTATTCACCAACCCGTTGATACGCAAGACATCATCCTAGACATAATAGTGTAACAACTTGCGTTTGTACATATTAAAACAAATTTTACCGCAATACAAGAGATAAACTTAGGTAATTTAATTACAATTTGTATTTTATTTATCGGCAATTTTCTTAATAATGTGGTGGTCTGTCTGCCAATAAATCAAACGGAGCAATACCGTCATCATCACGACTTTCTAAGAATTTATACAATAACTTTAACTGATCTTGCAAATCTTTTAATGCTTTATCTTGGTGGGCGATGACATCATTTAGCGTATCTACCGTATTTTCAAGATAGGAGATTTTGATTTGCAAATCGGTAATATCAGCACGAGTATCGCTCATTTTATTTTCCCCTTTAAAGTGTAAAATTTGCTATAATTGACCTATTTTATCATTGAAAATCCGTATTGAAAATAAATTATGGCACTCATTCATCTAAAAAACATCTCCCTTGCCTTTGGCGTTGCTCCTGTCTTAGACCATGTCAATTTTAGCCTTGATAAAGGCGAGCGGGTGTGTCTCATCGGACGAAATGGCGAAGGCAAATCCACGCTCTTTAAGCTCATTGACGGCACGCAAGCTCCTGATGACGGCGAGATTATCATCGCAGACAGCATTAAGATTGCCATGCTTGCCCAAGACGTGCCAAGCGATGACGGTACCTTGCTTGACATTGTCATGAATGGCGATGAAAAAGTAGCAACCTTGCTTCGCCAATACCACGACCTATCGGACAAATGCACAGCGGGCGACATGACCGCCTGCGAGCGTATGACGGACGTGCAACATGAGATTGATGCTTTGCACGGCTGGGAGTTGGAGCGAGGTGCCCGCACCTTGCTTGACAACATGGGGCTAAATCCCACAGATCGCCTTGCCGACTTATCAGGCGGACGAAAACGCCGTGTACTGCTCGCTCGGGCGTTGGTGGTTAAGCCTGATGTATTGCTACTTGATGAGCCGACCAACCATTTGGACGTGGAGAGTATTGATTGGCTAGAAAACTACCTGCTCGGGCAAAATTTGACCGTGCTGTTTATCACGCACGACCGCAAATTTGTGGACAATCTTGCCACTCGCATTGTGGAATTGGATAGGGGTAAACTCTCCACTTATGACGTAACGCAAGGGGTTAAGGGCTATGCTCGTTATCAAGAATTAAAGGAATTGGAGCTTGCCAGCGAAGCCAAATCCTTTGAAGAATTTGACAAAAAACTTGCCCAAGAAGAAGTCTGGATTCGCCAAGGCATTAAGGCAAGGCGTACTCGCAACGAAGGGCGTGTGCGTGCGTTAAAGGCACTTCGTGAAGAGCGAAAGCAGCGTCGTGATGTGGTGGGGAGCGTCTCACTCACCCAAAACGTATCCGAAAAATCAGGAAAAATCGTGTGTGAAGTCAAGGACTTAAGCCTGCAATATGACGGCAAAATACTGGTCAAAAACTTCTCAACCCTGCTCATGCGTGGCGATAAAGTTGGCATCATCGGCAATAATGGCGTGGGCAAAACGACCCTAATCCGCACCGTGCTTGGGCTTGATGACTCTGCCAAAGTGAGCGGTACAGTCAAGCTTGGTACGAACCTAAATATCGCCTTTTTTGACCAATTAAAAGACCAATTAGACTTTGATAAATCCGTTGCCGAAAACGTCTCCGAAGGCTCGGACTATGTGGACGTGGGCGGAAGACGCACGCACATCTTGGGGTATTTGCAGGACTTTTTGTTCACGCCAAACCGTGCCAGAACGCCTGTCAAGGCTCTATCAGGGGGCGAAAAAGCCCGTGTATTGCTCGCCAAAAACTTGCTAAAACCTGCCAATGTCTTGGTGCTTGATGAGCCGACCAACGACCTTGACATGGCAACTTTAGAGCTTTTGGAAGAGTTTGTCGCAGGGTTTGACGGTACGATTTTACTCATCAGCCACGACCGCACCTTTATGGACAACGTGGTAACACAAACGTGGGTATTTGGCACGGACAAGGACGGTCATGGCGTGATTGACGAATATGTGGGCGGTTATCAAGATTATCTCACCCAAAAAGCACGGAGTGAACCAACCAAGCTCAAAGCGGATAAAGTTGAAAAATCAGAAACAATCAAAGCCGACAAACCAAAATCCGACACGTCCAAGCCTGAGCAAAAACGCAAACTCTCCTATAAAGAACAACGTGAATTAGAAAGCCTGCCCAATGAAATTGCCGAACTTGAAAACGAGCAAAGCGAGCTAAATGACAAACTGGCGGACGGTTCGCTATTCGTTAGCGATTTGGCATTGGCGACCCAATACAGTGAACGACTTGGCGAGATTGATGGGATTTTAATGGAGAAGTTGGAGCGTTGGGACGAATTGGAAAATTTGGTAAAATAAACATAGGCAAAAAACAATGAGCAACAAAAACTGTTGTGGGGGTAATTGCCACACCGATAACCAAGCCCCACAATCAAATAACCCACAAATTGACATTAAAAAAATGCCCGATTTGACCGCCACGCACAAGCAAACAAACGTGGTGGATAAAGCTGTATTCCAATGGGAATTTTTATTACCAAAATATTGGGGAATTTGGTTTGCGTTAATGATATTTTTACCGCTTATTTATTTGCCTTTGCGTATGCAGTTTTGGCTTGGCAGAAAAATTGGCGAATTGGCATATATACTTATCAAAAGACGGGTCAAAGATACGCTCACCAATCTGACTTTGGCGTTCCCTGATAAATCTGATGATGAAAAAGTGCTAATCGCCAAACAAGTTTTTGTCAATCAAGGCATTGGTATTTTTGAGACGTTAAACGCATGGTTCCGCCCCAATGTCTTTAAACGCACATTTAGCATTTCAGGATTGCAGCATTTAATCACCGCCCAAAAAGAAAATAAAGCTGTGATATTATTGGGTGGGCATTTTACCACATTAGATTTGGGTGGGCGGTTATGTACGCAGTTTTTCCCTGCCGATTGTATGTACCGCAAACAAAACAACCCACTTTTGGAATGGTTTATTTATAATGGTCGCCGTCATATTTTTGACGAACAAATCAGCAGCCGTGATATGAAAAAACTCATTAGTCGGATTAAAGACGGCAAAGTGATATGGTATAGCCCTGACCAAGATTTTGGCTTAGAGCATGGGGTTATGGCGACATTTTTTGGTGTGCCGTCTGCAACCATTACCGCCCAAAGGCGATTTGCCAGCATGAATAAAAAAAATCCGCCTGTATTTATTGCCTTTGACATGATTCGCCAAACGCCTGATAATATCCCCAAAGGCAAACGTCCGCATTATCATATTAGCCTATCGCCTGTCATTGAAAATTATCCAAGCGATGATGAAGTGGCGGACGCACAGCGTATTAATGATATGATAGAAAATAACATTAAAAAAGACCTTACCCAATGGATGTGGTTTCATCGGCGGTTTAAAACACAGGCGGACGGGACGGATTATTATCAATAAAGCAAAAAGCGGATAAGATTTTTATCCGCTTTTTCGCGCTTAAATAATTTTGGGGCTGTACTAGATTAGCCTAAACCCCACACCATTTTCCCAACACTTTAAGTTGATTAAAGGGTGTATCATAGTTAAATCTAAATTCACCTTCCTCGATAAACAAGTGAAAATGTTTTTTTGTCAATGCCATTGTACTTTCTTAAAACACGCTTGGCTTGTGGCCAGAAATTCTCAATGCCGTTGATGTGATTATGGCCTTTGACAAATTCTTTGGAATGGTTAATTCCAAAATACTTAAAATCACTTACATCAAGCGCATTGTAACTTTTATAGCTGTCAGTATAGACAATGCTGTCAGGTTTGATTTTACCGACGATAATGGGCATTAGGGTGTTAGTCTTGGTGTCTTTAACCAAAACCACAAAGACTTTACCGCTGCGTTTTAAAAGACTAAAGACAGCTGTTTTGCCACCTGCTCCACGACCACGCTTGCCTTTGCGAATGCCGCTAAAATAGCTTTCATCAAGCTCTATTTCGCGATCAAACAATTCTTTAGCCTCAAGATTAAGATGGTATTCTATCACAAGTCTGATTTTGTGATAGAATAGCGCTGATGAATTTGAGTGTATTTGTAGCAAATCAGCTGCCGAACGAGCAGTAACTTCAAGTACAAAAAATTCAAGCAGTCTTTTTGTACTTTTTTACCTAGTTTACAATGGGTTATCTTCATAAAACTAGTATAACATGAGAGTTATTCTAGTACAGCCTCATAATTTTTTAGTACGCCAATAAAAAAACCGCCACTTCTGATAAGCCTGCCCTTTCATGCGCCTTAAACGGCAGTCTTTTTTTGCTAATGCGCCACCCATGACCATCAGTCACCGCCAAGACATCTAAATCCATGGGTACGGCATTTCGATCATCTGTACGCCCGCACAGCCTTTCAATGGTTTTTAATTTATGATAGATAACACTCATCAAGCAAGGCTTATCCAGTTTAAGGTGCACGCAAGCGTTATGATAGATGGCCTGTGTTCTGCCTGTAAAGTCCCGACCGATGACCATTGATGAGTGTCGAACATTGCCCAGCTTCATAAGCTCAGCTTTGGCGATGCTAAAGGCATGCTCACTATCAGCATTACTGCCAAGTGCAATCACAAGGCGTCGCACCATCAATTCATCACTTAAGTCACCCATAGTATTATCCATGGTGATTATTTGTTACGCGTAATGCTAACACCAACACTATTGGCTTGCTTGATGGCATTGGGCTTATGGATGGTGAGTGTAATGCTGTGACAAGGGTAATGATCTAGGATATGGCGACAGATACTCTCCGCCAATGATTCCAATAGCTTTGCCTTCATCTCATGGCAAATGCGCTCGATGTCTTCGCAAACGGTTTTATAATTAACAGCATGCACGACGTCATCTGTGGCAGCCGCTTGGCTGATGTCACAGCTGATTTTGGCGTCGATGATTAGGCTTTGCTTAATGGCCTGCTCCCAATCGTACACACCAACCACCGTATCAATTTTTAATCCCTGCACAAAGACAATGTCGCTCATCACATTTCCTTTAATTAATTTCAGATTTTCTATATCTAACCATGTCCACGCTAAATATCAACAGTCCAAGCCAAATCAAACCAAAGATAGCCAAGCGCTTGACATCAATCGGCTCATAATAATAAAACACCGCAATGATAAAGACAATACTGGGTGTTAAATAACCCAAAAATGACAAGGTGTTAAAACTCACGAGTTTGGTTGATTGATTATACAATAACAGTGGAATTAGCGTAATTGGACCTGCCAAAGCAAGCAGCCAAACACTGCTTGATAGCCAAAATGCCACATCGGAGCTGACAACACTTGCACTAACAAGCCAAATCAGACATAAAGGTAATAATAAAGCCGTCTCAATAAATAAGCCGTCAATGGCATTAAAAGGCGTTTGGCGTTGCAACACCCCATAAAAAGCAAAGGACAGCGCAAGCAGTAAGCTTACCCACGGCACACCACCAAACAGCACCACCTGAATGCCAACGGCAAGCACGGCAAGGGCGACAGCGATTTTTTATAAAAGTCGCAAGCGTTCTTTAAAGATGACAAGCGACAGCCCCACGCCCATTAAAGGATTGATAAAATAGCCAAGGCTTGCTTCAAGCACCCTATCATTTGCCACCGCCCACACATAGGTTAGCCAGTTTATACCAATCAAGAGAGCCGACACAAAGGTCAAGCCAAGCCATTTGGGATTTTGGCGGATTTGGCTAAGCCAAGCCGTCCGTTTGCCGATGATGACAACAAGGCTTAAAACCACAAACGTCCACACCACCCGATGAACGATGACTTCAACAGCATGATAACCGTCCAACAGCTTAAAATAAAAGGGAAAATTACCCCACATCAAAAACGCCAAAAGAGCCGTCATTAGCCCTTTTGGGGTGGCTTGAATGCCTGTATTTGCCATTAGCTAACCGCGATGTTTAAACCCACTTCATTGGCAAGCTCAGCAAAATTCGGGAAACTTGTCGCTACTGTTTCTGTTCCTTGGATGATAATATCGTCCGATGCGCGTACGCTTGCCACCGCAAAACTCATGGCGATACGATGATCGTGATGACTTTGGATCTCGCCACCGCCAAAGACTGTATTGCGCTCGCCACCAGTCATCGGCTCACCCTTACCTTGTATGATGATGCCATCATCCAGTACGGTGCATTCAATACCTAGAGCGCTTAGACCATCAGCCATGACCTGAATGCGATCAGATTCTTTAACTCGGAGTTCTTTAGCTCCTGTTAACTTGGTCGTACCGATCGCGCAGCTGGCAGCGACGAACAACACAGGAAATTCATCAATCGCAAGTGGCACCAGATATTCAGGGATATGAATGCCTTTTAGTTCAGATGGTTTAACCGTGATATCAGCGATCGGCTCACCGCCAACCACAGTCTCATTAGACACGGTGATATCAGCACCCATTAGGCGTAGAATATCGATTACGCCCGTACGCGTTGGGTTCATGCCTACCTTGCGAATCGTCAAACCATTGCCACCGCCAATTGCACCAAGTACCATAAAGAATGCAGCGCTAGAGATGTCAGCAGGCACAACAATATTTGTCGCTGTCAGACGGCCACCGCCTGTGATGGAAATTGAATTACCATCTTTTTTGATTGGATAACCAAAAGCTTTCAGCATGCGCTCTGTATGGTCACGACTGACTTCTGGCTCTGTAATGGTGGTCGTGCCATTTGCCCATAGGCTGGCCAAGATTAGACAAGACTTAATCTGAGCAGATGCCACAGGTAGCGTATAATCAATGGCAGACAGCTTTTGACCACCAGTAATAGAGATTGGTGCAGTGCCTTTTTCTCCCGTGGTCTGAATCGCTGCACCCATGCTTCTTAGGGGTGTCGCCACACGCTCCATCGGACGTTTTGATAGGCTGACATCACCTGTCATCACACTATCAAAAGCCTGTGCAGACAGAATCCCTGCAAGCAGGCGCATACTTGTGCCAGAATTCCCCATGTATAACGCATCTTGCGGCGCATTTAGGCCATCCACACCGACACCATGGATGGTAACTTTATCACCATCTCGCTCGATTTTTACACCCATATCCTTAAAGGCTTGTAAGGTCGCCAAAGCATCTTCACCCTCTAAGAATCCACTGACATGAGTCACCCCATCCGCCAATGAACCCAGCATGATAGAACGGTGAGAGATGGATTTATCGCCGGCAACCGTGATTGTTCCGTTGATATGGCGACTTGGGCGAATGTGATAAGCCTGGCTTGTCATGTCATTTTCCTGTATGGTTGAATCGTTATGTTTGTTTTGACCTGCTTGGCTGATTTGACTTTGGGCAAGCATGTGGCCAAAGTGACGGCGTGCATGGCGAGCGGCGGTCAACCATGCTATCAATGTTTCAGAATCACCCTGCTCGATCAGTTTGCGAAAATCCTGAAGGTTTTTTTCGTAATCATCAAGCGACTTTAGCAAGGCATCCTTATTATCCATAAAAATATCATGCCACATGATAGGACTACTTGCCGAAATACGGCTAAAATCCTTAAAGCCGCCCGCTGCATACCTAAAGATGTCCAAATTATCATCGTGGCTGGCAAGCTGATGAGTCAGATTAAAGGATAATAAATGTGGTAGGTGGCTCGTATAAGCCAAGATCTCATCGTGTCTTTGGCTGGTCATGATGATGACATTCGCCCCAATCGCTTCCCACAGAGCTTTGATTTTTTGGATAAAGCAGTTCTGGGCGGTGGGTGGATTATCATCACAGATAATAAACTGTCGTCCAACGAATAATTTGGCGTTACGCGCAGTGACGCCTGAATTCTCCGCACCTGCGATGGGATGCGACAACACAAGGCTCAAAAAATCCGTTGGCTGACCCACATTCTCACAGGCTTCCAATACTGCTTTGTAGATACTACCTTTCGTGCTTGCCACATCCGTGATGATGGCATCATCAGCGATCAGCCCAGCCATCTTAGCATGAGCAAGCTCATTGATGATCTGCGTGGTTGCCTTGGTTGGTGCTGCAATGATATACAAATCAACATCATCACGGCACACATCTGCCACACTCGCCCCGATCTCATCAATCAGACCGATACGCTTGGCAAAATCCAGCCCATCAAGATTATGATCGGCGGCGATGACATGATGGCACAACCCTCTATCGCGCATGGCACTGATGATGCTCGCACCAATCAGCCCAAGCCCGATGATGGCGACTTTTTGGAACATAATCATGTTTTATTCATTCATAAGTTACAATTTATCAGGCTCAATCTCCATCAAGCCTGATTGATGATTCGGCGATTACAAAACCGCCTTTGGATATGACCCCAATACTCGCACGTCTTTGGCGATTTTGGCAATGTCTTCAATGGCGCTTTTAACATTGTCGTCAGCGATATGCCCCGTCATGTCAATAAAAAACACATACGCCCATTTGTTCGGACGCTCTGGGCGGGTCTCAATACTGGTCATGGATACGCCGTGTTTTTTGAGGGGTTCTAGTAGCTCAATCAACGCCCCCGCACGGTCTGGGCTTGACACGACGATAGACGTTTTGTCCTGCCCGCTTGGGGCGACCGCTTCATGCCCGATGATAAGAAAACGAGTGGTGTTGTTGGGGTTGTCCTCAATATTTTCGTATAATTTGTGCAAGTCGTATTCTGCCACTGCCACATCGCCTGCAATGGCTGCCGAATGCCATTCGTTTTGTAGGCGTTTTGCCGCCTCTCCATTGCTTGACACCGCCACACGCTCCACGTTGGGGAAATTGACATCAAGCCAATGACGGCACTGGGCAAGCGACTGTTGGTGCGAATAAATGCGACTTAGGCTGTCCACTTTGGTATGTTCTGCCACCAAAAAATTATGATGAATGGGCAGTTCCACCTCACCGATGATTTTTAGGCTTGACCCCAAAAATGCGTCGAGCGTATGATTGACCACGCCCTCAGACGAGTTCTCCACAGGCACCACGCCATACATGGCAGAGCCTGCCTCCACTTCACGAAACACATCGGTAATCGTGGCAAGCGGTACGGTTGTCGCTGCCTTGCCAAAATGTTTTAGGGCAGCGGCGTGGGTGAACGTACCAACAGGTCCCAAAAAAGCGACCTTTTGCGGAGCTTCAAGCTCCAAACACACCGACATAATCTCACGAAATAGGCGTGCCATTTTCTCGCCCGATAGCGGGCCTGTGTTGCGAGCCATGACCGCTTTTAGCACTTGGGCTTCACGTTCAGGGCGATAAAAAATGGGGTGGTCTTCATGGTTCTTTTTGGAAATGGCGACCTGCTGGGCGATGCCTGCTCTCTCGTTGATGAGTCGTTGAATTTGTTCATCAATGCTGTCAATCTTACCACGCAAATCGCTGATTTGGTTGGTGTCTAGGTTCGTCGCTTGGTTATCGCTCATACATTTAACCCTTTATGCTTGAATAACTAAAATACCGTTAATAATACCATGATTTTGAACAATTGTTACCGACTTGCGCGCACTTTTTTTGATAATTTTTATAAAATCTTTATTTAGATTGCGGCATTTTATGATATTGTCATGAAACTTCAGTAAATCACTGGTAAAATCACCAAAAATATGCTAATTTCACGCCATTGTCTGATGATTATTTAGGAAAACTTATGACCCAAAATAGCCTAACCGAGCTTGCTAAACACACCACCATCGTTGCAGATACTGGCGATCTGTCCGCCATCGCTCGACTAAGACCACAGGACGCCACGACCAACCCAAGCCTAATCACCGCCGCCCTATTAAGTGGTGATCATGACGACCTTATCGACCAAGTCAAAGGGCAAGATATTGATGTCGCCATCGATCATCTAACGGTCGCCCTCGGCGAAAAAATCAGTGAGTTGGTTGAAGGTCGTGTGTCCACCGAAGTGGATGCCAGACTGTCCTTTGACACCCAAGGCACTGTCGATAAAGCTTTAGAATTCATTAAATTATATGAAGAATTGGGCATTGATAAATCCAAAATCCTAATCAAGATAGCCGCGACTTGGGAAGGCGTCAAAGCCGCCGAAATCCTAGAAAAACAAGGCATCGCTTGCAACCTTACCCTGCTGTTCACTAAAGCTCAGGCACGCGCTTGTGCAGATGCCAATGTCACACTCATCTCGCCTTTTGTGGGTCGCATTACCGACTTTCAAAAAGCCCAAGAAGGCGTCAATGACGTCGCCATCGAAAACGACATGGGTGTTAACTCGGTCAAAAGTATCTACGAATTCTACAAGAAACATGGCTATCGTACCGAGGTGATGGGTGCAAGCTTTAGGAACATTCATCAGCTGATCGCCTTGGCAGGTTGCGACCTACTAACCATCTCGCCCGCCTTGCTTGATGAGCTGGCTAATAGTAGCCTTCTTGTTCCTAAAGTGCTTGATTATCAAGGTGACATCCTGCCAAAGCCAGCACCACTGACCGAAGCAGAATTTCGCACCATCCAAGACAACGAACCTTTGAATGCTTTATTGATCAAAGGCATTGACGGATTTATCCAAGCATGCGAAACCTTAGCAAATCATCTAAGCCAAGCTTAATTTATACTAAAGAAAAACCATGCTAAGTAGCATGGTTTTTCTTATAAGTGATTGATAGGCTTAATTTACCAGATCAAATTACGCGCGGTGTTCTGGCTGATGAACCCATCAGGAACTTGTCCGTTGGCCGACTGCCAATTGGCAAAAGCGCGGCGCGTATTAGAGCCTGCCACACCATCAACACCGCCAGTATCAAATCCTTGAGCGGTTAGGTTTCTTTGTAGGATTTGGATTTGGGTGCGAGACAGCGGCTCTTCATAAGTTGGCCATGACGCCACCAACCCACCGCCACCGCCAATGCGTTTCGCTAATAATGAAACCCCTAGCGCGTAGCTTGATGAATTATTATAGACTTTGATGACATCGAAGTTCGGCGTTAGTAGTAGCGCAGGTCCATTTTTACCTGCGGGCAGCCACAACTCTGACAGATATTGACCACCAAAATATTCACCGCTTGCTGAAGTCAGACCCAGCTGTCGCCATGCGTCAAGGCTTTGTTTGTTCTTAAGTAAATTATAATCAAAATTAGCAGGCAATCTTACTTCATAATACGGCATCAGACCCACGATCCAGCCGGCATTTTTTAGGTAGCTTGCAGTAGAGTTTAGTGAATCGCCGATACTCCACGGGCTGATTTGACCGTTATTATTACCATCAACACCTTCATTCATCCAAGTGCTTGGGATGAATTGTGTGTGACCCATACCGCCTGCCCACGAACCTTTTAGCTGACTAATAGATGCATCACCTCGGTTGATCATCTTTAACATGGCGATCAACTGATCTTCTGCAAACTGGCGGCGACGTCCATCATAAGCCAAGGTCGATAAGGCGCTGACCAAATCCATGCTGCCCATGCCTGCACCAAATGAAGACTCCATGCCCCAGATCGCTGCGACGATCTCTTTTGGAACACCGTAGTTATTCTGGATGTTATTGAAGGTGGTTGGATACTCGCCGATTTTAGCGCGTCCTTGATTGACGCGATTCGACGATGCTGCGCCATTGACATATTCCCAAGGCATCTTGGTAAATTCAGCCTGAGAACGATCAAGATCAATTACTCTTTGATTCAAGCTTGCGCCGCTCATCAGGTGATGAACTGAGCCCGCCTCATATCCTTGGGCGATGGTGCGATTGATAAAATCACGCTTCCATTCATCAAAATTAGCATAATAACGCGCCGTTGGCATTTGAACTTGCGGTGCAGGCTGTGGCGGTGGTATCACCACAGGCTTGGGCATCGGTGCAGGCTGTGGAATGCTAGTGCCATGTACGATTTTGATGGGTGGCTGCTTAACTGGCGCTGTGTTATTACATGCGGTTAATACTGCTGCAGACAGCACAGTTAGAGCAAGGGCCGGATTCACATTGATACGCTTCATAAAATCTTCACAACTAATTAATAAATGCGCCAACACTTTAACGTAAAATTACGCAAAAGTCGAATAATTTTAAGCTACGTTTCGTCATTTGGTACTTATAACCCATAAAAAAAATAAGCCGCCACACGACGACTTATTTTTAGCACTAATCTTACACACCAGTGATGCCGGTCATGTCCACAGGCGTATCCACGACGGTTACGGTCTTTTTGGCGGCGTCATTACGCTTGGCTTGCAGGTCATTTAGGTATTTTTCATCAATACCACCTGCAATATAATTACCATCAAAAACAGAACAGTCAAACTCATCAACACGGCTGTACTTGGTATTATTTACCGCTTCGATCAGATCATTCAAATCTTGGAAAATTAGGCGATCCGCACCGATGATCTCGCGAACCTCCTCCACTGTGCGACCTGATGAGATCAACTCATGACGAGATGGCATGTCAATACCATAGACGTTCGGGAATTTTACTTCTGGTGCAGCAGAGGCGAAGAATACATTTTTTGCGCCCGCATCACGCGCCATTTGAATGATTTCATGACAAGTTGTGCCACGCACGATAGAATCATCCACTAGTAGAACGTTTTTATTTTTAAATTCAAGTGGTACGGCATTTAGCTTCTGACGGACGGATTTTTTACGCTGACCTTGCCCTGGCATGATGAATGTACGGCCGATATAACGGTTCTTGGTGAAGCCCTCACGATATTTGACATTCAGATGCATAGCAAGCTCAAGCGCTGAATTACGAGATGTATCAGGAATAGGGATGACGACATCAATGCCGTGATCCTCGCCCCACTCGCGGACGATTTTTTGGGCAAGCTTCTCACCCATACGCATGCGCGCCTTGTGCACTGAGATGTTATCAATGATCGAATCAGGGCGTGCAAAGTAAACATACTCAAAGATACAAGGTGTGTGCTTAACGCCTTCAATACATTGCTTGGTGTGTAGGTTGTGATGTAAGTCAATAAAGATCGCTTCGCCTGGCGCCACATCGCGAACCACTTCAAAGCCAAGCGCCTGAATCGCCACCGATTCAGATGCCACGACATACTCCACGCCTTGATCTGTCAGGCGACGACCATAGACCAGAGGACGAATACCATTGGAATCACGGAACGCAAGCAGACCGTGACCTGCGATGATGGCAACCACACCATACGCACCTTCACAGCGTTGATAGACCGCTTTTAGTGCATGGAAAATATCATCAGGCTCAAGGTTCGGCTTGGTGGATTTTTGGAGTTCATTGGCAAAAACATTCAAAAGAATTTCCGAATCCGAATCGGTATTTAGATGACGATGATCGCTCTCATAGATCTCTTTGGCAAGCTTATCAGCGTTGGTTAGGTTGCCATTATGCGCCAGCGCAATGCCATAAGGCGAGTTTACATACAACGGCTGAGCCTCTGCCGTACTTGATGTGCCTGCCGTTGGGTAGCGCACATGGCCAATACCAAAATTACCCACCAAGCGCACCATGTGCTGATTCAAAAAGACATCGCGCACCATGCCATTGTCTTTACGTAGGTATAGACGATCGTCTTTTAAGGTGACAATACCTGCCGCATCTTGTCCACGATGCTGCAGCATGGTTAAGCCATCATACAGCATCTGATTTACTGGTTCATGCGCCACAACGCCGATTACGCCACACATAATTTACTCCAATTGATTAAGATGATTGGTAGGGATTTTGGATTTGTTGCCATGCACCGCCCAGCGCTTCTTGTAATAGCTCCATGGCGATCGGGGCAAGTGGTAAGAGATTTTGAGCTAAGATTGATTGTTGCCAGTTAGGCAGATGCATCAATAGCGGTGATGCGATACTTAGAATGATGAGCACTTTTAGAATGCCTGTCGCCGCACCCAATACACCACCAAGCAGACGATCCACAAAGCCCAGCTTTAGGGTCTTTAATGCGCCTGTGATGATGGATGTCAAAAGATACACCACAGCAACCACACCAAGCGCAACCAACAAAAAAGCAGCCGCGATCTGTAGCACAGGATTTTCGATAAATCCTGCCAAAAATGGCGCTACTTCCTTAGCGGTGCGTGAGGCGATGATAAGTGCTGACAGCCACGCCACCAAAGACGCTGCTGTCCTGACAAAACCAGCAGTAAAGCCACGCCACAAGCCCATCAGCACCATAAAGGCAACAAAAACATCGATGAGCGTCATAGATTCGGTAAGTGCTGTCATTGTCCGTCTTGGTAACCTGCGATAGCCTGAACGCAGTCTGTCACGAGCGCAGGACCCTTATAAATCATACCTGAGTAGATCTGTACGGCTTTGGCGCCTGCTTTTAGTTTCTTAACCGCAAGCTCACCTTCATCAATACCGCCCACACCGATCAGATCCACCCTGCCCGCTAAGCGATCATGGAATTGCGATAAAATCTGCGTGCTGCTGTGGCTCACAGGACGACCTGACAGACCACCCGTCTCATCAGCATATGGATAATCTTCCACACCCACGCGAGATAGTGTCGTATTGGTAGCGATCAGACCATCGACATCAAACTCAATCACCGTGCGTGCCATCTCATCGACTTGAGACTCATCCAAATCTGGTGCGATCTTTAGGGCAAGCGGCACATAAAAACCATAGTCATTCGCCAGTCTGCTGTGGCAATTTTTGATGCCATCTAGTAGTGCGGACAGCGCATCTCCGCCTTGTAGGCTGCGCAGATTCTTAGTGTTAGGACTTGAGATATTGATCGTGATGTAGCTGGCATAAGGATAGACACGCTCTAGGCAGTACACATAATCATCAAGCGCCTTCTCAACAGGGGTAACGGCATTCTTACCGATATTAATGCCAAGCACGCCTTGGTATTTGGCGCGTTCGATGTTTTGAATCATCTGATCCACGCCTTCATTATTAAAGCCCATGCGGTTAATGATCGCGCCCGCCTGCGGGATGCGAAACAGTCTTGGCTTATCGTTACCTGACTGCGCGCGCGGCGTTACTGTGCCAATCTCCAAGAACCCAAATCCTAGCTCGCTGAGCGCATCGATGTGTGAGCCGTTCTTATCTAAGCCGGCCGCCAAGCCCACAGGGTTAAGCAGATTAACCCCCATGCAAGTGGTTGGTAAGGCCTGCTTGGCATAGCCAAAGCCCAGCAATCCAGCATTATTGGCTTTTTCAAGCATGTTCAAGGTGAATTCATGCGCGCGCTCTGGAGCCATGTTAAACAAGAACGGACGAAGTAACGCATATGACATGAAAATAACCCCAAAAAGCCTAAGAAGATACAAAATTGAAAAAAATCGTTTAATTATAACACAGATACATGACCTAAGATAGCTTTTGCCAATGTTTTTGTCATCAGTTCGTATTTTAATTCTCTGGCGTTGCTATGAGCATCAACTTGATGATTTATCATAATTTTAATTCACCTTTTTCGACACCAAGCAGAACTTCTTTAATCCCAATGCCTCCGGTATAGCCACCAATACTGCCATCCGCTGCGATCACACGGTGACACGGAACGATGAGACTGATGGGATTTTTACCATTGGCGTTGGCGCAAGCACGATAGGCGGTGGGTTTGTCAATCATAGTCGCCAAAGTTTTGTAGCTGATGGTCCGGTCATAAGGAATGCTGCATAGTGCTCGCCACACCTGCTGCTGAAAAGGCGTACCACAAGACAAATCAAGCGGCACATCGAACGCTCGCCTTTTGCCCGCAAAGTATTCATCAAGCTGCCTTGTCACCTCATGAGCCAGTACATGATCTGCAACATCGAAATTCAAGTCCTGCAAAGTCAGATAAACTGGCTCAGCACTCAAATTAAATCGCGCCTGAGTAGGTTCATTTTGCCAATGCAGCGAGCGCAGCCTACCCTCATGCACGCACAATACCATCATCGGCAAATCAAATGGTGGTCCATAAGCCAGATAAACCATGCTAAATTCAATCCATAAGAAACTGCCCTAAATGGTGGGCAGTTCGTAGATTATTATTGCTCTTCATCAAACAGCGCATCGACAAAATCATTAGGATCAAATGCCTGCAAATCATCAATGCGCTCGCCCACGCCAATGTAGCGAATCGGCACATCGGTATTCTGAGCAACGTTAAAGACCACACCTCCCTTGGCGGTGCCGTCTAGCTTAGTGATGGTAATGCCTGACAATGGCGTCGCCTCACCAAATATCTGAACTTGGTTGATGGCGTTTTGACCTGTGCCAGCATCTAGAACGATCATCGTCTCATGCGGCGCCGTCTCATCTGCCTTCTTCATGACGCGTACGACTTTCTCTAGTTCGTTCATCAGATGTATCTTGTTCTGCAGGCGTCCTGCTGTATCTGCGATCAGCACATCAATGCCTTTGGCGCGCGCTGACTGCATGGCATCAAAGATGACCGAAGCACTGTCAGCACCATGTCCTTGGGCAACCACAGGAATGCCATTACGCTCGCCCCAGATCTGCAGCTGCTCGGTTGCAGCAGCGCGAAAAGTGTCCCCCGCTGCGAGCATCACCGACTTACCCTCGCCCTGTAGCCGCTTGGCGAGCTTGCCAATGGTGGTCGTCTTACCCACGCCATTAACGCCTACCATAAGAATGACGAATGGTTTTTTTGACGTGTCGATCTGTAGAGGATGAACTTTAGGTTCTAGAATCTCGACCAGCTCTTTTTTTAGGGCTTTATATAATGAATGCGAATAGATCAAATCGCCACGTGCCGTCTGCTCGGTTAAGCTCTTGATGATGCGATTCGTGGCATCAACGCCAATATCCGCCACCAAAAGCTGATCCTCGACTTCCTCCAGCAGCTCGTCATCAATCTCTTTGCCCCCAACCAGAACATTCATCAGCCCTTCGGTTAGGTTTTTGCTAGACTTGGACAGTCCTTGTTTCATTCGGCTAAACCAGCCTTGATTTTCGCTCATTATTCACTCACATTCAACAAACTAAATTTTCTTAACCTCAGACAACATCAAACTAATGGCATCACAGGCACGACGATTTCTTTTTTGGTGTTGCTCTCATTGATAACCTTAAGACGAGCATCTTCATCATCATCCGTCAAATCTGGCGGGCTTGATAATGGAACAAAATTATCATCCTCATGCTTAATCTCATCAAGCATCTGCTCATCATCGCTTGGCATTACTGTTTGATTCTTGGGTATATTTTTTGTTATGTCATTCATGATGACCACCTCTTTTTGTTTTGTATTATATCATAGTCTTGTCGATATTTTGATGATCAGTCTATCATACAAAAATACATCCCACGCCGAGCATCATACCAATCAAATCACGCCACACAAGGAATATTTGTGCTAACCATTCTCATTTATTTGACTTATGATGGTTTTTAATGCTATTTTTGCACCTTAGATAAGGTCAAATTTAGCAATTTCAACCAACTTAGCAAGGACATCCCATGACATCATTGTACAAAATCATCGCCATCGCCCTTATCGCAATTGGTTTAACTCAGCTTAGCGCCTGCCAAACCCTTCAAAATAGCGGCATCAAACCCACGGGCAGTGTCGGTGCTAGCGCAGGAGCTTAACTCTTCCATTTTTTATTTAACACAATAAGGTTGTATCATGTTTTTAAGAACCAAACTTAGCATGGCGATGATTGTGGGTGTATTATCGCTCACCGCCTGCCAAAGCTTACCAAGCGACACCGCATTAGCCTCACAAACCAACCCAGTCAAACAAACCAACTATCACGAAGCCACCCTAGATAACGGATTGCACATCGTCATCAAAAAAGACACTCGCGCACCAATCGCCATGACACAGCTGTGGTATAAAGTCGGCTCAAATGATGAGCCCATCGGCAAAGGGGGTATGTCGCATTTCTTAGAACACATGATGTTCAAAGATAATGCACACCTTAAACGCACGGACTTTAACCGCCTCATCTCAGAGTTCGGCGGTCAAAATAACGCCTTCACCTCAGATACGCACACGGCTTATTACGAATTATTTCCTGCCAGCTATTATCCGCTCGCCATGCAGATGGAATCATTTCGCATGCAGGATCTACACCTAAAAGACAGCGAAGTCGCCATCGAAAAAGAGGTCATCAAAGAAGAACGTCGCCAACGCACTGAGGATAACCCTCTATCTAAGGCTTATGAAGAATTTATCGCGCTAAGTCAGCCAGACAGCCCAAAATTCCGCCCCGTCATCGGCAGTATGGCAGACATCGAGAATCTTAGCACGGCAGATCTACAGGCGTGGTACGACACCTATTATGCACCAAATAATGCCACGCTCGTGGTCGTCGGCGATGTCGATTATGATGAAGTCATCAACAACGCCAAAAAATATTTTGGTGACAAAAAAGCCATCAACATCCCAGAGCGCGTCATGCCCACGCAGCCCACCCATCAAGGTTATCGCCACGCAACCACTGAGCAAGCAGTAAAATTACCCTCACTCATGATGGCGTATAATGTGCCATCCATCACCACCAGCGATAAACAAACAGCACACGCCCTGTCTTTATTTCAGTATGCGCTAGATGGCGACTTGTCGAGTTATTTTGAGCGTGTGTTGGTGCGCGAAAAGCAGCTATTTAGCCAGATCTATGCTTCTTATGATGCCTTTGATCGTGGCGATGGTCTGTTTTTTATTCAGGCTGTACCTAGACAAGGTGTCGATCTACAGACAGCAGAACAAGCGATCCTAGATGTGATTGATGCCGCCAAGAACACACCGATTACCGACCAGCAGATGACGCGCATCACCACATCGCTACTGTCTGAGCTGACTTTCGCCCAAGACAGCATTACCGCTCAGGCGCAGATCATCGGGAGGCTTGCCAACATGGGTCTGCCTGTGAACAGTTATGACAGACTACCCGAAGACCTAAAGCAAATTCACCCCGCAAAGGTGCAAGAAGTCGCCAAGCATTATCTCACCAAAGACAACCTAACGACATTATACATACTGCCTAAAGACAACGATTCGGACGATCAATCCACTCAATAAAAAAGGATGAAAACAATGAAAATCAAATACCTGACTTTTGGTATATTACTTAGCATGACTAGTCTTGCCCACGCAAGCGATCATGTAGCTACGACACCCATTGATTTTAGTCAGCCTTTGCCCAAACTTGATAGCTTAGAAAATATCAAGCAGGCAGAATTTCATCTACCCAGCTTTGAGCGATTCCAGGCTGCTGGGAATGTACCTGTTATTTTTACAAAATTAGACAGCTTACCGATGGTGGATATCAGCGTCGAATTTCGTGCAGGGTCAGCTCATGATGGCAAGATTCGCCCAGACGCACAAGGCATCGCCAACATGACCGCCACACTCCTAACCAAAGGTACAAAAACTCTCGATGAAGAAGCCTTCTTATTAAAAAGAGACAGTCTAGGCATACAGCTAGATGCAGGAGCAGGTAAGGACAGCTTTGGCGTATCGCTGCGCAGCCTGTCCGACGAAGAGACACTCAATGACGCCCTTGATCTGATGAAGCAGATGCTGACAGAGCCTGCCTTTGATGAATCGGTATTGGCTCGCAATAAAGAAACCCTAAAAAATACCCTTAGACAAAATGAACAAAACCCAAACTACATCGCGAACCGTACTTATACCCAAGCGCTATTCAAAGACCATCCCTATGGCACGCTTACCACAGGCGACATTGAATCCGTGGACCAGCTGACTCGTAATGACCTAAACACCTATATGGATAAGTTCTTGGTACGTCAAAATGCCACCATCACCATCACTGGCAATCTTAGTCAGGAACGTGCGCGCCAGATCGCCAACGACATCGCAAGCAGCCTACCAAATGGCACAGCATCTAGCGCGATAGCCACACCGACTAATCCGACCAAAGCTCACATACACGTGCCGCATGACAGCACCCAGACGAGCATCATCATCGGACATCTCGCCCCAAAATTCGCCACCAATGAGCAAGAATTCGTCCAAAAAACGCAGTTTGGTCTGGCAAATAATGCCCTAGCAGGCAGTAGCTTCAATGCGCGTCTGATGGATGAGATTCGTGAAAAACGCGGCTACACCTACGGCATCTACGGTCGAAGCACATCGCTTAAGAATGCCGGCAGTTATCAAATCAGCTTCTCAACCGCCAGCAATCAAGCTATCAATGCCATCAATGATACCTTACAAATAGTTAATGACACGATCAGCCAAGGCATCGGCGAAGATGAGCTAAATCTGGTAAAAAACCAACAAACGCATCGTTATCCAATGAGCTTTGCCAGTAATGCCGCCATTCATGGCATAGCAACGACGCTAAACTTGCATAACCTCCCTGACAGCTATGCAACCGATGAAATCAAACGCATCCAAAGCACAGAATTAGACGACGCCAATCAAGCGCTTAAAAGCACCATCAAGCCCGATGATTTTATCATCGTAACAGTGGGTCAAGATAAGCCTGATTTATCTCATTTGTTCCAAGAATAAAAACAAAAAAGCGGATGATGACATCCGCTTTTTATTATAAACATAAGGCATCACAATACCATCGCCGCAATCCAGCCAAAAATGATCAGCGGAATATTATAATGCACGAAAGTCGGGATAACCGTGTCTTTGATGTGGTCGTGCTGTCCATCGATGTTAAGACCCATGGTCGGACCCAGTGTTGAATCCGAAGCAGGAGAACCAGCATCACCAAGCACGCCAGCTGTCGCAATCAGCGCCACAGTCGCAGGCATGCTAAATCCCATCGCCATACATAATGGCACATAAATCGCCGCCAGAATCGGCACAGTAGAGAATGACGAGCCAATCCCCAAAGTCACAACAAGACCAATGATCAGCATCACGAGCGCTGCCACACCTTTATTACCGCCAAAGATGTCCATCGCACCTGCCACCAATGCATCGATCTGCCCTGTCACCTTCATCACTTCGGCGAAGCCTTGCGCGCTAATCATGATAAAGCCAATCATCGCCATCATCTTGATGCCGTCATTAAACACACCATCCGCTTCACGCCATTTGACCACACCAGATGCCATGAACACCGCAAAGCCTGCCATCGAACCAATTAGCAGCGAGTCTGTATATAGATGCGCCACGAACGCGATCACAATGGCAATCAGCGCCACCACTGCACGGTAAGTGCTTGGCTTATCAGATGCTGTATTATCATGCTCTTGACTGGTTTGAACTTGGATGTTTTTATAAACTCTTGGCTTACGATAGCTAATAAAGATAGCCGTCAGCAGACCCAGTAGCATACCTAAAGCAGGAATCATCATGATCTGCATGATCGATACGCCTGTGGTATCCATGCCTGCATCGCCGACATTTTTTAGGATAATTTGGTTTAAGAAGATATCACCAAAACCATAAGGGATGAACATATAAGTGTTCACCAGACCAAAGGTAATGATACACGCCGCCAATCGTCTGTCCACCTGCAAGCCATTAAATAGCAACAGCAGCGGCGGCACAATCAGCGGAATAAAAGCAATGTGAATAGGAATCAAGTTCTGACTAAACACCGCCATCACAAGGATAATCCCAAATAACGCCCACTTCACCGCACCAGTTGTGCCAGCACCATTTAGGCGTGCAGTCAGACTGTCCGCAAGCAACTTTGGTGCGCCTGAATGAGCGATTGCCATCGCGAACGCACCTAAGATCGCATAGGAAAGCGCGATTTGCGCGCCATTTTTGATGCCTTCTTGGAAGGCGTTTAAGCTGTCTGCCACCCCAAGCCCTGCCATCAAACCACCAACGAGCGCACCGATGATTAAGCTTAGCACGACATGCACGCGTGCCAATGACAGACCGACCATGACAATAACAGCAATCAATACTGCATTCATGATTAACTCCTAATAAGAAAAGTCGTTAATTATAGCGGATTTTTGATTTTTTAAATTAATTAAAAAATAATAAAAATCAATAAGTTATCAATTATATTGGTCTAGACAAATTACAAAAACTAACAAAATAGCAAAAATATAACTCATGATAACTCAATAAATCTGAGAAGTTTTTGATTTCATTTTAGTAAAAATTAACCAACTTGCTTGCATTTTTAAAATATCGCCACCATAAACCAAAGCACGATAACTAACGATATTAAGGAGAACTTCATGACTGATGAAGTCCTAACTTCTGACAACGAAAACGAAAACACTTTGCCATTATTGGCGGTGCGCGATGTCGTGGTCTATCCGCACATGCAGATCGCCCTGTTCGTCGGTCGTGAGCAGTCACTGGCCGCCATTAAGACTGCCCAAGATGAATACGACGAGAAGATTTTTGTCGTCTCTCAAAAAGACTCTCTGAGCGAAGAGGTGGACATTGATAACTTGTACGAGTACGGCACAGTTTGCCGTGTGATTAGCACCATGCCACACGACAATGATGATGGCTGCCTAAAAGTCCTCATTGAAGGTCTATACCGCGCCAAAATCGACGACATTGATGCCGATACATTCATCGCTCGCTTCCACGAAGCGCCTGTCAAGAGCCCGATGAGTGATGACGAGAGCGATGCGCATCGTGCTGTATTGCTTGATTTCTTTGCCGATTATGCTGAGACCTCATTGCGTAATGCGCGTGAGATTATTCGTGTTGCCAGTCGCATTGATGATTTTCTTGAGCTGACTTATTTTATCGCCACACGCATCTCCATGAAGCTCGAGGACAAACAAAACATCCTAGAGCGCGATGATATGATGGCGTACTACACCGCGCTGACTGAATATTTCACCAGTAATAAAGCAGAGCGCACCTTAGAGCACGAGCTTCAAGACACTGTACGCAAACAGATGGAAAATAATCAGCGCGAGTACTTCTTGAACGAAAAAATGAAAGCCATCAAAAATGAGCTTTCTGACCTAAACGATGGCGCCGACGAAGAAGATGGCGAACTTGAAAAACGTCTAAAAGAAGCCAACCTACCTGATGATGTTCGCAAAAAAGCCGAAACCGAATTTAAAAAGTTAAAGCAAATGCCCCCAAGCTCGTCTGAGGCATCTGTCGTGCGCGGCTATGTGGAGTGGATACTTGACACCCCATGGAAAAAAGCAAGCAAGGTATCCATTGACCTAAATAAAGCTAAAGATATTCTTGATAAAGACCACTATGGGCTAGATGATGTTAAAGACCGCATTGTTGAGTACCTAGCGGTACAATCTCGCGTCAAAAAACTGCGTGGTCCTATCCTATGCCTAGTAGGCCCGCCGGGGGTTGGTAAAACGTCGCTTGGCGAGAGTATCGCTCGTGCCACAGGGCGTAAGTTTGTGCGTATGGCGTTGGGCGGTGTGCGTGATGAAGCTGAGATTCGTGGGCATAGACGCACCTATATCGGAGCCATGCCCGGCAAAATCGTGCAGTCTTTGGCAAAAGTAGAAGTCAAAAATCCGCTGTTTTTGCTTGATGAGATTGACAAAATGGCACAGGACTATCGTGGCGACCCTGCGTCTGCCCTGCTAGAAGTGCTTGATCCGTCTCAAAACAACAGCTTTAATGACCATTATCTTGACTTAGATTTGGATTTGTCGGAGGTGATGTTTATCTGCACTGCCAACAGCATGAACATACCGCCTGCCCTGCTTGACCGCATGGAAGTCATTCGTCTGCCCGGCTATACCGAAGACGAAAAAATGAACATTGCTCACAACTATCTCACCCCCAAAGCCCTAGAACAAAATGGGCTTGGTAAAGATGAGCTAGACATTACCGATGATGCCATTCTTAGCATTATCCGCCACTATACCCGTGAAGCAGGCGTGCGTAACTTGGAGCGTGAGATTAACAAAATCAGCCGTAAAGCGGTGCGTTCGCAAGTTGAGACTTATGGCATTAAACCCAAAAAAGGCACGAAAATTGAGCCGTTGTCGGTAACGGACGATAACATCGCTGACTATCTGGGCGTTAAACCCTTTGACTTTGGACTTGCCGAAAAAGAACCTGAAATCGGGCGGATTACAGGGCTTGCGTGGACTTCGGTGGGCGGTGAGCTACTCACCATTGAGACCGCCACCATGCAGGGCGAGGGCGAGCTTGTTTTTACAGGGTCGCTTGGCGATGTCATGAAAGAGTCTATCCGTGCCGCCATGAGCGTGGTGCGCGCTGGGGGCGAACGCTTTGGCATCAGCTATGACAAATTCAAAGACACCGACATTCATGTGCATATGCCCGAAGGTGCCACGCCAAAAGACGGTCCGTCCGCAGGTATTGCTCTGACCACCGCTTTGGTGTCCGCCTTTACAGGCATTGCCATTCGTGCCGACATCGCCATGACGGGTGAAGTTACTTTGCGTGGTAAGGTGCTAAAAATTGGCGGTCTAAAAGAAAAACTACTTGCCGCACATCGTGGCGGTATCAAGCACGTGCTTATCCCCAAATCCAATGAACCTGACCTTGCCGACATTCCTGACAACGTCAAAGAAGGCTTGACCATTCAAGCGGTTGAGACCATTGACGAAGTCCTAAAAGTCGCCCTAGTCGCCCCACTTATGCCTTTAAAGCCGAGTGTGGTCGTTGATGCGAACGATAAGACACTAAGAAGCTAATGAACGATAAATAAGCCCAATTGATTTGGGCTTATTTGTTATTTTAGATTCGATGGTTTAATTACGGCGAAACCAGCAACTAAAGGCTGATTTTTCGGCCAAAACCATGTAAAATATGACGTTTAAATAAAACAGTTAAACTCATGAAATCCCTACTCGACTTCCTACCGCTCATCATCTTTTATGTTCTTTATAAGAACACGGATAAGACAGACGCCAACCACCCCCTGTTGTCAATCTTTGGGCTGTCTGGTGGTGTGGATAATAATCACATCTTGGTAGGTACACTTGGGCTCATACTTGCGACGACTATCATTTATGGTTATTTGTTTTTTAGTCAAAAATTCCGCCTAGAAAAACAACAATGGTTCGTTCTGCTGATGACTGTCGTCTTTGGTGGGCTAACCCTTGCGCTTAGTGACGATTATTACATCCGCTTAAAGGCGATATTGATTAATCTTGCCTTCGCCCTAGGTCTTGCCATCTCGCCATTATTTAATAAAGCACGCCAGCCAATCATTCGTAAGCTGCTAGACCCTGTATTAAATTTAACCGCTCAGGGCTGGATGAAATTGAACTGGGCATGGGTTGGGCTATTCACGCTTATGGCAAGCCTACACGCCTTTTTTGCCTTTGTATTAATGAACGGCGAGTACTGGGGTGAATTTACCGCTTTTGGTGATATTATTGTCATGATGAGCTTTATGGTGGGTATGTTTGTCGTGCTGCGTAAGCATTTTAAATTTGAAGAAACAACTACTAAATAATAACTTTTATCACAACATCAATCACACAAGGAATACACCATGCCATTATTCGCCATCATCGGTCATGACGTCGCCGACAGCACCGCCAAGCGTGCCGAGATTCGCCCTGCTCACTTAGAGCGACTGACTGCCCTACACGCTCAGAACCGCCTCGTTATCGCAGGTCCTACACCCATCAATCACGGTGAACCTGCCATGAGTGGCAGCCTGATCATCGCGCATTTTGACGACATCGAACAAGCGCGCACATGGGCGGGCGATGAACCATACCTACACAGTGGCGTTTACAGTCACGTCGATGTTAAGCCTTTCATCCAAGCACTGCCCAAAGACAGCAATGACTAACACGCTGAGTGTTGCCGACATCACATGGCAAACTGACCATCTGGGCAACACCGTGCCAGTCTCGCACGCATTTGATGACGTGTATTTTTCGCATGCAGGTGGAATACACGAAAGTCATTATGTATTCATCGAAGGCAATGACCTTACCGATAGACTGGCCAACCTTGGCGACAGGCAGACCTTTGTCGTCGCCGAGACTGGATTTGGCACAGGGCTAAACTTCTTGGCATTGTGCAAATTCTGGATAACCTTAAAACAAAATCAACAACTAAATGCCAGTGCCAGACTGCATTTCATTAGTACTGAAAAGTTCCCCCTAAGCCAAGATGATTTGCGCACCGCTCTTTTAGCATGGCAAGATGATAAACAAATTCAACACTTCATCGATCAGTTCATCCATCAATACCCGCTACCCCTGCCAGGCTGTCATCGCATTCACATTCAAGATGACATTACTCTTGATCTGTGGCTAGGTGATGCCCAAGAGAGCTTTGACCACTTAATTCAATCTCGATGTGTACAGAATAAGCCTACCTTGATGGTTGATGCGTGGTTCTTAGATGGCTTTGCTCCCAGCAAGAATAGTGACCTATGGTCAGATGAGCTGTTTAGCGCCATCAGTCAGCTGTCTAATTCAGGTGCGACGCTCGCGACATTCACCGCAGCAGGCTTTGTCAGACGTGGGTTGCAAGCTGCCGGCTTTGAGATGACTAAGCGCCAAGGATTTGGTCGTAAGCGCGAAATGCTGACAGGTAAATTATCCTGTCAAGACGGTAAACCTAAGCAAATTCACAATCACATCGCCATCATTGGCGCAGGTGTATCAGGGCTGTGTGCCGCTTTGGCACTTGCCAGACGCGGTATTCAGGTGACTATTTTTGATAAGAACACACCACCAACAGGTGCATCGGCAAATCCCAGAGCGCTGTTCGCCCCCAAGCTCTCACTCATCGAACACGCCAAGGAGCATCTATCCACGGTTTCATTCTTATATGCCGAGCGGTTTTATCAAGCATTAAATAAACATGGCGATGTCTTCGTGCAGTCGGGCGTGATGGATTTTTTATTACCCACCCAAAAAAGCACGGACAAGCTACAAGCGCTGATCAGTCCTTACCCTGACGAACTCATCCATGAGATCACATCAGTCTATCCAAATCAGAAAATCCATACCCTCGTGCCAAAGGCAGGTCTCATCCATCCCAAGAACCTTGCTACAGCCATCCTATCCCATCCGCTCATCTCATTTAAACAAGAGATAATCACAAAGATAGCTGGTGCCGATAGCGACGTGATATTAGACGCAAGCGACAATACTCATTTTGCCGATGGCGTCATCATCGCATCAGGTTATGAAAGCCATCTACTGCATGACAAGCTGTTTAACCCACGTAAAATTCGCGGTCAAGTCTCATGGCTAGCCATTGATGATGATACTAACTCCAAGCTGCCAAATCAGCCGATCAAATACGATGGCTACTGCGCCAAATTCAATGATGATGAGAATTATTTCTTGATGGGTGCCAGCTTTGTGCGTAATTGTACAGATACGGACGTTAATAATGAAGAACACCAATTTAATATTGATAAATTCTCCCAAGGACTGCCAACGATTTCTAAGCATCTAAATCCATCTCCTGATCGCCTATCTGGGCGTGCCAGCATTCGCGCGCAAACACCTGACTACCACCCCATCGTCGGACAGGTTGAAGGTGGCGTCTATGCGATGTATGGCATGGGATCAAAGGGTTTTACTTTCGCGCCACTATGCGGTGAGATGATCGCAGGCATGATCTGTGATGAGGTTCTGCCCATCAGTGAAATCCTGCTGAATAAAATCAGCCCAAATCGTCCACGACTTCAAACCCCTTTATCGGACAATGAATAATTCGTCAAATACAAAAAAACGGCCAGATTTACTAGCCGTTTTTTTATTTGGAATCAACTTAATGATTATAGCGCCTCAAAGCGTTTTTGTGCTTCATCCCAGTTTACCACGTTCCAGAATGCCTTAATGTAGTCTGGGCGTTTGTTTTGGTATTTTAGGTAGTAAGCATGCTCCCAAACGTCAAGACCGATGATCGGTTGACCTTCGCAGCCTGCTACTGATTTGCCCATCAATGGACTATCTTGGTTAGCAGTAGAGACAACAGCCAGCTTATCACCCTGCTTAACCAACCATGCCCAGCCTGAACCGAAGCGAGTTTGCGCTGCTTTTTCGAATTCTTCTTTGAACGCATCTACAGAACCAAAATCACGCTCGATGGCTTCTTTTAGTGAACCGCTAAGCTCTGTGCCAGTTTTTAAGATGGTCCAAAATAGGCTGTGGTTCGCATGACCGCCTGCGTTGTTGCGGACTGCGGTTTGCTTGTCAGCAGGAATCCTGTCAAGATTTGCGATTACTTCTTCAGCAGATTTATCCGCCCACTCAGTGCCTTCTAGCGCAGCATTGGCGTTATTTACATAAGCTTGGTGGTGTTTGCTGTGGTGGATTTCCATGGTTTCTTTATCGAAATGTGGCTCTAGAGCGTCGTATGCATAGCCTAATTCTGGTAATACAAATGCCATAACGGTATTCCTTATAAATTAATGATGAATGATGTTACAACAGTGTTTAACTGTTCATTGTAATATAAGGGTTTAGTATGACAAAATCAAGTAAAAAACCAAAAGTTGCGTAAAATCAACACAAGCGTTACATAGAGCACATACCAAGGATTTGGCGTATTTTGATGTATGTATCTTAAATTCACTTTTAAAAAATTTGCGATTATTTTATAATCCTAGTAACCTTTTGGCGGACCATCATGATCATTGCCTATCTATTATGCGGCGTACTGTTTATTGCATTATTTCGTCCCGACCAAATACGGTCAAAAGCTGCTTGTCGATATTGCAAAATCAGGCACATCCATTCATATTCTCACCAATTCACTGGCGGCGAATGATGTCGCTGCTGTGCATAGTGGCTACGCCAAATACCGAAAACCGCTACTAAAGGCAGATATCAAGCTATTTGAACTAAAGCCCGATGCCGCACCCATCACCCAAAAGAAAAAACAAGGTCTGGCAAGTATCTATCGTGGCGGTAGTGGCTCAAGCCTTCACGCCAAAACTTTTACCGTTGATGGTCGATATATGTTCGTGGGTTCGTACAATCTAGACCCACGTTCCGCCATTCATAATAACGAGATGGGCATCATCAACAGCCCAGAGATGGCGCAGGCTGCTGATGAGCACATCTTAAACAACCTACCATAAAGACCCCGCTGCATCTTGGCACAAACGCGTTGGCGTCTGGCTGTTAAAGTAGCTGCCCATCGAATGGCCACTTTAAATAAAAAAACCATCCGACAAGATGGTTTTAAATAATTAGATGTTTAGTGCTTAAAGATCACATCCACGTCTTCGGTCTTATCATGCTGACCAAATTTATCAACCAGCGTCTGACTGGCTTCATTTAGCCCGAATACTTCCACATCTGCACCCATTTTACGATATTTTAACACCACTTTATCAAGTGCTGATATCGCCGTCACGTCCCAAAAGTGCGCATGACTGACATCGATGCTGACTGACCTAACTTGTGGGTGGAATTCAAATTGATCCATAAAGCGATCCGCAGACGCAAAAAACACTTGCCCAAGGACGCCATAAGCCAAACTGTCATCACGACCTGTCGGCAGGCTTTGCACCGTCATGAATCTACCAATCTTATTGGCAAAGAACAATGCAGACAGCAGCACACCAGCGCCCACACCCAGCGCCAAATTATGCGTATATACAACGATCGCAACTGTTGCCAGCATCACCACATTAAACCCAAGCGGATGCGTCTTTAGCTCCTTGATGGATTGCCAGTTAAACGTACCGATCGCCACCATAATCATCACAGCGACAAGCGCAGGCATGGGGATGATTGAAATCAAATCACTCAAAAACACCACCATAATCAGTAGAATTATACCCGCCAGCAATGTCGATAGGCGCGTGCGACCGCCTGATTTAACATTAATCACCGACTGCCCAATCATCGCACAGCCCGCCATACCACCAAACAGACCACTGACAATATTCGCAATGCCCTGACCTTTGCTTTCGCGATTCTTATCACTGTCCGTCTCAGTCATCTCATCAACGATGGTCGCCGTCATCAAAGACTCAAGCAAGCCCACCGCCGCCAGACTCACAGAATAAGGTAAGATAATCAAAAGCGTCTCAAGATTCAATGGAATGTCAGGCAGCAAAAACACAGGCAATGTATCAGGCAGCGCGCCCATGTCACCAACTGTTCGCACATCAATACCCAATATTGCCGTAACAGCCGTCAAAGTCACGATCGTTACCAGAGGTGATGGGATAATCTTGCCAATCTTAGGTAGGTATGGGAACAGATAAATAATACCAAGGCCTGCTGCGACAAGCGCATAAGTATGCCAAGTGACATTCAAAAACTCAGGCAACTGCGCCATAAAAATCAAAATCGCCAAAGCATTCACAAAGCCCACCACCACAGCTCGGGCGACGAACTTCATCAAATATCCCACCTTGAAAAATCCCGCAACGAGTTGAATCACACCGGTTAGTAATGTCGCTGCCAATAAATATTGCAAACCATGATATCGCACTAGACTCACCATGACAAGTGCCATCGCGCCCGTCGCTGCCGATATCATGGCAGGACGACCACCGACAAAACTAATCACCACCGCAATACAAAACGACGCATAAAGCCCAACTTTAGGATCAACGCCTGCAATGATCGAAAAGGCGATCGCCTCTGGAATGAGTGCAAGCGCCACCACCAAGCCAGATAGCACATCGCCTCGCACATTCGAAAACCATGCTTGCTTGATATTTTCAAAATTCATAATCAACCAACCGACAATAAAAAAATCAGCTATCTTATCACAAAGACCAGTATGGAAAAACAAAAAAAACCGCATGATTTGCCATGCGGTTTTTGTGAATTATCATTTAGCCATTGAATTTGTCATCACCTTCGTTGCCAAATTTGGCATCAAATCCTTTATCATTGAATCCACCGCGATCTAGATTGCGGTTTTCTTTCTTTTCAAAGTTTTTGCCATCAAAGCCGCGCTCATCAAATGCCGCTCTATCGAAGCTGCGATCAAAACCTGTATTATTCATACCGCGGTCAAAGCCTTGATTCATGCCGCCGCCTTGTGGATAGCCGCCGCGATCAAATCCACCGCGAGAGCCAAAACCATCAGCGGGCGGCGTGCGTGTAAAACCACCAGCAGGACGATTGTTAAAGCCACCTTGACGCTCAAAGCCCTGATTCATACCACGGTCAAAACCTGGATTCATGCCACCAGACATAGAGCCCGATTGATAGCTGCTCGATGACATCACACCGATCGGGGCATTTGGGTATCCTGTCGGTGAGCCAGAAGCAGGTGCGCCGTCTGTACGCGGGTTACGCGTTGGCACCACCGTCGAGATGGCATGCTTATAAACCATTTGACTGACGGTGTTTTTTAGAAGTACTACATATTGGTCAAAAGACTCAATTTGTCCTTGTAGCTTTATGCCATTAACCAAAAAAATCGACACAGGAATGCGATCTTTGCGCAGCGCATTCAAAAATGGATCTTGTAAACTTTGCCCTTTTGACATAAAAATTCTCCGAACGAAAGTAAATAATGCAAATATGCAATGCGTAAGCAGGATTGGATTTTATAATAACTGCTTTTCTACTTGTTGTATGCTAGAAAATGGTATAATCACCGCATCATGCGATGAAACATTCAGACGAGCAAGGCTACGCTGCCAAGTTGATTGGCGTTTTGCTAACTGTCTTGTTGCATATAATGCCTTATTTTTCATATCTTGACAAGCCATTTGTAAGAGATTTGGCTGTTGTTTTTGTAAATTTATTGTCAAATCTGTCGATTTATTAACCAAAAAAGGTGAACACTCATCCAAATTCACCCCTTGATCAAAAAACAATCTATCTTTATCAGTCATCTTAGAACGCACTTTGTCGCTAAACTCTGCCATTGCAGGGTTCACTTGCATGGCTTTGTGATTGATTTTCGCCAAAAATTCCAATACCTGTCGATAGCCCACGCACCGCATGGACGGCATGTCAGGCGTTAAATCGGGGTATTTTTGCAAAATATAAATCACTTCATCCACCAAGCCCTGCTCCCACATAATACCAAGGCGTTTGGCGATACGCTCATGTAACCACGCACGCTCAGGCTCAACCGATAGGGTCAGCCAATGCTGACGTGTATTATGGCAAGGGGCGACTTTGGGCGTATCTTGCCATGCGCTCATGGGCGTGCCTGTTTGCATATGCACTTCCACCGCCCTTGTGATACGCTGGGTGTCAGAGATTTTTAGACGTTCACAAATCTTGGGGTCGTGCGTTTGTAGATAGACGTACAGCTCGCCAATGCCTTTGTCAGACAGCCACGCCATGACCTGCCCACGAATGGCAGGGTCGGTGTCAGGCACGGCGGACAGGCCGTCCAGGAGTGCCATATAATACATCATCGTACCACCCACAAGTAGCGGAATCTTACCCCGTGCGTGAATGCCTGTAATCAGTCGCTCCACGTCCGCCACAAAAGTTGCGACATTATAAGTTTCGGTGGGCTTGATGATATTAACGAGATGATGCGGAAAACGAGCAAGCTCGTCATCGGTCGGTTTTGCCGTGCCGATGTTCATGTCCTGATAAATCAACGCGCTGTCCACTGAAATCAGCTCAAACCGCCCTGTCTCATACAGACGGCACGCCAAATCAGTCTTACCGCTTGCCGTTGGAGCGATAAGCGATAGGACAGTGTTATCAGGCAGGGATTTATAATGTAAATTCATGACAAATCCAAATCCACCCCAGTAATCTCTACCACCCGCCTTTCATCGGCTTTTCTTGTGATGTTTATCGTTATATCAGGCTTTGGCAAGACAGTCTCGGCACGGCTTGCCCATTCAATGATAATCAGCGAATCTGTCTCGTCAAAATATTCAAAAAAACCAATAAAATCCAGCTCTTCTGGGTCATTTAGCCGATATAGGTCGGCATGGTACACAGGCTTACCCTTGATATTGTACGGCTCAACTAAGGTATAAGTTGGGCTTTTTACCGCCCCTGTATGTCCCAATGCACGCAAAAGATAACGGGTAAAGGTCGTCTTGCCCACCCCCAAATCGCCCGATAGCCACAAACTGCCTGCGGGGTTGGTTTTGGCAAGGGCGTTGGCAAGGCGCTGGGTGTCGGTTTCGTCTTTTAAGATGATTGTCATACTTCAACCTGTCTTAACGGCTTTGGATTGACAAATTTCTCGCCACGTTTTAGCTTATCAAACAGCTCACTATCGCCCCACTCGGCTTTGACTTGCTCGCTAAATTCAAACATATCAAGCGACAATTTGCCCATGCGTTCGCTTTCAACATCTTCACGAAAGCACTGGGCGTACCCTGTGGCGGTCTCGTGGACGATGACCGAATAGACTGATACGTCTGTTTCGCCATTTTGAGTGGTGGTGTTTTGCATGACTTTGTCCGCCCAATAAAAAATCACACGGCTAAACTGCTCGGCAGACGGCGACACAGGCAGGCTTATCCAACGAGCCGAAAAGTCCTTGCACGCACGGATATAATCGCCATCGTCCTTATCCCAAAAGGTAATTGCGTGATCAAAACTGTCAATCAAGTCCTTAATGTGCGACTTTAATAGCCCAAAATCATAGGCCATTTGCCCGTTATCAAGGGCATGGGCTTCTAGGATAAGTTCGACCTGATAGCTATGCCCATGGATGGAGCGACTGCAACGGTCGGACGTGCAGTTGCGGACGATGTGGGCGTTTTCAAATTTAAAAAGTTTACGGATACGCATGATAATGTATTATTTATTAGGATAACTTTTTATTCTAACATAAAGCACCTTTTTTATGAAACGATTTTCCTGCGCCCATCACACCCCATCAAATTCAAGTAAGCGATCACCGCCATCATCGACAATGCGCGTCACCAGCCCCATGGTGTTCAAAAGATTAATAAATGGACGTGGATCAAGCTCTTCGACATTGACCATTTTGCGTGTGCGCCATAAGCCTTTGGCAATCAAAATGGCAGCTGCAACTGGCGGCACACCTGCGGTGTACGAGATGCCCTGACTACCAACCTCCGCATAGGCCTCTTGATGATCGACAACGTTATAAATAAAAATCTCACTTTCCACGCCGTCTTTTTTGCCACGCATCTTATTGCCGATGCAGGTTTTGCCGGTGTAATTTGGCGCAAGTGAGCTTGGGTCTGGCAGTACTGCCTTGACGACTTTTAGCGGGACAACTTCTAAGCCCTCTGCTGTCGTCACAGACTGCTCTGACAGCAAGCCTAGATTCTTTAACACGGTAAAGACATTGATATAATGATCGCTAAATCCCATCCAAAAACGAATGTTCGGCACGTCTAGGTTCTTATGCAATGAGTGAATCTCATCATGCCCTGTTAGATAACTGTTCTGGATGCCGACCACAGGCAGATCATCGGTGCGCTTGACCTCAAACATCTGATTGGTCTGCCAAGCATTATTCTGCCAAGTATAAACCCTGCCTGTAAATTCTCTAAAGTTAATCTCAGGGTCGAAATTCGTCGCAAAATATCTGCCGTGGTTGCCAGCATTGATGTCGATGATGTCAATATCGGTCGTTGTTCCTTTATCAAAATAATCAACCCCAAGGCGCGCGTAGCTATTCACTACGCCAGGGTCGAATCCAACACCCAAGATGGCGGTGATGCCCGCTTGCTCACAGGCGTCTTTATGCTTCCATTCATAATTCTCGTACCACGGCGGCGTCTCACAAATTTTGGCAGGATCTTCGTGAATCGCGGTATCTAGGTAGTCTGCGCCCACCGCGATACAGGCCTTTAGCACACTTTGATTAATGAATGTCGAACCAACATTAATCACGATATTAGCATCTATCGAGCGCATGAATTCTATCAATACCTCCGTATCCAATGCATCTATCGCATGAGTGTGTATGGATACACCCCGCTTAGTCGCCACATCATCAGTGATGGCGGTGCATTTATGAATGCTGCGACTGGCAAGGTGAATGTCGCCAAAATACTCACGATACTCTGCCACCTTGTGCGCGACCACCTGCGCCACACCGCCTGCACCTAGAATTAAAATGTTGGGTTTAGACATTTTCTCTCCTTTTGTGAGCCATCACACAGCTCTTATGTCGTTTAATCAGATTGGCTATTTAAATCACACGTATTAAGACAAGCTGTTTTTGTAATCTTCATAATCAAAACAGCGCTGAATCGCAATCGTACCATCTAGTTTCTTAATGATGATGGATGGCATGTCCACGCCATTGAACCAGTTCTTTTTTACCATCGTGTAGGCAGCCGCGTTACCAAATGCCACCTGATCGCCCACTTTTAGTGGCTCAGCCAAGCGATATTCACCAAAAATATCGCCTGCCAGACAGGTCTTACCATAGACGATGGTGCTGTCATCACTTGTGTGTGGCGCTAGGTTAATATCCTTGCCATTGATGGATTGCAGATTGGCTGACTGCCCATAGATGAGCAAATCTAGCATGTGGCTTTCTGTGGCGGCATCTACGACGGCGAGCGATTTGCCATTTTCCATGACATCGAGCACGCTAGATACAAGCACCGCACCATCATGCACGCATGCCTCGCCTGGCTCTAGATAGATTTGGACATTGTATTTTTGGGCGAAATCCTTTAATCGCTGCGCCAATTTCTCAAGCGGATAATCTTCTGCGATAAAATGAATACCGCCGCCCAAGCTCACCCAATCAAGATGATAAAACAGCTCACCGAATTTGTGTTCGATGTCATCTAAGCTTGCGCTAAACGCCTCAAAGCTCTCATTCTCACAATTATAATGCAGCATCACGCCTGTGATGTCATCAGCCACCGCCATCGCCTTTGTGGCATCGTGCTCACCAAGGCGACTAAAAGGACGTGCTGGATCCGCCAAAATAAACGCAGAATTACTCGTATTGGGATTAAGTCTTAGTCCGACAGGCACGCCTTTGGCAATAGCTTTGTCTTTAAAGGCGTGAAGCTGGCTAATAGAATTAAAGATAATCTTATCAGCATGGTCGAGCACTTCATCAATCTCGCCATGACTGTACGCAACGCTATAAGCATGCGTCTCGCCGCCGAACTTCTCAGCACCCAATCTCACCTCAAAGAGCGATGAAGATGTCGTGCCATGCAGATAAGGACGCATCGCCTCGAACACACCCCAAGTCGCAAAGCACTTCAGTGCAAGCAAAGCCTTAGCGCCCGACAGTTGGCACAGGCGGTCTATGATGGCAAGGTTCTGGGTGATTTTTTGTTCATCTAAGAGATAATAAGGCGTGGTTAGACCTTGCAACAGCAAAGCCTGCTGAGTGGATATCTGTGGTGGATTTATATTAAGTTTCGTATCGTTCATGAGATAATCTTAGGCTTAAAATAAAGTGCCGTCATTGTAACATAAATTTTACAAAAACCAATGCATTGACTGCCAAATTGACCGCACAGCTCATCCCAAACACATGTTTAGACTTAATTTTAATCAGCCTGAATGAGCTCGCCGTATTTTTTAGCTTTTATTTCGCTGTTGATGCACTTATAATAATCAAAACCCTAAAAATCATCACATCATGACCACCACTAAGAACACAGCCAGCATCACCGTCATCGGACATACCAATGTCGGCAAAACCTCTCTCATGCGTACCCTACTTCGCGATGCACAATTTGGCGAGGTTAAGAACGAATCTGCCACCACACGTCATGTCGCTGCAGTGCAGATCATGGACGCTCATGGTCAGCCACTGATCACGCTGCATGATACCCCAGGCTTGGAGGATGCGACAGGCGTGATGGATTTTATCCAAGAACATACCGATGGGCGCACCGATGGCGTTGAGAGACTCCAAGGATTCTTAGCAGCGGTGGACAATGACGACCCCAGACTTGGCGATGATTTTAGCCAAGAAACCAAGGTCATCCGCAGCCTCATCGATGCTGATATCGCCATCTATGTCATCGATGCTCGCGAACCTGTGCTATCAAAATATAAAGACGAACTTGCCATTCTCGCCAGCAGCGGCACGCCTGTCCTGCCTGTGTTTAACTTCATTAAAGGCAATGAAGAAAACATGGCAACTTGGCGCGACATGCTGTCTCGGCGCGCACTTCACGTGGTAAATGCCTTTGATACTGTGGCGTTTGACTTTGATGGCGAGATGCATCTTTGGCAGAACCTTGCCACTCTAAGCACGCACGATGACGCATTCACTAGCCTACAAAACAACAGACGAGACAGTTGGCAGGACATGGCCGAGTCAGGCTCTGCCATCATCGCTGACTTCCTAGTGAATGTTGCAAGCTTTAGTAAGAAAATCGATGAAGATGAAGATCCTGCGCCAACCTTAAGCGCCATGCAGACAGCGGTGCGCCAGTCTGAGGGCATCATGCAGGGCAAATTATTGCACCTATATCAATTCTATAACGCCGCCGTTGACGAGGTGGATATTGAGGTTAAAGGTCGAGAACAGGACGTATTTGACACCGATCTATTGACGCGTTACGGGATTCGCACGGCTGGCGGCAGCGTGACGGGCATGATCGTAGGCGCGGGTATTGACGTGGCCACATTAGGAGCGAGTCTGGGGCTGGGTACAGCGCTGGGCGGCGTGATTGGCGGAATTCTGCCGAATACGGGCGCCATCAAGGATAAGGCAATGGGCATTCAGACACTGACCATCGATGCTGCCACGCTCACGCTACTTGCCACACGCGCGCAGAATTTACATCATGCGCTACGACACCGCGGCCATGCCAGTCTAAATGCCATCGCAACGGATAACCCTGACAACACCCTACCATGGCAAACCGATAAACTGCCAAGCCCCCTAAAAAAAGCGCGCGCCAATCCGCACTATTCTAGCCTAGATGGTCGCTATGAGGACAACATGGGACTGCGCCAAGATTTAAGTGATAAACTCAGCACAATACTACTTGAGCACCTAGAAAAATTAGGCTGATAAATTAAAACACAACAGAAACTGCGAAAGATATCGCCGGTTTCTGTTGTGTTATGTAAAAATTAAACGCTTTATTATTGGTTAAATTCTCAATGGTAAGCACCTTAGTGAAGCTCACTTAACCATCACCAACAATCTTTAGACGCTCACCCTCAAATAACTCCATATCAGGCGCAAGTGTCACCATAAAGCGATCAAAATACAACAGCTGCTTAAGCAGTAGCGCAAAATCTCTAGGAAAATGAATGTCGTGACGTTTGCCAATCTCGGCCAATTCTAGCATCATTACATTTAGACTCTCTGGTTGATTGTCTTTACCGACCTTACCCAGCATCCGATGCAGATCCTCACCGAGTCGATTCACGTCCACTTTGTTGCCTGTCATGCCGATATCTACCATGGCCTGAGCCATGCCCAGATAGTCGCTCACCTGAAGGCTCTGCACCAACATAAAGCACGCCTGCAGACTCTTAGGCTCAATCTGTCCCACCAAACCAAAATCCAGAAACGCAATCCGACCGTCCTCAAGCATCATCAGATTACCCGCGTGCAGGTCGGCATGGAATTCGCTCGTCACCATCAATGACAAGAACCAGGTGTCTAGCACATCACTCATCACCTGCTTGGCGTGTTCGGTATTATTGGCAAGTCCTAAGCTCTCATCCACCAAGGATTTGCCCACCAAAAGATCCATCGTTAATACACGCTTGGTAGTTAACTCTTTATGCACGGTAGGTGCGGTAACTTTAGCATTGCCAATTTTCTTTAGATAATCTGTGAAGCGTTCAATATGGCGACTCTCCGCCAAAAAATCCGTCTCCATCAGCATGCGCGCACGCATCTCATCCAAGATAGGTGCAAGATTCGCCGCACGCATCGACGGTATGATTTTCTCCACCACCCAAAAACTGCTGTGCAATACAGTCAGGTCCGTATGAATGATCGCAGCGACTTTAGGTTTTTGCACCTTTAGGGCGACCTGCCTGCCGTCACTCAGTACCGCCTTATGCACCTGTGCAATACTTGCCGACGCGATGGGCTTTGGGTCAATATAATTAAAAATATCGCCCAGACCACGCTCATCAATCGCAAGTTCTTCGCGCAGCACCGCCAAAATCTCATCGAACGGCACAGGCGTGGTCTGATCTAGACAGTCTTGAAAGGCAAGTACATACTCTCTGGGAAAAATAGACGGTGTACTTGCGATGAATTGCCCAAGCTTGATGTAAGTCACGCCCATCTGCTCAAATGATTCTTTGAGTAGCTGTGCATCCATCTTTTCGCCTTGAGCCACCCTAAGCGCTGACAACCCTGCCACGCTTGCGGTTTTTTGGATGCGCCCAAGGACATTGAGCGATGTACTGACAGAGGATTTGACTAAGGATAGTGGTGATTTTTTTAGCATGGTTTTTATTGATAATTTTAGTTTAGATAACATTGGTAGCAGAGCAGATGGCGCAAGTCTCATCTTTGGCAAATCTCATCTTGCGCAGGCTCATACTGCGCCCCTGCCACAGCACCAGTTCATGAGCGATCGGATTATTTCCACGCCCCAAAAAATCCAGTGCCACCTGAGCACTCATCGAGCCGATGATGGATACCGTACTCCCCAGAACACCAGATGTCGCGCAGTTGAGTTCATCACCCCTGTCGGCACCGAACAGGCATTGATAGCAGCCGGTTTCCTTGGTAAATAGCGCAATCTGCCCCGTCTCCGCGATCGCTGAATTGGACAATAAAGGCAGTCCACGCTGACGGCAGGCGTGATTTAATAGATCCCTGACGGCAAAATTATCCGTGCAATCAATCACCAAATCAGGCGATACCTGCTCGAGATGGCCACTGATATTTTCATCATTCAGCTTGACATCCGTATAATCAATGCTGATGAGCTCGTTTTGTTCACGTAGCTTATGGCAGGCGGTTTCGGCTTTGGATTGCCCAATGTCTTCTTTGGTGAATAATGTTTGGCGCTGTAGATTGCTATCATCCACCACATCATGGTCGATCAGGTGCAGCCTGCCCACCCCAGCACGCGCCAATATTTGAGATACAGGACAGCCAAGACCGCCCGCACCCACGATCAAAACGGTGCTATTTTTTAGGCGGATTTGCGCATCCATGTCCCAATCATTTAGTAGAATTTGCCGAGAGTAGCGCATGAGTTCGCTGTCTGTCAGCTCAGTGTTTGCTTGTGTATTTTGGTCAGCCATGCCATACCCCCATCGTTAGCCGATCGTTACCACCATAATCTTTGATGGTCTGCACATCATCAAAGCCCTGGCGTATGAATAATTCACGCACACTTTGCCCCTGATCATAACCATGTTCGATGGCAAGAAGACCACCTAATTTTAGATACTCTACCGAACCACCAATGATCATCATAATGTCAGACAACCCCAGATCATCCGCCACGAGCGCCGTCATTGGCTCATGATGAAGCGCGTTTAGATGCTTATCAGCTTTATCAATATATGGCGGATTAGATACAATTGTATCAAACTCACCCTGTACCGCACCGAACCAATTCGACTGCACAAAACGACAATTATCCGCAGCCAATCTCTGCCCATTCTGTGTCGCTACCGCAAGCGCATCTACCGACATATCCACTGCCAGTACGTCCGAGGTTGGTAATTCTTTAGCGAGCGTGATCGCGATACACCCTGAACCAGTACCCAGATCCAAGATACTGGGCGAATCTATGGTTTGGGCGCTTAGCCAATCAAGTACAGCTTCAATGAGCCTTTCGGTGTCAGGTCTAGGAATCAGCGTACTGGGATTCACCTTAAACGTACGCCCAAAAAAATCCTGCTCACCCACCAGATATGCCAACGGCTCGCCTGATCTCATTCGCGCCACGCCTTGCATGAATCTGTCGTATTCATCCGCAGTCAGCATATAATCATCATGCATTATTAAAAACAGCTTGTCTTTATCTAGCACAGACATGAGCCATCCTTCGAGCCACTGATAAGGCAATGCCTCACTGCTCATGGTGCGACATTGTTGCTTGATGGTTTTGATGGATTGATTTAACATATGATTTTTAGTATGAATCTATTTCTTGATAACAGGCTCTTCGATGGTGATGTACTTATTCACCAAATACACCAATAACAGAATCGGGATACCAATCACAAAAGTAATGGCAAAGAATACTGGATAGTTCGTCGCATCCACGATCGCCCCTGAATAGCCGCCTAGAATCTTTGGCGACAGCGTCATCAGTGATGAGAACAGTGCGTACTGAACCGCCGTAAAGCGAATGGAAGTTAAAGCTGATAAGAACGCAATAAATACCGCACTTGCCAGTCCTGCCGCCAAGTTATCCGTGATGACCGCCAGATACATCATGAACGATGTCGGCGTATAGAATAACAAGATAAATAGCAAATTCGTCGCACAGGCAAGCAGTGCGCCAATCATCATCGCACGCATGACGCCAGTTTTTTGGGCGATCCAGCCGCCCACAAAGCCCCCACCAATGGCTGCAATCACGCCAACGACTTTCACCGCTTTGGCGATCTGTGTCTTGGTGAATCCCAGGTCTTGATAGAAGATGTTAGAGATGTTACCAGCGACGATGTCCGAGATACGATATAGCCCGATGAGCGCAAGCACCAACAGCGCCTTTTTGCCATAACGCTCAAAGAAATCTCTGATCGGCATCACCCATGCACGCGCCGCGACAGACTTAGCCACCAAGCCAACCTGTACCAGCGCATAGCCAATCAAACCCATCACGATGCCACTTGATATGAATCGCACCACACCATATAAGAAACCCAAACCCACGCTATCCGTCTTAGGTAGCACACTGCCCACCTGTACATAGGTGAAGATAAATCCAATCACCGATACCGCAAAGACAACAAGCAAGCGCAGATTATCCGGAGTTGAATTCATGTGTTCTTTTTTGGCGGTGTATTTTGGCTCACGAATGAATAAGGTCGTCGCCACAGCGATGAGCATGACCGCCGCCATGACGAGATAGGTTTTTTGCCATGCTGTGTAGCTGTAAGCCGCCTCGCTCGAACCAAAAAAATCCGCCAAATAAAGTGCGCCTGCACCAGAGACAATCATACCGATACGATAGCCACCGACATAAGTCGCTGACAGCGCGGTCTGCATCTGACTGGGTGCTGATTCGATACGATACGCATCAATCACAATATCCTGCGTCGCCGCCGAGAAACCAAGCAGCACCGCACCCAGCGCCATGATGGATAGCCTAGACTCTGCTGGATCGACACTCGCCATGAGCACGATCGCACCGATGATGCCCATCTGTGTCAATAATAGCCAAGCGCGACGCTGACCAAGCCATTTATTAAGCACAGGTACGGGCAGTACATCCACCAAAGGCGACCAGATGAATTTGAACGAATAACCCAAAGCCGCCCAGCTAAACATCGTCACCGTACTGCGATCAATGCCCGCCTCACGCAGCCAAAGCCCCAAGCTACTAAAAATTAGCACAATCGGCACACCAGCAGCGAAGCCCAAGAACAGCATGGCAAGCGCCTGCGGGTTAAAATACGCCTCTTTAAAGGCGGCGAACGACGAAGTCGAGCGAACCAAGTCAGTCATGAACCATCTCTTTTGATAATAATATAAATCTTAAAATTAAGATAAATGGTGCAATATTAAGATAAAAATGCTTTTTTTGCAAAGTTTATTGTTAATTAAGTCATTATTTAGAATAAACTTTTGCAGTATATTCAATTTTGGAATATACTTTTACTGTCTTAGCGGTTTGTTTTTATGTCAGTATTTTTATAATGGCAGAGTTAAAGCCACTCATCGGCAGCTTTATTTCTTACGAACATTTTTGGTCTTTTGGTTTACAATCGAGCATTCTCATGGCAATTGACATCGTCATCAATCAGCGTCACCTACAAATCCAGCTAAAACAACTCGAAACCGTCTGGCACACCGTGGTCAATGGCTATAACCTTAGTCAAGCTGCCGAACTGCTACACACCAGCCAATCGAGCCTATCCAAACAAATCGCCGCTCTAGAGAACCAGCTAAAATCAGACGTCTTCACACGTCAAGGTAAACGACTGACAGGGCTGACACCCATTGGTAAGGCATTATTGCCGCACATTGAAGCGATATTTGCTGAGATTCGTACGATTGAGAATCTAAGTCTTGATTTTAATGATGCCGCGGCAGGTACACTGACGGTCGCCACCACACACACTCAGGCGCGCTACGTTCTGCCTAGCATCATCAAGGCGTTCCGCGAGAAATTCTCCAAAGTCAATCTGGTACTTCAACAAGCCGACCCAGAGACCATCGCGCAGATGGTGATTCGCGGACAGGCCGATATTGGCATCGCTACCGAGAGCCTGCTCAATAATGACATTCTGCGCTGCCACCGCTATTATGATTGGTCGCATGTGGTCATCGTGCCTAAGGATCACGAACTGGCGGAGCTGGCAGGCGTGATTGATGGTGTGGATCTGCCTACTTTGGCGAGCTATCCGATTGTGACATATCATGGCGGTTTTACCGGTCGCGGTGCGATTGACAAGGCATTCGCCAAAAAAGGGCTGACCCCAGACATCGTCCTAGCGGCGCTTGACTCCGATGTGATTAGCACCTATGTATCATCAGGTCTTGGCATTGGCATCATCGCTGAGATGGCTTACGAGCCCAAGCATTATCCAGACCTTGTGGCGATCCCCATCACACACTTTGGGCGATTCACGAGTTGGATTGCGGTGCGTGACGACAGCGAGATTCGTAAATTCGGGCACGAATTCATCAAGCTGTGCCAAGCGCAATTTGCAGGTTAAATCAGTACCTTACACCAAATCCGTGTCACGTCGCGGATTGGCTACTCACAGTATTCATGCTCATGGATGCCGCACACTGCTACCACGTCATTATGATCATGAATAACATCAAGAACCCAATATTTCCCGCTGCGAACCGAAATGTCACTCAAATCAACCGCCCTGCCGCCTGATAGTTTTTGAAAATCTTCATTATGCATGTGAAAATGATACTTACCTCGTCCATGCATCATGCCATCTTTGAAATTACCAACATAGACATCGCCACGATGCCGCCCCTTGCCCGAGATAGCCTCGCCCAATCCTTGCATGACATCATCCACCCAGACACCTGTTTGAATGCCACCATCTTGCCATGTGTACTGTCCCACGCCATTGATCCTGCCTTTCTTGTATTCACCGACATAGGTCTCAGTTAGCACGCCATCACTATACCAGCGCATCACCCCAAATCCGTCAGCCCAACCATCAACACAGCCGCCTGTCCATGAGGCAGTTTCTTTGGGCTTTGGGAATGAGTTGTTAAGATAACAGCCTTCATCGGTGCGTATAAGCTCATTAAATCCTTCGGGCAGCTCTTTGGCGTGAACAGCCCCAGCCAACATCAATATTCCACCAAGCAAAATAGCCTTTCTCATCATCATTTATCCACTTCATAAAGTCTTTATATTAACCAAAACAATCACGGTGCGCAATAAAAAACCCGCCACACTGGACAGGTTAGGTAGATTTTAATCATTCATCATTGGCAGATGGCAATCGCTTAATGTCTTTTTGGACGGGTTTAGCCTCTCCATCCACGGTCGTGCCTTGATTAAAACCGCCTTTGCTAAAACCACTAAAGCCGCCACCTTGACCGAACGGATTGCCTTGTCCGAATGGGTTATTGGGATTAACAGTGCCACCCATGCCAAATGGGCTTTGACCACCCATCTGACGAGACATCATCTGTATCATCTTGTCTTGGTTTTTTAGGGCGTAATTCTTGGCAGCGTTGGTAAGTTTGCGCTGCACGAATGGCAACAGCAACAATACCGCACCCACATCACTCAATAATCCTGGTAGTAACAGTAGTAGACCTGCAATCCCTGTCGCAACTGACTTAGCAACGGTAGATTCAGCGGGCTGATTGGCAGGGTTGGGGATAACGCCGCTTTGCATTTGTTTTAGCTGCTGCGCCATTGGGTTAAGCGTGGCGGCGGCATTTTTAATCAGCATCAGACCGATGACAGCAGCGATGATGAACCAAAAGAACACCCACCAGCCACTCACAAACTGCGCAACAAGATACCAAAGCAGCATCTCAATGACAAACCAAACCAACGCAATGCCAACAACAGCACCCATATATTTTCCTTAAAAAACCTAAACAGTGAATAAATTCAAAAACAACCAAAAATGCGCTATACTATGGCAACCTCTTGGTGCATTCAAAAATTTGGGCAAATATAAAAAATTCAAGCCCAGCATTTTAGATTTTAGCACAATTATTCAGTTTTGACACTTTTGGCGAATTTATGACACTTATCATCGGCATCGATCCTGGCTCACGCATGACGGGCTATGGCATCATCAGCACCCAAGCGGACAAGCTTACCTTCTTAGATGCAGGGACGATTCGCACCGATGGCAGCGACATGCCGACACGCATAGGACAGATATTCTCTGGGGTGTCGCGCATCGTCAAGCACTACCAAAAATACAGCGATCAGCCCATGCACGCCGCCATCGAACAAGTATTCATGGCAAGTAACCCTGATTCTGCGCTAAAACTGGGGCAAGCTCGCGGCGCTGCCATCGCTGCCTTAACCGCGCTTGATCTGATGGTGTCAGAATACACCGCCCGCCAAATCAAACAAGCCGTCTGCGGCTATGGCGCCGCCGACAAGGAACAAGTCTGTGCCATGGTGTGCCGCATTTTGTCATTAGAGGTCGTGCCGCAAGCGGATGCCGCCGATGGTTTGGCGTGCGCCATTTGCCATGCGCATTCAAGCCATTCCATGCATAAGCTTCTGGGCAATACGGCATTGGCAGGTCGCAGTAGCTCAAAGAAGAAAGGCCGCTGGCGACTGTCCGAAGAAGATTTCTTGAACTTACGCTGATGATTTGATTCGACTGTGTTAAATTCTCATCAGATATAAATAAAGCACCCATATCACGGTGCTTTATTTATAGTGTGTCATCATCAACGATCAGCCAATCCATATTCTACCGTGCCGTCATAGACATGGACAGTTTCGCCTGTGGATTTGTCTGTATAGGCTTTTAAACGGATGATTTTACTCACACCAGCCTCATGATGATAGCCTTCAATCACATCATCAAACTCACGCCAAGCACCCGCACCCATCTTAATGCCTTGCTCATCATAGCGTACATTGCGCACCTTAAGGCAGTTTGGGGCATTATTGGCACATAATATCGGCTCAGGCTCAATCTCCCAGTATAACGCCACCGGCTCACCGTACAGCACGTCAGGTTTTTTGATTCCTTGCCATGTCCAGCTTTTATCTTGGTGCGTGTGCGTCAGAACAGCCTGACGATCATTTTGAACTTTTAGCGTCAATTTGGCATTGTTAAATGACGCCACCAACGCTCGTTCAGCCTCATGAGCAATGGGGTTGCACGCTTTGCTAGTCGCAGCAACACCGTCACTGATGGTCAAGACATCCTTGGCAAGCGTAAAGCCAGCCGAATGCACATTGCACCCCACGCCAAAGCTTAATCGATCCTCAGCCGCCGTCAAATACACCGAGCGTGCCTCAATGAACTGATTAAATCGAGCATCATCAGACGCAACAAGCCGCCAATCATAATCGTACAGCTCATCCGCCAAAGACTTGGTGATGGTGGTCGGCTCGCGATTGGGTGTCGCCACATCATTATTGTGCTGACAGCCCAATAACGCCAATGGCGTACATAGCATTAAGGCTTGAATGATTGTTTTTGTCATGGTATTCAACTTTAAAAACTTTATCCAAAACTGGTAGATTTATTTAACAATAATTAAAAATAAGTTCTGATTTTCTACAATGATAGCATCATTGAGCAAACAAATGTGTTAGTTTTTGTTATTGGTTAGTGCCAAGCCATCTGTTTTGGCAAATTTTCGTTAGATGATATCAACATCCTTATGTTGATACATTAGGTTTTTTATAGAAAATTTGTTACAATAGCAAAAAATTAAAGGGGAAAACCATGTCGCAATCACCGATTGATAAACCATTAAGAGCTTTTTTTGAACCCAAGACACTAAGCGAATTAGGACTTAGTGGGCAAATCATCACGCCTGCTGTGCGCTATGAAGCTACAGAAATCAACAAAGAAGGCATTCAGGCACTTCTGTCTTGTCTACCTAAGATGAATAAGAAGCCAACACCCATGGATATTGACATGGCGTGCGTACTGCTGGATCAAAGCGGCAGTGAATTACAACGCGTTTATTACGGTAACATTCGCACAGACGATAACAGTGTGCGTCATGGCGGCGATGCACTCACGGGCGCAACCAGCTTCGAAGATAAATTCATCAATCAAGAAAAAATCGACCTACATCTAGATAAACTGGACAAGAAAACCCATCACATTCTCATCGTCATCGCCAGCCATCATCGTCACTGTCTGACACGCGCTACTAAAGGGTTGGGCATCTTAAGAGATAACGATGGCGTATTGGCACATGAGTTTGAATTGGCATCACTTGACAAAAATACCCATGCCATCATCGCATGGCACCTAAAAAAAGACGGTAACGATTGGCTTGTACACGTACCACTACACCCCATCAAGCATAACGAGATGGCAAAATTACTAGACAGTGCTGCAGAGTTCATGAGTGCTGATAGCACGCGTTGGTAATCAATACGATTGATCGATGAACCTCAAAATCACGCCCATGCGCGCTGAATATCTGGCACTCATAGCAGCGATGCTAAATGGTACGATTGGGGTATTTACGCGTTTTGGACTTCAGGCAGGACTGACGCCCAGCGTTCTCGCCTTTTATAAATGCTTCATCGCCTTTATCATCATTGCTATCTATTGTCTATCAAAGCCCAAGCTGCGTATCGAATGCCGCACACTCTCACGATACTGGCATCATTATGCCCTGTTATTCTTTTTTGGGATATTTTGTTTATATTTCTTTGAGACTTGGGCGTTCAGCGAAGCATCGATTTCCTTAGTGGCATTTTTAACTTATGCGGCAGGTGCTGCGATCATCTTGATGGCGTCGCTCTTTCTAGGCGAAAGACTAACCAAAGTTAAAGCCGCCGCCTTGACGGCTTTTTGATCGCGTGGTGTGAACGCGCGTAAGGCGTGCTGGATGCGATTGCCCAATTGACCCAGGATGCTATCAGGCAAATCCAATGGATTTTGGGTGACGAAGTACACACCTACACCTTTTGAACGGATGAGTCGCACCACCTGCTCAATCTGCTCCACCAGTGCTTTTGGTGAATTATCAAACAACAAATGCGTCTCATCAATGAATAATACAAATTTTGGCTTATCAAGGTCGCCCACCTCAGGCAAAGTCACAAAAATCTCCGCCAAGAACCAAAGTAAAAACGCACTATACAAGCGTGGCACACGCATGAGCTTCTCGGAATTTAGGATGTTAATGATACCTTTGCCGTCATTGGTTTGCACCCAATCTTGAAGGTTTAGGGCAAGCTCGCCAAAGAAAGTATCCGCACCTTCACTTTCAAACTGTAGTAGCTGACGCTGAATTGCCCCTACGCTGGCAGGTGAGATGTTACCATATTTGGTGCGATATTCTTTGGCATTATCCAAGATGTGAGTCAGCATCGTACGCAGGTCTTTTAGGTCTAGGATATGCCAGCCATTATCATCAGCGACTTTAAATACAACATTCAAAAGCCCTTCTTGAATATCATTCAAATTCATCAATCTTGCTAGTAGCATCGCACCCATTTGGCTAACCGTCACACGCACAGGAATACCTGTCTGACCAAATACATCCCAAAATCGCACAGGAAAGCCAGACAGGTAATTCTCATCCAAACCGAACTGTGCCATGCGCTCACCAACCTTACCAGTTGACTCGCTTAACTTGACAATGCCTGATAAATCACCCTTCACGTCCGCCAAGAACACAGGCACTCCCGCTCGGCTAAATTCCTCTGCCATCTTACGAAGCGAGATGGTCTTATCTGTACCAGTCGCACCTGCGATAAGTCCGTGGCGGTTCGCCATCTTCCCCATCAAGGATAGGTCGGTGGCGTTATCGATTGTCTTTGCTAGATTAAAATGGATCATTGTTTATCCTTTGGTGTGAATCGCAATTCACCAGTGTCAAAATTATCAAATTGTTAAATTTCATCACAAAAAATAGCGCAATCCAATCACAGATTGCGCTATTTTATTTGCTTATCTTACCAAGTTTGGGCTAAAGCTGACAACACGCCTTTTAACATCGACGATACGGTGCTGCTGCACACGCCAATGCCCGAATACACTTTGCCGTCAATATTTAACTGAACGTATGATGCCGCCGCTGAATTGGTTTGGTTGTCGCCAAACTCGTCATCAAGCAGGCTTTCGGTCGCCTTGACGTTAATGGCATGCTCTGAATAATTGGTAACGTGGATATCCTTACCTGTCGCCTTAACAAGACCGCCAATGAATGCCGACAATGCCCCATTGCCCTGCCCGATGATTTCTAGCACATCGGATGGCGTGGCGATTTGCCCGTTAAATGACACATCTCCGCCCTTGTTGTTAATCTGATAATCGCTTAATTTAAAGGTCTCTTGGGTCAGATAAGTCTTGGTAAAGATGTCAAGGAGCTCATCTGTTTTTAGCTCACGAGCCAAACTCTCGGCTTGGTTCTGCACCACTTTAGCAAAATCAATCTGCGTCCAACGTGGCAAATCAAAGCCATAATGACGCTGTAAGATATACGCCGCCCCGCCCTTACCCGACTGGCTATTGATACGCACCACGTCTTGATAACTGCGTCCAATATGCACAGGGTCAATCGGTAAGTATGCCACGTCCCAATGCTGTTCGGTTTCGGGGTGTTTTTCGTTATAGTCAAGCGACTTTTTAATGGCATCTTGGTGCGAACCGCTAAATGCGGTAAACACAAGCTCACCGACATAGGCATGGCGTGGGTGTACAGGCAGATTGGTGCAATCGGTCGCCACTTGCACAATCTCGCTCACCTGCGACAAGTCAAGCTCAGGGTCCACCCCTTGTGTGTACAGGTTCATCGCCATGGTCAAAATATCCATATTGCCCGTACGCTCGCCATTACCCAACAATGTGCCTTCCACACGGTCAGCCCCTGCCATCACGCCAAACTCACTTGCCGCCACCCCACAGCCACGGTCATTGTGCGTATGCAGACTCACAATCACGTCTTTACGGCTTGGCAAATGACGACAAAAATACTCAATCTGGTCGGCATATAGATTGGGCGTGGACGCTTCTACCGTTGCAGGTAGGTTCAAAATCACTTTTTGACCGTCTTGGGGTCGCCACACATCGCACACCGCTTGGCACACTTCTACGGCAAAATCGGTCTCGGTCTGGCTAAAACTCTCAGGGCTGTACTGAAAAATCCACTCGGTCTCAGGATAACGCCCCGCAATGTCTCTTAGCAAAGTCGCTCCACCCACCGCAATCGCCTTAATACCGTCCTTATCAAGCTGATATACCTTATCGCGTTGCACTCTTGACGTGCTGTTATAAACGTGAACAATGGCACGTTTTGCCCCTTTTAGGCTCTCAAAGGTACGCTCAATCAAATGCTCACGAGCCTGTACAAGCACCTGCAAAGTAACATCATCAGGCACATGGTTTCCTTCAATAAGTAAGCGTGTAAAATCAAATTCTACTTGGGCAGCAGACGGAAAACCAATCTCAATCTCTTTAAACCCAACCGCCACGAGCAGCTTAAAAAAGCGCAATTTTTGCTCAATGGTCATGGGGTCAATCAAGGCTTGGTTGCCGTCTCGCAAATCCACGCTCGCCCAAATTGGGGCTTTTTCTATGCGTCTGTCGCACCAAGTGCGGTCGGGCAGGTTTGGGGCAAATTCAAAGGGGCGGTATTTGGTAAAATCAAACGCAGGATTTTTTGGGGTGATTTTGGGTGTTGTCATGTCTAGGCTCGCTATATTTTTTAAATTAAAACCGTTCGTGGTGAGCTTGTCGAACCACAAGGATTTTCCTGCCCTTCGATAAACTCAGGACAAACGGGAAACCTTAATAAGTGATTGTATTATCATACCAAAATTTTGCACTAATTTTTACCAATTTTACAAAAATTTTTGGCATATTTTAGCCATATTTACCAAAAAATGATAAATTTATGGTAAAATCCGCCAAATTTTGATAATTTCTCAACATGAACGCCATTAATCTAGACCCCATTGACCATAAAATCCTAAAACTACTCACGGACAACGCTCGCCTTGCTGTTGCCGACATCTGTGAGCGGGTCAATCTGACCGCCACGCCTGTCATTCGCAGGATTAAACGGCTTGAAGACATGGGTGTTATCACAGGTTATCACGCCCACACATCCGCTCGCTCGCTTGGCAATACATTGTCCGTCTTTGTGGCGGTCAGTATGGATATACACACCGCCGAACGCTTTGGCGAATTTGAAAATCACATCAAAACCTTTGATGAAGTGGTGTCATGTAGCCTTGTTACAGGACGGTCGGAAGATTATCTATTAAAGGTGGTGGTGCGTGATATGAGTCATTATGAAGAGTTTTTACTCCATAGATTGAGCAAAATTGATGGGGTCAGTCAGCTTCATACCAGTTTTGAGTTAAGAGAGGTTTTTACTCGGGTTGCCACCTAAAATGTTAATGAAAAAATATATCATTAACCACTTAAAATTATGCAAATTAATAAGTATAATATCCAGAATTTATCCACAGTAATCACCCATGCAAAATCAATACCCCCTATCGGTCGTCATGATTGTCAAAAATGAAGCCAAAAATTTGGCAATCAGCTTGCCTGCCCTAGACGGCTTGGCGGACGAGATTATCATCTTAGATAGCGGCAGCACCGACAACAGCCGTGAAATTGCCGAACAATATGGGGCAAAATGGCACGTCAATACCGACTGGCAAGGCTTTGGCAGGCAGCGACAAATTGCCCAATCTTATGCCACAGGCGAGTGGATACTGGCACTAGACGCTGACGAAGAGATAACCAATGAGCTAAAACAGAGCGTTTTGGCGGTCATCAAAAATCCCCCTGCTGATACGGTATATGGCATCAAACGCATAGACTGTATTTTTGGATATGAGATTGACAACAGACTATGGGCAGTCAAGGCTCATTGGCGACTGTATCCCAAAAAATACAATTATGACGATAACTTAGTGCATGAATCGGTCGTGCTAAATGGGGCAAGTACTGCCACGCTTGACGGCTTTATGAGACATCATACGGCAGACACACCCCTATTTTGGCTCACCAAACGCCTAGAATACGCCAAAGCATGGGCGGACGATAGGCACAGACAGGGCAAAAAAGGCAAATTTAGCAAGGTGATTTTAAATCCGTTTTGGGCGTTTTTTAAGCAATATTTTGTGGACGGACGATTTTTGCAGGGCAGGTATGGGCTGATTTACTCGCTCATGTTTACCCAATACACCTTTAATAAATATGCCATTTTGTACGATTTGACCCACAACCAAGCCGAACAAGCGTTTTTAAAATCAGTAGAATTTGCCAAAACTCTTGCGCCTATTGACTTAACAGAAAAAAAAAGCACGCTGTCGCTTGTCATGATTTGCAAAAACGAATCTAAGCACCTAAAAGCGTGCCTTGATACCGTGCATGATTTGGTAGATGAAATCATTATCCTAGATAGCGGTAGCACCGATGATACTCGCAAGATTGCTGAATCTTTTGGGGCAAAATGGTACGTCAATACCGACTGGCAAGGCTTTGGTAAACAACGCCAACTTGCTCAGTCCTACGCCACGAGCGATTATGTATTGGTGCTGGATGCGGACGAACGCCTTGATCAACAATTAAGGCTGTCTATCGCCGATGTGTTAAGACAGCCTGTACAGACGGATAAGGTCTTTGCCATTGCTCGGGTCAATACCTTTTGTGGTGTGGAGGTTCAGCCACGCTCATGGTACACCGACAAGCTTGCTCGGCTCTATACTCCCACGCATTTTAAATATTCGGATTTAGAAGTCCATGAATCACTTGACCAACAAGGCGTGCCAAGCGTGGTACTAAAGGGCTATTTACCCCACATTACCAACGACAATCTACACCATTTTTTGGTAAAAAACATCCGATATAGCTTTGATTGGGCAAAAGAAAAACACAAAAAAGGCAAAACGGTAAGCATGGCAGGACTGCTCGCTCGCTCGTGGTTTTCATTTGTGCGTGAGTATATTATCCGTGCAGACTTTATGGGCGGAGCGTATGGCTATATTTTGGCGGCAGCGTCTTTGGGCTATACGTTCGATAAATACATCATGCTGTGGCAGATGAATCGGTCTAACAAGAATAAATAAAATAGGAACATCATTATGCATTCCACCAACATTATTCCTGTCATCATGGCTGGCGGTAGCGGTACTCGACTATGGCCCTTGTCAAGAACTAAATACCCAAAACAATTTCTTACTTTAGGGCTGGATGAACACACTCTACTGCAAAAAACCGTTCTGCGTTTAAAAGAATTAAATTGTGCTGAACCCATATTGATCTGCAATGAAGAACATCGTTTTTTAGTGGCAGAACAAGTGCGTAAGATTGGTGTTCATCCAACCATTATTCTTGAACCTGTTGGCAAAAATACCGCCCCTGCAACTGCTTTGGTGGCATATCACCTAAAGCAAAATGACGATGCCGTCATGCTTGTGTTGCCTGCTGACCATGTCATCAATGATGAAAAAGCATTTACCGAAAGTATCATCAACGCCCATGAGCTTGCCCTGCAAGACAACATGGTCACTTTTGGCATCACGCCCACACATCCCGAGACAGGTTACGGCTACATCAAACAAGGCAAAGCCGTATTACACGGGCACCATATTGACACCTTTGTAGAAAAGCCCGATTACGCTACCGCCCAAAACTACCTGCAAAGCGGGGATTTTTTGTGGAACAGTGGGATGTTCATGTTTAAGGCAAGTCAGTATCTAAAGGAGCTGGCCACTCATGCACCTGATATTGCAGACGTTTGCCAAAAAGCCATGCTAAACACCCAGAAAGACTTGGATTTTATTCGCATTGATAAAGCCATTTTTGAAAGCTGTCGCTCTGACTCTATTGATTATGCCGTCATGGAGAACACCAACAATGCAGTGGTTGTTGCTTTAAATGCAGGCTGGAGCGATGTTGGTTCTTGGTCGGCATTATGGGACATCCAAACCAAAGACCAAGAAAACAATATCTTAATTGGCGATGTCATCACCCACAACAGTCATAATAACTATGCTCATAGTGAAAATCGCCTAATCACTTTGGTGGGGGTGGAGAATTTGGTCGTGGTTGAAACCAAAGATGCCATTTTGGTTGCAAATAAAGACCACGCCCAAGACATAAAGCACATTGTTCAAAAAATCAAGAACAACGACCGATACGAACACGACATTCATCGAGAAGCGTATCGCCCTTGGGGTCATTATGACAGCCTTGCCAAGGATACAGGCTATCAAGTCAAGCACATCGTTGTCAATCCCGGCCAAAAGCTGTCTTTGCAAATGCACCATCACCGCTCTGAACATTGGATTGTGGTAAATGGCACCGCAAAAATCCATAAAGCAGATGAGAGTTTTTTATTAGCAAAAAACGAGTCGGTATATATCCCCCTTGGTGAAACCCATTCTTTGGAGAACCCTGGTAAGATTCCACTGGAGATTATCGAAGTGCAATCTGGCGACTATTTGGGCGAAGATGACATCGTTCGTTTTGATGACATTTATGGTAGGACTGGCAATGGCAATTCCTAAAATCATTCATCAAACCTATAAAACCCAAACGCTGCCAACACCCATTGCTCCGATTGTTGCCGAACTTAAGGATAAAAATCCTGATTGGGAATACCGTTTTTATGATGATGATGCTGTATTGGCATACATCAAGGCACATGACGATGGTCGGATTTTGGATGCTTATCATCGCATCAATCCTGTCTATGGAGCAGCCAAAGCCGATTTATTCCGCTATTTGGTACTCTACCATGAAGGCGGTGTATATCTTGACATCAAAAGCACTTGCACCCATCCATTAAGTGAAGTCATCAAGCCCGATGATACCTTTATTGTTACCCAATGGCAAAATGAAGCAGGGCAAAAAGACGAAGGCACGGGTAAATTTTTATATCTTACCGAAGAGCTTGGCATCAAAGATGGCGAATACCAACAATGGTTTATCATCTGTGAAAAACATTCACCCGTCATGAAACATATATTAGATTCAGTCGTGGATAACATTTTAAACTACCGAGCATGGCACTATGGTGTGCATAGTTATGGCAAGCGTGGCGTATTGTTCGTTACAGGTCCCATTGCATACACCAAAGCCATTCACGAAATAAAACATTTATACTCCATTCGCTTTGAAAGATTTGATAAAGACATCGGCTTTGTTTATAGCGCTTTAGAGTCTAATACCGCTCACACAAAAGTCCTAAAAGGGCATTATGCAAGTCATAAAGGCTATGTGGTGAATCAAGGCACTTGGCTTAATTTTTTATCCAGCACATACATCGTTTTCGCCAGACTCTTTAAAAACACCCTAAAATCCATGGGCAAATTTAAAGAATAATTTTCTCCACCCAAGAGAGTCATTATGATTTGGATTAACATCTCAAATATTTTATTTGAAACCAAATTCTCTGGCATTGCTCGCACCGAATACGAGTTATGCCTGTACGCTTACCAATTGCAACAACAAGGAAAAAACATCGGCTTTTGTACATTTGATGACCGCATGGGTTTTGTGATTATTGAAAATGAAAAATTACGCCAAACATTACAAAACTTAAAAAATGGCAATTATCCACAGACAACCAAGCCTAAGTTTCCTGAGAAATTTAAAAGAAGTGTTTTAAAAAGAATTAACAAAATCAAATTTTTATTTGGTATTGTTAATCATTGCTTTAATGATAATGACACGATTATCGGTGTTGGGCAAAAACTTGGTCATCTTGAAATGCGTTCTTTTGCATTCATCAAAAAAAGAAAGGATATTACTTTAAAAGTTTTGTGCCATGATTTAATTCCCATTAATTATCCTCAATATTTTTTTAATGCCAATACTCAATTATTTTTTGAGTACATAAAAGAAGCTGCCAAAGTGGTGGATATTTTCTATTGCAATTCTAACTTTACCAAACATGAACTTATAGATTATTATCAAAAAAATAACCTACCACTTGTTCCCATGCAGGTTTTAACCTTGGGTTGTGATTTGCATACCAAAGCAGGTAGTGGCAGTGATGATACTTTTATACAATCTTCAATCCATGAACCTTATTTGCTGTTTGTTTCCACCATTGAGATTCGTAAAAACCATGCCTTGATTTATGAGATGTATCTTCAATTATTAGAAAAAGGCATTGACCATTTGCCAAAAGTTTATTTTGTTGGCAGGCAAGGCTGGAAAGTTGATGAACTATTACATAACCTAACCACCGATGAACGCATTAAAGACAAGATTGTCATGCTAAATAACATTACTGACCACCAACTCATCACTTTATTTAAACATTGTTGGTTTACGATATATCCTTCATTTATCGAAGGTTATGGCTTACCTGTGGCAGAATCCCTCTCTATGGGTAAATACTGTTTAGCATCAAATGCAGGCGCCCTGCCAGAAGCAGGTGGTGATTTTATTGACTATATCAGTCCGCATGATGTCAATGCTTGGTGTGATAAGTTCTTGTTTTTAATCAATAATCCCGATTACATCACCCAAAAAGAGCAACACATAAAACAACATTATCAGCCCATTTCATGGCAAAATTTTGCCAAACAAATATTTAATAATGAAGTCATGGACTAACCTAACCCAACACCCTATCCCAAACCCCGCGGACAAACTCACGAGTCTCCTGCCAAGTGTCGTCTTGGACGATGATTTTTTGCTCCATCAGAGCAAGTTCATGGGTTTTTTTGCGTAGGTTTAGATAGCTTTGGGTTAATTTCTCGCAGCGCTCCACGCTCCACAGCCCAGTTTTCGCTACTTCTTCAAAGATACGAACATTATCTGACCATATGGCTAGGTTCGGGTAATCATGAGCAAAGGCAAGCACCACATACTGCGCCAAGAACTCAATATCCACCAGACCGCCAAAGTCCTGTTTTAGATGGAATTGATACTCCGCCCTCCCACTGTCTTTATTGCCCAGATGGGTTTGCATCTTCTGGCGCATCTCGATGACATCCGTACGCACTTTCGCCTTATCATAAGGCTTGGTTAGAATGTCAGTGCGAATCTTATCAAAGCTTGCCATCACGCGCACATCCCCAGCGATGGCACGCGCCCGCACCAACGCTTGATGTTCCCATGCCCACGCCTTGTCATGCTGATACACCTCGAACGCATGCGAAGAGACCACCATCACGCCAGCATTGCCCGAAGGTCGAAGCCTCATGTCAATCTCATAAGCGCGACCATCGCGAGTCTGTGTGGTTAGATAGGTAAGAATCTTTTGGATCAGGCGAGAGGCGAATTTCATGCCGCTCACCGCACGCTCACCATCCGTGTCTGCCTTTTCATCGATCTCATGTAAGAACACCACATCCAAGTCGGAGGCGTAAGACATCTCAATGCCACCAAGCTTGCCATAGCCAATGATTGCAAAGCCAATGTGCGCATGACTTGCTCTCTCGCCATTTTGTAGCATTGGATAGCCGTGCTTACACACCAATTCATCAAAGGCGCGATACAGTGCTGACTCCACCACCACCTCAGCGATGAACGTTAAGCTGTCAGACACTTTCATGATATGACGCAGCCCCAAAACATCGGCAGTCGCCACAGCCAAAACTTGAGTCTTTTTAAATAATCGAATATTTGCCAAATAACTTTCATCATCAAAACGCTCCACCCGAAGCAAGCTTTGACGCAGAATGTCGGCAAGTTCTGCTTTATCGGGCAAATGCAAATAGCGCTTTTGTAAAAAGTTATCCAGCAGCATGGGGTATAAAGCCAGCTCTTTGGCGATCCATGGACTTGCTGACAACATCGGGATGAGCGCAATGGTGGCATTTGGGTTCTCAGCGATCATCACAAGATAAATCGAGCGGCGACATATCGCCTCAAGCAAGCTCACCAACCTTGATACTGCCATGTCTGCACGCTCTACACCATCTTTTTTGGCGTGCTCTAATAGCGCGTGTAATATGATGGGATAGGCAGATTCTAGGCGGGATTTTGGTTCATCATCCAGACCCTGCACCAACTTTGATGACATGAATTCATCAAGCGCTTGTACGCTTTCATCACTTAGCACGTCTTTGATTTCTTGCCAAGCATCCTTAGTGTCACTGAGCTCCTGGGTAGGACTTTGACGATCCGTCACCATGCGCTCAAAAGGCACAGACACCTTTTGCCGATGCGTGTCAAGCACCTGCCGAAAATCATCAACACCATCAAACCCCATAATCTGAGCGATGGCAGTTAATTCATCGAGGTCGTTAGGAAGTTTTTGAGTTTGTTTGTCATGACGTGCTTGGATGGCGTGCTCTAGCCGTCTTAAGAATCGATAAGCTGACGCCAACTCATCCGCCTCAGCGCGGGACAGATAATCAAACTCATCAAGTACACCAATGGCGGAAAGACAGGATAAATTCTCTCCGAGCGCCGCCTGATGACCACCATATATCAGTGCGAATGCCTGCACGATAAATTCAATGTCACGAATACCACCAACACCCAGCTTGACATTATCTAGATCCTGACGCTGCGTCTGCTGGCTGACGATCATCGACTTCATCTCACGCAGCGCACCGAACGCACTGTAGTCAATATAATAACGATAGACGAAGTTCTTGCGCAGATTGAGCATCTGGGTCAAGAACGGCTCAGAAACCTCATTCACTACTCGTGCTTTTAGCCAAGCAAATCTCTCCCAAGTACGTCCATGCTGACCAAAATACTTCTCAAGTGCGGCCGTCGTCATCACAAGCGGCGAGCCATCACCCCACGGGCGCAGTCGCATATCCACTCGAAATACAAAGCCATCTGCCGTCACCTCATCGAGCAGACGGATGATGCCACGACCCAGATTGGTCATGAATTTTTGATTGTCGATGCTTTTTCTGCCGTGTTCGCTCGTGTCAGTCTCGCCCACACCCTTATGAATAAAGATCAAATCAATGTCACTGGATAAATTCAGCTCCATCGCACCCAGCTTACCCATGGCGATCACGGCGAATTCATCTACCTGCTTTCGCCCCTCGACCACCGTCATCGGCACGCCATATCTCTCGACCAACCTATCATAGACGTGGTTTTTGGCATGGCAGATGCAGGCGTTGGTAAATTCTGAGAGCTCCCCCATCAACTTTTCAAGCTCTATCACGCCCAGCGCATCCTGCCAGACCCATTTTAGCATGAGTAGATTACGAAGCTGTCTAAACCCTGTCATGACAGCGTTTTCATCGGAATGCGCTGCAAAACGCCCAATCAGCACATCAAAATCACCTCGGGTCAACGCACGCTCAAAGCCAAACTCCCCCAAGAATGCTTGTGCCTCGTCAATTTTTTTATCGTACACTGAGTAAGCAAAAGGACTGGCAAGACTTAGAATCTCAAGCTCGGTTTGATTGGGTGTGAATACAGGTGTCATCATGATGGATAAATTTTAAAAAGCCGCTCAATTTTGCCATTTTACACCAAAAATTAGGCTATAATAAGCATAAATTTGGTGATTTTTTGATTTATGGCAACTTTATTACTCATCACTTCAAGCCCTCACAGCAACCAGAGCAAACAGGCACTACACACCGCCAAAGAACGCTTAACAGCTGGCGAGATGCTTAGCGTATTTTTTTATGGTGATGGCGCATATACAGCCAGCCGCCTACTTTGGCAAACCGCCGATGTGCCCAGCATTAGCGATGAATGGGTGAAACTTTCAAAGCAGCACAATCTAGACCTACCGGTCTGTGTCAGCACGGCATTGGCGCGCGGTATTACTGATGTCGATAACGCCAATCGACACGGTCTTAATGGCGATAATCTACGCGCGCCCTTTCGTCTGGTTGGGCTATCAGAGTTGGCATTACGGATTGATGACGGCGCCACCGTGATTCAGTTTTAGTGAGAGATTGGCATGAGATTCTTAATCAATATAAAATCAGACAGTGAGCTAATCACTTATGAAGCGATCGCGTTAGGTTTTACCTTAGCAAGCTTCGATCACGAGGTGCAGTTTTATTTTGCGGACAAGTCTAATGTTATCTTAGCAGATGAGGAATCGCGCCTCTATGGCATGGTTCAATCGCTTGAACTGTACGACCTACCCAAGGCTTGGACGACGTTTGATGTTAATCAATTCGATGATGCTATCAAAGACATGCTTACACAGACAGAAAGTGCGCAAGTTGATTTGTCTTTATTTGACAGCATATTGGAGTTTTAATGACAGACTTAGTATTAGATGCTGATGGACACCTCCAAGACCACACACAATGGACGCTAAGTGTCGCACAGACTTTGGCGGATGCGCTGGATGTCGAGCTTACCGATGTTCACTATCGAATCTTAATGCAAGTGCGGGCTTTTTTTGATAAATACCATCACAGTCCCGCCACACGCCCACTTATCAAGCATTTATCATCTACCCTACCCGATGATGAGATTAATAATGCCAAATTACAAGCATTATTTAACACAGGCCTAGTGGCACGTCACGTGAATCGCATCGCAGGACTGCCCAAGCCACCGAATTGCCTGTAAAACCTAAAGCTAAATAACCCTAAACAAAAAGGCGATGCACAAAACATCGCCTTTAATATTAAAACCGATCAATCCTCAAGACGAGACGATAGTCGATGATAGCCCACGCTCTCGCCAACATCTCCCGTAAAGCCAAGCTGTCGCCATATCTCATACAGGCAGATAGACACCGAATTGGCAAGGTTAAGGCTGCGAGACTCTGGCAACATCGGCAGCCTTAGCCAATTATCCGAACCGATGTCATCACGCACATCCTGAGGCAGACCGTCCGTCTCAGAACCAAATACAAGCGCAACATCACCGCCATCAACATGGTTAAAATCATATTCATAAAAAGAATGGCTAAACTTCGTCGTCATCGCAACCGTCTTATGAATACCCTGAGCCCTCAGCGCATCTCGGCATTCTCTCCAGTTCTCATACACCCGCATTTGGGCGTATTCGTGATAATCCAGCCCTGCTCGTTTTAGCTTGGTATCATCAAGTTCAAACGCCAAAGGTCGTACCAAATGCAGCTTTGCACCTGTATTTGCACACAGACGGATGATATTGCCGGTGTTATTTGGAATCTTGGGTGAAAATAATACAATATGGATAGTGGTCATGGTCTTGGATTAATAAACTTTTAAGTTGACATTTAATAACTTAAAGTTACATACAATTACACAAAGTTGTTCAAAATTTCGCTAATATAAGTTTAAGTTCATTAAAAAAGAACTTATTCCAACCCTAATTTTTTAAGGAAATTCCCATGAAAAAACTAATCATCGCTGCTGTTGCTGCTGCTTTTGTTCTAACTGGTTGCAACACTGTTAAAGGTCTTGGCAAAGACGTATCAAAAGCTGGCGACGCAGTAACTGACGGCGCACAAAAAGTTCAAAACAAAATCTAATTTCTTTTGAAATTATCAATAAAATGCTGAAATTAATCAAGTTTCGGCATTTTATTTTTGGCGTAAATCAATCAAAAATTAACGATTAGTTCATTGCCAAAACATCATAAAAATAAACGCACCAAATGATTCACATATCTAAAGCCCATGGCTGTTGGGCTTAGTAGGTTAGCATCATGCACCATAAAGCCCTCGTGCTGTAATGGCAAAAGCTCATTATCAATCGTACTGACAAACAGCCCCGTACGCTCCTCAAACATCTGCGTGCTAGCACCATGGCGCAATCTTAGTGCATTCATCATAAATTCAAATGGCAGATTTTCTTCGTTGATTTTTTCAAAATTTACCATCTTGGGCGCTGATGATTCGGCATGCATATAGTCCTTGGGTAGGCGCGATTTATGAAAGCGATAAATGCCATCATCATGCTCAGGATGTCCATGCAATGTAACTTTACCGTGCGCGCCTGCACCGATGGCTAGATAATCCCCAAACTGCCAATAATTAATATTGTGCTTGCATGGTGTATCATCCTTGCCTGTCCATGCTGACACTTCATAATTATCAAAGCCATACTCAGTCAGCAACGCACGCCCTGATTCTTCGATTGACTCCAACACATCCTCTTCGGGCAGATCAGGAGGTGCACGATAAAAGGCCGTATTAGGTTCAATGGTCAGCTGATACCATGAGATGTGCGTTGCGCCAGCGTCTATGGCTGTTTGTAGGTCATGAACCGCAAAGTCTGCCGTCTGATTCGGCAGCCCATGCATCAGATCTACATTAATACGGCGAAATCCTGCTTGCTTGGCATTGCGAATGGCATTGATGGCTTGGTTGGGATTATGAATGCGCATAAGTACTCCCAGCGCCTCTTCATTAAAGGTCTGCACACCAATGGACAGTCGATTAATCCCAAGCGCCAGATACTCCTCAAAAGGCGCATGCTCTACCGTACCTGGATTAACCTCAAGTGTAATCTCACAATCATCTGCAAAGTCGTACATCGCACGCAGCGCATCGAATAATCTTGCAAATTCATGAACGGGCAATAGTGACGGCGTACCGCCACCGATGAACACCGAATGAATCTGACGCCCTTGCACAAAAGACAGCTGAGAACGCGCATCCAAAATCATCGCATCCACATAGTCAGAGAATGGCGCAGTCAGCACAGCATCATCAGGTGAATCGGGTAGCGCATGTGAATTAAAATCACAATACGGACATTTCTTCACACACCACGGGATGTGAATGTATAATGACAAAGGAATACGTTCGGGCAGCAGCTCCAAAAGAGGATTCATCAATCATCACTCTTAGGATTATCAACAACATCGGCAGGCTTAAAATCAAACTGATTTAGTTTAAATTTAATCCCGACGTGATCTTCGAGCGCAGGCAGGTTAAAAGCATCATTCTCGCTAACAAAGCTGATAGACACACCAGTGTGCCCTGCGCGCCCTGTACGACCGATACGATGTACATAGTCGTCAGGCATATCAGGCAAGGTATAATTAACCACATGGGTCACATCATCAACGTGAATGCCACGCCCTGCCACGTCTGTCGCGACCAGAATATTTACTTCGCCCTCTTTAAAGCGCTGTAGATATCTTTCTCGTTTTTGCTGGGCGACATCGCCTGAGAGCATGGTAACTTCAAATTGACGGCGCAGATTGTCATACAGACGCTTTACCTGATCTTTACGATTGGCGAAGACGATGGTTTTTTTGACATCACTACCTGAGAGAATCTCTCTTAGTGCCGACATCTTTTCACGTTCAGTCAGCAGATAAAACTGCTGATCAATGGCTTTATTGGTTTTACTCTCAGGTGCAATCTCCACAAAAGCAGGATTATTAAGCCAGCGATACGCCAAATTCATCACATCAGTATTGAATGTCGCTGAGAATAGCAGGCTTTGGCGATGGGTATTGGCAGGCATGTGTCGCACAATGCGCTTAATATCAGGGATGAATCCCATGTCAAGCATGCGATCAGCCTCATCAAGCACAAATACCTCAACCCGATCCAAGAATAGAACGCCTTTTTGCACCCAATCAATAATACGACCCGGTGTACCAATCAGAATATCAAGCGGGCGACACTCAAGCTGCTTGGCTTGTTTGTCAAAATCGGCACCACCTGTAATACACAGATTATAAAGGTCGCTAAATCTGGTCAGCTCTCGGCAGTCAGCATAGATTTGCTGCGCCAATTCACGCGTTGGCGCCAGAATAAGCGCACGCGGCTCACCTAAGAATCTTCGCTCATCCTCGCCAAAAGGACGCTTTAACAACGACTCAATAATAGTAATCAAGAACGCCCCTGTCTTGCCAGTGCCAGTCTGAGCCTGACCAATGGCATCTTGATTGGCAAGCGTATGCGGTAGAATCTGAGACTGAATGGGTGTCAGATTCTCAAAATTCAGCGCACGAATCGCCTTTAATGTCGTCTCAGACAATGGCAAATCATGAAATTTTACAAAACCTGATGGAGTAGTTGTGTCTTTATTGGCTTGATGGCTCAAATTGATATCCTTAGTTATTTTTGGCCGGGCTGTATTTTCTTGAGTGCTTGCTCAGCCTCTTTCTCGCCAAGCAAAATACCCAGACAAGCAAGACCTGATTCTACGGCATTGGCTTGAACGATTTCGCGTTTTTTGTCATCAGCGGTTTGGATTGGCTGCTTATAGATGATGGTTGATAGGCTGTCTTGCCAGAATTCTTTGACGAATGCGGTTACTTCATCATTGCCATGCTGCTTAATCAAATCAGCAGCGACTTCGTCCATGGTTTTTTTGGCTTCGGCTTCTGAGATGTTTGATTGATGCATGGCAGAGATATTGAATATACCCTCAGACACGACATCACAGATGTTTAGTGCACCTTCTTCTGCGTTGGTTAGTGCATCTGCGCCTTTGTTTTCAGCAGCCATGGCTGATGCACCCATTGTCAATGCCAATGCGCCGATTGCTAATTTTTGTGCAAACTTCATCTGATTACTCCTAAATTGTCACATAAAAATGCCACCACAATAGCATATTATATCAATTCATGCAAATGATTTGCAAAATTATCTAAGCAATTCAGAGTTCTCACAGCAACAAAAAGCCCGCCAAAATAGCGGACTTTTACGGGTCAAAAAAGCGTTACAGCTTGCTTACTTCTTCAGCTTGCAATCCTTTATCACCCTCAGTCACGACAAATTCCACAGCCTGACCTTCTTTTAAAGAGCGATAGCCCTCGCCAAGAATCGCGCGGAAATGCACAAAAACATCCTCACCTGTAGCGCGTTGAATGAAACCAAAGCCTTTGGAATCATTAAACCACTTTACAGTACCTTGTTCACGAACTGACATATTTCATTCCTATCGATAACGCTTGTTACGCCAAAGCCTAAGCAAGCAAGTTGAGCAAGTCGGGCAAACACCCACACCTTAAAAACACCCATTCACTGTCATGGCTAATACAATCACACGCTTTGCTAGACAATTACAAAAAACCACATCTGCGAATAACTGCTGTAAATTATCATATCAATGATAAACCAAGAATACAAGTGTTTTTGTGGAATAATGACTGAAATTTTCTATCAATATCGTCAATACACCCAAAATACTCACAAATCTGATAAAATAAAGCAAATTCATCAAATCAAGCAATCAATATGGAACAAATCACCCCATCCAAGAAGATTCTTCTCATCAACGGTCCCAACCTGCACTTATTGGGCAAGCGCGAACCTGAGATCTACGGCACGACCACTTTAAATGACATCATAGAGCGACTCACCAAGACAGCCAAATCGCACGGCATTGAACTCATCAGCCTACAATCGAACCACGAGGGCGACATCGTTGATGCTGTTGGCAATCTGGGTCTGCTTTGTGAATCGCCCATTGATGCTGTTATCATCAATCCTGCAGCACTCACTCATACCTCAGTCGCCATTCGAGATGCGCTATCAGCCATCAATAAGCCTTTTATTGAAGTGCATCTGTCCAACGTGCACGCTCGTGAGCCGTTTCGCTCACATTCGTATTTTTCGGATAAGGCGGTAGGCGTCATCTGTGGACTTGGTGACATGGGTTATGACATGGCGCTTATGTGGTTTTTAAAAAATCTCTACAAAATCAACCTTTCACATTGAGTACTTATACCCGATGAAAAAGCCCTAAATTTAGGGCTTTTTTATTAATCCAGTACAGGATTGATCGTTGGGATTTTGTTGCTAAATTTTGGGTTAAAGGTTTGCACTTGTGGGGCGGTCGGCAAGCCAATATCGGCAAGTTTCTCGCTCACGCCGACTTGGATATTATCCCCTTCAAACAGCCTCTCATCGTCCGTCCGCTCGGTTTTAAGACTTTCAAAATCAAACAGTTCACGGTCAGCAAGCTGGCTTGGGGCGACATTTTGCAAGGCTTTAAACATACTGGCTAGGCGTTTTGGGTGGGCATTATCCCACTCCCGAAGCATGCCATTGATCATCGCCCGTTGCAGATTTTCTTGTGAGCCACACAGCCCACAAGGGATAATGGGAAACTGCTTATAATTGGCGTATTTAATAATGTCCTTTTCAGCAACATAGGCAAGCGGACGGATTAGCACATTTTGCTTATCATCGGATAATAGCTTAGGGGGCATGGCTTTTAGACTTCCGCCATGAAACAAATTCAAAAAGAAAGTCGCCAAAATATCATCACGATGATGACCCAGAGCAATCTTAGTCGCCCCAATCTGCTTGGCAAAACCGTACAGCGAGCCACGTCTTAGGCGAGAGCAAGCCGAGCAGTAAGTTTTACCCTCTGGCACAACCGATTTTACAATGCTATAAGTATCCTTTTCTAGGATATAATGCGGAATGCCTTGTTTGGATAGGTATTGGGGCAGGACGTGCTCTGGGAAATTGGGCTGTTTTTGGTCAAGATTGACCGCCACAACATCAAAGTTAATCGGAGCAATACGTTTTAAAAACAGCAATATATCAAGCAACGTAAAGCTGTCCTTACCGCCCGAGATACACACCATGACGACATCCCCGTCTTCAATCATGTTAAAATCCCGAATCGCCCATGATACTTCTTTACGCAGTTTCTTTTGTAATTTTTTAAAGCGCGCGGATTTAATACCGTCATCAAAGTCATGCTCATCATCACCGTCCGTGTCCGTCTCTCGCTCGCTATCGGTAGATAAGGCGTGAACGATTTCAGAATGACTGTCTACATCGTTTAGGATTTCTTGATTTAAAATGTCATCGTTTAAGGTTTGGCTGTCGGTCATGGCTGTTTCTCAAATTTCTTTAAACATCATTGATTTTAAAATAAACATCAAGATTTCGGTTTTACCGTATATTTTTTAGGTTTGTCAGTCTGCGTGGTTTCGATTGGCACGGCAACCAATTTACCGTCAATCTTTTCATAGCGAACTTTTGGCTTGTCTGATTTTGGCGTATTAGTTTGGCCATTAAAATCTCTGTCGCGATGATCTCGTTTAAAGTCTTTTGTGCTACCAAAAATTTCTTTAGCATTCGTTCTAAAGCCACCTTTAAAATCATATGATTTTTTATCACGTCTTTTAAAGTCATCGCGTTTGGCGCCAGATTTTTTGAAGTCTTTACAATCATCTTTGAATCGATTCTTTTTGAACTCGTCTTTTTGTGTGTGGCGTCTTACATGATAAGCTTCATCATCCGCGATCTGAGCTTTAGCATCGAATTGATCAGATGGCTGACTGATGGTTTTTTTACCATTTTTGTGGCGGATTTGATAGCTTTGATGGATGGGTTTTTTCGGATTGAAGTCAAACCCGATGGTCTTATCCGTGATACACACCACGTCATAGCGAGCGTTTAGGCTTTCATCCAATTCAAAACGCGTGTAGTTGTTACTAAAATACAGCACGCCATCAGCAGACAGGCGGTTCATCGCACGATTAATCAGGGCAACATGATCCCTTTGAACATCGAAGGTGCCTTTGAATTTCTTGGAGTTTGAGAAAGTCGGTGGATCGATGAATATCACGTCGTACTGCTCGGTGTGCTCTTTGATCCATTCAAAGACATCAGATGCGATGAACTGATACTTTTGCCCGCTTTCATATTCAGCATCCAGCACTAGGCCATTTAGGGCGAAATTCTGCTTACCCCAATCTAGGTAGTTGGCGGACAAATCCACGCTCGTGACCGATCGCGCGCCCGCCATTGCAGCGTGTACACTTGCTGTACATGTATAGGCGAATAGGTTTAATACACGCTTGGCACGGCTGGCGTTAGCGACGATTTGACGCATGTTTCGATGGTCAATGAACAGCCCCGTATCTAGATAATCGGTGAAATTCACATACAGGTAAGCCCCATGCTCACGCGCGACGTACATTTTTTTGCGCTTGGTGTCCGCATTGGGATTTTTGGTGTATTGCTCATTGCCCGATTGTCTGGCGCGTGTCTTAATAAACACATCTTCACGGAATACGCCCAGCACTTCGCGCACCCCATTTAACACCAGATTGAATCGAGCCTTCGCGACATCGGCAGGGATTTGCTTAGGTGGTGCGTATTCTTGCACATGCACCTTATCATCATACAGGTCAATCGCGACATTATAATTCGGCAGATCAGCATCATAAACACGCAGATTGGTGACGTCATCAGTCTTAGCAAGCTTCTTTAGATGCGCCAAGTTCTTTTGGAAGCGGTTGATGAATTCTTGCGATTCTTCATTACTAATTTCGCGCTTAACGAAACTCTCAATTAAGCTGTCTTTTTTGGACAAATCAAGCGCCCCATGACGGAAATACACCGTCAGCGCGCCATTATGACAGCGCAGTGTCTTAGGGTCGATGATCGGTAGCGTATCGACATGCTCTACATGACTGCCCAGCACTGCCATGTCAGCACGGGTCACGCCTGCCTGCATCAGCCCGTCCACCACCGACAAGCCAAGCCCGTGATACAGCGGCTTAATAAAATCACTTTCGCCCAGACGCTCACCATAAGGCGGGTTTGTGATGATTAGCGGATGGTCAGCACGGATTTTTGACAATGTGTCTTTTAGCCCTGATACCGCCTTTTGTTGCAGGGTGATGTGGCTGATGATGGGCGCTAGACCCGATGCCAATAAGTTCTGATGACAGGCATGAGTCGCATTGGCATCTGCATCCAATGCGATGACGGTGGGTGGGTTTTGGGCAAGCTTATCTAGATTGGCATGGAATCTCTCACTGGCACGGCTCACAGCCTCCTGCCAAAGCACATCATCATGATACGCCCAATGATAAAAACCAAACTCCGCTGTTGTCTTATCAAGCCCCACAGGATAGTCGGCACGCATGAGCAATGCCTCTGTGATGAAAGTACCCGACCCACACATCGGATCGATCAGCGCGTCATGCTTGCCAGTATGCCAATTCGATTCATATAATAACGCTGCAGCCAAATTCTCTTTTAAGGGTGCAGCGGTATTAACCACGCGGTAGCCGCGGCGATGCAGACTGGTGCCTGATAAATCCAAAAAGAGCTCAGCAAACTTATTATTCGCCGCTGCAAAGATATGAAAATCTGGCGTCTTGGAGACGTCAGGACGCTCACCAAATTGCTTATTAAAATTATCCGCAATGGCATCCTTAATGCGTAGCGTGGCGAACTGCTGATTTACGGTTAGGCGCTTATCCGTAGACAGGCGAATGGCGAATGTATCATCCAGACCAAAAACCTTCGCCCAGTCGTATCGCGCAGCGAACTTATAAAGCGCCTCAGGCACGTCTTCGTCGATGATCTGAGTGTCTAGTGTGCGGGCAACAGTGCGCCCTTTGGCGTCTTTTGAGATTTGGTTAGTGGTTGCTTGCTTTTGTTTGAAATGATATTCGCCGATCGGCAGCAGCACACGGCTCGCCACACGGCTGTATAGACAGATGTGGTAGAATTTGGCAAGGCTCACTTGCACACGAATACGCCCTGCGCGCATAATCTCACCCGCCAAGCCAAAGCTATCAAGCTCGATTAATAGCGCATTTTCAAGCCCGTCAGCACAAGTGATGATCAGCTCGAAATCATTAACATCGAACTTCTCAAAAGGATTAATCAGAACAGGGGTGTGACTACTCATAATTTTCTCAAAAATACGCAAGGCAAATAAACCGCCTATTATAGCATATTTTGAATGTATTTTTACTTGATTATTAGACAGCAGTTAGTTTTTGCGAGCAGCAGATTCTAGATCTTCTTCGATGTGCTCTGCTACCTCCACCTGAGTGGTGGGGATGTGCAAGGTATTATGATCGTCGACGATCAGGCGCATGTGCGGATAAGGCGCTTTAATCCCTGCTTCATCTAGGGCGCGTTTGATTTTCTCGTTGATGTTTTCTTTGATGATTGGGATGCGTGCCACGGATAATGGTGCCACCCAGAATCGCACGATGAAATACACGCCAGATTCGCCGACTTCCGCCACGGTTGCCATTGGTGCAGGATGCTTTAACACCACTTCGTCTTTGGCAAGCGTCTTAACGATGATGCTTCGAGCTTGACTTATATCCGCCTCCAAGGCAATACGCGCTTTGACATCAAAACGAATCATCTTCTTAGAGGTAAGATTAACTACCTCAGACGATGCCACGGTAGCATTTGGAATGATAATAATGATATTATCACGATCAAGAATCTGCGTCGCTCGTAGCGAAATCTTCACTACGCGTCCTTCTTTGTCACCCAGGCGAATCCAATCACCCACCTGAAATGACTGCTCAATCAAGATGGTAATGCCTGCAATGAAGTTGGCAAGCGTACTTTGGGCGGCAAAACCCACAGCCAAACCCACAATACCAAGACCCGCCACCAACGACACGATGTCAAAGCCAAACTGAGCAAGTACGCTCGCTGTCGTCAGCACTAGGATGATGACAAGAACCATGTTCTTTAGTAGCTGCTCGATGGATGCGTTTAATTCATAATGCTTTAGAACGCCGCTGAGCATCTTGCCCGACATCGTCCAAAGCACATAATAGAAGCCCGCCCAGCCTGCCGCCTTCGCTGTCGCCTTCACTGTATCTGTATGAAAGCCAATCTGCATCATGATTGCAATAAGACTGGCAACAAACCACGTATAACGCAGCACGGCACGCATCACGCGCACTTGACGCTGAGATAAGTGTAAAAAAGCACGCGCATGCTTAACGCAATACACCAAAAACCAATAGATAAATCCGATAATCGCAAGCAGAATGACAATCTTAATCATGGTCGCTGCAAATGCAAGACCGCGATCCGCCCAGTTTAAGGTCTGATCATCAAGCGAACCACCCAAAAATAAATACACGCTTTGGTATAAGTCGCGCATGATATTTTCAAAAAACCGAGTGATATTATGGGTGTTCATAATCTAATGGTGGCGTTAAGAGCGGGTTGATGTTAAAATGGCATAATACGCATGGATTAATGGCCTGTCGCAAGACATCCGTTAAGTTTGCTTATTTTAACAAAATTTAACGCCAAATAACTGCTTTATTTGAATTTTTTCGTCAGTAAATCATGGTTTTTGGCAGATTTTTATTTTTTGGCTATTTAAAATAACAAAACCAAAAAACAACTCTCGATACGACACGGCATAAGTTACTAAGATGAATGGACTGATCACCTTATTACTCATATTAACACCCATGTTCATCGGCTTTGCACTACCTAGCTACGCAAATTGGGCGAGTGTTGCCGAGCGCGCCTTGAATTACCTGGTTTTTTTGATTTTGATTGTGATTGGTATCGAGCTGGGTCTTGTTGAGAATCTAAGCCAAAAAGTCGACGCCATTACGTTATATCTAAGCACGCTGATTGCTCTGACCATTGGTATAGGAACAGCCGCTCTGATTGCCTTTGATAAGTTTGTGCCACCCTCTACACATACCCAGCATCATAATAACACCAAACCTAAAATCAACTTGCGTGGTAGCCTTGTACAGATTAGCTGTCTGGTAATTGGTTTTGTCATCGCGAAGGTTCTACCGGATAGCCTACTGCCGCCTCATAACACGACTACTGTGTTATTGATGGCGCTATTGTTTTTGGTGGGAGTTAGCCTAAAGGGGTCTGGTGTGACATTGAAAGAAGCCATGCTAAACAAGCGCGGACTTCAGATTAGTGCTGTATTTATAGTGATTACCCTGCTTTCAGGCGTGGTATTTGCACTGCTCTTTGAGGAAGTGTCCATCACTAAGGGTCTGGCCTTAGCTTCAGGGTTTGGTTGGTATTCTCTATCAGGTACCGTGATGACAGACGCCTATGGTGCGGTATGGGGCAGCGTCGCTCTGCTGAATGACTTATCAAGAGAGATCATCGCGCTGATCTTTATTCCGTGGGTCATGCGCTACTCACAGTCAGCCGCGATTGGGCTTGGTGGCGTGACCAGTCTTGATTTTGTCCTGCCAACACTCACCCAAGCAGGCGGCACTAAGATCATTCCAACCATCATCAGTTTTGGATTCATTACCAACATCATCTCACCCATCATGATGGTATTTTTTAGCACACTGGGCTAATTCAATCAACCCTTTAATCCAAAAAAAAAGCATGGATAAACCCACCAAGGCATCAATCAATAAAAAAGCGATTGGCTGATCAACTCAACCAATCGCCAAACCGTCATTCTTTCATGCTCATCGCTTCATCAAATACTCTGCGACCGCTTGATAGGCAGGTAATGACCATGGGTCATTATGGGCATTGCTGGCAACAGGGTTTGAAGAGAAACGCACAATTACCATTTTAGCCGCTGGATCAATATAGATGGCTTGACCATGTACGCCACGAGCCATATAGGCACCATGATCGTTATGGGTAACCCACCACATGTTGCGATAACTCCACCCTTTTAGGTTTGGATAGCCACCAGTGGCAAACTTGGCACGATCACCACCACGCATGATGTCTGCGACCACCGATGGAGAAACGATTTGCTTGCCGTTGAAACGACCATTATTACGCATCATCTCACCAAACATCGCCATATCACGCAAATTCATGCTCATGCCACCGCCAGCAAAAGGACTTCCTGCACCATCTACAAGCATGTAAGCATCAACATTCATTCCCATTGGCTTAAAGAAACGCTCAGAGAACAGCACATTCACACTTTTGCCAGTTGCACGAGCGATGATCCACGCCAAGACATCAGTATTGACAGTTTTGTATTCAAATCCAGTGTCATGCGGATGAGTGTCTTTTTTGACTGTGGTCAAAAACTCATACATGCTCTTAGGGCCTTTATAATTTGATGGGTGTACAGGCAACATGGATTTAGAAAACGCATTGATGTCCGAATTAGGATCGGCGTAATCTTCACTATAATCCAAAGAAGCCGTCATGTCCATCACTTGACGAACTGTGGCATCGCCCCATGCAGATTTGGCAAGCTCTGGCACATAGTAAGTAACAGGCTTTGAAGCATCAATCACGCCCTCATGAACCAGTTGGGCTGCCAGCGTACCTGTAAGGCTTTTGGTTACCGACATCAAAATATGCGTACCGTCGATTGGGTCATAAGCTTTGTTTGGCGTGGTTTCATAAACAATCCTTCCATCGTGTAGCACGATCATTGAGTCGCCATAAACTTTACGCACAAAAGCATCTTCTACGGTGATTGGCTGAGTCTGATCGGCTGGTAGAAATTGAGGCATGAACTTAATCTTGCCAATGTTGCCGTCCAATTCAACAGGAAATTTATAAAGATTTTCTCGAGCAGATGCAACGACTTTCGTTGGTGCAAGATTTGGAATGTTGCTAAAAGTCCAACGAAGCTGAGGAAAGTCTCTGGCGTTGAGTATGTTGATGGTTTTGTCCGCAGGTGGTGGAAAGCCCTGCATGATGCCAAGTCCAACAGGCTCTGATTGTACTCCATCTAGTATCGGTGAGGATTCTGCCTCACTCAGCATGGATTTCGGAGTGTTTGACTGATGACCACTATGCTTGGTGCTTGCATTGCTGGTTGCACATGCTGATAATAACAACAGACAACCTGTTGCCAAGGCAAGGTTTGTGTATTTTCGATTAATCATAAAAAAAACCTCCGATTGTTTATTTTACAGTTAAAAAAAATCAAATAACTTCAAGTTAAAAAGCAAATATCGCATCATAAAATTACCATAGGAAAGTAACGACATGCCTTTTATATCCATCAAACATGATAACAAAACTTGGTTGCAACGACATGATGAATGGGGTTAATTTTTGTTATAAATTTGTAGAGTTTGATTGCGTTTCATCATCTCATTCTCACCAAATGCCACGCTTGTTTAAAGATCCGATCAACCATGCCCATTCAAGCTTTTTTACTCTCTAAAATCCACTTGCTTTTTTATTGAAAAACTCCATCAAGGGGCGAATTTTGCCCACCATGTTCACCATTTCCGACCGAATGAATCTCATCGGCTCTTTTTGAAAGACATCGCCCACAAACGCATGATTAATCAATGAAAAACTGTGCATCATCAGCGCGTTTTTCGCACGCCTTGCTCGTTCATAGCGGCGTAACAACCGAGCATTTTGATGATTGTCTGACAAATCGCAACACTCCATCAAATCAAGCAAGGCTTGCACATCTGCCAGTCCCAAATTCAACCCCTGCCCTGCCAGTGGATGCACGCCATGCGCCGCATCACCGATGAGTAAGGTGTGGAGCGCCGTGTATGTCTTAGCAACTTGCGCGGACAGCGGAAAACTTGCAATCGACTCAATATCAAGAATCTCCCCAAGCTCAAATCCGCTCGCTATGCTCAGTTTATCTGCAAGCTGACTGGGTGATAACATCAGACATTCTTCAGCTGTTTGGGTTGCAAGCGTCCATACCACCGATTGCCAATGACCATCATCCCCCTCTTCAAGATCTGCCAATGGCAATAATGCCAATGTTCCTGTTGGCAGCATGGCTTGACGCGCGGTATTATCATGCGGATGGGCAGTCTTAATGGCGCAGCAAATCGCTGTCTGACGGTAATCCAAGCGATCCACCTCAATCCCAGCCAGCCTACGCACTGTAGAACCCCTACCATCCGCACCGACCATCAGGCGTGCGCTGATTATGCTGCTGGCGCCATCTGCATCACACACTCGGACGCTGACGCCATCATGGCGCGCATCGATACCGAGCCGATCATCGATATGAGTTGCATTTAATATCGTTAAAAATGGCGCAACATCTGCATGAGAGGCACGTCTGTCTAGCGCATCATCGATCACATTAGGCTCGACCATGCTACCCATTAAGCTTGGCGTTAATGATGATTTGGCAAAATTAAGCTCGCCACGCCCGTCACCTTGCCACACGTGCATCTGTATATAGTCAGCACGCCGCACAAAATCATCTGCGCCAATATCCTTAAATAGCTCAAGACTTAATAAATTTAGCGCATACACACGAGCATCTCTTTTGGCGAGCATCGACTGTCTATCCACAGCACCAAGCTTAGGCTTAATGTCAATCAATACCACCTGTTGATGAAGCTTGGCAAGGCCAATGGCAAGGCACATGCCCACGGCACCACCACCGACAATTAAAACATCGGTATCTATTTTAGATGAATTTAGTGCGCTCATGCGTGTGCTCGCTTATAAAAAATACCTATCATTGTACCCAAAATTACCCTTATTTGACAATAAATCAATTATCCATTCATGGATAACAAAAAAGCACAAAGACAACTTTGTGCTTTTTGGATGATTAAGTCATTACACACGATAGTACATGTCAAACTCAAGTGGGTGTACTGCTTCGTTAATTTTTTGAACTTCTTTCATCTTAAGCGCGATATAGCTTTCGATCATATCTTTGCTAAATACGTCGCCTTTTAGTAGAAAGTCATGATCATCACGCAGAGCATTAAGCGCCACTTCAAGGTTCTCAGCCACTGTAGGGATTAGAGCCTCCTCTTCTGGCGGTAGATCGTATAAGTTCTTATCCGCTGCCTCGCCTGGATCGATCTTATTCTCAATACCATCAAGACCTGCCATTAGTAGCGCCGCAAAGCACAAATAAGGGTTCGCTGATGGATCAGGGAATCGCGCTTCAATACGAACCGCCTTAGGGCTGGTCACGTGCGGAATACGAATCGATGCCGATCGGTTAGATGCAGAATAAGCCAGCTTGATTGGCGCTTCGAAGTGCGGCACTAGACGCTTGTAGCTGTTGGTGCTTGGATTGGTGATGGCGTTTAGCGCTCGTGCGTGCTTGATGATGCCACCAATGAAATACAGTGCCGTCTTTGATAGGCCAGCATACTCATCACCTGAGAATGTATTCACGCCATCCTTAGAGATAGACATGTTTACGTGCATGCCTGAACCATTATCACCAACGAGCGGCTTTGGCATAAAGGTGGCAGTTTTGCCAAACTGGTTAGCTACGTTTTGAACGATGTATTTAAATTGCTGAACTTCGTCTGCTTTTTTTAACAATGTATTGAAGGAGATACCAATTTCAAGCTGACTGCTCGCCACTTCATGGTGATGCACTTCGATACGACCTGTACCCATTACCTCTTCGATGCGATCACACATGACAGAACGCATGTCATGATAATGATCCACTGGCGCAACCACCGCATAAGCACCCTTCGCGGCAGGGCGCTGACCATTATTGCCCCACGCATAGTCCTTGTTGGTGCTCCATGCCGCCGCTTCTGAAATCACGGTATTGCGCGCGCCAGACATGTCGATGTCCCACTTGACCTCGTCAAATACGAAAAACTCAGGCTCAGGACCGATCAGGGCAGTATCACCAATACCTGTTGATTTTAGGTAAGTCTCAGCGCGGCGAGCGATAGAACGAGGGTCCTTGGCGTAGCCTTGTAGTGTGTCTGGCTCGATGACATCACACGTCACCACCACGGTCGGTGCCTCAAAGAATGGATCAACATACGCAGTATCAGGGTCTGGCAGCAAGATCATGTCGGATGCTTCCACGCCCTTCCAACCTGCCACGCTCGACGCGTCGAACATTTTACCATCTTCTAGCGTGTCTTCATCAACGCTGTACGCAGGAAAAGTTAGGTGCATCTCCTTACCACGTGTGTCGGTATAACGGAAATCCACCCATTTTGCGCCTGATGATTCAATCAAATCAAATAGCTTATTAGACATAACTCACTCCAAAAAATCAAAAATATAAGCCAAACCAAACATTACGATATTAAAACCCTTCTTGTCATCTGTCAATCACTTTCGACAATATGACGGATTTTATAAAAACTTATCAAAAAAACCGATTTATTAATAACTTGTATTAATAAATCGGTCAAACGCACTAATTAGGCATCTTCATCTTCGTAGTATCAGGGTTCAATCCAAAATAAAATACCACCGTCGCCACTAGGCTATTCACAATAATAAACGCCCAGTCAAATCCATCATGATGCAGCACATATCGACCAATCAGCGCACTCACTGCCAGCATAATCACAAAGCAGGCCGCGACACATTTTATGATCATTGGGTGCATGATGGGCAGCTGCGCTTCATTGGTGCGATGTTTTTTTAGTAGCTTTTGGTTTATCATAAAGCCAACCAGATACATGATCGCACCCAATATCAAATAACCAAATAATCCCATAACAGCCCCTTAGTTGCACGCCACTTTATAGACAGTGTTAGAGCCCTGTACGATATACATGACATAGCTACTGTCAAGTCGTGGATTGATGTTTATGGCGGTGTCTTTGACTTTAGCAAGAACCATCATACCGTCCAACCTACCAATCATCGCATCCACATCATTCTTATTCAGATCCAGCGTATTTACTTTAAAGTAATCCCAGCCCTTATCTACATCAATAACCGCCAAAGGTGCAGGCTTATCCCAAACGTTAGGCGAGCCTTCAAGCTCTCTCATTTGCATGTTAAAGCCACCTTCGACCTGATTAATCTTAATCTGTGCAGGCTCTTCGTGGCTTACCGTATAGCAGCCAATAAGATCGCTTGATGATGTGGCGACAGGTTTAGCATCTGATGAGGCATCATGATTAACTTTAGGCTCGCATGCCGTCAAGGCAATAAGTAGCCCGGCAGCACAAGAATATTTTAACGACAAAAAAGAAGCTTTCATGCTAATCATCAACACCACAAACCGATGTATTGGGTTCTAAATTTAAAGTGGTTATTTTACCTTATTTTTATGTGATTTTGCCAGTAATAAATAGATCATGCGATGTTTTTTATTCATGGATATTGACACACGTTTTTTAATAAAACTTATTAAAAAACAAAATTGTATGAATTCACCTTTTAAAATACCGCAAGCATCCCCACATAACAGTCAACTATGTTATAATAAGCGCCATTTTCATTAGATTCATCAGTTTACAGCATAAAAAAAGCGAGCACTCATGAGCGAACAACACTCAAATTCTCAATTAGCAACGTTGATTCAGTTAGGCAAGGAACAAGGCTATCTGACATATGCTGAGGTCAATGACCAACTTCCAGAATCGGTCACCGAAAGCGATCAAATTGAGGACATCGTACAGATGCTGACCGACGTCGGCATTCCCATCTATGAAGTTGCTCCTGATGATGATGACATCTTACTTACCGATACCAGTAGCGAAGATGAGATGGCAGCTGATGAAGCGGCAGCGGTTCTCGCCAGCGTAGAAACCGAACCTGGTCGCACCACCGACCCTGTGCGTATGTACATGCGCGAGATGGGTACCGTTGATCTATTAACTCGCGAAGGTGAAATCAGCATCGCTAAGCGCATCGAGGAAGGCACGCGCGAAGTTCAGTACATCATGGCCTACTGGCCTGGCACCGTAAAGTTCGTGCTGGATGAATACGCACAAATCGAAACCGGCGAGAAAAAAATCTCCGACATCGTCTCAGGCTTCTTAAATCTAGAAGATGACGAGTTTGAACTCAAAGAAGACAACGACATCGAGCCAGAAGACATTAAGGAAGAGGACGACATTGATGATTTGGAAGAAGACGAAGAAGATCTAGATGGTGCAAGTGGCGGTGATGATGACAGCAATCTAGATCCAGAAGAAGTACGCGCACGTTTTGAAGAGATTGAACAGCTATTCAACCAATCTCAAAAAGCTCTAGAAAAGTACGGACGCGGCAGCCCAGAAGCAAAAGCCGCCTACGATGAATTGGCGTCTCACTTTATGCTTATTAAGCTAAATAACCGCCTATCTGAGCAAGTCATCACACTCATGCGCGAGGTTTATGAAGACGTGCGCAACAGCGAACGTAAGATTATGCGCTTGGTCGTGCGCCGCGGTAAGATGCCTCTTGAGGAATTCAAAAAAACCTTCCCAAGTAACGAAACCAACCTAGAGTGGCTACCATTACGCATCAGCGGTAAGCCTGCTTTTGCCGAGACGCTACAAAGAGTCCTACCCGAGGTCGTCGCCCTCCAAGAGAGAATCTTAGCTCATGAGAACGACCTGCAAATGGACGTAAAAAACATGAAAGCTGTGGCGCGTCAAATGGCAATCGGGGAAACCAAAGCTCGTCGCGCCAAAAAAGACATGGTTGAAGCCAACTTACGTCTGGTTATCTCCATCGCCAAAAAATACACCAACCGCGGCCTACAATTCCTTGACCTTATCCAAGAGGGCAACATCGGGCTCATGAAAGCGGTTGATAAGTTTGAATATCGCCGTGGTTATAAGTTCTCAACCTATGCCACTTGGTGGATTCGTCAGGCGATCACACGCTCTATCGCCGACCAAGCACGCACCATTCGTATTCCTGTGCACATGATCGAGACGATTAATAAAATCAACCGTGTCAGTCGTCAGCTGCTCCAAGAGATGGGGCGTGAGCCCACCCCCGAAGAGCTTGGCGAACGTCTAGACATGGACGAAGCCAAAGTGCGCAAAGTCCTAAAAATCGCCAAAGAGCCCATCTCCATGGAGACGCCAATCGGCGATGATGAAGATAGCCATTTGGGCGATTTCATCGAAGACAGCACCATCTCAAGCCCTGTAGATAGCGCCACTGCCGAAGGTTTGCGTGAAGCCACCCGAGAAGTGCTGGACAACCTAACCGAACGTGAAGCCAAAGTATTAAAAATGCGCTTCGGCATTGACATGGCGTCTGATCACACCCTAGAAGAAGTCGGCAAGCAGTTCGATGTCACCCGTGAGCGTATCCGTCAGATCGAAGCTAAGGCACTACGTAAACTGCGCCACCCTTCACGCTCTGAACACCTACGCTCATTCCTTGAGGATGATTGATTTCATTTCATCACAAAAATAACCACCTTCGTGTGGTTATTTTTATTGATATCAGCCAAGCATCGACACACCTTGAAATTTGGGCAGCTTGCCCCATTTTATCTTCAATCATTATCTAAAAGGCAGTCATCATGACCAAATTTACCAATCTAAATCGTGCACCCACCGCACCTAATGCTAAGCGCACCGAGATCCAAAATCCAGAACTGTGGAACTTCCCAATGGATTACCCTATCAGTATCATCGGACATGAAGGCAAGCATGACACATTGCGCAACGAAGTGACGCTGATTCTGTCAGAGATTTTCCCTGATTTTGATGCCGCAAGCATCATGGTCAAGCCATCCAAAACAGGTAAATTCCACGCCCTGCGCGCAAGACTCTATCTCACTTGTGCGGATGAAGTGAATCGCCTATATACCGCATTAGACAAGGCCAAAACGGTCAAAACAGTGGTATAAATCTCCTTGATTGATGTTATAATAAATCAAGCCAAGGCCGCAATTAGGCGGTCTTTTTTATAGCTTACCGTATTTAATGATTTTTTTACATGACGACATCAAACACCATCCCAAAAAAATCCACCCTGCGCATTTTGCACACCTCTGATTGGCATCTTGGCAAACGACTCTACCAAGAGCAGCGCTATGGCGAATTTGCGCAATTTTTGGATTGGCTCATTGATGTACTTAATGAGCATGAGGTGGATGTTTTGATCGTGGCGGGTGACGTTTTTGACACGATGACACCAAGTAATAAAGCCCAAGAGCTTTATTATAAATTCCTAGGTAGCACTGCCAAAAGCGCTTGCCGTCATGTGATTATCACTGCTGGTAATCACGACAGCCCAACTTTCTTAGATGCACCTAAGACAATCTTGCGCGCGCTGAATGTTCAAGTCATCGGCATCGCAAGCGATGATATTAGCGATGAGCTTCTGATATTACACAAAGGCGACACCCCTGAAGCCATTATCCTTGCTGTGCCTTATTTGCGCGACAAAGACGTTCGCGCTAGCAAAAGCTTTGATGACATCACCACCAAAGAGTGTGACACCATCCAAGGCATTACCAATCATTATCAGACGCTAAGTGAACAAGCCAAACAAACGCAAGCCGACATTCTCAATAAATTCAACAAAAAAATCCCCATCATCGCCACAGGGCATCTCTTCGCCGCAGGCGCCAGCGTCTCATCCAAGGACGACGGGATGCGCGATCTGTATGTTGGTACATTAGGTCAAATATCCGCCAACACCTTTGATAAGTGTATCGACTATGTGGCGCTGGGGCATATTCACGCGCCACAAAAGGTTGCCGGCTACGATCACATACGTTACTGTGGCTCGCCGATTGCGATGGGTTTTGGCGAGGCGGGTAAAGCCAAGCAAGTGCTGTTGGTTGATTTCGATGATGCCAATACCAAGCCTAGTATCACGGCATTACCCGTTCCAGTGTTTCAAAAGCTTGCACGCATCAATGGCGACTGGGATCAAATCACCAAAGAACTGAGCAAACTTATCGAATATGGTCAGAGCATCTGGGTTGAGATTATTTATACAGGCAACGAGATTCGTCCGACACTCGTACAGGACATTCGTAGCCTGCTTGAATACAGCCTCGTCATCGCATTAAATATCCAAAACAAAACTCTGTATCAGCAAAGCCTTAGCTTACATCATCAAACAATCGATCTAAAACAGCTGACCGAGATGCAAGTTTTTGAAACCTTGCTCAATCAAAACGACATAGAGGATGCTGAACAGCAGGTCTTAAAACAAGCCTACCAAACTCTACTTACCGACCTACACCACACCGATCACCGCGCCGAATGACATGAAAATTTTAAGCCTAAAATTTAACAACCTTAACTCCCTTAAAGGCAATTGGCACATTGATTTCACCGATGATGCGTTCGTACGCGATGGTATTTTTGCCATCATCGGTCAGACGGGCGCGGGCAAGACAACGATTTTGGATGCCATCTGCCTTGCCATCTACGGCGAGACACCACGCATCAATCAAATTAGCACCACCCAAAACGAACTCATGAGCCTAGGCGCAGGTGAATGCGGCGCACAAGTTGAACTACAAATCAGTGGTAAGATGTATCGATTTACGTGGCAGCAGCGCCGCGCTGGTGGCAAGGCAGACGGTAAATTACAAGCCGTCAAACGTGAAATCAGCCAAATTAAGCACGTGGGCGATGATGGCAAGATCTTAGAGAGCAAAATCAAACTATGCGAAAAAAAAGCTGTCGAAATCATGCACATGAACTTTGAGCAATTTACCCGCTCTGTCATGCTTGCTCAGGGAAATTTTGCGGCATTTTTGAAGGCGGATGCTGGTGAAAAAGGCGCAATTCTAGAACAAATCACCGGCACTCAAATCTACGGCAGAATCGGTACTAAAGCCTTTGAAATTCAAAAACAAAAACGCCAAGAACTCACCGCACTACAAGACAAGCTTGACGACAGTGAGATCATGGCTGACGATGAGTTTAACGCCTTAAAAGCAAGCATCGAGGCGGATAAAGCTGCACTTCATAAAAAGCAAGACACCCTAAAAGACACCGAAACTCACATAAAAAAACTAGAACAAAAACAAACAATCGAACAAAAAATTCAAAAACTCACTCAATCGCTTGTCGAACATGAGCAGGCTCGAGAACATTTTAAGCCAAAATTTGCAGCATTAGAGCTTGCCAATAATGCCTTTGCCATCCACGACGAATATACCAAACTCTCCCATCTGCGTGAGCAAGCAAACCAAGTCAGAGATGATATTCTAAAGCTTGAAAGTGATCTTAATCACGCTCAGCAAAGCATCACCGAAAGCTCGATAGAACAAGGCAATGCAGCCAAAAATTTAAAAGACGTCGAGAGCGAAGAGGCTGCCGCACAGCCTATTTTTAAGCAAGTTCGAGAGCTTGATGGTCAATTATCGCATCTAAATGAACAAAAGGATCGGCTTAATCAAACCATCAGCCAAAACAATCAAAACATTCAAGCATTAAACAACAACATCCAATCATTACTCAATGATCAAACCAAAACAAACGAAATCTTAAAAGAGCTACAAGACACACTTCGTTATGATGTTGCCGATCTTGGGCAGGATCTGGGTCGCCTGAACGCAGAACACACACAGCTTAATAGTCAAATCCAAGAAATTCAAATACTTAATCAAGACCTTAACCATCATCAAGCTACCCTTGAGAACCTACAAAACACCATCGCCCAAAAGCGTATTGATTACCAAGACGCTAAGACTCGATTAACCAACAGTCAGAAAAACCTTGAGCTAATACAGGCTGATTTTATCACCTTGACGGGAATACAAAGCCCCATCACTGCCGAATCCATCATGCGGTACGGTATGTCCATCAACCAGAAAATTCAGCGGCAATCACAGATCAAATCCACACTAACCACCCTAAAAGACCCTTATGATCAATATCAGCTCAACCAAGAGCAGGTCGCTAAGCTACAAACTCAAATCGGCAAGCTCATCAAGCAGATTGGCGAAATACAAAACACAGCCCAGCAGCTTGGCAATGAACTGGATAAAGAAAACAAAACCCTTATTGCGCTTGAGGATGCGCACGCCCTACGCCTAGAAGTCAGCATTCTCAAAAAGCACCTTAGCAATCTACAAGATGGCAAACCCTGTCCACTGTGCGGCGCCATTGATCACCCTTATGCTGATAAGCACCCGCACTTGCATGAAGAAAAGAGCTTGGATGCAGAGACGATTAAACACGCCAAAGACAAAATCAGCACCCTAAATAGCTCAATGCAAAGTAACAACCAACAACTTGCCGTCAGTAATAATAATTTAGATAATCTAAATAAAAACCTTGACGACATCATCAAGCAGCAACCCACTTTAAGACAAAAGATGCAAGAAGCGCTTGATGAGCTGTCAAGCATTAAGAATGATTTTAGTTTTGATATTAATCAATTGGATGACAATCTATTAAATAACCTAATCCTACAGAATCAGCAAACACTAGCACAGCTAAATAGTACGCATGCCAAGTACCAAGCACAAGAACCCGAATTGACCCAAGCGATTAATAATGTAGATAAATACACACAGTACTTTAGCAATATCAAAGTCGAAGGTGAGACTTTAAAGGGCAACATTGCCAACACCCAAGACATCATCAATCAACAGACCAAACATCTTAATCACGCCTTGAATAACTTTAAGCAAAGCCATTTCAACATCGCGCATACTTTAGATAAGTATGACTTAACAATACCCAAAGGTGACTTCAATACACAATTCACTGTTGAAATCTTATCAAGCGTATCAGATGATATTTTAGATAAAATTAATAAACTCAATCAAAAATATCAAACCCATCAAGACGCTAAAACCAGATATCAAGAATTTACTCGGATGCTTGATGTCATTAAAATCAGCCTTGATAATCAGCAGCAGCAACTTGATAAATTAAGCTTAGATAGCCATTCATATCAAGAAAAGTACACCTGTATCCAAGATAACATCAGCAGCCTGCAAGCACAAAGGCGGACGATATTTGGCGATAAAAGTATTGATGATGAGGCCCTACTACTAAGGCAAAAACTTCAGCACGCCAATGAGATGCTAAATAAAGCTGTCAATGCGCACAACCATCATCAAAACAATGCATTATTATTGACCGAACAGCTACAATCACTTAATAGCAAACTAAACAATCTATCTCAAGAAGCTAAACAAGCGGCCGATGAATTCACGTCCACCTTACACAAAAAGGGATTTGATGATGAGGCAGCGTTCTTACAGGCTTGCTTAAATCACAACGACAGAGCAAAGTTAAGCCAAGAAGCGGACGTCATCTTATACGCTATTAAGCGCAGCAAAGAAAGCCTAGAAGAAGAGCATGACAATTTAAACACGCTCGCCCAATCCATCACCAACAAAGAAACACTTGATGAACTCTACAGCAGACGAGATGAGCTGCAACAACAAGAACGCGAGTCCCTACAAAGCCTGGGTAAAAACCAACAAATCTTACAAAGTGCTGCTATTGCCCGCGAAAAACAAAACACCCTAACCAATAACATCAAACGCAAGCAGCAGGACATTCAAATCTGGATAAAGTTAAACGAGCTTATCGGCTCAGCAGATGGCAAAAAGTACCGCAACTTCGCCCAAGGGCTAACATTGGATCTGATGCTATATCACGCCAATCAAGTACTTAGCCGAATGAACGAACGCTATATTTTAAAACATGGCAATGCCGATGACAGAAACTCACTAGAAATCAGCATCATCGACACCCATCAAGGTAATGAAGAGCGCAGCACAAAGAACCTATCAGGTGGTGAAAGTTTCATCATCAGTCTTGCGCTCGCCTTAGGTCTCTCCATGATGAGCAGTGACAAGGTTACGATTGACTCATTATTCCTAGATGAAGGCTTTGGCACGCTCGATGAAGAGATACTGGATATCGCTCTATCCACCTTGTCCGCACTTCAAGAAGAAGGGAAAATGATTGGTATCATCTCACATGTCGCCACGCTAAAGGAGCGCATCAGCACTCAGATTCTCGTTCATAAAGGCGCTAATGGCACAAGTGGATTGAGTGGCGCCGGTGTCATTAGCGGTGGTTAAATAAAAGTCGGATTTTTTTAAAATATCATTAAAAACACTTGACCTTTTTAAAAAATCCTATATAATACGCTGCATGTTTAACGACAACCACTTATGCCAGTGTGGTGAAATTGGTAGACACGACGGATTCAAAATCCGTTGCCCTTAAAAGCGTGTCGGTTCGAGTCCGACCACTGGTACCAACATAAACCCTTGAATATTCAAGGGTTTTTTTATTGCTTATTCAAACATACATTAATACAACTGGCTATTTTGCAGAATATTAATCATACAACAATCACCCTAGCCGCTCCACTCCTTCACCCCAAATACGAGATTTCTTAAATAAGATTAGTGGATTTGCCGCCATTGAAGCTCACAAATTAAAAAACCTAGGGAATACCTAGGCTTTTTGATATATTTGACAATACTTTAACGACTTACTTTGGCGATGCGATATTCACCACAAGCACATAATCCATCACGGCAGGCTTATGTTCCAGCGCATTGTATTCCAAGCGCATGACATGCCTACCGTTCGCGATTACTTTATAACTGCCGTTGGCAAAATCGTGATAGTATGGCGTATTTAAAAAAGGCTTCATGCGCCCATCGGATACATAGACTGTCAGCGTATCACCCACAGCTGGATAAATAAAATAATCACAAGTATTACCCATAATACTATCTTGACGAGAGACAGCAGTGTGATCAACACGTTTTTGTACTAATTTAGGGCATTCGTCGCCCACGTTTGCCCGTCTCTGCTGCAACTTATCGTTTCTGGCGGGTGTGTAATTCTCTAAGATGACAGCCGATTGCTCTGCCTTAACCACCTCTGCGCTCTCACTACCACAGCCAGTAAGCAGCAAAAAAAATCCCAAGGCCCATCGCCCTTTTGAGAGATCAGCCATAGATTTGTATTTTGGGTGAAAAGCAATCATTTACCAGTATGCATACTTTTAGTCATTAAGAGTACAAATAAATCTAAAGAATACAAATTATAACATAAGATTTACAAAACTAAAACAAATAAGCCGCCGAACAGATCATTATTGACCTGACAAAAATTCATTCACACAAGCATTTAACGTCCTAGTTACTGCTTTGGCGGCAATCTGGGTGCGGGCAGCCGGATCGATTACCGCTTGACCAACTTCATTCAAGGTTACGCTTTGGGGTGCTTTTTCACTCACACAGCCACACACTTGATCTTCAATTTTGGTCTTTTGTGCGTCGCTCATGAGAATGCTGGCAGTTTTGTGAACTCAGTTGGCATTTAATTGATTTCGGTATTGATAATCGACAGCCTCCTTGAATAGACTGTTGTCAATATCGCCCAAAATGCCGCCATTGCCGCCAGTTGCACAGCCAGATAATAACAATGCAACCACGCCAAATACAGCTAATTTTTTCATAACATATTCTTAAAATACAAGACTAATTATCAATAATGTCAAAAAATTGAGCTGTCAAAAGATTCGCCAAATCATGAGGAGCGACACCAATATCTAGACCACGCTTGCCACCACTGGCATACATTTTATCAAGGGTTTGGGCGGACGAATGTATCACGGTTGTTAGGTGTTTTTTCTGCCCAATGGGACTAATCCCACCCACGATATAGCCCGTTAAGCGTTCAGCATCGGCAGGGTTTGCCATAACAAGCTTTTTTACACCGACAGCCGTTGCCATTTTCTTTAAATTAAGCAAATGACACACGGGCAGTATCGCCACAAAATACGCCTTACCGTCTGTAACAAGCAAGGTTTTAAACACCGTATCAGGCGATAAACCTAACTTTTTGGACGCCTCCAACCCAAAGTTAGTATTATCTGGGTCGTGGTGGTATTCGTGGATGCTATGGGCGATTTTTTGCTTCTGCAGAAGGCGAATGGCAGGGGTCATGACATTACTCAATCGGCTTTAATGGCTGTACCACATCGGCATTTTGCCCACGATGACGCAAATAATGGTCAAGTAGGACAATGGCAAGCATCGCCTCGGCAATCGGTGTGGCTCGCACGCCCACACAAGGGTCATGACGACCTTTGGTAATCACGCCTGTCGCCTCACCATCTAGGTTTATTGTCTTGCCTGCGGTGGTGATACTGGCGGTCGGTTTTAGGGCAATGGCGACACGAATGGTCTGCCCGCTACTAATCCCACCCAAAATCCCGCCTGCGTGATTGGCACAAAAGCCCTCAGGGGTCAGCTCGTCTCGGCTGTCATGCCCAAACTGCTCGGCAACGCCAAAGCCATCGCCAATCTCCACACCTTTGACGGCATTGATAGACATCATCGCATGGGCAATATCGGCATCTAGGCGGTCAAAAATCGGCTCGCCAAGCCCAACAGGGACATTCTCGGCAAAAATTTCTAATTTCGCCCCACAGCTTGTACCTTGTTCACGCAAAGACATAACCAAGGCTTCAAAGCGTGGTATAGCGTCAATATCTCCGCAAAAGAACGGGTTTTGGTTTACAATATCCCAATCGAGCTTCTCAGCCTTTTCGGTACCAATTTGGGTAACGTGTCCACGAATGACCACGCCCAAGCGTTCTTTTAAGTATTTTTTGGCAATCGCCCCTGCCGCCACACGCATGGCAGTCTCACGAGCAGACGAACGCCCACCGCCACGATAATCCCGAAAGCCGTACTTCATTGTGTATGTGTAGTCAGCATGATTGGGACGAAAAGTCGTGGCGAGATTGCCGTAGTCCTTTGATTTTTGGTCGGTGTTGCGAATGAGCAGTCCGATCGGTGTGCCTGTGGTACGCCCCTCAAACACCCCAGAGATAATCTCCACCACGTCATCTTCTTTACGCTGAGTGGCGAATTTGGACGTCCCCGGTTTACGACGGTCAAGCTCGGCTTGCAGATCCGCCTCGCACAGCGCCAAATTGGGCGGTACACCGTCCACAATCGCCATTAAGCCCACCCCATGCGACTCGCCACAGGTGGTTACGGTAAAAAGTTGTCCTATTGTGTTGCCTGACATGATTTATCTCACTTAAGATAATAAAAAATTGTTATTTCTTTGAATGTTCGGCAATTCTGCCAGCCACTTTTACAGCAATGCCAGCTCCCGGTACCAATTCACTAGCAATATCCGCACTCAAATCAATAAGCATATCACGAGTAACAAAATCGCCCAACTTATCCTTGTACCACTGTCCATTTTCTGTGATTTCACCAGTCAATCCGTTAACTTCAATAACACCTGATTTGTCACCCGCTGTCCAAACAAACTCAAAAGCAAATACTGGCACAAAAAACAGATGGATTTTTTCAAAAGTAATGACATCTTCTGAAATCTTATGAGCATTAATACTTTCACCATTCAATACAGAGCAAGCTTTTTGAATAGCCGCCTGCTGCGGAAAGAGTGGCTCAATGATGGTATCATTCTCAAAACTTTCCATTTCTGAAAAATGATATTTTTGCATCAAACCTTCAAAATGCTCACGTCTAACATCTCGATTAAGACCATCAAGATATTCATTAAAATTGATTTTTCTATAGCAATTTTCTTGAGCGGTTACATCAATTTTGGATTTATCCCTATTATGAGCCACTTCATAATCTACGCCATTAATATTAACCCATTGAACATAGGGGTTATTCATGGTGATGGGATAGGTGATTTGACTGGAATAATCTACCGACCTAACCGCTTCAACCAACCAAAAAGGTTCGTAACGACTTTCTTTTCTTGCTAAATTAACCGTATCTTCTTTCGGTCTTTTTAATGGATTTAATTTTGCCATCATGCCAAAAGCATTTAACTTCTTTTTTTCCGCTTGCTCTTCGGCAGCACGAAAAGAATACACTTCATCAAAAACAAATAGTTTAATAGCCTCTTCTTTGATGATAGTCTGCTGCTGTGTCGTTGTCATAACTTTAACTCCCTGTATTTAGATATTCTTAACTCTATCCACCTGTCTTTTAAACTCATCACGATATTCCAAAAGCTCCTCGCAGGTAATGGCAAAAATCCCACTTCCGCCTTTTTGGAAAGTGAGCCAGTCAAACTGAATCTCAGGATAAGATTGGCGTAACGCCCATTCGCTGTCGCCCACTTCGCACACTAACAGCCCGTCTTTTGTCAGATAGTCAGGGGCGTGGTACAAGATTTGATGTACCAAATCCAACCCATCCTGCCCTGCCGCTAAGGCATGTTCTGGCTCATGCAAGAACTCCGGCGGCAACTCCGCCATGACCGCAGCATCCACATAAGGCGGATTGGTTACAATCAGTTCGTACTGATTCTCGGCAGGGATTTTGGCAAATAGATCACTTTCAACCAGATTCACTTGATGAGATAATTCATGATGCTCGACGTTCGTCCATGCCACTTCTAGGGCATCTTTATCAATGTCCGCCCCGTCGACGTTGGCATCGGGGAATGCTACCGCCAAAGCAATGGCGATACAACCTGATCCCGTGCAAAGGTCTAAAATACGTTCAGGTGGTGTCAGCTGTAATTCCTGCAAACCGTGATTATAGTAATCAGCTTTATTGGCATCATCTACATCAAAATACGGATAGAATCTTTGATTAATTAGCTCAGCAATTGGCGAGCGCGGGATAAGGACACGCTCATCAACATAGAACGGCAAATTACAAAAATACGCCAAATTAATCAAATATGATAACGGCTTACGCTGCGTGATACGAGCAGATAGCAGCTCAAGTACCGCTTGTTTTTCGCTGTCTGTCAATCGACAATCAAGAATCTCAGGGTCCGCAGACCAATCTAGTGATAATGTGTGCAAGACTATCGCCGCTGCTTCAGCAAATTCATCGGTCGTACCCTGAGCCACCACCACGTCATAGGCACGCAATTTACTTACGCAAAAACGGATAAAATCACGAATCGTCCGCAGATTTCTACCCGCCTCGTCCAGCTCAGCATACAGCTCATCAAGTTGAGCCTGACTCATTTTACCCTCAGTCAAGTCCTCATCCTGAAACTCGTGTTCAAGGCCTTGATCAGAGTCTTGGTCAAAATCGCCCGCAAATTCATCGCTAAATTGGTGTGTGCCTAACATGGTATTCTCTTGATAAATAAAATCATCATTATAAAGAAAAATGGCTGATTTTAAAACCGATTTTAGGAAGGTTTGATGCATAAAAATAGTTTTTTTGACCAAAAGTTGTTAAAATAATCAAATTAACCATATTCAACATCCATAAGAGACACCCATGACTGACAAATTGCCCTTTTGCCTGCCTACTGACATCACGCCCGAGATTTTTTTGGCAGAATACTGGCAAAAAAAGCCCCTACTTATCAAAAACGGCTTGCCTGCCCTTGTGGGTATGTTTGAGCCTGTTGATGTGCTTGATTTGGCGACAGAAGACGGCGTATCAGCACGGCTTATTACCCAAAAAGAAGACAATCCAAACCAATGGACGCTTAAAAATTCGCCTTTGACTGAGCAAGACCTGCAAAACACGCCACGCCTGTGGACGGTATTGGTACAAAACCTAGAACAGTGGTCGCCCGAGCTTGGCGAGCTGTGGCAAGCCTTTGATTTTATTCCAAAATGGCAACAAGACGACATCATGGTATCGTTCGCTGGGGCAGGCGGCTCGGTCGGCGAGCATTATGATGAGTATGACGTGTTTTTGGCACAAGGCCATGGCTCTCGCCGTTGGATGCTGGGCAAAATGTGTGATAGCGACACGCCATTTGTCGAAGGTCAGCCCATTCGCCTGCTTGACGACATGGGGCAGATTATTTTTGATGAAATCCTAGAAGCAGGGGACGTGCTGTATGTACCGCCACGCCTTAGCCATTATGGGGTTGCTATGGACGACTGCTTGACGTTTAGCTTTGGGTTTCGCCGTCCTAACATGGTGCAAATCCTAGACGAAATAGCGGACGTTGCCACAGGCGAACACGCCCTATTCTCTCCGCTTATGCTACCCCAAGCCCTGCAAGACAATGCTTATGAACTCACGGACGACAGTATTTCTGCCATAAAGAACGAACTTATCAATCTGCTAAATTCTGATAAAGGCAACGCCATTTTAACCCAAGCATTGAGTGAATTGGTTAGCAAACGCCAGTATGACCTAGTCGCCTTTGATGACGAACTTGCCCCTGATGAGCTTGCCGAACGCTTGCAAAATGGCGAATGCTTGATGATAAATCCCGCCTGCCGTTTCGTCCTACAAAACGATGATTGGTACATCAATGGCGAATGCGTGTGTTTTAATGATAAAGAATGGGTTCTTATTAACCGCTTTACCGATAATGACGTGATTACGTTTAACGACTTAGACAATGAGTTATTGGCAAGTAGTACAAATTGGCTTAATGATAATTGGCTGATTTTGCTCTGATATCGTCTATCATTAATCAAGCCCAGTCTATGTATTGGGCTTTTATTTAGCCAATCACCTAATTATAAATACAAAACTTCACAAAGAAACTCTCATATCGTTATAAAAATTATCACTAAAACCACATAACTGTACACAAATCCCCTACTGTTACTAGATAAATAACTTTAGAATACGCGTGTTTATTGATTAGCATTAATGAATTTTTTTAAATTGATTAATTTTTGTTCAGTTCTTTTGCAAGCTAAGTCCTAAATTCCGCCTTGTCTTCTTATGGCAACATTAGAATGATAGATTTATTTTGTAAGCGTTCTATTTTCTTCTTATCCTAATATTGAGGCATGCAATGAGTCATGTTTCATTGTCTAAGAAGCTAGGTGCAGAATTTTTCGGCACGTTTTGGTTGGTTTTTGGTGGTTGTGGTAGTGCTGTTTTGGCAGCTTGTATCCCAGAGCTAGGTATTGGTTTTGCTGGTGTTTCTTTGGCATTCGGTCTGACAGTTTTGACCATGGCTTATGGTGTGGGTCATATTTCAGGCGGTCACTTTGACCCTGCAGTAACGCTAGGCTTGGTTGCAGGCGGTCGTTTCGGCGCAAAAGACGCATTTGGTGGTATCGCAGCGCAAGTAATCGGCGGTATCGCAGCGGCGGCTGTGCTGCATGTTATCACTTCAGGAGTGACAGGTTTTGACGCTGTGGCAAGCGGCTTTGCTTCGAATGGTTTTGGCGAACATTCACCAAATGGCTATTCAATGATGGCGATATTGGTGGCAGAAGTTGTATTAACCGCGTTCTTCCTAATCATCATCCATGGCGCAACTGACAAGCGCGCACCAGCAGGCTTTGCGGCTATCGCGATCGGTCTGACTCTAACGCCAATCCACTTAATCAGCATTCCGGTATCGAACACCTCGGCAAACCCTGCACGTAGTACGGCAGTGGCAATCTTCCAAGGTGGCTGGGCGATTGAACAGTTTTGGTTGTTCTAGGTAGCACTAATCATCGGTGGTGTGCTAGGTGGTGTAATTTACCGCGCGCTGCTTGAAACACCCGATTAATCCCTTCCAATAAAAATGAGCCTAAATCAGGCTCTTTTTTTGTGTATTTTATACCCACCCTAGCACCCGAAGCCATGCCATGCCCACCGCCATACCTACCATGCTAACCACCGTAGTAAACGTCAAAATATTCGCCGCCAACACGTCATTACCACCCATTGCCTTTGCCATCACATAGCTGGCAGCAGCGGCAGGACTTGCCACCATGACAAACAACACGCCAAACTGCACAGGCGGCAGCGCAAACACCACACCAGTCAGCACCGCAAGCAGCGGCGCAATAATAATCCGCCCAATGCTTGCTTGCATGGAGACGCCCGACAGCCCCAACATGGACTTAATGTCCAGCGTCGCGCCTGCACATATCAGGGCAAGCGGTAGAGCGATATTAGATAAAAACTCGCCCGTCTTCGTGATGGGCTGCGGTGGCAACGGTAGGTTGACCGCTTTATAAGCAAAGGCTGATACCAAAGCGATGATTAATGGATTGGTAAAAACTTTCTTAACAATATCAACACTTTGTGCAGATAAGTTCTTACCCTCTTGGGTGCGCGACAATGTAATGACCGACAGAATATTATATAAGATCGTCAAAATCCCCATATACACCGCCCCCACGCTCGTCCCCACCGCGCCATAAGCATTGTTCGCCACCGACAGTGAGATAATCGCCATGTTCGAGCGGAATACCCCTTGTACGAACACGCCTTTATCACGCACGTCCTTGATGAGCATTTTGGCGTACAGCTCTGCCCCAAAAAACAGTACAAAAGTCGTCACAAACCCCGCCATGATGAGCGGTAGTTGTTCAGCATAATTCACTTCGCTCTTTATCACACTAAAAAACAGTAAGCACGGCAAGCCAAAATTAAAAACAATCTGAGATGCGGTATCAATAAAATCCCCATCAATCTTGCCCGCCCTTTTCATATAAAAACCTAGCCCCATCAAGGCTAGGTTCGGAAAGGCAATCATGAGGGCGAAGTTAATGGCTTGTAAAATTTCTTGGACATTCATCGAAAATTCTTATGGGTTTATAAAAACAACTTGCATATAATAATAAAAAACCACCAAAAAATAAAGGGCGAATGCCTCGCCCTTTAACACGCTTATTTAGTAATGACTACTTGTGCTTTCTTGAGCTTTTTCACCGTCATCGCCAAAAGACTCACCGCCGCAGGGGTAACACCGCTGATACGGCTTGCTTGCCCTAGTGTTGCAGGGCGGACTTGGGTGAGTTTTTGCACGATTTCGTTGGATAAGCCTGACACGCTTGCATAATCAAAATCAAGCGGCAGAGCTGTATTTTCAAGGCGTTTCATCTGCTCAATCTCATCATTTTGGCGGTCAATATAGCCTTGATATTTAACACTTATCTCAATCTGCTCGCCCACGTCATCGCCTACCGTACTGTCTGACACTTTGGCAATGTCGGCAAACGTGATATTTGGGCGTTTTAAAAGGTCAAGTAGGCTGTTTTCTTTGGTCAAAATCTCGCCTGTATTTTCCATAAAGGCTTCACCAATGGCGTTATTCGGCGTTGCCCAGATGTCTTTTAGGCGAGCGGTTTCGCTGGCGATGGACTCCATTTTTTGACTAAATTTCGCCCAGCGTTCATCGTCCACAAGCCCAAGCTCTCGCCCAATGGCAGTCAAGCGTTCATCCGCATTGTCTTCACGCAGTAAGAGGCGATGTTCGGCACGGCTTGTAAACATACGGTACGGCTCTTTGGTGCCGTGAGTTATCAAGTCGTCCACCAACACGCCAAGATACGCTTCATGCCGCTGTGGTATCCACGATGCCTTGCCAAGTGCCATGCGTCCTGCATTTAGCCCTGCCAGTAGCCCCTGTGCTGCCGCCTCTTCGTAGCCTGTCGTACCATTGATTTGCCCTGCAAAATACAAGGCGTCAATGGATTTGGTTTCTAGCGTGGGTTTGAGATTTTGCGGGTCAAAATAATCGTATTCAATGGCGTAGCCAGGGCGTGTGATATGAGCATTTTCAAGCCCACGCATAGAATGGATAAACTCAATTTGCACATCAAAGGGCAGGCTTGTTGAAATGCCATTGGGGTATAGCTCATGCGTGGAGAGGCCTTCAGGCTCAATAAAAATCTGATGACTGTCTTTGTCAGCAAAGCGATGAATTTTATCCTCAATGCTTGGGCAATAACGGGGCCCCACCCCTTCAATCTTACCGCTAAACATGGGCGAGCGGTCAAGATTGGCACGAATAATGTCATGCGTGCGTTCGTTGGTGTGCGTAATATAACACATGATTTGGCGTGGGTGCATGGCAACATCGCCCATATAACTCATCACAGGCAAGGGCGTATCCCCTGGTTGTGGGGTCATCACACTAAAATCCACCGTACGAGCGTCAATACGAGCAGGCGTACCTGTTTTTAGTCGTCCTACTGGCAGTTTAAGCTCACGCAAACGGTCGGCAAGACGAATGGATGGCATATCGCCTGCCCGTCCACCGCTTTGGTGGTCTAGCCCGACATGAATCACCCCACCCAAAAACGTCCCCGATGTCAGCACCACCGCACGGGTATTTAGACGAATGCCCGTGGCTGCAACCACCGCCACCGCACGCCCGTTCTCCAAGATAATATCGTCCACAGGTTGCTGAAAAATCGTCAAATTTGGCTGATTTTCAAGCGTATGACGGATACTTGCCTTGTATAAAATACGGTCAGCTTGGGCTCGGGTCGCTCGCACGGCGGCCCCTTTTCGGCTGTTTAGCACCCGAAACTGAATGCCTGCCTTGTCGGTTGCGAGTGCCATTGCCCCGCCCAGTGCATCCACTTCACGCACCAGATGCGATTTACCGATACCACCAATGGCAGGGTTACAGCTCATCTGACCTAGCGTCTCAATGTTGTGCGTGATAAGTAGGGTATCTGCCCCCATGCGAGCGGACGCAAGAGCGGCCTCTGTGCCTGCGTGTCCGCCACCGATGACGATGACATCAAATGTTTTGGTTAAAAAGCTCATAAGATTATATATTCTTAAAAAGAAACCGATTATTTTAGCATAACTTTAATCATTGGGCATTAAAAAAAGAGCGGATCAACGCCCTTAAATCTTATTCAAATACTCCGACTGAATCTCTTTTGGCAGTTTTTCAATCAATGCCAATTTCATATTTTTATCATCGCCATTCATCACCATATCAATAAGCGGCGTACCGTCAAAAGGTAAATCATCTACCTTTTGGGCAAAATTTGCCAAATAATATGCCCCGTCCACGTCATTATCTGCCATAACCCTATCATAAACGGCACGAAAAGCCGATTCGCTCGCCCCATTATTGGCAATCAAAAGATGAATAGCTCCTAGGGCGGTATTTGGCTTTTGGCAAAGGCTGATAATTTGTTCAGAAATGCTTGGCATAATACAACTCTTATAATTAGAAAAATATCGCGTCTTTATTGAACGCTCTATTTATAATAATCATAAAATCAAAAGTTTCAACCCCACATCAACATCGAATTCAATCAAGCAAATAAACCATCATATTCACTAGGTGTGGAAAAATAATAAACTTACGTTGATGGTTTACAACATGGTAGTAAGACAATATATTCTTACTTAAAAACTGGTCGCCTCAAAAAAGGTGGAAAATTGCCAGCCGAAACGGGAGACTATCCAAATAAAATCTAGCAATGGATGGGGTATTATTGATAAAAAATTATGGGTGTTCATTGCTAAAATCCTAATAATAAACACCCTAAAAAATCATTGGCTTTCCACAACAATAAACCAATTGTAATTACTATTTACATGTGGAATTTGAGAGATTACTACTTTATAACCTCTCTCATAAATTTCTTTTACAGTGACTGGCTGTTTGTCAAAAAGATAGGAGCATTTAAACACAGCATCTGTTTTGTAGTTCTGTGCATAGCATACATCGCCCTTTTTGTCTGCGGCGCTAACTGGTGATGTTAAAAGAGTCAAAGTTAATGTGGCGCTAGCACACGCCAAGAATTTTTTGATATTAGTCATGATTTTCTCCTTGAAAATTTTGGTGTAATAACATTGCTTTTATAGCATACATTCAGCTAAATTTCTAGCAAAAACATAGGATATTTTATAGACAATCTCATGTCCAATATTTAAATATAAATCCACCAAGATAAATCAAGGATACAAATATTACCTAATGATAAAGGCACTTTAACACCGCAGCCGAATAAAAAAGAGCGTAAATTTACGCTCTTTTGGATAGCCTTATACTTCTGGGCTATGTTCTTCGATAAGTGGCTTTAATTCGCCTGATTGGTACATCTGTAGGATGATGTCGCTACCACCAATCAGCTCGCCATTTACCCATAGCTGTGGGAAAGTTGGCCAGTTGGCAATGAGTGGCAAGGTGCTACGGATTTCAGGATTTTCTAGAATATTAACAAAGGCAAATGGTCTACCGATTTGGGTCAAAACTTCCACGGCACGGGCTGAAAATCCGCATTGGGGAAATTGTGGCGTGCCTTTCATATATAGTAGGACAGCATGGTCTTTGATTTGGTTTTCAATCAAGGTTTTGATTTGGGGATTGATGTCGGTCATAGGATTGCTCCGATTTGGAAAATTTGAGTTATTATGGGGGCAAATGGGGATTTTTACAAGAATTTTTTGTATAGGGCGTGCTGAACCTTTATAACACTATTTGTAATGTAGAAATATTTTAGAGATAAAATACTGTTTTTGCATGAAAAATGGCTAACTCTTGTTTTTCTTCGTCAAAAGCTCGTTTGATAGAATGACTATCAAACTTCACTTTTTCCTTGAAAAACGTGCGATTTTTCTCATTTTTCATTGCAAATACAAAAGTTCAGCACGCCCTAAAAGCTCATCGCTTGTCAGCACGGTCGCAAATTCGCCATGCAAATTGGCAAGGCTGATTTCATGCACAAGCTGGCTGTCAAACCGCTCGCCTGTCGCCCCCATTCTATCAAAAGTCGCTGTGCCGTCCGATACCACAAAAGTGGTAAATCCTAGATTGCCTGCCATGCGTGCGGTCGTGGATACACAGTGATTGGTCGTAAGCCCTGCAAGAACAAGGGTGGTGATGTCCGCTTTGGTCAGTTGCTCATGCAAATCCGTGCCAATAAAACCGCTATTGACATGCTTTGTAATGACGGTCTCATGAGCTTGCGGTTTGGTCAGCTCAATCCAGTCAAAGCCTTGGTGTGTAGGGTGTAGGCGTGATTGGGGCGTGGTTGATGAATGACGAATGTGAAAAATCGGCAAACCCTGCTCTCGCCAATGGCTCAATAACTCAAAACAAACCTGCTCACAGTTTGGGTTGTTGCGATTGCCACCCCAGTAGGCTTCATCATAAAAGCCTTGTTGTAAGTCAATGAGTAATAAGGCGGTGTTTTTGACAATCATTTGATTTTCCTGTATTTATTGGCAACTAAATCTACAATTATGTTAAGCTAGGATTTTTTAATCAATAGCACCACCGCACTCGCCCAAATGCCCTCACCACGCCCTATCCAGCCCATTTTTTCATTGGTGGTCGCCTTGATACTCACGCAGTCCACACCTGCACCAAGCACACCTGCGATGGTCTCACGCATGGCGGTGTTGTGTGGGGCGATTTTTGGGCTCTCGCAAATAACCGTCATGTCAGCATTGCCAAGCGTATAGCCATGTGATTTGATAAGTTCATAGACGTGCTTTAACAAAATCTTGCTATCCGCCCCCTTGAACGCAGGGTCGGTATCAGGGAAATGCTGTCCAATGTCGCCAAGTGCCAACGCTCCGAGCAGTGCATCCGCCAAAGCGTGCAACAACACATCGCCATCTGAGTGAGCCTTAATGCCGTGCGTGTGAGGAATACGCACACCGCCAAGCGTTACAAAATCGCCTGTCGTAAAAGCGTGAACATCTATACCTTGACCGATTTTTATCATGATCCAACCTTGCAATCAATATATGTTTTAAGAGGTCACATTATAGTATGCCTTGCATATGACTTCAATATGACCATCAACTTAAAGCAAACACTTAAAAAACAACAAAGCATTTCTTAAATTAAGCTAAATAAAATCACTTGTTTGCCGCTCTTATAATGGTGATTATTAAAAACTTAGATGCAACGATTTAACCCCTCTTATTGCTCAGGCATTAACTTAGAAAATAATCCAGTAAAATAGAAAAATAAATCAAACAAAAGATGAAGAAGAATCAAGTGAATTATTGCCTTGCCTTTTCCAATCCTGGTAGGACTTTTGAATCAGATTAAGATATTGAGTTTCAACACACGCACCCGTATGGGGTGCGATCTTGCCTTGGCGTACCGCCCGCACCCAAACGCAGTTTCAACACACGCACCCGTATGGGGTGCGATCCAACTTAATAAAGTGGCGGCTTTAGCTCTTATAGTTTCAACACACGCACCCGTATGGGGTGCAATCTTATACGGCTATGCCATTGATTTTAGTTGTCCGTTTCAACATGCACATTCCACCTCAAATGACCACCCATTCCATTCTTCATGTGACCACTTATTCTGGTCTTATTTGATCGCCTAATAAAAAACCACCAGCCAAGCCAATGCCCAACTGATGGTTTACGCAGGATTTATTTGTCTGCTGGTTAAAAAAACCATGTGGTTAAAACGCCACCCCCAAACTCATCCCACCGACCCAATCTTTATCACCAAAGTATTTAGGCTGTCTGATGGGGTGTCCTGCAAAGAAGTCGTAGTTTAGGCGTAGTGGCTTGATTTGCCCTTTGATGCCGATTGCACCACCGATGAGGGTGTGTCCTAACAGTAGGTTGTCTTGTTCTTTATTGGACATGGCGATACTGCCAGCATCTAGAGCCAGATATAGGCTGTGATTGGATTGTTTGATGGGAAAGCTGACATTTTGGCGAAGGGTTGCTCCCATATCACCTGACAGTGTCCGCTCACCATCAAAGCCACGCACGCTGTATCGTCCGCCAATGCTCATTCTCTCACTGGGGACTAAGGCTTCTTGGGCGTATTGGGTTTTTAGGTTTGCCTGATAACCTGCTTGGTAGTTATCGCTTATTCTGATGGGTGTGGCAAAGTTGAGATTGAGCTTGTAGATAGGGGTTCTATCTGTGCCTTCGTTAAACAGACTCTCAGGTGGTGTCAAGGCATTAAAGGCTCCTGTACCTCGTTGTATGCTGACATCTGTATTTAGCTGGCTTTGCCCTAGGCGCGCCTCATGGCGAATGCCTGCCGTCCAGCCTGAGATTTTGCGGCGTTGTACATCAAGCTCGGTATCATCAATATGACTTTTTTGTGATTTGGTAAAACCGCCCATGGTAAGCCATGTTTTGCTCTTGACATCTCGATGTACCAAGTGGCTGGCATTTAGACTGATGTTATCAGAATCACCGCTGTAGAGATAATCTTGATTCACCCCTGCCACGGTTTGATGATAAGTGTAATGACTGGCATTGGCATGAAAGACGGTGTTGTTAATAGGTAATACATAGCCCATACCGTAGTTCTTACTGCCGCCTTTGTCGGTCTTATTGGCATATTCGTCTTTATTGATGTGATTGCCCAAATCACGGCTGTAGGTCAGATAAAGTAAGTCATTATGCCAAGTGGGGTTGTCAAAGCTAATAGTAGTACTGCCTTGATATTTACCTGTGGTTTTTGAGCCTGAATCATCAAGGCTAAGACTGCCTCGCACTTTTTGTGATGCGGTGTATTTGATGAGTACATCACTTGCTCCCACCTTGTTAGTCTCACTTGGCATGATGGCAAAGGTAGCATCAGAGCTTGGCACGCGTTTTAGGTTTTCAAGGGCGGTTTCAAGCTGTCTGATGTTTAGTACATCACCCTCTTTAAAAGGCAAAGCAGTCTTAAAATTGGCAGGCAGTCCTGTGGGGTCTGTATAAACTGTATAAATAGGTTTGGGGCTACTTAAAGTATCCGCCTTAATCTGTCCGATGATGCCTGGTACGACAGTTAAGACAAGCTGACCACCAGATAAGTTTTGATCACCGATAAAGACTCTGGTAGTGGCAAAGCCACGCTCAATCAAGCGGTTTTGCACATCATGGACGATGTGATGAATGTCATTGATGTTTAGGCATTGACCCAGTACACTACTCTTGCCATGGGTTAAAGGCGTAAGAGCAAAGGCAAATTGGTTTAAATCCATACTACCAGTAGCAGCAGCATCCAGTGGTGCATAAGCGATTTGATTGATGGTAAAGCAAGGCAAATCATCGTGGCTGTCTTGATTGTCAGTATGAACAGAATCCATCTTAGCGGCAGGCTCAAAGGCAGGCACCTCAACTTGTACGCTAGGATTTGTCATCAATGATTGATGAAACACCGCCTGTCTTTGTTCATTAAGCAAGATTTGCTGATGGGCAATCTGTTTAGAAGTGTTGGCATAAGCTGAACAACATAAGGTCAAAGAGACAGCCAGTGCCAGTCGTGTTGGCAGGGCTAATATAGGGTAAGATGAGTGGTTGGTATGGGTCATGGGTTTGGGGTTTTTGGGTTGGTGGTTGTGGTTAATGGGATTTGGGGGTTTAACAAATCAAAATCAAACAATTCAATGGGTTGCACTGTAATGCTTAGGTTGTGCTGTCGCTATCCAGCTTACGGGCTATTTGCCCCACAAAAAGCCTGCCACTCCCTCCCTATTATTTCAATTTGCTTTTGACATTGGCCAAGACCGATTAAGACTTCATACCTTTCCCAGATCACACATCTTGATAAATCATCAGTAATAATATAAAAATTAAAGTTATAGCAATTAGATAAAATAGCCACTAAATCATTTAAATTAGAAAAGTGTAGTACTTCATCATATTCCAAAGGTTCAAAGAAAAAATAAACTGATTGACTAAAGGAAAGTCTTTCTAAGAAAAATGATCTGTTTTCAGCAATATAGGGTAGATGTATGCCTGTATGATCATCAATTACACATTCCCACAAGTCATCTGAAAAATTCTTTCTTTTAAAAAATTTATTCAATACCAGCTCAAAAAAAGTTTTTCTATCACTAGATGATAGTATTGAATATTGAGATATGTTTTTTTCCAACAGTACCTCAAAAAAATCTTCAACAAAATAAGGTTTATTACTCATAAATTACCTCACTCTATACACATCAACTTTGTCCACAAAAATGTGACCAACTATGTTGTTTTTTCCTGGGGTTTGCCATCCAATATGTGGAGAGCCTGGCGTTCCTGGTTTAGTATGCCCCATGTCTATATTGACCTCCGCACCTCTGTTTTTTCCAGACAAAACCCGATATTCCACTGGAAAACTTTTACCATTCTTATCTTTTGCCCATTTAGTAACAGAGAACTCAGAACGACTAACCCCGGTTTTTTGGAATGCCAAATCCAAAGCATCTTTTTGAGTTTTGCCTGTATTTCTTAGATCGATATCCACCCCATGTTTAAAAATATAACCGTTTTTTAAAACAGGGTCTAAATCTCTTTGGTTCTGGCTATTAGACCTGCTAGGATTGACGCTTTTTCTCCCGCTACCCACAGCCATAGCACCAACCGTACCGGCACCAACTTGCATTAGCAAATCTTCAGTGCTTCCAGGTGTTACTCCACCATCTCTTCGAAGAGCCTCTATTCGTGCTGGTGGCGTTTGAGTTGATGACCAGCTTGATAGTTCCATTGCAGCCAAAGTATGACGTTTATTTTGAATGGTTTCTAAATGTGGTGAATTTACACCGATATAGCCATCATTAGCAAAACTATCAAAATCCTCCCAAGTAAGTATACCCCGTTCAACTAATTGGAGTTGTATATTCTTGGTGCGTTCTGATTCTCGATGCCACTCGTTTTTAACCGCATCTCTACAAGCATCATCTTTACAAGCATTATATTTTTTTTCTAGTGTTTCATAAGAAACAGCACCAGCTCTTTTGAGAGCTAGAACATGTTCCAATTGTGCAGGAGTTAATTTGCCACTTCTTAATGCAGATTCATGGTACAAATAATTCCACTGCACCTGCCCAACATTATTGATGGTGCTTGCTGTGCTGTCGCCTATGGTTGCTCCTAGTGTTGCTGATAAGGTAAGTAAGGCGGTCTGTCTTGTATTTTCATCAAAGCCTTGTTTTGTTAAGTATTCGTCTATCTTTGGAATGGTATAGGCAGCTGTACCTGCTGATACAGTACCTTCTATCGTACCTGTGGCTAGGGCTGCGGTTGCGGTGTGTAATGCAATACGGTAAATGCCACCTTCGCCCCATTTATCAATCTCTTTGATGGTATTTTGATACTCATCAGATGTGATGTCAATGTTTTTATCATTAAGTTCATCAAGTTTTTGAATAAGTTTAAAGGCTTGGTTGTCGGCAAGGTCTGCCACTACCTTTGGAGCCTCTCTCCCAAACTCTGTGGTAATCACTGTTTGGGCATTTAACTCTTTTAATGCTTGCTCTTTATCAAAGTCATTAGCAATGATTTGATTTAGCTCATCTTGCACTTCTGGTTGGTTGAAGTTTTCTGTATTGATGTGGCTAAGTCCTGCTTGGTCGGTGATGGCAGAGTGGGTGGTGGAAGTTTTATGGGTTGGGGTGATTGTACCATAGCCTAAGCCTTGTAGGGCAGGTTTTGCTTTGCCATTTGGATTGCTGGTGTTTGCACCAATACCAATGCCAACACTGATGGCATCACCTTGATAATTTAGGTGGTTGCGAATGTCTTGGGAACGAACTTCTTATAACGATAATTACCATTTGGTAGTAAATTAGGCTTACCATTTTTATCAAAATTATGAAAAATATTTTGTTCATCAGGCATCAAGATCAATCATCAAAAATATCTATATCAAAAGTGGGATTTACCCCTTTTTTTCTTCTTTTTTTCATTTTTCCCATAACATGCTGGTGAAGAATGAAGCATCGATAAAAAGCATGCAATATGCATAAAAACATCACATAGAACACTATTTTATAAAGAAGTACAAATCTAAGATATGCCAACATAACTAAAGTGAGAAATAAAAAAACATATTAGCAAGCTGATATGAAAGTTTCTCAACTTAGTTCTATTCTTATAATAACCATCATTGATTGACACAAGTATCTCCTACTTTTTTTGAGCAAATCATAACCGCTCCACCTAATGCACCACCTACCGTACCTTCTGCACTACCTGTAATTGAGCCATCGGAATTTACGGAACCGCCAAACCCATAACCAGTGCCAAGAGCTACAGCCCCCGCTCCAGTTAATTGCCAATTTTACCATTCATTTACAGAATTGATGCTCCATATAGGAGTACTGCACAATACTCTTTTACAAGGATAAATAAAATAAAAAATACCAAGTAATAATTATGTACTTTCTTAAAAAATAAAGAAATAGTATAATAAAAAAATATCAAGAATATTGTAACAGGTAAATAATAAGGAAGAGCTTTAAACATAAAATGTTCAGCAAAGGGAGAACCAAAAATCAAACCTAGATTAAAAATAATAATAAAATCAATTACTAATAAAACAAATATCCTTTCAAAGTGCATCATTTCTTTTTCTCCTCATCAATCTTTTTAAATTTTTCTATAGCTTTATCTTTGTCATCCCAAATACCAAACTCTCCAAATAATATACCTGAACCAGATCTGCGCAAATTGTATTTTGTATTATCACCATTACCACTGCCAAAATCCGTCCAAGGGTCAACATCATAATCCATATGACCTACCAAATCCTTGTAATAATTAAATGTGCCAGCGTTAGACGGCGTAGTAACAATCTGCCCCGTTTTCTTGTCTACAATAACCTCAAATTGACCTTCTTTATGTACATATTTTGCATGGGGATAGGTTCCATCGGGATTTTTTAAAATTGTTTTTCCATCAATAGAAAAATTATGAAAGGCATTTTTATAATCCTCATATTTATCCCAATTTTTTTGAAAATCAACGGACTGTTGCTCATAGCTCAATTTTGGGTTGAACTGTTTTTTAAATAACTCAACCCCTTCCTTATTCCACTCATTTCGCTGAGTGACATGTAAATAGTAAAATTGATTACAGTCTTTTCCAGACCTACAGTCCGCATAAGCCTTATCAAAAATCCTATCTCTTTGCCAACTAAGCCTTTCTAGCTTGTCTATCTCCTTATTGTACGCCTCAAGCTGAGTTGCACATTCAGCAGTCAATAAACATCCTCCATTTGGATATTTATCCATCAATTTAGATCTTTCTAGCTTTAATTTAGCAAGATTTGCATTCTCCCTATGACTCAAATAATTCCACTGCACCTGCCCAACATTATTGATGGTGCCTGCTGTGCTGTCGCCAATGCTTGCTCCTAGCCCTGCTGATAGGGCAAGTAAGGCAGTTTGTCTTGTATTTTCATCAAAGCCTTGTTCTTTTAGGTATTCATCTATCTTTGGAATGGTATAGGCGGTTGTACCTGCTGATGCAGCACCTTCTATTGTGCCTGTGGCAAGGGCGGCGGTTGCGGTGTGTAGAGCAACACGGTAAATACCACCTTCTGCCCATTTTTGTTGCTCCGTTATTTTCTCTTCAGCGGTTAGATTTGGATCGCTTGCAATGTGTTTGATTTGATCTTTACTGAAATCAGCCACTACCTTTGGAGCCTCTCTCCCAAACTCTGTGGTAATCACTGTTTGGGCATTTAACTCTTTTAATGCTTGCTCCTTATCAAAGTCATTGGTGATGATTTCATTAAGCTGGTTTTGAACTTCTGGTTGGTTGAAGTTTTCTGTATTGATGTGGCTAAGCTCTGCCTGGTCTGTGATGGCAGAGTGGGTGGTGCTGGTTTTATGGGTTGGGGTTATTGTACCATAACCCAAGCCTTGTAGGGCAGGTTTGGCTTGGTGTGTCCGTTAACGTACAGGCTGATGATTGTCTCGCAATGCTCTTGGATTTTTACCGCCCCACCAGTATTTACGGCATTCGTTATCGGCTGACCAAGATGCTGATATAACAAACCAGCGTTTTTGGGTGCGAATATTTAAATCCATGCCAAACTCAACCATAATTTCCCCCTTGCAATATATATCTCCTTTGTTTGTTTTTAATAGCATAAACTGCCTTTTATTTATTTGCTTTTTAACTTCACCTATTTTATCACCTTGAGTCCAGCCTCTTGTTAACGAACCAGGGGAAAATTTGGCTTTTTTTATGTAAAAATTATGATCATAATTTTTGTCATAATCCGTCAATTCATCAAGGAGCTTCTCTAACTCCTCTTTGGTTGGCACATTGTAATATTGGCGATCATATAAATAAGGATTGGCTTGCCGATAAGGGTCAATTTGCCTTGGCTTATAAAATTGATAAAGATAAAAACCAATTACAACTGTACTAATCATAGCCACAATAATCTGCATAATTCTGGTTAATATATTCATCGCAATAATCCTAAATCTTTTAGAGTTTTTTTCTCATTGTCCGTTAGTTGGCGCATAACATTGCCACCAATACCAATTTGACTGGTACCAGCACCTATAGCTAGAATCACAGCGCCATCCTTGCCCTCACCCTTGGATATGCTCAGGCAGCCAACATGACAGGCTTGTGCACCTAGAGATCTTCCTCCAATGGCCTTATCAACTTCTTCGGGTGTGGTTGCACCAACAACAGTCCCAGCCTGAGCAGAAACTCCTAATTTCCAGTCAATAACTCTCGGCGTTTTGCCATTTTTGGCATCTTCTTCAAGCGTCTTTATCAAGTTTCTTAGATCTAGATTTCTTGGATGTGTAGATAGCCCATATCCAGCTCGATAATTATCCGATTCAGGAACGCCCCCAACCCAGACATTGCCATTTTTATTATTTACAATGACAGTATATGAAACCGCCCCGAGGCCAACTGAGTAAATTGTCAGATCATGATACTTATCAGCATACTCCCCAAGGATATCACCAAGGTTTCTGACTTCGCAAGCGCTGACTTTACCACCTCTGCACGCCCTAGCATTTGCCGCACTACTTTGTTGAATGGCGTTAAAATTCCATTCCATCCCCACTTTCCCAACTTCAGCCGCACTCACAGCATCAGCAGCACTGCCATCAGTTGCTGTGTAGATGGCTGTCGCAGTGGCTAAGTTTAGAATGCTTGTGATGGTGTCTTTTTGTTCTTGGTTAAGTTCGCTTGGGTCTTTGGTGCCATATAGATAATTAGCCAAGACAGGTGCAGCCACTTCACTACCTGCTCCTGATAAAGCACCAGTTGTGATGTCATTACCTGCAGCGTAGCTTGTGGCAGCTCCTAAGATGGCATGAGCCAGTAGGTGTTGCAGGCTTTGTTCTTCTGGTCTGTTGCCATTGTCTGTTTGGTTTAGAGCTTTGTTTTCTTTAAATTCTTGACCAATCCGATAAGCAAGCTCTGGGCTTGCTGCTCTTGCCACATCACCTATGATACCATTTGAGTTGGGGGCGTACAAGGCGGAGGTGATACCATCAAAGAGTCTTAGGTTTTGTTCAATCTTTTGGGCTTTGCCTTCAAACGCTTTGGCAATGGCAATAGCAAGCTAAACCTTAAATAAAAAATAAAAAATACTGCCTAGATATACTACAACCATTAGAAAAAACCAATAAAATCTTAATAGCTTATTATCACCTGCCTTCAGTTTATTTCCAAATGACCAAAAATCCCTGCCATTAACATAGTCATAAATATCCACAAAAACCATCAAAGAAATAAATAAAAACATAAAAAATTCATAAATATCAAAATAATATTTCCTATCTAACTCAATTGATACAGCCATACTTATCAAAAAAGGTGCGATAACAAGCATTTTATTTTTGACACTCATGTTTTTGTTCCCCTCTAAGATTGTGAGATACACAGCTATCATATATCGCATTAGTAATTGCGTCATTTGTGCCAATCTGATCAACAATGGCTGAAGTTTGTGGAGTTCTTACCACTCTTTCAGTTGTCTTAGACACACCGAGACCAATTGCTGTCTTACCAAAACCTTCGTTTTCTATTTTCGATGCCACCGCCAATGTCCCTGTCACCGGTCTCAAATATTGACCTCCTGGTATAAAATAAGAAGCGTTGGTCATAGCTTCCATTCCCTTCTGATCCATCTCCCTACAATGACGCGTTTCATTCAAGGCACAAGCAACAATCATAGGATTATTCATTACTGCTGTATTATGTGCTTCAAGAGACCTGCTGTAGTCTGTATATGGAACTCTAGTTACTCTTGGAGCTGATAAAGGCTGTTGATTGCCAACAATTCTATTATTATTCCAAGTATACTGATATGATGCAAAATCACCTTTGCCAGTATGGCTTTGAATATATCTAACTAAATCTGGATCAACTTTTGGGATGTTTAGGCTGATACCAGCACCATGATTATTCCATTGCACGCCAACTAAAGTATCATAGCCCAAATCTGGTCTACCTGATGGAACAGCGTTATTACTATCAGCACTTTCATAAAAATCACCTTTTCTAAAATTGGCGGCTCTTAGGGCATTGGCAATTTGTTCTCTTGACCACTTTTTATTACCACCTTGTCTTTTGTAGAGCTCCTCAATAACCCAAGCCTCCCCCTTATTGGCATGCAACTGCCGATTAAACGCATCTGCATTCACCGCCATTACAGTACTTGAAGTGTCTACTCCTGCTGATTGGGTAGCAGTTGCAATGGCAAGGCTTGTGATTAGACTTGTGGCATTTTGTGCCGCATTTTCTGAAATGCCAGCTTTTACCAATTGCTTAGTTGTTTGTTCTGACAACTTATCGATTATTGGTGCTGAGGCAGCAATACTGCCTGTAGTAACAGCTCCTTCAATCGTACCAGTACCGATTACACCAACAGCTGTATGCAGTGCCACACGGTAAATCCCACCTTCTGCCCACTTTTGTTGCTCCGTTGTTTTTTCTTCAGGGGTTAGATTTGGATCGCTTGCAATGCGTTTGATTTGATCTTTACTAAAATCAGCCACTACCTTTGGAGCCTCTCTCCCAAACTCTGTGGTAATCACTGTTTGGGCATTTAACTCTTTTAATGTTTGCTCCTTATCAAAGTCATTAGCAATGATTTGATTTAGCTCATCTTGAACTTCTGGTTGGTTGAAGTTTTCTGTATTGATGTGGCTAAGTCCTGCTTGGTCGGTGATGGCAGAATGGGTGGTGCTGGTTTTATGGGTTGGGGTTATTGTACCATAGCCTAAGCCTTGTAGGGCAGGTTTTGCTTTGCCATTTGGATTGCTGGTGTTTGCACCAATACCAATGCCAACACTGATGGCATCACCTTGATAATTTAGGTGATTTTGTATATCTTGGGTTTGGATACCTTGGGCAAACTGGGTTTGGTTTTTACCTTGATCGGTGATGAAATAGCCACCTGTGAAGTTGCCTTGTCCTTGTACAGACAAGGTGGACTCTTTGGCTTTGATGCCTGATTGATGGGTGACTTGTTGATAGCTTGCGTCTATGTCTGTTTTACCACCATTGATACTAAAGCTTTGGGGTTTGCCATTAAAGCCGACATCGGCACTAAATCCTGCTTGTTTTTGATCATGGGTGTATTGATAGGTATCTTGACGGCTTTTGACGATCAGATCACCGCCTACTGTGCCTGTTAGATATGTGGTATCAAGATTGGCACCGTCTAGGGTTAAATTGCCTTGGATATTGTTATGGGTTGTACCGCCAACAGTAACTTGAGTATTGGTGTGAGTGGTGGTTGTTTCTTGGCTATTGCCTTTTGCTTTGTTGGCATTGATGGTAAAGCCTTGATTGGATTGACCGCCACCTATTTGAGCACTGGCATAGACACCAAAGCCTACGCCTTTGCTGCTGTTTTGGCTGGTGGTAGTGCTGGTCTGGGTTGAGGCTTGATAGATGACATCGCCCTCTACATTTTGATATAAGTTATTGCCAACGCTGATGTTTGAGCCTGTGACAACCAAATCGGAGTTTTTGCCTTTACCTTTAAGATTGATGATAAGATTGTTGTCTGCATGGATATTGGCGGCATCATTTTCCTCTTGATGAACCAGTGTTTGGTTTTTTGTGCTTTGAGAGCCTGCGGTCGCCTGAACTCTGATGCTGCCTAGGTTGCCGTTTTGTAGATTTTGAGCGAGGGTGCGTACTTTAGATACAGCAGCCAAGCTGCCCATGAGCTTGGCACGGCGAGAGTTGGTGTCTTGGGTGGCGTCTTTTAAGCTTTTGATGCTTTGTATATCACTCACAAGGCTGCTAGAGACGCTGGCAGCCACTCCTGTGGTTTTTTGATAGAAGTGTGATTGATTGCTGGTTTGGATATTTTGGCTTGTGATGTCTACAGCTTGGGCTTTAAATAAAATATTACCTGTATTGGCGTCAATCGCATCTTTTTGAGCGATGATGTCACTATTGATGATATTGATGTCATCACCAGCTTCAAGGCGGATGTTACCCCCTGTGGTGCCAATCAGTGAGCCTGTGTAGGTGGTTTGCTCATGGCTGTTTTCTTGACGAGTATGCTGTTTGCCTAGGGTCACTGAGGCGGGTGCGGTGGTAAATATGCCTTTTTTGGTGGTTTGCTCGCTACTGTGGCTACTTAGACTGTCTGTGGTAGAGCCAATGCTAAGCTGTTTGTCGGCTTTGATAAGAATGTCCTTATCTGCCAATACTTCAGTTGCCATCAAAGTAGTATTGACACCGCTGATAACAACTTGATTGCCACCCACCTGATTTTTTATGCTGGTGCTGCTGTGCTGCTCAAAGCTGGACTGCTCGGTCTTACTGCCTGTTAAGCGGCGATTGGTGTGTAAACTTGCACTCTCTACACTCTGTGTTTGCCGCCCCTCAGTCATGCGTACATCACCGGTCGCCTTAACAGCAGTCACACCTTCCGACTGTACGCTTGAGCCTTGGATGTTGATGTCTGCGTTTTTGCCCGTGGTCGTGATGATGGTGTTACCATAACTGCTAATATTTGAGCCTACATCGGTGCTTTGGCTGTACTTAAAGTAATTATTGTCATCTGCCACAGCACTGATGTGGTTGCTTGCGGTAACAGCACCAATGTCGATGCCGTTTTCGGCGGTCATTTGGGTATTACCGCCTGCGTTGTCTGATGTGGCACCTTGATAGATGATCTGATTGCCACGCAGACTTAGGGTGGTTAATGGTTTGCCGTTTTCATCAGTTTTGTCTTTTAAGCCCTCACCAACACTGATGGTGGCAATTTGGCTGATATCGGTGCGACTACTGCTACTTCTGCCTTGGGTGTTTGTTTGGGTGGTGGTTAGACTTTGGTTGATGATTTGGTTGCCAGCATCAAGACTCATGGCACTGTTTGCGTGTAGGGTGCCATGGTTGGTGATGTCATTGTTTGCTTTGATGGCGACAAAGTTGCCATAGATCCTGCCGTCATTAGTGACATTGTTTGCGGTGATGGCAGCAGTGTCTTTGGCGATGAGGTTGCCATTATTGTCAAGATCGCCAGTCAGCTGCAAGTTGATATTTCTTGCTGAGACGGCACTGTATCTACCATCAGGGGTAAGCGCACCTGTCGCGATATTGGCAGATCTTAGATACAGCTTAGGCACTAAGGCGTCTTGGGTTTTGGTGATGCTATTGCCATCTTTGTCTTTGGTGGCGACCGTGATGGACTGTTTCACCAACCAGACGATGTCAGTGGTTAAGTTTGCCATCTGCTCAGGCGTGAGTGCGGTGCCAAGCGTGTAGCCGAATTGTTTGGCTGATGCGATGCCATTATCCATCAGCTGTTTAAAGGCTTCTTCGTTACTGCGGTAATCGGTGTTGATGTGTCTGCCTGTCAGTAGATAATACTCATCTTTAATACGCTGTTGCTCACCATAGCCATGAAAGAGGTGTTTGTGGTTGTGATTTGGGTCTGATTGTAATGCTTTTAGCATATAATCAGAGGATAGCCACTGTTTGTAATTGGTAAAAGCAGGGTCAGTTTGAATCAGTGGTTGATTAGGACTATCTGCATTGATGGTGTATAGGGCTGAAGTTGGGATGGTGAGAGTGTTGTCATTGACATCAATGATTACAGAGAAATCACTGCCTGTGGCTGGCTTGTCAATGCTGGTGCTATTTGGCGTGGTATTGATGGCAGCGTTTAGGATGGGGAGCTCATAAGTTGCCAGTGGCGCAAAGGATCGCACAAAGCTACCGCTACCGATATCAACACGCTTGTGTCTGCGACCTCCCAAACCTGATGGTTCAACCGTACGACTGACATATCGACCATTTTCCGTGACTTTGGTTTTTTCACCATACAGACCATTGTCAGGTGTTTGAATGACAGTATCGCCAACGATGGCAAAACCATTACCCGCATTCATTTGGCTTTTATCGTTAATTAAGGTGTCGCCATGGATGATAAGATTTTGTCCTGCTACCATACGAGCAGGGTCAGAGGTGAGGGTTTTATCCTCATAGACCACAAAGTCAACAGTGATCTCATCAATCTCTTCGCCGACACGATGATAATCACCGTTTGCTTGTTTGACATACAAAGCGCCAGTCGGTGCGCCTTTACGGCTGGTTGGGCCTAAGTACGCTTCATCGGTGGTGTAGATGTTTAGGGCTAAATCGACATCGCTTTTATTTTTGTTAAATTGGCGGTTATACTCTCGAATAGCCAGCTCTAACGCTTCAATGGCAGCGGCATTATCCTCTTCCCATTGCAATAATGGTCCCATGACTTTGGTGTAATTCGCCAACTCTTTGTTGTATTGGGCACACGCTTGATTGTTTGCACCTGCCAACGCACAGCTTTCAGCGGTTTCATCCTTTGGCAGCTCAGGCCCATCCAATAAATCTTTGGCTTTGATGTTGGGAATAGGCTGTTTGGGTGCATCAATCTTAAAGTATTCCCATATGGCAGAGTTATTGTCATAGTTAATGATGCAATCGCTACCTTCAGGGCAGTCAAATAAACCAGCCATTGGCTTGTTGCCCAAATCAGCAACATCAGTGCTTTTTATGACATTTGGAGCACTTTCTGATTGCTCGCGATTGCGATAGAGTGTTTGTCCATAAACAGATTCTGCGTCTACCTTAACCGTATGCTTTTTAAAATCAGCATTGGTGTTTAGCAGGGTTTTGGTGTCAACCTGCATCTGTCCTGCCGATTCAATCGTCGCACCTTTATTGACCACTGTCTGTGCTTTGCCTGTGGCATGATGGTTGTCATCTAGGCTGCCACCAATGTGCAGACTGCCAAGACTTGTGATTAAGGTCTGATTGTCGAAATCTTCGTTGAATTTGCCTGCTCTGTCAGGGTTGGGGTTGTTGTTTAAGGTGTTGACACCGATATCCAGACGCTCTCTTGCGGCAATCACAGGGACTGTGTGATGGCTGTCGGTATCACTGGCTTTGGCTGGGGTGTTGTTTAGGGTGTCGGCTTGTATGGCAAGGTGTGTGCCATAGATACGGCCGCCAGCAAGATTGTCAATGGTGTTTATAGCTTGAACAAGCGTTTTTTCGCCATTGATTAAACCTTGGTTATTGATGCTGGTTTGGCTAGTAATCTGTGTGTGATTACCGCTTGTAATACTACCTGCTTGACTGTTGTCAATATGACTGGCACTAAGCGTCAAATCTTGATTAGCAGTCAGTTGGCTTTGGTTAATCAGCTTGCCAGTTGTTGTAAACGCTAAGCGATTGGCAACAAGCTTATCTTGATCCGTGTGGGTATAGTCTGCCAGTTGTGTGATGGTCAGGGTATCAGCCGTGATACTGCCGCCATTTTGTAATTCTTTAGCAGTGATATCTGCTTGCTCTCTTGCGGTGATGCTGCCGCCTTGATTGATGATGTTGTCTTTGGCGATAAGTGTCATATCACCGCCGCTTGTCAGGCTACCCTCTGAGTTAATGGTGGTAGATTCACTGTCAATCACCATGCCATCTTTGGCGCTAATATCGCCTTTGCTGTTGTCAAAGCTGGTTAATTGCCAATTAATATCATCTAAGGCGATTTTACTGTCAGTGTTGACAAGAGTGTTGGTGTTTAAAGTGGCAGCATCAATCGATGCTTGCTTGGAGTTACTGGTTTTATCAGCACTGATACCAATATCACCTGTGGCGGTGATGAGTGCTTGATTGCCGGTGTTGTGAATACTGTTGGTAGCAATGATATGACCACGAGCATTTGGGATGGGTTTGGTTTGCGAGTTTGAACCAGAGTCACTTAAAGTAGGTGGCTGTGGGTTGGTTGCTGTATTATCTGTTGGCTCACTGCTAATACTGCCAGCACTTTGATCACTGCTTGGGGTAGAAGGTGCAGGGATGCTGGTTTGCTCATACAGACTTTGACCGATTACAGCTTTATCAGTGTTGATGAGTGTATCGGTGGTGATATCAAGCTTACCTGTACCAGTTTGGATAAGCTGACCGGTGTTATTAAGCTTATCCGTATGAACTTGCAAAACACCGCCATAAATACTGCCAAGGTTTTCAATCGCTTCTTTGGCTGCAATCTTGGCAGTTTGGGTGCTGTGAATGATGCCTGTGTTGTTAAGTGTGTTTGTATTGATGGTGATGTCAGCTTGTTCGCTCAGTAGCGTGCCATCGTTTTGAACAGCATGATTATGGGTATTGACGGCAAGTTTGTCTTTGGCAGACATCACACCAGTATTAACAAGATTGCCCTGAGCATCTAATGTTAAACCGCCATTACTCCCAGTACCAGTTGCAAGCACTGCCCCTTGGTTGTTAACGCCAAATCCTTTGTCTGTGCCGACAAGGTGAATCTTACCAGCGTACATACCGCCTAAAGATGAAATATCAAGAGCGGCACCTTGCTGTTCTTTATTATTGGTGGTTTGGCTAGCAGATGATACATTGGTTTGTTTATTGGTGGCGTTAAGCTTGGTAAAATCACCTTCTTGAAGACTGATTTGGTTTTCACCCAAGATAACATCAAGCGTATTACCTGCATAAATCTCATCATGGATTTGGGCGGTTTTGGCGATGAGAGCGGCATAATCGGTGCCTTGTAGGTTTAGTTTGCCATTAACTGTGATGTTACTTGCATGGTTGCCTCCGACCTCATAGCCTGATGGCTGTCCTTGATGAACCTGGCTGTTTGCTGCTGCCAGATGCACATTGCCTGCATTGATAAAGCCAGCACCGTTGATGATAAGCCCTGATGGATTGGCAATGATGACATCGGCTTTTTTACCTGCAATTTCAATAAAACCACCCAAGTGACTTGGGTGGTTTGAATTGATTTGGTTTAAGATGGTATTAGCTTCGCCACGAGCCATGAAGGGATTGGCCTGTACAAAGCCTGCGATTTGGGTATTTGTTGCTTGACGGTTGTTGTTTAAAACAACACCAGTATTGCCGACATCAAACTGGCTGTAATGGTTATTGGATAAGCCACGAGCATTGGGTGTTTGGATATTGACAGAAACGATGCCACTGGCGGTAGGCAGAATAATCGGTTGTAGTGATTTATCGGCAGATGGGTCGGCGATGATGGTGGTTGGGTTGGCATGGGCGATCAAACCTAGACCAAGCAGAAGTGATAGTGTAAGAGTCTTTAAACCAAACCCCAAGCCCAATCCAAACAATGATGTCGTAGAAGGTGCACTACTGACTGTGCTAGGGTTGTCAGATTTGCCTTGCGATCTTGTCTTTTCAGAAACCACCACAAGTCTGCCTAGGCTTTTACTGAAAATCACACGATAACAAAAACGGTTCATGATTGCACACCTATCTTACACTACCAAATTCTAATCTTAATTTACCAAAATACTTGCCAGCTTACCTATTTTAGCAACAAAATAGCAATATTTGGTAGATATTAGCATGAATATTTTTAAAAAGTAAAGTCTTATCTATTTAAAAATTTAATTTTTATTTTTCGATATAAAATGACTTTGGCTGAGGCTGAAGAATTAACCAATTTAGTTATTTTAGACCAAGTTGGAAATCAGTTAATAGATAAATACAGGCAAAATCCATCATCACTCAGCCATAGTGAACTGATGGCACTAGGAGACATACTAAACTACTATTATGCTGGTGGCAGTAGTTTATCACATATTCAGTCCATGCTCACAAATCATACCGGCTCCACCTTAAAGCCAAATGACTATCTGTTTAATAGGGGCACAGGTGGTGAACATGAAAAAATGTTTTGGAATGCTGCAACACAACGCAATATAAACAAGCAGGTTAGTGATGTTGCATCTTTAGGTGGTGATGCTGTATTTGCAGCTCCTGGAAAGGTAATGAATGTTGTTCGCATTGCCACAGGCAGCACTATGATAGCAAGCGGCATTCAGAGTGTTAAACAAGGAAAAACAGGACAAGGCTCTTTTCAGGTTGTGGCTGGAACTTTAATGTTTGTGCCAATTGGTAAAAAAGCAACCCCTACCAATCAACTAAGTTTATCTGGCACTGTTAGCCATGTAAATGGGTATGCTACCAGCTCTTATAGTGGCGTGAGGCTAAATTTGGATCTTAGAACTACTGAAGCAGCAAACTCTCTTATTGAGAGCTTGCGCTCAAATGGAAGGTTGCCTAGTCATTACATTACAAAAATTGAGGCGGGGAAAAATGGATGGCAAACAGGAAAGGCTTTAAATAGCACAAACCCAGGTAAGCAAATTGGAGGAGATATCTTTTGGAATACTCCCAGTGTTGTACCTAATGCACCTAGGAGAATCTGGTATGAGGCGGATGTTGGTCTTAAAAATACCATATCCAGATCAAAACAACCAGGTACAAGACTCTTGTATTCAAACGATGGTTTGTTATATATTACAACAGACCATTATCAATCTGTAACTTTTATAGGGAGATGGAAATGAATCAAATTATGATTGATGGCAATATTGTTAAAACTGAAAAAGATTTTCATAGAACCTTAGCAATTCAGTGTGATGTAACAGAGTTTTATGGGCATAATCTTAATGCTCTTTGGGATTTGCTTTCTGGGGGGGTGGAAAGACCGGTTTGTATTATTTGGAATAATTCTGAAAATTCAAAAAAATTCATGGGCGCGTCAGTATTCTACCAAATCATTAATGTCTTACAAAGAGTTAAGGAGCAAGATGAGAGTTTTGGCCGGGCAGATCGTTTTGATTATATAATAAAATAGACTTCAGGCTGATTATAGCTCATAAGACAAACAGCGATAGTCCTGTAGGGTGGACTTAGCCCACCTATGCTACCTGCCAAAGCTAGATACCACCACCACAAATGAGCTCATCAACAACCTCTCTCACAAACTTGCCGCAGGTCTGACAGGCTGCCTATCCGCCAAAGACAAAGACAAATCTTGTGAAGCAGGAGCAGTTGGTGCTATTATAGGTGAGATGGTGGGTGATTGGATGGTGAATGATCATGAAATCATCACACCTGATGGTGACAGAATTCTTGTATTAAGCGATCACGACAAACAACAAATCCTAAACACCGCCAAACTCACCGCAGGCTCTGTAGTGCTATTGTGCGATGCAGGACTAAATTTCAATTACCGACTCTTATAAGTATCAATCGCAATACATAAATCTTTCCATCCCTGCCAATATTCATTATCTTTTTGCTGCAAATACATTTGTTTGTCCCAGATATCATCCGCCCAGTAGCTAACTGGTTCTCTAACAATGACTTTCAGTGGGTGTTCACCTCCTCTGATTAGCTTTTCGTACTTATCAGGGCTGATTAAATAACTGATTGTTTTTAGCTTTTTGTCGCTTTGCTTAATATTTTTGAGAGCTGCAACGAACTCCGCCTGATCTCGAGCACCTGTAGCACCTACCACATGACTTAAGTGAATATTTGTATCAAATACTCTTGCTTGCCTAACGCTGTATTGCTTGATAATCAGTACTTCTCCTGCTTCGCTATTATTTCTGATAAAAAGAACTTGCTCAACATCATTAAAGCTCTCCTCTGGTGTAAAACAAAACTCCACAAAACTTTCCGCTGAAAACATTGATGGTGCGCGTAGTGTAGGATAGCACGCTCCTATGTCAAAACTTAGCCATTCAGGGCTGGCACCTAAAAAATGTGCCAACATATCTAGTTGTGCAAAGGTGGGTTCAAGTCTGCCTTGAAACCACTTTTCTACCATGGATGCTCTATCAAAGCCCAAATCGTGAGCAATGAGTGCTGGAGTCAAGTATGGTACACTAGGGATATGAGATAATTCACCCAACAGACTATTGAGTTTATCTCCAATATTTTTTGTTCTGTTGGAGGCTTGATGCCTTGTAATTAATTCCTCTAACTTATCAAGTATGTCAAAGTGAGCATCATCCAGGCCAACAAAAGATTTTTGCAACCTATCTCCAAGCTCTGCATTCAATGAGCGATTATTTTTTCGAGCTTCATTGTGTATGCGCTCTTTTAATTCGATAGGTAAACGCAAGTTAACCTGTACTTCAGCACTCATATTATACCCCAACTGACTAAATCATCCTATTATATACAATGCTCTGTAAAATAGCATTATTTAGTCACGAAAAATATAATTAATTATTTAATTAATATATAAAAATAAACATAAAAATATTATTTTAATATTAAATTTATTGAATTAATTATCATTATTGTATTAACATACGAAACCTAGACGCAAAAAGAAAATATAGAGGTAGTTATGCCACACTCTCAGACGATGGAGCAATTAAACACCAAAATTCCATCAGAATTAAAAGAATGGGCAAGACAACAAGCAGTGCAGGACTTTCAGTCATTGTCTGGCTTTGTTGCCAAGCTGATTAATGAAGAAAAGATTCGACGAGAAAAAAAGATAACACAAGAGAGCTGATTTGCGTGCAGATGTGTGATATTTAAACTGAGATGTAAAAAAGGAGTAGTTAATGAAGTAGAGCTATATTTTTTAGTCATTGATTGCAAAACACCCCTGACGGCAATCAGGGGTGTTGATACAAAATGTCTTTTAGGTAGAGACATATGTATTGTCTCTTGAAAGGCTTGATATGTCAAGCTTTTCAAGAGTTTTGCAATCCTCAAAATTTAGATTAACCCTTAATTTATCCAAAGAGGATGCAACTTATGAAAATAGCTAACAAAATCATCCGTGCTGTGCTACGGCAAATCAAGCAAGAACTAAGCAATCGTGAAATTGCACGCAATCAGAAGATTTCACCAACAACAGTGGCTAAAATACGGCAATTATGCAATAACTGTACGGTGGATATTGATAAATTGCTGACTGTCAATGACCTTGAAATGCGTAGACTGCTAGGAATTGAAAAGGTCTACAATCCACACAAGACCAAGCATGTCAAGTCCCATCCTGATTGAGCATGTATTGATCAAGAAATGTCACGGCCTAATGTGACTTTAGAGCTACTATGGCAAGAATTTAAAGCCGTTCATCCTGATGGTATCGGCTACTCCCAGTTTTGCGAGGTGTACGCAAATACAAGAAAACTGTACGCCCAAGCAAACGACAAACTTATAAGGCTGGTGAAATGGCACAGGTAGATTTTTGTGGTCAAACAATGCCAATCTATAATGAACAGACAGGTCAAGTCGCCATCAATGCTCAAATATTTGTCAGTATATTGCCAGCATCAGGCTACATCTTTTGCACTGCTGTCGCCTCACAAAGGGTTGATGACTGGCAGATGTGTCATATTCGAATGTTTGATTATTTTGGTGGAGTGCCTCAAAAGCTTATCACTGATAATTTAAAATCTGCCGTGATCAGCAATAATAAAACAGGAGTGCATCTAAACGCCTCTTATAGTGAGCTTGCTGATCATTACAATATTATAATTTTTCCCTCGCGTCCAAGAAAAACTCAGGATAAGTCTATGGCGGAATTAGCAGTGCGCATTGTGCAAATGGGTATTTTGGCCAAATTAAGAAACCGTAAATTTTTCCATCTTGATGAATTGAATGATATGCTTACACAAGAGCTTGTTATTTTAAATACAAAAACAACCAAGCGCTATCCAGAGAGTCGCTACAGTTGCTTTAGTAAGACCGATCAGCAATTTCTTAATCCACTACCTAGTAGAGGATACGAAGTATGCCAATGGACCTATCATCTTAAAGTTTCTGAGTTTTATACAGTAACCTTGGAAGGTGTTGGATATTCCGTACCTTATCAGTTTATTGGTCAATATGTCGATGCTAAAATGACAGATCGGACAATTGATCTGTACTTAAATAGAGAATTGATTGCCAGCCATGCACGTATCCCATCAGGCAATAGCATTTTAAATGAACACATGCCAAGAAATCATCAACTACAAGATGAGATGCAACCAGACAGACTGGTTGCTTGGGCGCAAAGCATCGGTGTGCAAACCAATTTCGTCATTCAAAAGACATTGAGTAACAAATCAGGATATGCCAACAATCTTAAAAAGATTAATCAATTAAAGCGATATCTGTTTGAAAACAAAGTTCCAGCCTTGCAAATCGAACAAGGATTTGACTATGTACAAAAACTTAATATCAATGCGATTGACAGAATTTTTTCGGTATTTAAAAACAAAGTTTATCAAAAGAATAATCATCTGATTGTTCCAACCATGGAAGAGTTAGATGTTGTGTTTTCTAAAAATCAAAAACATGAAAATATTCGTGGCTCAAGTTACTATGCAAATCAATACAACACGATTTCAATCTAGGAGATAAGTATGTCTAACAACAAAATAATATCTAAACTCAAACAGTTAAAACTTAGTCATGCTGCCAATTACTATGAAGCGCAATATTTAACGCCAAACAATCCTCAAATTGGTACAGCGCAACTCATTGATGGCATGTGGAGCATGAGATTAATCAACGACATAATAATTATGTCAATAAATTAATCAAAAATGCCAAATTTCGCTACAGTAAAGCCAGAATTGAAGATATGGATTATAGTAGTAAAAGATTAAATCCTGATGCCATTTCGCATTTATTGGAAGATGAATGGATAGATAAACATCGAGGTGTCATTATTGTAGGAGCTACTGGCACGGGTAAAACTTGGCTGGCTTGTGCCTTGGGTAATCATGCTTGCCGAAATTTAAGAAAAGTGATGTTTGTTCAAGCTGCTGATTTGTATGAAGATATCATTTTGTCAATCGCTGATGGTAGTATTGCCAAGGTTAAGCAAAAATATTGCAAGGTGGATTTGTTAATCATTGATGACTTTGGCATAGGTGAATTGCTACCACAGATATGCCCTGTGTTACTGGACATTATTGACGAGCAATCTAGTGTTGGAGGTCTGCTGATAACTAGCCAGTATCCTGTTGCAAATTGGCATGATTTATTTTCTGAGGCGACCATTGCTGACGCTATATTAGATCGCATTATTCACCGATCATATCCTATTACATTAACAGGGGAATCCATGCGGAAAAAATTGACTTATATGATCAATTAGATTTATCCAAATAACAATCATATAAAAAATTAAATGACCAGCATTTATCGGAATGACTGGTCATTTTAAATTGGAATCTTTGTCCATTTGGGGCTGGAATAGGTGGTCAAGAAGGTATGGATTTTGCACAACACACGCACCCGTATGGGGTGCGATCTTTTTGCCATTGTTGATTTGCATGCTAGCAACAGTTTCGACACACGCACCCGTATGGGGTGCGATCCAAATGGCGCTAAGATTGTTATTAACACCAAAGTTTCAACACACGCACCCGTATGGGGTGCGATCTGGGCGCAAAAGAACCCCGTGGGGATGTGGTATGTTTCAACACACGCACCCGTATGGGGTGCGATTGTTAAAGCCAATGACTTGGTTGTGGCTGGTTACGTTTCAACACACGCACCCGTATGGGGTGCGATAAAGGTTTTCATTTTTTGCGGTCTCCAGATTTTAGGTTTCAACACACGCACCCGTATGGGGTGCGATGTACTCAGGCGCAACCACCGAAAAACAAGCGTGGGTTTCAACACACGCACCCGTATGGGGTGCGATTATTCTGCTTCCGTACTCGCGATTCTCAACGTCGTTTCAACACACGCACCCGTATGGGGTGCGATCGATTTCCTGCATTTTTTCGTTGTTATTTTGATAGTTTCAACACACGCACCCGTATGGGGTGCGATCAAGCAGTAGCAAAGAGCGTGGCAGTCATTGACAGTTTCAACACACGCACCCGTATGGGGTGCGATGGACAATGCATTTTTAGAGGCCGGCCATAAGTTGTTTCAACACACGCACCCGTATGGGGTGCGATGTCGCGATCCAGATCCGCGAACATGGCGCGCTCGTTTCAACACACGCACCCGTATGGGGTGCGATAGCATCCATTTTTGAAATGGCTGTGCTAACGGTGTTTCAACACACGCACCCGTATGGGGTGCGATATTTTGCCAATTTTTGACAAAAAGAGTGGAGCTAGTTTCAACACACGCACCCGTATGGGGTGCGATCAGGGCGCAAAATCAAAAAACCAAAATGGATATTGTTTCAACACACGCACCCGTATGGGGTGCGATAGAAAGGTTTTTTGGTGTATTGGCATGTGCAACAGTTTCAACACACGCACCCGTATGGGGTGCGATAAAAGCCCACGATTGCATCAATCATGGACGTATGGTTTCAACACACGCACCCGTATGGGGTGCGATCCATTACCGAGCTTAGGGACACCATCCAAGCCATGTTTCAACACACGCACCCGTATGGGGTGCGATTCAGGCTCTGTCGGTGGCTGTTGCGACCGAGAACGTTTCAACACACGCACCCGTATGGGGTGCGATATGTGGCAAATGCGGTAGCAAACGGCAAGCAGATGTTTCAACACACGCACCCGTATGGGGTGCGATATATTGAAAAATATATGATGGGGGATTGAGAGATGTTTCAACACACGCACCCGTATGGGGTGCGATGCAGGCGGGTTGGCGTGAGCAAGCTGAAGAGATAGTTTCAACACACGCACCCGTATGGGGTGCGATACAACAACGCCCGAAGGCTTTAAATTTACTTATGTTTCAACACACGCACCCGTATGGGGTGCGATGCCCACAAGGGGCAGACCGACATTATTCACCGATGTTTCAACACACGCACCCGTATGGGGTGCGATACAGCCGAACAGCAGGCGTGGTATTACGCAAAGGAGTTTCAACACACGCACCCGTATGGGGTGCGATTTTTTGCGTTTGGCGAGTAAAGCAAGACCGCTAGTTTCAACACACGCACCCGTATGGGGTGCGATCGAACAAAAGAGCTTAAAGATTTTTTTGGCATTGTTTCAACACACGCACCCGTATGGGGTGCGATGGATTTGTCAGCTGCAATTAGTCAGCATGTCCGAGTTTCAACACACGCACCCGTATGGGGTGCGATAAAGCCTGAGTCAGAACCATTGAGAGATGGCGATGTTTCAACACACGCACCCGTATGGGGTGCGATCACCTGCTCGCCAGTTCGTTTGTCCAGATAGACGAAGTTTCAACACACGCACCCGTATGGGGTGCGATGCTTTAAGTAGAGCGATTGTACACAAAAGCAAAGGTTTCAACACACGCACCCGTATGGGGTGCGATTACACCCAAATCCTTAGCCGAATGCAAAACCGATGTTTCAACACACGCACCCGTATGGGGTGCGATAAGGCGATTGCCAACCTTGTGCGCCACCGCGATGTGTTTCAACACACGCATCCGTATGGGGTGCGATCATTATGCCAGTTAATTCAAAACACCCTGATTATGTTTCAACACACGCACCCGTATGGGGTGCGATAGGCGATTGCCAACCTTGTGCGCCACCGCGATGTGTTTCAACACACGCACCCGTATGGGGTGCGATGCTTGGCGAATGGGATAAGGATAAGCTGTATGATGTTTCAACACACGCACCCGTATGGGGTGCGATCCATCAGATGGTGCGAGATGCCGAACGGATGCTAGTTTCAACACACGCACCCGTATGGGGTGCGATGCATGATGCTAACGGCAAACCTTTAATATCAAAAGTTTCAACACACGCACCCGTATGGGGTGCGATCAAGAATGGGATAAGCATGAACAGCGTAACAATTGTTTCAACACACGCACCCGTATGGGGTGCGATGGTGTTTGGCGATTATGGCGTGGCGCTTAAAAATGTTTCAACACACGCACCCGTATGGGGTGCGATGTCACCGCCGCGACATCCATGGCGGTCAGCGCATGTTTCAACACACGCACCCGTATGGGGTGCGATATAAATTTTTAATGCAATCGGCAAGAGATAACTTTGTTTCAACACACGCACCCGTATGGGGTGCGATATCCAAAGGCAAGGGCAACCGAACCAGCTTGGCTGTTTCAACACACGCACCCGTATGGGGTGCGATTACAACAGACATCAGCGTCCAAGCCATATCTGTGGTTTCAACACACGCACCCGTATGGGGTGCGATAACGGTTAATCAGTGGCGAGTACTTGGGATTGATGTTTCAACACACGCACCCGTATGGGGTGCGATGGTGGCGACCGTCATGCCAGCTTCTAGCACCATGTTTCAACACACGCACCCGTATGGGGTGCGATCAGGGCGCAAAATCAAAAAACCAAAATGGATATTGTTTCAACACACGCACCCGTATGGGGTGCGATAGAAAGGTTTTTTGGTGTATTGGCATGTGCAACAGTTTCAACACACGCACCCGTATGGGGTGCGATAAAAGCCCACGATTGCATCAATCATGGACGTATGGTTTCAACACACGCACCCGTATGGGGTGCGATCCATTACCGAGCTTAGGGACACCATCCAAGCCATGTTTCAACACACGCACCCGTATGGGGTGCGATTCAGGCTCTGTCGGTGGCTGTTGCGACCGAGAACGTTTCAACACACGCACCCGTATGGGGTGCGATATGTGGCAAATGCGGTAGCAAACGGCAAGCAGATGTTTCAACACACGCACCCGTATGGGGTGCGATATATTGAAAAATATATGATGGGGGATTGAGAGATGTTTCAACACACGCACCCGTATGGGGTGCGATGCAGGCGGGTTGGCGTGAGCAAGCTGAAGAGATAGTTTCAACACACGCACCCGTATGGGGTGCGATACAACAACGCCCGAAGGCTTTAAATTTACTTATGTTTCAACACACGCACCCGTATGGGGTGCGATGCCCACAAGGGGCAGACCGACATTATTCACCGATGTTTCAACACACGCACCCGTATGGGGTGCGATACAGCCGAACAGCAGGCGTGGTATTACGCAAAGGAGTTTCAACACACGCACCCGTATGGGGTGCGATTTTTTGCGTTTGGCGAGTAAAGCAAGACCGCTAGTTTCAACACACGCACCCGTATGGGGTGCGATCGAACAAAAGAGCTTAAAGATTTTTTTGGCATTGTTTCAACACACGCACCCGTATGGGGTGCGATGGATTTGTCAGCTGCAATTAGTCAGCATGTCCGAGTTTCAACACACGCACCCGTATGGGGTGCGATAAAGCCTGAGTCAGAACCATTGAGAGATGGCGATGTTTCAACACACGCACCCGTATGGGGTGCGATCACCTGCTCGCCAGTTCGTTTGTCCAGATAGACGAAGTTTCAACACACGCACCCGTATGGGGTGCGATGCTTTAAGTAGAGCGATTGTACACAAAAGCAAAGGTTTCAACACACGCACCCGTATGGGGTGCGATTACACCCAAATCCTTAGCCGAATGCAAAACCGATGTTTCAACACACGCACCCGTATGGGGTGCGATGCAATCAGTGGCAAGGGGTGTATCATTGAATAGGTTTCAACACACGCACCCGTATGGGGTGCGATAAGGCGATTGCCAACCTTGTGCGCCACCGCGATGTGTTTCAACACACGCATCCGTATGGGGTGCGATCATTATGCCAGTTAATTCAAAACACCCTGATTATGTTTCAACACACGCACCCGTATGGGGTGCGATAGGCGATTGCCAACCTTGTGCGCCACCGCGATGTGTTTCAACACACGCACCCGTATGGGGTGCGATGCTTGGCGAATGGGATAAGGATAAGCTGTATGATGTTTCAACACACGCACCCGTATGGGGTGCGATCCATCAGATGGTGCGAGATGCCGAACGGATGCTAGTTTCAACACACGCACCCGTATGGGGTGCGATGCATGATGCTAACGGCAAACCTTTAATATCAAAAGTTTCAACACACGCACCCGTATGGGGTGCGATCAAGAATGGGATAAGCATGAACAGCGTAACAATTGTTTCAACACACGCACCCGTATGGGGTGCGATGGTGTTTGGCGATTATGGCGTGGCGCTTAAAAATGTTTCAACACACGCACCCGTATGGGGTGCGATGTCACCGCCGCGACATCCATGGCGGTCAGCGCATGTTTCAACACACGCACCCGTATGGGGTGCGATATAAATTTTTAATGCAATCGGCAAGAGATAACTTTGTTTCAACACACGCACCCGTATGGGGTGCGATATCCAAAGGCAAGGGCAACCGAACCAGCTTGGCTGTTTCAACACACGCACCCGTATGGGGTGCGATTACAACAGACATCAGCGTCCAAGCCATATCTGTGGTTTCAACACACGCACCCGTATGGGGTGCGATAACGGTTAATCAGTGGCGAGTACTTGGGATTGATGTTTCAACACACGCACCCGTATGGGGTGCGATGGTGGCGACCGTCATGCCAGCTTCTAGCACCATGTTTCAACACACGCACCCGTATGGGGTGCGATCAACGGACAGCCAAACTTTGAAAACGTCACTTGGGTTTCAACACACGCACCCGTATGGGGTGCGATTACAACAGACATCAGCGTCCAAGCCATATCTGTGGTTTCAACACACGCACCCGTATGGGGTGCGATAACGGTTAATCAGTGGCGAGTACTTGGGATTGATGTTTCAACACACGCACCCGTATGGGGTGCGATGGTGGCGACCGTCATGCCAGCTTCTAGCACCATGTTTCAACACACGCACCCGTATGGGGTGCGATCAACGGACAGCCAAACTTTGAAAACGTCACTTGGGTTTCAACACACGCACCCGTATGGGGTGCGATTACAACAGACATCAGCGTCCAAGCCATATCTGTGGTTTCAACACACGCACCCGTATGGGGTGCGATCTTTGATTAAGTTTGCTTGATTAACATTGTAGGGGTTTCAACACACGCACCCGTATGGGGTGCGATTTCATCAGACTGCATCTCAAAAGAAAATTCACCAGTTTCAACACACGCACCCGTATGGGGTGCGATGTCCGACCACGCACCGCCAGTTTGCCTAGTGCTAGTTTCAACACACGCACCCGTATGGGGTGCGATTGGAGCTTGTGGAAGTCGGCAAAGAAAAGCATGATGTTTCAACACACGCACCCGTATGGGGTGCGATTTGCATAATACACACATCAACGCAGATAATGCCTTGTTTCAACACACGCACCCGTATGGGGTGCGATGGTTATTCGCAGTCATAATGAGCGATACACAGATGTTTCAACACACGCACCCGTATGGGGTGCGATTTTCATGGGTTCGGATAAGTTTTGGACGGTGTGGCGTTTCAACACACGCACCCGTATGGGGTGCGATAAAAGCCACGGAGAAAATCCAAGGCTTAGGGGAAGTTTCAACACACGCACCCGTATGGGGTGCGATAAATTTGTCGGCTCTACTGTCATCACCGAAGCTGTTTCAACACACGCACCCGTATGGGGTGCGATGGTGTTTGGCGATTATGGCGTGGTGCTTAAAAATGTTTCAACACACGCACCCGTATGGGGTGCGATACAAATCGGCTGATGGCTTCGTGGCGTGTGTCATGTTTCAACACACGCACCCGTATGGGGTGCGATAATAGCTATCAAGTTTTTACAAATCCCGAAGGAGTTTCAACACACGCACCCGTATGGGGTGCGATCAAATCGGCTGATGGCTTCGTGGCGTGTGTCATGGTTTCAACACACGCACCCGTATGGGGTGCGATTCTGGATCATCGTCTAGCTCCTATCATCGTGAAAGTTTCAACACACGCACCCGTATGGGGTGCGATTTAAAAAATCGCATTTTATCACCCTATTAGGGATAGTTTCAACACACGCACCCGTATGGGGTGCGATTCGCATTCTCTACTTCTTTCTTCACACGTCTATTTTGTTTCAACACACGCACCCGTATGGGGTGCGATTGACAGACAGGCTAATGCTAAGATTGGGCAAGTTGTTTCAACACACGCACCCGTATGGGGTGCGATACCCAGTGATTATCAGCGGTGCATTGCATCGATTGTTTCAACACACGCACCCGTATGGGGTGCGATGGCAAAATCAAAACCATCATGTACGGCATGATTGTTTCAACACACGCACCCGTATGGGGTGCGATCGATTGTGCTTAACATTACTACAGTCGATGAGCTGTTTCAACACACGCACCCGTATGGGGTGCGATATGGGCGCTATTATCTGCCTGACAGCCGAGTGATAGTTTCAACACACGCACCCGTATGGGGTGCGATGACTGCGAAGCCAAACCATATCAAGCCTACCGCTGTTTCAACACACGCACCCGTATGGGGTGCGATTTCTTGGGGTATGACTATCACGGCGCACTTGATGTTTCAACACACGCACCCGTATGGGGTGCGATTTCTAACTTGAGTATCACTATCACTACAGCAGAAGTTTCAACACACGCACCCGTATGGGGTGCGATTCTCATCGGTCATTGGATTTGGATCAACGATGAGTTTCAACACACGCACCCGTATGGGGTGCGATCCGTTTTAGGAGGTCGTCATGCAACGGCAAGCGGTTTCAACACACGCACCCGTATGGGGTGCGATGCAAGGCTGGCGATTGTTTAAGGACGGTCGTTTTGTTTCAACACACGCACCCGTATGGGGTGCGATACAAGTCAAACACCAGTGCCGCATCGAACACGATGTTTCAACACACGCACCCGTATGGGGTGCGATCATCTTTTTTAACCGCAAATAATTTTTTGATTAAGTTTCAACACACGCACCCGTATGGGGTGCGATTTTCCAGAGTTGATGAGATTGTAGGAGGGTAAATGTTTCAACACACGCACCCGTATGGGGTGCGATATCACGGCCGAAGAAGCTGGCAAGGCAATGGCAGTTTCAACACACGCACCCGTATGGGGTGCGATTGTGGATATTCTAAGGGTGTTAAATACCGCCGTGTTTCAACACACGCACCCGTATGGGGTGCGATAGCCTTTGTTTAAAGGCTATATCTTTAAGGCTTAGACTGGGTAAAATCGCTAACCTAAGCCTTAAAAAGGCCATTTATTATAAATGTACTTATCTTTCTTTTCAATTGTTAAATAATTCAAAAACTTAGCTCATCGCTAACCTGCCTGTATTTTGATGAGAACTGCCCGTTAGCGAGCCATGATTTACCTCTTTTTCATCACAATATCAGCGTATCTTGAAACAAATCCACACTCTTTTTTGCCCCATGATGTTCCACTTTGCCACGCCATTTACTGCCCAAATGATAAAACCGCAAACTGTCCTTGTCAGGGTCGTACGCCTTTAATAGCTTGTCTTTTAATACCACCCACTGGTCGGGCATGATGTCGCACTCAAACACCGAGTACTGCACTCGCACGCCATAATCTTGGCAATGTTTGGCGATATGCCTTAGGCGTTTTTGTCCGCCATCGTCCATCGCCACATCATAACTGATTAACATTAACATATCTCATCATCTCATCAAAAACGGCGGATATTCTGCCAAATCCCCACGCAAATGCCGAGCCAGTAGCATGGCTTGCACATGGGGAAGTAGCCCGATTGCAATCTCCTCGCCCAAAAATGGATGCGTGATTTTCTCTTGCTTTTTGGCTTGCAAGGCTTGAAACACCGCCCGTCTTGCATCATCTTTTAAAATCACCGCACCGCTTATCTCTTGGCGAAAATCATCAGGCTTAATCTGCCCACGATTGATGAGCGACAGCACCATTCTATCCACCCACCACGCCCGAAACTCTTCAAGCATATCCTGCGACAAACTGTCTCGTCCTGACCTATCGGCATGAAAAAACCCCACTTGTGGGTCAAGCCCCACACCCTGCAACGCCCCACTTATCTCCTTGCCAAGCACGCTATAAAGGAGCGACATCAAGGCATTCACGCCATCACGGGGCGGACGGCGGTTTCTGCCCTCAAAGCTAAACCCAGTCGCACGCCCAATCATCTGCCCAAAAACGCCAAAATAACAAGACGCACAATTACCCTCAATTCCACGAATCACCTCCAAACTCTGTGCCTGCTTTAGGGCGTGAAGTCCTTGATTTAGGGCGATGATGGCATTTTGAATCTCATCATTGTCGCCATGATTGCGGATATGGCGTTGCAATACACGCTTGCTGGCACCGATTTTGACGGCGATGATGTTTTTGGCAATCGGCACAGGGTTTGAATCCGACACCCGATATTGGGTACGCCTTAGCAACACATTACCACTTTGGCGACCGACAAAACGACCCAAAAACCGCCCATGTTCGGTAAAAAATGCCAAATTCACGCCATATTCCCCACAAAATTCCAATAAAAATGGCGACACCAACACATTACCAAAACAAAAAATGTGTTCTATGGCATGAATGGGCAATTGAGCGACCTTTTGGCGGTTTTGCTCCACCACGAGCGTTTCTCGCTCCTTATGTAAATAAGTGCCTTGGGTTGTGATATAGAGTGTGTTTTTGAGTTTTTTCATCACTCACTCCGTAAATGTATAGCACAATACTTGCGTTTCAAAATTTACCAATCATTAATTTTTTTAGGATTGTTAAGCCCAAAGATGTTTTGAGATTTGAACATAGAAGGGGTTAGCTCACTAAAAATTAGGAGTTTGCTACAAGGGTGGTGCAACTACTCCACAGACTTATCTCAGAATTGATTGATAATTTTTAAAATTTATATACGTAAAAACTTGTGCCATGTTGCCATAGGACAGTTTCGACTTTATAAAAAATAATCAAAGTTTCAACACACAGCTATTTTTATTAAAACTGAAAATAACTGACAAAACAGTTTGGTTAAACCTAAATCTAATTCAGAAACTAGATTTGTCATAAAAACCATCAAAATTGTCAATAAACCCAAATAGTCAATAGGATTTCACTTGAGAAAATACTTTAACAACACGAAGGTGGGTAATATCACAAGAAATATTATTAAAACAAGACTGCCATCACCTTGATATTTTAAAGAAAAAATACCATTTGCTTTTTTCTCAAGGTGAATCAAACAGTTTTTATGTGATTTTTGGATTTTACTCATAAAATATCCTAAGCTAGAATTTACTAATAGCAGTTCAAAAGCATACAGTCCTAGATTTTTCTACTCCTTTGAACCAAATCAAAGAGCTAAAAAGCCATCATAACTTAATAAGTTCATCATGACCGTTTTTACGAGCATACTTCTTGAACCAGTATAAATAATTATTCTACACCAGAAAATTACATCATTCAACAAAAATCTTCTTTGAATATTTTTTATATGAAAATCTCAGCCACATACCCCACCGACTTATCTTTCCCAAACACTTTTGGTTCACAAATATCCATAAGTGAACACGCCTTACAGCGTTTGTCATAAATTGGCAATGGCGTTTGTCCGCTTTGGAGTATGGTGCGAACGCTGTCAATGGTCGCCAGCGTTTTTGCACGCAGTTCATCATCAAAGACCACCGCCAAGCGATGACGGGTTTTGCCATACCACAGCGAGCCACTTGCCACTGTCCGCCCTGTCATCTCTTCTAGACACATCGCTTGCGAGCAAAGCTGAATCTTATCCATGTCGGTAGGCTTGGGCTTGCCGTGCTTATATTCAACAGGGTGCATGTCGCCATTTTTGGATACCTCCACCATGTCAAGCACGCCTGATATCCCGAGCGTATTCGATAAGACGCGTACACTTCGCTCAAAACGGGTGCCTTGACGAGTTTCACGCTCACCGCCATCCACCCGCTCATGGAGCAGTTTGCCTTGTGCGGTCAGATAATTCTCCGCCCATGCTTGTTCATTGTGAATCAAGGCGCATTGACGCGGGCAAAAGGCGTAATGTTGCAGGGCGGAGAGCAAGATAAGGCGTTTATCAGAATCCATCAATTTCTTCTGGTTTTAGCCCTGCTAGGTTGTTTAGCTCATAACTGCCGTCTGCCTTTACGCTTAGGCTGGCGTGTACTTTTGCCGATGAGTATTGTCCTGCTTTGCAGTTATGCTCCCACCAGATGAGTTTGACAACTTGCATAGACCCCTCGGGGCGAGCCGATGACGCATCGCCTTCAAAGAGCTTGACAAGCACGTCTTTGATTTTTTGGGCATCGTCATCACTAAATCCCGTCCGCTCGGCAAGCTGTGGCGACATCGCCCCAAACGCCACATACACGCCCTTATCCACACGGTGTTTCATGCCCATGGTATCGGACGCTTTTTTGGTGCCGTCGCCCTCGCCACTCACGCTTTTGGTGATTTGGGTGCTGGTTACGCTAACAGGCTCAACGCTAAATGCCGACTGAATGCTCACAGGTCCACGCACAGCAATGGATACACCCGAACCTTCATCGCTTTTGCCAAAGGCGAACACTTGCCCAAAACTTCTCACATCAAACCATTTCTCACAGGCTTTTTTGGCGGTTTCATCACGACTTGATTTTTTGGCGTTAAATGCGTCCGCCCCCAAGCCAACTTCTTTATCTTTGGCACGATTGGCAAGGCTTGTCATGCCGTCTGTCTTTTTCTCATCGGATTGCACAAAAATGCTCTCGCCAGCGTCCTGCAAACGGTCTCGGATTTTGCGTTTTAGGCAGACATCAGTCATCTCGCCAAAGCCCTGAAAATCGGTGCGTGGGCGGTTGCCGTTTAGTGGGTCGCCATTGGGGTTGGCGTTTTGCACTTGAATGATAAGGGCAAAATCAATTTTTTTGGTTAAGCTCATAAGATACTCCTGTTGGGATTATTCGGTTTCGTTGTCTTGATTGGTTTGGTCAGTTTGGGCAGATTTGGTGCGATATGCCATTTTTTGGCTGTGATAGCCAAGTAAAAATTCGCCGTCCAATGGCTTATCTAGCCAAGTTTTGTCGCCGTCTAGGTTGTTTAGGGCAAAGACGATTTCATCAATCTCTTTTTCACGGTTTTTCAAAAAGCCCATGTAGCGGTTATTACGCAAGCGATTTTTGTAGGAGTCAAGCCCCAGCTCAATTTGAAGCCATGTACTAAGCGGTCTTGTGGCAAAGCGTTGCATATAGCGTTCGGCATTGGTTGAGCGGTTCTCATCCGCAATTTGCAAGGCTTTACTTTCTAGGGCTTCTGCCACTGCCAACAGCCGACCGAATAAATAATCTCGTGAACGATTTTCTTTGTCTAAATTCATGTCATAAATTCTCCGTTGTGATAAATCGTGATGACGGGCTCGCCAGCCTTTATATAAAGCACAAGCAACCCCGATATTGCGTTGCCATTCCCAATTTTCACAGCCGTTGGGATTGCAGGCAACCTGAAAACTTTTTTGCACCAAATCATAAGGGATTGGCACGTTTTGACCGCCTGCAATCACAGGCAACAGGCGAGCATAGAGCTGTTTTTTTAGATTGTCGCTTAATGACACGCCATAGACCGCCTGCCCAATCACAAAAGGCGAAGGTGGAACGACTGCCCAAAGCGTTCGTTTTTTATCAGATTTTTTGACATTGGGGTTTTCGATGCTGTGGCGTTGATACCAACAAAAATCATCTATCCAAGCATCCAAATTGGCAAAATAATCACTGGGCAAAAATTCTTGATAATAAGTCAATGCCATACGACCGGGGGTCGCAGAATCAAGCATGAGCAGAGAAATTTGCTCATGTTCGGCCAATCTGGCTTGATAACCGTGCAATTTTTTCTTGATAAAATAAGACGCTTTACGCCCAAAGTCTGCCGACCAGTCTTTATTGCTTGATAAGTTTTGCTGAACATCTTGCTGAGTATTTTGCTTAGCATCTTGCGGTGTCTCATCAGCAGTAATATCAAGAGCGTCAATATCATCAACATCAATTTGACTAAAATAATCCAACAAAGGCGACGGCACCTCTTGTCTGCCAACCGCCCAAGCAACCGTTACCTGCTCACCATTACGAATGCCTTGTCTGGCGATGAGCCAGCGTAATGCACTGTGTGCCTTCGCCGACACGTCAGCCGAGATACTTGCCGATTCTTCTGCCAAGACAAACCGCCCACGATAGGTATAACCTGCCGTGTCGTTCGATGAGATGAGTTTGGCTTTGTCGCCCGTATGTCGCAACTTGGCAGGGTGCATGGTTGCAATGGCAAGCATCTCGCCTTTTACCAAACAAAAACCCTGCTCACTGTCTGCAGACGACAAATATTCTGCCCAAGATTGCCAAATGTCGCTGTCCGTCCAAGTATCCGCTTGGACATCGCCTGCCACTTCAACACGCCAACACACCAAAGCCGACCCAAATTCAATCTCGCCTTTGGTTTTTGTCAATACCGAAAAAATAGCAGGAGCTTCGCTTGATTCGTCCCATTTGCTAAGAACTTTGCCTTGTGCATTCACGGGCAACACGCCTGCTTGCACCAAATCAGAAACAACCTTGCCTTTTTTGACATAATTTAGCACCGCTTGGACTTTTGGGTGAGCAAAAGGACTGTCACACCACGCTTTTAGCTGTGCCAAATAGCCGTCAAAATAGGCTTTTTTATTACCGCCAAACACTGGATAATCTTGGGCGACGTATTGTAATTTGTCCGCCAATGAGTGTGGGGCTTCGCCACTGGTGCGGTTTTCTGATGATTCGGTAGCAGGTAGCATAATGGCGGTTTTGGCGGGCATGACACTTGCTGTCAAAAAATCACCATTGCCATTGATAGTAATGACAATATGGGCGGTTTGCTGAGTATGCCCAATGGGTGTCAAGGGCGTATCATCATCAGATGATTTTGATGAGACCGCCTCATAAGTCCGATAAAGTTTTTGTATCCAGCTCATACATCAAGCTCCCCAGCCTCACTCTCCACGGGCTTGACATTCTCACCACGCTTAAAGGGCTTTTCAGGTTTCATCTCACGGATAAAGCGAGTTTTTAGCACATTATCATTAACACTTGGGAAATCAATCACGCCATACGCCATATTCGCTTGCCAAAAACGGCTGACAAGCTCATGTTTGCCCGTCTCCTCAGGATAGCCAAAGCTATGAAACATCAGCCCAAAGTCCAAATTATCAATCTCATCATAAAACCCTTGCCCCGCCCCAAACTCACACGGCTCAACATACCCTTGACAGTCTCGAGTTCCCAAAAAGATGTCTTGTCGTCCGCCACGTTCTAGCATTCGCTTGGTAATGGCGGTGTGCTTGCCTGCATTGCGGTCATCTTTTAACTCGTCCCAATTCTCATTCCAAGTAAAATACGCCTGCACCTGATATTCCACATCTTGCAAAAATGTATAAATGGCAAGCGTATTACCGCCATTCCAGTCTTGGGGTTTGGTAGATTTGCTTTGGGTGCGAATGGGTTTGATGACACGAATTTTATCTATATGCCAAATGATTGTAGGCTTCCAATACACGCTTTTTAAAATGCCTTTTATGGCTTCATAAGTGGGTACTTGGTAGGTAAATTTCTCACCGCCAATCTTGGTAATGGGGTCGGTGAATAACGCTTGCCTACCCCATACTCGTAAGCTAAACAGCTCACTTTTAAATGTATTGCAATTAGTCATATCATACCTTTTTTATTGCGTTTTAAAGATTATAAAAAGTCATCTCGCCTGTTTCATCAAGCGACAACCCATAATTGTCATCATGATATTTATCGTCCAAATAATAAATACCCAAACCTGCTTGAACTTCATAAATGGCGCGATTATCCATAAGCTTTTTAAATACATTGGGGAATACATTCACGCTATATTGCTGAGCATCTGACAATGCCTGATACATTTGTTTGGGATTCCACGCACCGCATAATTGAGCGATAATCTCTTTTCCTTTATTATAAGGCACAATAACAGCACGAGTGGGTGCATCAATGACATTAAAAAACTGTCCTGCACTTTTAAAAGATTGCATGAGTAGCGGAAATGGTTTGGTGCGTTTGTTATTTTTTGGTGTATAAATATTTTGGCTATTGTCTGACAACCAATCTAATAAATTGCCCAATGTTTGATTTTTATCTTTGATGTCATAACGCATCTCATCACTTCGATTATAAAAATAATAATTAAAATATTGATTCATAGCATTGGGTTGTAAAATATCTTGATCGTCAAATTCACGCAATACCCTTTCGCCACATAATTGCCCTTGATAAATATCGGGCAATACTTTTTCAAAACTCGGCTCTTTTAAATTTAAAACAAAAACTTGCCCTTTATTTTGTTTTTCGCCATGACGATTACAGCGACCGCCAGCTTGGGCAATGCTATCTAATCCGCCTAATGCCCGAATGACACACGCAAAAGAAATATCCACACCCGCTTCAATAAGCTGAGTACTGATACAAATAACAGGTTCGTTATTTTTTAGGCGGTGTTTGATATTATCAAAAATAGCCCTGCGATGAGTCGAGCATTGATTGGTGCTTAGATGAAATAGGGCTTCTTTTGGGACATTATTTTTTTGACAATATTGATATAAGTCTTTTGCCCATTGCTTGGTATTGACAATAAATAGACAGCTTGGAGTTAGATTAAATTGCTTTAATAAAAAATCACCTGCATCATCTATGTCATAACCGCCGACTTTTGGATGATAAGTTATCTGTACTCGTGATAAATCATCAAATAATTGATTTAAATTATCCAAGCCCATAAGTTCATGATTGTCTGATAATTTGATTTGCCCTAACTGTGAATTTTTTAATTGATGTAATAAAGGCTGGGTTGCCGTGCATAAAATGGCACTGCTTTTGCCAAATTGATTGAGCCAATTTAATGCATTGCAAAATAAATGCACACATTTAATCGGCAAAGTTTGGATTTCATCAAAAATCAACACGCTATTTGTCATGGCGTGAACATGGCGCACGCCCCGAGTACCAGCACCAAACCATGCATCCAAAAATTGCACCATTGTGGTAAACACAATAGGTTTATCCCAATTTTCGGACAACAGTTTGTCTTGCCAGTTTTGTTTGTCAGGTTCGATGTTACAGTGATGTTCTAATACCCAATCATCACCCAAAATATCACGCACGGTTTTGGCGTTTTGGTCGATAATAGAGGTATAAGGAATGATGTAGATAATGCGGTCGAGATTGTGTTTTTTGGCGTGATGAAGTGCATAACGCAGACTGGCTAAAGTCTTGCCTCCGCCTGTGGGTACGGTTAGGGTGTAAATGCCTTGTGAGTCATTGGCACGGGATAGGCAAGTCTCCGAGATGTCTTGGCGAATTTTATCAATGGGATATTGGATGGTAAAATTTGCCAAATGTGTTTCTAATAAATCAATGGCTTGTTGCCAATTGGGTTTTTCATCAAAACGGCGTAAAGATTTTTGGTGTTCACGCTCAAAATCTGCACTATTGATACGGTCAGCATCAATCAAACAACTAAATAAAAACCGAGCAAAACATCCTAAATAAAATTCTTGGATTTTTGAGTTATTTTTAATATCAGTATTTTTAAAAATTGGTAAAATAAATTTTAGGCATTCTTTGATAAGATTGTCATTAACCAAAGCATGGGCTTTTTGTAAAATTTCTGTATCGGCTTTTGATTGACATTCGGATAAATGCGTTAATTCATCTGATTTATCAAAACGGCGTTTCCAATTTAATTCACCGTCAGGCGTTAAACAATCTATCAACCCCAATCCATGATGAGACGCAATACACAAACCAAGTATTTGCCCAATTAATTCACCAATGCCATTTTTGGTATCGAATTGACGTAAATTTTGATAAACCCACTGAGCCCCTGCGGTAGAATGATCAATCTTCTTGCCATTGGGCAGAACATAATCATTGTCTATATCAACATCTATACCTGTCATTGCCCGAATATATTCTTGAAAATCTTGTGAATATTTACCAAAATCATGCATAAGACCCAATAATTCACCCGCTTGCGATAAATTCAATTTACCTGCTAATACACGAGCGATTTGGGAAGTCTCAATTAAATGCGTTTGAAGCGATTGAATGGCTTTGTCGGATTTACGAATATGGGCAATGCACATGCTTAGCTCCTTGCATATTTACTTTATAGTATATCACCAAAAAATGCCTTCATCAACACGCCCAACACCTTGAAAATAAATCCCAAAACCCCATATAATGGCAAATTTAATTTAGTAAGATAACAACATGAACACCACCCCCTACCGTCTGTCCGATGTCGCCCAATTTCACAACAAAAATCCCAATCAAATCAAAGTCATTGTAGGTATGTCTGGCGGCGTGGACAGCTCAGTGTCAGCAGTCCTGCTAAAAGAAGCAGGCTTTGATGTTGAAGGCTTATTCATGAAAAACTGGGAAGAAGATGACGGCACCGAATACTGCACCGCCATGACCGACCTAGCGGACGCCCAAGCCGTTGCCGACAAAGTGGGCATAACGCTCCACACCGCCAACTTTTCGGCGGAGTATTGGGACAATGTCTTTGAGCATTTTTTGGAAGAATACAAAGCAGGTCGCACACCAAACCCTGATATTTTGTGCAACAAAGAAGTCAAATTCAAAGCCTTTTTGGACCATGCCTTGACACTTGGGGCGGACTACATCGCCACAGGGCATTATACCCGCCGAAGTTTTGAGACGCATGGCAAGGCAAGCCTACTTCGTGGGCTGGATAATAACAAAGACCAAAGCTATTTTTTGCACGCAGTAGGGGGCGACAAAATCACCAAAACCTTATTCCCCGTGGGCGAACTTGAAAAAAGTGAAGTTAGGGCAATCGCCGAAAAATACGAGCTTGCCACCGCCAAGAAAAAGGACTCAACAGGCATTTGCTTTATTGGTGAGCGTAAATTCAAAGACTTTTTACAAACCTACCTGCCTGCCAAACAAGGCGACATTTATACCGATGATGGCATAAAAATTGGCACGCATGACGGACTCATGTACTACACGCTTGGGCAACGCGGGGGCATTGGCATTGGTGGCGTGACAAACCGCCCCGAAGAGCCGTGGTTTGTCTTGCACAAAGATTTGGTAAATAACCGCCTAATAGTCGGGCAAGGGCATGACCACCCTTGGCTACAATCCACTAAACTTAACGCTTATAAATTGGACTGGGTAACAGGCGAGCCACCCCAAATCCATGACAACGGACTAAAATGCACCGCCAAAACCCGCTATCGCCAACCCGACCAAACTTGCACCGTTTTTGCCACCGATACAGGCGTGCGTGTGGTCTTTGATGAGCCACAGCGAGCCGTTACCGCAGGGCAGTCTGTCGTGTTTTATATTGATGACGTGTGTCTTGGTGGGGGCGTGATACAAACAACCAACGCCCAAATCAATTAAACATTACAAAGAGCCTTGATGGCTCCTTTTTATTAACCCGTTATAATCGTGCGCTTTGATGGTTTAAATAAATCTGACAATTTGATATAATCACCCAACTCTTACCCCTACCCAACATTAAGGAAATTCCATGTCGTTATCCGCCCTAACCGCCCTATCCCCCCTTGACGGTCGTTATGCATCTAAATGCGATGCTCTTCGCCCTTTTTTGTCTGAATTTGGACTGATTCACGCTCGTGTCACTGTTGAGATCCGCTGGCTACAAGCCCTTGCCAATCACCCAGAGATCAGCGAGATCGCACCATTTAGCAAGGCTACCAATGACAAGCTAGATGCGATTGTGGCGAATTTTAACGAAGATAACGCCCTGCGCATCAAGGAAATTGAGCGCACCACTAACCACGACGTTAAGGCGGTGGAATATTTCTTAAAAGAGCAGATTGCTGACATTGATGAACTTAAAGATGCTGGCGAATTTATCCATTTCGCTTGTACGTCTGAAGACATCAATAACCTATCGCACGCCCTTATGCTAAAATCAGGTCGTGATATCTTAGCTGAATCGATGCAAACCATCATCGATGAAATCGCCAAGCTGGCAGACACTTACGCTGCCACGCCGATGCTGTCACGCACACATGGTCAGACGGCAAGCCCTACCACGCTAGGTAAAGAAATGGCAAACGTGGCATATCGCTTGCACCGCCAATTAAAGCAGTTCAAGAATGTAGAACTGCTTGGCAAAATCAACGGCGCCGTTGGTAACTATAACGCTCACCTGTCCGCCTATCCAAGCATCAACTGGGCGAAGCACTCTCAAGGTTTTGTTGAGAGTCTAGATTTAACCTTTAACCCTTATACCACACAGATTGAGCCGCACGACTACATGGCGGAACTGTTCGATGCACTGCGTCGTTTTAACACCATCTTGGTTGACTTTAACCGTGATGTGTGGGGCTATATCTCGCTGGGCTATTTTAAACAAAAGCTAAAAGACGGTGAAGTTGGTTCATCTACCATGCCACACAAAGTAAATCCGATTGATTTTGAAAACTCAGAAGGCAACCTTGGCATCGCCAACGCAGTTCTTGCTCATCTCGGCGAGAAGCTGCCTATCTCACGTTGGCAGCGTGACTTGACTGACTCGACTGTCCTTCGTAACATGGGTGTGGGTTTTGCTCAGAGTCTGATTGCTTTTGAAGCATGCTTAAAAGGCATTGGCAAACTTGAAATTAACGAAGCCCGACTGGCTGAGGATCTGGACCAAGCGCAAGAAGTGCTGGCAGAACCTATCCAAACCGTAATGAGACGCTACAACGTCGAAAAGCCATACGAGAAACTAAAAGCACTGACTCGCGGACAAGCGATGACTCGTGAGATGATGGTGGGATTTGTCAATGGTGATGAGCTGGTAGCTGTTCCTGCCGATGAGCGTGCACGCTTGGCTGAACTGACCCCAGCAACCTATATCGGCAATGCTGATGAGCAGGCGAAGGCATTGAAGGATTATTTGAAATAATCCCATAAAAAATGACGGTCACATGATCGTCATTTTTTGCTTACTTTTCACCTATTTTTAACAACAAAAAACACGGTCATACAGAACCGTGTTTTTATATTTTTAGATGAAAATCTTAACTAAATTACGCTTTAGGCGCTCTGTCTGGCGCACCTGTTAGCGCACTAATTTTTTTGGTGACAGCCAAGGCGATCGGCAAGCTAATCAATATGCCCACAATCACCGAACCAATGATAAACTTACTGCTGTCATAGCCTGTCACGAAAGCAACAATCATCAATACACCAATCGCAACGGTAGACGCAATCGATAACATGGCTGTGAATAATGGAATATTCATGGCAATTCCCCAAAAAAGTTACGGAATAAAATTGATATGTTATTTATACACCTTTTTTGCACAAATGTTAAGTGTTTTTCACAAAAAATCCCTAAAATTTTTGTTAATTTAAAAAATTCATAAATTTTCGTTAAATGGTGCGTGATTTTGGAGAAAATTCGCTTTAATTTGACGTGGTTTATGCTAAAATTAGACGTTTGTTATGACGCTTAGTGATTTTAAGCTTAGTAACAATCTAATTGCAGATTTATTAATCAAAAGAGCCAAAAACTTTTAAAAAGCACGATTTATTTGCCATTTTTTGCCAAGGATTTATTATGACTCATCTCAAAAAGACCCTACAACTAAACGAAGTACGCCAAGCTTTTGTTGATTTTTTTAATACCAAAAATCACACGCACGTTGACTCCTCATCACTCATCCCTCATAACGATCCCACCCTGCTGTTCACCAACGCAGGCATGAACCAATTCAAAGATACTTTCTTAGGTCTTGAAAAACGTGACTACAACCGCGCCGTCACTTCCCAAAAATGTGTTCGCGCAGGTGGTAAACATAACGACCTTGACAACGTTGGCTACACCGCTCGCCATCATACGTTTTTTGAGATGCTCGGCAACTTTTCTTTTGGTGATTATTTCAAGCAAGACGCCCTAAAATTCGCGTGGGAATTTTTGACCAGCGAAGATTGGCTTGCCCTGCCAAAAGACCGATTGTACGTCACCGTTTATCATACCGATGACGAAGCTTATGACATCTGGCATAAAGAAATCGGTCTTGATCCATCGCACATCATTCGTATCGGCGACAAAGGCAAGCAGTACGAGTCTGATAACTTCTGGACAATGGGCGATACAGGCCCTTGTGGCCCTAGCAGTGAAATCTTTTATGACTATGGCAAGCACGTTGAAGGCGGACTACCTGGCACCCCCGAAGAAGATGGCGACCGCTATGTCGAAGTATGGAACTGCGTATTCATGCAGTTCGACCGCCAAAAAGATGGTACGCTAGAGCCGCTGCCAAAGCCTTCAGTCGATACAGGCATGGGTCTTGAGCGCATCAGCTCAATCATGCAAGGCAAACAAGGCAACTATGAAGTTGATCTTTTTGTTAATCTGATGGATGCTGCTGCCAAAGTGATTGGCGTACCCAATACTTACGAGCCGTCATTTAAGGTTGTTGCCGATCACATCCGTGCTGTGTCGTTCTTGATCGCTGATGGCGTTCGCCCAAGCAATGAAGGTCGTGGCTATGTGCTGCGCCGCATCATTCGCCGCGCCGTACGTCATGGCAATAAGCTTGGCGCAGAAGACAACTTCTTCTATCAGCTCGTGCCTGCACTGGTCAAGGAGATGGGCGACGCTTATCCAGAACTGGCTAAAAAGCAAGAACACATTCAAGCCATCATCCTAAAAGAAGAAGAGCAATTCGCCAAAACTCTGGCGCAAGGTCTACGTCTGCTATCAGGCGAGCTTGATAAGCTTAATTCAGGTGATACATTATCAGGTGAAACCGTATTTAAATTATACGATACTTATGGCTTCCCAACCGACCTAACCGCCGACATCGCTCGTGAGCGTGACATGAACATTGATGAAGACGGCTTTGAAGCATTGATGCAAGAGCAGCGTGAACGTGCGCGTGACGCAGGCAAATTCGACGTGGATTATACCGCCGCCATCAAGGTGGATAGCCGGACCGAGTTCGTCGGCTATGGACTGGCTCAGCACGACAGCCAAATCATCGGTTTATATCAAGATGGTAAAGAAGCCAGCGAACTTATCGAAGGTGATGAAGGCGTTATCGTATTGTCAGCCACGCCATTTTATGCTGAAGGCGGTGGTCAAGTGGGTGAGCTTGGCGAGATCAGCACCGAATCAGGCGTGTTCGAAGTGCAAAACACCAAAAAATCAGGCAATGCCATCATCCACTACGGCACCGTAAAGATGGGCAGCATCAAACCAAACCAAAGCGCGCACGCTCAAGTGATCGAAGACATCCGCCGCGCATCTGCCAAGAACCACTCAGCAACCCACCTACTACACGCGGCATTACGTTCTGTACTAGGCACAGGTGTTGCCCAAAAAGGTTCATTGGTATCATCAGAGGTATTGCGCTTTGACTTCTCGCATGATAAGCCGATCAGCCAAGAAGATCTACTAACCATCGAGCGCATGGTTAATGAACAAATCCAAAAAAACAGCCCTGTGCAAATCGAACATCTGCCAATCGATGAAGCCATGAAAAAAGGCGCGATGGCACTATTCGGGGAGAAATATGGCGAGACTGTGCGCGTGCTCACCATGGGCGAGAATGCTGATAAGACGCCGTTTTCTATCGAGCTATGCGGTGGTTTGCACGTGGTTCATACTGGTGATATCGGTCTGTTTAAGATCGTTGCTGAAAGCGGTATCGCTGCAGGTGTGCGCCGCATCGAAGCCCTAACTGGCATGGGAGCGATTCGCTACGTTCAACAAGGCGAATCTATTCTGGGCAATCTTGCCACCAATTTCAAAGCAAAACGTGGCGAGATCGAAACGCGTGTGACCAGCCTAAGTGAGCGCAGTCGCGAACTCGAGAAACAGCTAGAGAAATCCGAGCAAAAACTTGCCAGCTATCAAGCCGCCAGCCTACTTAGCAGCGCAATCAAGCTTGATAATGGCGTAAATCTACTAGTAACGAAAGCTGATGGCATCGACGGTAAAGCCATTCGCGGTCTGATGGACACTGCCAAATCACGCCTTGATAATGCCGTCATCGTTCTAGTGGGTGAGACGAACGACCTAGCACTAGCGGCAAGTGTCGCCAAGGGTCTGACAGATAAAGTTAAAGCAGGTGATATCATTCGTCATCTGGCCGCAGAGCTCAGCGGCAAAGGCGGCGGCAAGCCAGACTATGCTCAGGGCGGTGCTGAGAAGTCGGATAAGCTAGGTGCTGTACTAAGTGCATTGAAAGCCAATTTGAGCGATACATTAGCATGATCCATTCTGGATTGGTTGATGAGGGCAATGGCAAAAGCTTAATTATTATTGATGTCGGTAGATCATACTGATTGCAAATTTAAGTTAAATTGATATATCAGTGGAGCGTTCTATGTCAAACGGTAACAATACCTACAATGATGGCATTGCCATGCGTAGAGCTGTGATGGGCGACGCTCATGTCGAGCGTTCGATGAGCAATGTTACGCCCTTTACTGCACCTTTGCAAGAATGGATCAATGAGCACGCTTGGGGTTCTACTTGGCAGCGCGGTGTACTTGACAACAAAACACGCTCCTTGGTTACGATGGCTTTTTTGATCGCTCAGAAGTCACCAACCGAGCTCAAGGGTCATATTCGCGGCGCGATCAATAATGGCGCCAGTGTTGAAGAAATCCAAGAAGTACTACTGCACAGCTTGCCTTATTGTGGCGCACCAGCTACCCAAGAAGCTTATCGTGCAGCGGTTGAGATTTTGACAGAAATGGATAAAATCTGACAGATCTAGCAGAAGCTTGTGGCGATATTTTGATCATTTGAAATTATCAGAACATCAACATTAAAGTCATCCGAATGATTAAACCATACTAAATAGACAGTGATTCATTAATTTTTTTTGATGAATTTATCAGTTTATTTTAAGAATGATTTGGATTATAATTTTTACAATTTATTGAGAACCTTTGGGTTTTCTATTAGCAATTAAAAGGCAGACACAATGGCGTTAATCGTACAAAAATACGGCGGCACCTCAATGGGTAACACCAGCCGCATCAAAAATGTCGCAGCCCGAGTTAAGCGCTGGCATGACCACGGACATCAAGTTGTGGTTGTGGTATCAGCGATGAGTGGTGAAACAAACCGACTGATTGCTCTGGCTCATGAAATCAGCAATGATCCAGATGCACGCGAATATGATCAAATGGTTGCTACTGGAGAACAGGTTTCTATCGCCCTACTTGCCATGGCGCTAAAAGACCTAGGCTTAGATGCCAAATCAATGACTGGTCGCCAAGTCGCCATTAAGACCGACACCACACATACCAAGGCGCGCATTGAGCACATTGACGCTGACAATCTAAAACGCGAACTTGCCGATGGTAAAGTTCTGATCGTGGCAGGTTTCCAAGGTGTGAACGAACATAATGACTTAACGACACTGGGTCGTGGCGGTTCAGACACAACAGGTGTTGCGATTGCCGCTGCCATCGGTGCTGATGAATGCCAAATATACACCGATGTGGACGGTGTATACACCACCGACCCACGAGTTACCTCAAAAGCCAGAAAACTCTCAAAAATCACTTTTGAAGAAATGCTAGAAATGGCATCTCTTGGTTCAAAAGTATTGCAAATTCGTTCGGTAGAATTTGCAGGCAAATACAAAGTGCCTTTACGAGTGCTGTCAAGTTTTGATGAAGGCACTGATGGTGCATTTGATGGTGAATTTAAACAAAATGTCGGTACTTTAATTACCGTTGACGAAGGAGATGATATGGAACGTGCCGTAATCTCAGGCATTGCCTTTAACCGCGATGAAGCCAAAATTGTATTGCTTGGCGTGCCAGACCGCCCAGGCATTGCATCTGCCATCCTAAGCCCAATCAGTGCCGCTAACATCGAAGTGGACATGATTATCCAAAACATCTCTGAGAACGGTGTGACTGATTTTAGCTTTACTGTACCTCGTGGCGACTATGATAAAGCCCTAAAAATCCTAAACGAGAAAGTAAAAGACGACATCGGTGCAACCCAAATTGTTGGCGATGATAAAGTTGTCAAAGTATCGATTGTTGGTGTGGGCATGCGCTCTCACGCAGGCGTTGCTAGCAAGATGTTCGACACACTGGCATCTGAGAACATCAACCTACAAATGATCTCAACTTCTGAGATTAAAGTTTCTGTACTCATCCAAGAACAGCACCTAGAAAAAGCTGTGAAATCACTACACACCGCTTTTGGTCTAGATCGTGAAGATGGTGAAAGTAAAGTTGCTGGCCTATAATTGCCTGACAACCGATGGAATTTCAATCAAATAATTGCTTAAAATTCCATCAACAATAGTAACGATTTTAGCATGGTTGTAAATCATTAATAAGAAAAATTTACATAACTCATTCTAAAAACTGCTGACAAAATACCCAACGCGCCTTATAATAGCAACTTGGGTATTTTTTATTTTTGTGTGAGTGAATTTCAACGTATATCGTAATCGAGTTTACTTTATTTTTATAGTGCAAGGAGCTATTTATGTTAATCCTAACTCGCCGTGTTGGCGAAACTTTAATGATTGGTGATGAAGTCAGCGTAACCGTTCTTGGTGTCAAAGGCAACCAAGTTCGCCTAGGTGTGAAGGCCCCAAAAGACATCGCTGTTCACCGCGAAGAGATATATCAGCGCATTCAACATGAGCGTTCTATGCAGGCACACATGAGCCACCTAGAACAAGGCAACTTCGCACCGCCATCATTCGATGATGATGATTACTTCAACCGATAATTGCAGGATGACATCATGACCACGAGTATCTCTGCTATGCTAAATGGCATCGAAACAGGCGCACTAAGATTCGCTGACGTGATGGCATTCATCGATGGCAATTATGACTACACGCCTGTTGAATTTAGCAATGGCGAAGTTGTGAATGCAGCTGGCACCAACGAAGGTTCTGCCAAAGTATTTAGCCTAGCCAAGCTGCACGGATTGAATCAAGTGGACACGCTAAAACTTTTCGCTGAGTATTATCAATCTGTATTGGACAATCCTGACGGCACTGATCATGCCAATATTCGTAATTTTATGCATTATGGTTGGCAAGGCATCGGACTTCAAAAGAACGCCCTAACCGCTCGTTAATGCTTAACATTTGATTTCAACTATTAAATAAATGCTAAAAATCCCAAATTAGATAGAATTTACTTGAAATTCGAGTAAATTTGCTATATAATTTGGGCTTTAATTTTTCTGCCATTTCTTGATTGTTGTCGCCTTTAACAACAAAAAAGAATGGTGTAACCTTATAGTTTGGTCAAATTTGTGCTATGTCCATACCATTTATAAGGCACCTTGTCCAAACGGCGCACCCGATACCGCTCAATATCCGCGCCATGTATTATTAGGAGTTCACCATGTCTCGAGTATGTCAAGTGACTGGAAAGCGCCCGCTAATGGGTAACAACGTATCACACGCGAACAACAAAACCCGTCGTCGCTTCCTACCAAACCTACACAACCATCGTTTTTGGGTAGAGTCTGAGAACCGCTTCGTACGTCTTCGTGTATCATCTAAAGGTATGCGCATCATTGACAAGCACGGCATCGAAAAAGTGCTTGCCGACCTACGCGCACAAGGTCAAAAAATCTAATTTTAGATTTTTCCATTTAGATTAAGTTTTAAGGACACGATCATGAGAGATAAAATTAAACTAGTTTCTACCGCTGGTACTGGTTATTTCTACACCACTACTAAGAACAAGCGTACCATGCCTGGCAAAATGGAAATCAAAAAATTTGATCCAAAAATTCGCCAACACGTTCTATTCAAAGAAGCAAAAATCAAGTAATTTTGCTTTAATGATAAAAGGACCGCCATTTTGGTGGTCCTTTTCTTAGATCTTTAGGTTTGGCAATGACAACACACCCCCTACTAACGCCGCTCAATATCGGCAATCAAACCATCGCCAATCGGCTGATCGTCGCCCCAATGGCAGGCGTTACTGATAATCCGTTTCGAAGACTATCCAAGTCATTTGGCGCAGGTCACGCAGTCAGTGAAATGATCATCGCTGATACTGCTCTATACGCACGCAAAAAATCACTTTATCGTGCTAATTTTGACGGTGAAATTGCGCCCATCTCTGCTCAAATCGCAGGCGCAGAACCTGACAAGCTTGCCGAAGCGACTCGTTTTCAGGTGGCTAATGGTGCGCAGATTGTTGATATTAACATGGGGTGCCCTGCCAAAAAAGTCTGCAAAAAACTGGCAGGTTCGGCATTACTACAAGATGAAATCCTGGTAAGACAGCTATTAGAGGCCGCCGTAGATGCTGTGGATGTGCCTGTCACCCTAAAAACTCGGCTGGGCTTCGCCAACGGTCAAGAAAATATCCTAAAAATCGCCGACATCGCCGAGAAAGCAGGCATTGCTGCCATTGCCATCCATGGGCGCACCAGAGAGGATTTTTATACGGGCGAGGCACGCTATGACCTTATCAAGCAAGTCAAACAACAAGTCAAAATCCCTGTCATCGTCAATGGCGACATCGACAGCCCACAAAAAGCCAAAGCCGTCTATGAACTAACAGGCGCGGACGCCATCATGATCGGACGCGCCGCTCAAGGCAAGCCGTGGATTTTTCGTGACATTCATCATTACCTACAAACAGGTGAACTTCTTGCGTCGCCTAGCATATCAGAGCTTCGCGAGATTGTACTTACTCACTTAGAAGAGCTATATCAATTCTATGGTGAATATTCAGGTTGCCGCATTGCTCGTAAGCACATCGCCTGGTACACAGGTGGTTTGCCCAACTCCAACGCCTTTCGTGAAGCGATGTACAGCAAAGACACCACTGCTGGGCAGTTTGCTGTTGTGGATGAATTTTTGCGCAATCACGACATGACTCAGTAAATTGAATGCATCCTAATCAGATCAATGCAAATTTAAACCAGACATTCGTTTGAAATCAGATAAAACAATTACACCATCAAAATTATAGTGCAGCTAGCGCCAATCACAATTTATGCAACAACCCAAGTCCTGTAGTACGGACGGTTGGCGTTTTGATGGCGATGTCTAGCGCAGTAGGTGTGGCATAAATCTGCACACTGTCTTTGGCTCTCGTGACAGCAGTATAGATCAGCTCTTTTGACAGCAGTCGGCTGTTAGAATCATCAAAAACCACCGCCACTGCATTAAACTCCGAACCTTGCGATTTATGAACAGTCATGGCGTAGGCTGTTGTCACCGTCTCGCCACCCAGAACACTCACAGAGACTTTCTTGAGTGTCGCGCCATCAAAATACACGAACAAATCGCCATTTTCTTGGATGCATACACCAATGTCGCCATTGAACAAGCCCAAATCATATCGGTTGGTCTGCACCATCACCACTCGCCCATGATACCATGGCAGCGTCCATGTAGAGGTGCGCAGTTCATCGCGATGCTTCTTGGCGATGTATTCATTGATCATCACATCGCCCGCCACCCCGACATGCGATGCCGTGAGAATGCGATAGCGATTCAGCTCATCGATTAGCACTTTGATTTGATTGTTTTTTTGGTCATCGCTGTATCGGTTGATTTGTCTTAGTAGATTTTTACTTTGCTCAAAATATGCGGAATAAGGCTCGATTAACTTTTCTAAAAAGTCCTTATAATGCTGTAAATTGACCCATGATAAATTCACCTCACTCTCTATTAACGCCTCAATCTGTGGCAAGGCGCTGCCCTTTGCATTATAGTCATTGATGAACGTCGCCAATTTACCCACACTCGATGTGGACGTAAAGCGAGTTGACTCCGATAAATGCACACGAGATTGTTGTAGCTTATCCACACGGCAAAGATCAGCAAGCACCGCCCCTGCTTCCACCGCTGACAACTGATGCGCATCCCCAAGCAGTATCAATCTGGCACCCGTCTTGACTGCTGCCAGCAGCGAACAGGACAGCTCCGCACCCAACATGGATGCCTCATCAATAATAATGATGTCTTGGGACAGTGGATTATATTCATGGTAGCGCGGACTGCCATGACGACCGATACCAAGCAGTCGATGGATGGTTTTTGGCTCTGGCAGATCGATTTGAGCGCCATTTAGTGATTTTTGTAAAGACTCGCCCATACGCTGAGCTGCCTTACCTGTAGGAGCTGCCAACGCTAGGTTAATTTGTGGGTTTTGGCGAAGCAGTGCCAGCACAATCTGAGCCACCGTATATGTCTTACCCGTGCCTGGTCCGCCTGTGATAATGGCAAATGGCGAGCAACTCACCAGCTTAACGGCCTGCTCTTGTGCAGCTTTCATACCTTTTGGCAAATCACTCACATCGAATTGCTCGACTCTCGCCCCCAAGATACGCTCAATGTGATGCATCGTCATGCGCTCAGCTCGCCATGCTCTATTTGACCAGATATATAACTCGCCAGAATCACCTCGTTTTATCATCAATGGCGTGCCAATGGTCGGCTTATGTTCAAAGTCAGCAAAATATATACTATCAGCCAATAACGTCACAAACCGCTCAAAATCATCATTCAGCTCATGACTCACACCATCAAATACCCTAAGAACCGCCATGAATAATAAGCTTAGCTCAGCTGGTGAAGCGCTAAGGCGTGGCGACTTTAGCAGTGCCTGCTTGAACTCGTGATGTTGTCGATTAAGATAATTAGGCAGTTCATGAGGTGACTGTCTGCGCAGTTCACCCATCTCATCAAAATAACGCTCAAACTCAAGTGGGCTTTGCCCATCTTTAAATTGCCCTGCCAAGGACATCATCGCAGGAGACAACAGTGTCGCCTGCCAATGAGACAGCCCTTTGATGTCTGATGGCGTACCATCATTGGCAACCATCATCACAGTATGCCCCTCATCCAAGGCAAGCATGCTGTTAAAATTCAGCACAAGGAATACATCAGATGCCAATGAATCGTACTGATATGGCAAAACCATTCCCTTGCCCTCATACCAATCGGCATTTGCCCTGATGCGACTGGTGATGTAATGACTGATCGCAGTATCGTTCATGGTGTATCCTATTCAAATAATTCATCTAATGCCAAAGTTAGATTTAACGGTATCTGCCATATCATGCGCCCGCACTCCCCGCGCTCATCGTCAGATGAGATACCACGCAAGAACAGATATTCTGTCGCACCAAGATAGCGCGATTCATTACCCACGTAGTCAGCGATTCTCATCTTTAATAGGCGATGTAGCGCCACCTGATAGAACGCTGCTTGCAGCCAATAACCCGCCTTATACATCGCTGATATGAGCGACTGTCTATCATAATCACGCCAATCATCACCCAAAAAATTCGACTTATAATCCAGCACAAAGAACCTACCCTCATGCTCATATAATAAATCAATCTCACCTTTAAGATAATGATACACGCGATCGTTATGGTCGGGGGTTAATTCCAACGCATGGTCGCTGTGTTCTTCAAAAACTGCATTAATGTCAGCCACGCCAAAGCCATGCTTTAACCCAAGCACAAACTTCATCTCGCGCACACTATTGCCATTATGCAGTGATTTTAGATTGGTGCCCGATGCGCCAAATTTGGCATGAATCACCTCATACAGCCAAAGCACCAGCTGACGATGCGGCGTGTTTTTATCCGATTCTAAAGGCATAGATTGGTGCTTATGGCTTAGATACTCAGCCAAGCCTAATTTGCGCGCCTGACGATCAATCTCCTGACTGATGGCGAGTAGCTGACCCGACCTGTCAGTGATGGGCATGGATGTACCCACTTCTTGTAATACCAAATGCAAGAATTCACCCGCTGTCGCACCACGGACAAAGGTGTTTTGAATACGCTCAACCACCTCATCAGATGAGTCATCGATCACCATTTCGTCATGAACGTCTTGTTTGTCATCATCCATCATCCCCTGTGATGACTCTAACTGATTGATTAACCTTGTAAAGCTCGCCTGATGTATGCCTTCAAAAGACTGCTTGGGAATGGCGACGTGCCAATCCACGTAATTGATGCAAGATTGAGGCTTATCATTGGCATTATAGCGCGATTTGATTAAGTCTTCGCAATCCAAAAGCTCAATCCAGCCCATCTTGCCTTGCATTCGCTCCGGTAACATCAGCGCTTTTTGCTTACTAGCTTGACACCATATGAACATGGAGGATGTGCTATTATCTGCATAATAGCTGTCCGAAGCCACCACATACACCTGCTCAGATGCACGTGTTAGGGCGACATAGCCTATGCGCTTAGCCTCATCGACACTCTCCGTAAGATCAAGCGCCCCATAATCCACATCACCTCTATTGCGAACGGGCGAGATGCGTCTTTGATATTTATCATCGCTATAAGGGTAAAATAACGCATTATTGCCCTTCACCGACTTTTCAAGTCCGAGCACATATACGATGGGAAATTCAAGCCCTTTTGATGCATGGATGGTCATCAGATTCACGCCTGCTTCGCTGGGCAGCACCCTTCTTTTGTTGTACTCACTTGCACCCTCTTTCATTTGAATATCGAACCATTCTAACAGCGCGGTCTCGTGCAGATGCGACTGCTCACCTACTAATTCAACCACTTGCCACAAGTCTGCCAAATATCGCTCACCGGCTTTGGCAGCATTTAGCCATAAGCCATCGGATAGACTGCGTTTGTCATTTAGCGGGTTAATCGATAGTGCATACCAAATCGCGCTGGCGATGCCGTACTTTTGCCACTGTTCGCGCATTTTGGCAAGATAACCGAACAATCGAATCTTCTGCTCTGCACCATCTTGGCTCATTTGATCCGACTCATCAGTGAATAAAGTCGTAATGTCGTCAAGAGACAATCCAAACAAATACCCGCTTAGTAGCCGACCTACTTTCTCAAGATTGCCCGCATCCAGACACACAGCCAACAAGGCGTATAAATCATTAGCGGCAGGCATGGCAAAGACATTCTCATCTTTGATAGCAATGGCAGGAATGTTTAGTTTATCTAAATAACCTTTAACCGCTGAGAATTCAGCCTTGGTCTTAGCCAAGACAGCAATATCACTGGGGACGATGGGTCTTGACCTGCCATTATCATCCATCGTGCAATGCGGATTTTGTAGAAGGCTATTAATATGATGGGCGATCGCCTGATGTTTTTGCCAAGCATCATCGCCATTTAGATAAGACGTGTGCAACACTGTTAATGGCTGTTCATCTAGGTAGCTTGCCTGCATTGATTTATTTTGCCAAGACAGTCTTTGGGTTTGATTGTGCGCTTCGATGTGCTGATAATAGATGCCTTCACCAAGTTTGGCAGGGTTCAAGCCATCAAACGACTCATTCACGAACCATTGATTTAACGCATCAATCAGGGCTTTGTTAGAGCGCCTATTTACGGTGAGTGTTAAGTCTTTATTAATAATCTGAGGCTGTTTGTCTTGTTGATGTTGAGCATTTCCCAAGTATTTTATGTAGTTATAGTTGCTCACATCACCGCCACGGAAACGGTAAATCGCCTGCTTAGGGTCGCCCACCAGTAACAAAAATCCCTTGGGTGTTTTGTTATTTTGTAATTCGTCTTGCAAGGGGTCGATATATACCCGCTTAATCAGGGCTACCTGAGCGCCATTCACGTCCTGCGACTCGTCGATGAGTGCCACAGGATAGTGATGACGAATGCGACGCACCAAGTCCTTACTGCTTGCCAGCGCATCATTCAAACGCTTCATCTGCAAGGTGAATGTCGTCTTACCCATGCCCTCAAGCCATGACGGGCTCAGCCGTCGGACATCCTCAGCGATTTGACGATATAGATAAGCTCGATATTGAACACTAATATCACGAATCTTCTCAATGATTGGCGGAATGTTGATCAGTTTTTGCTGGATAAAATCATACAGCATCATCACCGCATCGTGATCGTAATTTTTGTTCGTCAGATTTGTTATGTCTTTGATTTTCTCGATATTTTTAATCCAATTTTTCAATGGTTCCAAATGATTGACAAATCCAATGCCATGCTCACGAATCAGTGCTTGGATTTCGGTCAACTTATCCAAAGATTTGGGCAGGTTGGCATGACCATTAATCCCTACTTTTTTTCGATAGTCATCATCCAAGAATTGATGAATCTCGTCCAAATCATAACTTAAAATTTCATCCAGTTCAGCCTCAAGACTCTCCACATAAGCATCATCAATATCGGGCATCGAGTCAATCGGCGCATCAAAAAACTGTGTGGTAAGATTGATGGTGGCTTTGGTGCCATGAATGTCACTAAATACATTACTGGGCGCAATGAATGCGTATAGCTTGGGGTTTTGAGTGATTATTTGTGCGTGCTTCTTACGCAGGCTGTCATGAATGATGGCGGTCGTGATGTCATCGCTGTCGTATTGGATTTCTGCTTTTGCCTGATGACCAATTTCAGCGGCGAACTCTTTGAGCCATTTTTGTGCCAGACTGTCGAGCGTACCCACAAAGAGCTTATCGAGCATTGATAGCAATAGCCCCACCCGACGAAACGCCTCATCAAAAGCAAAATCATCCTCATGGTTAATCAAGAACTCAATCAAATGCTGATTGACAATATCATCCGCTTCATCAATGCCCGCCTGCTTGGCAGTTGTGATGATCTCATTAAGACGATCTGAAGTGTGTATCTTACGGTCAAACCATGACTCATGAGTAGCCTGCTTGGACTTCATCCAAGTCAAATAGCGATAAAAAGTCGTCAAGCGCGCCTGAATTCGCTCCTGCATCTCAGCGGCGGCAGCGCGGGTAAATGTGGTGGCAATGATCCGCTCTGGTGCATACTTTTTCTCAACCAGTAAGCGTAAAATAATGCCCGAAAGCGTCCAAGTCTTGCCCGTACCTGCAGATGCCTCGATCAGATAAGCGCCTGATAGCGTGCAGGCCGTGGCAGGCGTGCTACGAATATCACTCATGAGCATCTCCTTGTGCTGGTGGGCGATTTAGATTCTCTAAAGTTGTCATGTATGCCAAAATATCACCATATAAAGGCTTAGCCAATATCGCTGCCTGTCTCATTGCTTGATCTACGTTCTGCCCTTGAAGCAGCGCCTCCCAATACAGATCTTTACTAGAATAATCTGTATCCTTGCCAATGCAGTCATCAAGACTTAAATCCTCCACCGGCGTATCATCCAAAGATAGAATTTTTAAGGCGTTATCTGCCGTTAGCACCAATGGCGTCACGCGAGTCAATACGGCGAATAGTATCAGATTTTTTAAATACCGCATCGCCTTATCGGCACAAATCGGGCGCATCACGATGGTAGCGACCTCAGAAAATGGCTTAATCAGCTTTCGTCCTTTTTTATAATGCCAAATACTCATACCGAGATCGGTACGTTCGTCTTGAGCGGTTGTTTGGCGATGAATCTGCCATAACAAATGCTGCACCCAGAACCCAAGCAGCTTATCCGATGAAGTACTACTTACCAAGACATTAAGCCAATGATCGCTTGAGAAATCTGGTAATTGAGCCAAGATCTTCAGCGGCTTCGTGCCGATATGTAGCGGGATCGCCTGCTCTTGGGTGGATGTGATGAATGCCGAAAAGTTCAGACTACTACCGCCATCCACCTCCAACTGCCCCACTAGACTACCATTCGCATTATTCAGCTGAGTCCAAAATTCATCAACCACACCACTTACCAGCTCAATGTCTTGTTTTAGGCGTGCGTATTTGGTTGCGCCTGCAGGCAGTAGCGGCTCGTGACGAAGCGCCTTGAACTGGGTAAGCTTTTGCTGTCTTTGGGGTGTCAAGTCAGATGGCATTGCCACGTCAAACAGCGCTTTTACATCCATCTCATTGATGTTCTTGCCATCGAACACCCCTGTCGCCAAGGTCTGAACGATGGCATCGCTGAGCCGCCAACCCTCCAGACCACCCATCGATAATGGCTCATCTCGATCCATCCCCTCCAATGCGGTTAATACCATAAGTTTACCTTGCAGATAAGATTTGGCAGGTGATTTGATGGCGCTGTTGATCGTCTGTACGGTAAGGTAACTTGGTAGCTCGATGTGGTAAGCTGACAGTAGATCATCCACCGACTGATCAGCATCTGACGACCCAGTCATCACCTTGATAAACACCGCTTGAATCCTTGCCAGCTCATCATCAGTCGGCAGTGTTACAAACGACTTATCTTCTGTATCGCGCAATCTATCGTCAAGCACCTGACGCACATTTTGCCAAAGTGGTGCAGGCGGTAGGAATGACTGCAGTTCACGCTTTTTGTCATCAATGACGCTCGTTAAGGCAGACACAGGATCATCATCGTCAATCACGCCATCATCACGATAGAACAACGACCGCTCAAAGCTCATCGCCTCATGCCTAGTCAGCAGATAATGCTCAATTAAGCCAGGTAGTCGCTCACCAACCCGTCTGGTCAAATCATCAGCTGAATCAGGCAGCTGCCAATCCATGCCCGACTTTAAAAATTCAAGCAACTCCGTCACAGGCGATGCCGGGAGCAGTGCCGTGCTACCATCAGCACTCATACCATCGTAAAAAATCAAACACGTGTCTTTGGTACATAGCAGTGCATCCAAGAACGCGCCATTATCATCGTCTTCGTTCGAGCGATCACCGCGCCGCTTTAGCCCTGCGCGCATCAGATCCAGCCTCATGCTTCTGTCTTGACGTGGGAATGCTGATAGATTCATGCCCAGCATGACAGTCAGCCCAAACGGTACACTTCTTAGCGAACCAAAACGTGCCACCGTGATTACATCTGCAGGCTCAGCAGCGACAGCTTGTAGCCCCACTGCCTCTGACAGACTCTCTAATACAAATTCTAAGGTCAGATAAATATCATCATCACTGCTGTGCTGAGCGTTCGCTCTTAGGCTTGCCAGCATGGCATTCTTCGCCTCAAAGATCGCACGCATCTTCGTGGTTTGCTTAATGGCATAAAAATAATCATCAATCAGCTCATGCTCAATCCTATTTAGCCAATGCTGCACTTTGTCACGCTGCTGATATTGCCCTCCAAAATACGCCAAAGCCTCATGCATTCGGCACAGCGCTTGAACGATGTTTTTATCATTAAGCACAATCCCGCCCAGAGCCAACGTCGCTTCACTAGCGCCATCCGTCCAGTCAAATGGATATAGTAGCTCACTTGGCAACTGCTCATTTGGTGCAACAAATCCCATGACAATGCGATCCAAGGCATAGCTAAACGTGTATCGATAATCAGTGTCACTGTCATGCAATGTCTGACCGATATGAGATGCATCAAAGCCACGGCGAAAGCCAGCTTCCTCGAGCAGCGACCTTGCACGATACGCTTCATCAAAGCTTAATCCAAAGTTCTCATAAACTGCAGGATTCATGAGCCATTCATAAAATTCATCGGCATAAAACCGCGCATGTTTTACACCGCACAAGCGATAAAAGCCAAGCATGGCCTGAAGCAGCTCATCGATTTCACGCGCGGTCGTGCCTGTGATTTTGATGGGCAAATACAGCCCATCAACACCCACACCATCAGGGAACACCGCCCGAATGGTGTTCTGAGCTTCCTCCACATCAGGCAGTAATATCACCACATCAGATGGTTTTTTTTGGTGATCGTTTAGATATTTGGCGATCATCGTACGAGCAATCTCAAGCTGTCTTTTTAATCCATGGCAAGCATGAACGCTTAAGCTTGGCAGTAGTTCTTTGTCAGTTTTGCTAAGCTCTGATAAAGTCGCTACTGATTTTGGGCGTTTTTTGTCGCTTAGTATCTGTAGCACCTCCCCCATCGCCATGCCTTTGACATCTTCATCCTCCCCAAGCATGAGGATGTCTTGCTTTAATTGATTTAGGATACTGTCATTCTCGCCACTGGTTTTTGATTGGAACTTATCCTGCCAATAAATCTGATGTAGTACACTTTTATTATTTAGATTATCTACATGATTTAACTGCTGATTGCCATCTTCATAATAAAATTCACCGCCAGACATATCAGCAAGCATGGCAAAAGTCTCACGCGATTCCTTACCAAGTCGAGATAATAACCCATGCCCGTAGTCTTTTTTATACACAGCATTTGGATTGATGATGTTCTGAGTTAATAGCCAATTTTTATCAACAATGTCCGCCCAGAACATCTTGGATGGGTTAAAATGCAGCAGGCGAATGTTGATTGCCAGCGACAGTCTTTTTAGGAATAACAGCTCCACCTGTGGCAGCTGCTGTACGGTAAATAAATACAAATCTTTAGGTAACTTATTTAGCACTGCTTGGCGCAATTCACCGCTGCGCCTGCCTTCTAATACATCCCAGAATCTATGCTCAAGCTTTTGGCGCATCTGATAGACATGTCTAAATAACCCATACCATAAATGGCGCAGTAGCTTTTCTAGATTTTTATAATGCGCCACCAGCCAATCAGGTGTGGCTTCTTTTTGACCATATTCATCGCCAAATCGATCTTTGCCGGCGATCATTTCTTCGACCAAATTCTCAAGGCTTTCATTATCCCCCCATGCATCCAGCCACTCTGGGCGATGTACTAGATAACGCACATACAGCCGAGATAACTCATCACACGCCTGCCACAAGCGATGGTCTGGTATCTCGTATTGGTCTTGGCTCTGCTCTGCCAATGGTCTAAAAAGAAAATACAATTCGTGCTGATCATTATTTAGAATTTCTAATAATTCTTGAGGTTTTGCTTTAGCACTTAAAAAACCAAACAATCGCCAGCGCATGACCGAGGCAGACAGCATCGCTACCTCAGGCACCGCCAAGGCGTCATTATGATCCATCGCACCATCAAGCTCTAGCGTCTGCTTAATCATCTTCCATTGATACTGACCCCAAAATTGAGCTGTCATCATGGTGCTGATACCCGCCTTTAGAGCGACTTGTTTTTCAAGCCAATGCCCAAGCACCATCGATGGCACAATCACCACAAACGGCGTAAAGATCATCGCACTAAAATCCGCCTGATTTTGATGCGGATTCTTGTAAAAATTAATCAATTCATCAACCAAGACATCAGTGTCATTAGATTGGATAATCTGAAACATGGCAAATCCAAGCTGAACTAAAAATTAAATTGTACCTTGAATCGCTTTAATTATCCATGCCAAGCCTGGTTATTTTTAATAAAAAATCCACCGCCCATCCACTCATCCCAATCTAAAATTAACACTTAAAAATCCACCCAATCAATGCTATAATTCACCCCATAATTCCCTCTCATTTTTACAGCATTTTAAACAAGTTATTCATAAAGACATCCAATAAAAAGAGACATTAATGGCATTTGTACATTTGGGCGTGCACAGTGAGTTCGCCATCGTTGATTCCATTGTACGCATCAAAGAACTGGTCAAAAAAGCCAGTGAAGATGGTCAGACCGCACTGGGTTTGGCAGATGTGAACAACATGTTCGCTGCGGTTAAGTTCTATAAGGTTTGCACGGCAGCTGGCATTAAGCCTATCATCGGCGTGGAAGCCACGATCGGTGAAGACATTGATCGCCTCGCCGAAGAGAATAATCATTCGGTGATACTGTATGCCATGAATAATGACGGCTACAAAAACCTACTGCGCCTATTGTCCGATGCCTATACCAACCGACCCATGCAGGACGGCTCAGTGACGGTGCACACGCCCATCATCACCAAGGAAGCTTTATTTACCAATAACGACGGTATCATCGCCATTTTGACCGATCGCTCAGAGACTGCCGCCATATTAAAAGGCAATCATCCTGAGATGTTCGCTACACCTGTTAAGCCTTGGCACGATGCTTTTGGTGATCGCCTGTACCTTAGCATTAAGCGCACACACGAATCGGACAACGCCTATAACCGCGAAGTGATCATTCAAGGCTCAAAGGCAGGCATTCCAATCATCGCTCATAATGACGTGCGATTTATCAATCCAGTACCACAAGATGTCGGACAAGCCAAAGAAAACAACGCCAGTAGTGACTTTGATGCGCACGAAGCTCGCGTGTGTATCGCAACAGGCTACACTCTAGAAGATACAAACCGACCTAGAGATTACACCGAAGCGCAGTATTTTCGCAGCCAAGCAGAGATGGAAGAGTTATTCTCAGACATCCCGAAAGTCATCGAAAACACCAACCTACTTGCCAGTCGCTGTAACGTCACGCTTACCCTAGGTATTAACGTCCTGCCCGACTTTCCCATTCCAGAAGGCGACACCATCGAGAGTTTCTTTAAAAAGGTCAGCCTAGATGGTCTTCACCAACGACTTGCCAAGCTGTATCCTGAAGATAAGCGCGAAGATGACTGGGATGCGATTTATCAATCATATAAAGACCGATTGGATTATGAGCTTGGCATCATCCTTAAGATGGGTTTTCCAGGGTATTTTTTGATCGTGATGGACTTTATCCGCTGGGCAAAAGCCAATGGCGTGCCTGTCGGTCCGGGACGTGGCTCGGGCGCTGGCTCTTTGGTGGCTTATAGCCTAAACATTACCGACCTTGATCCACTCAAATACGATTTACTATTTGAGCGTTTCTTGAATCCTGAGCGTGTGTCGATGCCTGACTTTGATATCGACTTTTGTATCGAAGGGCGCGACCGCGTGATCGACTATGTGGCGCGAACCTACGGGCGACAGGCCGTCTCACAGATCATTACCTTTGGTACCATGGCGGCGCGTGCGGTGGTGCGCGACGTGGCACGAGTTCAGGGCAAATCATATGGTCTTGCCGATAAAATCTCAAAACTCATCCCAAAGACACCTGGCATCTCACTTGATGAGGCACGTTCAGAAGAGCCGCTACTCGAAGAACTCCTAAAAGAAGGTTCAACACACCCCGACCATCAAGCCGCCACAGAAATCTGGGAGATGGCAAAAAAACTAGAAGGTATCACGCGCAACGTCGGTAAACACGCAGGTGGCGTACTCATCGCACCCAATCGAATCAGCGATTTTAGCGCGGTGTACTGCGATGACAAAGGACACCCTGTCAGCCAGTTCGATAAGGACGACGTCGAGGCAGTAGGCTTGGTGAAATTTGACTTTCTAGGACTTCGAAACCTTACTGTCATCCAAGCTGCGGTTGATAACATCAACATCACTCGCGCCAAGCTCGGTCAAGAACCCATTGACCTTGAAAAGCTCCCCTTAGATGACAGCGACGTCTATCAGTCTGTGCTACAATCAGGTAATACCACCGCCGTGTTCCAGCTTGAAAGCTCAGGCATGAAAAAATACCTAAAGCAGCTCAAGCCCACCAACATCGAAGACGTCATCGCAATGTGCGCCCTGTATCGCCCAGGCCCGCTAGAATCAGGCATGGTGACAGACTTCATCGATCGTAAACATGGCATCCAAGAACCCGCCTATCCCCATCCTGATTTTCAGCATGAATGGCTAGAGCCACCCTTAAAAGCGACCTATGGTGTCATCGTCTATCAAGAACAAGTCATGCAGATCGCTCAGGTACTCTCAGGCTACACCTTAGGTGGTGCTGATATGCTACGACGCGCCATGGGTAAAAAGAAACCTGAAGAGATGGCAAAGCAGCGCAGCATCTTCGTAGAAGGTGCGATCGGACAAGGCATATCCGGCGACTTGGCAGGTCAGATTTTTGATCTGGTAGAGAAATTTGCAGGTTATGGTTTTAACAAATCGCACTCTGCTGCCTATGGCGTATTGGCTTATCAGACCGCATATCTTAAGTACTACTACCCTGCCGAATTCATGGCGGCCGTACTTTCATCGGAGATGGATGACACTGACACCATCGTGTTCTTGATTTCTGATTGCAAAGAGAACTTTGATCTGTCTGTCATCCCACCGAGCGTGAATCATAGTGATTGGCACTTTGTCGTACAAGACGAAAAAACCATTATCTATGGTCTTGGTGCCATCAAAGGCGTGGGTGAGGACGCGGTGGCAAGCATCGTCAAAGCACGAAAAGAAAGTAAATTCAAAGACCTTTATGATTTTTGTAATCGTGTTGACATCAAAAAAGTCGGCAAACGCGCCTTAGAAGCGCTGATTTGCGCGGGCTGTTTCGATGATTTGGCTATACAGATTAAGCCAGAATTTGCCGAACAAGAACTGCGTCATCATATCCGCGGTGGACTGTGGGCACAGCTGCCTGCTGCCATGCAAGTCGCTGAGCAAAACCGCCAAAACGCGCTGGCTGGCACTTTTGATTTATTTGGCGAAGTGGACGACGGTCTGTCTGTCGCGCCCGAACTGCCCGACATCGTCTGGGGTGATCAGACCCGCCTAAAGGGCGAAAAAGACACGTTAGGCTTATACCTAACAGGTCATCCGCTGGATAAATACCGTGATGAACTAAAAAAATACACCAATGTTAGCCACCTAAGCGAGCTGTCGGACACTGGTTATAATAAGTTTGCCCGTGTGGCAGGTCTGGTTATCGATGTCGCCAACTTCGGCAACCGTGTCGCCATCACGCTTGATGATGGCAGTGCGCGCGTGGAAGTTAGCTGCTTTACCGACAAATTCTCACGTCTACAACCCATCCTAGAGACCAACATCGCACTTAGCGATCGACTGCTGGATAAATACGCTCATCTTAGTAGCGATAAGAATTTTAAACCAAAAGATCTCAACGCCCAAACCCTGCGCAAAATTGAAGATAAAACCGACTGGGAATACATCTCCAACCTAAATGGTGCAATCATCATCGCCACGCTAAGCGTGCGTGAGAATGATGGTCGTGTTTTTGCCAGAATGCAGAACGCCATGACGCTAACCCAAGCGCGATTAAAGCACCTATCGGCGGTAAACATTAAACTATACGCTCATGACATGGAAGCACTAAGCAGACTAATACCACTTCTAAAAGAAAACACACCGCCTGCTGCCAATCTCATCCCATCGCCTACTGACGACAATGAGGAGGAGATCGAAGATGCAGTGGCTTATGACGAAGAAGGCAATGTCCTTACGACCACAGCACCTACAGTATTAAGAGATGGCTGTCTGCCGGTATCGCTTTTTTTGTATGATGAAAGCAGCATCTCACGCGTCTCGGTTAATGATCGATTCCGCTTATATCCCAGTGATGAAGTGCTTGATGAGCTAAGAGCGATACTGCCATCACAGAATGTATTATTAAGATAAGTTATGAATTTAATCTCTCAACTGGCGAGCATTCGCATCATCATGATTGGCACCACCCTACCCGCTAACATCGGCTCGGCTGCTCGTGCCATGCACACGATGGGACTGTCCGATCTGGTTGTCGTGAATCCACGTCTACCCATTGACGACACTAGTGTTGCCAATGCTGCAGGTGCGACCTCTGTGCTTGATTCTGCGCGCATCGTCAACGACCTGAATGAAGCCTTGTCAGACTGTCACATGGTATTTGCAGCATCCGCGCGCGTTCGTCATATGCCACGCCCCGTCATCACCCCAAAGATGGCAGCAGAGCTAATGATGAATTTTCATCAGGCACATAACAATCCTAACGAACAGACCATCCCAAAGATCGCCATATTATTCGGGCGTGAAGATCGCGGTCTAACGAACGATGAACTTTCACTGGCGGATTATCACATCCAGATCCCCGCCAATCCTGAATATCCCGTTCTTAATGTCGCCGCCGCCATACAGGTGATTGGTGCGTTCATCTATGATGCACTGTCAAGTCATGCATCAAAATCAGAAGACAATCTCTCCCAAACTCATCAGCTTAACCTAAATATCCGCCAAGACTGGGATGAACCTGCCATCACACACGCTCAGCAGCAAAACCTTAACAGCAGTCTCATCGATTTGCTTATTAAGCTTGACTTGGCAGACGATCAGGACTTAAAGCATCTGCCCACGCGCTTATCAAGGCTCACAAGTCGGGTGCAGCTTGATCAAAAAGAATTTGCCCTACTGCGCGCATTAATTGCCAAAATTCATGTTAAAATCAGCCAAAACCAGCCAGATTAGCCAAGTTGTCTTGATAATAGCTTGATTGTTTTATAACTATTTTAAGGATCATTCGTGTCATTCATTCAAAGAATCAAAAATCTCAAAAACGCCATCAATGATGACTTAGAAGCCGTATTAGATCGCGACCCTGCCGCTCGCACCAAGGCAGAAGTATTCATCACGTACCCCGGCATACACGCGCGTACCCTACACCGCGCCGCTCATACCTTGTGGGAGAACGACCACAAATTCCTAGCACGAAGCTTGTCGCACATCAGCCGCGTCACGACAGGCATCGAGATTCACCCTGCCGCCAAAATCGGTAAGCGCCTATTCATCGATCACGGCATGGGTGTGGTCATCGGCGAGACTGCTGAGATCGGCGATAATGTGACACTCTATCATGGCGTCACCTTGGGCGGTGTCTCATGGGAAAAAGGCGCCAAACGCCACCCCACGCTTGGCGACCATGTGGTCGTGGGCGCAGGTGCCAAAATCCTAGGCGGCTTCACCGTGGGTAATCACGCCAAAATCGGCTCAAACGCCGTGGTCGTAAAGCCCGTGCCAGAAAATGCCACCATGGTCGGCTCCGCTGCCCGCGTGATCGACAAGAACAGCAAAAAAGACGCACCAAAGGTCAGCCAAGAACAGACGCAGGCAGCGGATGAATTATTCAACGCCTACGGGCTTAAGCCCGACACTCAGGACCCCGTGGCCACAAGCATCGCGGCACTCCTAGCGCACATTCAGAATCAAGACAGACGCATCGATGAACTACAAAACGCCATCTGCAAGCTAGATCCTGAGTTTTGCAGTCAAGCCATCGAACTAATCTGTAAAGATGACCTAGACGTCCTAAAAACCCAAAGTTAATGGCACAAGATGATGCATTTAAGATGACAAAATAAATCATAATTTTGTTATAATTATTCGCTTTATTCATTAGAAATAACAAGGAATCTCATGACTGACAGCACTCAGCCAACCACCCCAAAGCGCGTATTAACAGGCATTACCACCACGGGCATTCCCCATCTAGGCAACTATGTCGGCTCAATTCGCCCTGCGATTGCCGCTGCCAATGAAGCGATTGCCAAAGGCGAAGGAGATGCTTTTTTCTTTTTGGCAGATTTTCACGCTCTCATCAAGTGTTTCGACCCTGATGAGATTCACCGCTCTACACGCGCCATCGCAGCGACATGGCTGGCTTGTGGTCTTGATCCACAGGCGGTTACATTTTACCGTCAATCGGACATTAGCGAGATTCCAGAACTTGCCTGGATTTTAAATTGCTCATGCGCCAAGGGTCTGATGAATCGCGCGCACGCTTATAAGGCGGCTGTCGATATTAACACCACCAAGGAAGACACCGATCCTGATTTTGGCATCACGATGGGGCTATTTAGTTACCCTGTGCTGATGGCGGCTGACATCTTGATGTTCAACGCCACCCACGTGCCTGTTGGCAAAGACCAAGTTCAGCACATCGAGATGGCGCGCGACATCGCAGGCACTTTTAATTTCAAATACAAGCCGCTATTTACCCAGCCCAATGCTGTTATCGATGAAGACACACCACTACTGACCGGCCTAGACGGGCGCAAAATGAGCAAATCTTATGGCAATACCATTCCATTATTCGGCGATGGCAATCCGCAAGTTGATCCACAAAAAGCCCTAAAAAAAGCGATCTCTCAAATCGTCACCAATTCACAAGCACCCGAAGAACCTAAGAATTGTAACGAATGTACCATCTTTGAGATTTATCGCGCCTTCGCCACCAAAGAAGAGATCGAAGAGTTAGCCGCCCACTATCGTCGTGGCATCGGCTGGGGTGAAGCTAAGGAAATCTTGTTCAATAAAATTAATGACGAGATCGCGCCGATGCGCCAGCGTTATTTTGAACTCATGAATAACCCAAAAGAGCTTGAAGAAATCCTACAAATGGGCGCTGTCAAAGCTCGTCGAGTCGCCCAAAAGCAACTGGATAAGACACGCCGCGCCATCGGCATCAAGCCCCTTGCCAAGCTTAAATAACGTGATGGATACCGCCCAAGTACAAGATGCTAAGACCATTCGCATCTTTGATACGCCTGTTGAGAGCCTGCCCGATGACTTATACATCCCCCCGCAGGCTTTTGCGATTTGGCTTGAGCAATTTGCCGGCCCGCTTGATTTTTTGTTGTATTTGGTCAAGAAAAACAACTTCGATCTGACTGAGACCGCCATTTTACCCATTACGGAACAATACTTAAGCTACATCAAAGACTTGGATGAAGAATATTTTGAATTGGCGGGCGATTATCTGTTGATGGCGGGCACGCTCATCGCCATTAAGAGTGAGCTGTTATTACCACAGCCAGAGATTGATGATGAAGGGGTAAACCCCAAAGCAAGACTCATCAGAAAACTTGAAGAATACGCTCAGATCAAAGAAGCTGCTCAAAGTCTTGATAGGTTGATACGACTAGAAAGAGATGTGTTTTTGGCATTTACCAGCTTGCCCAGCATCGAGGCGATGCGCGCCGAACTGCCAAAATACTCTCCGCAGATTCTCGTTAACAGCCTCGTCACCATGCAGATTAAGCCTGATTATCAGATGCACACAGTCAATGTGGATCCCGTGCCACTGCCCGAGCGCATCGCCAACATCACCCGAATGCTCAGCGAAAAAGGCTCATCCACTTTCAAAGAGCTGCTAGAACCCACCCAAGGCAAGCTTGGCGTGGTGGTAAGCTTCGTGGCGGTGCTTGAGCTGATTAAGCGCGGCTTGGTCGGTCTTAGTGAGTACAGCGATGACTTCGATGACGAAAGTGCGGACAACTACGCACTTCAAACCACCGAAAAACGCGCCAAAAACACCCTGCCAAGCATCGACAACACCGGTCATGCCATCGGCGAACAAACCCTATACTGGCTACATTAACCCATGCAAAACACCCTAACACCACTTACTTTAGATGTTAAATCAACAAATCAAGACAGCCATAAAGAGCTGCTCGAGTCGCACGCCACCGCCGAAGCACTAAGTCGCTATATCGAGGTGCTACTACACGCAAGCGAAACACCCCTAACCGATCAAGATCTAAAAAAACACCTATCTATGAGTAGTGATGAGCTCCAAATGGCGCTAATCATCCTAAAAGAGCGACTCTCGGGTAGCGTACTCACCCTAGGCAAGACCGCGAGCGGATACCGCCTGCAGATCAAGGACAGTTATTCTCGGCTCATTCAGCAGATTTTTCCAGAGCGTCTTGAAAGCCTAAGCCAAGCCCTACTTGAGACCTTGAGCGTCATCGCCTACAAGCAGCCCGTCACACGCTCTGACATCGAGCAGGTGCGTGGCGTTACCGTATCAAGTAACATCCTAAGACAGCTGTTCGATAAGGGCTGGATCATGGAAAAAGGATATAAAGACACACTCGGTCGCCCAGCACTGCTACATACCACACCAGCATTCTTGGATGCATTTGGATTGGCAAGCCTAGATGAATTGCCGCCATTGCCTGACTTACAGAGTCTAAAAGTAAATGGCTAAATCACCTGTTAATTGATGTACTTACACATCAATACAGATTTTACTTGCTAATTTAACCCAAAAGTCTTATCATTGATCTTTTAACATTGTGAAATGTTATTTTCCAACCACAGGACACCATCATGACCGACACGCCAGACATCATCGAAACCCCCACCGATAATGCACGCCCAGAAGGCGAAAAACTTCAAAAACTACTTGCCCGCATGGGTCTAGGCTCTCGCCGTGGACTCGAAGAGATCATCAAATCAGGACGTGTTTCTATCAACGGTAGCATAGCCAAGCTTGGCGATCGTGCCAGCGCGATGGATGAGATTCGTGTCGATGGTCGCCTAGTACACATCAAGGCAGAACGCGAAAAACGCCGCCGTATCATCGCTTATTACAAGCCTGAAGGCGAGATTTCATCAGCTTCAGATCCAGAGGGTCGTCCTACTGTTTTTGACCGCCTGCCTAAGCTAACCGGCGACAGATGGGTAATGGTAGGGCGCCTAGATATCAACTCATCAGGCCTATTACTATTCACCAACGATGGTGAGCTGGCGCACCGCCTCATGCACCCATCAAGTGAAGTAACTCGTGAGTATGCCGTGCGTGTGCTTGGTGAAGTTACCCCCAAGATTTCTCAGAATTTGACCCGTGGCGTCGAGCTAGAAGACGGTATGGCAAAGTTCGATGACATCAAAGAAGGCGGCGGCACAGGCGTCAATAAATGGTATCACGTTAAGATCAAAGAAGGTCGCAAGCGTGAAGTTCGCCGTATGTTTGAGTCTCAAGAACTTAAAGTATCGCGCCTAATTCGTACTCGTTACGGCACGGTAATTTTACCAAAAGAGCTGCGCACAGGACGATTCATTGAACTTGATGCCAAAGAGATCGGCAAACTAATCGAGACAGTCGGATTGCGCCCACGCATAGGTACAGGTCTAAACACCGCCGCCAAAGAAAAACAAGCACGCATTCACAAAAAACCACTAAAATCTCGCGAAATTCGTCGCCAAAAACACGAACGCCATGAGCGTGAAGAAAAGCGCAGACAGCGTACCGGCAACAAAAAACGCCCAAGCAGCGACAGCCGTCAGCGCAGCCCAAATCTAAAAAACGCAACTTTTTACAAAGCATAATCCAAAAAAGGCGAGATTATCGCCTTTTGGTTTGTCTTTTTGAACTTGGAATTGTCTATGTATCCTTTTTTACGTCTTGCCAAAACCATCGTCAAAAGCTCAATCGACTTCAAACAAGGCGACACACTGAATCTGACCGACACCAGTGAATATCACTTCAAGGCACGCTTAAACGACATCGATAACTTTCTTGAGATGAATAACGGGCGAATATTTACTCTATTTGATTTAGGTCGAACAGATTTTGCCATTCGTACAGGGCTTGGTAAAAAACTCATCCAAAACCGATGGGGGCTGGTGGTGGCAGGCAGTACCATCCAGTATCGCAAGAGAATTCGTGCCTTTGATGACGTCATCATGAAGACCAGGCTGTGCGCCGTCGATGAACGCTGGTTCTATATTGAGCAGACCATGTGGGTTAAGGGTAAATGCACCTGCCACGCCCTGCTTCGCACCGCCGTCACCAACATCAAAACGGGCAAGACCATAGACACCAAAACCGTATTAAGCGCATTAAATCTGTCCGACATTAACATGCCGCCTGACGAATGGGTGCAGTCTTGGGTAAATGCTGATAAGCTGCGTCCTTATCCAAGCGAATGACTCTAGCAAGCCTAAATTAACGAAATTTGGGTTTTGTCATATGTTGGTTGGAAACAAGCCAAGTTTTTAAATTTTCTTACAATTTATTGGTTAAATATATGGCCTACCAATTCCCTATTTGATTATAAAATATAGAAATACCATAATTTATTTTATGAATATCTATTATCAATTGTATCAAAATATGTTTTAATACGCAGAAAATTAAGGGCTGTCATATTGTTTTAACAACAATGCCAGACAAAATCAGTCGATACTGTCAGCTCTTTATGATTAAAATAGCCGTCTCGTTTCGGCCAGATTAAACTTTTTAAACCCGCCTTTTTGGTTGGTTAATTCTTTATTTTTCATGAGATATCACATGACTACCATCGTTAATGCTGCAGAATTTGTCCGTCATCAAGCCCTAGTAAACTGGGTCAACGAGATTGCGCAGCTTACTAAGCCTGCTGCCATCGAATGGTGTGACGGTTCAGACGAAGAACACAAACGCCTAATCAATCTAATGATTGATAACGGCACCATGGTGAAATTAAACCAAGAAAAACACCCCAATTCTTATTTGGCCTTCTCAGATCCATCAGACGTAGCGCGTGTTGAAGACCGCACTTTCATCTGCTCTGAACAAGAAATTGACGCTGGCGCTACCAACAACTGGAAAGCCCCCGATGAAATGCGAGCAATTTTAAATGAGAAATTTGATGGCTGCATGGCGGGTCGCACCATGTATGTTGTGCCGTTTAGCATGGGTCCGCTGGGCAGCCACATTGCCCACATCGGTGTTGAAATCACCGACAGCCCTTATGTTGTCGTCAGTATGCGTAAGATGGCTCGCATGGGCAAGGCTGTCTATGATGTACTAGGAACAGATGGTGAATTTGTACCATGCGTGCATTCTGTTGGTAAGCCATTAAGCGATGGCGAAAAAGACGTCGCATGGCCTTGCAACGATGACAAATACATCGTACATTTCCCTGAGACTCGTGAAATCTGGTCTTATGGTTCAGGTTACGGCGGTAACGCTCTACTTGGCAAAAAATGCCTAGCCCTTCGTATTGCATCTGTGATGGGTCGTGAACAAGGCTGGCTGGCTGAACATATGCTAATCCTAGGCGTTACTAATCCAGAAGGCAAAAAACACTACATCGCTGCAGCATTCCCATCTGCCTGTGGTAAGACCAACTTCGCCATGCTAATTCCACCAGCAGGCTACGAAGGTTGGAAAGTTGAAACTGTGGGTGATGACATCGCATGGATCAAGCCATCGGCGGACGGCAGACTTTACGCCATCAACCCAGAAGCAGGCTTCTTCGGCGTAGCACCAGGAACAAACACCAAAACCAACTCTAACTGCATGAGCACCCTAGGCTCAGACGTTATCTACACCAACGTCGCCATGACTGAAGATGGTGAAGTATGGTGGGAAGGCAAAACCAAAGAAGCACCAGAAAACCTAATCAACTGGAAACGTGAAAAACATACAGGCGAAGAGAAAGCTTCTCACGCAAACGCACGCTTTACCGTATCTGCTGCTCAATGCCCATCTATCGACCCACAATGGGAAAACCCTGAAGGTGTGCCTATCTCTGCCTTTATCTTTGGTGGTCGTCGCGCTGACACTGTGCCATTGGTATCTGAATCCCTTGACTGGGTGGACGGCGTCTATAAAGCCGCAACCATGGGTTCTGAAACCACTGCTGCCGCTACAGGTGCTCAAGGCGTGGTTCGTCGCGATCCATTTGCGATGCTACCATTCGCTGGTTACAACATGGCAGACTATTTCACCAACTGGTTAGAAATGGGCGAAAAACTTGAAAAACTAACCGCTGAACACGGCACTCAAATGCCAAAAATGTTCAAAGTGAACTGGTTCCGTCGTGACGAGAATGGTGATTTCGTCTGGCCTGGTTTCGGTCAGAACATGCGTGTTCTAGAATGGATCATTAACCGCTGCGAAGGCAAGGCTAATGCTGTTGTTACCCCGATCGGTCTTGTTCCTACCTACAACGACATTAACTGGGCAGAATCAGACTTCAGCGAACAGCAGTTCAACCTAGTAACTAGCCAAGATAAGGCTGCATGGGTTAAAGAACTGCAAGATCACAAAGACCTATTCAATAAACTAGGCGAGCGCATGCCACAGGCTTTGATCAATCATCAAGCCAAACTGCTAAATGACGTGCAAGCTCTATAATTTCTGATCTAAAAAAACGCTCCGTAAATCGGGGCGTTTTTTTTCGTCTGTAGACTCATCATAAAATATCAAAAAAAGGTCAACCTTAAATCATGATACAATAACATAATAACGCCTCACAATAAGCCGACATGATGGGATGCTTATGAACATTCATCAGGATAAATACCATAATAAAAGCAGCGTGAAAGTTTGGATACTAAAGGACAAACAGGACAGATTGGTCAAATCCGCCTTCACCAAGGCAGAATTCTCGCCTGAAGAACAAGTCAATCTTCAACCGTCGATTCTCAAAAATTCACACAATTACATCACCTCACTCTACCCTGCCGCCAACAGTTATCTGTTCGCTGAAGGCTTGGCAGAATGTTATGCACAGGCAAATTATGCTCATCGAAAGATTGATAAAGACGGTAAACCGATGCTGGTAGATTTGGTTGATGGTGAACTAAAACCTTTAACTTGTGAACATAAATGATCATCAAGCATCCAAGACAAAAAGGCAGATCGCTCTGCCTTTTTGTTAAGTTTATTTAATCAAGCAAAAAACTCATCTTCAAATGCCATGATGCTTGATGAGCCTGCCTGCGCCATGTCGGCATGTGCATAAAGTTTCGGCAAGATTCTTTGGATAAAGTATTCCGCGAGTTTTAGGCGCTCTTCATAAAACTCACCTGGCTTGCCTTGGCATGCCTGTGCGATAAGCACATACATATAAGCATAGCACAGATAACCCACGGCATGCAGATAATCCACGGCTGAGGCATTGATGGCATGAGCGTCTGTCTTGGCAGTATCCAGTAGCTGCTCGGTCAAGAATTTAACACGCTTGGCGGCCGAGATGGTCGCATCCTTGATGGCGTGATCAATATCTTGACAAGCTTCATTAATCTCGTCAATTAGCGCAAAGACCGCTACCGCATTATTTTTAACCACCTTGCGGCCCAATAAGTCCAAAGCTTGGATACCATTCGTGCCTTCATAGATCTGACTGATGCGTGTGTCACGCACGATCTGCTCCATACCCCATTCTTTGATGTAACCATGACCACCAAATACCTGCTGACAGTCGATGGTGGCGTTGAACGCCATGTCTGTCAAAAACGCCTTGGCAATCGGGGTTAATAATGCAACCTTGGCAGCGGCAGCTGATTTCGCCTGCGCATCGTCGCTGAATTTGGCAATGTCTAGCTCTCGCGCCACATACATGGCGAAAGTTCGTGAGGCGACACTATTGGTCTTGGCATTTAGGAGCATGCGACGCACATCACCGAACCCAATGATTGGATCAGCGGCTTTATCGGTATTTTTGATGCCATCATCATGTCTGCCCTGTAGGCGATCCTTGGCATAGGCGGCGGCATTTTGATAAGCCAATACGCTTGCACCCAGACCCTGAAGTCCCATCGTGACGCGTTCATAGTTCATCATGACGAACATCGTGGCAAGTCCCGTGTTCTCAGCGCCAACCATATAGCCTTTGGCATTATCGAAATTCATCACACAAGTTGCCGATGCCTTAATGCCCATCTTATGCTCAATCGATCCAGCTGCTACGCCGTTACGCTCGCCTAATGCACCATCGTCATTAACTAGGAATTTTGGCACAATAAAAAGCGAAATACCCTTAGAACCAGCGGGTGCATCCGGTGTCTTGGCAAGCACCAGATGCACGATATTTTCTGTCAAATCATGCTCACCGCCTGTGATGAAAATTTTGGTGCCTGTGATCGCATAGGAGCCATCATCATTCGGCGTGGCTCGCGTCTTGATGATGCCAAGATCCGTGCCTGCATGCGCCTCGGTCAGACACATCGTGCCAGACCATTCTCCTGAGTATAGTTTTGGCAGGTATAGCGCCTTTTGCTCATCGCTGCCGTTAGCCAACAAGCATAGCGTCGCCCCGACTGTCAGGTTCGGATACAGCGCAAACGCCTGATTGGCAGAGAACATCATCTCCTCGGTGAGCATGGTCACCATCTTTGGCATGCCTTGCCCGCCAAAGTCTGGATCACCGCCCAAGCCAATCCAGCCCATGTCGCTGTACTGCTTGAATGCATCTTGAAAGCCACTCGGTGTGGAGACCTTGCCGTCGCCTAAGTATTTTGCACTCTCATCATCACCTGACTGATTCAGTGGTAATAATACATCACGGCTAAATTTTGCCATCTCATCTAAAATCATGTCCACCGTATCTGTATCCATGTGCGACAGGCTGGGTGTATTTTTCCAAAACGTCGGGGCATCGAACACGTCCTTTAGGGTAAAACGCATCTCATCTAGCGGTGCTGAATAATTTAACGTCATAATAAACTTCCTTTTTTAGAGCCATTCTTTATCCTTTATAAAAACATACTTTAATGTCTCGGTCAAGATAAAGATTCGGCGGGCAACTGTCTAAATCACTTACTAATTATTTACTCTAAAACAAAGGGTTTAAACTTGCAATCGCTTAGACAGACTCAGCAGTCATTTTATGCGCTTGCCAATAGGTTTGCTGATTTCCATTTTTTATTTCCCAAAATACACTTTTAAAGAGTAAAAAATTTGGCAAATAAATCATTTCATGCTTTAATAGCCACTTTAATAAACCACTATTCCAAATAATAAATTTTAATCATTAAGCCGCCCATGAAAACACCCACCATCATCAGCGCCACTTTTAAACAATCACCTGCCGATTTTATCGTCACCGAACGCATGGACATTGATTTTGATGGTGCGGGTGAGCATCTGTGGCTCAATATTAAAAAGATTAACATGAACACCGTCTTCGTCGCACGCCTGCTGTCTAAATGGGCGGAGATTCCTGTGCGCGATGTGGGCTATTCTGGGCTAAAAGACCGTCACGCCGAGACTTATCAACGGTACAGTCTGCGCTTGCCCAAGAAAACTGCCCCCAGTGTGGATTTTAACGACTTTATTGCTGATAAATTACAACAAGATGAGAAGATTGAGATTCTGCAAAGTCATTGGCATGGCAGAAAATTAAATCGCGGCACGCATAAATCCAACTATTTCACGATTACTTTAAGAGACGTGCAAGGCAAGGTAGATGATATCGAGGCACAGCTGTCAAACATCGCAGCTCACGGGGTGCCAAATTATTTTGGAGAACAGCGATTTGGGCATGATGGCGGCAATCTAACCAGGTCGCAGGATTTTTTTGATAAAATCATAAACAGCGCCAAACCCTATAAACCCCACAAAAAAGACCTAGAACGTCATGGCATGCTCATCTCTGCCACGCGCAGCCATTTGTTTAATGAAATTTTGGCATTGAGGGTTGCCAATCACACATGGGATAAAGGTCTGACAGGCGATGTATTTAACCTGAACGGTACAGGCTCGGTATTCACCGCCCAGCTCGATGATGAGATACGAGCCCGCCTTGACGCCAAAGACATTCACCCTACCATCTCGCTATATGGCATGGGCGATAATAAAGCCACTGACGATGCGCTCGCTCTTGAAAATCAAGTATTTAACGATGTCAAATACAACACACTCATCCAAGGTCTACAAAAGGTAGGTGTAAAAGCATCAAGACGCGCCACACGATTATTAATCAGTGATATGAATTGGCAATGGATCGATGGCAATCTAGAGCTAAATTTTGAACTACCTAAAGGTGCATTCGCCACGGTGGTGCTTTATGCCCTTGCGAAGAACTTAAATGAACCTACTCGCAGACAGGTGTGATTTATCACACTTTATGAACAAATTGTCACGCAATACACAGATTCACCCGCTATAATAGGCGCATTTATTTTATTTAATCATAGATAATTCATAACTTAATATGTCAAAGAAACTCTCCTTACTTGCACTGTCGATTTGTTTTGTCATTCAAGGCAGTGCGCACGCTTTTGTTATTACAGATGGCAAAAAAGTCACGCCAACAACCGATAATGACAAAGCCACACCAGATAAACTTATCAAAAACAACAATGATGATCTGGACGAAAGTCGCTCTGATGAATCAGAATCTGATGCGTCAGATTTAGAAAATACAGAAAGTCAAGACGGTCAAGATGCCAAAGATAACGAAGAAAAACCAGAACGTCCGATCTGCTCACCTGACGCACTGGCGGTAGGCATTCAGCATTTTTCTTATGATGAGATTTTTGCTGAGGATTTGGTGTGGAGTGGCTATGGTGGCAAAAATGAAGAAAACAAGCTAATCCACAAAGACGTCAAAGAGCCACTGCAAACTCTGGTCAAGGCTGCCGCTAAAGATAAAGTGGCGCTATATCCCAGCTCAATTTTCCGCTCAGTGAGACTGCAAGACACCATCATTAAACGCAAAATTCGTCAAAAACAACTGCCCCAGACCATCTATCACACGTCATCGCCTGCAGGCTACTCTGAGCATCACACAGGCTATGCGGTGGATTTTGCGCCGATTGATGCCAAATTCGCCAAAGGCAAGGGTTATAAATGGCTGATGGAGCACGCCCATGAATACGGTTGGGAGCAGACCTTTACCAAGGAATATAGCGAAAAAAGCGGCGTATCTGAAGAGTCGTGGCACTGGCGATACGTTGGTGATGAGCACGGTCAAACAATCTTCACACCCAGAGAATGCCAAGCTATAGAGGTAGAGACTGATGAAGCTGATACACCAGATGAGACAATCGAGGACAGTAAAGAAAATCCAAAAAACAAAGAAACTTCGTCTAAGCAGTAAAAGTCAAATAGGCAATAAAAATCCAACCATTAAATTATAAGGTTAGATTTTTAATTAAAGCCTCGCAACATAAGACAGTGCTTCATCCAAAACCGCAGTGGCATGATCACTATATCCCGCACCAGGGGCATTAATCATGCCAACAAACACATACCACCTGCCTTGGGCGTCCATAACGTAGCCTGCCAGACTCTTAACATTATTCAGCGTACCCGTCTTAATATGCGCATGCCCAATGGCAGGATGCTCAGGATCTCGCTCCGATAGCGACATCATCGTGCCAGATTGACCAGCGATTGGCAAAGAAGCCTTAAACACTTCAAAATTCGGCTGCTGATAAGCGAAAGCAAGCAGTTCAGCCATCGCTGCTGGCGTTATCGCACAGTCTCGGCACAGTCCCGATGCTCGGCTCATCATGGGCGGCTGGCTACTTAGGTGCGTCTGCCACCATTTGCTAATAAAGTTAAGCGCACTCGGATAGTCAGAGGCTGGGTCACTCACTCCTGCCACCCCCATTGATAATGGCAAAGACAGCGCCACTTGCTCGGTCATCACGTTATTAGAGTGTTGGTTGATGAGATAAATCTGCTCGCTTAAAGGCTTGGAGGGATAAATTAACCAAGCAATGCTAGGGCTTACAACATCATCAATACGCACCCGCCCTGCAAACCTCTCATCAATCGACTGCCATATTCCTTTTACCGCCTTGATTGCCAAAGTGTCAGCATCGCTGAACGTCAACCAATACGATTGACGACCACAATCAGCACGCGTACCACCAAATACGGTCAGCTTCTCATCATTTAGGTGAAATTTATTTTCGCTTAAGCAGCGTGTATCATTGGCAGAGACCTGACTTGGTGCACTAAAATCTGCCAATGGTGGCAGCACCTGCAAGGCAGCACTTTGATGGTCGCTTGGGATAAACTTGGTCGTCTGACCTGTTGGCGTCTGAATAATCTCATCACGCCCTGATGGCAACACATCAATCTCAACTGTGCCAAAATTCACCAAAAAGGCATTCGGCGCAGCATTATAAGCACGCATTCCCTGCCCATCAAAGGCATTAATGTTAAATTTAACATCTTGGAATGCAGAGTTATCGATGACGATGTCGCCTTGGATGTGTCGAATGCCCCTCGCATTAACCTGTCTTAACATGGCGCGCAGACGATCATGCGTCATGGCAGGATCGCCAAACCCTTGAATCACAAGGTCACCGTACAGCGTGCCATTCATAACCACACCTTTAGGATGAACGCGCGTTATCCAGCGATGGTTCTCCCCCAATGTGTGCAAGGCGATGAATGTCGTGACAAGTTTTTGGGTGGAGGCAGGTGTGCGCAGCTTATCAGCACGATGGCGAATGATGGGTTCAAGTCTGGTGTTGGCATTGGCAGTATTAGAAAGATCGCCATCTAATGGCTCAACCCAAAAGCTCACCTCATCATCAGACAGCCCTGCAACCGCCATCTTTTCACGGATGCTTTGTGGGAGTGTGGCCGCAGGCAAATCATGGGTGACAACAGTCGCCATAGAATCATTGACCACATTAGAGCTCGGCTCATTCGCCCATGCCGTTGTCGCCATAACACCAAAAGCCGCCATCAGCCATCGATACATAAATACTCCGCACACGTTTATGATACATAGTGAGCCTAATCATTATTCAGATTATAAGCTCAAATACTTTAAGCAAAATAACGATCCAAGCCTTCTTGGATGCCTGAACTGATCACACCCTTTAATGGCTTCGCCAAAAATGCCAAATCCGCCTCAAAAATAACCTTATCCGCATCCAAAAAAGCACGCCCGTCCACACCTGATTTTTTGATGGCGACAGTATCCGTATCAATGCCCTGCTCGTAGGTGGCATCTACCCCAAAAGTCGCCTTAGCTTCTTCTAGCCATTTTTTGGCTTGAGTGCGCGCCGTTTCTAAGTCAAAATTGTGGCGTTTTTCGATGCGAATGTCAGGCATAATCTCTCCAATAAATAAACACAATAAAAAAGATTGCTCATTGTAGAACAATCTTTTGGCAATTACGATATAAAATATGTAAACATTATAATTTTAAGGTTGCCATTAGGTCTTTGGTAGAGTAACACCTGTTTGACCTTGGTATTTGCCGCCACGGTCTTTGTAGGATGTCTCACACCCTTCATCGCTTTGGAAAAATAGCATCTGAGCCACACCCTCGCCTGCATAGATGCGCGCAGGTAGGTTTGTGGTATTACTAAACTCTAGTGTCACATGTCCTTCCCATTCAGGCTCAAGCGGGGTCACATTAACAATAATGCCGCAGCGTGCGTAGGTCGATTTGCCCAAGCAGATGGTCAATACATCACGTGGAATCTTAAAGTATTCAACCGTACGCGCCAAAGCGAATGAGTTTGGTGGAATGATGCATTCATCACCCACCACATCAATGAAACTGCGCTCATCAAAGTTCTTAGGATCGACAATGGCAGAGTGCACATTGGTGAATACTTTGAATTCATTGGCGCAGCGCACATCATAGCCATAGCTTGAGGTACCATAGCTTACGATCTTATCGCCACTTTCGTTGTGTCGCACTTGATTCGGCTCAAATGGCGAGATCATGTCATGCTCAGCTGCCATTTGGCGAATCCAACGGTCGGATTTAATGGACATATTATTTCCCAGTATGAATTTGTCATTAATTTGCCGTCATTATAATGGATAAGCTTAAGTTATTCAATGCAGCCATCAGTTAAAATATGCGACCGTCTTTGCGACTTCTGGCGAATTTGCCAATGCCTTCATCGATGTTCTTAGCGATGTCATCATAGATGTGCGCAATGCTAGAACCGATGAGCTTTGGTGTGCCATTATCCATCTGCTCACGGATGTGCGCATTAACGGGCATCTGCCCTAACAGTGGTACGTCGTACATGGTCGCCATGTTCTTACCACCATCCGCGCCAAAGATATGATCGACATGCCCGCACTGGCTACATACATGCAGCGCCATATTCTCAACAATACCAAGTATGGGAATGTTAACTTTATGGAACATCTCAACGCCTTTTTTGGCATCGAGTAACGCAATATGCTGAGGTGTAGTCACTACGACCGCACCCGTGACAGGAATGCGCTGCGCCAAAGTCAGTGTAATGTCCCCTGTGCCAGGCGGCATGTCGATGATCAGATAATCCAGATTTGGCCAATTGGTCTGATTGTACATCTGCATCAGCGCGCCTGTCGCCTTAACGCCGCGCCAAGCGATCGGTGTATTGTCCGTCTCAATCAGATTACCAATTGACAGCATGGCAAGTCCGTCCGCCTCGATTGGTACGAATTGGTCATTTTCAACATTGGGTTTTACCCCTGCCATGCCAAGCATATCAGGAATGGATGGTCCATAGATGTCAGCATCCAAGATACCGACTTTTTTACCAAGTCTTTGAAGCGCAAGGGCGATGCTCACCGTCGTAGTGGACTTACCCACACCGCCTTTGCCTGATGCCACAGCGATGATGTGACGAATGCGTGGATGCGGCGCGATGTCGCTTTGGGTGGGTGCACGCTTAACGGGGGCAGGTTCTGCTTCTTTGGACTCGGTTGAAATATAGGTCTGAGCTGCCCCATCTCTAGAGGCTGGCGCAGTATCGGACAGTACGACATTTAGATTAACTTCCTCAACACCGATCGTGTGCAGACGCGTGCGAAGCGCGTGATAGACGTTTTCGAGCTGCTTTTGATCTGCATCTTTGTGGATTTTTAGTGATAAATTCACCACATCGCCGACGATTTCGCTGCTTGTCACATGATGATTGAGCGGCTGTCCGTATAGGTTAAATTCAGTTATGCTCTTATCCACATCCGCCTGAGAGAACTTATTTTTCTTAAAAATATTAAACATGATTTGCCTTATTATAATGATTAACCAAACAATCCGTCAGTGCGCGCCTTCGATAAGATGCCCACATAGGACACACAGAACAACATGAACGACAACACCCAAGCCACTTGCGACACCAGCACCCAAGTCATGTAATTACTGCCAAACATCGGCAGCAACACTCGGCAGAGCGCTGACACGATCATCAATATAAAAATCGCGCCCACTGTCTTGGGTGGCTGATGAATGTTGCGCCCAGTGTGCCCCAACGCCACTCGTGCCATCATGGCAACCGTCATCAGACCCACACCGAACAGCGCCAATCCATGCAGCCCCAAGGCATGCAGATTCATGCTGCTATCAATGAACGGATACACCACAAAAATCAACATACTCACCGTCATACCTGCAAATGCAATGACAAGTGACCACAATAAGGGTTTTTGCCAGATGCCTGCATGATACCAGTTTTTGAGGCGAAGCGCATTAACAATAAAGCAAATTAAAGCAAAAATCGCTGCAACCTTCGGCATGACGACAAATAAATCAAACACAATAAAGCCAAACAGTCCCACGAGATTCACCCTGTCTAGCAGCGCAGAATTTTTTTGTTTCACATTGATGCCATTCGACTTACCATCGTTATTAACACTGATGCCCTTAACAATAAAAAATGGCAAAACACGACGACCGATGGTGAAAACCACCCCAATCACCAAGTATAACGCCGCATATACAGATACTTGCTGCATGCTCAGATGATTGGTAAATACACCCACATAAAATGTCAACTGCGCGATGTATAGCAAGGTTAGCTTGGCAACAACGCCAATTTGGCGCTTTTGGCGCGCTGCCCAAACTGCCCTAATCACAGCAAACGAAGTCAATCCCCAAAACAGCATATCAAGCACAAAGGCCACCACAAGCATGGCATTGCTTGGTACAGCATGCGCGCCCATCCACATAATACGCGCCAGTGCCCACGGCAAAAATATCGCAAAAAGCTTCCAGCCATAAGGCATGGGCTGATTCGTCCATGTCTTGACCGCCGTCAGTAGAAATCCTGCAATCACCGCCAAAGCATAGCCAAACACCATCTCATGACCATGCCAATAAAAAGGATTTATTACACCTTTAAATGGCGCAAATCCTTGTAAGATCGCAAGCCATAACAGCATGGCAACCACTGCAAATAGCGCCGACCCCACAAAGAAAATCCTAAATCCAAGATTTAAAATCGGGTGAGGCGACGTGGGACGTTTGGCGGTATTTTGGATATTCATAAGCATGGCGAGCGCCTTATGTTTGCTTTTTTTATATGATACGCCTTATATATGGCATTTTCAAATTATCCAAAAGCGGTAGGCGGTGCACTGATTTTTTGATAAAATATACAGTTTTATCATGAAGAATAGACATGCCACTTCTTACCACTGACTTTGACTACCATTTGCCTGATGAACTCATCGCTCGTTATCCGCTTGCCGTACGGTCAAGTTCTCGCCTGTTGCACGTGCAAGGCGACACGCTTGCCGACTTGAATTTTACCGATTTGCCTGATTTGTTAAACAAAGGCGATTTACTTGTTCTTAATGACACCAAAGTCATGAAAGCCCGTCTATTTGGGGTCAAGGACACAGGCGGAGCGGTGGAAGTATTGATAGAACGCATTACCGACCACGACAATCACATCGCCCATTGTCATGTACGCTCTAGCCGTGCGTTAAAGGTGGGGCAAATGGTGAGTCTGGCAGACGGGGGCATGACGGCGACCATGTGCGGACGGGCGGAAAATTTGTTTATCTTGCAATTTGATGCACCGATTTTGGCGGATTTGGAGCGTTATGGGCAAATGCCGATTCCGCCTTATTTTGAACGCACGGCAGACGATACGGACGACACCCGTTATCAGACGGTATTTCACAACCCTGCCAAGCAGGCAAGCGTTGCCGCCCCGACCGCCAGTTTACATTTTGATGATGAGACCTTAGCATGTCTTAGCGATAAAGGGGTAGAGATTGCCTTTGTAACCTTGCACGTGGGGGCAGGTACGTTCGCCCCTGTCAAAGCAGACGATTTGACTGACCACATCATGCACGCCGAATACGCCCACCTGCCACAGGTGACTGCCGACAAAATCAACGCCACCAAGGCACAAGGCGGAAGGGTCATCGCCGTGGGAACGACCGTAACTCGCACGCTTGAAACTGCCCATTTGTACCGTGTGGACGGACAGCTTACCGAGTTCGCTGGCGATACGCAGATTTTTATTTATCCGCCTTATGATTTTGGTGTGGTGGATAGGCTGATTACCAATTTTCATTTGCCAAAATCCACGCTTCTGATGCTCGTATCCGCCTTTGCAGGCACGGATAACATCAAACACGCCTATGCTCATGCGATTGATAGGAAATACCGCTTTTTTAGTTATGGCGATGCGATGATTTTGGATAAGTCTTGATAACTCTTTTTTAACCACTACTCATTTAAAAAAATAACAACACATCATGAGCGACAACAAAGACATCCAAGACGATGAGATTGAGTTTAGTCAAGACGAGCTTGAAGAACTCAAAAAACAAGGCATCGATGACGATGAGCTTGATGACATCGTCAAATCAGTCAATGAAGCACTGTCTAACAACGCCAACGCCAAAGAGACTTATACCGCCTATGATAAGATGGATTTCACCCCTTATCATGCAGATGGCACACCATTGATGTCGGTCTATGTCGCGATTAATTTCTTTGAAATTAAACACAAACCTAAGAAAAAGAGTAAAACTGACAACAAAGACAGTAAAGGCGATAAAGCAGCGACACTTAGCGAAAAGCAGTCCACAGAATCACCAACAACGCCAAATAAGACTGCTGATAAACCACCCAAACTCTCAAACGTTACAGACAACACCAAAGACAAAGGCGACTCTACCAAAACATCTGATGGCGAGAACGAAAGCGACGATGACAAGCAAAAACAAGCTGACATCGTCCGCACCATGCTTGCCAAAAAACACAGCGAAAAAACCGTAGACCACAAGAGCGTACGCATTAATATCGAGGCTGGCGCCCTACCAACCAAGATGTTCTTTATCATGAATGGTCTATCCGCCATCATCGCAGGCTATGGGCTTCTTGCCAATTCACCCGCGGTGGTGATTGGCGCCATGCTGGTCGCCATGATGCTATCGCCCATCACCGGTGCCGCTCTTGCCGCGATTGATGCGCGACTGTCATTATTAAAAACCTCCCTAATGACGTTATTCGGCGGCGTGTTTGTCATTTATGCTGTTGGTATGGTGCTTGGACTGTTATACCCTGACAACGTGATGACGTCCGAGATTCTATCTCGAACCGCACCAACAACAATGGATCTAATAGTGGCCTTAGCTGGTGGCGCGGCAGGTGCGTACGCCATGATATCCCCTAATCTATCGGTGGCAGTCGTTGGCGTTGCGGTAGCGACCGCCCTAGTTCCGCCACTGACAGCAAGCGGCATCCTCCTATCAGCGGGCGAAGCAAGGCTTGCCATGGGCGCGCTGATACTTGCCATTACCAACATGCTCGCCATCCAATTCACCAACGCGCTTGTTCTGTGGTTTGCAGGATTTCGCCGCACCCTTGATGATAAGGACGTCAGTAAGCTTGGTCAAATTGGATTGTTCCTAAAACGAAACAGCGCGGTACTTCTTGCACTTGTGCTCATTGGCGGCTATCTGTCAATGAATCTAAAGCAAACTTTAAATGAGCAAAACTTTGAACGCCAAAGCATCGCACTGATCGAAGAAAACCTTCAAAATCAACCAAACCATCTCATGTCCCAAAATTTCTCTCAAAATAAGGACACTCGAACCGTTCGCTTAGTGCTAGAAGGTACCACACCGCCAACACAGGCGCAGGTCAAACAGCTTGAACAACAAATTCAAGACATCGCTAACCACAGATTCAAAGACGGTAAAGCCATCAGCCTACAAGTTCGCTTCATCCCACAGATCATCATCGAATCTGACGGAGTGAATCGCCATGATGTCAAGCTTAGCTCTGATGACATCAAACAGCGAGAAAGCGGCATACCCTAGCATTATTTCAATGTCAAATTATGCTATAATAGCCAGTTTTGAAAATTAATTATTCGGATATTCATGAAATTCACGCTACATAAAACCGACACAAAAACCCGAGCCCGTCGTGGCACGGTACACCTAGCTCATGGCGAAGTTCAAACCCCTGCCTTTATGCCTGTGGGGACGTATGGCACGGTCAAGGGCATGCTCCCACGAGACATTCACGCCATTGGGGCGGACATTATTTTGGGTAACACCTTTCATCTGTGGCTACGTCCGACGACAAGCGTGATTGACGAGTTTGGCGGATTGCATGAGTTTATCGGTTGGGATAAGCCGATTTTGACCGACTCGGGCGGTTTTCAGGTGTTCAGCCTAGGGGCGATGAGAAAAATCACCGAAGAAGGTGTGCATTTTCGTTCGCCTGTGGACGGCTCAAAGGTGTTTTTGTCGCCTGAGATTTCCATGCAAATCCAAAACTCCCTAAACTCCGACATCGTCATGCAGTTTGACGAATGCACGCCCTATCCTGCCACGTACACCGACGCCCAAAAATCGCTTGAATTATCACTCCGTTGGGGGCAACGTTGCCTTGATGAACATCAAAAACTGGGCAACAAAAACGCTCTGTTTGGTATCGTGCAAGGCAGTATGTACGAAGATTTGCGGATGCAGTCCTTGACCGCTTTGACCGACATGCCCTTTGACGGCTATGCCATTGGCGGACTGTCGGTGGGTGAGCCAAAAGATGAGATGATAAAAGTATTAAATTATCTACCAAACCGTATGCCGTCTGATAAGCCACGCTATCTTATGGGCGTGGGAACACCGTCCGACATCGTGGAGGCGGTAAGACGGGGTGTGGATATGTTTGACTGTGTCATGCCGACCCGTAACGCCCGTAATGGACATCTGTTCACCAGCACGGGGGCGGTTAAGATAAAAAATGCCGTTCATCGCCACGACAAAAATCCCCTAGATAGCGAGTGCGACTGCTACACTTGCCAGAATTTTAGCCGTGCCTATTTGCACCATTTGCATAAATGTGGCGAAATGCTCTCAGCCCAGCTCAATACCATTCATAATTTGCGCTATTATCAAAATCTCATGAAAGGCATTCGTGAAAGCCTAGAAAATGAGACGTTTGATGAATTTGTGGCGACATTTTACGCCAAGCAAGGTTTACAAGCACCTGCCCTTTCATTAAAATAAATCATTTAGCTTATTATCATCTTACAATCCACCCACAATAAAAAAACACACGCTCAATTGGATGTGTGTTTTTTTGATTTTAATTACTGATCGTTTGGCACTTTATCCATATCAATGTCAGGATTTTTTACCAGATGGATGGCCGATAGAATCAACCCATCCCAAATCGCTGACAAAGCAACAATCATAATCATCAATGCTGTACTATTCATGATAATCTCCTTTTTGTGCATCATGTAAGCTGTGACCTTTAGTTTTTGTCAATAGCAGTGCACCAAGGGCAAACACAGCCACGACACCCCAGCCAAATACTGCTTGGGTCACAAAGTCATAACCATCATAACCTTCTGTCAGTAGTGATTTAATACTTAAAAGAAGTGCGATAATCAATGAAATCGGCGTGATGACGGTTAGCATGAACGCCCAGCCTTTGCCAATCTTGATGCTTGAGATGCCATTGATATGACGGATTAGCTTATCAAGTAGGCCACGGTTTAGCCATGTTACCCAGATGATAGACAGCACTGCACCAAATACAACGCCGATGTTATTAGCGAAGTGGTCAATCACGTCAACGAAAGTGATCGCGGTTTTGGTTGAGAATAGCGCCAAAGAAATCAATGCAGAGATACCACCAACTACAGTAACGGCTTTCTTGTGAGACCAGCCAAATTTATCTTCAACTGCAGAGATTGGCACTTGGATGATACTTGCCATCGACGTCAAGCACGCCACGAATAGCGAAGCAAAGAACAGCACACCAATGATCGTACCTGCCTCGCCCATGCTAGAGAGGATTTTAGGGAGAGCTACGAATGCCAAGCCAATACCGCCTGACACCACTTCTATACAAGACAATGCTTTGTGTACATAACATTGCCATAATGTTGCTAGCGTAGTCTGATTTATTAACGCAAAAAAGTCAAGAGAAATAAAATACAAAAACCCATAACGTCGAGTTATGGGTTTTTATGTGTGACGGTGCGTTAAAATCAGCCTAACGCGTTAATCCTCGCCCACTATTCTTTAATGAATCGATGAATAACTGAACCTTAGGCTCTGCGGGTAGCATTTTTTCAAGCTCGGTCAGCGCTTGATCGCGAATCATCCCAGAACGGAAAATCACGTGATATGCTTCATCAAGCGCTTTGATGGTGTCGCCACTCCAACCTTTGCGGCGCATACCTTCTTTATTAATGCCGTGCACTTTGGCAGGATTGCCCGACACCATGGTGAATGCAGCCACATCTTTTAGGATAAGGCTGGCACCGCCAATCATGCTGTAATCATCTATCTTGCAAAATTGATGAATGCCAGACTGACCGCCGATGATTACATAGTTGCCAATATGGCTATGCCCTGCCACACCCACATTGTTAGCCAGTACGTTATGATCGCCGACCATGCAGTCATGGGCGATATGCGTGTTAACCATCAGCAGGTTATGACTGCCGATCTTAGTTAATGCATTATCCTGTACAGTACCTCGGTGCAGTGTACAAGACTCTCGAATGCGGTTATGGTCGCCTATTTCAAGATAAGTTTCTTCGCCTGCGTATTTTAGATCTTGAGGATTCTCACCAACGCTGGCAAATTGATAAATCTCATTATACTGACCGATCGTCGTATTCTCACCAACGATAACATGACTTCTTAGGACGCTGTGCGCGCCAATTTTACTGTTCTTGCCGATGATGCAATACGCACCAATCACGGCGGTGTCATCAATGATGCAAGAGTCATCAATGATGGCGGTTGGGTGAATATTCATGCTTATCCCAAAACTTTATTAACGTTCTTATATGTCATTATTGTAATACCAAATGACTTATAAGTCAGCCACTTTTTGACGAGCAATCATAATCTCAGCACTACAAGCCAGCTCACCATCAACATGCGCGGTACATTCAAATTTATAAATGTCACGCATGCTTCTGGTCGCCTTTGAGCGGATCACTAATGTATCGCCCGTGCTGACCATTCTTTTGAAGCGGACTTTATCCACACCCGCGAACAGATACAGATAACCACTTTCAGAAGTTTGTCCTGCGCTAATAAAGCCCAAAATCCCAGAAATCTGTGCCATCGCCTCAACCATGAGAACGCCTGGCATGATTGGGTTGTCAGGGAAATGCCCATTGAACAGCTCTTCATTGATGGTAATGTTCTTATAGCCTGTAATCCAGTTATTCGGGGAGCAGGCTGTAACACGATCAATGAGCATGAACGGATAGCGATGCGGCAGATAATGCTTAATTTGGTCGTATTTGAGTGGCAAAGTAACGCCGCGCTCTGACAGCGCGTCTAGATCTTCTTGGCTAAGTAAATCAACATCAAGATGGGTGTTTGACATGGTTTTTTTTCCTAAGATATTAAGTATGATTATTAATAAGTTTTGGTTGGCTGATGGACAATTCTCTGGTTACTTTTCACCAGATTGGCGGAATCTCACCGCCGCGCGTCGCCATTGCATTGACGGTAGAAGTCCCGTGCCTGATGAATAACTGCCAGATTCTTTGATATTACCCGTGACCATTGACATGCCCGTCAAAGTCACACCATCTGCAATCACCAGATGACCAGATACACCGCTAGCACCGCCAATGATACAATTACGTCCAATATGCGTCGAACCGGCGATGCCAACCTTAGCAGCGATGGCTGTACTGTCGCCAATATGGACATTATGGGCGATCTGCACCAGATTATCAATGATGACATGATTGCCAATGACGGTATCACCAACCGCACCACGATCGATACAAGTATTACTACCAATGCGTACGTCATCACCGATAATCACTCGACCAAGCTGTGCGATGCGCTGCCATTTTAGACCTTGAGCGGTGGGATTTGGCGCAAAGCCAAAACCTTCTGAGCCAATGCTTGAATTTGCATGGATGCGAACACGATCGCCTAACTGACTATGATGCGCGATGCTCACATGATGTGCGATATGACAGTCTTCACCAAGCACTGTGTGGTCTTCAATGCTCACAGACTGACCAATGATCGTTCCTGCACCTATCTGCACACGCTCTCCGATGACACAATACGCACCGATCTCAACACCGTCTGCGATGATGGCGCTGTCTGCAATGATGGCGGTGGGATGAATGGCTTGCTTAACGATGTTCTTATAAGCAAACAGACCACTGATGGTCGCATATGCCAAATATGCGTCTTTGACAATGACAGTAGTCACATCTGTAGGCGCATGATTCATAAATTTTTCATTGATCAGCACCATGCCTGCGCGTGTGTTTGTAAGATCATCAATATATTTGGCGTTGGATAAAAATGCCACTTCATCAGCACGAGCACCCAATAGATTCGCCACACCTGTGATGTCTTTAGATGCCTCACTAGCACTAAGTGCAGCCTTATTGATGACAGGCTGCACTTGTTCTATGATATCAATCAGTTGAGCGATGTTCGCCATTAGAACACGCTGCCGATTTGGAATTGAACTTTCTCTGTCTTATCACCGTCTTTGCTGCCAATTGGCTTGGCATAGCTGATAGATAATGGACCAATCGGTGTGTACCATGTTGCACCAACACCCGCACTATAACGCAGATCTTTGTCTTGTTCAAGCACTGGGTATCTGGTTGAGGTGGCTGCACCATTGGTAAGCTCATTAAGGTTAACCGTCTCTTTATCCATGCCTGTGGTATCAAACACCTGACCACCCTCAAAGAAAATCACAGGACGAACCTGATCCACCCAATCCCCCTTGAACGGCATTGGTAAAATCAACTCAGTACCAAATGTAGCCAGCGCATTACCACCTACGCTCTCCCCAAGCGCATAACGCTTACCAACACTTGCTACTTCATAAGGTTGCGAGCGAGGACCTAAGCTAGATGAATCATAGCCACGTACCGAGCCATAACCACCGGCATAGAAATTCTCATAAAACGGCAAATTATTACCATAGCCTAGACGTGTATAACCACGTAGCGTGCTGCCCCTCCAGAATGGGATATAGATATTACCGTTATAGACGGCTTTTTGGTATGTCTTATCACCAAAGCCTAAGGTTAGATCAACGCTATGGCTCATACCCTTGGTTGGGAATACTGGTTTATCGAGGCTTGAGTAGCTCCAGCCTAGCATGGCGTTATAGGTTTTGTAATCTGTTGAGAAGCTTGCTACACTACCCGATGTGTCGATCGAGCCACCATCATCCAAAAGCTGCTTAACATTGCTGATTCGCATTTGGCGACCACCACGAACCTTGGTATTATCGATGTTAATACCACCGCTGATGCGCTGATTTTCGTTAATTGGATAACCGTAAGTCAGTGACGCGCCATAAGAATCTAGGACGTAATTACTGATGTTTTTCTTATCGTATTTGGTTTTACGAGAATAGGCGCTGATACTCTGAGATACGCCATTTTCGGTGAAGTATGGGTTGGTCACACCCAGGCTATATACTTCTCGCGTCTCTGAACGTGAGAATGACGCATTGACACGATTGCCTGTTCCCATGAAGTTCGACTGAGACAGATCCACTTGAAATGTCATACCACCCGATTGGCTGTAACCTGCTGCAATGGTCGATGAACCAGATGGTTGCTCTTCAACAACATAGTTAATGTCCACCTGGTCAGGGGTATTCGGCACAGGGCGCACGTCCACTGTCACGTTCTTGAAGAATCCCGTACGCATCAGACGAGCGCGCGACAGCTGGATCTTAGAATTTGAAGCCAGTGCACCTTCTAATTGGCGCATCTCACGGCGTAGAACTTCATCCTTGGTTTTTATGTTACCACTAAAATTAATGCGGCGAACATACACAGCACGCACAGGGTCAATATAGTAGTCAATATCAACGGTGCGCGTCTCGTCATTGATGCGCGTGATTGGGCGGATTTGAGCGTAATAATAACCGTCATCACCGAACTTGCTGGCGACGTTGGCGGTCACTTCTTCAAGCTTGGCTTGTGAGAATGTTTCGCCTTCTTTGAAATTTACCAATTTATTAAGCTCAGCGACGTCATAAGTCACATTACCCAAGAACTGCGTCTTACCAAAGTTATACTGCTGACCTTCGGTTAAGGCAACTTCAACGAAGACTTTATTTTTTTCTTCGTCAATGTTTAGCGTAGAATTATCTACTTTAAAACGAACAAAGCCTTCATTCATGTACAATGCCTGTAGCGCTTCTAGGCTGGCATTTAGTTTCTCTTGGCTATATCGATCAGACTTTGACAGCGGATTCCAATTTTTGTCTTTTAGTGCGAATTCATCCTTGATGGTCTCATCGCTAAAGTGCTGATTGCCGATGATATTCACATCGACAACGCGAGCTGCTTTACCTTCGATGAATTCGATGTCCAATTTAACACGGTTACCATCAAGCTGAGTCTGCTTAACCTTGATGTCGCTATTGTAATAACCTTGTGAAATGTATTGGTTTTTTAGCTCATTTTCGATAGAGTTTACGGTTGACTGCTTAAGCACATTGCCAACCATCAGACCCGTGGTTTTTAGACCCTCTTCAAGGCCTGCTTTTGGGATGAGTTTATTACCTTCAAAGTTAAGCTCAGCGATTACAGGACGTTCGGTCACATAGAATACCACGCGATCGCCCTGCACATCTGCCTGCACGTTCGAGAAATGCTCGGTTGCGTACAGCGCACGAATACTGTCTGCAAGCAGCTCATCGGTAACGCTCTGACCGATACGGATTGGCAAAGTGGTCTGCAAACTCTCTACAGTCACACGCTGCAACCCATCAATGGCAATGTCATTGGCAATAAAAGTTTCCGCATGAGCAGAGGCACTCATTGCCATGATGACTGCCGCAGTGATCGAAGTGGTCGCAAAACCAGTAAAATTAGACATACGCATAAACCATATCCACGTAAAACAATTAAAATATTGGATCTATAAATTCCAAAATTTTGGAAATTTTTAAAATAAAGCTTTGAATAAGACGCCATCAAAAAACATTGGCACTTGGCAAAAACCGCCATGATTTTTTGATAAGCGTGTAAATAATTGTGCTAAATTAAGCGAAAAAAGCAATTTTGGCAAGCCCTAAAAGAGATTTATTCGCACTTTTTATGAAAAATAATGTAATTTAGACATTGGCATGTCAATTTTCAACCAATCAGCCAAATAAACGCATGATATCGTTACCAATTGCAAGCACCATGAAACATAAAAGCAAGGTCATGCCAACTCGCAAACCTGCCATTTGCACCTTTTCACTCATCGGTTTGCCACGTAATAATTCATAAGTGTAGAACACCAAATGACCGCCATCTAGCACAGGAATCGGCAAAAGATTCATCACCGCCAATGATAAGCTGATGATCGCTGCCGTTGATAACACCTGCTGCCAACCAATCTCAAAGCTCGTCTTTGACACCTCAGCGATGGTGATTGGTCCTGAGATGTTCTCAATGCCGATCAGTCCTGTAACCATTTTGCCTAAGGCATCAACCGTCATCTTAGCAAGATCATAGGTCTTCGTGAATGACTTAGCAATCGCCTCTGATGGTGCGTGGTGTATCGTCGTGCGATAGTCGCTTGGAATGCTACTTTTGCCATCATAAGCGACCTTGACGCCGATTTGCCCGATGATCTTATTGCCAGATTTGACGCCTTTTGGCATAACTTTGACATTCATGGGCGTGCCATCTCTGATGATGGCAAAATTCAGCATTTGCTCAGGATTATCACGAATGATGCTCGTGGCATCTAGCCAATTAGTAATGGGCTTATCATCAATGGCGACGACTTTATCACCCACCTGCAGCCCCATGAGCGCTGCGGCACTCTGTGGCACTATCTGTGATAAGACAGGTTCAATCACGGGCTGATAAGGCAGCGCACCTAAGCTTGTGACGGCGTCCTGCCCCTTTTGCTCGCCTTGCATGAATGCAGCAATCGGGACGCTTTTTTGGGTGTATTTACCACCCTGTTCAGTACGGATGTCAAGCTGACCCGTCTCACCCATCCGATGAGCCAAGGCATAGCTCACCTCTTCCCATGTGGTGATGTCTTTACCGTCGATAGCGGTTATTTTTTCGCCGACCACAAGCGCACTAGACGCTGGCGAATCAGGCAGAATCTTGCCAATGCGCGTATTTAGCTGCTCGCTTGGCTGCAAAAAAAGCACAAAAAACAGTCCAATCGCGATGATAAAATTCATCAAGGGACCCGCTGCAACAATGGCGATTTTCTTTAACGGATGCTGATTATTAAAGGCTAAGTGCCGCTCATGCACATCCACATTGCCTTCGCGCTCATCTAACATCTTGACATAGCCACCCAATGGAATGGCAGAAATGCGATAATCAATGCCTGATTTTTTGCTTGTCCAGCCGAATAATTTGGGACCAAAGCCAATAGAATACGTCAAAACTTTCACGCCGCACAATCGCGCCACGATGTAATGACCCCACTCATGTAGTGCGATGAGCGGACCCAATACGCATACTGCCGCCAAGAACATCCATATGATTGTCATGCTGTCACGCCTTTATCTATATAACGTACAGCCGTCTGACGCACTTTATCATCCATATTTAAAATTTCGTCCAAATTCTCAAACTTATCATCAAAATGACTCGATAATGTTAAGTCCTCTAAGCACTGACGTACAATGGTTGCAATGTCGGTTAGGCGAATTTTCTCATCCAAAAATGCCGCAACCGCAACTTCATTGGCGGCATTTAATGTGATGCAAGCGCCCACACCACGCTTGGCAGCGAAACGCGCTAGTGCCAAGCTGACAAATTTCTCTTCATCAGGCTTGATGAACGTCAGCGCAGACAAATCATACAGATCAAGACTCTTAACGTTGGCATTCATGCGATTAGGATAAGCAAGCGCGTGCGCAATTGGCGTCTTCATATCGGGATTGCTAAGCTGCGCCAAAAATGAACCGTCAACATACTCTACCAGTGAATGCACCACGCTATCAGGGTGTATGACGATGCTGATGCGATCCTCAGACAGGTTAAACAAGTGACAAGCCTCAATCAGCTCAAGCCCCTTATTCATCATGGTGGCGCTATCAATGGATATCTTTTGTCCCATTGACCAATTTGGGTGCTTAACGGCATCTTGAACGCTCGCCTGACGCATCTGATCGATGGATTTATGCAAAAATCCACCACCTGATGCGGTAAGCCATAGTTTTTTTATGCCATGGCAATCCTCATGAATGGCACGATTATCCATCTGAATCACTGCGGGCAAGCATTGATAAATGGCGTTATGTTCACTATCAATCGGTAAAATCACCGCCCCTGACTCTCTGGCCGCCGTCATTACCAAGTGACCTGCCATGACCAAAGATTCTTTATTCGCCAATAAGATGCGCTTACCTGAATGCGCCGCCGCAAGCGTTGAAGACAACCCTGCCGCACCCACGATCGCTGCAACTACAGTATCCACCGCTTCTTCTGATGCAATACGAATCAAGCCTTCATCACCTGACAGCACGGTCGTAGTTAGATCATACTGGTTCAATTTTTGGTGAAATTCATCCACATATTCAGCCGCGACACACACGAATTCTGGCTGAAGCTCTTGGCAAAGCGCCAACAATTTATCAATCTGACTAAATCCTGACAAGGCATAGACACGATATCTGTCACGATGCAAGCGTGCAAGCTCAAGCGTGCTGTCACCGATGGAGCCGGTTGCACCCAGCACAGCAAGATTTTCTCGTGTTGTATTCATTGGCTGACTCATATTAGCTAATTTTTCTTTATTATAATTGTAAATAGTATCGGCAAGCAGTAAATTATAAAATCTGCGATAAACTCGCCATGTGCATTCTTATCCAAACTTCAGTGAATACACCCATCTCAAGCAGTGACCAAAAACTCAGCGCAAACACAGGCGTAGCGGACAATAACGAATCAATACGATCCAAGACACCACCATGACCTGGCAGGATATTGCCTGAGTCTTTAATGCCAGCACGTCGTTTTAACATCGATTCAAAAAGATCGCCAAGCACGCTCGCTGCCACCGTCACCGCAGATAATGCCAAGAACCACGCCAAAGCACCACCAGATAACTGCAAATACTGACCCACAATGGCTGCAACAACACCTGATGTCACAAGCCCTCCGATCAGACCTTCAACGCTCTTATTCGGAGAGACATTAGGTGCAAGCTTGCGTTTACCAAATTTACGTCCCACAAAGTACGCACCACTGTCAGCACACCACACCAATAAGAACACATACATGAGCCACCAAGGCGACATCTGCCAAAGCCCATACATGGCCGTGATCGCTGCAGTCAGTATCACGCCGCCCATATAGACCAAGCGACGTCCATACCATTTTTCTTTATTCGGGTACTGCTTCACCCACAGTAACGCCATCGTCCAGATAATGAGCGACGCACCCCACCAGAATGCCCAAGTCTGCGGCACAAAGATCGACACCATCGTCACGATCAATGCGATCAGCACGAACAGCATTGGCTGCTTCCACTTTGGCATGAGTTTCGTCCATTCGTGCGCAGCGATGAGCACACCGACCGACAACAAAGGAATGACAAAAATAGGCTTTGAGCTTGCGAATAATGCAAAACCCACAATCAACACCAAAACAATGGCAGTTTTAATACGTTGCCACACGGTCAGCTCCTTATATGTTGTCCATCACTGGCGATTTGTTCGCTTGTTTTGCCAAATCGACGTTCACGATTGGCGAATGCCTGCATCATCTCATCAAGCTCATCACAGCCAAATTCCGGCCAAAGCGTCGGGGTAAAAAACAGCTCAGCGTAGGCGATCTGCCACAAAAGAAAGTTAGAAATGCGATAATCGCCACCTGTGCGAATCAACATATCCACTGGTGGATAGTCTGATAATTGGATGTGATTACCAAGAGCGTCAGCATCAATTTGATCAATATTAATCTTGCCATCAATAGCATCTTTCGCCAAGGTTTTTGCAGCATTAGCAATATCCCATTGACCGCCATAGCTGATGGCGATCACCAATGTCATCGCATCAAATTGCGCGGTCTCACGCTCAGCATCTGCCATCAGTGTGGCCAGCTTATCACTTAAATGCTCACGCTCACCGATGAATTTTAGACGAATGCGATATTTATGCATTCTAGGCATCTGCTCATGAATGGTCTGCGCCAACAGATCCATCAGCAGATCCACCTCCGCCTTAGGTCTTGCCCAATTCTCCGACGAAAAGGCAAATACCGTCAATACCTGCACACCACGCTCCAGACAATGCTCCACGATCGGATCAAGTGCGTCTTTACCCTTGACATGACCCTGCCCAGTGGCTAAGTTTTGGGACTTGCCATAGCGGTTATTGCCATCCATGATGATGGCGATGTGCTTTGGGGTGATGCTAAGCGGCGGTAAATGGGTATCAGACATAATCACACTTTTTATGATAAATAATAAAAACAAAGACTTACACAATATTATATCAAATCAGCCAAGCCGATCATCATAACTTGCATAAGTCTTGTGGCTTAATTTTATTGGTATAAAATTAAGCCAAAATTATCAAACTTCCATCAACTCGCTTTCTTTTTTGGCCAAGCGCGTATCAATGGTTTTAACGAAATCATCGGTTAGTTTTTGGATAACGTCAGCAGCGCGGCGCTCATCATCTTCTGAGATTTCTTTGTCTTTGACCAAGTTTTTGATGTCGCCCAGCATGTCACGGCGGATGTTGCGTACAGACACACGAGCAGATTCGGCATCAGCACGAGCGATTTTTTGCATGTCTTTACGAGTCTCTTCAGTCAGTGCAGGCATTGGCACATGAATCACGTCTGCAGTCATTGGGTTAAGACCCAAATCTGCCTCACGGATTGCCTTATCTACAGCTTGTACCATTGAACGATCGAACGGCTGAACTAATAATGTTCGACTGTCTTCAACATTGATGCTTGCCACTTGATTGAGCGGCATGTCAGAACCATAATAGCTTACCATCACCCCTGATAGAACACCCGGGTGAGCGCGTCCTGTGCGCAGTTTTGCAAAGGCATTTTCCAATGATTCTAGTGATTTTTGCATACGGCTTTCACCGTCTTTTTTGATGTCATCTAACATATAAATTTCCTTAAATTAACAATACTCAAAACCTAATTAGTGATAAACGCGCGTGCCTTCAGCTTCACCCATGACGACATTAAGCAACGCATTTGGCTTATTCATATCAAAGACTTGAAGAGGAACATTGTGCTCACGACAAAGTGCGATCGCAGTCAGATCCATCACGCCCAATTTACGCTCAAGCACCTCATCGAATGACAGGCTGTCATACTTGACTGCATCTTCGTGCACGCTTGGGTCTTTGTCATATACGCCATCGACTTTGGTTGCTTTTAGAATTAGACCGGCTTCGATCTCAATACCACGTAAGCAAGCCGCCGTATCAGTGGTAAAAAATGGGTTACCTGTGCCCGCGACGAAAATACATACCTCGCCATTATTAAGGTGACGAATCGCCTCACGGCTAGAATAAGGCTCTCCGATGGTCGAGATAGACAGTGCAGACATCAGGCGTGTCTTGATGTTACGACGCACCAGCGCATCGCGCATGGCAAGACCATTCATGACGGTCGCCAGCATACCCATCTGATCGCCAGTAACACGACCTACCAAGCCTTCTTTTTGAAGGGTACTGCCGCGGTATAGGTTGCCGCCACCAACAACGATGCCCACTTGCACACCAAGCCCACGCAGATGCGCGATTGATAGGCTCATTTGATCCAGGATAGATGCATCAATCCCCATGTCGCGACCGCCCGCTAAGGCCTCACCAGACAATTTTAAAAGAATGCGAGAGAATTTTGGATTTTTATCAGACATACCGACCCCGATTGATATTAAACAATGAATTGTCTAAAGCTACTAGACAAATTGTCATAATTTTAACACATTTTGGGCGGTTTGGATAATTTTCTTTTGATGAAAACTAAATGTGACAGGCAGGTGTTTGATTGAGATTTACAAGAAAAATCGAGTCGTATTTTTAGATAAATTCTCAATTAGCGCGGCGCTCTTGGACGATTTTTAGATTCGGGTAGGTTAAGGTGACAGTATAACGCACGCCGTTTTTTGAGGTATGGTTAACAAAGGCGGGTTCGCCATAGTGTATTTGCAGTTCGATACTGTGAACTTGATGACCACGCTCCTGAAGTTTTCGGATGGCTTTGGTACGAGTTTGCGTAAATTCGGCACGATCGTACGCTTGTAGAAGGCTATCGACATCATCGGTAGTGGTATTCGCCCACGCAGGTGTACCGGATAGTGAAAACATCGGTATGTACATCGCTAGGAATATTGTTAGTATTTTTTGCACAGGCTACTCACAAGATGGGTATTTTGACAATAAATATCACAATAAAATAAAGCTTAAACATGCCAAAAATAGTTGGCGCAGTATATCACGACAGCCCAGATAAGTCAGTCAAGCTTACGCTTTGATATACATTGTTACACAAAAGCAACCAAAGGCTAACAAGCAATAAAAAAAAAGACACCCCATTTGGGATGTCTTTTGAGTTTGAATGATATTACATCCAAAGCAAATACGCCATGACGGTTACGATAGCGACAGCAGCCAAGTTCAAGAAGAAACCGACTTTCATCATGTCGCCCTGCTTGATATGACCTGTACCCATAACAATCGCGTTCGGCGGGGTCGCAACAGGCATCATGAATGCGCACGACGCACCAATACCAATCACCATCACAAGAATCTCTAGCGGCAAGCCAAGTGCAGTACCAATAGGTGCGAACAGTGGCACAAGTAGTGCAGCAGATGCGGTATTACTGGTGAACTCCGTCAAGAAGATAATGAATGCAGCCACCACTAGAATCACGATGAACGCTGATGCTCCTGCAAGACCGCCAGAAATCTGCTCAGCCAATACTGCTGACGCACCTGTGTCTCTCATAATACCTGATAGCGCAATACCACCACCAAACAACATGAGTACGCCCCAGTCAGTGTTATCAGACACTTGCTTCCAGCTTACCAGACCTAGCATCAGTACAGCCACAGCAGCAAACAGTGCAATCACTGTATCTGGCGATTTAAAGCCAAACATCTCGCCCAGCTGCTTGCCAAAGATCCACGAAATCGCAGTGATGGTAAAGACAACAATGGTCATCACACGTGGCATCGTCCAAGGAATGTCTTCATACACAAGGCTAACTTTATGGCTAAGGTTTGGACGTAGAATCAGGTACATCACAGCCAGTAAAACTGGCAAAGATACCAGCATAACTGGCACACCAAATTTCATCCAGCCCATGAAGTCAAGACCAAGCTCTTTGGCAGCGATGCCGTTAGGCGGTGAACCAACCAGTGCACCAATACCGCCGATAGACGCTGAGTATGCAATACCCAAAAGTACAAAGATAAAGGTATTGCGATCTTTGTTCACGTCAACATGGCTCAATAGACCAATTGCCAACGGCAGCATCATCGCAGCAGTTGCTGTGTTACTGATCCACATTGACAAAAATGCAGTTACCGCAAAAATCATCACAATCGCACGACCAAGATGACCACCCGCCAAGCCCACAAGACCAAAGGCGATCTTGCGGTCAAGCTTCTGAACGTGCATGGCAGCAGCAAGCGCAAAACCACCAAAGAATACAAAAATAATCGGATGAGCAAAGCTGGTTAATGCTTTTGTGGTGTTGTATTCTGGAATGCCGATAAAGATGGCAAGCATTGGCACTAAGATTGCCGTTGCGGTGATGTGGATGGCTTCTGTCAGCCACAAAATACCAATAAAGGTAGTAAGCGCCAGACCTTTATTTACCAATGGCTCAAACGGCAAAATACTCGTTGCTAAAAAGTATGCGATGATCGCAGCGATTGCCGTAATGACAATGCCTTTTACCGCATCAGAGCGCACCTTGCCAGATGGCGGCGTTTGGTCGTCGTTATGCTGATAGTCGGTTCTAAGCGAAAAATCAGTCTCTTTTTCTTGAGTTGATTGAACCATATTCGTTCCTTAAAAAATAACCATGGGTAAAATTCGTCCATGGCTCTATGCAAATTCACTCAAACAATGCAAAATTCTTACGCGTAAATAGTTTCACACGCACGTAATTACGCTATAATAACATAAAGGCTACAACTAGCAAAATAATTTATCATTACTGTGACAATTTAATTTAGACAGACTAATTAAAGTAAGGTTACTGATGGTTTTGGTGGACTTCTCGTTTTAATTTAACTTTACCAACACAAGAACTTTGTTTATACTAAAAAACCAATTTGGAGACGATCTTGAGAGCAGCAGACTGGATATTAACAAGCGTGATGTTTGTGCCAATCATCACAACGATTTTGCCATTGATTAAACACGATCATTGGGTATTTCGTATTTTTGATTTTCCACGCCTGCAGATCGCGGTCGTCAGCCTAATCAGCATTCCTTTAAATCTATTATTTGCCAGTCACATTGGCTCTGTGTTTTGGGCGCTTGCCATTGTTAATGTCATCTGCTTAATTTATCAGACAGCGCAAATCATCGCCTACACCCCGCTGGCTCGCCCACAAGTGCAGATTTATCAAGGTAATGAAGACGATAGAACTCTATCCGTGCTGATTTGTAATGTTCTAACCTCCAACAAAAAATCCCACCTATTATTAACACAGATTCACGATCATCAGCCAGACATCGTGCTGACTCTTGAGAGCGATGCCTGGTGGCAAAGCCAAATGGACGTGCTAGAACAAGATGGCTATGAGCACACTGTCAAGATTCCGCTGGATAATCTATATGGCATGCATCTATACAGCAGGCTCACCCTAGAAGATGTCGAAGTGCGCCATTGGGTCACCGAAGACATCCCATCCATCAACGCAAAAGTAAAGCTTAGATCAGGCGAATATTTACGCATCTACTGCCTGCATCCCATGCCGCCAAGCCCAACTGAGTCAGCCACTGCCACGGACAGGGATGCTGAGCTTTTATTGGTGGGGCGCGAGATTGAGTTCATGGATGAGCCTGTTTTGGTGTTTGGGGATCTTAATGATGTGGCATGGTCATCCACATCGCAGCTATTTCAAGAGATTAGCGGACTGCTTGACCCGCGTAAAGGACGTGGATTTTTTAATACATTTCATGCCAAATACCCCCTATTTCGCTGGCCGCTTGATCACATCTTCCATAGTCATGACTTTATGATGCACACGATTAAGGTTCTGCCCAGTGTTGGCTCGGATCATTTCCCTGTCTATGGTAAATTTCAATACCATCCCAAAGCAGTCCTAACCCAAGAAGAACCCATTGCTGACAGCGATGAGATTCAAGAAGCGCTAAATAAGATTGATAAAAGCGAACCGATAAAACAAATCGTTAAACAGAAGTATTGATCAGTCCGTCATGTAAAGGTTTTCTTGCATTAATATCATTTTAAATAATCATTATATTTGCACCAATCATCACATGCACAACGGAATATAAAAGCAATAAAGCACTTGTATAAAACAAAAAACGGTGCTAAGTTGTGCTGTAGCGTGCATATCAAAAAAGCAAAACGCCAATTAAATACACTTAAAGCCAATAGGTGTCGTAATGAATAAATCATTAAAAAACCCCAAATTATTTCGCCAAGAGGCATTTGTCGCAGGCATCTGGCAGTCTGCCAGCTCTGGCGAGACCCTAGAAGTCAAAAACCCATTTACAGGTGAGCGTATCGGTTCTGTGCCTAGTTTAAGCGCCGACGAGACCAAAGAATCTGTTCGACTGTCGGAGCTGGCGCTCGCCGACTGGTCAGCCAAAACCGCAAGCGAACGCGCAATCATTCTGCATCGCTGGGCTGATCTGATCGATGACAACGCTGATGATCTTGCCATCATCATGACCACAGAACAAGGCAAACCCCTAAAAGAAGCACGTGGTGAGATCAATTACGCCAACAGCTTCATACGCTGGTTCGCCGATGAAGCCAAGCGCGTCTATGGCGATGTCATTCCAAGCGCCAACAAAAGCCTGCGCTACGTGGTGCTAAAACAACCCATCGGCGTCTGCGCTGCCATCACGCCTTGGAACTTCCCATCGGCGATGATCACTCGAAAAGTCGCGCCGGCACTGGCAGCAGGCTGTACGATGGTGGTTAGACCTGCTACACAGACGCCTTTTTCTGCTCTAGCCTTAGCGCACCTTGCCAAACAAGCTGGCATTCCTGACGGTGTGCTTTCCATCATCACAGGCAAATCCAGCGAAATCGGCAAAGTCCTAACCCAAGACGAGCGCATCAAGAAACTCTCCTTTACCGGCTCTACTGAAGTTGGTCGCGTTCTGATGGAGCAATGCGCCAGCACCATCAAGAAACTCTCGCTGGAGCTTGGTGGTAACGCCCCGTTCATCGTCTTTGATGATGCTGATATCGATAAGGCAGTAGATGGCGCCATCGCCTCCAAATACCGCAATGCGGGACAAACCTGCGTGTGTGCAAACCGCATCTATGTCCACCGAGATATCAAAGATGAATTCATCAAGAAATTCAAAGCTCAAGTAGAAAGCTTAACCGTTGGTAATGGTCTTGATGCCAGTACAGATGTTGGCTGTCTAATCAACCAAAGCGCCCTAGAAAAAACTCAAAAGCTCCTCAAAGATGCCACAGACAAAGGCGCAACCATCATCACGGGTGGCACCTCCCATCCTACGCACGACACTTGTTTCTTGCCCACCGTCATCACAGACATCACCGATGACATGGACATCGCTCACGAGGAGATTTTTGCGCCCATCGCGCCCATCTTTGTCTTTGATGATGAACAAGAAGTCATCAAGCAAGCCAATGACACCATCTATGGCTTGGCAGCATATTTTTATACTAAGGATCATGCACGCGCCTGGCGAGTCTCCGAAGGTCTAGAATATGGCATGGTCGCCCAAAACACAGGTCTGCTGTCCACAGAGGTTGCACCTTTTGGTGGTGTGAAGCAGTCAGGTTTTGGTCGCGAAGGCTCAAAATACGGCATGGATGAATACATCAGCACCAAATACTGGTGTGTAGATGTCAGTTAATTGATTAACCCTTGGCAAGTTTTATTCTTGCCAAGGGCTGCATATAATTGCAATCATTTAATCTTTAACAGGCATTTAATCACTCCACTAAATAAGGACGCCCTTAACAAAGCACCAATTATCCATTACAATAAGACATCCAAACACAGAGAATACTCATGGCAAAAAAACCAACCTTTAAAGATGCTTACCAAACCCTAAAAACCAACGCCGAGCAATTAGAAAAAACAGACGATCTGGATATTGACAATCTAGTCACCACTGTCGAAGAATCCATCAAAGCCTATAAAATTTGCCAAGAGCGCATCCTTGCGGTCGAAAAAGCATTGGCAGAAGCGTTCGATGATGAATCAGAAAAATAACCCTTTCCCACAACAAAACACCACGCCCAATTGCCGAGCGCGGTGTTTCGATTTATCTAATATCCGTTATTCTTTAACACCAAATACCTGTCTTAGGTAAGCCAGATAAGTATCGTCTTGAATCATCGTCTTACCTGGGCTGTCAGAGAGCTTAGCAACAGGCTGACCATTACATTCCACCAATTTTAGGACGATGTTTAACTGATTTAAACCCATATCATTGGTTAGATTCGTGCCGATACCAAAGCCTGTCTTAATGCGCTCCTTGAAATACTGATGTAGATCCCAAGCCTTCTGAAGCGTTAGGCCATCACTAAAAGTCAAGCTTTTGGTTTTTGGGTCAATTTTTAGCATCTCATAATGCGCGATTGCCTTGTCACCCCATTCATAAGGGTCGCCCGAATCATGACGCAGACCATCGAACAGCTTGGCAAAATACAAATCAAAATCTTCCAAAAACGCATCCATCCCCACCACATCGGTCAAGGCAATGCCCAAATCCCCACGATATTCACGCACCCACGCCTCCAGCGCGGCTTTTTGGCTATCGCGCAGACGCACGTCCAGCGCCTGAAACGCCTGCATGAACTCATGCGCCATCGTGCCAATCGGAGTAATGCCAAGCTCCTTGGCAAGATACACATTAGATGTGCCGCGAAAGATCGACGGGGATTCCTTAGACAGCGTACGCACAACATGGTAATGCCAGTCTTTGCAATAGCGGCGACGCGTGCCGAAGTCTGCCACGATGAACGGCGGATTCTGAAGGTCAGATTGTTGAAGCATCTCAAAATGCTTTAAGGTTTGCACCTTTTCATCCAACAGCTTCTGACCTTGCGCTAGCGCATTAGGGTTGTTCAAACGCTCATAATACAGTTGATTGACGATACAAAGTACAAAAATTTCAAAAAACATCGCCTGAATCATCGGACCTTCAATGTCGATGTTCAGACGATTTTCATCATCGATTGATACTTTGATAAAGCGGCGTTTTAGTTTAAACAGCTCCAAATAATCCACAAAATCAGACTTGATAAATCTCAACCCACGCAGATAATCAAGCTCATCTTGACTAAATGACAGCTGACACAATAGGTCAAGCTGAGCCTCTAGATCATCCTTAATCTGACTCAAAGGATAAGCTGCATCTTCGCTATTGCGGCAGCGAAAACGATACACCCCATGCGTCTGCGGGAATTGATGCAGCATCGCTTGGAGCATGGTGAATTTATAAAGGTCATTATCCAACAATGAAGTAATGATCGGTTCGGTGCTTTTCATGGCTTTCCAAAATAAATCCCAAAATATCGGCTATCATACCTAAAAAGCCGCTCATTTGCATCGTTTTTGGGCGAAATGTTACAAAATTATGAGAATTTTTCTCAAAAAAATCTTTTTAACCCAAAATTTCACCAGATTTTTTTAAAGTTCACCTTAAAAAATTCCAAGAATGAGGGTACAATACATTTTATTTTTACCAATTAAACTATGAATACCTCAGCCATCTCTTTGGGCTTGCCTAGCTTTAGCACCCAAGAATTACAATCTGATACTCTAACCATCTCTACCCATCCAGATGCCGAATACAATGCCACGCACGACGCCATGCTAGAACGCACCCTAGCTCGCATCAATGCCAAAAAAAATGGCAGTCAGACCGCTGATGAATTGTGGATCGTTGAACATCAAGACGTGTATACGCTAGGTCAAGCAGGCAAAGAAGAACACATCCTATATAAGACTGACACACCCATCATCAAGACCGACCGAGGCGGACAAGTCACTTGGCACGGCACAGGTCAGCTTGTGGTATATTGGCTGTGGGATTTGCACGCGCTTGGCATGGGCGTGCGAGACTTGGTCAGTCATGCCGAGCAAGCGATCGAAGACGTGGTAAACAAATACCTACCTGATGAGCTCATCGCACGCGCCCGCCGTGATGCGCCTGGGGTCTACATCTATAACCGGACCAATGACATGCTTGGTAAAATCGCCTCACTGGGCTTTAAAATCAAGCAAGGTCACAGCTATCACGGCATTGCAATTAATCTGACCAATGACTTATCAGCTTTTAATGCCATCAACCCTTGCGGTTATGCTGGCATGAGTATGGTGAAATTGGCAAGCTTTGGCAAGTTTGATGCTAATGACACGCCAGAATTTATGCGCGAATTCATCAAAAATATTCAAAAGCGGCATAAAGGAGCAATTGCACTTCGCGCCATTTGATATTACAATAGCAAGGTTTTTCATTCTTATTTATTCATTCATATTATTGGAGTGCATCATGGCAGACTTTAACCAAATTCTAGACGCAGGCGATGTTGATGGCGGCGTTATCAACGTGGTCGTTGAGATCCCAGCGGGATCTAACCACAAAATCGAATGGAACCGAGAATTGGCTTGCTTCGAGCTTGACCGTGTTGAACCGATTGCATTTGCCAAGCCTTGCAACTACGGCTTCATTCCACAAACCCTAGACGAAGATGGCGATGAGCTAGATGCGCTGATCTTCACCGAACAACCTCTGCCAACGGGCATCTTCCTAAAAGCCAAAGTGCTTGGCGTGATGAAGTTTGTTGATGATGGCGAAGTGGACGATAAAGTCATCGTCGTACCAGCTGATGATCGCAACAATGGCAATGCTTATAACAGCATCGAAGACCTACCTGCGCAATTCATCAAACAGCTAGAATTCCACTTCAATCACTACAAAGACCTTAAAAAAGCTGGCACCACCAAAGTTGAAGGATTCTTCGATGCTGCCGAAGCCAAGAAAATCATCGTCGAAAGTCAAAAACGTTGGACTGAAAAATAATCTTTGGCAGATTATCAAAAAAACAAGGGCAATGATCCTTGTTTTTTTATGGGTTTTTTATACAATAAGTGGATAGCCTTTGAAGTATGATTACGTCCACTCAAAAACCAACCGTCTTAGGATTACTTGCTAAGCTTTGGTAAAACAAATACATTCGCCACGCGATGATCGTGTCAGTCTTGGCGTTTTTAGGTTATTCGTTCGGGTTTAGCGAGGCGTGGCTGACACTATGCTATGGCTTGGCGGCTGTTTTTGTTTGGGATGCAGTGCATTGAGCTGGGCTTACAACAGACAACTGGCGGCACCCTTGAGCGACTCATGGCAAAATCCACCCAAAGCCCGATCAAAGGCTTTGTCTTTGGCATGAGCACAACCTTTATTTTACAATCAAGCATCCTCGTATCATTACTAACCATTACTTTTTTGAGCAGTGGCATGATTGGTCTTGCGGTTGGCTTGTCGATTATTTTTTGGTATGAACCTCGGTGCGACGAGCGGTATTTGGCTGCTTGCCTTCGCTGGGCAGAGTCTAAGCCTCAACGCCTTTGCCCTACCGATGCTGGTGTTTGGCGTATTGATGGGCCTTTTGGATAAGTGATTAAAGCCGTTTGGGCAAGCCATCATTGGTATCTCGCTCATATTCTTAGGAATTGACGCCACCAAAGATGGCTTTTCTAGCGCCAATGACATTTCGTTTAGCGAGATCAATGTTCATGGTTTTGCCGAGGTGCTGATTTTCGTGGTGGTGGGTTTCTTATTGACATGCGTTCTACAATCTTCACACGCCACACCAATCCTAATATTATCAGCATTGGCAGCAGGTCAGATCAGCATTGCGCAAGGCTTTGCCATCGCCATCGGCTCAAACCTAGGCTCTAGTGCAACCGCACTGGTCGGGATGCTTGGCAGCGACAGAAACGAACAAACATTGGCGTTAGCCCATTTGATTTTTAATGCAGTTACCGTCTTAATCTTGCTGCTATTGTGGCTACCATCAACCTATGGTGTTGCCTTTTTGGCGAAGATAATGAATTTATCTAATCTGTTTAGCTGGCTTTATTTCATACGATATTTAACCTGCTTGGCGTTTTGGCGATATAAGGAGAAATTTGCCAATCGCCTGGTTCGTGCTCTACCCGAAGAGGCTCAAGACCACAGTCTGTCTGACACACGTACGCCGCTTGAGCGGAGGTATCTTGCAGACAACATGCTGCGCGCCACTGATACCGCCCTGCACACCTCTAATCAAGAGATTCAACGGCTTATACCAAGCTAAGCATTAAGCTGGTGCGTCATGCGGTGTACATGCCGCCAGACGCACTGTGTCGAAATACCATACATCTGACCGCACCGACCGAGCCACTCGAAAAAGACGTAAAAACCCTCTATCGCTGGCAAATCAAACCCTTGCACGGTGCGATTGTTGATTTTTTGGGAAAAATTGACATCGAGAACAACCCAAAGCTGCGCGATGAAATGAGCCGCATGCACCTGCGTGCGTTCTATGTCATCAAGATCATCAAGGCCAGTAAGCACCTACAGAAGAATATGCATAAATTCCTATCCAAGCCAGACAGCACTGTCTATGCTGATTATCTGGCATTACGACAGCGTGTATTTGAGATGCTGATTGATTTTTTGCATCACTACGAACTGCCTAGAGATGACGAGAGTCGCCCTGCTGCCATCAAAAACTTTACTGAACGCACGGAGCAGGAGTCAGATTTTTACGAGATGATTTTTGAACGGGTACGGCAAGGCAAACTCATCGGTGTTCAGGCATCATCACTGCTTAATGACATCAATTATGTCCAGCGCATCGCATCAGGACTTGATGAGATTCTATAGGCGGATGAATATGCTGATAATGAGCTGTTATAGGGATTTGGTGCGTTTTTTTCTTTTGTTTTTAATGACTTGTAATCGAATGAGACGCTCAGAACTTTTAAACCACACTTCCATGCGTTGATAACTGATCGCCGCGAACAAGGTAATGCTGACGGGCAGCAGCATGGATAAGTAACCAAAGGCTCGGTACATCATCACTGCCACGAAGCCGCCAATAAAGAAGCCCCACCACAGCGCACTTAACAGTAAAACGCGTGATAGCTTAACTCGGCGACCAACAAGCCAATTACCCACGATGGAACCTAAGTCAGATGTCGTACCCGTCAAGTGTGTCGTCCGCACCACTGCGCCGTGATAGGTTGCCACCATGGAGTTTTGTAGGCCGCATGCCATCGCAATCATCATCTGGCCAAAATAGCTATCATTCATGTACAGTAGCAGGCTTGCCACAAGTAGCACCGCTTCCAGATACATCGCATAGCCATAGTTGCGATGAATATTCAACTCACTGCCGCCAATAATCACACCGCTTAATACCGACCCCATCCAAAAAGACGCAATAGATATCAAAAACAGCTTCATGTTCGCCCAGTCGCCTGCCAATATCGTCACTGACAGCAAGCTGACGTTGCCAGTCACATGAGAGGCTGAGACGTGTGTAAAACCCATGAGAGCTGTGGTGTTCAGCACGCCAGCACAAAAAGCGAGCACCACCGCGCCGCACAGCACCCATGTCGGAAGTTTATCAATCATGATAACAAAGCAGCAAAAATTCTTATTTTAATCATCTTTTGCCAAAAATAAAAGCGCAAAACCATGATGGGTTCTGCGCCTAGAATGACTTAGACAATGTTATTCGTCATCTCCTGCCATTACCATGATTTGTTCGCTGATGGCGACGGTATTAAAGCCCGCATCCACGAATAAAATCTCACCTGTCACACCGCTCGCCCAAGGAGACAGTAAGAATAGTGCGGCATTACCCACTTCTTCTTGGCTGACGTTGCGCTGTAGCGGAGCGATTTTTTCGCTCACGTCTAGCATGCGACGGAATGATTTGATGCCGCTGGCTGCCAATGTGCGAATCGGACCTGCACTGATGGCGTTCACACGGATGCCCTCACCACCCAATGAGCTTGCTAGATAGCGCACAGACGCCTCCAAACTTGCCTTCGCCATGCCCATGACGTTATAGTTTGGTAGTACAGAGATGCTACCTTCATAAGTTAGGGTTAGTAGCGAACCTTGGCGTGCAGCCAGTAGTTCACGACCCGCTTTGGCAAGTGCCACAAAGCTATAGCTTGAGATGTCGTGCGCAATGCTAGAGCCTTCACGCGTGGTAGCATTGGTAAAATCACCATCCAGCTGATCAGCAGGAGCAAAACCAATCGCATGCACGATGCCATTCACACCCCTATCTTCGCCCTGACCCCAAAGCTGATTAATCTCATTAAAACATGCTTCGATAGATGCATCAGAACCTACGTCACACTCGATTACCGCAGTTGCACCGAAGGCTTCTGCCGCCATGTCAACACGTTTTTTGATTTTGTCATTTGGGTAGGTCAAGATCAGCTCAGCACCTTCACGATGCAAACTCTCAGCGATCGCCCAAGCGATAGAAAGCTTACTGGCGATGCCCGTTACCACAAAACGCTGGCCTTTTAACAACATAAAAAATCCTTAACACATGGATGAATTTGCCAAATTATAGCATGATTTTTTAAAAATAGCTAAAAAATAGTACATCTGTAAACTTTTAGCTTATCGATGGTTTATCCCAATTTAAATTCATGCACCGCATCAACGAAAATCTTGGCATGATCAGGATTCGCCCACTGCGTGATGCCATGTCCAAAGTTTGCCACATAACCGGTGTGGATACCGCCGCCATAGACATCGCCCAGCATTTGCTTGACAGCTTGGCGTATATTGTCAGACGTGCCGTATAGGGTGGCGGGATCCAGGTTGCCCTGAATTGCTTTATCCCTACCCAATGCCGCTCGGGCTTTATCTAGTGGCATTGTCCAGTCAAAGCCCAGCGCATCTGCCTGACTGTCAGCTTGAGTGTCCACCCATAGACCGCCACCTTTAGTGAACATCACCACGGGTACATCAGGATGTTTAGCTTTAAGACTAGCGATGATTTGACGGTTATAGGCATGGCTAAATTCAGCGAACTGGCGATGACCCAATGCTCCACCCCAACTGTCAAAAATCTGCACAAGGTTCGCACCTGCGACAATCTGGGCATTCAGATATTCTGTCACCGCTTCAGTAATTTTGGCAAGCAGTGCATGCAGCAGCTCAGGGCGTGCGTACATCATCTCCTTGGCGTGGCGATACTCACGGCTTGAACCACCCTCAATCATATAAGTTGCCAGCGTCCACGGACTGCCACTAAACCCAAACAGTGGCACCTGACCGCCCAACGCATGACGGATGCTCGTTACCGCATCGGTCACATAAGATAGGTCGTTCATGTTGAGCTTGGGCAGATTAGCAATCTGTGATTCTGTGCGGACGGTTCTTTGAAATTTTGGACCCTCGCCTGTCTCAAAATACAATCCCAAATCCAAGGCATCAGGCACCGTCAGAATGTCACTGAACAAAATCGCCGCATCAAGCTCAAATCGACGCAACGGCTGCAAAGTAACTTCAGTAGCGCGAGCCGTATCTTTACATAGGCTCAAAAAATCACCAGCCTCGGCGCGGGTCGCTTTATATTCTGGTAAATAACGCCCCGCTTGTCGCATCATCCACACAGGCGTCGTATCCACAGGCTCAAAACGCAAGGCGCGCAGTAGACGGTCATTCTTTAATGCTGGGAAATTTTGAGTCATGATCTTTTCCAATGCTTAATAAGTTATTAACAAAATTACAGAACTGCCATGTCATCACGGTGCACCATGATGATTTTGTCATTCTCGTTTAATTTTAAAATTTGTAGGACTTCATCGGTGTGTTTTTGGGTGATTTGTTTGGCCTGATGGCTATCAAATCCGACTTGCCCCACCGCCAATCGCACCTTTTGTGCGTTCACAATCTCAACCACATCGCCCATATCAAAATCACCTTGAACCTCTATCACACCCACAGGCAGTAGTGATTTGTGCTGCTCGGTGAGCGCTTTAACCGCGCCATCGTCGATAACGAGTGTGCCTGCCGTACGAATGTGCGTGGCAAGCCATTGCTTTTTGGCGATAAGGCGGTCAGCATGGTCGGTTGTCAATCGTGTGCCTATCGCCTCGCCATCCGCCAGACGAGTAATGATGTTCTCAACTTTACCATTAGCGATGATGGTCGGGCAGTTCGCCATTGCCGCCAAGCGCCCTGCACGGATTTTGGTGAGCATACCACCCGATCCCCATTTACCGCCATCGCCCGCGACATCGAACAGATAATCTGCCATGGCTCGCTCGCTGGTGATGAGCTTGGCATTGGGATTGGTGCGTGGGTTGTCGGTAAATACGCCGTCTTGGTCGGTTAGGATGATGTACAAATCAGCACCCACCAGCGTGGCACTCATCGCCCCCAGCGTGTCATTGTCGCCAAATTTAATCTCGCCAAAGCTCACCGTGTCGTTTTCATTGACCACAGGCACCACTCGCCAATCAATGAGCTGATTGAGCGTTTGGCTGATGTTAAGATAGCGTGAGCGGTGGGCTAGATCGTCATGAGTAAGTAGAATTTGTGATGACTGCACACCTTTTTGGATTAATGCTTGCCACCATGTCTCAATCAGCCCCATTTGTCCAATGGATGCACAGGCTTGCAAAGCAGGGAGCTTTTTTGGACGTTCGGGCAAGTTCATACGAACCACCCCTTCGGCAATCGCCCCACTCGACACCAACACCACTTCAACCCCACGAGCATGCAACATGGCGATTTGTCTTGCCCATTCATAAATGGCGGTTCGGTCAAGCCCCCGACCGTTGTTGGTCAAAAGCGATGAGCCGATTTTTACCACGATACGTTTTGGCGAATCATCCATACTATTTCCTTGTATCAGCTCATCATCAGTATGGCGCGTATTCCACCGCCACATCGTAGTCATCATCATTCCAATCATCATCGTCATCGTCCGATACGCCCTCACGCTCGGCTTTACGGCGGGCGCGGTAGGCCTCTTTTTGGATTTCAGTGTTATGGCGAACTTCTTCTTCTAGACGGGCAAATCGCTCGGCTTGGGCTTTGGCAAACTCTTCATCGTCTGCTTCACGCTCTTGCTCTTCTTCAATTTCGTTCATCAGATGATATTTAATCTCATCCACGCCTTGTCCGCTAATGGTAGACGTGCGAAACACCTCGCCTTGCCAGTCTAGCTCTTTGACGATATTATTACAAACTTCATCAATCTCATCATCTTCTAATTGGTCAATTTTGTTTAATACCAAAATTTGGGGCAATTTGGACAATTCAGCAGAGAATTTTTCAAGCTCATTTAGGATAATCCGTGCATTGTCCACAGGATTTGACTCATCAATGGGCTTTACGTCCACGATATGAAGTAATCTGCGAGTACGGGCAACGTGCTTTAAAAAGCGAATGCCAAGCCCTGCCCCATCTGACGCACCCTCGATAAGCCCTGGAATGTCCGCCATCACAAACGACTGGTGCGTTCCCACGTCCACCACGCCTAGGTTCGGCACAAGCGTGGTAAAGGGATAATCCGCCACTTTTGGGCGAGCGGACGACACTTGACGGATAAAGGTGGATTTACCTGCATTCGGCAAGCCAATCAGCCCCACGTCCGCCACGACTTTTAATTCTAATTTTAAATTTTTGGCTTCGCCAGCAAAACCAGGGATTGCTTTACGGGGAGCTTGGTTGGTAGAAGTCTTGAAGCGAGTATTACCAAACCCACCGTCTCCGCCTTTGGCAACCAACACAACTTGCCCCACTTCGGTCAAATCGCCAATCACCACATCAAGGTCGGTATCAATAATGGTCGTCCCCACAGGCACTTTTAGATAGACATCGTCCGCCCCTTTGCCTGAGCAGTTTTTTGAGCGACCGTTTTCGCCTCGTTTGGCTTCAAATTTACGGGTATAGCGAAAGTCCACAAGCGTGTTGGTGTTGTCATCGGCAATCACATAAACATCACCACCCTTGCCACCGTCTCCGCCGTCTGGCCCACCTTTTGGGACGAATTTTTCACGGCGAAAGCTTACGATACCATTACCGCCATCGCCCGCTTTTACGCTGATTACAGCTTCATCAATAAAACGCATTATTAAACTCTTTTTTCAAATAAAATTATCCTGTATTCTATCACATTTCTCTTGCTGATTGGAATTTAGTCGGTTTATGTGCATAATTAAAGTTATCGAATGGCTTCAACTGTAATCATGCGACCAAAGACAACAATCGCCATATTTGACCAATTTGGCGAAATAAAAAAAACACGCCCAAATGTTGAGCGTGTTTTTTGATGGCAGATTGGCAATTAGCCATTATTTGCCATGACTTCCGCTACACGGATAACCTGAGTGCTGTATCCCATCTCGTTGTCATACCATACATAAAGGGTTGCACGGTTGTCGGTGGCGATGGTGGCTTTGGCATCAAAAATCGCCACTTTTTCAGAGCCCACAAAATCAGTAGATACCGCCTCAGGGCTGTCTGAGTAGTCAATTTGCTCTTGCCACTCAATACTTTCTGACTTGTCTTTGATAAAAGCGTTTAGCTCATCAGCAGAACCAACCGCTTTGTCAAAGTTTAGGTTTAAAATCGCCAAAGACACATTGGGCGTTGGCACACGAATGGCATTGCCTGTGAGTTTGCCTTTGAGTTCTGGAATGGCTTTGGATACGGCAGACGCAGCTCCCGTTGAAGTCATGACCATGTTCAAGGGGGCGGCACGACCACGGCGGTCGGATTTGTGGTGGTTGTCCACCAAGTTTTGGTCATTGGTGAAAGCGTGAACCGTTTCCATATGTCCGTTTACGATGCCATAAGTGTCGTGTAACACTTTTAGCGTTGGCGTGATGGCGTTGGTGGTGCAAGACGCTGCCGATACGATGGTGTCGCCCCCGATGGTATCATGGTTTACGCCATAGACCACGTTTTTGATATCGCCTTTAGCAGGGGCGGTCAGTAGCACTTTTTTTACGCCTTTGCTTGCTAGGTGCTTACCAAGCCCTGCTTCATCTTTCCATTTGCCAGTATTGTCAATCACTATGGCGTTGCCAATGCCGTGGACAGTGTAGTCAATCTCACTAGGGTCAGATGCGTAGATGAATTTGATAAAGCGACCGTTTACGATGATACCGCTATTGGCGTTGTCAATCTCCACCGAGCCATCAAACCAGCCATGCACACTATCACGTTCTAGTAGTGAGCCACGCTTATCAAGGTCGCCATCACCAGCAGGACGTACCACGATGGCTTTTAGTTGCAAGCCCTTATCAGAGGCAGGACGACTCATAAGTAGACGTGCCAAGATGCGTCCAATACGCCCAAAGCCATATAGCACCACGTCCGTGGCAGATACCTCTGCACCGCTTGCAAAATCGCTGGCTTTTTTGCCTGCTTTAACCGCTTGTCCCAAATCAACAGTGGTGTTAATCGCTGTGATGTCTTTGGCTAGGGCAAGAGTATCCGCCACGTCAAGACCTGCTTTGGCGTGTTTTGCCAAGATGTCCGATACCGACAGAGCCACACGCTCACCAAAAAACAGGACATTTGCGTTTTGACTGGCAAGTTTGGCGAGGGCGACGAGTAACTCAGTCGCTTGGGTTTCTTGGTTTTGGCGCTTGGTTAGATGGTCTTGATAGATGCTCATGGCAATATCCTTTTATAAATGAATGGAATATTAGTTATAACAAAACACCTGAATTTTAAATGAATTTGGGTGTTTTAACAAGGTTTATTTTATCTTAAAATATGGCTATTTTTTATAAAAATTCTCTGATCCCCGCAACCGCAACCGCGCCGTGATCATGTGCATCTGACAAGTCATCAGGGCTTAACCCGCCAAGACCAATCACAGGCACGTCCGACACTTCAGCCAGCTCCTCAAAAACCTTCCAGCCTAATGCAGATGCATCAGGATGCGTGGCAGTTGGCTTGACTGGCGATAATAGCAACGCCATAACAGGGTGTAGTTTCGCCAATTCGTTAGCCTTTATCAGGCTGTTTATGTCATGGCAGCTGGCAATGATGGGCGGATGCGGCAAATTCAATTCAGATAAATTAATATTCATCAGTTCATGATGAGTCAATCGAATGGCTATTATTTGATTGAGGCTAAGATTCTGACCATCCTTGACCTTCCGCCAATCTTCTAACGACAAAACCAATCTTAAATCCGTACGCGCCGCTATCAACAGCCTTAGCAAATCCTCGTTATCAGAGTCTTTAGTTCGTACAAGAAGCGTACTATTTTTTGGCAGATTCTTGTAACAATCCAACCAGCCGGTTTTATTATTAAAATATCTCAACTCATGACTGATGGTGATGGTATCTGGCAACGTCAGCCAAGCTAAAATAGCAGCATTCGCCGCAGGGAAATTCTGCTCTTGGCTAAGAATATCCTCTCTTTTGAAGAATCCAATCTCCTGCCCATCGCAGCCCAACTTCCGATCACGAAAGTCTATGTATTGATCATCTGTTAATAACACTTGATATACGTGCAGACATACCACCTTATCACCATAATCATGCCAAATGCGACCCATCTTTGTGATGACATTCCCATGAATATCCAAGCCCAACTCTTCATCAACTTCTCGAATCAGAGCAGATATCGGTGATTCGGATTGCTCTATTTTTCCCCCGACGAATTCCAATTTCCCGCCCTGATGCTGATGTGTATGTCGCCTAGCAAGCAAAAATTCATCACCATACCTAAATACAGCCACTGCAACATGAGTGGTTTTTTTTGAATCTAGATCCAGATTAACTTTAAAATTACCGTTTGTCATTATTTTTATACCGTTTGTCAGAAATATGATGAAAATTCTCAAATTTTGCAATTAGTATTTGCAATCTTCGAAAAATTTGCTATTATGAGCACAAATGATAATTGTTGTTATTTAAAAATAAATAACAGATGCAAGTTTAAAACAACTTATATGAATTATCATTTTGCGCTGTTTAAGTATTTAATTTTAATTAATCAAGCGCTTTATGTCCACAGTTTAAGCCAAAAGTGGCTCGGGAAAAAACCCGCAACCCACCAACCAAAAGGAAAATCGCCATGACTACGACAATCGCTCGCTACTTCAGTAACCGCGAAACCACTCGACTTCCAACCCTGCACTCTCAGAATCTGTTCGCGCTGACCAAGGAAGTGCGCATTGAGCATCAAGGTGAGGAATATCGTCTGCGCTTGACACGTAACAATCGCCTGATTTTAACCAAATAATACAGTGATCGTTTAACACTTAATGATAGATAATGATCCGCTGCACAGTCATTTGTTGCAATGGATCCAAAGAACAGTAAAAGCATTTCTCCAAACCAATAACACCGCAAAATCCGCGGTGTTATTGGTTTTCGGCTTAAGTCAATCCGTGTGATTATCTTGTATTAAAACTTCCATCGATAAATCATATCGACAGTATTCTCTGCCGCGCTAGCCGCTTCAATATAAATCCGTCGCGTCAGCTGGTAGCGCATGGACAGCTCAGATTCGGCATTGAACAGACCAACGCCATAGCGGATGTATAGATCAGGGCTGATATATCCCGTCACAATCACGCTCGTATCATCAGAATTGCCCGATGCATCGATGGTAAGCCCCTCCAAACCAAATGCCTGACCGATCTGATTGGTGATATTACGAGTGCCCGATAAGCCTAGATTCAAGCCTGCAGCAGCGAGGTTATTGGTGACCTGCGAGCGGAATCTTTGTTCTGAAATCTGACTATCAGCCGACTCGGTGATACGCCCTGTCACAATGGCGTTCATCGCCTGCTGCTCTGTTAAGCCTGCATCATTAAATACAGTAATGTCAGGATTATTGGCTGTGCCCTTGATGCGCACACCGACCGTCCGACCCTCGATTTCTTTTTCTGCTTCGATGGACAATCTAGGATTCATAATATCGCCATTAAAGCGAACCTGCGCATAATTCAGCTCAAGATTCTGCCCAATGCCATCAATGGTAGTACGCTCTGATACCTGTACCACGCCCAATCCTCGCATCACTCCTTGATCGGCCTGCGTGATATGAAGAGCGCCAGCCAATGGTAAGCGTGCACCCAATCCGCGGAAAGTCACGTCATCACCCAAGTCAAGACCGATGTCTGCATTAATACTCCAAGGCGCGGTTACCGCCAATACTTGCTCGATGTTGCCTGCAGCACGGCGATCCAACACCGCAACATCTTCAGACTCACTCACGATGTCTGCCGTCGCTTCAGGTGGGCGAATAATGGCGCTTGGTACAGAGATGACGCCTTGGATGTCAATATATTTTTCGAAAGGACGAACAATCACTTCAATATCAGGCGTCATCTTGGCCGTTACTAGTGGCGGCTGACTCACGTCCAAATCCTCACCAAAGATGCGAAGGCGCGCCTGCAACGTCTGAGACCAATCAAGCTCGCCCGACAGCTCGCCATCGCCCTGACCTGCGGTAAAATCACCCGTCAAGACAGCATTTGTGCCACGAATCTGAGCGTTAGCATTAATGTTACTTAGGTTAATCGGCACGCCTGCCACCGCAAGAACGCCATTACTTAGGTTGGCATTACCATAAAACAGCGGTTGGCTTAATGTGCCGCCCAGACCACCTGCGATATTAGCCGTACCTGTTAGGGTTTGGAAATTCGGGAAAAACGGTCTTAATACCGCAAGATTAATGTCATTAATTAACAATGCGCCTGAGATTGGCTTTTGATTCTCCTGAAATGCATCGATTACCACATCAGCATAACCACGCGCTGCTGAACCTGCGATGTCTGCGCGTAGTTTTAGCCCCTCGGTAACGCTTTGGGCGATGACAGAGACACGCTCATAAGGCATCTCAACATAGGCGCCGTCTTGATCCAATCCCACGCGACCATTATCCGAATACAGCACCGCATTAACAGTAGGGTTCGTGCCCTGCTGCCAATTCGCCTGCACCCTGCCATTTAAGGTAGATTGCCAATGAATGTCATCAGGTAACACCGCCGAGAATACCGACGTGTCTAGGTTCTGAACGCCCAAATTAACGTTACCGCCATTAGCCGAATAGCGCAAGGTGTCTTGTAGACAAAGCGACCCTTGTTCAGCATTATCCACCCCTGTCGCTGTCCAACAATGCGCCGCCAAAGCAATGCTATTATCACCAATGCCGTAACTAAACTCTGTCGGCTGACGCTGGGCAAGCAGGCCGAACTTGCTCTGCAGTGCGCCATCACTAAGGATGCCACGATAGCGACCATTGGCCCGATCAAGACCACCCTCGACCTTGGCATTCACCCCATTATCAGGCGATTGCGTGTTGATGGTCATGATATGGCTTTGTTCTGTACCACGGAAGTCCAAACGCGCTGAACGGATCACACGACCCAGAGCGATGATGTCTTTGACATCAACAAGCAGCTGACTGTCTGAATTGCCAAGATTGACAATCTTACCAAGGGCGCGCGCCTCCTGAGCGACAAAATCAGCCGTACGAACACCACCGGCTGCCACATCCACATACAATGTCGGCAGCGAATTACCATCATCCATCAAGATCACGCCGCCTTTAATCGCGCCTTGCGCATTTGGCAGGATTTGACTTAGGTCTGTGATGGACACACTGGTGGTCAGCTCTGATTTATCGCCATTAATCGCTAAGGCATTATCGCCTAAGCGGATGTTTAAATTATCAGCACTAAGCTTTTTGATGATGCTTTGAGTTTGGCGGGCGCTATTGTCAATTTGTCCACGCAGAGCCAGCAATTCATCGACATTGGTCGGGGCTTGAGTAGTGATTTGACTCATGTAGGCTTTCAAATCGCTTGGTAATGCCAAATCTGCAATCAGCGAACCTTCTGCACTAAATGACTGACCACGAAGCGTGCCTTTAAGATCCAGCTGATCTATATTTACCGCCTGAGACTGCTTGCGCCAATCCCCGCGCACTCTAAAACCGCCCGTCAAGTCGCTTGGCACATCCTGCACAAAAGCACCGACATTAAAGCGGTTCATGGTGGTAGACGCATCCCATGTATAGCCTTGTGAGATGTCTATAAAGCCGTTTGCGTGAAGTCCTCCAGCATCGCCCTTGTAGTCAAATGAACGCACATCATACCGCTCACCTTGACCTGCCACATCAAAAGACAATGCGCCTTTTGGCAGCTTATCATGGATAACTTCGCCATCAAATTGCGCCGTCACATCTGATAGTTTTTGATTGTCATAGCGACCTTTGGTGACCAAGTCGCCCGTAATCACAGCAATGAGGTTGGCGTTATCCCCGACGAAATTCTTCGTATCAATCTCATCAAGACGAGCGCGCACATCCCATCCAATGCCTTGGGTCAAATCAATCTTGCCAGTCGCCGATGCCTTGCCAGAAGTCGTGTCCACATTCAAGCGACTGATCGTCATCAGGTTCAGATTACCTGACGCTTCGATATCCACCTTGGCGAGCCCTACTTGTGGCAGCATGCTCTGATTGACATCACCGTCGAATTTGGCATCAAAATATTTCACATCACTACCCATCAAGCGCACTTGCGCATTGCCCAAGCCTTTGATAGATACTGTCTCGTTATTCGCTAATGTCGCTGTCAGGTCGGTGTGTTTTAGGTCGATGTCGTGAATGTTTAGCTTGCGATTTGAACGATCGCTGCGCATTCTACCCATGGCAGTAACATGCCCTGAGATCGCCTGAAATGGGGTTTTGTCAGGTGTGTCAAAATACGCATTGGGAATGAACCTATTGGTCGTCAGGTCAAATTGCCACGCCAAAGGTTTTTGAGCAGTTGCCAAATCAATGCGCCCCACACCCGACAGATCGCCCAGTAAGCCATCATATTTAAAGTCAGTTAGATGAATGCGCTCGCCTTTTTCGATGTTCGCTTGCACGACATAATCACCTTGCGGTGCAACAGACAGCTGCTTAATGTGACCGCGTGCATCGATGTAGGTGCGCCCCTCTTCTAGGCGAATGTCAGCCGTGCCGTGAGTGGAATGAATATTATCTATATTCGGAACATTAGCACGAATAATATTGCGCCAATCAGCATGAATCAGCCAAGGCGAGTTAGGATTATCCTGTGATTGCGACAGCGTTGCGCGGATCTCTTCGCCGTCTTTTTGGTTCAGGTCAAATTCAAAGCGCGTGTGATTGTCATCGTCTAGATAATAATAATTGACGCCCAGATCGCCCGTTAATGTCTTAGGCAAGTATGCTTGGTAATCTTGATACTCAATCGGCAAGACTTCACGAACTTTATAGCCATTACCGCTTAATGTCGCATGCAGCTCAAATTCATCCGACCACTCCATGCGGCCTTTGGCGGTCAAGGCACCGCTTGGCGTGTCCGCACGCAAATACGGAATGTCCATGCCGCCATCGCGTACCACCCCACGACCGCGATATCTGCCAGAAGGGATGTCTTTGGCGATAAGGTCTGTGTTAATACGAAGTTCGATATTACTCACCACGCCATCAGCGGTAATGGTACCGTCTTTTAGGGTGATGTTCTGCTCGGCGGCATAGGGTAGCACCACTTCATCGAAATTGAGCCTTGCGCTAAACGGTGAATTTTCATCCAATCCTTGTGCGATAAATTCGCCCTGAATGTCGCGTTCGTTATACTTTGAAGTTAATGTACCGAATGTGCGCTTTAGCGTGCCTGATGCTTGGACATGCAGCACGCCGAAATAGGCTTTGTTGAGAGCGGTTACTTCCACATCGGCGGTCGCATTGAGCGGATAGTCGCCTGTCAGATTGATTTCGCCATGGATGCGACTGACAGCAACGTCATCATCATATCGAATTTTGGCGTCATTTAGCTTAATCTTCGTGCCAGCCCAAGTGCCATCTTGCACATGGATGTCGTGCAGATAGATGGGGCTTTTGGTGACTTGGCTATAGATGATCTGTTTAGCGCTGGTGTTATCAAACTTTAGCGTCACTGGCAAATCGATCGTCGCATAATCAAAAGGCTCGCCAGTGGGTGGTTTTTTATTGATGATGTTTAAAGTATCAATTTGGCTGTTGACTAAATGCACTTGGCGCGCCAACACCGCACGCCAACCAAGTTGCACATACGCCTTATCGACTTGGATCTCAATGTTCTCGCCTTGGGCGATTTTGACATCTGATACCCACACGCCGTCTCTTAGATTCCCTTCTGAGTATTTGAGCTGTGTGCCGGTTTCTAAGGCGATTTTTTCTAATAAAAACTTGGTGCCGCCTTGCGTGCCCATCGCATAAAATAGCAATACCAGCAATAACGCAAGCACGACAAGAAGCGTTAAAACAAGATAAAACAGATACGCCAGCCAGCTGCGTTTTTTTGGTGGCTTGGGCGATTTTGGTGCTAGCACGCTGACGGGTTCTTTAGGTGTGGACAAATCTGCCCCATGCGCGCGCTGGGCATTATGATCATCAGGGCTGTGATTGGATTTGTCAGTCATATCAAAATCATCAAAAATATCAAAATAACGCGCCATTAAACCATAAGACGCCTGGTTTTTCAATCATGCATCAAAATGGCGTTCCGATAAAGAAATGCAGCTTAATCGGATGCCCTTCTTCCTTGACGCCTGTCGCCACATCAACCCGCACTTGCCCAACCGGTGACGCCCATCGAATGCCAAGACCTGCGCCGATTTTGGTGTCGTTCTTGAAGTTTTTATCGTAGGCGTTACCCACATCCGCGAACGCTGCCACACGCAGTCCCTTGAGTACCTCGTAGTTATATTCACCACTTGCCACAGCCAGCGCCTGCCCGCCTGTCAAATAGCCTTTATCTGAGATGGGGGACAAACTGTCATAGTTATAGCCGCGAATGCTCTGATCGCCGCCAGCGAAGAAACGCAGCTTATATGGCACATCATCAAAATTATCCGACCACAGATAGCCAGCATTGAGACTACCAATCACTTGATGGGCGCGATCCTTACCATAAGCATTATCACCAAAGCTATAGACACCGCCCACGCCTGCGCGCAAGATCGCCATGTTCGTATCGCTGATTACGCCTTTGGCACCGACCTCAAGCGAATAATTCTGACGATAACCTCGCATCGGATTTACCGGATTATCCACAACTGTTTTATTGATCGCAAATCCCGCCAGCAGCGCTTCTTGGGTTGGCTTACCATCAATGAATCGTACCGGCAAATCTTCCCAAGATTCAACAGGTGCGCCCGTCCCAAGCTTATCCAAGCGATAACGCAATGAATAGCTTCTGTTCCAGCCCGATTCTCTGACGATATTGCGGCTGATGCCATGTTGCAGCGTTCTTGTGCTTAGATCAAAGGTTCCCAAGGCGCCGCCAATCTTCTCTTCGTCATAACTCAAAAAAGCCCGCAATTTATCATTTAAAGGATGGCTCATTGGCTTCGTGGCGTATAGGCTTAGACCTTTTTTATTTTCTGAGTAACGGACGTCTGCACCTGCTTGGTAGCCACTTTTATTGATGAGATTATGCTCAAATTTGGTAATGAGTCGCACACCGCTGTCAGAACCCCAACCCATACCGATCTGCGCATCTCTTGGTTTATCTGACATCACGAATATATACAGTGGCACTTTCTTATCAGCATAGACATCCTGCCGAGACTTACGTCCTTCCAACACTGGCAATTCTACATCTTCAGGAATGTTTAATTCATCCGCCGATTCATCAGGCAAAATCATCCTCGCCACACTACTCACCGCATCACTGATGCGCCCTAGAATGCTGCGCGATTTTTTGCGGGTGTCAGTCACCAACAGGCGATCATCGGGCATGCTGTATAGCCTTTGGGCCTTTTGGGTGACGCGCGCAAGCTTATCTTGAATGACCTCAGAAGTGGTAAATTCAATCGGCGTCACTTCCATGCTTACACCATCGCCCAGATCGATAATCTCACCAGCATCGTCAGAATTGCTCGCTGCACTCTCAAAAGCGACCTCGTTACTAGCAGGTACAGGGCTTGGCAGCACCAGCTCAGTATTCACCGCATTAAAATATCCCGTCGCGAGCAGATTATTACTTAAATTGCGGGCAGCGGTGCGGTTATAGGCATCACCCATATTAAAGGTGACGAGTTTTTTTAGTAGCTCTGATTTAACGGGCAATTTGGCAGGATCGGTGGTCAGCTTACCCGTCTCATCATCAAGGGTAAAAAACACCACCTCGTCAAATTCATATTGCTTACCGCTGTCATAAACCAAGCTGACATCGGCAACGCCGTCAGGCAAGATGACATCGACTGAATTATTCAGCCATTTGCCATCAAAATAACCCTCTTCAGCACTCACATCAAGGACGCTCGATTTCGCCGCTTCGTAATTACCATGATGGAATATCTCATCTTGGTTGAGCTTGGCATCGTTCATCGCCTTTTGGTAAGATGGGTTATCAGCACCCTCTCCGCGCACTTCAAACACTTGAGTTGCGACACGTACAGGCTCGCCAATGTCGTTAATAATCACATTAACTCTGCCAGCACCAACCTTGGTAATCTGCATGTCTACATCATAATAACCTACCGCACGCGCTGCCGAATCCGCCGTCTGACGAAGTCGCGGCAATGCGCTATTAAAGTCTGTAATACTCTCAGCAGTGATGTCCTCTAGTGCAGCCTTGATGTTGGCAAAGGGCTCTTGCTTTAAAGTAGACTTGTTAATTTTGGTGACTTTGGCACGCGATTCAGTATTGCTGATGATAGGCGTATTATTTTGATAAAACTCAGCCTCCACTCGCGCTACTGCTTCTACGCCGTCATTAAACAGTCGATTATACAGACGTTTGGCGACATTCGGGCGCTTGATTTCTTCCTCTTCAACCACCACCTCGGTAGCGCCATCGCTCTCGACATATTCATATTCTGGGATGTATGCCGTTGGGTCGATGCCTTCGGTGCGATCACCCTCCTCGTTAATGCCTAGCGTCTGCAGCGTATCAGGCGTTGGAATCTTAGTGATGGCAGTGACATCAAGCCCCATTGGCGTACTTTCTTGATCAATTCTTGAGATCAGATCGGCATTTGACGACCGCGCCATCAGGGTGTTTTGCTGGTTGGCCTCTTGTAGTCTTGCCTCGATTTGCGCAGGTGTATAGAGCGGCACTTCTGCGACAAGCTGTGCAGATTCGATGGTTTTTTGATCGATGAGAGTCGGTGCGACAGACTTGTCATTGGATTGACTGCCAAATTGCTCATCTGATGCACTAACTGCTACACCATTAATATTCGCACCCTGATTTGGATTGGCTGGTTGTTCAAGGACAGCAACTTGTGCCGACGCATAAGACGACAATGCCATCAGTACTGACACAGATACTGCCGTACGCACAGATTTTATGTGGTTCACGCTCGGTCGTCCGATGTTTGCCATCGCCATTATGTAGCCCTTTTGATTTTGAAATCGTGGTTTTTTATTGTCGCCATAAACATCAAAAAGATGTAAAAATTTCTTAAAAATTAAAGCTTAAAATAAAAATACTTGCTATTATAACAAACCAATCAATATTAACAACCATTTATTCTATGGCTTCGCAATTTTCTCTATTTAAGCATCGCCGTTTTAGCGCCATGTTTTTTACGCAGTTTTTGGGCGCATTTAACGATAACGTTTTTAAGCAGGCATTGATTTTAATTTTGACTTATGTCGCGGCTGCCAAGATGGGCATGGAGATTAGCCTGCTGAATAATTTGGCGGCATTGCTGTTTATTTTGCCATACTTCCTATTCTCGGCGTTGGCGGGACAAATTGCGGACAAATATGAAAAATCCAAACTCACCCAAGGCATCAAACTACTAGAAATCTGCATCATGGCGTTGGCGGCGATTGGGTTTTGGTTTGAGATTTATTGGTTGTTGTTCGTGGCGTTATTCCTGATGGGAACACAATCGACTTTTTTTGGGCCCATCAAATACGGCTATCTGCCAGAAGCCATGCATAAAGATGAGCTGGTCGGCGCCAATGGCTTATTCCAAACCGGTACCAGCCTTGCCATCTTAACCGGTATGATGGCGGCCGGCGTGCTAACGCAGCTTGATCATTCAACCTTATGGCTCATCGTATCGACACTCTTTGTGGCAACCCTTGGTTACATCGCCTCACGACATCTACCCAAGACTACCCCGCAAGCCAAAGACTTGGCGATTAATTGGAACATCTTTAGCACCAGCTTTGATATTATTAAATATTTGTACAGCTTGCCCTTGCTGTTCTTTGTGATTATTGGTAATAGCTGGTTTTGGTTTTATGGTGCGACTTTCTTAACCCAGACGCCTGAATTTAGCAAAGTCATACTTCATGGCGATGAGTCAGTGGTTATCTTATTGCTCACGCTGTTCTCGGTGGGCACGGCATTGGGTTCACTGCTATGCAAGACCCTAACCAAAAACCAAGTCAGCCTAAAACTGCTACCCATCGGCATTCTAGGTCTTAGCGTATTTGCCATCGATCTATATCTGTCATTATCAAGCATCGCCATTCAAGCAACAAGAACCCCTTACGGCATCAGTGCGCTAATGGACATGCATGGCACTTGGCGTGTGTTTGCTGATTTGTTCTTTTTGGGCTTTGCCGGTGGCGTGTACATCGTCCCCATGTATGCGTTCATGCAAGCTTACGCACCGATCAGCCACCGTTCGCGTGTCGTTGGTGCGAATAACATCTTTAACGCCATCTTTATGGTAGGCTCAGCGGTATTTTCGATCATCATTTTGACAATGTTAAAATTAAGCTTGCCGCAGCTATTTTTGATCACAGGCGTTCTAAATGCCATCTTTGGAATTTTCTTATACAAGAAACTTAAAAAATACCAAAACACCATGACCCCAAGTAATAACGATTTGCCATTATGAGTATCGATCTGCTTAGTGGATCATATTTTAAAGTTACAACTAAGCAATATTTTGCCACCAAAAACTGTGAAAAATTTATGAACTTATTAAGATAAATCTGTTATGATTGGCAAAATTTCTTATTTAGCGTTTATTAAGGACATCAACATGAAAAAACTTACCGTTCTGGCTCTAAGTCTGACTTTATTAGGCTTTGGCAGTGCACAGGCTCACGCCCAAGCCAAAAACACCAAGGCAAAAACCACCAAAACCGCTAAGACACCGGCAAAAAAAGCAGCGCCCAAAGCCAAAGCACCAACTGTATCAGAAGATGCGCTAACTGTTGGGCAATTGACCGCAGGTGTCAGCACCCCTCAAAGCCCAAAGATGCGCAGCGAGATCACAACCACGATCATTAATAATAACGCTGCTGACCTACTGACATCACCTGTCAAAGGTCTGCCAACACCTGCCGTATCGGTAAGCGACGTTGAGAACGTTCCAACCGTTCACATCCCTGCCAACGAAGCAGGCACGATTCTGCTGGACACCACACTCATGGATGAATTCATTACTGTGGTATCGCCGAATGCACGCCACTATCCGCCAAGCTTCCCAAATGCAACCGCTGAATATCTATCTACTCAGAACGTGAAGCACTTGGCTGATTGGATCGAGCCCTATGCCAGCGCGCCTGACGCTTCGTTTGATGTGGTACTGCGTGCAGCCAAACTTAACGGCATCGCTCGCAACCTAAACGTCGGCACAGAATACTCGGTTCGCGCATCTAATCACATGCAAAAAGCCCTGCGCTTAAACCCAGAGCACCCTGAAGCCAACTTCCTACTTGGCATGATGATCAGTGAAGCAGGCGGCTTTAATGAGGGTAAAAAATACCTAAAAAAAGCAGCCTCATTAGGTTACATCGAAGCAGAGCAAAGCCTTGCTCAGTCTGACCTGCTGACCGACAATAAACAAGGCGCGCTAAACCGCCTAAGACAACTACAAGCACAGCACCCTAATAACACCCAAATCGCTGAGCAACTCCGCATCATCGAAGAAGGCGGCTATTATATCTGGCGCTCTAACGACAAAACGCCGTTGAACATCAAGCCAGTCAGCCAAGAATAAACGTGTAGCAGTAAATAATACTCTACACACCAATCCGTCTTTGGGTATCATGCCGAAGACGGATTTTTTATTTTACAAAACATACAAACCGGCCAATCGGTTTTTATTAAAATTTATGAAAAACAACTCACCAAATCAGCATTAACACTTAGCTTGGGCGCCCTTATCATGACAGGATGTGCAAGCCTTACCTCACCCAAGCAGATGCAAGCGCGCATCATTAAGACCACGCATAATAACATCACGACCACACCCAGGGTTAGTAGCTTATCCAATTCAATATTATTAGCTTCGGGTCTGACCCAAGACAGCTACATGGCGGACTTTGATGCTTGTTTGGACGATTTAGGTTCAGCTTTCTTTGGCGATCAATTTGACCGTAAAGGCTTGGTACTATTGGCAGGATTACACTACACGCAAGCATTGCATTTGGCCGAAAAAATGGAGTGAGAACCTGCCTTAAATCGACCGGCCATCGATGACTATTACGCCAATGCACCCATTGACGAAGAGGCCAAGCAGGCTCAAGCCAAAGCACGCAAAGACTGCCTTGAAGGCCATCGCGATACATTGTACAAAACCATCGCTTTTAGCTATGGCTATCTATTCTTTGATAGCCTCACCAACCAAAACACCCAAAAACCCATCATCACTGACAGCGACATACGCGTCCAAGACCTCTACCACGTCTCACTAAACGCACTCATCCAAGAGGTCTATAAGCAGCAAGATGGTGCTTTTGGCGACGCCGATCAACAAAACAAAAACCAGCTCAATCCAACATTCAATCAAATCAACATCTCTACGCTTACCACTCAGAGTAAAGATGGCGACACTCAAACACTCAACCTAAATATCGCCAAGGAACACTAAGAGCTGCACGACCTACAAAATTTCAAAGTCGGTGCACTGTCAGATCTTATTTCAATTTATGATTATCGCTTGGCAGATTTACAGGTGAATAGTACGCGCTTAGGTATTGGTGTTGGCTTTGTTGGTTAACTACAAGATCGATACCGCGCACCGGCACTAAGCAGTCTAACCGCCAATGCGGACGCGGACAATGACGACATCAAATCACGAATTCACCCGATGGGTCATCTGCTACTGACTGCCATCATCACCCCAAAGGGCAATACATTAAGATGTCTTGCTCGCTGATGAATTTGATGCGTATTTTTTTGACCCTTGTGCCACCAAGGAAGTGAACATTCTGGGTAAGAGCTATCCACTTTCTGCCAGCTTCTCATCCACCTATGCGACATGGCTGTCAGAGAATAACCTACAACGTGCCAGTCTATTAAACATGATCGCCAAAAAAAAGATAGCGCGACGACGCCTAAGCTGTTCATGTTATCACCATACAACCTAAATCAAAAAGTTATCATCATGATTCATGAGCTCGCCTCCAGTCCTACCACTTGGGTGAATCTAACCAATAATCTGTTTGCAGATCCTATTCTGCGTGACAATTATCAAGTGTGGCAGGTCTTTTATGCGAAGAACTTACCCATCCTCAAAAACCGCTATCAAATCCATAAGCTCATTAATCAAAGTTTCACTAACACTGATCCAACGGGCACCAATCCTGTCAGCCAGAACTCGATATTGATTGGACAAAGCATGGGCGGTGTTATCTCAAGGATGCTGCTGTCCGATGATGAGCTTTTGCCAAAACTTAGCACATTAGAAAATACAGAATCGTCTGGCAGCAAAATCATCGAAGACACCGTCAAAGCTGCAACCGACACCGATGAATTAGCGATGAGCCACGAACAAAATCTCGCCGTCTCCAAACTACTCACCAAGGTCTATAACGATGAGTTAAGCGAGAGATTCACACTAAGATCTCTGCCACAGGTCGGCACTGCTGTATTTATCTCAGCGCCATTTCGCGGAACGGATTATGCCGACCGATGGTTTACCCGTGCAGCACGTCGTGTCATTCGCCTGCCGCTTAATCTGACCAAAAGCATCACCGAAACCATCGCAAACATCGGTGTAGAAGGCAATATCGAAAACAACCTATTAGGATCGCTATACCTACAAACGGCGCCGATCAGCTTTCTGATTGCTCTGCTTTTGTTAAATTAACCGCCGACATCAACATCAAAGATGGTATTCGTTATCACACCATCGTACTGTGCGCACAGGAGATCTGTCGGATGGTATCGTGCCTTATACCAGCTCGCATCTTGAGAATGCCAATAGCGAGAACATCATCACAGGCAGACACAATATTCACGAAAACCCAAAAACCATCCCTTTAGCTGCGCAAAATTCTACACGAAGAGATTGATACACCCAGACCTAATGCAAATAAGCCTGAATCACCAAAAGACAGCTTAGCACCTGACGAGCAGAATATGGATGATCTAGAAGAATTGGAAATTACAAAAGAATCAGGAAGATTAGATATTTTAAATGAATCAGAAAGCCTAAATGGTTTAGAAAATTTGGAAGATTTGGAAGATTTGGAAGATTTGGAAATTTCAGAGGAAGTTACAGAGCCTTTACAAGATTCGCTTACGATAGAATAAAAAACCCCGAGATTCTCGGGGTTTTTTATTAATCAATGATTATTCATCATCTTCTTCAGCAGCTGGCGCATCTTCAGATAGGATGGTAACCAAGATCTCTGCAGAGATGTCGTGGTGAAGTTGGATGGTAACTTTGTACTCACCTACTTGACGGAATGGACCTTCAGGTAGTTTAACTTCAACGCGGTCAACTTCTAGACCAGACTTAGTCAATGCGTCTGCGATGTCGCGAGTACCGATAGAGCCGAATAGCTTACCTTCGTCGCCAGACTTAGCGCGCATGATAACGTTAACATCTGCTAGAGCATCAGCACGTTTTTGAGCTTCTTGTAGCTCTTTAGCTTCTTGAGCTTCTAGCTCTGCACGACGTGCTTCGAATTTAGCGATGTTCGCTTCGTTTGCAGGTAGCGCTTTGCCTTGTGGGATTAGGTAGTTACGACCATAACCCGCTTTTACTTCAACAGTCTCGCCAAGTTTGCCAAGATTAACGACACGCTGTAATAGAATAACTTGCATGATTTTTCTCCGTTAATTACTTGTGATTGTCGGTGTATGGCAATAGTGCCAAGTAACGAGCTTGTTTGATAGCAACGGCTAGCTGACGTTGGTATTTGTTAGAAGTGCCAGTGATACGGCTAGGAACGATTTTACCATTTTCGCTGATGTATTGCTTTAGAAGTTCTACATCTTTGAAATCGATGTGAGTGATGCCTTCAGCTGTGAAACGGCAGAATTTACGACGACGATAGAAACGTGCCATGAGTTATCTCCTTAAATTATTCGCTGTCAGCAGCGCCGTTCTCACTTTCAGTAGTGCGAACGTCGTTACGACGGTTGGCTTTGCGAGTGCGCTTGTCTTCTGCTTCTTTCGCCAGTGGCGATTGTTCAGTGATGGCGCTGTCACGGCGGATAACTAGGCTACGGATGATCGCATCGTTGTATTTGAATAGCTCTTCTAGCTGTGCTAGAGTTGCTTCATCACATTCGATGTTCAGTAGCACGTAGTGTGCTTTGTGGATTTTATTGATTGGGTAAGCCAATTGACGGCGACCCCAGTCTTCTAGACGATGGTTAGAACCACCATTTTCTTCTACTAGTGTACGGTATTTAGTTACCATGTCGGCAACTTGGTTGCTTTGATCTGGATGAACCAGTAGCACCACTTCATAATGTCTCATAAGGACTCCCTACGGATTAAAACAGCCACCATCTTATGATGATAGCAAGGAGATGTGAGTTTGAATAAAAGTCACAAGGCGCATATTATACACAAAAATTTAAAATTTTCAAGCTAAATATGCGCTACAGCCGAATATTTATAGATACATCACTAAATAAAAAAGCCGACATTGCGGCTTTTTATGTATTTACGAATTAATTCACCTGCTCAGAATCAGCCATAAGCTGCTTTTGGGATTCGATACGTACTAATTCTTCTTTTTTGGCGGCGTCACTTTCGATGACGCTGCGTAGCATCTGCCAAATCGCACCAATCACCAAAAATGCCGTAAAGGTTGCAAGAATCGGCAAACTGGCTGACACCATGCCCGCAAAGTCTTTCATTAATAAAGCATGGAACACACCCACAATCGCAGGGGCAAGCGCACCCGAACCACCTTCTGCACTACCAAGTGCCAACAACACCGCCGCCACGAATGCTAGGCTAATACCACGAATGCCACGCGGCAAAATACGCGCAAACAACATCCAAAGCAACAATACAATCAAGGATGCGATAACATAAACCAATACAGAAAGCTGTGCATCAGGCACACCATCAACGAGCTTCGCCCACCAAATCAAAAAAGTCGCCAAGCTCTCACTGATTGACTCTAAAGGCAGGTTTTTAATCCATTCCATACAAATAACTTATTAAAAAATTACTGTTATTTTACCACAATTTTGCCAAAAAATTATCTTCCGACAACAAGGGCTAACAAAATCACCACAAAACAGATGACTTACCTGCCCATAATTCTGCCATGGAAAATTATTGCAACCAATTGATATTAGTCGTATTTTTTATCTTGTAGCGCTTTGGCTTTTGCCATGGCTTGCGCTGCCAAAATATCGGCAGGTGGCGCTTGGACATAATAACCCTGTTGGGCAAGCTTTGCCTTTACTTCATTGATATCAGCTCGGGCTAACTTATCGCGACCGCTTAGATCCAAATGCATGACAAAAGTTCCCAAGCCTAATTTCTTACGAATATCGGCGGGCAGCACGCCTAACCAATCCTTGATCTCATCGGTGTCATTAGGATAATCTGGGCGAGCAATATAAACGTACCAGTCTTCATTTTTTGCAAACTTATAAACATCACAATGCATAACGTCACTCACGTCTTGATATAATTAAAGAAAATTCACCGATTTTGGCTTTTGCGGAATTATTTTACAAAAAAGCCAAAAATTTTACTTGTAAATTGTAGCATTATTTTTCATAATAAAGGTGTTTTTCAGGAGAGAATTATCGCAGCTTATCGCAAGCATCGGCGCATAATCACCGAAGGCGTAATGTTGAAAATTGCAAAAGCAATCTTAAAACCCCTATAATCGCTCAGGTAAAAGGACTGAAAAACTTAGTTTATCTATCTAAAGACAAGCTAACCACTCTGGAGAGCTTGCCATTTTTTTTAAGTGGCAACACCGAAGGGAAGAAGTAATTTTTGAATTACGAAAATCTCAGGTATCAGGACAGATGGGGTGTGTTGAAATTCGTTTTATCGCATGAATGGAATGAATTTTACAAGAATTTTGAAGTTGCTGGGTAGATTAACTTTTGTGATTATCATCTTAATCCCAAAAGTTAATTTACATCGGTTAATTTTATAAATAAGGAAACACACTCATGACTCAGCGCACCCCCCTATTTAACGCTCACACCGCCCATAATGGCAAACTTGTGGATTTTGGCGGTTGGGAATTGCCTGTCAATTATGGCTCACAAATTGACGAACACCACGCCGTGCGGACAGACGCAGGGATGTTTGACGTCTCTCACATGCTAGTTACAGACGTAACGGGCGACAACGCTAAAGCCTTCTTACAAAAACTGCTCGCCAACGATGTTGCCAAATTGTCCTTTGTCGGCAAGGCTTTATATTCTGGTATGCTAAACGACAAAGGCGGTGTCATCGATGACCTAATCGTCTATCGCATGAACGAGTCTGAGACCGCTTATCGTATCGTCTCAAATGGGGCAACTCGCGAAAAAGACTCCGTTCACTTTGCCAAAATTGGTGAAGAATTTGGCGTAACGCTCGCCCCCCGCTATGATGTCGCCATGCTTGCCATACAAGGGCGAAACGCCATTGCCAAGCTACTGACCGTTAAGCCTGAATGGGCGGAGAAAGTAAACACTCTAAAACCCTTTGTCGGTGTGGACTTGGGCGGTGATTGGTTTGTCGCTCGCACAGGCTACACAGGCGAAGACGGTGTGGAAGTGGTCATGCCAGCAGATGAAGCGGTTGGATTTTTTGATGAGCTTGTCAAAGCAGGTGTCGCCCCATGCGGACTTGGGGCAAGAGACACCCTACGAATGGAAGCAGGCATGAACCTATACGGCAACGACATGGACGATGATACCAGCCCCCTTGAAGCAGGCATGGGCTGGACGGTGGATTTAAAAGATGAAAGCCGTGATTTTGTTGGTAAATCCGCCCTTGTCGCCCTAAAAAATGATGGTGTTAAAGTCCGCCAAGTCGGTCTATTGCTTGCCAAAGGCGGTGTACTGCGTGCGGGCATGGAAGTCGTTACCGAGAGTGGCAATGGCATTACCACAAGTGGTGTATTCTCCCCAAGTCTGAATCAATCCATCGCCATTGCCCGTGTGCCTGCTGACTTTACAGGCGAGCGTGCAAAGGTGATTATGCGTGGTAAAGAAGTGGAAGTGCGTGTGCTTAAATTGCCATTTGTTAGAAATGGTAAAAAGCAGTTTGATTAAATTTTGATTACAATTGAAGGTATGAAATAAATATCATACCTTACAATTAATTTCAAATAAGAATGGGAAATTTTTAAAATTCAGCATTGTTACTTTGGTGATTTTTTGCTGTTTAAATTAAAAATTATTGCTTGTGTTTCAACACATTATTGCACAAAGCCTTATAAATTTAACCCTCAAACAGAAGTTGATACTTATATTTGCGACTTGGAAATTTACCAAAAATGCATGGCTGATCAAAAAGCTGTTAATGAATATAAGCAAGTTATGAACTCCCTCTAATTGACTTTTTTACTTTGGAGTGAATTTTGGTGAACAAACTATCAGAATGGTATATCAATCTAACAAAAGGACAAACAATACTTGTATATATTGTATCCTTTTGTTGTGTATTAATATATGGAGTAGGCCTTATTTTTTTAGCCATATTGCTATATTTAGAGTTAGGGAAAAGAGGAATATAAATTCCATATTTCAAATTGAAAAATTTCCTAATTCTTAAAATAATTTATCTAATTTTTAACTTTAACCCTAACGGAGTTTTTTATGAGTAACATTCCTAGCGAATTGAAATATGTAGCCAGTCACGAATGGTTACGCTTAGAATCTGATGGCACAATTACTGTTGGTATCACAGACCACGCCCAAGATTTGCTTGGCGATGTGGTATTTGTAGAATTACCAGAGGTAGGTAGCGAAGTAGAAGCCGACCAAGAAATTGCGGTGGTGGAATCGGTCAAAGCAGCGAGCGATGTCTATGCCCCAATCGCAGGCGAAATCGTTGAAATCAACGAAGAGCTTGTAGATGCGCCAGAGCTTGCCAATGAAGACCCTTATGGCAAAGCGTGGTTCTTTAAAATCAAACCTACCAATCCTGCCGATTATGACGGCTTGATGACTGCGGATGAGTACGAGAGTAGTTTATAATCCTATCCCATATTTGGTGTGGTTATAACATACCAAATTTGACACCAATTGTCTTATTATTAATATAGGGAATTTACTATGCGTTTGTTAGATAAAGTTGCTCTAATTACAGGTGCAGGTTCTGGTCTTGGCGAATACAGTGCCAAAGCATTTGCCAAACAAGGAGCAAAAATCATCATTACTGACATCAATGGAGAGCTTGGCAATCAAGTAGCTAATACTATTAATGCCGATGGCGGGCAAGCAATTTTTGCACGCCTTGATGTTACCAATGAACAAAGCTGGGCGGAAGCTGTAAAAATTGTAACCGATCAATTTGGCAAGATTGATATTTTAATTAATAGTGCGGGTATGGCTTGCTCAAAAAACATTGAAGACAGTACCATCGAAGATTTACGCAAGTCCTTTGCACTAAATACCGAAGGACCATTCTTGGGTATGAAAGCTGTCGCACCAGTAATGGCAAAAAATGGTGGCGGTTCTATTATTAATATCGCTTCTATGGCGGGTATGGTTGGACTTGCCGATGCTACGCCGTATAGCACATCAAAAGGAGCAACACGCCTGCTATCTAAATCAGCTGCCAGTTATTACGCCCAAAAAGGCTACAACATTCGCGTGAACAACCTAAACCCTGCCTATGTCATCACACCGATGTTAGAATCTGTCTACACCAAAGAACAAATCGACAGCCTGGCAAACATATTCCCACTAAAACGCATTGCCAGCCTAGATGATGTGGCGAATGCCCTGATTTATTTGGCATCTGATGAATCATCATTTGTTACTGGATTTGATTTAAACTTAGATAGCGGTTACTTATCTATGAAGTGATTGATTTACCAAAAACTTGGTTTAAGACTTGATTTTGATTGACAGCCTCAGAGCTAGGAGTTTTTTATGAGCAATATCCCAAACGATTTAAAATACGTTGCCAGCCATGAATGGCTAAAACTAGAAGATGACGGTATCATCATCGTTGGCATCACAGACCACGCCCAAGATTTGCTTGGCGATGTGGTATTTGTAGAATTGCCAGAAGTCGGTCGCACCGTCTCTGCCGATGAAGAGATTGCCGTTGTAGAGTCTGTTAAAGCAGCAAGCGATGTCTATGCCCCAATCGCAGGCGAAATCGTTGAAATCAACGAAGAGCTTGTAGATGCACCAGAGCTTGCCAACGAAGACCCATATGGCAAAGCGTGGTTCTTTAAAATCAAACCTACCAATCCTGCCGATTATGACGGCTTGATGGCTGCGGATGAGTACGAAAACAGCCTATAAGTAAAAAATCCAAGTGTAAGTCATGATGATTTATGCTTGGATTTGTTTTTGGATTTTACAAATTTAAAAACAGCTTGCAAAAGTAGAATGCGCATAACACGCCGTTTTGAGGTAATTTTCAGAACAGGTGTGTGATACGCACTCTTTTCAAGCCCAATTTAATAAAAAATCTCATTGCAAAGTGCTATTTTTTATTAAATTCCCAACCTTAATTATAAGGATTTTATCATGACCTTAAACACCTTTAATGATTTGTTTAACCAAAACGCCTTTGTGGAGCGTCATTTGGGCAACAAAAAAGACGATGAAACCAAACTTCTAAAAACCGTTGGTTTTGAAAATCTTGATGCCTTTATTGATGCGGTCGTTCCCCAGTCGATACGCATTAACCGTCCGCTTGATTTGCCAAGTGCCACAACCGAGCATGAAGCCCTTGCCAAACTGCGTGGTATGGCGGACAAAATCACGGTTGCCAAAAGCTATATCGGGCAAGGCTACTCGCCCACTCGCCTGCCTGCGGTGATTCAGCGAAATGTGCTAGAAAACCCCGGCTGGTACACCGCCTACACCCCTTATCAAGCCGAGATTGCCCAAGGTCGCCTAGAAGCCCTGCTAAATTTCCAACAAGTGTGCGTTGACCTAACAGGCATGGAGCTTGCTGGGGCAAGTCTGCTTGATGAAGCAACTGCAAGTGCCGAAGCCATGGCAATGGCAAAACGTGTGAGCAAATCAAAATCCAATGCCTTTTTTGTGGACGAGCGTACCTATCCGCAGACCCTTGATGTCATTCGTACCCGTGCCAAATATTTTGGTTTTGATGTGGTGGTGGGCGATTTTGACGTTGCCAAAAATGGTGAGTTTTTTGGGGCGTTTTTCCAATACGTTGGTAAAGACGGCGACGTGGTGGACTTGACCAACATTATCGCAAACGTCAAAGAAAAAGGGGCATATGCCATTGTCGCAAGCGATATCATGAGCCTTGTACTGCTTAAATCCCCTGCCGACATGGGGGCGGACATTGCCCTTGGTAGTACTCAGCGTTTTGGCGTGCCAATGGGTTTTGGGGGCCCGCACGCTGCCTATTTTGCCTTTAAAGACAAAGACAAACGCTCTGCCCCTGGTCGTATCATCGGCGTGTCAAAAGACGCACAAGGTAACACCGCCCTGCGCATGGCACTGCAAACCCGAGAGCAACATATCCGCCGTGAAAAAGCCAACTCAAACATTTGTACAAGCCAAGTGTTGCTTGCCAACCTAGCAGGTATGTATGCGGTGTATCACGGGGCGAGCGGTCTAAAACGCATTGCCACACGCATTCACGCCCTAGCGGTCGCTTTTGCCAAGGCGGTAAAATCGGCAGGGCTAAACGTACGTCATGACGTGTTTTTTGATACTGTGCTTGTGGATTTTGATAATCAAGAACAAGCCGACAAGCTATACGCCCTTGCCAGCGAAAAAGGCTATAACCTATGGAAGCATGACAATCACGGCATTTCTGTGTCATTTCATGAATTGACCGAAAGAGATGAATTTGATGAATTGTGCGAAATTTTTGGGGCGACAGGCGAGCTTGACAAAGCAGAAGTGATTTTGGGCGAACTACTTCGCACAGATGACATTCTCACGCACCCAACTTTTAACAGCTATCACACCGAACACGAAATGCTCCGCTATCTTAAATCCTTAGAAGATAAGGATTTGGCGATGAACCGTTCTATGATTTCACTCGGTTCCTGTACAATGAAATTAAACGCCACAAGCGAGATGTTGCCGATTACTTGGAATGAGTTTGCAAATGTTCACCCATTTGCCCCAAAAGAGCAAGTAACAGGCTATCATGAGATGATTGAAAGCCTACAAGCCCAACTGCGAGCAATCACAGGCTTTGATGAGATTAGTATGCAAGCCAACTCTGGTGCGTCTGGCGAGTATGCAGGGCTGTTGCTCATTCGCCGTTATCATGAAAGCCGTGGCGAGAGCGGACGTGATGTCTGCCTAATCCCACGCTCGGCACATGGCACCAACCCTGCAACCGCCCAAATGCTTGGCATGAAAGTCGTGGTGGTGGCAACCGATGACAAAGGCAACGTGGACGTGGCGGATTTACAAGCCAAATGTGAAGAGTACAGCGAGCGTTTGGGTGCCTTGATGATTACCTATCCGTCCACGCATGGCGTGTACGAAGAAGGCATTCGTGATATTTGCGAGCTTATTCACAGGCATGGCGGACAGGTGTACATGGACGGGGCGAACATGAACGCCCAAGTGGCGATTATGCAACCTGCGGACGTGGGGGCGGACGTGCTACACATGAACCTGCACAAAACCTTCTGTATCCCACATGGTGGCGGTGGTCCTGGTATGGGTCCAATCGGTCTAAAATCGCACCTCGCCCCATTCATGCCAAGCCACAGCGTAACAGGCGTGATGAATGCCCCTGACGGTCAAGGCTCGGTGTCATCATCCGCTTATGGTTCGGCAAGCATTTTGCCAATCTCGTGGATGTATATCACGATGATGGGGGCAGACGGTCTGCTATCAGCGACAAAACGTGCTTTATTGAACGCCAACTATGTCGCCAAATCACTAGAAAATGACTATCCGATTTTGTACACGGGCAAAAATGGCTTTGTCGCTCACGAATGTATCGTGGACATTCGCCCACTAAAAGAAGAGACAGGCATTAGCGAAACCGACATTGCCAAACGCTTGATGGACTATGGTTTTCACGCTCCGACCATGTCATTCCCTGTGGCAGGTACGCTCATGATTGAGCCAACCGAGTCCGAAAGCGTGGACGAGCTTGACCGCTTTGTCTCGGCATTGAAGCAAATCAAACAAGAAGCCCTAAAAGTCAAGGCAGGAACAGGCGGTTGGACGGCGGACGACAACCCGCTCGTCAATGCCCCACACACCGCCTTTGTGGTAACGGAAGGCGAATGGACGCACCCATACAGCCGTGAAGAAGCAGTATTCCCCTTACCCTATATCAAGGCTCATAAATTCTGGCCGAGCGTGGGGCGTGTGGATGATGTGTATGGAGATAAGAATCTGATTTGTTCTTGTCCGAGTATTGATAATTATGAAGATTGATTTTTAATTATCGAACCAAAAATACCGCTCTTTTGGGCGGTATTTTCTTGTGGTACTGTTAGTAATTTAGCAATAAAAAAAACACCCAGATCACTTTGGGTGTTTTTTATTTTGACTTATCTTTTCATTAATTTATCAAACACCAAACCAACAATCAAACCTGCAATGGCAAAAGGAAGCCACTCCATAGAGTATTCTTTTAAAGGAATACTTACGCCTGCCACCGACAATACTGACACGACCGTAACCAGCGCTAGGCTGACTCGCTTGGCGATGATGGGTAAGGGCTTGATGATGTTTAGACCCAATAGAATTAACGCTGTCATGGTAATCGGATACAGCACCAATAGCACAGGGATGGATTTGCTAATGACCGCACTCAAGCCTTGATTGGCAAGCACAAAACCAATCAGAGTAAAGATAATAACATAAGCCTTATAGGACAGGCTGATACCACCAATCTTGGGGAAAGTCTCATGGAAATATTCAGACGCTGACACCGTCAGCCCCACAGTCGTGGTCAGACACGCCAAAGAGGCAATCAATCCAAGCACCACGCCACCTGTCGAACCAAAGCCTAGTACTGCCGATTTATTCAAAATAAACGTGCCGATGTTCTGCCCTTTGTCCGCAACTTGCGTCAGCTCATCTGCCGATATGAGCAAATGATTACCAACCCAGCCTAGCGACAGATAGATGAGTGCCAACGCAGACGTGGCGATCAAACCTGCCTTGGTGGTCTCGGCGAATAGATTTACCCCCTTGCCTGCTTTTTGGCTAATGGCACTCATCACGACCGTCGAGAACGCCACAGACGCAATCATGTCCATGGTATTATACCCTTCCAAGAATCCAACAAAGAACGCCTTACCTTGATAGCCGTCTGTGGCAATGCTGGCAGGATTACCGCCTAATTTTACAAAAGACATCACGATAAGAGCCAGCACCGTAACGAGTAGCACAGGCGTTAACAACGAGCCGATACGGTCAACAAGCTTATTAGGGCTAATTGATAGCCACAGCGAGATGCCATAATAGATCACGGTGAAGATGAGTAGATTTGTCCAGCTTGGCGCATCCAAAAACGGTACAATCGCCATCTCGTACGCCACCGCCCCTGTGCGTGGAATGGCAAAAAACGGAGCAATGGTCAAATAAATCGCCGATAGCAACGCCACTGAAAACCAAGGATGAATCTTGGCAAGAGCGGATTGATAACCACCCTCATATTTTGAGCCAATCATCAAACCCACCAACGGCAAGCCCACACCCGTTAGGATAAAGCCCAAAATAGCAGGGATGAAAAACTGCCCGCTCTCAAAGCCCAATTTGGGCGGAAAAATCAAATTGCCCGAGCCAAAGAAAAAGGCAAAGAGCATAAAGCCGATGATTAGGGTATTTTTGTTCATGACGCACATCTAAATTAATAAAAATGCATTATTTTAGCAATATTTGCCCACAAAACACATCGGTTATTTTTATTTATAATAATTTTTTATAAATATTAGGAAATAGAAAACTTTTAGTACCATTGCCAATCCTGCGTGCCATATTCGCTTGGGTATGCCACCGTAATCATCGCACCATCCACCTGTACGCACTCAAAACGATACGCACCGATTCGCTCATGGCTAACCACACCCTGATGATCATTGATGAATTGCGCGTTTAATTCGCTCAGCGTCATACGCACGCCAAGCCCGCACGCCTTGAGCACGGCTTCCTTAATCGTCCAAATACGAAACCACTCTGTGATGTCTCCACTGTTTAGCCATCTTGCCATCTCATCAGGGTGATAAAAACGTCTGGCCAGAGATTCAAAGTTCAGCACCCTGCTGGTATGTTCAATGTCCACACCAACGTTCGGCAAATCAAGGCTATAAGCCAGCGCATAATCGGTGGGGCATTGACTGTGGTTAAATGACAGATTTGGGATGTTGATGCAGATTGGCTTACCCAATTCATCCCTGCCATATGCAGGCACAGGTGCGTCATTAAGCTTGCAAAATTGACTTAATAATTCATGTCGATAGCTTCTGATGGCCTTTTTGTCATCTAAAGACAAGCGTCTAGGGACCAAGCTTAGGATGCGCGTCAGTGGCGCATGATGCAGATAAATCACTATTAGCACCGCCTTAATTCATATAGAGATTTCATGCTATAATATCAGCTTTTGATTGTCTAGCCATTTATTGTTTTTCTTATTATTCGACTTATTCGACCGCCAAATAGCCATGACTTCTACAGATTCCATCATTAAAATCCAAAAGACCAAAACCACCAAAAAACCCAAAACCAATAAACTCGCCACCGCCAAGACGGCCGATACGCCGCCATCGCGCCCGATGTCAGCACCGAAACGCGAAGCTTTTTTTAAAAAATTATCCGAACACATCAAACAACCTGTGACTGAGCTGAATTATTCCTCGGATTTTGAGCTACTCATCGCGGTCATGCTGTCTGCCCAAGCCACCGATAAGAGCGTAAATATCGCAACCGACAAGCTGTTCAAGGTAGCCAACACACCCAAGGCAATCTTAGATCTGGGCGTCGATGGGCTAAAAAGCTACATCAACTCAATCGGGCTTTATAATTCCAAGGCGGTCAACATCATCAAGACCTGTCAAGACCTACTGGATAAACACAACGGACAAGTGCCACGCACCAGAGCGGAGCTTGAAGCCTTAGCAGGTGTCGGTCGTAAAACAGCCAATGTCGTGCTAAATACCGCCTTTGGCGAGCCTGTGATGGCGGTGGATACGCATATTTTTCGAGTGGGTAACCGCACAGGGCTTGCCACTGGCAAAACCGTCCTAGCGGTCGAAAAAGCACTGATGAGTCGCATCCCCACCCAATTCCTAGTCGATGCTCACCACTATCTCATCCTGCACGGGCGCTATACCTGCATGGCGCGCAGCCCCAAGTGCGGTGCGTGTGTGGTATTTGATGAATGCATGTTCAAAGACAAAGAAAAATGGGCGGGACTTTGATTGGTTCATGCTAAATACGTCAAACAAGGAACGCAAGACATTCGCTTGCGTTTTTTATTATTGGTTGGTAATTGGGCAGAAACATATTAGCAGTTAACAACCACCCGATTCGCCGCCCGCCTTATCATTCATCTTTTAATAATGATAACTGCTGATCATCCTTAGGTGTGTAATAAGGATCATGCTCAAGATCTTCTTCATTTTGTCCCATGACTTTAATAGTGTAGTCTTTTAGGGTGAATTTGACATACAGAATCTGCACCCAGACGATCAGCCCAACTATCAATGGCATCGCCAACGCCACCCCAAGAATGCCCGTCAGCGAGCCCATGATGATCTGCGACAGCAGCAGCGCCACAGGCGGTAAATCAATCAATCTCTGCTGCACCACAGGCGCAACAACATAGCTCTCAAGCTGCTGCACCACGACAATCATCAACAGCGCCCAAAGCAGCATATCAGGCGCAACAATCAAGGTCACAAGTAGAATCGGCACCGCGGATAACCACGGTCCAAGCACCGGCACAAAATCAAGCACAAAGGCAATCACCCCAAGTGCCAGCGCAAACGGAATACCCATGAGCCACAGCGCAATCCCTGTCGACACGCCCACAAAAGCCATCACCGCAAACTGACCAACTAACCAGCGGCGCAGTGCTTGATAGCTGCTTTTTAGGAGGTATCTTGCTTTATCTCGGTGCTGTTTTGGCACCAATGTCACGAAGCTCTTGGTATAGATGTCCGGCGTTAGCGCCAAGAACAGCCCCACCACCAAAATAATCAAAAACGAGCCAATCCCACCGAATAAGCTTGACACCATCATAGGCACGACGCCCAGCACATCGCCGGTGTATTGTGACAAGAATTGCGCTGGATCAGCGATAAACTCCTGCATCCACTTACTCTGGGCGAGCCAATAATAGATGACAGGGTAGCTTTTTAGGTAGTCGTTGATACTATGTATGGCATTGGGGGTCATGTTTTTAAGATCTTCGAACTGATTTACCAGATCCGAGCCAAACATCGCCAAGAATCCCGATACGACCAACAAGAGCATCAACGCCACCAACCCCACCGCTAAGGCATGGGGAAGTTTGCGCATGAATTTACCTATCTTTGGCGCACGTTTAAGATAATCCGACAGTCCAAGCAGCAGCACCGCCACCAGTATCGCACCGAACATCATGAGCCACACTCGAGTCAAAAAATACAGACTCATCGCCAGAAAAATAACCGCAAATACCATGAAGATATTTATTCTATGCGCCTTAATCAAACGATTTCCTATTTATTAAATCATAATCACAAACCCAAAGAATAACACAAAACCAGCAATCACTCATCAATTTTCATCATAAAAAAATGCCCACACTTAGGTGGGCATTTTATCAGTTCAGTCATTATCTACTTTTGAAGGCGGATGGGTTGGCAATAGATGCTCATCCACCATTTCATTGGCACTGTTATGCTCGGCTGACTCCTCGGTGATGTACCATTGTGTGTTACGATACAAGGTCAATCGGTCACGACCAAGCCCGCGAATCAAACAATACATCATCACAAAAATCACCAAAGCAAACGGTAAGCCTGCAACGATCGCAGCTGCTTGTAGGGCAGATAAACCCCCTGCCGCCAACAAAATCGCCGCGATGATACCTTCAGAAGTCACCCAGAATAATCGCTGAATCTTTGGCGGGTTGGTATTACCGCCTGCCGTCAGCATATCAACGACCAAGCTTGCACTGTCAGCACTGGTAACGAACCACAGAACGATCATCGTCAATATCACCACCACCAGACCTTGGGTGAATGGATAGTATTCAATGAATTTAAAAATCGCGCTGCCTGTATCGGCCAGCACCGCTGTTGATAGACCGTAGTCACCTGAGAGCTCCATGCTGATCGCTACGCCGCCAAAGGTCGTAAACCATAAGAACAATAGCAGCATCGGCACAAACAGCACCCCAAAGACAAACTCACGAATCGTACGGCCACGACTGATGCGAGCGATAAAAATCCCCACAAATGGTGACCAACTCACCCACCAAGCCCAATAGAAAATCGTCCATGACGCCTGCCAATTGGTAGCCACGAACGCTTCATTCCAAAGTCCAAGCGTAATCAGATTGCCAGCATAGTTACCGATATTCTCAACAAAACTATCCAAAATGAACTGCGTCGGTCCTGCAACCATCATAAAGACAAGCATGATGATCGTGCTGATGATGGTGATGTCACTAAGACGCTTTACGCCTTTATCCAGACCTGCCATCACAGAGAACGCAGCACAAGCCGTGATCGCTGCAATCAGCGCAATCTTAAACACCAAACTTGGCTCAATACCAAATAACAAACCAAGTCCCGTCTCAAGCTGCATCACCCCAAGACCCAGCGACGTCACCACTCCAAACATCGTACCAAACACCGCCAAGATATCCACCGCATGACCCCACTTGCCATAGATGTTCTTACCGATGATCGGAAAGAGCACAGAGCGTATCGACAATGGCAATCCACGGCGATAGTGAAAATACGCAAGCGACAGCGCGACCACCGCATATACTGCCCACCCATGCACCCCCCAATGCAAGAATGACAACTGCATCGCTTCTTTGGCGCTCTCAATCGTGCTAGGCTCTGCGGTCGGCGGCTGCACGAAATGATACAAGGGCTCAGCCGTACCCCAGTACAGAAGTCCAATACCGATGCCCGCGGAGAACAGCATACCAATCCATGAGCCAAAGCTATACTCAGGCATTTCAGTCTGCTGCCCAAGTCGAATGTCACCATATCGACTTAGTGCCACATACACACAAAAAACGAGCGCCGCGTTCATCAAAATAATAAACATGAACCCAAAGCGCTCGGCAATAAATGCTTGTAAATCACCAAATATCTGCCCAGCAAGCTCAGTAAACAGCGTACCAAATACAATAAATAAGACAATCAATAGCATCGATACAATAAATACAGGTCGGCTTACCTTTGGAAAAACCAAAAACCGCTGAATATCCAATCCATCCGCCATCGTCTGTCTATCTGCCCGAGCCCTGTCTTGCTGCTTGGGCAGTTTATGCTCTTTTTCACTCATTATTTTTCTCCTTGTTAATCCACTGCGCTTAAAATCTGTATTAAAACCATCCAATACTCATCGCAAAAAGTTAAAAATAAGCAACAAAACCTTAGCAAAATAGCCAAACTTTTGCAAATTTATATCATCATTGCCAATATAATTTAGACAAAATTTTTATTTAAATCATTGACTAATATAATATTTTTAATATTTAATTATTCTGTAACAATCTTCAACAAAAGTTAATTCTAAAAATTCAACCATGGCTATTTATAAATTTTTTAATATATTTAGATAAGTGGATAACTGGTTTTTATGGAAGTAAGAAATTTTTATAAAACAATATGATGTTTGGTGGTAAAATAGGTTATTTTCTTAATAATTTTTATTTTATTGATAAAATTTTAGATCGTTAAGACAGCCATCGCTATTGAATTAAAAGGATAAGTATTATGCCAGTTTATCGTTCAAAAACCTCCACATCAGGTCGCAACATGGCAGGCGCACGCGCGTTATGGCGCGCCACAGGCATGACAGACGGCGATTTTAATAAGCCAATCATCGCCATCGCCAACTCATTCACTCAATTCGTTCCTGGTCACGTCCACCTTAAAGATATGGGTCAGCTTGTCGCCCGCGAGATTGAAAAAGCCGGCGGCATCGCCAAAGAATTCAACACCATCGCGGTCGATGACGGTATTGCGATGGGCCATGGCGGCATGCTGTATAGCTTGCCTAGCCGTGATTTGATCGCGGACAGCGTAGAATACATGGTGAACGCACACTGTGCAGACGCCCTAGTATGTATCTCGAACTGTGATAAAATCACCCCAGGTATGCTGATGGCTGCCATGCGACTAAACATCCCTGTGGTGTTCGTGTCAGGCGGTCCGATGGAGGCTGGTAAGGTATTGGCAAACGAGACGCATGATGGTCACATGGTACATGAGACTGTTACCGACGACAGCGGTCAAAAAATCCGCAAGCTTGATCTGGTCGATGCGATGATTGATGCGGCGGATGATCTGATCAGCGACGAAGACGTGGCAAATGTTGAGCGTTCTGCTTGCCCGACATGCGGTTCTTGCTCTGGCATGTTCACCGCAAACTCCATGAACTGCCTAACCGAAGCGCTTGGCCTATCTTTGCCTGGCAATGGTTCACTACTAGCGACGCACGCCAAGCGTAAAGAGCTATTCTTAGAAGCAAGCCGCCTGATCGTTGAGCTTGCCAAGCGCCATTACGAACAAGACGACTATTTTGTACTACCAAGAAGCATCGCCACCAAAGAAGCCTTTGAAAATGCCATGAGCCTTGACATTGCCATGGGTGGTAGCACCAATACGATTCTACACCTTTTGGCAGCAGCTAATGAAGCAGGCGTTGACTTTAAGATGGCGGATATTGATCGTCTGTCTCGTCAAGTACCATGCCTATCTAAAGTCGCTCCCGCCACCCAAAAATACCACATGGAAGACGTACACCGCGCAGGTGGCGTGGTTGGTATTTTGGCGGAGCTTGACCGCGCAGGACTACTCAAGACCAATGTTCCGACCGTACACAGCCCAACATTGGCAGACGCCCTTAGCAAATGGGATGTCATGAATGCTGACAATCAGACCGCTCGCGATCTTTATATCGCTGCCCCTGGTGGCGTGCGCACCACTCAAGCCTTTAGTCAAAACAGAGAATGGGGCAATCTTGACCTTAACCGCGAATCCGGCTGTATCCGCGCCAAAGAATTTGCTTATTCACAGGACGGTGGTCTGGCGGTATTATTTGGCAATATCGCTGAACGCGGCTGTGTGGTTAAGACCGCCGGCGTGGATGAGAGCATCCTTAAATTCACAGGGCGTGCACGAGTCTTTGAAAGTCAAGATTCTGCTGTAGAGGCCATCCTTGCTGATCAAATCGTCGCAGGCGACATCGTCATCATCCGCTACGAAGGTCCAAAAGGCGGGCCTGGCATGCAAGAGATGCTTTACCCAACCAGCTACCTAAAGTCAAAAGGTCTTGGTAAAGCCTGTGCACTGCTGACAGATGGTCGCTTCTCAGGTGGTACATCTGGTCTGTCTATCGGTCACGCCAGCCCTGAAGCTGCCGAAGGCGGTGCGATTGGCTTAGTAGAAGAATTTGACGTCATTCAGATCGACATTCCAAATCGCAGCATTCATCTAGATGTATCGGATGAAGAGCTTGCGCGTCGTCGTACCGCCATGAATGAGCGTGGCAGTCAAGCGTGGAAGCCTGTCAATCGTGAACGTCATGTCTCTCAAGCCCTACGCGCCTATGCTGCGATGGCAACCAGTGCTGACACAGGTGCAGTGCGTGATGTCAGCCAAGTCGAACGCTGATAATTATCAACCCATCAAACAAAAACCCTGCTAATCGTATATTAGCAGGGTTTTTAATGATAAAGCCATCAAAAAAACCAGCCTCAATCACTGGCTGGTTCTTTATTTATAATTACAGACCGACCTCACCAATAAAAGGTACGTGGCGGTATTTTTGATCGTAATCTAGACCGTAGCCCACGATAAATTTATCTTCCACTTCAAAGCCTAAGAATCTAACATCCATCTGAATCTCGCGGCGCGATGGCTTGCTCACCAATGTGCACAGCTCAATAGAATTAGGCTCGCGAGTCTTTAGAATCTCAACCACCTTAGACAGTGTACGACCCGAATCTATGATGTCTTCGACGATCAGCACGTCCTTACCCTTGATCTCACTGTCTAGATCCTTGACGATTTTAACATCACCTGATGACACCGTGGTCTTATTGATGTAGCTGGACACTGTCATAAAGTCAAGCTCATGCGGCTTATCGATGGCACGACAAAGATCCGCCATAAAAATCACCGAGCCACGTAGCAAACCAACCAACACCAACTCTCGGTCGCTGTTAGCATAGTGCGCATCAATCGCCACGCCCAGTTCTTTGACTTTGTTTGCGATTTCTTCTTGTGAAATCATCACGTTCATGACAGGTTTACTCATAAGGACTCTTTTTTAAGATAAAAACGAATATTTTAACCCATGCCAAAAACATTGGCAAGTATTTTAATGGCAAATCAAGCCAATCCTATCGCCATCTCTGATAGAGCAAACTGGCGCACGTCATTTAGCATCGTGGTGTCAAAATTATGAATGAATGCAAAAGCCAGCTTGCGATCAGGGTCGCAGAACGCCACCGAGCCATTATAACCCATGTGCCCATAAGCGTTCGGTGCATTTTGTAGGCTAAATAACCGATGAAAGCCCGTACGCCACAGCATGTTAGCAGGCATTACCGCATCCAATCCATCCACTCGAATCACGCGCAAGTCTCTCATCACCTCGGGCGTGATCAACGTATCACCCTGCCACTTGCCGCCATTGGCATGCATGGCATAGATGGTTGCCAATGCCCGCGCCGTCGAGATGCCATTCGCTGCAGGAATGATGGCTTGCAACACATCAGGGTGATGATATTCCACACCATCTCGCCCGTTTGGCATGAGTGCGTTTTTGTAATTTGCCAAGTTCATTTTTGAAGTATCAAAATACAGCTTGTTAACACTTGTCGTCCCGACTGGTGTATCGCCCAGCGCATTTTGCCACAATGGCGAAACGGGTAGATTTGCTAATGTCTCTAGTATCAAGGGCGTGTCAGGCTTTAAAGTGGGTTTTCTTTTGGCAGTTGATGCGCCATCAAAATAACGTACCGGCTTAGCGACCTGCCCCAATTTATCGCTGGGCGCACCATAATACAACTGCCCTTGAATGCCCAGCGGTACTGCCAGATATTCATCAAGCGCTTCTTGCAAGCTAAGATTCGTCACGCATTCCACCACATGACCAAGCACCCACCCTGAGACAAGAGCGCTGTAGGCGCTGGAATAATCATGCACCTCTTGACCGCGCGGGGTATCTATAGTCATGCTTGCCACAAGCTCGCCCATCGCTTGCCAATCAAGTAAATCATCAAGCGATTGCGTGAGTGTTGTGATATTAAACAGCCCTGACGTGTGCGTTAATATGTGGCGCAGCGTGATGTTTTGTTTACCATTAGCGCCAAATTCCTCCCAATAACGAGCGATCGGCACATCATAATCAAGCAAACCCTTAGACACCAAGATTGCCACTAATGTCGCCATGACCCCTTTTCCAATCGAAAAGTTCACTGACAACGTGGTATCGGACCATGAATGACCTGGCAGCGCTTGTCCAACAGCGGTGTTTACAACTTCGTCGCCATCTTGATAAATCACAAGCGCACCGCCCGCAGGTGCATCATTGAACTGCAAACTCTTCAAAACATCAGAAAAATCTTGCCAATTTGTCATAGCTTACTCTTTATGAATCTTTATGGATAATGAATGACGATTATTAAATCATCAAAAACACAAAAACTGGAGTAGCTCCAGTTTTTGAGGTGGTGGCAGAACATCATAAGAATGTAATGCGACCTAATAAGTGCGGCTTGTCCGTGCCAGCGGCATACAGCGCAAACTGTCGGCCATCGGTCTCAGCGCGTGCCACGAAGTCAATCTTAGATGGCAAGAAAATTGGCGTCTTAAAAGACACATCCACACGATAAGCCTTAGGCAGATCATGGAACTGAGCAATGCTCGCCGCCTTCGACCACATGCCATGCGCAATCGCTCTAGGGAAGCCGAACGCACGCGCTGACAACGGATGAAGATGAATCAAATTAAAATCGCCTGACACGAAAGCATAGCGACGCCCGATGTCTTCTGGGATATTAATTAGCTCCGCCCAATGATTCTCATCAGCTTCTAATCGTGGCTGCGGCTCTTCGATGGATTTGGCGCGGGCACGCTCTTCGGCGGTCTTTTTTTGGCGTGACAGATAAGTCGATACCCCTTCCCAGACCAGCTCATCATCGATGGTCACCGTCGTGATGAAGTCGAACTGCTGTCCTTTGTCGTGCGCCTTTAGGTTGTCAAGACGAACGGTAAGTGCGACGGTCTCGCTGTCATAGATGATACGATGCTGCGTAACACTGTTCTCGATATGCACAAGACCAAGCATCGCAAAAGGGAAATCGGGCTTAGCCATCATATTCATCTGCAACGTCTGAGACAGCACCGCAAAATAAGTCGGCGGCACACGTCCATCATTAATAAAGCCACAGATCTTGCGATATTCCTTTAAGTTATGCTCATCAATAGCAAGGCTATCCACCTGATACACCGATTCTGGTAATGTCGTCGCCTTATTATCGCCAATAGGGATCAGGCTTTTGATGACATTAGCATAAGTGGTGTGCATTTTTGGCAATTCTTTAAAATGTTGTTCTGCCATGGGTTACCTATTTAATTTCCAATATTTATAGAGTATTTAGTAAGCGTTACGCACCAAGCACGCTTTGTCCACAGACGCGTACGATGTTGCCATTAAGCCCTGCAGCCTTTGGAGATAACAGCCAAGAAATGGTCTCTGCCACGTCGATAGGTTCACCGCCTTGACTCATTGAGTTCATACGGCGACCTGCCTCTCTGATGGCAAATGGCATCAAGCTTGTCATCTTCGTCTCGATGAATCCAGGAGCGACTGCATTGATTGTTTTGTTGGTGTCTTTAAAGGTTTTGGCGGTTGCTTCAACCAGTCCGATCACACCCGCCTTACTCATGGCATAGTTAGTCTGCCCAAGGTTGCCCGCGATGCCCGAGATGGACGACACACATACCACGCGCGCATCATCACCAAGACCATTATTAGCGATCAGATATTCATTGATGTCATGGATTGCTTTTAGGTTGATGTTTAGCACCAGATCCCACTTATCTTCGCTCATGTTCGCCAAGGTCTTATCACGCGTCACACCTGCATTATGCACGATGCCATCTAGCACACCGCACTCACTTAATATCTCACTTGCGGCATTATCAGCGGTGATGTCTAATGGAAGCGCACGCGCACCTAAGTTACCTGCGACGACCTGAAGATCAGCCAGACTCTGTGGCACGTCTAGGCAGTACAACTGTGCCCCATCGCGTGCCAACACTTCTGCCACAGAAGCACCGATGCCACGAGATGCACCCGTCACTAGGATTTTTCTACCCAGTAGTGGCTTAGCATCGCTGGATTCACCTACATTAATGACACCGCCTGTCTTGATATAGATTGGCTGACCTGACACGTAGGCGGACTTGGCAGACATGAAGAATTTTAAGGCGTGATCTAAATGCGCTTCAGCACCAACCTGTGTGTATAGGACGTTCGCTGTGATGCCTTTTTTGAATTCTTTGGCAACCGATTTGGCAAAGCCAAGCAGCGCACGCTGAGCCAATGCAAAACCAATATCACCACCAGTACAACAATCAGGACGTGCAACGATAATAATACGCCCTGATGGCTTGATACGACGTGCAATCACATGAAAGAACTCATAGACTTGCTTTAGGCCATCCACGTCCTTGATGTTACTCGCATCAAAGATCGCCACCTTAAATCGTGCATTCTCATCGCTAAGCTTGGCTTCAAGCTTGTCTTGTGTGGTGATCTTAGCATCTAGGGCGGTCAATGTCTCACGAATCGCCTCACCAACCGAAGCATCCTCGCCTGCCGCCACGCCAAGCACCACCTCGCCACGAATGATGGGCTGTCCCACCTCGTAGCGGTCCAGTCTGGTCGGTAGTGGCAAACCCAGATTTTTAGCGACTTTTTTACCCAGTGGCGATTGTACCAATTCACCGTAACGATCACTCATGACATGAATCCTTATCTGTTTTTAATGTCTTTATTTAACCTGAAAGTACCCCATTCTAACACAAAAATTCACCAATGCCACCCATATAGAATCACATTTTTATAAACTAAAATTTATCATTTAACGTAAATTGCTAAAATTATTGTTACAAAATAAGTCAAATATGCCATTTTATAAAAAATAATGCTAATCTAAGGCAGATTTTGAACAGAATCGACATGATAATTTTAAGGAGAAACTCATGACCACTATTAAGAAAGTCGCTATCCTAGGTGGCAATCGCATTCCTTTCGCCCGTTCGAATGGCGCCTATGCTGACGCAAGCAACATCGACATGCTAAGCGCTGCTCTTGAAGGGCTGGTTAGCCGATTTGAACTGTCTGATAAGGACATCGGTGAAGTGGTAGCAGGCACGGTTCTAAAGCACAGCCGTGATCTTAACCTTACTCGTGAAGCCCTATTAAATACCACTCTGGCACCGACCACGCCTGCCTACGACATCTCGCAAGCTTGCGGAACGGGATTGCAGGCAGCATTTGCCGTTGCAAACAAAATCGCCTTAGGTCATATCGACAGCGGCATCGCAGGCGGTACAGACACCACTTCGGATGCACCGATCGCGCTTGGCGATGGCATCAGAAAGCCCCTACTGCGCCTTAACAATGCCAAAGATGCCAAATCTCGTCTGTCTGCACTCAGCAGCATCAACCCAAAAAATCTACTCACCTTTCCTCAAAATGGCGAACCGCGCACACGCCTATCCATGGGTGAACACCAAGCCATCACCGCGCTAGAGTGGGACATCAATCGCGCCGACCAAGACGCCTTGGCTTATGCCAGCCATCAGAATTTGGCTCGTGCTTATGATGAAGGTTTTTTTGATGATCTCATCAGCCCCTACAAGGGTCTAAGCCGTGATAATAACTTACGAGCTGATACCACTCTTGATAAACTTGCCAGCTTAAAACCTGTATTTGGCAAAAAGAATGCCAACCCCACCATGACCGCCGCAAACTCCACGCCTCTGACTGACGGCGCCTCTTGCGTACTGCTATCTAGCGAAGAATGGGCAGCAGAGCATGACTTTGAACCACTTGCCTATATCACACACCAGCAGACGGCAGCGGTTGATTTTGTGGGCAAGCAAGGTCTCACTGAAGGTCTGCTCATGGCACCTGCCTATGCCGTGCCAAAGATGCTAGAGCGCGCTGGCCTAACCCTCCAAGATTTTGATTTTTATGAGATTCATGAAGCTTTCGCCTCTCAGGTGTTATCAACCCTAGCAGCCTGGGAGGACGAAAAGTTCTGCAAAAACCGCCTAGGTCTAGATGCGCCACTTGGCTCGATCGACCGCAGCAAGCTTAACGTTAATGGCTCAAGTCTGGCAGCAGGACATCCCTTTGCTGCCACTGGTGGACGCATCCTTGCGACCGCCGCCAAACTACTTGCCCAAAAAGGCTCAGGCCGCGCACTAATATCCATCTGTGCCGCAGGCGGTCAAGGCGTTACTTGCATCTTAGAACGCTGATATACGCTTTACCCAAAAACACGCACTAAATATAGTGCGTGTTTTTATTTTGACACTCCAATCACCGAATTCGTATCAAACGGTTTAAATCATGAATTTTGATAAATATCATGAGCTTGCCTAAAATTTAGACAGTCTAAAAATTATTTAATTAAATTGTTATGTTTTGGTTAATTTTTGCTTTACAATTGTATAAAATTTAGTTATTTTAGCCAATGATTAAACTGCGCTGATAAAGCAGTTATCTATTTTGACAATCGTCATAGATCTTTAGGAATAACACTCATGTTATGGTTCTTTTTTTGTGTTGCCGTACTGGTCATCGGTTACTTTGTTTACGGTAAAATCATCGAAAAAATCTTTGTCATCAACCCAAACAAAAACACGCCCGCCTACACAATGGCTGACGGCGTGGATTACATTCCGATGTCAAAAGGCAAAATTTGGCTTATTCAATTATTAAACATCGCTGGCACAGGTCCAATCTTCGGCCCAATTTTAGGTGCGCTTTATGGGCCGGTGGCGATGCTGTGGATTGTTCTCGGCTGTATTTTTGCCGGTGCGGTACACGATTATATGTGCGGCATGTTATCTGTGCGTAACGGTGGCGCCAGTATGCCTTATCTGACGGGCAAATACTTAGGTGCACCGGTTAAGCATTTCATTAACCTGCTTGCGGTGGTTCTGCTGGTTCTGGTTGGCGTAGTATTCGTTGCCAGCCCAGCTCAGCTATTAAGCTCAATCACGCTAGATGTGTTCGGCACCCAAGCCACAGGCACGGTATCTATCAATAATGCAGAAAGTGTGGCAGCGGCTGCAGGCGATGTTGCCAATACCGCCTTTGGCCTAACCAAAGGCGGTATCATCGTAGCTTGGACAGCAATCATCTTCTTATATTACATCATCGCAACTTTGCTACCAATCGACAAAATCATCGGTCGTGTTTATCCATTCTTTGGCGGTCTATTGCTGTTCATGTCACTTGGCATGACTTACGGTCTGGTCGCTAACGAGCTTGGTAGCGCTGAGAGCTATTTCTTTAATAGTATGGGCGGTCTGACGGTAGAGAGTTTCTTCCAAAACTTCCAACCTAAAGGCGATCTGCCAATCTGGCCTTTATTATTCCTAACCATTACTTGTGGTGCACTGTCAGGCTTCCACGCTACGCAGACGCCACTTATGGCACGCTGTGCAATGAACGAATCCGAAGGTCGCTTTATCTTCTATGGCGCGATGATTGCTGAAGGCGTAATCGCCCTTATTTGGTGTGCAGTTGGTCTGTCATTCTACCCTGATCTAGTATCACTACAAGAAGCCATCTCTGCAGGCTCACCTTCTAAAGTCGTCTATGACAGCTCTATTGGCTACCTAGGTGCGATTGGTGGTGTATTTGCGGTGCTTGGCGTGGTTATTCTACCAATCACCTCGGGTGATACAGCATTCCGTGCGGCACGTCTGATCATCTCTGAATTCCTAAACATGGAACAACGCACGCTAATGAAGCGTCTTTGGATCGCGATTCCGCTATTTGTGATTGGCTTTGTCATCTCTAAAGTAGACTTCCAAATCCTATGGCGCTACTTTAGCTGGGCAAACCAAACCGTTGCTGTGGTGATGCTATGGACAGCGGCAGGCTATCTGTATCGCTATCGCAAGTTGCATTGGGTGTGTACGCTACCAGCCATCTTCATGAGCGCTGCATGCTACACATTTCTCGCCTACAACAAAATCGGCTTCGGTCTTGATTACACGCTGTCACTGTATATCGGTATTGGCTTGACTGTCCTGACGACGGCTGCGTTCTTCTTGTTCGTGAAACGCGAAAGCATCGCAGGCGACCCTGATGCACTGGTAAATGATCAACCGATCGCATCAAAAGCTTAGTTAGTCCTTTCATAAAAATGCAGATTTCAAGGTCTGCATTTTTTTATTGCTTGCTCATATAACTCTATAAATTCATGACAGAATTTTGGTATAATGAGCGGTTTTAATGCTTTATCTTTGATACTTTTATGACAAACAATCATCCATTTTGGCAGTTTATTCAAACGATTCCTAATTTCCCAAAGGACGGTATTGATTTTTATGACATCACACCACTGCTATACGGTCATGTGGATGCACTGATTGACGAATTATTAAAGGCCTTGCCTAACGAATTAATGAACAGCGTCGAATGCTTCGCTGCTACAGAAGCTCGTGGTTTTGTGATAGGTAGCTTATTATCAGGGCGCACAGGTAAGTCACTCATACTGATTCGCAAACAAGGCAAACTACCACCACCTTTATTTAGCGAAAGTTACGGGCTAGAATACGGCAATGATACGCTAGAGATTAAGGCAGATTTACCAGCCTCTAAAGTGCTACTGGTTGATGACGTGTTAGCTACTGGCGGTACATTAAAGGCGAGTAAGACTCTGTGCCAAAAAGCAGGTCATGAAGTGCTCGGCGCATTGGTTCTATTGGACTTAACCGCACTTCATGACGACATCGGCATGCCTGTTTATCGAGTGATGCACAATTAACCCCCTATCTTATCAGCACACCAAATAAAAACACCCGAGCGATAACTTGGGTGTTTTTATTGGTTAAGCAGATGGCTTATTTGATGCGCATGTCACCAGTTTCGATGAAACGTTGATGCCATGATAGCGCTTCTAGCAGTAGGTGTGGCGTGTGGATACCGCCTGCCTTTTTGCTTGCCACTTCAGCGCGATCATAGTAATCACGCAGCATGTCGCGATAGTCAGGATGTGAGCAGTTCTCGATGATTAGCTTCGCACGCTGACGTGGAGACTTACCACGTAGGTCAGCCATGCCTTGTTCGGTCACGATGAACATCACGTCATGCTCAGTGTGGTCATGATGCGATACCATTGGCACGATCGCAGAGATTGCACCGCCCTTAGCAGTAGATGGGCTGACATAGAAGCTAAAGAAACCGTTACGAGTAAAGTCACCCGAACCACCGATGCCATTCATCATACGAGTACCCATGACGTGGGTAGAGTTCACGTTACCATAGATGTCAGCTTCGATCATTGAGTTCATGCCGATCACACCTAAGCGGCGGATAAGCTCTGGGTTATTGCTGATTTCCATTGGACGTAGGATGATTTTGTCTTTTAGGAATTCGATGTTCTCGTTGAAGCGAGCTAGCGCATCTGGGCTAAATGACAAAGCGGTCGCCGAAGCGGTTTTCATCTTCTTAGCCAAGATCAGATCAAGCATACCGTCTTGTAGTACTTCTGTATATCCGGTCAAATCTTCAAATGGCGCATCTAGCAGACCTGCCATTACCGCGTTTGCCACGTTACCCACGCCTGATTGAAGTGGTAGTAGGCTCTTAGGTAGACGGCCTGCTTTCACTTCATGATCTAAGAAGTCGATTACTTGGGCAGCGATGCGCTTAGATACATCATCAGGCTCTGCAAACTTAGAGTTACGGTCGCCTGCATTGGTCAATACAATACCAAGAATCTTATCAGCGTCGCACTCCAGTGCTGGCGTACCGATACGGTCAAACGCACCCACGATAGGGATTGGCTTGCGATGAGGTGGTAGACCAACATCGCCATAGATATCGTGCATGCCTTCTAGGCCTTCGCTTAGTGCAGCGTTGATCTCGATGATGACTTTCTTGGCGTTCTTAACTGCTTCTACGCCGTGACCGATACCCATGGCAAAGATAATTTTGCCATCTTCAGTGATGCCTGCCGCCTCGATGATGGCGATGTCAAATTCGCCATAGAAACCTTGACGCATTTGCTGTTCAACATGCGATAGATGCATGTCTTGATAAACAACGTTACCAGCGTTAATGCCATTACGAAGCGTTGGATCAGATTGGAATGGGGAGCGGAAATGTACTGCGTTCGCTTCAGCCAATACGCCATCGCATTCAGGCGCGGTAGATGCACCTGTCACCATGCCGATGCTGAACTTGTCGCCTTTGGCATGTGCCGCTTTTGCTTTGTTAGCGATGGCAGCTGGTAGCGCCTTAGGGTAGCCCGCCCCTGTGAAGCCTGTGACGGCAAGCATCATACCGTCTTTAACAAATTCAGCCGCTTGATCAGCGCTCATTACTTTCTCACGCAGACCCGCGTGGCGAATACGATCGATTGACATAATCATTGTCCTCTTGATAATAATTTTCCAATAAAATGGCGATAAATTTACAAACACTGTAAATTATGATGATTTTAGCATTAGATGGCAATAAAATAAATAGCTCGCTACAACATTTGTACCGATTTTCAATCAGAAAAATCAATCATTAATATTGATAACTAATGTATAAATGCATATAAATTATAATCCCGCTTTCAGGCTTGCCACGATAAATTTATCCAAATCGCCATTTAACACCGCCGTTGTATTAGATATCTCAACACCTGTACGCAAGTCCTTAATGCGTGAATCATCAAGCACGTAGGAGCGGATTTGCGATCCCCAGCCAATGTCAGATTTGCTATCTTCTAGGGCTTGCTGTTTTTCCATGCGCTTTTGCATTTCAAGCTCATAAAGCTTGGCACGGAGCATTTTCATGGCGGTGTCTTTGTTGGCGTGCTGTGAACGCTCGTTTTGGCACGCCACAACCACACCTGTAGGCTGGTGCGTGATACGCACGGCAGAGTCGGTGGTGTTAACGTGCTGACCACCCGCCCCGCTCGAACGGTAAGTATCGATACGCAGGTCAGCTGGATTAATATCAATCTCTACATTGTCATCAATCTCAGGAGAGACGAACACCGCTGAGAATGACGTGTGACGACCGTTATTACTGTCAAATGGCGACTTACGCACCAGACGATGAACGCCAATCTCAGTGCGAAGCCAGCCAAAGGCATAATCGCCCTTAACCGAGATGGTTGCTGACTTAATGCCTGCCACACCACCATCAGACACCTCCAAAACTTCCGCCTTAAAACCGTGCGACTCACACCAGCGCAGATACATACGTAGCAGCATCTCTGACCAGTCTTGGGCTTCGGTACCGCCAGAGCCTGCTTGGATGTCTAGGTAGCAGTTATTAGCATCCATCTCGCCGCTAAACATACGCTTAAATTCTAAGTCTTCGACTTTTGCATTCGCGTCATCAAGCTCGGCTTGTACATCAGCAAGCAGGCTTTCGTCATCTTCTTCGACCCCAAGCTCAAGCATGGCGGCTGCATCTTCTAGTGCAGCATCCAGCCCCTCGATAACACCGATGATGCCATCTAGGACGGATTTTTCTTTGCTGATCTTAGTGGCGAGCTCAGGGTCGTTCCAGATGTCGGGGTTTTCTAGTTCTAGATTGACTTCTTCTAGGCGTTCTTTTTTGCTTTCGAAGTCAAAGATACCTCCGAAGGTCTTGACCGCGCTCGGTCAGGTCTTTAATTTGTTCTTGATATGGGGCGATTTCCATGATGATTACCTTAAGCTTAAAAAATTAATAAATAACAAGAAATTATATCAAATCTTGGCGATTTTGAGAATGTATTTTTAAGGTTTGACCCGCCTGATGTGCTCGATCACCAGCACATCTTCAGCCCTTACAAAATCAACATCGACGGTCTTATATCTCATGCTACACATCACGCCTGTTTCATTTTGGCGATAGGCGGGCCGTGGATCTTGAGCGATAAGGCTTAGGATAATGTCTTTGTCGTCGTTTTGTAGGGTGTTATTTAATATTAACACCTCAAAATCACCCTCCGCCCGCTCACTTGTCTTCACATCGCGAACACTTGGCTTGTCAAATCCCATCGCTTCGTGCACGCCATCCACATACGGCAGATATGGCTTAATATCAAAGATGGGTGTACCATCCGCCATGTCCGCCCCAATGATGTGCAGAATCGCTTGATTGTCGACAACCTCCAACCTATCAAGCTGCACCACCGACAGACCGATTTGGCTTGGGCGATACATGCTGCGCGTGGCAAATACGCCAATTTTATCATTACCACCTAGCCTTGGCGGACGCACTTGCGGGCGGAAATTCACCTGCTCTTTATTATGGTGGAACTGCCACAAAATCCAAAGATGGCTATAATTCTCAATGCCTACAAAAGCATCTGGATTATTAAAAGGTGCAACAAAACGAATATGGCTTTTTATGGCGACCAAATTCGGCTGGCGCGGGATGCCAAATTTCTGAGTTAAGGGCGAATGATGATGGCCGATGACGGGGAGAGTATGGTGTGCGTTCATGGTGTTTTTGGGCGGTTTATGATAAAATATAAGTTCCTTATGCCAAAAAGTTAATAACAGTCCATGGCAAAAATCGCTATCATAGCACAAATTTTGTATTAGCCCAATTTTGTGCTAAACTTTATCTTTAAATCAAACTCATTTTCATTAATACAGTCTGGAAATCCTCATGTCAAAATTCATCAGCGAAACCGTGACTTATGTTCACCACTGGACAGACACCTTATTCACCATCAAAACCACCCGCAGCGACAGTTTGCGTTTTCGCAGCGGCGAATTTGCCATGATCGGCTTAATGGTGGATGGTAAGCCGTTGGTGCGTGCCTACTCCATCGCCAGTCCTGCATGGGCAGAAGAGCTTGAATTTTACTCCATTAAAGTTCAAGATGGTCCTTTGACATCACGCCTACAGCACATCAAAGTTGGCGATGAGCTACTAATCAGCAGAAAACCCACGGGCACTTTAGTATTGGATGATCTACTACCTGGTAAGCACTTATACATGCTCGCCACGGGCACAGGCTTAGCCCCATTCTTGTCGTTGGTGCGTGAGCCAGAAGTTTATGAGCGCTTTGAGAAAGTGATCTTGGTGCATGGTGTGCGCCATGTCGAAGATCTTGCTTATCGTGATTTCTTTGAAAATGAGCTGCCAAATGATGAAATCTTTGGCGAATGGGTACGCGAGAAGTTCATCTACTACCCTGCTGTAACGCGTGACGAATTCAAAAACCAAGGTCGTGTGACCGATCTATTAAAATCAGGCAAACTGTTCGAGGACATCGGACTACCACCGATCAACAAAGACGATGATCGCGCGATGCTTTGCGGTAGTATGGCGATGAATGCCGACACCGCTGCTATTCTAGATGATTTTGGTCTAACAGTATCGCCACGCATGGGCGTACCTGCTGACTATGTGCTAGAGCGTGCATTTGTGGGTTAACCCATCGCTTTGCAGTGCCAATTAAAAAGACGCGCCATGTTGAGCGCGTCTTTTTTTGCTTTTCATTCACAGCATTGTGATTAGATTTTATTCCAATACTTAAGCACTCACAACCAATCAGGAGTTGGACGGTTGGTGTACGCCAAAATATCCGCCTTGCCACAGCGATAATAGGTACGATAGGCACCAACGGTATCATCGCCTTGATACTCATCGGGCATGACCTGCGGGGGTGCGATAAAAGGCGTGTTGGTGGAGATGGGGCAGTTTAGCAGAATGTGGCGGAGCTTTTGGTCGGTCAGATGAACCTTGCCATAGCGGTGCGTGTACTCATCGCACAGGGCGATAAACAGCCGATAAAGCCAGTCATAATGCGACTTTGAGCCACGCACCCACACCGTACATGGGTGGTTTTGGTGCGTGCATTTATACAGCACCGCCTGCTCATCATCGCAAAGGACATTGTCACACAGATGATGAGCAGTACAAAGGAGCTGCGCGTATTCCAATATCATCTTGACCACGTGCTTATTACCATGAAAACTAGCACAGCGTATCGGGTCAGGGTCAAGGTAGAAAATATTCAAAATGCTCTATTTGCCGTCAATCACAGCACGGATTTTACTTGCCAGTTCTGCCAGCTCGTCTTGATCTGCCATGACACTCTCGTGCTTGCCAAGCTCGTGGATGTGCGTTGGGATTAGGTGCATATGATAGTGGAACACGCTTTGCCCTGCTTTGGCGTGGTTAAGTTGCATCTGCACAATGCCGTCCACGCCTAGGGCTTTGCGTTGGGCAATGATGACTTTTTGGGCGGTTTTGAATACCGCACAGGCATATTCGCACGGCAAATCAGACAGCTCCACCGCTTCACACTTTGGAATGACCAACACATGACCTGTCGCCTGCGGCATGACATCCATAAAGGCAAGGGTATTGTCGTCTTCATAGACCTTATGACAAGGGATTTCGCCACGCAGGATTTTGGCGAAAATATTATTGGTATCGTAGCTCATTTTGTCTCTCCTATAGGGCTGGCTTTAGCATTGTAGCATAATTATTTTAAATTTCACTTGGGAAATTTTTGAGAACTTTTACCACCAATTCTTTGGTTTTATGATATAGTAAAAACAGATTTTTGAGTATTTATTTATGAACGACACGCCTGATTTTATCTTACAAGACATACTAACCACGCCTGATTTTATCTTTCGCACACACAACGTCAAAATTGATAAATTCATCATCCAAAAAGATCTTCCCATGATGTTTTTGGCGCATTATGACAGCCTACCCGATGACATCAAGACGCAAAAACCGCTTGATCTGTCCTTATTAAAGATGATGAATGAGAAAGTCACCGCCCAAGAAGCCTGCCGGATTTTAGAGTTGCCCGCAGGCACGATCCAAGCCGCCACCCACATAAAAATCAGTGGCACGACCGTCATCGTCTGTGATGACTTCCCATTGGCGCTGCATTTATCATTTACCAATACTGCCAAAGAATCACAAGCAACCTACCATTTAGACATCGATCAATCACTAAACGCCGAGGCGGGCAATTTTGTCTTTGCTGGTAACGTCAATGTTCTGCACAAGAGCACCATCAAGACACTCATCAGCGTAGATTTTGGTGAAGAAGAATACATCATCGAGCCCAGTGATAGCTACACGCGCCTGCCCAATGCGCACGCACTATCCACCACGCACACACTCAACACCCTAAAAGACAACTCCCCTCAAGTCCTGTCATATCTACAACAATCTATCCAATATAAAATCATGTCGCATTATCATGATCAGTTTGGCATTTAATTTAGTCTTAGGCTATGCATTGGTAAATTAAAATAACCGCCCACAAAAAAAAGACCTTGCATTTACAAGGTCTTTGTATCAGCTTGCGATTAGCCTTTTAGTACAGCGAAGATCTCATCACGCACGGTGTTAATGTCTTTAGTGCCGTCAAAGTCATGGTATTCTGGGGCATTTTCGCCTGATTTTGCAACCGATTGGTAGTGACCGATCAAGGCAGCAGTCTGAGCATGGTACACACCTAGGCGATCGCGCACTACTTCTTCTTTGTCATCATCACGCTGAACCAAGTCTTCGCCCGTAACATCATCCTTGCCCTCGACCTTTGGTGGATTGTGAATAATGTGATAAGTACGACCTGATGCCAAGTGCGCACGTCGACCTGACATACGGCTTACGATCTCATCATCAGGAACACTGATCTCAATCACGTGATTAATATCCACGCCAGCTTCTGCCAGAGCCTCTGCCTGAGCGATGGTGCGCGGGAAGCCATCAAAGATACATCCATTAGCACAGTCAGGCTGTGCGATACGCTCTTTAACCAAGTTGATGATTAGTTCATCAGACACCAGCTGACCTGCATCCATGACGCTTTTAGCAAGTTTACCAAGCTCAGTACCCTCTTTGATGGCAGCGCGTAGCATGTCACCAGTTGAAATTTGTGGGATGCCGAACTCTTTTGAAATCAGTTGCGCCTGTGTGCCTTTACCTGCGCCTGGTGGTCCTAATAAGATGATACGAAGCATGCTCTTTCTCCAAATAATTAAAAAACGGCTCACCGCCAATACAATGTTACACTATAAACCACCCATTAAGATTGTTCAAGTGCTTTTTGATAAGTTGTCTATTTTTCGCCTTTAGGCTAGGCAATAGCAAACAGACAATAAAAAAACAGCGTCATTTAACGCTGTTTTTTGGGTTATGGTACGATTTGCGAGATGGTCAGATTAACTGCATTTTGAGTCTTATTAAGCACCACGGGGTTGGCAGCCATGTCGCCTGACTCAGAGACCGCACCACCAGAATGGCTGATGCGCGCATTCACCACCAGCTCGTCGCTTTCTCGCCCTAGTGTTAGCGTGCGGGTTGGCATCATGGCATCCAGATCGCTTAGCGACACGACCGCACGTCCGCCTCGAATGCTACTTACTGGCAAGCGTTTCACCGCATAAGGCGCGCCACCATTAACAGAAGAGATGGATACGAATAACGCATCTGATTCTTTAATCTGTGGCAGCATCTGATCCGATACCGATACCGTCACATTAACGCCTTGGGTTGCTTTGGCTTCTTGGGATTCGATGTTCGCCAATAGCTCATCCAAGCTTGCCAATGCCTCGCTTCTATTACCCGAAGAGGCGGCGATTTTTGAGCGAAGTTTATGTATCCACGCCTTAGCATTGGTAAAATTACCCGCACGTGTCTCGCCCATCGCCATCAGCATCTGCGCGCCTTCATGATCGGGATTCTTACGCAGAATGTCAATCAAGACATTGCGCGCTGTCGTATCAAGCTTGCCATTATTGGCAAAAAAACTAGACTGCGCGTAAGTCATGGCAATCTCAATATTATCAGGGTCTAGGCGGTGCGCACGCGACAAGGCTTCTAATGCCTGCGGTTTCGCCTCTAGCGCCGTAAACAGCTCAAACAGACGCATCCAACGATTGGCATCAAAGGCATTGGCATGAACATTGGTCTGCATGGCGGAGATCAGCGCAGCACTGTCCTTGGTTGCCCACTCTGGTGGCACGTCAATCTTACCCGTCAATAGATCATCAGCCACCTGCCCTACCGAGTCTTTGGCTCCCCATAGCTTATACACAGAAGTGCGATCAGACGTGGTCAAATACGCCAACGCTGCCAACAACGGAATCCACACCATCACAATCAGACGTGACTTAAAGCCAACAGGCGCATAACTTTGTGATCGGGCTTGTGCTGCCAATAGTTGGCGCTTTAGCTCAGTGGACTGGGCTTCATAATAAACTTCATCAATCGCCCCTGCGGCTTTATCGGCATCAAGTTCAGCGATGCGACTATTGAACACCTCGACATTGACTGACATCAGGCGGTTGTCATTAACCACGCGTCCTTTTAACCAAGGGTAGATCACCACAAGCGCAATCAGCACACACAACAGAGCGCACAATGTAAAAAATAACAATAAACTGGGCGTCATGATTTATCCTCTGGCGTTTTGTTGTGTTGATGGTTATTTAGAAGCTTATTAAGCTGCTCTTCTTCGCTTTTACTTAGCTGATTGGGCACGCCTTGAGTAACAGGCGTGCGGCCTTTTTTGGCTTTATAAAGCCAGCCGATGACCAATAAGACAAGCAGAATCGGCGGAAAGAACCATAAAATCCACGTCGATGGGCGCACAGGCGGCTTATAACTAATAAAGTCACCATAGCGTTCAAACATATAATCACGAATCTCGGTATCGCTGCGACCGTCATTAATCATCTCGTAGGTTTTTTGCTTTAAATCTAGAGCGATCGGCGCATCAGAGCCTGCCAAGTTTTGGTTTTGACACTTAGGACATCTAAGCTCTTCGATAAGCGCTCGGTAACGCGTCTCATCTTCGGAGGTCTTAAACTCATACACTTCAATACCTGACGACGCTTGCATCATCACGCCCATAAATAAAGTCGCCATCATGATTTTTTTCATTATCAGCCTCCTAGTTACACGCGTTGATTTTAACATCATCAGTCAACTTATCATCAGCAAGTGCGATCATGCACGGCTCAATCTGAGCTTTCCAATTCTCTTGATTAATCTCGCCTGTGACGTGCTTGAACACGATGCCACGCCCATCCACAACGAAAGTCTCAGGTGCACCCGTCAATCCCAAATCAAGACCGTAGCTACCATCTAAGTCTTGTATCGAATAGATGAACGGATCTTTGTGCTCATTGAGATAGCCTAACGCATCAGGCAGCTCGTCTTTATAATTCATGCCAATCATGGGCACACCTTGAGCGTGCAACTGCATCAAAAAAGGATGCTCCACAAAGCAAGTCGGACACCATGAACCCCAAGCATTCAGCAAAAATGGCGTCTTTGGTAGGTCTGCATTCGTCATCGTGCGCGTGGTATCAGACAATAAAGGCAGGCTAAATTGCGGCAAAGGCTTATTCATCGCGGTAGTGATCTTCACATCCGTCTCTTTACCAAGGCGGAAATAAAACATCACCATTGCCAAAATAAAAATCAAAAGCGGCAAAATAAAAATCCAAGCGCGTTTGTTAGATGCTGCCATGATCGCCTCCTGTGGTCGAGCGAGATTGGATGAGAGATTTATCAAGTTTCTTAATGCGATAACGCCTATCGAACATGGCGATCAGTCCGCCGAGTGCCATTAATATCGCCCCAAGCCATAGCCAGCGCACCATTGGCTTAACATACACACGAACAGCCCAAGTGTCATTGCTGGCATTACCTGCAGCGTCGACAATCGGCTCGCCCAATGCGATGTACAGCTCGTTCAATAAGCTTGGACGGATGCCAACTTCTGTCATCGGCATCATTGATACGACATAATTGCGCTTCTCAGGGTATAACGTGGTGATGAGCTTGTCGGCTTTTTTGACTTGTACGGTTGCTCGTGTGGCATCGTAGTTTGGCCCTTTAACTTCATCAAATTCTTGTAGATAAAAATCATAACCCTGAACATGCACACTATCGCCCACGGTCATGGCGACGTCCTTTTCTAGGCTCATCGCTGATACGCCAGCCACCCCAAGCGCAGTGACCAACACACCGATGTGAGCAAGCTGCATCCCATAGTAGCTTGGTGTAAGCTTTCTTAAGCCTTCACCAAGATTCTTAGCATGACGTATCTTATCCTTGATGTCCACCACCATAAAGGCAAGTACCCACACACAAAGCGCCGCTGTGATATATGCACCATAATCAAAATGCGCATATTCTTCTAGCATGCTCATCATATAGGTCACAACAGCACCAAGCACAAGTGCGCTCACTGCGCAGGTCATGACGGTCATTAATAGTGGACGGCTGTCGTATTTATAGCGTAGGTTTGAGCCAACACCCATAAAGGCAAGCAAAATCCACGTCAATGGTACAAATAACGCATTAAAATACGGAGGGCCCACCGACACCTGACCCCATTTAAAGACATCTGCCAGCATCGGATAGAGCGTACCTAACAGCACCACAAGCGTCGCCACGAGCAGGATGATGTTATTAATCACCAATACCGTCTCACGAGATTTGAGCTGGTAAGTGCTCTCAACCGTCAATCGCCATCCGCGTAAAGCAAACATCAACAGACCCACACCGATCACCATGCCCAAAATTGCCAGAATCGCAAGACCACGTGTAGGGTCTGCCGCGAAGGAATGCACTGAAGTAATCGCACCCGAACGCACCAAGAAAGTACCTAGAAGCGATAATGCAAACGAGAAAATCGCCAACATCATCGTCCATGCCTTGAACACGCCACGCTTCTCAGTCACTGCCAAGGAGTGCATGAGAGCCGTTACCGCAAGCCAAGGCATAAAGGAAGCATTCTCCACAGGGTCCCAGAACCACCAGCCACCCCAGCCAAGCTCATAATATGCCCACCAAGAACCGATCGCGATGCCCAATGTCAAAAAGCCCCAAGCAGCCACTGTCCATGGGCGAGACCAACGCGTCCATACTGCATCTAGTCGCCCTGCCCACAGCGCCGCCATACAGAAGGCAAATGGCACCGCTAGACCTACATAGCCCATATACAGCATCGGCGGATGGAAAATCAACCCAAGGTCTTGAAGTAGTGGATTTAAATCTGTACCGTCCACAGGAATATTTGGTAATGTACGATCAAATGGATTTGAGGTAAAAATCAGCATAAGCAGCATCATCACCTGTACCATCGCCAATACAGACAGCACGCGAGCACGCATATCCAAAGGTAAGGCACGACTAAATACCGCCACTAGCATGCACCAAGTCGCAAGAATAGTCAGCCACAGCAGCAGTGAGCCCTCATGACCACCCCAAGTCGCTGATATCTTATAATACCAAGGCAGCAAGCTATTAGAATGACTGGCCACATACACCAGGCTAAAATCATTATAAATAAAACCTGCTACGAGCGCACAAAACGAAATCATCATAGTCAAGAACTGCGCCACCGAGAGGCTTGGCGCAAGGCGCTGCCACTGCACTTGGTTTTTTATGACCCCAACGGTGGGCAAAATTGCTTGCAATAACGCAAGCACCAACGCCAAAATCAGCGCAAAGTAGCCCAATTCTGTGATTAACATAGTACATACCTTCTTTTTGGTATTAATAACAACGAGCTTGCAAATGCTGGCTTTTTTTCAAAATTAACACAAAAAACAAAGCCATCAGCCAATGAAATCTCATCACCAACAGCCTTGTTATAGTTATTCATAAAATCAAATAAAAACCAAGCCATAGCCCGGTTGCACACCTTTAAATCAAAATGCGCTCTAGAAAAACACTGCCACCAAATGCAGCCATCCTGCCAACAGACCCGTGATCGCGCCCAGTACGACAAGCGTCATCTCGTCTTCTTTAAAGGCAGGTCTTAATAAATTCTGAAATTCTTGGGGTGACAGCGCACGAATACGACTCTCAAACAATCCAAATATCTTGCTTGCTCGCGATGTGTTCAATTCAGGACTGCGAATTGGCACCATGGTCGCATCGATTGATTTATCAATGATTGTATCTTTAAATTCATCAAGCTCACGGCTTGTCATGCCCATTTTTAGGGTTGTGGCAACCACAGGTGATTCCAGCAGATCATACAGGTGCTTTTTCATCAGGGTGCGAGTTTCATCTGCCTTGGCGCCATACATCATCTCATGCATGATATTTTCTAGCGTGACCAGCTCATTTACCACAATCTCAGCGAACACACTGGATACTTCATCTTGGCGCTTCATAAAGCCCCCCTGCCAAGAATAACGATGAATGTGCGGCAGCATCAGATGCACACCCTCTTCATCACGGCGGAATATGCGAATAAAGGAAATATAGCGCGGTTCAACAGGATTAAACACCATCCAAATGGCAATCCAATTCGTCAACGCACCCCAGATCGCCGCAAAAAATGGCACTGTCCAATGCTGCGGTACAAAATAAAAAATCCCCATCTGAATAATACCAAACCCAAAACCAATCAAGGCACTGATTTTCCAGATAAAGTTAATTTCTTTTTTGCCCACCCTTAAGAACATATCAACCATCAGCTTGCGATCGCTTTCCATCTTGCGGACGATCATCTGACGCATGTCCACCAGTCTCTCGACATTATAAGTCAAATCCAGCACTAAGGATTTCATCACCGTCGCAAGCTCTTTATGTGCATGCGCATAGATGCGGCGGCGAATCGCATACGGCATGTTATTCCAGATTCCCTGATAGCGCTCTAGCATAATCTCATCAATCAGCTGCTCAAGATTTTTATCAACCGTACTGGTGATAAAATCCGCCATCTCTTCAGGCTCCATCGCCTGAAAAAATTCATCAAGTTTGCCCAGCTTCGACAAAGTCTGATCGACAATCACACCTGAGATTTTGCCAGCCTTAGCCGGTACGATGCCCTGCCAGCCCAAGCCCTTTAAGCCAAAAGGCATGCCATCAATGGGAATACCCCAAAACTTAATCGGGCGAAACAGCATCTCTAGCGCCATCCAAACATGCGCCCAAGTCACGAATGCCGTGACGGGAGGAATGGTTAACATTGCTATAAATTCAGGATGTTCGGCGAGAGCTTGCCAAATGGACGTAAACATATCAGTAAAACCAAATAAAAGCGTTTGGTATTTTATCACAATTTCATCGAACTGTCAGATTTTCCTGATTGATAAATCAGCACATTCTGATAAGATAAACCAACCCACAAGCGTTACAGACTTGTACGGATTTTATATAAAGACTTGCCCATTTTTCCATCATCACAATCGAATAAATGCTATAATAAGCATCATCTTAATCACCATCATATCAAGTATGAATCGTAGCGCAAGAACCCTAAAGAATAACAAATCAAATAAATCCAATACATCCACCAATCAAGTTCGTATCATCGGCGGGCAGTTCAAGCGTCGTAACATCTGCTTTATCGACGCTGACGGTCTTCGCCCTACCCCTGACCGCCTACGCGAGACGATTTTTAATTGGCTCATGGGTGAGCTTCAGGATGCTCGAGTCTTGGATGTTTGCGCAGGTTCGGGCGCGCTGGCATTTGAATGCCTGTCTCGTGGCGCGTCTTTTGCGACATTGATTGAGACAAATGCCGCACAGGCTAGCCAATTAAAATATTCAGCCGACACCCTAAAGCTCACCAAGTCCGATGTTCAGATTATCAATAACACCGCCCAAAACGCCCTACCCACCCTTGATTCATCTTACGACATCATATTTATCGATCCGCCGTACGCGCTGAACCTATGGCATGATATTATTAATACCATCATCACACACAAGTTATATCATGTTGATACACTGTTTTATGTGGAAAGCGATCAGGCACTGGAACCGTTATTAAACAGCTTCGATGTTCATTGGGTAAAATCCGCCAAAGTCGGGCAAGTTTTTGCAGGAATTTTTCAATTAAATACCTTATAATATAAAGCAGATTAACAGTGCATTTCCCCCTTCAAAACTCCAAAAGCAATCACAGCAGTTTTTATCAAAAATACTTGCCAGATTGGATATCATTTGGTATAATCCGAAACTGTTTTTTGAGAGCCCTTCGTTTCCCAACTCTTAAAGCAAGTAAAATTAAGCCTTTTGGCTGATTTTTTTATTTGTAAACTCTCAAACTCAACTAAATAGGTTTTATATGACTACTACTATCAGTGCCAAACCCGCTGAAGTTGTACATGACTGGTATGTCGTGGACGCTGAAGGCAAAACGCTAGGTCGTCTAGCTTCTGAGATTGCTTCTCGTCTACGTGGCAAGCACAAGCCATCGTACACTCCACACGTTGATACTGGCGATTATATCGTTGTTATTAATGCTGACAAAATCGCCGTTACTGGCAAAAAAGCAGAAGACAAGAAGTATTATCGTCACACTGGCTACCCGGGCGGTATCAAAGAGACTAACTTCACTAAGCTTCTTGCTCACAAGCCAGAAGACGTATTGCACAAAGCCGTTAAAGGTATGCTACCAAAAGGTCCTTTGGGCTATGCGATGATCAAAAAGCTAAAACTGTATGCGGGTACTGAACACCCACACGCAGCACAGCAGCCACAAGTTTTAGACATCTAAGGAGATAAACATGGAACGCAATTATGGTACAGGTCGCCGTAAGACTTCTACTGCCCGTGTTTTCTTGTCTAAAGGCACTGGCAACATCGTAATCAACGGTAAATCACTAGACGAATACTTTGGTCGTGAGACTTCTCGTATGGTCGTTCGTCAGCCACTAGAACTACTAGACGTAGCTACCAGCTATGACCTATACATCACCGTTACTGGTGGTGGCGCAAGCGGTCAAGCAGGTGCAATCCGTCACGGTATCACTCGTGCGCTTATCGAATCTGACGAAAGCCTAAAACCTGCTCTAAAAGCAGCTGGCTTCGTTACTCGTGATGCTCGTGAAGTTGAACGTAAAAAATTGGGTCTACGCAAAGCACGTCGTCGTCCACAATTCTCAAAACGTTAATTCTTACGATTGCGAATTTACAAAAAACTCTCGTTTTGCGAGAGTTTTTTTATACCTGCTAATCACGATTAAAATAATTTGTCCAAAGGATAAATTCTTAATAAATTAACAATTATCAAGTGGTAATAATTGCTCAAAATATTGATCTAAATTAATAAAAAACGGCCAATTTATTTTTTAGTAAAAATAAATTAAATGTTAATTTTTATTAATTTAATACCCTTACCAATTCCCACCGCTCTACTTGGATATTGCAGGGTTTTTACAAAAAACTGCACTTTTTTGTCAATTCATTAAAAATTTTGCGACTTTTTTTCACATTAGCGCAATAGAACAATTTATTTTATGACGAAAATAGCTTAAAATAGTCATGTTTAGTAAACTAGTAAAACAGGCACAGCAAATGTGGATTTGTGATAAAACTGTTTTATCATGTCCACACACCCAGTATGGGATAGATTCCCATTCTTTATTCTGGAGGAAGTTTTAATGAGCCATGCCGAAGGCGTGAATATTAAACGCCGTAGAGTCTTAATCGCAACCACAGCTGCCATCGGTGCAGTTGGTATGGGCGCGATAGCCACCCCATTTGTGCGTTCTTGGTATCCAAGCGCCAAAGCGGAAGCCGCGGGCGCTGCTGTTATTACCGACATCAGCGGCATCGAAAATGGTCAAATGATCACTGTAAAATATCGTGGCAAACCAATCTTTGTCGTTAAACGCACCGAAGAAATGGTGGCAAACCTTAGCAAAGTTACCCCAAAACTAAGCGATCCTGATTCAGAAGCTTCAATTCAGCCTGAATACTGCAGAAACGAAACTCGCTCAATTCAACCTGAGATATTGGTGGTTGAGGGTGTTTGTACGCATCTTGGCTGTGCACCGACCTTCCGTCCTGAAGTGGGTGCGGCTGACTTAGGTGGTGCTGATTGGTTTGGTGGTTTCTTCTGTCCTTGCCACGGTTCTTTGTATGACCTATCTGGACGTGTTTATAGTGGCGTACCTGCCCCTACCAACCTACCTATTCCAGAATACAGCATTGATGGCAGCATCTTGACCGTTGGGGAGGCGTAATGATGAGTATCGCTAAGAAATTTATGGGCTGGGTAGATGCACGCTACCCTGCGACCGAAACTTACGAATACCACATGTCAAAGTACTACGCACCAAAAAACTTTAACTTTTGGTACTTCTTTGGCGTGTTGTCAATGGTTGTGTTGGTTAACCAGTTAGTTACTGGTATCTGGCTAACCATGATGTTTAACCCTAGCGCTGAAGGTGCATTTGCCTCGCTTGAATACATCATGCGTGATGTTAAAGGCGGCTGGTTAATCCGCTACATGCACTCAACTGGTGCTTCAGCGTTCTTCATTGTTGTCTATCTGCACATGTTCCGTGGTCTGCTATATGGTTCATATCAAAAACCGCGTGAGCTGGTATGGCTGATCGGCATGGCGATCTACCTATGCTTGATGGCTGAAGGCTTTTTTGGTTACTTGCTACCTTGGGGTAACATGTCATTCTGGGGTGCTCAGGTTATTCTTAACCTACCTGCTGCCATTCCTGTGATTGGTGACGGTCTTGCTGAATGGGTTAAAGGTGATTACCTAATCTCCGGCATCACACTAAACCGCTTCTTCGCTCTACACGTTGTTGCAATTCCATTGATCCTAGTAGGTTTGGTATTCATGCACTTGGTTGCACTGCACCACGTTGGTTCTAACAACCCAGACGGCATCGACATCAAGAAACTAAAAGATAAAAATGGCGTACCTCTAGACGGAGTACCTTTCCACCCTTACTACACTGTGCATGACATGGTTGGTATCGTGGTATTCTTCATCTGCTTCTTTGCAGTGGTATTCTTCGCACCTGAAGGTGGTGGTTACTTCCTAGAGAAACCAAACTTTGAAGTTGCGAACGCTCTTAAGACGCCTGAGCACATCGCACCTGTATGGTACTACATGCCATTCTATGCAATCTTGCGTGCCGTTCCTAGTAAGCTAGGTGGTGTTATCGCAATGGGTGCAGCGATTGCCGTGTTGTTCGTGTTGCCTTGGCTTGACCGCTCACCAGTACGCTCGATTCGCTATAAAGGCATTCTATCGAAAATCGCCCTAGCAATCTTCGTGGTAAGTTTCCTAATTCTAGGCTACCTAGGTGGTACAGCATCTACCCCAACTTCTACCATCGTTGGTCGTATTTGCACCATTCTATACTTCTTGTATTTCCTTCTGATGCCGTTCTACACGTCTATCGAAAAATGCAAACAACCACCAGAACGTGTTACGGGAGGTCACTAATGAAAGCATTTAACCTAAAAACACTAGGCGCAGGTCTACTGCTGGCGGGCGCTTCTTTGGTGGCAAGCCCTAGCGCAATGGCTGCAGGTGGTCACGGCTGTGGTACATATACCGAAGCTGATGGTACAAGCACCACTCTAGAATGTAGCAAAGCTCCGATCGATCTTACAAACAAAGGTTCACTACAACGTGGTGCTGCCATGTTCATGAACTACTGCGTGGGCTGTCACTCAGCCCAGTACGTACGTCACTCTCGTATCGCACAGGATTTGGACGTGCCGCCAGAGCTTGTTGAGAAGTATTTGATGGTAACATCAGATCAGATCGGTGATCACGTTACTGCGAACATCGATCCTGAACTACAAGGCGCTTGGTTCGGTGCCGCACCTCCAGACCTATCTTTAGAGACTCGTCTGCGTGGTGATGATTGGGTATATACTTACTTACTATCATTCTACGAAGATCCAAGTCGCCCTTGGGGTGCGAACAACCTAGTACTTGCTAATGCAGCAATGCCACACGTTCTTCATAACCTACAGCAAGAGCTTGGTGAAGAAGAATACAAAGCACGTGTTGGTGACCTTGTGAACTTCATGGCATGGATGGCAGAGCCTGTCCGTCATGATCGTAAAATCTATGGCGCGTTCGTGATTTTATTCTTGCTTGTCCTACTGATTCCAGTATATCTACTCAACAAAGAATTCTGGAAAGATGTAAAATAATCCCGAGCGATTATAAAGCCAGTGTGAATACACTGGCTTTTTTTGTTATTTTAAGATAATTACCACCCTTTTAGTCATAAAAAAAGATATTTTCAACGGGCATTTAGGTGCATCCAATATTGATGCCATTCTTGCAAAATGCAGTCAGAAAAAAAACAGACTTTTCTCTTGATTTTTTAAGACAAAATCATTTTTTTTCTTTTGATATTATGATAATATCTATATTAACATATGGTTTCATTATTTTACAAATATTAAGGATTTTGTTATGAACAAAAGCTACCGAGTTATCTTTAATCATGCCACAGGCGTGTATCAATGTGTGTCGGAGTTTGCCAAAGCAAAAGGCAAAACTAAGTCGGTTAAGGCGTTGGCGTTGGCAAGTTCGCTTGTTGTAAGTGGAACTAGCTTTGGGGCAAATATTGAATTCACAGACGGGCAAACGCATACCATTGAGGGCAACAGAGCTTTTGATGGCGAGGTACTTATCAGCAACCCCAATACTAAAGCAACCATTAAAGGGCAGTTAGTATTTGGTAACGGTGATGATACCAATGCCACCATATCAAATCAAGCTGTTGTTGAAAGCAACAATGACATTGCGATTTCTGCCGGACAAAACGCAACGGTTGTTATTGATAATGCTAGCCTAGCAAATAAAAGCGGCATTTTAGCCTTGGGATTGACGCCATCTAATACTGCCAAACTGATTGGTAGAAATGGTGCAAAAATTACCGCTTCTGGCATTGTGAGTATTGCTAGTATAGATAATAGTACTGCTACGGTTGAACTTATAGGGCAAGATACATTGCTGTCAGCTACAATCATCAATGTTGGCGAGCAAGCAGGTGCAAAAGGCACACTAACGCTTAGTGATGAAGCAAATATTAAGGCTGATCAGTTGTTGATTGGTCGTGGCGATAAAGCCACGGGCACACTTAATGCCAATAATGCTAGTATAGATGCTGATTCCATGGCTGCAGGTGTTTATGGTGATGGTGTTGCTAAACTGACTAGCAGCAAACTTAATCTCAGCGACAGTTATATTTTAGCGGACGGTCAAGGCTCGACTGCTGATGTTGTGAGTGTGAATAGTGCGATATTGGCACAATCTGCCGTCATTGCCACAACGGGTAATGCAAACTTAAACAGCAGCAGTGACACTTATCGCATTCAAAAGAGCTTAATTGTTGGACAAATGGCAGGCTCAAAAGGAAATGTTAATTTTGAAAATAACAATATGAGCGTTAAGGACATGAATTTAGGAATTTTTGATGGCTCGCAAGCCGATGTGGTCATCAAGGGAGGTGATTCCAATTTCCAAATTGATAATGAATTAATCATTGCCAATGGTGGCACAGGTTCGCTAACTTTGGATAAAACATCACTTCATCATGTTGGGAACGTTAGAGCAGGTGCGGTTTATGTTGGTGGTGGTAGCGATGGCGGTACAGCTGGGACACAGGGTGGCACAGGCACACTCAACCTAAAAGACAGCACGCTTGTTACCAAAGAAGTTATTGTTGGCAACACAGGCAGCGGCACACTTCGCCTCGAAGCAGAAAATACCGATGACTATCTGACAGGGCTGTATACCAACCAAATCAGCCGCAATGCCGGCTCTAGGCTGTCTGAGATTTATATCAATGGGGCAGAGATTGGTATTACCACCGATCAGCCCAACCTATTTGCCAATTTTACCAAAGACAATAAAATTGAGCTTGGCAATAAGGGTGTTTATTTTGAAACAGCAAATGTACAGTCGGGTACAAATGTCGCTATTAATCCCAATGCGGTTTTGACAGGTCATGTTGGTGCCATTAATATAAACAACCCCGATGATTCAGCTGGTTTTTGGAAGTCGGGTGCGGGCACGCTTGAAATCAATGAAGATTCTAAAAAGTTCACAGGGGACATTGCTGTTACACAAGGTGTACTAAAAATCAATGGCAATTACACCATGAATGGTGAAAATCTGGTCATTGGGATACTGGACTGGAATGAAGATGGCGTACTAGATACCATAAACGAACATGGCAAACTTGTCGTAACAGGCACTGCCGACATCAGCAAGGGCAATCTAAAAGTGTATGCCGAAGAACTTATCGCAAACACCACCAAAGACAGCGTTTGGCGTGATGTGGTATCAGCAGGTACGCTAAACGGTCAATTTGCCAGCCTAGATGACAATAGTCCACTTGTGGATTTTGAAGCGGACTACTCTGATGCTAATAAAGTGCATCTAAAATTAAAGGCACAAGACACCAAACCTGAGCCGCAACCTGAGCCGCAACCTGAGCCGCAACCTGAGCCGCAACCTGAGCCGCAACCTGAGCCGCAACCTGAGCCGCAACCTGAGCCGCAACCTGAGCCGCAACCTGAGCCGCAACCTGAGCCGCAACCGCGGATTATCGGCACTTTTGAAAATGCTGTCAATAGCCAAACCCAACATTCTATGCAAAATTTAGCACAAATTTTAGATCGTGCAGTGGCAGACAGAGTCTCGGGCAATGCCAATGACTTGGCGGACAGTCTCATTGCTGACACCATCAATTATGGTCAAGCTGATCTTGCCAATCTGGTCATCAACTTGCAGCCACTACTATCTGGTTCGGTCAATCGTATTGTGGCGGACAGCGGTAGCGCATTTGGCAGCATCCTCTCCACCAGAGATTTTGACCCGAAAAAGACCGTTTGGGTAAAAGTCATCGGTAATGAAAGCAATCTTGACCAGCACGCCAGCGGTCTGACGGGCTTTGACAGTCGTGAAGCGGGCGTCATCGTCGGCGCAGACACTCGGGTTGATCGGGGCAATATCGGTCTGGCTTTGGCATACAGCCAAAATGATGTGGATAGCCAAGGCTTTGTCAATCATCATGCCGATATCGATACCAAGATGGCGTACATTTATGCCAATACAGTCGCAGGTGCATCAGGTAAAACCGCTGCCCGTGCTCATATTGGCGCAGGCGTTGCCAGTATTGAGGGCAAGCGTCATATTATTAACAATCAAATCGCTCATTCTAATTATGATGCTGATGTCATCACAGCAAGTCTTGGCGTGACTCATCAAATCGGCACGGCAGAACGCCACATCACCCCCTTTGCCAAAATCGACTTTATTCAGGCTAAATCAGATGGCTATACCGAGACGGGTGCAGGTGCTTATGGTTTGACCGTAGATAAAGCCACCTATGAAAGCCTAATCAGCACAGTCGGCGTACGTGGATCTGCCAATATTACACCTCGACTTGCCATCACAGGAGTGGCATCAGTAGGTTTGGATAATGGCGATCGCCGTAGCGACATCAGCGCCACATTCGCAGGCTTTGAAGGTCAGCGCTTTGGCGTGCTAGGTCATGAGGTTGGTAAGACCATCACTGGTGCAGGGCTTGGTATTTCATATCATCCCACCGCCAACAGTACGCTGTCTTTAAGCTATCAAGGTCAATGGCGTGATAATTACGACAATCAAGGCGCTGCACTGGGCTTTGAGATGAAGTTTTAATTCAACCTCACACCATTCACCCTGTGCTAAGTGCTGTCAGAAATCCTGCCAGAATTAGCACTAAACACAACTTAAAAAGACTGGACTCCATCATGCAGTCCAGTCTTTATTTTTTTTGAATACATCAGCAGAACATCGAATCACCATACTCAAAAAAACATACCAACTGGTCGGTATTTTTTATAAATGATTTTTGGCATTCACTGAGAAAATTACAGAAAAATCCACACACGAGCAGAAAAATTTGCTAAACTAAGACTCATTTAATAATATTACCTGATGGTATGGCGGACTTTTCTCACCTTCTACCGACACAATTCATCCTGTATGGCGATGATGGCTATGACAGCCATGTGATACGATTACTATTGGAAGAAAAACAACTGTCCTACGAGCTTGCCTTGGTCAAGGACGAGCGCCCAGACGAGCTTGTCGAGCTTAATCCTTACGCCACCCTTCCCATCTTGGTGGGACGAGACCTCACGCTTTATGAACTCAATACCATCTTTGAATACCTAGAAGAGCGGCACGGCGCAGGCAAACTATTACCCGACACGCCCAAAGAGCGGGCGATGGTTAGGCAGTTAGCATGGCGATTACAGACCGACTGGCTGACGCTGGGTAGAACGCTATTGACTCACCCAGACAGCTTCAACCCACAAACCGCCCTCATCGCCAAAAAATCGCTGTCAGACTCTTTGACTACCCTATCGCCCATTTTTGTCAAGCATGAGTATTTTTTGTCCGAAAGCTTTGGGTGGTGCGATGTCATCTTAGCCCCCTTACTTTGGCGATTACCGAGCATGGGTATTGAGCTGCCAAGCACGCTGTGCAAGCCGCTGTTAGCCTACCAAGATCGGTTGTTTTCACGCCCAAGTTTTAAAAACAGCCTAACGAGCCGTCCAAACTTTTTGGATAAATCAGACCAACTCATTTAACATCACCTCTTTAAATCAACTGACGGAGCCATCATGACTTTCACACCAAAACGCCCTTACCTGATTCGAGCGATGCACGAATGGCTTGAGGATAACGAATTGACCGCTTATCTCATGATTGATGCCACGCATGGCGACGTGGTTGCACCACTTGATTATGCCCAAGAAGGTCGTCTGGTGTTGGCAGCATCTTATCAAGCAACCAAAGACCTACACATCGATAATGAGTCCATTTCTTTTGCAGCGCGTTTTGGTGGGGTATCCCAAGATGTTTGGATCCCGATGGCGGCCGTGCTTGGCATCTATGCCAAGGAAGACCCCAGCGAAGGATTCTTCTTTGACCCTAGCGAATATGCCAACATCACAACACCAGACCCAGAGCCACCGACGCATTCAGGTCTAAAATTCGTTGATTAAACTCAATCTCCTTTAGATCAAGCCAAGCACTCCTTGGCTTGATTTTTTTACGTGATTTTGTGGGCAATTTACGGTAGAATTAACCATTTTATTATATAACTTTATAAGGTACATCATGACAGCCAAACGCCAAATTCTTGTTACCAACGCCCTACCCTACGCCAACGGCTCTATCCACATGGGGCACCTTTTGGGCTATATCCAAGCCGATATTTGGGTGCGTGCCATGCGGTCTATGGGGCATGACGTGATTTATGTCTGTGCCGATGACGCTCACGGAACGGCGATTATGCTCCGTGCCGAAGCAAACGGTATCACGCCCGAAGAGCAAATCAAAGGCGTGCAAGTAGAGCACGAACGAGATTTCGCTGGCTTTGGCGTGTCTTTTGACCACTACGACAGCACGCATAGCAAGACCAACCGCAAGCACAGCGAAGCGATTTACCTTGCCAATCATAAGGCAGGCAACATTGCCATCAAGCCCGTAACTCAGCTATTCGACCCTGAAAAACAAATGTTCCTATCCGACCGCTTTATCAAAGGCACCTGCCCCAAATGCAAAGCGGACGACCAATATGGCGACTCATGCGAAGTGTGTGGCACAACCTACAACGCCACCGAACTTATCAATCCGCGCTCCACCCTAAGCGGTGCAACGCCTGTGGAAAAAACGTCCGACCATTACTTTTTTAAATTGCCAAACTTCACCGAATTTTTGCAAAAATGGACACGAGATGACGGACGACTGCCTGTTTCTATCGCCAACAAATTGGACGAATGGTTTGAGGCTGGGCTTGTCGACTGGGACATCAGCCGAGACGCTCCGTATTTTGGCTTTAAAATCCCTGACACGGACGACAAATATTTTTATGTGTGGGTGGACGCTCCGATTGGCTATATGGCAAGTTTTGAAAACTACTTGACCGCTCACCGCCCTGATGTGTCATTTGATGATTATTGGAGTCCCGACAGCACCGCCGAAGTGTATCATTTTATTGGCAAAGACATCGTCTATTTCCACGCCTTATTTTGGCCTGCCATGCTCACAGGGGCGAATTATCGCACGCCCACGAGCCTATTTGTCAATGGCTTTTTGACCGTCAATGGCGAAAAAATGAGCAAATCTCGTGGCACATTCATCAAAGCCGAAACATACCTAAACCACCTAAATCCTGAATATTTGCGTTATTATTTTGCGTCCAAATTGTCTGATAAAGTAGAAGACAGTGATTTAAATCTTGATGATTTCATCACCAAAGTCAACTCCGACCTTGTCGGTAAAGTCGTGAACATCGCCAGTCGTTGTGCTAAATTTATCAACACCCAATTTGATAATAAATTGTCCGCTGCCTGCGCCGAGCCTGAATTGGTAAACAAATTTATCCAAGCTGGCGACAGTATCATCAAGCACTACGAAAGCCGTGAATTTAGCACCGCCATTCGTGAGATTATGGCACTTGCCGACCTTGCCAATCAGTACATTGACGACAAAAAACCGTGGGCGGTTGCCAAAGAAAACCCGAACAGTAAGGATGTCCAAGACATCTGCTCTGTGGGGCTAAACCTATTTCACAAAATCATGGTCTATCTGTCGCCTGTACTACCAAAGCTGACAGAGCAGTCCAAAGAATTTTTGAACGTGGAGAGCATGAATTTTGATGAACGCTTTCATATCCTAACGCATTCTATCAATGAGTTTAAGCCCCTTTTGCAACGCATTGACCCCAAAAAAGTGCAAGCCATGGTTGATGATTCAAAAGAGAACCTACAACCCACCGACACCAAAAAAGCCCAAAAATCTAAAAAAGAGAGTAAGCCTGTGGAAACCACCGACCAAAACACCTTTATCGGCATTGATGATTTTGCCAAAGTTGAGATGAAAGTCGCCAAAGTGCTTGAATGCAATCACGTTGAAGGGGCGGATAAATTACTGCAATTTACCCTTGATGTGGGCGATACTGATGAACAAGGCGAAAAGCAAACTCGTAATGTATTTAGCGGCATTGCTAAGTTTTACAAACCAGAAGAGTTACAAGGTAAAACGGTGATTTGTGTAACCAACCTTGCCCCACGCAAGATGAAATTTGGTATCAGTGAGGGCATGATTTTATCAGCTGAAAAAGATGGACAGTTGACCGTTGTAATACTGCCTGATAGCATGGCAGCAGGGGCGACGCTAGACTAATAAGCATAAAAAATAAGGGGCTATGACCCCTTATTTTATTGCATGAGTGATTATTTTTTGAGCCTTATTAAGTTGCTGGTCGTCAAATAGCAGACCAACGAGCCGCTTGATACCAATGCCACACCCCAGCCAAAACGACGACGAGAGCGACACACCCAACAATATCGCCGCGATCACAGAAGACAGTACAGGCGTAAAATACGATGCAACCACCATCGCCGTTGCATTTGCTTTTAAGATACCAAAATTCTAAGCGCCACAGCTAAGACCAATCGCAGCACCTGTCGCCAGCACATACAGGATAGACATCGGACTTATCTCATCTGGCACACTACGATCAAACAGTATGTATTTCAGCCACATCATCAGCGCTGTCAAGACGAGATACAGCGCGATAATCATCAAGCACGGCCGATAGTTTAAGATGCTAACCTCGATCGCCTACGTCTCTGTGCGAGCATATGCTACAACAAACGAAAAGCAAAGCTCATATGATACGAACAGTGCGGCGGATACCCATAAGAAAATCTTTGATGCTTGATGAATCTTGAGAATCTTAAAAATAAGCAATAGCAGTAATGCGCTAACAGTATAGACGAGTGCAACACCGAGCGACACACCCAGCAATGACGATACCTGCTTGATCAAGCCCACCATCGACGTCCATAAGACGATGGATGTCATGCCGATTAAAGTTGCTGCCTTTTGATCCATGGCTTGCCACCATTTAAATAAAAGGAAATAGTTTAATAGAAATTTTGGACAAAAAAAACCCCAAGACAGGGGGGACTTGGGGAAAAAGTGATAACTACAAGAGTTACACTATAAAAATGGCGCAGCGGACGGGACTCGAACCCGCGACCCCCGGCGTGACAGGCCGGTATTCTAACCAACTGAACTACCGCTGCGAACATGGTGGGCGGTAACGGATTCGAACCGCTGACCCTCTGCTTGTAAGGCAGACGCTCTACCAACTGAGCTAACCGCCCATGTTCTAGGAACTGCTGAACTTAGTAGAACTTAACAGGCTTAGCTGTTTTTACGTTACCGTGTTCGTTCGTTGTGGTGCGTATTATATAGATTTCTGGCGTAGTGTCAAACACTTTTTTCATAAAAATGTAAAATAATTTATAAATTTATGATTTTATTGATTATTTTACAGTGAATAGTTTTGATGGACATATTCGTTGACTTGAGCGAGTCGCTCCATCGTGCCCACATCAACCCACTTATCCTGCATCAGCTCGCCAGTGATGCGCCCTTCTAGCATGGCATTTTTTAGAAATGGTGCAAGTGGCGCTATCTCGCCTGCGGTTACAGATTCAATGAGTTTGGGTGATAACACACTCAACCCTGCAAAAGTGTGATTGGGCAGAGATTCGCTCTTTAGGGTCGCTTTGTCGCCATCTAATGCAAAATCACCCTCTGGGTTGTGATCGGGATTCACCGTTAATACCAAATGCCCTAAGCGATCGCCAAGTGCGACATCTGTCAAACGCTTAAAATCATACTCACTCCAAACATCGCCATTCACCAGAATGAAGGGCTCATCGCGCAGATAACCATTCGCCAAGGCTTGTTTGATGCCCCCTGCGGTCTCTAGCGGCTCGGTTAGCACACTCTCGTTGGAGATGTGTAGATTCACCCCAAGACTCATCTGACTCAATGTACCAATGATGATCTCTCCCAAATAGCCAACGTTAATCGCGATGTCAGTAATGCCTGATGCACGCAGACGCTCAATATGCCAAACAATCAAAGGCTTGCCCGCAACAGGCACAAGTGGCTTAGGCGTGGTTAGCGTTAAGGGACGCATGCGTGTGCCCTTGCCCGCTGCTAGAATCATTGCTTGAGTGATCATGGGTACTTCTTCTTAATATAGATGCGCTTGAAAAAAGGCGAAATATCGCCTTTAGTGTTTGTATTTTTAGTTAAAATTAGCATGATAAGATGGCAAGACATGCGCTTTTAGCCACGCATAAAATGGCTCGATGCTCTGCTCACCATGGGATTGTAGCCATTCTAGCTCAGCATTCAAGTCTTTCATCACTTTTGGGATATCCTCTAGATATCGATGTTTACCATCGCGTTCTAAGAGGCGAATAAAAATGCCAAGCACTTTTAGATGGCGCTGTACGCCCATGATGTTCACGTCTCTGGTAAAGTCATCCAAATTAATATTTAGCGCTTTGATGGCGTGAAATTCGCCAATCCTAGCATTAACCCAAGTCTCATGAAAATCAACATAAGCATCGCGCACCAGACTCACCAAATCATAACTGTACGCACCGATGGCCGCATCTTGAAAGTCAATCACGCCAAGCGCATCACTGCCTTTATCCGCCATGAGATTGCGACTGTGATAGTCACGGTGGACGACGACTTTTGGCTGCAGTTTGATTTGCTCAATAAGATCATCTTTAAATGTCTGCCACATGCTCTTTGCATCTTCTGTCAAAGACACACCCACATAAGGCAGGAACCACTCGGTGAATAAATCCATCTCAGCCCACAGCTTCTCGTCACTGTAAGCAGGCAAATTAACATCGGTAGGTAAAGTCTGCAAGTCCGCTAAAGTTTGCAATGCCTTGGTATAATATGCATTAAAATTGTCCGCATCGTCACGAATGAGATGTGCAAATTCCACCGTACCAAAATCTTGTAACAGCAAAAACCCTCGCTCAATGTCACGTGCAATAATATCAGGCACATTGACAGCACTGGTCATGATCTCAGCGACATTCACGAATTCGACCACGCTTTCTTTATCAGGCGGTGCATCCATGAGTAGATAAGTGGTGTACACACCCTCACCGGCGTTCATATAGATACGATGATAACGGCGGAAGCTGGCATCGCCCGCCAAGCTCTCCACACGAAAACCCATGCTTAGGTTAGCATTCAAAAAAGCCATCATCTCATCATGGCGTGCTGTCATGTTGATTCCTTAAAATATCAAAAAAAAGAAAATTATCGCAAATTTTACCACGTTTCACAGGAGCATGCGTAATTTGACGACAAATAAAATCATCAAACAGAATCCAACATGATTATAAAATCTTGCAATTTTTATTAAAAAATAGTGTAAAATAGCAAACATTTACCAAAAAGATCAAACAAGGTTATTGGCTGTGAAATCAATCAAACTCACCCCTACGCACTCCACCCACGCAAAAGCACGTCTGATGATGAGCGTTCGTATGGCGTTATTTGGGGCAAGTTTATTACCCATGGGCGCGCTCGCACAAAACATTGAATCCGCCCAATCCATCCAAAACAGCCAAGAAACCGCCAGCCAACCAAGCAAAAGCTTAGAGAGATTGGCAAGCTATTATCACGCCAAACCTAGCGGAAATGCGCGCTGTCAGGGCGTATGGATACACCCAAGTCAAAGCCGCCAAAGCCAAACGCTCGCTGAACAGCTGGGTGCAAACACAGAATCGGACAATCATTATGATGACACCGTGGACTTTTTGGATGATGTAGCGACATCTGATGCAATGCTTCCTGACGACGTAGAAGCGCAATCATCAGCAAATTCACTCCAAGCCCAAGCAGACCAAACCAAGAACAACGATGGCACTTACTACGCTCAGGCGGATTATGGTTATTATGATAACGATGAATACGCTGAACTGTCAGGTAACGTCATCCTAGAGCAAAATGATCAGCAAGTACTTGCCGATAAGATTACCTTTAACCCAAAAACTGGCGAATCGAAAGCCAGTGGCCAAGTTGTTTTTGGGGATAATCCTGCCAACATCCTAAACGCCCAAGAGTCAAATACCGACAAACAAAATAAAGGTGCGGGCGTAGGCATCATTGGCGTGGCTGGCGAATTAGACTATAACGCCCAAACCCAAACCGCTAATGCGCAGGACGTCGCCTTTGCCAGCACGACCATCGGTGTGCACGGGCACGCCAAAGAAATGAAAAAAGTCAGCGACAGTGAATACCACATGAATGACGTGATGTTCACCACATGTCCACCCACCGAGCGCAAATGGCATCTGGATGCTGACAGCATTGAGATTAACAGCGATACAGGGCGCGGCATCGCGAAGAACAGCACATTAAAAATTAAAGACGTGCCTGTTTTTTATTTGCCGTATTTTAATTTCCCTATCGATGATCGTCGCGGTAGCGGCTTCTTGTTGCCGCGCGCAGGCTTTGGCTCCTCTGATGGCTTTGAGGTGGCGACGCCTTACTACATGAATCTTGCGCCGAATTATGATTTAACCTTAAGCCCGACGGTATTCACGAATAAAAACCCGATGCTTGAAGCGGAGTTTCGCTACTTGACCGAAAAGTACGGCTCAGGCATCATTGATGGTGGCTACCTACCAAGCGATCGTAAATACAACGATGAAGATCGTTATCATCTATTTTATGACCATGAATGGCACTCAAAAGCCCTCAAAAACTTATCGGCTTATGCGACCTATCGCCATGTATCGGACAGCAAATACCCCAACGATTTTGACACGCTGGGTCTAAAAAACAATCCTTTGAATCTATCACGACGCATCGGTGTTAATTACTATAACGAGCATTTGACTGCCGACCTAAAAGCTGAGACCTTCCAGACGCTTGATGGCACCAATAACGATGGCACGCCAATCCAAGACAAGGATAAGCCATATTCTCGCCTGCCGCAGCTTGCTGTGAGCTACTCTCTACCCAAATCAATCGATGCGCTTGGTGAGCGATTCAATATTCCAAGCTCATTAGACCGCGTGGATGTGACCGGCATTCACAACACTGCCTATTTCAAAAAATCCATCAAGGATAATTCTGAAACCGAAAAAAGCGGTGTGCGTATGTACAACCAAATCTCAGCAAGCTATCCGATGCTGCGCTCATGGGGTTATTTCACGCCAAAGGTCAGCCTAAATCACCTATACGCCTCTTATGACGAAGACAGTCTGGCGGTTCAGAATCTTAGCGAAAAAGAAGGCTCATATTCAGTATTTGCGCCACAGATCGGGCTAGATACTGCAGCATTCTTTGAAAAATCAGGCTCGCCATTTGGGTGGTTTGATGAGTCATTAGGCGGCTATCAGGTATTATCACCACGCCTAAAATACAACTACACCCCCCATAAAGATCAGAGCAATATTCCAAACTTTGAAACTGCATTCTCAGCCATGAGCTACGATCAGCTGCTGTCTGATTCATGGTTTTTGGGCTACGACCGCATTCAAGATTTGCACGCGATTACACCTGCGCTGAGCTATCGTTATATCGACAAAGATGGCTTGACACGTTTTGATGGCGGATTATCGCAGCAGTTTTATTTAGATGATCTGAATGTCGGCATCGATAACAGTCAAGCCTATAGCGAAAACAGCTCGGGTCTGGCTTGGAAAGCAAGCACGCAGCCACTGAACAGCCTATGGGTCAATGCAGATGGTTCATTCTCTCATGACTATGACCTCAATCACGTCACCGCCCAAATTCGTTATCAGCCAAATGAGCAAAGCCTGTATAGCTTTGGCGTGATCAACCGCAAAGAAAACAAAGCACTTGTTCAACTTCCGCTGCAAGCCTATACCGCAGCTGCCATTTTCCCGATTAATAACCGCTGGCGTCTGCTTGGTCAAGCACAATACGACCATCGTAACGACCGCTTACTAGATGCGCTGGTAGGCATTAATTATGAAGACTGCTGCTATGGGTTATCTGTCTATGCGCGCCGTTATCGCAACAGCCTAAAACCTGATGATGATGCCAACAACGCCATCATGGCAGAGATTCGCCTAAATGGCATTACCAGCGGCGGACGCCTAAATAACCTCATGAACGATAAAGTATTAGGTTATGAAAACATCCAAAATGCATGGCAACGCGCCTATTGATGGTATTGCCAAATCGTTACACTATTTTGTGTTAGCTGTCGGTTTGGTAAAATTTTGCACAGCGCTTAACATTTATGCACTCACATTTGACGATGTGTGTGGCAAATGCTACACTTAATGAGATTTTTTATTAACAAAACAAATTTCCCAAGGAATTGATATGCAAGGCAAATTTTTAATTCGCCCATTATTCATGGGCCTACTTGCCGTAAGCGCTCTAGGCTCATCCGTTATTGCTAGCGCTAATATTAGTATTTTGCAGAGCACGGATGGCATCATCGCCGCCGTCAATGATGAAATCATCCTAAAAAGCGAACTCATCGCTGCAAGTGCTGCACTGGCTGCCGAATACCAAGCCAACAACATCAATGCCACGCCTGCACAGATCCAGCGCGCTGCACTAGACGGCTTAATCACACGTAAGATCCAGCTTGGTATCATTAAACGCGCTGGCGTTACCACTAACGAAGCTGTCATTAACCGCCAAATGCTACAAATCGCTCGCTCGCAAGGTCTAGACTCTCTAGCGGCGCTACAGTCCTCGCTAGACAGCAAGCAAGCTGGTAGCTATGTTGCTCTGCGTAAGCAGCTCATTGAGGATGCTGCGATTGGCGCGTTGTGGCAGCACCAAGTATTGACACGTGTTAACATCACCGATCAAGAAGTTGAAGCTTTCTTGAACTCGCCTGATGCAGCTAGCATCTCACAGACGCAATACCACCTGATTCACATTCGCGTGCCTTATAAGGCGGACGCTAACACCAAAGACAAAGCTCGTGCGCAATCTGTCGCTGAACAAATCACCACCAATCTACAAAATGGCGACTCACTAAATGCCGCGCTTGATAAAGTTAAGGACTATGAGCCACAGCCGCAAGGTGCAGACACTGGCATGATTAATCAAAGCGCCCTACCTGCCCACATCGCCGCCCAAATCACCAATCTATCAGCTGGCAGCGTCACACAGCCCATCGTAACCGAGGCTGGTATCGATGTGGTAAAACTGGTCGCCAAAAATGACAATGCTCGCGTGCTGATTCCAGAATGGCAAACAAGCCACATCCTAGCACGTGTGGACGACACCCAAAATGCCGCCATGGCAGAGCAAAAAATCAACGCCCTGTACAACGAACTTCAACAAGGCGCTGATTTTGCCAACCTGGCTGCCACTTATTCAGATGATTTAGGGTCAGCGCAGCAACGTGGCAGCCTAGGCTGGGTCGGCGAAGATCAGATGGTGCCTGAATTTGAAAACGTTATGAAAAACACCGAAAAAGGCGACTACTCAATACCGTTCCGCTCTCAATTCGGTTGGCATATCCTAAAGGTTGATAATGAGCGCACGCGTGACGTGACTGATCAATATCGCAAAAATGCTGCCCGTGAGATGATTTTTAGCCGTATCGCACCTCAAGCCGAAGAAGATTGGATTCAAGAAATGCGCGCCGCTGCTCATGTTGAAATTTTTGAATAATTTAAATACTTCAAAAAACCAAAAAAGACGCCGTGATTGGCGTCTTTTTTGATGCTGGATCAAGACTCCTTTTGGCACTTCTCCACCCAAAAATCAATAAAAGCACGTACCTTTGCACTCAAAAAAGCTCGATCCATATACACCGCGTATAAGGTCACCGACAGCACATCATAATCAGGCAATAATCGCACCAATCTACCTGCCGCTAAGTCACACTCCACAAGCCAATCAGGTGCATAGCCTATCCCTACGCCTTCAAGGGCAAGCTCTGTATTCATCGGAGTGTCGTTACTGACTATGATTGCAGTAGGCTTGATGGTGTGCTTGGTTTTATTTAACTTATGAGTGATGGTCAGGCTGTCCATTTTGACATAAGTTGGCAAGATTGCCTGATGCTCGTTGAGCTCATCGGGCGTCGTGGGCGTGCCGTGCCTAGACAGATAATCAGGGCTTGCCACCAAATAAAAATCCATCATCGTCAATGGTCTTGTGATCAAAGATGGCTTAGGCTCATGAGTTAAACGCAGCGCCAAATCAAACCCTTCTGCCACCAGATCCACCAGCTGATTCGACAGCGACAGATTAAGCACAATATCTGGGTATCGTTGTTGAAATTCTGCCAAGAATCCAGCCACCTTAGGGTTGGCAAACCATCTAGGCATGGTGATTTTTAGCTCACCTTGCGGATGCGTGGATGCCCCTGTGGCGACCTGCTTTGCGTTATCAAGCACCTCCATGGCATGCAAAGATTCTTGATGATAATGCTCGCCCGCCTCAGTAAGGTGGATGTTGCGACTATTGCGATGTAGGAGTTTTGCGCCAAGTGTACGCTCTAGATGTGCAATGTGCTTACTTGCCATCGCCACCGAAATATCAAGCGCATCGGCTGCTTTAGTGAAGCTGCCATTTTGCACCACTTGATGAAACACGCGAATGCTGGTTAAAGTATCCATAAATTTAAAAGATTAATAATTTCTTAAATTATAACATGCTTTTAGATTATTTCTTACTAAGAAATAATCCATCAACAAAATCACCATTGTTTTCTCATGGCTATCGATTATAATGACACCACCAAATAAATTCAATCACAGGATTGTCACATGACTTACAAGACTCTACAACAAGCCGCTGAACTCCGTCGTTCTATTTATATACTAAATAAAGACCTACCTGTCAGCACCCAACAGATCAATGACATTGTAAAGCATGCGGTACTGCACACGCCATCATCATTTAATTCACAGTCGAGTCGTCTGGTCGTCTTGCATGGACAAGAACACGACAAGCTATGGGATCTAACCATCGAGGCGTTAAGCACCATCGTGCCTGCTGAGAACTTTGCACCCACCAAGAGCAAGTTAAACATGTTCAAGGCTGCTGCTGGTACGGTACTCCTGTTTGAAGATATGAGTGTCATTGAAGGCTTACAAGCACAGTTCCCTGCTTACGCCGAGAACTTCCCAATCTGGGCAGATCACGCCAACGCCATGATCCAGTATGCGCTATGGACCACATTAGCCACCCTACAAGTGGGCGCCAACCTTCAACATTACAACCCTGTGATTGACGATGCTGTCGCTAAAACTTGGAACATCCCAAGCAACTGGAAGCTTCGCGCACAGCTCGTATTTGGCGGCATCGGCGCACCTGCTGGTGAGAAAGAATATGCACCGATTGAAGACCGTTTCGTCTCATATGGCGCATAATTCCCAAGACCTTAACCATCTTTCAATCAAAATAAGGGCAATAGCGCCCTTATTTTGTGTGCATGATGACTAGTAATATTATCAATCTTTAAGCAATAATTCGCCCAATTCTTTACCAAGCGCTAACAAAATAACGAATCGTGTCTTTATTCGGTATGTGCTATAATGCGCGCAATTTTTGCGATTCTTAAACTTTATGAAGAAAATTAGCTTATTACCTTTGACTTTGGTAGGCGTATTATTATCAGCCTCATCTTCCATGGCGGCTGATGTGGATAATAAACTCCTCACTGTCATCAAACCAAACTCAAGCGGCGTGAACAAATTCACTCAGGCCAGCAGCGTAAACTACAGTAGCAGTGCTTTTGGTGGCACCAACGCAAGCACTTATGCAAGCTCTGGCATCAGTAACAGCGGCAGCTATGACTCAATGATTCGCGCTTCTGCTGAGCGTCACGGCGTTGATCCTGCGCTGGTCAAAGCCATTATACACACCGAATCATCATTCAATCCTTATGCCCGCTCTCCAGCAGGCGCACAAGGTCTGATGCAGCTCATGCCTGGCACTGCCAGAGACATGGGCGTGATGAATGTCTGGGATCCTGCTCAGAATATCGAGGGTGGGGTCAAGTACATCGCCTGGCTGTCGCAACGATTCTCAAACCGAGATCACATCATCGCAGCATATAACGCAGGTCATGCTAACGTCAGACGTTATGGTGGCACTCCTCCATTTAAAGAGACCAGAAATTACGTGCGCAAGGTCAATAGTCGCTATCAGACATTATATGTTAATGACACCAACCTCATGCGTGGCAGCAGTTATCAGCTTGCGATGAATACAGCGCCTCAGACGAACACCTCACCGACGCCAGCTGCCATTCATGCCGATAGTGATAGCACGCCGCAGACACCAACACTCTCTCAGGTGGCAGGCCGTGTCTACGTGAATAAGACTTACACCACGGTTAATAGCAACTAATCTAATAACATACCGCCAGTCACCCGACTGCGGTATGATTAAACAAACCTGATGCAGATATGATGATTTTGTTATTTTTTGTGCATCGGGCTCAAAATCTCTTTAATTTTCCCAATTTACCCTTATAATACCATCAATCAGATTTTTTAATGAAAATCTGATTTTGAATTAACATATTTAACTTATCAGAAGATTTATTTTTAAAAGGAAAACTAGCCCATGATGCGAATTGGTTTATTTTTATTAACCAACATAGCGGTTTTGGTCGTATTTAGCATCGTTTTTGGTATTTTGTCCAGCGTATTTGGCTTGGGCGGTGTGCATGGCTCGAACGGTCTTAACTATGCAAGTTTGGCCGTGATGTGTCTAGTCTATGGCATGGTAGGCTCAATCATTTCGCTGTTTTTGTCAAAATGGATGGCAAAGAAATCCACCGGAACCGTCGTCATTGAGACGCCACGCAACGGTACAGAGCAATGGCTTGTCGATACCGTCGCCAAACAAGCTAAAGCGGTCGGTATTGGCATGCCTGAAGTGGGTATTTTTGATAATGCGCAGCCGAACGCCTTTGCTACCGGCTGGAACAAGAACAGCGCACTGGTCGCTGTCTCTACAGGTCTGCTACACACCATGACCGCCGAAGAAGTCGAAGCGGTACTGGCTCACGAGATCGGTCACGTTGCTAATGGCGACATGGTAACACTTGCCCTGATTCAAGGTGTGGTGAACGCCTTTGTGATGTTCTTTGCACGTATTATCGGTAATTTTGTGGACAGAGCAATCTTTAAGAATGAGAGCGACAGCCCTGGTATTGCGTATTTTGTGACGAGTATGGTGATGGATATCCTGCTTGGCATCTTGGCCAGCACCATCGTGATGTGGTTCTCTCGCCTACGTGAATACCGCGCTGATGAGATGGGTGCACGCCTAGCGGGTCGTGACAACATGATCGCTGCGCTGAACGCCCTTCGCCCTGCTGAAGCTCGTCCCGATCAGATGCCTGAATCGATGAAAGCATTCGCCATCTCAAGCGGGCAATCAACTGGCTTTAGCATTGCCAATCTGTTCCGCAGCCACCCAACCTTAGATGATCGTATCGCGTCGCTACAAAAGCTGCCTAACTGATCCAATCAACATAAATTCGATCGGCAAAAAAGCACCGTCATATGGCGGTGCTTTTTTGTGTATTAATTTAGGGTAACAAAAATGGGACAATCACAGGCGCCAAGAATGCAGTTAAAATGCCATTTAATATCAGCCCAACGGTCGCATAGGCCACATGACGCGATCCCATTTGCATTGCTCTGGCTGTACCTAGCGCATGGGATGCTGTGCCCAGCGATAGACCTTGAGCCATAGATCGGCGAGCACGCATTTGATGCAGGACATACACACCCATCACTTGCCCTGTCACGCCTGCAACCAATACCGTCGCCGCACTGATGCCCACCACACCACCAAGCACATCCGTCACTTCGATGGCGATCGGCATGGTGACAGACTTGGCTGCAATGGCAATCATGCTATCTTCAGCACCTCCCAGCAGTCGCACCAGCCCAACCCCCGAGACAATACCCACCACAGAACCGATAAGCTGAGATACCATGATGGGCAGCCATTGAGCACGTATTTTTTGCCACTGCACATAAAGCGGCACCGCCATGCACACCACCACAGGCTGCAACCAAAAACTCAAATAACCACTTGCCTGATTAAAAACCTCCCACGACACATCGGATAATTTTAAAAACAAAATTACCGCCACCGTAGTTAATAAGGTAGGATTAATCAAGGGTTGTTTTAAAGTTTGGCGCAGCCACAGGCTAAGCTCAAACGCACCGATCAGCACAAATAACAACAAAAACGGGCTGCTCTTTAACAAGGATAGCTGCTCAATGATGGATACTGACATCACTTAGATCCTTTTAAAGAGTGCTTTTGTCGTCTTCTTAGCCACTCGTAACTCTTGGCGGTACTGATTAACACGAGCAGCGTGCTTACGATGGTCGCAGTCAATAAAATCCACAAATCATCAGCGATGACATCCAAGTACTGCATGATAGAAATACACGCAGGAATCACAAGCAGCACAAGATGATCAAGCATGATCTTGGCAAGCTTTTGCATCGCATCTAGCTTAACAATCCTTGATTGTAATGCCATGAACAGCAATAAAAGTCCAATGATGCTGGCAGGCAGTGGCAAGCCCAGTCCCTCAACGATTACTTGACCCAGAAACAAACACAAAAACACAATCAAAATCGGACGCAATAACACAGCAAGCCTCAGCCAAAATAATACCAATTGTAACGCAAAGACGCCAAATCGCCAAATGATGCGTAAGGATTTTTTACAATTATGTGCCAAATTTATGCTTGCCTAGGCGCAGAATAAGACTTATTATCATCACTGATAATTTACAAGGAGCATCATATGCCAAAAACCACCATTCAAACCAACCAAGCCACCCGCATTGCCAAGCGCCTTACCAATCATTTTAAGCACAAAGTTACTGTCACTGAGACCGACATGGGCTATTTTGTGAACATGGCTGGCGCAGACGTTACCTTTACACCAACCGACAACGAACTTCATATTGAATATATTCGCAACGAAAGCACCGACAGCCCAGAACGCCCTTATGATGAAGAACGACTTCGCTTCGTCATCACCGACCACCTTGATCGGATGGCTGGCGAGACTTTTGAGTATCATTGGAGTGAATGAATTTAAATCCTGCACATCGCAGGATTTATTTTTGAAAATCTGTAAAATCGGTTATAATCCTTGGTTTATGATTTACCAATAATTCATCTAAAGGACGTGCCATGCAATCTGTACAAGTCAAACTCCTAAACCCCAAAATCGGCTCTGACCCCAATTTCCCCCTGCCCACTCGTGCCACAGACGGCTCGGCAGGCATAGACCTAAGAGCGTGCATTGATGAACCTGTGGTTATCAAAGCGGGCGAGACCAAACTCATCGGTACAGGCATGGCAATTTATATCAAAGACCCTAATTTTGCAGGGATTATTTTGCCACGTTCAGGACTTGGGCATAAGCATGGCATTGTGCTTGGTAATCTTGTTGGTCTGATTGATGCTGACTATCAAGGTGAGCTGATGGTGTCAGTGTGGAACAGAGGCGATAGCGATTTTACCCTAAATCCTGCCGAACGCATGGCTCAATATATGGTGGTACCTGTGGTACGTCCAAGTTTTGAGATTGTCGATGAATTTAGCGATGACAGCGAACGTGGGACAAGTGGGTTTGGTAGCTCTGGGATTGAGTGATTGATTTTATTGGTAATTGATAAATTTTTACAACTGTTTGAAAGGAAAATGCCATGCAATACAAAGCCCCAAACCACAAATCCCTAACCCTAGACGAAGCCAAACACACAAGCGAGGTCATCACGACCGCCCTGCCTTATATCCAGCGTTATAAAGATAAGCTCATTGTCGTTAAATATGGCGGTAATGCCATGACCGACCCTGTGTTAGAAAGTTCTTTTGCCCGAGATATCGTCTTACTAAAAACGGTCGGCATTCATCCTGTGGTCGTGCATGGCGGAGGTCCGCAGGTGGATAATCTCATGAATGAGCTTGGACGTGAGTCTGACCGCATAGACGGCATGCGAGTTACCGACAAAAACACGATGAACGTGGTAGAGATGGTGCTGGGCGGTAGCGTAAACAAATCTATCGTCAATCTCATTAACAAACATGGTGGCAAAGCAATTGGTCTGACAGGTAAAGATGCCAATCTCATCACCGCCGCCAAACTTGCCATGACGGATAAAGATGGTAGCCCCATTGATTTGGGCTTTGTCGGTGAAGTCGCCCACGTCAATACAGATGTCATCAATATGCTAATCCATAGCGACTTTATCCCCGTCATCGCTCCACTAGGTGTGGACGAAAATGGCGAGACTTATAATATCAACGCCGACCTAGTGGCAAGCCGTGTGGCCCAGTTTTTAAATGCCGAACGCCTACTTCTGCTAACCAACATCAAAGGCGTGCTAGATAAAAGTGGCAATATCCTGACCAGTCTATCGCCTACAGACGTGGATAATCTCATCGCTGATGGCACCATCAGCGGGGGCATGATACCCAAAATCGCAGGGGCATTGGATGCGGTCAAAGCAGGGCTTAGAAGTGCGACCATCGTGGACGGGCGAGTGCCACACGCTTGTTTGCTTGAAATCTTTACCGAAGAAGGTGTGGGTACGCAGATTTTAAGAGAAATCAATGGTTAAAATTTTAAAGGCGGTCTAGCACCGTCTTTTTTATTGATTCTAACAATATAATCTTTTAATTACTCCAAAACCGTTTGGAAGTCCCCATGCAAAAATCCCTTGCCCTTATCGTCTTTATCGCTCTATTGTCCGCCTGATCTGAGCCCCATGACGGCGAGATGTCTCATCAGTCGGCAAGCTCTGATGTGGCAAGTGTGGATAAGGCAGACGTTGCCAGTATGGACGCAAGTGGTAAATCTGACAAATCAAACCCTGACAATCCTACCCTTGACAGTCAAGCCACCACCCAAGGCGAGCAGGCTCATTTGGCAAACAAAGCCTTTATCATCAAGGCGGACGTAAATTTTGCCGTCAAAGATGTGGCTGCCACCAAAGATCAGTTAGAAAGCCCAACCCTACAAACGGGCGGATATATCCAAACGTCCAAGATTTATAACAACACCACCGACACGCACCGCTACCCGATTGGGGCGAGCAGTTAAAGGTACTGACCCATTTTGTGCGTCATGGCATGATGGCTGTGCGCATCCCCAAGGTAAATGTGGGCGAGTTTTTAAAGGGGGTGCAAGGGCAAGTAGTGTTTTTGGACGGTCAAGAATTTAACGCCACCGATGTCGCCCTAGACTTACAACGTAACGCCCTACACGCCCAGATAGAAGCCGAACGCCAAGCCAAACTGGGCGAGCTTGACGCCACCAAAACAGACGATTTGGCGGACAAGTCCACCCATGTGGGCGAGATGACGGATTCAAAATACCGCCAAACCCTTGCCGAGCTTGACCGTAAGGCTCTTGCCGAGCAAGTGGCATTTAGCACGATAACACTTGCTTTTTATCAAAATCCGCAAATTTTTGAATCGGTTATGCCTGATACCAAGGCATATATCGCCAAAGACGAGCGGGCGAATTTTGGTCATCGCTTTGTCCAGAGTATCGGCACAGGCTGGCTGTATTTCTTAGAATTTATCTTGTGGTTGACAAGTTTGTGGGCGTTTGCTTTGGGGCTAATTGTCGCCACTCTATTTTATAAAAAAGTGTTTAAGCCGTTTTGGAATAGACCATTAGAAAAAAGACAACTAGTGAGATGGTAAAGCCAAGGCAGATAGGAAATAAAGAGAGTGCGAGTAAGCAATAAGGTTGGGCGATAATGATGTTAAATTGCCCGAATTTTATTAAAATTCAGAATCTCATAAAATTTATGCAGTTTTACATCGGATGATAAGGGGTTTATTCGTCCAATAGCCAAGCTTTTATTTAGAACAAAGTTTATCTAATATAAATAAACATCACACCCAAAACACCCCGCTCCACTCGCTCTCATCAAAGCCGATAAGTGCCACGTCATCGCCCACTACTATTGGACGTTTTAGCACACTAAGGTTGTCCTTGACTATCTCATACATGGCGGACACATCGCCACTGGTTAGTACCGTTTTGGTGGTATCATCTAGCTTGCGGTAAGTTGTGCCTTGCTTGTTGATGACTTTCTCGCCAAAGGTTGTCACAAATTTGGTGAAGTCATCTTGGCTTAGTACCGACTTTTTATAATCAAAAAATTCATGCGCTATGCTGTTTTGATTTAAAAAATCAAAGGCTTTTTTCATGGTGTTACAGTTTTTTATGCCGTAAATGGTCGTCATGGGGGTGTCTCGCTTTACAAAATATTAGCAAATTATAGCAAAAATCAGCTATAATAGTATGTTAAATTTTCTATGTTCATCTTTATTTCATGAGCCAATTATGACAACCAATCAGCCCTTAAAAGACTACGATTTTCATACCTTAGAAAGCACCCAACAAGCCAAATGGCAAGCCGAAAACCGCTACCACACGGATAATAACGACAACGGCAAACCCACCCGCTATATGCTATCCATGTTCCCCTACCCAAGTGGTAAGCTACACATGGGGCACGTGCGTAACTACGCCATCACAGACGTATTGTCTCGCTACTACCGCCAAAAGGGCTATGACGTCATGCAACCGATGGGCTGGGATGCGTTTGGTTTACCTGCCGAGAACGCGGCCATCGACAACGGTGTCGCTCCTTATGCATGGACGATATCCAACATCAATCACATGCGCACCCAATTAAACGCCTTGGGTCTGTCTATCGATTGGTCTCGTGAATTCGCCACCTGCAACCCAGAATATTACAAGTGGGAACAATGGTTATTTTTACAGCTTTACAAAAAAGGCTTGGTTTATAAGAAGTTATCTACCGTAAACTGGGATCCTGTGGACAACACCGTCCTTGCCAATGAGCAAGTCGTAGACGGTCGTGGATGGCGCTCTGGCGCAATCGTTGAAAAACGCGACATCCCAATGTACTACTTCAAAATCACCGATTATGCTGACGAACTGCTTGACGATTTAAAACTGTTAGAAAACAAATGGCCAAGGCAAGTCCTGTCCATGCAACAAAACTGGATCGGCAAAAGCCACGGCATGGAGCTGGAATTCGCTTATGAGATCGATGGTCAAACCGACAAGCTCAACGTGTTCACCACCCGCCCTGACACCATCATGGGCGTGACTTACCTTGCAGTTGCAGCCGAGCACCCATTGGCTCAATATGCCGCCCGTCACAACGAAGCGGTCGCCCAGTTCTGCGCAGAATGCAAACAAGGCTCAGTCGCAGAAGCAGACCTTGCCAAAGCCGAGAAAGTCGGCATGGATACAGGCTTGGTTGCAATCCACCCCATTACAGGTCAAAGTGTGCCTGTCTGGGTTGCCAACTACGTACTGATGAGCTATGGTTCGGGCGCAGTCATGGCAGTACCCGCCCACGATGAACGTGACTTTGAATTTGCCAATAAATACAACCTACCCATCCGCCAAGTGATCGACGTGGGCGGACAGGCTTATGATAATAAGAACTGGCAAGAATGGTATGGCGACAAAGGCGGTGTGTGCATTAATTCAGGCGAGCTAGATGGTCTTAATAAAGATGACGCCACCGCTAAGATCGCACAGATTCTAGGCGACAAAGGCAAAATCACCACTCAGTATCGTCTGCGTGACTGGGGTGTGTCTCGTCAGCGTTATTGGGGCTGCCCAATTCCGATGATCAACTGCGAATACTGCGGCACTGTTCCTGTCGATGAAGCCGATCTGCCTGTCGTATTACCGACTGATGTCGTGCCTGACGGACGTGGCAACCCACTTAAATCCATGCCAGAATTCATCGACTGCACCTGCCCAAAATGCGGACAGCCTGCCGAGCGCGAGACAGATACCTTTGATACCTTCGTAGAGAGTAGCTGGTATGCTCAGCGCTTCACCACACCACATGACGACACGCAGATGGTGGGTCGTGCAGGCGCAGACAAATGGCTTGCCGTAGATCAGTATGTGGGCGGTGTTGAGCATGCAGTGCTACACTTATTATACGCTCGCTTCTTCCATAAGGTCATGCGTGACGAGGGTCTGGTCGGTGGCGACGAGCCATTTGCCAACCTACTGGCTCAGGGTATGGTTCTGGCAGGAACTTTCTATCGTGAGAATGCGGACGGTTCGACGACTTACTATTTCCCACACGAGGTTAATGTCGAGAATGGTGAAGCGACCCTAATCGCCGACGGTCAGCCTGTCGTGATTGGTAAGATCGAGAAGATGTCAAAATCGAAGAACAACGGCGTTGACCCACAAGAGATCATCGAGCAATATGGGGCTGACACCGTCCGTCTATACACGCTATTTACCGCACCTGCCGATCAGACACTAGAGTGGTCAGATTCAGCACTAAAAGGCCCGCACAACTTCGTCAAAAAAGTATGGCGCATCACCAATGAGCACCTAGCCGCCATCGATGGTAATAACAACCTTGCAATCGATAAGAATACACTAACCAAAGCTGCTAAAGACCTACGCCGTAAGACGCACGAGACCATCGCCAAGATCGATGTCAGTCTGGGCGAGCATCTGGCGCTAAACACGCCTGTCTCATCTCTCATGGAGCTTGCTAATGAGATTGGCAGCTTCGATGTGAATGACACCAACGACTTGGCAGCACGTCACGAATCCATCGTTACCCTACTGTCGATGCTGGCTCTGTATGCGCCTCATGCTGGTGAGTATCTGCTAGAACAGTTCGGCTTTGATAGTCGTGCCATCAGCTTCCCCAGCCTTGACAAAGAAGCCCTTGCCAATGACACCATTACCATGGTCGTTCAGGTAAATGGCAAAGTTCGCGGCAAGATGGATGTAGCGACAGGCTTGGATAATGACACACTTATCGGCCTTGCCAAAGCTGTCGATGGCGTTGATAAATTCTTGACGGGTGAGATCAAAAAAGCCATCGTCGTACCAAATAAACTGGTCAGCTTCGTGGTTGCAGGCTGATTGATAAATAGGAATCAACATGAAAAAAGCCCTTGCACTAGCATTTGTGGTAGCAGCAGCGACAAGCCTAAGTGCTTGTGGCTTTGCCCTACGCGGCAGCGATCGTACAGCTGTTGTGGTTGCCCCTACCAACCTTAGCACTCAGCTAATCTTAGAAGATAACCAATTTGCACTAGGGTTAAAGCGTCCTTTGGTTAAGCGCTTACAGCTATTAGGTGTATCAGAGCAAGCGACTGCCGTCAACACCGTCAAAGTAGACAATCTTCGTCTGCGTCGTTACGAATTGGTTGGTACCTTAACCGAGGTTCGCTTGGTGATGATGGCAGATGTTAGTTACACCATCGGCGGTCAGACTCATCGCGCGCCTGTTCAAGTTGAGCAAAGCTATCAATACAATGAGGCCAGTGTCGTTACCGTCGATCAACAAGGTGAGAAAACCAAAACGCGGCTCTACGATCACTTGGCTCAGCGTATCGCTGAACAGTATTACGCCAAAGCCAAACTCTGATAATGCAGCAGCGTTTTATACCTCTGTATGAGCAGCTTCGGGGTGCGGACCCTGCAAGCAGTCAGCCCATTCAAGGCTTTTGGCTCATTCATTCAGATGAGCCGCTGATTAGTCAGTGGATCATTGATGCTTGTCGCCCCATCTGGCAAGCAAACGAACAGACCATCAAACGCATCGAGCTGACCTCAGCCAAATCTTGGACAAATGTCATCGCTGAACTTGACAGCTTAAGCCTGTTCGGTGATGCCAGCGCAATCATCGTCTCTGGCAACCATAAGCCCGACAAAGACACTCTTGATGCTCTGGCTCGTATTGCGCCAGACACACTGCATCATCTACTGTGGCAAACCCCAAAACAAGACAAAAAATCACTCAGCACCAAAGCCATCAAGCTGTTCGACCAACTTGGACTCATCATCGATGGCAACATTTACGATGAAAGGATGCGCGGCGAGCTGCTTAGGATGCAAGCGCGTCATATTGGCGTTACCCTAAATGCCGACGCTTGGCAGATGCTCATGACGCATACCGAGCATAACCTACTTACCGCCCATCAAAATCTTTGGCGATTGTCATTACTATACCCGAATGCTATCATTGACATCGACATGCTCACAACCTGCCTTGTGGACGGTGCGGAATTTAGCGTCTTTGACTTATCCGACACCGTACTGGCAGGCAACACCCCAAAAGCCCTACAAATTCTCAATCATCTAAAAAATACCGACATTGCGCCAAGCATTGTCCTATGGGCACTCGCCAAAGATGCGCGCCTCATCCTACAAATCCAAGCAGGCAAAAACCCAAGCAACCTAGGAATCTGGCGCAATAAAATATCAAGCTACACGAACGCTGCCAGACGCTCACCAACCTTAACAAGCCAATCTTGGCTAAGCGCCATTTATGACATAGATACGACCATCAAAGGTGTTAATGATGCCAATGTATGGTACCTGTTGCAGCAGTTGGTTTTGTCACTGTGCGGTACACCAATGGGGTCTAACCAGCTTACAACGCCGTAACACAAAATTAAAAAAATACGCACAAAGATACTGGTTTGACCTATACTATACACAGATGACATTGATATCATAAGTCGCTTTTATCATTTTTAAATTTTTGCCAAAATATTTTTATATTTCATCGATATTTTAATCCTATTTGCCCTTTAATCATTGTCCGCAGGTGATTATGAACACAGTCGCCAAACCCAAATTTACCAAGTACGCCAAGTTGTCAATCATCGTTATCTTGCTTGCCTTGATCGCTCTTGCGCTTTATTATTTCTTTAAACCCAAAGAAGCCGCACCGCGCCCTATCTGACTGCCGATGCGGTGATGGGCGACATTGAAAACACGGTCATGGCGTCAGGCAAGGTCAATCCCATTCAAAGCGTGGATGTGGGGGCTCAGGCATCAGGGCGAATTGTCAAGCTGTACGTGGACGTGGGTGATGAAGTCAAAAAAAAGGCGACCTGATCACCCAAATTAACCAAGTACAACAAAAAAAACACCGTCCCCAATGTCGAGGCGAATCTCAATCAGGCTAACGTCGCCTAGCTCAAGCTCAGAGCAATCTGACTTCCAGCCACGGTACGATTGACAGCAGCAATGCCGCACTAGAGACGCGCATCAGCGAGCTTAATAAGGCCAAAAAAAGCCTTTGATAGATTGGCAGAATTGGTTGAGATTGATGCAGTCAGTCGCCAAGACTATGATGACGCCAAGGCTCCCGTTGAGGTTGCCGAGGCGAATGTCGCAGCAGCACGCGCCAATGTGCAAAATGCCATCGACGACGTGGAGAATGCCAAGACCACCATCAAGAGTCAGCAAGCCGCCATCAATTAGGTTGTTTGGGTATAGTTAATATAGCTCCAATTTGACAACTCTTTGATTAAAGTTTTTATAAAAATAAGGCAATTTATATAATAAATTAAAAGGAAAGGGACAGCGATTACCATAATAATCGCTCATATGGTATTCTTTGACAAAATGAATTTTGTGATGCCAGTGTTCAATATCCCGACTATTTAACATTGACCAAAGATATTCAGGTTGGTCTTTTGTTTTTGAGACGGCATCGGTTTTTTTGACATTACCGACACCTTTATAATACAACATATCAAAAACAACTTCAAGATGATTAAAATTATCACATAACAAATCAAAAAATTGACGCACCTTACTTTCATCAAAATACATCAGCACGCCCTCAACAATCACCAAAATTGGCAAATCTTTATTTTGAATATACGCCACCCATTCTTTATCAAGCATTGAAAAATCAAGCATATGCACATTGTCTTGGGGTGCGATTAGTTTGCTTCTATAAGCCATAGCCATTGACACATCAATATCATACCAAACAATATGGCTTGGACAACCAAGCCGATAAAATCTGGTATCCAGACCTGCACCAATTTGAATAATAATTGCCTGCGAATGTTTGTTAATAAAGGCAAGTGTCTCATCATCAATTAGTTTTGCTCGTGTGGCAATACCAACTTGTGAAAATGCTGACCGTTTAAATTTGTTAAAATCATAATCAATTTGTTGAATAAGCTCTGAGGCTTTTTCGTCTTTGATGATGGGGTTTTTGTGCTGGCTTTCAATCGCTTTTGCCCACAATGTAATCAGCATCGTTTCAGGAATGCCTGCAAGCGTTAAAGTACTTTGTTGGTTCATTGTTTTTTCCTTATGTTGCGTCTGTATTAAAATCTTGGTCGTATTAGGATTCATATACTAAACAAAATGAGCAATGAATAATCCATATTTGTAGTATAGCATAGTTGCTAATCTGTAAAAAACCCACCCGTTATTTACACTCTGCCTAAAATAAAACTCTAACCATTCATAAGGCGTAAAAGTCAAAGTTTTTCCTGTAATCTCATCTTTTTTGGTTAAAGATGAATGTGGTCTAACAGTGTTGTAGAAATTAAGAAATCTGGTTAATTCTTGCTTTCTATGTTCACTGCTGACAAACTCATGTTGATGATGCCAAAGCTCTATTAATGTTCGTATCTCCTGTTCAGCTTTGCCATTGGTTTGTGGTCTGCCTACTTTGGTAAATTTTTGGTTGATGTGGTTATCATAACATACTTTGACAAATTCATGCTGTGTTGTGCCTTTAAATTCAGTGCCATTGTCAGAGTAAATAACATCAATTTGGTAAGGACAAGGTTCTATCACTTGCTCTACCAGAAACTGTGCTGCACCAAAGGCTGTTTTGTCAGGCAGTATGGCAGCATACAGTTCACAAGAATAGTCATCTACGGCAACAAACAGATATTCTCTAGGACTGTTTGTACTTTGTCCTTTAAGTAAAGGTAAGCGTTTGGCATCTACATGAACCATCTCACCAAAATAGGACTTGTTGTATCGCTTGGCTTGCCTTTTGAGTTTGTCTTGAATGGATTTTTCAACCTTAGCCAAGCGTTTAATGCCATACTTGGCTTGTTTAAAGCGATTATTGGTACTGGTTTGAGGCTTAAGGAGTTTAATGCGAGCAAGTTTTAAGACCTTGTAAATGGTAGGTCTTGATACTTTGTACTCGAGTGCCAGTGAAGTCACTGATTGCTTGTTCTTATAGTAAGCAATCCAAATGGCTTCCCATGGTGGGGAAGCAGTCTTGTGTTTTTGTGTATGTTCATTTGCAGTATTTTACCTTAAATACTGTAAATAACGGGGGTTATTTTACAAATTAGGCCTAGGCGAGAAAACCACCAACCGCCCCAATCAGCTCTCAGGCGGTCAGCAACAGCGTGTCTCTATCGCAAGGGCTTTGATGAATGGGCGACATTATCCTAGCAGACGAGCCGACAGGGGCGTTGGATAGTGGCTCTGGCAAGGAAGTGATGAACATCTTGCACCGCCTAAAAGATGACGGACACACCATCATCATGGTAACGCACGACCCGAGTTTGGCAAACCAAGCCGAGCGGGTGATTGAGTTAAAGGACGGGCATATCATCGCCGATTATTATACTGATAATGCCAAAAATCAAGAACAGCAAGATAATAATCACAATACTCAAAACACCGCCACAAGCAAAAATACCTTTGGCTCAAAAACACCCTATTTGGCGTGATAGACCGCCTAAAAGAAGCCTTTAAAATGTCTATCTATGCCATGAAAGGCATAAAATGCGAACGCTTTTAACCATGCTTGGGATTATCATCGGTATCGACTCTGTGGTGTCTATCGTGGGGCTTGGGCTTGGGGCGGTGTCTTAGGGATTTTACTTGCCTTTGATGTAGGCAGTCTTGTCAATAAATTTGGGGGGGGCGACAGCGTGGGTGTGATTTACTCACCGTTATCTATCGTGGTTGCCTTTATCTGCTCAACGCTTATCAGCATTGTGCTTGGCTTTTTGCCCGCCCGTAACGCGTCAAGGCTCAACCCTGTGGATGCGTTGGCACATAATTAATCACTCAATAAAATCGCAAACTTAAAGGTTTGCGATTTTTTATAAAAAATATAAAAAACCACTTGCAAACATCTAAATATACTGTATAATACGCACCACATTAGCGATAAGGGTCGTTAGCTCAGTTGGTAGAGCAGTTGACTTTTAATCAATTGGTCGCAGGTTCGAATCCTGCACGACCCACCATTATCCTAATAGCAAGTTAGTTTTAAAAATATTTAAAAAAATACTTGCAAAGTTGAAATTATCTAGTATAATACGCAACACAAATTGGGTCGTTAGCTCAGTTGGTAGAGCAGTTGACTTTTAATCAATTGGTCGCAGGTTCGAATCCTGCACGACCCACCATTCCCCAATAGCTCAGTTGGTAGAGCATCGGACTGTTAATCCGTGTGTCCCTGGTTCGAGCCCAGGTTGGGGAGCCATATTCCAAGAAGTCCTTCTCATAACGAGAAGGGCTTTCTTTTTATATCTATTAAATCATTCGTTGTAATTGTCAAGTCACCGACCTTAGTTACTGATATTCATAATGAATAAATTGCGGTTCAACTATTAACCAAATAAAAAAGCGCATTCATTTGAACGCGCTTTTTATTCTTAATACGGCGACATCATCGGTGCAATTTGGCTTACTGCCAAATCTTTGATGACCAGTTGTAGGCTCTGATTGCCCTGCCATTCGTTAATCTCCAAGGCGAATAAGATGTGCACATGACTGGCGCGATAATCCCATTTGTCCGCATCATAATTAAACCAAATGGCATCAATGGGATACTGAACCTGACGTAGGCGAAGGGTTAGTTTTAGGTGCTTATCCTTCATCACACGGAAGTTTAACACCTCAAATTCACCATCAAAGCTAGGCGGTGCAAAGCCGTTACCCCAAACGCTGACGCTCTTTAATTCTGATACAAATCTTAGGCTAAAGTCCTCGGGCAGCAGTTCGCCATCTGTGAAATGCTCTTCGTTAAATATCAACTCATCAAATTCATCCATCACCATCAAGAACTCCTGCATGAATTCATCAAAATGCCGCTTTTTAATCGTAAGTCCTGCCGCCATGGCATGCCCACCAAAATGCGTGATCAAGTGCGGATGTGCGATCGCCACCGCCTCAATGGCATCACGAATGTGCACGCCAGCGATGGATCTGGCTGAACCTTTGATGTAGTCATCGTCGTCAGTTTTTTGGGCATCTGCTGGAGCGAATACGATGGTCGGACGATACAGGCACTCCTTAATTCTGCCTGCGACGATGCCAATAACCCCCTGATGCCAGTTGTCTTGGTATAGAATGATGGCGCGCGGCAGGCTGATCTCTTCTGCAGAGCTAAGGTGCAACTCATGAATGATGTCGTTCGCTTCATCTCGCATTTGCGTCTCGATGGCGCGGCGCGAGTGATTCAATTTATTCAGCTCCAACGCCAGCGTATGCGCTCGGCTCCAATCATCCGCCAATAAGCATTCAACGCCTGTGCGCATGTTATCCATACGCCCTGCAGCATTAATGCGGGGAGCAATGGCAAAACCCAAGTCATCGCTACTGATTTTCTCATGGTCGCGACCCGACTGCTCTAATATCGCAAGCACCCCATGACAAGCACGTCCACTACGGATGGCATTTACCCCATGCGTCACTAAGATGCGGTTGTTCTGATCCAATGTTCCAACATCCGCCACCGTACCCAGCGCCACAAGGTCTAGATACTTGGCGACACTTGTCGTTGATAGCCCTGCTTCACGGCGGATGCGCGCCACACGACCCATGACATAGAATGCCACACCCACGCCGACCAGGGATTTACTGCCAAAATTACAGCCTTGTTGGTTAGGATTCACGACAGCGGCGGCACTCGGAGATGGCTTGGTGGTCAGATGGTGATCTGTGATGATGACTTGGATGCCAAGCTCATCGGCGCGCATGACACCGTCATGGCTTGAGATGCCATTATCCACAGTGATGATAACCTCTGGGTTAAATTCCTCTGCGCCATAGCTGACAATCTCTGGTGTCAATCCATAACCAAATTTAAATCGATCAGGCACCAAGAAATTCACATCAGCACCCATCTCTTTTAGGCAGCGAACCATGAGCGCTGTTGAAGTTGCACCATCACAATCAAAGTCACCTACGATCAAAATACGCTTTTGCTCATCGATCGCTTGACTGATTAAGGTCGCTGCCTCATCAAGTCCTGTTAAGTCAGATGCAGGCAACAGCTGTCCTACCGAAGTATCTAGCTGTGCCTCATCGTGAATGCCACGAGCGAGCAGCACACGCGCCAAAGTCACAGAACCGAACGCCTGAACCAGTTCATCATCAATCTCACCTGTGTAGCGCAGTGATAAATTAAGCTTTGTCATTGTAATTCTTCTTTGTTTTGATTCTTAAATCCAGACCAATCACGCACGCAAGGATTTTGGCAGGCTAAATGTAACATTCTCTTCGATGCCACTGATCTCTTCTGGGCTTTGGGCGCCCCATGATTGCAGGGTGTCTAGCACTTCTTGGATAAGCACTTCAGGGGCTGATGCGCCTGCCGTTACACCCACACATACCACACCATCAAACCATGAACGATCCATTTGGCTGGCGTTATCAATAAGATAAGCCTTAGCACCCAGTCGCTTGGCAAGCTCTCTTAGGCGGTTAGAATTAGAAGAATTTGGCGACCCGACCACCAGAACGATGTCACAGTTTGCCGCCAACGACTTTACCGCATCCTGACGGTTCTGGGTGGCGTAGCAGATGTCGTCCTTACGCGGGGCGTTGATTTGTGGGAATTTATCCTTTAATGCATCAATCACCACAGCCGTATCATCCATCGACAGCGTGGTCTGAGTAACGAAAGCAAGCTTCTTGTCTTCTTCAAAATCTAAATTCGCAACATCATCAGCATCCTCAACCAGATAAATGCGCCCGCCAAAGGTCGTATCAAATCGCCCCATCGTCCCTTCAACTTCAGGATGTCCTGCATGCCCGATCAAAATCGCATCCATGCCTTCTTTGGCAAATTTACCCACCTCGATATGAACTTTGGTCACCAAGGGGCAAGTGGCATCAAATACAGTCAAATTACGTCGAGCTGCCTCGTCCTCAACTGCCTTAGATACGCCATGCGCCGAAAAAATCACAATCGCGCCATCAGGCACTTCATCAAGCTCTTCAACGAATATCGCCCCGCGGTTGGCAAGATCTTCAACCACGAATTTATTATGAACCACTTCATGACGCACATAAATGGGCGGATTAAAGCGGCGCAATGCCTCATTAACAATGGCGATGGCTCTATCCACGCCGGCACAAAAACCGCGTGGATTGGCTAATAAGATCTTCATATAATCACTCTGTTATTTTTGTTTATTTTAACTGACTACTTTATCATATTCGGGGATTTTACGCATTAATTGATTGATGGTTGGGGATTTTATTTTTAAATACAAATAAAAAACCGCACGATAAACATGCGGTTTGGTTGGTTGGCTAATATCAAAAGCTGTCTTTTAAGCCAACGATCTGGTTAAATACAGGCAGCTCTTTGGTCGTCTCGACAATGTCCGCCACAAAGTAGCTTTCACGTTCAAACTGGAATCTCTCACCGCCTGACACTTCTGCCAAAGATGGCTCAACCACCGCTTGATAGGTCGTGATCGAATTAGGATTTAGGTGCTGCTTAATCCATAGTGTATCAGCATCTGTATCCGCATCAAGCATGTCTTTTTCGTGCAAGGTAGCATCTTGATTGATCTCATCATCTTCTAATAATAGATGCTCATACAGGCGCACCACTGCATCCACACCGTGAATTGCTGACACCCAGTGAATCACACCTTTGACCTTGCGTCCCTCAGGATTATTACCCAGCGTCTTAGGATCGATGGTGGCGATCAACTCGACCACATCACCATTATCATCGGTGATGTGGTCCTCTACTTTTAGGATGTAGCTGTTACGTAGGCGGATTTCACGGTTCTCTGGCGACAGTCGCTTGTAGCCTGCCGGTGGATTCACTTCAAAATCGGTCTGATCAATGTAAATGGTCTTGGTGAATGGAATTTCACGATTGCCCATATCAACATTTGGATGCTTAGGCTGAGTTAGCCACAGGACGTCATCGTCCAGACGCGCCTTAACAGTATCTTTTTTAAGAGTTTCAAAGTCTGCCACCGCCTCATCAAAATTAGCAATGGTGACTTTTAATGGTCTTAGCACCGCCATGCCACGTGCGGTAGTATTCTCGAGCGTGCTACGCACACTAAATTCCAACTGACGAAAATCAACGACGCCATCTGCTTTAGATACGCCAATGCGCTCACAAAAATCACGCAAACCCTCAGCAGGATAACCGCGACGTCTCATACCAGCCACGGTTGGCATGCGCGGATCATCCCAGCCTGAGACGACGCCCATGTCCACTAAGCGTTTAAGTTTACGCTTAGAAGTTAGGGTGTGATCTAGGTTTAGACGGCTAAATTCATATTGGCGTGGTGGCACTTCAAAGCCAACTTTCTCAACCACCCAATCATAAAACGGGCGATGATCTTCAAACTCAAGCGTGCACAGCGAATGCGTGATGTTCTCGATCGCATCTGACAGCGGATGAGCATAATCGTACATCGGGTAGATGCACCACTTGTCTCCCGCCTGATGATGGTGAGCGTGCATGACACGATAGATGACAGGATCTCTCATGTTCATGTTGGCATGATTCATGTCAATCTTGGCACGAAGTACGGCTTGACCTTCTTTGTATTTGCCATTTTTCATGTCATCAAAGTGCACCAAGTTCTCTTCGATGGTCGCATTTCGCTGTGGCGATTCGACAGACGGCTTGCCAAAGCCACCGCGATGCTCACGAATCTCATCAGGCGTCTGAAAGTCTACATAAGCATCGCCTTGCTTGATGAGCTGAATCGCCCATGCATGCAGCTGGTCAAAATAATGAGACGCATAGCGCACATCGCCCGCCCATTTAAAGCCAAGCCACTCAACGTCCGCCTTGATGCTGTCCACATAATCCTGCTTCTCAGCGGTTGGGTTGGTGTCATCAAAGCGAAGATTGCACAAGCCGTCAAACTCTTTTGCCACGCCAAAGTTTAGGCAGATGGATTTGACGTGCCCGATGTGCAGATAACCATTCGGCTCTGGTGGAAAGCGAGTAACGATGCTGTCGTGCTTGCCGCTCGCCAAGTCGTCACGAATAATCTGACGAATAAAATCATTCTTCTCAGTGGTGATGTCGGTCATGGATTACCTTTTTTCAGTTATTTTTAAGGGCAATTCGTCGCCCAAAATTAGCATAAATCATGCTATTTTAACACAGTTTATGACAATAAAAAATTCCACAAAAACAAATTGTAGAATTTTTATAAGCACTTCAAGGCATGCTTCAGATTTAAGGCTGCAGCTGTAATAACATCAGCCAATTTTGTTGATTGAGATTACACTTTTGCTCACTTTGTGGATTGCACTCCCCTTGGTATTTGGGCAAGGCAAAACGACCATCGTCATCGATGGGCAGCTTTCTTAGCATGACGGCGTGCAGCACATTGCCACCGATCAGCCATGCTTCTGCCTTAGACTGATCAATCTGCGTGACGATGTCGCAGTGCGTAGGCAATCCTCCAGATTGATTCGCCATATGGTCGGTCAGTGCCTCATGGCTAGACAGCGATGAACCGCCACGCACATAGCACAGCATGTCCCCGACCTTGGGCACTGTCTGCTTAGGATTCTTAGCGTGATAACTGCCCTTTTGTTGCCACGCACGATACATATAATCATAATGGCGCGGCGACACATAAAAATCTTCAATACCCGCCTGCGCCATCACATAGGAGATGAACGCTGCCGACCATGCCACATCACTGGCAAAGGCTCGGCAGATATTCGTGTTTGAATTGTGACTCGTATCCAACTTATTACAGTTTTGATAATTAAAAGACCTGTCTAACCGCGGCAGAGCACCGCTGTCGCGCCAATAGGCTGTCACCCGCTCCCACGCATAAACCCCATCTGTCAATCGAGCATTCTGTGATTCATAATGGTTATACTTGGCGATGTGTCCCTGAGCGGTAATAAAAGGCTCACCCCATGCTTGATGCTCTCTGATGGCGATGGCGCGAATTCGCTCAGCTTTACTGGTATGATTAGGAAAGCTGACTGATGGCGACTGCCACAATTGTGCACGCCGAACTTGTCGGTCTGATGAATCGATACTTGCGCAGCCGGCCAGTAATAATGTAGGTAACATGAAGCTTAAGCAGCTTTTTAGATTTGGCATTATTCTTATAGGTGATTTATGATTTTGGGGCATTGTAGCATAGGTATGACTTTGGGTTCAATTTCCCACTTGGCAAGCCGCATCCCTATTTTTGCGTAAGTTTTACGCAGATTAATGATGGCTTAATAGCGCGGGTGGGTTATGTAATTTTTTTGGCTTTTGATTGGGATTTGATTAAGGGTATGCTATAATTTGGCCATCATTTTTGATACTTAACTTTTTATTTTATTGTAAGGAATAATCATGGATATGCCTGTTGTACAATTTGACACCACTCACGGCGCCATCGTCATCGAACTAAACGCCGAAAAAGCCCCTGTCACCGTTGCCAACTTCATCGACTACGTTGAAAGCGGTCATTACGACGGTACAATTTTCCACCGTGTGATTGATGGCTTTATGATTCAAGGCGGCGGCATGGATGCGGACATGAACGAAAAACGCACCGGCACACCGATCAAGAACGAAGCTGACAACGGTCTAAAAAACGACATCGGCACCATCGCCATGGCTCGTACCCAAGACCCACATTCTGCAACCGCTCAGTTCTTTATTAACGTTAAAAACAACGACTTCCTAAACTACTCAAGCCCAACACCACAAGGCTGGGGTTATGCAGTATTCGGTAAAGTAACCGACGGCATGGATGTGGTTAATCAAATTAAAGGTGTGGCAACAGGTCGCTATGGCTACCATTCAGACGTACCTAGCACGCCAATCGTCATCAACTCTGCCAAAGTTATCTCAAAATAACCCAAAGCAAACACCACAAAGGGCGGAATAGTTTTTCGCCCTTTTTGTGATTTTCATCACTCATAAATTCAAACGCTGATTCGCCATGCAAGATTTCAACCATCTTCTAACCACCAAGCCTCATGACATCCACATGGTATTTGTGAGCGACTTGCATTTATCTGCCGACACCGCAATGCTGAATCAGGCGTTTTTGGCACTATTACAGGAGTTGATGGCCCTGCCAAATCTGCAGACACTCTATATCCTAGGGGATTGGCTGGATAGCTGGATTGGTGATGATGATTATTTAAGTTTATCTGATGCCCAGAAGTCTGAGCATTGGCTTACGTTCATTTTAAATCAGTTAAAGAAGCTATCCCACAAGACCGCCATTTACGTCATGCACGGCAATCGCGACTTTATGATACGCCAAGGTCTGTGCGATGTCCTAGGTGGCACACTGATTAAAGAACCTTATTTTTTAACTTTATCCAACGCATCAAGATTGCGCCTAGAACATGGTGATCGCATGTGTACCGATGACAAAGCCTATCAACGCTACCGCAAAATCATCCAAAACCCCATCGTCTCTTGGCTAATCCTAAAGCAGCCACTGACCAAACGCAGGCAGCTCGCTCAAAACATCAAACAAAAATCCCAAAACGACAAATCCCAAAAAACTGCCGTCATCATGGACGTGAATGACAATGCAACTCACAACGCCCTAGCTACATGCGACATTCTGATGCATGGGCACACGCATCGGCCAGCCGTGCATCACATTGATGGTAAAAAAAGAGTCGTTCTTGGTGACTGGCGACTTAATAGCAATCAAGTAACGGCAGTTATCGGGGCAGTGCTTGATGATGGTGAGATGGGCTTATGGGAATTTTGCCATCCTGTCTGATGTCAAAACCACTTGGTATTTACATTTCAAAAGAGCAATCTAATGGTCTTATCTTAGGCTATTAGCGCCAAAACCTGAGTATGTAGCTGCCACCAAACCACGCCAAAGACTACCGCTACAACCATTGACATCTTCCAAAACCATGCGCGCGACAGCTTAGATTTCAACACCAATGACACCACCATCCCAAACAGCGCCCCAACCAATGCGCCGCCAATATGCGCTGCATTGTCAATGCCCGGCAGTGCAAACCCCATCAGAAGGTTAATCGCCATCACGACGAATAGGTTTTTGGTGTTCAAGACGAACATCGTCGGCGCATGCATCACCGCCAGTACCAATAAGAATGCACCAAGTCCCATGATGCCGCCCGACGCGCCTGCTGACAGCCCCACCGATTCACCTGCTTGTACATCCTGCCAAGTGATGAATAGATTTAGCAAATTACCACCCAACGCTGACAACAAGAACAACATCAAAAACTGCCACTTACCAATGATCTGTTCTGTAACTTGTCCAAAATAGTACACCGCAAAACCATTAAAAAGCAGATGAATGATCCCAATATGTAAAAAGACACTAGAAATCATACGCCAAGGCTCATGCGTGAGCGACAACGGCAAAAAATTCGCCCCAAAGCGCAACAAATCACTCGTGCTAGGATTATCCATGCTAACACCTTGGGTGAGCTGGTATAAGGCAAACCCCACAAAAATCACAATCAACAACAAGGTGACGGGTGCTTTTATTAATAAATTCTGAAAGTTCATAAATCACATCAATACCAATCCAAGAATCAGCATTATACCCTTTTTCAACCTATTATTTATTAATGATGATATTATTTAATTGAAAATTATAGCCAAATAAAATAGATTATTATTTACCTAATAAAATGACTCGGTTATAATTCCCCATAAATTACATTATTGTAATAAATTGTTAACATTGCTACGCTTTGGACAGTCTTTGTTCAACTTTATTTATATTCAACCAAGGAAAACCGCATGGCACAACACGCACCCTTTCCAAAAACCAATAAAGTGCTGCTGGCGCTCATCATTCCTGCAATGATGGCTTATAGCACCCAATCGACCGCTCAAGATACTAACGAACCTAAAGTCACGCTAGATGCTCTAAATGTCACCGTAAATGTCAAACCCAGAGAAAAAGTTGGCGAGAAGATCGTCACACGCCGTGAGCTTGATGAGCAGATTGTGCAAGATAATCGTGATTTAGTACGCTACAACCCCGAAGTGGCAGTTGCTGAAACAGGTCGTTTTGGTAGCAAGGGTTTTGCTATTCGTGGCGTGGATGAAAACCGAGTATCCATGAGCGTAGATGGCATGGCTTTACCTGAATTAGAAGTCAATCAGATATATATGCCTTACGGTTATATGTATAGCGGTCGCCTTGCAATTGATCCTGAAATTATGAGAAACATTAGCATTCAGACAGGGGCAGACTCTCTTACCTCAGGTAATGGCTCGCTAGGAGGTGCCGTTACTTACACCTCAAAAGAGCCCTCCGATCTTATTAGAAATGGCAATAATTTTGGTGGGTATGCCAAAATTGGCTATGCGAGTAAAAGTGAAGAAAATATGGCAGCTGTTGGTCTGGCAGCCAGTACCAAACACCTAGAAGGACTGGTTAATTATGTTCGCCGTGAAGGTCATGAACTCAAAAATCATCGCATGGAAGAACATAATTCTGATAAATTGGCTATTGATTACAATTTTCCTAGTAATGAAGTAGGAACAAGTGGGATATTACCCGACCCGAGCGATTATAAAAGCGACAATCTTTTGGCTAAAATATACTATCATGTGAATGACGAACATCGCTTTGGTATATTTGGCAATTATCTTAGTCGAAAAGACCACAGTTATGCCATCACCAAAGGCACATTAAAAAGCCAACGTCGCATGTCTCATGACAAAGCAAATATGGAAAGTTATGGTATTAATTATCGCTATCTACCCAAATATAGCCAATTGATAGATGAAACAAACATTGAATTTGCTCACCAAAAAGTAAAAGGAATTGCTCATACTGATGTGCGCTTTACAAGTTGGCTTACTGGTTTGGTTGACTCAAATGATGCCTACACCTCAGAACACCGCCCAACATCTGACACTACCAAACAGTTTCGTTTGAGCACCGATTTTCTCCCAATCGACTTTGATGAATTTGGCTCACATAAATTTAGCACTGTCTTTCAGTATACTAACAAGGACCATTCGGCAACACCCCAAAATAAAAACGCTTGTCCAGGTAGTAGCAAATGGATGTGCAATGGCTCTGATAGTCTTGCCAATGACACATTTGTCTATACACCTAACATAGAGCGTAATATTTTTTCATTTGTAGTCTCTGATGATGTTCGACTAAATGACAAATTAGATGCACAACTTGGTGTAAGATATGATAATTATAAATACAAGCCAGAATTTACAGATTATCAAAAATCATTATTTAGCAGATTTCCAGATGCAGGTTATGGATTGTTACAGAACAATACTGGACGCAATAATGATACCTGTAATCAATCCTATGGTTTTAGCTCATGGCTTTACGATCCAGCTAAATTAGCTGCGTGTTATGCGCAAGTAGCTGATTTTCAGTCCTATCGAGAAAAATTCCAACAAGCATTTACAAACAATCACCCCTACAAAGAAGATGCTGTTACTTATAAAATCGGCTTAGGGTATCAGTTTAATGATAATTGGAAAGCCAGTTACAAATACTCCACCGGATTTCTAATGCCAACCGTTACTCAGCTTTATAGTGCATTTAGTGGGATGGGTGTACGTGAAGAGACTGGCTTTATACATGGTCTTAAACCCGAAACTTCAAAAAACCATGAATTAGAATTCAAAGGCGAGTTTGATACATTTGGCGTTAAGCTAGGCGGATACTATGTAGATTACAATGATTTTATTAACATCAAAATTGAGAATAGAGATTTTGGTGGCGTTGGCTATGATACCATTAATTATTATAATGTAGACTCTGCCAAGACTTATGGCGGACGTATTGGTGGCACATGGGATATTTCTGAAATATCCAAACTAAATGGCACATTGCAACTAATGGGCGAGTATGCCATTAGCAAAGATAGTACCAGTCGAGGTACAAATCTTATCGCTAATATGCCAGCAAATGGTGTCGTCGGCTTTGACTATCATGCTGCTGACGACGGCTATGATATTCATGGGCGTTTACGTTATGTTGGTTCAAAGAAAGCAAATGATGCCAAAATTGACGGTCCAAACAATACTATTACAGTCTCCGACTACCTACCATACAGCAAATCCTATACCCTATTTGATCTATATGGCACCAAACGCTTCAACAATGGATTTAATGTTTCGGCAGGTGCTTATAACATCTTCAATGAGAAATACCATAGTTGGGAAACATTAAGAACTTTTATGGGTGCCAAAAATATCAATGCTATGGTGAGTGGCGATGGTATGCAAAGATACACCTCGCCAGGTCGTAACTACGCCTTATCGCTCACTTATGAATTCTAATCATTTCTCAATAAAAAAAAGCCAATCCATCGCGATTGGCTTTTATTTTGTTAACTCTATTTAGACGTGCAAATCATGCCCGCATCGGTCGCAGAACTTGGCGTTGGATGCATGGCCGAATTTACCGCATTTTGGGCAACTGATGGGATGCAGCTGTGGGCGCATGGTTCGGGTAAGCTCAGCGGTAAAAATCCCCGTCGGCACGGCAATGATCGCATAACCTGTAATCATGACCATCGATGCGATCGCCTGACCGACTGGGGTTTTTGGTGAGATGTCACCATAACCCACCGTCGTCAAACTCACAACCGCCCAATAAATCGACAACGGAATACTGGTGTAGCCATTCTCAGGACCTTCAACCACATACATGACCGAACCAAAAATCGTCACAAGCAACAACAACGACAAGAAAAACACGATGATCTTATGCTGACTGGTCTTAAACGCCGCCGCCAAAAATCCCGCCTGCTGCATGTATGATCGTAATTTAAACACCCTAAAGATTCGCAAAATACGCAGAATACGCACCACAAGCAGATACTGCGTACCCATGAAGAACAAGCTTAGATAGCTTGGTAATAATGCCAGCAAATCAATAATCCCAAAGAAGCTAAATGCATAACGCTTGCGATTCGGCGCAGAATACAATCGCATCGCGTATTCAATGGTGAAAAGAATAGTAAACAGCCATTCAGCATAAAAAAACAGCTGACCGTACTGCAGTCGCAAAATCAACACACTATCGAGCATGACCACCGCCACCGACAATGCAATAGCAATCAGCAGTACCACATCAAAGAACTTACCTGTTCGGGTGTCTGTGCCTTCGATGACGATGTGGATTTTCTCTTTTAAGGGCAGGCTTTTTTTGTAAACAGGGGCTTTCATGCAAGATAGAATGAGAGAAAGATGGGTGTATTTTATAATAAAGTTAGGGCTTGGGATAGTATTTTTACAAAATTCTTGTTATGATTGATACGTTTTAGGCTTTTTACATTTGATTCATCATGAGAATCATCATCTTAATGCTACCCCTTGTCCTGACCGCTTGCATGAACATGACAGATTTTTCTGAAAATAAGCGTCAAACACCCCAAACCTACCCGACTTACGACCCAAATTGCCAACGCCATATCCTGGCCCTACGCACACCACAAGGCTATCCTGACATGAGTTCGCCAGAATATCAAGAAACGCATCATCGCACACATTGCCCCTAGCAAATATTGGCAAATTCGCCCAAACCTTGTATAATAACCTATTTTATTATTTTCATTTAAAAGGTGCATTCTATGGCAGGTCATAGTAAATGGGCAAACATCAAACATCGTAAAGCTAAACAAGACGCCGCAAAAGGCAAAATCTTTACCAAAATCATTCGTGAAATCGTATCTGCCAGTAAAGGTGGCGACCCAGACCCTGCCAACAACCCACGCCTGCGTGCCGTGCTAGAAAAAGCCAACGCCGCCAACATGACCAAAGACGTGATTAAGCGTGCGATTGAGCGCGGTCAAGGCGGCGGAGAAGGCGACAACGTCCAAGAGATTACCTATGAGGGCTATGGCGTGGGCGGTGTGGCAGTCATCGTTGAGACCATGACCGACAACGTAAACCGTACGGTGGGCGAAGTTCGCCATGCGTTTAGCAAACACGGTGGCAACCTAGGCACATCAGGCTCAGTGGCGTATCTGTTCTCTAAGCGTGGCGAGATTGTCTTTGGTGATGTATCATTAGAAGATAAGGTCATGGAGGTCGCCCTAGAAGCAGGCGCAAGCGACATCGAGAATGACGGTGAAAGCCTGCTTGTCATCACAGAGCCTAATGACTTCGGCGCTGTGGTGGATGCCTTACTGGCAGCCGATCTAAAAGCTGACAGTATGGAAGTTACCATGTCACCAAGCACCACCGCTGATATCGACAACATCGACGACGCTCAAAAAGTGCTAAAAATGATCGATATGCTAGAAGATTTAGACGATGTGCAAGAAGTCTATACCAACGTCAATTTTAGCGATGACGTCATGGCACAGCTTGATGCTTAATCACAAAACTTCTTGCCCATAAAACATCGCCCAAGTCCGCTTATGCAGATTTGGGCGATTTTACATTGATGATTTTTATAAAAATTCGTTATGACAAGGAAAACTCATGACCACCCTATCTAACTACGTCCGTTCTATCATCACCGCCACCGTCTATGACGTTGCCATTCGCACCCCGCTTGAACAGGCGGACAAATTATCCGCACGCTTTGACAACGACATTCGCCTAAAACGCGAAGACTTACAGCCTGTGTTTAGCTTTAAACTGCGTGGGGCATACAATAAAATCAGCCAATTATCAGACGAACAAAAAGCCAAGGGCATCATCTGTGCGTCCGCTGGCAACCACGCCCAAGGGGTTGCCTACTCGGCAAACCGCCTAAAACTTAATAACCTAATCGTCATGCCAAAAACCACGCCCGACATCAAGGTGCAAGCCGTTAAAGCCTTTGGTGGCACGGTGCATTTGCATGGCGACAGCTTTGATGAAGCCAACCGCTTCGCCATAGACAAGGCAACGACAGACGGCATGACCTACATTGCCCCTTATGATGATGAGCTGGTGATTGCAGGGCAAGGCACGGTGGCGTTAGAGCTGTCGCAAGACTGGCGAGACATGGAATACGTCTTTGTGCCTGTGGGCGGTGGTGGCTTGGTGGCAGGCGTGTCGGCATTTTTAGGCGAAGCTGCCCCGCACGTCAAGATCATTGCGGTGGAATCCGAAGGGGCGGCGTGCCTAAAAGTCGCCTTAGCGGACGGCAAACGCACTCGCTTACCACAGGTAAGCCTATTTGCAGACGGGGTGGCGGTCGCTCAAATCGGACAAATTCCTTTTGACATCGCCAATCTAACCAAATCAAACGGTCAAGGCAAGGTCATCGATGACGTGATAACGTGCAATAACGATGAAATTTGTGCCAGCGTGAAAGACATCTTTGAAGAAAACCGCCACATCGTTGAGCCGTCTGGGGCTTTGGCGTTGGCAGGGCTAAAAAAATACATCAAAGAGCATGACTTGACTGGCAAGAACTGCGTGGCAATCGTCTCAGGGGCGAATATGAACTTTGACCGCTTGCGTTATATTGCCGAACGCACCGAGATTGGCGAGAACAAAGAAGCGATTTTTACGGTAAAATTGCCCGAACAGGCAGGGGCGTTTTTGGATTTTTGTCGCTGTTTGCAGGGGCGAAACATCACCGAATTTAACTATCGCCTAGATGCCACCAGCCCCAATGTCGCCCAGGTGTTTGTCGGCATTGGCTTAAAAGACGGTCAAAAAGAGCGCGCCACGATTGTCGATATGCTAGATATGGGCGGATACGAAGCTCATGACCTAACCGATGATGAAGTTGCCAAAACGCATATCCGCTATTTGATTGGCGGGCATGGGCGACTGACCGATGAACGTCTGTTTCGTGTCATGTTCCCCGAGCGTCCAGGGGCGTTGTTAAATTTCCTTGAAAAATTGGGGCAGGATTTTAACGTAACCTTATTCCACTATCGCAATCACGGAGCGGCGGAAGGGCGGATTTTGGTGGGGCTACAAGCCACGCCCACAAGCGGTCGGCAAATCGTGGACGCACTTACCGAGATTGGCTATGAATGCGAAGATTTGACGGATAATGTTGGCTATGGGGTGTTTTTAAAATAAACCCAAAAAAACACGGTAACACGGTAATTAGTTGCCGTGTTTCTTATTATCCATAACAGTCAAAAAGTTTATTCTTACAAAGAATTTTTGTAAAATAAACCAAACACCCAACCCAAGGGAAAATTTATGAAATCATTATCCAAACCCCTTATCATCGCCCTAGCCTTATCATCAGTATCTGCCTTAGCGTGTGAAAAACCGCAGGTAACGGGATATGATGAAGTTTACTGCCTTAAAGAAGACTTAGCACCCGTAAAACGAAACGGCAAATATGGTTTTATTGATAAAACAGGTAAAGTGGTTGTTCCTGTTCAATATGATGATGCTTGGAGCTTTTTAGAAGGCTTGGCAAAAGTCAAACAAAACGACAAATACGGTTTTATTGATAACACAGGTAAAGTGGTTATCCCTGTTCAATATGATTATGCTTATGACTTTTCAGAGGGCTTGGCAAAAGTAGAACAAAACGGCAAATGGGGGCTTATTGATAAAACAGGCAAAGTAGTTATCCCTGTTCAATATGATGGTGTTGGGAGCTTTTTAGAAGGCTTGGCAACAGTCAACCAAAACGGCAAGTGGGGATATATTGACAAAACAGGTAAAGTGGTTATCCCTTTTCAATATGATTATGTTGGGTATTTTTCAGAAGGCTTGGCACAAGTAAAACAAAACGGCAAATGGGGCTTTATTGATAAAACAGGTAAAGTGGTTATCCCTGTTCAATATGATGAAACTTGGTTTTTTTTAGAGGGCTTGGCACAAGTCAACCAAAACGGCCAATGGGGTTTTATTGATAACACAGGTAAAGTGGTTATCCCTGTTCAATATGGCCATGTTGGGTATTTTTCAGAAGGCTTGGCACAAGTAAAACAAAACGGCAAATGGGGCTTTATTGATAAAACAGGTAAAGTAGTTATCCCTGTTCAATATAATGATGCTGGGTATTTTGAAAATGGTAAAGCCAAAGTGCAACTAAACGGCGAAGAATTTTATATAGACGAAACAGGCAAACGCCTAGACTGACTCGGATTTTGGCATTTTTACCCCAAACACGCTCCCCACGCCCACTTCGCTTTGAATGGTTAGGCTCGCCTGATGACGTGCTAGGGCGTGTTTGGCAATGGCAAGCCCAAGCCCACTACCGCCCGTCTTACGACTTCTGCCCTTATCCACGCGATAGAATCGCTCGGTTAAGTGTCCCAAATGCTCAGCATCAATCCCTTCGCCATTATCCTGCACAAAAAACTCAATCTCATCGCCCACGGACAAATGAACATGGACATCAGTGCCGTTGTCAGTGTGGCGAATGGCATTGAACACAAGGTTACTAAACACACTATACAGCTCTTTGTACACCCCTGATACCCACACGTCAGGCGCGATATCGCTGGTGATGTGATGGCTGCTGCTGAGTGCTTTGGCGTCTTGGCAGATGCCTTCGATCAGCTCGGATAGATTGATGGGTTCGGCGTGCTCTAGGCTTTTTTGGTCGTTCTCTAGGCGGGATAAAGTAAGCAAACCTTCGATCAAATCAAGCATTCTTGAGCTTTCTTTTTGCATCAGTCCAATAAACTCACGCTGCAACGGCTTATCAAGGTCGTTATCCGCCAAGGTCTCAAGAAAGCCTTGAATGACGGTCAATGGCGTTCTAAGCTCGTGTGAGACGTTAGCGATGAAAGTATTTTTTGAGATATTGAGCTGCTCGCTGGCACTGATATCATGCGCGATGAGCATGTTGGCGTTCGCCTCGATGGGAATCAAATTCATCAGTAGGGTTTTTTGATTCAAAGTCAGTTTGTCGTCCACACTCCCCCCTTGTGCGATCGCTTTGTCCAAAAATAACGAAAATTCTTCATGATCAATCTGTTCTTTTAATGAAAGCTTGGATGGCTTTAGCCCTAGATATTCATCAGCGCGGGCGTTTTTCCATTCGATGCCGCCTTTCTCGTTGACGATGAGTACGGCGCTTGGAATGGCTGCCATCATACGATTTAGGCGGTGGATGGCATCTGTTAGTCGTTGTTTGCGCTTGGTTCGGCTGCGCTCTTCGATGGACAATTTGTCAAAAACGCCCTGCCAGACACCACCCTGCCCGCCTCCCGACCCGATCGCCTCTGGCATCGCTTGACGTCTGTTGTCGAGCCATTTAGTCAATCGATGCAGATGAATGCTGTGGTACACGCCCCATGCTGCCAGCACTATGATCGCAAAGATAAACCCAGCATAATTACCAACCACATAAAAGCCAAACACACCGCACAACAGCGCAAGTGCCAATACCGCCAACATCTGCACCATCAGGCCTGACCTTTGTCATTAAAGCTATAACCCACGCCACGTACCGTTTGGATATAATGTGCCACCCCCACCTCTTCAAGCTCGCGTCTTAGCCTGCGAATGTGCACATCCACCGTACGCTCTTCGATGAATACATGATCGCCCCATACCAAGTCCAATAACTCACCGCGGCTATAGATGCGATCTGTGTGGGTCATGAAGAAATGCAAGAGTTTAAACTCAGTCGGACCAAAATGAATCGCCTTGCCATCGACTTTCACTTGATGCTCCTGCGGGCTTAGGGTCAATCTGCCAACCTGTACGATGTCGTCTGTCTTTTGCGGTGCACGGCGACGCAGTAGCGCCTTGATGCGCGCCACCAGCTCTCGTGGGCTAAATGGCTTAGTAACATAGTCATCTGCACCCAAATTAAGCCCAAGCTCCTTATCAGCCTCTTCGCCGCGCGCGGTCAGCATGATGATGGGCAGATCCTTGGTGCGCTCGTTCATGCGTAGCTCTTTGGCGAAGTCCACGCCAGACATCTTCGGCAGCATCCAATCAAGCAGAACCACATCAGGAAGCCGATCATCAATGACCGCCTTAGCATCTTCGGCACTTTCGACCAAATTCACCTCAAATCCCGCCTGCTGTAAACCAAATTCAATCAGTCTTTGGATAGACAGTTCATCTTCTACGACAAGTATGCTTGGCATGACATATCCTTTTTTCTTGATATCAATGCTAAAAAATTCTGGAAAAAATGGTACATTCAATAGCTCAAATGTACCATTAATTTCTCAAAATGTGAAACAAAAAAATTTGAGCGTATTAGCCGAATTTACCCGTGATGTAATCATGGGTCGCCTGCACTTTTGGCTGAGTGAACATCATGTTCGTCTCACCGATCTCGATCAACTCGCCCAGATACATGTATGCAGTCTGATCAGACACACGAGCCGCCTGTTGCATGTTATGGGTGACGATGGCGATGGTATAGTCATGCTTTAGCTCGCCGATCAGCTCTTCGATGAATCCTGTAGAGATCGGGTCTAGTGCAGATGTTGGCTCATCAAGCAGTAGTACCTCAGGGCGGCAGGCTGCTGCACGCGCGATGCATAGACGCTGCTGCTGACCACCTGACAGAGAGTTGCCAGACTGCTTTAACTTGTCCTTAACTTCTGCCCATAGCGCGGCTTTTTTTAACGCCCATTCAACACGCTCATCCATGTCGGCTTTGCTTGGCTTTTCGTATAATTTCACCCCAAAAGCAACATTGTCATAGATTGACATCGGGAATGGCGTGGGTTTTTGGAACACCATGCCCACCTTGGCGCGCAGCAGGTTTACATCCACATCAGCACCCAGAATGTCATTGCCATCAAGCAGAATCTTACCTGTGGTGTGGCTTTCATTATACAGGTCGTACATGCGGTTGAAGCTACGAAGTAGTGTTGATTTACCACAGCCTGATGGACCGATGAATGCTGTTACTTGATGTGCAGGGATGTCTAGGTTGATGTTCTTTAGCGCGTGGAATTTGCCATAGTAGAAGTTAAAATCCTTCACGCTGATCTTTGGTGCTTGGACTGATGGCGCGATGATATTAGAAGTTGGTAGGTTCATGATTATTCTCAAAATTCAATACAATGGTTTAAATTAGTGTGACTTAGACTGCATGACACGTGCGATGATGTTCGTCGTCAATACAGACAATGCGATCAGTAGTGCCGCTGTCCATGCCAGAGCGTGCCAGTCAGCATAAGGACTCATGGCGAATTGATAAATCACGTTCGGCAAATTCGCCATCGGTGATGACATGTCGGTGCTGAAGAATTGGTTATTCAAGGCTGTGAACAGTAGCGGTGCAGTCTCACCTGAGATACGCGCAAGGCTAAGCAGCACACCGGTCATCACACCTGCTTTGGCGGCTTTTAGAGTAACCATGCTGACCAGCTTATATTTAGGTGTGCCTAGTGCAAAGGCAGCTTCACGAAGCGCATTCGGGACAAGGCGTAGCATGTTCTCTGTGGTACGCACCACAACAGGAATCACCAGCAGTGATAATGCCAAAGAACCTGCAAAACCTGAGAACCGACCCTGTGGCACGACGATGAGGCCATAGATAAATAGACCGATCACGATGGATGGTGCGGACAGTAGCACGTCATTCATAAAGCGTGTGGCAGCAGCCAGCTTGCTATTACGTCCAAATTCAGCCAAATAAATACCACACAAAATCCCAATCGGCGTACCGATAAGCAGACCGCTGGCAGTAATCATAAGACTACCGATGATGGCGTTACGCAGACCGCCCTGCATGCCCGGTGGTGGTGTATCTAGGCTAAATACATGCGCACCAAGTCCGGCGATACCCTCATAAAATAGCGTATAAAAAATCCAACCAAGCCAGAACAAGCCAAACGCCATCGCCACATAAGCGAATAAGAGCGAGCCTTTATTGATCAGGCGGCGGCGTGTGTAGATGGCATTGTCCGATGTCTTATTCACCGAAGGAAACAGTGGTGTATCTAGACGTGGTACGTTAACTTTTGGTTTATTGGCGACTTCGATTTGCATGGGTTTTTCCTTTTATTTACAATTTGACGGTTTGATTGGCTTATCGGCCTTCGTTCTTGGTCATTCTCATGAGCATAAGCTTTGAGATACACAGCACGATGAATGTAATGATGAACAGGATCAAGCCTAAGAACAGCAGCGATGATACGTGCATTGGGTCGATCGCTTCGGCGAATTCGTTGGCAAGTGCTGAGGTAATCGATACGCCAGAGCCGAACAAATCCAGGCTTAGGTTGAAGGTGTTACCGATGATGAATGTCACCGCCATCGTCTCGCCCAGCGCACGTCCAAGACCCAGAATGATGCCGCCGACAACACCTGACTTGGTATAAGGCAGTACCACACTGCGGATCACTTCCCAGCGGGTTGCACCCAATCCATAGGCAGACTCTTTTAGCATGGGCGGTGTCACCTCAAAGACATCTCGCATGACAGATGCGATGAATGGAATAATCATGATTGCCAAAATCAAACCTGCTGCCAAGATACCAATACCCATCGGTACGCCCAAGAAGAACTTATCAAGTACAGGAATCTGACCGATGGTCTTGGCAAGTGCAGGCTGCACATAGTCTGCAAAGATCGGCGCGAACACGAATAGACCCCACATACCATAAATAATCGAAGGAATACCTGCCAGTAGCTCAATACAGATGCCTAGGGGTTTTTTTAGGAATTTTGGGCAAAGCTCGGTTAAGAAAATGGCAATACCGAAGCTTACAGGTGTGGCGATACCCAGCGCGATGATGGATGTCAAGATCGTGCCATAAATCGGTGCCAATGCGCCATATTCACCAGCGACAACATCCCAGTTGCTCGACGTTAAGAAGTCAAAGCCGAACTTTTGGATGCTGGGCCAAGCACCGTAGATGAGCGATACCAAAATACCACCCAAAATAAGCAGAACCAATGTGGCGAAAAGTCGAGTCGTGCCGACAAATACCTTATCGTACAGCTGCTCGCGTTTTAATTTTTTGGCAAGGACATTATCCATGAAAAGCGTCTCCAATCACGCTTAGGTACATCACAATATTCAATGAAAAATCATAAATAAAAGAAAAAACCACCATAGCGATGGTTTTTTCTTGTTTAGGCTTAGTTGACTACGTATAGTGGTTTACCATCTTGACCAACCACTTGCTCCCACTCTTTACGAACTAGATCTTTTACGTTCGCTGGTAGTGGCACATAGTCAAGACCTTTTGCCATGTCGTCACCTTCTTTAAATGCCCAATCAAAGAAAGTCAGAGCGGCTTTGGTGTTGTCTAGGTTAGCTGGGTTCTTGTGAACTAGGATGAAAGTTGCTGACGCCAGTGGCCATGCGTTGTCGCTTGGTTGGTTGGTTAGAACTAGGTTAAAGCCCTTGGTGTTTGACCAATCAACATCTGCTGCTGCCGCGAATGTCTCTTGTGATGGCTGAACGAATTGACCCGCTGCGTTTTGAAGCTGGGTATGCGCCATGTTGTTTTGTTTTGCGTATGCATATTCAACATAGCCGATCGAGTTCTTCACACGACCTACATACGTTGCCACGCCTTCGTTGCCTTTACCTGCTGTGCCAGTTTGAGCGGTTGGCCACTTAACTGTCTTGTCTGCGCCTACAGTGTCTTTCCACTTGGTAGATACTTGGCTTAGGTAGTTGGTGAAGATGAAGCTTGTGCCCGAACCGTCAGAACGGAATACGGTCACGATGTTCTCATCAGGTAGGGTTAGGTCTGGGTTTAGCTCAGCGATTTTTGGGTCGTTCCACTTAGTGATGTCGCCTAGATAGATTTGAGCCAGAACGTCGCCAGTTAGCTTTAATGCGCCAGCTTCAATGCCTTCGATGTTCACGATTGGCACAACACCACCGATCACAGTTGGAAACTGCACCAAGCCTTCTTTATCAAGCTCTTCTGAGCTCATTGGCGAGTCGGTCGCACCAAAATCAACCGTCTTAGCCACGATCTGCTTCACGCCGCCAGATGAACCGATTGATTGATAGTTAACCTGACCGCCTGCTTTTTCTAGGAAGCCTTGCGCCCATTGTACATAGATAGGTTGTGGGAATGATGCGCCTGCACCTGTTACGTTCATTGCAACTTTATCAATTGCAGCTGCAGGAGCGGTAGCGTTTTCTTGTGGTGCTGCGGCCGCTGGTGCTTGCTCTGCGCCTTCTTTTGCTGGTGCTGCTTTATCTTGGCAACCTGCTAGAGTCATCGCGCCTAGTGATAGGCATAGTGCTGAGATGATGAACTTGTTTGCTTTCATGTTATTACCTTGTGAAAAATTGTCCCGTCATGGGTGTTAAGGAGATGCCACTAACTTACTGGTGTTAAGTTTAACAACCAAAAATGACAGTTATATGACAAGTAATTTATTTTTCAGTTTTTGTATGACAATGTTGTTTTTTGGTAAATTCGGTTCAAATACCCGAAAAATCCCCTATCTTCTTCGACCAAGCCAATTTATCTTACTTTTACCATCGTGGTAAAAACCCTGTGATTGTTTTCATCGATGATTTCCCCCAAATCGCTAAATTTTTAGTATAATAATCGGTTTAATTTTATTCATTCGTAAGAGCCCTCATGACTATCCAATCCCTACTTCACACCCACCTACAAACCGCCATGATAAACGCAGGGGCGGACAAAGACACCGACCCTGTCATCAAGCAATCAGGTAAGCCTCAGTTTGGCGATTACCAAGCCAATGGCATGATGAGCGTCGCCAAAAAGCTTGGCACAAACCCACGAGAATTTGCCCAAAAAGTGCTTGATGAACTGGCAAATAGCCAAGCCTTGGACGGCATTGCCGACAAATTAGAAATCGCAGGGCCGGGCTTTATCAACATCTTTCTTGACAAAGAATTTCTTGCCAAGTCCGCCCACACCGCTCGCACGTCCGACCGCTTGGGCATTACGTCCGACCACACTGAGACGGTTGTCATTGACTATTCATCGCCAAACGTTGCCAAAGAAATGCACGTTGGACATTTGCGTTCTACCATTATTGGCGACAGCTCGGTGCGTGTGCTTGAATTTTTGGGCGACACCGTCATTCGTGCCAACCATGTGGGCGACTGGGGGACGCAGTTTGGTATGCTCATCGCCTACCTTGAAAAAATGCAAAATGAAAATGCGTCCGATATGGAATTATCCGACCTAGAAGCCTTTTATCGTGATGCCAAAGCAACTTATGATAACGATGAAGCCTTTGCCGAAAAAGCTCGTGGCTATGTGGTCAAACTCCAAAGTGGCGATGAATATTGCCTTGCCATGTGGCAAAAACTCGTTGCCATCACCATGAGCCAAAACCAAGCCAGTTACGAACGCCTAAACGTAACCCTAACCGATAAAGACATCATGGGCGAGAGTCTATACAACCCCATGCTCCCTGACATCGTCAAAACCCTAAAAGACAAAGGCGTGGCGGTAGAAGATGAAGGGGCGACTGTGGTATATCTGCCTGAATTTAAAAACAAAGAAGGCGAGCCACTTGGTATCATCATTCAGAAAAAAGACGGCGGATTTTTGTACACCACCACCGACATCGCCGCCGCAAGCTATCGCTATCACACCTTGCACGCTGACCGTGCCATTGTCTATTCTGACACTCGTCAAGCCCAACACATGGCACAGGCGTGGGCGATTGCACGGCTTGGCGGATTTGTGCCTGATAACTTTAAATTAGAACATCACAATTTTGGCATGATGCTTGGCAAAGACGGCAAACCGTTCAAAACTCGCACAGGCGGTACAGTCAAACTTGCTGACCTGCTTGATGAAGCGGTTGCCCGTGCCACCGTCTTGATAGAAAGCAAAAACCCAGACGTAACGGCCGATGAGCGGACGGCACTCATTGATGCGGTTGCCATTGGGGCGGTCAAATATGCCGACCTATCCAAGCACCGTACGACCGATTATGTGTTTGACTGGGACAGTATGTTAAACTTTGAAGGCAACACCGCCCCTTATATGCAGTACGCCTATACTCGTGTGCGTTCTATTTTTGCCAAAGCAGGGGTAAATTCTGACACGCTAACAGGCGAGATTGTCATCACGGACGACAAAGAGCGAGCATTGGCGGTCAAATTGCTACAATTTGAAGAAGCCCTACGCCAAGTCGCCAAAGACGGTACGCCCCATGTGTTGTGTGGCTATTTGTATGAATTGGCTGGGATTTTTTCATCGTTTTATGAAGCCTGCCCAATATTGTCGGCAGATGACGACACCAAAAACAGCCGTCTGCAATTGGCAGATTTGACCGCTAAGACCTTAAAAACGGGGTTGGATTTACTCGGTATTAAGACGGTTGAGAAGATGTAATTGACAAATTCAAGATTGCCATTGGGTTGTCCTAATGGCAATTTTTTAAATCGGAAGCACTTATGTTTGACAAATTTGGCAATATGAGCACCGACAATTTAAACATTACCACCCTGCCCCATTGGTCATTTGGCGACAGCCCCCAAATGGCAGACGAACTTGTAGGGCTTGTCATAGACGGCAAAAAGCGAGCCACTTGCACCGCCCTACATTGGCATTTGGACAAGCCAGCTTATCCCGTTGGTAGCCTACAAGTCGTCACAGACGGACAAAACCGCCCACGCTGTGTTATCCAAAACACCGCCCAGTTCATCATTCGCTTTTGTGATGTTGATGAAAAGTTGGCACGTCAAGAAGGCGAAGGCGATTTGTCGCTTGATTTTTGGCGAACGGCTCATCAAGAATTTTTTGAGCGGTTTGGGATATTTGATGATAAAATGTGGTTGTTGTTTGAAACCTTTGATGTTATAAAAATACTGGACACCCCATGAAAAACCAAACCAACAAAGAACCCCAAACCCTAAATAAAGTCCGTGCCGACAAATGGCTGTGGGCAGCACGATTTTTTCGCACTCGCACCCTTGCCAAAGAAGCGATAGAAGGCGGAAAAGTCCACATGAATGGTCAAAAAATCAAAACAAGCAAAGAGCTACAAGTGGGTGACACCCTAACCATTCGCCAAGGTCATGCCAGCATCCAAGAACAAAAAACGATAATCATCAAAGCCTTATCTGACAATCGGGGCAGTGCTACCATCGCCCAAACGCTGTACGATGAGACGGAAGAGAGCATTGCTACCCGAGAGTTTTTTGCAGAGCAACGCAAATTACAAAACCTTGCCAGACCATCTACCAAACCCGACAAAAAACAACGTCGGGACATTGAGAAATTTAAAAATAATTGGTAATTTAAACATATTTGAATATACCAAAACAAAGAACACCGTGCATAAATACGGTGTTTTTTTGTTTCTAGCTTTTAGATTATTTAGCCAGAACGTACCCTGTACCAGCGCCAACCACTGCGCCAACTGCGGCACCTTTACCGATGTCTTTACGATCGCCATCGCTGCGGCTTAATGCGCTGATAGCTGCGCCTGCCATTGTGCTGGCAACAACAAAGTTACGTGCTTGTGGGTCGTTAGTATAAGGACCGCTTGCGCAAGCAGTTAATAATACAGTTGCACTCAATGCAGCAGTTGTTAATGATTTACGATTCATAAGATTCTTTCTTAATGCTTGGGATCATCTGCCTTGTTGTTGCTACCCTTGGGTAGTTAAATTCAAAAGAAATACAAATGCACTCTTTGGTTAATTTTGATGAAATTCCAAGAAAATTAGTTGTCTTAACAATAATCTTAAGTACATTTTATGGGATTATTTGTCGTACATTTGGTGAAGATTATTGCTAAAATCTCACGACATCACCAAAAATAGTCCAAATAATCGCACTCATTCTCAGTGCAATTTATGTTAAAATGGGTCAATTTAACACCGAAGAATTCGAATAATTATGCAGCCAACCTCCATCCTTTTTGTCTGCCTTGGCAACATCTGCCGAAGCCCTTCTGCTGAAGCGGTGATGACACACATTGCACGCGATGCTAGGCTAGACATTCGCTTTGATTCTGCAGGCACAGCAAGCTACCACATTGGTCATCCTCCTGATCGCAGGGCCATCCAAGTGGGTAAAAATTTAAACTACGATCTATCCATGCTGCGCGCCCGCCAAGTTACAGCGCAGGATTTTTATGATTTTGATGTAATCTTTACGATGGATGAGAGTAATCTGACCAATCTCCTTAAAATCGCACCCAGCGATGCCACCGCCAAAGTCATGATGTTCGATGATAAGGCAGTCGCTGATCCTTATTATGGCGACGTGAGCGATTTTGATGCGATGTTTGAGCATATTGAGCAGGCAAGCAGACGCTGGATTGATACGTGGAGAGATGGCGATCATCATGGCTGACATTCTCAATCATTACGACCTATCGCACAACAACACCATGGCGCTGTCTTGTACCGCGCGCCATGCGATGATTCTAGATAGTAGCGACACACTGGCTGACGACATACGTCATGCCATTGATTTTGCGGCGCAGCACAGCCTACCCTTATTTGTGCTGTCATTTGGCAGTAATGTCATCTTGCCAAATGAGCTAAATGCGCTCGTACTGCTACCTAGAATAAAAGACATTAAAGTCCTTGATGATAACGCCGATAGCGTCACATTAGAGGTCGCCTGTGGTGAGAATTGGCACGAATTCATACAAGTCTGCTTAGATAAAGGCTATTACGGACTTGAGAATCTGGCACTCATCCCAGGGCTGGTGGGTGCTTGTCCTGTGCAGAATATCGGCGCTTATGGCGTGCAAGTCTCTGATTTTATTACTAAAGTCATCGCTTATGATTTGACTGATGGTCAAAGACATGAGTTTGAGGCGGATGCTTGTCAGTTTGATTATCGACACAGTTTTTTTAAGGACAACGAAGGTCGTTATCTTATCAGTCATGTGATATTTAAGCTTCATAAAGACGAGTGCAAAACTCTAACCAACTATGGTGATCTGTCCGTCATGGCGCAGTATTTCGCCACTAAAAACAGTCGAGACCTACCGCATCCTATCGATGTCTTTCATGCAGTGATTGCCATCCGAGAGAGTAAACTGCCCAGCCCTGCTGTTCTGGCAAATTGCGGCTCATTCTTTCAAAACCCTATCATCCCGATAGCGCAATTCAATGTCCTAAAAGCTGAATTTCTCGACCTACCAAGCTATCCGATTGACGATCAAGTCATCAAAGTGCCAGCAGGCTGGCTGATTGATAAAGCTGGATTAAAAGGCAAAGGCATCGCCCCCATCCTAACACACCAAAAACAAGCTCTCGTACTAACCAATCATGCGCCTTATACTGCCACACAGGATGACATCCGCACCACTCAGGATTTTATCGTGCGCACCGTGCAGGACAAATTTGGTGTTACTTTGGTTCGCGAACCTGTGTGGGTAAAGTAGGCTATCATGCAATCTTGGCGAAGATTTCTCACCCAGCTATGGCGAATGGTGTTGTACTTGATAATGACAGCACTGATTGTCGCTGCATTGCCATTTACACCAATTTTTGCCAATGTTAGTGTATTTTTTTTAGATGCCTTTAGTAGGGTAACACTAAGCAGCCCAAAAGAGCCAATCGCCATCACGGTACTGGGTGGCGGTCTGACGCGAGACAATGGACGCATTATTTTAAATCACTATAGCCAATCTCGCATTAACAGCACTTATCAACTGCACAAAGACATAGGGCTGCCCATCATCACAAGTGGCGTGGAGTCGCCTTGGTTTGACGACTATCTTAGCAGTCTAAGAAAGTCCGTCATCGCCAGCGATAATGCCAGCATGAACACTTGCGAAAATGCCATCTTCACCGCCAAGCTGCTTGATCATCACGAGCTTCCAAAAAGCATCTATCTGGTCACTGACCGCTATCACATGGCGCGTGCCAGACGCCAATTCGCTCGCGCAGGTGTCGATACCACCCCACACCCCGCCCCGCTATTCATGCCGCTACGATGGCGAGACCCTAAGAATAATCTCATCCATTCGCGCCGCGCTATTTATGAGATTGCCGCTCTGGCGCGCGATATCTTTCACCCACAAGAGAACTGTCGTACCGCTGATCAGATCACCCTAGAAGAGATCGGCACACCCAGAAGAAAACCCACAATCTTCTCACATAACTAATTTCCAAAAAAATAAGCAGCCAAAAGACTGCTTATTTTTCATCCTAGCGGAGGCTTAGGTGTTACCTTCTGCTTCTGCTTGAGCTTGTAGATAAGCTTGATCGAAGTTCACAGGTGCTAGCAGTAGCTGAGGGAAGCTGCCACGAGATACCAGATCACCGATCACTTCACGGGCATATGGGAATAGGATATTCGGGCAATAGGCTTGCTGCAAGTGAGCCAAATCCTCCTCAGGAATGTTGCGTAGCAAGAAAATACCCGCCTGCTGCACTTCTGCGATGTATGCTGTGCTGCCACCGTTTTTCACGGTAACACTAACTGTCAGAACGATTTCTTTGTGATCTTCATCAAGGTCGTTCGATGCAGTTGCTAGGCTGATGTCCATCTCTGGCTGCCATTCTTTGGTGAATACGTCTGCAGTCGGCACTTCAAAAGAGATGTCCTTAACGTAGATACGCTCAAGACCTAGCTGTGGTTGTGCTTGTTCTGTCATGTTAAATTCCTATGATTATCTGGTTAAAGTAATAAAAAAAGCTTAGCTGTTTAGCATCGCATCAAGTTCACCGCTTTGATTAAGCTTATTAAGCTGATCAAAGCCACCGATGAATGTCTCGCCGATAAAAATCTGCGGCACGGTGCGATAGTTATTCGTCTTGGCTGCCACTTCTGCACGCTCTTGACTACTCATGTCGTACACACTTGTAGAGACGTAATCCACGCCTTTATCGTCAAGTAGCTTTAGCGCAGCGCGGCAGTACGGGCATTCTTCTTTGATGTATAAGATTGCTTGTGTCATTGGACTCACTTATTAACAGTTATGGATGATAAAATGGTCAAAACAACCAATTCTTATTTTTATCAATTGGGCTAAAAAATACATTTTCAAGCCCAAAGTGTTATTTTTTTACCTTTGCCACAGCCAATGGAAGCCCTGCCGCCTGATAGCCTTGGATACCGCCTGACAGTCGCATGAAGTTTGGCTTACCCACTAGGCTTACCGCAGCGCCCGATTGCATACCAATATCGCACACAAAAATCACAGGCTCTTCGATGGCGCGCAGCTCATCTAGGTGGTTTTTTAATTCATTAAAAGGAATGTTTCGGCTACCTGAGATGTGTGATGCTGCGAATTTATTGGCAGGACGAATGTCGATCACGCGTGCACGATGGTTATTCACCAGCAGACCCAGCTCGCTCGGCGGAACTTTTCTGCCGTTACGCTTACCCTCCACCATAAAAAACGCGATGATCAGTACCGCCAAAATACCAAATAAAATCGGGTGATTACCCATGAATGTAAACCAACGTTCCACGTCCGCTCCAATTTTAAAAACTCAAAAGTTCTATTATACCGATAAGTACATAAAATTGCACTTATTTTGCCATATTTCTGGCGGACAACGCCCCTATTTTGGCTTCTGCCACCAACTCATTAAAACTCTCAACGCGCCGCCCAAGAATCTCACCATCAGCCACCGCCTGCCAGAGGGCACAGCCTTTGGCATTTGGCACGTGATTACAGTCGCGGAACTGGCATGAACCATTTAAAGCGATCAATTCATCAAAGCCTGCCATGATATCATCCGCCGACAGATGCCAGATGCCATATTCACGAATGCCCGGCGTGTCGATGATGCCCCCTTTATCCAGGTCGCCATTATCAAATGGCAGTAGGCGGCTGGTCGTCGTGGTGTGCTGACCTAACTGCGAGCCGATGGAGATGATATTGGTGGATTGATTGGCATCGGGTAGGATTTGATTGATCAGGCTGGATTTACCCACGCCGGACTGTCCTGCGAAGATGGTTAGCTTATCTGCCAACTGAGCCTTTAATTCATCCAGACCGTCATGACTTACACTTGACGTCTGAACCACGTCAAAGTCGTACTGCCCACCTATCGCTTGATATTCTTGATAAATCTGCCTAACCTCCTCAAAGTCATCCATGAGATCTGCCTTATTCAGCACTAATAGCGGTCTGACACCGCTTAGTCTTGCCACCAACAGATACCGATCGATTAGATTGGTCGCAGGCTTAGGCAATGGTGCAAATACAATGGCAAGCGTCTCAACATTAGCTGCCACGGGCTTAACTTTATTATATCGATCAGGGCGGGCGATGAGCGTACGTCGCTCAGACAGCACCTCAATTCGCCCCATGCCTGCGGTCGTATCCACGCTGAATTTCACACAGTCCCCTGCTGCCATCATCGGTAAATTGGTGCGCGTATGACAGCGCCAAACATCACCAATCTCCAAGGCATTCGGCGTAGCATCTTGGGGAAAATCAGGCAAAACATCGGGAAGATCAGTGATCTGCACATCGAGCTGCTTACCAAAATGCGATACAATCACTCCCGACACGAGAGTCCCATCATCGATGAGCGTGTCTTGGTTTTTTTGAATTTGACGGGTTTGATTTTTGGTGAGTTTGCGGCGGCGTATTAAGGACATAAATGACTTACTTGCTTAGAAATTCTTTCATTCTAACGTAAATTTATCATTTGAACAATTTTTTATGGCAATTTAAAGCAATAAAAAAACCATCTAAAAGATAGATGGTTTTCATGTGATGGCGGAAGCTGAGAGATTCGAACTCTCGGTGGGCTACAAACCCACGCCGGTTTTCAAGACCGGTGCATTCAACCGCTCTGCCAAGCTTCCTAAGCGGTATTTCCCATAAAGGGATAAAATCAAGAATAATGGCGGAAGCTGAGAGATTCGAACTCTCGGTGGGCTACAAACCCACGCCGGTTTTCAAGACCGGTGCATTCAACCGCTCTGCCAAGCTTCCGTAGGCGTGTATTATAGCGGTTTTTTACAAGATTGCAAGCGTTTTTTAAGTTTTTACAAAAATTTTATGGCATCCGTTAAGATTTCAATCCCATGGCATAAGTCGCCACCAAAGGCTTGATTCCTGGCACTTTATCAAAGGCGATCAAACCCACATTGCGCATGAGCTTCATCACAGGATTAGGATGGGTAAAGCTACCAACGACCATATCACAGAACTTGATGACACGCTTTTGGTCTTTTTGGCGCGCCTGCTCATAAGCACGAAGATTGGCATAATTACCAAAATCATAATCCGCATGGCGATTTTTCTCATGCGCAAGCATATTTGCCAAGGCGTGTACATCTCTTAGGCACAGATTAAAGCCTTGACCTGCTACAGGATGCAGGGTGTGTGCTGCATTTCCCATGATGACGCAGCGCCCGACCACCTGTCTGTGCGCCAATACTCGGCTCAGCGGATAAGCGCCACGGCGCCCCACTGCCACAAAGCGACCCGCGTCACTGCCAAATACTTCTTGCAAAGTATTCATAAAATATGCATCGTCATTAAGATAGCGCTCTTCTTCGCCCGCCTTGCAGATGAAGACAACCGAACGGCGATAGCCTTGTGTTGTGCCGTCCATGCCATCGCCATTTCCATCTGTTAGCGGCAGTACCGCCAACGGTCCGACAGCGGAGAATTTCTCAATGCCGATGTGACCATGTGGCTTATCAGTCTGAGCCACGCCAACGATACCTACCTGACCATAGTCGTGTGTATCTGCGCCAACCTTGAGGATCTGACGACTGATAGAATCTCGCCCATCGCACGCCACGACCAAGGGCGCAGACAGCTCTTTGGTTTTGCCATCTTGGTTAAACACAACCATCGCAAGCTTATCATCTTGGCGAATGTCAGTGACGCTCGCGCCATCGATGAGCGTGATGAATTCGCTCGCCTGCACCGCCAGCAGCAGCTGACGACCCAGCCAAGCATTCTCCATCACTTGCCCAAAGCTCTCCACACCTTCAGCAGTCTTATCAAGTTTTGCCCGCCCAAAACTGCCAAGCTCACTGATCTCCACGCCATCGATTCGGCAGGCATGGCTCTGCAAGCTCTCCCACAACCCTATCTCAGTGTAAATCTGCACCGTACGTCTTGATAGCGCAGTATTGCGACTGTCTAGATATTCAGAACGAGCAACATCATCATCCGGGCTGATGGTCGGGTATTTAAACTGCTCGATGAGCGTACTATAAATACCATGATACGCCAACAGTAGCGCAAAAGACAGCCCAACTTGACCGCCACCAATGATTAGCACATGGTTATTGACGTAGTTATTATTGCTCATGGCATCATAAGTTTGATTGGTTTCACTCATTGCTATACATTCTCAAAAAAAACTGCCTAAATTGTATCACAGTCCATCCTAAAGTCGATGCACCAAAAGGATTATTTTAAAATCCATCAATCAGCTTTTGATGGTGGGCAATAATTTGATGCAAATCAACACCAAAAGCACATGGCAAGCCCCAAAAATCATGCTACAATATCCACTTTTAACCCCAGAACACGATGAATACTCAGCCCACCACCCTTCGACAGCCCACTTTCATTGAGAAATTCACCGTTGCGATGATTGGGTTTTTTGCATTTTTGCAGGTGTATTCGGTGCAGGCGATCTTACCTGTACTGATGGCGGATTTTGTCGCATCCGAGGTAGCTATTGGTGTGGCGGTTGGGGCGACAGTGATGGCCATCGCGCTGATGTCGCCATTCATGGGCATGCTGTCCGATGCCTTTGGACGAAAGATATTCATCGTCGGTTCGCTGTTATTACTCGCCATACCGACCGGCATGATTGGTCTGAGCGGTACGGTGGATGAGCTGTCAATATGGCGATTCTTGCAGGGGCTGGCTGTACCAGGTATTACGGTGGTGCTAATCGCCTATGTTAGTGAAGAGTACAGCAGTCATGTGGCGCAGATGATGAGTCTATATGTGGCAGGGACGGTACTTGGCGGCTTTAGCGGGCGGTTCTTTGCAGGGCATCTGCACGAACTGATTGGTTGGCGCCATGGCTATGGCGCCATGGCGGTCTGCACACTCATCGGGGCGTTGTGGGCATTCAAAGCCCTACCATCATCAAAAAACTTCATCAAAAGCGATAACTTTAAACACTCGCTTGCTTTATTATTATCACACACCAAGAACCTACAGGTGATGAGTGCCTGCCTATTGGGCGGCTGCGTCCTGTTCTCGCTCGTGGGCTGCTTTACCTTTGTTAACTTACACTTGGCGGATGAGCCATATCATCTAAACGCCTCTCACCTTGCTAATATCTTCTCTTTATACTTAATCGGCATGATCATCACTCCTTTGTCAGGCAAATTCATCGCCAAGTTCGGCATGACCAATGTCATCATCGGCGCGGTGATCTGCTCCATGATTGGTCTGTTTATCACATTAAGCTCGCCGTTATGGCTGATCATCGTCGGGCTGACCGTCATGTCATCAGGGGTGTTCATCACACAAGCAGCCACCATCAGCTACATCGGCAGTCGTGTTACCGAAGGTCGCTCGCTCGCCTCAGGACTATATTATATGGGCTACTACGGCGGTGGCAGTATCGGCGCATGGGCGTGTGCGATTGCTTACGCCAAAGGCGCGTGGGGGCTTACGGTGGCAATGATCGTTGTCGTTCAAATCTTTGCACTGATGGTCGTATTATTCATGAAAAAATCCGCCAACAGTCGAGTAGCCTAACAATCAATATTTTTCAACTAAGCATGAAAAATATTCATTGGAAATTCATCCCAAAATAGCGTATAATTTTCCGCCAAATATCTGTAGCAGCCTGCGATTTATAAAGCTCGCTTTCTTGAGCATTTAATCAGTCGCATGGCTTACCTACCTTCTACTCACCTCATCCTTTATGCGTTCAGTCAAGCTATATTACGACCATTCTGTCAAGCCTAGAAAAGCCACCAGAATTCGCATGAATTTTATCTTTATAAGTTTATTTTTATGAATTATTCAGTATTTACCTCCGAATCTGTCTCAGAAGGCCATCCTGATAAGATGGCAGACCAAATCTCCGACGCATTGCTTGACGCCATCTTAACCGAGGACAAAGACGCACGTGTCGCTTGTGAGACCCTCACCAAGACTGGCGCCGTGGTGTTAGCTGGCGAGATCAGTACTCACGCGAACATCGACATTGAAAGCATCGTACGCGCCACCGTAAATAAGATTGGCTACAATCACAGCGATCTAGGCTTTGATGGTAATAGCTGCGCGGTTATTAACATGATTGGCAAGCAATCCCCTGAGATCGCTCAAGGCGTGGACAGACAACGCCCAGAAGACCAAGGTGCAGGCGATCAGGGTCTGATGTTCGGCTATGCCACCAATGAGACAGACGTGCTGATGCCAGCGCCAATCCAGCTAAGTCATCGCTTGATGGAGCGCCAAGCGCAGCTTCGCAAAGATGGTACATTAGACTGGCTACGCCCTGATGCTAAGGCTCAGATTACCCTACGTTATGACTCCAATCATAAGCCACTGGCTGTCGATGCATTGGTATTATCAACACAGCATCACCCAGACATCAGCTATGATGCACTCAAAGAAGCCGTCATGGAAGAGATCATCAAGCCTGTCATTCCAAGCGAACTGCTGCACAAAGACACGCTTTATCACATCAACCCAACCGGTAAATTCGTCATCGGCGGCCCTGTTGGCGATGCTGGTCTGACAGGTCGCAAAATCATCGTTGATACTTATGGCGGCATGGCACGCCATGGCGGCGGTGCTTTTAGTGGTAAAGACCCAAGTAAGGTCGATCGCAGCGCCGCCTATGCAGGTCGCTATGTTGCTAAGAACATCGTCGCGGCAGGTTTGGCAAATCGCTGTGAGGTTCAGGTATCTTATGCCATCGGTGTCGCTGAGCCAACCTCAATCTCTGTGAACACCTTTAACACAGGTAAAATTAGCGATAACGAGATCGAACGCTTAATCCGTGCGCATTTTGATTTGCGCCCTTATGGCATCACTCGCATGCTAGATCTGCTACAGCCTATGTATGAAGTCACCGCAAGCTATGGGCATTTTGGTCGTACTGGCTCAGACCATGCGTTCACCTGGGAAAAAACTGATCGCGCTGATGCACTGCGTGCTGACGCAGGGTTGTAATTTTATACATCATCGCAATATAAAGGGTGTTTGACACCCTTTTTTATTTAAATTTGACAATATTTGGACATTCACATGACTGAACAAACCCAAGACAACAAACCAAGCATCAGCCCAGAAGAATTCAACGCACAAATGACCGCATTCTATGAACGTGCTGACGCCTTTATCAACCTAGCTAACAGCCAACTGTCGCCACAGTCGCACGCAGGACAAGTTGGCTCATCTTTGCTATATGCTGCAGCCCGTTACAGCGCCTCTGTGGCATCGATTGGCTTTACCAAGGGCGCAGACTTTGAAAAAGAAAAAGATGACATCATCAAATTCTACACCGCCCAGTATGAACAAATGCTCTCGGACAACCTTGATGATTACATCAAAAACTTTGATAAATATACCAACATTGGTAAGTAATAAAAACAAAAACCGCTGTCGATTAGCGGTTTTTTAATTATATGGCTTAATCAAGCAATTTAAAAAAGTGTTCACGATAATGGCGCAATTCACGGATCGAATCACGAATATCATCCAGCGCCAAGTGTGCACCGCCTTTTTGGTAGCCACTTGCTACATCGGGACGCCAGCGATAGCACAGCTCTTTGATACTCGATACATCCAGATTGCGATAATGGAAATAACGCTCAAGTCGTGGCATCTGACGCGCCAAGAAACGACGGTCTTGACAGATGGAATTACCACACATCGGTGACACCCCTTCATCACACCACTTCGCCAAGAATTCCAGCGTAACATTCTCGGCATCCTCTAAGGTCATCGTGCTGCGACGCACGCGATCGATCAGTCCTGACTGACCGTGTTGCTTCTTATTCCAGTCATCCATGCCATTTAGAACAACATCGGACACCTTAATGGCAACCACAGGTCCTTCTGCCAAGATGTTCAGATTGTCATCTGTCACGATGGTGGCGATTTCGATGATCTCATCGTTCAAAGTATCCAAGCCTGTCATCTCAAGATCAATCCAAATCAGGGCTTTTTTGGTGGGTTTTTTGGATGGCTTGGGATGCTTGATGTGTACTTTATCGTTCATTTTTTGACTCTTTGTGATATTTTGTGAAATAATGCAGCGCATTTTATCACACCTTAGGCAGGCTTTGCAGTTAGGATGGATATTTTTGCCAAATAATCATTGTGGTTTTGGGATTTGCCACCATATACATAAAAAGCCACTTCATGATGGTGTGCTTTTTTGATATAATTTCCTTTTTTTCATTCCATGGACAGACATGCCCAAGCAGAAACTAAAAAAATGGCTGCCAACTCCCGAGAAGCTCCGTGAAAGCCGAGTTATCGGATGGTTTGCGCCGTTTTTGGCTGACCCTCGCCTTTGGCAGATGAATCGCGGTGCGCTCACGCGTGCGGTTTGTATTGGCGTGCTATGCGCATTTTTTCCACTGCCTGGTCAGATGCCGCTTGCCATCGCTGGCGCCCTACTACTGCGTGCAAATATCCCTATGGCTGTGGCACTGACTTGGATTACCAATCCCTTAACCACCATTCCTGTGTTTTGGCTGGCTTATTCTGTGGGTGCATTCTTGATTGGCGAGCCGATGATTGGCACTCGCACAGTTGGCGTGATCGTTGCAGATTTCTCATTGTGGATGACAGGACATGGGGTTAATCCTTTCTCCAATCATCTTTTTTCTCTAAAGGCTTTCATCATAGGGCTTATCGTCTGTGGTGTTGTCACGAGCATCGTGATGGGGCTGTTATTTAACTTTGTATTACAATATCGCATCGTCGCCAGCTGGCAAAAACGGCCTGGCTATAATGCCAGCGCACCGCGTTTTGAGACCCAAAAAGGTCATAAACTACGTGACGCCAAAGACAATGAACCAGAAGATTTCTCCATCTGATTGACCCAATAAAAAACGCCTTAATCGGCGTTTTTTTTATTTCATTACAGGTAATAATTAAACCCATTGACCGCTTCGCATCTCAAGCTGTCTGTCCGCCATGGCTGCCAGGCTTCTGTCATGAGTCACCATAAGAAGCGCTGTTCCAAAGCTGTGCTGAAGCTCAGACAACAAGTCAAACACCGCACGGGCATTATCATCATCCAGATTACCCGTAGGTTCATCTGCCAAGATCAGTGCAGGATTTGTAACAAGCGCACGAGCAATCGCCACACGTTGACGCTCACCACCGGACAGCTCGCTTGGTCGATGATGTGTTCGATGTGACAGACCAACTTTATCAAGTAAAGCGTTTGCCTTATCCCTCGCCTCGCTGATGGAGACGTCTTTGCGCATCAGAAGCGGCATTGCGACATTCTCAGTAGCGGTAAATTCAGCAAGCAGATGATGGAATTGATAAATAAAACCAAGATACTCATTACGCAAGTTACCACGCTCAGTCTCATTGAGCTTGCTTAAGCAATGCCCTTTAATCCATACATCGCCTGTGGTCGGCATGTCAAGCCCGCCAAGCAAGTGTAGCAGCGTACTCTTGCCCGAACCACTACTACCCACGATGGCAACACGCTCACCAGCATTGATCGTCAAGTCTAGACCGGTCAGTACGGACGTTGTGATTTTACCCTCATCATAGACCTTGCTGATGTTTTTAGCTTCTAAAATTACACTCATCTCATCGTCCTTATTCATAGCGCAATGTCTGAGCAGGCTGAATGCGCGCAGCTCGTAATGCAGGATAAATCGTCATCGCAAAGCTAAGCAAGAAAGATGCAACCACAATAATAACCACATCTGACACTTTAATATAAGATGGCAAGAAATCCACAGGATAAGCACCTGAAGTCATCAACGACACACCAAACAGCTCGCTGATGTACACCACAATGTCATTTACCGTCAGAGCCAGCGTCACGCCTAGAATCGTACCAAGCACCGTACCAATTACACCAATTATCATCCCTTGAACGATGAACACCTGCATGATCAGCTTCGGCGATGCCCCAAAAGTCTTTAGAATCGCGATGTCCGATTTCTTATCAGTCACCAGCATGATGAGACTTGAGACGATGTTAAACGCCGCCACGATCACGATCAAGAACAACAACAGCCCAATGATAGACTTCTCCATCTTAATCGCATCGAACAGATTGCCATGCGTGGTCGTCCAGTCATTGGCGAACAACCTATCACTGTCGAGGCTGGCGGCTTGATTGGCGGCTTGCGGCGCTTTAAAAATATCATTCATCAGCATGCGAATGCCCTGCGCACCCTCTGGCAACCTTAGCATAACGCCAGCGTCACGCATCGCCACAAAGCCCATCAGCCCATCCACTTCTTTACTGATGCTAAAAGTGCCCACGACCGTAAAACGTTTAAATCTAGGAATCACCCCCGCCGCTGATGGCGATGCTTCTGGCAATACCAAAGTCACCTTATCACCCAGACCCACGCCCATCGCCTGCGTCATGCTCTCACCAAGCACAATACCAAACTCACCAGCTTTAAGGTTATCAAGGCTGCCTTGGGTGATATAATCGTCAACGATTGAGACGTCCTTTTCAAGGCTTGGCTCGATGCCCGATACCATCACACCTGACACCTGCCCATTCGCCGCAAGCATCCCTTGCAGCTGAATAAATGGCGCGGTCGCCTTTACGTTCTTATCATTTTCTGTGATCTGCGTGGACAGCTGCTGCCAGTCTGGAATGATCTCATAAGACATGACAGAAGCTTGTGGAATCATACCAAGTATTCGATTCTTAATCTCTCGATCAAAGCCATTCATCACAGATAGCACCGTAATAAGCACCGCCACACCCAAGGTCAATCCTATCATTGAAATGAGTGAAATAAACGAAATAAAGCCGTTTTTACGTTCAGCTCTGGTATATCTTAATCCGATAAATAAAGCCAAAGGACGAAACATATCAATTTCTCAAAATAAATAAACACCATAGTTTACACCATTTACCCTGTTTTGACAGCGATTTTAAGAAGCTTTGACAAATTTTCACAAAATTTCGCAAGATTGGTGATTTTGGCTTGATTTTTTTATTAAATCCCTTATTAAAGTAGCAGATTTTTTTAGAATATGACTACAATCATGAATCAAATACGCTACACTTACAAGCACGAAGTACCACCAACCAAGGTTGACTTGCCTTGCGATAAAAACGCAGGTCATGGCGATCACTGGGCGATCTTGACAAATAATATCGCAGAGGATGTGCCAAACTGGCTACAATCGATGCTAGAGACAGCCACTATCCCAAGCGCCCTTACTCAAAGTCGTCCATCGGATAATAAACTACTCATTGCCAATGGCACACCTTGTCATATCAATCAAATCCTAAAGCTTGAAAACGGCACTCCTCAAGCATTCATTAATGCTTTTCCCGCTGTAGATAGCCCATATGGCGTTGAGTGCCACATCGAGCGCATCATCCGCTGTGACTCGACCTCTGATGCTATTTTACGTTTGAAGACAACAGATGGTGCTGTCATCTATGCCTTTGATCAGCTATATGCAATCAACCGTACAGAATATAAGACACCTAAGACTTATTATGTGAATTTTAGCGCATGGGCGTATAACATCGAACCTAGCGATCAAAATGAGACGATTCTCATTGAAGATCCTGATGCCATTCGTTATCACCGTGCATTTAATGACATCGTTAGCAATAACGGCGGTGAAGTACCGGATAATATCGATGAGCAGATTCTTGCGTGGCAGCCTACAGATTTGGCAGAAGGTGAGTCTTTAGCACCTGTTGAGATTAACTATGGTCATAGCTGCATTTATCTGTTTGGTGAGACTTTCGGTCAAGAAGATGAAGCATGGTGTCAAGGTCAAGTGCTAGGCATCAGCCACACCAAGTTCTTTAATAAAGATATCACGCTATTTGATGTTGTGATTCTGCGCGAGCCTGATGCTCAGCCATTGGTGGTACGTATGGCCGCACCAACTACCGATAAGACCGCCGCCATCCAAATCCATGATTATATTCAAGCGAATATCTGGCTACAGGCTGCAATTTACGCCGACAACCAAAAACCTTAACGGTAATTAATAATCAAAGAACCGAACATTGATCGGTTCTTTTTTATATCTATTGATACGCTCTATAGGACAATAAAAAGAGCCGAATATTCGGCTCTTTTTGCTGAATCAACAAAATATTTGATTATTCAGTTGGGTTTTGAGATAGTGAACGAACGTAAGCTGCAAGTAGCATGATACGCTCATTACCTAGCTTAGTTTGCCATTCTGGCATCACACCTGAGCGACCATGACGGATGGTTTCGCGGATAGATTCACGATCACCACCGAATAGCCAGATGTCATCAGTTAGGTTAGGTGCTCCCATGCTGGTCATGCCTTTGGCATCAGGGCCGTGACATAGTACACAGTTGGTCTCAAACAGTGCTTTACCTTGAGCAACTTGTGCATTGTCTAGCTCATAACCATTTTGGTTGCCTGAGATGCTAAGTACATATTCAGCAGCTGCACGAACACCCGATTCACCCAGTTGTTTTTGCCATGCTGCCATCGCACCCACACGACCGTTATGAATCGTCAATAGAACGTCAGCAGGTTCACCGCCATACAGCCAATCATTATCCGTCAAATCTGGATAGCCTAAAGAACCTTTGGCGTTCGAGCCGTGGCACAAGGCACAGTTTTGTAGGAAGAGACGGTTACCGATTTTTTGAGCTTCAGGGTCAGCTGCTAGCTTATCCACGTATGGTGCTAGTAGTTTAACTTGCTCATCAATCTGAGTTTGTAGTTCAGCTGATGGTTCAGCCTCACCTTTCTTCTGAGATTGAAGCTCGGTTAGTTTAGCTAGTACCGCAGTTGCTTCAGAAGCGCCTGCATTCGCCAAAATGCCTTGTTCAAAGTTCTCATTGAAAACCTTGTTGTTGGCTTGTAGCTGGCTGTTTAGCTCGTTTTCTGATGTCCAAGGTACTTCTTGACCATCAACTTCAACCGTTGTAATGCCTTTCCAAGCATGTGGCTGAATTGCCGGGAATAGGATAAAGTAACCCAAACCCCAAATTAGAGTACCAAAGAAAATCACAAGCCACCATTTAGGCAATGGCTTATCATACTCTCTAATACCATCATATGAATGTCCTGTCGTTTCATCTTCTTCTAAGACAGGTTTGGTTTTTAGTGTCCACATTAGCACGCCGAAGATAAATAACCAGCAGCCTAATGACAGGACAGTAATCCAAGAACCCCAAAAAAAGCTCATTGTGTATCCTTAGTGCGCTCATTTGATGACAAAGACTTTAACGTCTTGTCATCAAGCGCAAGTTGTGCGTCTTCTTCAAAGCGTTTCTTATTTTTTGGTGAGTATGCCCACCATGCGATGCCAATAAAAGCGACGAATGCCGCGACAGTCGCAATACTATGCAAAACGCCCCAGTTCATTAGCGTTGACCCTGCATGGCGATACCAAGCTGCTGCAAGTAAGCAACCAATGCATCAAGCTCGGTCGCACCTTGCACTTGGTCAGGCGCTGCTTCGATGTCTTCTTCGGTATAAGGCAAGCCAAAACGGTCTTTAAATAGACGCATTTTTTGCTGCACTTTAACACCATCAACCTCATTCTTGGCAAGCCAAGGATAAGCAGGCATCACCGAATCAGGCACAACAGAGCGTGGATCGATCAAATGGTCAACGTGCCACTGGTCTGAATAACGACCGCCAACACGGGCAAGATCTGGACCAGTACGCTTAGAACCCCATAGGAATGGGTGGTCCCAAGTTGATTCCGCTGCACGGCTATATGGTCCGTAACGCTCAACTTCTGCACGAAGTGGACGCACCATCTGAGTATGGCACACATGGCAGCCTTCACGAATATAGATATCACGACCTTCAAGCTCTAGCGCTGTCCAAGGACGCATGTTCGGCAAAGGCTTATTCACACCACCTTTTTCAGGTGAGTTCTCATCAAAGATTAGCGGTACAATCTCAACCAAAGTTGCAAAGCTAATCGCGATGACAATAAAGATAACGAGTAAACCCGTGTTTTTCTCGACGATTTCGTGAGTGATATTTGACATGACTCTCCCCCCTTAAGCCTTGACAGTGTCGTTGTCAAACACTTCATCACGACCAGTATTTACTTCATCTGGCTCAGCGATTGGTTCTGGAATGCTAGGCATTTTGATGGTTTTGTAGCAGTTGTATGCCATAACTAACATACCTGCAACATACAGACCACCACCTAGTGCACGAACCACGAATGGCCAATGTGATACCACAACAGTCTGGATGAAGTCATACGCCAACGTACCGTCTGGGTTAGTGGCACGCCACATCATACCTTGAGTGATACCTGAAATCCATAACGCAACGATATACAGAACTGTACCAGTGGTTGCTAGCCAGAAGTGTACGGTGATTAGGTTTGTTGAGTACATTTTTGCCTTGTTCCAGATACGCGGCAATAGCACATAAATAGAACCAATGGTAATCATACCAACCCAGCCTAACGCGCCTGAGTGAACGTGACCAACTGTCCAGTCAGTATTGTGACTAATGGCGTTCACCGCTTTGATAGATAGCATTGGACCTTCAAAAGTACTCATCGCATAGAACGACAATGCAACAATTAAGAAACGAATGATCGGATCAGTTCTTAGTTTGTCCCAGCTGCCTGATAGTGTCAATACCCCGTTAATCATACCACCCCAAGAAGGTGCGAATAGGATTAGCGAGAACACCATACCCAACGACTGAGTCCAGTCAGGTAGCGCTGAATAATGTAGATGGTGACCACCTGCCCACATGTATGAAGCGATCAGAGCCCAGAAGTGAACGATAGACAGACGATAAGAATAAACAGGACGACCAACTTGCACAGGAATGAAATAATACATCATACCCAAGAATGCTGCTGTCAAGTAGAAACCTACCGCGTTATGACCATACCACCACTGAACCATGGCATCTGTCGCACCGCCATATAGCGAGTATGATTTCAACATCCCCACTGGAATGGCAAGGTTATTCACGATGTGAAGTAGTGCAATGGTAATGATAAACGCTGCAAAGAACCAGTTCGCTACGTAGATGTGCGAAGTCTGACGCTTAATCAGTGTGCCAAAAAACACGATGGCATAGGAAACCCATACCAAAGCAATGGCAATATCAATCGGCCATTCAAGCTCAGCATACTCTTTGGCAGAGGTAAAGCCTAGTGGCAAAGTGATCACCGCAGCCACAATAACCGCTTGCCAACCCCAAAAAGTAAACCATGCCAAATAGGGTGCGAACAAACGTGTCTTACAAGTGCGCTGTACGATGTAATATGATGTTGCAAAAAGAGCCGAACCACCAAACGCGAAAATAACCGCGTTGGTATGTAACGGTCTTAAACGTCCAAAGGACAACCAAGATGTATCAAAGTTAAGTGCTGGCCATGCTAACTGAGATGCGATAAACACACCCACAGTCATGCCAACGATGCCCCAAAATACCGCCATGATGGTAAAGAAACGCACGATCGTGATTTCATATTCATGGTCAACATTCTGGGCTACTGCTGTGTTATTTAGACTCATTGGATATTTTCCTGTGCAGCCCGATTTATTTAGCGAGTTTTATTGTTTTGGCTAGTGCGTCAGCATGGCTGTCTAATTTGCGATAAACAATAAAATCGACGCTTTTTGATTCATATCTGTATATTTTAACGCAAAGTGCCACAAATATCATCAGATCAGAGCGAGTAACAGCAAAAAATCCTTAATTTTTATAAGGAAAACACAACAAAGATGGAAAATCTTAACACTGTGTGCGTTTAGCTTGCTTCTCGGATGAGTGGCTTAGCTTGCGTTGAGTGAATGTTCAATCCACCCACAAAGATTAATTCCATACTGATAATGTGGTATTACCAGTACTTTTCATCTTTTATTATACAACACAAATGTAATTTTTAGCGCATCTTTTGTAAAAATATTTGGATTTTTTGGCAATAATTTGGCATTTTTTCAAAATTTTCATCATTTTGACATGATTTAAAACAATAAAATACTGCTTTTAGACGTAATAATGAACGTTGATTTACGATATGCTTAACCTTTATTAACTAATTTAATCGCGCTTTTGCTAGTGCTTATAATTATAATATCTCATCTATCCCTCAAAAATCTCACATCAACCTATTTAATTGCATTAATTTAACTGCTTTTATACTCAATTTTGATTTATAATGCCTTTATGCACAAATTACCCATCCATTCACAAGGAGAATATTATGGCGCAATTTTTATCTCAAGCATGGTTCGACGAAGTTGCAGCTCTTAACGCACAATCCGGCGAACTTAATTTACCGCCCTCACTTGACTCACTGGTTCTAAATGCCACTGTCGAACAAGGCACACCTACCCTACTCCACCTAAGAGGCGGTAAAATCCATCAAGGTCATACCGATGACGCAGTCAGCACCATTATCATCGATGGCGACACATTGAGCAATACCATCAAGACAGGCGATACCAGTCTTGCCATCGAAGCATTCATGGTGGGCAAGATTCGTGTTGATGGCGACATGAGTGCAGTCATGGCATTACAATCTGCCAAGCCAAGCCCTGAGCAAAAAGCTTTATTCAAACAAATTCTAGCTATTACTAAATTCTAAATCAGTCTAATAGTACTTATAAACTAATATTTAACTGATAATTTTATAAGGCAACAAAAAAAACCGCCCATATGAGCGGTTTTTTTTGTTGTTTGAAAGGTACGATTATTGAGCTTGGTTGAAGTTCTGATAATCTTGGTTCATTTTGATTTGCTGAGTGCTGCCCTTTTGGGTAAAGGCATATACAGCAACGTTCACTTCTACGCGACGGTTTGGCTGCAAGCAGTTGATCAATGCTTGACGTGGCTGGTTGTCAGAACACTGATGGATTTGTTGCAGTTTACCTGCACCCGCTGCAGATATGGTCGCTGCGTTCACACCGCGTGAGATTAGGTAAGTACGAACAGTCTCGGCACGACGTTGTGATAGCGTCATGTTGTATTCGTGGCTACCTAGACGGTCAGTGTGACCTACTAAGTGGATGCGGCTTTCACCACGTTTTTCCCACTCTAGTAGCTGACGAGCCAGTTCGTCAAGTTTGGCACGACCTGCTGGCAACATGTCTTCTAGCTTATACTTGTCAAACTTAAACAACGCATCCGCCTCTAGGTTGATACGCTCATTAACGATTTCAACTGGTGCAGGTGGTGGTGCTACTGGCGCTGGTGCTGGAGTATTAATGATGATTGGTGCTGGGTTGTTGATGATTGGCTGAGGTGCTTTTGGCGGCTTGGCATAAGCAGCACACTCTTTTGGCAACCAATAAAACTCTTGACCACGGAAGTTTTCATCAAAGATAACTTTGTACTGACATACCTTAACGCTGTCATCAGCCTTATAAAACTTCATGATATAGTCCCACTCACGAGCACGACTAGATTCATTAAAGTGTGGACGACCAATCAATTGATACAATTCATCTTTGGCAATGCCAGGGCGAATCTTCATCAGATTTTCACGATTTGGAAACTGCCCATCTTTTTGCCATGCATCATCAAGCTTTGGAAAATGGATGTCTTCGGCGGCAATGGTACCCTCACTCGTGATATTTTGGCTGATTTGCTTAGTACCCATACAGCCAGTCAGTGCAAACATTGCAACGGTTAACGCACTTAGTGCGGTAATTTTTTTCATATTGTAATCCTGAATTGGCATACGCCAATGCAAATTAAGTGAATTAGAAAAATCCGGTAAATCCCACACCTTGGATAACCAAGATGTAGGATTTATTGGCTGGTTATGGATTAGAAGTGGAAACCTGCACCCACCGAACCGCCTGCTTTACCTTTGGTATCGGCAGAACCAGATACCTTCAGTACCCAGCGACCATTGTCAGAAAGCTTCGAGAAGCCAACTGCTACCGCACCTTCACCATTGTAGCTGGCGATACCACCAGTCAGCATTGACTTACCTGGAATGTAAGCCTGTGGCAGTGCTGCCATTGCCATGGCAGAAGACACACCAGCATTCGACTGATTGGCGACATCGTCAATGCGACCAGCCAATTGATTGGTAGCTCCCATCAACTGCCCCACATTCACCGCATCCGTCATGTCAACACCAGGGGCGACATTGGTGATGCGTTGACCACCGTTGTTCAAGCCTTGAGCAGTCAGGCTGATGGTGTTGGCAGGTGTTGCTGCGTTGATGGTCAGACCTGTTGTGTCAAGTTTGCTGTCACCTGTGGTGATGCTGTTGACTGCGATGTCATCGCTTAGTTTGACTTCAACAGTGTCACCTTGTGCCTGAGTGGTGATGTTCTTATCACCCTTGACATTTAGCGTGCTGCCCAGTTTTTGAGAGTTGGTAGCACCCTTGTCAGTGTTAAAGGTCAGACCTTGGTTATCCACCTTGTCTAATGCTTTCACACCTTTGGTAATGTCATCTTTGGCTGCTTGGGTGAGATCAACGGCAAAGCTTGTGGTATCAGCACCGTCAATGCTCGTTGTTTCACCTTGTTCAACAGCAATCAGACCTTGAGCTTTAGCAACGACTTTCGCTGAACGGTCTTTGGCGTTGATGGTGTAGATGTCTTGACCTTGAGCACCTTTGGTGCTGTCGATGCTGACATTGTTACCTGCTTTGACCTCAGTGGTGGCTGCTGCCTTAGCTTTGTTCAGCTGGCTGACATTAACTGCATCGCCATCCTCTGTACCATCGGCAACATTGGTGACTTTCTTATTGCCAGCGTTGATGCCATCTTGGTTGATGATCACATCACCGACTTTCACTTCATTAAAGCCAACTTTGTCTTTGGTAGCAACAGTTAGGTTACCGTTTTCATCTTGGGTAACATTGATGTTGTCACCTTGATTGATGCTGATGGTGTTACCTGCTTTGACCAGCTTACCATCTTGACCGTTGGCTTGTAGGGTAAAGCCTGAGTTGTTGATGGCGTTGATGGTGTCAGCTGCTGATAGGACTTTATCGCCATCAGTCTCTGCAATGCTAAGCTTGCCTTTGGCATCAACAGTTGCTGGTGCGGCTTTGGCCACATCAACGGTGTAGATGGTTTGACCTTGATCGCCTTGTTTTGAGGTCACTTTGGCAAAGCCTGTACCTTCAACCTCAGTCTTAGCGGCATTGATGCCTTTGGTCAAGTCAGCTTTAAGCTGATGGATTTGACCACCATTCACCGCATCTTTACTGCCTTCACTGATGTTACCATCGGCAACATTGGTGACTTTCTTATTGCCAGCATTGATGCCCTCAGGGGTGATATTGATGTCGCCGACTTTAAGTAGGTTATCCACTTGTAGCGTATCACCCACTTTCACAGTTTCAAACGCCACATCTTGCTTGGTAGCAACAGTTAGGTTACCGTTTTCATCTTGGGTAACATTGATGTTGTCACCTTGATTGATGCTGATGGTGTCACCTGCTTTGACCAGCTTACCATCTTGACCGTTGGCTTGTAGGGTAAAGCCTGAGTTGTTGATGGCATCAGCAACGGTTTTGGCGGTGACTAGGGCATTGCCTTGATCACCCTCAACAGTTACCTTACCAGCTTCATTACCACCTTGTGGGTTGGTGTTAAGCTTGGTGGTTTTGGCTGCGATCACAGTCTTGGCAGGATCTTTTGGATCTTGCTTGGTGGTGATGGTTTCATCATCCACATTCACATCAACCTTGATGGTAGAGGTCTTGCCATCAGTATTGTCCACAACCACTGTTGTGCCTGTGCCGTTAGCAAAGTTGACGGTGTCATAAGCTTTGACAAAGTCAGCTGCTTGGCCATTGGCTTGTAGGTTAAAGCCTGCATTTAGCACATCACCAACGGTAGCTGCGTTGTTGTAGATGTTAGCCAACTGTTGACCTTGTGGTGCAGCCTGCTCTTTGGTAGCATCAAAGATCGGATTGGTGGTCAATCTGCCATTAGGACCGACGATCATGTCACCTGCATTGTAAGTTGGTGTCAAGTTACCAGCAACATTAGCCAAGTTGGTTGGCTGCGTGGTGCTGCCTTTACCATTATTGATCGAAGCAATCACATCAGCAGGGTCGACTTTTTTACCATCTTTAGTGGCGAAAGTACCATCTGGTTGTTTGTACAGTCTGTTACCATAGACATCAGTGTAGACGACTGGTAATTGAGCAGATTCAACCAATGCTTGACTGTCGACCTTAATGTCATAGGCAAGGTTCTTACCGTCTTGACCATCGTTCAGGTCAACAACACTGATTGACTTATCGCTAGAGGTTACCGTCGTACGAGCGTCTTTAAGCTGCTTGACATTGACTGCATCAGTGTCATCTGTGCCTGCTTGAACATTGGTAACTTTCTTACCGCCAGCATTGATACCTCCTTTGGTGACGCTAGGACCATTGTCAATGGTTAGGCCATTGTCTGTTAGGACGGTATCACCAATGGTGATTGAGCCATCTTTGGTCAGATCAATGTCTTTTGACAATTGAATTTCTAACGCATCGGTGCCATTTGCCTTGACATTGATGTTGCCTGTTGCACTGTCAAATCTGCCAGATTCGGTTGCATCAACACCTTCACCGATAATCTTAACCACAGAGTTAAGCTTATGACGGTTTAGCTCGCCATTGTTACCAGTAAAGATCAAGCCGTCATTTAGGCTAGCGACTTCCTCGGTCTTAGTGCTGCCATCTTTGTCTTTGGTTTCGTACACGATGCGAGTTTGACCATTTTTACCTGGCAATCCATTCTCACCATCTTTACCATCAACACCTTGAGCACCGTCTGCAGCTTTGAAGGTTAAGCCATCTTTGCCATCTTTGCCATTAAGACCAATAGAGCCATCTTTGCCGTTTAGGACAATGGCTGAGCCGTCTTTGCCATTGATGCCAAGTTTGCCATCAACACCGTCTTTACCATCTTTGCCGTCTTTGGCACCGATTTCAAGCGTTGGGTTTAGGCTAACTTTCAAGGCATGACCTTTTTTGCCATCTTGACTTGTCACTTCAACCACTTCGGTGTTGATGTTGTCATCACCGGTGATTTGAGCGGTGGTACCTAGGCTTTGCTTAAACTCTTTACCTGCTTTGTCTTTTAGACCATAAGCATTGGTAGAGACTGTCGTGATGGTGTCATTGATGGTGTCTTTTAGATCACCGACATTCACGGCATTGTTCAGCGTATCGCCAGTCGCAGTCTTGATCGCGTTTGCCACATCTTTGGCTGTTTGGCTGCCATTGTCACCTGTTGGAGTAACTTTACCGCGTACACCGCTGGCAATGTTGGTGACTTGTACTGGTGAGTTATCTTTACCGTACAATTTCACTGTATTGCTTGGGGTGGCGGTGTCAGTTGCGTCAGCTTCATTGCCACCTACATAAGCGATTGGGCTGTCCACTTTGATGGTGGTTGTGCCAGTTGCTGGGTCGTTGTCAGTCACAACGGTTGTGCCACGACCATTGATGAAGTTCACTGAATCAGCATGGCTGATGACATCAACAGGCTGACCATTGTTCTGTAAATTCCAACCTGCATTTAATACATCGCCTACGGTTGCAGCATTATTCACCTTGCCAGCCAAGCTGTCTTTACGGTTTTGTGCTGGAACTTCTGTGGCAATTCCATTATCCACCAGATTTGATTTGACATTGGTGATGCTGTTGCCACCGTTGTTTAGACCGTTGACAGTCAAGGTAACGATGTCATTTGGCTGAGTTTTAGCATCCACACCATTTGGTACGATGAAGACACCAGAGCCACCAACGCCTGTTTTATTACCGCCTTGGTCGGTAAATACAGCTGTTGTTAGGTCTAGGTCATCTTTGGTTGCAAAGGTAACCTGACCACCTTGCTGAGTCAGCTTGATGTTCTTACCTGCTTTTAAGCCCAGCTTTTCACCTGAAGATACCAAGAATGGCTCATCACCCTCAACTTCACCTGACTCATCGTCTGCTTTATCCACAGTCAATACAAAGCCTGAGTTGTTGATGGCATCAGCAACGGTTTTGGCGGTGACTAGGGCATCGCCTTGATCTTCTTTAGCCAGCTTAACCTCACCCAGGTCATCAGCGTCAATGTTACTGATGTCAGTGTTGACGGTTAGGTCGGTGGTGTTGGCTTTAACCGCATTGCCTTCAACCTTAATGGTGGTGCCATCAGTTTTCACAGCAAGCTTAGATGCTGAATTATCAGCTGCCTGCTTAAACTCAAGACCAGCGTTTTCATCAATGTTGATGCCAACGCCATCTGTATCAACCATGATGCCTTTTTGGCGATTTGGCTTCACATCAAAGGTGATGGTGCTTGATTGACGGGCTTCATCTGTGTTGACACGAGCTGTCGTACCATTACCATCAATGATGTCTAGCGTGTCAAAGGCTTGGACGAAGTCTTTGCCAACACCTCTTTCTTTTAGGTTAAAGCCTGCGTTTAGTACATCACCTACGGTAGCAGCGTTGTTTTGGATGACATCAGCATTTTTTGGTTTGTCCGAATGGAATGCTGGTTTGTCATCAATCGTTGGTTTGATGGTGATGTTGTGAGCAACATTTGCCAAGGTCATTGGGGCTTGTTTGGTTTCGCCATTGCCATTGTTCATTGAGGCGATGACTTGGTCGTTCTCAACCTTGATGCGAGAAGCGCCACCGTTTGGAGCAACTTGATAGAACGCACCATCTTTCTTCACAAGCTTATTACCCTTCTTATCAGTATAAACTACTGGTAATTGAGCGTTTTCAACCAGGCCTTGGGCGTTGATGTTCAGCTTAATGGTGCTCTTATTGGAGTTGGTATCATTCTTGATGTCAACTTTAGAGAAATCACCATCAACGAAGTCGATCGTATCATACGCACGGATGAAGTCTTTGGCCTCGCCATTGGCTTGTAGGTTAAAGCCTGTACTTAGTACATCTGATACATTGGCTGCACGAGACAGCTTACTTGGATCAGCTTTACCACTTGAAATATCCAAATCTGGAGAAATGGCTTGCTGTATGGCATCAATACCTAGGCGTGGTAGGTTATCACTTAACCCCGTGATGATGTTTTTCTCACGACCAGTCTCGCCCTCACTGGTGATTTTGATGGCGGTTCTACCATCTGTAGTGTCGCCCACAACCACACCTTGCTTAGCAGAGACATTATTAAAGACCACATCATCAGTGGTGGTGATGCGAACTTTACCACCTGCTTGTGTGACAGAAATGTTATCACCGGCTTCCAGGGTTACTTTTTCACCAGCTTTGATCAGTGCAGAATCACCAACTGCTTGCCCATTACCATCTTGAGAAGTCTCCAGGGTAAAGCCAGAGTTATTGATAGCGTTGGCAACGGTATTGGCAGTGACTAGGGCATCGCCTTGATCACCCTCAACAGTTACCTTGCCAGCTTCATTATCACCTTGTGGGTTGGTGTTAAGCTCGGTGGTTTTGGCTGATACTTGACCGTCTTTGACCTCAATGGTTTTGTCATCAGTATTGATATTAATCTTAACTTTGCTTTGGGTTTGATCATCATTTGTCTCAATCTCAACACTTGTTGCATTGCCTTTAACAAAGTCGATCGCATCAAATGCCTGAACAAAGTCCTTGACCGTACCATCTTGACGCAAGTTAAAGCCTGCATTTAACACATCACCAACAGTAGCCGCATTGGTTAAGCTGCGTTCATCAAACACTGGCTTATTCGCATGAGTCAACTTATTATCCAGCACTGGCTGTGGCTGAATGTTGTGCTTTAAGTTGTTAAGCGTCATTGGCTCTTGAACAGAGTTGTTACCATTATTTAATGATGCGATTACCTCATTAGGATCAATCTCATTGTTGCCATTGGTTAGTGGTTTGCCTGTCAATGGATTCACACGCACAAACTTGCCATCTGCAGTTTTTGCCAGCTTATTGCCTGCCTTATCAGTATAAACCACTGGCAATTGAGCATTTTCAACAATGCCTTGGGCGTTGACATCAACCTTAATGGTATTTGCTTGGCCATTTTCACCTGGCGTCAATGTTACTGTGGTTAAGTCACCGTTAACAAAGTTAACTTTATCACCAGCTTTTACAAGCTTATCATTATTACCATTAGCTTGGACAGTAAAGCCTGAATTGTTGATGGCATTGGCAACGGTTTTGGCGGTAACCAAAGCTTCACCATCAGCTGGTGTGTTAATCTTACCATTGTCATTTGGCGTTAAGGTTGTGGTTTTGGCTTTAATTTTACCCTCATCACCTTTAGTGATGGTAACATCATCTGTATTGACAGACAGATCAAAGGTTGTTGCCTTGGTCGATGGATTGACGCTTTGCTGGACAAAAATAGAACCATCTTCAGAAGTCACATGCTCCGCACTTTGTGCCATGCCATTTAATAGCTGGCTGACATTCACCGCATCACTTGGATCAACCCCATCGGCCACATTGGTAATGCGAGTATCACCAGCATTAATGCCTGTAGGACCGATATGTACATCGCCCATACGCACACCATGTTCATCAATCATGACATTGCCATACTCTCCGCCAACACTCAAACTGTTGAAGATGGCATCTTTGGCTGTATTGATGGTAAATTTACCCCCATCACGACTGATTTCAATATTTCTGCCATTTGTCAATTCAAGCGTATCGCCTGGATGAATCACTTCGCCAGCATCGCCATTTGCTTTAGCAACAAAACCTGAGTGATTGATGGCGTCAACTATTGACTTGGCATTTACCAAGCTATTTTCATCATCAGTGTCTGGTTCGACAAGTTTACCATCAGCAGTGGTCGCCAAATTGGTGGTCAATACGGTCAGACCGTTTTCATCCACATACAATGGATTGCTGTCTTCATCTCTTAGCTTGATGCCCAACAAGCCACCTTTTTCTTGATTAATCTCCAGGCCTTTTGCTGGATCGAGGTTGAGGTCAACTCTGATGGTATTTTTCTTATCACCTGCTGGTGAGTCAACCATCACTCTGGTACCCTGTCCATCAACAAAATCAATGGTGTCATAGGCTTTCACAAAGTCTTTGGCCACACCATTTTCTTGTAGGTTAAAGCCTGTTGATAGAGCATCTGCAACAGTGGCTGCACGAGACAGTTTGAGTGAATCAGCATCTTTACTTGAGATGTCCAAGTCTGCAGAGATGGCCTGTTGTGTCGCAGTGCCCCCTTGGCGTGGTAAGGTGTCGCTTAGACCAGTGATGATGTTTTTCTCACTACCTGCCTTACCAGTACTTGTGATTTTGACGGCTTTTCTACCATCTGTAGTATCACCTACAGTTAGGCTGTTTTTAGCCATGATGTCATCAGCAAGCACATGCTTGAACACAACATCATCTTTGGTTGCAATGCTAACACGACCACCTGCTTGAATAACACTCATGTTATCGCCAGCATCAATGATGACTTTTTCACCTGTCTTAATCAGCTCTGACTCACCAGATGCTTGACCTGTACCACTTTGTGAAGTTGCAAGGGTAAAGCCTGAGTTGTTGATGGCATCAGCAACGGTTTGGGCGGTGACTAGGGCATCACCTTCACCATCAGCTGGTGTGTTAATCTTACCAGTTTGATTTGGTTGAAGCTCGGTGGTTTTGGCTGCAACTTTACCGTCAGTGGTAAGTTGAATGGTCTTATTATCCACATCAACACTTACGCCACGATCATCAATAGATAAACCACCATTATGCTTGGCCTTCACATCAACTTTGATGGTGCTAACTTTACCTTGACCATCAGTCTCAACGATCGCCATGGTGCCCTTGCCATCGACAACATTCAAGGTGTCAAAGGCTTGAACAAAGTCCACATCTGTCTTGTTATTCTTCAGGTTAAAGCCAACTTTCATCACATCTTCAACGGTCGCTGCATTATTTTTGACGGTGTCAAAATCAGCTGGTTTATCAGCAGTTACTTGTGGACCATTACCCAAAGGCTGTTTAAGGTTAATGCTGCTTTGAACATTCGCCAAGGTCATTGGGGCTTGTTTGGTGTTATTAGCACCATTGTTTAATGAGGCGATGACTTGATCTTTTGGTGTCTTATCTCTAGCTCTTTGTCCATTATCAAGCAGCTGATAGAATTCATCACCTACCTTGGTCAGCTTATTACCTGCTTTGTCAGTATAAACTACTGGTAATTGGGCGTTTTCAACAATGCCTTGGGCGTTGACATCAACCTTAATATTATTTTGGCCATTTTCACCTGGCGTCAATGTTACTGTGGTTAAGTCACCGTTAACAAAGTTGACTTTATCACCAGCTTTGACAAGCTTGCCATCTTTACCATTAGCTTGGACAGTAAAGCCTGAGTTGTTGATGGCATTGGCAATATCACCAGCAGTAACTAAAGCGTTTTCATTACCACCATTTGGTGTGTCAATCTTACCATTGTCATTTGGCGTTAAGGTTGTGGTTTTGGCTGATATCTTACCAGCTTCATTGATTTGAACGGTTGTGGCATCCACATCAACTTTTAAGCCATTATTACCCTCAGTAGTGATACCGCCTTTATCAGCCAATTTGACTTTAAGCTTCTTATCACCGCCTAAAACACTGGTATCATTGTCAACAGCCAAAGTATCGGCATCAATATTTAGCTCAAGACCGCCATCCGCTTTGTTAAACTGCAATGGATTGTTAGCGTCTTTGTGCAAGTGAATGCCTACACCACCTGGGGTTAGCTCAATGCCTTGGGCTTTATTGGCTTTCACCGCAATGTCAATGCCATTGGTCTTTAAGTTGGTGCTGGTAGTAATACCACCATTTTCTTTACCTTTAACAGGTAGGTTGTCTCCCAACTTAACAGTTGCTTTACCGCCTTGGTCAGCCTCTACGGTAAACGGCAAGCCAGCCACAGCTTTTAGCTGAGCGACATTGACCGCATCAGTATCGGCGGAACCTGCAGCGACATTGATGATTTGGCGAGTGTTGTCTTGATCACCCACCGATACCGCACCTAGGTTGCCTTTGACGGTGTCTTTAATCGCCTGATTGAGCGGCTGGGTAGTTCTGTCAGCTTGAGCAGCCTTGGTTAATGGCGTGTAGATTTCGTTATGTTCAGGATTTGCCACTTGGTTATTAGTGACTGGCACCTGAATTGCATTACGATCCGCCACAGAGAGCGTGCCCAATGCCACACCGCCAATCGCTTTAGCTTGTGAAGCTGTACCTAATGCTGTTGCGGCAACATCAGTTGCGATTGCACCACGACCTAATGCCGTTGCTGTTTCATCGGTAGCTCTCGTATCAGCATCACCGATTTGAATACCTTTGTTATCAGCAAATTGAACGCTATTTAAGCCTTTAACATCAGGGTTTAGAGCGACTTCGATCGTACCCTCAGTGGTGTTGATGGTGGTGGTGATGTTTTTGTCATCAGCCTTATCACCTGTCTTACCACCCTTGATACCAACGATGCCTTGATCAAGTGCCTTGGCATTTTCTTTGTTGGTGGCGGTATTAGTTGCACCATCAGTTGGCGGTGTGCTGTCTTCATCAGCATAGTACTTGGCTTTTGCTTCGGTGAGCTGTTTGACATTGACCGCGTCGTTGTCTTGTTCACCTTTCGCTACATTGCTGATCTTGATTGGTGATTCACCATCATTAGCCGTTACTTTGATGCTATAGCCATCATCACCATTACGCAACTGTGGTCCAGTATCACCAAGTTTGACGATGTCTGAGGTAACACTGCTAAAGGTCGCATGATCTTTGGTAGCAATGCTGATCTTGCCATCTTCTTGCTTAAGCTTGATGTTTTTGCCAGCGTCAATGGTAACTTTTTCACCGGTCTTAACCAAGTGATCTTTTTCACCTTCAACCTCACCGTCGCTCTTCGAAGCAGTCACAATAAAGCCAGCTTCGTTGATGGCTTTGGCGACATTACCAGCGGTAACCAAGGCGTTTTCATTATCACCATTTGGTGCGTCGATCTTGCCAGTTTGTGTGTTTGGTTTCAGTTCAAATGTCTTAGCTGCAACTTTACCGTCAGGTTTAATCTGAACGGTTGAGCCGTCAACATCAACTTTTAGACCCTGATTACCTTCAGTAGTGATACCACCTTGCGGTTTGATTTTGACTTTAAGCTGCTTGTTACCATTATCACCTGCAACTTCTAGTGTATTCGGATCGATATTAAGGTTTAAACCCTCATTACTTACAGTCAATGGGTTTTTAACACCATTAGTATCTGGTTTTAGCTTAATACCGATACCCTGATCAGTTACCTGAATACCCTTAGACTCATCTGGATTGACAGTAAGTTGGTTACCTTCAACTTTAACACCTTTATTGTCAACATTGACAGACACACCATTTTGATCAACGGTCAATGCGCCATCATCAGCTTTTGGCTTAACTTTCACGCCATCAGCGCCAACTTCGATACCATGACCAGCTTTCACAGCAATGTCGATACCATCTTTAGCAGCATTCACAGAAGTTTCAATGCCGGCATTTTGCTTACCATTGATTTTTAAGCTATCGCCAAGATTGCGACTGACTTTTTTGTCATCTTCTGTCGTACCACCATTATAGCCCTTATCCGCTTCAAATAAGCGTGGCTTGGCTTGCAGTTGCTTTTTGCCATTTGCATCTGCGATGGTAAATTGATCACCAACATTGATGTTTAGGCCTTGTCCATCAACAGTTAATGGGCCTGCTGGATTGACATTGATGCCAATGCCGTCTTGATCAACGGTTACACCTTTGGCATTGTTTGGCTTAACAGCAACACCATCAGCAGTAACTTCAACACCGCCATTTGTTTTTGGCTTAACGCTTACACCATTGTTGTCAACAGTGATGCCGTGATGTGGTTTGACAGCAATGCCATGGCCATTATTAGCATCAAACTCAAGACCTTTGTTTGGAGCTAGGTTGACAGCGACCTTACCGCCATTAAACTTAACACCGGCCTGATCATCAATATTGACACCAACACCTTCAGCGGTAACCTCTACGCCCTTATTGGCATTTGGCTTGACTTCAATCTTGCCATCATTACCAAACTGAACGCCTTTTTGATCGTTGATCTTAACGGCAACACCGCCGGCACCGACTTCAACACCTTTCGTGCCGTCAGGCTTAACTTCAAGCGTTAGACCATTGGAGGCTATATCAGTTCTCGTGACTATACCGCCATTTTCTTTGCCTTTTACAGGGAAACGATCACCAAGCTTGACAGGCACTGAACCACCTTCATTAGCTTCTACAGTGATTGGCAAGCCAGCCAATGCTTTTAGCTGTGCGACATTCACCGCATCAGTATCGGCAGAACCTGCAGCAACATTGATGATTTGGCGAGTATTGCCTTCATTACCTACCGATACCGCACCTAGGTTGCCTTTAACGGTTTCGGTGATGGCGGTATTTAATGTGCTTGTCTCCGGATGATCAACTTTGACATTTTCGGTCAATGGTGAATAAACTTGGTTTTGGTCCTTGTTTGGCTCACGACTAACTGTCTTCGCAACTGCATTAATCGCATTACGATCCGCCTTAGACTCAGAGCCTAGTGCAACACTACCAGGTGCTGTGGCCTTGGCATTGACACCAGCTGTGACGGACTTATCACCTGTTGCACCGGCTTTTTCGTCGACTTTGCCTTTGTTTTCATTTTCTGTGCCTTGACCTTGGTCAGGTTGACCAGTATTGACATGGACATACATGTCTTTGTTTGGTCCTGGTTCGCCTTGCTCACCTTTAGGACCTTGGATACCTGGTTCACCTTTGTCGCCTTTAGGACCGCGTTCGCCTTGATCTCCCTTAGGACCACGATCGCCAGTTTCACCTTTGTCGCCACGAGGACCTTGTGGGCCTGCTGGACCAGTTTCACCACGGTCGCCTTTGGCACCTGGGGCACCATCCTGACCTGCTGGACCTCTTTCGCCTGGTAAGCCTTGCTCACCTCTAGGACCTTGGATACCTGGTTCACCTTTGTCGCCTTTAGGACCGCGTTCGCCTTGATCTCCCTTAGGACCACGATCGCCAGTTTCACCTTTGTCGCCACGAGGACCTTGTGGGCCTGCTGGACCAGTTTCACCACGGTCGCCTTTGGCACCTGGGGCACCATCCTGACCTGCTGGACCTCTTTCGCCTGGTAAGCCTTGCTCACCTCTAGGACCTTGAGCACCCTCAGGACCTCTTTCGCCACGAGCACCGGCTGGACCGGCTGGACCAGTTTCACCACGCTCACCGCGTTCGCCAGGAGCACCCGGATCACCTTTTTCACCGCGAGGACCTTCTGGACCTTGTTCACCACGAGCACCGGCTGGACCAGCAGGACCCATTGGACCTTGAGCACCAGCTTCACCATCTTTACCTGGGGCACCGTCAGCACCTTTAGGACCGGCAGGACCTGCTGGGCCTACTGGACCTCTTTCGCCTGGTAAGCCTTGCTCACCTCTAGGACCTTGAGCACCCTCAGGACCTCTTTCGCCACGAGCACCGGCTGGACCGGCTGGACCAGTTTCACCACGCTCACCGCGTTCGCCAGGAGCACCCGGATCACCTTTTTCACCGCGAGGACCTTCTGGACCTTGTTCACCACGAGCACCGGCTGGACCAGCAGGACCAACATCGCCACGTTCACCGGCTGGACCGGCTGGACCAGTTTCACCACGCTCACCGCGTTCGCCAGGAGCACCCGGATCACCTTTTTCACCGCGAGGACCTTCTGGACCTTGTTCACCACGAGCACCGGCTGGGCCTGCTGCACCTGCTGGCCCTGGAGGACCTTGCTCCCCTCTTTCACCATTTGCACCAGCAGGACCACGAGGACCTACAGGGCCGATAGGACCAGCTGGACCAGCTGCACCGGCAGGACCAGGATCGCCGTTTTCACCCTTGTGACCGCGTGGGCCTTGTGGACCAGCTGGACCACGAGGACCGGCTGGGCCTGCTGCACCTGCTGGCCCTGGAGGACCTTCTGGGCCAATTTCACCGCGTGGACCTTCTAAACCAGCTGGACCACGAGCACCGTCTCGTCCATGGCGAATTTCTATCTCTTCTTGTGGGCTGCCAGGGTTATTAATGATGAGCTTATAGCCTCGATCGCCATCTAAATTCTGTTTAGTGATTCTAGGGCCAGCTTGTTGACCATCAGGTTGTCTGCTAATGGTAATGGTTCTAGTACCACCATTATTAGAACCCTGTATTGTAATGCCTTCACCAGCTTTAAAATTGACAGTATCGCCCCATCTTACATTGTTATTATGAGAGCCAGCATTGACTGGGGTGTCATTAGCTTGTAGCTTCCAACCACCTCTATCAACAATATGATATAGCTGGCTACCATTGATGGCGTCGGTAGAGGTAGCATTGATCAGACCAGCTGCGACATTTTGGATACGGCGTTCTTTGGTTTTTCCATTATAATCAACACCGGCATCACCTGGTGCACCAACGGATACCACGCCCCATGGCTTGGATCCGGCAAAACCATTGTATGTGATGTTATTGATATTGGCTGCAGATACAGTTCCATCACCATCTGTTGCTCTACTTTTAGCGGTATAAGCTGAGCTGGCACCTAGGAATACGGAGTTGGCGTGGGTATTGGTAACATTAGAACCTAGTACATAGGTGTTAGGAGAGGTGGTGTTACTATTCGAGCCGATGACGACTGAGTTTTGACCTTTTGCTTTTGCTGAATGGCCAAGAGCGATGGCGTCTACTTTTGTGTTCTGACCTTGCTGACCAGCCTCAGCATCTGTACCTATTGCTAAGCTATTATTCGTCCAGGCCTTAGAGTTCACACCGCCTGCAAACGCACCCTCGCCGACCGCTCGGGTACTGATACCTAAGGATACAGCAGCTAGCCCCTCTGCCTTGGTACGCATACCAAAGGCTTGGGACAAATCACCCAGTGCCTGTGATTGCACACCAATCGCGGATGAGCCATCTCCTTTAGCATGGGTTTTGCGATAGTCGCCAGCTGTGATGGTATCACCCTTGGATAGTCTAGTATATTGTGTAGCAGCATTGCTCCCAGAAACCCTATCTAAATCATCACCGCCAATAGCGATGGATGAGTTACCCTGAGCCCAAGTATCTGCACCTACTGCGACAGATTGGTCGCCAGAAGCGCGAGCAAAGCGACCTAAGGCGACTTGCTGGTTGTATGTTCTAACATTTCCAGCATTTTCTGGTCTAGTACTGGCACCTGCACCAATAGCAATACCAGAGTTTGTCGGAGCGCAAGCAATACCAAAATCATCGCCAATACCAGCACCAATGGCAATCGAAGCAATGTTTACCTTATCTCCTACCCTACCAGCACTCCCCATTCTGCCTCGATCTATTGCACTACCACCACCCTCATAACAGTCCAAATTTACGCTAGCATGGTTTGGAAGATTTCTAACATCACTTCGGTTGGCACCATGAGGTCCAACCTGACCATTAGAAATTACTGTAGCCGCCATCGCTGACTCAGTCATCAGCAATGCAGAGGCGATGACGGTCAGGCGAAATGCCACTGATTTGGTGGACTTTACGCCACCATTGACGGATGAGCCGCCCACCCGTGTGTGCGACTTGGCAAACTCGGCCACCGCTTGATAGGTGCCAGTTGCCTTATTATAGACAATTTTATATATACTATTCATATACAATCCTCAAGGGTTGAAAAAAGCTTTACAGGCTGGCGTACAGACTGTAAAGAAGTGATTGATTAATACAAACACCAGTAGCGGCACCCATGATCAGGTCATAAGAGAAGATCATAAAGCCGATAAAAAATTGTACAAAAAACCACTCCATTGCTTACTGCCAAAGCAATAAACAATGGGGTGGTTTTTAGGTATGAAGATGCGATGCGATGCGATGCGATGCGATGCGATGCGATGCGATGCGATCAGCATGACTGGTCTGATGGGCATTGTCAATACCTTATTGCAACAAATGATAAAGATTGTTTCTTGCATATTTTACTACAAGTCATCTGCCAAGTACTAGATGTATTGTTATTTTTATGTAACATAATAACAGAATGTTTACAAGTGTACACGATAACTACTGCCAAATCCATGGTGATGCCTTATGATGATGGGGTAAAGCTTGCGACTTTTTTTGGTTTTTGTGTCATCAAAAGATGTTATAATAGATAAGATAAGCTGGTCTGTCATCGCTTGGCATACCAGCCAAACCAGCCAAAAAAGGTGTCTATATGTCAGAATCACAAACCAAGCCTACCGTGCCAGCAGATGTATGCGATATTGCTTGGTTATGTTGCAGGGGTCAATAGGGGCAAAGTCTCCACCTTAGAAAAACAAAGACGAGATGATGAATGATGCTCCATGAACAATGCCAGTTTCATGTCAGCCAAGTTTACTAACAGCTTGATTTTTCAGCCCATTTACCCAGCACCATTCCAAAAAACCAAATCAACAAGATGTGAGTTGAAAGTCATCAAACACGCTTGGCATGACTTAATGCCCAAACTGTGCTACAATACGCCCAAATATAGCCACACGACATCACGCCATGACCAACCCCTCCCCAAAAAGAACCTTGGTATAAAAACCCATTCATGACCATCTTCGTGGTCGGATTGCCTGCGTTGGTGGTGGTGTGTGTTTTTTATTGTGTGGTCGATTCGCATTCAAGACAGTACGGTGCGTGATGATTGGTACATGGACGGTAAAACGTTTTATCAAGATGCCACTCGTGATCAGCTGGCACATGATTTGGCGTTTTTGCCCAAGGCGTTGCAGTGCTTGATCGATGGCACCCAGACCACCTGACTTTTCAGGATTGACCCCAAATCCCACCCCCATGCCTGCCTTTGACACCCAAACGTGTTGTGCTTTTAGGTAGTTTTTAAGATTGAATCGCTCTACATAGGGGCTGTCCGCTGACAGCAGGCAGCTAAAAGTATCACGCCAGACCAGCACTTGATGAAAACTTTGAGGAATCTCATTAAAGCGATTGATTGCCAAATCCACACGCCCCTGCTCCATGTCTCGATAGGACACATCCGATGGCGTCAAAAAATCCAAAATCACATTCGGTGCTTCCGACCGCAAGGCTTTCACCAATTTTGGCACCAGTGTCGCTTCAGCATAATCGCTTGTCATGATGCGAAACATTCTAGAAGTGCTGTAAGGGCGAAATTCAGTGCGTGGTTCAAGCATTGTGCCAATATCAGCGAGTATTTCACGAATGCGAGGTTGTAATTCAGCCGCCCTTTCTGTCGGCGTCATGCCTTCACTAGAGCGTATGAGCAATGGATCATTAAATAAAGTACGCAAGCGACGCAAAATATTGCTCATGGCGGGCTGCGTGATGCCCAGCTGTTCGGCAGCACGGGTTACATTTTTTTCACGCAATAACACATCCAGATATACCAACAGATTCAGGTCGACTTTTTGTAGATTCACAGTTTACTCCATATTCAAGGTGGCAGTGATGCCCAAACACATCAGACGATCAGTACAGGCGTGCCTTCATTGACCATCTCATAAAGCAGCACAATATCATCATTACGCATACGCACACAGCCATGCGATCGTGGCACCCCCATCGGCTCTGTATCTGGCGTGCCGTGAATATAGATGTAGCGACTCAAGCTATCACACACCCCATCGGCATTGTTACCTTTATTCACACCCATCTCACAACCATCCAGCCACAAAATACGACTCAAAATCCAGTCTCTATCAGAATTGCTAAGTCCCAACTGCTCATCATAGATTTCCCCTGTGAATACCCGTCCGACAAAGACAGCATTTTTGGGGCAGTCGCCCCCGATTTTTTGGGCAATTTGATGATGACCTAATGGCGTACAGCCTGTATTTTCAAGCTGACCTGTGCCATTTTTAGCAGTAGATATCTCAAAAACATGAATCACCCCATCGCCATCAAAAACACTCATGCACTGCGTGGAAGTATCCACCAAAAGATGTATGTTTGCCATCATTCACCCCATCAATCACAATCATCACATTAAAAAATGATGGGTATTTTATAAAATACCTGTTCAATAGTCTAACAATTTTTTTAAAAAACCCTTAACCACCTCTAAAAAAATTTACTCAACCAACTCACCCATCACATAAAAAAACACCCCAAAAGCCAGCGGTCTTTTAGGGTGCGGTTTGATGTTAACGCATCACAGTGAATCAGTGTGATTGATTTTCTACAATCCCATAACCATCCACATCAACGGTAACACGACGATTTGGCTGTAAGCAAGTGATGAGCTGTTTTCTTGGCAGCTTATCAGAGCATTGATGGATGGGCTCTTTTTCACCTGCACCACGAGCATAGATGATCTTTCTTGGTATGCCTTGGCTGACCAAGTAGTCTACAACTGTGTTGGCACGGTTTTCTGACAGCGTTTGGTTGTAGGCATCTGAACCCAGTTTATCAGTATGACCTGTGATGATGATGCCGTTTAATTCCTCAAATTTATTTAAGTACTCAACCAATTGGTTAAGATCATGACGACCACCTGGCAACATGTCTGACAGTTTGTATTTGTCAAATGCAAATAGTGCATCAGCATTTAAAGTATAACGCTGGATTTGAGGTTTTGGTGGTGCCTTAGGTGCTTCAACTGGCACTTGAACAGGTACTTCAACAGGTACTGCCACTTCCTTGATGATGATTTGTGGCTGTAGTGGTGGTGCTTCTGGGTATACTGCTGGACAAGCTGCATCAATAGGGTCGATGGGATTCCAAAAGAAACTGCGAGTAAAAGTGTCTTTATCAAATAACACTTTAAATTGGCAAGTGGTAACGCCATCAGTACCAATGCCTGGCGTGTGAAAATGAAACAGATAATTCCACTCACGAGGACGCCAAACTTCATGATAATGGGGACGACCAAGCAAATGATACAGCTGATCTTTGGTCATGCCCGCCTTAACTTCTCTTAGGCTGGTAAGATTGGGGAAAGTACCACGATTGTTATGCAATGTGACAGAATCCCATTTTGGCCAAACAGGATTGTCTGTCGTACCCTCAGCAGTCACTTGAGTTGGACTGGTGGCACAGGCAGATATCGCAGCTATGATGGCTGTGATAATAGCAGCTTTGAACAATGAATGTTTCATATAAATTCCTATTAATAACAACTTGAAAAGCCGCCTCGTCTCAACAAGACGGCTTAGTTTTGTTAGAGTTTAGGGGTTACCATTGGTAGCCTAGACCTGAACCAATGGTGTAATCACCTTGGGTCGTGGCACTGCCAGAGATTTTAAAGATGATATTGTCATTGTCGCTAGAACTTGAAAAACCCACAGCAATGGCATTTTGACCTTTATAATGACCCAAGCCAACACCCACAAGGTTTGCACCAGGGCGTGTGACTTGAGGGATATTCATCATGGCCGTGTTGCCTGCAATGCCTGCACGATAGCCCTTATCCATCATCTCAATTCTTTGACCAATCTGATTAACCGCTCCATGCAACTGCCCCACATTCACCGCATCCGTCATGTCAACACCAGGGGCGACATTGGTGATGCGTTGACCACCGTTGTTCAAGCCTTGAGCAGTCAGGCTGATGGTGTTGGCAGGTGTTGCTGCGTTGATGGTCAGACCTGTTGTGTCAAGTTTGCTGTCACCTGTGGTGATGCTGTTGACTGCGATGTCATCGCTTAGTTTGACTTCAACAGTGTCACCTTGTGCCTGAGTGGTGATGTTCTTATCACCCTTGACATTTAGCGTGCTGCCCAGTTTTTGAGAGTTGGTAGCACCCTTGTCAGTGTTAAAGGTCAGACCTTGGTTATCCACCTTGTCTAATGCTTTCACACCTTTGGTAATGTCATCTTTGGCTGCTTGGGTGAGATCAACGGCAAAGCTTGTGGTATCAGCACCGTCAATGCTCGTTGTTTCACCTTGTTCAACAGCAATCAGACCTTGAGCTTTAGCAACGACTTTCGCTGAACGGTCTTTGGCGTTGATGGTGTAGATGTCTTGACCTTGAGCACCTTTGGTGCTGTCGATGCTGACATTGTTACCTGCTTTGACCTCAGTGGTGGCTGCTGCCTTAGCTTTGTTCAGCTGGCTGACATTAACTGCATCGCCATCCTCTGTACCATCGGCAACATTGGTGACTTTCTTATTGCCAGCGTTGATGCCATCTTGGTTGATGATCACATCACCGACTTTCACTTCATTAAAGCCAACTTTGTCTTTGGTAGCAACAGTTAGGTTACCGTTTTCATCTTGGGTAACATTGATGTTGTCACCTTGATTGATGCTGATGGTGTTACCTGCTTTGACCAGCTTACCATCTTGACCGTTGGCTTGTAGGGTAAAGCCTGAGTTGTTGATGGCGTTGATGGTGTCAGCTGCTGATAGGACTTTATCGCCATCAGTCTCTGCAATGCTAAGCTTGCCTTTGGCATCAACAGTTGCTGGTGCGGCTTTGGCCACATCAACGGTGTAGATGGTTTGACCTTGATCGCCTTGTTTTGAGGTCACTTTGGCAAAGCCTGTACCTTCAACCTCAGTCTTAGCGGCATTGATGCCTTTGGTCAAGTCAGCTTTAAGCTGATGGATTTGACCACCATTCACCGCATCTTTACTGCCTTCACTGATGTTACCATCGGCAACATTGGTGACTTTCTTATTGCCAGCATTGATGCCCTCAGGGGTGATATTGATGTCGCCGACTTTAAGTAGGTTATCCACTTGTAGCGTATCACCCACTTTCACAGTTTCAAACGCCACATCTTGCTTGGTAGCAACAGTTAGGTTACCGTTTTCATCTTGGGTAACATTGATGTTGTCACCTTGATTGATGCTGATGGTGTCACCTGCTTTGACCAGCTTACCATCTTGACCGTTGGCTTGTAGGGTAAAGCCTGAGTTGTTGATGGCATCAGCAACGGTTTTGGCGGTGACTAGGGCATTGCCTTGATCACCCTCAACAGTTACCTTACCAGCTTCATTACCACCTTGTGGGTTGGTGTTAAGCTTGGTGGTTTTGGCTGCGATCACAGTCTTGGCAGGATCTTTTGGATCTTGCTTGGTGGTGATGGTTTCATCATCCACATTCACATCAACCTTGATGGTAGAGGTCTTGCCATCAGTATTGTCCACAACCACTGTTGTGCCTGTGCCGTTAGCAAAGTTGACGGTGTCATAAGCTTTGACAAAGTCAGCTGCTTGGCCATTGGCTTGTAGGTTAAAGCCTGCATTTAGCACATCACCAACGGTAGCTGCGTTGTTGTAGATGTTAGCCAACTGTTGACCTTGTGGTGCAGCCTGCTCTTTGGTAGCATCAAAGATCGGATTGGTGGTCAATCTGCCATTAGGACCGACGATCATGTCACCTGCATTGTAAGTTGGTGTCAAGTTACCAGCAACATTAGCCAAGTTGGTTGGCTGCGTGGTGCTGCCTTTACCATTATTGATCGAAGCAATCACATCAGCAGGGTCGACTTTTTTACCATCTTTAGTGGCGAAAGTACCATCTGGTTGTTTGTACAGTCTGTTACCATAGACATCAGTGTAGACGACTGGTAATTGAGCAGATTCAACCAATGCTTGACTGTCGACCTTAATGTCATAGGCAAGGTTCTTACCGTCTTGACCATCGTTCAGGTCAACAACACTGATTGACTTATCGCTAGAGGTTACCGTCGTACGAGCGTCTTTAAGCTGCTTGACATTGACTGCATCAGTGTCATCTGTGCCTGCTTGAACATTGGTAACTTTCTTACCGCCAGCATTGATACCTCCTTTGGTGACGCTAGGACCATTGTCAATGGTTAGGCCATTGTCTGTTAGGACGGTATCACCAATGGTGATTGAGCCATCTTTGGTCAGATCAATGTCTTTTGACAATTGAATTTCTAACGCATCGGTGCCATTTGCCTTGACATTGATGTTGCCTGTTGCACTGTCAAATCTGCCAGATTCGGTTGCATCAACACCTTCACCGATAATCTTAACCACAGAGTTAAGCTTATGACGGTTTAGCTCGCCATTGTTACCAGTAAAGATCAAGCCGTCATTTAGGCTAGCGACTTCCTCGGTCTTAGTGCTGCCATCTTTGTCTTTGGTTTCGTACACGATGCGAGTTTGACCATTTTTACCTGGCAATCCATTCTCACCATCTTTACCATCAACACCTTGAGCACCGTCTGCAGCTTTGAAGGTTAAGCCATCTTTGCCATCTTTGCCATTAAGACCAATAGAGCCATCTTTGCCGTTTAGGACAATGGCTGAGCCGTCTTTGCCATTGATGCCAAGTTTGCCATCAACACCGTCTTTACCATCTTTGCCGTCTTTGGCACCGATTTCAAGCGTTGGGTTTAGGCTAACTTTCAAGGCATGACCTTTTTTGCCATCTTGACTTGTCACTTCAACCACTTCGGTGTTGATGTTGTCATCACCGGTGATTTGAGCGGTGGTACCTAGGCTTTGCTTAAACTCTTTACCTGCTTTGTCTTTTAGACCATAAGCATTGGTAGAGACTGTCGTGATGGTGTCATTGATGGTGTCTTTTAGATCACCGACATTCACGGCATTGTTCAGCGTATCGCCAGTCGCAGTCTTGATCGCGTTTGCCACATCTTTGGCTGTTTGGCTGCCATTGTCACCTGTTGGAGTAACTTTACCGCGTACACCGCTGGCAATGTTGGTGACTTGTACTGGTGAGTTATCTTTACCGTACAATTTCACTGTATTGCTTGGGGTGGCGGTGTCAGTTGCGTCAGCTTCATTGCCACCTACATAAGCGATTGGGCTGTCCACTTTGATGGTGGTTGTGCCAGTTGCTGGGTCGTTGTCAGTCACAACGGTTGTGCCACGACCATTGATGAAGTTCACTGAATCAGCATGGCTGATGACATCAACAGGCTGACCATTGTTCTGTAAATTCCAACCTGCATTTAATACATCGCCTACGGTTGCAGCATTATTCACCTTGCCAGCCAAGCTGTCTTTACGGTTTTGTGCTGGAACTTCTGTGGCAATTCCATTATCCACCAGATTTGATTTGACATTGGTGATGCTGTTGCCACCGTTGTTTAGACCGTTGACAGTCAAGGTAACGATGTCATTTGGCTGAGTTTTAGCATCCACACCATTTGGTACGATGAAGACACCAGAGCCACCAACGCCTGTTTTATTACCGCCTTGGTCGGTAAATACAGCTGTTGTTAGGTCTAGGTCATCTTTGGTTGCAAAGGTAACCTGACCACCTTGCTGAGTCAGCTTGATGTTCTTACCTGCTTTTAAGCCCAGCTTTTCACCTGAAGATACCAAGAATGGCTCATCACCCTCAACTTCACCTGACTCATCGTCTGCTTTATCCACAGTCAATACAAAGCCTGAGTTGTTGATGGCATCAGCAACGGTTTTGGCGGTGACTAGGGCATCGCCTTGATCTTCTTTAGCCAGCTTAACCTCACCCAGGTCATCAGCGTCAATGTTACTGATGTCAGTGTTGACGGTTAGGTCGGTGGTGTTGGCTTTAACCGCATTGCCTTCAACCTTAATGGTGGTGCCATCAGTTTTCACAGCAAGCTTAGATGCTGAATTATCAGCTGCCTGCTTAAACTCAAGACCAGCGTTTTCATCAATGTTGATGCCAACGCCATCTGTATCAACCATGATGCCTTTTTGGCGATTTGGCTTCACATCAAAGGTGATGGTGCTTGATTGACGGGCTTCATCTGTGTTGACACGAGCTGTCGTACCATTACCATCAATGATGTCTAGCGTGTCAAAGGCTTGGACGAAGTCTTTGCCAACACCTCTTTCTTTTAGGTTAAAGCCTGCGTTTAGTACATCACCTACGGTAGCAGCGTTGTTTTGGATGACATCAGCATTTTTTGGTTTGTCCGAATGGAATGCTGGTTTGTCATCAATCGTTGGTTTGATGGTGATGTTGTGAGCAACATTTGCCAAGGTCATTGGGGCTTGTTTGGTTTCGCCATTGCCATTGTTCATTGAGGCGATGACTTGGTCGTTCTCAACCTTGATGCGAGAAGCGCCACCGTTTGGAGCAACTTGATAGAACGCACCATCTTTCTTCACAAGCTTATTACCCTTCTTATCAGTATAAACTACTGGTAATTGAGCGTTTTCAACCAGGCCTTGGGCGTTGATGTTCAGCTTAATGGTGCTCTTATTGGAGTTGGTATCATTCTTGATGTCAACTTTAGAGAAATCACCATCAACGAAGTCGATCGTATCATACGCACGGATGAAGTCTTTGGCCTCGCCATTGGCTTGTAGGTTAAAGCCTGTACTTAGTACATCTGATACATTGGCTGCACGAGACAGCTTACTTGGATCAGCTTTACCACTTGAAATATCCAAATCTGGAGAAATGGCTTGCTGTATGGCATCAATACCTAGGCGTGGTAGGTTATCACTTAACCCCGTGATGATGTTTTTCTCACGACCAGTCTCGCCCTCACTGGTGATTTTGATGGCGGTTCTACCATCTGTAGTGTCGCCCACAACCACACCTTGCTTAGCAGAGACATTATTAAAGACCACATCATCAGTGGTGGTGATGCGAACTTTACCACCTGCTTGTGTGACAGAAATGTTATCACCGGCTTCCAGGGTTACTTTTTCACCAGCTTTGATCAGTGCAGAATCACCAACTGCTTGCCCATTACCATCTTGAGAAGTCTCCAGGGTAAAGCCAGAGTTATTGATAGCGTTGGCAACGGTATTGGCAGTGACTAGGGCATCGCCTTGATCACCCTCAACAGTTACCTTGCCAGCTTCATTATCACCTTGTGGGTTGGTGTTAAGCTCGGTGGTTTTGGCTGATACTTGACCGTCTTTGACCTCAATGGTTTTGTCATCAGTATTGATATTAATCTTAACTTTGCTTTGGGTTTGATCATCATTTGTCTCAATCTCAACACTTGTTGCATTGCCTTTAACAAAGTCGATCGCATCAAATGCCTGAACAAAGTCCTTGACCGTACCATCTTGACGCAAGTTAAAGCCTGCATTTAACACATCACCAACAGTAGCCGCATTGGTTAAGCTGCGTTCATCAAACACTGGCTTATTCGCATGAGTCAACTTATTATCCAGCACTGGCTGTGGCTGAATGTTGTGCTTTAAGTTGTTAAGCGTCATTGGCTCTTGAACAGAGTTGTTACCATTATTTAATGATGCGATTACCTCATTAGGATCAATCTCATTGTTGCCATTGGTTAGTGGTTTGCCTGTCAATGGATTCACACGCACAAACTTGCCATCTGCAGTTTTTGCCAGCTTATTGCCTGCCTTATCAGTATAAACCACTGGCAATTGAGCATTTTCAACAATGCCTTGGGCGTTGACATCAACCTTAATGGTATTTGCTTGGCCATTTTCACCTGGCGTCAATGTTACTGTGGTTAAGTCACCGTTAACAAAGTTAACTTTATCACCAGCTTTTACAAGCTTATCATTATTACCATTAGCTTGGACAGTAAAGCCTGAATTGTTGATGGCATTGGCAACGGTTTTGGCGGTAACCAAAGCTTCACCATCAGCTGGTGTGTTAATCTTACCATTGTCATTTGGCGTTAAGGTTGTGGTTTTGGCTTTAATTTTACCCTCATCACCTTTAGTGATGGTAACATCATCTGTATTGACAGACAGATCAAAGGTTGTTGCCTTGGTCGATGGATTGACGCTTTGCTGGACAAAAATAGAACCATCTTCAGAAGTCACATGCTCCGCACTTTGTGCCATGCCATTTAATAGCTGGCTGACATTCACCGCATCACTTGGATCAACCCCATCGGCCACATTGGTAATGCGAGTATCACCAGCATTAATGCCTGTAGGACCGATATGTACATCGCCCATACGCACACCATGTTCATCAATCATGACATTGCCATACTCTCCGCCAACACTCAAACTGTTGAAGATGGCATCTTTGGCTGTATTGATGGTAAATTTACCCCCATCACGACTGATTTCAATATTTCTGCCATTTGTCAATTCAAGCGTATCGCCTGGATGAATCACTTCGCCAGCATCGCCATTTGCTTTAGCAACAAAACCTGAGTGATTGATGGCGTCAACTATTGACTTGGCATTTACCAAGCTATTTTCATCATCAGTGTCTGGTTCGACAAGTTTACCATCAGCAGTGGTCGCCAAATTGGTGGTCAATACGGTCAGACCGTTTTCATCCACATACAATGGATTGCTGTCTTCATCTCTTAGCTTGATGCCCAACAAGCCACCTTTTTCTTGATTAATCTCCAGGCCTTTTGCTGGATCGAGGTTGAGGTCAACTCTGATGGTATTTTTCTTATCACCTGCTGGTGAGTCAACCATCACTCTGGTACCCTGTCCATCAACAAAATCAATGGTGTCATAGGCTTTCACAAAGTCTTTGGCCACACCATTTTCTTGTAGGTTAAAGCCTGTTGATAGAGCATCTGCAACAGTGGCTGCACGAGACAGTTTGAGTGAATCAGCATCTTTACTTGAGATGTCCAAGTCTGCAGAGATGGCCTGTTGTGTCGCAGTGCCCCCTTGGCGTGGTAAGGTGTCGCTTAGACCAGTGATGATGTTTTTCTCACTACCTGCCTTACCAGTACTTGTGATTTTGACGGCTTTTCTACCATCTGTAGTATCACCTACAGTTAGGCTGTTTTTAGCCATGATGTCATCAGCAAGCACATGCTTGAACACAACATCATCTTTGGTTGCAATGCTAACACGACCACCTGCTTGAATAACACTCATGTTATCGCCAGCATCAATGATGACTTTTTCACCTGTCTTAATCAGCTCTGACTCACCAGATGCTTGACCTGTACCACTTTGTGAAGTTGCAAGGGTAAAGCCTGAGTTGTTGATGGCATCAGCAACGGTTTGGGCGGTGACTAGGGCATTACCTTCACCATCAGCTGGTGTGTTAATCTTACCAGTTTGATTTGGTTGAAGCTTGGTGGTTTTGGCTTTGACTGTGTTGTTTTCAACCTTGATGGTAGTGCCATCAGCTTTCACCGCAAGCTTAGATGCTGACTTGTCGGTCATTGGCTTAAACTCAAGACCAGCATTGTCATCAATGTTGATGCCAACGCCTTCATCTGTCACTTTGATGCCTGTTTGGTGATCAGCTTTAACATTGAAGGTAATTTGATTGACCTGATGCTTGTCATCGGTTGTGACTTGTGCAGTAGTACCAGCACCATCAATGATGTCTAGCGTGTCAAAGGCTTGGACGAAGTCTTTATTATTACCTCTTTGTTTTAGGTTAAAGCCTGCGTTTAGTACATCGCCCACAGTGGCTGCGTTGCTCTCTTGCAATCTGGTTGGTTTGTTGGCGTATGAAATCACCTCACTGCCCAAGTCTTTGTTGGGCGTGATGTTGTGAGCAACATTCGCCAAGGTCATTGGGGCATTTTGAGTTTGACCTAAACCGTTGTTCATTGAAGCGATCACTTCATTTGGTGCAACTTCTTGGCGTGTTGGATTACCGTTTAACGGATTAACCTGATAGAACCTATCACCCACCTTAGTCAGCTTATTACCTGCTTTGTCTGTATAGACCACTGGTAATTGGGCTTGTTCTACCACATTTTGTGCATTGAAGGTTAAGGCACCTTGATCATCAAAGTGTAGTGGATTGTCACCTGCTTTTAGGTTGATGCCAATGCCATCGCCATCAACTTTGATGCCTTTTGTGGTATCAGCTTTCACCGCAAGTTTATTGTCAGTGTCAATCTCGATGCCTTTTTCATTATTGACATTAACCGCTACGCCATCAGCGTTAACCGTTAATGCACCTTGATCTTTTGGTTTGACATTCACACCAGTAGCATCAACCTCAATGCCATTGCCTGCTTTTACCGCAATGTCAATGCCGTTTTTATCAGCATTCACAGAAGTGGTGATGCCGCTGTTGGCTTTGCCTTTAACAGGTAGGTTGTCTCCCAACTTAACAGTTGCTTTATCGCCTTGGTCAGCTTCTACGGTAAACGGCAATTCTGCCACCGCTTTAAGCTGTGCGATGTTGGCAGCATCAGTATCGCTAGAGCCTGCCGCGACATTGGTGATTTGACGGGTGTTGTCTTGATCACCCACAGACACCGCACCTAGGTTGCCTTTGACGGTGGCTGTGATGGCTGTGCTTAACTCTTCGTTTTGAGTAGGTGAGTACACCTGATTGGTTGCATTAGCTGTTCGGCTTGTGGTTGCACCAACAATCGCCGCACGATCTGCCACAGACAATGCGCCCAATGCCACACCGCCAGTTGTCTTAGCTTCTGCTGCTGCACCCAGTGCCAAGGCCCCCTCTTTATTTGCTATTGCAGCCATGCCTAAGGCTTGGGCAAAGTCAGCGTCTGCACTGCTGAACGCACCCATCGCTTGGGCACCTTGTGCCGTGGCAATCGCACGATTACCTAAAGCATTGGCATAATCAGCACTTGCCATCGCATCACGACCAAAGGCCTGGCTACCAAAGGCAGTGGCGTTGGCACCACGACCGATGGCAGTAGCAGTTGGGTTAGAAGCAAGCGTACGAGTATCACCCATGGTGATGCCTTGATCTTTGGCAAACTGGATGCTCTTTAATCCTTTTAGGACTGGGTTTAGTGTCACTTCTAGTGTGTTTTTGTCAGAGATCAGCTTGGTGGTGATGTTGGATGCGCCATCTTGCCCCTCATCGCCAGTCACACCGCCTTTGATGCCAATCACATTGTCTTTGGCAGCTTTGGCTTTATCTTTGCTGGTGGCAGCAGTTTGTGACTCATCAAAGTCAGTATCAGCAAAGTATTTGGTTGCTGAGTCTTTTAGCTGCTTGACATTGACCGCATCAGTGTCTTTTTCACCCTCTTTAACATTGGTGATTTGCTTATTACCTGCGTTGATGCCGTCTTGGTCAATCTTCACATCGCCAACTTTGAGCTCTTCTTCAACTTGCACCGTATTAAAGTTCACATCATCTGCTGTGCCGATCACAATGTCGCCATTGTTTTCAAAGACACGGATGTTGCCATTACCTTGGTCGGTTTTTTCTGCTTTGATGTTAACGCTGTCGCCAGGTGATACCAGTTTGACGGTTTCATCTTCTGCTTTTAACAAGAAGCCTGACTCATTGATGGCGTCAGCCACCCCTTGTGCTGTTACCAATGCTTTGCCTTTGGCGGGATCATCAAGTTGAACTCTGCCAGTATTGCCATCTTCATTGTCTGGGTCATCAGACACAAACAAGTCAGTGGTATTAACCGTCAAGATTTGGTCTTTAACAGCCAGTTTGTCAACATCATAATCCAATCCCAAGCCGTACTCATTGACATTCAATGGGTTGCCAGCCGATGGTTTAAGCTTAATGCCAACACCTGCTTGGGTTCTTTCTAGACCTTGGTTTGGATTGACCTTAATCTCATTGCTGATGCGGCTAATCTTACCATCTTTGTCAGTTGCAACTTTGGTTTGTACCGAATCGCTATCAACAAAGTTGACCGTGTCATAAGCACGAACGAAGTCACGAGAATTACCATTTTCTTGTAGGTTAAAGCCTGTTGATAGAGCATCTGCAACAGTGGCTGCACGAGACAGTTTGAGTGAATCAGCATCTTTACTTGAGATGTCCAAGTCTGCAGAGATGGCCTGTTGTGTCGCAGTGCCCCCTTGGCGTGGTAAGGTGTCGCTTAGACCAGTGATGATGTTTTTCTCACTACCTGCCTTACCAGTACTTGTGATTTTGACGGCTTTTCTACCATCTGTAGTATCACCTACAGTTAGGCTGTTTTTAGCCATGATGTCATCAGCAAGCACATGCTTGAACACAACATCATCTTTGGTTGCAATGCTAACACGACCACCTGCTTGAATAACACTCATGTTATCGCCAGCATCAATGATGACTTTTTCACCTGTCTTAATCAGCTCTGACTCACCAACTGCTTGACCTGTACCACTTTGTGAAGTTGCAAGGGTAAAGCCTGATTCGTTGATGACATCAGCAACGGTTTGGGCAGTGACTAGGGCATCACCTTCACCATCAGCTGGTGTGTTAATCTTACCAGTTTGATTTGGTTGAAGCTCGGTGGTTTTGGCTTTGACTGTGTTGTTTTCAACCTTGATGGTGGTGCCATCAGCTTTCACCGCAAGCTTAGATGCTGACTTGTCGGTCATTGGCTTAAACTCAAGACCAGCATTGTCATCAATGTTGATGCCAACGCCTTCATCTGTCACTTTGATGCCTGTTTGGTGATCAGCTTTAACATTGAAGGTAATTTGATTGACCTGATGCTTGTCATCGGTTGTGACTTGTGCAGTAGTACCAGCACCATCAATGATGTCTAGCGTGTCAAAGGCTTGGACGAAGTCTTTATTATTACCTCTTTGTTTTAGGTTAAAGCCTGCGTTTAGTACATCGCCCACAGTGGCTGCGTTGCTCTCTTGCAATCTGGTTGGTTTGTTGGCGTATGAAATCACCTCACTGCCCAAGTCTTTGTTGGGCGTGATGTTGTGAGCAACATTCGCCAAGGTCATTGGGGCATTTTGAGTTTGACCTAAACCGTTGTTCATTGAAGCGATCACTTCATTTGGTGCAACTTCTTGGCGTGTTGGATTACCGTTTAACGGATTAACCTGATAGAACCTATCACCCACCTTAGTCAGCTTATTACCTGCTTTGTCAGTATACACCACTGGCAATTGGGCTTGTTCTACCACATTTTGTGCATTGAAGGTTAAGGCACCTTGATCATCAAAGTGTAGTGGATTGTCACCTGCTTTTAGGTTGATGCCAATGCCATTGTCATCAACTTTGATGCCTTTGTTGGTATTGGCTTTCACCGCAAGTTTATTGTCAGTGCCAATCTCGATGCCTTTTTGGTTATTGACATTAACCGCCACGCCATTTTCATTGACGGTTAACGCACCGTCATTTTTTGGCTTAACTTTTACACCAGTAGCATTAACTTCAATGCCATCACCTGCTTTTACCGCAATGTCAATGCCATTGGTTTTTAGATTGGTGCTGGTGGTGATACCGCCATTTTCCTTGCCCTTAACTGGCAAGCGCTCGCCCAGTTTGCGTTCTACTTGTCCGCCCTCATCAGCTTCAAAAGTCATCGGTAGATTTGCCAATGCTCTTAGCTGTGCGACATTCACCGCATCGGTGTCAGTAGAGCCTGCCGCGACATTGGTGATTTGACGGGTGTTGTCTTGATCACCCACAGACACCGCACCTAGGTTGCCTTTGACGGTGGCTGTGATGGCTGTGCTTAACTCTTCGTTTTGAGTAGGTGAGTACACCTGATTGGTTGCATTAGCTGTTCGGCTTGTGGTTGCACCAACAATCGCCGCACGATCTGCCACAGACAATGCGCCCAATGCCACACCGCCAGTTGTCTTAGCTTCTGCTGCTGCACCCAGTGCCAAGGCCCCCTCTTTATTTGCTATTGCAGCCATGCCTAAGGCTTGGGCAAAGTCAGCGTCTGCACTGCTGAACGCACCCATCGCTTGGGCACCTTGTGCCGTGGCAATCGCACGATTACCTAAAGCATTGGCATAATCAGCACTTGCCATCGCATCACGACCAAAGGCCTGGCTACCAAAGGCAGTGGCGTTGGCACCACGACCGATGGCAGTAGCAGTTGGGTTAGAAGCAAGCGTACGAGTATCACCCATGGTGATGCCTTGATCTTTGGCAAACTGGATGCTCTTTAATCCTTTTAGGACTGGGTTTAGTGTCACTTCTAGTGTGTTTTTGTCAGAGATCAGCTTGGTGGTGATGTTGGATGCGCCATCTTGCCCCTCATCGCCAGTCACACCGCCTTTGATGCCAATCACATTGTCTTTGGCAGCTTTGGCTTTATCTTTGCTGGTGGCAGCAGTTTGTGACTCATCAAAGTCAGTATCAGCAAAGTATTTGGTTGCTGAGTCTTTTAGCTGCTTGACATTGACCGCATCAGTGTCTTTTTCACCCTCTTTAACATTGGTGATTTGCTTATTACCTGCGTTGATGCCGTCTTGGTCAATCTTCACATCGCCAACTTTGAGCTCTTCTTCAACTTGCACCGTATTAAAGTTCACATCATCTGCTGTGCCGATCACAATGTCGCCATTGTTTTCAAAGACACGGATGTTGCCATTACCTTGGTCGGTTTTTTCTGCTTTGATGTTAACGCTGTCGCCAGGTGATACCAGTTTGACGGTTTCATCTTCTGCTTTTAACAAGAAGCCTGACTCATTGATGGCGTCAGCCACCCCTTGTGCTGTTACCAATGCTTTGCCTTTGGCGGGATCATCAAGTTGAACTCTGCCAGTATTGCCATCTTCATTGTCTGGGTCATCAGACACAAACAAGTCAGTGGTATTAACCGTCAAGATTTGGTCTTTAACAGCCAGTTTGTCAACATCATAATCCAATCCCAAGCCGTACTCATTGACATTCAATGGGTTGCCAGCCGATGGTTTAAGCTTAATGCCAACACCTGCTTGGGTTCTTTCTAGACCTTGGTTTGGATTGACCTTAATCTCATTGCTGATGCGGCTAATCTTACCATCTTTGTCAGTTGCAACTTTGGTTTGTACCGAATCGCTATCAACAAAGTTGACCGTGTCATAAGCACGAACGAAGTCACGAGAATTACCATTTTCTTGTAGGTTAAAGCCTGTTGATAGAGCATCTGCAACAGTGGCTGCACGAGACAGTTTGAGTGAATCAGCATCTTTACTTGAGATGTCCAAGTCTGCAGAGATGGCCTGTTGTGTCGCAGTGCCCCCTTGGCGTGGTAAGGTGTCGCTTAGACCAGTGATGATGTTTTTCTCACTACCTGCCTTACCAGTACTTGTGATTTTGACGGCTTTTCTACCATCTGTAGTATCACCTACAGTTAGGCTGTTTTTAGCCATGATGTCATCAGCAAGCACATGCTTGAACACAACATCATCTTTGGTTGCAATGCTAACACGACCACCTGCTTGAATAACACTCATGTTATCGCCAGCATCAATGATGACTTTTTCACCTGTCTTAATCAGCTCTGACTCACCAACTGCTTGACCTGTACCACTTTGTGAAGTTGCAAGGGTAAAGCCTGATTCGTTGATGACATCAGCAACGGTTTGGGCAGTGACTAGGGCATCACCTTCACCATCAGCTGGTGTGTTAATCTTACCAGTTTGATTTGGTTGAAGCTCGGTGGTTTTGGCTTTGACTGTGTTGTTTTCAACCTTGATGGTAGTGCCATCAGCTTTCACCGCAAGCTTAGATGCTGACTTGTCGGTCATTGGCTTAAACTCAAGACCAGCATTGTCATCAATGTTGATGCCAACGCCTTCATCTGTCACTTTGATGCCTGTTTGGTGATCAGCTTTAACATTGAAGGTAATTTGATTGACCTGATGCTTGTCATCGGTTGTGACTTGTGCAGTAGTACCAGCACCATCAATGATGTCTAGCGTGTCAAAGGCTTGGACGAAGTCTTTATTATTACCTCTTTGTTTTAGGTTAAAGCCTGCGTTTAGTACATCGCCCACAGTGGCTGCGTTGCTTAAAGTCTTACCAGACAATTCCACGGGCTTATCTGAATACAATACCGTGTTATCACCCAAAGCTGTCTTAGGCGTGATGTTGTGAGCAACATTAGCCAAGGTCATTGGGGCTTGTTTGGTTTCGCCATTGCCATTGTTCATTGAGGCGATGACTTGTTCTTTTGGCGTAGCAACTCTAGCTCTTCCACCATTAATCACTTGATAGAATTCATCACCCACCTTAGTCAGCTTATTACCAGCTTTGTCAGTATACACCACTGGCAATTGGGCTTGTTCTACCACATTTTGTGCATTGAAGGTTAAGGCACCTTGATCATCAAAGTGTAGTGGGTTATCACCTGCTTTTAGGTTGATGCCAATGCCATCGCCATCAACTTTGATGCCTTTTGTGGTATCAGCTTTCACCGCAAGTTTATTGTCAGTGTCAATCTCGATGCCTTTTTCATTATTGACATTAACCGCTACGCCATCAGCGTTAACCGTTAATGCACCTTGATCTTTTGGTTTGACATTCACACCAGTAGCATCAACCTCAATGCCATTGCCTGCTTTTACCGCAATGTCAATGCCGTTTTTATCAGCATTCACAGAAGTGGTGATGCCGCTGTTGGCTTTGCCTTTAACAGGTAGGTTGTCTCCCAACTTAACAGTTGCTTTATCGCCTTGGTCAGCTTCTACGGTAAACGGCAATTCTGCCACCGCTTTAAGCTGTGCGATGTTGGCAGCATCAGTATCGCTAGAGCCTGCCGCGACATTGGTGATTTGACGGGTGTTGTCTTGATCACCCACAGACACCGCACCTAGGTTGCCTTTGACGGTGGCTGTGATGGCTGTGCTTAACTCTTCGTTTTGAGTAGGTGAGTACACCTGATTGGTTGCATTAGCTGTTCGGCTTGTGGTTGCACCAACAATCGCCGCACGATCTGCCACAGACAATGCGCCCAATGCCACACCGCCAGTTGTCTTAGCTTCTGCTGCTGCACCCAGTGCCAAGGCCCCCTCTTTATTTGCTATTGCAGCCATGCCTAAGGCTTGGGCAAAGTCAGCGTCTGCACTGCTGAACGCACCCATCGCTTGGGCACCTTGTGCCGTGGCAATCGCACGATTACCTAAAGCATTGGCATAATCAGCACTTGCCATCGCATCACGACCAAAGGCCTGGCTACCAAAGGCAGTGGCGTTGGCACCACGACCGATGGCAGTAGCAGTTGGGTTAGAAGCAAGCGTACGAGTATCACCCATGGTGATGCCTTGATCTTTGGCAAACTGGATGCTCTTTAATCCTTTTAGGACTGGGTTTAGTGTCACTTCTAGTGTGTTTTTGTCAGAGATCAGCTTGGTGGTGATGTTGGATGCGCCATCTTGCCCCTCATCGCCAGTCACACCGCCTTTGATGCCAATCACATTGTCTTTGGCAGCTTTGGCTTTATCTTTGCTGGTGGCAGCAGTTTGTGACTCATCAAAGTCAGTATCAGCAAAGTATTTGGTTGCTGAGTCTTTTAGCTGCTTGACATTGACCGCATCAGTGTCTTTTTCACCCTCTTTAACATTGGTGATTTGCTTATTACCTGCGTTGATGCCGTCTTGGTCAATCTTCACATCGCCAACTTTGAGCTCTTCTTCAACTTGCACCGTATTAAAGTTCACATCATCTGCTGTGCCGATCACAATGTCGCCATTGTTTTCAAAGACACGGATGTTGCCATTACCTTGGTCGGTTTTTTCTGCTTTGATGTTAACGCTGTCGCCAGGTGATACCAGTTTGACGGTTTCATCTTCTGCTTTTAACAAGAAGCCTGACTCATTGATGGCGTCAGCCACCCCTTGTGCTGTTACCAATGCTTTGCCTTTGGCGGGATCATCAAGTTGAACTCTGCCAGTATTGCCATCTTCATTGTCTGGGTCATCAGACACAAACAAGTCAGTGGTATTAACCGTCAAGATTTGGTCTTTAACAGCCAGTTTGTCAACATCATAATCCAATCCCAAGCCGTACTCATTGACATTCAATGGGTTGCCAGCCGATGGTTTAAGCTTAATGCCAACACCTGCTTGGGTTCTTTCTAGACCTTGGTTTGGATTGACCTTAATCTCATTGCTGATGCGGCTAATCTTACCATCTTTGTCAGTTGCAACTTTGGTTTGTACCGAATCGCTATCAACAAAGTTGACCGTGTCATAAGCACGAACGAAGTCACGAGAATTACCATTTTCTTGTAGGTTAAAGCCTGTTGATAGAGCATCTGCAACAGTGGCTGCACGAGACAGTTTGAGTGAATCAGCATCTTTACTTGAGATGTCCAAGTCTGCAGAGATGGCCTGTTGTGTCGCAGTGCCCCCTTGGCGTGGTAAGGTGTCGCTTAGACCAGTGATGATGTTTTTCTCACTACCTGCCTTACCAGTACTTGTGATTTTGACGGCTTTTCTACCATCTGTAGTATCACCTACAGTTAGGCTGTTTTTAGCCATGATGTCATCAGCAAGCACATGCTTGAACACAACATCATCTTTGGTTGCAATGCTAACACGACCACCTGCTTGAATAACACTCATGTTATCGCCAGCATCAATGATGACTTTTTCACCTGTCTTAATCAGCTCTGACTCACCAACTGCTTGACCTGTACCACTTTGTGAAGTTGCAAGGGTAAAGCCTGAGTTGTTGATGGCATTGGCAACGGTGTTGGCGGTGACTAGGGCATTACCTTCACCATCAGCTGGTGTGTTAATCTTACCAGTTTGATTTGGTTGAAGCTTGGTGGTTTTGGCTTTGACTGTGTTGTTTTCAACCTTGATGGTGGTGCCATCAGCTTTCACCGCAAGCTTAGATGCTGACTTGTCGGTCATTGGCTTAAACTCAAGACCAGCATTGTCATCAATGTTGATGCCAACGCCTTCATCTGTCACTTTGATGCCTGTTTGGTGATCAGCTTTAACATTGAAGGTAATTTGATTGACCTGATGCTTGTCATCGGTTGTGACTTGTGCAGTAGTACCAGCACCATCAATGATGTCTAGCGTGTCAAAGGCTTGGACGAAGTCTTTATTATTACCTCTTTGTTTTAGGTTAAAGCCTGCGTTTAGTACATCGCCCACAGTGGCTGCGTTGCTTAAAGTCTTACCAGACAATTCCACGGGCTTATCTGAATACAATACCGTGTTATCACCCAAAGCTGTCTTAGGCGTGATGTTGTGAGCAACATTAGCCAAGGTCATTGGGGCTTGTTTGGTTTCGCCATTGCCATTGTTCATTGAGGCGATGACTTGTTCTTTTGGCGTAGCAACTCTAGCTCTTCCACCATTAATCACTTGATAGAATTCATCACCCACCTTAGTCAGCTTATTACCAGCTTTGTCAGTATACACCACTGGCAATTGGGCTTGTTCTACCACATTTTGTGCATTGAAGGTTAAGGCACCTTGATCATCAAAGTGTAGTGGATTGTCACCTGCTTTTAGGTTGATGCCAATGCCATTGTCATCAACTTTGATGCCTTTGTTGGTATTGGCTTTCACCGCAAGTTTATTGTCAGTGCCAATCTCGATGCCTTTTTGGTTATTGACATTAACCGCCACGCCATTTTCATTGACGGTTAACGCACCGTCATTTTTTGGCTTAACTTTTACACCAGTAGCATTAACTTCAATGCCATCACCTGCTTTTACCGCAATGTCAATGCCATTGGTTTTTAGATTGGTGCTGGTGGTGATACCGCCATTTTCCTTGCCCTTAACTGGCAAGCGCTCGCCCAGTTTGCGTTCTACTTGTCCGCCCTCATCAGCTTCAAAAGTCATCGGTAGATTTGCCAATGCTCTTAGCTGTGCGACATTCACCGCATCGGTGTCAGTAGAGCCTGCCGCGACATTGGTGATTTGACGAGTATTCGTGCCATTACCCACGGATACCGCACTTTTATTGCCTTTGACGGTATGTCTGATAGCCTGATTAAAAGGCTGAGTGGCTGGATTGGTCTGAGCGTCATTAGGTAGAGGTGTATAAACTTGATTGGTGGCAGTATTGACAATCTGTCTATCGATCGTCTGAACTGCATTTGCATCAATGGCAGCACGATCAGCCATCGATTCTGAACCTAAAGCCACGCCATCAGCTACGGTTGCTTGTGCAGCACGACCAATGGCAATCGCTTTGTCTTGAGTGGCTTTACTGTTTGAACCCAAAGCAATGGTGTCATCGGCAGTGGCATGTGCACCTTGATTGGCATCTTTTTGATACAGTTTATTCATACCGTCTGAACCATTCGACGATGCACCAATCGCAATACCACGCTTACCGCTGGCCGTGGCAGAATGCCCTACCGCAAAGGATTTTTCACCTGTGGCAGAAGACACGCTACCCAAGGCTTGTGCAAAAGCACCTGTTGAAACAGCCTCACGACCGATCGCCACACCACTTGCTCCAGTCACAAAACTGGCCGCACCCAGTGCAACACCACCTTCATTCTTGGTAAAGGCATTAGCTCCTACTGTGACAGAGTAAGTTCCTTCAGCTTTAGAGCGAGCACCGACAGCAGTTGAAGAATCTCCAGAATAGGCATGATCGCCAACAGCGACACCTTGCATCATTTGATAATAAGTACCAATGTGATTTTTACCAGTTGGTGAACCTGTCAATTTTTCATCAAAACCAGGTGCTTTACGCAAACCCAAACCAACTTGAGAACTGGATTTCGCTACGGCACCTTTACCAATCACTACATTTTCATTGTGGTTTACTTGAGTATTACTATCACCAATCTGAATACCCTTTCCATCAGCGAACTGCAAGCTGGTTAAATTGGTCACATCGGTTTTTAGAGCGACTTCGATCTTATTGTTCGCTTTGTCAATTTTGGTTTCGATATTTTTGCCATTTTGAACCTGCTGACCACCAACGATGGTTTGACCACCAACTACGCCCAGCTTATTTTTCTCGCCATCAAACTCTACGGCATTATCTTTCGTCGTGGCATCACCTGTGTCAGCGAAGAACTTGGGTGCTTTGGCACTCAGTTTCTTGTTGCCTTCTGCACCAGTAATCTCCAAGATCTCCCCATCGGTTTTTAAGCTTAGACCTTGATCATCGACAGTCAATGGACCTTGTTGATTGACATTGATACCAACGCCATTTTCATCAACCTTGATGCCTTTTGCCATATTGGGCTTAACCTCAATGGTCAGTCCATTAGTAGCCAAATCAGCTTTTGTAATGATACCGCCGTTCGTTGCACCCTTAACTGGCAAGCGTTCGCCTAGTTTGCGTTCTACTTGTCCGTTTTCATCCGCTTGGAAAATCATTGGCATGGCCGCTAATGATTTTAGCTGTGCGACATTCACCGCATCGGTATCTTCAGAGCCAGCGGCTAAGTTGGTGATTTGGCGTGTATTCTTGCCATTACCCACGGATACCGCACCCTTATTACCTTTGACTGTTGCGACGATGTCTTCTTTATGCTGATTTAATTGGTCTGCCAAGCCTTCAGCATCTCTGATGACTGCATCACTGATCGGTGTGTAGACTTGGCCACCTGTAAAAGTTGCTGTATGAGTAGCAACTACAGGCTGTGTAAAACGATCACGATCGGCCACCGATTCTGAGCCCAATGCCACACTGCCAGCCTTTTCCGCTCTTGACTCAACGCCTAGTGCCATCGCCCATCTTGCATCCGCTGTTGTTCTAGCCATTGGACCAATGGCAATTGAATCTTCCGCCTCAGTCTTAGTATTGGTCGTCCCATCGTATCTTTCAGTAGACCTACCTAATGATCCACCAATGGTAATTGATCTGGCACCGATGGATTCTGCCGAATGGCCCAGAGCAAGTGATTTTTCACCCACTGCTGATGAGGCAGCCCCATACGCCTGTGCAGAGCCACCTTTTGCGACAGCTTGGCGACCAAAAGCAACAGAGTTGATACCAACTGCCTCCGCAAAACCACCAATTACCACACCCCCACCACTGGATAAAGCATTTGTACCAATAGCAACACCAAAGCTCCTGTTCTGACCAGAAATCGCTCTAGCATTATCTCCTATCGCTACGCCTGCCTCCTGACCATAAGAATTTCTGCCCACGGCCACACCTGAGGACGAAATCGCCTTTCCGTCCCTAGAAACTGGCCCTTTTACAACACCTTTCTCATTGAAAGAGCTATAAGGATTTCGGTAGTTTGCATGATTTAACTGTCCAGAGTTACTACTCAATGAATCTGTCTTGGCATTTTCTCCGATAGCCACGCCACCCAAATAGTTGGCAGCTTTTGCTCCATCACCAAGAACAACCACACCTTTTACTGTTGATTTGGTTTCGCCACTACCGCATATGACTGATTTTGAATTAGTATCAAAATAGCAATAGTTTTTATTATTTTGATCACTAACAGGCATTGTCCCTGTGATCTCTGCCAAGGCAGGATGAGTTACCAAAAACACCCCTAAAGCCAAAGCACTGAATGCAAAAACCTTGCCTGTCAGCGTATCAAAGCGTGACGATCCGACAGAACCGACTTGACCGCCAGCACCCTTGCCTTGAGAGCCAGCACCCTTGCCTTGAGAGCGAGCATATTCACAGACCGCCTGATAGGTGCCGGTTGCCTTATTAAAAACAATTTTATATATACTGTTCATATACAATACCTTAAGATTTTACAAAGAAGCTTTACATCATGGGAAATACCACAGCTTTAAAGAAGTGATTCATTGATGCAAGCATCCAGGCGATATCCACATCATCGGATGATGACTGTAGCCTTCATAATCAGATTTCAATAGGAAAAATCACAAAGCAAGTGACAAATCGCACAAAAAATTACCCTATCGCTTACTGCCAGAGCAATAAACAAATAAACAATAGTGGCGATTTTTTAAGGCGTAAAATATGCGATGCGATCAGCATGACTGGTCTGCTGGACATTGTCAATACCTTATTGCAACAAATGATAATGATAAAGATTCATTCTTTCGTATTCTACTATAATTCATCCGCCCAATGCCAGATGTATTGTTATTTTTATGTAATATAATAACAAAATGTTTACAAGTGTACACAATGACTACTGCCAAATCCATGGTGATGCCTTATGATGATGGGCTAAAGCTTGCGACTTTTTTGGTTTTTGTGTCATCAAAAGATGTTATAATAGATTAAGATAAGCTGGTCTGTCATCGCTTGGCATACCAGCCAAACCAGCCAAAAAAGGTGTCTATATGTCAGACTCACAAACCAAGCCTACCGTGCCAGCAGATGAGGCGAATCCTACGTCCAAGCCAGCACCAAAACGACCCAAAAAACAGCGTCCACCACCAGAGAAACTCATTCCACATTCTAAGGACATGGACGCCACCAAGCATCGTGTCCACCCACGCTTTGCCAAGGGCAAATATCAAAGCATCCGTCTGGTGGTCATGTATGCCATCTTGGTGGGGTTTTTGGTCGCTCCCTGGCTACGCTGGAATGGCAGGCAGGCGATACTGCTTGATGTGATTGAGCCGAAGTTTTATATCTTTGGGGCGACTTTCATGCCGCAGGATTTTTATTTCTTCGCTTTTGTGTTCATCATTGCGGCGATGACGTTGTTCATGGTAACCGTCTATGCTGGTCGTGTGTGGTGTGGCTATGCCTGTCCGCAGACCATATACGTGCATCTGTATCAGCACGTTGAGAAGTGGATCATCGGTGATCGTAATAAGCGCATGAAGTTCGACAAGCAGCCTTGGGGCGCTCAGAAGATCATCAAGACGCTGGCTGTGCACGCCGTTTGGGGTGTGATCTCAGCGGTGACAGCGCTGACCTTTATTGCTTTCATCGTCGGTACGGATTATCTGTTCTTCAATGGGCAAACCCCGTTCTTTATGGGTTGGGGTAAGATGACATGGGTGTTTTTCATTCTCATCACTTTCGTTACCCAGACGAATGCTGGCTACATGCGTGAACACATGTGTGTGCATCTGTGTCCTTATGGTCGCTTTCAGTCGGTGATGTTTGACAAAGACACCCTACTCGTCTCCTACGACTATGAACGCGGTGAGCCTCGTGGCGCCAGAAAGCGTGGCGATCATCCAGCAGGCTATGGCGACTGTGTGGACTGTAGCATGTGTGTGCAGGTTTGCCCAACAGGCATCGACATCCGTGACGGTCTACAAGTAGAATGTATCCAGTGTGCTGCCTGTGTGGATGCGTGTAATGAAATCATGGATAAGGTCGGATACCCGCGCGGTCTGATTCGCTATACCACCGAACGCCAACTGCTTGAAAAGCAAAAGACCAAAATCATCAGCCCGCGTATCTTCGCTTACATATTCGTACTAAGTGCTGCCATCACTGCTGCGATACTGGTTGCGACAGGTCGTGCACCGCTAGAGATGGAGATTCGCCATGATCGTAAGCAGTTAAGCACGGTCAAGAACGGTCAAGTCGAGAACAGCTACGTCCTAAAAATCGTCAATAAGACCGACGAGCGTCAGGTGTACCGAGTACGTCTGGATGGTGAGCATGCTGGCATGACCTTGCGTTCACGATTTGACAGGCTGCCATTACAAGCCAATGAACCTTATGATCTGCCTGTCAGCATCATTGGTGATGCCAATGTCATCAAGCCAGGTAACACACCTGTTACCATCACCGTATATACCGAAGATGGTAAATACAGTGCCAGCGCTCAAGATATCTTCATCTACGAGCCCAAGAAATAAGATGGCACATCAACCAAAATTCCCAAAGTCTGCTTTGGGAATTTTTTTGTGCATACTGTCAGCTTATCTTGTATATTTTGGGTGCCCCGCCCTTTAGCCCCACTCTAAAATATGCTAGAATACTGGTCAAATTTATCATACAGCCTGATTTCATGACCAATACTCGAAAAGAACCTTGGTACAAAAACCCCTTCATGACTATATTCGTCATCGGTCTGCCTGCACTCGTGGTGGTGATATGTATTTTCTTCATTATCTATGCCATTCGAGTTCAAGACAGCACTGTGCGTGATGATTGGTATATGGATGGCAAGATGCTCTATCAAGATGCCACGCGCGACCAGTTGGCGCATGACTTAGGCATCTTTGGTATCATGCGCTTCGATGGTGACAATGTCAGCTTTGAGCTGCGCTACCCTAGCGACACCCTGTCATCGGGTAAATTACGCGATAGTACACCATTAGAATATCCAAAGATGCTCGCTGTCAGCATCTCGCACGCCACCGACAGTACCAAGGATAAGGATCTAAGCATTCGCTACGTTGGCGAGAATCGCTATGAGGGCAAAGTCACGCTGGATGAAACCCCTGCCAAATACTATCTACAGGTAAGCAACGATGGCATCCATAACTGGCGTCTCGTTCATGTTCAAAAGCTACCTGCTAAGAACGTTGCTTTCTCACCGCTTGATAGCTTCGATGAAGAGCGCCAAGTCCTGCCTGATCAACGCGATCTGCGTCCTGCTCAAAATCAATAATCCTGTTAGGATTGCGCTGGCATGACACCATTAAGAAGTCAATAATAAACCGTCCAAATGGATGATTTGGGCGGTTTATTATTACTGTGATTATGTGCTGCTTTTGATGAGTCTGGCGGATTGTAATGCCGCTTCTTCTTCAGCGATGACTTGGCGCGCGACGTGTAGGATGAGCTGTCTTAGCCAGCGGTGCGCCGGATGATGCTGTAGCAGTGGCGACCACGCCATTGTCAGTTCAAATTCAGGGATGAAGAATGGCGGCTCTTTCACCACAATCTGTGGGTTATTATGCGCCTGTAGCTTGGCGACACGCGTGGGCAGAGTAGCGATCAAATCCTTATTCGCAGCGAGCATCGCAGGCATCTGATAATGACGGGTGAAGACGCTGATTTGGCGTTTTTGACCCAGTCTTTGTAGCGCTTGGTCGATCGAACCTAGACCACCCGACTTCTCAGGATTCACCCCAAAGCCCACGCCCATGCCTGTCTTAGACACCCAGACGTGCTGAGCCTTTAGATAATTTTTAAGGTTAAATCGACCCACATACGGGCTGTCCGCTGACAGCAGGCAGCTGAACGTATCGCGCCATACCAGCACCTGATGGAAGCTCTGGGGAATTTCGTTAAAGCGGTTAATCGCTAAGTCCACACGCCCCTGCTCCATGTCACGATAAGAGACATCCGACGGTGTCAAAAAGTCCAAAATTACGTTCGGTGCTTCGCTACGCAGTGCCTTGACCAGTCTAGGTACCAAGGTCGCCTCAGCGTAATCGCTCGTCATGATGCGAAACACGCGCGAGGTGCTATAAGGACGAAACTCGGTACGCGGCTCTAATAGCGCACTGACATCCGAGAGTATCTCTCTGATGCGCGGCTGTAGCTCGCCTGCGCGCTCGGTTGGTGTCATGCCCTCTGATGAACGCACTAGAAGAGGATCATTAAACAAAGAACGCAATCGACGCAAGATATTACTCATGGCAGGTTGTGTGATGCCAAGCTGCTCAGCAGCGCGCGTTACGTTCTTCTCACGCAGCAGCACATCCAAATACACCAATAAATTTAAATCAACTTTTTGCAAATTCACGCTTTACCCTTTTATTATTTTGACCGATGGCGGTCAATCATTGTGTGTACACCGTTTGGCTTTTGGTGATTTGAATGACGCCATCGATCCGCTTGTAGTCATCAATGCGCCCATTCATATCTTCAGCACTGATCTTAATCGCCAGCATACTGCCCAAATTCTTGTACTCATATAGCACCTCATCTGCATGATGGTGGATGGCTTGCATGAGATTGTCTTTTTTGTCTTTATCGTACGATATGATGTACACGCCCGTCTGCTTATCAGGTATAGACATCAGATTTGTGCTATTCGCCTGCTTAGTATTTGACAGACTCGCACAAGCGGTCAGCAGCGTCAACATCGCCACCGATAGCACCTTAACCATACCTGATGATTTTAATACATCATCCATCAATTTAACGTCACTCATACAATATTTACCGCCGTACCGACATCCACCACATTATAAAGCCACACGATATCCTCATTGCGCATACGCACGCAGCCATGCGACATAGGCTTGCCCATCGGCTCGGTATCGGGCGTGCCATGGATATATATGTAACGCGAAAAAGTATCGCAGACGCCATCGGCATTCTCACCCTTATTCACGCCATCCTCACAGCCATCAAGCCACAGAATTCTGCTCAATATCCAGTCATGATCTGGGTTCTTACGACCTAGCTCATCATCATAGATCTCGCCCGTAAATTCCCGACCGACGAACACGGCATTCATGGGATATTCGCCGCCGATTTTTTGGGCGACGGTGTGTCTGCCCAGCGGCGTGCAGCCCGTGTTCTCAAGCTGACCTGTGCCATTTTTGGCGGTGGATACGCTAAACTGCTTGATCAATTCATCGCCATCATAGACATCAAGGGTCTGATTGGCGGTATCAATCAATAAATGAACTTTGGAAGTCGCTTGGCTCATGGGTTATCAAATTAAAAAATGATGGATATTTTATAAATTGTTAGTTTATCAAAAAATTTAAGCTTTGGGGGAAATTTTGCGCGAATTTTTGATGATGCTATTAAAATATTTTTCGGCAAATCAGCCAAACCATGCCCAAAAGTGCTATAATCCTAGAGATTCATTTGGCTCTTATTTTTAAGTTTTTTAAGGAATGTTCATGTCAAACGCCACCATCTTACAAAACCTACCTACCGGCAAGAAAGTCGGTATCGCCTTCTCTGGCGGTCTTGATACCTCTGCCGCCCTACTATGGATGAAACAAAAAGGCGCAGAACCTTATGCCTACACCGCAAACCTAGGTCAGCCTGACGAAGACGACTATAACGCCATCCCTGCCAAAGCAGAGCAATACGGCGCAGTCAAGGCACGCCTTGTCGATTGCCGACTACAGCTCGCCCTAGAAGGTATCGCTGCCATTCAGTGCGGCGCATTCCACGTAACCACAGGTGGCATGCCTTACTTCAACACCACACCGCTGGGACGCGCTGTAACTGGTACGATGCTCGTCTCTGCCATGCGTGAAGATGACGTGAACATCTGGGGTGACGGCTCAACCTATAAAGGCAATGACATCGAGCGCTTCTATCGCTACGGTCTGCTGGCCAACCCTGAACTAAAAATCTACAAGCCTTGGCTAGACCAAACATTCATCGATGAGCTGGGCGGTCGTGCTGAGATGAGTCAATTCCTCATCGACAATGGCTTTGACTATAAGATGAGCAAAGAAAAAGCCTACTCAACCGACTCTAACATGCTGGGCGCGACCCACGAAGCCAAAGACCTTGAGTTTCTTAATGTCAGTCACAAGATCGTAGAGCCTATCATGGGCGTGGCGTACTGGGATGAGAATGTAAAGATTGATGCTGAAGAAGTTAGCATCACGTTTGAAGAAGGCACGCCTGTGGCAATCAATGGCGAGCGCATCGAAAGCCCAGTTGATCTTATCCTAAAAGCCAACGAGATCGGTGGCCGTCACGGTCTGGGTATGACCGATCAGATCGAGAACCGCATCATCGAAGCCAAATCTCGCGGCATCTATGAAGCCCCTGGCATGGCGCTATTGCACATCGCTTATGAGCGTCTGGTGACTGGCATCCATAACGAAGACACCATCGAGCAATACCGAATTAACGGTCTTCGTCTAGGCCGCCTACTGTACCAAGGTCGCTGGTTCGATTCTCAAGCCCTGATGCTAAGAGAGACCGCTCAGCGCTGGGTGGCGCGCGCCATCACAGGTACAGTCACGCTAGAGCTACGCCGTGGCAACGACTACAGCATCTTAAACACCAAATCAGAGAACCTAACTTACGAGCCAGAACGTCTGTCTATGGAGAAGGTTGAAGATGCTGCATTCACTCCGCTTGATCGCATCGGCCAATTAACCATGCGCAACCTTGACATCGCTGACACTCGTCACAAGCTTGGCGTCTACACCCAAAGCGGCCTTCTGGGCGTGGGCGGTGGCAATGCCGTACCACAGCTTGAGAATAAGTAAGCATTTATATTCACCAAAAGCACGCTCAAATGGGCGTGTTTTTCATGTGCTATTTTTGAATAAATGATGAATTCTATTGCCTTGCAAAGGTTTTTTGTTTCGTTTGGTTTGATTGTCGCGATCGGCGCTCAGAATACCTGTGTACTAAAGCAAGGTTTATTGCGCCAGTATGTCTTTTGGGTGTGCTTGATTTGTTTGTTATGCGATTTTATTTTGATGAGCATGGGCATGCTTGGTCTAGGAAGCCTGATTAGCCAAAGTCACACTGCCACGCTCATGCTTTGTCTCATGGGTGCTGCATTCTTATTTTGGTGCGGTTTTCGTGCCTTCAAATCCGCCCATCAAGGCACGAGCGCATTGGCATTAGACGATCAGCGTCAAACCCACGCACTGGGCAAGACCATTGCCACCACGCATGCTTGAACATTATTAACCCCACACGTCTATCTCAACACCTTTGTTCTGGTAGGCAGCATTGCCAGCCCACTTAGCTTGGGCGACAAATACTACTTTCTCATCGGGGCAGTGCTGGCTTCAGCGACTTGGTTCTTTGGGCTTGGTTATGGCGCAAGACTGCTTACGCCATTATTCAAAAAGTTTGCCACTTGGCGAGTGCTAGACACGTTTATCGGCATCGTCATGTGGGCGATTGCATTTTCGCTAGTACGCCATGCGCTCACGTTAGCAACCTAAGCCGTGAAATCATTTTGGCAAATGCCCGTTTCATGCTAAAATAGTCAAATCATACTTTAGCGAGCCAGATCATGACCACACTCACCCTGATTCAGCCAGACGATTGGCACATCCATCTGCGCGATGGTGACGCCCTGCGCACCACCGTTACACACGCCGCACAGAGCTTTAACCGCGTCATCTGCATGCCAAACCTCGTCCCACCTGTCAAGACGACCGAGCAGGCGATCGCCTATCGTGGACGTATCTTGGACGCGTTGGCCAATGCTAACATCAGCGCCGAACGCAAGCAGAGCTTCGACCCCTGCATGGTACTATATCTCACTGATCACACCACAGCTGATGAGATCGCTGCCGCTAAGGCTTCCGGTGTAGTACGCGCTGTTAAGCTCTACCCAGCAGGCGCCACCACCAATTCAGCTGATGGTGTTACCGACATTCTAGGGCGCGCAGAAGTCTTTGAAGCCATGCAAAAACATGGCATCCCACTGCTGGTACATGGCGAAGTCACGCACAGTGATGTGGATATTTTCGATCGTGAAAAGCGTTTTTTGGATGAGATTCTGTCGATTATTATCAAAAACTTCCCCGAGCTAAAAATTGTCATGGAGCACATCACAACCGCTGATGCGGCCGATTTTTGTTTGGCTCAGGGCAGTCACATCGGTGCGACCATTACACCGCAGCATCTGCTATTTAACCGTAATCATCTGCTGGTTGGTGGTGTTAAGCCGCACTATTATTGCCTACCTATCCTAAAACGTGCCGACCACCAAAAGCGCCTATTAGAAGTAGCGACCAGTGGCAACCCCAAATTCTTCTTAGGCACAGACTCAGCACCGCATGCCACTCACACCAAAGAGAATGCTTGTGGCTGTGCTGGCTGTTATTCTGCCGTACACGCCCTGCCGTTATATGCAACAGCCTTTGAAAGCGTTGGCGCGCTTGATAAGCTTGAGAATTTCTCTAGCGTCTTTGGTGCTCAGTTCTATGGCTTGCCTGTCAATACCAGCACCATCACACTCATCAAGCAAGAACAAACCATCCCTGAAGCCTACGACTACCTAGACGGCAAGACCTTAACACCACTAATGGCAGGTCAGAGCCTAGCTTGGACACAGGTGTCGTGATGACATCGGATAAGCCTATCACCCTAAAGGAGCGTTTTCGCGGTTTTATGCCCGTGGTCGTGGATGTCGAGACAGCAGGCTTTAATGCGCAGACAGATGCCTTGCTTGAGATTGCCTGCATTCCCATTGTAATGGATGAACAAGGTCAGCTCATCCAAGGCGAACCACTAAACGCCCACATCGAGCCGTTCATCGGAGCGAATCTTGAGCCTGCCGCACTCAAATTCACCGGCATCAATCCTGAGAGTCCCTTTCGAAAGGCGATCAGCGAGGATGAGAAAGTCGCCCTGCGCCGCATCTTTAAGGCGTTAAAAGAAGTGCGTAGACAATACGAATGCCGTCAATGCATTCTGGTCGGGCATAATGCGCATTTTGATTTGGGTTTTTTGAATGCTGCCATCGCGCGCACCAATTCAAAGAATCACTCGCCATTTCACGCCTTTAGCGTGCTCGACACGGCAAGTCTATCCGCCCTTGCTTATGGGCATACCGTGTTGGCGCGAACCTGTGTGATGGCGGGCATCGAATTTGACAACAATCATGCCCATTCTGCATTATACGACACCCAAAAAACTGCCGAGCTGTTCTGTAAGATTTTTAATGAATTGCCCATGCTGGCCATCAAAGGCAGCGACGACACTACAGATAACATCAGCGCAGATGATAACTGCGCACCCACCCAACCCTAGGAGTAACCATGCCATCATTTGACATCGTATCAGAATTAAACGTTCAGGAAGTGCGTAATGCCATTGGCAACACCGACAAAGAGATCGCCACGCGCTTTGACTTTAAAGGCAGTGACATCACCGTCGAGCTGAACGAAAAAGCCAGAACTGTAACCATCACCTGCGATAACGAGCTTCAATCAGACAACGTTTACGCCATCTTCGAAAAGCAGCTCATCAAGCGCGGCGTCGATTTACAAGTCCTCGACCCACAAGATAAAGCCCAATCAGGCAAAACCGTCAAGCAAGTCATCAATCTAAAAGACGGACTAGACTCAGACACCGCCAAAAAGATCAGCAAAGCCATCAAAGAAAGCGATTTAAAAGTATCAGCCAGCATTCAAGGCGACAAGATTCGCGTCAATGACAAAAAGCGCGACAATCTACAAGCTTGCATGGCATTTCTAAAAGAAAAATCATTTGGCGTGCCACTGCAATTCAACAACTTCAAAGATTGATTTTTTAAAATAATTTTTTTATATAAATCAAATATTTACAAATTATTTTAAATTTTTGAAAAATAATCGCTTGACGGATAAAAATAATTTGCTATAATAGCGCCACTTTTGAGAAACACGGTGAAAGCGTTCAAAAGTTGGTAAAGCGATTTGAATAAAATCAGTTTTACAGTCCTTGTGCTCCATTCGTCTAGAGGCCTAGGACACCGCCCTTTCACGGCGGTAACAGGGGTTCGAATCCCCTATGGAGTGCCAATATTCTAAAAACAGCCCTTAATTTTAAGGGCTGTTTTTTATTATTTATTTATTAACAATGAAAATAAAAGAGCAGGCATGAACGCCCGCTCTTTTATTTATACAGTTAAGCTTACTGACGCACCAGACGCTTAACCTCGCCCACATCACGATGATAGACGCGCACAGGGTTAATGTCGATGCCACCACGACGAGTGTAATTGGCAAGCACTCTCAAGAACACAGGGCGATAATGAATCATACAGTCGGCAAATATCCGCTCGACGCACTGTTCATGAAAGCCGTTATGCTGTCTAAATGACAAAATGTATTTTAAGAACTCACCAAAATCTAATTCATATTCGGTGGTAATCTCAATCTGCAACGCCCCCCAGTCAGGCTGATTGGTCACTGGGCAGTTCGACCGCAGTAGATTAGAGTAGAATTTATACTGAGTTAGCGCGCTCCTCTTGGCATTTTTCAAGAATGTATTATCAATATCATCCAGCAGCGGAATTTCTTTTTTGGTGTTATCTAAAACGTCATCAATACAGATGCCCACCGGCGCATGAATATCTAGCCCATCATCGTTTAGACCAATGATTTCCACGCCCACATTCGCTCCCGCACAAGCAGATAAATCTTTTTGTAAAGTGGTTTTTAATTCATCAATACTGCTAAATTTAGTAAAGTTTAAGCTATTTAGATATAGCTTTAAGGATTTGGATTCTACGATATTTGGCGAATTGGCAGGAATGGTAAAACGAGCCATTGCCACTTGTGAAATGCCAATCGGATTTAGCCATGACAATTCAAAGGCTTGCCAAATATCCACGCCATTTTTTAATTCATGATGGTAATTATTAAAATCAAATCCCACGTCTTTTAAAATCTCATCTCGTCCGATTTGCCGAGATATGGGATATAAAATGGTAGGGTCATAGGTTTTTGAATAAGTGGTGCTTTCGCCTAGTACGCCGTGAATGCTCATTTATGTTTGCCTTTTATTTGATTTTATTGGGCAAATTGCAATTCACCCCTACAAATTTAAATTTAATATTAAATTAAGAAAGCCGAATTCTTTTACCGTCTTTTAATATTTTATATGCCACGCCATAAAACACCGCACAAAATATCAAAATCGCCAATAACGAATAACCGACATTGACATCAGAATGCCCCAATATGCCATAACGAAAGGCATTGACCATATAAACAATGGGGTTAAGTAGAGATAAATTTTGCCAAAATGGCGATAGGTTTTCTAACGAATAAAATACCCCGCCCAAATAAGTCAAAGGCGTTAAAATAAAACTTGGCACAATAGAAATATCATCAAACGAGCGGGCAAACACCCCATTGATAAAACCGCCCAATGAAAATAATACGGACGTGCCAATGATGGTAATCAGCATGATTGGCAAATTACTAATGCTTAATTGAGTAAAAAATAACGCCACAATGCTGACAATTAACGCAATGGCAAGCCCACGAAATACGCCACCACCCACATAACCCAATAATATGGCGTGCTTGGATATGGGCGACACCAGCATTTCATCAATACTGCCATGAAATTTGGTGCTAAAAAATGATGATACGACATTAGAATAACTGTTGGTAATGACTGACATCATGATAAGACCCGGCACGATAAACCGCATATAGCTGACCCCGCCCATTTCTCCGACACGAGAGCCAATCATTTGTCCGAATATCACAAAATACAGCGTCATGGTAATGACAGGCGGTAATAAGGTTTGGGGCCAAATACGAACAATGCGTTTGATTTCTTTAAATAATAGGGTGTTAAAGGCAGTTAATTGATTATTCATGATTTTCCCCATTATTTAATTTATTCTCGTCTTTCATTTTGCCTTTATGAAAATGGCTATCTACCACACCCATAAATAATTCTTCTAGGCGATTGGCTTTATTTCTCATGCTGACAATTTGGATATTTAGGTGATTTAATTGCGTAAATACGTTATTTAAATGTTGGGTTTTATTAAGCGTGATTTCTAAAGTTTTATTATCGACCAAAGTGACATGGCTAATGTTATTTAGAGTTGGGGTATTTTTTAATTCATCTTTTAAATCAAAAACAAAAGTTTCTAATGATAACTGCGTAAGCAATGATTTCATCTCGGTGTTAATTAAAATTTCACCATGATTTAATATGGCGATGTATTTACACAACTGCTCGGCTTCTTCTAAATAATGGGTCGTCAAAATAATACTTGTGCCTTCATCTTTATTAATACGCTCCATAAAATCCCACATAGAACGGCGTAATTCAATATCCACCCCTGCGGTCGGCTCGTCTAATATCAAAAGTCTAGGGCGATGCATTAAAGCACGGGCAATCATCAAACGGCGTTTCATACCGCCAGAGAGCGAACGAGCCTTTGTATCTTTCTTATCCCACAGCCCCAATTCTTTTAATAAAAATTCGGCTCGTGGCAAGGCGTCTTTCTTTTTTATGCCATAATAGCCTGCTTGAATGATAAGAATGTCCAAGCATTTCTCAAATTGGTTAAAATTAAATTCTTGGGGAACAATGCCCAAATAAGACTTAGCAAGGCTTGGATTTTTGTGCAAATCCACACCAAAAATCTCCACCGTGCCGTCTGTTTGGGGAAATAATGAGCTGATGATGCCAATCATCGTGGATTTGCCCGCTCCATTTGCCCCAAGCAAGGCAAAAAATTCACCCTGTGGCACGGTCAAATCCACGCCTTTTAGGGCGGCAGTGCCATTGGGATAGGTTTTCTTTAGATTGCGGACTTTTAGGGCAGGCATTTCATTCATTGTCATTTTAAATTTTCTTTGCGTTTAAAAAGCTGTTAATAAGGTTAATCGCGTTATTTTTAAAGACCAACGATGAACAACATCAATAAAATAAAACACAAAAACACCAAACAGCCCAAATATTGAATTTAAGCCATTCGATGTTTATGGGTATTGACGAATGATGTTAGCTAGACTGCTCGATCATGTAATCAACAGCGTTCTTAACTTCGTCATCAGAGATGTCAGCACCACCACGCGCTGGCATAGCACCAAAGCCATTGATGGCGTGATCGTATAGAGTCGCTTTACCTTTACCGATACGAGAACCCCAATCGCCAGCATTACCAACTTTTGGCGCACCTACGAGACCAGCATCGTGACAGGTAGCACAGATTGCCTTATAGAGCTGATCACCAGGGCGAGCCTCACCTTCTACAGCAGGTGCTAGAACGGTGATGTTGATGTCACATTCTTCACCATCAAAGCAAACCTTACCATAAGGGGCGATACGCGAGATTAGTTTAGGGTGTAGTGCGATTAGTTTTTTGACATGGTCGCTGTCTTCTGGGATGGCTTCGCCAGCAGGTGCAGCCTCTGCAGCAGCTTCTGTAGCAGGTTGATTCGTTTCAGCGGCAGCTTCTGCGGCTGCAGGCGTGGTAGCTTCTTGAGCTTGGGTCGCCATGGTAAAAATCGCCAACGTAGCGGCGGCAGATAACATTACAATTTTTTTCATTGTCATCATCTCGTCTTAGCCTTGAGCAATATGCACTCTGGGTATGTTGGGTAGTTTGGCAAATTCGCGAACACACCCCAACGAATTAAAATTTTCTCCCTGCTATTATAAGGGAAAAGCAGAGTAAAATGCCACGATTTTTATGTAATATCTCAATAAATCGGTAAAATTTTGGTAATATTTTTAAAAATAAGCTACTTTTTGAGTGAGCGGGTGGTATTTTTAACAAAAACTTGGTAGAATTTGCGCTTGAAAAATCCAAATACATCCAAAATTTTGCACCTATAGCTCAGTTGGATAGAGTGTCAGCCTCCGAAGCTGAAGGTCGTGGGTTCGATTCCCGCTAGGTGCGCCATTTTATAAATACAAGAAAAATCACCCGATGATGACATCGAGTGATTTTTTGTTTTTAGTTCTGGCGATAGTTTGGTGCTTCTTTAGTGATTTGAACATCATGCACGTGTGATTCTTTCATACCAGCAGACGTTACTTTCACAAAGGTGGTGTTCTTACGCATCTCTTCGATGGTGTGGCAGCCGGTGTAACCCATTGATGATTTTAGACCGCCCGCCAACTGGTTAATGATGCCAGTCACTGGGCCTTTATAAGGAACGCGACCCTCGATTCCCTCTGGCACTAACTTCTCAACGCCATCTTTGGCATCTTGGAAATAGCGATCTGATGAGCCGTTCTGTCCGCTCATCGCGCCCAATGAACCCATGCCACGATATGCTTTGTAGTAACGCCCTTGGAACAGCTCAACGTCGCCCGGTGCCTCTTCTGTACCTGCCAGAAGGCTACCCACCATAATGCAAGAAGCACCTGCTGCGATAGCTTTTGCCATGTCGCCTGAGAAGCGAATGCCGCCGTCAGCGATTAGCGGAATGCGATCTTTAAGAGCGCTGGCAACGTTATCAATCGCGCTAATCTGTGGTACGCCAATGCCTGCAATGATACGGGTGGTACAGATAGAGCCTGGTCCGATACCCACTTTAACTGCGTTCGCACCCGCATCCATCAGGGCAAGTGCGGCATCGCCTGTGGCGATATTGCCACCGATTACTTGGATGTTTGGATAGTTTTTCTTGATCCATGCCACACGATCGATAACGCCTTTTGAGTGTCCATGAGCGGTATCTACGATGATCACGTCCACATTCGCACCAACCAATGCCTCAACTCGTGCTTCGGTATCTGCGCCCGTGCCCACTGCCGCACCCACACGCAGACGACCTTTATCATCTTTGCATGCATTTGGATTATTTTCTGCTTTGGTAAAGTCATTAACTGTAATTAGACCTTTTAGGCGAAAATCATCATCAATCACCACCACTTTCTCGATGCGGTGCTCGTGTAGTAGTGCTTTGATTTGTTCTTGTGGCGTGCCTTCTTTGACAGTGACCAGCTTGTCTTTTGGTGTCATCACATTCGCCACTGGCTGATCTAAATTAGTCTCAAAACGCAAATCACGATGCGTCACAATACCCACCACGCGATCTGTACCACGCTCTACCACAGGCACGCCGCTGATTTTATGGTCTTTAGTGATGCGCAATAGCTCACCCACGGTCGCCTCAGGATGTACTGTGATAGGATCGGCCACTGTGCCCGCCTCGAACTTCTTGACGTGACGCACACGGCTGGCTTGATGCTCGATGTCCATGTTCTTGTGGATGATGCCCAGACCACCAAGCTGCGCCATGGCAATCGCCATCTTAGACTCAGTCACGGTATCCATTGCAGCGGAAATGATTGGTAAGTTTAGGTTGATGTCAGTAGTAAGTCGGGTGGTTAGTTTTGTTTCTTTTGGAAGCACTTCTGAATAGGCAGGCAGGAGTAGCACGTCATCAAAAGTTAAAGCGTCGTAGGCAATGCGTAGCATAGGTTATTTCCTTGGTGGTTGCCCTGCGATGAATCACGGAAAATGACCGCCATTCAATGAAAGCAGGTTATGAAATAACGCCGTATTGTATCAAAATTTCTAAGAAAAAAGCAAGTAATTTTTGGCTAATTTGTCAAACTTGCTAAAATTTGCTAGCAAAGGCAGGTAATTTTTGGCATAATGAATAAATTTTATTTGGTTATATAATGGCATTATAATGAGCATTTTTACAAACCGTATTTTTAATAAATTTGGCTTGGTTGGCGCCCTTGCCTGCTTAACTGTATTAAGTGCATGCGACAATAAGGCAAATAGCGACACAGCCACGCCGACCATCGCATCAAGCACAGCCCTACCCTCTGATGATGCTGTGGTCAGCGCCCTTCAAAAGAACCTACAAGCGTCAGGTGTAAACCTCACCGTTAAATCCGCCATGCCGACCGACATGCCCAATATGTACTGGGTGATGTTCGATGAAGCGCCGCCGATGTTCGTTGATGCCAACGGCGAATACATCATTCAAGGTCAGATCGCCAAAGTCGGCGGCGAAAAACCAGTTGATATCACTACCGCCATGCAATCTACCATTGCCAAAGAGATGTTATCAGCGGTCGATAAGAATGAGATGATCATCTATCCTGCTGTTGGCGAGACCAAAGCTGCTGTGTATGCATTCACCGACCCAAGCTGTCATTATTGCCAAAAGCTGCACAGCGAGATCGATGACATCACAGCTCAGGGCGTTGAGGTTCGTTATTTGGCATGGCCTAGAACTGAGCGATTCGTTCCCGTAGCCGAGGCCATCTGGTGTAGTGCGGATCAAAAAGACGCCATCACTCGCGCCAAAAAGGGTCAAAACATCACTGCGCCCGCCTGTGACAACCCTGTGGCAAAACACATGGGGCTTGGTCATGCAATTGGTGTGAGTGGCACGCCTGCGATCTTTAGCGAATCCGGTTATCAAATCGGCGGGTATCTACCTGCTGATGAGCTCGCTAAGCTGGCAATCAAACATCGCTGATAGGTAGTGACTGCTTTTTAATACTTTCATAAAATTTTTCACAAAATCACGTAAAAATTGTTGGTAAGTTTTATAAAGTTATGCTAAGTTAAGCAATCTTCTTTATCCTATATACAATCCATCAGCCGATAAACGCCAATTTTAATTAAGAAATGGATGATTCGATCGGCGCCGATTGTGATTATTATTAAACTTATAAAATCAAACTTGACAACTTTTGAGAAACGATACCGTGAATAAGTCAATCAATCTTGCCGTATTAGGTCTGGGTACCGTTGGTACTGGCGTGGTTAATCTTCTAAAAGATAACACCAATGAGCTGGCACGCCGCAGCGGACACATCATCAACATCACTCACGTCGGCACGCGCCGTCATCGCGATGACATTGATAGTAACATCAAACAAAGCGCTGATCTGCTTGCCATCGCAGAGGCTGATGATGTGGACATCGTCATTGAAGTCATTGGTGGCACTGATGTTGCCAAGGATGTCATAATGCACGCCATCCGCCACAAAAAACACGTCGTTACCGCCAACAAGGCGTTGCTTGCCAAGCACGGCAATGAAATCTTCGCCTTAGCCGAAGAATACGGCGTACAAGTACGCTATGAAGCGGCGGTCGCAGGCGGCATCCCCATCATCAAAATTATCCGTGAAGCATTGGCCGCTAACAAAATCGACTGGCTAGCTGGCATCATCAATGGCACTGGTAACTTCATCATGACCGAAATGCAAACCAAAAACCGCAAATTCGGTGATGTTTTGGCAGAAGCTCAAGCGCTAGGCTATGCTGAAGCTGATCCTACTTTTGACGTTGAAGGTGTTGATGCTGCGCATAAATTATCACTGCTGGCATCGATCGCTTTTGGTATCCCGATTCAGTTTGATAAAGTATATTGCGAAGGCATCACTAAGGTCAGCCTACAAGACGTGGTGTACGCCAAAGAGCTTGGTTATAGCATCAAGCACCTAGGCTTCGCCATTCGCCGCGAAAATGGCTTTGAGCTACGTGTACACCCCACTCTTATCCCAGACAGCACCTTACTAGCTAACGTGAATGGCGTAAAAAATGCTGTGATGGTCGATGCTCATCCACTGGGTCAATCCCTGTATTATGGCGATGGTGCAGGTGCAGGTGCGACCGCATCAGCAGTCATGGCTGACGTGATGGATCTGATCTATGTCATCACCGCCGCCACGCCAAGCGACGTGCCCCACTTGGCATTCGTCCCCGAGGAGCTATCAGATACGCGCATCCTATCCAGCGACGAGATGACTTCTGGCTACTATCTGCGCCTAACGGTTAAAGACGAGCTTGGCGTGCTTGCTGACACCACACGCATCCTAAGTGACAATGGCATTAACATCGATGCAATCTTACAGCGCGATGCTCATAAATCAGGACTGGTGCCAATCATTATCCTGACCTTTCCAGTGCTTGAAAAGCAAATGAACGAAGCCATCAAGCAAATCGAACGGCTAAATGCCGTTACCGAGCCTGTGGTGCGCATCCGCCTAGAAAGCCTAGAAGAATAAATCAACTCAATAAAAAAAGAGCGTCATCAGCGCTCTTTTTTTATTATTCAAGCAATCATTAGATTCGGCGCCAGGTCGTACCTGCACGACTGTCTTCTAATTCCACGCCTTTGTCTTTTAGTTCATTACGAATGGCGTCCGCTCTGGCGAAGTCTTTATTTGCCTTGGCATCAGCACGCGCTTGGATTAATGCTTCGATCTCATCGGCACTTAGACCATCATCCGATAGGCTTGCTTGCAAGAACTCATTGGCAGATACCTCAAGCAGACCAAGCCCGCTTGCCAGCGTCTTAAGCAGTACGCCGTAGTTTCTGACAGCTTCATTATCGCCCGCATTGATGGCTTTATTTATCTCGCCTGCCACCGAGAATAGCGTACTGATCGCCTTAGGCGTATTAAAGTCATCATTCATCGCCTGCACGAATTCATCAGCATAAGCTTTGGCGAAGTCCGCTTGAACGATATCGGCATCAACGATAATCTCACCCACACTCTCGGCTGATTTTAGGGCGTGATATAGGCGGCTGATGGCAGTATGGGTCTCGGTAAGTGACGTATCAGAGAAATTGACCTGACTGCGATAATGACTGGATAAGATAAAGAATCGCACTGTCTCGCCGTGGAATTTGGCAAGCACGTCTTTAATGGTTGAGAAATTCCCCAAAGACTTACTCATCTTCTCGCCATCGACATTGATAAAACCAACATGTAGCCAATGATTGGCGTAGGTCTTACCTGTGCAAGCTTCGGACTGGGCGATTTCATTCTCATGGTGGGGAAATTGTAAATCATGTCCACCGCCATGAATGTCAAAAGTCTCACCAAGGCAGCAGCCGCTCATCGCCGAGCATTCAATGTGCCAACCCGGGCGACCATCACCCCAAGGACTTTCCCACGCAGGTTCGCCCGCTTTGGCGCGCTTCCAAAGCACAAAGTCAAAGGGATTGGCTTTATCATCTGCCACGTCCACGCGGCTACCCGCCTGCATCTGATCAAGATTTCGCTTGGACAGCTTGCCATAATCCTTAAAACTATCAACCGCATAATACACATCGGCGCCCTTAGTATAGGCATGATTTTTGTCCATCAAAGTACTGATGATATTCTGCATCTCATTGATGTGCTCGGTCGCCTTAGGCTCAATGTTCGGACGCAGACAGCCCAAGGCATCTGCATCCTCATGCATGGCTTTGATGAATCGCTCGGTGAGCTGATTTATGCTCTCGCCATTTTCATTGGCGCGGTAGATGATCTTATCATCAATGTCAGTGATGTTGCGCACATAACTCACATCAAAGCCAAGCGACATCAAGTGTCGATAAATCACGTCAAACGCCACCATCACGCGCGCATGACCGATATGACAATAATCATACACCGTCATGCCGCACACATACATGCCAACCTTACCCGCTTCTAGCGGAACAAAGGTTTGCTTATCGGCGGTCATGGTGTTGTAGAGTTTTAGATTGTCTTGATGGTTGGCAAAAATACTCATGGCAAATCCGAATTGTCAATTTAAACGCATTATCATACCGAAAATTTACCCAAAATGCCATAATTTCCCCCACAAAACCACACCAAAATCAGAAAAACACAACAAATTTCAGCTTAGAATTCATACAGTTCAATAAAAATACCAAACGCAGAATAGATTAAGCCGCCATCATAGCAGCCACAAAAAAACACCCTTAATATTAAGGGTGTTTTTGATTCAACAATCCAAGGATTAGTTAAATAGGTGATCAATCGCTGAACGCTCTTCTTCTAGCTCGTTAAGCGTGATGTTGATACGCTCTTGGCTGAATTCGTCGATCTCAAGACCTTGAACGATTTTGTATTCACCATTTTCGGTCGTTACAGGGAAGCCGAACATTACGCCTTCTGGGATACCGTATGAACCGTCAGATGGGATACCCATGGTTACCCACTCGCCGTTTGAGCCTAGAGCCCAGTCACGCATGTGGTCGATGGCTGCGTTCGCTGCTGACGCTGCTGATGACAGGCCGCGCGCTTCGATGATTGCTGCGCCACGCTTACCAACGGTAGGTAGGAAAGTGTTAGCATTCCACTCTTGGTCGTTGATCATGTCTTTTACAGATTCGCCATTGACTGTCGCAAAACGATAGTCTGCGTACATGGTTGGGCTGTGGTTACCCCATACAGTCAGGTTTTTGATGTCTTTAACTGCAGTGCCAGTTTTCTTAGCTACTTGAGTTAGCGCACGGTTGTGGTCTAGGCGAAGCATTGCGGTGAAGTTCTTAGCAGGTAGATCTGGCGCTGACTTCATGGCGATGTATGCGTTGGTGTTTGCAGGGTTACCTACCACCAATACTTTAACGTCACGGCTAGCTACGTCGTTTAGTGCCTTACCTTGAACGGTGAAGATTTTTGCGTTTTCTTGAAGTAGGTCAGCACGCTCCATGCCAGGACCACGAGGACGCGCACCTACCAATAGGGCATAGTCTGCATCTTTGAATGCCACGTTTGGATCGTCAGTACCAATCACGTCTTGAAGCAGTGGAAATGCGCAGTCATCTAGCTCCATGATAACGCCTTGTAGAGCTTGTTGTGCTTTTTCGTTCGGGATTTCTAGTAGTTGTAGAATGACAGGTTGATCCTTGCCAAGCATCTCGCCTGAAGCAATACGGAACAGTAGGCTATAACCGATTTGACCAGCGGCACCAGTTACCGCAACACGGACAGGTTGTTTGCTCATGATATTATCCTTATACAGAAGTAAAATTTTGGTAATTTTGCAACTTCAAAACCATTTCAAAAATCACAAAATCATCTTAGTGTAGCACTTTTTGATGGCATTGACAAAGTTTTTTGCCATAAAATTAACGCGCTTATTTAGGTGCTGTTCTTGATGTCGCTCATCATTGACCGTAAGATTATTACATCAATCAAAGCAGCGTCTCAATCGGCAGCCACGACATGAGCCACACGGCAAAGCGCTTGTGCCACTTGGTATCAGGATCTTGGTAATAAACAGTGTGAGTACCATGACCATCTTGGCTATGCCAAGCAAGCTTATCCTGTTCAAGCTTTAGCTGATATGCCATGTCGGGCAAGCGCGCACGAATTTGACGCTCCGCGACGGCTGCCATCTCTGGTGCATCAAAAATAATCCCCATCTCAGTGTTGTGTATCGCAGAACGCGGATCGAGATTGTACGAGCCGACGAATAAATAACGCTCATCGACAATAAAAGTCTTAGCATGAAGACTCGAACCACTGCCACCTCTATAGCTACCGCCCAAGCCTTGGTTTTTCTTTTGGATGAGTGGCGCGGCTTCGGTTTTAAGTTCGTACAGACCGACGTTGCCATTTAATAACGGCTTTCGGTATTTGGCGTAGCCACTATGCACGGCAGCGACATCGTTGGCAGCGAGCGAATTGGTAAGAATCTTAACATCGGTATCTCTGGCGATGTTATTAAACAACACCACGCCGCCATCAGTCGGCACAAAATAAGGTGAAACAATAGTCAAGGTGCTATTAGCCTTTTGAAAATAAGGCGTAATCTGAGACGTAACAGTATTCTCCCAGTCCTCATCCGCACGCATGGGATTATCACTAATCAATCTGGCATCCGTCCAATAAAATTCAATTGTATGATGAATCAGTTTGCTGGTATAATCCGACTGTCTAAGCTTATCGATGTACTGCTTGGTAGCTTGTGTATTGATCGGCTTGGCGCTGATGGCGGCGGGCTTGGTGTCATCTGGAATGATCGCATTGGCAGGATAAGCACGCTCACTCGCCCAATAACGATCAAAATCCTCATTCAGCGCTGGCATCACCTTACCAACCACCGCCACATCCATGTCAGCGAACATCATGCCATCGCCTGCACCAAAATATTCATCGCCGACATTGCGCCCACCCACGATCGAGATTGCGCTATCAGCGGTGAATGATTTGTTATGCATGCGCTGATTAAGCCGATCAAAATCATTCAAAAACCCAATCCAGCGGAAACGACGATGCATAAATGGGTTAAATAACCTCACCTCGATATTAGGATGATTATCCAGCGCCTTAAGCACGCCATCCATGCCCGCCATGCTATTATCATCAAGCAGTATTCGAACGCGCACCCCACGATCGGCTGCCGCGAATATCCGCTGAGTGAGCAGCGCGCCCGAGATGTCATTCTTCCAGATATAGTAACGAATATCGAGCGAATGCTTTGCCGTCTCCACCAAGGACAATCGCGCCACAAAAGAATCAAGACCATTAGCAAAAGGATAAACACCCGTCTTATCAGGATGCTGACTTGTCTCTTGCATGATGTGATGGACAAGCAAGCTTGATTCATCCATGGGCAGCGTCGTGGATGGCGTGCGTGCATCATTCTGTGGAAGCGGTCGATAGCTTATTATGGCAGCCATGACCAGCAATGCCAATAGCAATACAATCGCCGCCACCATGTATTTTATAATTTTCATAAACCCTAGCAATATCTTAAAACACACCCATCATAAAACATTCATCCAATAAAAACCACATAAAATAATGACCCAGGTGGATAAATAAAAACACTGCTTATGATAGACGGTGTTTTACTATCGATGCTGATTCGCCTAGTATCTGGGCGATACCGTACCCATGCGCTGACTGATGGGTATTGGGTTGCCAAGTAGCGTACTATAAATCGTTGCATTTTCCATGACATGCTTGACATAATCACGAGTTTCAAAATAAGGAATCGCCTCAACATATTGATCCGCACTGATCGCACCATGCGATGGCAACCATTTTCTTGCCGCACCCAACCCAGCATTATAACCTGCGGTGGCCACCGTAATCTGCCCACCAGACTTATTTGCCAAATCATTGAGATACCAGGTACCATAGCGAATATTCGTCTCTGGGCGATTCATGTTGCCTGATGACTCACCCATGCTGCGAGCAATTTGATTGGCAGTACCTGGCATGATTTGCATCAAGCCACCTGCACCCACTCCTGAGCGTGCCGTCGGTTGAAAACGACTTTCTTGGCGCATGATGCCATATGCCCACGCAGGGTCGATGCCGACATTGCGACTGTATGACATGACGCTATTCTGATAAGGCATCGGGTGAGACAGCGCGGCAGCTCTTAGGTTTGGCATGTTGTCGATGGCGTAGATGCTACGATGATACAGTCCTAGATCATGCGCGCGCTTGGCAGCAGCCAATGCCAGCGTGTTATCGTTGGCATCGCGGGCTTTTTTGACCGCCCAGTTCCACTCACGCCCTGAATGCTCAGGGCTGACATTATTGCTCATCATGACGAATGCGCGCGCAAAGTGTGGATCCCTCATCACGCGTGCGCTGTCTTGGGCGCTGATGTTCGGCAGTGCATTACCGCCAATCTCAGATAGGCTTAGCTGCTGACCCAATCTATCTTTTGCCAGCAGTCCATAATAATCCACACCTGTGGCTAGGCTTTGGTAGATTTTACGGGCGTCGTTTTGTTTGCCGGTTTGTTCATAGCCGCGCGCCAGCCAGTATTGCCAAATGCGTTCACCTTGATGGATGGCACTCATCTGAGTGATGGCTGACACCACGTCCTGCCATTGCCCAAAATAAATCGCCGCCTGTGCATAGTCTTCAGCTTCTTCTAGGTTGAATGGCTCGCCCATGCTGTTTCTAAACCAAGTCACCGCATCCATGCTAAAGCCGTCATCAGTATTCATGTTCATGCGCTTAACAGCGATACTACGGTAAGCATAACGGCGCGCCATGTCAGACAGCAGCTTGGTTGAGCGGTTGTTGTCTTGGCTGATGTCATAGTTTAGCTGCATGATCGCTTCATTGTATGAGCGATGCGCCAGCTGACTGATGGCATAGATGTACAGATACTGATTCACATCGCTATAGCCTTGACTGCTAAATTGCCCAAAGAAACCGTTTGGATTATTGGCAACCCCGCGCAACGTCTCAAAAGAAATCGGCAGACCCAATCGTGATGACAAATCTAAAATCTCGCTCACTTTGTCCAGTGGTGCTCGACGACTTGACAGCTGTCTACGATCGATGCGCATCATTCGGATCAGCTGCTCATGCTGGTCAGTGCGCGTGATGCGTGGGTTCGCTGCCATCTCATGGGCAAGCTTATCGCACAGTGATTGCTTAATGTTGGTGTTTAGCCAGACGTTAGGTTTTTGTTCTAATGCGCGATAAGACTCACTACTTTGGTTAAAGCCCAATGCAATCGCACAAGCCTCCGACGCATCAGCATTCTCCACATTGGCTGCGACCGCGCGCACTGACGCATAATCACTCTCACGCGCCTTGACCTCGGCATAGTCAGCGACCAGTTTTTCACTCATCACCTGACCGGGGTGCTTGGTGACAAAGTTATTCACCGTCTGTGGATCTTGAGCAGATAGGTTATAGTTGAGTCGCCAGTATTCAGGGTAGGCAGCAAACAGTGATCCTTGCATGCTTTGCTCGTATTGGCGCATCGCGTTGGGGCTTGATTTTTGGCGTTCAGCATCGATAAACTGATAAATACTTCCATCACCAGCATTGCCCTGTGCACACGCCACCTGCATTAAGATCGCTCCGCACAGCGCCGATAACAACCCCAGTTTTTGACCATTTTTGCTAAATTTTGGCATAACACCCTTCTTCAATCTGCTTTAAGTCTTAAAATCAATCCATCTCGCCAAACTCAACACCTTGAACATCGCAAAACAGACAAATGCAACATAGCCTAACAAATTCATCTAACAACCTTGTATAAAAGTTGTAAATTCCCTGCTTTTAGCTAAATCTTGGGCGTTTTTTGACAAAAAATTCGCTCAATGCACCAACCCATGTTATAATGATGAGTTTTTTGAAATTCCTTTTGTCAGCAATCCCTTGGAGAAAACCATGACCGTTGCTACCTTCAATCCCAAAGCACATCAAAAACCCACCCAAACCATAGAACACCAAGAGTTGTCAGTCATGGCAAATTCTGGCGACATCAAGTCAAGCGATGCACCAAAAAAAGTCTACATCGTCACGCAAGGCTGCCAGATGAACGAATACGACTCCAAAAAAATGGGTGATGTGCTTGGCGACAGTCATGGCATGCTAGTTACCAACGACATCAATGAAGCAGATGTGCTCATCATGAACACTTGCTCCATTCGCGAAAAAGCCCAAGAAAAAGTCTTCTCCGAACTGGGTCGCTGGCGCAAACTAAAACTTAAAAATCCCGACCTCATCATCGGCGTGGGCGGCTGCGTGGCATCCCAAGAAGGCGACAACATCCAAAAGCGCGCGCCTTTTGTGGACATGGTATTTGGTCCGCAGACCCTACACCGCTTGCCAGAACTTTATAATAAATCCACCAAACAAGTCGATGAAGTGCCACGCAATCGCATCGGTGTCGTGGATGTGTCGTTCCCAAGCATCGAAAAATTCGACTTCCTACCAGAACCACGTGTCGAAGGCTATAAGGCATTCGTCTCCATCATGGAAGGCTGCTCAAAATACTGCTCATTCTGCGTCGTTCCCTATACGCGTGGCGAAGAGCTGTCTCGTCCGTTAGATGACGTACTTGCCGAGATTGACAGCCTTGCCGAACAAGGCGTCCGCGAAATCAACCTTCTGGGTCAAAACGTGAACGGCTACCGCGGCGAGAAAGACGACGGCAGCATCTGCCGCTTCAGCGAGCTGTTGCACTACGTCTCGCACATTGATGGCATTGAGCGCATTCGCTACACCACCAGCCACCCGCTTGAATTCACCGATGATATCATCGATGCCTATAAGACACTGCCAAAGCTCGTCTCACACTTGCATTTGCCTGTCCAAAGCGGCTCAAACAACGTGCTGGCAGCGATGAAGCGCAACCACACCATCGATGTTTACATCAATCAAATCAGCAAATTAAAAGCGATCCGTCCCGACCTACACCTATCCTCCGACTTTATTATCGGCTTTCCAGGTGAGACGGATGCAGATTTTAATGACACGCTGCAGCTTGCCAAAGATTTGGATTTTGATCATTCTTATAGCTTTATTTACTCAAAGCGCCCTGGCACGCCTGCATCAGATCTGCCTGATGATGTCAGCCTAGACACCAAAAAAGCACGACTGGCCGCTTTCCAAGAAGTCATCAAAGACTCCACCTTTGCCAAGACGTACGCCATGGTCGGTCAGACTGTACGCGTACTGGTCGAAGAGCACGCCAACCGCCGCGAAGGCTACCTTCATGGTACGGCAGACAACACCCGCTCTGTGATCTTCAAAGGCAGTGATGAGCTGCTGGGCAAATTTGTCAATATCCACGTGACACGCGCCATCAGCATGCATCTAGTGGAAGGTGAATTGGTTGAGATTTTGGATTAATCTGTCCAAAATCTCGCCTACAAAAGCCGTACACTCTAGCAAGATTTTAGCCTTATAAAATTTTTTAACTGTGTTACAATCAATCCATCGATAAGCAAAAAGCCTGTCGAGATCACACAGCCAACAAGGAGAAAATCATGCTAGGTGACATCGAATACAACATCAACGAACTATTCAAACAATTAGGACTAGAATGCTCTGACGAAGCAGTGGACGCCTTCATCAAGGCCAATCAGCTACCTGAAGAAGTAAAACTAGTGGAAGCACCATTTTGGACAGAGCAGCAGCGCGCTTTCTTAAAAGAAGAGTATAAGCTTGATGCGGTTTGGACAGGCCCAATTGATGAGCTAAATTCACGCCTGCACTCGGACAACATGCAAAACTAATGCAAAGTACAACATGAAGCTCAATAAAAGCACCCAATAGAGGTGCTTTTATTTTGGCATGATAGATTAATCAGACAATCTGAGCGCGCCAAGCCAATAAATCCGCAACATCTTTAGCGATGCCTGCTTTTAGCTCATCAAGATTGGCGTACTTTTTTTCGCCGTGCAGATAGGTTAAGAACACCACTTTTAAGGTCATGCCATACAGATCAGCATTAAAATCAGGCAAGTGCACCTCAAGACGATAATCTGAGCCATTGACACTTGGGCGTGTGCCGACATTGACCGTACCGAATAGACTGCCCGCTTGCATGCCTAATACACCACCAAGCGCGGACAGATCAATCACTTTGCCTTCTTTATAAGCAAAAACATCCGCGCCATAGATGCCATTGACGGCAGGCTTAAGGCGGTTCAAACTAACATTCGCGGTGGCAAAATCAAGCGTTCGACCAATTTTATCACCATGAACCACCTCGCCTGTGATCGCATAATCTCGCCCAAGCAATGTCTTAGCCAGCGCAAGATTCTGCTCAGACAATGCCTCTCTGACCGCTGTCGAGCTGATGCGAACATCATCGTTCGATACCGTTGATAGATGATCAACGCTAAACCCCGCCCGAATCAAAAAATCTGTATCACCCGTGCGATCATGACCAAAGCGAAAATCATCGCCAAGCACCAGATGCTGGGTGTTCAGCTTACGCAAAAGCTCAGCAAAGGCATCTGCTGACAGCTGACGTAACTCATCATCAAATCGCGCCACGATCAGATAATCAACACCTAAGCCTGTCATGATTTGTGCTTTCTCAAGCAGGCTGGTTAAGCGCGGTGGTGGATCATCAGGGCAAAAGAACTCTCGAGGCTGCGGCTCAAACACCATCACCGCAGATGCCAGACCCTTTTGTTGTGCGTCTTTGATAAGTGCGCCAAGCATTGCCTGATGTCCTTGATGCACGCCATCGTAGTTGCCGATGGTAAGCGCCAAGGGTGGCAGGTTAGCAGGATGGGCGATATTTAGATCAATGACTTTCATAAAATGAGCGATACGCTGACAAAATGGCTATTTTAGCACATTTTGTCATGCTGATAACGGTCTTTGGCTTATTGTTTTTTCGCCATTGCATCGACGAACAGCGCCCCATCCTTCTGTGCGGCAACTTCTTGGGCGGTTTTTGCATTAATATCAAGCCCCTTGATGATGGGCAGGCTCATGACATCAATGCGTTTTTTGGTGGATAAACTGACAGGCACCATACGCGCAAACTCGAACAGGTGCAGCCACATCTCCTCGCCCACCTCAATCTCTTCTTCGTCATCTAGGCGAATGGCGGCGATCTGCGACAGATCTTTGATCACTTCGCGCTCTTCGGCGGTCAGGCTAACACCCGTCACACCGATACCTGTAATATAGCCACCCGCCCAATCTTTTAGGGCAAGCACGCGTTCATACAGGTCATGCTCATCATCTGGCACCAGCGGCTCATAAGCATAGGCATCATCTTTGTCTTTAAGGGCGAAGCTGACATCCTCGCCATACTCAGTTAATAGCTCCAATGCCTTTTGATTTGGCAATGCAAAGCTAAGTTCTTCTAGCAGTCGAGTCCAGCCCTCTTCATCGGTCGCATGACATGCTGTCATGACACCCGTCATGATGCCGTGCAGCTCACTGATCGACACATCAGACCAATCAGCAAATGCTGCCGACCAATCATCCCAACCTGACAAAAAATCACTCATAGCCATCTCCGATAAAATAACCCTATTTATGCCATCATTTTCAAAAAACACAAGGGCTGGACGATGATTTTGGACGTATTTCACGCAAATTCGCTCAATTAAAAGAAAAATTTGACAGCTGTGTGCACTGGCGTGATAATATGGGAGAAATATTTTTAAATTGCTCCGATGACTTACAAGGACATACCATGATCAGACAACTTCAAGCGCTTGAACAAACCATTTTAGAGATGAAAAAGCAGTACAACGTCACCGCAACCGAGCTTGCCAACCTAAAGCATAAGCTTGCCAATGACACCAGCCCTGCCATCATCAGCGATTTGCAGCTTCGCCTTGAGAAAACCACCCAAGAGCTACACTCACAGACAGATCGGGCCAATTCTCTTGAGCAGTCTCGCAATGCCCTACAGGCTCAGATTGAAGAATTGGTTGAACAAAATCAATCTCTTAACACGCACAACCGAGAACTTAAAGACAAAAATGCACTTGCCATCTCGCGCGCCGAAATAATCCAAGAATGGCTAACTCGCATCGACAATCAACACTAAAATAACAGCAAATAAAAGGACATCGCCATGACAGACCAAATCCAAGACACAAACCCAAGCGAGCTAATCGTAAAAGACCAACCTGAATTTAAGCCTGTTCACATCAGCATCGCAGGCACGCCGCATCGCATCATCTGCCCTGTCAATGAAGTAAAGTCTCTTGAAGCAGCCGCTGAGAAGTTGAATGAAAAAATTCGCGACATCCGCCGTGAGATCAAAGGCAAAGCCCCTAATAACGAAGAGCTTCTAGTGCTCGTCTGTCTAGATCTATACGACCAAGTACAAACCTTAGCTCAAGACGCTCATAACCGCAGACACGAGAATAGTCAAGCGACCGCCCTGATCGATAAGATCAATAAAGACGCACAGTCGATTTTAAGATAATCTCCTAACACACCCAAGCAGTCGCCAAGCTCCGACAAGATTCATCACTTGAACGAATCTTGTTGAGATTTGGCGATTTTTTTGATTATCAATAAAATCATATGCGTAAGATATATTGACAAATTATTTCAATTTAGTTAAATTGCGACTTTAACTTGCGCCCTATGCGCATCTTATGCTGTGCCGAGACGCATTTGGCGACGGCTTCATTTTTAGAGATTTTTAAAGGAAATCACCATGGCAATGACATTAAAAACTTTGGCATTAGCAATGACGCTTGGTCTATCTGCTGCGCTACTAACTGCATGTGGCGGCGATAAAGCCGAAACGAAAGCAGGTGATGCTGCTGCGGCCACAGCTGCTGATAAGCTAGAAACCAAATTCGTAACCGTTGGTACAGGCGGTGCATCTGGTCCTTATAACATCATTGGTACGGCGATGACCGAACAATATGCCAAAGCCTTTGGCGTGAATGCCAAAACCCAGACCACAGGCGCTTCAGTTGAGAACCTAAACCTACTGGCTCAAAAGAAACTAGAGATGGCATTCGTCATGAGCGACGCGCTAAGCGATGCCATTAATGGTCAAAATAGCTTCACCACCAAGATCGATGGCGTCTCTCAAATTGCCAGCCTATATCCTAACTACGTGCAAATCGTAGCATCAGGCGCATCAGGCATCACATCCATCGAAGACCTAAAAGGCAAGCGTGTGGCAGTTGGCGCTCAAGGCTCTGGCGTTGAAGTGGCAACTCGCGCCCTACTTGAAGGCTTTGGCATCACTTATAAAGACATCAAAGTCGATTATCTGGGCTATGCAGAAGCTGCCGACAGCCTAAAATCAGGCAAACTGGATGCAGCATTCCTAACCAGTGGTCTGCCAAACTCATCACTCATGGAGCTAGAACAAGGCTTCGATTTACAGATCGTCAGCGTTCCTGCCGACAAACTGGCACAAATCGCTCAAACCAAGACTTTCTTTATCCCGATGGACATCCCAGCAGGCACTTATGGCAACGAAGCTGACATACCGACCGCAGCCATCTTGAACGCTCTGGTGGTGCGCTCTGACATGAGCGATGACGACGTGTACAAGCTAACCAAATCATTCTTTGAAAACCTTGAGACACTAAAAAGCGCTCACCAAGCTGCTAACGACATCAGCGTTGAGAACGCCCAAAACGGTCTTGTTGCACCGCTACATCCAGGTGCTAAACGCTACTATGATGAAGTCGCTAAATAATCATTAATCGATTATGGCAACTCATTACATTAAAGCAGCTGTCGTGATGGCAGCTGCTTTAATGGCGATTGGCATAACACTGCCAATCAAGCCAACCATTGTGATTCATGCACAGCCCATTCATTGCCAACTGCCTGACACCTTTAGTCTAAAATGGCGACACTCGGTCGAAAAACAGTATTGGCAAGAAGTATATCAACTACATTATCCTGATCTTATTTTAACCAAAACCTATCTACAGACCTTTGGTGCAGGTACGCCCAATCTTGGTGAACCGACACGCGCACCTGATGGCTATCTAGGGCAGCTCGTCAATCTACCCATGGATGAACTTAATTGGCTTGTATCGCATAACATGCAAGGCGAGATTGTCATGGGCGATGCTGTAGAAGCACACTCCGCCATCGTGCCAATTCATCAGATGGTAGAGGATCGCAGCGTGGTGAACATTCGCCCTAAGAAGCTAACCGCTTGGCAATATATCACCCTACCACAGTGCAAGGCCATGTCGAATGGTACGAATGGTTAATTGGATACTGAATTGATCGGCAAGCATTTATCACGCCAAGTTTATGGCATTGTAAGTCAGTCACTGGATTTTATTTATGAGTAACAACACGCCATCGCCTGAGGCGAATGCACAAGAAATTCTAGAAAAATACGATCGTGAATCGGTCACGCGTAATGGTCTTAGCAAGACCACCAATTACATCATCGCCGCCATCGCCATCGCTTATTCTATTTTTCACCTTTATATCACTTTTAACCCCCTGCCTGAGCTGATTCAGCGCTCTGTTCACGTCGCTGTGGGCGTGGGTCTGATTTTTCTTATCTATCCTGCCACCAAAAAATCAGTGCGTAATAAAGTCACGCTTATCGATTGGGTGTGGCTCATCGCATCATTTTCAACGGCAGGTTATTTGATTTGGCAATATCAAGACATCGTCACCGTGCGCGGTGGCATACCGAATCAGCTTGACATTATATTCTCAGCCATCACGGTGCTTGTCGTATTAGAGAGCGCAAGACGCATCACCGGCTGGATTCTGCCGGCATTTGCACTGATATTCTTGGCATATCCATTTGTCAGTCACATGGACTTTATGCCCAATCGACTGCTGACCAGACCGTATGATCTGGGTGATATTTTTGGGCAATTATACCTAAAAACCGAAGGTCTGTACTCGACCGCCATCGGCGCCTCCGTGACTTTTATTTTTCTGTTTATCTTGTTCGGCGCTTTCTTAGCACGTTCTGGCATGGGGCAGCTGTTTAATGACTTGGCACTTGCTTTGGCAGGTCATAAGCAAGGCGGTCCTGCAAAAGTCGCGGTCATCTCAAGTGGCTTCATGGGCTCAATCAATGGCGCTGCGGTTGCTAACGTTGTCGGTACAGGTGCATTCACCATTCCGCTGATGAAGCGCGTGGGCTATAGCAAGGACTTTGCTGGCGCGGTTGAGGCCAGTGCTTCCGTCGGCGGGCAGATCCTACCGCCAATCATGGGCGCAGCTGCCTTCATCATGGCAGAGACCACAGGTGTCAAATACAGCACCATCGCCTTGGCGGCGGTACTACCTGCACTGCTTTATTATCTAGGTGTCATCGCTCAGGTGCATTTTCGAGCAGGTAAAAACAACCTGCGCGGCGTCCCAAAAGCTGACTTACCACGCGCCAAAGAAGTGCTAAAAGCTCGCGGTCACATGCTGCTGCCTATCGCCTTTTTGGTGTATTTACTGGCGAACAATGTGCCTGTTGGCTATGCTGCTGCCTACACGATCGGCGCAACGGTTGTCATCAGCTGGCTTCGCCCTGAGACGCGCATGGGGTTGTCCGACATCGTGGCGGCACTCGTAGATGGCGCAAAACAATCGCTGTCTGTCATGGCGGCCTGTGCGGTGGTCGGCATCGTTATTGGTGTGGTTAACCTAACTAGCTTTGGCACGGTGATGACATCATCGATCGTAACTCTGGGCGCAGGTTCGCTATTTTTGACATTGCTATTGACCATGCTTGCCTCAATGGTGCTTGGCATGGGTCTACCGTCAATTCCTGCCTATATCATCACTGCAACGATGGCGGCGCCAGCTTTGGCAAGCTTTGATGTGCCTGTGTTGGTGGCTCACATGTTTGTGTTCTACTTTGGCATCTTTGCTAACATCACTCCGCCTGTCGCTCTGGCAGCCTTTGCAGGTGCGGGCATCTCGGGTGGCGACCCGATGAAGACAGGTTGGCAGTCATTGAAACTTGCGCTAGCAGGCTTCATCGTGCCATTCATGTTCGTGTATAACCCCAACATGATGATGATCGATGTGGCAGACGCAGCAGTTACTGCCAAAGAATTTGCAATGCCTGCATGGCACGTCATTGCCACTGTGGCCGCGACCTCGATCGTTGGTGTATTGGCGTTATCAGCCGCTGTTGAAGGCTATTTTAAGACCAATATGCCATCATGGCAGCGCATCGTACTGGCTGCAGGTGCATTCTGCCTAATCATTCCTGAGACCATGACTGACCTTATTGGTGTCGTCGTGGTTGTGCTGATGATTGGCCTGAATATCAAAATGTCAAAACGCGCAATCGCTTAACCAGCATAAAAACAAAAAAGCCAAACTAAGAAGTTTGGCCTTTTGTTTAGTATCATCACAACATCCCACTAAACTGATGCTGATCGCCTGCGTGCCACAGCTGCGCAACCGTAGCGACCTGCCCACGCGAGTGCGTCTTACGACCTAGTAATAGCACCGCATCATGTGACTGGATCTGTAGAGCAGCCGCTACCTGATCATCAGCATTGACAGCACTGATGGTATAGCTGCCATATTCCAGCGGCAAATTAGCAATCAGAAATTCACTCGTGTTCACCTGACTAAAATCCTGCTCAATAAACTCAGGCAAAAGCTCAGCATTCACCCAGCGCTCCTCATACTGCACAGGCGTATCATCCGCTAAGTGTAGAACCTTTACCTCGAAGATTGCCGGCTGATCGCCATCCAAGCCATCGGAGATAAGTGCAAATTCATTTAATAATGCCGATCTTAGGTGGGATTCTATGTCAGCATGGCAGATGATGGATTTAGAAAGGACTTTGGCGGTATAACGTTTGCCCTGCTGCTCAATGTCATGAGCGATGTTACGGATATTGACATAGGCTCGGTTGAATTTTTGCTGCGCGACGAACGTCCCTGAACCTTGGCGACGCTCAAGCACTCGCTCATCAGTCAGCTCCTTTAAGGCGCGATTCACCGTCATGCGCGCCACACCAAACTCCTTCGTCAGCACCATCTCTGTTGGGATGGCTGAGCCGACAACCCACTCCCCTGCGTGGATTCTGGTCAGAATGTCCTGTTTGATGCGAAGATAAGCGGGTGTTTTGGCGGTCATGATTATCTACTGCTTAAAATATACATCATACTAAAAGCCTTTGGGTTATTCAATGAATTTAGCGCAAGTTTGAGAACTTAGGTCATATTTTGGTCACATTGTCTTTTTATAATCTTGCCACCTTCTTTTTATTATGGGTTTTTTATGAATCGATTTAAATTTGCTCGCAGTTTACTTCCTTTAATGCTACTTGGCAGCGCGTTCGCTCATGCCGACACCACAGTCAAAGTCCCAGCCATCTTGGCGGGTCATGCCATACAACCTGCGCAAACTTTCGTACAAGCACCAAAAGATGCACCCAATTCGCTCAGATACAGCGGCAAACACACCACCGCTACACGTACCGAAGCGCTTGGCTCAATCATGGGTAAATCCGCCGGTCGTCCGACAGGTGTCGCCCTTCCTTTTGATGATCAGCCCATCCAAGGTCATTCAGGCATTCAGCGTATGCCAGATGGGACTTTTTGGATTTTAACGGATAATGGTGCTGGCTCAAAAGCCAATTCGCCTGATTTTATGCTGCATTTGTCACAATACGACATTGATTTTAATGATGGTCAATTCCACAAAAAACAAACCATCTTCTTGCATGACCTCGACAAAAAAGTCCCGTTTCACATCACTAACGAGACCACTCAGAGTCGCTATTTGACGGGTGCTGACTTTGACCCAGAGAGTTTTCAGATTATCGGCGATACCTTATGGATTGGTGATGAATTCGGCCCTTATCTGATTAAAGCGGATCTAACAGGCAAAGTGCTTGGAGTGTTTGAAAGTAAGCTTGGCGACACACCATTAATCTCGCCAGACCATCACAGTGTTCGTACGCCTAACACTCCAAAGGACACCGTTAGCTTTAATGTCAAGCGCTCCAAAGGCTATGAAGGCATGGCAAACGATGGCAGATATCTATACCCAATGCTCGAAGGCGTGCTATGGGACTCAGCAAGTCAAGAATACCAGAGTAAAGACGGAAAGCCATATCTGAACATTCTACAATTCGACACACAGGCGCAGTCGTGGACGGATAAGGTGTGGTATTACCCACTAGAAGATGCCGCTCATGCCATTGGTGATTTTAACATGATTGACGATGAGCGCGCCTTAGTCATCGAGCGTGACGATGGTGAAGGCGTCATTGAGTACGCTTGCAAGGATGGCGCGGACAAGACGACTTGCTTTGACAAATTACCCAAATTCAAGCGAGTGTATCTGATCAAATTCAACGATACTAATGCAGGTAATTTCGTCCAAAAATTAGGCTATATTGATTTATTAGACATCAAAGATCCCAACAGCATCGCCAAGACACCACACAGCCAAGGTCGCTTCCAATTTCCATTCTTCACCATCGAGAATGTGGACATCGTCGATGGCGAGCATATCGTCGTTGGCAATGACAACAACCTACCCTTCTCAAGCAGCTGATCGCCCAACGTCGCTGATGACAACGAGCTCATACTGCTGCACGTACCAGAGCTTCTAAAACTAGGAAAATAACAACAAAAACCACTCAAAAATGAGTGGTTTTTTAATTTGTATTTCTCTTACGATTAAAATTCAATTGAGCTATTTTCACCCAAACTATCAGCAATTTTTTCACCGCCAACTGCCGCTGCGGTCATCTTGAACATATTTACAATGGCGTTTCCACTTAGCCAATATTGAGCGCCATTAGGAATAACTTTAATCAATTGAACATTCTTATCCTCTTTGCCGTTTTCAAAAAATGCATTGTAAACCGCAGACCAAAGTTCTTCTAACTTAACAGGATCATTAATCAACTGGGCTTTACCATTAATTGACAGATAATCCTTGGCATTATTTGATGTATAGGCAAGGTTGACCTGTGGGTTATTTTTTATGTCCTTAACGGTTTCGGTTCTAGCATCACCAATAAACCAAATTTCCTTTGTTTCTAAATTAAAATCGCTGGTCGTCATTGGGCAAGCGTGCAAATGACCCTCTGAAGTTACTGTGGTTAGCATGGCAAATTTCACATCTTTTACCATGTCATTGATTGTTTTTAATTGCTCGTTGCGATTTTGATTGGTCATACTTAATCCCTTTTTGAGTTAAAGTTGTGATTGGTACAGCGCATCATTCACGCTAAATCCACTTTATCAAAAGCAGCAGTCAATTAGTGTAATTTTATGTGAAGTTTGGTATTGGTTTGTAACTCTCCAAAATAGACTTTGAAGGCTAAACGCCAATTCAGTCATTATAAAAATCATTCGCCTTAAACAACAAAGCAAGCAGCGCTGCATAACAAAAAATACTGATCAGCGCCAAATACATCAAATTCACCGCACTGCGCTCAGGGCTAACAAAGCCAGACAGTGGGTTAAAGTTCGCTGCCTGTCCCCAGAACACATAATTGACCAGCAGCTGTAAAACAAAACCAACAAGACAAATGCGCCCGAGCAAACGCTCAACCTGATAGGGATGCTTTCTTACGATGTACATTCCCGCCGTCAATACAATCGCATAAACCACCAAAGAAATCAGATAAATCATCGCACACCCCTTTAAATGTTACATATCTAGCAATAATTATAAGGTATTTTAATGTAGCGGTTAAGTATTTTTGCTGGGTTTTTTCAGTCATTTTATGATGGAGTGTTGGGAAAACATCAAAGATACACTACACTATCCAAAAACATCCCACCTCCATTCTCATGCCAAAAATTTACTTCACCATTTTAATTCTAAGCTTAATATTTAGCATTTGCGCCGCCCATTCGCTGACATTAATACAGACACACCCAAGCGATCCGACCGCCTTCACGCAAGGGTTTGAATACATGGGCGATGATCGGGCAGTCTTGGCGACAGGGCTGTATGGGCGGTCCAGCATTGGCATTCTGAATGTCAAAACAGGCGAATACACCATCAAGGACACTCTGCCGCGGGCATTTTTTGGCGAAGGCATCACGCAGACCCCTTATGGGATTTGGCAATTAACTTGGCGAGAGAACGTCGCTTTTTTACGAGATGCTGATGATTTTGCCATCGTAGATACCGCCTATTACGGGGGCGAGGGCTGGGGGCTCGCCTATCGCGCTGATCAAGACATTATCTATATGTCAAATGGCTCATCAATGATCACAGTACGAGACGCCAAAACCTTTAAAATAAAATCACGCATCAACGTCCGCCATCAAGGCGCGAACATCGAGCAATTAAACGAGCTTGAATTTGCCAACGGCTTTATCTATGCCAATATCTGGCAAAGCAATCTGATCGCCAAGATCGACCCTAATACTGGTAAAGTCGTTAAATTTTATGATGTTAGCAACCTATTGGCGAATGCCGACATCAGCGACCACGACCGTCAAAACATGGACGTGCTCAACGGAATCGCCCACATTGAGGGTAATCGCTTCTATGTCACAGGGAAATTTTACCCGATAATATTTGAAGTGACACTTGATTAGCCAATAAAAAGCAGACCGTGAAGTCTGCTTTTTTGGTTAGGTTGATTAATTTAACCGTAGCTTATCAAACGTCAATACCCCATTTTCTACCCCCACCGAAATGGTATCGCCTGCGACAAACTCACCTGCTAGGAGTTTTTGGGCAAGGGGATTTTCAATCTCTTGGACAATGGCACGTTTGAGCGGTCTTGCCCCAAACACAGGGTCGTACCCCACCGACACCAGCTCATTCATCGCTTCGTCTGATAAGACAAGAACAAGCTCACGCTCTTTTAGTCTGGCTCTTAGGCGGTCAAGCTGAATGGACGCAATGCCTGCCATTTGCGACTGCCCAAGCGGATGAAAGACCACGATCTCATCAATACGGTTGATAAACTCGGGGCGAAAATGAGCGTTCACCGACTCCATGACCGCCGATTTTATCTCTTCGTACTCGCCCCCTGCCATGTCAAAGATTTTATGACTGCCAAGGTTTGATGTCATGATAATCACGGTGTTTTTAAAGTCCACCACACGCCCCTGAGAGTCGGTCAAACGCCCGTCATCTAAGACTTGTAGTAGGATATTAAACACATCAGGGTGAGCTTTTTCTACTTCGTCAAATAGCACCACGCTATACGGCTTACGGCGAACCGCTTCGGTCAAAACACCCCCTTCTTCATAGCCAACATAGCCGGGGGGAGCTCCCACCAGACGACTCACGCTGTGCTTTTCCATAAACTCGCTCATGTCAATTCGTACCATGGCCGTCTCGTCATCAAACAAGAAATTGGCAAGCGATTTGGTAAGCTCGGTTTTACCCACGCCTGTCGGACCTAAAAATAGGAACGAGCCACTTGGGCGGTTGGGGTCGGACAGCCCTGCACGGCTACGGCGGACGGCATTGGCAACCGATTTGACCGCTTCGTCTTGACCGACCACACGCTCATGCAAAATCGTCTCCATGCCAAGCATCTTATCACGCTCGCCTTGGAGCATCTTGGCAACAGGAATGCCTGTGGCGTGCGACACCACTTCGGCAATCTCATTGTCCGTTACCTTATTTCTTAGGAGCTTTGGCGTGCCTGTGTCATCATGCTGTTCATCGGCAAGCTGTTTTTGCAAATTAGGAATAATCTCATATTGCAAACGCCCTGCCTGCTCCCAGTTGCTCTCACGTTGGGCTTTTTCTAGGGCAATGCGTGCCTTATCAAGCTCAATTTGGGCGTGCTTGGTGCCTTCTACTAGGGCTTTCTCGCTTTTCCAAATCTCTTCTAAGTCATTGTATTCTTTGGTTAATTCGTCAATTTGGGTTTGCAACTGCTTAACCTGTGCAAGGCTACCTGTATCGTCTTCTTTTTTGACAGTTTCTAACTGCATTTTTAATTGAATGATACGTCTTTCAAGCTTGTCAAGACTTTCAGGCTTGCTGTCAAGCTCCATTTTTATGCGAGACGCTGCTTCATCAATCAAATCAATCGCCTTATCAGGGAGCTTACGGTCAGTGATGTAGCGGTGCGACATTTTGGCGGCGGCGATGATGGCACTATCAAGGATTTTGACCCCGTGATGTAGCTCATACCGTTCTTTTAGCCCACGCAAAATAGCAATGGTATCCTCTACGCTTGGCTCGTCCACCAGCACCTTTTGAAAACGTCTCTCCAAGGCAGGGTCTTTTTCAATGTATTGGCGGTATTCATCAAGGGTTGTCGCCCCCACACAGCGTAACTCGCCACGGGCTAGGGCAGGTTTTAGCATATTGCCTGCGTCCATTGCCCCACTGGTCTTGCCTGCCCCCACCATGGTGTGTAGCTCGTCAATAAATAGGATAATGTTGCCGTCTTGTTTGGCAAGGTCATTTAGCACGCCTTTTAGACGCTCTTCAAACTCGCCATGATATTTCGCCCCTGCGATGAGCGAACCCATGTCAAGCGATAGCACTTCTTTATTTTTTAGGCTTTCAGGTACTTCGCCATTGACGATACGGCTTGCCAAGCCTTCGACAATGGCGGTTTTACCCACCCCTGGTTCGCCTATCAAAACGGGGTTGTTTTTGGTGCGTCTTGACAAAACTTGCACGGTACGGCGAATCTCATCGTCCCGCCCGATGACAGGGTCAAGTTTGCCGTCACGGGCTCTATCGGTGAGATTGACGGTGTATTTTTCTAGGGCGTGTCTGGTGTCTTCGGCATTTTGAGTGTTCACGGTATCTCCCCCACGGATATGATTAATGATAGCTTGTAATTTTTGGGTATCTACGCCTGCATCTGTCAAGACTTTTTTGGTGTCGCCTGTCTGACTTAGGGCGAACAGCACCCATTCGCTTGGCACAAAGCTGTCGCCTGCCTTGGTGGCGAATTTATCGGCAAGGTTTAGCACCTGTGCCAAATCAGGAGCAAGATTCGCTTGACCTGTGGGCGTGGATAAGGTCGCCAAATCGTCTAATTTTTTGGCGGTGTCATGATTTAGCCTGTTGATGTCCGCCCCTGCTTGGCTTAGCATGGTGACATTGCTCTCATCTTGGAGCATGACGGACAATACGTGCATGGCAAAAATCGCTGTATTATCACGCCCCACCGCTAGGGATTGGGCGGATTGCAGAGTTTTTTGCGCTTTTTGGGTGAGTTTATCAAAATTCATGTTTTACCTTTTGTCGTTTATTTTTTGCATTTGGGAAAAGTTTTTCCCGCTTGTCAAATATATGCTTGACAAATGCAAAATTTTCAATAACAAAAAATTATCTAAACCATAAAATTTCTATAAACTATTGATTTTTATATAAATTTATAAATTTTTAAAAATCCCTTGTAATTTTTACACCCATTCCCATATAGGTTTTGTTACTTTAACTCAACTCAAAACATGAATTGCTTCTGCCAAAGTTAAGAAGCAATGAATTAGGAGAACTACATGACTCGTCTAGCCCTACATACCGTTGATACCGCCCCCGAAAAAGCCAAAGAGCGTGTTGAAGCGGTACAAAAAGCCAACGGCTTTATTCCAAATCTTATCGGCGTACTTGCCAACTCACCGCAAGCCCTTGAAATGTATCAAGAAGTGAGTAAACTAAACAGCAAAAACTCGCTGACTGACGAAGAGATTGAAGTCATCCAAATCACCGCTGCTGTTCATAACGGCTGTGATTTTTGTGTGGCAGGACACACCAAGATCGCCGAAGTTCGCCTACAAATGTCGCCTGAGGTCGTAGAAGCTCTGCGTACTCGCACCAATATTGACGAAAACGCCAAATACCAAGCCCTAGCCCAGTTCACCATGCAACTTATCGACAAACGTGGTCAAGTCTCTGACGAAGAGCTAGAAGCCTTTAAATCAGCCGGCTACAATGACCAAAATGTCCTAGATGTCATCATGGGCGTGGCACTGTCTACCCTGTGCAACTACGCTAACACCGTTGCTAAGACCGACATCAACCCAGAGCTGGCCGCTTTTGGCCCAAACCGTTAATTCATTGATTTATCAATACATTTAACTAAAAAATAAACCTGCTCATTGGCAGGTTTATTTTTTGTGTACTTTTAGTCGAATACGACAGTCTTATTACCATCGACGATGATGTGATCTTCTAGATGCCATCTGATAGCGCGCGCCAATACATCACGCTCGATATCACGCCCGATCTCACGAAGCTCAGGCACACTATAAGCATGGCTCACACGCTGCACGCCCTGCTCAATGATGGGGCCTTTATCCAGTTCGCTCGTCACATAGCGCGCGGTAGCACCGATGAGCTTCACCCCTTTATCAAATGCTTGCTTATCTGGATTGGCGCCCACAAAGGCAGGTAAGAACGAATGATGAATATTAATCACTCTACCCGCCCAAGTATCGACGAATTTTGAGCTTAGGATCTGCATATAACGCGCCAAGACCAAAAGATCATTACCCTGCATCACCTCAGTGATCTTATCATAGGCTGATTCTTTGTCGTCTTTATTGATAGGAAGGCGCAGCGACAGTGCGCACGAAAGTCTAAGACAATGTGGCTTTTTTATTTGCCAAATCTTCTAAATGAAACTCTACAAGCATGAAATATTTACCGCCACAAGCTTCGGTCGTGTGCTAATCCAATGAAACGATATTCGCCCCATGATGATACAAAAATCCCGATACCGCCTGCACGATGCCAGAACGATCCTGACAAGTCACCAACAGACGCACGAGATTGTCATCACATTCAAAACAATTCGTCATAATTACTCTATTTTTTGGCTATGTTAATCATAAAAATAAAATTAGGTTTGGCAAATACCAAACCTAATCCTTGGAAAAATCTCATCACATTTCACGCTCAGTGCGGATGAAAAAGCTCAAAATGATAAACCAGCGCCAAGCCGATCGCCCACACTAATGCCTGAAAGATTAGCACGAAGCGTTTTTGACCTTGGTTAGCATTCACCATTTTATTACCTGTCTTGATGCTGATAAAATCAGCCAGCACCGACAGCACCCCGCACAGCGCGAACGCATGATAGGCATAGCCATTATTCTGGGTGATGCTAATTGCAATCGCCATCACGCCAATAAAGAACAAAGTCAAAGACAGCACATTGGCAAAACGCTTATTCATAAAAATCCTTTTATCGCTCGCTTATCCTAACAATAGCGCATCATCCGCCACTTTCTCACCACGCGTGCGCTCAAACATATCCAATAGATCCTGAACCGTCATGCCGCGACGCTCTTCACCTGAGACGTCAAGCACGACCTGACCTTGGTGCAGCATGACTGTGCGCGTACCATGAGTCAGCGCCTGTTGCATGGAGTGAGTTACCATCATCGTGGTTAGTTTGTTGTCATTGACGATCTTATCAGTCAAATCAAGCACGAAAGCCGCTGTCTTTGGGTCAAGTGCAGCGGTGTGCTCATCCAAAAGAAGAATCTTCGAAGGCTGTAGGCTTGCCATTAGCAGGCTCACCGCTTGACGCTGACCACCTGATAACAAGCCCATGCGGTCGGTCAGACGATTCTCAAGACCGAGCTTTAGCACGGATAATTTTTCGCGGAAAATATCACGGTTCTGACCATTTAGCGCGCCTTTTAGGGTGCGAGGATTACCACGTTTGAAGGCAAGCGCCATATTCTCTTCGATGGTTAGTGCTTCACACGTACCCGCCATTGGATCCTGGAACACTCTTGCAACCAGATGGCTGCGCTTATGTGTTGGTCGATTGGTCACATCAACACCATCGATCACCACAGAACCACTATCAGGGCGAATCGCCCCGCTCACAGCATTTAAGAAGGTGGATTTACCTGCACCGTTGGTGCCGATGACGGTCACAAACTCGCCCTCAGCGATGTTTAAACTAATACCGCGCAAAGCTGGGTTCTCAATCGGTGTGCCTTTATTGAACGTTAAACGTAAGTCACTTGCTTGCATCATAAGAATTTTCTCCGTTAACATTCATTTATTGGATTGATTTTTTGCCAAATTTTGCAAACAGTCTGGCACGAAACTTAGGCAACATGAGCACAATCACCACAAGCAATGCCGTGACAAGGTTCAAATCTTGTGGCCCAAAGCCAATGCTACGCAGTGTCTGGCTAGATAATGCAATCTGAATGAACAGCTTATAAAGCACTGCACCAATTATCACTGCTAAGGTAATCCAAAAAGTACGCTTCGCGGTCAGTACAGTCTCACCAATGATGACCGCAGCCAGACCAATGACGATCGTACCAATACCAATCGACACATCGGCACCGCCTTGAGTCTGTACGAATAACGCACCCGACAGCGCAATCAGGCCATTACTGATCGCGATACCAAGCACGATCATCCATGAGGTGTTAATGCCTTGCGCTTGTGCCATCTTGGTGTTAGAACCTGTGGCGCGCATGGCAAGACCTGTCTGGGTGCTAAAGAACCAATCCAAGAACAGCTTAGCAATCACCACCACACCCAGCGCCACAAGCACTCGCACCCACACGCCATTACTGCCTTGGATGAACGGCGCAAATACGGTCGGCTCACCCAAGAGCGATAGGTTTGGCGCGCCCATGATGCGCAAATTCACCGAATACAATGCCGTCATCACAAGGATGCCCGACAACAGATGCAAAATGCCTAATTTGACGTTTAATAATGCCGTGACTGTTCCCGCTGCCGCACCGGCAAACATCCCTAGGATACAAGCCATCCAAGGATTGATGCCCGAGACGATGGCAAGCGCTGCCACCGCGCCGCCCAAAGGAAAGCTGCCGTCAGCGGTCAAATCTGGAAAATCCAAAATTCGAAAAGAAATCAGCACGCCAAGCGCCATCAGCGCATAAATCAAGCCACTTTCTAACGCCCCAAAAAAGGCAATCATCGACATAAAAACGCCCCTAAACTAAATAAAAACACACACCACGAGCGTCTTCGGGCGTGTGTTCTTTAAAAAACGTGCAATATTTTACCATTTTACGACATATTTTTGTATGTTAAATTTATTAGATGCACGAATGACTTGTCTATCATGTCACGCATCGTCATACAAAAATATTATTCAACAACTTTCTGCGCGCGATCAATGATAGATTGTGGCACGGTGACGCCTTGTTCAGCTGCGTATTTTTTGCTAACGAACAGATCTAGCTTTTGGGCTGCATATACAGGGATGTCGCCTGCTTTTTCACCTTTTAGGATGCGCGCTGTGATTTTACCTGTCTCACGCCCTAGGTCTAGATAGTTTACGCCCAGCGCCACAGCAGCACCACGCTCAACCGTGCTTGGCTCAGATGACAAAAGTGGAATCTTAGCTTCTTTGGCAACTTGAGCCAATGCTTCATAAGCGGTGATGACGTTATTGTCAGTTGAGGTGTAGATCACATCAACTTTACCCACCAGACTTTGGGTTGCCATGGCGACGTCGCTTGATTTTTGGGCAGGTGCTTCAACGATGTTAATGCCTTGATTGCTTGTGATGGCTTTTAGGTTTTTAAGAGTTACGGTTGAGTTGACTTCACCTGGGCTATATACAAAGCCGATGTTCTTAACGTTAGGCAGTAGTTCTTTGATCAGATCAACTTGTGGCTCAAGTGGCAATACGTCTGACGCGCCAGTTACGTTCGTGCCAGAACCGTCTAGTTTTGGCACAAGCTTGGCTTCAACTGGCTCTGTCACCGCTGAGAAAATCACAGGAATGTCGCTCGTGCCTGATACAACTGCTTGCGCTGATGGTGTAGCGATGGCAATGATGGCATCGGGATTATCCGCAACGAACTGCTTAGCGATCTGACCTGCTGTTGCCATGTTACCTTGGGCTGATTGGAAGTTGATGGTTAGGTTCTCACCTTCTTTATAACCTGCCGCACCAAGCTCTTCGATGGCACCTTGACGCACCGCATCTAAGGCAGGATGTTCAACAATGGCAGTAATGGCGACAGTTTTTGCATCTGCTTTGGCATCAGGTGCAGCTGCCTTGTCATCATTACCGCAGCCAAACAATGCCGCACTTAATAAAGTTACGCCCAATAATTTAGAAAATCCATTAATACGATTTGGGTTGAACATCTTCATCTCCATAGCTTTGCCCACTTGGGCTGTTAACCAAAAAGTGATTCATGATAAACAAAATATCACGAAATTTCAATCATCGATCAGCAAAATCACTCGTAAAGCAGCTAAGGCGACGAACATTTGTTAAAAAAACCTACAATCCGCCGCCAGCTCATGGATGTCTTAGTGTGAACGTGGTGTCGCATCCACGTCGATCGCGTCTTTCTTAACTTCATCGGTAAGAGTCACGCCTTGATCGACAGCATGTTTTGGGCTGATGTACAGTGTTAGTGTGTTCATGACTTCAGGCGTGATGTCTGCTGGGTTTTTTCCATCTAGGATGCCTGCGACCAGCTTAGCGGTCGTCACCCCAAAATCAAAGTCATTCACGCCCAAGGCAGCCGTTGCGCCGCGACGTACTGAGAATTCATCGGACGCAATGATCGGCAAATCAAGCTCATTAGCCACCTGCACCATCGCTTCCATCGCTGACGCGACGTTATTGTCCAAAGACGTATAGATAAGATCAGCACGTCCATCTAATGCGCGTGTCGCACTTGCCACGTCAGCAGAGCGGTTGGCAGGAATGTCCACCAAGCTCATGCCATACTTAGGCAGAATCTTGATCAATTGATCTTTTAGAGCGACCGAATTCGCCTCACCTGGGCTATAGACATAGCCGATACGCTTGGCATCAGGCTTAACTTTAGTGAACAGCTCAATCTGTGGCTCGAGTGGTAGCTGGCTTGATAGGCCTGTGATATTCGCCTGTGTGGCGACGTTGTTGTTATCGATCAGCTTAGCCGCGACAGGGTCTGACACAGCAGTATATATCAAAGGAATGGTTTGAGTGGCAGCGGCCAGACTCTGCGCGGTTGGCGTAGAGATAGCGACGATCGCATCAGGATTCTCGGAGGCGAACTGCTTGGCGATTTGGCTTGCGGTTGCCATGTTGCCTTGAGCTGATTGGAAATTGACGGTTAGATTCTGACCATCTTCATAGCCCAAATCCGCCAAGCCTGAGACGATGCCACGACGAATATCATCCAACGAAGGATGCTCAACGATGGCAGAGATGGCGATGGTTTTGGGTTGTTTGGTGTTGTCTTGGGTGGTTTTGTCCGCCTCGGCTGGTTGGGCGGTTGTTTTTTCTTGATTGCAGCCAGCCAAAGCGAGAGCTGATAATGCAATGGCTGATAATTGCAGTTTAAAAGTTTGCATCTTTTTCTCCAAAAGGAATCTGCCTAGGCAAATTCGACACTATGAAATTATTCCGTTGTGCTAATACGTTTTGACAAACTGCCATTTTATCATATTATTAAGACAATTTTAAAAACACCCATAAAAAATCCCGAATATTATTCGGGATTTTTGGCATTGCTAAATCAATAAGTGTCGTTGCTCTCAACGATTGTCAGTTCGACATTCTCATCAGCAACCGACTGCTGAGCCGGTGCAGGTGCAGGAGCTGGCTCAGCTTGCTTCTGTGGTCGTGCAACTTGACTCGGTGCAGCTGGTTCAGCCTTAGGACGTGCCTGCTCTTGGGTTCTTTGTGGGCGCGGCGTCTCTTTCTTTGGTGCTTCTGCTTGAGCGCGTGGTAGTGGCTCAGGACGAGATTGGGTGCGTGGCTCTGCTTGGGCTGGACGCTGCTGTGGCTGTTCTTGATAAACCGTTTGGGTAGGTCTTGCTGTTGGCGTCGTCTCTTCACGCTCTTGGATGCGTGGCGCAGCGATCGGTTGGACAGGCTCTAGGCGTACAGCTGGGGCATTTTGTGCATTGGCGTGTGATTCATCTGCCATGCCATGAACAGCCGCCACCAAAGTCTTAGCCACCAGACTTAGCACCGCGTTATCGGTACCTATGACTGCTTTATTATCCTCGATGGTATATGCAAAGTCCTTGGCAATCAAGCGGTTACCACCGACCAATGCAGCACCTGCTTCTGCCGCCTGCTCATCAAGCTCAGTCAGACCATTATTCTTGAATGCGCTGTTGGCATAAGCGATGTCTTGAGCTGGCAGTGTAAAATGCACGTCAGCACGGCACGTCGCACCCGATGCAGTGACATTCTGCAGATTGATGTCAACGCCAGTGAGCTTTTGGCGAACCTGCTGCTCAAGTCCTAGGCGTGTCGCATCATCATAACCTTGCACTTCAAGTAGTGCGCTGTCAAGCAGACCAACCTGCAATGAATCCACCAAGCGATTGCGCAGGCTTGGCTCATCACATACCGCTTGAATCTCTTGGATGACAGGCTCTGCCACCACGATGTCCGCCTCTTGGGCGTTGTTTGATTCTTCATTTTTGGTACAAGCGGTCAAAGCAAGCGCCACCACAGAGGCACCCACCGCATATTTTACTGCGCTTAGTGTTTTCATAGAATACCTGAATCTTTAAATTTAAGCATGGAGTTGGGCAAGTCTGCAAGCATCTTGGCATTTTTATGATAAAATAACGCATCAATCGCCCAACAAAATTGTCGGCATTATATCACAGCTATTGTCACTTTTTAAGCAAACAACAAAGCAAAAGTATGTCTGCTTAACAGTTATCCAATTATTTTTTATTCATTTCTACAAAATACTACCAAATCATGACAATTCAATCAACCAATTTGCACCACTCTGATCGCAATTTTGACCCCATCGCCGATCATTTCGCCAAAAAAGTCTATGGCGGTTTAAAAGGACAGATCCGCCTTGCCGTCCTTGAGCGTGACATCAACCAAATGGTAAGTGCGCTGGCTGGCGCGTTAAATCGTCCGCTTAGAATACTGGATGTGGGCGCAGGACTTGCCCAAATCAGTCTAAATCTCGCCAAACATCATCACTGCACGATCAATGACATCTCTGCCAACATGATCGATAAGGCCAAACAAAGCTCTGCCGACCAAGGCCTAAATGACATTCGCTTTATCGTCTGTCCTTATCAAGAGCTGCCATCTGCCATTCAGGGTGAGAAATTTGACCTCATCTTATGCCATGCAGTATTGGAGTGGCTCGGGGAGCCTGAGCAGATCATGGATTTTTTTGATGAATTTTTGGTGGATGGTGGCGCGCTGTCTTTGTGTTTTTATAATCCTGCCAGTTTGATTTATCGTAATTTGGTGATGGGTAATTTTTATCAGCTGGACAAACCAAAACCCGCTGACAACAAGTCTCTCACCCCGAATAATCCTGTCAGTAGCGATGACGTTGAATCATGGCTATCCGCTCGCCATTATCATGTGCAAGCACGCTCTGGCATTCGCGTGTTTTCCGATTATGCACCCTTAAAGCGCGGCGGTCTGAACAACCCTGACGACGTCATCGCGATGGAGCTGAAATACTCAACGCAGCTGCCATTTCGCCTAATGGGGCGATATCTGCACATCATCGCCACCAAATTTACTAAGACAGATACCGACCAAGCACGGCATTGACCGCGCTTTCGGTGCGAAGTATGCGCTGTCCTAGCCCTAACGCTGTCACACCAACCGACGCCAACAGCTCAATCTCATAAGGGATGAATCCGCCCTCAGCGCCGATGACGATCAAGTCTGGTAACCCATGCACCTGACTGTATGCATAAAAGGTCTCATCCGCATAAGGATGACACACCACCGCACGATCTCGTATCAGGCTGGGTAATTCATCCTGCACAAAGGGCTTAAAACGCTTCGCTAGAGTAATCTTCGGTGCGATGGTGTCCACACCCTGCTGCAACCCTTCTTGGACAAATTCATCTAGGCGCGCCAATAATGGCGACCCCCAATAGCTCTTATCGGTTCGATAGCTGTTCACCAGCACGATATGGTTCACACCTATGGCGGTCATGTCCATGATTAGGCGTCTTAGCACCTTAGGACGCGGCAAAGCAAGCACGAGCGTCACACCTAGCTTTGTAGGAGGCGGTGCATCAAGGCGCACCTCCCTTAACACAACTTTATCATCAATAAAGTCAATCACACCCGTACCAAGCTGTCCGCCCAACTCGCCAATCTTTAAGGTGTCGCCAACATCTGCATTTAGCACGTGCTTGATGTGTTCGACTTGGACGGCATCTTGCATCATAGCTGTCTGACCATCGATGTCATGAGCACTTAGTAATAATACATTCACCTTACACCCGCCAATATGTCAAGCAGAACCTGAGCTTGCTTATCAGCGGCGTGCTGCTTATCCATCACAAGATCCCTGCCGGTTTGACCGGCCTTGACCGCTAAGTCCTTGTCAAATAACCATTTGCTTAAGGCTTTGGCAATATCATCCACAGAATCATCCGTCTGTACTAGTGCGCCAACACCTGATAATTCTTGCACCAATATCTCACAGTTCTTGGTATACCGACCCATAACCACAGGCCTGCCAAGGCTCGCAGGTTCGATTGGGTTGTGTCCGCCTTTATCCACCAAAGACCCCGCCACGAGCGCAACATCAGCCACCTGATACCACCCTAGCAGCTCGCCCATACTATCCGCTAGATATACTTGGGTGTCATAATGGATGGTGTCATTCTTTGAGCGTCTTTTTGTGTTAAATCCCATCTCATCGCACAGGCGCGCAACTTCATCAAATCTCTCAGGATGTCTAGGCACCAAGATCAACAAAGCTGATGCATTCATCGCCATCAGCTCCTGATACACCTGTAGCACCAAACGTTCCTCGCCTTCATGGGTGCTGGCGGCGATCCATATGGGTCTGCGCCCGTCCTTATGATCACTTAGCTGCCAAGTGTTCGCCTCGGCTGCCAGCTCGTCATGCTTATCATCAAGCTGACCAAAGCTAGACCATTTTAAAGAGTCAATCACAACAACCTTATCATCCGATGCGCCAAGCTGTCGGAATCTCTTAGCAGATTCTTCATCTTGGGCGATGATGGCGCTAAGGTTTGCCATCATGCTACGGCTTAATTTGCTGAATCTGGCATAGCCTTCATAGGATTTTTGGGTCAGTCGTGCATTCACCATGACACTAGGAATGTCTTGCTGGCTTAGCTCATGTAGCATCGTCGCCCACAGCTCAGTCTCAATAAATATCGCCATCACAGGACAGACATGATTGATGAATCTCTGCACAACAGCTAAGTTATCCACAGGCACGAAGCTATGATTGACTACCACGCCCAGCTTATCTGCGAACAACTGCGATACACGATTAAATCCCGTCTGCGTGGTACTCGTAATCCATAGTTTAAACCCTTGATTTATTAGGTTTTTTAATAGTGGGTAAGCGGTGTTTAGCTCGCCAAGACTCACCGCATGACACCAGATGACACCTCTTGAAAAGTCTTGATTGATGGCATCCGAACCAGACTTATCCACAGCCTTATCAACAATAGTTTGCGATGAACTATTTGGCACAGGTTGATAATGTTCGCCAAAACGCTCATTCAACTCTCTATCCAAAGTCGGCAAATGGCGTGATTTTTTTTTGACCATCTGGCGGTAAATCGGCATGGCAAGACGTATGGCGATGGGGTAATAAATGGGCGGCTTCATTATGTTATTCATTCTACTGTAAACCATGTCATTGTAAAAGAAACTTCACCAATAAGCAAAAAATATACGGCAAGAATGACCTGCCGTATATTTTAAATGAGTCTCGCTGGCTTATCATGCATTAATGATGCTGCTCAGCGACTCTAGAACGTTCTTAGATTTTACGAATTTTTGCAGATTTGTGAGTGCTTCTTTTACCATAGCCTTATCAGGTTCGCCAAGCGTGTACCAACGCGACAGTGATGACACCATACGCGCTGCCAATGTTGGGTTCAATGCATCCAGTGATGCTATCGCGGTCAAGAATAGCTCAATGCCTTCTTTTGTCCATAGTTGGGTTGGTTTGGCTGCTAAGCCCAGCAGTGTGCTACGGACTCGGTTTGGTGTATTCCAATCATAATCCTCTCTGGTCATGAGCTGCTTAATGAATCGTACATCACGACTGTCAGCGCGCGCCTGCACACTAAACCATGAATCAATCACCAAATCTTCATCGCTAAATTGATCATAAAAATCAGCCACATAATCATCACTGCGCGCCAAATCAAATTCGACCATCGCGGACAGCGCGCCTAAGCGCTCACTCATGCAGCTGGCATTGTCATACTGCGCATACGCCCAGTCTTCTGCCTCTGCCACACTTGCCGCTAGGGCGATGTTTAGCAGGACATTTCTTAGTTGACGACGTCCTCTCGCTTCAGGCTCATCTTGATAAGTCTCAATAGGTAGTGCCTGATACCAATCACCAACGAAGTCTTTTAGGCTTGCCGCGATTGATTGTTTAAGAGCGTCGCGTTTTTGCTTGACGAGTGTCGGCTGATAATTCGACTCGTAAGCTGCCGCAAGCTCTTGCTCACTTGGTATGTCAAACAGACGCGCCGCCAGCATGGCATCCGTTTTCATAAGCTCAGGGATGACCTTGGGCAGAGTTTGGGTTAGTAGTGATACATTATCAGATTTGCCAAGCAATAGGCGATTGACCAATGTCTGCAGCGCCTGCCAACGGTTAAACCCTTCGGTCTCAAAAGCCACCAACTTCACCAGATCTTCATCACTATATTCAAAGTCAAGCTTCACAGGCGCAGAGAAATTGCGCAGCACTGAGACAATCGGACGCGCACCCGATGATAAGTTAATGTCTTCAAAGACAAAACTGTCGCGCTCTTTGGTCAATAACAGCATTTTTTGCGCCAATAATTTACCAGTATTGCCATCAAAAATCGCTGTATCCACAGGGATTGGTAATGCCACAGGTGCATCATAGCCAGCCACATGGCGAGTTTTTTGGGATAGATTGACAATCACACGACTGTCATTCACCACAAAGCCACCCGACACCTCGGGCGTGCCAGGCTGACGATACCAAGCCAAAAAGTCGAGCACTCTTTCATCGCCGATTGATAGCGCTGATAAGAAATCCTCAATCGTCACTGCTTGCCCATCATGGCGACGAAAGTACTCATCCGTGCCTTGGCGATATTCATCCTTGCCCAGCAGATTCGCGATCATGCGTACAATCTCTGCGCCTTTTTCGTAGATGGTCAAGGTGTAGAAGTTATTAATCTCCACAAAGCTCTCGGGGCGCACAGGGTGCGATAATGGACCTGCATCTTCAACGAACTGATGCGCGCGCAATACAGCAACATCTTCGATGCGCTGCACAGCCTTTGAGCGAAAATCGCCCGAGAAACTCTGATCTCGAAATACAGTCAAGCCCTCTTTGAGACAAAGCTGAAACCAATCACGACACGTCACGCGATTACCCGTCCAGTTATGAAAATATTCATGCGCAATGACAGACTTCACCTGAAAAATTCGCTCATCCGTGGTCGTCTCGGGACTGGCAAGCACGCATGATGTATTAAAGATATTTAAGCCCTTATTCTCCATCGCACCCATGTTAAACTGACCTGTCGCCACAATCATATAGCGATCTAGATCATACGCACAGCCGTAATTATCCTCATCCCACTTCATCGAATCCTTAAGTGCCTGCATGGCAATGTGGCACTTATCCAAATCATGCTTGGTGGCATAGATTTCTAGTAGTACTTCACGACCTTCACTGGTCGTATAATGATCCTGCATGACCTCAAGATTAGCGATCACACAGGCGAACAGATAGCTTGGCTTTAGCGTAGGATCGTGCCAGATGCTATAATGACGATCACCCAGCTCACCACTTTCAATTAAGTTTCCGTTGGCAAGTAAAGTTTTGTATTTTTTGTCAGCCTCCACGCGAGTGGTAAATTCAGCCAGTACATCAGGGCGGTCAGGATAGAAGGTAATTTTGCGAAAACCCTCAGGCTCACACTGTGTGACGAACATCACCTCATCGCCCGTACCCGCTTGATACAAGCCTTCTAGTTCGGTATTGGTCTGCGGCCAGATTTTTACCGAAGTCTCAATCATCGCCTCATCAGGCAACTCATGGATAATCAGCTGCTCATCGTCCAAACTGTATTGGTCATCAGACAATGGCGCACCATCTACTGATATCTCTAATAGCTCAAGTCCGCGACCCAATAGTACAAGCTTACCATCATGTTCACGCTTTACGGATAAGCGAGCATCCACGGTGGCATGATCATCATACAGCTTAATGTCAAGGTTAATGGCCGTCACCTGATAAGCAGGTGGCGTATAATCTTTAAGATAAACTTTGGTCAAAGCGTTGTCAGTCATCATAAACTCCATCATCAAAATCCCACCATACTACCAAAAATCCAACACCAAAAAAAGCCCTCATTGTTATTATTTTATTAATCACTACGATCAATTTTATCTTTAAGATCAGCACCTAACAGCAATACAAATCCATGCCAATCACCAACCACCACAAAAAAGTCACTTGTAAAATTTTCTTAACTTTGTCATCATAAGCATACCACTTTAAACATTCATTCACATTGGAGTTACCATGTCATCACGGATTAAGGCAGCCCTACTGGGCGCAGCCATCATTGCACTAACTGCAGGCTGTGCCAGCAAGCCAAAAAGCCAAGAAGTTCTCGTTGCCCCTATCAGCATCTCAGGCTATACTGGTCCTGCCTATCATGGCGGCAAACTTGTTGATAACAGCGATGAAATCAAAGCTGTCGCTGCCAACTTACAAGGCGTGGTGTATTTTGACTTTGACTCAGATGCCATCCGCGCTTCTGCCGCACAAACATTAAACTCCCAAGCTGACTTTTTGAAAGCCAATAGCGGTGCTCGCGTGCTGATCGCAGGTCATACTGACGAGCGCGGTTCACGTGAATATAACATCTCACTGGGCGAGCGTCGCGCTGCTGCGGTGCGTGCTTACCTAGCTGCTCAAGGTGTCAATCCTTCACACATTAAGATCGTCAGCTTTGGTGAAGAGCGCCCTGTAGCTGTGGGCACTGGTGAAGCTAATTGGTCACAGAACCGCCGCGCTGAATTGTCTTACTAAGTTAAAATAACAATAAATAAGTCCAAGAGATATCTTGGGCTTATTTATTTAACTTTACGGAAGTGTACTTTTTACTTCTAAAATATCAAAATAAAAACAGCCCGAATAAACGGGCTGTTTTTTATCAGAAATCTGATTAGAAGCGGTAAGTTGCACCAACTTTTACGATTGGGAACCAGTTTGCATAGTCTTTAGCTTCGATGTCACGCTCTGCTTGAGCTGCCAAAGAATCAACGGACATCTCATTCTGACCATTAACATCAGCTGCACGACCTGTTCCGTTTGCAGTGATATTAGCATCTGCTTTGCCTAGATAGGTAGCTCCAACTTCACCAAATATACCCCAGTTATTGCCGATGTTTGGACGGAAGCCAAAGGTCAAATAAGGCGCTAATTTATTGCGGTGCTCAAGGGTACCTTCCAAAGTGCCAACTTCATCTTGGTTATAATCAGTGCCGCCGATACGATAAGTACCATTGCTATTTGGGTTAGCACGTACTTTGATTTCGTTATCAGGGACAATCACACCTGCACCAACCGTAAACCAGTTCGCCGCTGGGCGAAGCTGTACGCCTAAGTATGGGTTAGAAAAATCAGTCTCTACTTGGTAGTTTACGCCATTAGCGTCGAAGTTATCGTTGATGGCTTCTGCGATGTTACCACCAGCCCAACCTGCTTGCAGTTCAACGCGATCGTTGGCAGCCCAAGCGATGTTAGCACCATAGCCTAACGAACCTACTTCTAGGCTCACTGCTGCAGGGTTGGTTGCAGTTTTAAAGAATGTCTTAGTGCCATCCACCAAAGTTGCACCAGTATCGGTCACAATATTTGCCATCGCGCTGGTTGATAGCAGTACAGCTGCACCAAACATTGATAGTTTAAGGGTTTTCATAGATTTCTCCTAAAATACAAACCATGTAAGACTAACTCATTTAACTTACATTTAGCGTGTTGTTTGTTGTGGGCTTATTTAAAACGATTTCAGCGGATTTGTCCAGCGATGTTATTGATGGTTTTGTATAGTTTTGTATAGCTTTGTATGATTTATAACCACTGTTGTACGCAGTCGGGTAACAAAAGCTAAATTACTTACATAAGCTATACAAAGTTCATAATACTCAAGCCTACCGCGATCGCTATCAGAAAATTATATTTTTTATAACCCAATAAGCCTTTGTTTAAAATTCAACCAGTCAAAAAATCTATTCTTAATAATTATCGCCTATATTTCGTACATCATACCAACGTGTCGGACGAATGGTGCGAAGTATTTGTATGGCAAGCGAGTTATTCTCAGCATTGGACTCATCAAAATCATTCATATTAACGCCATCAATATTCAATCGATCATCCGCACTTGGATGCAATAACTGCCAAGACATCACGCCGCTATGGGCATTTACCATCACGCCTGCCGTCCAACCGCCTTGAATGATGGGTGATATCAATGCACTTTGATTATTGATTGGTGCATCATTCTGATTGGAAAGTAACGACGTATCGCGCGAGCACACACCAAATGGCAAACAATAAGTCTGTAGCTGACTTATCGTGTCAGACGGGCAAGTCTTAGGCTGAATCACACTTAACTGATACATACCATGCACGCCGCGCTTAGATGAGCGTTTGGATGTTGGTACAACAACCCCTCCGCCCATAACAGTCACCGCATCATTGCCGTTAATCTGAAGCTTATGATACCAGCCTGCAGAACGTGCGATGGATCTTTGTGATGGTGCGCTTGCAGGACTGATGGGTTCGAGCTGATTTTTTGAGATGGTAGAATAACGCTTACGATTGATCAATCCTTTATCAAAGATGCCATAAACATGATTTGGCTTGCCATCTACGATACTTTGATCATTTGAAGCGATGGTTATCAGCGCAAATCGCCTAGCGTCCATTTGTGCAGCGTAATCGCCAGAGGGGTAAATGCTGACGACGGGTTTTTGATAAAAATGGGTGCGATTTTTATCAAATATCGGCAAGTTGTTATTATTGGCATGAAAGATACGCACTGCTTGCGCATTCATAAAATCAGCACCGACATCAATACGAAAAATTTGCCCGCCCAAATCTGCGGCATAGACATGGTCAAACATACCATCGCGCTGTCGATCCACCAAGGTCAGCTCACCGCCGAAGCTGTGGCGCATGTCTTGAAGATTCAAGCTGTCATTTTGCCATTTGGTTATTTTTTGGCCAGTTAGTGCATCGATAACATAAATGACGGCACCATTCGCGGCAGACTTTTGGCAACTCGCTACATTGTTCTCATAGCAGCCATCCACGCCGCCACCAAAGACAAATACCGCACGGCTCTGATCCGTCTGTTTAATATATCCCAAAGAAATGGGCGCATGAATATAGCTTAGACGATCGAAGCTAGCATTTGGTGCGATGTCATAGAGCACCTTGGGCGAACCGCCTTTGGTGACATCAGTTACATCCAATGCCATCATTCCTGCGGCACTCCGACCAAAACCACCAATTGCAATCAGTCTTGCTTTACCATCCATGCGCACCTCATGCAGCGACCATTGCGCATCCAAACCAAGTTGCGCACCAAGAATTCGGCGAGGCATGTACGCCATGATTTGCCCGCCTGTCGACGCATCCACCATGCGCAGCACGCCCAATGAATCACCATAGATCATTACACCTGTAGGCATATGAATGCTCGGCGGGTAGATAACCGCACCAATCGGTACGGTGGACGAATCAATACCGATAGCGCGCCTGATGTGTTGCAATTCATCATCTGTATAGCCTGCTGGCAGATTGACATTGTTGGGGGACACCTTGATAAGCTTGTTGCTACTTTTATCAGCAGACATCCACAAATGACCATCCGACTTATGCCGCGACAGCATGCCTTTAGCGCCAAATTGATCAAAGTTCGCGCCTGCCGCCCAAAGGTCAGCACTCAAAAATACGGATCCGTTACGATAAATGGGTAGATTATTTCTATCCATAATAACGCCTGATTGGGTTCGATATTTTAGAAGATTGCCCTGTGGACCATATTTTGTAGGATACACTGTAGTGATATAGGCATGATTGTCATGCGTCATCATACTGGTTAGCGACGGAGCGCTCAGACAGGATTCATCCGCCAATACACTTTGGGTGAATAACTGCGCCCAACTCGTTGAGATGCCAAAGATCATTATCAAGACCGCCAAAACAGCCTTAACAAGACGATTATTCATAACCATAATAAAACTCCTGCACCAACATCTGATGCATGACACCTTCATCTATAAGACATCGCTTGACTTGTATCGGCTCGGCAGTACAGCTAGCACCTATCTGTCGCTCAGCTGCAAACGCATGCACCGTAAGATGATAATTAGTCAAATCAACACCATCCACCATCTGCAAATCATCCAATGGCACACCTGATGGCACATGACTAAAATCATCCGCATCGCCCGTATCTGCACGCAAAGACAGCCAAAGCAATACTTGATTATCTTGGCATGTCATGGAAGCAGGCGCTATCACCATTCTAGATGGCACAAAATTACCCTGACCTAACGCTAGGTCATAGCATAAATGTGCAATCACAAGGTTGTCATCGTTTGGTAGATTCTGATGGTAAGAGATGAGCTTATCAAGCATGCCTTGATCGACGGTTAATATCTGTCCATCTTTTACCATCGCCAATGGCGCATCTGCCGCCACAAACAGCTCATTCGCTTTACCTGTGGTAAAAGACAATCGCGCATCATTAAGGCTTTGGCGAATGGCTAGCGCAGAGATACCGACAACCAGCAGCACCGCCACCAGTACAATTAACAGCACAAACCCGCCCTCTTGCCTGCGATACCCATATCTCATGGTGCATCTCCTGCATACTTGACATTTCTTAGGGCGATACTTATCTGATGGAGCTGTCTGTCGTAATTGGCGCCGCCCTCGTTTACATGAACCATCGTGCCAAATACATCAAACGATTGTGTTGGGGCCTCACCATCAGACAATGGCGTTACCGAACGGCTCAGCAGTGCCAGATTGATCGTTACAATCGGTTCTTGTATTTTTGATTTTTGATAATCTGCTATGGTCATCAGGCGAATGCCGTCGGGCATTTGGACGCCCAATTGCACCCACAATCCCTCCACATGACTCGCCATGATTGCACCTTGCCTGCCCAGTCCGTATACGACGTTAGCCTTTTTGGTATCTTTGGCATCAGAGTCAATGATGGCATTAATGTAGCTTGTTGAACTTTGGGAGAATTTACGATCTCTTGTGCTGTCGCGCTTAATACTCTCAGGTGCAAACCGAGCGGCATCACAGCGTAGATTCATCACACCATCATCTGCCTGCACAAAATACCGCTCTATCACCACTTGCCCATCCACCTGCGCCATCTCGCCACCCTTTAGACGCACACGTCTAGGACCTAGCGCAATATCACCCTCGCAGTCCCACATGTCCTGCGGTGCACGATAGATGATGGTAAGCTGTTCAGATGGGATATTGATCCGATTGAGTCGGCCTGCCCTAGATGCGCCTGTCAGATAGCGGTCGATGTTGTTAGGGGTTTCTTGTCTTGAAAGCTGATCTGCATCGATCAGCACGCCCATAGGATTCGGACGATCTAGCACCGAGCCATCAATACCCAACCCAGCTAAGCGCACATTACTAATCATGTTGGGCAGCACAAAGGACTGATGATTAATCTCTTCGGCAGCGCGCTCTTGGCTTATCGCTGTGCGCATGCTTAATATGTATAATTGCCCTGCCATCAATGCAATCACCACACCAATGAATAGCGTCACCATCATCTCAATTAAGGTAAATCCACGCGCATGCTTCATCTAGTACACCACCATGGCCATGCACGTCGCACCTGGGTTGATGCTTCCGTTTGCATTCATACAACCATCAGCGGCAATACGTGCAGGTGTCTCGCCCCACGCTGCGATGAGACATCGCTGATTATCGCATGGTAAGATATTAAGGCGAATGCCGTGCACGGCGGCAGCCTTGGCGATCTGCAATCCTTGATGCCGAATAAACATCTCTTCGCTACAGCTCTTGACATGACATGGCAGGCTCACCGCTAGGATGGATTTTTGATAATGGTTCATCTGATCAATCCCTGTGCCTTGGTTTAAGTGATTGAGCAGTCGCTCGTGCCCATCTCGAGCATCATCTGACACACCTCTTAGCAACTCTGCCTGAGCGCTCATCGCTGATACCGCATGTGCGCGCATGGTAGCACTCTGGCTCTGGTGCAGCGACTTCATTTGCACCATCAAAAATCCAAGTACTACCATAGACAGAATCAATAGCGCCACCAACACCTCAATTAGACTAAAGCCCTTCTGCGCGCGCATCATCCCTCCTTGGTCTGTAGCAGCGACATCTGTGCCGTGCCATGTGCGGCACACACTGCGATGATTCTTGTATCTGGGGAATGTCGCATGATTGTACCTGCAGCCGCTTGAATCGTCGTACCCGTGGTCGCCACGTCATCAAATAATATCAGCTGTCTGACAGGCGGCGCATCATTTAACACAAAAGCATCTTGAATATTGTCAAGTCGCGCCTGCCGATTCAGACCTCGCTGACGATTACTGTCAGCGATACGACCCAAGCCCTGCCAGATCGACAACCCCCAATGGTGCGCCAGCCATTTGGCGAGCACCATCACAGGATAAAAACCACGCTTGACCAAGCGCTTATCGGTGGTCGGCATGGGAACGATGGCGGTGTTCTTGGCATGACAGCCCACGGGTTTTGGCAATTGGCGCAGCGCATGAATCAATATCATTAACGCAGAGAGGCTCTCATGATCTTTAAATTGATTAAGCGCTTGATTGGTAGGATATTGATAATACGTGGCAAAATATAAATGAAAAAATGAAGGATTGCCAGAGACGCCAGTTAATGCTTTTAGACGAACCGGTGGCAGTCGCCATGTCATTAGTTGATGGCAAGTATCACACAACAGGTGGGTATTAGCCATACTTTTGAACAGTTTAAATCTACCAAGCTTAGCGCGATCATCTTTAGATGCATGGCATACATAAGAATAAACAGGTTCATGACATAAGGCACAAAGGCGATGCCATCTTTGCGCCTGTACTGCCAAAAAATAAGGAGGTACGCGCACCAATGTGGTACGCGCAGAGTGATTTAGGCGCCTATTTATAGACCCATCCAGTCGTTTAACATCACACCCACACCGATCGATGTGGCCTCGTGGTTGTAGTCGATCAGCGACTGACCATAACCTTGGAACAGCTGCACATAGCCGCTGATGCCTTTACCGATAGGATGTACGTAGTCTAGCTGTAGCGCACCTTTTCCTGTTTTTGGGTTGTAGCGCGCTGTGCCTGAGATGTTTTTTTTATTATCCAGTTGATAAAGGAATTTTACATCGCCATAGCCGTAGTAATCTAGGATGTCTGGGTTGTCGTCAGGCTGCGCGTCATTGCCCTCTTTTAGGATGCGACCCCATAGACGCGGCATGACAGTCAGCTTGCCCCATTCCATGCCTGCCATCATGTAGGCACGATTCCATGAGCGTGACAACCGCTCCCCTTCGCCATTAGAGTGATGCACCAAGCCACCACCAAGCATTCTTAGACGACCACCAAATGGCAGATCCGCCGATACAGGCTGCGTAACAAATACTTCTGGCTCATAGTCATGGGCGTGGAATGGGCGAGAATTATCCTCATTATAAACCTGCCAGTGCGCCAGGTGGGTATAGCCAAACCATAGGTCTGCATTCGTCCCAAAGACATCCTCCATCATTTTTGATTTTAATGACAATTGGAATTTTAGCTCCAGGGCGCGCTGCTCATTAGGTGTATAATGCCAGGTTTCTTGAGTTGGTGTGCCAGGATGACGGTTTGGCTTGCCATGAAGATACATCGGCAGGATATACACAGGGTTATGTGGGCGTGCACGCCACAGTCCTGCTTCACTGTTTTTGTCCAAATCATAGCTTAGTGACAGCGGTGTATGTTTGCTGGCCAGACGCTGCACTTCGGCTTCATTGATTGCTACATTGGCATTGCTATCAGTCGTGTGCTCAACAGTATCTTGGGCGAATGGCTCAGCGAACACCACTTGGCGCTTACCAGTAATGCTACGGATGGTCTCACCCAATGCGATTGGTTGTTTTTGTTGAAGCACGGCAGGCGTGTTGCCTTTAGCGATCGAATCAAAACACGCCAAACGCGCCGCACCACTGACCACCGCCATACACTCATAAAACAAAGAATCGCCCTCAACACGACTCTTAATCGGCGCATCAATGACGTCGGTCGCCGCAACATCAACAACCTCTGTCGCTACTTCAGGCGTGGCAGTTAGTACGGTTTCAACACCATCGTTAGCAATCGCATTCATCGCAATCAATAGCGTCGCTGCGAGCGCTGTTTTTGTAAAGATATGAGTATTCATAATGATACCTAGTTTTAAAAAATCTTTGATTACGCTTATTCAAAGCGCTCACCTTGATGTTCGATATAGCCACCTTGATGACGACCCGCTGGATCATGATGCGTCCAATGCACCACACCGCCTTTATCGGTGTATTCATATTCACCATAAAACCCCACGTCATCGCCTTTTTTGAGCTTCGCCACTCGCGGTGCAAGGTCGATATTATGCGCAATCAGCACCGTGTGCTTGCTGTCTTCTAGGCGGACGATGAACTTTTGATGGCGAGAACCCTTATTGTCATCAGGCAATATCGCTGCCACACCACCACAGCCTCGCACTTGGACGTCTGAACGCTGCTGATGATAGCTATCGATGATAAGCTGATTATTGCAAAATTGCTGTGCAGATGATTGCTGAGTCTTGGCAGAAATTGACTCAGCGACATGTTGCTTTTGGGTTGGGTTGTCTAATTCACAGCCTGATAGCGTCAATACGCCTAGGACAAATACAGACAACACCTTAGCCATTACATTCATAGGCATGTCATCGTTGGGTAAAATAGGTATATTTTAGCTTGATTTTTATCAGTTTTATATCAAAATTTAAAGATTTTTAACAAATCACTACATTTGAATGTCGATTGACAGTGCTTTATCAAGTAAGATTCGCCCTTTTGGTGTGCGCTGAATGTAGCCTTGCTGAATCAAATAAGGCTCGATCACATCTTCTAGCGTCCCTCTGTCTTCTGCCATCGCCGCAGCAATCGCCTCCACGCCCGCAGGTCTGCCATCGAAGCGATCTTTTAGCATGAGTAAATAGCGTCTATCAAGATGATCAAGTCCTTGCTTGTCCACTGACAGCATGTCTAGCGCTGAACTTGCCATGTACTCGGTTACCAAACCATCGCCCTTCACCTCTGCATAGTCGCGAACACGACGCAGCAGACGATTGGCGATACGAGGCGTGCCACGACTTCGCCGAGCCACCTCGATCGCCCCACCCTTGTCCATGGCAATACCCATCAGTCTCGCCGCACGCTCAACAATGGTCGTCAAATCAGCCACATTATAAAATTCAAGTCGCTGCACGATACCAAATCGATCTCGCAAAGGCGCGGTCAACAGCCCTGCACGCGTGGTCGCTGCCACTAGAGTAAAAGGCGGTAAATCAAGCTTAATCGAACGCGCGGCAGGGCCTTCTCCAATCATGATATCAAGCTGATAATCTTCCATCGCAGGGTATAGTATCTCTTCGATGACAGGACTTAGACGATGAATTTCATCAATGAATAACACATCGCCTTCTTCAAGATTGGTCAGCATCGCCGCCAGATCCCCAGCCCGCTCAAGTACAGGACCTGATGTTGAACGTAGATTACCGCCCATTTCACGCGCGATGATGTTGGCAAGCGTTGTCTTACCCAACCCTGGCGGCCCAAAAATAAGCGTATGATCAAGAGCTTCTTGGCGCTGTCTGGCCGCCGTAATAAAGACCTCCATCTGCTCACGAACCTTAGGTTGTCCGATATAATCAGACAAAGTTGCAGGGCGTATCGCACGATCTAATGCGTCGTCTTTTTTTGGATTGGGGTCGATTAGGCGGTTTTGACTCATTGTGACTCTTGTTCTTAGGGTGTTGTAAAAATAACAAATAGTATAAAGGATTTTTGGTTTTTTGTCGCCACCATTCTTGTCAAGGCATTGTCCGTATCGCACCTTATAGATAAAGTCAAATCTGTCAAATTGTAATCATCTGTTAACGTATAAGACAGATTGTCGCCATGGTGATTATTTTTAAATCACAAAATAATCATAACTTTCAATGATTTATCAATAAATTATTAAAGTTAATATTACCAAATTTACACTCGTGTTGCTAATTTTTGAGGAAATAAACAATAACACAACACTTTCACCAAGGATTTTATATGACTTTTTTGGCGTGAAGATTTATTATATACGCAGCTTAAATTTAGCGTATTTTTTGCATGGTCATCACTAAAGTCTCAAACGCCTTGTCATCGCCATCCATCGCGTGCTCATTCGGCGTTGTTCGTACTCATCTTAATTTGAAGTCAATCATATGCATGATGATGGCTTTGGCGAGCGTGATGAATTTTGCCCACGCCAATCCACGCTTCATGGCGACTCACGGCACGTCTTATCAGTCATCTGAGCCGGATTTGGCGGTGACGCATTATGAGCTTGCTTTGGTGCAGGTGTTGTCTGAGATCTGTCCGCCCATGCTGACTGCCAATCAGCGCATTGCATTTACCCGCGCTTATAACCAACAATTACGCTCATTCATTCCAACATCCGCCAGCCCAAACGACACACTGCGCCGAATGCATTCACAGCGCAATTATCGCAGTGCCCTAAATAGCGTGCGCGCATGGACAGCAAGCTATCCAAAAGCCCAAAATCGCAAATTATGCCTACAGTTCGCTGAAGTTGAATTCTAAATCTATTATTATAAGAAGCCGTCTAAAAGTCGGCTTTTTTATTTGTCAAAATTTTGATAAGATAAGCAAAAAATAATTACATAACAATACTGAGAATCATCATGTCAAATCACACCTTTAATCGTCAATTCCCCCTGACTCGCATGAGACGCCTGCGCGTGTCTGATGGCATTCGAGACATGGTCGCTGAGACACACCTAAAGCCTTGTCATCTCATTGCGCCGCTGTTCGTGATCGAGGGCAAGAACGAACGCCAAAGCATCAAAAGCATGCCTGACGTTGAGCGATTGTCGATTGATCTGACCATAGATTACGTCAAGCAGCTATATAATGAGGGCGTGCGCATGGTGGATATTTTCCCTGTGATTGACCCTGTATTAAAAAGCCCTAATGGCGAAAATGCCTATCACTCAGACACGCTTGCTGTGCGCGCCGTTCGCAAGATTAAAGACGCCTGTCCTGATATGATTGTCATGACCGATGTCGCCCTTGACCCTTATACCACACACGGTCAAGACGGCATCATCGACACCACAGGGTATGTGCTAAATGATGAGACCATAGAAGCTTTGGTCAAACAAACTCTGACTCATGCAGCAGCAGGGGCAGATGTAATCTCGCCAAGCGACATGATGGACGGTCGCATTCGTGCGATGCGTGAGGCACTGGAGTCTGAGGGTCATCACAACACCGCCATCATGGCATACTCTGCCAAATATGCTTCTGCTTATTATGGACCATTCCGTGATGCTGTCGGCAGTGCTGGCAATCTTAAAGGGCATAAAAAAGGCTATCAGATGAACCCTGCCAATCGAAGCGAGGCTCTGCACGAGGTGGCTTTGGACATCAGTGAAGGGGCAGACATGGTGATGGTCAAGCCTGGTCAGCCCTATTTAGATGTCGTGCGTGAGGTCAAGGACAACTTCGGTGTACCGACTTTTGCCTATCAAGTCTCTGGCGAATACGCCATGCACATGGCAGCCATTCAAAACGGCTGGCTGGCTGATAGCGTGATTTTAGAAAGCCTGCTGGGATTTAGGCGTGCAGGTTGTGATGGCATTTTGACTTATTTTGCCCTAAAAGCAGCTCGCATGATGAATGCCTGATTTTCACGATGGGTGCTGATGGCACACCAGCTTTTGCAAGCTGTCTGATTCGTCAGCCCTACTCACTTGATTTATCCTTCGCTGGTCTGAATGAGCCAGACTTATACCCACATCACCTCTACTTTTTTATTTATTAGGAAAGAAACATGACCGCCATCGTGGTATTTTTTGTGATTTTTTTTGCCATTCGTTTGTATTTTTTGAACATCTCCATCAAACATGAAAAGGCTCTCATCAAAAAAGGTGCAACCCAAGTTGGTGAACGCCACTCCAAATTGCTTGCTACTGCACACATCGTTTATTATTTTTCTGCGTTGGTGAGTGCTGTCGTCGCTGGCGTACAGTTTAATGTCATCTCTGCCGTTGGTGCAGTGATGGTAAGCGCTTCTTTGCTTGTGCTTTGGTTCATCATCAAGGCACTTGGCGAGATTTGGACGGTCAAAGTCTACATTTTGCCCAATCACACCATCAACCGCTCATGGTTGTTTCGCACTTTCAAACACCCCAATTATTTTTTGAACATCATACCAGAACTCATTGGCATCGCCCTGCTTTGTCAGGCTTGGTGGGTTTTATTCATCGGCTTGCCCATCTATGGCGTGCTGCTTTTTATTCGTATTCGTCAAGAAGAACTGGCGATGAAGCATCTGTTTTGATTCAGCTGCGAATCACGTAGCTTATCAGTTCACGCTTGTATCACCCCCACGGCCTAGTGCTGATGGGGGATTTTTTAAAGCCTGAGGTTTTCAAAAAAGAACAAACGCATCATGGCGTCTGACACACGGCGGCTTTGTCATGCCAAACCCATCAATCACTGTCATCATGCCAAAAGCTGGGGTGAATGCGTTGATTTTTGTATTTTTGATGTGCTACTTTCTTGGACAAGTGGCATCTTTTTGCCATCAATCAGACCTAGCACCACCCCAAAAATCATGCTAGAATAAACCCGTTAATTTTCACAAAAAATCAGGAAAACTCCATGTCCCAACAAAATGTCTCAAATTAAGACAAAACATAAGATATAGGTGTGTAAGCACCTAATCATTTTCAAAAGGATAAAATATCATGTGGATAAAAAATACACTACCCTTTCTCACACTAGCAACAATAACAACAGTCGCAAATGCTACTCCTATTGACTGGACACCTTACTTGAAAGAGATGCAGAATAGTTGTGATTTTAGAGCTATAGAAACCATGTTCAAACCCACCTATAATGAAATTACCTTAAAACCTAGCTATCCAAGATTGCCAAAATCATTGAGGTCGAGTATTTCTAGCATTTCACAGTATGGGGATTTAAACCTTAAAAATGCTGTAGCTTTTGGACATCCAATCAAAAAAATATCTCCTCCTTTGGCAGTTGGAGATGGATCCGGCATTACTATAGAGTTTGCCAACACTAAATTTTTCGATCTTTTGCCTACCTTTACACTTAGCGATGGCAGGAAAACAGAAAAAGCAGGAACAAAACATTACTGGGTAAATGAAGTAGAGTACCAATACTTTTATAGCGATGACAACCTTGAAAACTTTGATTTTGAAAGCGAAGATCCTATAGATTTTAGAGTGGAAGAAAAAATATTGGCCACTCACGTGCTACCTTACAAAATAGGTGCCGACAGAGAAATACACACGGCTTTTAATCTAGAAAACCGATTAGCTTATCAAGATCAGAGCCCCAATGAGTATCAAATTGAGGACTATTTCTCTGCAGAAACGATTGAAATTAAGAACAAACTCAATAAAAGAGGTTTTTATCAGCACCAAGGAGATTTACTGAAAAAAATCGTCAAAACAAATTTATCTTATACTGACTCTGATAGTGAATCCAGTTCAAGTTACAGAATTGACACTTATATGACCAACCCCACTGGGTATGAAATGTTATTAGGAAACTCCTCTGTGAGTTTAGTATTTAATAAAAAAGCCAAGACCATAACATGCTCAGAATATAACACTGAGGGTGGCGGGATAGACTTACTGAATGACTAGTAACACCATACTCCAAAACCACCATTTACAGGTGGTTTTTTCATTCAATTCTTAACTTTTTTCTCATTTATTAACAAAAAACACTCATCAATCAGACCTGGCACCACCCCAAAAATCATGCTAGAATAAACCCGTTAATTTTCACAAAAAATCAGGAAAACTCCATGTCCCAACAAAATGTCTCAAATCAGGACAAAACACAAGATACCGCATTTCAATCTGACGTTGACGCTCAGCGTTTACAATTTGAACAAAACGCCCTGCATTATCACGAAAACCCTCGCCCAGGTAAAATCTCTGTCACTCCAACCAAACAAATCGCCAACCAGCGCGACCTGGCTCTAGCCTACTCTCCTGGCGTCGCCGTGCCATGTCTTGAGATCGAAAAAGATCCAAAACTTGCCGCTAAATACACCGCTCGCTCTAACTTGGTTGGCGTCATCACCAATGGTACCGCTGTACTTGGCTTGGGCAATATTGGCGCACTGGCATCAAAACCTGTGATGGAAGGTAAGGGCGTACTGTTTAAGAAATTCGCAGGCATTGATGTCTTTGACATCGAAATCAACGAAAACGATCCAGATAAATTCATCGAGACCGTTGCAAGCCTAGAGCCAACCTTTGGCGGTATTAACCTAGAAGACATCAAGGCGCCAGAATGCTTTAAAATTGAGCGCGAACTTCGTAGCCGCATGAACATCCCTGTGTTCCATGACGACCAACATGGCACAGCGATCATCTCAGCAGCTGCTCTACTTAACGCCCTAAAATTAAACGGTAAAAACATCAGCGACATCACGCTGGTCTGTTCAGGGGCAGGCGCAGCAGCCATCTCATGTCTTGATCTGGCAGTCGCTTTGGGCGTACGCAAAGAAAACATCTACGTACTAGACTCAAAAGGCGTCATCACCTCGAGCCGCGAGAACCTGGACGAATCAAAACAACGCTACGCACGCGACACAGATAAGGTCACTTTGGCAGAAGTCATGGTCAATGCAGACGTATTCTTAGGCCTGTCAGGTCCTGGCATCGTCTCTCAAGACATGGTGCGTTCGATGGCACGAGATCCAATCATCTTCGCCCTAGCCAACCCAACCCCAGAGATCATGCCAGAGCTTGCCCACGCGGTACGTTCAGACGTGATCATGGCGACAGGTCGTTCAGATTATCCAAACCAAGTAAATAACGCACTTTGCTTCCCGTACATCTTCCGCGGTGCGCTAGATGTAGGCGCAACAGTTGTGAACGAAGAGATGAAGCTTGCCTGCGTGCACGCCATCGCAGCCATGGCACACACAGAATCTACCGAACTAGAAGATGACGGCAAATCTGCCAAATCATTCGGTCGTGAGTACCTAATCCCTGGTCCGCTAGAGCCAAACCTAATCCTAGAGATCGCCCCTGCCGTTGCAAAAGCGGCGATGGATACAGGCGTTGCGACACTGCCTATCAAAGACTTCGATGCGTATCGTCAGACGCTGTCTGAATTCGTGTACAACACTGCTCTTGCGATGAAGCCGGTATTCAATAAGGCCAAACGCAATCCAAAACGCATCGTCTATGCAGAAGGCGAAGACATCAACGTACTGCGCGCTGTGCAAGTTGTGGTTGATGAGAAGATCGCTACGCCAATTCTTGTTGGTCGTCCTGAGGTTATTAAGCAAGAAATCAATGCACTTGGTCTGCGTCTGATCGACGGTGAGAACATCACCATCATCGATCCGAACAACAACCCACGCTACGAAGAGTACAGTCAGCATCACTACACTACCAACCAGCGCAACGGCATCAGCCTAGAACTGGCTCGTCGTGATGTACGTCGTAAGACAACACTGATCGCATCGTTGATGGTAGAGCTTGGTGACGCTGACGGTCTAATTTGTGGTACGTTTGGTTTCTACCATCTGCATCTAAAATACCTAAACCAAGTCATCGGCAAAAAAGAAGGCATCAGCAACTTCTACGCGATGAGCGCCGTGTTAATGCAAAACCGCAACCTATTCATCGCCGATACCTACATCAATGACGACCCAACCGCAGAAGAGTTGGCTGAGATGACCGTCTTGGCAGCCAAGAGCGTGCGCCGCTTTGGCATCACACCAAAAGTTGCCCTGCTGTCACACTCAAACTTCGGCACGTCAGACCGTGAATCTGCTGTGAAGATGCGTAAAGTTCATGACATCCTAACTCAGATGAATGTTGATTTTGAATTTGATGGCGAAATGCACGGTGACATCGCATTGGATGAACGCATGCGTAAGCAAAGCTATCCATTTAGCTCACTCCAAGGTTCAGCGAACCTGCTGATCCTACCGACGTTAGATGCTGCAAACATTGCTTTCAACCTTCTAAAAACTGCCACAGGTTCGGCCGCACTGGGTCCGATTCTACTAGGCGCAGACAAGCCTGTACACATTCTTACCCCATCAGCCACCGCGCGTCGTATCGTCAACATGACGGCACTGACTGTGAACGATGTTCAAGAAATGCAAGCTTAAGCATACCCATAGACGAAAAGACCTTGCCACACAGGGTCTTTTTTTTGTGTCAAAAAAACAGTACAATCAAACAAATTTCAATGGTGATTCATCGATGCAAATTTATCTGGTAGGCGGTGCGGTGCGCGATACCCTGCTAAACCTCCCTATTAAAGACAAGGATTTTGTGGTTGTGGGCGGTTCGGCTGAGCAGATGCTGGCGCAAGGCTTTGAGCAGGTGGGTGCAGATTTTCCTGTATTCTTACACCCCATCACCCACGCTGAATATGCCCTAGCCCGTACCGAAAGAAAAAGCGGACACGGTTATCAAGGCTTTAGTGTAAGCACGAATAACGTCAGCCTAGAAGGTGATCTCATGCGCCGAGACCTTACCATAAATGCAATGGCGATGCCTGTGCGATCGCTTTTTGATGATGCATTGACAGGTCAGATTGTAGACCCTTATGGCGGGCAAGACGATCTTGACAAAAAAGTCTTACGCCACATCTCGCCTGCCTTTAGCGAAGATCCGCTTAGGGTGCTTAGGGTAGCACGGTTTTATGCGCGTTTTTATGACATAGGCTTTGTGGTGGCAGATGAGACCGCCGCACTCATGCAAAGCATCGCCAAAGATGGCGAGCTAAACCACCTAAGTCGCGAACGCATATGGAGCGAATCTGCGCGCGCCTTAGGCGAGAAGCACGGATACGCGTATTTTAAGCTGCTATTAGAGCTTGGTATTTTAAAACACATCTTGCCAGAACTGTCTGACAGCCTACAAGACAAAGCGCGACGAGAATCCGCCTTTGCTGCACTTGAATACCATTCAGATGCGTCTTTAACAATCAAATTCGCCTTGCTCATGTCGGTATTTTTGGGCGACCCTGATGCCTTGGACAAACTACAACACACCACCAATCGCCTGATGACGCCCAATCACATCAAGAACTTTGCCAAGGCGTTCATTACGCATCATGGCAACATCCTAAAGCTGCCAAATATCGATGCAGACACCCTGCTGTCTTTGATCGAGCAGACACGCGCGCACAAAGATGATGAGACGATACGCCTATTGATACAGACAGTAAATGCACTTCATAAGACCAACATATCAATGGATTTCATGATAAACGCCATCAAAATCTACAATAAAATTGGCATTAATGACGTCAATCCCAACCTAAAAGGCAAAGCAATCGGTGATGAGCTGACACGCTTAAGAAAAATCCAGCTCGCAGATGATATAGATCAGTATTTAGAAGATACAACAAGGAAGCACTCATGAATTCATCTAAAGTCGCCTTAATCACAGGTGGCGCCAAGCGTATCGGGCGCGCAATCACTCAGGCATTGCACACACAGGGCTATGATGTCATCATTCATCACAACCACAGTCAAGATGCTGCCAAAGCACTTCTCGATGAGTTAAACGCCATCCGCCCAAATTCTGCCAACACCATCCAAGCCAACCTTAGCATCGTTAATGACAGTGTTCTACTGAATCAATTCACCAACGATGCCATATCACTGTTCGGGCGGCTGGATCTGTTGGTAAATAACGCGTCTAGCTTCTATTCGACCTCACTGAATGACGATCATGCAACTTGGCAGTCGCACTGGGATGATTTATTTTTGACCAACACCAAAGCGCCGCTTTTTTTGAGCTTAACTTTTAAAGATGAGCTTGCCAAGCAACACGGCGCCATCATCAGCCTGCTGGACATTCATGCGCGCGATAAGCCCTTTGTCGGCTACCCGATTTATAACATAGCAAAGGCTGCCCACCACATGATGGTGCAAAGCCTTGCGCTTGAGCTTGCGCCCAACATTCGCATCAATGGCGTATCGCCAGGCGTGAACATTTTTCCTCACGATAACCAAAACAGCGAATTAAATGACAGCACAAAACAAGCCCTGACCGACTCTGTGCCACTCGGTAAAATCGGCACGCCCGAAGACATCGCAAATGCTGTGGCGTTCTTGGCAGGCGCAGACTACATCACAGGTCAGATACTCGCCATCGATGGCGGTCGCAGCTTAACCTTAAAAGGTGGTTGATTAAAATTATCCTATCAGCTTCATCGGTTAAAATGTCCAAAAATTGTAAAACCTTTGTAAAAATAAGGATTTAAAATAAGCAAAAATCTGGCTCAAGTTACAAAATTGTTGCCAAATGTGGCTTATTTTTATCAAAAACAGCTGACAATGCTATTTTTTTGCGGTACAATGCGCTTCTATTTTTCATCTGAAAAATCCCAAATCTGCCACATTGGCGTTTTTGGGTTTTATTTTGTAAAAAATTCTTGGAGTTGATAGCTTAATCAAATCTCAAACACGCCCAAATCAGATTGCCCCAATCTGTCATTAGCACGTTTGAAACAGTATTACGCACCCTAACGCCTTTTCTCTTTTTTGCGTTTACGCACGCTTTTGGAGGATAATACGTTGAGTATTTCACCTGTTCCTGCTAATGCTGCCAAGTTGCAGCGTAATCTTGGTCTATGGCACGTCATCATTATTGGTCTTGCCTACATTCAGCCGATGACACTACTTGATACCTTTGGTATGGTATCTCGCGACAGTGGTGGTCATGTGCCGATGTCTTATATTTTTGCACTGTTTGCTATCTTGCTTACGTCCATCAGCTATGGTCACATGATCAGAGCGTATCCTTCTTCAGGTTCTGCCTACACCTATACCCAAAAAGCAATCAACCCATCAATGGGCTTTATGGTTGGCTGGTCAAGCTGGCTAGACTACCTGCTTTCGCCGATGGTTAATATCATCTTGGCGGTGCTATATCTTGAAGCTCTATTCCCTTCGGTGAACCATTGGGTTTGGGTAATTGGTCTGACAGGTCTGATGACCATCGTCAATATTTTTGGCTCAAAGACCGTTGCCTACTTTAACAGCTGGATTGTAGCGGTGCAGTTGGTGGTTATTGCTGTATTCACCTATTTGATCTATAGCAAGCTACAAATGGCGCAGTACGCTGCCAACACTCGCCCTGAAGACATCTATGAGCTGTGGAGCTTGAAGCCATTTTGGGATGAGATGACCAGCGTTGGTGCGTTGATCACAGGTGCGACCATTCTATGCTTCTCGTTCACAGGCTTTGACTCGATTTCTAGCCTTGCTGAAGAGACCAAAGACGTTAAAAACACCCTGCCAAAAGCAATGATTCTAACAACGCTGATCGCAGGTATTGTATTCATCATCAGCGGCTACTTCATGCAAGCCTACCTACCAAGTAGACCTGAACTGTACTTTGAAGCGGTGGATGAGACTCAAGCAGAGATCTTGCTACTTGTGGGTGGTTCGGCATTCCAAGCGATCGTACTGGGCTTTGCGATTATCACAGTAATGGCGTCTGGTATCTCAGCTCATGCTGGCGTATCTCGTCTGATGTATGTGATGGGTCGTGACGGCGTGATCAGCAATAAGATTTTTGGTCAATTAAGCCCGAAATTCTTCACTCCAGTGAACAACATCCTGATCGCAGGTGGCGTGGCATTGACCGCAGGCTTTATTAGCCTAGAGACAGTGGTAAATCTAATCAGCTTCGGTGCGTTGACTGCATTTAGCTTTGTGAACTTATCGGTAATTTTCCGCTATGCGGTGCGTGATAAGATGGTTGAGACACCTAAGCAAATCCTAAGCTACGTGATCGTACCTGTGGTTGGCTTTATCAGCATCTTCTTGATGTGGCTAGAAGTGGACAGCACCACCTTTGGTGTGGGTGTCTTCTGGGCATTTCTTGGCTTTATCTGGCTAGGCATCAAGACAGGCGGCTTCAAAAAGCCAGTACCTCAATACCGTGAAGACGTGTAATATGTTTCGCATCCAAAAACCCTGTCAAGTTGGCAGGGTTTTTTGTTAAGATAATCATACAATTTTCCTTAAAAATCGTATTATAATAACAAAATAATCCCACCCTTAGGTGACATCATGAAAAAACCAATACTGCTATCTGCATTCGTCCTAGCCCTCGCCATGACAGGCTGCACCACCAAACAGCCACAGTTCAACGTCAATGACTGCGCAAGTGCAGACTGGCAGAATATCGGCATCAAAGACGGTCAAAACGGCTACAGCGCCCAACGCATTCTAAGCCATCAAAAAATCTGCCAAGCAGCTGGCATCAGCCCAAACCGAGCCGCTTGGGAAGAAGGTCGTCAAATCGGTTTAAGAAGCTACTGCACGAAGTCGAATGCCTACGAGATGGGCAGGCGTGGCTATGAATTGACCGGTGTCTGCGATCATAACTTAGAAGAGCTGCACCATGCCAACATGATGGGGCTTCAACAATATGAGATGAGTCAGCGCATTCACCACCCTTATGGGCATGGCTACTACGGTGGTTATCCGTTTTTGCCTTGGTATTTTTATTGATCCATACAAAACCCCAATGGTATTCATTGGGGTTTTTCGTTTGCAGATGATTTTTGCAACCTTGCTCTTTATGGGGAAATTATAAACTCTTAAATCTCAACCAAGCTACTTGATATTAAGTATTAAATGCCTTAACAATAACACTCACAAAAACAATCGCCAGCATCACCCACTCCAGTCGCTTTGCAAATTTATCAATCTTGGTTAAATCCACGTCATGCTCTAATTTTATCGCATTCCAGCGCCTCGTCAGATATCCTGACACCATCCCAAATACCGCCAAACATAATCAACGCATGAAGCGCATGCCAAGCCCGCGCCCAGCGTCAAGAATGCGCTTATAAGTCTCATCTGAACGGTTCATTATTCACCCACCCCCATGATCTTTAAATAAAATTTAAGAACAATTTGCAATGGTTTGATACCACAAACTACCGTCATTTTAACATGAAAAAATTTTAAATCTTATGCTAAAATATTGAATAATTTTAAATCACTAGGTTAAGATTATCATGCTAGAAATCCGTCACCTACAAATGCTCTCTACGCTGGCTCGTCATGGCTCGCTGGCGACCACCGCCGATGAGCTGAATCTGACCGCATCGGCGATCTCTCATCAGCTCAAAGAACTTGAAAGTTTTTATGACATATCTTTGGTGAATCGTCGCACGCGCCCTGTGAGCTTCACGCCTGCAGGCAAACTCTTACTGCAGCTGGCCGGCAGCATTCTACCGCAGGTCGCCCGCACCAAATCCGACATCAAACGACTGGCGCACGGTCAAGCAGGGCAATTAAGGCTTGCCAGTGAGTGCCATAGCTGTTTTGATTGGCTAATGCCAATTTTAAACGTTTATCGTAAAGAATACAGCGATGTTGAGCTGGACTTTACCTCAGGGTTTGAGCCTGAACCACATCAGATGCTCATTGATGGTGATATTGACTTACTGATCACCGCAAGCAATTTGCCCATTGAAGGCATCCTGTACGAGCCGCTATTTACTTATGAAAGCCGTCTGGTGCTCTCGCCTTCACATCTGCTCGCCAGTCATAACACCATCGAACCCAAGGACCTCATCGATGAGACTCTCATCGCCTATCCTGTAGAACAAAAACGCCTAGACATTATCGCTAAATTCTTAGAGCCTAATGGCGTCATGCCAAAACAAATCCGCACAACTGAACTTACTGCCATGCTCATACAGCTGGTCGCCAGTGAACGCGGTGTGGCGGCACTACCTGACTGGGTGGCAAGCGAATACGAGAAGAAAGGCTGGGTGGTCAGCCGCCCACTGGGCGCTGGCGTGTACTGCCAACTGTACGCCGCGATTCGTAGCGACAGTCAGGAACTGGCTTATATGAAAGGTTTTCTAAGCTTACTAGAAAACATCCAAAAACCCTAAACAACTGAATGATGATAGAGAATTTAAATGATAGTATTTCTTAAATAAATGATAATAGCAGTTTTATAATCCAAGCAATATAGTTATACATTCGTCAAAGGTGGTATAATAGCTACGCGACAAATGGATTTAGTTGCAAGTCATCCGCTTGCAGCGATTGAATGATGTGTGACATTGGGCGCATCAATCATTCACCCTATTTATGAGACAATAACATCGGAGTTTTTATGAGCAAATCCACCATCATCTATACCTATACTGATGAAGCCCCTGCCCTAGCCACCCATTCACTACTACCTATCGTACAAGCCTTCACTAAAAGTGCTGACATCGAATTTGTAACCAGCGACATCTCTCTAGCCTCACGTATTTTGTCACAATTTCCAGAATATCTGACCGAAGAACAACGCACAGCTGACGCATTGGCTGAGCTTGGTGAGCTAGTAAAACAACCTGACGCCAACGTCATCAAACTACCTAACATCTCAGCTTCTGTACCACAGCTACTGGCCACCATCAAAGAGCTACAGGGCGATGGCTATAACGTGCCAAACTACCCAACCGAAGCAACCACCGACGAAGAAAAAGAAATCCAAGCACGTTATGATCGCGTTAAAGGCTCTGCGGTAAACCCTGTACTTCGTGAAGGTAACTCTGACCGCCGCGCACCTAAAGCTGTTAAAAACTTCGCTAAGAAATTCCCACACTCTATGGGTGCATGGACTGCCGACTCTAAGACGCACGTAGCGACGATGACGGACAATGATTTCTTCCATAACGAAAAATCGTTCACCGCACCGACCGCATGCAGCGTATCTATCGTATTTACCGACAACGCTAGCAACCGCAGCGAACTTCGTAAGCCTGTTGCACTACTAGAAGGCGAAGTATTCGACGCGACCGTACTGAACAAGAACGCCTTAGTAGCTTTCCTAGAGCGTGAAATCAAAGACGCTAAAGACAAAGGCGTGCTGTTTAGCCTACACATGAAAGCTACCATGATGAAAGTCTCTGACCCAATCATCTTCGGTCACGCGGTTAAAGCATTCTTCGCACCAGTCTTCGAAAAATTCGGCGACAAGCTAAGCGCAGCAGGCGTGAACGTGAACAACGGTCTAGGCAACCTATTTGCCAACCTAGATAAGCTAGATGCCCAGACTCGCACCGATGTTGAGACGCTGATCGCCAAGTCTTACTCTGAAGGTCCTAGCATCGCCATGGTTGATTCTAACAAAGGCATCACCAACCTACACGTACCAAGTGATGTTATTATTGATGCATCTGTCCCTGCGATGATCCGTACCTCAGGTCGCATGTGGAACCGTGATGGCGAACTACAAGACACCAAGATCGTCATCCCTGACAGCACTTATGCGCCACTATATGAGACCGTAGTATCATTCTGTAAAGAACACGGCGCATTCGACCCTGTTACCATGGGTACTGTACCTAACGTTGGTCTAATGGCCCAAAAAGCTGAAGAATACGGCTCACACGACAAGACCTTTGAGATCCCTGCTGACGGTAAAGTTGAAGTGATCGATGAAACTGGCAACGTTCTACTAAGCCACGAAGTACAAGCTGGCGACATCTGGCGCGCCTGCCAAACCAAAGACGCTCCGATCAAAGACTGGGTACAGCTTGCCGTGAACCGCGCTCGTCTGTCTGACACTCCTGCTGTGTTCTGGTTGGATGAGAACCGTGCACACGACGCTCAGCTTATCAAGAAAGTTAATGCATATCTGGCTGAGCTTGACACTGAAGGTCTAGACATCCGCATTCTAGCGCCAGCTGATGCTACTCGCTTCACGCTAGAGCGCCTAAAAGCAGGTCAAGACACCATCAGCGTCACTGGCAACGTATTGCGTGACTATCTGACCGACTTATTCCCAATTCTAGAGCTTGGCACTTCAGCGAAGATGCTGTCTATCGTACCGCTAATGAATGGCGGCGGCATGTTCGAGACTGGCGCAGGCGGTTCTGCACCTAAGCACGTTCAGCAGTTCAACGAAGAGAACCACCTACGTTGGGACAGCCTAGGCGAATTCTTGGCATTGGCAGTATCGCTTGAGCACCTATCACAAAAAACTGGCAACGCCAAAGCTCAAGTACTGGCTGACGCACTAGATGCCGCCACAGAGAAGCTTCTACTAAATGACAAGTCACCTAAGCGTAAAGCAGGCGAGCTTGACAACCGTGGCAGCCACTACTATCTAGCAACTTACTGGGCGCAAGAGTTGGCAGCGCAGAATACCGATGCGCAGTTGGCGGCTGAGTTTGCACCGATCGCCAAGGCATTGACCGAAAATGAAGCCACCATCGTGAATGAACTCAACAGCGTTCAAGGCAAAGCCATTGACACCAAAGGCTACTACTCAGCCGATCGTGACGTACTGACCCAAGCGATGCGCCCAAGTGCAACATTTAATCAAATCATTGCACAACTTTAATTCATCCTCACAAAATGCCATCTTTTTAGGTGGCATTTTTATTTCTGTATTATGAAAAACATCACCTTAAGCACATTAAAATATTTACTGATCTTCATCGTCATCTATATGGCGGTGAATCTTTGGCGCGCACCCACTCTGCCCGACACGCCAGAGCTTCGCTATCAGACCAATCAAGGTCAGATCATTGATGCCGTCGCCCAAAGTCATGATGCACCTGTATTGGTGTATTTTTGGGGTACATGGTGCTCAATCTGTCGCATCACCACGCCGAATGTCGAGACATTACACGAGAATGGCACGCCTGTGATTACGGTTGCCACACGATCGGACAGCACGGCCGAGTTGGCAGATTATCTCACCAAAAAACAGCTTGATTTTATGGTGATTAATGACTTGGATGGTCAGGTTTTTCAGGACTGGCAAGGCAAAGTAACGCCATCGTTCGTCATCCTAAAAGACGGTAAAATCCATCAAAGCTTTACCGGCATCGCGCCACTTTGGTCGTTAAAATTAAGGCTTTGGATGGCGCGCCTTTAATGAGATTAATATTAGGCGGCTTTTTTAGGCTTATGTTATAATAATCGTTTTTATTCTTTATTCATCAAGAGCACCCCATGAGCGTACAAGGCACATTATTCATCATCACCGCCGCATCAGGCACCGGCAAAACCAGCCTCGTCAAAGAGCTACTTGCCACTACGGACAACCTAAAGGTCAGCATCTCGCACACCACCAGACAGCCACGACCTGCTGAATCTGATGGCGTGCATTATTATTTTACTGACAAGACGGCTTTTGAGCAGCTGATCGAAAAAGGTGCTTTTTTCGAATATGCTGAAGTCTTTGGTAATTACTATGGTACAAGCAAGCAAGCTGTAGATGATTTACTTAACCAGGGCATCGATGTCATTTTAGAGATCGATTGGCAAGGCGCATTACAAGTCAAAGAAAAATCCCCGCAAGCTGTGATGATCTTCATCTTGCCACCAAGTCGTGACGCGCTGCGCAGCCGATTGTCTAATCGCGGGCAGGACAGCAAAGATGTCATCGAGACACGTCTGGCGGGTGCGGTCACTGAGATGAAGAACTACCACCACTTTGATTATGTTGTGATTAATGATGACTTTAGTACCGCATTGGGCGATCTACAAACCATCATCAAAGCACAGCGCCTAACCCTAACGCAGCAGACAGCTCGTCAAAACGCACTCATCAAATCATTGCTAAGCGACTGATCGCCCATGATGGCTCGCTTGGTACTGCTTGGGCTGCTTGCAGGGTTATTTTTTAGTACAATGTTTGTACTTAACGGACTGATGGCAAGCCAAAACGGTCATTGGTTCTGGTCGGCAAGTGGTCGCTACATCTTTATGTGGTTCATATTAAGCGCGCTCATCGCCCTAAAAGACGGCGTTAAGACCTTGGTTGGTCTTAGTGCGCTGTTCATGGATTATTGGAAATTCTGGTGTGTGGCAGGCGGCATTGGCTTTGGTGGGTTTTATGCATTTTTGTGCTTTGGTGCAGATCACGCACCCAGCTGGATCATCGCTGCGACTCTTCAATTCACCGCTGTGGCAAGCTTGATTGTCTTGGCTGTATTTGGCGAGCGTCTGAGCAAGCGCATCATTGGCACAAGTCTGCTGATATTCATCGGTGTTCTAATTGCCAACCTTGGTGAGGGAGCGAACCACACGACAAGTAGCACAAGCACTTTATTGCTGATGAGTGCACTGCCAGCATTCATTGCAGGATTTTGCTTCCCTGTGGGTAATCAGCTGGTCTGGTATGGTGCTACTAAGCCCACGCATCACATCGCACTCACCCAAGCCATCCTACGCATCACATCGCCACTCATGCGCAGCGCCTTAAATAAAGCATGGCTGCTGACCACAGGCTCTTTGTCGCTATGGCTTGTGCTCGGCTTTGTCATACAGCTAGATTTGCCAAGTACATCTCAAGTATTTAATACGTTTTTGGTGGCGTTATTTGCAGGTGTGATCGCAACGAGTATTTTTCTGTTAGCACGCTGCAAAGCCACAACCACAGATCGCCGCCATCGATGCCACACAAGCAAGCGAAGTGCTATTTGCCATCTTAGGTGGCATGGCTTTATTAGGTGCATCAGCACCGTCGCTGATTAGTATGATTGGGGTATTGATGATCATGGTGGGATTATTTGGCTTTGCCAAGGTGCAGACTTAAGTCATGATGAATATTATCTTTGAGAACATCACGCCTGATTTTATGATTTACCTGCTGGATATGGTGGGCGTGGTGGCATGTGCGATCGCAGGCACGACACTGGCGCTGCATAAGAAGTTTGATTTTTTTGGTTGTATCTTGGTGTCCATGGTGAATGCCATCGGTGGCGGTACGATTCGTGACGTCATGCTCGATCGCCATCCGCTATTCTGGATGACTGATTTGAACTATGTCATCGTGATTACATTGACATCGCTTATTTGCCAGGTATTTTTTAATTATTATCAAAAAATCGATTGGACGCTCAAGTTCTTCGATGCGATCGGGTTGGCGGCATTTAGCGTGATCGGGCTCAAAGTCGGACTTGCACTCGGGGCACATCCGATGATCGCTGTGATGATGGCGGTCTTAACCAGCATCGCCGGCGGCATCATGCGCGACATGATTTGTAATGAGATTCCGCTCGTTCTACAAAAAGAAATCTACATCAGCGCAAGCATCACAGGCGCTTTGCTGTATTTTGCACTTGAGCAAATTGGCGCATCAGATGTCATCCAAGACACCTTAACACTCGTTACCATCTTCGGGGTTCGAATGCTGGCGATTCGCTTTGATTGGCATTTGCCCTCCATTCGCCTAAATTCCGACGTATAATAAAGAAAACCTACCAAATTTAGCAGGTTTTCTTTATTACAAATATCGTCCGACCACATCCGCCATCAGCTCAATGTGTAGCGCATCGGTGTTCAGCGCAGGGATATACTCATAAGACTTGCCGCCTGCATTCATGAAGTTATCACGGTTCTCCACCGCGAGCTCTTCCAAGGTCTCCAAGCAGTCAGCCGAGAAAGCAGGACTTAGCACCTGTACAGACACCCCTTTAGCCCCCCACTCACCAAGCAGCTCATCGGTATAGGGCTTAAGCCACTCTTGCGCACCGAAACGTGACTGGAAACTCACCGCCCATTCATCAGCGCCCAATCCTAACTCGCTGGCGACCAGCACGGCAGTCTTACGGCATTGCTCAGCATAGGGGTCGCCCTTATCTGCATAAGGCTTAGGAATGCCATGAAAGCTCATTAATAGTCTATCAGCTCGCCCATGCTCCGCCCAGAACTTACGAATGCTATCGGCAAGCGCCTTGATATATAGCGGATGATCATGATAATCGCGTGTGAACTGAATGGCAGGCATGTTGCGCTTATCCATGCAGTATTCCGCCACCTTATCAAATACTGCTGCCGTAGTGGTCGCCGAATACTGTGGATAAAGAGAGAAGATGATAAAGTCATCATAGCCTTTATCTTGAAGTTCCTTCATCACATGCTTAATGTTCGGATTACCATAAGTGGTAGCAGGGAACACAGGGGTTGGCGTGCCATTTTCGATGAGTTTGTCTTGTAGTAACGCGGCTTGCTGTTTTAGGATTGCAAACAGCGGCGAACCGTCTGCCGTCCACACACTCTCATAAGCATGAGCCACTCGCTTGGGGCGTGTGGTCAATACGAATAGATTTAGGATGATTTGCCAAATGAATGGCGGAATCTCAATCACACGAGTGTCGGACAAGAACTCACGCAAATAGCGGCGCACACCTTGAGGCGTAGGCTCGTCTGGCGTACCTAAGTTCACAAGAATAATGGCAGTTTTCATGAATGTTCATCATTTAAAAATTTGGCTTAGTTTAGCATTTTTTGGCAAAAAATAGCAGTTAATTTTCTCAATTAAAGAATTTATAGATAAAAAATATTCTTATTTGCATTGTTAAGTAGCATCACATTCTGCTTGCAATTTATATTGTTATAGAATAACATAAGCCAAATTTTTTATACTCTCACAGGATGTTTTTATGAAAACCAACGCTTGGCTACGCCCCACCGCCCTTGCCATCGCGCTCATCGGCTTGACCGCCTGCGGCAATGACGACAAGGCAACTACCACCACAGACAATGCCACGCCTGCCACGAGCGATAAGACACTCACGGTCGTTACCCCTTGGGAGATTACCAATGCTGACCCTAGCACGTCAGGCTTTGTCTATCAGCGTATGGGTATTGGCGAAACCTTGGTAGACGTGGACGAGGCAGGGGCGATTATCCCTGCCCTAGCCGAAAAATGGGAGACAGCCGACAACGGCAAAACATGGGTGTTTACGTTGCGTGATGATGTCAAATTCCATGACGGCACACCGATGACCGCCAAAGAAGTGGTAAACAGCCTGACGCTTGCCCTAAACAAGCCCACCGCCCTAGAAAGTGCTAATATCGAGCTTATCAAGGCAGTTGATGATAAAACGGTAGAATTCACTCTTGCCGATCCTTTGACCACCCTACCGTCTTATTTGACACACGCCACCGCCATTATCCTAGCCCCTGCGTCTTTTGATGACAAAGGGCAAGCCACCAAAATCATCGGCACAGGCGCGTATCAGGCGGATAAGGTTGAGCCACCACAAAAGATTGAGCAGTCCGCTTATGCCGACTATTGGGGACAAAAAGCCCACATTAATCGCATTCACTACCTTGCCAACTCTCGCAGTGAGACCCGCACCCTGCTTGTCGAGAGCGGCGATGACCATTTGGTGTACACCCTAGACAGTGCCAGCCTAAAACGCCTACAAAACAACAGCGACCTACAAGTGGCAACCCAAACGCTCGCTCGCACCATTGTCATTAAGATGAACATCGCCAATCCGCTCTTTGCCGATAAGACCACTCGTCAAGCCCTATCCGATGCCATAGACCGTGAAGCCATTGCCAAATCGGTGCTACGCATTGGCGATGCGGGAGCGTATGAGCTACTACCGCCCATGTTTGGCGGTTGGCAGGCAGGCGTGGCAAAATCCGCCCCTGATTATCCTGCCATTAAAGCCAAACTGCTCGCCAATGGCTTTACCGAAGGGGCGAACGGCGTGCTACAAAAAGACGGCAAGCCCTTTACCATATCGCTCATCACGTTCTCCGACCGCCCAGAGTTACCGCTTATCGCCACCGCCTTACAAGACCAATGGCGTAAAATCGGTGTGGATTTGCAAGTTAATATCACCAACTCATCAGAGATTCCCAAGGCTCATCAAGACGGCTCACTGCAAATGGCTCTGTACGCTCGTAACTACGGCAACACCCCAGACCCATTGGCGTCACTACAATCCGACCTAAGCCCACAAGGCAGCGACTGGGGCGTGATGAATTACCAAAACTCTGCGCTTACCCAAGCCTTGCATGACATCGCCACCACAGCCGATGATGTCAAGCGAGATGAACTCAAAAAACAAGTCGCCACCATTTTGGCAGATGAGCGTCCGCTTATCCCTGTCGTGTACTACCAACAAAGTGTGTCCGCTCACAAGTCTCTAAAAGGCTTGACTCTTGACCCCTTTGAGCGTAAATACAACCTAAATCAGCTTAAATGGTAAGTCCATAAAGACCGTGTTATGCGGTCTTTTTATATTGTCAATGTTGCAAATTTTGTTTAAAATTTCTTTAAAGATGCCCCATTCTCAGCTTTATATCAGCGATTGACCTATCAAGGGTAAATTGTATTCCTGCCCTTGCAACTTAAAAAACATCAAACACCCTGATCATCTCGTCATTTTTTTCATCATTGGAGCTTGTCATGAGTGAGTAAAGCGTGAACAAAAAAGGCAGAGCCAAATTCAAGCCCACCCCCAAAGCCAAAACCGCAGGGCGACAACCTGAAAAAATGGTTTAATATCTTTTGTGGATTGTGGCGATAATTTTTGCCAGCTTTTTAATTGGGCTGGGGAGTAAAATCGTGGCGGATTTGCTGATGATTAGTACCGACCCTGTGGAATTAGCTGATTTTGTCGCCGACCGTCCTGCCTGCGACCAGCTAAAGACGAGCTGACCCAAGCCGAACAACAAGAGCAAGACATCATTCACGAATGGGAACAAAAAAGCCATGAGCTAACCCAAAAACAAAGTTAAAACACAAACGCCCGTGAGACTTTTGACAACTGGCTTGGCACTCGTTCTGTTACCGAACAATCTGACCAAAATCCTGAAGTCATCAAACGCACAAGCGAGCTTGATGAGCTAAAAGCCCAAGAACAAGCCTTACAAAGTGAGCTGTCCACCATAGAAAAACGTCAACTAGGCAGACGGCAGAGAACATCGAAACCCAAATCATGCTCATGGAAGCGGACGCTATGGACGGCTACAACCGCCATAATAACCGCACCGAATTGCAGGTATTTATTTGTCGCTTGATGATTACCTTGCCACTGTTGTTGGCAGGTTATCTGTTTAAACGCTACCGCCATACCAACGCATGGCCGTTTGTGTGAGGCTTTGTATTTTTTGCCTTGTTTGTGTTTTTTGTGGAATTGGTGCCATATCTACCCAACTATGGCGGTTATGTTCGCTATGGCATGGGGATTATCGTAACGGTCGTCATCGGCAAATACGCCATTGGGGCGATGAGCCCCTATCTAGAACGCAAACGAGTCGAAGAAGCCTTATCTAGCAACGAACACCAACAACATATGGATTATGATGAAGCCCACGTCAAAATCGGCAAGGGCATTTGTCCAAGCTGTGAACGCTCGCTCGATTTTAATAACACCAATTTGGACTTTTGTCCGCATTTTGGGATACATTTGTTTGAATATTGTTCAAATTGCACCACTCGCAAAAGCACCTTTAATCATTATTGCTTTAAATGCGGTCTGGCAAGTCGCACGGAGCGTTTGGACGAACAGGTCTTTACCCCTGCAAATCCCAACACTCCACCCACCCAAATCTAAACACCAAACCCCATGTCATGCGTGGGGTTTTCTATTTTAGAAAAATATTATGTTATTACATTTGCTTTCATCATCAATGAAAATTATAATAGCCCAATTTTGCTTATCATTATTATCATGCTAAAACTACTCACATCACGGCTTATCCAACTGCTCTTGGTCGTCTGGTCGGTCGGCACTTTGACCTTTGTTCTTATGCGAAGCCTGCCCGGCGACATGGCGTATCGTATCGCAAGCTCTCGCTATGGCTACGACCAAGTCACCGCAAGCTCTGCCGACCAAGTGCGAGCCGAACTGGGACTTGACTTGCAGTGGTATGAGCAGTATATAGCATGGTTTGGCGACCTGCTCCGCTTAGATTTGGGAAACTCGCTCGTCAGTGGGGCAAGCGTGTGGGACGAGATAGCCCACCAGTTTGGGCACACGCTGTCGCTGGCGTTTGTCGCTTTGATTATCTCACTCATCATCGCCCCACCGATAGGCATACTCTCTGCCCTGCGACCTAATGGGGTCTTTGACCGTTTTACCTTATTTATCGCCACCTTGCTCCGCTCCGCCCCTGCCTTTATCATTGGCGTGCTACTCATCACCATTTTTGCGGTGCATTTAAAATGGCTACCTGCCATCGGCTACGGCAAGCCGATTAACTACATCCTGCCTGCTCTCACACTCGCCTTGGGTCTGTCGGCGGTCTCCATTCGGGTCAGTCGTAATGCGGCAGTGGCAGTGCTTGACTCTACATTTTATGAATTTGCCAAATTAAAGGGGCTAAGCCCTTGGCAGACATTTAGACGACATGGCGTGCGTAACATTGCCATTCCCATTGTCGCCTATCATGGGGTACAGCTCATCTATCTCATCGAAGGCGTGGTCATTGTGGAGAGCCTGTTTGCATGGCCGGGTATCGGTCACGCCCTAGTTCACGCCATCATCGCCCGAGACATTCCAATGATACAAGGCTCGGCTTTGGTCATGGGTGGGCTGTTCGTGGTGTTAAATGCTGTCTTGGATGTCATCAATCGCTACATTGACCCCCGTTATCAAGCTCACTAAGCCTTATCAGTACTTGCCAAACTTCGTTATCAATTTGCCAATATTATGATGAAATACTTAAAAAACCTAACCCCCACTCAGCTTATCGGAATTAGCATCTTGGCGGCACTCCTCATCTTTGCCTATGGTAGTCCACTCATACGCCCCCATGACATGGCACTGCAAAACCTAGATGTTATCCTATCTGCCCCCAGTGGCAAGCACCCCTTTGGTACTGACCATCTAGGGCGTGATATGATGGCTCGCCTTGCGTCCGCCATTCGCTTGTCTTTTTCGCTCATTGTTGGCTCGGTGGGGGTGTCGCTCATCTTTGGGCTACTGTTTGGCTTGCTGGCGGGAATTTTTGGAGGGATTTTGGATAACTTTTTTAACTTTATCTGTGATTGTATCATGGCATTGCCTGGTTTATTGTTTATCCTACTGTTTGCGTCTATCGCCCCCAACAGTTTTTGGTCGCTGTATCTGGGCGTATCACTTGTCATGTGGGTGGAGTTTTTTAAGATGACCCGTGCGATGAGCCTAACCTTACGCAAATCAAGCGAAGTACAAGCCAGTACACTCATGGACATGGGGCTGTGGTACATCATCAAACGCCACTATCTGCCACGGCTCGCCCCTGTCATGTGGACACTCTCAGCATTTGGGGCGGGTAATGCGGTGCTAGCCCTTGCCACGCTTGGCTTTGTCAATGTCGGTCTTAAACCACCGACCGCCGAGCTGGGTCTGATGATGACCGAACTATTTCCTTATTATTATGAAGCGCCTTTGGTGTTCTTTTTGCCGATTATTACCGTGTTTTTACTCGTGCTTTCTTTTCAATTATTATCAGGCAAACAGGACGGCTAGTCATGCAAAACACCCAATCATCACAAGATATCTTAATTCAAATCAATAACTTATCTGTCCACACTAAAGACGGTGCTACCTTAGTCGAGCCCATTAGCCTTAGCATAAAAAAGGGGCAAAATTTAACCATCTTAGGTGAGACAGGGTCGGGCAAAAGCCTGCTTGCCCAAGCGGTCATGGGGGCATTGCCTAAGGGCTTGACGGTCAAAGGACAAATTCTCATCAACGGCAAAACGCTCCATGACGGACAAGGCGAGCTTGATGAACATCAATTTGCCAAGCTGTGGGGGCGTGATTTGACCATGCTCCCCCAAGAGCCAGTGCGTTCGCTTGACCCCACCATGACGGTGTTTCGCCAGATTTGGGAGAGTCTGCATTTTGTCAAACGAGTCGATAACTCTGCCGCCAAAGACACCACCTTACGCACCTTAGAGCAACTCTCCTTAGTCCACGCCAAAGACTGCTATCCACATGAGCTGTCAGGGGGCATGGCACAACGTGCATCCTTTGCGTCTGCTACCGTGAGTGGGGCGTACATGGTTATCGCCGATGAACCCACCAAAGGGCTTGACCACACCAATAAAATCGCTGTCGTGGACATGCTTGGCCAAGTCGCCAAACAAGGCGGCTGCCTTTTGACCATCACGCATGACATCGAAGTCGCCAACCGTCTAAGCACTGATAACGACCTGCTTATTGTCATGAAAAAAGGTAAGCTCTTAGAGCAAGGGCAAGCCACCGATGTCCTACAAAATCCCAAATCCGACTACGCCAAAGAGCTGATGAGTGCCAACCCTGCCACATGGACAAAGGCGGACATCACGCCTGCTAAGACGCCCCTTTTGACCTTAAAAGACGTGGCCATCAGTCGTGGCAACAAAGAGCTGTTTAGTGGGCTAAACATCACGCTCCATGCAGGGCAGGTGGTGGGACTTATCGGCGATAGCGGTATCGGTAAAAGCTCGCTCGGGGACGCCATTTGCGGGCTTATCAACCCGTCCAAAGGGGTGATGACATGGCACACCAAACCCAAACGCCACCAAGTGCTAAAACTCTACCAAGACCCACCGTCCGCTTTCGCCCAAAACATCACGCTTGGCACGCTCATCGATGACGTGGTCAAACGTCATCACCTTGATAAAAGCCAAATCGCCCCGCTCATGGAAGCCTTACAGCTCCACCCCGACCTTCTGCACCGCACCAGTGAGAGCGTCTCAGGGGGCGAGCTTCAACGCATTGCCATCATGCGAGCTTTGATGGTGAAACCTGTGCTACTGTTTGCCGATGAAGTTACCAACCGCCTAGACCCCATTACCCAAAAAACCACATTAGATTTACTCACGCACGCCTGTCGCACCCAAAACTGCACACTGGTTATGGTCAGTCATAGCCACGATTTGACACGGCATTACTGTGATACGGTGGTGGATCTGACGGATTATCGTTAGTCTGGTGTAGAGAGTTTGGCATTTTAGCGACAAGAATTTTTGTCAAAATTATGCTAAAATAAATAGGTGCCAGTTACTAGCTGGCACCTATTTATTTTATTAACAAAAACAACAATGAACGGAACGATCGTGAGCGAACAGGATAATAACACACCCACCCTTTTAGACCCCGCATCAGTCGGTATCGTAACACCCCAAACCTTGCATTTTGATGAGCCATTGACCTTAGAATGCAAGCGGGTGTTGCCGTCATTTGACTTAGTCATCGAGACTTATGGCGAGCTAAATGCCGACAGAACCAACGCCATTTTAATCTGCCACGCCCTATCAGGCTCACACCACGCCGCAGGCTATCACAGTGAGAGCGACACCAAAGCAGGTTGGTGGGATAATCTGATTGGCAATGGCAAGGCGATAGACACGAGCCGATTTTTTGTGGTGTGCCTAAACAACATCGGCTCATGCCACGGTTCCACAGGCCCCACCACCATCAATCCTGCCACAGGCGAGATTTGGGGGGCGGATTTTCCACTCATCACGATAAAAGACTGGGTAAAAACCCAAGTCATGCTATCAGACCGCCTAGGGATTGCCAAATGGCACGCCATTGTCGGTGGAAGTATGGGCGGTATGCAGGCGTTGCAATGGTCGGTGGACTACCCCGACCGCTTAGAACGCGCCGTCATCATCGCAAGCACACCCAAGCTCTCCGCCCAAAACATCGCCTTTAACGAAGTCGCTCGCCAGTCTATCCTATCCGACCCCGATTTTCATGACGGCTGGTATCTCAAACACGGCACTTATCCTAGACGTGGGCTGATTTTAGCTCGTATGGTGGGGCATATCACCTACATCACCGAAGAGGCGATGAAAGCCAAGTTCGGACGGGACTTAAAATCAGGTAAATTCATGTACGGCTATGATGTGGAATTTCAAGTAGAAAGCTATTTGCGTTATCAAGGCGAACGGTTTAGCAAAAATTTTGATGCCAATACTTACCTACTCATGACCAAAGCACTGGATTATTTTGACCCGACACGGGATTATACGAAAGATGAGCTGGGCGAAAAAGAAGCTCTCAAACAAACGCTTGCTCGCACCAAGTGCCAATTTCTCATCGTCTCGTTTACCACCGATTGGCGGTTCACGCCTGAGCGGTCGGTTGAGATTGTGGACGCTTTAATTGCAAACGACAAGCGAGTGAGCTTTGTCAATGTGGACGCACCGCACGGGCATGATTCGTTTTTGTTTAACATTCCCCGTTATACGACTGCCGTTCGGGGCTTTTTGAACGCTCCTGTCATCAAACGACAAACAGGCGACATCACACCCCAAGAGATTTCACAATTGGCAAGACAATAAAATAAGGAAACTCATGAACAACATCGACCACCAACTTGCCGAAAAATGGATAAAACCCAACTCAAAGGTCCTAGATTTGGGCTGTGGGGACGGCACACTATTGGCTCATCTGCAAGAACGTCTGGGCGTGTTTGGCTATGGCATTGAGATTGACCCTAACAAAATCAATGAAGGCATTACCAAAGGGCTAAACATCGTAGAGCAAGACCTAAATGACGGCTTGGCTCGCTTTTCCGACAACAGTTTTGATACCGTGGTGATGGCTCGTGCCTTGCAAGCGGTCAAAAATCCTGAAACCTTGCTAAACGATATGCTAAGAGTCGCTAAATTTGGCATTGTAACTTTTCCAAACTTCGCCTATTGGCAAAACCGCATTTATCTTGGCATTAAAGGCATTATGCCGATGAGTGAGACCTTGCCCCACCAATGGTACAACACCCCCAACATTCATCTTTGCACCTTTAAGGATTTTGAACGACTGTGCCACGACAACAACATTCGCATTTTAGATACGGTCGCCCTATGGGACAACCCCAATCCCAAAATCCCTGCCTTTGTTCGTGATAAAATAGTCAAAAAAGCCCCCAACCTGTTGGCGGACGTGGCGGTGTTTCGAGTGGCGCGCACCTAAAATAAAAAATTAGTAAGCATAGAAATGCAATTTAGTAAGTTTATTTGCCATTTTGTAACATCTGTTTGATTGAGTTTATCTAATCAAGATGTTAATATAGTTCGGGTATGCTTAAATATCTAGAGCGCCCCATTTTAATGACTTATCATCCATTAAGTCATTTTTGTTTTAAAAAATCAGTGGAGTTACCATGAAAGTCCTAAAAGCTATCCTACTTTCAACCATTCTAGGATCAGCGACGCTTGCAAGCGCACAAAACCCATCATCTACTTCGCGCTTTGAGACCATGGACATCGCAAGCCTAACTTCACAAGCCTCTCAAGGCAATCATCACGCACAGTTTTTCTTAGCCAAACGCCTACAAAAAGGTGAAGGCGTACAAAAAGACGCCAATCGCGCTGCCTACTGGTACACGCGTGCCGCCGAACAGAATATTGCTCCTGCACAGCTAAACCTTGGCATCATGTATCTGCGTGGTGAAGGCGTCAAGGCCGACATGGCAACTGGTCGTAAATGGCTAGAGAGCGCAGCACACCTAGGTGACAATCGTGCAAGCTACGCCCTAGCGATGATCGACGAAAGACAACAGCACCTTGTTGATGCCTACAAATGGTACGACCTATCTAGCCGCGACGGTATGCTAGACGATAACATCCGCGGTAAAGCTCAAGCCAAGATCGGTCAGCTCGCCCTAAACCTATCATCAAGCGACATCGAAAAAGCCAAAAACAGCGCCAATCATTGGTTTCAAAATCAATGATTTTATGATGGTAAAATGACACCCAACCCCTACCTGACCAATGATTAAAACAAGCTGCCCTGACCCCTCAGACAAGGCAGCTTTGTTTCAAAACCTAACCGTGCCAATTTTTCTTTTAACATCACGATATTATAAAAAGAATGGGCGTTGGTCGTATTTTGAAAATAAATGAACAATTCATCAAAGTATTGCCTATTGGCAAAAATCTCATCGGCGATTTTACTAAGTTCATCATCGCTATAACGATGATCGTGTCGCTCTTTGGCAGTTTTTTCGTCCCACCAGCGTGGATTGTTGCCGTGTAGGCGATAATACGCCGTGCGTGCATTCGCCCAAAAAGGCGTGTTTGGCAGTCCGATATTTTTTGGATAATCAGCGTTTACCCAAATCAAATTGGGCGATTTGGCAAAATGGGCAAATACAGGGTCGACATGCCAACTGGGGTGGCGAAACTCTATGGCAAGCAGATGTCCATCAAACCATGTTGCCATCTCGCCCAAATACCGACGATTGGTGATGGTTCGTTCAAAGCTGTGGGGGAATTGCAATAACAGCGGAGCCAACTGCTTGCTAAAAGGCGTTAAAATGTGTAAAAAATTTTTGGCGGATTGGGCGGTGGCAGTACGAGCATGGCTAAAATCTTGGTGTAGTTTGAACGAAAATTTTAGCCGTTTATCAGCTTTGGCAAACATACCTTGCACAGTCTTTTGACCAATGGGTGCGTGAAAACTGCTGTTTATTTCTACACAATCATAATGATTGGCATAATGATGTAAAAAGTCATTCGGCCGTGCATTGTGCGGATACAGCACTCCAATCAAATCATTGTCGCCATATCCGCCTGTGCCAATATGAATACGCTTCACCAACTTAATCAATCGGTGGCGTGTAAGTGCCGTTTTTGATGTCGTCTTTGATGCGTTCTGCTTCTTGTAAGACTTGGGTAAGCAACGCTTGAACATTGTCAAGCGTGGCAATGGGGCTAAGCGTGGTCATTTTTAAAGATTGTACATCACGATTTTTGTCAATCACACGAGTTACCCCAATATTTGCCTCACCACGAGCAAACAGCTCATCTGCGACATTTTGATTAAGACTATCAATCAAATGCGTTGGATACTCTTTTGGCACAACACGAAACAGCACGCTGGCAAATTGCGGTTCAATAAGCAACTCCAAACCGTCCGTTGCTTTAATATAATCCGCCACTTGACGAGTTAATTTCACGCCATGGTCAATCATTGAGCCATACAACTCTTCACCCAGAGCTTCAATGGTCATCCACAGCTTTAACGCATCAAATCGGCGAGTGGTCTGCAAAGACTTTGACACCAAATTTGGCACGCCGTGTTCTTCATCATAAGCTGAGTTTAGATATTCTGCTTCATAGTGCATAAAGCGGTAGTTTTGTTCGTCTTTTAATAAAAACGCACCGCATGAGATGCTTTGGAAAAAATGCTTATGAAAATCAAGCGTGATCGAGTCGGATAACTCAATGCCGTCAAGCATATCACGGTATTCATTGGATAAAATCAATGCTCCGCCCCATGCCGCATCAATATGCAGCCACGCCCCAAAGTCATCACACAGCTTGCGAATGGCCTTGATGTCATCAATCGCCCCTGCGTCCGTTGTCCCTGCTGTTGCCACCACGCACGCCACGATTTTGCCATCTGCTTTTAAATCCGCCATGGTTTTGGCAAGGGCATCTGTATCCATCTTGGCATTATCGTCCACAGGCACGGTAACGACAGATTGAAAGCCCATGCCCATCATTGCCATGTTTTTTTGCACGCTAAAATGAGCATTCTCTGAGCAAATCACTTTGACTGCTTGCATGGCGTCTGCTGGAATGCCGTCTTGTTGAACCGACCATTCTCTGCCGTCTGCATTTTTCCAGTGCTTCGCAATTGCCCAGTCTCTTGCTAATAGCACGCCCATCAAATTGGACTGCGTACCTCCTGATGTGAACACGCCTGCCTGCCCTGCCCCATAGCCGACCTTTTGGCGTAGCCAGTCAATGAGCTGTACTTCCATCAGCGAGCCTGCTGGCGACTGGTCCCACGAGTCCATGGATTGGTTGGTGGCGTTAATCAGCACTTCAGCAATTTGCGATGTTACCATGGTTGGGCAATGCAAATGAGCAAGCGAGTGGGGATGATGAACTTTTAAACTTTTGTTTAAAAAAAGCTCCACCAACCGCTCCAACGCCTTATCCGCACCCAAGCCATCTTTGGCAGGGTTAAAGGCGATTTGTGAGCGTAACTCTTTAATGCTACCGCCTGTGTACATTTTGTCGTTTTTAAGCCATGCCGTTACCGCTTTGACAGCGTCCGTCATCGCACGTTCATAGTCTGCTATGGACTGGCTATCATTACAAAGTAAGGCTTGACGATGTTGTTCAAGAGTTAGCATGGCTACATCCTAAAAGTAAAAAATGCTTTATTTTAGCATATTTGCATCATTTAATATACCTTATTATTTTCGGTTAATTCATTAATCTTTTGCACCACTTGATAGCCTACTTCATCATTTATTTCAAAAAATCGTTTGGCACAAGCAATTTTAAACCGCTCTTCCCACTTCAATTTATCAACCACCACCCCATCTTGAATGGATTTATCGCCTGTATTTTTGGTTTCGGCAATAAAATAAACCTGCTCGCTATTTTTATTGATGACAATCGCCCAATCAGGATTATAATTACCGATTGGTGTTGGGATTTTAAATTTTTTGGGTAATTTAAAATAAAAATCTACTTGCTCATCATAATTTTCACAATCTGTGGCGAATTGATGTTCGGTGATTGAATCCAAATCCAGCACACCATTATAAATGGTTTTATCCATTTTATTCACATCAAAAGTGTATTGATTGGTATAAATTTGATAAGTCTCAAACAGATTTTGTTCATAGATTTCATCTAATTTTTGATAATAAATGCCGTTTTTCATCAAATCGTACAGTTCATTATTAATGAGTTCTGCCACAATTTCAATAAAGCGTTGTGGGTTATTTTTAATCTCATCAATTCTGCCAGATTGCCTTAAAATCTCTACCAAAGTTTGACGAGTCAATCCCGTTTTATTTTGCAATGCCTTTAAAATATCAGGTATGGCAATTTTTTTGTTCAAATACTGATAATCAGAATAAACCTCTTCTGTCTGTACACCCATTTCACTGTTTTGAATGAGTCGTGCTTTTTTAATTTCAATTTTTGGTTTGGCAATGGTTGGCATTTTGTTTAATGCTTGGCTTGCCAATTTAATCAATTCATCGCTATCAAATGCAACACGATATTTGGTTTTTTGACGGATACGCTCCCAAATTTGTAAAAATAGTGGGTCGGTAAACGCATCAAAACGGTAAGTTACCGTGCGTTCATTTTCGGCATTTTTAATATGCGTTTTTTCAAATTTCACACCACAATCATCGATATATTCCTGCTGTAAACTGCTGGCAAATTGCTCATAGCTTTCATTGGGAATCACGGTCAAAATATTAACCTGTTCATCATAAACTCTCTCGCCATTTTGATTGACACACAGTCTTAGACCACGCCCTAGCTCTTGGCGTTTTTTAATGGTAGATGTGGTTTCATTTAAAGTACAAATCTGAAAAACATTGGGATTATCCCAACCTTCTTTTAAGGCTGAATGACTAAAAATAAAGCGTACAGGTTCATCAAGCGACAATAACCGCTCTTTATCCCTCATAATCAATTCATAAGCATCATTATCATCTTTGGTTGTGCCGTTACTATTTTTGGCATTGCCTTTTTTGTCTTGGCTAAAATAGCCACTATGTACGCCACTTGCTGATTGTTTGGTTTCTAATTCATACAATTCTTCAAACCAATGATAAAATTTACCGATTTCGCCTTGTGCATTGGTGCGATAGTTTTCTACCTTATCAATAAAAAATAGCGATAATACTTTAATACCTAATGGATTTAACTGCTTTTCACGCTGTAAATGTACTTTAATCGTGGCGTGAATTTGCTGTTTCATAATATCATCTTTAAGATAATCCAAATTGACGCCACGGGCAATTTCTATACCATTAGAAAATCTAACTATCTGGTTTTCCAAATCAATACCATTAACAATAAATCCTTGATAATTGGGATTTTGTTTTGATTTTTCATACAAATCATCGCCTGTTTTTATAGTAACTGATTTGCGTTTTAATTCTTTATTTTCATTGATATCAATGATAATTTTGGCTTTTAATCCGCCTTTATTAACGACTTCTTTTAATTCAATAAAGGCATTATTTTTATCCTGCGACACCACAGAATTGACCACGATTTGTTTTACCAATCCTTGTTCAAATGCTTGTACAGGATTTAGGCTGTATACTTTATTGATAATTTCTTTATGCGTTGCTGAATAACCGACCGTGAATAATGGATTTAAATTATCAATGGCATTTTTTCGTTTATCACTGCTGATATTTTGTGGTTCGTCAATAATAATGATTGGATTCGTTGCTTGGATTAACTCCATCAATACGCCATTTTCTCGTTCTTGATTGATGATATTGCTTTCTTTTTCAAAAGATTGAATATTCATCACCAAAATTTCGATATGTGTACTTGTCGCAAAATGTTTTAATAAGTTTGTTTTGCGTCCGCTATATTCGCCATAATGATAAATCGGCGAATTAAATTCATCTTTAAAATATCCTTTTGTGCTATTTAAAGTCTGCAATACACCTTCACGAATGGCGACACTTGGCACAACAATGATAAATTTTCGCCAGCCATAGCGTTGATAAAGCTCAAAAATGGTATTTAAATAAACAAAAGTTTTACCTGTACCCGTTTCCATTTCTACACTAAAATACAAATTATCCAATTTATCAGACAAAGAAAGCTGATTTTGCGTTTGGATATTTTTTAAATTATCAAAAATATCATCTTTGGATAATGATAATTCATTGGCAATGACACGCATATTGTCTTTATCCGACAAGCTAAAATCATCTTGATGATGTGTGATTTCGCCCTGAAATAAATCCACAATACTGTCAATCGCCTGTTTTTGATAATCTAACTGTTCGTATTGAATTTGCATCATCCATTCCCCCAATAATTAAATGCTTTCAAAATTTAGTCCAGCATCTTTAAATTGCAAAATCACATTGGATTTTTCGCTGTCATTTAAAAATGCTTTGTCTAGGACAACGGTTTTGGCAGGTTTTTTGTCAATAATGGCGTTAAACTCATCTTGGGATAATGAATTTAGTACAATGGCGTATGATTTATTTTTACAAGTTAGCCAATAAATGCCGTTATCAAATTTAATATCCGCCGTTAATTTTAATCCCATTTTTAATAGCAATTCATAGATAACATTCATTTCATTGGCATTATCTTTTAGGGGGTCAATATACATTTCTAATTGCTTGGCAATATCGTCATCGTCAATTTGCCACGCTTTAAAATTACTATCACTTAATTTAAAAACCTTAAATCCTGTATCTAGCATTTTATCGGGATTTTCAGCTTTGATTTTTGCTCCTGCACGGCGAATGCGTTCTTTGGAGATATCGCTAATGGTTTTAAATCCTGCTTTATGGGCTTCAGATTTTTCATCGGTGAGTTCAGGTAATTGCACCATTACAAATTGACGATTGCCGTTATCTTCTGCGTTTAATTGCATGACAGCATGGGCAGTGGTTGCCGAACCTGCAAAAAAGTCTAGGATAATAGAGTTTTTGTTACTTGCTATTTCCAATAAATGTTTGATAAGAATTGTTGGTTTTGGAGTATCAAAACATTCTCTACCAATTCCTAAATCACTAATTTCATCTTTTGCAACAGATAAACTTCCATGTTCCAATAATAGATTTAAATACACATTTTCAGATAACTCATAATCATCTGCTCTTTTAATATAATAAACTTTATTCTTACTTTCATCAAAATAAAGTTTATTTTCTAAAATGAGTTGTTCAACTCTTTCTTTGCCAATAGTCCACCGCTTGCCTGAACTTGGTTTAAATATAGTACCAGTTTCAGGATTAACAATATCAAATAGCATGGTAGGTCTTGCATAACCGCCAGAATTGGTTTTTTCCATACCTTCAAGATTATATTCTCCAATATTATCTTTATATCTGTAATTACGCTCAATATCTCTATAGTTTAAAACACCTGCTTTTTTATTTTTAAAATAACATAAAATATATTCAGTTAAACAACCTAATACTTTTTCCGTATTTCCTGCACCACCTTTCTTTTTCCAAACTAATTGTTCATAGTTATCGTCAGAAAAAATCTCATCACATAATAATTTTAATTGAGCCTGTTCATTATCATCAATACTGATAAATATCACGCCATCATCAGAAAGTAAAGTATGGGCCAAATGCAATCTTGGCAACATCATATTAAGCCAATTAGAATGATAATGCCCATTGTCTTTGCTATTCTTTTTAAAAGATTTTAACAATTCGCCATTGATATTTCTATCGCCTGTGGCAATTTCATAATCTTTTTTGCTTTGGCTAAAATCATCGTGATAAATAAAATCATTGCCCGTATTATAAGGTGGGTCAATGTATATCATTTTGATTTTGCCTGCATAGGATTTTTGTAATATTTTTAGAGCTTCTAAATTATCACTTTCAATAAAAATGTTTTGTGTGGTATCAAAATCCACGCTCTCGGCAGGACAAGGCATAAGCGTGTTATTGGTAGGGGCTTGTAGGGCTTGATAGGCGGTTGATTTGCCTGCCCAATTCAAGCCGTAGCGCTCGTTTTGAGCAAGGTGGTCGCCCAGTAGGGTTTTGAGTTTTTCTAGGTCTAGGGCGTGTTCGCTAAAAATTTCAGGCAGAATTTGACGAAGTTTGGCTAATTTTTCACCAAAAAATTCGGTATTATGGGCGGTTTTTAGGCTGTTGGTTGGTTGGTTGGTTGGTTGGTTGGTTGGTTGGTTGGTTGGTTGGTTGGTTGGTTGGTTGGTTGGTTGGTTGGTTGGTTGGTTGGTTGGTTGGTTGGTTGGTTGGTTGGTTGGTTGGTTGGTTGGTTGGTTGGTTGGTTCATTTTGCGATTTTCCATAGCAATTGTCAAGTAAAATTTTTTATTCTAACAAATTGTTTGATAAACATAAAGCCCATTTTTGGCAAAAAATAAAGGCGTACCATTTAGCACGCCTTTATTTTTAAATTACAATTAACGCCTAGCTACGAACCGCTTTTACCGCTTCACCCACCGCCTTTTTGAAGCGATCAATGACCGTCTGACATTCTTCACGAGTGATGGTGATTGGACACAGCAAACGCACCACCGTACCGCCACGACCACCACGCTCTAGCAGTAGTTTATTGTCAAAGCACGCTTTTTGGATAGCGACCGCAAGCTCACTGTCGGCAGGGTATGACCCCATATGGTCGGCAGGCTTACGCTCGTCTACAATCTCAATACCAGTCATCAGACCACGTCCACGCACATGACCGATACAGGGGAATTCTTGTGCAATTTTACGCAGTTCATCACGCAAAAATTCACCTTGGATGCGTGAGTTTTCGGCAAGGTTATTGTTGGTGATTTGTTCTAGAACATTATAGCCTGCTGCCATGGCTAGCTGATTACCACGGAAAGTACCTGTATGACCTGCTGGCGACCACGCATCAAATTTTTTGTTAATGGCAAGCACGGCAAGGGGTAAACCACCGCCCACCGCCTTAGACATAACGACCACATCAGGGACAATATCGGCGTGTTCAAAGGCGAACATCTTGCCAGAGCGAGCAAAGCCTGCTTGCACCTCATCTAGGATAAGCACGATGTCGTGTTTGGCAGTAACCTCACGAATTTTTTGTAGCCATTTTTTGGGCGCAGGGACAACACCGCCTTCGCCCTGAATGGCTTCTAGGATAACGGCAGCGGGTTTTACCACACCACTTTCCACATCTTCGATGAAGTTTTCAAAATAATAAGTTAAAGCGTCCACACCCGCTTCACCACCCAGACCCAGTGGGCAACGGTATTCGTGTGGATAAGGCATAAACTGCACGCCTGCCATGAGATTGCCCACTTTTTCTTTAGCGGATAAGTTGCCTGTCATGGCAAGCGCTCCGTGCGTCATGCCGTGATAACCGCCAGAGAATGCGATGACATTATCACGCCCTGTGTAGGTTTTGGCAAGCTTGATGGCAGCTTCTGTACCGTCAGCCCCTGTTGGACCGCAAAACTGCAAGACAAAATCTTTTGGAAAGAATGATAACAATTTTTCGGTGAATGCGTCTTTGATTGGCGTAGTGATGTCAAGGGTGTGCAGTGGCAAACCGCTTTCTAGCACGTCTTTAATGGCGTTGATTGTGGCAGGGTGATTGTGTCCTAGGGCTAGCGTACCTGCTCCTGCTAGGCAGTCAAGGTATTCGTTGCCTTCTACGTCAGTAACCCAGCACCCTTGTGCTTTGGCAATGGCTAGGGGGAGTTTGCGTGGGTAGCTACGGACATTTGACTCCATCTGGTTTTGACGAGTCAAATAGTAGTCGTTGGTTGCACCGTCTTTGGGGGCTGTTGGGGCATGATTTACAAAATGAACGCTCATATCGGATTACCATCTCAGATAAGGGTTAAAAGAAAAACCTATGAATACAATCTCAATCTTATCAATCACATATGAAAATTTGATGACTGCATCCCTAAACCCAAACCCAATTTATCAACTAAAATTTGGGTTTAACAAGGTTTGGCGACGTTCGGCGTGTGGTTCAATGAAGTTAGGAATGATAGTTAAGAAAAATCCATTGCACACCAGTTTTGCAAGAGCAATTACCCTACTGTCTTTATGGAGATAAAATAAGGCAATTCAACCGCTTGCACGGCAATACTTTTGAAAATTAAAACAAATGTAAAATCATTAAAATTAAAAAAGTGGCAAATTATAACACACAGGGAAAATTTGGCAAGGATTTTATGATCAAAATCTAAAAAAGGTTGCTCAAAATACACTAAAATAAAAACACCGCCAATCGCTTGACGGTGTTTTTTTAATCAAATCAGATTAGGCAAGTTGTGCTACGCTGATTTTGTCTGATTTCTCGGTGTACTCAGCCATTTGGTCGAAGTTTAGGTAGTTATAAACTTCAGCTTCCATAGACTCAAGCTTACCTGCATACGCCATGTACTCTTCTACGCTTGGCAATTTACCAAGTACAGAAGCGACAGACGCAAGCTCAGCAGAAGCTAAGTATACATTTGCACCTTGACCTAGACGGTTCGGGAAGTTACGAGTAGAAGTCGATACCGCTGTAGAGTTAGGAGCGATACGAGCTTGGTTACCCATGCATAGTGAACAGCCTGGCATCTCGGTACGTGCACCTGCTTGGGCGTAAGTGTTGTAGTACCCTTCGTCCATCAGCTGACGTTCGTCCATTTTGGTCGGTGGCGCGATCCACAGACGAGTGGTTAGGCTACCTGCTGGTACTTCAGACAGAAGCTTACCTGCGGCACGGAAATGCCCGATGTTGGTCATGCACGAACCGATGAATACTTCATCAATCTTATCGCCTGCAACTTCTGATAGCAATTTGGCATCATCAGGGTCGTTCGGGCAGCATAGGATTGGCTCTTTGATGTCGGCTAGATCGATCTCATACACTTTAGTGTATTCTGCATCAGCGTCGGCTTTTAGTAGGCTTGGGTTGTCTAACCATTTTTGCATGTTCTCAGCACGACGAGCTAGGGTGCGAGCGTCGCCATAGCCTTCGGCGATCATCCATTTTAGCATGACGATGTTAGAACGCAGGTATTCAGCCACTTTCTCTTCTGATACCGTGATCGCACAGCCAGCAGCTGAACGCTCAGCAGATGCATCAGACAATTCGAATGCCTGCTCAACAGTTAGGTCGTTTTCCATCTCGGTTAGGTCGATCTCTAGAATACGGCCAGAGAAAATATTTTTCTTACCCTTTTTCTCAACAGTCAAGTCGCCTGCTTGGATTGCATAGTAAGGGATAGCATGTACTAGGTCACGAAGCGTGATGCCAGGTTGCATTTTGCCTTTGAACTTGACAAGTACAGACTCAGGCATGTCAAGTGGCATCACACCCGTTGCAGCAGCGAACGCCACCAGACCAGAACCCGCTGGGAATGAAATACCAATCGGGAAGCGAGTGTGTGAGTCGCCACCGGTACCTACAGTATCAGGCAGTAGCATGCGGTTTAGCCATGAGTGGATAACGCCGTCACCTGGGCGTAGAGACACACCGCCACGGTTCATGATGAAATCAGGTAGCGTATGATGAGTTACCACGTCAATCGGCTTAGGATAAGCTGCGGTGTGACAGAACGACTGCATCACTAGGTCAGATGAGAAGCCTAGGCAAGCCAAGTCTTTTAGCTCGTCACGAGTCATCGGACCTGTGGTGTCTTGTGAACCAACAGTAGTCATCTTAGGCTCGCAGTAGGTGCCTGGACGGATGCCTTGACCTTCTGGCAGACCACATGCACGACCAACCATTTTTTGAGCCAAAGTAAAGCCCTTTCCTGTGTCAGCAGGTTGATCTGGGGTGCGGAATAGAGTAGATGGCTCTAGACCTAGTGCTTCACGCGCCTTACCCGTTAGGTTACGACCGATGATTAGGTTGATACGACCGCCAGCACGCACTTCGTCTAATAGTACAGGAGTTTTTAGTTTAGACTCAGCAATTTGTGAACCGTTTTTGAATGCAGTTACAGTTGCGGTATCGTGGTCAATTTTTAGGGTAACTTCATCACCCATGTTCATGTCAGCAACATCGATCTCAACAGGTAGCGCACCTGCATCTTCCATGGTGTTGAAGAAAATCGGAGCGATCTTGCCACCTAGGCACACACCGCCGTCACGCTTGTTAGGGATGTGTGGAATGTCGTCACCGAAGAACCATAACACAGAGTTAGTCGCTGATTTACGGCTAGAGCCTGTACCCACAACGTCGCCCACATAGGCAACAGGATTACCCTTAGCGATTAGGTCTTTGATTTGGCTTAGTGGACCAACTTCGCCATTTTTTTCTGGGTTAATGCCGTCTCTGGCATTTTTTAGCATGGCGTTGGCATGTAGTGGAATGTCAGGACGGCTCCATGCATCTTGGGCTGGAGATAGGTCGTCTGTGTTGGTCTCGCCAGTTACTTTAAATACAGTAATGGTCATCTCGCTAGGCACGTCTGGGCGGCTGGTGAACCACTCGCCTTCTGCCCATGATTCTAGTACTGCTTTGGCGTTGGCGTTGCCTGCTTTGGCTTTCTCTTCTACGTCATGGAACGCATCGAATACCAGTAGAGTCTTCTTAAGTGCTTCGGCAGCCAATCCACCAAGCTCAGCATTGTCTAGTAGGTCAACCAATGGCGCAACGTTATAACCACCAAGCATCGTGCCTAGTAGATATACTGCGCGCTCTTTGGTGATTAGTGGTGAATTTGCTTCACCTTTAACAATAGCGTTCAAAAAAGCAGCTTTAACGTAGGCAGCTTGGTCAACACCTGCTGGTACGCGATTCTCTAATAGATCAACCAAATATTCTTCTTCGCCAGCTGGTGGGTTTTTTAGTAGTTCTACCAGATCTGCTGTCTGTGCGTCGGTCAATGGCTGTGGTGGCACACCTAGCGCTTCACGCTCAGCGACGTGGGCTCTGTATTCAGTTAGCATTTGCGACATAGCTTTATCTCCATGTGAGGTCATAAGTGCTTGATAGTGGTTATCATTATACAAACAATTATCAAGTGCCTAGACGTTGATTTTACAGGCATTTTCGCCTAAATTTACTCTTAATTATAATAACTGAAATTTGGCATAAATTCAAAAAATTATCTCTCATAACCAACATTTATTTAAAAAATGGTTAAGGAGTTTATCATGCCTAAATGCAGTTCACCGATAGCCTAAACAGCCAAAATACCCGCCCCAACCCTGAGATTTATAAACCATCTCAAGATTAGGGCGGGATTTGTTAATAATGGTGTTCTATAAATAATTGCAGACAAGCACGAATCCCTTTTATAACAGGGAAGGTTTTGAACGTATTAGATGGAGATATGTATTTAATCTACAGATTTCTTAATCCCTTTTATAGCAGGGAAGGTTTTGAACATGAGTGAGCTGGCAAACGGTCGTGTGAATACGTCTTAATCCCTTTTGTAACAGGGAAGGTTTTGAACAAACCTTGTTCGTAAGTCTGTCACATTTGACGTGTCTTAATCCCTTTTATAACAGGGAAGGTTTTGAACTCACAAGCCAACAGAAGCAGAGATTGAAGCGGTGTCTTAATCCCTTTTATAACAGGGAAGGTTTTGAACCTTAGTTTCGTAGGCTTGATTGCCTTGATAATCGTCTTAATCCCTTTTATAACAGGGAAGGTTTTGAACTCTCCAGATGAAGTTAAAGGCTTAGCTAGTAAGTCTTAATCCCTTTTATAACAGGGAAGGTTTTGAACGTAAATGGCTTGTTCAGCTTGCTCGGCTAATCTAGTCTTAATCCCTTTTATAACAGGGAAGGTTTTGAACTCACAAACGAACCAATGACGATAACCGCCATAAGTCTTAATCCCTTTTATAACAGGGAAGGTTTTGAACGTTAGACGAAGATGAGCTACCCTTTGGAGTATTGTCTTAATCCCTTTTATAACAGGGAAGGTTTTGAACAACTCAGGGCTTGCGATGAGTGCCACTCCAACCGTCTTAATCCCTTTTATAACAGGGAAGGTTTTGAACCTAGATAGCCATACATGGGTATTACCAGATAACGTCTTAATCCCTTTTATAACAGGGAAGGTTTTGAACCAATGGCAATCCACATTGCACCAGCTACAGCTGTCTTAATCCCTTTTATAACAGGGAAGGTTTTGAACTTATGCAACAAGTGCAAGCAGTTACACCGCCAGTGTCTTAATCCCTTTTATAACAGGGAAGGTTTTGAACTAACTTAACATAGGACTAGCAATGTATCTATACGTCTTAATCCCTTTTATAACAGGGAAGGTTTTGAACTGCACTCATTTAAAAATAACAAGTAAAATCAAACGTTTGCAGATCAAATTTTTGTTCAAAAATTGTTTAATAAAAGTTAATGTAGATTAAGGAAGCCTAAATAATTAAAAATCCTTAAAAAACAATAACTTATAAATTTGACACCGATTAGGATTATTTATATAAAACCAAGTTATTAAATAGTCGACCAACGTCAAATTATCGGTTATTTTAACAAGAATCATCGCAATCCACAAGCATTTTACCACATGATTTGACCCCCATTCTCGCCGAACAGCTGTATGTTTGGCGAGCGGTTGCCTTGAATGTGTGCATTTTCTAATGATTCCGTTTCATATATCTTAACGTCATCCTCCTTTGTGATGATTGTCTTTAGTCGTGCGATGATGGCGTCCATATCGGCAGCCCTGAGCGTGGCAAAATACACCGAACGCTGTATGGGTATTGCATGGCTGCTAATAAGCCGATAGACTTTGGCAAGACGTCTTTTGCAAGATATGTCGTAGCATATCAAAAAATTCTTAGGTGTCTTTTGTTTGTATGGCATGGCTGATTACGCTCCGCTTTTGGTTAAGTCTTGCATAAACATGAGTTTGGTTTGGGTTTTGGTTAGTCTTTTTAAGAATATATGAGCATGTCTATGGGCTTGACGCTGCAACTTTGGTTTTAGTTTTACCCAATGGCGATAAAACACTGCTCGCCCTGCTTTATTCATGGTACAAGCATACTCACCGTCGAAGTCGAACATCTCCAAGTCAAATTCCTCATCTTGAACCAATTGCCAAACCCACGCTTCAATGTCCGCCCGCCCAATCTCGGCAAAATCACAAGCCAATGACTGTCGCCCATAAGTCTCGTCATGCAGAATCCCCAAGAACGGATCTAGCCCGATGGCATAGAGCGACTGCTCATAAAGCTGCGTCATGAGTGTATAACCCAATGACAAAAGAACATTAATGGGGTCTTTTGGCGGTCTGCGGTTACGAGTGACGAATCGCCATTTTTGATCAAAAAATCTACGATATGCGCCAAAAAATAGCTGCGCTGAGCTGCCCTCAACTCCTCGCAGGCTGTCAAGGCTGGTCGGTGTTATGCCTTGATAACTGTGAATCAGCTTATCCATCACTGCCTGTAGCATAGCATCCTCCGACAGCGATATGTGTCCAGACAGCTTAACCAACAGCAGTGCTTGACGGCGTAGCTTTAAACGAATCAGGCGAGTCGCCCATGCCAATCTAAGCGCTTCACTCTGGCATAGTTGATACTGATGAACTCTTCTTGATACATTACCCCTAAAATTGCCGATCAGACGGCACGCCTGCCCCGTGCGATGTGTCGGTAACACACTAACAGTGATATCACACTTGGCGAGCTTGGTCAGTAGCGTACTACTCATCGTAACACCACACCCTATCACCAATGAATCCATCTGAGTGAATGACACGCTGATGGGATGCACAAAACTCTCATGACACACCATGAGACGATTACGTTCACTGTATAGGTGAGCATCCTTTTGATCTATGACAAGTGTTTTGATCATCGTCGCACTCCATCTCAAACCTGATCAGCCGATGTACATCCAGTCATCATCGATACTAATACGGTTGACTGACTGATGACTCCAATAGCTGCTCTTGATGACAAACAAACAAAAAGTATCATCCTCGATGACGTCATTGACATCCAAGATCAATTGCTTCTTTTGAAGTGGTGAAAGCTGGCACTCGTAGGCAGATTTTTGATGGGTTATGCTATGATTCTTTAGAAGCTGACATACCTGCCCACGAATACGCTCATCTTTGATATCATACGCCACCAAATAATCTGACATCACCCCTCCTATGATACAATATTTCTAAACGTTAAGTTGATACGGCTATTTCTGATTTTGGCTTGTTTTGGGACGCTGTGTTGCCAATGGTGCTGCAGTTCACCTGCCATGACCAACACACTGCCGTGGTGGAGTGGGATTTCTAGTTTGGTGGCATGGTCGTCTGTTAGACGCAATAGGAATCGCCTGCTTTCGCCAAAATTAACGGACGCAATCATGGGGTTTTTGCCCAGTTCTCGCTCGGCATCGGTATGCCAACTGATGTGGTCGTCCCCTGTGCGATACCAGTTGAGTAGTACGCTATTAAAACGACGTTTGCAGATTTTGCCAAGTTCATCGTTTAACGACAATAGTTTGTCCGTCCATGCCTTAGGCTCTAAGGTAATGCCCGAGTAAGTATAGGGTTTATCACTGTCGCCATACCATGCCGAAATGCGTGGCAGGCGATGTTCTTTGCCGTACATTTTGATGGTGTCTTGGTGCCATTGGATGTTGGTAAAGGGCATCTCATTGATATTTGGCTCGTTTTGCCAGTCGTGAGTATGATGATTAACCCCATCACACGCTAAAAAATAATCCACAAACTCGTCCGCCGCCTGCTTGTCAAAATAAGCAGGCGCATAGTATAGCCGTCCATAAGGCACGTCAATGACAATACCCCTGCCATCATCGTGGGGATGAGCGTCAAAAGGCGTGCCTTGGAATTTGCCACTCGTAATCAGATCTGTTGGGGCAGGTGTATCAAAAAATAAATCCATGATATTTTCCTTATAAGATTAAGCCACTTGATGATTGTAATAATCATTGTTGGCACTTAGCGCCATATGAATGGATAGTGCCGTACTGGTTTGCCAGCGGTTTTGAATAACACGATAAGAATAATGCTCCACCGTGCGAGCGTAGATGGTAGGATTGGCATTACCCACAAGCAAGGCAGACAACTGACGAAAGCCCTTATAGCTGTCCGAATAGTTGGGAGCAGATGCGATGACAATATTCTCACCTTGCGTGGCGTGAATCTCACGCACCACCGAGCCTAGACTCACTTGCACGCCCACCACATCTAGCACATTCGAAAACAGATGCAAAGTAGTACTGACATTGCTCTTGATATGGTTTGGTAAATGCACTTGGGCAATCTCCACGCATTGAACACTTAACGTCAAATCCATGCCGAGCGCGTCCGCACGAGCAGCGATCAACTCTCTGGCATTTTGTAACGCCAAGTTAGATGGCTCCAAAAGGTGGACATTCAAGCTGACGTGACAGCTGACATTTTTGGCAATAAAATCAAGCACTGCCAACGTCGCCACACCCTGACCACAACCATAGTCGACGATATTTAGGTGTAGCGAAGAGTCATCCATGCTGATTTGCTCATTAAGAGCAGCCATCATGCTTTGATAGTGCTGCATGGCGTAGGCGGCAGTATAAAACTGAGTCTCAATATCGCAACTCAAAGGACGCTTAGCACGATTCGTTCTATTAACAAATGCATTGTACGTTAGACGAGAGCGGTTATTTTGATACGCATGAACCGACTGCTCGTAGTAGCCCTGAAAAGAAGTGAAGTTAGCAGCTTGAGTGTTTTGGATTTGATTTGACATAATACACACCTTTTTAAGTTATCTAAATTTGATGCGTATTATGCCGTGTGCTTATAGATTTTTAGGGTTTTGTAAGCTTATCTTAGCTGGTACTGTCCAAGCCCAAACACCGTCCCCTTGCCGATATGCAGCCACTGCCCTAAATGCAGATAATGGTATAGTCGCTCGCTCACACCGTGCAGCTCAATCCGCCCCACCAAACCATCCTGAGGAATAACCCGATGTTGGCGATGAGAGAAGCGAGACCAAGCCCGATAGGATAAATAACACTCACCAGTGACATTCTCAATATCCTGATAAACGGATTTAAGCTCATCATCATCTGGCTTATCTCCATATACCGCCGATAACTGCACATAACGGCGCATCAATGCCTGACAAAATAGTGAGACGGCCAAATCCTGTGAATTCAAGAGCTTGCCGTGATGCTGTATCCGCGTGGGCGTAAATAGGTCTAGGATAAGCGCGGTGGGCGGCATGGGTTTGATAGGGCTACCGAAAGGGCTGTCAAATTTGCTCATGCCGATGAATTTGGCAGTCGCTTTGGTTTTGTCTTTTTGGTCAAATCCCACCGACAAAGCTCGTCTCCAAGCCAGCTCTATCATCATCTGCTCGCTGTGGGCGACTTTGCCAATTAGCGTCATATAAAAATAAGCCGTCTGCCCTGCCTTGATATGGCGCGGCAAGCTGTGGGCTTCTACAATAAAAGGTGGCGGTGTGTCTTGCTTGCGGTCATGCGTGTGGGTTTGGGGTGGGTCAAACAATGTGCGGTATAGACAATCCCCCTGACAACGACAAGATCTACCATTGGCAGTGGGGCAAGCCATAGATTTTAGGGCGTGCCCAAACATTCCACGTAGTGCAGAACCTGCATAGCTTTGCAAATGTATGTCATTATCAGCGCAAAAACTGATACGGTAGCGGGTGATATTAATCATACTTGCCCCTAGTAACTTTTTGATAGCCAGTAAGCTTTATCAATCGTTCGCATGGCGGGTAGCTGGTGCCATATCACGTCTGTATGCCAGTTTTGGGTGCGGATATTATTTGCAAAATCAGTAAGCTGCCTTCTCATCGCATCTTGCCATTTGCTTTGGGTCGCAAAAATCTGTACGCCGTCTTGCCATACGCCTTCACGATTTGCCTTTAAAAGCCCCTTATCCGTCAATAGCTCCACCGCTTCAGATTTGGTAAATCCGCCCCTGCCATTTGGCTCGCCCTTCACCCATGTATCAAGCATAATCCACACATCAGGCTTACACCCAACCAGCCAACTTCTGTCTTCTATATCAATGCCGTTATCCACCTGCATGCCGTTGTACATGGTTGCAGATACCACATCAAAATCACCGACAATATAATGCACCAAATGATAGACAACGTCAAGCAGCGCCCCACCACCTGCTTTTTGGCGGTCGCCGCGCCATTTTAAATCAGGCTTATCAATCGCAGCTTGCAATCCCTTACCCAAATGCAAATGGGCGTGTAACTCTTGGATTTTGATTTTATGTTTTTGTAAAAATTTAACCAAAAACTGATAGCTGGCGTGCTGACGGCGTTGAATGGCAGTTTGTAATTCACAATGAGCATTGTGGGCAGTATCCATAAAGGTTTTGGCTTCTTGATAGTCTCGCCCCAATGGTTTTTCTTTTAACAAGGGTTTGCCCAAAGCCAAAATATCCGCCCAAATACCGCCATAGACATCGTGGGGGAGTGCCAAAATCAATGCATCAAACGCCAATCCGCTCGCCTTTAACTCATCAAGCGATTGAAAGCACTGTAAGTTTAACTCGCCAAAACGCGCGCACACTTCTTTGTGGCGGTCAGTATTACCGTCAATTCCTGCAATAATTTGAACATCTTGATGACCCACACTCGCATCCAAATGTTCAAACGCTTGATTGCCCAATCCAAAAATAACCGCCTTAATCGGTGTATTCATATCAATGCCCCCACATACTGCCACAAGTCATGTCCAAAATCGCCCCTGACATATAGCGACTATGCTCACTTAACAAAAACGCAATCCCTTCGGCGGTTTCTTGGGGTGTGCATAATCTACCAAGTAGACTTTCTTTAGCAATGGATGTTTGACGCTCCAAGCTCCAATCTTTGGCCATCTCGGTAATGGTTGTACCTGGTAGCAGCAGATTGACACGGATGTTATCTACCCCTAGATTTCTGGCGCAGCTTGCGGTTAAGCCATGCAAGGCAGATTTGCTGGCGGCATAGCTTGGCTTTCTAGCACCGATATAGCCGACAGGCGAGCTGACATTGACGATGCTGCCCCCACCAGCTCGTTTCATCATCGGGGCGACCAGTTGAATTAGGCGCAGGGCAGACGTTACATTGACATCGAAAGACAACTGCCAATCATCAAGCGACAATTTATCCACCGTATCGCCCACCGAAATGCCTGCCAGATTGACAAGTCCCCACACAGGCGGTAAACCTGCCAACGCTTGCTCCACTTGCTCTACCAACGAATGATCAGATAAATCCACACACAGGGTTTTTGTCTTGTCATCTGCCACCAATGGCAATCTCTCATCCTGGCAATCAATCGCCGAAACGTGTAGCCCTAGACCGCTTAGATATTCACAGCACGTCCTACCCATGCCACCGCCAGCACCTGTTACGATGATTGTTTTGTTATTTATATCATTAAATTTCATGATTTTGCCCTTTGTTTGTCAAATAAACAAATTGTTGCCATACGTTAATCAATGCTTGCTTATTCAAGTCATCTTGCAGTAATTGCACAAACCCTCGATTGTGTAACTCTACCTTTTGCCACGTTTGGTCAAATACGATAGGAGTAAGGCGGATTGATTTGCTCTATGTTAAATATCGCTTGGGCTTTTTTGATAGTTTCATCACATACCTGATAATCCACGCCTTGGATTTTTTGGCAATATTGATACAGACGGCTTGCCCACAGATATTCAAACAATAACCGACCCTCAAAAATCATCATCGCCTCATAAAATTCATCGCTTGCCTTTTTTAGGTCATTTTGGTTTGGGCTATGAATGCCGTGTACCCCCCCCACAATATACCGCTTGGCATGGTTTTTAGACCCACAGCGGACGTTTGATTGATACCGTTCAAATCCACAAACGGCAATAACACCCTATCTGACAACAGCGCCAAAAAAACAAAAACGCATTTGCGAATGTAGCATCCTGCGTGATACTCCACAAGTTCAGGCTCTAACGACAACGCCCGCTCAATCTCCTGGTAACTAGAATATAGCAAAGCTTACGCTCGCAAAAACTCACCATGACGCTACAATGCTGACGCCATAAAGTTATATTGGCGTGCCTTTTGCCCGCTTTGTAGTGGCATGAGATGATACGCCATTTGAAAACGGCCTAACGCTTCTTTGGGTGTATTGGCTCGTAAAAATATCTCTGCCAACGCCCCATATCCCTTTGCTACATCAAAATGACATAAAAACCGCCTAGCCAATGCCAAATAATACAAGCACCACGCTTTTGCCAACTGCCAATGCCCTGTACGGGTATAGGCTTTTGCCATGCCCAAACTACTATCAAGGGCGCTCTGTTGCCAGTTTGGCTCATTCATCGCCTGCCTAAAGAGTCGAGAGCCCGATGATAATCATGACCATAAAACGCCTGCCAGCCGTCTATGCTATGTTGGTTGGCGAGTGGTAATTTATCCTTAATATCATCTTGCTGCAATCTAGACAATAGTTGACTTGCCCAAATATTTAGTTGGGCTTTTATGTCATTGGGTTGTTTTTGAGATATAGGCTCGCAATTCTTCATATTTGCCCAAATATTTTAATTGGGCGATTTTATCAATATGAAACGCCAGTTCAAATTCGTTCATGATTTTTCCTAATTGATGATTTTTGCCAGTTTTTTGACATGGAATTCTTCCAAGGCTGCCTGACACTCATCCAACTGCTCGGCGGTCAGCTCCACACCACGCAAATGGGGCGGTATGGTTAATGACAGATGAATGTAACGCACGCCCAGATCGTTGATTTGGCTGATAATATTGATAGGCAATGTGCCGATGATGACATCACCTGACCGTAATTCATCAAAATCTAACAAATGGGGCAAATGCACATCAAAATGCACACCATTAGCACCTGCCCAATCCAATGCACCAATATGGCGAGTAATAAAATAAGTAGCCATAAAATATCCTGTGAAAAACGTCATAATGGGATATTATGACGTTTTTTGAGTGGAGTGTGGGGAATGTAAGCTTATTTTTTGTTATCTAGTAGGTTTGAGAAGCGTTTTTTTAAACTCTGCTGAATACTGCTTTCTTTATCCAAGACTCTTTTAATGTCTTTATTTTGATTGCCCAAACCATGAACCAAAGCATTACGAATATTAGACAAAAATTTAAAACCGTCTGCCTCTCTTAGTGTGCTTCTTGCTTCTTCACGGTCTTCATAGCGGTTTTCATCTTGCTTTTCCGAGAATACTTTTGCTGAAATCATACCTTCCATAGCAAAAACAACGGCACGAACGTAATCTCTACGATTTAAATATTCTTTTGCCAATTCTTGCTCTCTAAGACCCCGATTGCTCTTTTTAAACCATTGCAATCTTTTGGTTAATTGTGGTTTAAATAAATTAAACAATGGTGAGTCATCAAACGCATTTAACTCCTTAAAAATGGTATCTAGTTTTTGCTTGGCATTACTGGCATTGGTTGTTCTTTCATAAAAAGACGCTTGCCTTAATAAATCGGCACTAGATTGCTCAATTCCTTCTTTAACTAATAATTCAAAAAATACGCCGTAATCGCCGTCCTTATCAAAAGTATTGAGTGCATCAATCCAATCCAACATAGACAACATGCCATTGACATCAATAATAGGACAAGTGCCGTCTTCATCTTTCATATCAAATGCACCATAATAAATATTTTGTACATTGATATTTGGTGGTGTTTCAAAAAGTATGCTGAAACAAAGCAGGTTGAATTTTGATAAAATAGAGAAATGCGAATAACTCTAGAAATCAAATGTCCAACCTGCCTCAGTGACAGTATAAAGAAAAATGGCATCAAAGTAGATGGGAAACAAAACTATCAGTGCAAAGACTGTAAACGTCAGTTTATTGGTGACCATGCTCTGAGCTATCTAGGATGTCATTCAGGCATTACTCGAAAAATATTACAGTTGATGGTCAGAGGTAGTGGTATACGAGATATCGCTGAAGTTGAGCGAATCAGTATCGGTAAAGTTTTACGTACTTTAACCGAATCGACCTACCAAATTCAGCCTAAACAAAGTCATTATGAGTCTCTTGAAGTTGATGAGTTTTGGACTTTTGTGGGAAATAAAAATAATAAACAATGGCTTATTTACGCCTACCATCGAGAAACAGGTGAGATTGTTGCTTATGTTTGGGGTAAAAGAGACTTAGCTACAGTTCAACGATTGAAGGCAAAGCTTAAACAATTAGGTATTCACTACACCCGAATTGCAAGTGATCATTGGGACAGTTTCATAACTGCTTTTAAAAACTGCAAGCAAAGTATTGGTAAATTTTTTACTGTAGGTATTGAAGGTAATAATTGCAAAATAAGGCATCGAATTAGGCGCGGTTTTAGAAGGAGTTGTAATTTTTCAAAAAAGATTGAAAACCATTTTAAAGCTTTCGACTTAACCTTTTTTTACATCAATAATGGCTTCATTTAATGTCAGCATACTTTTTGAAACACCACCTGATATTTTTAATGGTTTTTAAAAATCTAGATGCAACCAATGCCAGCATAGGCAAATGGCGAAAACCATGCGTAACATCTAAGACTACATTTTCATTATCCGCCAAATTCTCAGCTATGACAGACAAAACTTCTACTTGTTCCGCTAACTTTCTGGCATACGGGATAAGTACACATTTCACTTGTGCCTGATATTGCTCGCTCAAATATAGCTCAAATGGTTCTAAATCCTGCTTAGTTACTCTGACTTCTTCTACTTTTTCGCTCAAAGACAACCATTCTTGCTCCAAGCCACTATCGCCACCTTTCTCCAAAAATACGTCCCAAACACTACCTGTCGTGCCAAGCAGGATTACCTTGTTAGGCTTTATGGCTTTTATTAGAGAAATACTGACATATTTTTGGGGATAATCCACACCATCAAGCCGATAAGTAGTTTCTTGATAGCCCCGACTTTTACCATTTTGGTCTTTTAGACCCGTGCCTAAAAAACTAATTAATGTTGTCATTTTTACACACCTTGTTTAACGATATTTTTCAATAAATTTAAAAGCCTTTTTAGCATTTTTACCTGTATCATCAGCCAAATTTTTAACAAATTCTTCCTTTTCAGCTAATATACATTTAACTAGACTTTGGCAATGCTCGTCATCCCCTTTCTTCAATTCTAACTTTTCAAGAAATTTATTAATATCCTTACTTAAACTTTCTGTTAATTGCTCATCACTCAATATAGAAATCTCTTTTTTAATATGTGCCAATGGGTCATTTTTATCCATAGGTTTAATGGCATTAAAGCGTTTGGTCATCTCGTCATTCAATTTTTCATCAATTTCAAAATACCCATATCCATTACTCCCTTTTGCTCCCACGCCTTGCTCTTGTAGCATTTTGGTGAGTAGCATTTTGGCAAATTTTGCCCATTGTGGTTCGCCTTCAATGCTAAAATAAAACTCCCCTTGAATCGCGATTTGTTGGTTGGGAATGGGATTTTCAATATCTAAGGCTTCTTTCATTTTGCCTTGATAATATTCCTGATGATGTACGGTTACGATTTCGCCAATAAATGGTCTGGCATTTTCACCTTGCAATAGGTTCATCTTAGTATCAACAGGAGCAATCCACCACGCATCATGCCAAATCAAATACCCAGCATTGCTGCTGTCATCTGTACCAAACAAAATATCCAAAATGTGCTTTTTGTTCTCTTGAATAACAATTTGACCATCACGGTAATGGATATTGTTATTTTCATCACGCTCAGCAAATAACTGCTCGGTATAGTGACGTACTGCCCCTTTAATACTAGACCCTGCAATCATCGGCATACCGTAGGTGTGGTGTGTCATCGCCCCTGTTTCTAGCGTTTGACCCAATGCCAATCCTGTAAATAATCGCCCATTGATTTTGGCGGATAGATTGGCAAAATTGTCATTTTGATAGGTCAAATTCAACCAACGATGAAATGCCAGTAGATACAATTCATCTGCCTTAACTGATGATATTTTGCCAATCAATTCTTTTTTAATAGGCTTTTCGCTGTCATCGTCCCACTTTCGCAGCCCACGCTGAATCAGCAGTCCTGCGTGAGCCGTGCGAAAATCAGGATATAATCTGGCTAAATTTTGTCGCATTAACGCTGTCATTTATTCTCCCCTTTTAACAAGGCTTGGGTATAACGTTTTAACCAACCAGATGCTTCAATGGCTTTACGGCTTAAAAGCTGATATTCTTGAACATTGGATTGTAGAATTTTTTGATAAAACTCTTTTTCTTTATCTTTATAATTCAATAACTCCGCCAAATGTGCCAAAATCAGTTGATGATGACTTTCATTTTTTGCCATTAAAAAACCAATCGCTTGTGTTAATCCTGCTTGCAAAATCATTGTAGGTAAGTTTAAAGCAAGTGTGCGATATTTGCTTTCTATGTCATTACCTTTCAAGCTATCAACCAAAGGATAAGCAGGCTCTGCATATTTTTGGGTACGAGTTTGCATATCACGCTCCTTTTTTGGCTATTTCATTGATGAGCAAACGGCACAATCCACGCCCTACGGTATGTTTACCGCCCACTTGAATGTTTAATTCATCTGTTGGCAATAATTCCGCTAATTCAGTTGCGTCTTTTTTATTATCTTTATCACGAGATTGACTTACGCCCAATACACCCCACAACACGCTATCGGCAGGCAAGTTTTCTTCTGTCCATAATGCACCGTCTTGCACCACACGAGTTTCACGATTGATACGAATACGAGTACGAATCTCAGTCGCTGTATCTGCCAAAAATGAGAAAATATCATCAGGCAAAACCACAAAACGGCTTTTGACCGCATTACGCCATCCATCAGCATTTAATACCAAATCTGGATATAAGGCATTAACAATCATATCGGCAATCTTTCCAGCTTTTTCATTTTGAACAGCCTCAATATCCAAATCTTCTAGGGCGATCTGATTGCCAATTAATAATGTACTACTAGTAATTAACGCCTGATTGTCATTAATGTTTGGAATATCCAAATCAACACCGACATCACGTTGATATTGACGCAACACAAATGGGCAGGTTGCATATGCTACCGTCCCTGCAAATGAACGAATCGGCAACAATAATAAATGAGCATCACCAAACGCAATCGCCCCTGCGTGGTCGGCATTTTCGTTTTTACCAAACAGCGTGTTAATGTCTTTATCGCTAATCTTGCATTGTGCTTTTAGCTCATCACGTAATACGCCCTTGATGGCAGAGCCTGCCACAATCGGTAAATTGGTTGCCTTAGCACGCATAATTGGCAAGTCCACCACGCCCACGCCTTGACCTGTGCCAACGTGTAGAGCAGATAAATTTTGTAAATAAAAAATACGAGTTTGCATCATAAATCCTTGTTAAAAAATAAAAATTAAACGTGAATATCAAATGGTAAATGGAGAAATCAGTGCCATACCAAAACCGTCGTTTTGGTCGTAACGGTCATCGGCAAGCGATTGACACAGTCGCTGTAATGTCGGTATATCCAGTTTGTCAGAACATTTAAACCAATACACCGAACCTGCTGGCACGGCTTTTCGTGTGGCTTTGGGTTGCCATAACAAACTATCCCACCCTGACACTGCTTGGAAGCGTTCCACTGCCACCGCTTGTAATTGCACTTTAACTTTACTATCAGGCAGTTCACCTGTCATCGTGTTTTCATCAATCCAGCTTGGCAAATAACCTTTGGCAAACACGCACGGCGTTAAAAATGTTAGGCTAAAACCACCTGCTTGGTTGATACTATCCAACAGAGCTTGACTTGGCTTGATAAAACCAACATCACTTTTGATTGATTTAAAATACGATAGCCGTCTTTCACCACCAAAAGCAACCATATCATCATCTAGGGTCTGCTCGGATAAAATCACAAATCCCAAACGATGCTCTTCAAACACTTTATCTTCTCGCTGATAGGACAAATCAAAACTTGCCGTCTGAAACAACTTACCGTCTTCTGATGAATCTGTCATATCATCTATGGCAACGTGCGTACGAATGTTGGTTGGGATACTTGCTAAACCATTATTTTTAATGTCATCATAGGTCAATGGTTTATTATTTTGCCATTTGATTAAATCATCAATATGCCAAAAATTTACCCCTGATTTTGGTTTGCCTTTTATACTTATCGGTTTGCCATTTATATCAACGGTTTGCACATATTGTAAGCTCTTTGGCAAATCGCTACCGCAATCAGGCTCAATATCAGCAGGGGCAAGACGTACCAGATCAATTTTGCCTTTTTGCTCTTTGTCTTCTACATACAGAGCATTGGCAGGTTTTGGCACCAAAATATCAATGCTGTTTTGATTGACCCTTGTCAAATAAATGCCTTGACTTTTAATATCCAATACCTTTTTATAATCAGGGTCATCAATGCCACATCTGTTTTTATCAAAATCCACTTTCTTTTGGGCAATGGCGGTTGCACGCACCAAACCAGCCACCGCACTTGGCAAAGGGAAAATCACATCTTGGGCGGAGCTTTGACTGGCAAATGGTTTGCCCGAACGAAACACCAATGGGGCAAGCGATTCTATTAAATAACTGTTCATCATTCTTTTCCTAAATCTTTTTGTGTTTTGGCGGAGAACCAACGAGCCACAATCAATTCATCTGCCAATTTGTCCAAACCAATGACTTCGCCACGCTCTGCCAATTCATCAATAATCGCTTTTTTGATCTCTTGACCGTTATCGGTACGAGCTTGTTTTAGCATTCTGGTTAATTCGGCTTTTTGAATGTTTTGCAATAAGTCTTTATTGCCTTCGGCAAAATCTTTGGTACACAAATAAATCGCACGAATGTCATAAGCGATACGGCTTGGAATTTCTTTTTTACGATAAAACTTAATAAATTCCTTAAATACTTTTAGCCCCTTTTCATCACTCCAATTATAGCGAAGTTTGGTATCATTACCCGAACGAATGGACAGCAAAATCCCCAACGCATCACGGCGTTCGTTAATTTTTGAGGTTTCATTTTCAATATGGTCGCCTTTGGCATGTTTTTCAGCTTGACTGGCAAGCTCACGAATCACACTCAGCGGCGTCATGATATGACAAATTGCCAAACCGACTGATAATGTTGGGCTTTTATCCACATTCAGCTGACCTGCTATCTCTGCCAAGCTTTGTAAAAATGATTGTTGCAAATCGTTGGCACACTCATACGCCTTATCCAACGGTACAAAGCCCAACACATCATCGCCCCCTGCATAGATACAATGACCGCGATGATTTCGCATAATCTGACTCACCCCACCAGCAAAAGCAGATAAAGCTTGGGTAATCGCTTGGTGTTCTTTTTGAGATTTGGCTTTATCCAGCAACTCGCCCATACGGTCGCCGTCTGCCCGTAGCAACACGCCATAACGATACGGTTCGCCATATTTTCGCCACAATGGTTTTAAGGCGGATTTTAATTCATTCGCCCAATCCACAATCGCATCATCGCTACCTTGCCATTCACGGATTAACGCATCAATACGAGATGAGTACAGTAGCTGACCGTCATAAGCAAAATTTTGGTAAATCTTGTCATTGCCCCTTACACGAGTTGCCACACCAAGGTTTTCCAACTCTTCGTAATTTTCCTTAACTTTGGACAAATCTTCATTGTGTGCAATCAGTCGCTCAATCCAACTGTCCGCCATAACACGGCTGATGGGCGTAAATTGCTCCGCTTTTTCTTTAAAGCCCAAACGCTTAATCACGCCCACCGTATCTAATTGTTCGGATTTGGATAAGGATAATTTTAGGCGAGTTAGGTTTTTTAATGAGTCATCTTCTTTTAGTACCGTTTCTCTGATGCCGTCCAAAGATGACTTTGGAATCATCAACTGACTATCATAAGGCGTTATGGCACTTGGATTAAAATCACGGGTTGCTTTACGACTTGCCAAAATCTGACCTGCTTTTTGTGTAGCACTGATATAATCATCAGTGATTTTCACCCAAGCGGTTTGAATTTCTAGATAATCACCTATTTGTTTATCCCAAATGTCCTTTCTTAAATCTTTATCAGCAGTAGGCAAATCACGCCAAGCATTATCTGCTTCATTTTTAAAACGCTCATTTACTGCGTCCTTAGCTTCGTCAATCACCAATTTTAACCGCTCTTCATTATCAGCGGTAATGACAGCTTGGATTTTATTCCCCACCGAAAATTCAGAGTTTTCTTTTAAATCATCATCATTTTCCACATAGGGGAAAATAAGTTCTGCCTGACTGTCTTTTAATGATTTGGCACAGGCTTTGGCAAGTTCGGACAACAACCAAGACCCACTCCACAAATCACGACTACGGCGAGCGGACGCAATAAACGTCTGCACGGGCCCTATGGAAAATATCACGACATATTTTGACATTAGTTATTCCTTATTTTATAAAATAGTTTAAAAAAGCGTCTAATGGGTCATTGCCATTTTCCTGGATTGGGTGAATATGCTTGGCTTTGTCCTGCTCCCAAATCGGGTATTCCATCCCATTTATCTCAACTTTCATTTTTAAAATATCCTTATAGGGCAACACCAATGCCATCACCTGATAATGACTGCCAACTTTGCGTGGACGGATAATCAGCGGACTGGCTAGACGTTCGCCAATGGCAGGATTGACCGTTGCTTTTACCGCTTTTTCTTGGTGTGAGTGAAATAAAATTGGCAAGCCAAATGACGCTCTTGGAAACATATTCCCTGCCTGATGTACAGGCTCGTGTTTTTTATCATAACCCAAATTACGTTGAATACGTCTTAGAGCATCAGGCTCTGGAAAACGGCTACGCCCTGCGGGTTTTTTCATTTTTTTGGCTTCATCGGACGGCTCATTACGCCCCACGCCTGCCTTTTGGCGAAAATCAGATAATTTTTGAATACCTGCCGCCAATGCTTGTGTACCTGTTGAACTGTTACTATTACGCACCACCAAACGACAATCCGCTTGCTGTACATCATCATTCGTTAAGGCATGGCAAATTTGCGGAAAATCTTGGCAAACATTCACACAAATTGCTCCCAAGCCCTTGCGACTGCGAAAACCCAATCCACCAAAATTCGCCCACCATTGCAAGGTTTCAATGATTTGATTTTTAATGGTGTCATCATTGGCAATTTGTGGAGCGAATGCCACTTGTAAATCAAGCTTAACATTGTCTGATTTTAATAACTTATGTGGTTTTTTGCTGTCATCAGTCTCATTGTAAGCAGGAAATAACACATAGCGCAAACCACTCAATGACCCATCGTCATAAGCAATCAAATCATTATCACCGACACGCTTTTTGGATAGATTGATAACTTTAAGTAGAACCTTCCCTGCCTTACCCTCGTCATCACTGTTGCCCATACCACCCCAAATGTCCTTTTCTTTTGTGGCAATGTCATCAAGTTTCCATTTATATTTGGCAAGCAGTCGCCACCAAAAACGCAAATTCCCACGAATGCTACTGGTGCGAATCGGCATATGTCTATCCACAACTGTGGATTCCACGCCACCGCCATACATGGGGGTTATCAGCTCACAGTTTAAGGTGTGCCATGTGAGTGGATTTGGTTGTTGATTTAGCTCTTCTTCGGTCAACAAAACAATTTCTTGACCTTCTATCGTCTTAGGTACATCTCTAACCATTTTATTACTCCTCAATAATCGTGATATTTTTTGCAGGAACATTTAAATGAAAAGGTTTGCCACGCTTACCATCAATATTGGCAATTTTTATTTTTTTGGCAATTTCCAAACCCAACTCTTGAATCAAAACTGAATTGACATGGTTGGTTGCACTATTAAACTGTCCTTTATCAATATCAATAATATCTACATCTTCTATATCAAACACTTCTTTTTTCTTGATTGTCTGATAATAAATATTAAAATCCTGAGTTAATGTCTGAATAACTTTTAAATTTTCTGGACTAACATTAGGGTCTTTCATTTTTGCTTTTGGTGCTGATATATTCTGCTCTTTTCTGGTCAAATCGGCGAACCAATAAAAGAAAGCAAAATGCTTTGCATCTAATGCGTCTATTTCTTTGCCATTAACGACCAATTTTTTGTTGGGTACATCTACGGTTAGTTGAATTTCTTTAAAGGACTCGTTGATAGAATCAACCACCTCACTAAACCTCACCCCTTGTTTTAATTGGTGCTTATCAGAAATGGCTTCGCTCATCCGCACAAACGGAATATTAGCCAGCCAAATTTGTGCGTCTTTGGCATTGAGTTTTTTGCCTGTATGTCTTTGGGTTACATAATAATCCGTCTGCGTTGGGTAATAAAAACCCATCGCACTTTCAAACTCGCTATCCACCAACACATGAGACATGCTGTCTTGGACACGACCATATAAGGACAGAGCATAGCCAGCATAGAACCCCATTGTCTTGCGCCCGCCTGCGATAGAGACGTGCAGACGAACATTATCATCTTGGGTAAAATTACGCACCTGTTGGCAGATTAGATTGGCGGACAGTTCATTATCACCGGGTGCTTTTAGGTCTTTTAGTGGCGTGCCGTCTTTTTGGATAACGCACAGATGATTTTTGTCAAATGCTACCTTTGCGATGATGGGGTAGTCTTTTTTGAATTGTTCAAAAACCCCTTCGTCAAACAGTGTCGCCCTGATTTGGTTTAGTCCGTCATCAGTACTTAGCACCCAAATCTCATCAGGCACAAATCGCTCATCATCTGCCAAATTAGGGTCGCACGCCAACGCCCACACCGTCTCGGTGATGATCTGCGGGGTCATGCCCGTTACTAGAAAAAGTACATTTTTCATCTAATCATTCCTTATTTTCTATCGTTATCATTGTAGGACAGCAGTTACAAAAATACAATATATCATCACAGAATTTTTATACTGCCTTAAGTTGTTTGCGCTCATACCACATTCTGCCGCCACGTCCGCATTTATCACGGATTGTGGTTTTTAGCTCACGGGTATTCTGGTTGGTCTGACGAAGCATCTCTAAAAACTCTGCTTTTTTAGGGTATAAGCGATCCAACTCCAGCTTAGTTTCGTCCAGCCATATATATAACTCTGCCAATTCATCACGAATCACTTGGCGAGCCTCGCCTTTGGTGGTGTCTCGCTGCGCCTTTAGCTCACCAATTCTCTGACCAATCTCATCACGCTTGGTCTTAAAGGTTTTTACCATTCTTTTATACACCTCATAGTCTCGGTATTGGCTTTTTGATTGCTCAATGGATGCGCTGTATAAGACGATGTACTTCTGAAAGCGCACGCTGTCATTCGCCGCCTTTGACGCTCATGCCCTTGAGTCGCGGTGGCAAGCTCAGCATCTATTCTCTTGCGCGCCTGATTGTGCGCCATGATGCTTGTGCCCAATTTTACTGCTTCTGCTGCGAATGTGTCTGCGACCATTAATTGCATATTTATTCTCTTTTGTTGATATTGTTGATTGATTTTACCAGTTCGTGCTTTTGAGCCATGCGTTGCCCATATCTTTCATCTTTCGCCAACAGCCTTCACCACCTCAGTGGTTGCAGACAAAGCATCGATTACATTGATAGGATTTTTCATAATAGCACCTATTCATCTAACTTATTTGATGTTAGCATTATGACAACAAAGTCTCTTAATTTGGGGTTTGATAAGCCTACAAAAGTGAGCATACTCACTAAACTTATTTAATCACAAGACAAATCAACATCTGCCCACAAATTAAAAATCACTATCAGCAAACGACCCAACCAATCTTGATCTGTTGTATGATACATCTGAATGAATTTCTCGAGTGGTTTCGTAAGCTTATCTCGACTGACGTCAATCGGAGTCATAGCCGCAAAAAGCATTTGCAATTTGGCAAAAAATCATTAAAATAACCATATCGTCTTGGACGACAAGATGCCGCTTGATTATTTAATAGCTTGTTTTTTTTGAATAATCCTAATGGGTGTCAAATTTATAAGTTATTGTTTTTTAAGGATATTTAATTATTTAGATTTCCTTAATCTACATTAACTTTTATTAAACAATTTTTGAACAAAAATTTGATCTGCAAACGTTTGATTTTACTCGTTATTTTTAAATGAGTGCAGTTCAAAACCTTCCCTGTTATAAAAGGGATTAAGACAATCCAACAACTCTTGTACCTCGCCTTTGCTCCGTTCAAAACCTTCCCTGTTATAAAAGGGATTAAGACACATAATACTTACGACCGTCTCGCTCGTATATGTTCAAAACCTTCCCTGTTATAAAAGGGATTAAGACAGGTTAGTAATTCTTTGATTTCACTCTTATTAGGTTCAAAACCTTCCCTGTTATAAAAGGGATTAAGACTGTTGTTGTTGTTTTACTGTGTTCTGGGTAGGCTGTTCAAAACCTTCCCTGTTATAAAAGGGATTAAGACCTAAGACTTATATAGCAGGCGGTACTGGTATTGGTTCAAAACCTTCCCTGTTATAAAAGGGATTAAGACGGGCAAGCCCACGATGATAAATACTGTTAAGGCGTTCAAAACCTTCCCTGTTATAAAAGGGATTAAGACGCCAAAGATTGGAGCTTGGAGCGTCAAACATCCGTTCAAAACCTTCCCTGTTATAAAAGGGATTAAGACTTGATGGCTTTATCCCCAAGGTGGGCGAGGTTAGTTCAAAACCTTCCCTGTTATAAAAGGGATTAAGACTCGAGTTCATCGACCCACTTCTCGGCTTTTGCCGTTCAAAACCTTCCCTGTTATAAAAGGGATTAAGACCTTACTTTACCTTCTTGTTGGTACAGCTGTGAGCGTTCAAAACCTTCCCTGTTATAAAAGGGATTAAGACCTTTACCTCGTGAATAAGTAAGAATCTCACCTTTGTTCAAAACCTTCCCTGTTATAAAAGGGATTAAGACTTCCTTTTTACTAGGGTGCATACAGAATTGATGTTCAAAACCTTCCCTGTTATAAAAGGGATTAAGACCTATTATGAATACGGTATAGGAAGTTTTTAAGAGTTCAAAACCTTCCCTGTTATAAAAGGGATTAAGACGGTGAGATTTCATTCACCTCACTAATTTGCGAGGTTCAAAACCTTCCCTGTTATAAAAGGGATTAAGACGCACGCTCTTGGCGAATACCTGCATCTTGTACGTTCAAAACCTTCCCTGTTATAAAAGGGATTAAGACTTTACCAAGGTTGCCCTTGATCCAGCCTTCAAAGTTCAAAACCTTGCCTGTTATAAAAGGGATTTCAATTTTGGATGTCCCATGCCATTCCGATGAAGTGTAGGACTGGCATGCGTAGGTGCGGCTGAATCTATACTCTTCACCGCACCATCATCCAACCTTGATCACCACACACCCGCCAGCATCAACTCACCTTTTCCACTACTACCAAACACAGCCCGCATTAATCACGCATCGCTTTTTGTCTTGAAATAAGGTAAAATACCTCCATTTATTTTTCGCTTATTTAATATTATAAAAAAAGGCAAAGCCATGACTGTCCAAACCTTCACCCCAGAAGCCCGCCCCGCCCCAAAAAAAGCCATTCAGGGCGAAAAACTGCGTGGCTATGATAAAGTCGCTCGCATTCCCATTAAGGTCATTCCCACCGTAGAAACCCCCAAAAAGCCCGACTGGATTCGTGTCAAATTATCCAGCCCTGCTGAAGTGGAGCGTATCAAAGGCACGCTACGCAAACAAAAGCTCTACACCGTCTGCGAAGAAGCCGCCTGCCCTAACCTGCCCCAATGCTTTGGCGACGGGACAGCGACCTTTATGATTATGGGCGACATCTGTACACGTCGTTGCCCGTTCTGTGAAGTCGCTCACGGTAGACCCAACCCTCTAGATGTGGACGAGCCACGCCACACCGCTGAGACGATACTTGGGCTTGGGCTAAAATATGCCGTCATCACAAGCGTGGACAGAGACGACCTAAAAGACGGCGGTGCAGGGCATTTTGTGGAAGTTATCCAAGAATCCAAAACCCTAAGCCCCAACTGCTTGATTGAAATTCTTGTGCCTGATTTTCGTGGACGTGAAAAAATCGCCATTGACCTACTTGCCAAGACCGCTCCCGATGTCTTTAACCACAACATCGAGACCGTGCCACGCCTATACAAGGCATTTCGCCCCGGCTCGGACTATCAGCACTCACTAAACCTACTAAAAGAATACAAGGCACGCCGTCCCGATGTTGCCACCAAATGCGGATTTATGGTGGGGCTTGGTGAGACCGAAGAAGAAGTCTATGCCCTGCTTGACGACCTAAAAGCCCATGACGTGGACATCATCACAATCGGGCAATACCTAGCCCCAAGTAAGAACCACGCCCCTGTGGACAGATACGTCCACCCTGATGAGTTTGCCCGCTATACCGAATACGGCAAAAAACTGGGCTTTTTTAACATCTGGGCGAATCCTATGGTGCGCTCAAGCTACTTTGCCGACCGCCAATACTATGGCGAAGACTGCCCACCGCCTGTACGTTCAGCTAAGGCACTTGCCGAAGAGAAGTTGGCAAAAGCCGAAAAAGGCGAGAAAACTGGGTGCTTTTAAGCAAATCACAACAAATCAGGGGCAAATATTCGCCCCTGTTTTTACTATTAAAATGTCGTTTTATTTTTTGATACAACAAAGGCAATGTCAAAGACCCTGCTGTTTTTTACTTTAAAATAAGGGATAAAAGCCGTATTTTTTGGCACCAAACTTTTAAGAATGCAACACAGCTCTAGATTTGCCAATATGAAATTATAAAAACAAATCAGCCGTAAAAAAAATAAAAACCAGCCACAATGGCCCATGGTGCAAGCAATCACAAAACAACACCTGCCTTATTAGCAAGAAAAGAAATTATTCTGCATGATGACTATTTAATGCAGGATTGTATTTAGAAACTGGTTGAAGCGGCATTGCAACCTGGACTTTTTTAATCCAACACATCACGCCACAAAGACCATCAAGTGTCATAGACAGTCGCCAATCATTTGTTATATAATCGCACCCTGCCCATAACTTAAATTTTAGGGATATCGTTATGAACATTGATTTTGATACACTGGCTCGCCTCATTCAGTTGACCGAAACCGCCAAGATTCACTCACTTCACATTCAAGATGGCACGCAGACGGTTATTTTGACCAACCCAAGCCAACCTTTGCCCCAAGTGTTATCTCAGGCTGCGCCTCACACCTTAGCCCAAATGTCGCTCCAAGACCTGTCAGACACACCCCAAAACCAAATCAGCTCAACTACGCCACCCACCGAACCCACCAATTTTCACACCATCACCTCACCTATGCTTGGCACTTTTTATCGTAAATCCGCTCCTGATAGCCCCAATTTTGTTGAAATTGGCGATGCCGTCAAAGCAGGCGATACCTTGTGTATTGTGGAAGCCATGAAAATCATGCACGAAGTCAAGGCAGACAAGGCAGGGGTGGTGCGTGAGATTTTGGTGGACGAAGGTCAAATGGTGGAATACGACTCGCCTTTGTTTGTGATTGAATAGGATAAGAACATGAGCAAAAAATTTAAAAAAATTCTCATCGCCAACCGTGGTGAAATCGCCCTGCGAATCATTCGGGTGTGTCGTGAGCTTGGCATTGGTTCGGTGTTGGTGCATTCTACCGCCGATAAGGACAGCCTGCCTGCTCGCCTTGCCGATGAGACGGTTTGTATTGGCAGTCATTTGCCCAAAGACAGCTATCTGAATCAGCGATCCATCTTGGCAGCAGCAGAATTGACGGGCGTGGACGCCATTCACCCTGGTTATGGGTTTTTGAGCGAAAATGCCGATTTTGCTGAATTTGTTACCGAGCAAGGCTTTGTTTTTATCGGTCCTACCGCCCAAAACATTCGTATGATGGGCGATAAAGTTACCGCCAAGCAAACCATGCTTGCCTCAGGCGTGCCTTGCGTTCCAGGCTCTGATGGGGCGCTGCCTGATGACGATGAAGCAATCATCAACATCGCCAAACAAGTTGGCTTACCTGTCATCATCAAAGCCTCAGGGGGTGGCGGCGGACGGGGTATGCGTGTGGTTGAGAGTATGGACGAGCTGCTAGGAGCGGTCGCTATGACCAAAAAAGAAGCGATGAGCGCCTTTGGTAACCCTGTGGTCTATATGGAACGCTATCTAAAAAATCCTCGTCATATTGAGATTCAAGTGATTGCTGATACGCATGGCAATGCCATTCATTTGGGCGAGCGAGATTGTTCTATGCAACGCCGTCATCAAAAAATCATCGAAGAAGCCCCCGCCCCCTTTATCAGCCAAGATGAGCGAGACAAAATCGGACAAGCCTGTATCAAGGCTTGCTTGGATATGGGCTATCGTGGGGTCGGGACTTTTGAATTTTTGTATGAAAATGGCGAATTTTTCTTTATTGAAATGAACACCCGCATTCAAGTAGAACACCCCGTTACCGAGCTTGTAACGGGCGTGAATTTGATTGCCGAACAAATCCGAGTTGCCGAAGGTTATCCTTTGCAATTTAGCCAAGACGACATTCGCTTGACAGGGCACGCCTTTGAATGCCGTATCAATGCCGAACACCCTTTTAGCCTGATGCCATCGGCAGGGACAGTGAGCTATTGTCATCTGCCTGCAGGCTATGGCACACGGGTGGACAGCCATCTGTATACAGGCTATCAAATTCCTGCCTATTATGACAGTTTGATTGGCAAATTATGCATTCATGCCCCCACCCGTGAGCTTGCCATTGCCAAAATGAAATCCGCCCTGACAGAGCTTGACATTCAAGGCGTAGAAACCAACAAAGCCCTACATCAAGCCATGTTTGATAATGAATCTTTTTGTCAAGGCGGGGTCAGCATTCATTATTTGACCCATTGGCTTGACAATCATCACAACAATCAGCCCAATCACAAACACTAGGGGGCAAGATGGACATTAATACCACTTGGCAATGCTCATCAGAAAGTACACTTGTGCTATTTTTAGGTGGGGAAATTAGCCTTGATAAACAAAAACTGTGCTGGGCGTTAGCAAATCACTTAAGAGCCGACAATACGCTTGGCGTGCGTGAAGTGGTGGTTGGCATGAATGCCTTAACGGTGTATTTGGATAAACAGGCGTTGTACCAAGACCCTAGCCAATTAGCGGTGTGCGAAAGATTGCTCAATGAGCTAACACACGACTTTGCCCAAAATTTGGATAATTTGCAAGGCATTCAAGGCAAGCACATTGACATTCCTGTGATTTACGGGGGAGAGTGTGGCGTGGATTTGGTCGCCAGTGCCAAAACGCTTGGCATAAGCGTGGACGAACTGGTCAAACAGCACACCGCCCCACTTTATACGGTGTATTTTATTGGCTTTCAGGCAGGATTTCCCTATCTTGGTGACTTACCTAAAGCCTTGCACCTGCCCCGCCACGCCAAGCCCCGAACCAAAGTTCTCCAAGGCTCGGTCGGTATCGGCGGCGGGCAAACAGGCATTTATCCGTTTGAATCCCCAGGGGGTTGGCAACTTTTAGGGCGTACCACTTTGCCTTTATTTGATAAAAGCCAAAACCCACCAACACTACTACAAGCAGGCGATACCTTACGCTTTGTAGCAACGGAAATTTTGGCATAAGGATAATAAGGAGCAATTATGTTAAAAATCACTCACTTATCCGCCATTGCCAGTATTCAAGACTTGGGGCGTGAAGGCTATTTGGGGCTTGGCATTGGGCGTTGTGGCGCGATTGACCCTTTGTCGTTTCGGCTTGGCAATGCTCTGCTTGGTAATGATGACAACACGCCTGCCCTTGAAATTAGCCTTGGCGGACTGACCGCCACTTTTGGCAAGGACACCGCTTTTTGTCTGACAGGGGCGGTTGTTGATGGCAACCTTGACGAAACACCCATCATCACAGGCTATCGGTATTTTGCCCAAGCTGGACAAACCCTTGCCCTAAAACGCCAAACAAAAGGCATGCACAGCTATTTGTGCGTACAAGGTGGCTTTGATTTTGCCAAGGAGCTTGGCTCTGCCAGCACCGACACCAAAACAGGACTTGGCGGGCTTGGACGCTTTGTGATGGCAGGCGATGAACTGCCTTATCAAGCAGGCATTCCAATGAGTGCGATGGGCGTGGCAAATTTGTACCGCTTTGAGCCTGTGACTGTGATTGATGTCATCAAAAGCAGCGAATATGACCGCATTGTACAGACGATAGACACATTTTGTAAACAGGAATTTACCTTGTCGCCAAACAGCAACCGTATGGGCTACCGCTTAGACGGCACGCCCTTGCAATTTGATGCCATTGAAATGAATTCGCACGGCGTGGATTTTGGCATGATACAAGTTCCCCCCGATGGTAAGCCAATCGTGTTGATGGCGGACGCTCAGACCACCGGCGGTTATCCCAAAATCGGAGCGGTAATTGGGGCGGATTTGGGCAAATTGGCACAGGTGCAATTTGGCAAAAAAATTCGCTTTAACTATGTCAATGGCACAACTGCCCTACAAAAACAAGCTCATTACACCACCCACCTTGCGCAAATAGCAAAGATGGCAACGCGTTTTTAAAGTAATTTTTAAACCAATAAAGGAAAAACAATGGCACACATTGATTTAAATGCCGATGTGGCAGAAGGCTTTGAATTTGACCAACCCTTGATGTCCATCATCAGCTCAGCAAACATCTGTGCAGGATTGCACGCAGGTGGGGTTCGCCAAATGATACAAACGCTTGCTTATGCCAAAGCCCACAATGTCAGCATTGGCATTCACCCAAGCTATGACGACCGTGCCAATTTTGGGCGGAGCAATCAAGATTTGCCAACAAGCGAAATACAAGCATTGATGGCTTATCAAATGGGGGCGGTTGTGTCCGTTTGCCAGACTTTGGGACTAAAACCAAGCTATGTCAAACCACACGGGGCTTTGTACAATCAAGCCAGCACCGATGCGACCCTTGCCCATGCCATCGCCCAAGCGGTTTATGATTTTGACCCCAAGCTGGCATTGATGGGGCTGTCTGGTGGTAAGCTTGTCGAGGCAGGCAAAGCCCTTGGGCTAAAAGTGATTTGTGAGGCCTTTGCCGACAGACGCTACAACAGCGATGGCACTTTGGTGTCTCGCACCCTGCCAGACGCCCTGATTGAAGACGATAATGAGGCGATTGCCCAAGTTGTCCGTATGGTAAAAGATGGGCAAGTGGTGGCTGTTGATGGCAATGTGATTGACTTACAAGTGGACAGCATTTGTTTGCATGGTGATGGCAAGCACGCCTTGGTATTTGCCCAAAAAATCAAAGCATCCTTGCAACAACAAGGTATTGCCATTACATCGTTTATGACAAATAATTGATTTATCAAAAAAATCAACGCCGATACTTCATCGGTCATCTCTTTTAATTGAGGCTATAAGGAAATTTTATGAAAAACACTACCCAAAAATCCGCCATCTTAGGCGCTGCCTTTTTGATGGCGACTTCTGCGGTCGGACCTGGATTTTTGACCCAAACCGCCACCTTTACCGAAAAGCTGGGGGCAAGTTTCGGCTTTGTGATTTTGGTCTCTATTTTGATGGATATTGGCGTACAGCTCAATGTTTGGCGAGTGATTGCCATTTCAAAAATGAAAGCTCAAGAAATTGCCAACCTTGTCCTACCTGGCATGGGCTATGTTTTGGCAGGACTGATTATTATGGGCGGACTTGCTTTTAATATCGGCAACATTGGCGGTGCAGGTCTTGGTGTGCAATCGGTCTTTGGCATCGATCCTGTTATCGGAGCGTTGGTCTCTGGCGTGATTGCAGTGGGAATCTTTTTGAGCAAAGAGGTAGGCTCTTTGGTGGACAAATTTGCTCAATTGATGGGCTTTGTGTTGATTGCCCTGATTATTTATGTGGTTTTTAATACCGATCCACCTTTTGGCGAGGCGGTTGTTCGTACGGTTGCTCCTGAAAAAATTGATGCGATGGCGATTGTAACTTTGGTCGGTGGTACGGTCGGCGGTTATATTACCTTTTCTGGGGCGCATCGTCTGCTTGATGCAGGCATTACAGGCAAAGAAAATCTTTCTGCCGTCTCAAAAAGCTCCATCAATGGCATCTTGGCAGCGTCCGTGATTCGTGTGTTTTTATTTTTGGCGTGTCTTGGTGTGGTGAGTTCAGGCGTTGCCATGATGACAGATAATCCTGCCTTGACACCTTTTGTTCACGGACTTGGCGACACAGGTCGTGTGATTTTTGGCGTGGTAATTTGGGCAGCGTCCATCACTTCGGTGATTGGCTGTGCTTATACTTCGGTGTCGTTTTTGACCAATTTCCATGCAGGCATTGCCAAACATAGCCGTTATTTTATCATTGGCTTTATTGCTGTCTCAACACTGGTCTTTGCTACGATTGGCAGACCCGCCCAAGTGCTTGTTTTGGTTGGCACGCTAAACGGTTTGGTCTTGCCGATTGCTTTGGTGGTGATTTTGCTTGCCGCTTACAAGAAAAATATCATTGGCGATTATAAGCACCCTGTTTGGATAGCTGTCTTTGGTTGGATTGTGGCGGTTGCCATGTCAATCCTAAGTGTGATTACCATTTTTAAATATTTGGCAGGATAATGATGAATTCCATTTCTTTTGATGATGTACAACGCTTTGTTACGCTTGTCTCACAAAGCACGCTGGCAGAAGTTGAAATCAGTCATGGCACAAGCAAACTTAAGGCGGTCAATCATCTGACCACCCTACAAGCACCTTGTGCTGTGGCTATGCCGACTACGCCAAGTCACGAAATCCCAAGCCCAGCAATCAATCAAAACACCATCGTCTCAAAGGCGGTGGGTGTTTTGTGTCTTGATGGCATTGCCCTAAAAGCAGGAGACACCGTCAATGTGGGCGATACTGTGGCAGGTGTGTTGGCACTTGGGGTTTTGACACCGATTGTGGCGGACAAGGCAGGCGTCATTGAATCATTTTTGCTCAATGAAGGCGATAAGGTAGAATGGGGGCAGGCAGTGATTGATCTGGCCTAGCATTGAAATCACAAATGCCGACATTAAATTTAAAAACATCACACCATTTGTTTGAATGCTTTATCGGGAGAATTTCTTAAATCCTGATTGACAAACAAAAGGTACTCCCAGAAAATTAAAGCAAAAATACACTTTTGTTTTAAATAACAAAAAACCGATATAATAAGTTATGTCGGTTTTTATTTTACAATTAAGAAATAAAAGCGGTTCGTTTGGCATTGGGTTTTTAAGAGCGTATCACAATCCCACATTCACCAATATTAAATGATAAAAAACCAATCAACCATGCAAAATAACAAAATCTATACCGTAACAACCCATTGTGCAAAAAAAATCACAAAAGCAACATCTCTCTTACTTTATTGGAAGTGGCATTTGATTTGTTTGACAAAAATAAACTTTGGGATACACCTTGTGCGATTTGTGGTGGTAAAATAGAAAGTGTGTCAAAATCCAATTTTGAAATTACTGATGAGCTTTTTAATATTTGGACAAATAATCCTGATTATCAATTTTCAGAAGGATTTTATGAAGATTTAGACCTTGCCGAGATGAAGTATTTGCCAATGCTTTTAAGGGCGATTGATGATAAAAATTTTCCAAATTCCAAAAAGGCGGTGGTTGTCAAAGCATTGTGTGCGTTGTGGTATAATAATTGTGAATTTCCCAAGAGCGATTATGCACATTAGAACTAAGACAAATGCGTGAAAATAGCGAAATTTTAAAGCCTATTTTATCAGAAAGAAAGACATTACTTTGTATTATAAAGACTTGATGCGGGATTATATCTGGGAAGTGGTTGAAAAATTATTGTAGGCATGGTTGTTCATTTTTATGATTGATGCCACAAACAATAGACCATACCAAACACTTACACGCTCATGTCGGCACCAACACCAAGCGCAAAAAACCCAACACGTCGGTAAAAAATTTTGTATAATAATAAAAATTAACAACTGTACACAAAAATGACCCAAACCATTCTTTCATCAAACGGCATTCACCGCCTGCATCACACTTTTTTTATCCCCAAAGGAAATATCACCGCCACCTTGCTTATCGTGCATGGCATGAGCGAGCATAGTGGGCGTTATGCAGATTTTGCCCAGTTTCTGGCGGATAATGGCGTGCTGGTGGCGACTTATGACCAGCTTGGGCATGGGCAGACAGTTAAGGACAAATACGAGCTTGGTTTCATTGACGAAAAACACCCCATCCAAGCCCTGTGCAAAGACGTGGTTATCATGGCGGATAAACTAAAAGACAAGGCACGCACGCTGACCGACCGCCCCACGCCTCATTACATCATGGGACATTCTATGGGGTCGTTTGTCGTGCGGACGGTGCTGACCCACCACGCCACAAGCTTTGACGGGGCGATTATTATGGGGACGGGCAACAGCTTTGGGCTTATCAACCGCTTTGCTCTAATCGCACTTGGGGCGATGAATTACATAAACCCAAAACGCCCCAACGCCCGCTTTGCCACATTGTTAAACCACTATCTGCTCTCGCAAATCCGCTCACCCATATCGGCATCGCCTTTTGCATGGCTGGCCGAAAACACCGACAGCATCAAAACCTTTGAAGCTGATCCCTTATGCGGTTTTGCATTTAGCAATAATGGCTTTGTCGCCTTGCAAGCCCTTATCAAAAAAGCCACATCGCCCACATGGTATGCCCACACGCCCACAGATTTTCGCATTTTACTCGTCAGTGGCAAAGACGACCCGGTTGGACGCATGGGGCAAGACATTGATGAACTTCAAAGCGAGCTTATCCGTGCAGGACAAAACGTCTGCACGCACCTATATCCCAACATGAGACACGAGCCACTACACGAGACGGATAAAGATAGGGTGTATGGGGATATTTTGGCGTGGCTAAAAAATCACACCATTGACAAAGCCAATCAAAAACCTCAATAAAATCAGTTTAAATTGTGCTAGAATAAAATGTTTTTTTACTTCACTTAGGAAATTATTATGTCTTTACAAAACGTCATCGAAACTGCCTTTGACAACCGTGCTAACTTCGGCGCGACCGACTGCCCGTCAGACGTGCGTTCTGCCGTTGAAGAAGTCTTGGCAGGTCTTGATAATGGCTCACTTCGTGTTGCCGAAAAAATTGACGGCGAATGGGTGGTTCATCAATGGGTCAAAAAAGCCGTACTATTGTCATTCAAAATCAATGATAATAAGCCGATTGAGTCTTGCGATTTACGCTTTTTTGACAAAGTAGATACCAAATTTACCGATTGGACGGAAGAAGATTTCAAAAGCGCAGGCGTGCGTGTCGTTCCGCCTGCGGTGGCTCGTAAAGGCTCATTCATCGCCAAAAATGTCGTGCTAATGCCGTCTTATACCAACATCGGTGCGTATGTGGACGAAGGCACCATGGTGGATACTTGGGCGACCGTTGGCTCATGTGCCCAAATCGGCAAAAACGTCCACCTATCAGGCGGTGTGGGTATCGGTGGTGTGCTAGAACCCCTACAAGCAAACCCGACCATCATTGAAGATAACTGCTTTATCGGTGCTCGTTCTGAAATCGTGGAAGGCGTGATTGTTGAAGAAGGCTCGGTCATCTCAATGGGTGTGTATATCGGTCAATCTACCAAAATCTACGACCGTGAAACAGGTGAAATCCACTACGGACGTGTGCCAGCAGGTTCGGTTGTCGTACCAGGTAACTTGCCAAGCCCATGCGGAAAATACAGCCTATACGCTGCCATCATCGTCAAAAAAGTAGATGCTCAAACTCGCGCTAAGACCAGCCTAAACGACTTGCTTCGCACCGAGTAATTTTTAAGATTTAAAAATTAAAGCCGTCCTTTTTTAAGGGCGGTTTTTTATACAGTTCATAGCATTAATCATAAAAATCCCTTATAATATTAAGTTTTGCCAATTTTAATATCAATGCCAAATTCCACCCGTTTACGCAATACCTTTATCCCCACCACCGACCCGTCTGCAGGTCTTCGTTTGACGGAGATTTTTTATTCCTTGCAGGGTGAAGCCTTAGCGATGGGTTTGCCGACCATTTTTATTCGCCTGACAGGTTGTCCGCTCCGCTGTGTCTATTGCGACACGACTTATTCATTTACAGGGGGCGAGCGTTGGGGGCTCGATACGATTTTGGAATATATCAAACAATACCCTTGCAAACGCATTTGCCTAACAGGGGGTGAGCCACTTGCCCAGCCCAACGCCATTGCCTTGATGAAATTGCTCCTTGATAATGGTTATGAGATTTCATTAGAAACCGCAGGGGCGTTGTCGGTCAAGGACGTGCCAGTAGCGGTGTCAAAGGTAATGGATCTAAAAAGCCCGTCATCGGGCGAAGTGCGTAAAAATCTGTGGAAGAATTTAGAATATCTCACCAACAATGACCAAATCAAAATCGTCATTGCCGACCGTGCCGATTATGACTGGGCAAAAGAAATGCTACAAAAATACGAGCTTGATAAAAAATGCGGTGTGGTGTGGTTTTCGCCCATGTTTAACATAGACGAGCGTAAATCGGACGTGCCAAATTTGGCAGTAGAGCTTGCCGAATGGATATTGGCGGACGGTTTGCCTGTGCGCTTTCAATTGCAACTGCACAAAATCATCTGGGCGGACGCTAAGGGCAAATAAGCCCGACAAAATACTTTAAAAGCTGAATTGAATTTGATACAATAAGCGTTTATTTTTCCAAATTCATCCAATTAAAAGAGAGTAACCATGGCACGAGTGACCATTGAAGATTGTCTTGATAATGTTGATAATCGCTTTGAGCTAATTTTAGTGGCAAGCAAACGTGCCCGTCAGCTTGCCAAGGGTAGCGCTGAGCCTACTGTTGCGGTTGATAACGATAAGCCAACCGTGCTTTCCCTGCGCGAAATCGCCGCCGGCAACGTAACGCGCGACATCCTAGATGAGCCAGAAGAAGAAATCGTCATCAAAGTTCCTGAGCTGATGGATTTTTCCAAGCTGACTCCTGCTGATTTTTAATTTTAATCACAACCATTGATTTAATTAAAAATCAAAAACCGCATCATCAAAATGCGGTTTTTTTTAATGATAAATCAATCATTTATCACACCCACTGGACATTCATTAATAAGCTGAATGCCACAATGATAAAAATCAATAAATCAAGCTATTGACAATATGGTCAATACTTGATATTTATAATGGTTTTATGGTCGCGTCTGCACCCTTTTGTTTACGAGTTAAGAGTACCTATGCTAGCCAACTACCGCCCGCATGACATCCCCACCCATTTAAGCCATCCCTTGGTTGATGAATCACGTGACAGCTTGATGCGCTCGGTGAGTTATTTGGACAAGGTGGAACGCCAAGACGTCCTGCGCGCCTGCCATTTTGGTGACGTGGCGCACATCAAGGACAAGCGTAAATCAGGCGAGCCGTACATCACCCACCCGATCGCCGTGGCTGAGATCTTGACAGGCTTTCGCCTAGATCGCGATACCATCATCGCTGCCATCTTACACGATACGGTCGAAGATACCGACGTGACGGATGAGATGCTCACTCAGGAATTTGGCGAGACGGTGTCACGCTTGGTAGATGGCGTAACTAAGCTTAAATCATCAAGCATGAATAAGCAGCAAAGCCAAGCTGCGACATTCCATAAGATTCTAACCGCAACACTCATCGATCCGCGCGTCCTAATCATCAAACTCTCCGACCGACTGCACAACATGTCAACCCTTGACGCTGTCAGCGAAGAGAAACAAAAACGCACCGCCAGCGAGACGCTTGATTTTTATATTCCGTTCGCGCGCATCATGGGATTGAACGACATCGCCGACTACATTGAGCTGCTGTGTTATCGCAACCTAAACCCCGAGATGTACACCAAGTTCACCGATAAGCTACTACAGCACGGGCTTGGGCGCAACTTCCAAAAAATCGAAATCAGTACCTATCTGCAGAATCTACTTAGCCATCTAAACCTAAGCGGTCACGTTCAGGTACTGGATAACCGCACCTCAATGTATCGCCAATTTTTCAAAAACCGCGGCGAGATTAACCGACTCATTCGCCAATACGACTTTGAAGTGGTGCTAGATAACATCGAATCGTGCGATAAATTGGCGTTCTATTTGGTGCAAAAATACGAAATCAGCAACGACCAGATTCGTGATAACATCCGCAAACCTCAAGCGGGCGGCAATCAATCACTAACGCTGATCTATGAGCGTGATTATAGTCACATCAAAATCACCCTACTTACCAAACGCATGCAAGAAGCTGCCCGTCTTGGCATCATCAGTAACGACAAAGGCGACATCAGCCAATCGGTCATCCAAGCAAGTCTTCGCAACATGCGCGATCTGGCAAACAGCAAATCCGGCCAAGGCAGCCAAGAAGACACGGAGCGCTCTGTCGCCATCATTAACGAGCTGCTTAATTACCTACATGAACGCAAGATCGTCTGCTACAGCCCGCAAGGCCGCGCTTACGAGCTGCCGCGCGGTGCCACGGCGCTAGACTTCGCCTATGCGGTCGGTCCTGCCATCGGTAACATCGCCACAGGTGCAGACATTAACGGCGAGCATGGTAAATTGGGATTGGTACTGGCCGATGGTGACTCGGTGCATATTGACACAGACAAGAACGCCATGCCAAGAGCCGACTGGCTGGGCTTTGTCGCCACCAACAAAGCACGTAGCGAAATTCTAAAATTCCTAAAACACCTGCCAGAAGATCAAAAAGAACACGCAGGCAAAGAAGCCCTAACGCGCGCCCTAAGCGCCTATGACAAGTCGATTGATGACATCACCAAACACGAATGGTCTGATATCTTGGCGTGGCGTGGCGTGTCCAATCAGCGTGAGATATTTTTGCAGATTGCGACTGGCTCGCTATTGGCTCAGCTGGTGGTGTCTCGACTGTTTAGCGAAGAAGTAGACATCGCTGATGGCAATGAGATCACCCAATCCAAGCACCTGATCGCAGGCGTAAAAGGCGTGGAGCTCACCTTTGCCAAATGCTGCAACCCCATCTATGGCGACCATATTGTAGGACATCTGTCAGCACGTCAAGGCTTGGTGATCCACCGCCACAAATGCTACTCGCTAGATGCCATCCGCGCAGACAACCCCTACCAGATCATCCAAGTTCACTGGAAAGGTGGCGTGAAGATCGATCATAATGCGCACCAGCTGCATTTCTCAGCGACTTTGCGAGTGTTCGCGATGCTCAACGAAGAACAGATCAGTCAGGCGATCTACGAGCTGCGTGCACTTAACATCGGCGTTGAGAATACTTCTGTCAAAGCCGATGATAAAGACAAGAACAGTAAAGTCGGCACCACCACCTTAAATGTGGTCGTGCGCTCACGAACCCACCTAGAAGAAGGTATCCAAAGATTGCGTCAGATTCTAGGTTATCCGAACATCATGCGCTTATACCAGTAATTTAGGCTTTTTTGGGCAATATTCAAAAACCACTTGAATTACAGGTGGCAATTGATTTATGATAAAGATAAGTAATTAACCATACAGAAGGTGTATTATGTGCTGTAATATCGATCTTAATTCTAAAGCAGAAGCGGCGCATTTTTTGGGTAAATGCGAACCAAATATCTTACCTAAGACTGCTGACAATGTGGCAGGCAATATCGTCTATACGGACAAGCCTGCGATGAGCTTGTTTGATAAGTTGGTTGCTTATTTTAGGCGCACCAAAGCCTAATTATCCCGATTGATTGCTCATAAGTTATTAAAAATCAAGGAAATCTCATGGCAAAACAAATCATTCATACAGATGATGCACCAGCAGCAGTTGGCACATACTCCCAAGCAGTGAAAGCAGGCAGCACCGTCTACATCTCAGGTCAGTTAGGCTTAGATCCTAAGTCAATGGAACTAAAAGACGGCTTTCGTGCGCAAGCTGAGCAGGCTTTTGATAATCTAGCAGCCATCGCCAAGGCTGCGGGTGGCTCATTGAATGACACAGTTAAATTTAACGTATCTTTGACTGATTTGAATGATTTTGCTGTGCTGAACGAAGTATTTAATGACAGATTAATCTCGCCTTATCCTGCGCGTGCCGCGGTTCAAGTGGCTGCTCTACCAAAAGGTGGTGTGGTTGAGATCGAAGCCATCTTACATCTAGACATTTAACCTAAGATAACATCGGGCTTGGTCATCGCTAAGCCTTTGTTTTATGCATCATACCCTATTGCGCATCGCCCTGTCGACCCCTTTGTATCGGCTATTTGACTACCTATGTCCCAACGAACACCTCATAGATGGTAATTTACCGTCCATCGGTTCTCGCGTGCGTGCGCCTTTTGGCCGCCAAGACTTGGTCGGCATTGTCATTGCGCACATCGATCCATCGGATACTGACGTCCCACATCATAAGCTAAAAGCCATTTACGAGTGTCTAGATGATCACGCCATCTTAGATGATACATTGCTTGATTTGGCAAATTGGCTCTCTACCTATTATCATTATCCACTGGGTGACACCCTGTCTGTGATGTTGCCAAGCTTGATTAATCAAGGCAAATCTCTCACGCAAAAACTCACCTTCTGGCAGCTGGCTGATTCGGCGATGGATGATGATTTTGTCACAGCCAATATCAGTAAAACCGCCAAAAAACAATGGCATATTTTTAACACCATTAAAGACAGCACGCCCAGTATTAACGAGGCGGAGCTGCTACAGCTAGGCGCCACCAAAGCCCAGTTAAACACCCTAAAAGACAAAGGGCTGATTCGTTCTTTCATTCTCACACGAGATGAGACACCCCTGCCCAAAGCGCCTGCCCTACTGGGTGAACCGCTCACTTTAAATGCCAAGCAGCAGTTGGCATTTGATGGTATTCGCTCAGCCATCGATGATGGCGTTTATCAGGGTGTGTTATTAAATGGCATCACAGGCTCGGGCAAGACAGAAGTGTATCTACATGCGATGTGGTATGCACTACAGCTGGGCAAGCAAGTGCTGATCTTAGTCCCCGAAATCGGGCTAACCCCACAGACCAAGGCACGATTTAGCTCGCGTTTTGATGCTCAGATTTGTGTTTTGCATTCTGGTATGAATGATGATGAACGCCTAGAGGGCTGGCAAGATTGCAACTCAGGGCGCGCTCAGATCATCATTGGCACCCGATCGAGCATCCTCTACCCCTTTGCCAATCTCGGTCTTATCATCATCGATGAAGCACATGACGGCTCTTATAAGCAGCAAGACCATCTTCGCTATCATGCTTCTGATGTTGCTCTATGGCGCGGTTTTCACCATAAGATCCCAACGATTCTAGGCACCGCCACACCCAGCCTTGAGCAGCTAAAGCTCTCCAAAGATGGTAAGCTCACAGAGTACAAGCTACCCACGCGTGCAGGGGCTGCTACCGAGGTTGTTATGCGCTTGGTTGACATTCGTCTTGGCACTCGCTCGATCGTGCAGACTGACGGCACACCACAAGAGACCCTATTGCCTGATGACAGCATTCTGCATATCAGGCGTTGCCTTGAGCTTGGTGAGCAGGTATTGATTTTTTTGAATCGTCGTGGCTACGCGCCTATCTTGATGTGTGATGCCTGTGGTTGGCAGGCGGATTGTCCGCACTGCGATGCACATCTAACAGTACATAAGCATCCATTTAATCACTTAAAATGCCATCACTGCGGCCATCAGACGCACGAACCACAGACCTGCCCAAATTGTAATAGTCGCAACCTGCAGACATTAGGGCTAGGCACGAGCAAGCTGTCTGAGCAGCTACACGCCCTATTTAGCAATCCACAGACGAACCACCAAACTTATCCCATCTGGCAGATTGACCGCGACACCATGCGCAAAAAAGGCGCTTGGGAGGCGATGTATCAACAAATCCTGACAGGCGAGCCTGCGATATTGGTCGGCACGCAGATGATTGCCAAGGGACATCACTTTCCGAATGTAACACTGGTGGTTGTGATTGATGCGGATTTGGGGTTTTTGTCGCCTGATTTTCGCTCACCAGAGCATACCGCCCAGCGCATCATTCAGGTGGCAGGACGTGCAGGGCGCGCCCACAAACCAGGCAACGTCATCATTCAGACACGCCAACCTGATAACATTCTACTGCTAACCCTCATCAAGCACGGCTATCTGGCATTCGCTGACACGCTATTAAAGGAGCGTCAACTGTTGGGCTTGCCGCCGTACAGTCACGCCGCACTGATCCGTGTAGAAAGTCATGATCAGACACGCGCCCGCGACGCCATCAGCCAGATCGCAAGAGAGCTGCCCGACACGCCAAATCTTGCCAAAAGTGGCGCCATCGATGCACCCATGAGCAAAAAAAACAACCGCCATCACACGCAGTTGTTATTGCTCGCAAAAGACCGAAAGACACTTCATGGCGTCTTATCAGAACATTGGCAACGACTACTCAATCTACCAAGTGTTAAAGGCGTCAAAGCCACTCTCGACATCGACCCAATGGGCTGGTAGTCACCCCAAGGCATAAGCCAGCAGTGCGATGATTAATAGATGCACCGGATAAAACCAATAAAACAAATACCTACCGCCGAAGCTTGATCCTTTTTCATCATTAGAATAATAAATCATCGCAGCAGCCAGCAGCATGCCAAAATGCATGTAGCCAAGACCCACCGTCCGCTCAAATCCATAGGTCAACACATAAAACGCAGGACAAGCCAGCACGTAGGCGATGATGAGCTTTCTTGTGTCATGATAAAAATACGCAAACAGCAGCACCATCGCCACCAAGGCAAATCCATAATCAAATAACTGCACAACAGGATGCATTAGCACAATCAACACAAGTTTAACGATTGTGCTGTGAGAGCTATGATAGACGATGAGCGCCATTAACGCACAAAACAAGGTAAATAGTACGTTACCATGTCCATAATCCTGCCATGGCACGCCTTGTAATATCGATTCAATGGACAGGCTAAACATCCAATAAGGCAGCTGCGCGATCAACGCAAAGACCAATAGCCGCCTAGCATAAGCCACGACATCATGCGTATGATAATACCCCACTATCAGCAGATAGACCATGATGGGCGCAACCATACGGCCAATGAAGTGCAGCCATTCGGACAGATGGCTATCCACCTTTAAAAACGCCCACGCCACATGATCAAGCGTCATCGCCAGCATGGCAAGACACTTAATCACGAAGGCATTTAGTCCTCCAGATACCCTATCTGACATGCTAACCAACACAGCTTTTTGGGTGGCGCTTTTTGTTTAGCGATGTTTGACATCGCCATATGTGCTGTCCTTGGTCATTCTTGGTGTGATAGATGACTAAGGTCTCACCATTTAGGTAACGCACTGGATAATTCGCACCCGATACAGTGGCGACAATTGCACAATCCGTCTGCACGCCTGCCACGCGATCTGTTACCACCATGGAGACGCGCTGATTGTCAGCAGAGACGGGCAGATTAACAGGGCATTGATGGCTGGCATCGTAGATCGCTGCGACGCGTTTTTGTACAGCGTTGGCAGAACGATAGCTTTCAAAGATGACTTCTTGTTCTTTTTGCATGGTGATGATCGGAACGAACTGACCGATGATGATTGAGAGCATCACTCCAAATATGGCAAAGGCGATACTCATGCCCACAAGGCTGGTGCCACCCTCACGCTTTAGGTGTGCTTTTTGAGATTCTTGATTGCGCGGATAAAAGTCCAGCACATCAGCGATCTCTCGGCGCGCCATGCGATAATAGTACGCATCTGCCCATCTGGCCACCATGGACGCCCAGAACAGCCAAACAGAGCCACCTACGATGACGCGCGCCCACATTTGATATTCTTCGGGCAAAAACCCGATCACCGTAAATTCAAATACCGCTAATATAATGGCGATATTCACCTTAATGAACGACCAGCCTGCCACGCAGTACACCACGCAGTCCAGATAACGCTTGCGATAAAGCAGCCACCCAAAGGTACAAAAGAACGCCGCCCAATGCCAACGCGCATGCAGCTTACCAGCATGATCGAATTCCTCGAAGCGCTTTAGGTAATACTTTTGAGAACGCAGCCCGATGAACCATTTGTCAAGCTGAGTGCGCTCATTAGGCGTCAGATGCGCCTGATAAAATGGCGGTGGCGTGGTATCTTCTAAAAATGGCAGGCGAATCATACATCTATCACAAAATCGTTTGCGGTTATGGTTGGCTTGGCTTATAATTACCGAGTTTAACCTATCATTTTACGACTTTTTTGCCAATAATACCATGACCCAAAAAGCAGAATTTCTCGCACCTGTTGGCGGTGATCGCCAAACCCCCGACACAGACCGCGACACCATCAGCGAACAGATCAGCCGCCTAAACCAAACCCCTGAACAATTTCGTCAAATCGACACGTTCATGAAGCGTCGCACGCACATGAGCCAATCAAGCGAAATCGCCCTAACCTCTGATGAGTACGCACCTTATATCATCAATCAAGGCTTTGAGCTTGGCAAATTGGGTGATGTCAACGATATTCACAATCTAAGAGTTTATTTTAAAGACACGCCAAACGGCGAGAATGCGCCCATCACGCTAGAAATTGGCTTTGGCATGGGTGACAGCCTAATTGAGATGGCGAAGAACGACCCAACGCGCAACTTCGTTGGCATCGAAGTGCACGAACCCGGCATCGGGCGCACCGCCTACATCGCCCACGAGCTTGGACTGACCAACCTCAAGGTACTAAGCGGTGATGCCATCGAGCTACTGACGAATCTGCCCGAAAATCACCTTGATACCGTTCAGCTATACTTCCCAGACCCATGGCAAAAAAAGCGCCATTACAAACGCCGCTTCGTCACCACGCACCGCATGGAAATCGTGGCTCGCACGCTAAAGGTAGGCGGTACTTTCCACGCAGCCACCGACTGGGAGCATTATGCCCTATGGATGCTTGAAGTGCTTGATAATATGCCTATTTTTGGTAATACCGCAGGTCAAGGTAACTTCATCCCGCGCCCAGATTTTCGCCCTTATACCAAATTTGAAAAGCGCGGCTTTGATTATGGGCGCAGCTCTTGGGATCTCATCTACCAAAGAGTATAAAATCCCAAAATCACCTCAAAGACGGCATTTAGTGTCGTCTTTTTTATCCATCACATCAACGATCAAATTTCACCCAAATCATGCTGTTTCACAAAAAATTACCTTTGTCATATTTGTGAAACATGCTGATTTTAGCGCAAAACTTATCCTTTAAAAAAATCTTAAAAATCAGCTAAAAATTGAATCTCATGCGTGCAATCCTTTGAGTTTGTTGGGCTTGAAATATTATCCACAAAAACTGTGGATAACTTTGTGGAAAAGGTGAACTTTTGGTGAGCAACGCTATATAAATAGGCGCTTTAACCGTGCTGTCATAAATCCACAATTATTGTAGATAAATTTTATTTTATAAATAAAATCAATAACTTATGAATTTATAAAATTAGATATTGACAAATCTATTTTCATAATAATACATTTTATTAGGCTGTACAATGTTCCACAAATTGTTGTATTTTTTGATGTGGAACTTGTGGATAACTTTTATTTTTGGTGATTATATTAGTCCCAAATTTAAGTTTTATCATCCCATATTTAATGCAAACTTCAGGCATAAAAACACTACGATAAATCGTAATTTACGAACAAAATTATGTTATAATAAACAAGAATTTATTGGATGTTTAACATCTTACTTATTAATATCAATTAGGCAAAATATATGAGCACAAAAGCGAAGGATGCGACCACCAGCGTCGATGAAAATAAAGAAAAAGCACTCAAGGCGGCACTTGCACAGATCGAGAAAAGCTTTGGTAAAAACACCATCATGCACCTTGGTGACGAGTCAGCAAAAATCGACGTGGATGTGGTCTCCACAGGCTCATTAGGTCTTGATATCGCATTGGGCATCGGCGGCTTACCAAAAGGTCGTATCATTGAGATCTTCGGCCCTGAAAGCTCTGGTAAAACCACCCTCACCCTACAGACCATCGCCGAATGCCAAAAGCAAGGCGGCACCTGTGCATTCATTGATGCTGAGCACGCTCTAGACCCAATCTATGCGCGCAAGCTGGGCGTGGATATTGATAAGCTGATGGTCTCACAGCCCGACAACGGCGAACAAGCCCTAGAGATTGCCGACATGCTGGTGCGCTCTGGCGCGGTGGACATGATCGTCGTGGACTCTGTGGCAGCACTCACCCCAAAAGCTGAGATTGAAGGCGAGATGGGCGACAGCCACATGGGTCTGCAGGCACGTCTGATGAGTCAGGCACTGCGTAAGATCACCGGCAACGCCAAGCGCTCCAACTGCATGGTGATCTTTATTAACCAGATTCGTATGAAAATTGGTGTTATGTTCGGTTCACCTGAGACCACGACAGGTGGTAACGCGCTTAAATTCTACGCCTCGGTGCGTTTGGATATTCGTCGCACAGGCCAAATCAAAGAAGGCGAGGACATCGTCGGTTCAGAAACCCGCGTCAAAGTCATTAAAAACAAAATGGCACCTCCATTCCGCCAAGCCGAATTCCAAATCATGTATGGCGAGGGCATCAACCGCCTAGGTGAAGTTGTGGATCTGGGCGTAGATATCGGTGCGGTTGGCAAATCTGGCGCATGGTACAGCTATGGCGAAGGCAAGATCGGTCAAGGTAAAGCCAATACCGTCAAATACTTGGCAGAGAATCCTGAAGTCGCACAAGAGATTGAAAACAGAATCCGCCAAGAGAAAATGGGCAATACCGCACCCATCAACGAATCTCACGCTGATGATGGTGAGCCACCTGAATTCATCGAAGGCATGTAAGATGACGACCTGTTTTAAGGTTCGATTTGGCGTAACATCTTAGTATGACCACCATCAAAACATTGGCAGAAATATTGGCGGATATGGGCGAACCTGTATCCGCTGATTCATCTGATGGTAATACCCACCAACCATCAACTAAAATCAAAAAAACACAATCTACCCAATCGGATAATCCAACCGCCAGGAAGTCAACCCAAAACCCTTGGCAGGATTTTCATGAATTGACATTATCAGAACCTAAGAAAACCCGATTGTCAGACGATGATGCAATTAATGAACCTGATCTGCCAACCCCATCCAATACATCCAAAAAACACAAGTCTCGCAATAAGCCCAAAGCGGTCCCACAGCCAAACATGACTCATGTCTTGGCAGATAATAATCAAACCATTTTGGATGAGAGCACCATCCAAGCTCTTCAAAAAGTTGACATTGAGCCAGTTTACCAAAACGATAAAACAGTTAACCGGCTAAGATGGCTTGCTTTTTATTATCTGTCCAATCGTGAATTATCACAAAAACAGCTGCGTCAAAAGCTGCTCGATAAAGACTGCGACCCTGACATGGTCTCGGATTTATTAGATGAGTTTGCTGATAAAGGCTATCAATCGGATGAACGCTGCGCCCACATGCTGATCCGCGAAAGTGTGCGCCGTGGACGTGGCAAAAGACACATCAGTCAAAGCCTAAAAAAAGCCGGCATAGACTTGCCCTACTCGCTTGATGAGCTCATCGATCAAGCAGGCATAGAGAGCATCAGTGACGGCACCATCTTAGACGATGAGACAAGTGCTCAAAGCGAGATCAATTGGCTAAAACTCGCCATAGAAACTCGCTGCAAAAAATACGGCAATACCACCCCAAAAGACCCAAAAGAAAAAGCCCGTCAATTGCGATTTTTGCAATATCGAGGCTTTGAGATGGGAGTATGTTTTGATGCACTTAAATACACGCTTGATCATTTGGATGAACTGATCTAGAAACGCTCCCACACAGCGATCTGATCTGGCTTAGGCTTAGCAGTCACCCCAAGCCTGCGCCAAGGCATATTATCACCATGATAGTCGCTACCCACTGATACCATAAGTCCCTGTTCGACGATACATCGATCAATCATTGCGCGCAGACTCATTGGCTCATTATTTGGCAATTCGCACCCATCGCCGCCCATCTGAGCAAAATCCTCAATCAGCCTTCGCGTACGTGTCGCTGATAGTCCATAGCGAGTCGGGTGCGCCAACACAGACAAGCCACCACATTCATGAATCAGCTTGATCGTCCTTGCCATGGTCATGGTCTCTATCTCGACATAGGCGCATTTGCCATCCGCCAGATATTTATCAAAGGCAGCTTGCACGCTGTGGACGAATCCCAGCTCATGCAGCACCTGTCCGATATGCGCTCGACCAATGGCTCGCGGGTTATTATCTGCTTTGATTAATACTGCCTGCCACAAAGTCTCGGTGAGCGCCTCACTGTCATCATCGGTTAATATCTCGCCCAATTTCTCAATCATCCGCCGCCCGCGATGATGGCGGCTATCTTGTAGCGCCTGAAGAGCTTCATGCATTCTTTGAGTGTCGGCGAAATTCAATGCGACGACATGGATGATTTTTTGTAGTTCTTTATTTTTGCCATACCCTCCTGCCAGAGCATGTGCGCAACTGATCTCAACACCAGTAATCAGACGAATGCCGCACTCTTCTGCGGCTTGCTTCGCTTCTGCCACGCCTGCAATGGTATCGTGATCTGTCAGCGCAAAAGTCTTGATGCCAGCATCAAACGCTTTTTTTACCAGAGCGGCAGGTGTGTTGGTGCCATCTGATGCTGTGCTATGGCTATGTAGATCTATCATATCTATTCCCAAAAACAAAAGCCCCATACATGGTATAGGGCGATTGCATTGACATTGATTAGTCGTTTTTGTTTTGCTGCTGCTGTTGTAGGTAGTTGCCCACACTGATTGGCTTAGTCATTGGGCGTGGCTGAGCTTGAGGCGCAGCTTGTTGTTGTGGCTGTTGGCTGGCAATCGCGCTTACATGATCTGCAGGTGCAGATTGTTGATTGGCTAGCTGGGCTTTAGGACGCTCGTCCACTGTTAAACCTGTTGCAATCACTGTTACATAGATGTCATCACCCATTGACTCATCGTCCACAGCACCAAAGAAGATGTTGCCCTCATCGATGTTCGCAATACGGCTAACCACTTCGGCAACTTCATACGGTTCGCTCATGCCGATGTTCGCACCCACGATATTGATAATCACGCCTTGAGCGTTCTTCAGTAATAGATCGTCAAGAAGTGGGGAGCGGATTGCTTTTTCTGCCGCTTCTGCCGCACGACCTTCGCCACTGGCGCGGCCAATACCCATCATTGCATGGCCTTTTGCTGTCATGGCAGTGTGCACGTCATTAAAGTCGATGTTAATCACACCAGGCTCACGAATCGTGCGAGTGATGCCATCAACCGCCTGCAGTAGAACGTCATTCGCCTTGGCAAATGCATCTTTCATGGTCAGACCACGATAGACTTGTAGTAGTTTTTCGTTTGGCACTGTGATGATTGAGTCAACGTACTGAGCCAGCTGATCAATACCCTCTTGAGCAAGCTTAGCACGCTTACCACCTTCAAATTTAAATGGTGTGGTCACAACTGCAACGGTCAAGATGCCTTCTTCTTTGGCAATACGAGCAATCACAGGAGCTGCGCCCGTGCCTGTGCCGCCGCCCATACCAGCAGTGATGAACACCATGTCATAATCAGAAAGTAGCGCACGAATTTCAGCTTCGTCACTCTCAGCTGCTTCACGACCCACTTCAGGGTTAGCGCCGGCACCCAAGCCACGAGTTAGCTCGCTGCCAAGTTGTAGTTTGTTTGGCGTGGTAAGCTTGCCAAGTGCTTGACGGTCAGTGTTTGCCGCCACAAAATTGATGCCTGTAACGTGTTGATTTACCATGTGCTCAACTGCGTTGCCACCGCCACCGCCAACACCAATAACGATAAAACGTGCTTGTCCATCTGAATCAAACTGTGTGTCATCTGACATGCTGTACTTAACCATAACTTACTCCAAGAATTTGAAAATCATCGCCCAAAGGCATTAAAACCATTTTTTGATTTGGTTGGTGAATACCTGCCAACCTTCAGAAACTTTATTCGTCAGCTTGTTTTGAGCTGAAACCTCGCCATAGCTGTCTTTGATGAATTGTTCGCCATTCTGATAAAGTAGCGAACCTATCACGCTGTGCAGCTTATTATCTTTTAGATAACCATTAAGTAGCGCAATATTGTCATCGGTTAGATTTTTTGGACAAATGCTGACGCATCCATTCGTGGTCATCATACGAACCGGCAGACCCCATTGACGACCCACAAAATAGCTAAGCCCGTCAATCTGAGTGGCGCCGCCTGCCAAGACAACACCCGCTTCGATCTGCGATGACAGGCCCAAATCATCAAGACGCTTACTGATGCGCATGAAAATATCATCATAACGCGCCGCGATCACACTACTCAATCGACGCAAGCTCACCGTTGATTCTCCTCCCAAGCGACGCTTTAGAGTTACAAAAGCTGCACGCTTGGCAGGGTCGAGCTGAACAGTGCCCTGCTGATGCTTTAGACTCTCAGCTTCAGACACCGACAAGCCAAGCTCTGTCGCAATGTCAAAAGTGACCGTCTGACCACCCACGTCCAAACAATCGGAAAACAAGAGCGAACCACCACGATACACACAAACTTTCGTCGTACCCAGTCCAATGTCAATAAAACAAACGCCGCGCTCTTTTTCTTCTTTGGTTAGGGCATATTCAGCACTGACCACGCCATCAAACAAGGTCACCCCTACCGATGCCTCTGCTGAATTAACCACATCAAGAATCTGCGCATGGTAATTGGCAGGCAGCGCCATGACATGGTTTGCTACGCTAATCTCATTGGCGTGCATGCCAATTGGATCTTTAACCTCTTGGACGCCGTCTAGATAACTTAGCAGCTGACATGATTGCAATAACGTATAATCTTCAGCACGCAGCTTATCAGCAATCAGCTCTTTGGCGCGATACAGATCGCTTTGTTGAACTGTGGTGTGCGCTCTGCTCTTGTGCAAGCTAAGCTTTTGCATGTCGTTCATTGAGATCATGAGGGGCGATGCAAACGATAAGCACACCTCATGGATATTCACCCCTGCCATGTCGCCGGCTTCTTGCAGAGACTTATAAACCGCGCTTAATAAGTGCTCACGACGTTCGATCTTACCGCCAACGAATGCATCTGTGCGCGCCAGACCCACCGCCGAGACCTTAATCCTTGGCTGTTCAGGCGTACCTGTTGCATAGCCGACTACTGTGTAAACAGCAGTTGAACTCAAATGCAACGCAACCTGTAGGTCTGACATAACTACCCTCAATTAACCGGCAAAACGCCACAAAAAAAATCTCAAAAAACCACAATAACCATCGACTTACGTCGCACGTACAAGCTTTGTAATATTTTAGCATTGATGATGATTTTATAAAAGAGCAAAGCCCATAAAAAATCAGGGATTTATTTCCCATTTGAGCAAAAATCAATCGAAATTAAACGCTTTTTAAAAAAACATTCTTCATCAAGAAGTTTTCAAGCCTAAATCAGACGGTTTTTGAGGTATTCCAGCAGTTTTCCAAGCAATGGCAAAACCGTTTTTATAGCGCAAATCTACCGACTGAATTTTTGGCAATTCTTTAGCAAGACTGCCCGCCAAAAGTGAAGACAAACTAAACAGTTTTTGTTCGGTGTTCTCATGATCGACAATCACACGAAGCCCGTTATCAAAACGGATCAGCCAAGTCTGGCGTGACGTTAATGTCATGTCCTCTGCCGTTATACCAAGCGGAGAGAACCATTCATTGACTCGCTGCATCTGGCGCATCATGTCCGTTGCATCATTGGTGTGACCGCTGTACAGATGAACCAGATTCTTATCCATTAGCTCGTGCTCATCAGCCGGCACGAACACCGCACCATTGGCATCAAGCAGATGCTGACTACCGAAATTAGCCACCGCACGTCGCGGCACGACAGAGACAATAACGCCTTGCTGCCAATCGCGCTTAACGCTGGCACTCTCAACCCACGACAGGCTAGACACTACTTGATGAATACCCATCAAATCCGCGCCAAAAAACTGAACCCGCCCAAATGGTGCGGTCGCGGTTTTTAGCGAATTCGCCTGAGATTCGGTCAAATTACTCAATTCTAAGACAAGTGGGCGTTTTGGCGCCTGCTCAATACCCTTCATCGCTACAACAATCAAGCCGCCAAGTACAATGGCTACCATAAGCAAAATCTGCCATAGTTTTAGAACTCGACGCGCATTTTTAGTATTGACTTGGGAATTCATGGGGAATTTGCGATAAATACGATAAATTTCTATATAGTAACGCATTTTACCGATAACACCAAGCAAAATATCAACCAAAGCATGATTTTTTACATCAAGTTACAGTTTAAATCTGCAATCATCGCTTGTCCTTAGACAATAAAAAAGCCGAATCACGTTTCGGCTTTTTTATTGAATTTAATATTAAGACAAGGTCTGCTCTAAGATGGTCACACATAAGGTTGCAAAATCAATTCCCGCTTGCTTTGCCGCCATCGGTACCAAGCTGTGATCCGTCATGCCTGGCACAGTATTGATCTCTAATAGGTATAATTTACCATCGTCAGACTTTAGAAAATCGACGCGCGCCCAACCACGACCACCAATGCCGCTAAAGGCACGTCGCGCAAGCTCGCCCATTTCACGCTCCTGCTTATCCGTTAGATCTGATGGACATTGATATACCGTGTCGTCGCGCAGATATTTGGCATCATAGTCATAGAACTTACCCTTAGGGATGATGCGAATACTTGGCAGCACCGTATCGCCAAGCAGCGAACACGCGTACTCACCGCCTGTGATTGCTTTTTCTGCAAGAATCTCGCCGTGATACTGCTTAAGCTTAGGGTATGCTTTTGCCAAATCGCCCACCCTCTCAATCATCATCACGCCAACGCTAGAACCCTCAGCTGCCGGTTTGACAAACAAAGGAAAGCCCAACTCTTTTTCTACTTGCTCAAAATCACTGTCGTCATTTAAGACTACTAATTTTATCTTCATAAATAACATGGGTGTGAATGGCTTTATTCTCAGCATATTGATGTAGAGCAAATTTGACAAATTCACAATAGCTATTTTCGCTAAAGTCATTCGCCCATGGTAGCCATTCACCCAAGTAGTCTTTTTGCACATTAACGATGCCATTCATTTGACTGGCAAATGATGAATGCACCAAGGCCAGGTTTAATGTGTCGTTGATTTTATAGTGAAACATTTTTATTACCTCATCACAAGACCATCAAAACTATTTTTTAACCGCACTCTCCACAATATCCGCCACTTGTTCAGCTGCCTTTGGATTTGCCATTGAATGGGCTTTTTGTGCCATTTTTGTCAGTTAATGACTTGGACGGACTTAGACACGCCTGCCAACAGCTCGGCTTACCACTCGTCTTAAAGACTTCTCGTGGTGGTTATGATGGCAAAGGTCAATTCGTCATTAGGACGATTGATGACATCATTACTGCATGGGATGAACTTGGTGAAGCAACGAAAATCGCCCCATTGATTGCCGAAGGTTTCATTGATTTTAGTCGAGAAGTTTCAATCATCGCTGTGCGATCGCAAACAGGTGAAATTCGCTACTATCCTTTGGTTGAAAATACACACAGCAATGGCATACTGGTCAAGACAGTCGCTCCTGCACCAAACAGCGACCACCTAACTTGGCAAGCCCAACAAAACATCAAAAAGCTCTTAGAGCATTTAGATTATGTTGGCGTGATGACCTTAGAATTATTCATCACTGACGCAGGTTTGATCGCCAATGAAATCGCACCCAGAGTGCATAATTCTGGACACTGGACAATTGAAGGGGCGGTGTGTAGTCAATTTGAGAATCATATTCGAGCAGTGGCGGGATTACCACTAGGTAGCACCGACATCACACAGCCATCTGTCATGATCAACATCATTGGTCAATTTCCAGACCCCAGCCAACTCCTTGCCATTTCTGGCGTGCATTTTCATCATTACCACAAAGAAGAAAGAGCAGGAAGAAAGATTGGGCATATCACCATCATGACAGGTGATGAATTGCTCAATGACGCCGTTAATCAAGCGATTGAGTGTCTGCCAAACAGATTGGGTTTATAAACCTCTAATCACATTTTCACCACAAAAGTTCAGCAAACTTTTGTGGCTTTTTTACCCCATCTTTAATCAGACACATCAAGCACCAAAAAAATGGGTGATTAGTCATCATATTTAAGACAACAGCCCATTTTTTCAAAAAGATTCCACCATAAAGACACGCATTGAAACAAGATAACCTTAACAAAAAATAATTTCAATAAAATACATATGACATACTTGACAATAACAAACATTACTATTAGTCTACTAAGACTAAATTTTTGTATCATTTTTTTACATATGATAAAATTTAGTTATATATGTTATAAACATGACACCAATAGCCAGCTAAGTCCTAGTAAGCCATTTGTTTGTTTTTAGTACAATACGATGAATGGATTGGCTGGGTCGAATCCAATGTTAAGGAGAACCCGTTTTTCATGAATAAGCTAACCCCTACCAAACGCCTACCTAAAAGGCAGTCATGCCAGGCACTGTCGTTATCAATACTAACAATGATGTTGGCGACGACCGCATCGGCAGCAACCTTTGAGATACCTGCAGTTAAAAACGGCCTGAATTTAAGCATAAATGGCAGTGCCAATCCAAGATTAACCACAGAATACGATAAGTTTAATTATACTTATGGCGATCCAAAAATCTTTGGTAGCAATGGCACCCTCGCTGATGTACTGGTGAATCAAGATCGTAAAGACAGCGATGAACAACTCAGACTTGACGGTGTTAACTGGACAATGCTAGGAGTCAGTGCCAAGCAAAGAATCACGCCAAAAATGACTGCCAACGCCTCTGTTGTCATAGAAGCTGGTGAAGGTTATGTCAATAACTGGGGTGCTTACTGGGGTGCATGGCTTGACTTTGGCACCTACGGTGAAAAAGGTCGCATTACCATCGGTGGTCAGAACAATGGTCTGGGTGTTAGCCAAACTGGCATTGGCATCGTAAATACCCTAACCGATGGCGGCACAAACATCAACGGTCGATACATGGGCATACCTAACCTTACGCTATCTGCTTATCATATGTTTAGCCAGTCTGCCGACATCAATGACAATACGAAGACAGGCTGGCATGACAGTAATGGTATCGCTGCCAAATACGATTTTGAATTCGCTCCACGCAAAACCCTAAGCTTGGCAGGCGGTTATAGCCAAAGCAAAGGTCATGATCAAATTGCATATTTTAACACCTCTGAAAAAGCCAATGCGTATTTGGCTGGCGTAAGTTTTCAACATAACGATTTGACGGTCGGCTTAGACTATGGCAAAAGAAATGAAACTTACAATGGTGCCGTAACACATGGTGTTGATAAAGATACCTATGGCGTCAAAGTCAATTATGAGTTCACACCACGCCTACAAGGGAGCATCAGCTATGGACGCAGTCAGACAGATAACAAATCACCTGCTCCAGTGCAAAGATTAGTATCATCAAAAAGATTAGAGCCTCAGGGCGATCAAGAAGCATTGTTCTTCCATGAAGTTAAGAAAGATCGTTACAGTGCGGAACTATCCTATCAGCTTTATCAAGGCATTTCATTAACAGGCTCCATCACCAATCTAAAAACCAGAAACTATACCGATGAAGGCGAATTCAGTAATCGTAAGCATTTGACCTTCAGTACTGGTGCATCATTCTCATTCTAACTTTTTTAAATAAGGATTTTTTATGAACACTCCAACTTTTAAGCTAACCAAAATCGCCCTATTGATTGGTACTGCCATCGTAGCTACCAATGCCCATGCTGTTTACAATCTATACAAAAAAGACGGTTTGACTTTAGATATTGGCGGTCAAGTTGACATTCAACTCACCAAGCAAGACCGACAATTCACCCTTGAAAGCCCAATGAACAAAATAGTCGAAAATCCGGAATTACAACCAGCAGGTACCAAATTATCAACCACAGATAAAAAGCCTCGCCTAAGCCAAAATCATGGCGTATCTTATATTGATTTCCGTAGCTCACAAGAATTGCCAAACGACTGGCGTGCAACAGGAAATATCGGTCTTGGCTATATCAGAGGCAGTAATTTTTATTTGTCCAATTCAAGCTTGTCATTGGATAAAAAAAATGTGGGTGCCATCAGCCTAGGTCGTCAATATCTACACACCAACTATGTCAATCGCACAGGCACAGACACCCCATTGGATATTTTTAGCACCAGTGCCTTACGCTTTGATTACTATGGCATCAAGGGCTTACAAGCCAGTGCTTATTACAGTCTTGCAGGGTATAATGATGTTACCAAAGAAAACAACGGTGCTGTAAAATCAGGCTATGGGGCATCAGCAAGCTATCGCTTCCCAGTGGCAGAAGGTCAAACGCTAAGAGTGGCGGCAGGATACACACACAGTGATTACAATCCTGAAACTAGCATTAATGGGGATACCTGGAAAGCCAATCAAAACACCCTAAACCGCTATCCTAGTAAGACAGACGGTTTGGCAGCATCATTGGAGTATCAAGCAGGCAAATTCTTGGTAGCTACTGATATTGGTCGCAAACAAGAAACCATGTCTGAAAGCAATTTTACCCCACTAGATAAGCGAGATACTGATTATTTGGGTGTGAAAGTCGCCTATGACATCAACCCAATCTTTCAAGTCAGTGCAGGCTACGGCACCAAAAAGGCAGAGACTAAGCTGAAAAAAGGTGCGGCACCACTAAGCAATGATGCCAATGCCTTAAATACAATCGGTCAGCAGACAGGCGGACTACAAATACTTTCTTATGTCGATGCCAAAGAGCAATATCTGTATGACAAAGCCAATACCAAAGAAGCTTATGTGCAGCTAGACTACATGGCTCGCCCAAATGTTCGCATCTATGGTCGCTACGACACCGAATTAACAAAATTTAAATTAGGCTCAACCAACACCAGCAAAATCAGCGATGACAATATCCGTGCTGGCGTTGTGTTTAATTTCTAAACCAATACGGCCACTTAATGGATGTTCAGATGGATTGAGCAATTCAATCCATCTGTGGCAATACAATCATAAACAGGATACCATATGAAACTAAAACTTACCTCACTGGCATTGGCAGTAGCATCGTCTGTCTGCATGACAGCGGCATATGCCGATGATGGCAGAGACAATAAAGACAAATTACATTATCCAAAAACTCGTGTACACCAAGACAGCTACGATCCATTTTTAAGCGGTGAATTTGGCATGTCTGCCAATACAGCGGACATCAAAAACGCACGATATGACAACGCTCAAAACATTCCCGATGATGGCATTGATCACTATATCGGTGGCACGATTGTCGATAAATATCGTTGGCTAGAAGAGTATGACAACATCGATGCTTATGTCGCCAATGAGACCAGTGATGACCGCCAACGCAACATGATCGGCACTCGTTTTGAGGACGATCATCCACTTGAAGCCAGAACCACCAAATACCTACAAACCGTTCAGCCAAAAGTATCTAGTGAGGTCAATGACTGGGTCAATGCTCAAAATGCACTGTCCACAGAATATGTCAAAGATTCACCTTTCTATGAACAATTAAAACGCAACTACGAAGCCTTAAAAGGCGTCGAGCACACCATCAGTCACACCAATCGTGATGGCATCGGTGAAATCCGTTACTATCGTCATGCGGACGGCTATGATCGCATTGAGAAGATTGCACCAGATGGTACTCGTACCGAGCTGCTTAATGAAGCAAACATCTCACCAGATGGCAAGGCCGAACCAAACGGCAAAGCCGACATTCGTGGTGTCAAAGTGAGTAAAGATGGCAGCTACATCTCTTTCTTCGTCCGCTCAGGCTCTGCTGACATTGACCCAAGATATTTACATGTCATTGATACTCGCACAGGCAAGCTTGCTACGCCTGTCATCAAAAACATTAGACGAGACATCATGAAAGCCACATGGCTGGATGATGACACTTTATTTTATGTAGGCAACTCTCCACAACTTGCCATTTATCGTCGTGATATTGGCAAAGAGCGCTTTAATGATCCTATTGAAGTCAGCTACTTACATCTCGGAGGCAGTGCAGTTACTGGCATCTCTTTTGAAGGCGATGACGATCGTTACTTGGTCATGAACGCCATAGCCTTCGGTACAAACACCGCCTTTATCAAAGATCGCAAAACAGGAGACATCTATCGCCTACATAACCCCAAATTCTTTGATGAAGCCATTCGCTATAAAATTGCATTTAATAACAATGTCTTAGCTGAATTGGTTCACTTTGATGACAAAACCCGTGATGTTTGGCTCATCAGTGGCGAGAATAATCGCAAAGGTGAAATCATCAAAACCAACTTGGATAATCTTAAAAAACGAGAAGTTGTGGTTACCACTCCAGAAGACTTAGACTTAATGCGTGATGCCTATTATCACGAAGAGGGTGATGGCTATTTCTTGGTTACCTATCTCAAAGATGGGGTCAGCCGTCTAAAACTGGTAGATGCCACCACAGGAAAGTTCCTAAAAGATCTAACTCCGCCACAAGGTGCTGGATATATTTCCGACCTTTCTGGCAATGTTGTGGGCAAAGAGTCTGATAAAGACAAGGATAAAAACAAAGACGACGATCCAGAAGCGAATGAAAACTACATCAAATTCTCTTTTGAAAATCCCACTTTCCCTCAGACAGAATATAAGTACAGCATTGCCAAAGATGAGTATTTAGATATTCGTCGTTCTGACTTGGTGCCTTTTGATGAAACTCAATACGAAAGCAAAGTGGTATTTTATACCTCTTATGACGGCACAAAAGTTCCAATGAACATCAGCTACAAAAAAGGCATCGTCTTAGATGGCAAAAACCCAACCATACTGTATGGCTACGGTGGTTATGGCGTCATTTATGATCAAGCATTCGGCTTCCCTGCAAATACCGCTTGGCTAGAAAATGGTGGCGTATGGGCTCATGCCTTCATTCGTGGTGGTGGTGAGTACGGCGAAGAATGGCAAAATGCCGCAAAATACACCAATCGCTTGACAGGCTATGACGATTTTGCTGCAGCAGCCGATTACCTCAACCAAGCAGGCTATGCCGATCCCGATCATCTGGGCATCATGGGCGGATCAAATGGCGGTCTTTTGGTCGGAGCAGCAATGGTTCGACATCCAGAAAAATACCGAGTAGCATTGCCGCAAGTCGCAGTACTAGATCAGCTTCGCCAATCAGACATGGGCATCACCCAATACTGGATGGAGGAGTATGGCGTGCCATCTGAAGGTCGTCATGTTTATGATGTCTTGATGAGCTATTCGCCTTATCACAACTTAAAGTCTGGCACATGCTATCCATCAACCTTGGTTCAAACATCAAAACGAGATGACCGTGTCGTACCATCGCACTCTTATAAGTTTGTGGCTAAACTTCAAGAGATTGAGAGTTGCGGTCGTCCAGCATTGTTATATGCATCTGAAAACCATGGTCACAGTTCAAATATCTATGCTGAGCGTAAAAACAACGAATTGATGACGATTGCTTTTGCATTCAAAGAGCTGGGGGCTAAGAGCGTACCAAATCTTGAAAAACGCCCAACAGCAGATGAAATGAAGACGGACAAATGGCGTGCTGAAGATGCAGCGAAAGCTGAGCGTCAAAAGCAACAAAAAGAAAAAGTCAATAAGTAAGCCATCATCATTCAAAAAGGTCTTTAGATTAACTAAAGACCTTTTTTATACCAAATCCATTTTTAAAATATCACAATCCACACCACCATTACCGCACATTCAATAAACCCAAACAAAAGACATTAGCTTGGAACAATATACTCAATTAACCCCAAAATAACCCACCAACCCTTGCTGAATACCCTCAAACTTTGATAAATGACTTCCAAGCCATTTCTTAATGGTTGCCCAAGTCTGCTCAATGGCGTTTAATTCAGGTGAATAATATAGCAAGGGTAAGATGATGGGCTGAACATATGCTCATCCGACCAAGTCATCTCCACAAAAAACCCATGCGACGACATGGGTTTTTTGTGGTAACAAAGAGAGGATCGCTCATTATTATCCTATTGCTGTCTTTTTAGATAATCACCAACATGGATTGGCTGAACAGTCCTACGAACAGGCCCTGATGACGACTCTGCTGATTGCTGAGAACCTTGTTGACTGATGGCACTGGCATGACCTGCTGGTGCTTGCTGTCCAGATGATTGAGGTTGTGCACTCTCGTTTAAGGTCAGCCCTGTTGCAATCACAGTTACTTGCAATTCATCACCCATCGTATCATCATACACAAAACCCCAGAAAATATCACCCTCATCTAAGTCAGCAATCTTTGAAAGCAGCCCACCGATTTCATCTGCCTCACTTAAATTCATGGATTCCTGCATACCTTTGATACTAACAATCAATCCTTTAGCATTGTCAAGACGCAAATCATCTAGCAGCGGTGAGCGAGTTGCTTTTTCAGTGGCTTGTTTGGCACGATCATCACCACTGGCACGCCCAATACCCATCATCGCATATCCACGAGACTGCATGGCGGTGCAAACATCTTCAAAGTCCACATTGACCTGACCTGGACAACGCACGGTCTCAATAATTCCCTGGACGGCAAATAACAACACATCATCTGCTTTTTTAAAGGCGTCTGCGATGGAAATATTATTATAAACTTGGCGTAATTTTTCGTTAGGCACTGTGATGATAGAATCAACATGTTGGGACAGTTCAGCAATACCCTCTTTAGCAATCTTCGTGCGTTTACTGCCCTCAAACTTAAATGGTGTCGTTACTACCGCTACCGTTAAAAGCTGCATTTCTTTAGCAATGCGAGCAATGACAGGAGCCGCCCCTGTGCCTGTGCCACCACCCATGCCTGAGGTAATAAATACCATGTGATAGCCTGACAATAACGAGCGAATTTCTTCTCCGTTTTGCTCTGCCAACTCACGCCCTTGAGCTGGACGACCGCCCACACCTAAGCCCGCCCCGCCAAATTGAAATTTATTAGGTACTGATAAATGCTCAAGGACTTGAGCATCAGTGTTGGTCGCCACGAATGTCACACCTGAAACATTCTGACGAACCATATGCTCAACCGCATTGCCTCCGCAACCGCCTACTCCAAAAAACAATGAATTTCGCTTGTCCGTCTGTATCAAGTTGCGTGTCGTCTGACATGCTATAAGCCGACATATTTCCTCCAAATTAGTAAAAATGACTCAAAAAAAGACATCAAAACCACTTTTTAACGCTCTTAGCAAATGACTGCCAAGCTTTAGAAATTTTATTCACCAGGTCGCTCTGAACTGGCGAATCATCATGACCATTGCGTAAAAACTGCTCGCTATTTTGATATAGTAATGCACCGATTGCCGTATGCAACTTATTGCCTTTGATATGGTCATTTATTAAGACAATAAGTTACAGTTTAAATCTGCAATCATCGCTTGTCCTTAGACAATAAAAAAGCCGAATCACGTTTCGGCTTTTTTATTGAATTTAATATTAAGACAAGGTCTGCTCTAAGATGGTCACACATAAGGTTGCAAAATCAATTCCCGCTTGCTTTGCCGCCATCGGTACCAAGCTGTGATCCGTCATGCCTGGCACAGTATTGATCTCTAATAGGTATAATTTACCATCGTCAGACTTTAGAAAATCGACGCGCGCCCAACCACGACCACCAATGCCGCTAAAGGCACGTCGCGCAAGCTCGCCCATTTCACGCTCCTGCTTATCCGTTAGATCTGATGGACATTGATATACCGTGTCGTCGCGCAGATATTTGGCATCATAGTCATAGAACTTACCCTTAGGGATGATGCGAATACTTGGCAGCACCGTATCGCCAAGCAGCGAACACGCGTACTCACCGCCTGTGATTGCTTTTTCTGCAAGAATCTCGCCGTGATACTGCTTAAGCTTAGGGTATGCTTTTGCCAAATCGCCCACCCTCTCAATCATCATCACGCCAACGCTAGAACCCTCAGCTGCCGGTTTGACAAACAAAGGAAAGCCCAACTCTTTTTCTACTTGCTCAAAATCACTGTCGTCATTTAAGACTACATAAGGCACATTCGGAAGCCCCAATGACTGCCACAATAAGCGATTGCGAAATTTATCCATCGCAACAGCAGAAGCCAGCACGCCACAGCCTGTGTATGGGATATTAAAACCATCCAGCACGCCTTGTAAGCTGCCATCCTCGCCAAATGTACCATGCAGTACATTAAACACACGGTCATAGTCACGCAGCTTCGAGATGTCGGTCTCTTTGGGGTCAAAATGATGCGCGTCCACACCTTTTGAAAGCAATGCATTTAGCACCGCCTTGCCACTATTTAATGAAACTTCGCACTCACTGCTCGTGCCACCACAAACAACAGCCACTTTACCAAAAGCAGTTGGATCAATCTTTGTCATGTTATCTCTCAAATGGTCTAATTATTTATCTATGAATTATTTTAGATACAGTTCGTTATCTCTTAAATCCAAACAAATCTGCCCCACATTGCCCGCGCCTTGAGTGATTAGAAGATCGCCGGCTTTTAGGACGCGCTGCATGACTGGTGCTAGATTTTCTTTATCCACGAGCGTTGGCTCGACTTGTCCACGTAGGCGAATGCTGCGCGCCAATGACTTAGTATCGGCACCCACAATCAACGCCTCGCCTGCTGGATACACATCCAACAAAAGCAGCTCATCGACATTCGACAACACCTCAACAAACTCATCAAAGCAGTCACGAGTACGGCTATAACGGTGCGGCTGGAACATCATCACTAAGCGACGCTCGGGATAGCTTTGGCGAGCTGCCTTGATGGTGGCCAGCACTTCGGTTGGATGATGCCCATAGTCATCAATCAGTAGTACATTGCCGCCATCTACAGTAATGTCTGCCTGCTGTTCAAAGCGGCGACCCACGCCTGCAAACTTACTCACCGCACGAACGATCGCCTCATCATCCACGCCTTCATCAGTCGCCAGAGTGATGGCAGCCAGTGCATTTAGGACGTTGTGCTCGCCAGGGATGTTTAAAGTCAGGCGAAGTGGCTCGCGATCCTTGCGCAGTACAGTAAAATGCGTGCGTGTACCTTCCACCTCTAGGTGGGTCGCCTGCACGTCATTATGCGAACCGAAACCGAAAGTTAGTACAGGGCGCGCAATGTCATCAATCATGCCAGACAATTCTTGATCATCGCCACAAATTACCGCCAATCCATAAAAGGGCATATTTTGCAGGAATTGGATATAAGCCTGCTTTAACTTATCAAAGCTGCCGCCATAGGTCTCCATGTGATCTTCATCGATGTTGGTCACGATCGCCGCCATCGGACGCAGCGACAGGAATGAGGCATCCGACTCATCGGCTTCCGCCACCAAATATCGAGAGCTGCCCAACGATGCGTTCTTACCCGATGCGTTTAATTTACCGCCAATCACATAAGTGGGATCAAAGCCTGCTTCGGTCAGCATCATTGTCAAAAGGCTTGTGGTCGTGGTTTTGCCGTGAGCGCCCGCCACCGCAATGCTATGGCGATATCGCATAAGCTCGCCCAGCATATCGGCACGGCGAACCACAGGCAAACGGGCTTGCAGGGCTGATTTAATCTCTGGGTTATTTTTGTCAATGGCAGATGATACCACAATCACATCGGCGTTTTTGATATTGTCGGCACTATGCCCAATAAAAATGGTCACACCCAATGCTCGCAATCTTTGAGTAACTTGACTTTGCTTGATGTCCGAGCCTGATACGCCATAGCCTTGATTAAATAACACTTCGGCAATGCCACACATTCCCGCCCCACCAATCCCGACAAAATGAATGTGTTTAATGCGACGCATTTCTGGGATTTGGATAAGTTGTTTGGGTAGGGGTTGTTTGGGATTGGTCATTTGTTGTTCCTTTAAAATAAAAGCGACATTTAGCCAGTTAAACGCCATAAAATTGGTTGGGTAAAATTAACAAATCATCATTCAATGTTTTGCAATTTTTTAAATCATTGTCATTTAATAATTGCAAGGCAAAATCCAATTCACCTTGACGATGTTTTAATTCGCCAGTAACAAAATAAATGGGCTTATTCAAATTTCTTAAAAATTTTAAGAACTCACCATTGATTTTGTCATCAACCATTGTATTGCCTGCCATTCTGCTATAAATAAAAGGCTCTTTGGCAATTAAATAGTGCTTAAAATAACGACTTTTTTCAATGTCGTGAATGGCGGTATGGCTAATAAGTAAACTAACTGTTGACATTTTCATTATACTGTGTAAATAAATCGAATGCACAAATGGCATTTAATTTGAAAGGCTCACTGTTTTTGACAATTTCAATTTTTTTGCCAAGCAAGTCTGATGAGTGAATTTAGCTCAATCATTTTCGTAAATTAGTGTTCGATGGCATCAAATAATAACATCATCAATTAGGTATCAATTTTAAAACTCTTGCCCAAATGGTCTTAATTAGACACACCCATTATCAACCATTCAAATTCAAGTCTTTGCACTCAACTGATAAGTATAAACCGCATGGCTAATGATATCGCCATTAACATTTTCATTATTGGCAATGATCCCACAAAACTCAAATCCCAGTCGCTCAGCAACTCGTCGGCTTGGGATATTGTGCTCGCCCGCTTTAATATCCACCACTTCCATGCCGTAGGTATTTTTCGCAATATCCATAATGGCACGCACCGCAAGACTCATGATGCCACGCCCTTGATAATCTTGGCGTAGCCAATAGCCGATTTCCGCCTTTTTTAGATGATGATAAATATTATTTAAGCTCACCGCACCAATAATTTTATCTTCATAAATAACATGGGTGTGAATGGCTTTATTCTCAGCATATTGATGTAGAGCAAATTTGACAAATTCACAATAGCTATTTTCGCTAAAGTCATTCGCCCATGGTAGCCATTCACCCAAGTAGTCTTTTTGCACATTAACGATGCCATTCATTTGACTGGCAAATGATGAATGCACCAAGGCCAGGTTTAATGTGTCGTTGATTTTATAGTGAAACATTTTTATTACCTCATCACAAGACCATCAAAACTATTTTTTAACCGCACTCTCCACAATATCCGCCACTTGTTCAGCTGCCTTTGGATTTGCCATTGAATGGGCTTTTTGTGCCATTGCCAAACATTGTTCACGGGTCAAATCACCCAGAATCTGTGCCAATTTCTCCCCTGATAGCTCACTTTGAGGTAATAAAATCCCCGCTCCCTTATCGGTTAAGGACTTGGCATTAAAGGTTTGATGGTCATCTACCGCAGTCGGTAAAGGGATAAAAATCGCCGCCACACCAGCATTGCCAATCTCAGTAACGGTCAACGCTCCAGCACGACACACCACCACATCCGCCCAAGCATAAGCGGCCGCCATATCGTCAATAAAGGCAAGCGGTTGTACGGCATACTTATTCATATCAATGCCTGCTTGTGAGTAGGCAACCAGCATTTCATCAAAGTTATCCTTGCCACATTGGTGCTTGACGGATAAAGGCTTATCGCTTAGCTTTAACAAATCCACAATAGCGGTGTTGATTGCTTTTGCACCAAGCGAACCGCCCACCACCAGCACCTTTAACGGCGAGACATCATGACACTCATAACGAGAAGCAGGCGGTTCAATATTCGCAATGCTTGTACGCACAGGATTACCCACTGTCATCAAGCGTTCTTTATGCGTATGGACAAACGCCCCATCAAATGCTTGCAAGATCACATCAGCATGACGAGCCAAATTCTTATTACTCATACCAACAATGGCATTTTGTTCATGAATGATGAGTGGCTTTTTGGCAAGTTTTGCTGCCAGCCCCCCTGGTGCTGTTACATAACCACCAAAACCTACCACGACATCAATCCGTTCGTTTGCAATGACCTTGCGAGCATCGATGACCGATTTTAAAAGCATGAAAGGCAGCTTTATCATGCGTGCCAAACCCTTACCTCTCAAACCTTGCATTTGAATGTGGTGCATGACATACCCATGCTTAGCAACCAAATCATTTTCCATGCCATTTGGCGTCCCAAGCCAATGTATCGCCGCACCTCTTTTGGTCAGCTCATCTGCAACCGCCAAAGCAGGAAAGACATGCCCACCTGTCCCTGCTGCCATCATCAACACATTCATATTTTATTCCTCACACATTGCTATCAACTGGCAAAAAAAACCAGTCAATACAATATTTTGAAATAAATTTTAAATAATTACAAGAAAAATTTATACACCTTACAAAAATCCATCAAACATTCGCCATCAAGAAATCTATCGAAGAGATTTTTTAAAACATTTTTTACAACTTGATAAATTTTTTAAAATAAAAAAGAGTGGAAAATCCACTCTTAATCACTCTGTCAGTACCGTTATTATTAAGCAAACGACTCAGCCAATATCACACCACCATCTTTTTTGGTAATCACTACGGTAGCCGAACGGGGTGTCTTGCCACCTGCCACCGCAGCAAAAGTTCCTTCTGGATGCTGGATGTTGATGAACAGTGCCTTAAAGTCAGGAGTCATGGTGATGCCCGTCACTTCTGAACCAGCAGGACCTACAAAGAAACGCTTTAAGGTGTCAGGCGTAGCGGTCGCCCCGACGTGCGTCATCTTGCCGGCAGTAGTAGAGATGGTCTCGCCATCACCAATCTTATTCGGCAGTGCTGCCAGCAGCATGCAGTTGGTAGTCTTGGTATAAGCACCATCATCCGTCTGAATCCACAGGACGCCACGCGGATCAAAGAACAGACCATCTGGAGCTGACAAATCGTTCTCAGCGGTTAGCTTAGATAGATTCTGCTCAGCCTTATCATGTGGAGAGGCGAACAGGTAAATGTCCCAGCGGAACTTATCGCCTGTATTGCCCGCCAATTCTGCAAAGCGGATGATGTGTCCATGCTGGTTGCCTTTGCCATCGTAGCTGCGAGGGTTGGCAGCATTCACATCTTCTTCTTTACGCTTAGAGTTATTGGTTAAGGTAACATAGACTTCGCCTGTGATTGGGCTGACCGACACCCATTCTGGTCTATCCATCTTGGTTGCGCCTAATTTGTCAGCAGCCAAACGAGCAAAGACAGCGATCTCAGCTTCATCTTTAAAATCGGTCAATGCAGGGTTTTTCTTTGATAATTCACGCCACTCGCCCGTGCCGTCATCATTAAACACCGCAACATATAGCGTGCCTTTATCAAGGTATTTATCGCCCGCTTTTAGACCACCGCCGATGTCTTTGTTTGACCACTTGGCATCTGAGACGAACTTATAGATGTACTCGCCACGCGCATCATCACCCATATAGAACACTAAGTTCTCACCCTGCTCTGGCGGCACAAAAGCGCAGTTCTCATGCGCAAAACGACCCAAACTTGTGCGTTTCACCGCTTGTGCTTTTGGATTAAACGGGTCAATCTCGGTGATATAGCCAAAGGTATTGAAGGTATTACGATGATCGTCGGTAGGCTTCTTGGAGTCAGGTTTGGCGGTCACATCCCAATGATCGAACTCGCCTTGATGACCATCTGCAGGTGTGTGCCATGAATAAGAAGGATCGCCAATCTTATTTTCTTTCAGTCCATAACGAGCAGCACGCTTATCATTATCATCGCCAATGATGTGTTTGTCCGCACCACGAGCAAATACATTTAAAAAGTTCTCTTCTGTGGTCAGATACGTTCCCCATGGTGACAATCCGGCGCCACACTGGTTATTAATACCAACACTGGTTAAACCCTTAGGGTCGATTTTCGTCTGTAGATATTCACTACCTTTGGCGACGCCTGAAATTTTGGTTGTCGTGCCGCTGGTATAACGCTTGTTAAACGGAGAATCTTTAACCAATTCATAACCTGTCGGTGTACGCTTTAGCTCAACCACAGACACGCCATGCGCGTGAATCTCACGGCGAACATCGTTTGCTAGCTTTCTTTTTTGATAAATTTTGGTTGCGCCTGGATCTTCTTCTTTATAATTTTCGATCGGGTTTAGGTTTGGATTGGTATATTCATGGTTCATGGCAAGTAGTCCACGCTCCGAAACTTCAGGCGCATACTGACCATTTTTTAGACCAAAAAACCACATGCCATCGTGGTTATCGCCCATGCGGTATCTGAACGATTCGCCCACCACCATGCGATCATCCGTCCAGTCATCGATACCACTGACCAGTGGCGTACCCAGCGGCAAAATCAACTCAGCACGATAACCCTCAGCCACTACCATGTCGCCACCTGTATAGTGTGGCACGGCGGTGAATTTTAGCGAGTCTGGACGTTGTAAATTTTTGACGGTGTTGGCTGATGGCTTAGCCAGCGCCGACAACGGGAAACTACCAAAAAACGCTGCGGCAGTCAGACCAGCGCCGCCTTTTAGAACGCTGCGGCGATGCACAGAATTCATCATCGATGCAAATTCAGGGTTGTCTGTTGAGTTGGAATCCTCTACAAATTCTTCATCTTCAAAATCTAACTCACTAGGGCTGTGCGATAGCATGGCATACTCCAAATACGATAAAAATACAGTTAAATTAATCCAAAAGTGTGATTAACACTGCGGTGAGTATCGGACACTTTCAAATTAACAAACCATTAAAAGGTATGCATAGGATAAGATATATTTATGACAATTTCATGAATGAAAATTGCAATTAGATAATAAAGAATAAGACGGTAAATAACCGTCTTATTGCCATGTGGATACTATATCAATCTACCAATTTCTCTATGAATTCGATAAAATCAACCGCGATCTGCGTGCCACATTGATCATCAATCTCTCGCACACAAGTTGGCGATGTTACGTTAATTTCTGTGATTTTTGCACCGATTAGGTCAAGCCCGACAAAGTACAGACCATTTTGTAATAATGTTGGCGCGACTTTTTCGGCGACAGCAAGCTCAGCATCAGTCAGTGGCATGGCAACACCGTGACCACCTGCGGCCAAATTACCACGAGTCTCGCCCCCTTGTGGGATGCGTGCCAAACAATACGGCACCACTTTTCCGCCAACAATCAGCACGCGTTTATCGCCCTCTTTAATCTCTGGTAGATATTTTTGTGCCATGATGGGCAAGCTCTCCATCTGGGTCAGCATCTCTAGGGTTGAACCGATGTTCGGACTGTCTGCCGTCAACCGAAAAATCCCCATACCGCCCATGCCATCTAGTGGCTTGACAATCACATCTTCATACTCATTGATGAATTCACGAATGTGTGATTGCTTGGCAGTGACAATGGTTGGGCTCATGTATTCACTAAACTGCGTCGCGAATAGCTTTTCGTTGCACGCACGCACTGAATTAGGATCATTCACCACAAGCACCCCTGCGCGCTTGGCATATTCTAATAAATGCAAAGCATACAAAAAGTTCATGTTAAATGGCGGATCTTTACGCATCAAGATCACATCAAAGTCCGTGGCCTTAACGGTGGTTTTTTCATCAAGCTCGTAAAATTTTTCAGGATTTTTAAAAACTCTTAGATCCTGCTTATCCACACAAAGCTCACCCTTATCAAGCCACAGATCATGAATACCGCAATACGCCAAACCATGATTACGCTCGCTAATTGCCCACATCATCGCAAGAGATGTGTCTTTTTTATAGCTGATGGCGGCAATATCATCCATGACAATTAGAAAGTTTAATTTTTTCATGGCTCAAATCCCATATTGCTGGCGATAGGCTTGCATTTTTGCCAGATGCTCGGTCTCACCTTTGGCTTCTAGAAACGCAATAATATCATCGATATCTACAAGCGCATGAACAGGCACGCCAAAGTCATCATTGATCTGTTGCACTGCTGAACGTTCATCCTGCCCACGTTCTTTGCGATCAAGTGCAATGACAATTCCCGCAAGATTTGCACCGGCATTTTTTAGAATCTCAACCACCTCACGCACCGCTGTGCCAGCTGTCATGACGTCATCGATCACCCATACTGACTTCCCAGTTAGATCTGCGCCGACTAAGTTACCACCCTCGCCGTGTGTCTTAGCTTCTTTGCGGTTATAGCCCCAAGCAGCGTCAATATCATGAGATTGCCATAGAGTCTGTGCCGTAGTCGCCACAAAAGGAATGCCCTTATAAGCCGCGCCGAAGATGGTAGGACTTTCGGTGTTTTTTAATTCATTAGCAAGGATTTGAGCATAACCTTTTGATAGCATATCAAGCGCCTTACCACTTGATAATAATCCAGCATTAAAAAAGTATGGACTGACTCGGCCTGATTTTAAGGTAAATTCGCCAAATTTTAGTACGCCATAATCAAGCAACAGCTGAATAAATTCATTCTTATTAAACATGAACATCTCCAATTTTTAAATTAATATGCAAATAAAAAAAAGCTATTGTACTCCCATACTTTATTTTTATCAATTTACGATTTGCTCAATTTCAATAAAAAACGCACTGAATATCAGTGCGTTCTATCTTAATCAAATAAGAATTAAGATTGTGCAGCAGCTTGAGCAGCAGCAACTTCAGCAGCGAAGTCTTCTTGCTTCTTCTCGATGCCTTCGCCAACTTCAAGACGCTTAAAGCTTAGAACAGTTGCATTTTCAGCTTTCAGTACATCACCAACTTTCTTCTCATTGTCGATAACGTATGGCTGATTTACAAGCGTTACTTCGTTTAGGTACTTTTGAACACCACCGGTAATCATCTTCTCAATAACCGCTTCGGGCTTACCTGATTCTTTAGCTTTAGCTTCGATGATGTCTTTTTCACGCGCTAGGATGTCGGCAGGTACGCTTTCTTCATTAACCGCCAGTGGGTTGAATGCAGCTACTTGCATCGCAACAGATTTACCAAGCTCTTCTGAACCACCTTCCATTGATACCACAACACCGATACGGATGCCGTGACGGTATGCAGCAAGGTTAGCGCCTTCGATGATTTCAGCGCGGCGAACTTGGATATTTTCGCCGATTTTTTGTACCAATGCGATACGAGCTTCTTCAACAGTCGTGCCATCGCCATAAGGTAGTGCAGAGATCGCTTCAACATCAGTTGTATTGTTAGCTAGCGCAAGATCAGCTATTTTGTTAGCGAATGCAGTGAAGCTCTCGTCTTTAGCAACGAAGTCAGTTTGGCAGTTTACTTCTAATAGCAGTGCTTTACCAGCAGCTTGAGCAATAACGATTGCACCATCAGCAGCGATGTTACCTGCTTTTTTAGCAGCTTTAGCTTGACCTGATTTACGTAGGTTATCAATGGCAAGTTCGATATCGCCACCAGCTTCTTCTAGCGCTTTTTTACATTCCATCATGCCAAGACCAGTACGGTCACGAAGTTCTTTAACGGTTTTTGCAGATACTTGAGACATAATTACAGCCTTTTCTTAATTGAATATTTTTGAAAATAGACTCATCAGTGAATAATAAGTCTAAAATTTTTGCCAAATTAGTAGTTATTCACAACTTGACCTGCTTGGTCAACTGTATCTTCAACTTCCGCTGTGGCATTCTCACGATTGGCAGCTTTATCGTCATCCAATTCAGATTTGCCAGCTTGAGTCTTCGCATACTCCTTACCAGCGATGATGGCATCTGCCATGGCAGTTGCATATAGGCTTACTGCACGAATCGCATCATCATTAGCGGCGATAACATAATCAACGTTATCTGGGTTAGAGTTAGTATCAACGATACCGATAACAGGGATACCTAGATTTTTAGCTTCTTTAATAGCAATTGCTTCGTGATCAACGTCGATTACGAATAATGCATCTGGCAAGCCACCCATGTCCTTGATACCGCCGAGTGCGCGCTCAAGTTTCTCCATATCGCGGGTACGCTCAAGAGCTTCACGCTTAGTAAGTTTTGCAAAAGTACCATCTTCAGCTTGTTTCTCTAGCTCTTTTAGGCGAGTGATTGACTGACGAATGGTTTTCCAGTTAGTCAAAGTACCACCTAACCAGCGGTGATCGATGTAAGGCATGCCAGCACGTTGTGCTTGTTCGCGGATTACACCACTTGCTGCGCGCTTAGTACCAACAAAAAGGATCTTGTTACGGTTAGCAGCTTGTTGGTTAGCAAAAGTCAATGCTTCATTGAATTGCTTAACAGTGTGTTCAAGGTTAATGATGTGAATGCGGTTACGTGCACCAAAGATGTATTGGTTCATTTTTGGGTTCCAAAAACGAGTTTGGTGACCAAAGTGAGCACCCGCTTCTAGCAAATCACGCATTGAAATTTGAGTTGGGTTTTTATCTGACATAAAAATTCCTAAAAATAAGTTGGGTTACGCCTCCACAAAAGTAAGAATAGCAAATTCGAAGGCACGCATCTGCCGAACAGCAGATTAATCAAACCTTCAAACACCCTGCCATCTTTTTCATATAGCTTTTGTGTGTGTAGTGTTGATAAAAATACGCCTATTAAAAATAGACATATTATTGTATCAAATAAAGAATGAAAAAGCAATTATATTATCTACTCTACGCTGCACCACATCCTTGCGTTCGCAAGTCTTCATCAACATCGGTTGTGCAAGCCCAAACACCTTGACCATCACGCTTCCAAGTAATTTTCTTGCCATGTAAGGACCGAGCAGCGTCACCACCCAAGGTTGCCTCAATGGTTGATGTTTCACCTAAAGTAACAATCAGACCAGATTGTCCAGTTGCAGGATTATTCTCAGTAGCAGCTGGGGCAACGCCACTGTCTTGCAATAAATTACTCTTTGACCATCCCAACTGGCATTTAGTGCCATTACTTCCCTGCATCAAGCAAATATCTATCGTACTTCTAAGCTGGCTTGTCTCCATTGTTACACGAGTAACCTGAGCGATTGCCGTTCGACTTTGGAACTGCGGAATGGCAAACATCGCAAGAACCCCAATGATGACAATAACTATCAATAGCTCAATTAAGGTAAAACCTTTCTGAGTAATCATAAATAAAACCTTTAACCCAAACAAATTAGAATCAATTATGCCACTTTTTTACAATATTATCAATATCTTTATATTTATGTAACCCCACACAAAAAAACCCCCTCCATCATCTGATGAAGGGGCCTCAAATAAGATGCTGACGATGACCTACTCTCACATGGGCGAACCACACTACCATCGGCGCTAAGACGTTTCACTTCTGAGTTCGGGAAGGGATCAGGTGGTTCCATCTTGCTATTGTCGTCAGCGTAAAAGGATTAACAACGCTGTTTATGAGTCTGTTGTTTTGTTTTTATTCAAGATTGATTCAAGCTTGTTAGGTAAAATCTTTACACTTATCTCATACTAAACCACTTGGGTGTTGTATGGTCAAGCCAAACGAGCAATTAGTATTGGTTAGCTACACATGTCACCATGCTTCCACACCCAACCTATCAACGTCGTAGTCTACAACGGCTCTTTAGGGAAATCTTATCTTGAGGTGGGCTTCCCGCTTAGATGCTTTCAGCGGTTATCCCATCCGAACGTAGCTACCCGGCGATGCTTCTGGCGAAACAACCGGAACACCAGAGGTTCGTCCACTCTGGTCCTCTCGTACTAGGAGCAGATCCTCTCAAATTTCCAACGCCCACGGTAGATAGGGACCGAACTGTCTCACGACGTTCTAAACCCAGCTCGCGTACCTCTTTAAATGGCGAACAGCCATACCCTTGGGACCTGCTTCAGCCCCAGGATGAGATGAGCCGACATCGAGGTGCCAAACACCGCCGTCGATATGAACTCTTGGGCGGTATCAGCCTGTTATCCCCAGAGTACCTTTTATCCGTTGAGCGATGGCCCTTCCATACAGAACCACCGGATCACTAAGACCTACTTTCGTACCTGCTCGACTTGTGGGTCTCGCAGTTAAGCGCGCTTTTGCCTTTATACTCTTTGAACGATTTCCGACCGTTCTGAGCGCACCTTCGTACTCCTCCGTTACTCTTTAGGAGGAGACCGCCCCAGTCAAACTACCCACCATACATTGTCCTTAGATCTGTTAATCTCAAGTTAGAACCCCAACATAACCAGGGTGGTATTTCAAGGATGGCTCCATGGCAACTGGCGTCGCCACTTCAAAGCCTCCCACCTATCCTACACAAGTTAGGTCAAAGTTCAATGTAAAGCTGTAGTAAAGGTTCACGGGGTCTTTCCGTCTAGCCGCGGGTACACAGCATCTTCACTGCGATTTCGATTTCACTGAGTCTCTGCTGGAGACAGCGCTGCCATCATTATGCCATTCGTGCAGGTCGGAACTTACCCGACAAGGAATTTCGCTACCTTAGGACCGTTATAGTTACGGCCGCCGTTTACTGGGGCTTCGATCAAGAGCTTCGCATACGCTAACCCCATCAATTAACCTTCCAGCACCGGGCAGGCATCACACCCTATACGTCCACTTTCGTGTTTGCAGAGTGCTGTGTTTTTAATAAACAGTTGCAGCAGCCTGGTATCTGCGACTGCCAACAGCTCAGGAAGCAAGTTCCATCACCATCGGCAGCGTACCTTCTCCCGAAGTTACGGTACCATTTTGCCTAGTTCCTTCAGCAGAGTTCTCTCAAGCGCCTTGGTATTCTCTACCTGACCACCTGTGTCGGTTTCGGGTACGATTTGTTTATGACTATCGCTTAGAAGCTTTTCCTGGAAGCAGGGTATTTGCCACTTCGCCAGTAAACTGGCTTGCTATCAGATCTCAGTAATAGTCTAGCGGATTTGCCTACTAAACCTACCTACATCCTTCCACCTGGACAACCAACGCCAGGCTGACATAACCTTCTCCGTCCCTCCATCGCATCATAAACAAGTATCGGAATATTAACCGATTTCCCATCGACTACGCCTTTCGGCCTCGCCTTAGGGGTCGACTCACCCAGCCCCGATTAACGTTGGACTGGAACCCTTGGTCTTCCGGCGAACGGGCTTTTCACCCGTTTTGTCGTTACTCACGTCAGCATTCGCTCTTGTGATACCTCCAGCATACCTTACGATACACCTTCACAGGCTTACACAACGCTCCCCTACCACTTAATTGAAACAATTAAATCCGCAGCTTCGGCTCCTAGTTTGAGCCCCGTTACATCTTCCGCGCAGGCCGACTCGACTAGTGAGCTATTACGCTTTCTTTAAATGATGGCTGCTTCTAAGCCAACATCCTAGCTGTCTGTGCCTTCCCACATCGTTTCCCACTTAACTAGGAATTTGGGGCCTTAGCTGGCGGTCTGGGTTGTTTCCCTCTTGACGACGGACGTTAGCACCCGCCGTCTGTCTCCCGGATATCACTCATCGGTATTCGGAGTTTGCATCGGTTTGGTAAGTCGGGATGACCCCCTAGCCGAAACAGTGCTCTACCCCCAATGGTGTTCGTCCGAGGCGCTACCTAAATAGCTTTCGGGGAGAACCAGCTATCACCGAGTTTGATTAGCCTTTCACCCCTATCCACAAGTCATCCCCTGGCTTTTCAACGACAGTGGGTTCGGTCCTCCGGTGCCTGTTACGGCACTTTCAACCTGCTCATGGATAGATCACTCGGTTTCGGGTCTATACCCTGCAACTTAATTCGCCCTATTAAGACTCGGTTTCCCTACGGCTCCCCTAAACGGTTAACCTTGCTACAGAATATAAGTCGCTGACCCATTATACAAAAGGTACGCCGTCACCCAACAAGTGGGCTCCGACTGCTTGTATGCACACGGTTTCAGGTTCTATTTCACTCCCCTAACAGGGGTTCTTTTCGCCTTTCCCTCACGGTACTGGTTCACTATCGGTCAGTCAGGAGTATTTAGCCTTGGAGGATGGTCCCCCCATCTTCAGACAAGATTTCACGTGTCTCGCCCTACTTAATATGTCGCATTTGCAGTTTCGCATACAGGACTATCACCTACTATGGTTGGCTTTCCCACGCCATTTTGCTACTACAAGTTTGATCGGCTACTCCCCGTTCGCTCGCCGCTACTTGGGGAATCTCTATTGATGTCTTTTCCTCGGGGTACTGAGATGTTTCACTTCTCCCGGTTCGCCTCCTAACCAAAGGTTAGGATAGCCAACTTATGTTGGCTGGGTTTCCCCATTCAGAAATCGCCGGGTCACAGGATATTGCCACCTCACCGACGCTTATCGCAGGCTATCACGTCTTTCATCGCCTCTGACTGCCAAGGCATCCACCATGTGCACTTCATTACTTGACCATACAACCCCAAAGGGTCTTTAATGTATGGGTAATGTGTAACGATTCACCTATGTTTACGCTTGATTCAGTTCTCTTTACTTTAGGTGATTGTATTGGGTACAATCACCATGGTTAATTATTTGTTGGAATTAAATAATTAACCCAGACTCATATATACGTTGTTAAATAGTGATATAAACTTCGTCAGTTTATAAAGTTAAAGCATAAATAAGAAATCTTATTTAAATTGCTTATGTATGCTTTTGATGTTTAATAATGGTGGAGTTAAGGAGAGTCGAACTCCTGACCTCCTGCGTGCAAGGCAGGCGCTCTACCAACTGAGCTATAACCCCATTTGTTAATGGTGGGTCTAATAAGACTTGAACTTATGACCCCCGCGTTATCAACACGGTGCTCTAACCAACTGAGCTATAGACCCGTTTTAAACATCTTACTAAAGAACAACTTGTTGTGAATTCTTGCCAATCAGATAATATCGTTAAGGAGGTGATCCAGCCGCAGGTTCCCCTACGGCTACCTTGTTACGACTTCACCCCAGTCATCGACCCCACCGTGGTGAGCGCCCTCTTGCGTTAGGCTACCCACTTCTGGTGAGATCAACTCCCATGGTGTGACGGGCGGTGTGTACAAGGCCCGGGAACGTATTCACCGCAGCATTCTGATCTGCGATTACTAGCGATTCCGACTTCATAGAGTCGAGTTGCAGACTCTAATCCGGACTACGATTGGCTTTTTGAGATTAGCATCACATCGCTGTGTAGCAACCCTTTGTACCAACCATTGTAGCACGTGTGTAGCCCTGGTCGTAAGGGCCATGATGACTTGACGTCGTCCCCGCCTTCCTCCAGTTTGTCACTGGCAGTATCCTTAGAGTTCCCGACCGAGTCGCTGGTAACTAAGGAAAAGGGTTGCGCTCGTTGCGGGACTTAACCCAACATCTCACGACACGAGCTGACGACAGCCATGCAGCACCTGTATGTAGATTCCCGAAGGCACTCCCGCATCTCTGCAGGATTCCTACTATGTCAAGACCAGGTAAGGTTCTTCGCGTTGCATCGAATTAAACCACATGCTCCACCGCTTGTGCGGGCCCCCGTCAATTCATTTGAGTTTTAACCTTGCGGCCGTACTCCCCAGGCGGTCTACTTATTGCGTTAACTGCGTCACTAAGTCTTTAAAAGACCCAACGACTGGTAGACATCGTTTACGGCGTGGACTACCAGGGTATCTAATCCTGTTTGCTACCCACGCTTTCGAACCTCAGTGTCAGTATGATGCCAGGAAGCTGCCTTCGCCATCGGTATTCCTCCAGATCTCTACGCATTTCACCGCTACACCTGGAATTCTACTTCCCTCTCACCTACTCTAGTCACCCAGTATCAGATGCAGTTCCCAGGTTAAGCCCGGGGCTTTCACATCTGACTTAAATGACCACCTACGCTCGCTTTACGCCCAGTAATTCCGATTAACGCTTGCACCCTCTGTATTACCGCGGCTGCTGGCACAGAGTTAGCCGGTGCTTATTCTGTAGGTAACGTCAGGGCTTGTGGGTATTAACCACAAGCTTTTCCTCCCCACTTAAAGTGCTTTACAACCAAAAGGCCTTCTTCACACACGCGGCATGGCTGGATCAGGCTTTCGCCCATTGTCCAATATTCCCCACTGCTGCCTCCCGTAGGAGTCTGGGCCGTGTCTCAGTCCCAGTGTGGCTGATCATCCTCTCAGACCAGCTACAGATCGTCGCCTTGGTAGGCCTTTACCCCACCAACTAGCTAATCCGACTTAGGCTCATCTATTAGCGAGAGCTAAAAGCCCCCTTTCTCTCGTAAGACGTATGCGGTATTAGCCATCCTTTCGGATGGTTATCCCCCACTAATAGGCAGATTCCTAAGCATTACTCACCCGTTCGCCACTAATCATATCTAGCAAGCTAGATAGTCATCGTTCGACTTGCATGTGTTAAGCCTGCCGCCAGCGTTCAATCTGAGCCATGATCAAACTCTTCAGTTTAATCTTTTTAAGATGCCTATTAAGTATCTTAGTAAACTAAGATAAGTTAGGACTTGGCTCATTTATTATATTACTAGCAAAATTTGATACTTAATGACTTAATTTATTAAATTAAGAAACAAGCATCCGCTCATCGTGTAAATGAATTAACTTTGAGTATTTTTGTCTTAATAACTAATAAATGAATATTTATATATTATTTATTGAATTATCTTGTATTGACAAAAATCCACACAAGTTGTTCTTTAGTTTGGATTTTAAATAGTGTATTCGTCTGTCGTCCAGCGAATGAGTGCGTATTATACGCTTTTAAAATTTAATGTCAAGCGTTTTTTTCAAAATTTTTAAAGTTTTTTTGAGATTTGTTAATTCTCGTCTCAAATTCTTTAACTTATTGAATTTAAACAAGTTTTTTATGACTTGCTGTGCTTGAGTGGTGCGTATTATAGGGGGAGGAATGAGGTTGGTCAAGGGGGAATTTAAGAAAAAGTTTAGAAAGTTTGTAAGTGGTTGATTTGGTGGGGGATTTATTTTAAAAAGGCAATCGTTGATTGATTGCCTTTTATAACAGCGTCTTATTTATATTAATTCAGATTGGACTTAATCAATCCTACCAAGTCCGACACATCGCCAGCAGTAGTATCAAAGCTACACATTAAGCGCACAGTACCTTCGGTATCCCAATTATAAAAGGCGTATTTTTGGCGGGCGGCATCAACTGCTTTCTTAGGTAATTTAACAAAGACACCATTAGACTGAACGTCATAAATCGGTTGAATACCCAGCGTGATAAGTTCATCCGCCAACTGCTTTGCCATCGCATTGGCTTGCCGTGCATTATTAAGATAAAGATTATCTGATAATAGCGCTATGAATTGAGCGGAGATAAAGCGCATTTTTGAAGCGGTTTGAAGTCCCACTTTACGCAAAAAACGCAGTGAGCTGGCAAGCTCTTTGTCAAAGACAATCAAACACTCACCCATCATCATGCCGTTCTTCGTACCGCCAAAGGACACCATATCCACACCGGTCTCAAGAATCATCTCTTTAAATGTGGCATTTAGATAAGCGGCAGCATTGGATAATCTTGCGCCATCGACAAATACCTTCATGCCATGCGCATGCGCAGTCTCACAAATCGCGCGAATCTCATCTATGCTATAACAAGTGCCGTATTCGGTGGTCTGACTGATATAGACAACGGATGGTTGAGCACGATGTTCGCTTCCGATATTATAAAGCTGAGAGAGGATCATATCGGGAATCAACTTGCCATCTTCGGTGGGCATCGCCAATAGTTTAAGCCCGCCTACAACCTGCGGCGCAGTGCTTTCGTCTTGATGAATGTGCGCCGACTCGGTACAAATTACCGCACCCCAACGAGTGCTTATTGCCTGCAGCCCAACCACATTCGCACCCGTGCCATTAAACATCGGATAAGCGTGAGCTGTATCGCCAAAATGCGCACGGATAATAGTCTGCAATTCTTCTGTAAATTCATCATAGCCATAAGCAGGAACATGCCCGCCATTTGCCAGGTTCAAAGCATCCATAATCTTAAGATGCACGCCTGAATAGTTATCTGAAGCGAAATTTTTAGCTGTTGGAGTCTGCATTTGTTTCCTCGGTTGGTTTTTTTGACTATTATACCTGGAATGGATTAAAGGGGAAAGGGTTTTGGATATCTCTTTAAGCTGTCGCGGTCATTTTGGTATTGCCAAGTCTGTGTTTGAATTTGGCAAATAAAACTGCTGCCATGAATGTGATTGCTTGCAAAAGCACAATCGTCGCCCCCGTTGCCGAATCCAGATGATAACTTAAAATCACGCCTAAAAAACTCGTCAAACACGAACTTACCACCGCCACAGCCAGCATGGTATGAAATCGCCTGCATAAGACAAATGCCGTGATACCAGGGGAGATGAGCATGGCCACCACCAAAATCACGCCAACCGCTTGCATGGCAACCACAATTGTCGCAGAGAGCAGGATAAGCAGTCCATAATGCAAAACTTTGGGCGACAGTCCTGCCACACGGGCATGACTTGGGTCAAAGCAGTACAAAAGCAAATCCTTACCCTTTAACAGCACCGCCCCCAAAATCGCCCCACAAATTATCATGGTCTGGATAAGCATTTCGCGGCTGATACCAAGCAGATTGCCAAACAAAATATGCTTTAAATGCTGATCGGTGTCCATTTTGGTAAACATGACAAGCCCCACTGCAAACATTCCTGCAAAGACAATGCCCATAAGCGTATCTTCCTTGATACGGGTGTTGTTTTTTAAAAAACCCACCGATACGGCACAAAACAGCCCTGCCACAAACGCCCCAAGCGACATCGGCACCCCAAGCCATACCGCCACAATCACCCCCGGGAACACCGCATGGCTAATCGCATCGCCCATCAAAGACCAACCCTTTAAAACCACATAACACGACAGCACCGCACACACCGCCCCAACAACGACCGATGACAATAGGGCGTGTTGCATAAAGGTGTGGGATAAGGGTTCGGTGAGAAAGTTAAGAAGTTGCATACTAAAATCTATGGTTGTCAAATTGGACGGATAAACGCTTTGCCTTTACCCATCGGGTGATTATCCCAAACTTCGGCGAAAACAAAAACGCCAGCACAAACAATGCTGTCTGCAAGGACACAATCACACCCCCTGTCGCTCCGTCTAGGTAGTAGCTTAGATAAACACCAAGCCCGCTTGTGGTTACGCCCAACAATCCTGCGATTAGGATAAGCGGACGAAATCTGTCGGTGAGCTGATATGCCGTTGCCCCTGGGGTGATGACCATCGCAATCACCAAAATCGCCCCCACCGTTTGCAGTGCCGACACCACGCACGCAGACAGCAGGCTAAAAAACAGCACTTGATACACTTTGGGCGACAACCCCACCGATTTGGCGTGAATTTCATCAAAAAACACCAAAAGCAAATCTTTCCAAAAAACGAGCAAAAAACCAAGGGACACCGCCATGACGATGCCCACTTGTATCATGTCGGTATCACTAATGCCCAAAATATTGCCAAAAATAATCTCTTGAACATTGACAGACGTGGGATTGATAGAGATGATAAACAGCCCCAACGCAAAAAACGTGGTGAAAATAAAGCCAATCACTGCATCTTCTTTTAGGTTTGTCAAAGATTTAACCCACAGAATCGCCAAAGACGCCAATATCCCCGAAAAAAACGCCCCAATCGCATAAGGTAAGCCGAGTGCGTACGCAATCGCCACGCCAGGGACGACCGCATGGGACAAGGCATCGCCAATAAGCGACCAACCCTTTAACATCAAATATGCCGATAAAAACGCACACACACCACCGACCACAGACGACAGCACCATCGCTTTTACCATATATTCATAAGCGAATGGTTCGGCAAGCAGTGCAAACAGCTCACTCATGGCATGTCCTTATTTGGGTTTAAATTTGGTGTGGGGCTGGGCGTTGTGGTGTCGGTTTTAGGGTTGTACAGTTGTACGTCGTCATCTTTTGCCCGTTTTTGATTCATATTGACCTGCCCCACACGGCTCGCCTGTGCGATCTTATCGCAGTGGCTACGCTCGGGCGTGCCGTCATGCACCCCATAAAACACCGCAGGCACTTCATCGTCCGCCAAAATCGTAACCGCACGACTGTCATCGTCATCGTGCAAGTCCTTGCCTGCCAAGCGAATTTGCCGTAACACTCCCCCAAACACCTTCTCCAAATTCTCTTGGGTAAAGGTGTCTTTGGTTGTACCACTTGCCAGCACGGTGCGATTTATCATCACCACTTGGTCGCAAAATTCTGGAATCGTCCCCAGATTGTGCGTGGAGATTAAAATCAAATGCCCTTCGCTTCGTAAATCGTCAAGCAGAGCCATAATCGCCTTTTCGGTTTTGACATCAACGCCTGTAAACGGCTCATCAAGCAGGATAATTTTGCCTTCTTGGGCAAGCGAGCGAGCCAAAAACACTCGTTTTTTTTGACCGCCTGACAGTTCGCTGATTTGCCTGTCTTTTAGATGAGAAATATCCACCCGAGCCATGGCGTCTGCTACCTTTTGGCGGTCGACTGCCTTGGGCAGTCGCAAAAAATTCATATAGCCATACCGCCCCATCATCACCACATCATAAACCGATACAGGAAATTGCCAGTCCACTTCTTCGGCTTGGGGAACGTATGCGACTAGGTTTTGTTTTAGGGCGGTGTTAATGGGCAAGCCACAGAGCAAAATCTGCCCTGATTGGGGTTTAATCAGTCCCATAATGGACTTAAACAGCGTGGATTTGCCAGAGCCGTTTACCCCCACCAAGGCACAAGTTGTCCCGCCTGTTAAGGTAAAATTCATGTCAAAAAGGGCGTGATGACCGTTGGCGTAACGCACGGACAACCCCTGAACGCTGATACTGGCGGTTAAATCGTGAATGTGTGTCATAATTGTGAAAAATTGATTTAAAAAAGATAGAAATTTTTGAAATTAGCACAATAAATCAATGGTGGATTTGTAGGGGAAAATTGCAATTTGCCCAACAAAACCCTTAGCATTTAGGCGTTGTATTCGCCCCTACCGCCTAATTTATAAACACTATATTCCCATATTTTTTAAATCAAAAATTTGGCAAGATACCGTATTTTATCTTGCCAAATCGCCTTGTCAATTATTTTTGAGCTTTTGCGTCTTCAAACCCTTTAACCACCGTACTTGCCGTTATATTAAGTAAGTCAAGATACGTTGGCACCGCCCCGTCTTTTTCGCTTAGGCTGTCCACATACAAGACACCGCCATAATACGCCCCTGCCTCTTTGGCGACTTGTTTGGCAGGTTTGTCCGAAACGGTGCTTTCGCTAAATACCACAGGGATTTTGTTGGCTTTAACCGTGTCAATCAGAGCCTTGACCTGCTGGGGCGTGCCTTGTTGCTCGGCGTTAATGTCCCACAGATAGGCTTCTTTTAGCCCATAATCTTTGGCAAGGTAGCTAAATGCCCCTTCTGAGGTAACCAGCCAACGCTCATTTTCAGGGATTTGGGCAAGTTTGGCACGAAGTGGCTCGTCCATGGCTTTAATTTTTTGGGCGTATTCCTCGGCATTTTTGATGTACACGTCTTTGTTTTTTGGGTCGTGTTTGATGAATGCGTTTTTGATATTTTCCACATAAATCAGGGCGTTAGACGTGGACATCCAAGCGTGCGGATTTGGCAAATCCTTATATGAGCCTGCCTTAATCGGTATGGGCGTGATACCGTCCGTTACCACCACCGCAGGGGTATCTTTGGCATCAGCATAGAATTTTTCAAACCAACGCTCCAAATTCATGCCGTTGTACAAAATCAAATCGGCTTCTTTGACCTTAGCAATGTCCTTTGGGGTCGGCTCATAGTCATGAATCTCCGCCCCTGCTTTGGTAATGGAATGAACGTCTGCTGCGTCCCCTGCGACATTTTGGGCAATGTCTTCAATAATGGTAAAGGTCGTTACCACCGTCATTTTGTCGGCTGAAGTCTGCGCAGATACCACTTCATCAGAAGGCTTATCACACGCCGTCAAAGCAGCGCAAAGCCCAAAGCACACTGCCAAAGTTTTAAAAATTTTCATAACCACATCCATTAAAATAAAATTCAAGAATACAATAACCAACAATGGTTTAATAATAGCAACTGAGCATAAGATTTAAAATATTAACCGAAAAACTCACTCAACTATAAAATGATAATGATACTCATTATAATAAACGCTGTCAAGTTACTTTATATTAATACATCATACCCATTGAATTATCATGGTTATAATGCGCATCATACAAAAAAGCACACCGATTGTAAATGATTGGCGGTCATTTAATACATAAAGATTGAGTACAATTTTTTAAATCAATGTCAGTTATCTTGGTGTTGGGCATAAATTTTGATATAATAAAATGTTTTTATTATTTTAGCCTGACTATTATTTAGGAAATTTTATGGTTGCAATTACCCTACCTGACGGCAGCGTCAGAGAGTTTGACGGTGAAACTACTGTCATGCAAATCGCTCAAAACATCGGTGCAGGGCTTGCCAAAGCCACCATCGCAGGGCGTGTTAATGGCAAATTAGTGGACGCAAGCGATCCGATCACGACGGACGCGACCGTACAAATCATCACCGCTAAAGATGCTGAAGGGGTTGAAATCATTCGCCACTCATGCGCTCACCTTCTAGGTCACGCTGTTAAGCAGTTATATCCTGAAGTAAAAATGGTCATCGGCCCTGTCATTGAAGATGGCTTTTATTATGACATCTACAGTGAGTGCCCTTTTACACCTGAAGACATGCAAGCCATCGAAGCACGCATGAAGACGCTCATCGACCAAGATTATGACGTCATCAAAAAAATAACCCCAAGAGATGAAGTCATCAAAACCTTCTCTGAACGCGATGAAACCTACAAGCTTCGCCTAGTAGAAGACATGCCCGATGAGACACACATGGGTCTGTACTATCATCAAGAATACATCGACATGTGCCGCGGCCCACACGTGCCAAACACTCGATTCCTAAAAGCATTCAAACTTACCAAGATGAGTGGCGCATATTGGCGCGGCGATGCCAAGAATGAACAATTACAGCGCATCTATGGCACCGCATGGGCGGACAAAAAAGAACTTAAAGCCTATATTGAACGCATCGAAGAAGCCGAAAAACGCGATCACCGTAAAATCGGTAAGCAGCTGGGTCTGTTCCATCTACAAGAACAAGCACCTGGCATGGTGTTCTGGCACCCGAACGGCTGGACCATTTGGCAAGTGCTTGAGCAGTACATGCGTAAAGTTCAACAAGACCACGGCTACCTTGAGATCAAAACCCCACAAGTCGTGGACAGAAGCCTATGGGAGAAGTCTGGCCACTGGGAAAACTATGCAGAAAACATGTTCACCACTGCATCAGAGAACCGTGATTACGCCATCAAGCCGATGAACTGCCCATGTCACGTACAGGTATTTAATCAAGGTTTGAAATCTTATCGTGATCTACCTCTACGCCTTGCCGAGTTTGGCTCATGCCACCGCAATGAACCATCTGGTGCATTGCATGGCATCATGCGTGTGCGCGGCTTCACCCAAGACGATGCGCACATCTTCTGTACCAATGCCCAAATTCGCACCGAAGCTCTTGATTTCATCAAGATGACTTTGAACGTCTATAAGGACTTCGGCTTTGACAATATCCTAATGAAACTCTCCACTCGTCCAGAGAAACGCGTCGGTTCTGATGAGCTTTGGGATCTGGCAGAAAAAGACCTTGGTGATGCGCTAGACGCTGCAGGACTTGAATGGGAATTACAAGAAGGCGAAGGCGCTTTCTATGGCCCAAAAATCGAATTCACCCTAAAAGACTGCCTAAATCGCGAATGGCAATGTGGCACGCTACAGCTTGACTTTAATTTGCCTGAACGCCTAGATGCCGAGTTCATCAATGAACAAGGTGAGCGTGAACGCCCTGTCATGCTGCACCGCGCTATCCTAGGTTCGTTCGAGCGTTTCATTGGTATCTTGATAGAGCATTATGCAGGTTGGTTCCCAGCATGGCTTGCACCTACTCAGGCAGTCGTGATGAACATCACCGACAAGCAAGCCAAAGCCTGTGAGAGCGTCGTAGATGAGCTTAAAGCGGCAGGATTCCGTGCGGTAAGCGACCTTCGTAACGAGAAAATCGGCTTTAAGATTCGTGAACGCACTCTAGAACGCATTCCATTCATGCTGGTGCTTGGCGGCAAAGAAGTTGAAACTGGCACGGTTAATGTGCGTACCCGCGAAGGCGAGAACCTAGGTAGCATGAGCGTGACAGACTTCATCAAACACCTTGAAGGCGTGATTGCCTTAAGAGGCAGAGTTGAAGCTAAGGCTGAGTAATCTAAAAACCCATTCAAGAAACCGAATGGGTTTTATTAATACACCCCTTGAAATCCACACACTTTTTAAGTAGAATACAAAATTATCTTTTATTTGGAGTATGACCCATTAAACCGTCCAACCGCTTAAATGTGAATGAAGAGATTCGCGCTAAAGAAGTCCGTCTGGTCAAAGAAGACGGCGAACAACTTGGAGTAGTTAGTTTGGCAGATGCCTTACAAGCTGCCGGTGACGCTAATCTTGATTTGGTAGAAATCGTTGCTGATGCCAAGCCGCCTGTTTGCAAAATCATGGACTACAAGCGCTACTTGTACGACCAAAAACAAAAAGCAAAAGAAGCCAAAAAGAACCAAAAACAGACGCAAGTTAAAGAAATCAAACTTCGCCCTGGCACAGAAGAAGCTGACTATCAAGTTAAACTTCGCAAAATCTTTGAGTTCTTGGAAGACAAGGATAAAGTTAAAGTTTCTATCCGTTTCCGCGGACGTGAGATGGCTCACCAAGAGATCGGTAAAGCACAGCTTGAGCGCATCATTCAAGACACTGAAGAGATTGCAAGTGTTGAACAAGCACCAAAGGTTGAAGGTCGTCAAATGGGCATGTTACTAGGCCCAGCCAAGAAAAAATAATTTATCTAAAGTAGCTCATCAGCATGAGCTACTTTTTTATTTAATGAGCAAGGATTATCATGAAAAATTATCTTTTATTGGTGGCTTTGGCTGCCGCCACATCATCCCAAGCCGCTGACTAGACGCCTGTCTTTGAACATTTACAAGTGGGCAAAAACGACAATGATAATGACATAACATGGACAATAAGACAAAGCATCTTTGAAGACACCCCCAAACCCAATCCTCTAACCAAAGAAGCCAGACAAGGCACCTATACTTCTATTCCAAAGCCTTATCGAAAAGACATGATGCCTGCGAAGTTCATCAAGGGTAAAGAAGACGAGGGTCCGATATTAAAAGGCATCGTTCCGTTAAAGAATACCACCTTATACGGCTATCCCCTAGAAAGTCTAAACTATGATCCATACTGCCATGATTGCGACAACACTTCTTTTTATGCTACATTTGCACCCATGACACTCGCTCAGCACAACTCTTTAGTTAAGAAGGTCAAGTTTAAATAAGAAGGGGATATCTGCGGCGATCCACGCCATATAGCACGATTTAAAAGAGTTGGCAAAACCACCATACTTATTGTTGATGATGGCTGTTAATCAAGCCCTAAAGCAATTTTTGGAAAATTAACGCATCAATTTTTTGGTGCGTTTTTTTGTCTTGATAGTAGCTGGCTCTTGTGTCAATTTGATGAAAATCGAATTTTTTATATAACGCAATCGCTGCAAGATTATCCGCTCGTACCTCAAGCAAAATTCTCTCTGCTTGTTTTTCGATACAATGACGGGCAAGATGATTTAAAATTAAACTTCCAATGCCGTTTTTTTGACAATGCTTAGCTGTAGCAATGCGTAAGATCTCCGCGACTTCAAATACCGCCTGATAGATACAATAGCCTAGAACCTCTTGATCAGATTCGACCACAATCACTCCAGCACCAAACCCAGATAACACCGAAGAAATCGCCAGCACATCCCAAGCATCATTGAATAATTCGGACTCTAGACGCGCCAGTTTCTCCAAATAATATTTAGCAACCAAACTGCCTTCTATTAACGAAACATTCATAAAATTTCACCCAAAAATCATCAACAAATGTGATATGATAACCTAGATTGAACGATATTTTATATAATTTTGAAGAGAATATAGAGAATACTTATGTCAAAGAAAAAAACACCAACGTGGAACGACCCCAACGCCACCGATGAAGCCAATAAATACCAAAACCCCATTCCCTCACGCCTGCTTATCCTACAAACTGTCGCCCAAATGAATAATGACAGCAAACCTGCCACAGCGGAGAGTTTGGGACTGCATTTTGAGATTTTGGGCGATGATGAGCGATTTTTTGCCCTAACCAACCGCCTAAAAGCCATGCTAAGAGACAACCAATTAGAACGCACAGACGGCATTCATTTTAGCATTGCCCCCCTGCCGACCACCGTAACAGGCAAGGTGTCGGCAAATGCCAAGGGCTTTGGCTTTGTCGTGCTTGACGATATGCCCGACCTATTTATTCACGAAAAGCAAATGCGAGTGGTCTTTGATGGTGATACGGTAGAAGCGGTCGCCACCGAGTTTCGTGGCAAGCCCGAAGCCCGTATTCAAACCGTGCTACACCGTGCCAGCACTGAGTTTGTGGGCGTGATTGACAGCGATGATGAGGGCTATTTTGTGCGTCTGTCAGGGGCGAATGCTCATCAGCCTATTACCCTAAGCGATGATGACGTGGCTCATCATGGGGCGGGCGTGGGCGATAGCGTCAAAGTCGCCATCATTGACATGCCAACTTATCAAGAATACGCCACTGGTAAAATCACAGAGATTTTAACCAATCTTAATGACCGTGAACTCATCATTGAAACCACCCTTTTAAATCATGGCATCCCCCATGAATTCAGCCAAGCCGTCCTTAAACAGGTCAATAAGTACAGCGAACCGACCGAAACAGACTTTAAAGGGCGTGTGGATTTACGCTCATTGCCGTTAATTACGATTGACGGAGAGGATTCTCGAGATTTCGATGATGCGGTATATGCTTGTAAACGCACAGGGGGGAATTATCGATTGGTGGTTGCAATCGCTGATGTCAGTCACTATGTCACGCCCCATAGCCCGCTTGACTTAGAAGCTTATGAGCGTGGCACGAGTGTCTATTTTCCACACCGTGTCATACCCATGTTGCCAGAGGCGTTATCCAACGAACTATGCTCCCTTAACCCAAACGTAAATCGGCTCTGTATGGTGGCGGATATTAAGCTGTCTCGTTTGGGCAAGGTTACAGGCTATGAGTTCTACCCTGCGGTCATGCACTCACAGGCTCGCCTGACTTATAACCAAGTAAACGCCTATCTTGACGACCCTACGAATGAAACTCTGCCTGATGATTTGGTTAAAAATCCTGACGTGTGCAAATCGGTAGATACCTTGTATCAGCTTTATCAAATTCTTGACAAAAGACGTGAAGAGCGTGCGGCAATGGCATTTGAGACGGCGGAGAGTTACATCGTCTTTGGCGAAGATGGCGACATCAAAGACATCAAAAAACGCACTCGAGGTGATGCTCACAAACTCATTGAAGAGATGATGCTACTTGCCAATACTTGTGCTGCCAATTTTTCTCTCAAACATGAATTGCCTGTCTTATATCGCAATCATGACAAGCCATCAGATGAAAAGTCAAGCAAACTGGCTGAATATGTCAAATCGTTTGGTTTATCCTTCCCAACCGAAAACCCGACCCATACTGACTATCAACGCATCATCAAGGCAACTGAAGGAAGAGCAGACACCCAAAGTATTCACTCAATGCTGCTGCGTTCGATGATGCAGGCAAATTACAGCCCTGATAATATCGGTCATTTTGGCTTGGCATATGACGAATACAGTCATTTCACAAGTCCAATCCGCCGTTATCCTGATTTGATGCTGCACCGCGCCATCAAAGATAAGATTACTGGTCAAAAAAGTGTACAGCAAGTTTATAAGAATTTGGAAGAAGCAGGCGAGCAAACTTCCATCACAGAGCGTCGTGCCGAAGAGGCAAGCCGACATGTTGAGACTTGGCTTAAATGTCATTATATGCAAAGGCATCTAGGCGAAAAGTTCGCAGGGACAATCACCACCGTAACAAATTTTGGATTGTTCATCACACTCAATGATTTGTTCATTGATGGCTTGATTCACATATCTAACCTTAGCCAAGAATATTTTGAATACGATGAGCGAGAGCAAGCGTTGATGGGTGAGCGTGGCAGCATCTTTAAACTGGGCGAACAGCTTTTGATTCAAGTCGCTGGCGTGAATATGGATTTATTACAGGTAGATTTTGCATTGGTAGAAAAATTGGACGAAACACCTAACAAGACTAAGGGTAAGAGGAGTAAATAACCGCAAGTAAATCAAGCATTTGTAACCAAGGTCAATCTTTATGCGTTATGGCGAACCGCCATATCCAATTTTTTGCTTCACAGTCTTTATTAAATCATATTCATCAATAAGTTATTTACAGGGTTTCATCTCAATCAAATCACGCACAATATTCAAAATTTTTAACCAATCGCTTAATTTATGATCACAGCACTCAAACTCACCTTCATCTTAAACCTTGCCCTACTTGGGGCAAGCCTGTCTGCCTGTGCCAAACCCAGTACTGATTACACCGCACAGCGACACACCGTTCATGAAAAGTCTTATGAATTGCAAGAACTTGATTTGTCAAAAGTCGGACCTGCCAAACAAATCGCCCTTGACGATATGGGCTGGCTCATGCTCATCAATGACAAAGGTGAGCTGTGGCAAATACCACACTCTGACAAGCCCACCAAACTCGCTACCAGCGTGTCATCAAGCGTTACTCCGGTGGCAAGTTTTGGCAAAGTGGCTTTTGCTGATAAAGATGGTTATTTTACCCTAATCCAACATGGGCAAGTTTATCGTTCAGCCATTCGCCCATCCCCCCATTCTGCCATGCTCATGCTCCCATTTGCCACCATTGTGGTACAAACCAACGATGATGGCTCGTCAAGCTTGGTTCGTCTTGAAGTTTTAGATGGTGGCGTAAAGGCAGTTGCTCGTTTTGATTCCATTTTGCCAGATGCTCGCCCCATACAGGTCGATTTTTCAGGTGATGATAACGGACATATCGCCGTACTTTCCCACCCTGACAACACGACTTATCAGCATGGGGTGCTGGGCGATGACATGGAAGCAAGTCAGGTACAATTTTTAGAGCGACACAGTTTAAAACCACTTGCTAAGCCTTTATCCATTGAGGGGTTAGTATTCGAAGCGAACACCTTGGAGGTTTTACCCCATGATAAAGGAAATCACTTAGTAACAACCATGTCAGGTCGCGGTCATGGGGCAAGCACAATCATCATTGATAATATAGATGATGAGCTAAAAATCATTGCCCAAAGCACGCCTTTGCCAAACAATCGCTGGCAATCACCTTTCGTGTTTGAGAACAAACTTTATGCCATACAAATGCCGCACTTGGTGGGACGACTGGTGGAGTACATACAAGCTGGTAATAAACTGCATGAAAAAGTATTGGCCGAGAGTCATTCTAATCATGCCATTGGTAGTTTCGACACTAATTTGGTCGCAGGTCGCCACGGCTTTGCCACAATTCCCAATAAGAACCATCGACAAGTAAGCGTGCTGACCACTGAAAGTGAAATTACGCCTTTGCCCAACAAGTTACCAGCACCGATAATTAAAGCCCTATCCAATGGCAAAAAAATCCATTTACTGCTTAGCAATGGTATGATTTGGACATTAGGTCATCAACATGACCTTTAAACCGATAAAAAAGAGCGAATCATCTCGCTCTTTTTTATGACAACTACCGATCCAAATACGCCTGTGCTTCTGCCAAATCAAGCGTCCCTTCATAGATGGCACGCCCTGTAATCGCCCCCAAAAGATATTCACTATAAGGTTTTAGCTGCTCAACATCGCTCATGTTGGTAACGCCGCCTGATGCAATGACAGGCAGTCCACACGCTTTGGCAATATTAACCGTCTCATCGATGTTCACACCCGCCATCATGCCATCTTTGGCGATGTCGGTATAAACAATGGACGACACACCCGCATCAGCAAAACGCTTGGCAAGGTCGGTGGCACGAGTGTCAGTAACATTCGCCCAACCATGCGTCGCCACAAAGCCGTTACTTGCATCAATGCCCACAATGATGGCATCTGGAAATTCCTTACACGCCTCATCGACAAAACCAGGTTCCTCCAAAGCCTTAGTGCCGATGATGATGTAGTTTAGCCCTGCTGACAAATAATGCTCGATTGTTGATAAACTGCGCACCCCACCACCCAGCTGAATGGGCAAATCTGGATAAGCTTTGGCGATTGCTGTTACCACGTCTTTATGAACAGGTACACCATCAAACGCTCCATTCAAATCCACCAAGTGCAGACGTCTAGCACCCTGCTCCACCCACTGAGTCGCCATCGCCACAGGGTCATCGCTAAATACCGTATCATCCTCCATGCGTCCTTGTTTTAGACGTACACATTTGCCATCTTTTAGGTCGATGGCAGGAATAATCAACATTGACATAACATACCTTTTAATATAAATTAACAATAAATCATTTCAAGAGTTACTCAAGGATTTTAACAAATTCCCCACAAAATTTGGCAACATTTTTAAAAAAATATCAAATCATTTCTCAGTCATTCAAAAAGACAATTAAAATCATTCACTTAACCTTATTTTTATTAGCTAATTTGCCGAAAAGTCTGTAATTTTTTGTCAATTTAGCGTATAATAGAAAGGTTTATTGCACGCTTAGCAGATTTGGTAAAATAACAGCAACATAGTTGTGATATGCCAAGCGGCGTTTGTATAAATTCCTTTGGACAAAAGCAACTTACCAGTTGGCGATGCCACGCCAGTAAGTTTTGGATGTTTCTTGGAAAATTGGTAGCCAGCCGTTCAGGTAGCCACGTTTTAACTTAGGGTTGCCCGCGCTGGTGTGTTTTGGTCTTAATTTAAGTATCCGCTTATGATTACCATCAAAAAAGGCTTGGACTTGCCCATCTCGGGCGAACCCGCCAACGAGATTAGCGAACACACGCCAACTCACGTTGCGCTTATCGGCTATGACTATATCGGTATGCGTCCAACCATGAGTGTAAAGGAAGGCGATACCGTCGCCAAAGGGCAAGTGTTGTTTGAAGACAAAAAACGCGCGGGTGTTAAATATACTGCCCCTGTGAGCGGTCGCATCGTTTCTGTGAATCGTGGCGAACGCCGTGTGTTTGAAAGCATCGTCATCGCTGCTAACCCTAGCGCAGCAGATGAAGTTACCTTTAATGCCTATGCAGCTGCAGACCTTGCGTCTATTGATCGTGAAGCAGTGAAAGAACAATTGGTGGCTTCAGGTGAATGGACAGCATTCCGCACCCGTCCTTTTAGTCGCACGCCAGAAATCAACAGCGTGCCTTCAGCGATTTTTGTAACCGCTACGGACACCAACCCTCTAGCCACCGATCCTGCGCGCATCATTAATGACAGCATCGATGCATTCAATGATGGCTTGGCAGTTATCTCAACGCTGTCGCCAAAGACTTATGTCTGCCATGGCGAAACAGCACCTGCCAAAGCAACGAACGTCGCTAACGACACCGTTTATGAAGGCTTTACAGGTAAGCACCCAGCAGGTAACGCAGGCACGCACATTCACTTTTTGCACCCACTAGGACGCGGCGCAAGTGTATGGACAATCGGCTATCAAGACGTGATCGCCATCGGTAAGCTATTCACTACTGGTCGCATCCACACCGACCGCGTGATTAGCCTTGCAGGTCCTGCGGTTAATAACCCGCGTCTTATCCGCACCACTCGCGGTGCTGATTTGGCAGAATTGACCGCCAACGAGCTTAAAGGTAATGACAATCGCATCATTTCTGGGTCGGTGTTGTCAGGTCGTAAAGCAGATGAAAAAATTGCTTATTTGGGTCGCTTTCACAACCAAGTTTCAGTGCTTGCCGAAGGTCGTGAACGCCCTGCCCTGCACTTCTTTACCCTGGGTGCAAATCGCTTCTCCATGCTACCAATCTACATCTCGCAGTTCTTCGGTGGCAAAAAATATGACTTTACCACATCTACCAATGGCTCACCTCGTGCGATGGTACCAATCGGTTCATTCGAAAAAGTCATGCCACAAGACTACCTGCCAACTCAGCTACTTCGCTCACTCATCGTAGGCGACATCATCGAAGCAGTAGAGCTTGGTGCGCTTGAGCTTGATGAAGAAGATTTGGCGTTATGCACCTTTGTGTCACCTGGTAAATACGAATTTGGTGATATTTTGCGTGATAACTTGACCCGTATTGAGCAGGAAGGCTAAACGATGAAATTTATTCACAATATCTTTGACCGTATGGAGCCATCCTTCACAAAAGGTGGTAAGTACGAAAAATATTACGCCGTCTTTGAGATGTTTGACACGTTTTTCCGTCAACCAAGCTCTCAGACGTACAGCGCCTCTCACGTGCGTGATGGTATCGACCTAAAGCGTATCATGATTACCGTATGGCTATGTACTTTCCCTGTGATGTTTTGGGGTATGTACAACGTCGGTTTTCAAGCGCTAACTGCCATTAGCCAACTTGGTCTTGAACCAACAGGCTGGCGCACAGCCATCACCGGCATGGTAGGCTATGATCCTAATAGCATCTGGGCGTGCTTCGTCTATGGCGCGATGCAATTCCTACCCATCTACGCGGTAACTTTTGCAGTAGGTATCCTATGGGAAATCATCTTTGCTGTCGTGCGTGGACACGAAGTGAACGAAGGCTTCTTCGTCACTTCTGTGTTATTTGCCCTATCACTACCACCAGACGTACCACTGTGGCAAGTTGCCCTAGGTATTAGCTTTGGTGTGGTTGTTGCCAAAGAAGTATTTGGCGGTACCGGTAAGAACTTCCTTAACCCTGCCCTTGCTGGTCGTGCGTTCCTATATTTCGCTTACCCTGCTTATATGTCTGGCGATGCGGTCTGGACAGCGGTGGACGGATTTAGTGGCGCAACACCATTAGGTCTAGCAGCAGCTGGCGTAAGCCCTGATCAGTTCGTGAACGCCTATGGTCAAGTGATCACTTGGACAGATGCATTCTTGGGTAACATGCAAGGCTCTATCGGTGAAGTATCAACCCTTGCCATCTTGATTGGCGCGGTAGGCCTACTATGGACGAAGATCGCTTCATGGCGTGTGATCGCAGGTTCTGTGATTGGTCTTGTGGTGACTGCATTCATCTTCAACCTAATCGGCGGCGAAAACCCAATGATGAGCCTTGCGCCACATTGGCACCTAGTTATTGGTGGCTTCATGTTCGGTGCGGTATTTATGGCAACTGACCCTGTATCAGCAGCACATACCAATACAGGTCGCTGGTGCTATGGTCTATTGATCGGCTTTATGACTGTGGTTATCCGTGTGGTAAACCCTGCTTTCCCAGAAGGCATCATGCTGGCCATCTTATTCGCCAACTTGTTCGCCCCACTATTTGACTACTTCGTCAAACAAGCCAATATCAAACGTCAAACAGCACGGAGATTGCGTCATGTCAGCCAAAAATAGTAATGTTAGCACCGCAGTCACAGCACTGATTTTGTGCTTGGTATGCTCGGTGATGGTTTCTGCGGTTGCTGTTGGGTTAAAATCAAAGCAACAAGAAAATGCCCGTCTTGATTTGAACAAAAATATCTTGATGGCAGCAGATATGTATGACCCTGAAACAGATTCTTCTAGTGTCATTCCAGAGCGTTTTGCCGACTTTGATGTCCGCTTAGTGAACTTACAAACTGGTAAATTTGCCACTGATCAAGAAATTTCAGCCGCCGGCATCAATGATGTGGATGGCTATGATGCGTCAAAAGCAGCACGCACGCCTTATTTATCCACCTCATTAGCGGATGACATCGCCAAAATTGGTGGTAAGCCTAACTTTGCGAAAGTATATTTGGCAAAAAACGCCAATGGTGAGATCGATCAAATCGTTCTACCCATTCACGGTGCTGGCTTGTGGGGTCCGATTTTTGGTCTTTTGACCTTGGATAAAGATTTAAACACTGTCAAAGGCGTGAATTTTTATCAACACAAAGAAACTCCGGGTCTAGGTTCGCGCATTGAAGAGCCTCAGTGGCAAGAGACCTGGGTGGATAAAGAGCTATATAACGAAGATGGTTCTAGAAAAATCGCCGTTGTCAAAGCAGGTACAGCGCGTGAAGGTCAAGTTGATGGTATTAGTGGTGCAACTTTGACCATTCGCGGTGTGAACAATCTACTACAGTACTGGATTGGTGAAGATGGTTATAAGCCATTTTTGGATAATCTAAAAGCTGGTCAAGCAGGCAATGGTGAAGGAGTGTAATCATGGCTGATACCAAAAGCATTTTAACGACGCCAATTTTTGACAATAACCCAATTGCACTACAGATTTTGGGTATTTGCTCGGCACTTGCGGTCACCACAAGCGTTGCAAACGCTTTGGTTATGTGTATCGCACTAACCTTAGTTACGGCATTTTCAAGCTTTTTTATCTCGATCATCCGTAATAAAATTCCCTCATCCATTCGTATTATTGTACAGATGGTTATTATTGCTTCATTGGTCATCGTGGTTGATCAGATTTTGCAAGCTTTCGCTTATGAAATCAGCCGTTCGTTATCGGTATTCGTCGGTCTGATCATCACTAACTGTATCGTTATGGGCCGAGCTGAAGCATTTGCCATGAGTAATCCGCCTGTACCTAGCTTTTTAGATGGTATTGGTAATGGCTTGGGCTACTCAGCAGTATTGATTTTCGTTGCGACGATCCGTGAAATCATCGGTAATGGCAGCTGGTTTGGTATTACTTTACTTGAAAAAGTAACCGAGGGCGGCTGGTATATCCCTAACGGTCTTTTGCTATTACCGCCTTCTTCATTCTTTGTCATTGCAGGCTTTATTGCATTGGTTCGCCTTTGGAAAAAAGATCAGCACGAGCCAGCAGAATTTGTGATGAAGCCACAATCTAAAGGCATGGGAGGTCACTAATGGAACACTATATCAGCCTATTTATTACATCTGTCTTTATTGAGAATATGGCACTTGCCTTCTTCTTGGGCATGTGTACGTTTTTGGCAGTTTCCAAGAAGGTCTCAACTGCCATCGGTCTAGGTATCGCTGTTATCGTGGTAATGGCAATCTGTGTACCGCTAAACAACCTACTTTACCAATTCCTTCTTAAAGATGGCGCGCTTGCGTGGGCAGGTTTCCCGAATACCGATCTGTCATTCCTAGGTCTGCTCAGCTATATCGCTCTGATTGCAGCGACAGTACAGATTCTGGAGATGTTCTTAGATAAATTTGTACCTGCTCTATATAACGCTCTGGGTGTATTCCTTCCGTTGATCACCGTAAACTGTGCCATCATGGGTGGTGTACTGTTCATGGTAGAGCGTGATTATAACTTCGCTGAATCTGTCGTGTATGGCGTAGGTTCTGGCTTGGGTTGGGCGTTGGCGATTGCTGCATTAGCAGGTATTCGCGAAAAACTTAAATACTCAGACGTCCCTGCCCCACTTCGTGGTCTTGGCATTACCTTTGTTACTGTCGGACTGATGTCGCTTGGCTTCATGTCGTTTGGCGGTATGAGTTTATAAGGAGAGAACATGTTTGGTACAGCATTAGGCGGTGTCGCCATGTTTACCGCCATTATCATGAGCTTGGTGGTGGTGATTTTGATAGCACGCTCGCGCCTTGTCAGTTCAGGCAAGGTAACGATCAATATCAATGACAATCCTGACAACAACGTCACCACAGCTGCAGGTGGCAAACTACTACAAACCCTAGCTGGCGAAGGCATCTTCCTATCATCAGCTTGTGGTGGCGGTGGTACTTGTGGTCAGTGTCGTTGTAAAGTACTTGACGGTGGTGGTTCAATCCTACCTACCGAAGAAGGTCATTTTACTCAAGGTGAAATCCGTGAAGGCATGCGTTTGGCATGTCAGGTTGCGGTAAAACAAGACATGCAGATCGAGATCGATCCTGAATTCTTCGATGTCAAAAAATGGGAATGTGAGGTTATCTCTAACGAAAACGTAGCAACGTTCATTAAAGAGCTTACCTTGAAGATTCCTGAGGGTGAAGTTGTACCGTTCCGTGCAGGTGGTTATGTGCAGTTAGAAGCGCCACCACATGAAGTACACTATAAAGACTTTGACATCGCCAAAGAATATCATGAAGATTGGGATAACTTTAACCTATGGCGTTATACCTCTAAGGTTGATGAGCCCGTGATTCGTGCTTATTCGATGGCCAACTACCCAGAAGAAAAGGGTATCATCAAGTTTAACATTCGTATCGCAAGTCCTCCGCCACGTGGCCCAGAAGGTATCCCACCAGGCCAGATGTCATCTTATGTATTTAGCCTAAAACCAGGTGACAAGATTACCGTATCAGGTCCTTATGGTGAATTCTTCGCCAAAGACACCAAGGCTGAGATGGTGTTCATCGGTGGTGGTGCAGGTATGGCACCGATGCGTTCACACATCTTTGATCAATTAAAACGCCTAAAATCAGATCGCAAAATCAGCTTCTGGTATGGTGCGCGTTCTAAGCGTGAGATGTTCTACGTTGAAGATTATGACGGTCTGGCAGCAGAATTCGACAACTTCGAATGGCATGTTGCCCTGTCTGACCCACAGCCTGAAGATAACTGGGAAGGTTACACCGGATTCATTCATAACGTGCTTTATGAAGAGTATCTAAAAGACCACCCAGCACCAGAAGACTGTGAATTCTATATGTGTGGTCCTCCGGTGATGAATGCTGCGGTTATCAAGATGCTCAAAGATTTGGGCGTGGAAGATGAAAACATCTTACTTGATGACTTCGGTGGCTAATCCCAACCAACAAAAAATCCACTCCATGCGAGTGGATTTTTTGCTTTATAAACAATCCCGCCTTGTCTTTTTTGATATTTTGTTATGATATTGCTTGAATTTTATCACCAATCATAAGGATTATCATGACCCATAGAGACGAAACCCTAGCCATTCACGCAGGCTCTAGCCTAGACCCCACCACCAAAGCGGTCGCCGCACCCATCTATCAGACCACCTCATACGCCTTTGACGACACCCAATGGTGCTGATCTGTTCGACCTAAAAGTACAGGGCAACATCTACACCCGCATCATGAACCCAACCACGGTCGTATTATAGGCGCGTCTTGCTGCATTAGAAGGCGGCATCGGATCTCTAGCCGTCGCATCAGGCATGAAAGCGATCACTTACACCATTCAGGCATTGGCTGAATCAAGTGACAACATCGCATCAGTCTCTACACGCTATGGCGGCACCTACAATCTATTCGCCCATACCCTACCCAAGCAAGGCATCGACGTAAGATTTTTTGATAGCGACAATCCTAAGAGCCTATACGATCAAATCGATGACAAAACCAAGCTTGTGTTCATTGAAAGCATTGGTAACCCACTGGGTAACATCATCGACCTAGAAGCAATCAGCGACATCGCTCACGAATACGGTGTACCTGTCTTCGGGAAAATACTGTCGCCACGCCTGCGCTAGTAAAGCCATTTAAACATGGTGCTGACATCGTTGTGCATTCTTTAACCAAATACATCGGCGGTCATGGCACAAGCCTAGGCGGCATCATCGTTGATAGTGGCAAATTTCCGTGGGGCGATAACGCTGAGTGCTTCAAATCTCTAAACACCCCTGACCCAAGCTATCATGGCGCAAACTATGTAGAAGCGCTTGGTGCGGCAGCCCTCATTGGGCGTGCGCGCGTCGTACCACTCGTAACACAGGCGGCGCAATCAGCCCTATGAACGCATTCTTAATCCTGCAAGGACTAGAAACACTATCGCTACGCACGGAGCGCCACACCGGAAACGCCCAATAAATCGCAGAATATCTATAAAACCATCCAAAGGTAAACTGGGTGAAATACGCAGGTCTAAGCATGCACCCACAACATAACCTCGCCAAAAAACACCTAAAAGGCAAGCCATCGGCCATTCTATCTTTTGGTGTGCAAGATGGTCGTGCTGGCGGTACCCGCTTTATCGACGCTCTGCAATTGTTCACGCGTTTGGTTAATATTGGCGACGCCAAGAGCTTAGCGTGCCACCCTGCCTCCACCACGCACCGTCAGCTAAGCGAAGAGGAGCTTGCCAAAGCCGGCGTTAGTGAAGACATGGTTCGACTGTCGATTATTATTGAGCACATTGACGACTTGATTGCTGACTTAGAACAGGCGCTGGATAAAGTCTAAAACAAACAAAACCACGTCTTAGGACGTGGTTTTTTTATTATTAATTAATACAAATGATTACTTAGCTTGCTCTAGCATATAATCAACTGCTGCATATACTTCTGCTTCTGTGACAGCTCCTACTGCCTGTGCAGGCATCTTATTAAAGCCCTTAGCAGAATGCTCGTGCAACTTATCAACGCCTTTTTCTAGGCGTTTTGCCCATTCTGCTTTATCGCTAAGCTTCGGCGCATCAAGCAGCCCTTGATCATGGCAAACCTTACAGGTTTGCTCGTAACGCTCCTTACCTTGCTCGATAGATAGCGCCTCAACAGGCGCAGCAGCTGTCTCAGTAGGCGCCTCAGCCACAGGCTCTGGTGCTTGCGCTAACTCTGCTTCTTTGGCAGGTTCCTTGACCGGCTCTTGGATGACTTCTGCTTTATTTTCCGCAGGTACCTCTGCTGTAGCAGCAGGTGCGGTTTCTACTTTGGTAGGCTCTGGTGCTTTTTCAGGAGCTTTATCACCACCGCAGGCGCTTAGTGCGAAGATTAAGGCGGTTACAAGAGAGATTTTTTTAGCTGGGTATTGCATGTTGCCTCGCTAATTATTAGTTATAAGTTTATTGATAATATACCTAATTTTTCTATGGTTTTACAGTTAAATTTTCATATTGTTGCGATGGACTGCTTTTATTTAACTGATTTGTGCACAGATATCAGCCACACCAATACACATATTGCCACATACACCGCCTGCACCACCAAGCCTTGTACGCTCGGATAAGTCCCCAAAAGCGCCACGCTAGGCACATCCACGACGTCTCTGGACAAATGTCCAGTCAGTTGCAGTGCCAAAATACTCACACCCAAAATCTTAAATCCTAAGGCATAGATAAGCCACTTTAAGATTTTAAATAATAACGGAATGGGCAATTTAACGGACGTTTTTGCCATGATAACCGCCACCGCAAAAAGTACGCCCAATGCCACCGCTATCCCCAGCACAAACTCACTCATGGCAATGCTTGGCAAAATCCCTGTATAAAACAGCACCGTCTCCGCCCCCTCCCGAAACACCGACAAAAACGCCAAGCCAAACAGCCCTGCCATGCTTCCTGTGGATAATGCCACGCCCATGTGTTTGTTAATGTAGGCATTCCACGCCTTGGCGGACGATTTAGAATGTAGCCACGCCCCACGCCCCCATAAGGCTCGCCACCAGCCCCACACCGCCCCTGTCATGACCCATTTTTTGCCTTTGGGTTGTCCTACCACCGTCAAGTAAACCTTGTTTTAATAACTCTACTCCATACGCCAAATCCACTTTGTCATTTTTAACTTCGGTCAATTCATCGCCTTGATTATAACTGTCAATTGTCGCCTTTAACATTGCCATATTATCCGTCATCATGGCGATATTGGGCGGATTATTTTCTATCCCCACTCGTATCATTGCCATGGCGGTTTCTATTTTGCCATAATGAGCCATGCTGGTATTTCTCACCACCCTTTCATTGGCGACCACGTTTTATTAAAGGTGTGATGAACCGATTTGACTTTGTCAATATCGCCACCCTTGCCCATTTCTTGAATGGCGCTATCCAACTTATTTAAGACAGGCGTGATATTTTTGGCAAATTGACGGCGTTTGACGCTATAATCCAGGGGGTTTTGCTCTTTTTCATAAGCATAGAGTTTTATGGATAGTTATTTTAGGGTGTCATTATTGGGATTGGTTTTGGCGTGATTTAAGGCGGTGATTGTTTCTTGATATAATATGCTTTGGCGGTTGGTGTCTTTGCCGATATTTGCCAATTCTTTTTCTATAACAATCAAATCATCTTTGGCTTGTTAGGTATTGTTTTGTTTTACCGCTCCCATGGCATCCGATCATGGAATAAATAAAGGGGAGAAATTTAATTTTTCATTATTAACATTGGTATAAGAGATTAGGGGGGACAAATAAAGAAAAGCAGAAAAATGGATAATGGTTGATAAATTTTCATTGTTTTGCCTTTTTTAATAACATTCAAATGGTTTATCGGATTTTAAAGATAAGGGCAAATAAATTACCCTAATCTTTTTTGGCATTGTTAATTGACTATACTTTTAGGTAGATTTGTAGGGGTAAATTACATTTACCCTGTTAAAGCGTTGATTTCTGGGCGAATAAATTGCCCCTACACGTCCAAACTTTAGGATACATCTTGATTGAATAATACCTATTTTTCAATAAATTTAACCCCCAAACAACCTTTGCCCCAAATACTCACCTGCCTTACCCCACCAAAACACGCAAACAATCCGCTGCCGATATGCGTGGTGTATTCGGTCATTTTGTCGGTATTGCCAAACGCATTTTGAATCACGCTAAACTGCATGGGCGATTTTTGAAAAGAGATAAAAAGTAGCCCTGCATTAAACTGCCCTGTCTTGACATCAATACCGCTACTGTACGAAAACGAACGTCTAAGCATTTGTAGCCCCGTGCGTTTGGCAAGCCCCATGTGAGTCGGCTCGGCAATGACAAAATTACCCCTATCGTCTTTTTCATTAACATCAAACTCATCAAACTCACCCGTTTTGCCAATGCTCGCCCCTGTGTCTCGGTGTCTGCCAAAGGTGTTCTCTTGCCCGACTAGGCTCGTTCTGTCCCACGTCTCCAAGTGCATTTGGATAATCCGTGCCACAAGATACGTCCCACCGTCAAACCATGCGGTCTTGTCCGAGCCTTTTGCCCACAGCCATTTGTCGGTATCATCCAACGTGGTTTTGTTGGCGGTGCCGTCCTTAAAGCCAAACAGATTGCGTGGGGTATCCGCCCCATTATCAAAGCTGTTGTAGCCTGACTGCGACCATTTCATCGTAATGAGCGAACGAGCTTGGCGGACAAGCTGACGCACGGCATGAAAGGCGACCTGCGGGTCCTCGCTACACGCCTGTATGCAAATATCGCCCCCTGACAACTCAGGGCGGATCTGGTCTCGGGGGAATTTGGGCAAGTCGCTAAATTCTGGCGGTGTCTTGTCCGACAAACCCAATTTCTCCAAAAATGACGGACTTATCCCAAACGTCAAAGTCAGCCCATATGCCCCCAAGCTGTCCGCTTCGCCTGTGTCGGCAGGCGGTAAGTGGGGATTTTTGTCATAGGGTTTGATGTTTTTGCCTTGGGTCAATTTGGCAGAATACTCCGTCCAATCCTTAAACATTTGGCGAATCTCATCAACATTGGTGCTGTGTAACTCCGCCACCAAAAAATACGCATGGTGCTGAACGGGCGTGGTAATGCCTGCTTGGTGCGTGCCATAAAAATCATAAGTCATTTCAGCAAATGGATTGGGCGGTGTTTGGCTGTCAGGATTGCCCTTAGCGGTGGGGGCAGTGATTTGGTTTTGTGCGTTGTTGCAAGCGGTTAATGCCCCTGCCCCAATCAAGGCAGTCGCTCCCATTTTTCCCAAGAAAGCTCGGCGGTTGGTCATGATTGCTCCTTTTGTCATTTGTACCCAAGAAACTTTAAAATTACCACAAATGTAATAATGTTTGGGTGTAGGGGCGTGCTGTGCACTCCTATAAAAATTGGTATGTTATCGAAGCAGTCCCTACAAAGCCTGTGGCAAATATCAAATTCGTTAGGTGTATAAAAATACAAAAAGCACCCATGTCTTATCGGTGCTTTTTGTGGCTTGTGGATTATTCCATGACAATGCCCATTTGCCCAAGTGGTTCGCCAAGTTTGTTCACTGCTTCGGCAAGCTCTTTGGTGTTCTCATCAGTTAAGTCGGTATAAGGCTTATAATCCTTGTCGTCCACTTTGTATTTATCCAACAAATCATTCACCGCTTTAAACCGCTCCTCTAAGGTCTTAACCAGTTCAGGATTTTTGGCGGTAAGTTTGGGTTTTAAAATTTCAAAAATCTTTTCTGCCCCTTCAACGTTTGCCTTAAAGTCATAAAGGTCGGTTTTTGAAAAAATCTCCTCCTCGCCTGTGATTTTGGTGGTGGAAACTTCATTCAACAAATCCACCGACCCTTGAATCATAAGCTCGGGCGTAACTTCGGCGGTGGGAATTTTAGCTCTTAGCTCTTTGATGTCAGCGATGAGCTGGTCGGCAAGCTCTTCGGTACCTTGGGTGGTGTTTTGTGTCCATAGGATTTTTTCAATGGCGTGAAAGCCCGTCCATTTTTCGCCTTGCTCAAGGTCGGCTTCACGGTTATCAATGCGTGGGTCTAAGTCGCCAAAACTCTCGACAATCGGCTCACTGCGTTCAAAATACATACGAGCCAAGGGATAAATCGCTTTGGCTTCGTCCAATTTACCTTCTTTTAAAAAGCCGACAAATTTTTCGGTATCGGCAAGCAGATTGTCAATTTGCCCTTCTACCCATTGTTTGTATTCGGCGGTTTCGGCAGATAAGTCCACTTGGGCGGACTCGGCAGTTTGTTCGGTTTTGGCAGGCTCAGCAGGTTGCTCGGCTTTAGTGTCGGTCGTTTGGGCGGGTTGTTCAGCTTTTGGTTCGGCAGGCTTTTGGCAGGCGGTTAGGGCAAGGGTCAACGCTAAAGACAGAACAGACAGGCGGATTGATGCTTTCATAAAATCTCCCATAAAAAATAGATAATATTGATAACAATTCTTATTTAAATTATACGCCCAAATTGCAGGGCAATCAATAATCTTTGTAAAATTTATGCAATCAAGTCTTAGATTAAAGTTTTGTATCAAAAACGTATCTGTATCTTTTCTATGATTTTAAACTTTGCTATAATCCTTTTAATTAACCCTTTTTCATCCATTTTTAGGAATCAAACCCATGAAACTACTAGCTCTAAGCACAATCTGTACTGCAGTTGTACTGACTGGCTGTAACGCAATGACCAAAGCTTCTGACAAAATTTTCTACAAACAAAGCAATTTCTCTCAAGTAGAAAGCACCGAATATCCAGTAGGTGAAGGTCCAGAATATGACCACGAAGCAAAACATGAAGCAGCCTTGGCTGACATGCAACAAACTCAAGAAGCTGGCGCACAGCGTCCAACTGCTGACTCTACTGTTAAGCATGACGAGATCGCACAGCCTGCTGAAGCAGCTGCCGAATAATCATGGCATTCAAAAAAACCTGCCTAATGGCAGGTTTTTTTATTTAGCATTCAATCTACTCAAAAAAACCCCGAACTGATTCGAGGTTTTATCAATAAAAATCTTGTTATATAGATTAGTATTTACGTACTGTGCGAACTTGCTCGCGCCATACTTTTTTCTTGTAACGCTTAACAGCAGCGGCTTTTTTGCGCTTACGTTCTTGTGTTGGCTTTTCGAAGAATTCTTTTTTACGAACGTCAGCCAATACACCTGCTTTTTCACACGCGCGCTTGAAGCGACGGATAGCGATATCAACTGGTTCGTTCTCTTTAACCTTAACTAAAGGCATGGGACACTCCTAATAACAAGACGGATGGCATCGATCAGGCTGTATTATATTGTATAGCGTCACGGTCTTGGGCGTGGGCATCAGCTCAAATCGGGATGGTTATTTCCGCTGGGCGGATTGTCTAGCCAAAATCAAGCTAAGACAAGCGCAATATTATAAATGATGCACAGACAAAATACAATCAAAATCTGCGCATAATTTGGATAAATTAGAACAATTTATTATTTGCTTTCAGTAGTAGCGGCAGCATCTGTAGCAGCTTTGTCAGCTTCAGCTGTTGCTGCATCTGCTGCAGGAGAAGCATCAGCAGCTTTAGTGTCTGAATCAGTTGTTGGCGTTGTAGTGGTCGCACCAGATGCTTCAGCAAATGTTGGCTGACCGTGGTCGTCGAACTTCACTTCTTCAGCCTTTGGGGCTTTCTCGATGGCGGTCGCTTCTGCCTCTGCCACTTTATCAACAGCATGAACTTTTTCATGCTTGTCACCACACGCTGATACCAGTACCGCTGCAGCTAATGCCGCTACCAAAACTTGAACTTTCATAATATCTCCAAATAATATTAAAACATCAAGATCAGGCCAAAAATCTCAGCCAGATAATCGCAGTTATCGGCTTATTATGCCACAAAATCCCACAATTTTCATAAGAATTAAATCACATATTAAAAATTTTCATTAAAATATATCGACATCAATGCACGACTACCAAACTTTACAAATTTTTTAACAAAAGATGAGTATAATGTGTCAAATTTTAACCAAAATAACCTTAAAAAATTAACAATTTGGAGTTCCTATGGCTGGTGGCAGTTTATTGATGTTACTTGATGACATCAGTACCATCCTAGATGACGTGGCAACGATGACTAAACTTGCCACCAAAAAAACTGCAGGCGTATTGGGTGACGACCTAGCACTAAACGCCCAACAAGTAACCGGCGTGCGTGCAGATCGCGAGCTGGTCGTTGTCTGGGCGGTGGCAAAAGGCTCGTTCGTCAATAAGTTAATCTTGGTACCTGCTGCACTCATTATCAGTGCGGTAGCGGCTTGGTTAATTACACCGCTTTTGATGATTGGCGGTTTGTTTTTGTGCTTTGAAGGCGCTGAGAAAATCGTTCATAAATTCGCACCTCAACTGCTGCCTCATGACCTAGATGACGAAGATGCGCATGCCGAACGCTTGGCAGCGAACGCTGATGAATCAGTTGACTTGGTTGCACTCGAAAAAGAAAAAATCAAAGGCGCCATTCGTACTGACTTCATCTTGTCTGCTGAGATTGTCGTTATCTCGCTTGGCGTCATGACTGCCAGCACATTACAAACCAAAGCTCTGGCCTTATCTGCCATCGCCATCTTGATGACAGCGGGTGTTTATGGTCTGGTTGCACTGATCGTAAAAATTGACGACGTCGGTCTAAGCCTCACTCAAAAGCCTGGCGCAGGCAGTCAAAAACTTGGTCGTGGTCTGCTAGCTTTTGCCCCGAAACTCATGAAATTCTTATCCATCGCTGGGACGCTTGCCATGTTCTTGGTCGGTGGTGGTATCTTGGTACACGGCATCGACATCCTACATCATCAAGCCGAAGACCTGGCAGCGCTCTCAGGTGTGTTTGGCGGATTAACCGAAACTGCCTATAATGGTATCGTCGGTCTATTAGCTGGATTGATCGTCCTTGCGTTCTATGTACTGCTCAAAAAAATGACAGGCAAAACCGCTCATTGATTTTAGCTCATAAAAATAACCCCTGGCTTAGCAGGGGTTATTTTTATGATTAATGAATTAGCGTCTTTGCTCTACGATGACTACATCGATGCCATTGCTGCTTAGTTTTTGCGCAGCGGCACTCACCTCAGCACGGCTCGACATGGGCGCTGATACCACCTGATAAAAGGTCGCCTGAGTTGCGCTGTCCACACGGCGCAGAATCACTGCATCCACACCTGCCAGCATGACCTGAGCACGCTTCTCATCTGCTGCTGCTGCATCAGAATAACTTCTAATCTGCAGAATATAAGTCGTCCCTGCTGGCTTGGCATCTTCTTCCGAGTCTGTCGCTGCATCGTCACCATCATAGGTGGCATCCTCTTCTACAATCTCAATCTTCGCTCCTGGCTCGTCTTTGGCTTGAACGACGGCATCGGCATCCACCACTCGGTCGCTATTGGCATTTGATTCTTGGACGCTAACACCCTCAGGCACGCTACGAAAATCCTGCTTGGACAGAAGGTCATGAAACTCATAGTTAATCGGCTCAGAAGAGGTAGTCGTCGCACTACCCAGAGGGGCAGAAGCAGCGCCAGCATTGGCCTGTGGAAAGATGTCATCTTCTGCTTGGATCTGCACCGCAGTCGCACGTTTGTCATCAAAGATGGGTGAACGATAAATCAGCACAGCAATCACCGCACCAATTGCAATTGCCAAAAGCATCCAAAACAAACTCAAAAGCCCTGAGCTTTTTCGGACTTCGGTTTCTTTATAGACGGCAGACGGTTTTTGTTTATTTATCATGTTAGTTAAAATTTAATGAAATTAAATCCATAAATGCGATATTGTAGCAAGTTTTTTGGATTAAGTGGAAAATTTTACGCGCTTAGGTCAGTAATTTTGGCATATTTGGCTCAATTCATTCATCTAAAATTATGCTATAATAGAATAAAGTCAATAATAAAAAAGACAACCGCCATGATTCTAGCTATCTCAGAAGAAACCATCACCGCCGCAGGTCTATACATCCTACTGCCGATTTTTATTGCGTTTTTGTTCTTTATCATGTGGGACATCTCCAAAAAATCGAACGCAGGCAAACAAGGCACCTTTTGGATTTTTGTCGCCTTAGGTATGGGTTTTTTTGGATTTTTGGCAAAACTCGTGATCGAATGGGTGCTTGGCAAATGGTTCATTTAACCATCTGACCAAGACCTTTACCTTTTTGCGATCATGACAGCGCGTTTTGGTGCAGGATATCCCTCTACTGTCTTAGTTGGGTCGTTTTTATCCAAAAAGTCCGTCAAAGACTGATAATCCATCCACGCTGTCGCCCGCTGCTCATCGGTTGAAGTCACATCCACATCCACACAGCGAACATCGCTAAAGCCCGCCTTGGTAAGCCACTTGGTTAAAGCAGGCACGCTTGGCAAGAAGTACACGTTATTCATTTGCGCGTAGCGATCATCTGGCACCAGCACAGTATGCTCATCGCCATCCATCACCAAGGTCTCAAGCACAAGCGTACCGCCCTTTTGTAGCTGACCTTTTAATTGCTCAAAATGCTCAAACGGTGATGCGCGGTGGTACAATACCCCCATACTAAACACCACATCAAATAGCGCACTGTCGCTGGGCAGACTCTCAAGCGGTACAGGAATGTAATGCACAGGCAAATCCACGCCCATAAAGTGCTTAATCGCCATGAACTGATGATAAAACAGACAAGACGGGTCAATGACAATCACCGATTTGGCGCCATCACCAAGCATTCTAAAACCATGATAACCCGAGCCGCCACCCACATCCAAGATCCGTTTATTCTGTAAATCCAGATGCGACCTTACACGCTCCCATTTAAAGTCTGAGCGCCATTCTGTGTCAATGTGAATGCTCTTATTCTCGTCATCAGATGACAAGAAAAACGGACCCTTTCGCCACGGCTTTAAGTTTATGAGCAGACTTTGCGTCTTTTTAAAATCAGCCATTTGCCAATCTAGTACAGCTTCGACTTTATCGTTCAAATTCGTGCTGATGGCCGGCACTACCGGCAAGCGCTCAATGGCAGAGGCATAAAATGGCGCATGTGCATAGCGACGTTTATCCTTGATGGCAGCCAGCCAGCTGGGCATGGCAGCGATCCACTCGCCTGCTTTTAGGTGATATTTGCTCATCTGCAGCAGGTGCATATATAGCGCCCGCTCAGCATTAAAAATCGTATTATTCATGATAAATTATTGTTTAAAAGCAATCATCGATACAAAGTTCAAGAACCGAAACCATGTCAGGCTACGACTAAAGCCAGCTTGAGCCAGTCGCTCATGATGCACATCCAAGGTATCAGTAATCAGCACATTCTCCAGAGCGTTACGCTTACCGCTGATCTCAAGCTCACTATAGCCATTAGCGCGCTTAAAATCATAATAACGCTCTACCTGCCAAGCATCATCCTGCTCATCGACTAGGTGCGTCTTCTCAGTTAGGATTAAGATACCACCCTCGTTCAGCGCAGCGTGGCATTTATGTAGTAGTGACAAACGAACATCAGGCGGCAAAAATTGCAAGGTTAAATTCAGCACAATCATATCACATGGCTCAAATTCAATCTCGCACACATCCGCCAAAACAAAGCGAATATCATGATCAGGATAATGCTCAACAAGCACCGATTTGGCACGCTCAATCATCGGCGCTGAGATATCAATGGCGTGAATCTCAATGTCGTCGGCATCAAATTTATCCGCTAAGGCAAAACTTACCGCACCCAAAGAGCAGCCCAAATCATAAATGCGGCTGATCTTTTTGCCGGATTCATTGATTTGACCGAAGGATAAATGACGCTTGGCAAAGATCGGCAACATCGCAAGCATCTGCCCGTAACCTGGCACGCTGCGGCGAATCATGTCAGGAAAGCACGCCACCACTTCTTCATCAAAACTAAAACGCGCATGCTTGTCCAGCGGCGTGGTGAATAGCGTGTCACTGCCCGTATTAGGCTTAGTATCATCGTTCATGGTTGATTTTGTGATATTTGTCTATATAAACGTATTATTCTATCATTTTTTTGGCAGACTAAGGAAAAATTATGCAACACATCATCTTGGGCGGTGGCTGTTTTTGGTGCACAGAGAGCATATTTTTATCATTAAAAGGCGTGCAATCTGTCGTATCAGGCTATGCAGGCGGTACGGCTCAGACCGCAGACTATGAGACGGTCTGTACAGGGCGGACAGGTCACGTGGAAGTCATCGATGTGACTTTTGATGAGAATGTCATTGATCTTTCGGTGATTTTGGATGTGTTTTTTGCCACGCATGACCCCACAACCCTAGACCGTCAAGGCAATGACATCGGCGCACAGTACGCCTCGGTAATTTTTTATACCGATGACGCTCAGCTTGATATGATTCATGACAAGATCGTCAGCTTAAAGGCAGATGGCATCGCGGTCGTAACCCAAGTTCGCCCTGCACCCGAGTTCTATCAAGCAGAAGACTATCATCAAAACTTCTTCGCTAAGAACCCGACTCAGTCGTATTGTAGCTTTGCCATTCCGCCAAAGCTTGCCAAACTGCGCGCCAACTTTAGTGAATATTTAAAATAACATAAAGAGCAAAGCACAAATCCACCGTTTGGTGGATTTTTATTGGCGTACCGTTAGCTCTCGATGTATTTTTCCGCCTCTTCTAGATTGACCGTTACAAGACTTGAGATGCCCGCGGTTGGCATGGTGATGCCTTTTAATTCATCGGCGATCTGCATGGCAAGCTTATTATGACTGATAAAAATAAACTGCACGCTATCGGCAAGCTCATGAATCAAGCTGGTAAAACGTCCCACGTTAGCATCATCAAGCGGTGCATCCACCTCATCAAGCACACAGAACGGCGCAGGATGCTGTTTAAAAATCGCAAAAATCAAGCTTAGCGCAGTCAAAGTTTTCTCACCGCCAGAGAGCACCGCCAGATGGCTGTTCTTTTTACCTTTTGGTTGTGCCATCAATACCAATCCTGCTCGCCATTTATCTGCTTTGGACAGATTCTCATCATTAATCAGCGCAAGACTCGCCTGACCACCACCGAATACTTTGGTAAATAACGAATTAAGCTCAGCGTTCACGGCATCCAGAGCAGACAGGAATAAGGCCTTGGTCTTCTCATCGATGGCAGAAATCGCGTCTTTTAGCTTCGCCATACTCTCTGTGATGTCGTTAATCTGAATATCCATGGGCGACACACGCTCTTCAAGCTCGGCAAGCTCTTGGGCGGCCGCAAGGTTCACCGCGCCCAGCTTGGCGATGTCTGCCTTGATGGTATCGATACGAGCGGTGTTGTCTTTGAATTTTGGTGTTTTGGCTCGAAAATCTGCCAACATCGAAGGCAAATTAAAGCCTTCATCAATGCGCATCATCTCATCACCCAAGTCAATCAAGCGACTCTCGCCCACCGCAGTATCTGCTGTGATTTGTGCAGCCTCTGTCTGAGCCTTGGCAAAATTCGTGTGCGCCTCAGTCAAGTTCTCTTGGAGTTTTACCTGCATGAGCTGCAATGCCTTGGCGGCCGCCTCATGCTCTTCGCTGATAATCTTAAGCGCGGCGGTCTGAGCTTTGGCGTCTTTGAATGCTGCCTCAAGCTGTGGCAGCTTGGCGCTGAGATTTTTTTCGTTGTCTTTGACAGCCTGAATGTCGGTCTCAGCCTGACTTAGGTTCTTTTGGGCAAGCTCAAGCAGTCTTTGGGTGTGAGTGAGAGCTTGGGTGAGCGTGCTGTTTTTTAGCTGAAGTCCCTGATGTTCATCTGTCAGTGCCTTAACCTGAGCGTTTAATTCATCCATGCTTTTGGTCATGGCCGTCATCGTATTTTGTGCCGATTCAAAACGCGGCAGATGCTCGCTCAACTGCTGAATGCCATCAGCTATTTGACTTTCTAATACTTTAAGCTCGCTTCCGATCTCTTCTTTCTCTTCATCCAGAGCGGCTTTATTCTTGGCGAAATTCTCTCGCTTGATGGCGTCAGTTTGGATTTTGGCCTGCAAGATCGTATGCGCCTGCTGTACCTTATGAAGGCTTGAGAGCACGACGGCCATCTGCGCGCTTTTCTCATCTTGGGCGATTTTGAGCGCTTCAAGCTGTATGGTGTGAGTTTTTAGTGTTTTTTCGCTTTGCTCCAGCTCATCTTCTAATGCGCCCAGCTCATCTTCTAGCTGACCCAGACGCTTGCTGTGTTCAGCTTTTTGGCTAAGTAGTGACGACTCTGCGCCAAAGCTTGAGCCATGAATCACACCGAACGAGCCAATCAACCAGCCTGTCTTGGTCAAGATTAATCGACCATCTGTGATCTGATCGCTCAGCCGAGATAAAGCCTGCTCATCAAGCTCTTCGTCCAGCAAATAACAAGCATCGAACAGCTTTAATCTTGGCGCGTCGAACAACTGCCCAAAAGCAATGAGATTACTATCATTCACGCCATAGCCGCCGCCTGTCTTAAAGATGGCTCGGCTCGCTTGTTTATCCTTGGTGCTCGGCGCTGCCAAAGCTGCCTTTAATGCCAAATCATCAAAGATCTTAGCATCCATCCAAAACCCCAAGAATTCATCCAGCACCCCAGCAAAGCTCTCACCCTGACGGCTCAGGCGCACCACGTCCTTTAGGCGTGTCAGATGCGAAAAATCATCGGCCTTGGCTGATGTCTCTTCTACCTTTGGTTTGGCATGCACCATTTTATGTAGAATGTCGTATTCACTCGCCAAGGCGGTATGGCGCTTCTCAAGGGTGGCGTGAGATGATTGTAGCGATTGAACCGTCTTGGTCATCTCGTCAAGCTTGTCTTTATCATCATCGTCCGCCAAAGATTCTTGGCGTAGGCTTAGCGTCTTAATCTCGCCTGCCAAGCGATTCAATTCATCAGCATCAGCGCTATTTTCTTTGCCAATAGACTCAAAAGACAACACCAGCTCATTGTGTTTTTTTATCCATTTTTCGCGATTGGCCAGCACGCGGCTTTTTTGAGATTCGGCAAGTTTTTGGGCATTTTCTAGGGTGTTTTTTTGAGCTTGAAGTGTGTTCACATCGTCTCGGATGCTTTGCCAATTGCCCTGAAGTTGTTTAAGTTCAGCTTGTTTTTGGGTAAGTTGATCGCCCAACACTTTTAATGATGGCTCAATGCTTGCACGCTCTTCGTTTAGCTTGGTCAGCTCTTTTTTGGCGTGCTCGATGCCATCTTGCGCTTCGGTTTTGATGAGTGTTAGTCTTTGGATTTTATCATCGGCTTGGCTAAGCTCTTGATTTAAGGTATAAAAATTATGCTGAGCGGTCTGCTCTGCCATCTGCGCATTATGGTATTTGTCACGCGCGTCGTCTTTTAGCCATTGTCCCTCGGCGACCTTATTAGACAGACGTTCAAGCTCCACTTTGGCTTTATTCACCACAGTTTCAAGTGCGTTCAGAGTCTCTGATGAGCTGACTTGCTGTATTTTTTTGTGTTCGTGGTATTGCCATGCTTCAAAGATGCGCTTTAATAGATCTTCTTTATTAATTTTGGCAAGCTCATCAGAGAGCTCTTGATATCTTTTGGCGGATTCGGCTTGGCGCATGAGCGTGCGCTGTTGTTTTTTTAATTCGCCTTGTAGGTCGGATAATCGCTCTAGGTTATCACGGGCTTCGTCGAGCTTTTTTTGAGTTTCGTCACGGCGCGCCTGATAGCGAGACACCCCTGCCCCCTCCTCGATGAACGAACGTAGCTCCATCGGGCTAGAATCCACGATTCGCCCAATCATCCCCTGCTCGATCACCGCATAACTACGCGCACCCAGACCTGTACCCAAGAACACATCCACGACATCACGGCGACGCACTCGCTGACCATTGATGAAGTAATCAGACTTGCCATCTTTGGTCACTTGGCGGCGCAGAGTCAATTCTTGATACAGATTCAGTGCGTGGCGAATGCCACTCGTCTCATCCTGAGTATGCTCAAAGGTCAGCTCCACGCTTGCCAAAGATTTGCCCGCTCGACCTTCCACCCCAGCGAAGATCACATCACTCATCGCCCCGCCACGAAGCTGTTTGGCGCTCGTCTCACCCAGCACCCAGCGAATCGCGTCAATCACGTTCGACTTACCACAACCATTCGGCCCGACAATGGCAGTAATGTCGTGCTTAAAGGTAAAAGTGGTGGGATTGGCAAAGGATTTAAAGCCTGATAGTTTTAGGGATTTTAGGCGCATGATGATTAGGATTGGGTGTGGTAAAGGTGGGCATTTTAGCAAAAAATAGTTTTTTTCGTAAGTCATTTACAATAAATATAACCTAAAATAAAATAGCGGATTGCAAGAGCGTTGAAAAGCCCAAAAAAGATAAAGTATAATATCTTGGGATTTTATAAAAAAGGAGGTACTTACTATGTACATCACACAAGCAAATCTAAACAGATTATTTGACAGTGTAACGTGCAATACTATTGGCATTCAAGAACTCCTATCATCACACCCTAAACTACACGAACTGTTATCAGAGCCTGAATTAAAGCAACTAACTGCCATTGAAGCTATAGTTGCTGGCGATACAATATTGGAAATACTACGCATAAAGGCATTAAAAAATTACAATAATACCAACTATGTATACCAAAATTCCACACCCTACTATCACACAAATAATCGATGCCCTAGATTAAGCAACAACTACATAAATGTACTTATACCAGAGAAAATAAGAATGTTAGGCGATGAAGAAATGGAAAAATATCGCAGTTTTTTTCCAGCACAAAATCCAAATGATAGTGATGAGATAAAAATGCAAAAAGTTCAGATTGGTGCCAACGCTGTTCGAGCGTACTACTTAGATAAAGGCATTGAACTTAGCGAGCATGAAATTTTTGAAGTTATTTCAAGAAAACATACAGATACTATTAATGCAAGTACAGTGATGGATTTAAATGGAAAAATACATGAGTACAAAGAATTTTTAGATAATATCAAAAACAGCGATAACCCACAAATTAAAAATATATATCATGCAAGATATATCAATAACAAAGATATATTAAAAATGTATAAAAATAAAAACGATGATGAAAAATTCTATGTTCTCCAAATGCAAAAACTAAGAAAAGAAATCCTATCACTAGCAATAAATCAGCTAATACTTATTCATAAGTTTGATGAAAATAGCCTCAATCAAAAAGTACTTGATGCATTGGGATTTAGATTTTGTTCGCATTGCAGTTCAATAGCACTAATGGAAATGCTAAATAAATAAGGTTGGTTATGATTAATTCAATCATTCTTGTTGGCAGACTAGGGCAAGACCCTGAGCTATATAGCTTTAAAAATGGTTCTTTTATTACCAAATTTTCTGTCGCCACTTCTAGATATTGGAACGATAGATATACTGGCGCAAGAATACAAGAAACCGAATGGCACCATATTGTTGCAAACCACATTCTTGCAAAAATTGCTTTTCAAGATTTCAAAAAAGGTGATTTAGTATATATAGAAGGCTCTCTTCATTATAAAAAATATCGCAATCAACAGAATGTAGAAATGTATTATACCGAAATTCAAGCCAAACAGATATATTCCCTATGACAAAAGATACTCTATTATCATTAAGCCACCAACAAGCCCTAAATTTCTTTTTAGAGCATGAAAATTATTTTGACGTATCACTACCCATTTATTTTAATATTTCAAAATTATTAAAAAATATTAACATCATTGATATTAAAAACCCAAATTTACTATTTAATAAAATCAAAAATGAAGACAAAACACATCTTATTTTATACACACACAAATCCAATGGCACCAAACGACCTTTAACCATGGTTAATCCTGTTCTGCACGTTTTATTAGCCAAAAAATTAACCCAAGAAAATACTTGGCAGGATTTTATTAGGTTATTTGATTTTTATGAAAAACAAGACAACATAAAGTGCCATAGCTTACCCATCATCTCAAGATATCGCAAATTTGCCTATTATAAAGCCCGCCAAATTATGAATTGGTATGATAATTTTGAGCAAGCAAGTGTAAAACTGAGCCTGATTTACAACTACATGGCAGCATCCGACATTCAAAATTTTTATCCCAGCATTACCAATCATTCTTTTACAACATCTTTAGCTCAATCTAAAAGCAAGAATTTAATGGATTTTGCAGATTTATGCGAAAAATTTTTAAATACCTGTCAAGAAACAGGCTTACCACAAAGCAATAATTTATTTCATCTTTTGGCAGATACCGTATTACTTAATGCCGATAAAATATTACATGGAAAAATCAAAAAACATCGCATTAAAGGTTACCAAATCTTGCGTTATAGAGATGATTATCGCATATTTACCAATGACAAAAGTCAAGCGGATATTATTCTAGCACTATTAAAAGAAACGTTATATTCATTAGGCTTAGCACATAACGAACAAAAAACAGGTGTTTATGATGACATCATTTATCACGCCATTAAACACGACAAACACGCATGGCTAGACAATGATATTTTATTAAAAAACGATGCCAAAACCACCGCCACCCATAAAATTTTACTCATCATCAAAGAATACGGCAGAAACTACCCCAATACATCGGGCGTACAGCGTGGTTTACAAATCGTTTATCAAAAGCTCAAACAAGATTTGGACTTTGTGGATAAAGAACACCTAACGCAAATAATCGCCATTACTCTTGATATTGCCAAAAGCAATCCACGTTGGACAGCAAATTGTTTGCAGATTATTGACTGCTTATCTGTTTATATCAATGAAAATCAATACGAGAAACTGGCAAAAATTGTCCATAAAAAACTCATTCACAACAATACCGACTGTTCAGTTATTTTGTGGGTACAACGTTTTATTTATGGTCTTGATAACACGCTTTTTGATTTAACGTTTAATAATCTACTCGCCCAATATATCAATCATCAAAACAATCATGATTTGTGGAATTTTTCGTTTGTCGAAAACAAATCCATGAAAGAGATATTAAACACCCCCATCATGGATTTTGATTTAATTGATAATAAAGAACAAATACTTAGTGATAAAGAAGTAAACTTATTTTTTAAATCAGCTAAGAAAAAATAATTCAAACCACCGCACCCCAAACCAATTGACAACCCACCACAATCAGCAAACACGCAAAGGCTTTTTTGAGTGTGGCAGCAGGCAGTTTGTGGGCGATTTTTGCTCCAAGTTTGGCGGTAATAAAGCTCGCCACACTAATGGCAACAAAGGCAGGCAAATGTACAAAGCCAAGCAGTCCTGCCACAGGCTCGCTCATATTCGCCACATGGCTGCTACCAAACCACATAAAGCCAAGTGCGCCAGCAATGGCAATCGGCAGGCCGCACGCTGCAGAAGTCCCGACCGCTTGTTTCATGGGCAGACCCGCGTGGGTAAGATACGGCACATTTAGACTGCCACCGCCAATCCCAAAAATCGCCGAAGCCATGCCAATGACACCGCCCGCCACGCTTTGGCTCATCGGCTTAGGCAGGGGCTTGATGTTCTCATCCGCCTTTTTCATGAACATCTGAATAGACATGATGATGGCAAACACACCAATCAGACCTTGCAAATAATCACCTTGAATCAGCGTTGCCACCCACGCCCCGAACAGCGAGCCGATGACCAAGCCGTAGGTTAGGTTCTTAAAGACATCCCAGCGCACACCTCCCTTTTTGTTATGAGCAGTGAGCGAGCTGATAGAAGTGATGATGATGGTTGCCAGTGCCGTCCCCACCGACACATGCGGGATAATCTCACTCGGGAAAGCATACGCCCCCAAAATCCACACCAACGCAGGCACGATGATCAGACCACCGCCCACGCCAAACAGCCCTGCACACACACCCGCAAACGCTCCTGCGACCACAAACCACAGATACATCATAATGACACACTCATCAATTAATAAAATTGTGCTATTATAGCCCAATTTTACTCATTTTAAAAAACCAAAATTATGGCTTTTGTTACATCTACGCTTCACACCCATTTTGACAGCACGGACAGCACCAACACCCAGCTTATCCACGCCATCACAGACGGCGCGCACTCCCATATTACCCCCCACCTATACACGGCAAGCCACCAGACGGCAGGGCGTGGACAGCATGGGCGGACGTGGGTGAGCGGTGCGGACAATGTTTTTTTAAGCCTATATATCCCCATCGGAAATGGAGCATATGAGCTAAACACATTGTCGGGACTGCTTTCGCTTGCTGTCGGATATGAGCTTGCTAATTTGCCCATTATCCAAAACATCAACACCCACCGCCAGACGGCTAGCCTACCCCCCATTGGCGTCAAATGGGCAAATGATGTGGGATTTTATGATGATAAGGCAGGATTTTTTAAAAAACTCTCTGGCATTTTAATTGAACCTGTTTTTAAAAAATTGGATAAAAATACGCTTGTGGGTGTGGTGATTGGCGTGGGGTTAAATGTCAATAATTCGCCTGTGATAAAAGACGGTCTTTATCAAGCGACGTGTTTAAAAGAATTATCAGACATAAAAACAACCGCCCAAGATTTATATATCCCAATGGCAAATGCAATCTTTCAAGCGGTAGAAATTTGCAATCATTGTAAAGAACCCATGTATCTGCAAAATTTTATTGATAAATTTAACGCCAGTCATCTTTTGACCGATAAACTCATTCATATTTTTATGCAAAATAATATGACGGATATTTATGCCAAAGGCAGATGTATCGGCATTGGCAATCAAGGCGAATTGTTATTAAATGACAATGGCAATATTAATCGGATATTTGCAGGTATGGCAAAAATCGTTACAAACTAAGGAAAATCATGAAAAAACTTTGGCTGGATTTGGGCAACACCCGCTTAAAATATTGGATTGTAGATAACGACACCATTATCGCCCATGACGCAAAAGAACACCTAAAAGCCCCCAATGAATTATTGCTTGGACTGCTTGGCACATTGGCGAGCTTTGAGCCTGAATTTGTGGGGATTTCTAGCGTGCTTGGCGATAAGATTAACACCGCCATTGACAAGACCTTGCAAGGCTTTGCCGTACCCTTTGAATTTGCCAAAGTCAATGCCACACACCCCCTTTTGGCAAGCCACTACGACCCCAATCAGCTTGGCGTGGACAGGTGGCTACAAATGCTTGGCGTGGTGGATAACACCAAAAAACAATGCGTGGTGGGCTGTGGCACGGCTTTAACGATTGATTTGATAGAACACGGTACGCATTTGGGCGGATATATCCTACCTAACGTCTATATGCAACGCCACGCCCTGTATGCAGGCACTCAGCAGATTGCGGTGAAGGCTGGGCGGTTTGACAGCACCGAATTGGGCAAAACGACCTTTGATGCGGTCAATCATGGCGTACTGTTTGGCGTGGTGGGGGCGGTGCGTGCGTTGCAAGGAGACTACCCTGATTTTAAGATTACGCTCACAGGGGGCGGGGCGGATATGATAAATGTGCAATTTGATGATGCCCTAAAGGTAGAAAAAGAACTGCTGCTCATCGGTCTAAAACGGTATTTTAATCGCTAAAAAAACCGCTAAATAATCTTTAGCGATCAGCATAGTATCGGTCACTTAAACAACCAAAATCGCAAAATAAAAGAGCATCACGCAACACAATAAGCCAAGCACCCACAGCACCGAGCGCACCAACGGCATATTAAAGGCGTACGCCGCACCGTAGCCAATTCTCAGTAGTACATATAGGCACGCCAGCACATTGATCACATTCTGTGGCACAAAACAATACATCGCCACGATCACAGCCGCCAAGAAAATCGGCAACCCCTCAAAGCTGTTCTGCTGAGCAGCATTCATGCGCGCTGACAGCCCTGTCACATGACTAAGAAACTGTCTTGGATTGGCATTATCCGACATCTTAAACCCGCCTGTCGCCTTGGCAAGCATGGCAAACACCAAAGGCAGCAGACACGCCACCAACATCGCCTTGATGGCAATGTCCATGTCAGATGAGAAATTGGCGACGAACATCATGATGCTATTCATGACGCAACTTCGATGATTTCATAATTATGAGTGATGTTCACACCGCCATCAGCCAGCATCTTTGATGCCGAGCAGTATTTGGTCGCAGACAGCTCGATCGCTTTGGCAACCTGAGATGCTTTGATATCAGTTCCAATGACAACAAAGTGTAGATGAATGTCAGTAAATACTGCAGGTGTGGCATCAGCACGCTTGGCAGAGACTTCACAACGGACATCCTTAATCGCTTGGCGAGATTTTTTTAGAATACTCACGACATCATAACTGGCACAGCCACCCAAACCCATCAAAATCAACTCCATCGGCTTAGCACCCAATGTTTGAGCAGAATCGATAATCACCTCATGACCTGAGCCACTTTTGGCACTAAAATTAATCACGTCATTTTTTAGCCATGACACACAGGCATTCATATCAGACATACAGCACTCCAATTTATTAGATGATTATTAGGTTATTAATATAATACATGAAAACAGCTACACTATGGCGGTTTTTTGCAGGATTTTCAAGGTGTAATCAGTTGGTCGTTTCATTTTATATGACAATAAAGCAAGCCAAAAGTTAGCGATCAACCCAAAAACCATCTAGAAACATTTTTATTCAAAAAAATATTACACTTTTTGGTGAAAATTTGTTTTAATAGTCATTAAGTTATCTGCCCATTATTTTGGGTAGAATTTTTATAAATTTTAAATAATGAGTTTAGTCATGATTGATTCAGACGGCTTTCGAGCCAACGTCGGTATCATCTTGGCAAATACACAAGGTCAAGTGCTTTGGGCAAAACGCATCGGACACGACAGCTGGCAATTTCCACAAGGGGGGATCGATTATGGCGAAACTCCACTTGATGCGATGTACCGCGAGCTACATGAAGAAGTCGGACTTTATCCACAGCACGTGGAATTGCTTGCGGTTACCAAAGATTGGTTACGCTACCGCTTACCAAAACGTTATGTCCGCACCAACCAAGAGCCTTTGTGTATTGGGCAAAAACAAAAATGGTTTTTGCTCCGCTTAGATGAAAACAACGCCCAACACATTCGATTTGATACTTCAAAACCCGAATTTGATGAGTGGCAATGGGTCAGCTATTGGTATCCTTTAAATCAAGTCGTCGCTTTTAAGCGCGGCGTCTATCAAAAGGCATTGCAAGAGCTGATAGAACGACTCCCCCTAAAAAGCGAGCTGATTCTACCACCCTCCAAGTACTAACTAAAAGAGATCAAGCAGTCGCTTGGTCTTTTTTTTGTTCACAGAAATATTCACAAAAACCAACCAATAAAACTTAGATAAAAATCAAAAATTTCGCTATAATGAGCGGTTAATCATTTCAAAAATTCGGACAATCATGGCAATTATCCACCCCCAATTTAACCCTGTCGCCCTAGATTTAGGCTTTATTGAGCTGCATTGGTATGGGCTTATGTACTTGCTTGCATTCTTATTCGCATATGGCTTGGCAAGCTATCGCGCCAAAAAACGCGGCGACTTCACTCAAGAAATGGTCTCAGATTTGGTATTTTATGGGGCGCTGGGTGTGATTTTGGGCGGTCGTATCGGCTATGTGATTTTGTACAATTTTGGCGAATTTTTATCCAATCCTGCCTACCTACTGCGTGTGTGGGAAGGCGGCATGAGCTTTCATGGTGGCTTTGTTGGTGTGCTTTTTGCTATGTATTTTTTTGGACGTAAATACAAAAAACACGCCTTTACCGTGCTGGATTTTATCGCGCCTGCCGTGCCAACGGGGCTTTTGTTTGGGCGACTGGGCAACTTCATTAATGGCGAGCTGTGGGGGCGCGTATCGCACGGCGATTATGCTCATCTGATGTATTTTCCCCAAGCAGTTCACGCCGACCATGAGCTCATCAACGCCGACCCAAGCCTACACAATATCGCGATGCAGATGGGCGATTATTTCCTACTGCCACGCCACCCAAGCCAGTTATATCAAGCACTGACCGAAGGCGCATTACTGTTCATATTGCTGTGGTGGTTTAGCGCCAAGCCACGTCCGCGCTATGCTGTATCTGCGCTGTTCTTGTTGGGTTATGGTTGCAGCCGTTTTATTACCGAATTTTTCCGTCAGCCAGATGTTGGCTATGAGCTGATCTTTGGATGGATGAGCAAAGGGCAACTATACAGCTCGCCGATGATCATCGCTGGCTTGATTTTGATGGTGCTCGCCTACAAAAAGAACATCTACGATTGGCAAAAAGCCTAAGGCACGGACATGAAACAATATCTAGAATTATTACAACACATCCTAGACAAAGGACAAGACAAATCTGACCGCACCGGTACAGGCACTCGTTCGGTGTTTGGTTATCAAATGCGATTTGATTTGACGGATGGATTTCCCCTACTTACCACCAAAAAAGTACACATGAAATCCATCACGCACGAACTGTTATGGTTCATCAAAGGCGATACTCACGTCAAATATTTGCAGGACAATGGTGTAACCATTTGGGACGAGTGGGCGACCGCGGAGCAGACAGCAAGATTCGGTCGTCAAGAAGGTGATTTGGGCCCTGTTTATGGTCATCAGTGGCGTAACTTTGGAGCGACCAAAAACGCTAACGGCTCGTATCAGACAGACGGCTTTGATCAGATCAAATGGCTCATCAACGAAATCAAAACCAATCCCGACTCTCGCCGTCTCATCATCTCAGGCTGGAATCCCAATGAAGCCAGCCAAGTCGCCCTACCACCCTGTCATACGCTGTTTCAGTTCTATGTCGTGAATGACAAACTGTCCTGTCAGCTGTATCAGCGCAGTGCGGACGTGTTTTTAGGCGTGCCGTTTAATATCGCAAGCTACGCCCTATTTACCCATATGATCGCTCAAGTGTGCGGGCTAGACGTGGGCGAATTTGTGTGGACGGGCGGCGATACGCATTTGTATCATAACCATTTTGAACAGGCAAAATTACAATTAACCCGCGAGCCATTGCTGCTTTGTCAGCTTAAATTAAATCCTAAAATTAAGGATATTTTTGCCTTTGGTTTTGATGATATCAGCATCGAAAACTACCAATCGCATGAGCGCATCAAAGCGGACGTGGCGGTGTGATATGAATAACATCAAGATCATCCATGTGGTCGCCAAAGACCGCCAAAACTGCATAGGCAAAGCCAACGACCTAGCTTGGCATATCCCTGCTGATTTAAAGCATTTTAAAGAGATTACCACAGGGGGCGTGATTGTCATGGGGCGAAAGACCTTTGAGTCGCTCGGTCGACCCTTGCCCAATCGGACACATCACGTCATTACACGAGATACGGCATGGACAGCAGACGGTGTGGCGGTCGCTCATGATTTGCCAACCGCCATCAAGAGTGCCAAAGCTGACGCGACGCGACTGGGTAAAGATAGAATTTTTGTTATTGGCGGAGGCGAGATTTACCGCCAAAGCCTAAGCATGGCGGATATCTTAGAAATCACCGAAGTCGATCTGGACGTGCAAGGTGACACGCATTATCCTGCCATCGGCAATGAATTCAAGGAAATCTGGCGTTCAGAGCAACAAACCGATGACAAGAGCGGCATTGCTTTTGAATTCACCACTTGGCAACGCCAATCTTAATCCATCGTTCTCATTATCAACGAACCGCTCTTTGGCGGTTTTGTTTTATCTATCCATCAAAAAATGCTAAAATAACCGACAGCTTATCTATCATTTAGGAATGACATGCGCCACTTACTACTTTTGCTCGCTGTACCTGCCGTTTGTTTGACCGCTTGTTCGCCAAAGAGCGATTACCAAAGCATCGAAGGCAAAACGATGGGGACAACTTATCACATCACCTTCAAAAACAACAACCAAAACAGCGCAGACATTCAAGCCGCCATTGATGCACGCCTTGAAGAAGTGAATCAAAGCATGTCCACCTACATCGAAGACAGCGCAATTTCAAAGTTTAATCGACTGCCGAGCAATCACCCCATGTCGCTGGATAAGGATTTCTTGCAAGTACTTGGCGACAGTCGTGCCATTTATCAGGCGAGCGGTGGTAGCTTTGATCCGACGGTTTACCCTTTGGTGGAGCTGTGGGGCTTTGGCTCGAAGATGAGCGTCGAGCGACTGCAATCACCACCCACAGACAATGAAATAAACGCCATCAAAGACAAAATCGGTCTGGATAAAGTCATTCTAACCAATGACAGCATCCATAAGATACACGATGGGGTAGGTCTAGACTTCTCAGCGATCGCCAAAGGCTATGGCGTGGACACCATCGCGCGCGTCCTTACCGATGATTATCAGATTACCGATTATATGGTAGAGATTGGCGGTGAAGTCGCCACCAAAGGCGTGAATGCCAAAGGCAGTGCATGGACACTAGCCATCGATTCGCCCGTGATTGACAGCTCTATTGCCAGTCGAGAGACCATCACCACCATCACCCAAAAATCAGGGCAAACCCTACACATGGCAACGTCTGGCGGCTATCGCAATTCGGTGGAATTTAACAGGGTACGCTACAGCCACACCATCAACCCAACCACCGCAAAACCTGTGGCAGGCTCAGCACCTAGCGTCACTGTTCTGCATGACAGCACCGCACTGGCAGACGGCTGGGCAACAGCACTGACCGCCGTACCATATGACAATGCGCTGCGGATGGCAAACGACCATCACATCAAAGCATTATTCATCATCGAGAATACAGATGGCAAAGGCTTTAAATTGGTTAAATCAGACGCGCTCACCACGTTCGATGCCAAATAAATAGGCCAGAGGCACAGCACTACTTCTTTTTGGGACTTTATTTGGCGTGGGTTTTGTTTTACAATGCTTATGAGTAGTTATTTTGACAATCAGATTTAAAAAATAAGGATGACACATGGCGACTTTCTCACCAACCCTACAATTCTCCAAACGCTGGCTTGCCACCCCAAATGCTGTCAAGCAAGCTTTCCATCAAGAACTAGACGACATCATTCACATGCTCGGTAGCGATATCGCCGCCAAGGATTATCAGTTCACGAATAACGATTTTGGCGGCGCAGTATCTGAGCTACTAAGCACGCACCAAGGCGAATCGAAGGAGCCTATTAAATTGGTACATAGCATCGACACCACGCCACTCATCCAAGAGACTCACGGCGAATTTAGCCCAGAAGAATTGTCCGATGTTGAAGCGCGCATCAGTGCAAAATTATCAGCGCAGTTAGATGATTTCTTGGGCGAGCACATGGTGCATCTGTCTGGTGATCTAAAGGCATGGGTAAGCACTGCGGTCAGAAACGAACTGGCAGATTATAAATCAAATCAATAAAACCAAAACAATAACATAAAGAGATCATCATGAGCCGTCATAGCGACATCATCGTCATCGGCGCAGGTCCAGCAGGGCTTGCGTTTGCCAGATATCTTAAAGGCACCGACCTAAACATCACCCTCGTCGAAAAGGCAAGCCTAGACAGCATCGCAAATCCTGCCTATGATGGGCGTGAGATCGCTTTGACACACCGCTCAAAAGAAATCTTACAAAACCTAGGCGCATGGCAACGTTTCAGCACCGATGACATCTATCCATTAAGAGATGCTAAGGTGTATAGCGGCACTTCTGATTATGCTTTGCATTTTAAGGTACCAACTGACCTAAAAATACTCAACTCATTGGACAGATTAGGCAATCTCATCTCAAACCGCAACATCAGACAAGCACTGTACGATGAAGTTAAAGATCTACCCAATGTTACATTATTGACAGACAGCACCATCACATCCGTCGAGACCAACTCTCAGCAAGCCATCGTTACATTAGATGACGGCTCAGCCCTAACCGCCAACCTACTCATCGGTGCAGACAGTCGCCTGTCATTCGTACGTCGCACACTTGGCATCGGGGCGCAGATGAACGATTTTGGGCGCACGGTGATTGTCTTTAGGGTCAGCCACCCTATATCTAATGGCGCCACCGCCCAAGAATGTTTCTTCTATGGGCGCACCCTTGCCTTGTTGCCACTGCACGACAACCTAACCAACTGCGTCATCACACTGGATAACACACAGGTCGCTGAGCTACTCGCCATGACTGCTGACGAACTTGCCAAGGAAGCGCAGCGCATGATGGGCGACAAGCTGGGTGAATGCACAATCGCAGGCACGGTTCATCACTACCCGCTTATGGGCGTTCATGCCAAGACTTTCATCGCAGAGCGCGCCGCACTGATTGGTGATGCCGCTGTTGGTATGCACCCTGTCACTGCACATGGCTATAACCTCGGTCTGATCAGCGTTGATATTCTGGGTAGTCTTGTTATGAATGCCCACCGCAAGAATGGCGACATCGGCAGCGCCAAGCTGCTACATACCTACAATCTACACCATCAGCGTCACACCAGACCGCTCTATCATGGCACGAATGCGATGGTATCAATGTTCACCAATGACTCAAGACCTGTGCGCATACTGCGCGATGTCGCCCTTCGCGCCAGTAACAATTTCCCGCCGATTAAGCGCTGGATTGCTGGACAATTAACCGGCAAATAAATCAAAAACGCATCCATTGGTGCGTTTTTTTAGCTGCCGACATATCTGTCTTTACGAAAATTCATCGCCAATATCGCATTTAAAATCAGCATACCCATGATTGATAAGATGAAGGTCTGCAGATTTAGATAAAATAATGACAACAATAACACCGCCCCATCCATCACCATTAAGACTTTACCAGCTGGAATGTTATGGCGGTCTTGGACGTCTAGCGCAAGCAAATTAAAGCCACCAAGCGTCGTACGATGGCGAAATAATATCAAAAGCCCAATTCCAATCAGAATATTGGCCAAGATCACGACGTATGCGGGGCTAGGCTGTGCGACATCTATAAAATAAGGGTGTATCTCGGTCATCACAGACAGCAGCGCAACAGCTACCGCTGTGCATACAATCATCTTACCGCCAAGTCTACGATAACCCAAATGGTAAAATGGCAAATTCACCACGAAAAACCACACGCCAAAGGCAACGCCTGTCGTATGATGCAGCATCATGGATAAACCAACCGTACCGCCCAGAGCAATGGCGCTTTGCTTTAGAAGCATGACGCCAAAGCCCACAACAAACGTCCCAATCAGCACCGCAAGAAAATCTTCAAAAGGCGTATGCTGAATGCCTTTTGGCTTGACGTGGAGTAATTTTATCGACATGACACATCAATGACTAAAAAAGTAAAATTATAACACAGTAACCATTAAGACAGTAAAGACCAATCCAACCTTATAGTCATCAATCGTGCAGCGCCTTATAAATCGTACTCGCCAAGACCCTACCAATGCCTTTAACACTGGCGATCTCAAGCTCGGATGCACTGATGAGCTGCTGGATACCGCCGAAGTGATTGAGTAGTTCACGCCGTCTTTTCTCGCCCAGGCCTGGGATGACTTCTAGCACTGACGACCCACGAGCTTTGTCGCGTTTTTTACGGTGATTGGTAATGGCAAAGCGGTGCGCCTCATCTCGAATATGCATGATCAGATGCAGTGCCTTAGAGTCCATGGGCAGGTCGATCGGCTCATGATTGATAAAGTGCAGCATCTCAAGCCCCGCCTTACGCCCTTCGCCTTTTGCCACGCTGACCAGCAGCGTATCATCTAACTTACCTAATTCGCTTAGCACTTCTTTGGCGATGTTTAATTGCCCTTTACCGCCATCGATTAACAATAAATCAGGCAATTCATGTTTGGCATATCGACGCATGAGCACCTGACGCATAGCCGCATAGTCATCGCCGCCTGTGATGTCGTGGATGGCATATTGGCGATAATCACGCTTGCGAGAGCCGCCAGAGTCGAACACCACGCAAGATCCCACCGCCGCCTCGCCCATCGTATGGCTGATATCAAAGCACTCAATGCGATCAATGGCTCGTGGCGATACCGTCTCAAGCACTAACTTTAAGGCATTAAAGCGCGCTTTTAGTTCATAATAATCTGTCATCTTAGCCTTAAGGGCGTTGTCAACATTTAACACCGCCAGACTTAGCCATTCACTGCGATGCTTTTGGACGCGGTGTTTGATTTGTGTTTTTTTGCCAAATTGCTCACTTAATAGCTCTGCGATGGTATCAGCATCAGGCAGATGCTCGCTAACAATGATCTCAGCGGGCAAATCATCACTCACCTGAAAATAAAACGACAAAATAAACTCCGCCAGACGCTCAGCATTATTCTGCTCAGCAAGCACAATCTCATCGGGAAAATAATTCTTACCGCCCAGTACCTTGCCGCCGCGAACGGTCAGCACATGGATGCTCGTCACGCCCGCCTTGTGATCGACGGCAAAGACATCCGCCTCCCCCTCTAGGCGAAACACTGCTTGGCGCGCCTGCATCTCGCTGACCATGGTGATTCGATCACGATAAAATGCCGCCTGCTCGAAGTTTAATTCCTCTGCTGCCCTTTCCATTTTGCTGACCAGCATTTCTTGGACTTGGGCATTCTCCCCACTTAGGAACAATAGCGCGCTATTAACATCATCCAAATACTCTTCGCGGCTAACCATGCCCACACAAGGCGCCTTACATCGCTTGATCTGATATTCAAGGCAAGGTCGTTTTCGCGTATTAAAATAACTGTTGGTGCAGTTTCTAATCATAAAAAGCTTCTGCATGAGCAGCAATGCTTCTTTTGCGCCTGTTGCAGATGGATACGGCCCAAAGAACCTTCCTTCGACGTGATTCCCCTTGCCTCGTCCGAATCCCAATCTTGGAAATCGATCAGTTGACATGAACACATACAGATAGGACTTATCATCACGCAGAATGATGTTATACGGTGGTTTGTGCACCTTGATGAGGTTTTGCTCAAGCAGCAGTGCCTCTGTCTCACCGCGCACGATGATGATCTCGATGTCGCAGATACGCTGCACGAGTGCTCGCGTCTTGGGGTGCTCTACAGTCTTGGCGAAGTAGCTGGTGACGCGGTTTTTTAGGGATTTTGCTTTACCAACGTACAGAATCTCGCCTGACTTGCCAAGCATCTTATACACCCCAGGCAGGTTCGGTAGGGATTTTAATAAGTGGCTGATGTGAGATTTTCTGTCTTTTTCGTTGGATTGACCTTGATCAAGATTGGGGGGATTTGGCGTATCATTCATGTCTGTTAAATTTATCGTCATTTAGCATTGATAATAAGGCAAATTTTAGCATTTGCAAGATGTTCGCCCACATTTATCCTTTATCAAATGACAAATCTATGGCAAAATATTCATTTTATACCCAGAGAACGTCATGACCATTCAAAGCGCCAAAGATCGCCTTGACAAACTCATCAAAAAAGGTCGCAAAATCGCCTATCCTCAGCTTATGCCACACCTACTAAAGGTAAGGCTTGCCACCTATGCACCGCTCGTGGGCGCAGGCATTCGTGTGGAAGTGATGGACCTTGATAACAGTCTGTGCGTCGTTAGCATGCCACTGACCAAGCTCAATCAAAACATCGTCGGAACACAGTTCGGTGGTAGCCTATTCATGATGACCGATCCGTTTTTTATGATGATGCTCATGGCGCGACTTGGTAAAGACTATGTCGTCTGGGATAAAAAATCCACCATCGACTTCATCAAAGCCGCCGACAGCAAAGTCACCGCACGCATGAAGATAGACACCGAAGAGATTAATACCATTATCAGCCTTGCCAAGTCCGGCGAACCTGTATTCCGCGACTATCAAGTAGACATCACCGATGAGCATGGCAAAACCATCGCCAAAGTTGATAAGACCTTATACATCCGCCTACGAAGCCACAGCAAATCTCATGCGCAAACCGCACGCTTTGAATAATTTTGAACAACAAAAGCGCACAAAATAAAAACCCTGTCTAATGACAGGGTTTTTTGAGATGAGAAAAGGAGAATTAAGCTTCTTTTCTTGCACCCAATTTTTCTTTGATACGTGCAGATTTACCAAAACGATCACGTAGGTAGTAAAGCTTCGCACGACGTACGTCACCACGACGCTTCACGCTGATGCTGTCGATTAGTGGTGAATGTAGTTGGAATGCACGCTCTACACCGATACCGCTTGAGATTTTACGCACGGTGAAAGAAGAGTTCAAGCCACGGTTACGCTTAGCGATAACCACGCCTTCGAATGCCTGTAGACGCTCACGGTCGCCTTCACGAACTTTTACTTGTACCACAACAGTGTCACCTGGTGCAAAAGCTGGGTGCTCTTTAAGTTGTGAATTTTCGATGTGTTGAACTAGGGGATGTTTGTTGCTCATGGCAATCTCCAATCTAACGACATAGGCTGATACCTCTTGTGTGTGGTTAAGAGGTCGCATATCGTAACATGATCAGCAGTGAATCACTGCAAGCCCAAACCACATGGGCAAAAACTTGACTATTTTACTAGATATTTTGTTCGCATTCAAGAACAAAAGCAGTTTTTATCACTCCTCATCCAGAGATTTTAGCCATTTAGCCTGTTCTTTGGTCGGGGTGAATTTCTCCCACAGGTCGGGGCGACGCGCTTTGGTACGTTTTACTTGTTGAATGAATCGCCATTTTGCGATATTGGCATGATGACCTGACAGTAGCACGTCTGGCACTGCCTTACCTTGAAATTCGATCGGCTTAGTATAATGCGGACAGTCAAGCAGTCCATCCACAAAACTGTCTTCGACCGCTGACTTATCGTCACCCATCACGGCAGGAATGCGCCGAATGACGCTATCCATCAGCACCATCGCAGGCAGCTCCCCGCCTGTTAATACATAATCACCAATCGACACCTCAACATCGACATAGCATTCCAGCAGACGCTCATCAATGCCTTCATAACGACCACACAGTAGAATCATGCCATCATAATTAGCAAACTCCACCACACTTGACTCATCCAGAGTCTTACCTTGCGGCGACATATAGACAACAGGACAAATTGGATCATCGATGCCTTTATCCTTAAGATGATTCGCGGCCTGCTCTTTGGCATGTAAAATCGCACGCTCCAATGGCTCTGCCATCATGACCATACCCGGTCCACCACCAAAGGTTCGCTCGTCGATGCGCTTATAATTATCTGTGGTAAAATCCCGAGGGTTAATCACATGAATGACAGTTTGCTGACGCGTCACTGCGCGTCCTGTGATGCCAAAATCACGCACCGCGCCGAACATCTCTGGCATGATACTAACAACCGCAAAAAACATACCAAATCCGATCCGCTAGTAGTCCGCGCCCCATGCTACGAGCATGGTTTGCTTTTCTAGGTCCACAGCAAGCACAATCTCTTTGTGCCATGGAATCAGTCTATCCTCGGTATCGATGCTGTCTTTGGTCGCTTTGACAGAGATGATCTCATGTGCGCCTGTCTCGAACATCTCTTTAATGATGCCAAGATTCTCGCCTTCTTCGTTAATCACAGTAAGACCAATCAAATCAGACCAATAATACTCATCTTCATCAAGACTAGGAAGATTATCTCGGTGCACCCAAACCGTTGTGCCATTCATGGTCTCAGCGACATTGCGGTCAGGAACCTCAGCAAAACTCGCCACCAAGCCTTTGCCCTGCTCTCGCCAATTCGTCGCCGTCAGCGGCTTAAATCCAGTCGCTGTCTTCATCCACCAAGGCTTCATGGCAAAAACATCAGCGCGATTGTCCGTCTCGCTGAATACCCAAAGCCAGCCTTTGATGCCATAAGGCTTCTTTAAGGTGGCGATTTTGATTAATTCATCGGCATTGGGTGTTTGTACATCGCGGCGTAAATTTGGCTTCATGGTGATCATATCTTCATCATCTAAAAATGGATAAAATAAAAATCGGCTTGCGAAGAAGTTCTATGAACAACACAAACCGATTTTTTGTTTTAACTTTTGGCGTGCGTCAAAGCCACCAATAAGTATTAAGCAGCTTGCTTAGCTTTTACTAGCTGAGCTACACGATCAGAAGGCTGTGCACCTTTAGCGATCCATGCATTGTAAGTATCTAGGTCAATGCGGAAAGCCTCTTCTTGACCACGCGCTAGTGGATTGAAGAAACCGATTTTTTCGATGTGGCGACCGTCGCGTGCAGCACGCTTGTCAGCAACAACTACTTGATAGAAAGGACGTTTTTTTGCGCCGCCACGGGCTAGACGAATAACAACCATGATAACTCTCTTTAAGAAATTAAGTAAAAAAGTTTGTTGCAAGAATTAGGTTAATAATCCTGTCGTCCGAGTTGAGGATGAGCCGATGACAAAACAGAACCATTAAAAAGACTTCAATTATACCAAAATTTGCCCGCCTTTCAAAGTAAAATCTAAAAAATATCGTATTTTTGGCAAATTTTTATCAACATTTCGAAAAGTCGCGAAGCTGTGATACAATTTTCCGCATCATAACCTCAATGAACGCCAGAGCAGCCCATGAGTCATCGCCTAAGCCATTTTTTTGCCCATTTGCGCCATCGCCTATATTCTAACACTTGGCAGACGATCTTGGTGGTGATTTTTATCGTATTTGCCAGTGTTTGGCTGTCTTTATGGCTATTTTGGCGCAGTCTGTATCTACCTGAATTAAAGAACCACGCAAGTTATCTGACCAGTGAAATTAGGCTTATGGACAGTGCCAGCACCACTTGGCAAGATGATCCTAAAATGATGGCGTGGCTGATTGATAACAGTCATGTTGAGATCATCGATGATCCCAAGCGGTTTCCTGATGTGACCGATAAATTCTTCGTAAGCGACTTAACTGACATATTGTCAAGCGAGATCGGGCGTGAGCTTGGGCGTGAAGTTAAAGTGTTTTTTAAATTCAAGCCAGAACCCAAATTATGGGTACAAGACAGCAAATACCCCAACAGATGGCTGCGCGAGCCTGTGACTTACTATTCTCAGTACAGCACGGGCGTGTTAGCAGGTTTTGCCTTTGGATTGCCGTTCATCACTTTATTAACCATCTGGATGCTGGTGCGCGGATTAAATCGCCCACTTAAAAAACTAGAACGCGCCGCCACAGACTACATTCAACAAGGACACGCCACCACGCTCGCCACCAACAAGGGTCCGCGAGAGATTCGCCAAGTTAATACTGCTTTTAACCGCTTATTCACCACCCTAAACCAAGCCCAAAAGGAACGAACCATCATGCTAGCAGGCATCAGTCATGACCTGCGCACGCCATTGACCAGAATGCGTCTGACGGCGGAGATGCTGCCCGATGAGTTTTTCCGCGAAGGCCTGGTTTATGATATTGAGGACATGGATGCCATCTTGGAGCAGTTCATTTCATTCATGAAGGATGGCTCAGACGAGCCTGTACGCTTGACAAATCTAGACACGATTTTTAAGGAAATTATGGTGCAGTTTACCGATACGCGCTTTATCTATGAAAGTGATGTCAGCCACGATGTGCCTGTTCGCCCGCTGTCAATCAAGCGCCTCATCATCAATCTGGTGAATAACGCCATTCGTTATGGTCGTGAGCCTATTCATATTGGTGCATCGATCTTACCGCCTGCCACTGTTGAGGATGCTGGTCTGGAGCTCACTGATCCGCATGCCAAATTCCCCAAGCTCATCATTCATGTCAAAGACGAGGGAGAAGGTGTGGCCGATGATCAGCTAGAGCGCATCATGCAGCCATTTGAGCGCGGAGAGACAGCACGCACCACTCAAGGCAGCGGGTTAGGTCTTGCCATCGTCAATCGAATCGCACGCTTACACCAAGGCGAGGTCGAAGCGATGAATCATCCTGAGGGAGGGCTATATGTCTGCATCAAAATCCCACTTATCACTCAAGTCGTTATCAATGACGATACCGAAGAATAGCCAAAAATAACATAAAACCACCTAAAATCACTTAGGTGGTTTTATGTTATTACTAACTCAATCAAGTCATAAAAGACTTAATCACCAATCAGCACTTTATCGCTTTTGGCTTGGGTCAGTTCATCAGCAACGATATACACGCCCGTTTGCTTAGCTGGCCAATCCATAATAAATCTTGCGCCCTTTAGATCAGGGCTTTCATCAACTTTTAGATTGGCATTGAACCAAAAGGCAATTCGTGAGACGATGGACAGCCCAAGACCGTAACCACCTGATGCGCGAGTACGACTGTCATCAAGACGCGCAAATGGCACAAAGACTTTTTCACGATCCTCTTCCTTGATGCCCTGCCCATCATCTTCAACACTAACAAAGGCGCGCCCTTTCACAACGCCTGTACTAATGATAATGCTGCTCTCAGCATATCGCATGGCATTACCTGCCAAGTTCTGTACCACACGATGCAAATAACGCTTGTCTGCCATCGCCTGCGCCTTAGGCGAAGTGATATTCACTAGAACCTTAATGTCCTTACCAAGGGCATTCGTCTCACGCTCAACCTGCTTCACCAGATCACCCAAATCGACCAATTCCCACTCAAGCTTCGGCGAACCTTCCTCCAACTTAGCATAGGTCAAGATCTCATCAATCAACTCATTTAAAGACTCAATGTCTTCATCGATATATTGTTTTTGAAATTGTCTTGACTCATGGTCATCTTCGTCAGCCAGCATATCCACCGCAAAGCGAATACGCGCAACAGGCGTACGAAGCTCATGCGACACCGCACGCGTCAGCTCCCTTTGCGCCTCGATCAAACGCTTGATGTGCTGCGTCATGGCATTAAAAGTAGATGAAAGACGCGCAACATCATCATGCCCCACGACCTGCACACGAGTATTTAGATCGCCCTGCATGACACGTTTTAAACCCGCCTGTAGCAACTGTAATCTGCGCTCAAGCGGGAAAATCAAACCATAAACACCCAAACTAATGAGCAATAAACAAATCAAAACCACACTGGCAATCAGATTCAGCGGAAACCAATTAAAAAGATCAATAGGACCAATGACAATAACCGAAGTATCAACTTCTGATGCCACGACAAATGAGATCAATGAGTTTTGAATACCATCGCCGTCTTTATAGAGAATGACTGGCTCATCACGACGAATGCGGGCAATCTGGCTAGAATCAAGACCCACCGAATCTATGGGTCTAATTTGAATAGGGTAAGAAAATTTTTGGCTTAAAAACTGCAAGCGCCCTGTCTTAGCCTCAATAGTTGGATAATAAGACAAATCATCCAACAAGAAAATCGTCAATGCACGCACCTGACGCTCACCAACTTGGGACAGCTTAACCGTTAATAGATTATCTTCGCCAGCAATTCGGTGATACATGGTTGATTCTTTGGTGGCGGAGTCATAACGAACCACGGTTTTTTCTTCGTTGAGACGTCTGATTTCACGACCTTTAAATTCAACCGTGTTCATTGGAACAACTGAGAAACTCTCACCAAACAATCGACTGGCATCTGACAGCCAATACTGACGACGACTTGGTTCTTGTTGATGCGCCACGCCTTGACTGATAAGATAGAAAGCGCCCGTAGAGGCTTTCTCGCGATAGGATTGGATACGCTCTTGGTTGATGGTATCTACAAGCAAATAGGCGAAAAAAGCCACTGCAAGGCACACCAATAAAAGCCCTGCATAAATGCGAAAAAAGATACTGCGTTCAGTTAAAGAAATTAGCGCCATAAAAAACCAACAATCATCAAAAAAATAAAATAAAAGCCAGCATCAGCCAGCTTTTATTTTTGGATACATCATTAGTTGCCTTCTTTGACAAACAAATAACCCTTGCTACGCACGGTTTTGATGCGCTTAGGATTCTCTGGATCATCGCCAATCTTTGGACGGATGCGCGAAATGCGAACATCGATCGAACGATCTTGACCATCGTACTCAATACCACGCAGACGCTCAAAAATATCTTCGCGGGATAAAATTCGACCTGAATTCGAAGCTAATAGCCACAGCAAATCATATTCCGCACTAGTAAAATCAACCAATTCATCATTCAAAGTAACAGAACGACCACCATTATCAATCACCAGATCACCAAACTCTAAGCGTTGTGGCGAATCTACAGAAGGTGCGGTCTCAGAACGGCGAAGCAATGCACGAATACGCGCTAGCAATACTCTTGGCTGGGCAGGCTTGGCGACATAGTCATCCGCACCCATCTCAAGGCCTAATACCTGATCCATGTCTTCGGTACGAGCCGTTAACATCAAAATTGGATTTTGGTAATTTGGTCGTACTTCACGGCAAACTGTCAAACCATCAGATCCAGGCAACATGACATCTAGCACCACTAAATCTGGCTGCTCGCTGACAATGCGACGAATCGCACGCGTGCCATCAGTCTCAATGGCGACATCCAAGCCATTACGTCTTAGATAATCTTGGGTTAGCATTGCCAATCTTTCATCATCTTCAACGATCAAGATTCTAGGAATGTCTTCTTTTTCAGGTGTTGGTGTATTCGTTGTCATGGTTATCCTTAAGCTAAATCATACGATTGCTTTATAAAATACCAACCGATTAAGCACGGTTTTTGTATTTTTGGATGGTTTGTAGCTGCGCTACGGACTCAGCCAATGCAGCCAGTGCAGCGTTCGTCTGAACGGTGTTGTTTTGATTTGCCAATAGTTGTTCAGCTGCGCGGCGTGCTTCAGCAATTTTTGCTTCATCTAGGTCATGTGCGCGTTCAGCAGAATCTGCCAAAACAGTTACGATGCTTGGTTGCACTTCTAGAACACCACCAGATACATAGATGATCTCTTCTGCACCTTCAGCATTTTTTAAGCGTAAAGTGCCTGGTCTTAGCAGGGTAATCAAAGGGGTGTGACCCGCAAGAATACCAATCTCACCATCGTGACCAGCTGCCACTAGAACGCTGATGTCGCCAGCATACAACTCTTCTCGAGCACTTACCACTCGGCATTTAAAAGTTGCCATTATACTCTCCTAATGTTAAGTCTAATGATGGCAATTTCAAGATATATAAAAATTGCCACTAATTTAGCTCACCAAACCAAACCCTAAGGTCTGGTTTGGCTTATCATTAAACTTATGCCGCTTGTAGCTTCTCAGCTTTAGCAATCGCTTCATCAATGCCACCAACCATATAGAATGCTTGTTCTGGCAGATGATCGTACTCACCTTCGATGATCGACTTAAAGCCTGCGATGGTGTCACGTAATGCCACATATTTACCAGGCGCGCCTGTAAATACTTCTGCAACGTGGAAAGGTTGAGACAAGAAACGTTGGATTTTACGTGCACGGTAAACAACCATCTTATCTTCTTCAGACAATTCGTCCATACCCAAGATGGCGATGATGTCTTTTAGTTCTTTATAACGTTGTAGGACTTCTTGCACACCACGGGCTACAGTGTAGTGCTCTTCGCCAATAACTTGTGGATCAAGCTGACGAGATGTTGAGTCTAGTGGGTCAACCGCAGGATAGATACCTTGAGATGCGATGTCACGGCTAAGTACAACTGTTGCGTCCAGGTGAGCAAACGTCGTAGCTGGTGATGGGTCAGTCAAGTCGTCCGCAGGCACGTATACAGCTTGTACAGAAGTAATCGAACCTGATTGAGTAGAGGTAATACGCTCTTGTAGGATACCCATCTCTTCTGCTAATGTAGGCTGATAACCTACCGCAGAAGGCATACGACCTAGTAGTGCCGAAACTTCAGTACCAGCAAGTGTATAACGATAGATGTTGTCAACGAACAATAGAACGTCACGACCTTTACCAGTAGCTTCGTCTTTTTCGTCACGGAAATATTCAGCCATGGTCAAACCAGTCAAGGCAACACGCAAACGGTTTCCTGGTGGCTCATTCATCTGACCGTATACCATCGCAACTTTAGACTTAGTGAAGTCATCGGTGTTTACAACGCCAGCTTCTTGCATCTCGTGGTAGAAGTCGTTACCCTCACGAGTACGCTCACCAACACCCGCGAATACTGATAGACCTGAGTGCTTCAATGCGATGTTGTTAATAAGCTCCATCATGTTAACGGTCTTACCAACACCAGCACCACCGAACAGACCAACTTTACCACCTTTTGCGAATGGGCATAGCAAGTCAATAACTTTAATACCAGTTTCTAGTAGTTCAGTTGAGTTAGATTGCTCATCATAGCTTGGTGCTTCACGGTGAATAGACCATTTTTCTGCAGCGTTTACAGGACCAGCTTCATCGATTGGGCGACCCAATACGTCCATGATACGACCCAAAGTCGCCTGGCCTACTGGCACAGAGATTGGTGCGCCAGTGTTTGATACGCTAAGACCGCGCTTCAAACCTTCAGTTGAACCCATGGCAATGGTACGTACCACGCCATCACCCAACTGCTGCTGTACTTCTAAAGTTGTTTCAGTGCCATCAACACTTAGTGCATCAAAAATTTGAGGCACTTGACCACGGCTAAACTCAACGTCAATTACCGCGCCAATAATCTGCACAATACGACCGCTCATTGCGTTCTCCTATAATTCATTGTTCGGCTAAGAAACAGCGGCAGCACCGCCAACGATTTCCGAAATTTCTCGGGTAATCGCCGCTTGACGCAGCTTGTTATAAACCAACTGTAAATCTTTAATTAAGTTGCCAGCGTTATCCGTCGCAGCTTTCATCGCCACCATACGCGCTGATTGCTCTGAGGCAATGTTTTCAAGCACGGCTTGATAAACGATAGACTCAATATAACGCACCATAAGGCTATCAATGAGGGTCTTAGCATCTGGTTCATAGATGTAATCCCAGCTGTGTGACACACTCATTTCATCATCAGCAAATGTACCTTCTGGTAGTGGCACAAGCTGTGTCACAGAAGGTTTTTGCGTCATGGCGTTGATAAATTTGTTATAAACTAAATAGATGCGATCCAAGCGACCTTCGCTATAATCATCTAGCATCACTTGTACCGGCGTGCTTAGCTGTTCATAGCTTGGGCTATCGCCGTAGTCTGTTAATACTGAGCTTACTTTGCCACCGAAATTCTTAAAGAAGCTTACGCCCTTAGAACCGATAGCAGCAAATTCAATCTCAACAGATTGATCTTGGTATTGTTTGACCGACTTTAGTAGATTTTTAAACAAGTTAATGTTTAGACCACCCGCCAAGCCACGATCTGAAGTAACAACAATAAAACCCACACGATTGACGGGACGGCTCACCATGTATGGGTGCTTATAATCCGATTGTGCTTGTACCAAATGCGTAATCACTCGGGACATACTTTCGGCATAAGGACGACCCATCTCCATGCGCTCTTGAGCTCGGCGCATTTTACTGGCAGCCACCATTTGCATTGCACGCGTAATCTTTTGAGTGCTTTTAATGCTGGTTACTTTTGCACGTATTTCTTTTAAGCTTGCCATAGTTGTTCCAATACTGGACTATCTTAAATAGGGTTTGGTGTGCCAATGATTGACACACCATTCATGTCGCTTAGTAGCTACTTGATGCTTTGAATGACTCAATAGCTGCTTTTAGACGACCTTCAATGTCATCATTATAGTTAGCAGTTTGGTCAATTTCAGTCATCAGTGAAGCATGATCTGCGCGTAGATTGCGTAGAAGTGCTTCTTCGAATGCACCAATCTTCTCAACAGGTACATCAGCTAAGTAACCTTCGTTAGAAGCGTAGATAACAGCCGCTTGGTCAGCGATTGACATTGGGGCATATTGCTTTTGCTTCATTAGTTCGGTTACACGCTCACCGTGCTCAAGCTGTTGTTTGGTAGCATCATCAAGGTCAGATGCAAACTGAGCAAATGCTGCCAATTCACGATACTGTGCTAGTGCGGTACGGATACCACCTGATAGCTTCTTGATGATTTTGGTTTGCGCAGCACCACCAACACGCGATACTGAGATACCAGCGTTCACTGCAGGACGAATACCTGAGTTAAATAGGTTAGATTCAAGGAAAATCTGACCGTCAGTAATAGAAATTACGTTGGTAGGTACGAATGCTGATACGTCACCAGCTTGTGTTTCAATGATTGGTAGTGCAGTTAGTGAACCTGTCTTACCTTTCACTTCACCATTAGTGAACGCTTCTACATAGTCAGCGTTAACGCGCGATGCACGCTCTAGAAGACGTGAATGTAGATAGAACACGTCACCTGGGTATGCTTCACGTCCTGGTGGACGACGTAGTAGTAGTGAGATTTGACGATAAGCAACTGCTTGCTTAGACAGATCATCATACACGATCAATGCATCTTCACCACGGTCACGGAAGTATTCACCCATGGTACAGCCTGAGTAAGGCGCGATGTATTGTAGTGCTGCAGGCTCTGATGCTGAGGCAACAACAACAGTTGTGTATGCCAATGCACCAGTTTCTTCTAACTTGCGTACAACGTTAGCAATGGTCGAACGTTTTTGACCGATTGCTACATACACACACTTAATGCCAGAGTCTTTTTGAGCAATGATGGCGTCGATTGCCAATGCAGTTTTACCTGTTTGTCGGTCACCGATGATAAGCTCACGCTGACCACGACCAATAGGAATCATCGTATCAACAGCTTTATAACCAGTCATAACTGGCTCATCTACTGATTGACGTGCGATAACACCAGGGGCAATTTTTTCGACTTTGTCAGTCAATTTGGCGTTGATAGGACCTTTACCGTCAATTGGGTTGCCTAGCGCATCAACGACACGACCTAGTAGTTCAGGACCTACTGGAACTTCCAAAATACGACCTGTACAGTAAGCTTTTTGACCTTCTTGTAGGCTTAGGTAGTCACCTAGGACAACCGCGCCCACTGAGTCTTGCTCAAGGTTAAGTGCCATGCCATAAACATTGCCCTCAAACTCGATCATCTCACCATACATAGCCTCTTCTAGACCGTGAATCTGCACAATACCATCAGAAACACTGACGATAACGCCTTCAGTTTTTGCAGTTGCGCCTACGTCAAGGTCTTGAATACGCTGCTTAATCAGATTGCTGATTTCGGCTGGATTCAATTGTTGCATTGCCTTGTTTCCTTTAAAATGCCAACTTCATGCTTACGCAGTCAGTTGAGTCTTTAATTGTTTTAACTTACCACGCACTGAGCCATCGGTAAACTTATCGCCCACTTTAATCGTTGCGCCACCCAAAAGCTCTGGATCTACTGCTTCATGCAAAATGACGATCGAACCTGTGGAGATTGCAAGACGCGCTTGCAATGTTTCACGCTGGGCTTCGGTTAATGGATAGGCTGAAGTAACGTAAGCGTCAACCTGTTTTAGCTCTTGTGATTTTAGTTTGCTGTAATGAGTATGAATCTCAGGCAATAAAGCCAGTCTGTCATGTTCTGATAGCTGCTTGGTAAAGTTAACCAATGCGTCAGAAGGTTGATCTGCCGTTTGTGAGCCATAGATATCAATCAAGACGGCAGTCTTTTGCTCTGCAGAAATGGCTGGATTGCTTAGTAATGAAGAAAATGACTCATCACGCACAATACTGCTTGCAATCAATAGGAAATTTTCCCAGTCATTGATTACATTTTGCTCTTTAGCATAGTCAAATGCCGCTTTGGCATAGGGTCTTGCTAAGGTGGATAGTTCAGCCATGATTTCCTCTAATTACAGCTTAGCCGCCAACTGGTCTAGCATGTTAGCGTGTTCTTGTTCATTGACTTTGCTTTGCAAAATCTTTTCTGCGCCTAAAACTGCCAATTGAGCAACTTGAGAACGAAGTTGTTCACGAGTTTGAGCAGCTTCTTGCTCAACAGTTGCATGAGCTTGGGCAATGATACGCTCACCCTCTACACGAGCTTGAGCTTTAGCATCTTCAATCATTTGGTTAGCGGTTTTATTCGCACGTTCAATGATAGAAGCGGCTTCAGTTTTTGCGGCGGCAAATTCTTGTTCTACCTGCTGTTCAGCAGAAGCCAAATCTTCTTTGGCTTTCTCGGCGGCGCTAAGGCCTTCCTCGATTTTGCGTTGACGCTCATTGATAGCGCCGATCAGTGGCGGCCATACGAATTTCATGCAAAACCACACGAAAATCGCAAAAGCAACTAACTGACCAAGTAATGTAGCATTAATGTTCATCCAATCACCTCGTTGTTAGTGAAAGTCAGGTGATAGCCAATTCTAGATCGCGTCATTGCAGAACAACTCCGCGACCAGAAATGGGCGTTAAACTGACGGTTTCAGCTTATGCGAATGGGTTTGCGAACAATAGTAGCATTGCGATACCAACACCAATCATTGGGATAGCATCCAGAAGACCTGCCACAATAAACATACGAGTTTGAAGTTGTGAGCCTAGTTCTGGTTGACGAGCTGTACTTTCTAGGAATTTACCACCTAGTAGAGCAAAACCGATACCGGTAGCTAGTGCGCCAAGACCGATTAGAATAGCCACTGCAATTAGAGTGTACTGTACGATAACTGGATCCATGATGTCTCCTTAATGACCTATATGAAGGGTTAAAGTTTAAAGGGTTTCAAATTAATGTTCTGCTGTTTGTGAGATGAGCGATAGATAAACAATCGTCAACATCATAAACACGAACGCCTGAAGAGTAATAACCAAAATATGGAAGATTGCCCAAGCTAGGTGTAATGGTACAGCTAAGCCCTTGATAAAGAAGCTGTCTGCCATATACATAAGTGCAATCAGAATAAAGATGAGTTCACCGGCATACATGTTACCGAATAAACGCAGACCCAATGAAATCGGTTTTGCAAGCAAAGTTACAATTTCAAGTACCAAGTTAATTGGGATAAGGATCGCTTGTAAAATTGGATTTTTCGCGCTGAATGGATGTAGTGTAAATTCAGCGATAAATCCACCGATGCCTTTGTATTTTAGACCAAAACCGATGATTAGTAAGAACACACCTAATGCCATGCCAAGCGTAATGTTTGGATCGGTACTAGGTACAATCTTGAAGTAAACATGGTGTGGATCTAAGCCAAATACATTAGAACCAACAACTTGGGCGGCGTAAGGAATCCAGTCTACTGGAATCAAATCCATCAAGTTCATCAAGAAAATCCAGACAAAAATCGTCAAAGACAATGGCGCGATGAGCTTTGAAGGACCTTTATAAGATTCGCGAACGCTGTTATCAATGAAGTCAACAATCATCTCAACGAAGGCTTGTAGCTTGGTCGGTACACCAGAAGTTACTTTACGAGCTACTACCCAAAACAGCGCACAAAAAAAGATGCCCAATCCGATAGACCACAGCATTGAGTCCAAGTGAATGGCTTTAAAACCCATTTCTGAGGCTTCAGCGGCATCATAAGCCACTTTCCAACCATGCTCTGGATGATGTCCGAACGTCCAGTTGGTTAAGTGGTGAGCAATATAATCTGAAGATGTCTGTTCGGCTGCCATAATAAGCTTCTTATCTTAAGTCAAACAAAAGATTTGGTGATAAACACCTAATCAGAACTGAAAATCCATGATAAACATCAAAAGGCAACTAAAACTAGCTTACCTCACTTGTCTTATGAATTTATGACACCATTATAAAGCCAAGGTCTGATGGTCTTATCCCTGCTGCAATCAAACTTAGCAAAAATCAATCAAACCTGTAAACGACTCTTAACAATCGCATCAAAAATTTACATTCATAGCTAACTGAGTATCTTACTTCAGTCGGGGCTATATGTAAAGGGAAAATATGACTTTTCTTACCAAAATTTTACACCCAAATGAATTTTTTCAAAAAAATACATATTTTAGTGTATATATCAATTTGGTAAAAATCGTCTTTTATTTTAATCGTTAGCGCAATCGCCACATGCTAATAATGTGGTAAAGCTGCATGATAAAATAACCAATAATTACCAACGCCGCTGTTATTGGCTGCTGATAAATAAAAATCAATGCAAATCCCAATAAGCTGATGAGCCACTTAAGCATCTGACCCAAGTACATGTTCAGCATGATTTGCTGTCTTGCTCTTGTGCCCTCGGCACGATAAGCAAAAAAAGTAAACACACTTTGAGCTAAAAAGTGTAATAACGCACCAACAAAAACACTCTTCGTAGCAATGAAGCCTGCACCCTGAGTCATGTCATAAATCACGCCAAGCCCTGTCAAAAGGAGCACTAGCCATATTTGGCGAGCTTGCGCGGTGTAGATTTGTTTCTTTTGCGTGCGTGATGCTGGACGGCTCATGTCAATCAGCTTTTTTGAGTTATTTTGGCATACCACTGCCCAACAAATAAAATAAACGCACACCAAATAAAATCAAAAATATTGTGTGCGTAAACGCCTGTATTATAAAAACTTTTTTGAATACTAACAAGGGGGTAAACGGCTAATTTTGCGAAAAATTATCATTATTTCTTATAAAAATACAAACATAAAATCAAACTTTTAGCCATTTTCTGAAATTAAATCTAATTTTTCATTGTTTGGCATTGCTTGACGCACAGTCACGAATGGTCAGTGCCAACTCTTGCCACGCATCGATAAAATCCGTGCCATCGCTCATATCCTCTTGACGGACAACAGTTCCCACATTACCTAATTTATTGACAATGCCATCTGATACCCTGCCTTGCGAAGCGATACACATGCCAGCCTGTGGGCGTGACTGGGAGAGCAGACGAATTTGGCTTACCTTAGGTGATAAGTGATGATCAGGCGTCAGTGCACCAGCAAATTTAAGGTTGGCACTACGCTCTAGATACTGAAAAGCGTCATGATATGCCCAATAAGGCAATGACTTGGCGCTTAGATTCACTTTGGCGACGGCATCGTCCATGCGTGCTTGGAAGTCCGCAGCATTCTGCGCATATTTTTCTTTATGCTCAGGATTGGCATGCGAATGCACCACAGCCAACGCACGCACGATGGCTTTGGCATTCTCGGGCTCCAGCCAGATATGCGCATCGAAACTGCCGGGTTGGACAGTACCATCAATATTGCGAAGCGGTAGACGCTCAAAAGCATTAAAATCAAACAGCGAAATTGCATTCGGCGCATCAGACAGCGTATTTACCAAATTCTGCTCAAGCGCCCCGCCAAACCACACAACATAATCGCTATCCACGACCAGTTTTTTGGCGCTTGGGCTAAGCTCGCCATGATGTCCCACATCACCAGCATTAAGTAGAACCTTGGCAGGTGCAGCGTCTTTGGTGACTGCATTAGAAAGTAGTGCCAATGGGTAATTGCTCACACTGACCATACCTGCATGAGCAGTGCCCGCCGCCAATAAAGACACGGCAATGGTGGTTTTTGTAATATTCTTAATGATTGAATTAAATGACATGAAGCACCCTTTTGTGATAACTTTAAATTCTTAAAAATAGGTCGTAGAAACTTAGCTTAGCGATGGCTGGCTTAGTTTAAAATTAGTTATAATATAACATTAATTGGTGATTTTGTCGCTAAATTATTGACAATTTTTTAACAGATTGAAAAACTTTGTCTATGGGCAGCAGTTACATTATAAGGTATAATAGCCTTTAAAATAAATGCTTTATTTGTGATTTTCCTTCAAAAACAGCGCCAATTTCCCTATAGCCATCATCATAACACGAACAATACAGCCAAAAGATCCGATTATGACTAATGCACACACCCATCACTGCTCATGCGACCATCATCATAATGTCCATCATCACGATATCGAAGAATGCATCAAAGAAGCCAAGGCGCATTGCGAAGCACAAGGCGTTCGCTTTACACCACTGCGCGAAGAAGTCTATGCTCTTATTTTAGAATCGGATAAGCCGCTTGGCGCTTATGATCTGATCAGCGCATTACAGCTTAGCCGCCAAAATACCGACGCCGCCAGCAAAAACATCGCACCGCCGACGATTTATCGCTCTTTGGAATTTTTGTTGAACGAAGGGCTCATTCATCAGCTTAGCTCATTGAATGCTTATGTGCCCTGTTGTCATCCGCGCTCTAAGCATGCGGCGGCTTTTTTGATTTGTAAATCTTGTAACAGCGTTGAAGAGTGCAGTAACTTGTCAGTCGATAACATCATGGACTTTGCACAGAATGACGCCAGATTCAATGTCGAAAACACCGTCATCGAACTAAAAGGCATCTGCCGTGACTGCCAAGGCTGAACCTTTATTAAGCCTGACAGACATCGGTTATAAAGTTGGTGATGCCACCTTATTACACGACATCTCTCTTGATTTGTATCCAGGCGAGATGGTCAGCCTCATCGGTCCAAATGGCGCGGGCAAATCAACGCTTGTCAAGCTGATATTGGGTCTGTTAAAGCCCACTTCTGGAAGTATAGACAGTCAAGCGCTTGCGCTGAGTTATGTACCTCAGCGCTTTAGCGTGCCTGAGATTCTACCGCTCCGCGTACAAGACCTGCTGTTTCAAGCCAATCCAAAGCAGCTTACCTGCGATCAAAAGACCTTCGTACTTGATAAGCTATCTATCAAACCACTCATCCATAAACAAATGAGCCATCTGTCAGGCGGTGAGACTCAGCGCGTACTCATGGCGCGCGCATTACTGGACAAGCCCGACCTGCTCATCTTAGATGAGCCGATGCAAGGGCTTGATCCTGAGACAGAAAGCTGGCTTTATCACTTTATTGATGAACTGCCTGATTTTCTAGCTTGTACGATGCTGGTGGTGTCTCACGATCTGCACTGGGTCATGAAAGGCTCTCGGCGTGTCATCTGCTTAAATAAACACATCTGCTGTCAGGGTGAACCCAGTCAGATTGCCATCGCACCTGAATTCACCAGACTGTTTGGGCATTACCAAGCCTACATTCACCATCATGATCACTGTCATCACAATGACAGCTGCGAACATCACGGATAACCGAGCATGACCGACTGGCTTCCCATCATCGCACCTGCTTGGATTGCAGGCGCATTATTGGCTTTATTATCTGCACCGCTTGGATGTTTAGTGCTGTGGCGACGGATGGCTTTTTTTGCCGATACACTGGCGCACGGGGCATTGCTTGGCGTGGCGATTGCTGCATGGCTTAGCTTACCTGCTGACATTGGTATCATCTTGGTGAGCATGCTTGTCGTGGCAGCGCTTGTCTTTATGAATGATAAACGCCTACCTAACGATGCCACGTTGTCCGTCATGGCGGTCATGCTGTTGTGCTTGGGATTATTAACCTTAACCCAACTGACACAGCAGCAGGCGAACGTCCTTGGGTTCTTATTCGGCAATCTGCTTGATGTGAACTGGGCAGATCTACCACGCTTAGCTGTATCGGTAGCGATGGGCGGTGCATTTTTAATGTGGATCTGGAGCAAGCAGGTGAAGCTTGCCACGTCAGAACCTTTGGCACGTATCGCTGGCATCAGCCCAATACAACAGCAGGTCTTCTTTATGGGGCTACTGGCAGGTTTTTGTGCTATTGCCTTGCAAGCGGTGGGCAGTCTGCTCATTAGCGGACTGCTGATTTTGCCCGCTCTGAGTGCACGCCTGCTGGCTGCCTCGCCACGCCAAATGGTCATCATCGCGCTTGTCCTAGCTCAGGTTGGGGTGACGGCAGGGATTTGGGGTAGTGTTTATCTTGATGTGCAGACCGGGCTTGCCATCGTGCTGACCTTGGCAGCGGTGTTTTTTGTTATTTATATCACTCATAAGTTCACCAAAGCTCAAGCCTAACCATCATGCACATTCGCCATCACTTAGATACTTTCACCATCGCTCAGATCAGCGATTTGCATTTATCTGCGCACAAACCTATTTACACCGATAAATTTTTGGCGGTACTCAAGCTTGCCTTAGAGTATAAGCCTGATTTATTACTCCTGACAGGCGACTTGGTGAATGATGGCGATACTCATCTTTATGATTGGTTATTTGATGAGCTTCAAAAGATTAACATTCCTTTTGTTTGCTTGGCAGGCAATCATGACATAACGCATGAGATTGGGCATGATTTGCCATTTCACGAACGCCAATTTCTACCCATACAGGCAGATGCTAGGCTGGTGGACACACACCGTCTTATTATTGAACTGCCTGATGCCTGCTGGCAAATTTTATCAGTAAATTCTGCCGTTCATGGGCAGATTTACGGTCATCTAGATGATGACAAACTGCACTTTCTAAGATCACATCTGGCTAATGAGCTGCCCACCATCATCGCCATGCATCATCATCCACTGCCTGTAGGCTCGGCTTGGATAGATGGTCACATCCTTCAGAACCATGATGATTTTTGGCAGGCTCTCACGCCTCACCCTAATACAAAAGCAATCTTATGCGGTCATGTACATCAAGCTCATGAGCTGCCCATACCGACACCATACCCTGCGACACTATATACCTGCCCTGCCACCAGTCGGCAGTTTTTACCGCATTATGGTGACTTTAAGCTAGATGATGTACCTGAGGGTTTGCGCCTGATACACATTTATAACAAAGAAAAACTAGCAACTTTAGTCAAAAGAGTGCAAAATTAGGCGCGAATTTTACGGCTTAATTAATAAATAACCCACCAACCCCACAAGAAACACTTGTAATTCTTGCAATGTTTTGGCAAACTATGGGGCTTTATGGACTTGCAATAGCTTAAATTGGTCATTTTTTAGTTTTGCTTAGAGGATGCTTTTTGGTTGGATGATTTCCGACGCTGTGGCATTTTTTGTGGCGGTGTATTTGCGCTATTCACATCGCCATTCACCAAGTCGCTTAAGGCGCATTTTGAAGGATAAATCAGCGCATGAACAACAAAACTTTCGCCCCTTATGAGCCTGCCAAAGACGAAGAATACATGTCAGACAAGCAGCTTGAGCACTTTCGTTCGCTCTTGTTGGCATGGAAAGGCGAGCTAATGTCTGAAGCTGAGCGCACCAAAGATTACATCAACGAAGAAACGAGCGCGATGGCAGACATCAACGACCGCGCCACTCAAGAAGAAGAGTTCGCGCTCGCCCTACGCACTCGAGACCGTGAGCGCAAGCTGACTCGCAAAATCGACAAATCCATCGCTGAGATCGACACGGGCGATTATGGTTACTGCGAGACCTGCGGCACCGAAATCGGACTAAAACGCCTAGAGGCAAGACCGACCGCCACGCAGTGCATCGACTGCAAGACCTTATCTGAAATGAAAGAAAAGCAAAACCTAGGATAAGGTGTGTCAGACTCCAAACGCCCCATCATCGGACGGTTCGCACCATCATCGACGGGACACTTACACTTAGGCTCGCTCACGACTGCTGTGGCGAGCTTTTGTCATATTAAGGCGTTGGGCGGGCAGTGGCTATTGCGCATCGAAGATGTTGATTTTGAACGCTGTAAACAAGCATACAGTCACTCAATACTGGACGATCTAACCCGACTGGGCTTGTATTGGGATGGCGAGATTATCTATCAGTCGCACAGACAGCCCATCTATGATGAGTTCATCAACGACCATCTATCAGCCATCAGCTATGCGTGCCAATGTTCAAGAAAGCAGCTTAGTGAATATTTTGGCACACATCCCAATAAGGCAACACCGCCCATTGCCCTAAGCCACACCCTGCAAAACCTAAACCAAACCCAAGATCTTAATGCTCCTCCCATCTATCCGCGCTTATGCCTGCATCAGTCGCATGACGGTCAGCATCCTGACAGTAAGATTCGCCTATGCCTGCCTGACGTGGCGACAGCTTTTTATGATGGTATCCAAGGGGTTATTTGGGATAATCCTGCCAAGAGTCTTGGCGATGTCGTTATCAAACGCCAAAATGGCATGATTAATTACATCCTTGCCTGCACCATTGATGACGGGCTACAGAACATCAGCCACATCATGCGTGGGCTTGACATCATGCCGATGACAGCCGCACAGCTATTCATCAATAAAGCCTGCCAACTGCCGCATGCCGATTATTTTTATCATCTGCCACTACTACACAATAACGACGGTCAAAAGCTATCCAAGCAAAACCTTGCCAAGTCCATCAAAAATGAATGCCCAAGCGAATTGCTTATTCATGCGCTGCGTTTATTAAGACAACCCATCGCTGACGACATGCAGGACGGCACCGTCGATGATATCCTAACATTTGCCATCAAACACTGGGATAACGCACCACTCATGAACCAAAACAGCCTTGGTATCGCATCAGACAGCCAATAAAAAAGCTAACGCTTTGGCTGACTTTTTGCTTTGTAATCTACAAATCTTAGAAATTACGGCTCAACCCCATACGATCGATGCCTTCACTCTCTTTATCGACTTTAAGAATAAAGCCAATCATCATCATGTTCACAAGCAGTGCCGAACCACCAAAACTATAAAACGGTAGCGTCAAGCCCTTCGTTGGTAGAATACCCATGTTCATGCCAGCATTAATAAAAATCTGACCAAAAATTACTGTAGCGAATCCAAACACCATATAGCTTAGACGCAACTGACGGCGCTTCAAAGTGGCATAGCTGATGTGCATAATCGCAGCGACAATGAGCGCTCCTAGCAGCAGTACGAATGACACACCAATAAAGCCCAATTCCTCACCGGTAATCGCTAAGATAAAGTCCGTATGCGCCTCGGGTAGATGCGATAACTTCTGAACACTGTCGCCATAACCCACACCGCTAAATTCACCTCGACCAAAGGCAATCAAACTTCTAGACAACTGATAATCAGTATCCTGAATGTCATCAAACGGATCCCAAAAAGACATCAATCGCTCACGTCGATAGTCTGCAAAAGCCATTCCAGCAGCCATCGTTACACCAATAACTGTCGTGATAAACGCATAATCCCTTAATGGAGCACCACTAATAAAGGCAATTGCCAATAATGTCGCCACAATCACCGCTGTCGAACCAAAGTCTGGCTGCAGAACCAATAAAGTCACAATGGGTAAATACCACAAAAGAAGTCGCCAGCCACCCCATAGGCTGCCTCGCATGTCCGCCGAGCGCCGAACCACGTATTCAGCCGCCACCATGACCATCACCATCTTGGCAAGTTCTGCCGACTGCAGACTAAAGCCGGCAATGTTCAGCCAGCGCTTAGAGCCGTTGATCGGCACCGCAAATATTGCCGTCAATATCAGGAGCGCCACCACCCCAAGCCAAAGCGCCAAAACATTGCTAAACTTACAATAAATCCGCAAAGGCAGATTATACACCACATAAGCCGCCGCCACACCAAGACCGATATACAAAAGCTGCGACCAAAAGAATCGCATCGGATACAGATCTTTGGCAAGCGCAAAAGGAATGGAAGCTGAAGCAATCATCAACAAGGACAGCGTTAATAACAATCCTAGGCTGACCAGTAGCGTCGTGCGCGCTGATGGTAGGTTGAGTGACAGTAGTTTTTGGACATATTGGGGCATGGCGGCTACTTTGTGATTTTAGATCTAAAAATTAAACGTATTATTATAAACCACTTTTTGATGAATCAAAGAAAATTTCATCAAATTTATGAATTGTTACAAAAGTTCTAAAATTACAAGCTGCAAGTCATGAAAAATAAAAAAAAGCCACCCCAAAGGATGGCTGTACCGGCAACACTGGTTATGCCAAAGCCTTAACCATCGAGACGAACTTATCACCGCGGTCGCCATAGCTTTTGAATTGGTCAAAACTTGCACAAGCTGGAGATAACAGCACTGCCTTGGCCGAGCTTTGGCTTGCTAGATCCACCGCTGCCTGCAATGTACCAAGTTGCTGAATGCGCTTAGATAAGCCTGAAGTCGCTGACAGATCCTTTTCGATCACGCCTGCATCTGCGCCGATCAGGTAGACCGAATGCGCGTATTTGTCAATATCTGCGCCAAGCTCACTAAAGTCCTGACCCTTACCCAGACCACCCAAGATAATCGCTAATGAACGCTCGCCATAGACCGCACCCAAGCCATCAATGGCGGCCAGCGTTGAACCGATGTTAGTGCCTTTTGAATCATTAAAATAAGCTCGACCTGCCACCTCATCGACATACTCGCAGCGATGAGGCAGTCCTTTGAATGCCTTCAATGCTGCGATCATGCTTGGCATATCAAGACCTACCGCTTGACCTAGTGCCAGTGCTGACAGCGCATTTAGCAGGTTATGCTTACCTTTGATGAATAGCTCATCAGCAGACAGCAAACGTTCGCCTCGGCAGCACAGATAAATCCGCCCTTCTGATTTCACCAAACAAAAATCAGCATGACAGTCACAATCGATAACGCCGCTCGTGGTAATCACAGCTGCCTCAGATATGCCATGATCGCTCAATACTTGCTGGCAAGACGCCTGTAATTGTGTATCGTCTAGGCAGATGACCGCCGCGCGAGCATCGTCAAAAATTCGCAATTTCTGAGTCAAATAACCCGTCATGTCGCCGTGACGATCTAAGTGATCTGGAGAGATGTTTAAGATGGTTGCCACAGATGCACCCAGATGGCTGACGTGCTCTAGCTGGAAACTAGACAGCTCAAGCACCGCCAGATCCATGCCGTCAATGGCAAGCAAGTCAAGTGCCGGTGTGCCGATATTACCGCCTATGCCAACGACTTTACCGGTCTGTTTGGCCATCTCGCCGACTAGGGTGGTTACTGTTGATTTGGCGTTCGAGCCTGTGATGGCAACGATTGGCGTATGCTTGCCCGTACGTTCATCACGCGCATGTAATGCATCGCAGAACAGTTGAATGTCGCTTAGCACAGGAATGTCTGCGGATTTTGCCGATTGGATGGCAGAATGGCGAGGATCGACCCCTGGGCTAATGATGATGCGATTTGCAGATAGCAACAACGTCTCATCGATGCCACCGAATGCTGTCTGGACGTCTTCAGGCAGCTTTGGAGCGAGGCTTGGGGCGGGCTGCTCATCCGTCACCGCCACACGTCGCCCCTCGGCACACAAAAAGTTCACGGCGGACAAACCTGAACCGCCAAGCCCGATAATCACATCTAAAGAATTCGCTTGTTGCATCACAACGTCTCTATTTGATAGTCCAAATTATCCCTTATTGTAGCAGAAATTGGCGCGATGAACATTGGATTTTTATGAAATTTAGCGTTATAATTCACCCATCATTTACTAACACAGCATTGACCGTCAAGGATTTATCATGAAATTAATTTCGGCAATCATCAAGCCCTTTAAGTTAGACGAAGTCCGCGAAACTCTCTCTGAGATTGGTGTTAATGGCATCACCATCACTGAAGTTAAAGGCTTTGGTCGCCAAAAAGGCCATACGGAAATGTATCGTGGCGCAGAATATGTGGTTGATTTTTTGCCAAAGATTAAAATTGAAATCGCCTGCACTAATGATATGGTCGATTCGGTCATTGAAGCCATCATTAAGGCTGCCAATACCGGTAAAATTGGCGATGGCAAAATCTTCGTAACACCGCTTGAGAATGTCGTACGCATCCGCACCGGCGAACTTGACGAGAATGCACTATAAATAAACAAAAAAAACGCACTTGAGTTAAGTGCGTTTTTTATGGGCGAAAGCTATTATTTGCGCGTTAGGACTTGAGAGCCTTTTAGTGTTTTTAGAGTTAGCTTGTTGCCATTTAGAGTGATGTCCGCATTAACAGCAGGAATTATGCCCCAACGTGGGTCTTTGGCTTTGCCTTTGTATTTGCCACTGCCAAGGTTTTCGGCATTTAGGATGACAGTTTTGCCAACGTATTGTTTGGCTTTTTCAGTTTGACCTGAGATGACCACGCCTGAAAACTTACCGCCCGATTCGGTGATTTTTACGACGGCTTTTGGTTGACCGCTCTCACTCATTTGCCAATTACCAACGATAGGATCAGCGGCAAAAGCCATACTCGCTAAGGTCAGACCTGCGGTCGCTGCGATGAATTTAGTCATTAGTCTCATAAGAATTCTCCTTTAAAACACCGTAAAGTACAAGTGTAAATCCATTATAACCAAGCCAAAAATCAAAAGCAAACACTAAATCTGTAGGCGATTGGCGTTTTTGTTGGTTTTTTATAACTGTTATGCCATCAGCTCATGAAAGGATTATCTACTTTCTCGGTGGATTGAGCGGTCAGATTAGAATTTAAGCTGTCGTCACGATCAAAATCCTTGGTCGACTGAGCAAGCTTACCAAAAAAATCCGCAAGCAACTGAGCCTGCTTGCGCCCTGCCTCATTAGGAGCGATGTTTAGATCGCCATAGATGGTGATTTGTCCAACGTGGTTCTCGATGGTCAGACCGCCCACGCTTAGCACCTCATGATTATTATTAAAAATATCCATCAATCCTCCTAAGCTTGGTTGATGCTGCTAATAAAATATTTAAAAATCTCAAGTCCAAGCAGCAGCCAGCCACTGCCAGTCGTCAGATCAATCTTATCCATATCAATGCCGGTTGGTGCGATCTCGCCTTTTTCTTTAGGGCGTGGCAGATCATAGGCGTAGTCCTGCACAGGGATCGGCAACGCAGGAAACACATTCATACCGGTACGCCGTGTCAGCTCGCTTAAGCTGATGACTTCATAGCTTGGACTTTCGGCATTGGGAGAATAATACACCGCAGCCTGATTCAGACTTGGCAAATAAACCGCCTTAAAAAAATGACTCGGCACCAGCACGCGTCCGCCGATACGCTCAACTTTATTGGTGGCAAAAACCACGCCCGTCACCACATACACGTCGCCATATTTGGTGGTTAGGTTGCGCGTGATGGTCTCGATGTGCCGCCACACATTGCGGTTGTGCTTGCCATTTTGCGGCGCGATGTTAGCCAAGCTAAAACTCTCGTACTGTGTATTGGCATTTGCCATATCGCCATTAGGTGACAGATGCCCACGATCGAACCCAGAGCGACTATAATCAGAAAGCTCGGCACGTCTGCCATGCGGCAAACGGCTCTCACTGCGAAAACTGTCCGTCCGCGCCAAGGTTCTGGCATTTTGAATACGCTCTCTGGTCAAGCGTTCTGCCGACCAAAGCGGCGTACGCGACACGCCAGAATGCAGCACCGCAAAACCTTCAAAGCACAGCGCATCCAACTCCCTATTCAAGTTCTGACCACGTGTGCCGGTCAGCATGGGTGCCTGACCATCATAAAAATGCCCACGACACTCGCCAAAAACATCATTAAAGCCCTGCAAAAACCCACTCGCCTGCACACTTGCCACATTCGCCAGCGCATGACTTGACAACAACAAAAATACAATCACAAAAAATACATGTCTCATGCCTGATATTATACCAAAGTTCACACCTAAACATGGGACTTATCTGATTGAAATTTCAAAAATTTTCCATTCACCTGATGAAAATTGGCGCACCATCCCCATGAAGGTTTTTTTTGATAAAAAAGGTCATCTCATGAACCACGCTACTTTTGCCCCACGCCTGCTTACTTGGTTTGCCACGCACGGTCGTCATGACTTGCCTTGGCAATATCATCATGCCGACACGTCTGACATTTATGCCGTTTGGCTGTCTGAAATCATGCTTCAACAAACCCAAGTCGCCACTGTTTTGGGTTATTTTGGGCGGTTTATGAATACATTTCCCACCGTACAAGATTTGGCAAATGCCGACTGGGACGATGTGGCAAACCTATGGGCAGGGCTTGGCTACTATGCTCGGGCAAGAAATCTACACGCAGGGGCAAAGCAAGTGGCGGACTATATCACCACGCATGGGCATTTTCCAAAGACGGTGGACGAATGGCAAAACGTGCGTGGCGTGGGACGCTCCACCGCAGGAGCGATAGTGGCGATGGGCGTGCGTGGGCGTGGCGTGATATGCGACGGCAACGTCAAACGGGTGCTGACACGCTGGGCAGGCATAGACGGCGACATCACCAAATCCGCCACCGACAAGGTACTGTGGGAGCTTGCCGATAAACTCACGCCCAAAGATGATAGCGGTAAGTTCGCCCAAGCAATGATGGATTTGGGGGCGACCGTCTGCACTCGCACACGCCCCGCTTGCGTCTCTTGCCCGCTATCGGACGACTGCACCGCCCATAAGGACGGCAATCCCATCGCCTATCCTGTCAAAGCCAAAAAGGCGGACAAACCCCACCGCCATTCGCTCGTGTTTGCTCTGATATATGATGATAAACTGTTATGGATAAAACGCCAAAGCGACACAGGGACAGGCATTTGGGACGGACTGTATGCCTTGCCCATGCTGATGATAAATGACAAACAAGACGATGCACTCCATGATTTACATCATGCCAAAACCATGCACGATAAATACACCCACGCCCAACGCCTAAGCCTTGCTGAGCGTCAAATTTTGGATAATTTGCCAAACATTGCCATCAATCATCTCAAAACCATCAGACACACACTTACGCATTTTCATTGGCATTTGTCATTGGTTTATATAAATATTGATAAAACACTTTATAACAACATCAACCACGCCCTAACCGCCATTCATGCCGATTTCGTTTGGCAAAAAGGATGTGATGGGCTGGGCGTACCAAAGGCGATGGGGAAATTGGTGGGGGTAAATTCTAATCAGTTATAATCAGTTATAATCAGTTATCAATTTTTAAATCACAAAACTGACGATTTTATATTTTCCAAACATCAAAATCCTGTTTTTAATGATCTCTTTTTTGTAGCCAATCCACCATTTGCAAAAGTAGATTGTCATCGCCCAAATCTGCCACTTGCTCTCTTGCCTTATCAAAGAGCTCGTCGGCATAGGCACGAGCATTGTCCACGCCAAGCAGTTTGACGTAGGTGGATTTGTCCAGTTTTTCATCACTGCCTGCCATTTTGCCCAGCGTTTGGGTATCTGCCACCACATCCAGCACATCGTCCTGCACTTGATAGGCAAGCCCGATAAGCCGTGCATACTCGCCAAGACTTGCCATGCGTTCATCAGACGTACCGCCACACACCGCCCCCATAAGAACACTCGCCACGATTAACGCCCCTGTTTTGTCCTTGTGAATGGCTTCTAGCTCGTTTTGGTTAAGCTGTTTTTGTTCACCATTTAAATCCGCCTGCTGCCCTGCCACCATTCGTCTGGCATTGGATGCTAGAATTTTGGTGAGTTTGGCGAATTTAACATCATCCGTATCACCCCAATAATCGCCGCCCAGCACATCAAAGGCAAGCGACTGTAGCACATCCCCTACCAGCATCGCGGTAGCCTCACCATAGACCACATGGCAGGTCGGTTTGCCACGGCGCAGGTCATCATCATCCATGCACGGCAGGTCATCATGAACCAAAGAATAGCTGTGAATCATCTCAATGGCAAGCATGGCACGGCGCACCATATTAAAATCCGCCCCACCTGCCAAATCCAACCCTTCTTCGCATACTGTCAAAAAAGTCGCCAATACAAGCAGCGGACGCACTCGCTTGCCACCGTTTGATAAGGCATAAACAGACGCCCCTCCCAACGGATTTGGCAATCGTACCTGTTCAAAGACCAGCTTAAAATCTGCCGCTAAGCAATCCAAAACAAAATCACGCGCACTCGCCAACCTATTTGCATCTAATTTATTAAAATTCACGCTCAACTGATTCATCTTATGTCTCATGCCACTCAAAACACCCTATCATACCCAAAAAAAATCGTAAAATCAGTACTTTTGCCCCAGAATGGAAAAATTTTTAAAAATTTTGCAAATTTGTGCAAAAAGTGCTTGCAAAGTTCTATAAATCATATATAATACGCACCACTTAGCCAATAAAGCTAATCAAAATTTTGGCGCGGTAGCTCAGTCGGTAGAGCAACGGATTGAAAATCCGTGTGTCGGCAGTTCGATCCTGCCCCACGCCACCATATTTAAGAACACTCAACTTCGGTTGAGTGTTTTTTTTATCTGCCGCGATTTCATTTTAAACAAAAAAACAACCGCCCAAATGGACGGCTATTCTATGTGTTATTCTACTAATTTTAAGTTAGATTAGAATTTTAGGTGTGCACCCACGCCCCACATGGTAGCGTCGCTGTTTAGGTAGTTATAACCAGCTTCAAGACCTACGTTTGGTGTTGCATTAAAGCCAACAGCTGCACCGCCCGCTAGACTGATTTTATCTGATTCGATGATAGAGTTACCATCAACGCGGCGGTCTTCTACTTCAGTCTTTGCAATACCTAATTTACCTTTTACATAAACTGGAGTGTTGTTGAAGTTATGACGATAAGTACCGTATGCACCATAAGTTTTGGCATCAAACTTACGGTCTACGCCATTAGTTGTGTAGCTCTTATCTTCAGAACCCATGTACTCTACTTCAGCACCGAAGTTTTGGTCAAAGTTATAACCCGCGTACACGCCATAGGCAGTTGCATTTTTTGCTTTGTCGGCGTCGATTTGACCAACTTTAACACCTATGTATGGCTGACCAGCTGCTGCCGAACCATAAGTGATGGCAGCGTTTGCGCTCATTGCTAGTACTGATGATGCGCCTAGAGCTAGGATTGCTTTGTTTAGAGTTTTCATATACTTCTCCTAAAATGCGGTTAAGCACCGCTTGCTTTGTCGTTTGTTTAATGACCCAAAGAGTTTTTTTGCTTTGCTCTTTGTGTTGAGGTCATAGTAACAAAATATTTCTTAATAACTGTGCGTGTTTGTGGAGTGAAATGTAAAGTTTTGCAAAAATCTGCCCACCTCTAAAAACATTCGGCTAATTTTTGCAATTTTTTGTTGGTATTTTCAAAAACTGCGCTGTTTTTTATCCAAAAAATCAAATTTGGCAACATTTTGCACCATCAAATCAGAGAGATTTTTTAAAGATTCTTTGAAAATCTTAAAAAAAATGCTGATTCTTTCGATAATTTTTTAAATTTGCAATGAAAACAGCCAAAAATATTTTATCTTAACAGCGATTTAAGGTAATATTTTGGCATAAAATCATAATTTGTTACAGTTTCTAGAAAATTATCCTAAAATCTCGGGGCTGTGTTACAATCTTTTTTAGAAAATTTTTGCTCAATTTAAATGAAAATAAGGAAAATTCATGCAAAATTCAGACGCATTAGCCAAATCACTGATTATTTTTGATTTAGACGGTACACTCATCGATAGCGTACCAGACTTGGCAGCCGCGATTGATAAGACTTTGGCGCACTTTAGCAAGCCGCCTGCAGGAGTCGATCATGTACGTACTTGGATTGGCAATGGCTCTATGAAGCTCGTGGCGCGTGCGATCGAGTGGGCGGGGTTAGATAATGATAAGTTAAATGATGCGCATGAAGTATTTTTAAGGGAGTATGCCGATTGTCACGATGGTACGGTCGCCTATAATGGCGTGAGTGAAGGGCTGGAGCGATTAATTAGCTGCGGGTTTGAGATTGCCATCTGTACGAATAAGCCAAGTCAATTCCTACCTAAGATACTACAAAAGATGGGGTGGGAAGATAAATTCAGCTGCGTCATTGGTGGCGACAGCCTACCTGTCAAAAAACCAGACCCTGTGCCACTACTGCACATCTGCGAGAAATTAGGCGTTAATCCATCACAGGCAATCATGGTTGGCGACTCAAAGAACGACATCCTAGCGGGCAAGAGTGCAGGCATGACCACCCTTGCCCTAAGCTATGGTTATAATTATGGCGAACCAATCACCAATCACCATCCTGATGCGGTGTTTGATGAGTTTGGAGATTTGGTCGCGTTTATTATCAAAGATTGAGCTCTGAATCCTATCGTTGATGCACTTGCTATTAGCGATAGCTTAGCGCTTCTGCTAGGTGCGATGTTCCTACCCGCTCTGCACCTGACAGATCAGCGATGGTACGTGCTACTCTTAGCATTCGGTGATAGCTACGTGCCGATAGGTTGAGGCGCGACTGAGCAGTGGTAAGCAGTTGCTTCTGTGTCGCACCTAGCGGGATATGTATATCAATCTCGCTAGGGCTTAGCTCGTTATTAGCCTTACCTTGACGCCTTAGCGCAAAATTACGCGCCCCGATCACACGCTCACGCACGACATCCGATGATTCGCCTTGTGGTGCGTTCTGCAAGTCTTCTAGTGGCATGGCAGGGACATGGATATGTAAGTCAATGCGATCAAGCAATGGTCCTGATATCTTATCTTGATAACGACGTACTTGGTCAGGCTTACAGCGGCAACGATTGGATGGGTCGCCATGATATCCACATGGACAGGGGTTCATCGCAGCAATCAATTGGAACTCTGCTGGATAGGTCACTTGTGCATTGGCACGGCTGATGGCGATTTCCTTTGACTCGATCGGCTGACGCATGACCTCCAATGTCTTACGGTCGAACTCGGGTAATTCATCTAAGAAGAGAACGCCTTTATGGGCAAGGCTAATCTCACCAGGTTTTGGGCGTGAACCCCCTCCAGACAAGGCTACCGCACTCATTGTGTGATGACATTGTCTATACGGACGCACACCAAATTCATAAGCTACGCCCGCCACCGAATAGATACTTGCCACCTCTAAGGCCTCATCGTCGGTCAATGGCGGCAAGATGCTCGGCAGACGGCTTGCCATCAACGTCTTGCCTGAGCCCGGAGATCCCTTGAATAACATCGAATGCCCGCCCGCCGCAGCGATCTCAAGCGCGCGCCTTGCGTGATACTGTCCTTTCACATCGGACAAATCAAGCTTATAGCTTGCCTGTGCTGTCGTGGATACTGATTCGCTAAGCGCAATTAAATCCGCTTGATTATTGCTAACACCGCTTACCACATCTAAATGGCGACATACCGCAGCCAAGCTGTCCGCACCGATGACTTTCACCCCTGCCACACGCGCCGCTTCTGCTGCATTCTCTTTGGGTAAGATAAGCGTTCGCCCTGTCACCTTGACAGCGCGAGCAACTGACAACGCGCCTGAGACGGGACGCAGATCGCCATTTAACGCCAGTTCGCCGACGAATTCAAACCCATCAAGCGCACTTTCGTCTACTTGGCCGCTCGCTGCCAAGATACCCATCGCTATCGGCAAATCCAACCGCGAACCGTCTTTTGGTAGATCGGCAGGCGCAAGGTTAATGGTTAGACGGCGACTGGGAAAGTCATAATCACTGTTAATGAGCGCTGAGCGGACGCGATCTTTACTCTCTCGCACTGCCGCCTCGGGCAAGCCAACGATGGTCAAAGACGGCATGCCTTGTGATAAATGCACCTCCACCAACACCGATGGCGCGTGCAAGCCAACCACAGAGCGAGTAAAAATCTTGGCAAATGACATGGAAATCCTTTTTAGTTTTTAATCATTTTGGATAGTGACATAGAGTGCGTGATGTCTTTATAACACAGATTAAAAGTGATGCGCCATTTTAAATTTAACCGAACTTATCTTTGACATCGTAATAAAAACAAGAACCGACAAATATCGGTTCTTGAGCATCGATCAGACCAGCGCCTTTTGATAGACGTAAGACAGCTCAGTCAGGTTCACGGCATATTGAACGCCCGTTAGCTTAGGGCTGACCACTTGCTGTAGCACGTTCATCACCACTGAGACCAAATCCGACTTAATCTCATCGGTGCGCCCTTGCATGATGGCAAGATGCGCAATCACGAAATGCTCGCCATCTTCTGCACCAAGTCCAATCAAGCTGGCATCGCTGCGATGAACGCGCCCCTTGATGTCTCGACTTTCTTTGAATTGGCCTGTGGCGAATAAGGCATGATTCAGCTTAGACAGAAGCTCAGCCTCATCAATATTAACACCTTGACTAAGCTCTACGGTGATGTGCGGCATGATTTTTCCTTATAAATATTCAAAATGCTTAAGTTAATTTGGCTTGACGCAGACCAGCACGCGAATGCTGTCAGGAACGAGCGATAAGTTGCCTAATGCCAAAATACCTTGGTCAAGCATCTTCTGTAGCGCTAAGATCTCATCATCTCTTACGTTCGGATTGATGGCCTGTAGGCGTTTTAGGCGGCTGATTTCTTTATTAAGATAATCACTAAACTGTGTCACCGCCTGCGCGCTGATGTCAGACAGCTGAGCCTGTGCGATGTCTTTGGCTTTATTGGCTTGCGCCTCGATAAGTGCTGCACGCGCCTTGACCACCTGTCTGGCTCGAGCTTTATCAAGTCGCTCAATGATCGGCATGATCTTATCACTGGTGGCGACCTTAGTCAGATCATCGCCACGCTCGGTTAGGAACACTCTTAATACCTGCTGCGGCAGATAAGCAGCCAAATTCAAATGCTTGGGTGCGATCGCCTCCACGCGAAAATGACTCTCTACCAAAATCATACCCTGAGGCATGGCGGATGACTTTAACATGGCAACTTGCGTATTGCCAAAAGTGCCAGACGTCACCATCTCAAGAATGCTGGTGATGAGCGGATGCTCATAAGTCATGTAATCCATGTCTTCACGAGCCAACGCCTGAGCGCGATCGAAGGTTAATGTCATGCCATCTTCATCAAAAGGCAAAGATTCAATGCCCTCGATGTCCACCTCTTGCGCATCAATAGGGTGCACCACCCAAGAATAATCACGCTGAACATCATAATCAATGCTCACCGCCTCAAAGTAGCGATCAAGGAACATCGGCAGAATCTTACCATCATCAAGCTCACTCATGGCTTGAGCGATACGACTGGCGACATTCGGACGGCAGGAATTATATTCAAGCAGCCTATCTCGTCCTGCCTGCAGCTCTTCTTCTAGTTCGGCGCGCAGCAGCGACCCTTGGGCGATAAGATTCACCAAAGCCTCTCGATTCTCTTCGCTGTTCTCACCTTCTAGTAGTGGTTTTAGGTCAGCGATGAAATGCTCTTGGACATTCTGCGCGGTTGGGCTGATTTGATTAAAGATATTCAGCGCACCATCATACCAATTATACAGACGTTCTTGGGCAGTCCCCACCACGAATGGCACGTGCAACTGAATCTTGGCAATCTGCCCAATGCGATCAAGGCGACCGATGCGCTGCTCCAACGTATCGGGGTTGGCAGGCAGATCGAATAGCACCAAATCCTGAGCGAACTGGAAATTACGCCCCTCTGAGCCAATCTCAGAACACAGCAGAATCTGCGCGCCATCAATATCAGCAAAGTACGCCGCCGCCTGATCTCGCTCAAGCAGACTCATTTGCTCGGTAAAGATAGCCGTGCGAATCCCAGCATGCAATCTTAACACCGCCTCAAGGCTCTCAATAGTCGCGCCACTTCTGGCGATGAGCAGCACTTTTTTGTGCTTTAAGGGTTCTTTTAATAGGTTGATGAGCCAATTAACCCTAGGGTCGGTCTCAAGCCAAGAACCATCGGGATAATTCTCCTCACCCCACAGCTGTTCGCGTAGCTTACCATGCATATAATGCGTGCCTTGCCATGCGCTCGGCAGCGGCAGCGGATAAGGGATGCTGGTACGCCCATAGAATCCATCCACGCTGTCACGCGTATTACGAAACAGCACACGACCCGTACCATGTCGATCTAGCAGCTCATTAATAACGTGGGTGCGAAGTTTGTCATTATCATTAATATCTACGATCTGATCCACGCCAAAGCCAAGCAATCCTGCCACGGCATTGATTTGCTTATCAGATAATGCCTTGCCCTCGATGAGCAAAGTCGCTACCATCGCCACATTCCCAAAGGCCTCTTGAGCTACAATAAAATCATCCAAATCATCAAAACGATGTGGATCAAGCAGTCTTAGACGTGCAAAATGACTCTCCACGCCAAGCTGTTCTGGCGTTGCAGTCAGTAATAACACACCTTGGGTATGCGCTGCAAAATCTGCCACCAGTTCGTATTTATCATTGCCGCCTTGTTCTTCATCCCATTGTAGATGATGCGCCTCATCCACCACGAGCAGGTCAAAGCCCGCCGTGAATGCCTGCTCATATAGGTCATGATGGTCAAGCAGCAAGTCAATGCCTGCGATGATGTATTGCTCGGTTGCAAAGACATTTTGGTCAGGGTTGTGCTCTTTGATGGATGCCGTACGCACCAAATCAAAAATCGCAAAATCCAAATTAAATCGACGTCTTAATTCGATCATCCATTGATATTGCAGGCTGTCCGGCACCAAGATCAGCACGCGATTCGCCTTACCAGTGATGATCTGCTGGTGAATAATCAGCCCCGCCTCGATGGTCTTACCAAGCCCCACTTCATCCGCCAAAAGAACACGTGGCGCAAGGCGTTTGCCTACTTCATGAGCGATATACAACTGATGGCGAATAATATCCACTCTCGGTCCGATCAGACCGCGCAAGGGATGGCGAAACAGCATGGCTTGTAGCTTTAGAGCGTCTTGTCGCAGATCATAGCGTTCATTATTCTCGATGCGCCCCGCCAATAGACGCTCTAATGGCTTGGCAAGTGTGATATTCGCCGCCAGACGCGTCTCCATGAGTGACTTGCCACACGTCAGATGATAGCGCATCACGCCCGACACCTCTTCGCAGCGCGCCACGATATGCCGATTGCCATCTTGGTCACTTACCGTATCCCCGACGCAGAACACCACACGAGATAGCATGGCAGATGCTTTGGCATACACTCGCGTCTCCTCAGACTGCGGGAACAACACCGAGACACAGCGATCATCCATACCAATGACAACTCCAAGCCCAAGATTACTTTCAGAATCGGACAAATAACGCTGACCAATGGCAAATTGACTCATAAAACACTCTTAATTTATCCAAAGATGGATTTAATACTTTTAATAAAAACCTATTATTCTACTAAAAAAACTTAATTTTCGCACCCTCTTTTTGATGGTGGCTATGTTGGCACTTTTCAAGGTGGTCAATTTTGCCAAGCATTATTTGGGCGACATCAACCAATATTGATAAGATAATTTTGTATTCAGGTAAGAATTTGCACTTCATGGGTGTGGTAATTGTGCTATATTAAGGCAAATATTTATCAGCATGAGAACACAATGAAAGCTGTATTCTTAGACGCCAACACCTTTTCAAGTCAAACCGACCTTTCCCTACCTGGCAGTGTCAGCCATTATGAACGCCATGACAGCACGCCCAATGGCGCCGATGTCATCGTCGCACGCTGCCGTGATGCTGACATCATCATCACCAATAAAGTCATCATCAGCCGCGATGTCATCGAACGCCTACCCAATCTCAAGCTCATCCACGTCACCGCCACAGGCATCAACAACATCGATGCCGACGCGTGCAAGGAGCGCGGTGTCACACTCATGAATGTGGCAGGCTACTCAACCGTAAGCGTGCCAGAGCATACTTTTATGCTCATGCTTAATGTCATGCGCGCCGCTGCTTTTTATCACACACAGGCGACTGACGGCACGTGGCAGGCAGATGGGCGGTTTTGTCTGTTGAGTGAGCCGATTTTTGATTTACATGGTAAGACCTTGGGCATCATTGGCGCAGGCAACATCGGGCAAAACGTCGCTCGCATCGCGCGTGCGTTTGGCATGAAGGTGCTGCTCGCTGAACGCCAAGGCAGAGCACCGCGAGATGACAGTTATACTGATTTTGATGAAGTTCTAGCCACCTCCGATGTGATCAGCCTGCATTGTCCACTAACCGAGGAGACCGCCCACCTCATTAATGCAGATACCATCGCCAAAATGACAAAAAACCCCATCATCATTAACGTCGCTCGCGGTGCGGTGGTGGACAGTCATGCCATCGCCCATGCCATCGCCAATGGCAGTCTGTCAGGCTATGGCTCAGATGTCTTCGAGGCTGAACCATTCTCCGCTGACGATCCGTTATTAGCCCTAAGAGACCATCCACGAGTGTTTTTTACACCGCACAACGCTTGGGGCAGTTTGCACGCGCAAAACAAACTTTGGCAAATTCTAAGCGATCAGATAGATGATTTTATCCAAAATTACACCAACTAGCTTAGATTGATGATTTCATAAATTCTCTTTATAAAATGTGTTAAAATACAATATTTAACACATTTTTTATTATTTTAACCATCGCATTCACATGACAACATCCATGATACAGCTGACCCAAGTCAGTAAAGTATTTCACACCCAAAAAGACGGCAAGGATATCGAATTCACCGCCGTGCAACCCACAGATCTCACCATCAACCAAGGGGAGATTTTTGGGATTATTGGTTCATCTGGCGCAGGCAAGAGCACGCTGATCCGCTGTGTAAACCTACTAGAGCGTCCCACCACAGGTACAGTTGTACTAGACGGACAGGATTTGACGGCATTATCCGAGCACGAACTCATCAAAGCGCGTCGTAATATCGGCATGATTTTTCAGCATTTTAATCTGCTGCACTCGCGCACGGTGTTCGATAACATCGCTCTACCGCTTGAGCTATCAGGCGCACCCAAGGCCGACATACATAAGAAGGTAAATGAATTGACCGCACTTGTGGGGCTGTCGGATAAGCACGATGTCTATCCTGCCAATCTATCAGGCGGTCAAAAACAGCGAGTTGCGATCGCACGCGCACTAGCATCAGACCCTAAGGTTCTGCTGTGCGATGAAGCGACGAGCGCGCTGGATCCCGCCACCACACAGGCCATCTTAGCACTGCTAAAACAGATCAACAGAACGCTTGGCATTACCATCTTGCTGATTACACATGAGATGGACGTGGTTAAACGCATCTGTGATAGGGTGGCTGTCATTGATGGCGGCGTGTTGGTCGAGCAAGGTCAAGTGAGTGAAATTTTTGCTAATCCCAGGACTGAACTTGCTAAAGCATTCATCAATTCTACTTTTCATATCGGCCTGCCAGATGAATTCATGGCAACGCTCACCGATACACCTACCCACGAAGAATCTTACCCTGTGGTCAAGTATGAATTCAGCGGCAACTCGGTCGATTTACCACTATTCTCACAAGCCAGCAAATCTTACGGCGTGGAATTTAGCATTCTTACGTCGCAGATGGATTATGTGGGCGGTGTCAAGTTTGGCTTTACCATCTGCGAGGTGATGGGCAGTCCCACCGCCATCATGCAGGCGAATGAATTTTTAGCGGCGCACGGCGTGAATCTGGAGGTATTGGGTTATGTGGGATAAGATTTATACGGATTTTATGACCGAACTACATCCTAAGATGTGGGAGATGGTCGCCAAATCGACCTATGAGACCATCTATATGGGGCTGGCCGCGACGTTGATTGCTGTGGTTGTGGGCTTACCGCTCGGATTTCTGGCGTTTTTGACAGGCAAAGGTCGCATTCTACAGAACACGACTTTATTTCGCATTCTGGATGTCATCATTAACATCGGTCGCTCTGTGCCATTTATCATTCTGCTGATCATCCTACTACCTGTGACACGCCTACTCGTGGGTACGACCCTTGGCACGACTGCAGCGATCGTTCCATTGAGCGTGGCGGCGATACCATTCTTTGCGCGGCTTACCGCCAATGCGCTTACTGAGATCCCTACAGGGCTTACTGAAGCTGCCAAATCCATGGGGGCGACGCATTGGCAAGTCGTCAGCAAATACTACTTGCCAGAGAGCCTGCCGATGATCATCAATGCCATCACGCTCACGCTCGTCTCGCTCATCGGCTACTCGGCGATGGCAGGCGTGGTCGGCGGCGGTGGTCTTGGTAATCTCGCCATCAGCTACGGCGAACATCGTGGTATGATTTATGTTAAATGGATCGCTACCATCATCATCGTAGCGATTGTGATGATTTGCCAAAAAGCTGGCGATGTATTGGCTGAGAAAGTCGATCATCGATAAATGCTGACTATTTTCCAAAATGGAATAATAAATTTCTAAATTAAGCTATCGGTGCATATTGAATTATTAAGCGAATTTATGGTTTAATACGCACATAGTTGTATATGCAGCCTTATTTCATTCAACCTCAGTTTAACCGATCCATCGTGAATTAAAGAGTATCATCATGAAATTAAATAAATTTTTCGGTCTATGTGTTCTAGCCTCTAGTATCGCAATTGCAGGCTGTGGCGGCGACAAAAAAGCAGAGCAAGCAGCAGCGCCTGCTGACACTGACCAAGTCGCACAAACCATCAAAGTAGGCGTCATGAGCGGCCCTGAGCACGCAGTGGCAGAAGTTGCCGCCAAAGTCGCTAAAGAAAAATACGGTCTGACCGTTGAATATGTAGAATTCAACGACTACGCCCTACCGAACACCGCGGTATCAAATGGAGATCTAGACGCGAACGCCATGCAGCACAAGCCTTATCTTGACAAAGACAGCTCCGAGAAGAAGCTGGACAATCTGGTCATCGTGGGCAATACTTTCGTGTACCCATTGGCAGGCTACTCCAAGAAAATCAAATCTTTAGATGAGCTAAAAGACGGCGCTACCATCGCTGTGCCAAATGACCCATCAAACCTAGCTCGTGCGTTGATTTTGCTTGAAAAACAAGGTCTAATCAAGCTAAAAGACATCAACAATCTATTCTCAACCTCGCTTGACATCGTTGAAAACCCAAAAAACCTTGTTATCAAAGAAGTTGATACCTCTGTGGCCGCGCGCGCACTGGACGATGTGGATCTGGCGGTTGTGAATAACAACTACGCAGGTCAAGTAGGTCTGACTGCTGAAGATGGCGTATTCGTTGAAGCTAAAGACTCGCCGTATGTGAACATCATCGTAGCACGCAGCGACAACAAGGACTCAGAAGCCGTCCAAAACTTCGTCAAAGCATACCAAACTGACGAAGTAGAAGCCGAAGCTAAGAAACAATTTAAAGACGGTGTGGTTAAAGGCTGGTAATTCTCCAAGCTTTAATCACAACAAAAACCCTTTGATCATCAAAGGGTTTTTTGTTGGTATGGTTAAATCCTCACAACTAATATCATTACGATTTTTAAGTGCATTATTTTTGAGCGTTACGCTCATCAATCTCCGACATCGGCACAGCAGGCGTGAACTGTTCACCGCTCACATCTGCACCACGTTCGGCGTGTTCTTGTTTGAGCGATTTGGCGACTTCTGGCGGCATGTAATTCTCATCATGCTTGGCAAGTACTTCAGATGCAACGAACACGCCATCTTTTAGCTCGCCAGTCGCCACAATGCCTGAATTCTCAGCGAATAAATCAGGCAATACGCCGCGATAAGTCACAGGCACGACTTCTTTGTAGTCCGTGATCTCAAATTGAACGTTAAGCTGGTCGCTAGGATCTCGCTTAACGCTACCTGCAACGACCATACCGCCCGCGCGGATGCGCTTTTCTTCAGGGGCTTTACCTGCTGCGATGGCTGTCGGGTCAAAATAATAATCCGTCTGCTGGCGAATGGCGTACAGAATCAGACCAACGGCAATCACCGCGCCAACGAGCATGGCGATGACCCACATGAGCTTTTTTTGTCGAACGTTATTCATGATTTCTTTGTCTTTATAAGTGTATTTAAAAGGTGGTTAGCGTGGTGTACCAGTGCCTAATTCTTTGCGCTGTTTATTGGTTAGGCGATTGGTTTTTTTGGTGGTATTGGCTTGGCGCTGCAATCGAACGATGGTTGACGTACGTTCAGAGATCGCATGCCAAATCAACACAGCGATCGCCACAAAGGTGATGCTGTAGCACGCCCATACGAACGCGCCATGACCACCCATCTGCACAAAGTCGCTGACATTAGAAAAATATGGTTTCATCGCTTGCTCCCCTGTTGTTTAGTTTGGGTTGGCTGGCTTGTTAATGAGTTTTTGCACCCATGATTTATTATAATCACGAGCCAAGATCAGTGAATTGGTGCGATAGATGGCAAGTGCCGCCACCAAGAAGTACATGCCAAACAGCATGATAAGCAATGGCACCCACATACTCGCTGACATCTTTGGCGCATTCGTCACGGTAAAAGTCGCGCCTTGATGTAGCGTATTCCACCATTCCACCGAGTACTTGATAATGGGCAGATTCACCGCACCCACGATCGATAGAATCGCTGCTGCCTTGCCGCGGTTCTGACTGTGCTCAAAGGCAGAAAACAGCGCCATCACCCCAACATACAAAAACGCCAAAATCAGCATCGAGGTCAATCGCGCATCCCACACCCAGTACGTTCCCCAAGTTGGCTTCGCCCAAATCGAACCTGTCAAAAGACTAAGTATACAAAACACAAAGCCGATCGGGGCGATCGCCTGAGCGACGATGTTGGCAGTCTTAATTTTCCACACCAAAAAAATCACCCCAAGCACCGCGAGCGCAAAATAAATACTCATGGCAAGGCTGGCCGCCGGCACATGAATAAAAATAATACGATAGCTGTTGCCCTGCAGATAATCAGGTGGTGCAAATCCCAAACCCCATACCGTACCAATGCCAAGCAGTACCGCAGCGATAAGCGCAAGCCATTTCACCCATGGGGAGAAAATATTAAAAAAACGCTCTGTGCCGACCGTCGTCAAAAAACCTTGCCATAGACGACCAAAAAAACCTACTTTGGCGACATTTTTGGAATGAGTATCAGGCATGAGATATTACCGCATCAAGGGGTTAAATTAAAAACATAAATCAGCTAGATTATAGCATGACTTGGCGTTTTGGGAAATATATTGGCAATCAGCAGACAGCATTTATGCCAAAAATTCCTTGTAAAATCACTCATTTATCCGCATAATAATCATTACCGGTGCGATTTGATCGCCCCTTTTAAATTCTGGCAACTAAGGCAGTCCATTTCAATGAACCACAAAACTCGTAAATCATCCAAAAATATCTCACTGGTACTTCTAGGTGTTGGCGCGCTAGGTCTGTCCGCCTGTGCGCCTGCACCAAGTGAAGCACCTAAGACCAGCGAGCAGTCCTTGGCAGATGCTGAGCGTGAACTTATCGCTGCCCAAGAACGTCTGGCCGCCGCACAAGCCAAAGCAGAAGCAGAACAGCTCAACAACGCCGCTGCACAGCTTGAAGGCGATGCGACTGCCATACTAGATGAGCAAGCAGCCGTCGAAGGTGAAGCGAGCGCTGAGGGTGGTATGGGCGCAGGTGGCGCACTCTTAGCGGGTGCAGCAGCAGGTGCAGCGGCGGGTTATCTTGCCACCAAGGCCGCCAATAACCGTGTGGCAAATGCATCAAAAAACGCGCAGACCCCCACCATGACACAGCAGCCAGCCGCCACCAACCAAGCGCAATCTGCTCAGAGTGGTCAAGCAGCTGGCGCGCGTCAAAGTGCCGCCCAAAGCACCCAAAACTATCAAAGCAATCAAGCACAAAATCAAAACCAAACCACCAACCGCAGTGGTTTTGGCAGCACAGCCAAATCATCAAGCGTGGGAGCGACTTCGTGAAGCGAGTTAATATCGCCCCACGTCAGAATTGGCAAGATGAGATGCTTCGCATCGGCTTTGATTATCACAGTGTCGATGGCAACTACTGGCAAGAAGATGCCTGTTATGTCTTTAGCGAAGCGCAGATTGATGAGATTGAGCGCGTTACCGAAGAGCTGCATCAGATGTATTTTGCCGCGACCAGACACGTCGTGCAGACAGGCGATTATGCCCGCCTTGGGGTAAATGATGTCGCAGCCGCGTTGATTGAGTCGAGTTTTAAGGCACAAGAGCCGACTTTATATGGGCGTTTTGACTTGTGCTATGATGGCACGAACACGCCCAAGATGTACGAGTATAATGCCGATACGCCAACTTCTCTGTTTGAGGGCAGTGTCGCGCAGTGGTACTGGCTACAAGCCAGAAATGGCGAGCTTGCCGATGCTGATCAGTTTAACAGCATCCATGAAAGGCTGATGGTCGAATTCAAGGCACTAAAAGGCGACAGCCCTCTATACTTCACCGCTGTCGCAAGCAACGAAGAAGACTACATCACCACGCGCTACCTACAGGACGTGGCGGTACAAGCTGGTCTTGATACGCGTTTTATTGACATTCATGACATCGGTCATCGCACATCAGATGGTAAATTCGTCGATTTGCATGATGCGCCAATTCGTCAGCTGTTCAAGCTATACCCGTGGGAATGGCTTGTTGAAGAAGACTTTGGTAAGCACATCCTAGGTAGTGGCACGCAGTTTATCGAGCCTGCTTATAAGCTATTATTTAGCAATAAAGCCTTGCTTGCGGTGCTATGGGAGCTGTTCCCAAACCACCCAAATCTACTGCCTGCCTATCTGGATGAGGGTCGCTTATCTGGGGATTTTGTCAAAAAACCTTTCTTCTCTCGTGAAGGCGCAAACGTCAGCCTGCACACCTCGGCAGGCATCGAGACCACCGATGGCATCTACGGTAAAGAAGGTCACGTCTATCAGCAGGCGCATGCTCTACCGACTTTCGTCAACGCCAGAGGTCAGACCATGCATACGCTCATCGGCAGCTGGATCGTCGGACATAGTGCCGCAGGCATCGGAGTGCGCGAAGATTACACCGCCATAACCAAGGACACGAGCCTGTTCGTGCCACATGTGTTTAGATGACGATATTATAAATCTTTTTAAGATTTGTTTTATATCTTTAATGCAACAAAAAACAGCCCATGAAGAGCTGTTTTTGACGCTTTTATGGTGCGATTAGCACGGATATTCCGCCCCTTTACGGCTATAATACCACCATGTAATCACAAGGCAAAGCACATAAAAAACGATGAGCATGATAAGCGTGCTGTTCGCCCCAAACCAGCCGAACATCTTAGGGATAAAGAACCCGCCATAAGCAGCGAACGCCCCTGTAAAGCCGACCACCGCCGCCGATTCTTTGCGAGCGACATTGATAAGGTCGGGCGAGTTTTTGCGTTCATGCAGGGTGCGAAAGATGACAGGAATCATGCGAAATGTCGAGCCGTTGCCGATACCCGTGGTAATAAATAGCACCATAAAGCACGCAAAATACCCTGCAAAACTACCGCCTGTGCCATCTTTTGGCAAAAAGACAATCACGCCAACGGTCGCTGCCGCCATGACAATGAAGTTAAAAAACGTCACCCTAGCCCCGCCCATCTTGTCAGCGAGCCAACCCCCAACAGGACGGAACATCGCCCCCACTAACGGTCCTAAAAAAGCGACTTTTAGCGGGTCAACATCAGCAAAAGACTGCTTGATAAGCATGGGAAACGCCGCCGAAAAGCCGATGAACGAGCCAAACGTGCCAAGATATAGGATGCACATAACCCAGTTGTGATAGCGTTTGAAAATGACAGACTGGTCTTTAAAAGACGCTTTGGCGGACGATAAGTCATTCATAAAAAACCACGCAAGTGTCGCCATCAAAGCGATAAACGGCACCCATACAAAGGCAGCGTTGTGCAGATACAGGGTCTTACCGTTATCAAGCGTAACAACCGTGCCAATGACTGACAAGCCGATGACCGCAGGCACGACAAACTGCACGGTAGATACGCCCAAGTTGCCAAGCCCTGCGTTTAGACCCAAAGCCATGCCTTGCTTGGATTTGGGATAAAAAAACGAGATGTTGGACATACTAGACGAGAAGTTACCACCACCCAATCCGCAAAGCAGGGCGATGATGACAAAGACACCAAATGGCGTATTGGGGTTTTGTAGAGCAAATCCCATCCACAGCATGGGAACAAGCAGGCTTGCCGTGGACAGAGCCGTCCACCGCCGTCCACCAAACACAGGCACCATAAACGAATAAAAAATCCGCAAAGTCGCCCCTGATAAGGCAGGTAAGGCGGTAAGCCAAAATAGTTGGTCTTTGGTAAAATTAAAGCCAGCATCAGGCATACGCACGACCACCACCGACCAAATCACCCATACCGCAAAGCCTAGCAGTAGAGCAGGAATAGAAATCCATAGGTTGCGACTGGCAGTCTGCTTACCGCCATTTTCCCAAAACTCATCATCTTCGGGTCGCCAGTCGTGAATCACGCCCCCGCCTTTTAGTTCTTTATTTGTCATATCTCCCCCTTCTAGGAATGATGCGATCTGCAGATCACTCACTTGGATTGATTAAAGTTAAGGATTTTTGATGATTGACATTGTAGACAGATTTGCGCAAAATTTCGCTTATCCTAATGACTGACAAACCCAGCCAACTATGATACTTTGGGGGTAGATGAATTTATTTAGACAATAAAAAACAGACAATCCATAAAGATTGTCTGCCTATATCAGTCATGCTCATTTTTGGTTTTTCATTTTTAGCATGGCTTGATGCCCTTCTTCCATCTTAGGCTTAACTTCCGAGATGTAGATCCAGATCAAGCTCACCCATACCACGCCAAACATGATCATAAACGCTGATGAACGAACGCCTGTAATGTCCACCGCCACGCCGAACATGATGGGCAAGATGAATCCGCCCAAGCCCCCTGCCAGACCGACCACGCCAGAGACCGCACCCATGTTGTCTTTATATTCGTCCGATAGGTATTTGAACACGGACGCTTTACCGATGGCAAAGGCAATGCCTAACAGGAAAATTAAGACGGTAAAGACAGCAGAATTTAGGCCGATGTTAAAGGCGCGCTCACCATCGACGGTTTGTACGATAAGGCTTGTCTGCGGATAAGACAGAACGAACAAGAACAAGAATGACGCCCACAATACCCACCATGTTACAGTATGGGCTGAGTATTTGTCCGACAACCAGCCACCCAGCGCCCGCAGCACACCACCAGGCAAACTAAAGCACGCTGCTAGGAATGCCGCTGTTTGAAGTGTAAATCCATACTCATTGACATAGTATTTGGTCATCCACAGAGCAAGGGCGACATAACCACCGAACACGATAGAATAGTACTGACTATAACGCCATACGTTCGGGTCTTTTAGCACCGCCAATTGGCTGGCCACGCTGACATTACTTGCGGTGTGGTGTTCTTTTTTGTCAAATGATAAGAACCAAAAACCAATGGCAGTGATCAGCATAATGCCTGCATAGACTTTTGGTAAGAACTGCCAGCCACCATACGCAATGATCGCAGGGCCTACCATCTTAGTCAGTGCTGAACCTGCATTACCCGCACCAAACACACCCATGGCAAAGCCTTGACGCTCCTGCTTGAACCATTTGGCGACATAGGCGATACCCACCGAGAACGAACCGCCTGCCAGACCTGCAAACAGACCCAAGATCAAAAACTGCCAATACTGCGTGGCGTAACTCATCAAGAAAATCGGCACAACGGTCGCCATCATCAGCACAAAAAACACAATGCGTCCGCCATATTTATCCGTCATCATGCCCAGCGGCAGACGAATGAGAGAGCCTGTCAATACTGGTGTCGCCGCCAGCAGACCGAATTCAGTTTCATTTAATCCAAGCGCTTCTTGGATGGGAATCCCCAGGACCGCAAACATCATCCAAATCATAAAGCATACAGTAAATGCGATCGTGGACGACGCCAGCACGAGATTTTGTTTGGTTGCTTCTGTTGCCATCATCTTCTCCTTGTCAGAAGGTTGGCGTTATTAAGATTAAGAAAATTATTGCCAAAGCCTTATAAACTCTGAACATTTATTAGTCTTATGATAAGAAATATTTATTCTAAAAAAATTGATTCTAATCAATTTTTCCTTTGGTTATTTTTTGTTATGATGCATGCTTAATACTTTAGTGGTATGGAAAAAAATACGGAATTATATTATAAAAACACCATATTTTTCATGGATTTAAAAGATGAATTCTGGCAGGATTTTTGGAATAATTGCTAAAAATCAACTCCAATTCATCATGGCAATTCTTTAGGGGTATCATGGCGAATAATGACATGATGAACGGTATCTTGAAGCGATTTGATTTTCATCATTCCTTTGTCACGCGTGCGTGGACGATGGTGATGTTTATTACGCTGATCATCGCAATCTTAGGCGCGATGAGTTTTTCTTTATCTAAAGTCGCCAAGGCGGACGCCCAAGCCATCAACCAAGCCGGTGCCATTCGCATGGCAACTTACCGCATCAGTCACGCCCTAAGCATCGATGCCAAAGGCACACCCATTGACGTTCAGGCATTGAACGAAGACATGCTGATGCGCCTGTCACAGCTACGCAATTACCAATCCCTAGCCGGCAACCAACATGACAACATCGATCAATCCTTAATAAAAATAGAAAATCTATGGCATGACAATCTACAACCACGCCTGCTATCAGAAGATAATATCGGCTTTTATGAATCGTCGCTGGTTTATCTGACCAAAGTTAATAACTTCGTGCTAGACATTCAAAAACGCAGCGAAGTGCGTAGTCAGCAGCAGCAATACCTGCACATCGGTACGCTACTGCTGATCTTGACCGCCATGATCATCGGCATGCACGAGCTAAATAAAAACGCCCTAATCCCCCTAAAACGACTCACCGAGACCACCAACTCCTACAGGCAAGGCAGCCTAAAGCTTGCCAGTAGCAATCTGTCAGTCAAGGGCTACCGAGAAATCAATCAGCTCTCCGATGCGATGAGTGCGATGCTTGGCACTATTAACACGCATCAAAGCCAATTAAAAAGCGAGGTTCGCCGCACTACCGCACACCTTACGCAGGCCAATCAGGCGATCTATGCGCTGTATAACTTCGCTCAAAAAATCGTCACAGGCAACCTATCCAGCCTACAACTTCAATCTCTAGTTAAAGAATTCTCCGCTCTGCTCCCCAACAGCGAGATGTCATTGTGCCTACACGAAGAAGACAATCAGAACAACATCATCCTATCGCTGTCAGATAAAGAGATTCCTGAGTTTTGTACTCCTGAGGATTGCGATGAATGCCAATTAAAAGCGCACAGCAACACACGCATCATCCCCATCGAAGCATCGGGCAGACGCTGGGGCGAGCTGCTCGTCAATAACGCCAAAGAAAGCCAACTAAAAATCGACGTGGTGAATCTGGACGACAATCAATTCTTACCTCAAGAGGATTTATTGATTGCACTGGCCAACTTGGTTGCGCTGGCACTCGTCTCAAAAGAAAAGAAGAAACAAGAACAAGAGCTGCTACTGTCAGAAGAACGCAACACCCTAGCGCGTGAACTGCACGACTCCATCGCTCAATCATTATCATATCTAAAGATACAGCTAAGCATGCTAAAAACACTCATGCAGCAAAGCCAAAACTCGCTTGATGATGGGACTCGCGCCTTTCTATCAGAATCACATGCCAAACAGGCTCAGCTACTCACTCAGATGACCGAAGGGCTAAATGCCGCCTATGGACAGCTTCGCGATCTATTGACCACATTCCGCCTGCGCATCGATGGCGGGGATTTTAATGAGATTCTGTCTGCAACGATGGATGAATTTGCCCAAAAAGGCGGATTTAGCACCGCGTTTGACAATCAGATTCTAACCGTGCATCTGTCCGCTTCAGAGCAGATTGACCTACTGCAGATCATACGCGAGGCACTCTCCAACATCCTAAAACACGCCAGGGCCAGTCACGTAAGCCTAGCACTATGCCAAGACAGCGCCAGCCAAGATGTCGTCATGATAATCAAAGACGATGGCATCGGCATCGAACAAAGCGACAAACAAAAACAAGGTCATTACGGGCTTAGCACCATGGGTGAGCGCGCCGTAAACCTTGGCGGCATGATTGATATCTCTAACGCCGTACCGCACGGCACACAAGTCTCGGTACGATTCATGCCGCAGTTTTTCTTAAAACAATCCAAATCACCACCCCCAAAAACCAAACTAAACAGCTGGAGCGATGACGAAATCAACACTCTAACTTAGGCACTCGATGACGAATTAAATCATCAAGTGACCAATTAAATTAATAAAGCCAATATTGCAATATCAGCCAAAAGGTAACTCATGAGTCAAAAGATATACACCGCCGAAAATCCCGCCAAACTACTGCTCGTCGATGATCATCCGATGCTAAGACGCGGACTGTCTGATTTACTAAATCTAGAGATTGACGTTAGTGTCATAGGACAAGCCAATCATGGTGGTGAAGCGCTTGACTTCTTAGCCCAGCACGATGTCGATCTTATCGTATTAGATCACAACATGCCCATCATGAATGGCATTGAGACACTAAAAGCCGTGCGCGAACGCGAGATTGGTGTAAAGGTGCTATTATTCACAGTGTCAGACAATCTAAAAGATGTGCAAGACGCGCTAGAGCTGGGTGCTGATGGCTATCTATTAAAGGACATGGAGCCAGAGAAAATCATCGGTAATATTCGCCGAATCCTGCGCGGTGAGCTGGTGATCAGCCCTGCACTTGCGCCCATCCTAGCGGCTGCCATGAGAAAGCCCAACCAATCAGAAGCCACGCTAGACCTTACCGACAGAGAATTACAAGTACTTCACATGATCAAAGACGGCATGAGCAATAAGATGATCGGTAATAAGCTGGGTATTGCCGAATCCACCGTCAAAGTACACGTTAAGCACATATTGGCAAAAATCGGACTTCGCACGCGCGTGGAAGCTGCCGTGTGGGCGGTTAATCATTTACCAAGCTAGCTTATTCGCTAACAAGAGCCAGCAGCCCTTCGATGTCGATGATTTGATAGGTGGCGCCTTCTTTTTTGATGAGGTTTGCCGCCATCATTTCTTTTAAGGTGCGCGATAAAGTCTCTGGGCGCAGACCAATTTGTCCCGCCAATTGCTTTTGGGTGCATAGCAGCTTAAAAGGCTTATCAATCGGATAATGCGTGATAAAATAATAGCTTAGCTTAGATTTTGCCTGCACGAAAGCCAGTAAATCACTGCTGACAATGTGATGATGCAATCGCTTGCTGATGCATTCGCAGAACCATTTTAACAGCCCACCAAGCTCAAACTCATCAAGCGTCTTAAAATAACTCTCCACGCACAGGCTTGCCACGAGTGACGTACCGCAACTGGTGGCAGTGAGCTGATGGATACCGCCTTTGGTGCTAAGCAGCGCCGAATGCTTAGCAGCGATGGTTTCTTTGTTTTGAAGTGCAGATAAGTCTTCACGATCGGTCTTTTGCCAATCCCAAAGCACGCTTTCGTTAATAAGTCCGATGCTGTCATACTGAGCGATGAGCGATTCTTGGCCGCTGGGCAGCTGCCGATGGCAATCCACTCGCCCATCCAATAAAAAATATAAATTCACCACAGGGCTATGCTGCAAGAACACAATCTCGCCTTTGGTGTATTCATGGATAGACACCATCGACAATAGGGATTTTTTGATATCAATGCCCTGCTGGGTATTTGGCAGCAGCGCAAAGATGGGATGGCTTTCTAGCGCTAATAGATGCGCCTGATGAGATATGTCATTTAATTTCATGATGTTATTGGTATGGCTATTTTGTGCCATCTTAGCCAAATCATCCCAAAAACCACATTCCCCAAAAGTGCTGATCTCCACACCAAAACTACCCCCTTTGGCTAAGCCATCCTGCCTGTATTTGGTATGGTAGATTTAGGCGGGTGTGCTATTTTAAAGTCATAATTTGGCTTTATTTGGTATTCATCATGCTATCCGACCTACTAGAATCCAACCGTTTCTGGGCAGAGAGTCTGTCCGCCCGAGACCCTGATTATTTTCCACGCCTTGCCCGCCAGCAGTCGCCCAGGTATTTTTGGATTGGCTGTTCTGACAGTCGCGTGCCTGCCAATGAAGTGGTGGGACTGATGCCAGGGGAGCTGTTTGTCCATCGCAACGTGGCGAACATGGTCGTCGCCACCGACATGAATCTACTATCTGCCCTACAATATGCGGTGGATATGCTAAAGGTTGAACACATCATCGTCTGTGGGCATTATGGCTGTGGTGGGGTGCGGTCAGCACTGTCGCACCAAGAGTTTGGGCTGATTGACAATTGGCTACGCTCACTCAAAGGCATTCATTATCAGTATTTGGATAAATTTACCAATCTTACTCTTGATGGGCAGACTGACCTGCTCTGTGAGCTCAATGTCAAACGCCAAGTTACCAACGTCTGCCACACCACCATCGTCCAAAACGCATGGCACAGGGGACAAAAATTGTCCATACACGGCTGGATTTATGGGCTAGAAGATGGGCTGATTCATGACCTAAAGGTCAGCGTCAATGGCTTTGACAAACTGGCAGATGCGTTTGTGTATGAGATGTAATTGACCAAAACTTTTATAAATAAAGCATCTCATCTGTCAATCGCTCAATCTCGCTTTTGTCGTGGCTAACGTACAGCATAGGGATAGCCAGCGTATCACGAATATGTTCAAAAAACGGTAAAATCTCATCCTTATGCTCACGGTCTAAGGCGGATAATGGCTCATCGAGTAACAGGAGCTTTGGCGAGTATAGCAACGCACGCCCCAAGGCGACACGTTGTTTTTCACCTCCTGATAGGTTTTTTGGGTGGCGGTGGGTTAGGGTATCAAGTTTTAGTAATTCAATAATCTCATCAGGGTTAAATCGCCTATCACTTGGCGTGATGTTGTTGTAGCCAAACAGCAGATTATCTATGACCGATTTATGCGGAAACAGCTGGGCATCTTGGAAGACAAGCCCCACACGCCGACTTTGGGGTGACAGATTGGTCTTATCATCAAACCACACCTGCCCATCAATGATAATATATCCCTCTGTGGGCGTGATAATCCCTGCCAAAGCGTGCAAAATGCTACTTTTGCCCGCTCCCGACCGTCCAAAAATACCCACCACAGGGGCGGATTTGACAAGGTGGATATCAAGCATTTTTTTGCCAAGGCTTAGGCGAAATTGACAATCAAACATGGCTTATCCTTGTAATTTGGCGGACTGATGGCGGATGTACCACTGCGAAAACCACAACGCACAAAACGCCACCGCCACCGACAAAATCAAAAGTCGCATGATGGCATGGTCGCTATCGGCTTGCTGGAGTAGGCCATAAATGGCAAGGGGCAACGTGCGAGTCTCGCCTGCCACATTGCCCACAAAGGTGATGGTCGCCCCAAATTCGCCAAGACTGCGACAAAAGGACAATATCGCCCCCACCAAAATCCCGCCCCACGCAAGGGGCAGAGTTATCCCAAAAAATACCGCCACATCAGATGCCCCAAGCGTGCGAGCGGTCATTTCAAGTCGCCTATCCACCATCTGCATGGCAAGGCGTACCGACTGCACCATAAGCGGAAAGCCCATCACCGCACTTGCTAGCACCGCCCCTTTCCAATTAAAAGCAAATTCTAGCCCCAAAGCCGATAGGTGCTTGCCAATTATCCCTTGATTGCCAAACAGCACAAGCAAAATATACCCTGGCACAACAGGGGGCAACACAAGGGGCAAAAAAATTACCGTCTCAACAAGCGACTTACCCCAAAATTCCTTACGAGCAAGCCAATAGCCCACCAATACGGCAGGCACGATGTTGATAAGCAAACAACAAAAAGCAACCTTGAATGATAAGGTCAAAATGGCGATTTCATCAGGGGTTAGCATGGATAATGGCGGTTAATCAAAGGCTCTATTCTACCACACCAAAGCCGTATTTTTGATACACCGTTTTGGCGGTGTCGCTTTGTAGGTAGTCATAAAAGGCATGGGCGTTGGTACTTTGGGTAAGTTGCACCACAGGATAGACGATGGGTGCGTGGTCGGTTGTGGCAAATTCGCCAGCAATGCCCACCTGATCGCTCATCTTGGCATCGGTGGCATAGACAATCCCAAGCACACATTCGCCTCGAGCAACAAAGTTTAGGGCGGTGCGTACATCTGCCGTCTCCACCAATCTGCCTTGCATGCCTTGCCACCAGTTTTTGGCGGTTAGGGCTTGCTTGGCGTATTTGCCCACAGGTACGCTGTCGGTCTGCCCTGTGCAGAGCTTGCCATCAAACTGCCCATCCAATGTCTGTGCGGTCATGTCGATTGTGATGGGCATATTTTTGGGATAGATAAGCACAAGGCGGTTGTTTAGGAGTGGTGTACTTGCTTGTGCTTTGTCGGCTTTAACAAGATATTCTGCCCACTCCATATCTGCCGATACAAAGATATCCGCCCCTGCTCCCTGCTCAATCTGCTTGGCTAGGGTTGATGACCCCGCATAAGAGACGTTAACTTTGGTTTGATGGGCGGTTTCATAATCTTTGATAAGCTCATTCATCACATCGCTCACGCTAATGGCGGCGTAGAGCATGATGGTATCAGCTGAGGCAGGTGTGGCATTGTTATCATCGTGGCAAGCTGTCAAAAGTAGCATACCACACGCCATTAGGCTAAATTTTGTCATATTCACCCCAACTACCCCTAGCCATTATTAGACAACCAAAAACTGCTGTCGTCATCATAAAATTCCTGCTTCCACACAGGAATGTCGGCTTTGATGGCGTTCAGTAGCCACTCGCAGGCATCAAATGCAGGCGTACGATGAGACGCACACACCCCAACCCACACCGCCATATCGCCAATGCCAAGCTCGCCAATGCGATGAATGGCGACTGCGTGCGTGATGTCAAACTTGGCTTTGGCTTCACGGATGAGCTTCGCCCCATGATTGATGGCAAGCTGTTCATAGCCATAATAAGTCAGACGGCTCACCGCTCGCTTATTATTATGGTTACGCACCCACCCCTCAAACGTGACGAGCGCCCCCGCCGTGTCATTTAGTAGATACGATTTTAACAATCTATCATCAATGGGGCAATCCGACAAAGCAAAACCGTCCACTCGGGCAAGCTCATAGGCTTCATCCTTGGGCAGGCTTGTGATTAACGCATTATCATGAACCGTTTTCATATCAGCCCCCTGCCACAGGTGGAATAAAGGCAATCGTATCGCCTGATGAGACCTTATCACCCCAACTGCCAAACTCGTGATTGATGGCAACCGCCACTTTGTCTTGGTTTAAATCAAAGCCGTATTTGGCGGACAATTTGGCATAAATCATCGCCAAATCATCACTATCAGTCTGCACAGTCTCGCTATCCTTACCTGCCTGCTCGGCAAGGCTGGCAAAGTACAGCACGGTAAGGCTTATCGTATCAAGCGTTTGATTGTTATTTGTCATAATCGGATTTTCCCCCTGTTTTTTGGATAAGATGAATATCAGTTATCATGATGTCATGGCTGATTGCCTTGGTCATGTCATAGATGGTAAGGCACGCCAACGACACGGCGGTCAGGGCTTCCATTTCAACGCCTGTCTTATGGGTAACTTTGGCGGTCGCCCCCACCACGATGGCACACTCATCATCGGCATAACGAAAGCTCATCTTGATGGTGTCAAGGGGCAAGGCGTGGCATAAGGGTATCAGCTCATGTGTTTTTTTGCCTGCCATAATCCCTGCAATGTGGGCGGTCTGAATGATATTGCCCTTTTTGGTCATGCCGTCTGTGTCTTTGATGCGGCGGTACACGTCAGGGGTGAACACCACCTTGCCCTGTGCACTCGCGGTGCGTGCGGTGGCGATTTTGTCGCCCACGTCCACCATGGTGATGTTGCCGTCTTTGTCTAAATGGGTAAGGTTCATGATTGCTCTTTTTGTGGGTTGTTTTTAAAATACGACAATGCCAATTTAAATTCATCGGGCGTATTAAAATTGGCAAGATTTCGCCAATCTGTTGGCATGCGTGTTTGATAAATGGCTTTATCCTTTAAAAATTTCATCACAGACCGCTCGCCCTTATCCAAATATATTTTTAATTCATCATATAAAGACAACGAATAACAGCCTAATAACGGATAATCTTTATCGCCCGATGTGTCTTTTAAATATGCCCCATGATAATTTTTTAAATTAGACTTTTTTAATAAATTAAAAATTTGGCTAACATCAATCAAATTATCACAGCTAATTACCATCAAAAATTTATCGGATAAATTATTGTCCATTGTTTCATCTTGATTAACAAAATGAGTTTGACAATAATGAAAAGCCGATAAAAGACACGATAACGCCCCTGCATTTTTGATATAGTCATCAATCACAATGAGCGATGAATTGATTGGATTGGCGTTTTTAAAAAAAGATTTGTCCAAAAAACCCTTGTCATTATCACCAAGTAATATCGGCAGATTTAACATATTGGCATTATTGATGTGAAAATCAAGCAATGTCTGATGATTTGGCAAAGGTAATAATGCCTTGGGCGAACCCATACGGCGAGAATTACCCCCTGTCAAAATCAATAGACCAATCACGCTCATGGCTTTGCCCATCGCTTAGCCGTGCGTGGGATTTTGACGCATAAGATGTGGCACAAAGTTACATGGGCGTGTGCGGTTATCAAGCTGTTCTAACAAAATACCCTCCCAGCCCGTACGGCACGCCCCTGTCGAACCCGGCAAACAAAAAATCGCCGTGCTGTTCGCCATACCTGCCACCGCCCGAGATTGCAAGGTGGACATACCGATGTCATCTTTGGAGAGTAGGCGAAACATCTCGCCAAAGCCTGCCACTTCTTTGTCAAACAGCACCGACACCGCCTCTGGCATATTGTCCCGATGATAAAAGCCCGTACCGCCCGTGCTGATGACGGCATGAACATTGGGGTCAGCAATCCACCCACTCATCACGGCACGGATTTGGTAGATGTCATCTGTTGTGAGTTTGCGGTCGATGAGCGTATGCCCTGCTTTGACGATACTGTCTGCCAAATATTGCCCTGATGTGTCTTCGTCCAGCGTGCGGGTGTCGGAGACGGTCAGCACGGCGATGTTGAGCGGAATAAATGGTTTGTCCGCTTTTGGCGGGGCGATGTGATTGGGATTATTGCAAAGCTTGCACATAGGATTACCCTTGTAAATTAAAATAAATAAAATATCAATGAGTTTTACGTTTGTCGTGGATTTTCTTTTTCCAGCTGATTTCTAGACAGTCAATACCAAGCCATTTATCCGCCGTCTGTGTCTCAATGCCAGATTTTTGGTTAATCAATGACCATAACGCTGTCAAATTAGCAAAATGATAAGGGCGGTCAATGAGATAAACAGGCATGTCCGCATGAAGCACCCCAGTTCGCACCACCTGATAATACCACCCTGCAATGCCCTCTCGTGCCACGAAATAGGACACGCCTGCGTTGCCAAGCTTATCATTAATCTTATAGCAGGGGCGACGTGGCTGTATCAGACGCACCTGTACGCTGTCATCGCCCTCGCCAAACTGATAAATGTCGCCAATGCAGACATTATCCTCGCACATCGGCTCGCCTGCTGCCACCACGGTTAGGTTCTCGCCCAATGAACCGATGGGAGCGTTCAAATTAAATTCTTGATTGATGGCGTCATAGGTCGTGATGGGCATCTGATGCAGGGCTTTTAGATGTCCACCATGAAATTTATGTTCTGCCTGCTCATCCTCGGACAGACCCAGCAGATTTACCGTCATGCTACCGTCAATCGCTATTTTGTTAATGGCACTCACGCCACGCACGAACGGCTCTACCTTGCCTGCTCGTACATCGGTTAATGTGCCGATAAATCTGGGCAAATCATCTGCTTGTGTGATTGTCTCTGCGGTCATGATTGAACACCTTATGCATTAAAAGCCATATCATATCATAAGATATAACTAACCACCCACCAGCGATAAATTATTCATAATACCGCTATGACTGTCTAAATAATGGTGTTCAGGTTTGATTGGCATTAAGCCTTTTAGTGCTGTCATTAGCCCTTTTTTATCTTGTGTGGCAAGATAAGGACGAATGTCATAATTTTGAGAATCAAATAAGCACAAATGCACTTTGCCAAGACTGCTGACTCTTAAGCGATTGCAACTATCACAAAAGTTTTTGGCATACGGCTCAATAATGCCAATACTGCCTGCATAATCAGTGTGGATATATTCAATAGCAGGTCCATCGTCTTGGGCTTTAGGCTTGGGTTGCCAGCCATGTGTAACAAGGTAGTCTTTGATAAACTGGGCGGTTTGATTTTGAGCAAAAAACAAATCGGCATTATCACTGGTTTGCATAAATTCAATAAAGCGATAAGTAACAGGACGCTCTTTGACAAAATCAAGGGCGGATAATAAATTATCATAAGCGGTATCGTGCATTAAAATACCGTTCATCTTTAATTTAATGTCGGTCGTTTGTAATAATTCATCCACATCATTTAATAGCGTGGGCAATATGTCAAAGCCTGTGATTTTTTTGAATATGTCTTTATCAAAACTGTCAATACTAAGATTTAATTGGTTAAGTCCAGCGTTTTGCCAAGATGATAGATGTTTGGCAAGTTTGTAGCCGTTTGATGAGATGGCGATTTTGGCAATGCCATGCTGTTTGGCAAGGGCGATGATGTCCGCCAAATCACGACGAACGGATGGCTCTCCGCCTGTCAGACGTAATTTTTTTGTACCAAGACTGACAAAGCCGTCAAAAAGCGTGTCAATCTCGGCAAGTGTCAGCTCGTCATCAGCTCGTTTGCCTTGATAGCCGTTCGGCAAGCAGTAATCACAGCGAAAGTTACAAAAGTCAGTAACGGATAGGCGTAGATAGGTCAGCTGTCTGTTAAATCCGTCCACAAGTGGGGTGGGGGTAAGCTGGGTGTGTGAGCCTTGCCCGCCCATGTCAGCAAAGGGGGCTTTGGCGTGGTAGGTGGGGACGGACGTTTTCATGTTAATCGGCTGGGCGTTGCCTCGGCTATGGGTGTAATCTAAGTCTAACAAAACAAACAGCAATCGTCATCCATCTAATAGGGCGTGGCATACTACTTTAGAAGTATAAATTGACAATAATCAATTCAAATTTGACTCTATTCATGCCCATTGTGCCAGCGTATGATTTTAAGATGGATATACTGCCCTACTTTTGTATTTATTTATCATAGATACGACTGGGCTTTACGTGGACTTTTTGGGCGTTTTTCTTTATAATACATACCAACGAATTTCATCTGTTTTTTTGATCTGTATTGGCGAAATTCACCCCATTCATCACATTCGGCTCATCATGCTAGACGTCACTGCCAATTCTATCAGCACCTACAAAAAAGAACTAAAAACCCTCATCGCTCTCGCCCTACCTATGCTACTGGCTCAGGTTGCCCAAGTCGGCACTAGTTTCGTCGATACCGTTATGGCAGGTGGTGCAGGCAAGAGCGACTTGGCGGCGGTAGCGCTAGGCAGCAGCCTGTTCGTTACTGTCTATGTGACTTTGATGGGCGTGATGACCGCGCTTAACCCCATGATCGCTCAGCAGCACGGTGCCAAAGCCACTCATGAGATCGGTGAGATGGGACGTCAAGGTCTGTGGTACGGACTACTGATGGGCATCATTGGAATGCTGGCGATGTGGGTGGCGATCGCGCCATTTAAGGCGTTTTTTGATTTAAGTCAACAGACGCTTGCCATTACCGAGATCTATATTTGGTTTATTGGGCTTGCCATGCCTGCCGCCATGGTGCATCGTGCGCTACATGCTTATGCGTCTAGTCTTAATCGCCCTCGTGCAATCATGATCGTCAGCTGGATTTGCTTTGCACTTAACATTCCTTTGAATTGGATTTTTGTGTATGGTAAATTTGGCATGCCTGCGCTTGGCGGTGCTGGCTGCGGCTTGGCGACTGCGGTCGTATTTTGGGTGAATGCCATCGTTTTGGCTATTTATATCGCCAAAGACGTGTATTTTAAGCCATTTGGTCTAACAGATAAAATCACCGCTCCCAACCTAAAAACCTTCATCGAGATTACCCGCCTAGGCGCACCAATTGGTTTGTCTTTTTTTATTGAAGTCAGCTTATTTACCTGCATCATGTTCTTGGTAGCGCGTCTTAGTGGCGATACAGAGAACTATGTCGCTGCCCAGCAGATCGTGATTAGCCTGACCAGTCTTATCTTTATGCTGCCTCAGAGCATGGGCATCGCCTCGACCGTACGCACCGGTTACTATCTAGGGCAACAAAAACCAAAACGCGCACGCTACGTCTCAGGTGTCGCCATCTCATCTGCCATCGTTGTCTCATTCGTCACGGCGGCGTTTTTGATTGTTCTACGTTATCCATTGGCAGACATGTATACCGACGATCTGACGGTGATTGGTATCGCTGCGACCGTGATTTTATTCGCTGCGGCATTCCAGCTGTTCGATGCCATTCAATGCGTGGCAAGCTATGCCCTGCGCGGTTACAAGGTCACAAGCGTTCCGATGGTGATCCATCTCATCGCATTCTGGGGCTGTGGCCTGATTCCAGGGTATTTTTTGGCATTTCATTATGGCATGGGCATCTATGGATTCTGGACGGCGCTTGTGATTTCTCTGGCGGTGGCGGCGGTTTTCTTGTTGTGGTACCTTGAACGCCACAGCCAAAAAATCGCACAAAATCTCTAAACAAGCTCAAAAATCAGCCGATACCTTACTCAAATCTTGCCCGTCGGTTGATTTTATCAATTTTACTTTTTTTAATGGGCAAAAATTACGTACTTTATAGCTACTTTTGCCATTTTTAGGACAATTATGAAAACCTTAGCCAAAATCAGCCTTGCCTTAACAAGCATCGGCGCATTCTCGAGCGTGCAGGCCAATGATTTACCTTATCTGTCAAATGCACAGTTCCAGCAGTGCCTAGATAATCTAAAGCATTCATCTGCCTTTCGCAGCATCTCTGGCAGCACCTTTGAGATGTATCGACCTAGCGAACCTGACCCAAGCGTTATCCGCTCACTAAACTATCAACCTGAATTTAAAAAAGACCCGTGGGATTATCACGCATCACTTGTTGACAGTGAGCGTGTGGCAGATGGTCTGGCAGCTCGTGCTGAGCAGGTCGATGTGCTGCGCCGCATCGAGTCGCGCTATGGTGTGAAGCCTGAACACGTGCTTGGCGTGTGGGGCGTTGAGAGTAATTTTGGTCAGACCTTAGGTGGCAAGAACCTATTTACCAGCCTGGCGACGTTATCTTGCTTTGATCGTCGTCAGAGCTATTTTCGCGGTGAATTTGCCAGCGCACTCAAAATCGTCCAAAACGGCGACATCCGCCCATCTGACATGACAGGTTCATGGGCAGGTGCATTCGGACAGACGCAGTTCATGCCGAGCACCTTTTTGGAATTGGCGGTGGATTTTGACGGCGATGGACGTAAGGACTTGGTGAATTCTAAGGCAGACGCGCTTGCCAGTACCGCCAATTTCCTAAACAAACGTGGCTACCGTGCAGGCGAGCCATGGGGCTATGAAGTCCGCCTAAACGGCTACACAGGTTCAAGCGGACGCACTGCCAAAAAATCCATCAGCCACTGGCAGAATCAAGGCATCACCCTACCAGATGGTCGCCCATTACCGAACAACATGGCATCGGCAGGACTGCTACTGCCTGCAGGTCGCCAAGGTCCTGCGTTCTTGGTTGGTAAGAACTTCGATACCTTCTATTCTTATAACGCATCAGAGAGCTATGCACTTGCCATCGCTCATCTATCGACGTTGATTGAGAATTCTGATACGAATACCAATTTTGCCACCCCTTGGCCAACTGACGATCCTGGCATCAGCCGCCGTGAAGCCAAAGAAATTCAGCAAGCACTTCTAAATGCAGGCTACGACATCGGTAAAGTCGATGGTATCATCGGTGATAATACGCGCCGCGCCATCATGGATTATCAAAGACAAGCGGGTGTTAGTCCAGATGGTCGCGCAGGTCAAAAATTCCATCGCTTAATCACAAGCCGCGTCAGCACTAGCCCTAACGCAGCTCAAGTCAATCCAGTCGCCCAGCCTGCTCAAGTAGTACTCCCTGTCGCACAACAAGCACCATCGGTCGCGCCTGCACAAGCTCAGCCGCGTCCAGCTCAGCCGACTTATGCGCCTGTACGCACCATTCAAGTACCAGCTCAGACGGTTGCACCTAAGACGTATCGCCGTGTGGTGAATGCTGATGGCACCATTTCATTAGTACCAAACTAATCTAAAAGACAGACAAAAGCCCAATCACTACGATTGGGCTTTTTATATCGAATTTAGAATTATACACTCATTGCACCAGACGGTAAGACATTACTCCTCTTCTTGGTCGTCGTCCCATTTGGCATAGGATTTCGATGGGTCAATGCCTTGTGACTTTAGGTAGGCTACTTGCTCTTCTAGCGTGCGGTTTTTTTCAGCTTCGTGCATGCTGTCTTGCAGCTCATCGAATTTTTTGATCTGTTCATTTAGCTTTGATTCTGACATGGTCATCTCCTTTTTGGTTGTTTTGGTCTGATACCATTAGACCAAATTTTGAACGCTTTGACAATGTCAATCCATGCATATTTACATTTTTCTACATTTGGCTTACAGCACATCATCAGCCAACGGCAAAAAATCATAACCTACGAATTTCACCTGATCATCAATCAGACCGCCCACGGTTCTAGCCAGCTGCTCATCGAAATGACTGGCGTACAAAGTCAGCGGTAGATTCTTGGGTGAATTGGCACTAACCTGATAAGCACTCAGCAGCGATTTGACACGCTGGGCAATGGCAGCGCCCGAATCAATCAGATGCACGCTAAGGTTGTTTTTGTCGATATAGGCTTGTAAAAACTCTCGAAAAAATGGATAGTGCGTACATCCTAGCACCACCACATCCACACCATCAGCTGACCACAGGCGCATCTGCTCGATGAGTAGGTCTGCCACATGGCTGTCGATGGGCATGCCGCCTTCCACCCATGGCACGAGCATCGGTTCGAAGTGCTTTTGTACCTTGATGCCATTTGGGGTCGCCACTTCATCGATAACGTCATTAAACAGATGCCCCGACAATGTGGCGCGCGTTGCCAGTACAGCGATTTTGTTTGTTTGGGTCTTGGCGCATGCAGGCTTCACAGCAGGCACCAGACCTACGATGGGCACACTGCATCGCTTTCTGATGGTGGGCAGTGCGTTCGCTGATGCGCTGTTGCACGCGATGACGATGAGCTTACAGCCGCGTTTACATAATCTTGCCACTGCTTGCATGGTTAGCAATAGAATCTCATCGGCAGACTTATTGCCATACGGGACATTTGCTGTATCGGCATAATAAATGAATCTCTCATTAGGCAGTAACGCCTTTAGATGTCGATAGACCGACAGCCCGCCAACACCTGAATCAAACATGCCAATCGGCGCATTCTCTGGATCATTAACATAATCAGGATGCTGATTAATCATGGCTCACCTCAGTTACCACGCGGTGTGTGCGTCCACCGCTTGTGAGCGTAAGCATCGTCCGCCCGCCCTCTTCGGACAGCTCACCCATCTGTATAAGGTGATAGAGCACATTAGCGCCCACGCGTGCCGTCAACTGATGGCGTGTGTCAATGTACAAACGATCTTCTGCTTTGCCATCTTTGATAAATTCTTTAAAATACAATGGACTACCATTAAGAATAATCTTATCGCCATTAGTCGTGCCAAATTCAATCCACGTCACGCCATCTTGCTCGATTTGATCTACGGTGTTAATCAGTAGCGGCGCGTCGAACACCTTAATCTGATACATGTCACTGGGCGTCTTCAAAAAATAACACTTCACGCCATCATCACCCACCTGACCCCACAGTACGCTGGCAAATAAATCAACCAATGACTGACGAGTCATCTTATCGCCTTCATGATACCATTCTGCATTATCCGCGATAAAAATATCAAAGTCGTGAATGCGCGCGGGTGACCATTTCTCAAGCGGGGGAATTTTGCGGTTATTTTGAGGTGATGAATGACTAAGAATATCCTGCAAGACATTGTTTTTATTATTAATTTGTGTATTATTATCTGTCATTATATCACCTGAATCATTAGGCTAGATTTGGATTAATTGTATCTGAATTAACCCCAAAAAATCAATCGTCCCAACGATCATTCGCCACAATTTTTTATAAAATCATCATCGCATGCGCGCAAATCTCTGATTAATTGGATAAATTGACTTGCTTAAAAATCTGATGTTGGTAAAATAATGAAATTTCCCCTATTTTGTTATTTTTAATCAATAAAAGCCAGTTGGCAGCCCCTGCCCACAAGCGATTTAAGGAATGTATATGCACAATGAAATTCAGCGCGAATCCATGGAATTTGATGTCGTCGTCGTAGGTGGCGGTCCTGCAGGACTTGCCACTGCCATCCGTCTAAAGCAGCTCGCCAATGAGCAAGGTTTGGATGAGTTCATGGTGTGCGTCATCGAGAAGGGTTCGGAATTTGGCGCACACACGCTTTCAGGCGCGATTCTTGAGACGCGTGCGCTTGATGAATTATTCCCTAACTGGCAAGAGATGGGCGCACCCATCACCGTTAAAGCCAAAGAAGACCGCGTGTATATGCTTGGTAAGAACAGCACAAAACGCCTACCAAATGGTATCGTCCCTAGCAGCATGCACAACGAAGGCAATTATATCGTCTCACTGGGCAACGTCGTACGCTGGCTAGCACAGCAGGCCGAAGCGATGGAAATCATGCTATTCCCAAGCTTTACCGCAAGCGAAATACTATATAACGAGGATGGCTCAGTACGCGGCATCTTAACAGGTGACATGGGTGTTAATGCGCGCGGCGAGGCTAAGCCATCTTTTGAGGCAGGCTATGAACTGCTTGCCAAATACACCGTCTTTGCCGAAGGCTGCCGTGGACATCTAGGCAAACGCCTAATCAGCCGCTTCCACCTTGATAAAGACAAAGATCCACAGCACTACGGCATCGGCCTAAAGGAACTTTGGGAAATCGATGCAGACAAGCACGAAGAAGGCGTGATTTTACACGGCTCTGGCTGGCCATTGAACGAAACTGGCACGACAGGCGGCTGGTTCTTATACTTCGCTGAAGACAATCAAGTAAGCTTCGGTCTGGTGGTGGATCTGTCTTATCACAACCCATACGTTTCGCCATTTGACGAATTACAACGTCTAAAACTTCACCCGCTGATTCGCCCAATCCTAGAAGGCGGTAAACGCCTATCTTATGGCGCACGCGCCCTAACCAAAGGCGGTCTAAACAGCCTGCCTAAGCTTAGCTTTGCTGGTGGCGTATTGGTGGGTGATGATGCAGGCTTCCTAAACCCTGCCAAAATCAAAGGCTCGCACACTGCGATGAAGTCAGGCATGCTGGCCGCCGAGAGTATCTTTAAGGCGCTACAGGCAGGTCGTCAGCACGATGAAGTGACCGAATATCAGACCGCCTTTGAGAATTCATGGCTATTTGAAGACGCACACAGCGCACGCAACTTCTCGCCTGCCATGCACCGCATGGGTCAATGGATGGGCGGTGCGTTTACCTTTATTGAGCAGAATCTGCTGGGCGGTAAGATTCCATTTACCGTGCATGACAATGCTTATGATTATGCACAGCTTGATAAGGCAGATCACGCCTACAAGCCTGACTACCCAAGACCGGATGGCAAGCTGACCTTTGATAAGCTATCAAGCGTGTTCATCTCAAACACCAACCACGCCGAAGATCAGCCATGCCATCTAAAGCTGACCGATCCAACCGTGCCAATCACCAAGAACCTACCACTGTATGCCGAGCCTGCGCGCCTATACTGCCCTGCTGGTGTGTACGAAGTGGTGGCAGATGATAACGCACCACATGGCGCACGCTTTGTCATTAATAGCCAAAACTGTGTCCATTGCAAGACCTGCGACATCAAAGATCCATCGCAGAACATTACTTGGGTAACGCCAGAAGGTGGTGGCGGTCCTAACTACCCAAACATGTAATATTATCAAGCCCAAAAAGTCAAACGATCAAGCGTTTGGCTTTTTTATTGTTCGAATAAGCCATCACGATAATATGGTTTTTTATCATTGGATTTTTATAAATAAATTTTATTTGTTACCAAAATAACTTTCTGTTATATTATGCAGACTCCTAACGCCAATATAAGGACATATCATGAGCGCACTTCTACACACAGGTAATCTGCCTACCGACATCATCGCCCCACTTCGTACTGATTTTGACAGCTTAACGCCCAGCCTATACAAGGACGGTAGTTATCGTTTGCGCCGCTATTCTAAATTCACCTACAACCAAGACAGTCAAGATATCGAGCTGATTCGTGGTAGCCAATTCGTCCAAAGTAGCGAATTAAATAAATTCCAAGGCGACGTGGTTCGTCAATATGACGACGTAAGTGATGAGTTGCTACAGACCGAGGGGTTCTTAACCATCGTTGATACCTTCGCCAAGCAAGGCGGACTGCCTAACCATGCCACCATCGAAGTTCATCAGATGCGCATCGTCTCCAAGGACCCTGCCAAGCCCACCATCACCACGCCAGAAGGTCTGCACCAAGACGGCTTTGATCGCATTGGCATGTTTACCGTCAGCCGTCAAGATGTAGAGGGCGGTGATCTGTGCGCTTATCAGACGAACGATCCAGACAGCATGCTGGTCAGACTACCAAGCGAGACGGGCGTATATTGCGTGATGGATGACAGCAAGCTTTGGCACTATGCCAATGAGCTTAGCACCACAGGCGAATCGGGCTTTTGGGATCTGTTCGTATTGACAGCCAATATGCAGTAAGCTATTTTGAGCATATTTTTAACGCAAATTCATCAATTGGCATTATTTTCCGTTATTAGATTTAGGAAAAATCATGTACAACGTTACCAAGATTCGTGAGCAGTTTTTGGCATTTTCTTGCAAGGATAAGCAGGGACAGACCCCGATTTTCTTTGATGGTCCTGGTGGCAGTCAAGTGCCTAAGGCGGTCATCCAAGCGATGGGCGATTATCTGGGCTGCTACAACAGCAACATGGGTGGTCATGCAGATGCCGGCAGACGCACCAGCACCATTAGTGCTACTGCGCGTAAGATGGCAGGCGCTTGGCTTGGCTGTCCTGCCGAACAGGTGGTTTTTGGGCTAAACTCCACCAGTCTGATGTTTCAGTTCTCGCGAGTTTTATCACGGGATTGGCAAGCAGGTGATAACATCGTCCTAAGTTCGATTGATCATTTCTCGAACGTCTCATCATGGCAAACCGCCGGCATTGATAAGGGCGTAGAGATTCGCCGCATTCCTTTGACTGCTGATGGCAGCACACTTGACTTGCAGTCACTAGAGACGCTCATTGATGAGAACACCCGTCTGGTGGCGGTGTCATTGGCGTCGAATGTGCTAGGAACAAGGACTCACATTAGTCCGATCATCGAGCGCACCAAGGCTGTCGGCGCATTCATGGTTGTTGATGCGGTGCACGCTATCGTACACGAGAAAGTCAATGCCACTCAGATGGGCTGCGATCTACTCTTCGCCTCCAGCTATAAACTTGGCGGTGCTCACCTTGGCATGGCTTACGCCTCTAATCGCGTGCTGGATTTACCCGCTTATAAAGTGGAGCCTGCCACTGAGATTCGCCCTTTTGCCTTTGAACAAGGCACACAGTCATTCGAGGCAAAGGCAGGCATGATTGCATTGATTGAGTATTGGGCGAATCTAGGTGGTATAGATGGCACGCTAGATGAACGACTACAGCAAGCATACACCATCGTACAACAATACGAGCAAGGGTTATCCAAGTTATTCTTAGAATACGCCAACCAGCGACCTTATTTTATCCTATACGGCAAAAACACCACCGAGGGGCGCACACCTACGTTCGCCTTTAACCTTGTCAAAGATGGCAAAGTCCTAGATCCTGCCAACATCGCTAAGTGGTTTGGCGAGCGCAACGTTGCCTTGCCATCGGGTAATTTTTATGCGCTGGATGTGGTGCGTCATTTAGATCTGGTTGAGACGGGATTCTTGCGTGTAGGATTTTTGCACTACTCGACAGCAGATGAGATTCATCGACTGTTCGAGCTGCTTGACGAATATGTGCAGTCCATCTAAACATAAAACAAAACACAGCAATGCGCCGTGTTTTTTATTTAAAAACTTTATCGCCAAACATAAAAAAGGTCAGTCCAATCAGCATCACGCCAAGACCAATGTATTTATGCAAGCCTAACGAACGAACAGGCATCTCAATCAGCCCAAAGTGATCAATCACCATGCCTGCAATCAGCTGCCCTAAGATGATTAGAAAGGCCATGTTCACAAGCCCAATCTTCGGCGCCAAAAATGCCGTAATAAATACAAATACCGCACCGATCGCCCCACCAACCCAGCGCCACCAAGGCTGATCGGTGATGTTGTCTAAGACACTTTGCCAGTCGCCCTGCCACATCATAACCAACCCCAAGCACAGCGTACCAATAGCAAAAGAGAAAAATGCCGCCGCTAATGGCCGACTGCCCAGACCAATGGCAAGGCTTGAATTAATCGCCGCCTGCACAGCGATGCCCATGCCAATCCCAAACGCCATCAAAAAATACCACATAACCGTCTCCACAACATACGCAATAAAAAACACACTTTATCATAGAGTGTGTTTTTTGGATATTGAACATCACAATAAATTAAGAATTCATCATCAGATATTCAAACGCTGCCAAGCCTGCTTTTGAACCTTCGCCCATGGCGATGTTGATTTGCTTAAATGGTACGGTTGTCACGTCACCACATGCGAACACGCCCGGCTTATTGGTGCGACATTTGGCATCAATCTCAATCTCGCCATGAGCTGTCACATCCACCAAGTCCTTAACCACATCAGAGTTTGGCACCAGACCAATCTGTACAAACACCGCTGACAATGGCAACGTCACATTCTCGCCACTCGCTCGGTCTTGATAGATTAGGCCATCCACTTTACCACTATTAGCGGTGATTTCTTGAGTGGCGGCATTTTTGATGATAGTGATATTATCACGCGCTTCAGCTTTATCGATCAGTACTTGGTCAGCACGAAGCTTATCATCAAACTCTAGTACGGTCACATGCTCAACGATACCCGCCAAGTCAAGCGCTGCTTCAACGCCAGAGTTGCCGCCGCCGATAACCGCCACAGGCTTACCCTTGAAGAATGGGCCATCACAGTGTGGACAGTACGCCACGCCATTGCCGATGTTCTCATCTTCACCTTTAACGCCAAGCTTACGCCATTTGGCGCCTGTTGCGATGATTAGTGTGCGTGACGTCCAGCTTGCACCCGTGTTTAGGGTAACTCGATAGCCATCCTTCACTTCTTCAATACTTGATACGCTCACGTGCTCTTTGACGGTGATGTTGTATTCTTTGATGTGCGTGGATAGGTTGCCAGCTAGCGTATTGCCATTGGTTAATGGGATTGAGATTAGATTCTCAATGTCTTGAGTGTCTTTAACCTGACCGCCAATACGATCAGCCACTAGAGCCACGCGCAGACCCTTACGAGCGGTATAGATAGCAGCTGCCGAACCTGCAGGACCGCCACCGATGACGGTCACGTCTTGGGTTTTTAATTCTTCGGCCACGCCCTCAGACAGCAGATCAGGGTATTTAGCTTGTAGCTTATCGATGATACGCGCGGTGTCCACTTTACCGTTTAAGAATGGTTTGCCATTTAGGAATACCGCAGGCACGCCTTGAATGTTGTTAGCTTCTACAAGCTTTGGGAACACACCGCCGTCAATCATCTCGTTTTCGATGCCATCGTTGAGTACGGCAAACTGATTCAATGCCTGTACGACATCTGGGCAGTTATGGCAAGACAGCGATACGAAAGTTTGGAATTTTAATGGTTTTTGGATTCGCTTAACAAGCTCTTGAATGCCTTCGTCTAGCTTCATGGTGTGACCACCAGCATGCAAAATCGCAAGCAGTAGTGACGTGAATTCATGACCGCCAGGGATACCGCTAAACACAATACCAGTATCGCGATTATCGGTGGCAATTTTAAAGCTCATCGCAGATAGGTCGGTATCCACAACACTCTTATCAAAGCCGATCTTATCAGAGGTGCTGGCGATTTTTTCAAGAAAATCAATCAGCTCAGCACGTTTGGTGTGCTCACCTTGACCTAAAATCATCTGAATCGGACGAGTCATGTTGGCGCTGTACGTTTTAACAGCATCTAATAATGATTGGTCTAACATAATAATCACCTTAAAACTAAATAAAATAAATAAATCAGAATGTATGATGTCATTATAAGCCGATGGCAGGATAATGCAAATTTGAGAATTTTGAACATTCGTATTGCTAAAGCTCAACCACTTAAATCAAACAATATCACTGCTTGTTATTATATTGCAATTGTGTGGATGACGCTTATTTTTATTGCTTGCTAAGACTCATCATTCTTGGTAAGATAATCTTAGCCACAGAATAATTCTTATGTGGTGAATTTCGTCATTATGACACCAAACTCAAAGGAGAATTCTATGTTTCCAGAATACCGCGAACTAATCACCAAACTAAAAACTGATAACGACCTACATTTCGTTAAATTATTTGACGAGCACAACAAACTTGATGAAGAAATCACCAACCTAGAGAACGACCCAGTTGCTGCAGCCAGCCGCGCTGAAGAAATCGAAGGTCTAAAACGCAAAAAACTTGCCCTAAAAGACGAACTATATCAGTATCTACTGACCAAAGCATAATTGTAAGATTATTCGCTTTAAAAACACAAGTCTTTTGGGCTTGTGTTTTTTTATATATTAGCAAACAAAAAACCACCCAAGATTGGATGGTTTTTTTAAGATTAGCTTAGAGCTTAGATTTTACCAACCAGGTCTAGGCTTGGCTTCAAGGTCTCTTGACCTGCTTCCCATGCTGCTGGGCAGACTTCACCGTCGTTTTCACGAACGTATTGAGCTGCTTTTACTTTACGGATCATGTCTTTAGCAGAACGGCCGATGCCTAGGTCGTGGATCTCAGCTACTTTGATGAAGCCGTCTGGATCTACTAGGAAAGTACCACGTAGTGCCGCGTGCTCGTCTTCGATCATGATGTTAAAGCCACGAGTGATTTTACCAGTACCATCACCTAGCATTGGGTATTTTACTTTACCGATTGCAGGAGATGAATCGTGCCATGCTTTGTGTACGAAGTGGCTGTCAGTAGATACTGCATATACTTCTACGCCAAGACCTTTTAGCTCTTCGTAGTGATCAGCCATGTCTTCAAGTTCAGTTGGGCACACGAAAGTGAAGTCGTGTGGGTAGAACATGAAGATAGACCACTTGCCTTTGGTGTCTTGTGTAGAGATGGTTTTGAACTCACCGTTTACAAATGCTTCGGTGGTAAATTCAGGAATCTGTTGGTTGATGATTGCGGTCATAATTACACCTATATGTTAATGGATGGAAATTGTACAGCTGGACGATGAACCCTCGCCCAAAACTGTCCTACCCGTCTATCATAACAAAAATACCGCTTTTATACATTTAAAACTTTTAATTATCCTGTTTTGTTTTATAAAACTTAGGTGTAAAATAGGGGTCATAATTTTATGTTTGAATTGGGATAACTTTTATGATTACTTTACGTCAGTTGGAATTCGCTCTGGCGGTCGCCAAACACAAGCACTTTAAGCGCGCCGCCGAAGAATGCAATATCTCACAGTCTGCATTAAGCCTTGGCATCGCCGAGCTTGAGAAACAGCTTGACACACAGATCTTTGAGCGTAATAACAAACAAGTACTCATCACCCCAATCGGCGAAGAGATTCTAGACAGAGCGCAGCGCGTTTTTAGCGAGATCAGCGATTTGGTCACACGCGCGCACAATCATCAGACGCCACTTGCCTACCCGATGACGATCGGCATCATCCCAACTGTCGCGCCTTACCTAATGCCCAAGGTGCTGCCTACCCTAAAGAAAAGCTATCCCAACTTTGAGCTGTCCATCACTGAAAAACAAACCGAGCGCCTCATCGATCAGGTACGCTACGGACACATTGACACCGCCATCATCGCCCTGCCATACCCCGTGGAAGGTCTGCATACCTTTGAATTTTGGGCGGAAGATTTTTTTGCGATTTTCCCAAAAGAGGACGAACACGACAGCTCCAAGCACATCACCAGTGGCGAGCTATCTAAGACTAACTTACTATTACTGGGTGAAGGTCACTGCTTGACCGATCAAGTACTGTCTGTATGCCAAATGAACAAAAGCGAGATCAAGTCAGGATTCTCTGACGCCAGCCTCAACACCATCATTCAGATGGCGCTGTCTGGCATGGGGACGACGCTCGTGCCTAAGATGGCACTTGATCAGCTATCGACCATCCATGACCTAACTTCTATACCACTGTCAGAACCCGGGCCACATCGTCGACTGGCATTCATCACACGCCTTAACTACGCACGCGTTGATGATGTGCGCATTCTAAGCGAGGTCTTCCATCAAGCCATGACAGAAGACGCCAAAAAGTACAGATAACCGCCCTTACAAGCTTTCATCACGCGCTTTTAGAAGGTCATGCCATTTTTTATAATCTGGCATGGCTTTTTTGACTTCCGCCCAAAATAATGGGCTGTGATTGGCATGAATGAGATGGCAAAGCTCATGCACGAACACATATTCGGTGCATTCATAGGGATATGCCGCCAAATATACCGACAGCCACACTCTACCTTCACGAGTATTACATGTACCCCAGCGAGTTTTCATTTTCTTTAAGCGCACTTCTCTGGCGACCCTACCGACGATGGGTTGCCATTTGGCAATCAAATCAGGTAACCGAGAAGACAACGCCTGCCGATAAATTCGTAAAATCTGACTTTCATCAGCGGGCAAATCCACACTCTCACCCCATAATCTTCGCTCATAAGCATGGCGAAAATGCGCTTTTTGTTGTAGTTTATGATGCGCCTGAAACACCCAAGACAACCGCGCTCGAACCGCCTCTATGACAGCACGCTCAGATGCCCATCTTGGCACGCTGACATGACATTCGCCCGCTTTCATGCGAAAGTTAATGTTCTTTACTGATTTTTTGGTGATGCTTAGAATGATTCCTTGTTCAGCAAAGTCTTGGTGTAGTCTTAATAACTGCTCTGATCGCATGAGCGTATTTACTCTTTGGGATAAATAAGTCATTATAGCAGTCTCATCATCCGCATAAAAAATTAAATCAACACAAAAAAACAGGCTGGATAATCCAACCTGTTTTTTAATGATCAACGCTAAGAATTAACGGAGTTCTTGTGGTGCGTTGATGGTTAGCTCTACGCGGCGGTTTTGAGAACGACCTGACTCGTTCGCGTTGCTTGCGATAGGCTGAGTTTGACCATAGCCTACTATTCTGGTGCGGTATGCTGGTACACCACGAGATACCAGGTAGTCAGATACTGCTGCCGCACGACGTTGTGAAAGTGCTTGGTTATAAGATGCAGCACCTGTGCTGTCAGTGTGACCTGCCACGACGATGGTGGTTTGATCATACTGGATCATTGTTTGTGCCAATTGGTTTAGGCTGTTATAAAATGAGGAATTGATGGTTGCATCATCATGAGCGAACGTGATGTTGCCTGGCATTACTAAGTTGATGTTACCTTGTGAGTCTTGACGTACTTCAACGCCAGTACCTGCCATTTGTTGTTCGATTTGCTTAGCTTGGCGACCCATGTACGCACCAACGCCTGCGCCCAATACTGCGCCGATCGCTGCGTCACGACCAGTCTTCTCACCGCCAGTCGCTTTAGAGATGGCAGCACCACCTAGTGCGCCTGCCAATGCGCCGATACCGGCTTTTTTGGTTTGATCGTTGACAACTGGACCGCCAGTGGTCGCACAGCCTGTGATAACCATGCTAGATGCCAATGCTGTTACAGCAAGTAGTTTGATTTTCATGTTAAACTCCCTAAGTCTTTTATAAAATTTAAAATTTTTGAAGTTATCTCAAGCAGATTAGGTGACTAATTCGCTTGCTTTGATTGCATTATGAATGAAAAAACTTACTTATCTGTTGTAAGTGTGTATCTCATCAGTGTACTTTTGATTATCTTTCTTGAAAGATTCACCGTAATTTTAGGAGATTTTTACCGAAATTCCCTAAAGCTACCCAACAAGTAGCCAAAATCGCAATATTTTTCACCAGAATCAATAATCTACCTTTCAAATTTTGGTCGTTTGGAAACAAATGCTGAGTAATATTGTATCAAAATTTTTCAAAAATTAGATTTCAATGGATTTTTTCGGACAAATTTACCGTTTTTTTATCAAAATTTGATAAAATGCGTTTAAATTTTTGAATTTCGCAGAATTTTTCATATTTTGTTACACAATTTGTACCACCTGCGCAATTTAGAACCTCTTTTATTGATTAAAAATAAGATTTTTAGGATCAGTCATGAGCGCAAATTCTCGTAAGACCTTGCCTTTTTTTCAAAAATTACACGAAACCAAGCCGAAACTTGCCCAAAAACTCTCCTTTGCAATCGGCACAGGCAGCATCGCAGCCAATAGCTTAGCATTGTCAGCGCCACTTTACACGGCCGGACTTGCTAAGATGTTCGGCAAATCAAAGCGCGCCGACAAAGTGGTCATCGGCATGGCAGATTATTGGATTCGCTCGAATAATTTCATGATTGATAAGGTATTGCCCACCAAAGACTGGCGCATCAGCCTGCCTGAAAACCTAAACCCAAATGGCAAATATTTGCTCATCTGCAACCATCAATCATGGGTGGACACGAGCATCATTCAGTACGCCAGCGAAGGTCGCCTGCCGATCACGCGTTTTTTTGCCAAGCATGAGCTGATATACATCCCTGTTGTGGGTCAGACGTTTTATTTTTTGGACTTTCCGATGATGAAACGCCATTCAAAAGAGCAAATCGCCAAAAACCCAGAGCTTGCCAGACGCGACTTAGACGAAGCACGACGTGCGTGCGGACTGCTCGCTGACAAGCCTTTTGTGTTACTCAACTATCTAGAAGGCACGCGCTTCACCAAAGCCAAACACGCCGCCCAAAAATCACCTTATAAGCACCTACTAAAACCAAAAGCAGGTGGTTTTGCACTTGCCATCAGCAGCCTTGGTAAGCAAATAGATGGCATCTTAGACATGACGCTCGTCTATCCTGATGGCGCGCCTAAATACAGTGATCTTTGGCAGGGCAAACTTACCCGTCTGGGCGTCGACATTCGCCACATCAAGATGGAAGACGACCTATTTAACGCCCTAAAAAATGGTGAATACGACAGCAATGATGACGTAAAAGCCAAACTGTTCTCATGGCTGGATGAGATTTGGCAAGCCAAAGATGCTCGCATCGATGAGATGCTGGCTGAATTTGACCAAGCACCATAATAACAGCCCAATACTTTTAATTTATGATAATTCTATGCGACAAACACCCGACCTAGACGAGCTAAGCATCCCACAATCTCACGAAGTACCTAATGACGTCGTGCCTTTATTTGGCAGTGATTCAGACGATCATCAGCCAAGCAAACTTAAAATCGGCTACGACATCCTGATGCTCGGTCTGCTCGTGGTGGACTTGACACTAATCTTTATAGATAACATTCTGATGAGTGCGCTCGTCGAGAAGCTCGCAGAATGGATGAACTTTGGCGCACCTTTGCAGGTGTACCAAGACCAGTATCATGAGACGCTTGCGGCAGTTGGGGGTATGTTTACGCTACTGTGGGTGGCAGAGCTTGCGGTACGCTGGGTGCTTGCCATCGTGAACCACACTTATCATCGATGGTTTTTCTTTCCTTTTGTGCATTGGTATGAAGTGTTGGCGTGTTTCCCTGCCTTGCGTGCGCTCAGACTGCTCCGCGCTGGCATCATCATTAAGCGCCTGCACGAAGTGGGCATCAAGGTCATTCCACAGCGTTGGATCAATTCAGCCAGATTCTACTATGGCGTAATTTTGGAAGAACTGTCAGATCGAGTGATTCTAACCGCCACCGACAACATCCGCGAACAAATCAAACGCTCCAAGACTCACGACAAGCTCATCCAAGACACCATCGACAAAAACCGTGACGCCTTTGAAAATGCCATACTCGAGCTTCTACGCGCAGAACTTAGCCCAAAGCTAAGCTTAGCTTTTAACAATCAAGTTGGCGAACAGCTCTCATCTGACATCGGGACTGCGGTTGAGCGCGCACTCATTGACACCCCAGAGCTCAAAAAATACCTAAAACTCATCCCGATCGCAGGCAATCTCATCGAAAATCAAATCACCACCATTGGCAAGAACATCGGGGAGAATGTCACCACTTCGGTGAATTCGCACCTGTTCGATGATAAGACGTTAGATGCGCTCATGGTACAGATCGCCAAAGGCGTGGCAAGCATCAACACCGATCGCCCAGCACTCCAAAAACTCGTTGCTAATGTGGTCGAAGATGCGCTGAGTGCGTTTGAACAACAAATTAAAGCTCAGCAATGGAAACATAGCGCACAAATCAAAGCAGCGGTATCAGAACATCAATAGCCTAAGGCTAACTGCGATAGATATTGTTGGAAATTCAAGCAATTAAAGAAAAGCGGTGTTCTTTCGACGCCAAAAAAATGCTACAATCTTAGCGTTTTATTTTATTTCATTGAGACGGTTTATTATCATGAGTAAAGCCATTCAGTTATTCGGCAAGATGCTGACCTTCAGCCGAATCAAAATCACCACAGATAATCTAGGCGACATTCAGGCTGAATTGACCGATGCATTGTCAGGTAATTCAGCAACCGCGAACATCCCCGTCGTGATCGACAGCGATGTCAATCTAGACCTAGAAGTACTGCTGGACACCTTGTGGCAGCTTGGTTTGCAGCCGATTGGCGTGGTCGATGGCGCACTCAACACCCAAGCCAAACAACTTCGCCTTGCCATCCTGCCTCCTGATGGCAAACGACTTGAACGCATCCAAGCCAAAGAAGATCGTCCTGTCAAGTCTGCGGTGATTAATAAGCCTGACAGCAACTCCAACAACAATACCAACACAGTCGTCGGCACACCAGTACAGGCACCCGCCTACCAGCCTCAGCCAAGCAGTACCTATGCACAGATGGTGCGCTCAGGTCAGAGTATTCATCACTTCGGTGGCGACCTCACCATCATCGGCGGGGTGAATCAAGGCGCTGAAGCCATCACTGACAGCAACCTGCACATCTATGGTCGCGGACTGGGTCGATTGGTGGCGGGTGCGACAGGCGATAAGGACGCTCGTATCTTCTGCCAGAAATTCAACCCAACATTGGTGTCTGTCGCAGGCACTTACTGCCTGTCAGAAGACATCCCAAGCGAGATGATCGATGAGGCGGTACAAGTCAGTTATGACGAAAAAGAAGGCTTAGTATTTACCAAAATTGATACCTAATTGTCATTTTTATTTAAAAAAAATAAAAACCTGTTTATTTTTTATCAATTTACTGATGAAACTACTTATAATTTTTCGCAAAATTATTCATAAATTGGTAAAATATGTTATGCTTATTAAATAATTTTTTGATAAATTTGCATTTGTTTTATTTATTAGCATAACTTAATAGATAAAATGATTGTATTTAACTAAGGAGTGCCATTGTGGCAAAAATCATCGTAGTAACTTCAGGTAAAGGCGGTGTTGGCAAGACCACCACGAGCGCATCTTTTGGTGCAGGCCTGGCCAAGCGTGGCTATAAGACTGTCATCATCGACTTTGATGTGGGCTTGCGTAATCTTGACCTTATCATGGGCTGTGAGAACCGCATCGTATATGACTTTGTTGACGTTATTAGCGGCAATGCCAAACTGACCCAAGCATTGGTTAAAGACAAGCAATTAGAGAATCTGTACATTCTACCTGCTTCACAGACTCGTGATAAAGACGCACTGACTGACGAAGGCGTTGCTGCTGTCATGAAAGAACTGTCAGAAGACTTAGCATTTGACTTCATCATCTGTGACAGCCCAGCAGGTATTGAGCGTGGTGCACAGCTTGCCATGTATCATGCGGACGAAGCCCTAATCGTCACCAATCCAGAAGTATCTAGCGTACGTGACTCTGACCGCATCATCGGCATCCTACAGTCTCGCACCAAGAGAGTTGAGGAAGGTGGTAGCGTACGTGAACACCTAGTGATCACTCGCTACAACCCAGAGCGCGCCGCTCAAGGCGAGATGATGGACATCGACACCATCGCGAACGAGATTCTACGCGTGCCGTTGATTGGTGTGATCCCAGAGAGTAACGCTGTGCTAGAAGCATCTAACCACGGTCAGCCTGTGATTCACTACCCTGAATCAGCGGCAGGTCAGTGCTATGATGACATCGTTGCACGTTTCTTAGGTGAAGAGCGCCCACTGCGCCACCTAGACGTGAAGAAAAAAGGCTTCTTTGCAAAACTGTTCGGAGGCTAATATGAAAAAAGGATTCTGGGCATCCCTATTTGGGGGTAATGACACACCTAGCAGCGCAGACATCGCCAAAGACCGCCTAAAGGTCATTGTGGCAAGCTCTGATCGCCTAAATACTCGCCTAACAGCTGATCGTATCGAGCAGATGAAGCGCGAGATCCTAGAAGTGGTCAATAAATATGTCAACGGCGTACAAATAGACAATGTTAACATCAACCATCACCACGAAGATCATATTGACATGCTTGAGATGAGCATCAGCCTACCTGATCGCAAATAATATCTCACAACAAAAAACACCCAAATTTGATTTGGGTGTTTTTTGTTGTCTAAGGGCATATCAGCGCATTCTGGCGATGAGATTATCCTTAACGAGAAATTGATGATACAACGCCGCACCGATATGCGCCACGATTAGCAGCCACATCGCCGTCCAGATAAATTCAGTATGCCAAAGGTTCATGAGTTTTGACATATCACGATCCACGCCAACGATCATCGGCAGCTCAAATAGCCCAAATACACTCACGCCGCGACCGCCATACATTGACATCAGTGCGCCTGTGATTGGCATGGCAAGCATCACCACATATAATGCCAGATGCACCAAATGCGCAACCAACGTCTGAAACGCAGGTGCTGGTACGGGCGCTGGCGCTTTGGTGGCAAAGCGGGTAATGATGCGAAGAATTGTCCAAATCAAGAAGCTAGCTCCGATGGATTTATGCACGCCAATAAAATCATCGCCTTGGTTAATGGTGATGAATGCTGCCAAGATCAGCAACGCCCCCGCCCAATGAAAGATACGCACGGCAAGTGCATATTTTTGTACAGGTTGCATAGAACTGGCGTTAAGCTTGTGATGTGCAGAACTCATAAAATCTCCCACGTTAAATTAAACACCCTTGTAGCCTAACGGATTACTCAAAAAAAATCCATGAGTTTTTCGTTTATTATTTCGCCAGTCGTCTCTCATTTTCAAAAAATCTCATTTTTTATAAAAAAACATGCTAAGATAATCCAAAATTCCATGTCTTACCAATCATCATGCGTGCTATTTATTGTTTACCTTATTTCTTTGCATTACTCATCGGCTGCCAAGACATGGACAGCGCGGATTTGGCAGAACATCTGGACAATAAAATCGACAACCGCGATGAATCCGCCGCCAAAAAGCGCGACCAACTCCTACAAGACGACATTACCGCCCACCCCGTACGCTTCGACGGTGAAGAGGTTATTCTCAATGGCGTACATCTATCCTCGGTCAAGATGTCGCGCTATCAGCCCAGTTTTGGCTTACAAGGCATCATCGCACCCATCCAAAGAACCAATCTCGTTCAGCCGATCGACATCACAGTGGTTAATGTTCTTGTCAAATCAGGTGACGCTGTCAAAAAAGGCGACATACTCGCTCATCTTCAACCAGCGCCAATACATACGATCAATGAAGAGGCGGAACAAGAGCAAGACAGTCGCGCATCAAAAGATGAGCAAATCATCACACTGACCGCGCCTTTTAATGGGGTGGTGGATAATTTACGCCTAAATACTGGCATGACCATCAAAGCCAACACACCTCTACTAACCCTCGTTGATGAATCAAAATATCAGTTCATCAGCCGTCTGCCCGCCTACCTAAAGCCACATCTAAAAATCGGAAAAACCGTCGACATCAGCGTTGATGATGCGCCATTTAGCGGACAAATCGCTCACGTGACCAAAAGCCCAGAATCATTCAGCACGATTGATGTCAGCGTTGAAATCTCACCAAAAAAAGACAGCGCCAACAGACTCAACTCAGGACAGTTCGCCAAAGGCATCGTGGAATACGGTCAGATTAGCGTTGGCGCACTCGTGCCTAAGTTCGCCATCGTTGATGACAACTTATCACCACTTGATCTAACCAAGCTCCACGCCCCACCCCACAAGCCGCAAGCGCCCATCGCCGCGAATATCTGGGTGGTCAAGCAAGATGCCAGCCTTACGCTGTCGCGCGTGCACATCATCGAATACCTGCCAGAATCGCGCAGATTCTTGGCATCAGGCATCACCGAAGACAGCTTAATTGTCTTGGTCGAACTACCGATGCAAGCCGATGGCAAGCGCGTGGTCGTCGATTAATACACGATAATGCGAATTGTTACTGACAATTTTCAAAAGCCGCTTAGTTTTACGCGATTCTTGGAAAATTTACGCAAATTTTCATAAAAAGGGTTATTTGCTACAAATTAACACTTGTCAAGCCACGCAAACATTGGCAAGATATACACACTAGATTTTAATTTAATTTTTGAAATAGCTTACTCAACTAGGATAATCCATGAATAAACAAATTTTACTTATCGAAGATGATCCAGATTTGGCAGAATTAATCAGCGACTACCTGTCAATGAACTACTATGAAGTACATCACGCCGCCACAGGCCAAGGCGGACTTGACCTACTAGATGCCAAAGAACGCGACATCAGCTTAATCGTGCTAGACTTGATGCTGCCTGACATGGATGGCATGCAAGTCTGCCAAAAAGTTCGTGGCTCTAAGAACCTACACATCAATAAAGTGCCAATTGTCATGCTCACCGCCAAAGGTGATACCACTGACCGCGTGTTAGGCCTTGAGATGGGTGCTGATGATTATATCTCTAAGCCATTTGAGCCGCGTGAATTGCTTGCGCGTATCCGTGCGGTACTTCGCCGTCACGAGACGCCAAACCAAGCCGACCTACACTCTGGCAGTTTAACATTTGGTCGCTTAACTGTATTTCCTGACAGCCACGAAGTGACCATTGATGACAAGATCGTACGTCTGACCACGCACCAATTCCAGCTACTGCATTACTTTGCAACCCATGCTGGCAAGGTGCTAAATCGCGAACAACTTTGGCAAGCCATGCCAAACGATGACAGCTCAGAGAATATAGATCGTGCCATCGACGTGCACATCTCACGCCTGCGCGCACTCATCGAAGACAACCCGCGTCAGCCTAAACGCATCATCACCGTGCGCGGTGTGGGTTACCAGTTCGCGACCGACCAAGTATAGGTCTGTCCGATAAAAGACCATCGCCATGATGGTCTTTTTTATGTGATTTTTAAAGTTTATGAAGCAATTTCAATTCGCCCCAAACTCTGTTTTCGCTCGCTTATTTATTAGCGTTTTTTTGGCAATTGTGGCTTTTGCCATTGCCATGATTGTCCTGTCTCAGCTTGTGCATAACAACTCCGACAGCGTACGATCGCGCGCCATTGCCGAGCAGATCGTCACACAGATTGACCCTTTGGTGACCCAAGCTGAAGCCCTAACCAAAGAAAACGAACTACTAAAAGCACGTTTCATCTTAGCCGTGGTCAAAAAAAGCTTTGACATCTTTGATGAAAGCCTAAATGCCAAAATCGGTCTGTACAGCCCCACAGGAGAGCTCATCCTGCAGACCGAGAACAGCGATCTACCTCCAAAGCTTATCGGAGAACGCACGTGGATTGACAATGTCGCCCCTGGGATATTCTCTCCTGCGCACCACCACATCACCATCAAGAACAGCGCAGGCTATCAGGTGTGGTATGAAAGCCGTATCCTACCAAAAGAACGTCCATTCTCTCGTCTGCTAAACCTATTTACAGGCACACTCCTATTAATCATCATGATGGCGGCGGTGCTGTGGTGGATTGCACGCAATATCACAAAGCGAATCAATCAGATGAGCCAAGAGATGGACAAGCTGGGTAATGGCGATTTTAGTGTGCGCGTGAATGAAGACGGCAATGATGAGATTGCAGCATTGGCACGCGGTTTCAATCAATCCGCCAAAAAAATCGAACAGCTCATCAACGCCAATAACCTTCTGCTTGCTCATGCATCGCACGAATTTCGCACGCCCATCACGCGCATTCGATTGCAGATTGAGATGATGGACATGCTCGCCCATAAGCTAAATGATAATGATAAGGCAAAGTTTGACAAACGCGCCGCAGCCATCAATCGAGATCTGACAGGGCTTAATGATCTGGTCGAGAGCATTCTGTTGGTGTCGCGCCTTGATGCAGGTCACGCCCTGCAAGCTGCCGAACAGGTTGATCTGTATGATCTGGTGCGCACAGAGTGTCAGCATTACCCCGAGGTGACTCTGACCGCCGAAGCCATGACCATCATCGCGCAGCCCAAGCTACTCACCCATCTGGTAAGAAATCTTCTAAATAACGCCATGATTCATGGTGTGCCGCCCATTGAAGTCTATCTGTACGAAGCGGCAGATTTATCAAGCGCGCAGAACATTCCAGATAATCTTACCCAGATTACCCCTGAGATTAATAGCGAAACAACCAAGCCAGCCAAGAAACCTTTGCTGCGTTTCTCTCGCCAAAAAGACGCACCACCAAAAGAAGCAGACTTTGCGGTGCTTGCCTTTATCGATCAGGGCGGTGGCATTCCAGAAGATAAGCGCAAAGACATCTTTAGCCCCTTTGTGCGCCTAAAGCAGGAGAAAAAAGGTTCAGGTCTTGGTCTATCCCTAGTGTCCCAAATTGTAGAAGCCCATGGCGGACACATTAGCACAGACACATGGCAAGGCAAGACTCGATTTTTAGTTGTGCTGCCCATCAAAGGCAAAGATGCCACAAAAGACGCTCAGAACACAACCAAGTCATAAATCATTTGCAATCCCAAATAAAAAGCCATCACGATGATGGCTTTTTATTTCTTTGCTTTGTGTTATTTCTTGGCATCGAACATTAAGCGCGCCGCCTCAAAGATATAAGCTTCTTCTTCAGGCAATTTTGGGCGCTCATGCTCTTTCATTGCGCCGCGCTCTTCAGCCAAGGCATCGACGCTTGCTTGATAGGTTGCCCAATCAGTATAAGGCGTCTCACCCGTTGCCTGACGACGTGCATTCTCAGCTCTTAATGTCAAAGCTTCAATTTCTTTGGCTTTAGCTCGGCGCTTATCGATGTTCACAGCGACAGATTTTTTGTCATCATCAAGTGCACGGATGGCATTGAGCTCGCTTAGGTATCTAAACTGCACGTCTTGGTCTTGGCGCACCTTGGATTCTTTGGTTAGGCGCTCAATTAACGCTTGGCTGTATTTACCCTCAGGAGTATATTGAGTAGTTGCAATGGTATCCCACTCAAGTGGGTTCTTGTATTCGCGTTCGCCAAATTCAATGCCCTCATAGATGTTCACCAACGGAATGTCTGGCACGACGCCTTTATTCTGAGTACTGCCGCCATTGATGCGGTAGAATTTCCGCTGGGTAATCGCTGCTGTACCAAGCGCCAGATCGTCGCGTCGCGCCTGAGCTGAGCCCTTACCTGTGGTGGTGCTACCCACCACCAGACCGCGTCCATAGTCTTGGATCGCCGCGGAGAAAATCTCTGACGCCGATGCTGAACCTAAATTAATCAACACAGACATATCGCCTGCATATAGCTGACGACCGCCGTCTTTATCGGCGTAAATCTGGACGTTGCCGCGGTTATCTCGAATCTGCACCAGTGGGCCTTCTTTGATGAATAAGCCCATCATCTTGGCAACTTCATCCAGTGAACCACCAGGGTTGTTGCGCAGATCAACCACAAGCCCATCGATGTTCTCTTGATTTAAGGCTTTTAGGGCTTTTTCGGTATCGATGCTGACCGAACGATAATTATCAGCACTTAGGCCACTGCGTCGCGCCTGAAAATTAAGATAAAAACTTGGAATCTCTAGCACGCCAACGCGCTTGACGCCGCCCTCATACGGCATCTCAACGATACGATGATGCACCCCTGATTCATCTTGCTTGATGACATCACGCACGATGGTGACATTACGCGCTGAGCTGTCAGGCGTATTCGGCTGCTTGACCTTAATGGTGACGGTTGTGCCTTTTGCGCCGCGGATGAGTGCCACTATCTCACGCGTGCTAAAGCCGATGGTATCCATCATCTCTTCACCATCTTGAGCCACGCCTAGGATGAGATCATTGGCACGGATCTGACCTGTTTTTTGGGCAGGGCCGCCATCGACCAAGCTGATGATACGCGTGTAATCAGGGTTCTTACGATCGGGACGAATGGATACACCAATGCCCTCTAACTGTAGATTGGACTGAATCTGCATTTCGTTCGCCTGCACTGGCGCGTAGTAGTTGCTGTGAGGATCGTATGCCATCATCGCTGCATTTAGCACGCCCTCCATGATTTCATCATCTTTTAGGCGCGCCAACTGCTGCTGCTGACGATTGATACGATTTAATAAAATCTCGTTCGGCGTACGCTTCTCACCTTTAACCAAATCCTGACCACGAGACAGTTCAGGATTATCAATAAATGCCTTATCCTTGGCTCTATCATCTTCTTGGTTTAAGGTGATGTTAATCAGTGCATAAGTGGTTTGATTTTGCCAATAGCGTAGCTGTTCTTCTTTGCTGGCGAAACGTGGCGCTTCTTCGCGATCTAGAATGATGGACTCATTCGTGCGAAGGTCAACATCTTTTGCCAGCATCTCTTTGGCGGTATCATAGTATTCATTGGCGCGCGTGCGATAACGCTCAAAAATCTCAATACCTGCTGTCAGATCGCCACGTTTTAGGCGCTCAGCATAGGTGTCGCCGTATTTTGCCATGAATTCATCCACGTCCGACTGTAGCAGTAGAGTGCGTGATGCATCTAAATTATCAAAGTAAGTTTCAAGGATTTTTTTGCCCATTTCGCGGTCTAGTGGCTGATCTAGATAATGCGCACGATCGAGCAACAACGACACCTGACGGGCGGTGACTTTTTGTTCGACATTTGGCTCAAAGCCTTGTTTGTCCGAAGCTGTCGCCACAGTGCTGACGCTCTGAGCAAGCAGCACACCCACCACAGCGGTCGCCACACCCGACAATAAAAATTGCTGTTTCATAATATATTCCAATGTTATTATCAATCGGTGAAATTAAGAAAAATTCGCATTATCTTACCATACTCAACCTTGCTTGTGTGATGGTTTTTGTGAGTAAATTTCTACCGATTGATACATTTGTCCAAATTCATCGTATAATAAGCAAATTTATTTCACTACATTAAGGTAAGTTATGGCAACTGGCATCATCATGGCGGACGTGGATGGTCTGACCCTAACCGGCGATGATAAGGACTTCTTAGCAAATAACGCATTGGGCGGCGTGATTTTATTTAAGCGTAACGTGGCAGACCCTACCCAAGTGCGCGCCTTAACTGACAGCATGAGAGCCATCAATCCCAATCTTATCATCAGCGCCGACCAAGAAGGCGGCCGAGTGGCGCGCTTTCGCGATGGTTTTACACCCCTGCCTGCGATGGGACGACTCGGAGAGATTTATGATGACAATCAAGAGCTTGCCTTATCGCTCGCCTATGATACGGGCTACCTAATGGCGTGCGAGGTACTCGCGGTGGGCGTGGATATCAGCTTTGCGCCTGTCATGGACATTGATGGTTGCAGTCTGGTTATTGGTGATCGCGCCTTTCATACCAACCCAGAGGCTGTCACCGCTCTATCAGCGCGCTTTATCGATGGCATGAATGATACAGGCATGAAAGCCACCGGCAAACACTTCCCGGGTCACGGCTCCATCGCCCCTGACTCGCACGTCTCGGACGCGGTGGATGAGCGCACCCTTGATGAAATATGGACCTGCGACCTCATCACCTTCAAAAATAACTTATCAAAACTCGATGCACTCATGCCTGCGCATGTGATATTTAGCCAAATCGATGACAAGCCAGCAGGCTTCTCAAAAGTCTGGCTACAAGACATTCTAAGACAGCAATTAGGCTATGATGGCGTGCTATTCTCAGACGACCTATCAATGAAAGCTGCTCATGTCGCAGGCGATGTCACCGCTCGCGTCAAGTCCGCCATCGAAGCGGGCTGCGACATGGTGCTGGTCTGCAATAACCGTGATGATGCCATGCGCGCGGTGGAATTTGCCAAGACCATGCCTGAGGTGGTAAACCGATTCAGCAAAATGAAAAGCATCATCCCAACATGGCAAGGCGATCTCATCAGCACCTGCCAAGCCTTCGCGCATTACAACACCGCCAAAGACAACGTCATGAAGGCGTTCTTTGGTGAGGCGATCACCGCCAAAGATGGTAAAGACCCTACCAACTACAGCACGAATTCATAAAGGCTTATTATGCATCATATTTTTGGTCACACTTCTCCTGATACCGATGCGTTCGCCTCTGCGTTCGCGTTCGCTCATTGGTTAAATGCTCAAGACATCGCCGCCACACCCTATCGACTTGGCGTGCCAAACCTTGAGACGAAGTTTGTGCTGGATTATCTTTGGCAGCATTATTCTGATGAATTAGCTGGTTTGACACCTGAGATTTTGCCTTACTTAGACCCCAATCAGCCCTTAAGCACATTAAGCCTGGGCGACTTGATTGGCTTGACCGATCATAATGAACCTACTCAATCGATTGCGCATTTGGCAGACTTTGATATCAGATACATCATCGATCATCATAAGCTAGGCATATCAACGCCTAAACCCGCCTACGTTCGCATCTACCCTGTGGGCTGCACCTGCACGATCCTGTATGAGATGTTCATCCAAAAGTCCATCACCATCACACCCTTGCTGGCGACGTTCATGCTGTCTGCGATTCTATCAGACACCCTTAATTTAAACAGCCCCACCACCACAGATGATGATCGCATGGTGGCAGCAGAGCTACTTGCTATCGCCAACATGAGCGAATCGCAAAAGGATGATTTCGCCCAAGCCATGTTCTTAGCAAAAAGTGACGTCAGCCACCTATCTGCCCGCGACATCCTACTGATGGATTACAAAGAATATCAATTCGGCACGAGCAAATGGGGCATCGCAGGGATCGAGACCATGAATCTGCCTCAAATCATCGGACGAATGGACGATCTCATCACGACCGCCCAAACCCTAAAACAAGAAAAGCAACTTGACCACCTGATGATAGCCATCGTGGACATCGCACAGCGAACAGGCTATGCCATCGCTTACGATGATACTCAAAATACTATTTTATCCAAGGCATTTAACACCGCCGCCCAAGACGGTCTATTTAGCCTAACAGGCATCGTCAGCCGCAAAAAACAAATCGTCCCCGCTCTTGAGGTATATCACAACTAGACGGAAAACCCGTGTTCGGCATCACAGACCTGACCGCTTATCTCATCGGCGTGATCATCATCATTACCTTGCCTGGCGCCAACAGTCTGTACTGTCTATCGGTAGCAGCATCTCGTGGCAAAAAAGCCGGCGGACAGACCATGGCAAGAATCTTGGTGGGTGATACAATACTGATACTGGCGACCGTGTTCGGAGCGGGAACACTACTAAAGCTCTACCCCCAGCGTGTTTGATGTCATCAAGCTTATTGGCGGCTGTTATTTGGCATACCTTGGGATACGCCTAATCATCGGGGCTTATCACACATTTAAGAACAGGCATCTCATCGCCAATCAAAGCTTTAACCCACCAAAAGTGGCAAATCAAAACTACTTTCACCGATCGTTGTCGCTCAGCCTGACCAACCCTAAGGCAATTTTGTTTTTCTTGTCGTTTTTTTGTGCAGTTTGTTAGTCCGACTTACGACAAGCCGTTTTTGACGTTTTTTGTATTAGCAGTGATTTTGCAACTTATCAGCTTTTTGTACTTGCTGCTGTTGGTATTTAGCGGCAAAAAACTGGCGGATATATTCGGATCTCGTCCGTTCATTATGACGCTCGCCATGTTTGGCGTGGGGTGTTTATTTGTTGGTTTTAGGATGAATTTGTGGTTGGTAAGGTTGTGATTAAGCTTACCACTTAACGAGAAATAACCTACATTTAAACCAAAAACCCCAAACCTAAGTTTGGGGTTTTGTTAGCTATTTAGGTAACTTATATCAGTCGCCTTGATAGCCTTTAAGTTTCAATCTTGCCTTGTGCAGCAATGGCTCAGTGTAGCCAGACGGCTGTGTCGCGCCTTTGAAGATTAGGTCAGCAGCAGCATTAAAGGCGATGTTATTATCAAAGTCATCCGCCATCGGACGATACGCAGGATCGCTTGCGTTTTGCTCATCCACAACTTTCGCCATGCGTTTTAACACTTCCATCACCTCATCAGACGTTACGACGCCGTGAGCCAACCAGTTGGCAACGTGCTGCGACGAGATACGCAAGGTCGCACGGTCTTCCATCAGACCGACGTTATTGATGTCAGGCACTTTTGAACAGCCCACACCCAAATCAACCCAGCGCACAACATAGCCCAAGATGCCTTGACAATTATTCTCAAGCTCACGACGCTTCTCGTCTGCTGTCCAGTTCGTATCGGTGGCAAGTGGAATGGTCAGAAGATCATCAAGGCTTGGCGTGGCAAGCTTGGCAAGCTCTTCTTGACGGTTCATGACATTACACTGATGGTAATGGATAGCATGGATTACCGCACCGCTAGGTGATGGTACCCAAGCACAGTTCGCGCCAGCTTGTGGGTGTTCGATCTTAGCGCGGTACATGTCAGCCAACTCGTCAGGTTTTGGCCACATGCCTTTACCGATTTGCGCTTTGCCACGAAGCCCTGCTTTTAGACCGATAGACACGTTGCGCTCTTCGTAGGCACCGAACCAAGTTTGACCTTTTACGTCGCCCTTACGCACAAATGCGCCTGCATGCATGGCGGTGTGAATCTCATCGCCTGTTCTATCCATGAAGCCTGTGTTAATAAAGATGGTGCGCTCTGGTGCTTTTTCGATACAGTTTTTAAGGTTGGCAGACGTTCTACGCTCTTCGTCCATGATGCCCATTTTTAGGCTGTTCTTAGGCAGGCCGATTGCTTGCTCGGCACGCTCGAACAGCTCTACTGCAAATGCCACTTCATCAGAGCCATGCATTTTTGGCTTCACAATGTACATCGAACCTGTGCGAGAGTTGCGCAGCGTGTTCTCACCACGGATGTCCACGGCAGTCAGCATTGGCGTGACAAGCGCATCCATGATACCCTCAAAAATCTCTTCGCCATTCACCAAAATCGCAGGGTTCGTCATCAGGTGACCCACGTTACGAAGCAACATGACCGAACGACCGTGTAGCGTCTGAGTGTTGCCCGACAAATCGGTATAAGTACGATCAGCGTTTAGTGTACGAGTGATGGTTTTGCCATTTTTTTCTAGAGTTTCCGATAGATCACCCTTCATTAGACCTAGCCAGTTGCGATAGCCTTCTACTTTCTCTTCAGCATCGACAGCGGCAACTGAGTCTTCTAAGTCTTGAATCGTGGTAACGGCCGATTCTAGAACGACATCCTTAACACCTGCTTTGTCGTCTTTACCGATCGGGCTATTTGGATCGATTTGGATGATGACGTGTAGGCCGTTATTTTTTAGGATAATTTCGGTTGGCTCGTCAGTCGCGCCATTAAAACCAGCAAGTTTATTGTCTTTTAATGTGGTCTTGGTATCGCCTAATAATACTGATAGCTGACCATCTTTGATGGTGTAAGCGGTCGCATCTGCGTGTGAGCCACTTTGTAACGGGAATGTCTCATCTAAGAAATTCTTAGCGAATTCAACGACTTTGGCGCCGCGCACAGGGTTGTAGCCTTTGCCTTTCTCTGTACCATTCTCTTCTGAAATCACATCAAAGCCATACAGAGCATCATACAAGCTGCCCCAACGAGCGTTAGCAGCGTTCAATGCATAACGTGCGTTACGCACAGGCACAACAAGCTGAGCGCCTGCGATGGTCGCAATCTCATCATCCACATTCTGCGTGGTGATCTCAAAGTCAGCAACTTCAGGCTCAAGATAACCAATCTTAGTCAAGAAATTCTTATAGGCGCCAAGCTCATAGGGATTATTCTTGTGCCAGTCATCGATCTTGGCTTGTAGCTCTTCACGGCGAGCAAGTAGTGCTTTGTTTTTTGGGGTTAGGTCAAGAACAACTTGTTCAAAGTTTTTCCAATAAGCGTCGCTGTCAAGCTTAGCAGCTGGCAAAGCCTCATTCTCAATAAAATCAAATAGAATCTTATCGATGGCAAGAGCGCCTTTGGTAATACGAGTAGTAGCCATAATTTTATCCTTAAAATCAAAATTTAAACAAAAACGGTGTTCTACCTTGACAGCAGAACACCGTTTGGATTAGTCATTTAGACAGCGAATGATTAGCCGCCAAATTGGTTCATGGTGTTCTTGCTCGCATCGCCAGCTTTAAGAGCATTCTCACCAGAGAAGATCTCTTTGTGGTCGTCGCCGATGTCAGAACCAGCCATTGCTTGGTGTTTCACGCAAGCGATACCGCCGCGGATTTCTTTACGTTGTACGCCTGCTACGTATGCCAACATGCCTTCATCACCGAAGTAACCTTGTGCTAGCTCGTGAGTAGATAGAGCTGCAGTGTGGTAAGTTGGTAGTGTAATTAGGTGGTGGAATACACCTGCTTCACGAGCTGCGTCTGCTTGGAAAGTACGGATTTTTTCGTCAGCGTCACGAGCCAACTCTGAATCGTCGTACTGTGCGTCCATTAGCTTAGCACGGTCGTAGCCTGATACATCTTTACCTTCAGCAACCCAGCGATCGTACGCTTGTTGACGGAAGTTGATGGTCCAGTTGAATGATGGTGAGTTGTTGTACACCAATTTTGCATCTGGAACTTGTTTTTTGATGTCGTTTACGAAGCTTGCGATGCCTGCTACGTCTGGCGTTGGAGTTTCGATCCAGATCATGTCAGCGCCGTTTTGTAGCGAAGTTACGCAGTCAAGTACAACGCGGTCGTGCTGAGTGCCTTCGCGGAACTGATATAGACCAGAGGCTAGGCGAGTTGGGCGGTGTAGCTTGCCGTCACGCTTGATTAGGATTTCGTCTTCTTTTGCGTCAGCGATGTCGATTTCAGTAGTTTCTAGGTAGCTGATGTACTTAGAAGCTAGGTCGCCTGGCTCACGAGATACTGGGATTTTTTGAGTTAGGTCAGCACCTTCTGAGTCAGTACGTGCTACGATAACACCTTCGTCAACGCCTAGTTCTAGGAACGCGTAACGTACTGCATTGATCTTAGCTAGGAAGTCTTCGTGTGGCACAGTTACTTTACCAGCTTGGTGACCACACTGCTTAGCGTCAGATACTTGGTTTTCGATTTGGATTGCACATGCACCCGCTTCGATCATTTGCTTGGTTAGTAGGTAAGTCGCTTCTTCGTTACCAAAACCTGCGTCGATGTCAGCGATAATTGGTACAACGTGAGTTTCGAAGTTGTCGATTTGGCTTTCGATTTCTTTAACTTTTGCGCTGTCGCCAGCTTCTTCAGCCTTTTGAAGGGCACGGAATAGATCGTTTAGCTCTTTTGCGTCAGCTTGACGTAGGAAAGTGTAGATCTCTTCGATTAGCTTAGGCACAGCGGTTTTTTCGTGCATAGATTGGTCAGGTAATGGACCGAATTCTGAACGAAGTGCAGCAACCATCCAGCCTGATAGGTAGATGTAACGCTTGTTGGTAGTGCCGAAGTATTTTTTGTTAGCAATCATTTTTTGCTGAGCGATGAAACCGTGCCAGCAGCCTAGTGATTGAGTGTATTTGGTGTTGTCAGCATCGTACTCTGCCATGTCTTTACGCATGATGGCAGCGGTGTATTTAGCAATGTCAAGACCTGTTTTGAAGCGGTTTTGAACAATCATACGAGCAGCGTCTTCTGGACGGATAGCGTCCCAAGTGCCACCCAATTTTTCTTTAACACTGCGAACGTGTTCTAAAGCTGATTGATAAGTCATGATAGTCTCCTAGATTCCATGGTGGATTGTCATCAGTACAGCGCCCGCTGCACTAACCAAATCACTGCCTATACCGATGGGTAATTAGTTGCCTGCGATTCTTAAGGTACAGAATACCCAAAAGTTTTGCGTTTATCCAATAGGCGACCATAATGTTCGGTATTTTAAAAATAAATGATAGACCAATTTTCATTACATCAAATGATGATTATTCAATCATATTTCTGTGCAACTTCATGAAAATTCAAAATATTTATCAAAATTTCTCATGTGTCAGTTATGTGAAACCCCACAAAAACCATCAAAATATTCCCTAAAATTTTTAAGAAATTAACCCTAAATTAACCTAAATTTGTAACAATTTATCTTAAAAAATCGCCATTTCTGCCAAAAAATCCACTTTTATGCTAAAATTTTTGCATATTTTTGATCTGTTTTATAAATGAATCCGCCAGATTATTTGATACCCTATTTGACCGCCGAAAGTTCATTGACCGCCCTGCTAGAAGCAAAGTCAGGGCAGCCTTTGCGCGTGCAAGTCATCAAAGAAGGCTATCAAGCCATTGATTTATATTATAAAAAATCACTAAACTTACCTTCTCATCGCCCTGCCTTGGCTTGGGTGCGTGAAGTGCTGTTATTCGGCAGCAGCGAAGCTGCATGGGTGCGCGCCAAGAGCGTCTTTCCTGTGAATAGCCTAGTTGGTGATGCCAAGCGCTTACGCCACCTAAAACGCACCCCCATCGGCTATGTGATGTTCAAAAAGAACCGCAAACTACCCTATGATCGGCATATTTTTTATTATGATGGGCGGTATGGTCGGGCAACCGTCTATGACTGGCAAGGTCGGAAGCTATTAATCGAAGAGCGTTTTTTGGATGCATTTCATCAATAAAAATACAAAGTCTATTTGCTGCTGATTGGTATGCAAATGTATGATACCGATATCACCAATATGGTATGAATTTTATCGCTAGATTGATGCTCAAAAGCGGTAAACAGCTGTGTTATTTTTGGCAAATTATGATACACTAATGGGGATTTTTTTATTCCCCACACTTTAAAAGGTATATCCATGTTTAAAGACATCTCACTACACGCTTACGACCCAGAACTTGCCGCTGCCATCGATGCTGAAAGTCAGCGCCAAGAAGATCACATTGAGCTGATCGCATCAGAAAACTACTGCTCTCCTGCTGTTATGGAAGCTCAAGGTTCATCACTGACCAACAAATACGCCGAAGGCTACCCAGGTAAGCGCTACTACGGCGGATGTGAACACGTGGACGTGATCGAGCAGATCGCCATCGACCGCGCCAAAGAGCTGTTCGGTGCAGACTACGCGAATGTACAGCCTCACGCGGGCTCTAGCGCGAACGCTGCGGTATATCTTGCACTACTAGAAGCAGGCGATACCGTTCTTGGCATGAGCCTGGCTCACGGTGGTCACCTAACTCACGGTGCCAGCGTATCATTCTCAGGCAAAACCTATAATGCGGTGCATTATGGCATCGATGATAATGGCTTGATCGATTATGATGAAGTGGCGCGTCTGGCTCGTGAGCATAAGCCAAAGATGATCATCGCAGGCTTCTCAGCTTATTCACAAGTCATGGATTGGCAAAAATTTCGCGACATCGCAGACGAAGTAGGCGCATACCTATTCGTTGACATGGCGCACGTGGCAGGCTTGGTAGCCGCTGGTGTATATCCAAGCCCCATTCAAATCGCTGACGTCGTCACTACCACAACCCATAAGACCCTACGCGGTCCGCGTTCAGGTCTAATCCTGGCCAAAGCCAACGAAGAGATCGAAAAGAAACTAAACTCAGCGGTATTCCCCGGCTCGCAAGGCGGTCCACTCATGCACGCCATCGCCGCGAAAGCTGCCTGCTTCAAAGAAGCGATGTCACCAGAGTTCAAAGAATACCAACAACAAGTCGTCAAAAACGCACAAGCCATGGCGCAGACCATCGTCGATCGTGGCTATGACGTGGTATCAGGCGGCACCCAAAACCACCTAATGCTGATCAGCCTAATCAAGCAAGGCATCACAGGCAAAGAAGCGGACAAATGGCTTGGCGATGCTCACATCACCGTGAACAAAAACTCTGTGCCAAACGACCCTAAATCACCATTCGTGACCTCAGGCATCCGTCTAGGCACGCCTGCTGTTACTTCGCGCGGCTTCAAAGAAGCTGAGTGCGTTGAGCTGGCAGGTTGGATCTGCGACATCCTAGATGCCAAAGGTGACGAGAAAGTATTGGCAGAAGTTCGCGAGAAAGTCACAGAAGTGTGCAAACGCCTACCTGTGTATCAAAAATCAAAAACCAAAGAGCTGTTCACCAAAATCAGCTCAATGATCGACGAGCAAGCCGATCATGAATTCGTACACACCGCCAAAGAAAAATTCGGCGACCTATATGAAAAAGCCATGCAAAAAATCAACAAGGCTTAATCACTAAACTCAATCCAATAAAAAAGCCACGCCGAATTCGGTGTGGCTTTTTTATTGGGTCAAACTAACGATCCGAAAGATTAGGCACATTCAGATACAAAATCTGTACATCTTTTTGGGTGGTGATGCGATACATTAGAAATGAGCGATCTTTGATGAATGGCTCAGATGTAGATTTTAAATAAAATAAACAAGCTTCATTGCCAATCATTCCACCCAACACCACACAAGGACATACTATGAAAAAATATCTTCTCGCCACCGCCCTAGCGTTCAGCAGTATCGTTCACGCTGCGCCCACCACCGTGCCGCAGGTAGATTTGAACAGCTATCTTGGCACATGGTACGAGATTGGACGACTACCGATGTCATTTCAAAATAAATGCGCCTCTGACGTCAAAGCCACCTATACCCTAAAATCGAATGGTAAAATCACCATCAAAAACGAATGCAAAACTCAGTCAGGCAAAATGACAGACGCAACCGGCGAGGCTTACGCCATCGATCAGACCAACAGTAAATTAAAGGTATCATTTCTGCCATCTATCCTAAAAAAGCTCCCCTTTGGGCAGGCTGACTACTGGGTGCTGGCATTGGGCGAAAAGCAAAATGGCAAATACCAATCAGCACTCGTCGGCACACCAAATAATAAATATCTATGGATCCTATCACGAGACAAGACCTTAGATGCCACTACCTATGATCGCTATCTTGGTATCGCCAAACAAAACGGCTACGACCTAACCAATTTCACCAAAACCGCACAATAACGGTTCATTCACTGATAAAAATAAGCCCATTATCGGGCTTATTTTGTGGTTATCGTATCAATACATCCATCACACCAAAAGTCCAATCTCAAAACCTTCTTTGATGGCGCGCTTAGCATCTAGGCGTTCAGATTTTTTGGCACCGCCAATGACGTGATACTGGGCGCGTGGCGCTTCGCCAACGTTCGGCATGAGCTCATTGACGGATTCTTGTCCGATGCAGACCACGATCGTATCCACACGCAGCAGCTGCGACTGACCACCCACCGTGATCCATAGCCCTTCATCGCTAATACTCTCATAAGATGCGCCGCTAATCTGCTTCACGCCAGCCTGTCTGATGGCAGCTTTATGCACCCAGCCTGTTGTCTTATTCAGGCTATTGCCAAGTTTGCCTTCGCTGCGCTGCAACAGATATAATTGACGATGCGGCCTAGCGTGGATTGGCGTAACCAATGCGCCCTTAGTGGTGTAATTGGAATCACCATCCACGCCCCACTGCCGAAAAAATGCATCAGCCGACTGCGCATCAGGACGATAATCCCGCAAATTAACCTCACTCGATACATCAGAGCCATGCACCAAGAATTCCGCCACATCAAAGCCAATACCGCCTGCACCCAGCACCGCCACGCGCTCGCCTGCCTGCTTGACCCCTGATAACAGCTCGCCATAGCTGATGACTTGCGGCAGTGTCACCCCATCAATGTTCAGCGCACGTGGTATCACGCCTGTCGCCACAATGACGTCATCGAACGCCATCTCATCGAGCATCTGGCGCGTTACAGATGTACTTAGGCGCACGTCCACCCGATGTAATGCCAGCTGCTCATGAAAATAACGAATCGTCTCAAAGAACTCTTCTTTACCCGGGATTACCTTAGCATAATTAAACTGACCGCCCAGCACTTCCTTTGCCTCGAACAGCACGACATGATGCCCACGACGTGCTGCCGTAAGCGCTGCGGTCATGCCTGCCACTCCGCCACCGACGACCGCGACACGCTTGGGTTTTTTGACAGGTTTGATGTCGTATTCGGTCTCATGACACGCCAAAGGATTCACCAGGCAGCTTGCTCGCTTATTCTCAAAGGTATGATCAAGACAGGCTTGATTGCAGCCGATGCAGGTATTAATCAGATGCGCCTTGCCTTGTTTGGCTTTCTCCACCCAATCACTGTCCGCCAAGAATGGTCGCGCCATCTGCACCATGTCCGCTTGCCCCGTCGCCAAAATCTCTTCGGCGGTATCGGGCATGTTAATTCGGTTGGCAGCGATGACAGGGATGCTCACCGCATCCTTAATCGTCTTGGTGAATCTGACAAAGCTTGCGCGTGGCACAGAGGTGACGATGGTCGGTACACGCGCCTCATGCCAGCCGATGCCTGTATTAATCAAGGTCACACCTGCCCGCTCAAGCCATCTAGCGACAGTCACCACTTCATCCATCACCGCGCCATCTTCGACGAATTCTGCCATCGACAGCCGAAAGCTTATGATGAATTCATCGCCCACCGTCTGACGTATCGCCTTGACAATATCAATGGCGAATCTTGCGCGATTCTCTAGGCTGCCGCCATATTCGTCAGTTCGGCGGTTCGTTCGACTTGATAAGAATTGATTGATCAGATACCCTTCTGAGCCCATCACCTCTACGCCATCGTAGCCGGCTTTTTTTGCCAGTGCTGCCGTATGAGCGAAGTCTTCTATCGTCGCCTGAATGTTCTTAATGCTCATCTGGCGCGGCTTGAATGGCGAGATGGGTGATTTGATCGCGCTGGGCGCCACCACAAAAGGATGATAACCATAACGCCCCGAATGCAGAATCTGCAGCAGAATCTTCGCGCCGTGCTTATGCACTGCACGCGTAACCCGAGCGTGATTCACGATGTCGGCGCTGCGGTTTAATGTACCGCCCAGAGGTGTCAGCCAGCCTTCGCGGTTGGGTGAGATGCCACCTGTGACCATGAGCCCCACACCACCTCGAGCGCGCGCCTCAAAGTACGCCGCCAATTTACCATAATGATAAAATCTGTCCTCAAGACCGGTATGCATCGACCCCATGACCACGCGGTTCTTTAGACGTGTAAACCCAAGATCCAGCGGTTTAAACAGATGCGGATAAGGCGTGTCATACTCTGGTGTCTGCGGTGTTTTTTTGAATTTATCACTGACGGTTTTGGCGGTCTTCGTCAAGCGCTCTTTAAAAAACGTCTTCATCCTAATTCCTTATAAGCTTGCGATGGCTTGCTGTTTTTTTAATTTTATCATAAGCCTTGATATGGGGCTTAACATTTTTGACATCTTGACTGCATGGTCATTGATGCGCCCAAATCTTGGATTTAGCCAATTAAATTTGCCAAAAGTACAAAAACCGAGTAAGCTAGTCACACCATTATTCAATATTTTAAGGATTTACCCATGCACGACGTTGCTCCTGAATTTCGCATCACACTATCAGGTCAAATCACCCCTGCTGATGTGGCAGAACTTGCCAAACAAGGCGTAAAAACCATCGTTAATAATCGCCCAGATGGCGAAGAGCCAGGTCAGCCGACCTCAGATGAGATCAAAGCTGCCTGCACTGAGCACGGCATCATCTATAAGCAAATCGCCTTCTCATCAGGCATGCTTGACATGAATCATGTTCAAGAATTCGCTGATTTTTATAACCAAACAGAGCGCCCATTGCACATCTTTTGCCGCACTGGCAACCGCTCGAGCGTGATTTTACAAGCCGCGCGCGAACAAGATCTGCTTGATGAAGAATAAAAACCGTGCGAATTTGATTGATTTTTAGTAAAATAGGTGCCATTGATTGAGCACCTATTTTTTATATAATCACAATGAAGGCATACCATGAGCAAGAATATTCCCATCCTAAACGCTGAAGACATCGAAAAAATGAAAATCGCAGGTCGCCTGGCGGCTGAAGTTCTAGAGATGCTCGATGAGCATGTTAAGGTTGGGGTTAGCACGGGCGAATTAAACGATCTGGCGCATAAATACATCACCGAAGTCCAAGATGCCACGCCCGCCAGCCTAAACTATCACGGCTTTCCAAAATCCATCTGCACTTCGATTAACCATGTCGTGTGCCACGGCATTCCCGACCATGAACGCCTACTAAAAGACGGAGACATCATCAATATCGACGTAACCGTCATCAAAGACGGCTATTATGGCGACACCTCTTGCATGTGGGTCGTTGGTGAAGGTTCTGTAATGGCAAATCGCATCTGCGACGTCGCCCAAAAAGCCCTATACGCTGGCATGAAAGTCGTCAAAGACGGTGCTTATCTTGGTGACATCGGCGCCGCCATCCAAGAAGTGGTCGAGCCTGAACGCTTTAGCATCGTGCGCGAATTCTGCGGGCACGGACTGGGCAAAGAATTCCACTGCGAACCGCAGGTACTACACTACGGCAAAAAAGGCACCGGCGTTCAACTAAAAACAGGCATGGCAATCACCATCGAGCCCATGATTAATCAAGGTGTATGGCAAACCAAAATAATGAAAGACGGCTGGACTGCCATCACCAAGGATCGTAAGCTTTCCGCCCAATGGGAGCACACACTCATCGTTACCGATGATGGCTGCATCGTCACCACTCAGCGAGAAGGTGAAGATTTAAGCTTTTTAAACAGCTAACCACGATACACAAAAAGGACAGATAATGACTGTCCTTTTTTATTTTGATGATGGTGATTACCCACTAAGCGCAGCCCCAAAAAATGTTTTTTAATGACTTTACAGCGAGCACAAACTTCTTAACAACATAATCAATCTCTTCTTTAGTGGTATATCTACCCACTGCCATACGGAACGAGCTTTCCGACTCCTCCTTAGTAACCCCCAATGATTTCATTAGGTCGGAGTGCTCGCGCATCATGCCGTTGCAAGCTGACCCCAAAGAAAACGACACATCAGACTGCATGTTATTTAAAAGCTGCAAAGCATCCACACCTTGAATAGAGATGTATAGATTAGCAGGGTGGCGATCTTTTAGATTTCCATGCACCGAAATTACAAACTCTTTTTGCAATTTATGCAATAAATAATCTCTTAATTCTTGTAATCGCCTTTTTTCCTGCTCTTTTATCATGCTCAGAATTTCAATCGCCTTTGTCAATCCAACAATAAGAGGTGCTGGCAGCGTCCCAGATCGAAAGTTATTTTGCTGACCTCCTCCATAAATCATCGGGGAAAACAACTCTTCCTGTAAGTTTCGCGAAATCAATAGACCAATGCCACATGGTCCATATATCTTATGTCCAGAAATTGTCAAATAATCAATTTCTAAAGCATCGAAGTCAATATCGCAGTATGCTCCCTGTGAAGCATCCACATGCATGGTTACACCATATTGATTACAGGCCACAGCTAGCTCTCTAATAGGCTGATTAGTTCCTATTTCCCCGTTTGTCATACATGCTGACAACCAGAGAACAGAATAGGAACTTAACTTCTCATGGAAGTCCATCAAGTCAAGCACCCCATCGGTAGTTATTTTAACAAACACAAGGATTAAGCCAAGCTCATTAGCAATACACCTCAATGGATTCAGGACAGATTTATGCTCTAGATGGCTGGTTAAAATAACATTTTTGTGCGGATTGCGCTGCAGTGCCAGCCTAATTCCTGAAAAAATTGCCAAATTATTTGCCTCAGTTGCTCCCGAAGTAAAAATAATATCCTCAGGCAAGCAATTGTAAATCCCACTCAATCTCTCCAGACACCCATCAATTAACATCTGTTTGTGCTTACCATAATAATGATGCGAGTGAGGATTTCCGAATTGAGACCAATAAGGATTCATAGCTTTAACAACACGCTCATCACAGGGAGTAGAGGAATTATAATCTAAATAAATATTTCTCATTTTCAATCTTTATAATAAAGAATATCAAAACAGGCATGGATTTTTTTTGTATTTTAGCATAAACTATCCGTTTGGAGAACTCTTCCAAAGCGTTGAATAATACAAGGTATGATGATGCATTATTTTAATTCTATAAGTCACAAAATTAAACCCGTTCTTTCAGGGCATGACACCTTTGCTCTTCGATATGGTTGGTCAAAAAAAGTTTACGATAGAATTGAGCAAGTAACTGATAATAAAAATGTTTTTTCAGAAGAGTCCGCCATTGCAACATTTGGTGTCGGTAAAAACATGTTGAATGCCATGCGACATTGGTCGTTTCATTTAGGGCTAATTGCACGTGATAATCGTACACACAGCTATCTTAATACCAACCTTGTCTGCCAAGAGCATCAAAAACCCTTGGAAGAGACAGGCATCACTTCTAACAACTCTTTTTATCATGCCGAACAGTTTTTTGATGATGAAATTGGTCTTGATCCCTATTTGGAATCTCCCACCACCTTATGGCTTTTCCATTGGGCGTTAGCAACCAAACCTAGTTTAATTACTTATTACTGGTTTTTCAATATCAACACGAAGTCCGAACTTTCACGAGATGACTTTATGAAGCAGATTAAGGATTTTTTGGCTAAATATCCCGAGATTAAGCTACCTTCAGACTCAACACTTAAAAAAGATATTGATTGCTTTATCTTAAATTATAGCTCCAAACACCAAAAAGAGCACGAAGATGCGGAGAGCGCGATCGAAAGCCCTTTGGTGGAGCTTGGGCTTATCTCCAGACCCAATCAGACACAAATTCGCGCACATCGCGGTCAGAAAGCATCATTGAGTATACATGCTTTTGTTTACTGCTTAATACAATTCTGGAAAAAATTCAATGATGGCGCTGGTTCATTATCACTTGAAATGGCAACTTATGATGAATGCTCCGTAGGAAGAGTATTTATGCTGGATGAGGAAAACCTTATTGATTATGCTGAGCAATTAGAGGCTTTTGAATACCCTCTTGTATGGACTCAATCGGCGGGCATTCGGCAGTTTCAATTAATACAAGGCAAAACACTAAGCGATGCTTTTAATGCCAGTATTAATAACATGAAAAAATATGATTATACTCGATAACCACTCAACCAAATAGCAGCTAATAATTATGACAACCGACGTCCTACCAAATTATTCTAATGTCAATTATTTATCTGAAATCGTTGAAAGAAACGATTATTTTCAACGCTCAATCAATATCGACCTTGATACAAATCTTAGGCAAATTATTGATAACTTTTACTGCCCTATCTCATATGAGCAAGTATTGGTTAGAATGGCTAATTTTGGATCGCAAGCTACTCAGCTCGCCTTTACCTGGACAGGCTCTTATGGTTCAGGAAAGTCGAGCCTAGCATTATTTTTGCAGGCTCTCATTAGTCCAGACAATAAATTAAGCAGACTTGCAAAAGAAAAGTTAAGCCCCCAAAATCTTGAGGTCATTACAGAATTCTTTGATAACTCAAGTTATAACTGGCATGTGCTAAATTTGGTGGGCAAAGGTGTTAGCCCTGAGCAACTTTTTAAAGAGGAGTTGTTTAATAAGTCTGAAGTTTCAACTCAAGATATTTTTCAAGCATTATCTGATATCGTTAAAGGCGATAATAAACTCATCATATTTATTGATGAGTTAGGTAAAATACTCGAAGCCGTTAATCGCGGCGAACAAGCCGAAGATATCTATTTTTTGCAACAACTCGCAGAGTTTGTCAATCGCAGCGAAGGCAAGATTTTACTTATTGGCATTCTACACCAATCCTTCACAGCCTACGCACGCCAAGCAAAAAAACAGATTTATAATGAGTGGTTGAAAATCCAAGGTAGATTTATAGATTGCGCCATCACACTTTCTGTTGATGAGCAGCTACACCTTATATCAAGAGTTATTAAAATTAATAAAAACAATGATATTTTTAAGCAGAAACTTCTAAAGAATCAGTCTGCCATAGATGCGCTAGTAAGCAATATCAGTGAAAATAAACCTACAAATGCAAAAAAGCTTAGCTCAGTACTAACAAATATCTTTCCTCTACATCCTTTGGTTGGCATACTACTTTGTCAGCTATCCAAGAAAGATTTCGGGCAAAATCAACGAAGCATCTTCTCATTTTTGATGTCAGCCGAACCTCATGGCTTTGGGGATTATCTCAAACAAACCCCTGTATCAAAGTTTGATGTTTATTCGCCTGATTTATTCTGGGAATATATTGACAGCAATTTAGGTAGTATGATCTTAGCAAGTGAATATGCCAAAACCTGGATGCTGTCCCAAATGGCGGTATCTCGCTATCAAGCGCGCAATGATGGAATGGCAGTAAAATTAATAAAAATCATATCGCTGCTTTCTTTGCTATCTAATGACACAGGCGTACATGGTGATACCACCCTATTATCCATGCTATTACAAGAAGATGCCAAAAAAATACAAACCACTTTGTCTGAATTAGAGGCGTCAGGGTTAATTTTTTATAGCAAATTCAAACAGGCCTACATGCTGAACGAAGGCAGCGATTTTAACCTAAGAAAAGCCATAGAGGAATATATTCCTGAGGTTGATCAGCTGTCTTTTAGCAATCTAAAAAAATTGAACCCGGTAATTGCCAAGCGGCACTACCAATATACAGGGAGCTTACGATGGGCAGAAGTGGTATTAATCTCCTTGCATTCCAACAACTTTGAAGCTACTTTAAAAGAACTGGATGAAAATACTAATGCCTCTTGCATTGCATATCTTTGCGTATTAGTGCCTACCAATAAAGATGAGTATGAAGAGATAAGCAAAAGCTTGTCTAGTATCGTGAACAAGTACCGTAATTTAGCTGTTACTGTAATCGATAATTACAGCACATTTATTGACCTATTAAAGGACTCTTTTGCCATCAAAGAAATCTTAAAATCTGATAATAGGCTAATTAATGACAAGATTGCTCGCCAAGAAACTGAGAATCAACTCCTGTATCTTGAAGATAAAATCAATAGATACCTTCAAAACCTATTAACTAACTCGAAATGGTACAATCAGAGACTTGGCGAAGAAAAAAGATTAAATAGTTTTTCCTTGTCCAGTTTAGTTTCTAACATTGCAGAAGATCAGGTTTCTCAAGCTATCCATTGCCACAATGAATTAATCAATAGAAACCTCCCTTCACCCAGTGCTAAAGGTGCAATCAGAGAACTAGTTAAACGTATGATTGAGAACAGCAAAGAGCCGACCCTAGGTATTGAAAAGTTCCCTCCAGAGAGGGCCATTTATGAGTCTGTACTAAAAAATAATGGGATTCATCGCAGTGATGACGGTCACAATTTTTATTTTACATATCCCAATAAAGAGTCCAGCTTTTATCAAATCTGGAAACAAGCCGATGAATTCATCTCTCAAAAACAAGGTGATTTAGTTACCGCTAATGAGATTTATCAGTTATGGCAATCCAAGCCTTTTGGTGTTAAAGCCGGATTATGCGACATTTTGTATATTGCCTACATTATTTCAAGAAGTGGCGATTTAGCGAACTACATCGAAGGAGAGTATAAGCCAAGTTTACAGTATTTATTAGCTGAATATTTATTAAAATCACCAAAAAATGTCGGCATTCGAGAGGTTGCAAGCTTAAAAGATCAACAACCTTGGATTTATGAGTTAAAAGAGGGGTTGTTATTAGAGTTTTCTACATTGCTTAACAATCATATTGATGATGAGCCTCTGCCAATTGCTCAGGCGCTAATTTCTGTATTTGATAGACTGCCAGGCTGGCTGCAGCGTACGAATGAACTCGAATCAAACACCAAACAATTGCGTAATATTTTAAAACACTCCAACGACCCTAACAAATTATTGTTTGACGATCTACCGAGGTTTTTTGACATTCAAGACACTGATAAGCAAAAGGCCGAGAAAATTATTAGCGCCTTAAAAGAAATGCATCAAAAATATCCCGACCTTGTCGATAAAATTAATAGTCAACTTTTTATTAATTTGAAGTTAGTTCAGTCATATGACATCATCAACCCTCATGATAGCAACCTATTCGATATTATCAACAATCGCGCCAATGCGATCTGGAAAAAAACTGGAGATTTATTGCTCGAACCATTTATTACACGTCTTCGTACTTACCGCGGCACTCCTTCAGAAGCAGAGGGGCTAATAGGGATTTTAGCTAACAACAAGCCTGCAAAAAGCTGGATTGATCAAGACATTCATAAGGCACTACAGCAGTTAAATACTTTAAGCTTCAAATTTTTAGAAGCAGAAGTCAATACTAGCTCATCTGCATCCAGCAACCGTTATAAAGTCTCTGTTATATTAAAATCACCTAGTGAAGTTTCTCATTTTGAAGCTCAAACTGAAGATCAAATAAAGAGAAATGCCCATATTGTCCCAGAAAACCTTGAGATTATCGAAAAGATTCAGGCTCAAATAAATGCATTAGAGTCATTTAGAAGACTGGACAGTAATGATAAGATAGCTACCCTGGCTAAATTATTTCAACAGTTAGCCAATGAAGTATAAGGAGTTATTATTATGAAGAAGATCAAACATGTGCTAGGGGTATCAGGCGGAAAAGATAGCGCTGCTCTTGCTATTTACATGCGTGATAACTATCCAGAAATCGATGTTGAGTACTTCTTTACGGATACAGGCAAGGAACTAGATGAAGTTTATGAATATTTAACTTACCTAGAAGGCTATCTAGGTAAGCCCATTCAGCATATTAACCCGGATCGAGATTTTGATTTTTGGCTTAAACAGCATAATGACTACCTCCCATCGCCACAAGCTCGCTGGTGTACAATCAAGATGAAATTGAAACCTTTTCAAGAGTGGGTAAAAACTTTTCTTGATGATGGCTACGAGGTTCACTCTTATGTTGCCATTCGAGCTGATGAACCTTATCGGACAGGATACGATTCCAATGATGACAACTTGATTATTAAGTTACCCTTTCGTGAAGACGGCATAGATAAAGCTGGAGTTATGGAGATTCTTGAAAACTCGGGTGTGGGCTTACCAAAGTATTATGAGTGGCGAACCAGAAGTGGTTGTACATTTTGCTTCTTTCAAAGAAAGATTGAATGGGTAGGTTTATTAGAACGCCATCCAGAGGCATTTTATGAAGCAATGCTCTATGAGAAAGAAGCCTTAGAAAACCAAACTCCATTCACCTGGTCAGAGAGAGAATCTTTAGAGCAATTGAGTCAGCCTGAACGTGTTGCCCAAATTAAAGCTGATCATGAGAAACGTCTCGAAAAAATGAAAAAGCGGATAAAAGTTAATCCGCTACGTCCTGACGGTAGTCCAGAATTAGACATGGATGATATTTATGGCGTGGGTAAGGTTTGTGTGATGTGTCATAAATGAAGGCTAAAAGTCAATCTCCCCAAAATCAGCAGTTTCATTTTGCTGATTAAGGATTAGGTTTTGACGAATATGCTCTTCGACTTTTTGTTGAAGTGTATCAACTTTTTCTACATCAGCAGGATTACTGTCAAACCAATCTTGCAACAGCTCTAAGCCTCCATTGCAATACTCTTCAAAAATCTTTTTACTTTCTATGAGATTTTCATTTTTTAGACAAGTTGCGTTTTTATTTTCTAACAGGGCTAAAAGATAGATGTAGCCATCATCCTCTGTGCTGTGGTAGGTTTGTAAAACAATTTGAATGGTATCTGATGATAGCGGGCGTTTGATTCCATAATGATACCCTAGCATTGCGGCAAATACCATTAAATCTTTATTAAAGTTAAAAATAGCGGTATTTGGATTCTCAACCAAATGATGTACTAGGTTTTCATGCTTTCTATCGCGATTAATTTGTATGTTACGCCAGTTTTCATTTACAGTGCTTGCTTTCATAACCTTATCTCCTCTATCACAGTTCGGTCTTTTTCACAGCCATAGCGTGCTGTTTCAAAGGTTTTGCCACAAACAATAATTGGCTTGTGTTCTTTCTCACCTTGCTCTGTACTGACTTCGGCAACCAAGTTGTATTCAGCCCCAACACGCTTTCTGATGTTCTCTTCAACTGCACCTTCCCAATGACTAGACGATAGCAAGAAGACCACCTGTTCTGCCGATTCAGGAATGTATTTTGCCATATTACCCTTGTATGCATTATCAAGTACACCAAAGGGTGCATCTATCACAAATGGAGCAATGGCACCAGGCATTAATATCTCACCTTGCGCACTCTTGCGTTGAGAGGCGAATTTGATTAGACTGGAGATAAAAGTCAGGCTTAGGAGCAACTGCTGTCCATCACTTTCAGCAACAACTCTTTCAGACCTATCTATTAGTTGTATATTAAAAGTATCCTTTGATAATTTAGCGCGATAATCTTGTCTAACATATTTAGATAGAACTTCATTTATCATGGTTGGCAAGATTAATAAAGCACTCTTTTCTGCCCGAGTTAAAGTATCAGATAGCAAATTCTCTATATTTTCTATTATGCTAATAGATTCTTGCAAGGACTCAAGACCTTTTGATAGGGCACTAAGTTGATTGATATTTAATTCAAGCCTTCTTCTTTCATTGTTATTGGTTTCAAGTTTGGCTTCTAGTTGCCCAAGTCTGCGTGTTTCATAAGATATATGCTTTTCATAATCCTTTCTATCAGCTTCAAGTGTTTTAATGTCATCGATATTGCTGTTGGCTATCTTAAAACTTATCTGAGCCAACTCTGTTTTAACTTCTTCTAACTGATTTCTACTTTCATACAGCTTATTATTGTTGTCATTGATATCACTATAAGCATTTTTATTTAAAATTCTAATAGCTTTTAAAGTCTCTCTTGCTCGTGTAACTCGATCTCCTTGTAAAGGATCTGCTGCCTTAGCAAGTAATTTTTGGATATTCTCAAAGGCTTGGCTACCTTCGTGAATATCTGCACCACAGATGCAAGTTGCCTGCTCTAATATGTCTCTAACTAGATTTTCATTATAAGGGGCAGGTATTGTTCCCTTAAATTCCTCCTCATTAATAAAATCTAATGCCTCACTGGCAAGTTTGCTGGCAAAAATTGAGCTTAAATATTTGCCAAGTAACTTTCTAGTTTTTTGTTCATATTGAGTAATTTCTTTTTCTAATTTTTGCTTTCTTGATTCTAGGTTAGCACGCATTAAATGATTTTGCTTAATAACATCAGCATTGCTGTTTTTTAACTTGTCATCAACATCTTGTTTTTTTCTCTCGTAAAGAGATATGGTTTCACTACAACTGCTTATATCTTTAGACAGTTGCAGTTTTTCATTCTCATAACGAGACAGTTGTTCATTGGCTTTGCCTATTTCTCCGCCTTTATCTCTGGTTGTGATCTCACGGCGATATTCACTCTTAATGATATTTAAATCACCTAATGTTTGCTGGGCAATCTTAAAACCCAATACATCATGAATGGCATTCTTAACAGTGTGATTAGCTCCTGATGTTGTTCTAGCAAAGCTACTTACCCCTTCTCCTTGAAAAAAGAAATAAGATGCCATATTTTTTGGTATGATACTGTTGACAAATAAGCTAGCATCAGGCACGGATTGATATCCTGTTAATGCCTCTTTTAGAACCTTAAAATAAGGTTCATTCTTTGCATTAATCCCTCTTGCACAAGAATAATTGCTACCATCTTCTTCAAACTCAATCTCTACTGAATAATGGTATTCTCCTTCATCACACGCTTCATGATTCAATAGATTTTTTGGATCTCTAAAATTATCTGTTGTCTCTTCAAATAAACACCAGCGTATCGCATTTAATAAAGCCGTTTTCCCTACACCATTTTCAGCATGAATTAAAGTGATGTTTTTCTCAGCATCTGTAGAAAATCTTATCTCTTGACGACCATAAAATTGCCGAAAATTATTTAAGGTTAAAGTTAGTAGCTTCATTATTCCCTCCTATTTAGAAAAATCTTCGCCAGATGCCCGCGCTTCATCAATAAATTCTTTAATATTCTTTCGTCTTTGACCAGAACGTTGATCAGAAAATAAATACTTTCTTTCTTCATTCATGATTTTTCGGACAAGCCGACGTAATGGCGTGTTAGAAAGCTTTTTGGCATCTTCTAAGGCTTTTTCTATTAATCTTTGGTGCTCAAATGTGTGTGTATTTTCGTCAAGATTACTCATCTCTTATTCCTAATTCATTGATAACTTGTTCAATTTCAAGCTTGTTCATCGCTAAAAACTTAAAATCCCTAATCCGTTCAAACTCAGAGTTGATTAATTTTTTTGCATATTCAGAATGAATGCTAGGATTAGGCAAGGTGACAAAATCATAAATATCCGCTCGATCCTTACCTTTAAATTTACGCAGGACCCGCCCCCTTCTTTGAACATATTGCCTTGGATTTTTACTACTTGCCAAAATATAAGCCGTTCTACATGCAGGGACATCAATGCCTTCATCTAGCACTTTCATAGCTACTAATGACTGTATGATACCTAATTTAAAGCTCTCCAAAATTTCTTTTCTTTCAAGACCTGAAGTTTGTCCGATAAATTGGGCGGTTTTCCATCGATGTTCTTGCAGTATTTTAGACACTTCATCGATGACTTTAGTGTTTTCATCATCGCTTTTCCCTTCGCCGACATAAAATAGACTAAAATCTCTTTGATGCACAGGTGTTTTGGAAATAATTTCTTTAAGCTTAATCAGTTTATTGCTGGCACGACCCAATAATCGGGAACGTTCAGAAGTGTTAATCATCAGTCTATCCTGTTCTGACTGCGATAGTTTTCCACCTGATTCTACAATAATTTTAGTAATTATCTCAGATAATTCATCATATCTTAACTGCTCTTCTTCTGTGAGGTAAACAGGTGTAATATGATAATTATATGGTGTCAAAACACCATCTAAGATAGCATCTTCCAAAGAATATTCGTGCACAATCTGCTCATAATAACTTAATAATCTGTCTTTAGCAATATTCGGAAATAGCTGACCTACATCATCATCGTCTTGAAATGGAGTTGCTGATAAGCCCAGTCTAAATCTTGCATCAGGTAATGCGTGGTATATGCCGTTTGCAGAATGACGATGACACTCATCTCCAATCAAAAATAGATGATCGGCTGGTATTTGCCTGATCAGATGTTGAAAATCGTCCGATATTAAGGTTTTATTAACCACCAACAAACAAAGAAAGTTAAGTCTCTTAGCAAAAAACAATGATAGATTTCTTTCAAGACTATCCTTCCACTTATGTTTGCCATCAAAACATTCCACAGGAGAGATATTAAAGTTTTTAAGTTCTGCAATCCACTGCTTGGCTAAATCAATATAGGGCACACTGATAATACAAATCAATGGTTGATTTCTTTTTTGCTTTTCTTCAAATAGGCGAGTAATGGCATAAATTGAAGTAATGGTCTTACCAGAACCCGTTGAGTGATGAAGTATGCCCTTATAGTCATTCTTAGCCCATAGACGTAAAGCTTCTTTTTGATGGTTGCGAATAGAAAATTTGGAATTATTGATGTATTTTGGTAATGTTGGTGTATTCCTATTTTCTATTGTTATCTCAGACATATCCTCTTGAGCTACCAGCTCTTGGCGTATTTTATCTATATCAATAGCCTTTCTTCTTTCCTTGCTTTTATTTTGGATAGATTGATGTATTTTCGCATAATGCTTCGATAATACATCTAAAACAATGGTATCTCTCTGTCTGTCTAGCCATAAATTATCAAAGGCTTTAACATATTCCATTCCATAAGCTGAAAAAACTTGATTATCCCAACTTTTATATACACTTAGGCATTCAGAATTTAAGCTTTCCATGAGTGCAGAAGGGGTTTCATTGGCAGAACCTTGAAAAACAATGCAGTTATTGCTTTTATCATAAGCAATACCTATTTTCTCATGATACATACCTTGTCGTCTTAGGGCGAACTTAATCTCAAGCGATCCAGAATAAAGCAAATAGGAAAGAATTTGTAGACGAGGATATTTTTCTTCATCATCAATCATTGTAATTAATCTATCAATATAATCATCGACAATGTTATTTTCATGATTTCTGATGGCCTTGTATTCGTCATCAGTAAGAGGATTTCCGATGATTAGTCTCATTTTTCCTTTATTTCTAAGAATTTGAGATAACCCTTTTAAATTAATGCTTAGTATCTCGGATGAGAAAAAACCAACCGCTCTATCATAACGAACAGAGCGTTCCAACACAGGGCGATAAAAACCATGATATAAGTCATCATCGCCCGTTCTGTATACCGTTTTTAGATTTAATCCTAAGAAATCTTCTTGCACTTTTATTCCAGCCATTTAATAAGCTCATCCCAAGCAAGCCCATAAAGGTGCTTAGATCGCTTTTCTACAAATTCTTTTGTCCAGCTTCCCGCATAATCACCCAGTGCCACCAAATTAGGCATGTACTTATGATTTGTTAAAATCTCCTGAGAATGTTCTTTAAAGCTAATACCATGAGATTCAGCAGCATGTCTTAAAATTTCAGCCGCTTCTTGGTGTGTTCTTGCTCCAATCACCTTATAAAAGACCTGCTTTTCCGCCCACATTCTATTAGATAAGGCAGAATTCAAGGGGTGTGAAACGAGTGTTAAGTTGCCAAGCGCATGCACTGTATCGGCTATTTCATAAATGGCACCATCCCAATTTTTGGCATTATTTTGAGGGGCAATATGTTCTAATGACATCGCTGTGTCATCGATATAATTATCATAAGTTAAGCAATCGTTAGTGGCCATCTTACCTTTTACGAGAAGACCTGAGTTATCATCGGGTTCAATACTGTCATGATGAGCAGCGAGTAATAATACTTTAGCAACCTTTGGTGCTTTTTTATAAATAGGTCTTGTAAAAGAGTTTTGGATAAAAGACTCTTTGTCGCCAATTTTACCTTTTCTATTAGAATCTTGTAATCTTGATTTAAGCTCCGCCTTTAAGCTATTTGGATCTACATTACCATATTTATTCAAACGAATCGCTATTGGTGAAAAATCTGTAAATTCCGATTTCTTGCTTAGTAATTCCCGGTACTCATTGTCAATACCTGCCGTTCCCTCACGAGACGATCGCCACAATAAACTAAATGCAGTTATCGCTTTTAGAATTTCCTCAAACTCATCAAAGCGTTGTTTTTTTAACTCAACATCTTTTTCCTCGACAACCTGTTTAAAAAATATGGTCAAAACAGGAAGAACAACACTGTGATTGATATCCGCTAGAAATTTCAAACACAATTTTCCAGATTGTGAAAGTTGATTAGAACCAAAATAAGTGCTGAGATTTTCATAATTGTGCTTGGAATGCCATAAATCTTTTTTGAAATTTGCGCAATGGGTTAAGGTGCGGATAAATAACATTCTATCTTCCGGCGTTCTTAACTCCTCAAAATACGCTTTTAACTTACTTCTTTGTTCCGCCAATCTACCAGAAACTTTATCACCAGCGTATGCCCCTAAAAACTGAATTAAAAGCTCCTTAGTAGCCTTTTGCAAACCTTCGCCAACATTGAATTCGCTAAGGTAGCTGGCGGTTTCATCCATGTATTTTTTTTCTTCGGATTCGCTATAATTTTCAAGTCCTACAGCGCTTACCACCCTAGGCTTAAAGGTTTCAAATGCAGTCAGTGGTTCACCCGTGGTATTCAACGATTCAAAAATTGTAAAGGCATAATCCTCATTTTTGCCTTGCACAACAGTTAAAACCACTCTTTTTAAGACATAATTGGCGTACAATACCAATACTAACATATCGTCAAAAACAGCTTTTTCCTCATTGTGCAAACATTCTAAAAATCTTTTTTGAATGGAGTAACCGAAAAGACTTTCTTGAAATTGCTCTGATTCATAAATTTCTTCAATACTTGGGACTTCTTCCATTTCACTACTAGTTGATTTTTTTCCAGTCAAAGAGGCGATGAGTCTAGATAATTGCAAAAATCTATCAATTACCGCATCTTCACCTTCAATACTCCCTTCACGCTTGGCTGGCTTATATTCCACTGCGGTATAGTCTATTTCATTAATGGTGCAAATGTAGTTAAATATCAGATTAGCGACCGGGGAATCATATTTTTTATTCTTATCATTTTTTGACCACTGATCATCTAGTGAGCGAATCATTCTAGGGTAGAGCGGGCATTTTCCATAGGATTGCTTTTCATAAAAAGTCTTGGAAAGTAGGTCAAGAACAGCGCTTACCTGTCCATCAAGCCATTCATAAGCATCTAACTTATCTCTTATTTCGTCATAGAATTCTTCACCGAAGTTTATTAGGAGATTCTCCCCTTCTCCATTTAACGTTTTTTCAATCTGTTTCATTTTTCTTAAAAATGTTTTTTGAAACAGTTGGATCTGATTATGTAGTGCCAAACATAAGATTAACAAAGTTGTCATTCTTTGCTGGCCATCAATGACAGTTAATACCTTGCTAGGTACATCTTCCTTAACAATAGGTTGGACAGTAACATTATTAGTGTCGTGAATAGTAATGACGGTTCCCAAAAAAGTAAAACTATCATCGTGTTTTAATAATGTTTTAACACCATGTCCCAGATCTTCAATTAGTCTTGATACCTTGTTCTTATCCCAACTATACGGTCTTTGATAAGAAGGAATATATAACCCTAAACCAGTATCAGATAATAACTCTTGCGGAGTTTTAGAAACTGCTTTAAAAATTGAATTTGCATCTACAGCCATGATATCGATCCCAATTGAAAATTAATAGTATAAATTAACATAATATACAACAAAAATACACTAATTGAAACCATTATTAAACTTTCATTGTTAAAGCTGTAAAACACCTATCCTTAACCTTTATTTTATACTCTACAATTATTCTACAATCCCTCCATGAATGCTCACCTTCTATTGATGAACCATCAAGCATATTTCATCATAAGAATGAAATTAGCAAACCCCTAACTATTTATAAACTGATATCAACCATCAAATATTAAGGAAAAACCTCACTCCACCACAGGGTAGAATGGTTTGCCTAGGCTGTGGGCAGGATTATCCAAAATAATTTGGATAATGGCTGGAATGATGGCCAGTAGTATCTGACAGCCATCTTGTAGCTGCTTACGATTGACTCTGCTGTTGTACGTTGCACCTCCGTGCACGATTTGATTTCTCAATGTATAAAGCCTATCAAAGACAACAATAAGTATCGCGTGAGTATCTTTGTCCGCTAAGGCTTGGTAGGCTTTTTTGTTCGATTTATCAAAATCCTCAAGCCATGCCACCTCACTAATCTTACCATTATGATAATCCCAAAAAGGCTGAAAAACGTAACGGTTGTCTCGCATAACACGAATACTTTGAGGGAATTTTTGCCAGATGATATGGTAGATAATATCCTTTGAATCCAATCTACAAATAAGGTTTAAAAATTCCAAGAAATTTGTTCTATCGGGGCTGCGCTCACTCATCTCCTTAGCATAGATGACATTAAAGCTAATCTACAGGCTGATGAATTGCATGTCTAAGTCATCTTGTGTCTCTTGTGATTTTTGTAGCCAACTTAGTGCGCGATGTAAGCGCAAATTAAGCTGATCAGGATATGTAGATTTGTTGTGAACAAATTGGTGTTGTAGATCTTCTATCATGGATAATTCCACCTCTGTCCATTTGGTGATAGATTGCCATAAACAGCAAATCAAGCGATATAACAGTACAACCTATTAATATATAGCCAAAATACCATGAACAGCAAGCAAGTTATTAGATACAGGTGGGGATCACCACATTACGAGCGTATTTATGGCAAAATCACGCGTGATTGTCGGATTTGACGGAAATCAAGAGCCACGAAATTATGAGATTTGGAGGGGTTTTAATAATTTCTTATTAAAAATATCGGTCACTCTTAATAAATATTTGGCCAATAAAATAACCCCTTGATGATTCAAGGGGTTATTAATCTGGCGGAGACGGAGGGATTCGAACCCTCGATACGCTATTAACGTATACACACTTTCCAGGCGTGCGCTTTCGACCACTCAGCCACGTCTCCAATTTTTCTATTATAACAAAACTTTCGGATTTTGTCCTAAATTTTATTCAAAATTATTTCGCAAAAAATACCTTTTTGACGCGCATGACTATCACGATTACCGCGATCACTAGCACAACGATGACCACAATTTTACTGATGGGTTCGATGAATGTAGCCACTGCTTCATAATTGGCGCCCAGCACATAGCCAGCATACGCAAGTAGCGTCGTCCAGATTGCAGAACCTAAAGCAGTAAGCGTCAAAAATGGCAATATTGGCATGCGTGCCATGCCAGCAGGGATGGAGATGAGTGAGCGAATGCCGGGGATCATACGTCCAAAGAAAATCACAGATTTGCCATATTCATCAAACCATCGCTGTGCACTGGTAACGTCTTTGGGCTTTATCAAAAAATATTTGCCGTATTTCTCAGCAAAGTGATATAGACGTCTCTCATCCAAGATCGTGCCCAGATAATACAAAGGCAGCGCACCCAGCACCGACCCCAACGTGCCTGCGATGATGGCAGCGATGAGATGCATTTGTTCCATGGCAGCAGCAAAGCCGGCAGCAGGCATGACAAGCTCGCTAGGAATGGGTGGAAATACATTCTCCAAGAACATCATTAACGTCACACCAAACAGACCCAGCTTGTCCATCATGACGAGCACCCACTGGCTGATCGTGTCCATAATACACCCGATAAGTAAAAAACCAATCACCTAAGTGATTGGTTTTATTGAAATTTTTATAATAAAATTGGTGGAGATGGCGGGAGTTGAACCCGCGTCCGCCAGCACTACGCCCATGACTCTACACGCTTAGAGTCTGTCTTTGGCTTTAATCCGCACCGACCCGACAGTCAGGGTGGATTGGACGATTTGCTAAGAGTTTCGCACCTGTCATCGCAACGCTAACAGATGCTATCCTTTGTGCGTTCGCATCGGGGTGAGCAACCAGACCAAAGGCAATCTGTGCCGACCCAAGTAGCCCTTAGGCTGCTAGTGCGTAAGTTTCGTCGTTTGCGACTATTTTAAATGTATGTTGATTTACAAGAGGCATACGCTCTTGACGTGCATCATTAGGTTTCATCACCAGCGTCGAAGCCAGAACATCCCCTAGATGACAACATTGTAACAAATAACACCATCAACCGCAATGCATGCAATGTTATATTTTGTATCCATGTTTTGCTTGTTCATCAGTGGCGAAAGGCGACTTCTTTGCCGTTTTTGTCGATGTAATGCGCGTGGTCATCATGGATGACGTAGGCGATTCCCTCGATAAAGTTGGCAGGTGTGTCGTAGATGGCTTGGATGACCAGATCACCTCTGGGGTTGATGTAACCATATTTATAGCCGTCGTCGCCTTTGATGCCAACGGATGCTAACCCCTCAGAGAAGTCTTCAGCGACATCATAAGTTGGTCCGATGACCTGCTGACCATTCTTATCGATAAAGCCCCATTTGCCATCTACTTTTATGCGCACCAGACCACCCTCGAACCAGTCGCCTGTATCGGTATAGATGGGCTTGATGACAACTTTACCTTTTTTGTCGATGAATCCGTATTTGCCATTGCTTTCAATCTTGGCTCGACCTTCCCAAAACCCCCAAGCGCCAGTGAACTGCGGCTTAATGACGATTCTGCCCTTGGGATTGATGTAGCCGTATCGCTTGCCTTGCTTGATGAGTGCCATGCCATCATCGAAATTCTCCGCCATATCGAACGTTGGCTCGATGATGATTTTGCCGTGGGTGTTGGCATAGCCATATTTGCCATCTTTGGTGACGACGGTTAGGTTTTCGTTGTATTGACAGTCTTCGCTCTCTTTGGCGAAATGATAACCTTCTGGCAAGCTGATTCTGCTTTCACAAGAAACAAACTCTTCTGTTAGGTCGAAGGTTTTCGCGTCTTGGGCGATCGCAGCTGTGCAGCACAGCGCGATGAGACAAGGAATGTATGCTAACTTCATGATAAATTGAACAAAATAACCAAAAATCTAACTATTGTATCATGCCAAAGCTTCGATCACAGCAATTTTTAATGTATTTAATTTGTCAGCGCTTAGCGTTTGACCGTCTTTATCACTTAAATAAAACACGTCTTCGGCACGCTCTCCTAAGGTGGTGATGCGCGCGCCATGCACCTCGATGCCCAGACGGCTAAATATCAGCCCAAGGCGCGCCAATAACGCCGGTCTATCCTTGGTGATCAAGGACATCATGTGATGACCTGTGCGCGCCACCGAAGTCGCCTCGCTAAACTGCACCTGCGTGGGCACAGTGAAGTGCTTAAGCTGGCCATCTAGGGTGAAATTGCGTGCAGAGATTTGGCTCTCACCGCTCTTTAAGGCGTGCATTAGCCTGGCAGTGAGTGTCTGCCGCCTGATGTCATTGGTCAAGATGTCATCACGTTCAGCACCTTGGATGGCGTAGCGATCGATGACGACATACGAGTCTAGCGCCGCAGGCTTGCCATCGATGTCAGCGGTCAAGATGGTCGCATCCAATACGGACAGCCCCATGTGATCAAGCACGCCCACAGTCGCGGCGAACAAATCGTCTTGATCGTAGGTACAGATGAATAATTGTACAGCGTTCAGCGCAAGGTCGGAATGCGCGCGCAGAGCGATGACGGGCTTGTTATCAGCCAATGTGGACTTATTGGCGAGTATCTCAGAGGTCTGCCATGCGATGTCATGGTGTTTTTGCTTTAAGAAGAAATCATCACCAAAATCTTGCCATAACGCATCGATATCAGTAGTAGAGATAGCCGTGAGTAATTGCTTGGCTTTTTCCTTGCGATTGGCGATGACCGCATTCATTTCGGCAGCAGATGCACCCAGACTAAGAACTCGGTGCGTGCTGATGTACAGCTGCTTTAAAAGGCTGGCGCGCCACGTATTCCACAGCTGGCTGTTCGTGGCGTTCATGTCAGCGACAGTAAGCACATACAGATGGTTTAGATGTGCGATGGTGCCTGTAAATTCAGCAAAGCTTGCGATGACTTCAGGGTCATAAATATCTTGTTTTTGGGCGGTTAGCGACATGGTGAGATGTTCACGCACAAGCCACGCCACGAACTCGATATCTTCATCGCCCAACCCATGCGAACGCCCAAATTCATACACATCTTGCGCACCAAGCTGGCTATGGTCTCCACCTCGCCCTTTGGCGATGTCATGGAATAATGCCGCGATGACCAGCAAATCTTTGCGGTTGATTTTTTGATAGACTTCGCTGACCAAGTCGAATTTTTGACTGTATTCTGCATTCGTCGTATCGCCAAATCGGTGCAAAATTCGGATCAGCAGCAGCGTATGCGCATCCACCGTATAACGATGAAATAAATCGTACTGCATTAGCCCCATGATCTGCCCAAAGGCAGGTAGATAATCTCCCAATACGCCATATCTCTTCATGATGCGTAAGCGCTGATATAGGTAGTTATTTTCTTGTAAATTTGCCAAAAATAGCGCGCGATGCTTAGGGTTAGCGCGATAAGCATCATCAATCAAATGACTTGACAGATATAATGTGCGTAGAGTGCTGGCGGCAATTTTTTTGATGCCGTGCTGACCCATAATCAAGAAAATGCGTAATAAGTTTTCAGGTTTTTTGATAAAAATATCGTCGTCTTTGGCGAAGATCTGAGCATCTTGGCGAGTGATTTTACCATCTCGAATCTGAATCTCTTCTGCCACGCCGTCCACATGTAGGCTAGAATCGATGGGGGTTTCGTTTTGGGTGATTTGGAGAAAATCCTCGTCGATCTCGACCGCTTCATATTCAGGCTCAAGATAACTTTCGTTATAGTAGGCGCACAGCATCTCAGACAACGCCGCAACCTGTATCGCGTGACGATAATAGGTACGCATCATCGCCTCAAGTGCGGCGGTGAGCGTGCCTGCATCAGCATCATCTTGTATTAGGTGTAGCCGTTTGGCGATGTTTTTTTGATGGTCGAACAGTAGCCTATCCTCGCAGCGGCCTGTCAGAGCGTGCAGATGATGGCGAATACACCATAGGAATTTTTTGGCGCTTTGTAGGGCGTTAAGCTCGTCTTGACTCAAAAATCCCACACCTGATAAATCGCCTAACTCTTTGACATCATCAAAATAAAACTTCGCCAACCACACCAAAATGTGCAAGTCTCTTAATGTTCCTGGGGCGGATTTGATGTTTGGCTCTAAGTTGTATTCGGTGGCGTTATGATTAAGGTAGCGCGCCTTGGATTCTCCAGTTTTGGCGATAAAAAACGCCTTAGCACTCCATGCGTTTTTTACCGATTCGGTTGGAATATGGCGAAGTGCGTCGTTGCCTGCGATCAGGCGCGCCTCCAAAAGCGCAGTCGCAACCGTATGATCGGTCACAGCAATCGCCGTATCTGCTACATCGCGCACGCTGATGGCGGGGGTGATGCCAATGTCCCATAGAGTTGCCACGAATTGCTCAATCCCTTTGATGTGTGAATTAAGGTCATCAGCAAGAATCAGAATATCAACATCAGAGCATAGGAAAAGCTCACCACGACCATAGCCACCGATGGCAAATAGCCCAAGCTCATCAGACAACATCTCATCAAAAATACGAGCAAGCACCCGATCCATCGCCTGCGTTCTTAGTGCAACATAATCCTCAATCACATCAAGCGCGCCTAATCCCAAATCTGTGATACGACGATCAATCTGAGCATTCAATTCAGTCAGATAGCCTTTATAGGAGATGGGGTCAAAAGATGGCAAGGGAGGTAGATTTATCATAGTATTTGGCACAAGCTTGGTGATTGATGTGAAGGGTTACAATCTTCAGATTGGTATGTTTTAAATGATAGCATAATTTTTATGGTTTCACCTAACATCAAAAGAGCGGCTGTTTTAAAGGTAGTCAAATTTCCAAAACCCAAAAATAAAAAGTTGCTATATATTTAAGGTCAGCTCACTCAATTTTCCTGCAAAAAAACTCCCGCCAAATCAATAACCCCTTGAATCATCAAGGGGTTATTTTATTAGCCAAATACTTTATCAGCAGCTGCCTTAAATCGTGTAATCGCACCATCAACATCGGTTAGCTTATCTAGCCCAAACAGCCCGATTCTAAAGCTCTGATAACCCTCAGGTTCGCCAACTTGTAGCGGCGTACCAGCAGCGATTTGCAGCCCTTGCTCTGCAAATGCTGTGCCTTTATGGATCGCCTCGTTTGGCGCATGACACACCACAACACCGCGTGCTTGGTAGCCAGGATGGGCGACGCTTTGGATGCCTTTACCATTTAGAACCGCCAAGATGCCTTTACCAAGTTCAACTTGTGCAGATTTTAGCTTATCATAGCCAACAGCTTTCGCCTCAAGCAGTGCATCTCTAAGCTGCTTAAGTCCATCGGTTGGCATGGTGGCATAATAGGCATGTCCGCCATTTTCGTACGCTGTCATGATGTTTAGCCATGCTTTTAGATCCAGCGCAAAACTGCTTGGCGTGCTGGTTAGTACCGCTTCACGAGCATCTTCAGACATCATCACAAGACCAGCGCACGGGGTACTAGATAGACCCTTTTGTGGTGCGCTGATCAGCACATCGATGCCCACCGCCTTCATGTCAAGCCAGATGCAGCCTGAGGCGATGCAGTCAATCACCAAAAGTCCGCCCACCTCGTGCACCGCCTCACCTAGTGCGCGGATATACTCATCACTTAGCATCATGCCAGAGGCTGTCTCGACGTGCGGAGCAAACACCACGGCAGGTTTTTGGTTGCGGATCGCTGTTGTCACCGCCTCGATATCAGCAGGGGCAAATACGGCTTTTTCGTCATTGGTGTGGCTTGCACAGAATACTTCGCTTGACTTAGCCACGCCTGTTGCATCCAAAATCTGCGTCCAGCGGTAGCTAAACCAACCATTTCGGATGATCAGGCAGTCCTTATCCTTAGCCAAAGCACGCGCCACAGACTCCATGCCAGACGTTCCAGATCCAGGAACGATGGCGACTGCATCGGCATTATATAGTGATTTTAATTCTACGGATAAGTCACGCATGACTTCTTGGAATACCTTTGACATGTGATTCAGTGCGCGGTCGGTATAGACCACTGAATATTCCAAAAGTCCATTAGGATCGATATCATCTCTCAAAGCAGGCATAATTTTCTCCTTGGTTTCACCAAACTTTTGCATCAATGTACCAATCTTAGGCGCAAAAATCAACTGCCAAGCACACTAAATGCTTGAGCTTCGTGATAATTGGCAGAATCGAGGAGAAAGTAAAGGATGCTAGTCGCGATAAGCGTGATTTAGGGCGTGCGTCACCATCTCAAGCACATCAGCTTCGCTGTTTTGGGCAGTGTGGCGGATTAGCTTAGAGGGTGCGTGGGTCAGTGTCTGCGTCAGCGTGCGAGCAAGCTCTTTGACGACCTCGGCAGCATCATCGCCATCAGATAGGCGAGCTAAGGCGGTATTTAGTAAGCGCTCTTTATGGTTTTCGGCGGTTTGTCGATAGGCGGTAATCTGAGTGTGAGCGGTCTGCACCTGCATCTGATGCTCAATATCTAGCACCAGCTGACTGACCATCAGTTCAGCCTCGATGGCGGCTTGTTTTCGTTCTTCTAGATTGCCTGCGATGACGTGTTGCAGGTCGTCCACCGAATATAGATAAACATCATCAAACAAGCCTACACTCGGCTCAATGTCTCTTGGCACCGCCAAATCAACCATTAGCATGGGACGATGTCGGCGGGCTTTTAGCGCCGCCTTTACCATGCCATGTGTGATGAGCGCATCCATGCTACCGCTACAGCTACTGATCACGTCTGCATCAGCGATGTGCACACCCAATTCAGTCAGTGGCACAAGGTCAATCTGCACACTGCGATTGGCCGCTTTTGCCATCTCATGCAGCTCTGCTGCTAAGTTCTCAGCACGCTCTTTACTGCGGTTGGCGATGATGATGCGCCCCATGCCAAGCGCAGCGACATTATGCGCAACTAATCGATTCATCTCGCCTGCCGCCACCAATATGAAGGTTAAGCGGCTTGGCTCATCAAAAATCTGCGTAACCAGCTTGGCAGTGGCAAAGCCAAGCGTCACCGCCTGCGCACCCACTTTGGTATCTCGGCGCACCGCACGCGCTGCAGCAAATACCTGCTGAGTCAGCCAATCAAACCCGCGCCCCATGCCGCCAGATTCTCGCGACTGAGCGACCGCTTGGCGAATCTGCCCTAGAATCTGTGGTTCGCCCAGAATCATCGAATCTAGCCCAGCCGCGACACGTAACCAGTGATTCAGCGCACGATTGTCTTCATAGATGTATAGAAATGGCGCAATGTCGTCAAGATTCAGACCCTTAAACTGTGCAAGCCAAGCTCGAACTCTCTGGGCTGCATCACTAATCTCAAGCTCGTCATCATACACGGCATCATCTGGCAGCTTGACGTATATCTCACTGCGGTTACAGGTTGAGACGATGACAGAGCCGTCCGTAATCGCCTTTAACTCATCAATGGCGCACGACAAATCCTGCCCGAACGATAACTTCTCACGAAGCTCGACGGGCGCGGTTTTGTGATTGACTCCGACGACGGCTAATTTCATTACAACTCTAAAAAAGCTGGATTTTTGATGAATGTTATTGATTTAAATTATCAAAAATTAATCATAAATTGTCTATTATAACAGCTTTTGGATAATTTGTGACAAGATTACCAACAAAAGCATCCACTTAGCGAAAAAACAACGCAATAACACCTAAGGGCTTGAACTTATTAAAAATCCTTTTATAATAAGTCAGTTATTCATTATTTTTGTTGCCCATCGGGGTGAAAAACGCTGTTTATGAACATTTTATTTTGGACTTGCAAACACCCCACCAAAAAGAGTCGCCCTGCGTCCTCTTTAGGTGTCATGCACGCCAAAAAAACCAACAAAAAACGACTGGCGTTATTTCTATGCTTTGCCCTATTGATGTCGCACATGCATTCTGCGCAGGCAGGCGTATTTGACCCATTATTAAAGATAATACTCCCTTTCTATAAAAGCAACGAAGACAATAAACACCCAATCACCCAAGACACCCACTCTGATATCGCCGAAGATGACGAGCCAGTACAGCTTGCTGATGATGGTAATGATGAGCATTACGAGCCAAACGCTGCCGATCTGCCCAGCGTTCTATTTGGTGACACGCTACTGGCTGACGACAGCGAGCCGATGCTTGGTGCGCCTGATTTATATGCGCTGTTATCCGCTGAATTCTCAGCTGATCGTGGTGATGTCGAGACGGCACTTGCCATCTATAAGGCAGAGTCTTTTAAGCAGAATGCGACGGCTGTCTTTGAGCGTGCGCTTAGCCTATCTATCGAATACGACACGCCTGCTGAGTCACTTGCTTTTGCTACCGCATGGCAAGCCAAAAACCCAGATCACACCCCTGCATGGTTCTACGTCACACATCTGGCATTAAAAGCGCGCGACTACAATCAAGCGGTGCAGATGCTCGCGATGATATTGGAATATGATTCCAAGGCGGATCTGTCACTGATTTTTGGCAGTATTTTCCCGAACAATCCTGTCGATCAGCGCGAATTATTCTACGCACTACAGAACATCGACAGCATCAATGCATCGGTTGCGGTACTGCGCGCAGGTCTGCTCATGCGCTTAGATGAATATGATGCATCACTACTGTACATCAACGATGCGCTAAAAGCCGAACCCAAGAATCTTGCATTCATCAACCTAAAGCTAGACATTCTAAGCGCCGCGAATCGCATGGATGAGCTGTGGAAATTCTTACACGCCAAGCGCCGCCTACTACCCAAAGAGACTTCCTTATATCTCTATGAAATTCGCCATTTCATCAATATGGGTAACCTAAAAGACGCATGGCAACTTCTATTGACTGCGCACAAAAACACCCAAGACCCCGATGTGATACTATTGTCGGGCTTGGTTGGGATTGATATTGGCGAATATCAAAAGGCGGTAGAATTATTAACCCCGCTCACCAAAAATACTGACTTTGCCAGTCAGGCGCACTATTATCTAGGCATTGCTAATGAGAGATTGGGCGATTTGGCGCGCGCCAGATACCATTATGAACGTGTAAAAAATGACGACTTTGTTCTGGACGCACGCACCAAGGTCGTAGGATTCTACCTGCTTGATAATAATGTCTCAGCCGCGATGTCCACCTTGGTGCGCCTGCGCGACGAATACGAAATCTATGCTGCCGACAGTTATATTCTGCAAGCCGAAATTCACCTGCGCCAAGGCGATATTCAGTCTGCCAGAGACATACTTATGACCGCCAATCGTCAATACCCTGACGATGACAGGCTGCTGTTTACCAGTTATCAGCTGTTAGAAGATGATCTGGATGATACCGAGAAACGCCTCACCATCAATCATCTGCTAAGCCTAGATGAGCATAACCCAAATTATCAGCTCGCCTCAGCAAAGTTAGCACTCATACAGAACCCTAATGATGAGCAGGCGCTGGCCACCGCGCAGAGCATCAGTACTATTCGCGCTGATGACCCACTGTATGACAAGGATCTACAGCTAGAGGCATTGATCGTACTGAGCGAGAACGCACTTGTCAAAGGGGATTACAAAACCATCATCAACTTACTACAAGCACCCTATGAAGTCTCACTCGACTTAGATGCTGGCATCTTACTGCTTCGCGCTTATCAAGGCTTAGGTGATGATGACACAGTACAGCGACTACTCACAGAGCTTCAGAACAAGTATAATTTGAATCAAGACAGTGAAGCGCCAACCAGCACCGAAACTCAAAGCTATTAACCCCACAAGGATTGCCATGAATACCAAAATTCTTCTTGCCACCACTGCAGTTGCTGCATTAGCCGGCTGTCAAACACTGCCAAAGACACAACCTACACCGACTCAGACCGTCAGTGCACCGATTAAATTTAGCATTAGCGGTAAGATTGGCATCACCAGCGTATCTACTGAAGGTAATCAATCCGGTACCGCATTTTATGCTTGGGCGCAGGATGCTGAACGTTTCGCCATTGACCTGACAGGCGCGCTTGGTATTGGTGCTACATCGATCAGTTTTGATGGCAGAACTGCCACGCTGACCAGTGAACGCACAGGCGAGATCAGTGCATCAACCCCAGAAGAGCTGCTGCTGCGCGCCACAGGTTGGCAAGCGCCGATCAGTCAGCTGCCTTATTGGATCGTTGGGCGCGCTGCTCCTAGCGACAGCGAGCACAGCCGCGATGGTACAGGACGTCTGCTTAGCGCGACCAATGGCGACTGGACAGCGAATTTTGAATATAAAGGCAGCACGCCAAACCGTCTACGCATCACTCACACCGATGGTCATCGCGTGGTGATGACGATGGCTCATATGCAATGATGCGTATTTTTTCACCTGCTAAAATCAATCTGTTCTTGCACATCACAGGCGTGCGCACAGATGGTTATCATGACTTACAAAGTGTGTTTCGCGCACTTGATTTTGGCGATTATCTTGAGATTAAACCCACAGATGGTGATCAGCTGGTTACGCTCTTAGGCGCTGATCACCTAACCTCAAGTCTTGATGACAACCTCATCGTTAAGGCAGCTCATGCCCTCGCCAAGATACATCCTGAGCGCACAACACCCATAACAATCACCCTAGACAAACACATCCCCACAGGCGCAGGGCTTGGCGGTGGCTCATCGAACTGCGCCGCCACACTCATCGCTTTAAATAAACTTTGGCAGCTGGACCTATCCACCAAAGAACTGATTGATGTCGGTGCAAGCCTGGGCGCAGACGTGCCATTTTTTATTTTTGCGCATGCACATCGCTCGGATGCCATCGCCACAGGCATTGGCGAGATATTATCGTCCATCACCCTGCCATCACGGGCTTATCTTTTGCTTATGCCTGATGCGCACCTTGCCACCGCGCATTTTTTTAAGCATGCTAAGCTTAGCAAAGACTCACCCTTGATGGATGGGCTTGAGTCCAAACAAGCAAGTTTTGAAAGATCATTAATCGCACCTTTTCATAATTGCTTTGAAGCCATCGCTGCCGAAGATAGCCCATCTGTCAAAGACGCGCTAGATTATCTACACAGTCTACCCAGCCAATCAACGCCGCGCATGACAGGCACGGGCAGCGCTGTTTTTTTACCACTCAGCACAGAAGATTTGGATCACGCCACCAGATGGCGACAGGGCGCACCTTGTCGTGCCATTACTTGCCATAGTCTATATGGCACGCAGGGCTGACTGCGGGTGTTTTTTAAAAGATTGAAAATTTTTAAATTTTTTATAAAAAACGCTTGCATCTTCCAAAAAATTCGGTATAATTATCCGCCTATATAGGGGCGTCGCCAAGTTGGTAAGGCATCAGGTTTTGATCCTGACATTCGTTGGTTCGAGTCCAGCCGCCTCTGCCATTTTTTAAAGTTTTTTTTTAAAACTTTCTAGGGGTATCGCCAAGTTGGTAAGGCATCAGGTTTTGATCCTGACATTCGTTGGTTCGAGTCCAGCTACCTCTGCCATATTCAGTTAGCTTGCTAACATGAGCAATCAAGCCAGTTCTTCGGAATTGGCTTTTTTGTTATATAATTCCGTCCGAACCTCCAAAGCAGTTACAAGAAAAATCGCCAAAAACCTGCAAAATTTCCGCAAAAAATGCTAAAATATGCACGTTCTATTCTTTTAGCCATTTTATAGGAACCACGTATGTCATATATGGCCATCTTCTCAGGTAGTGCTAATCCACAGCTTGCCCAGACTGTCGCCGACCATCTACATATCCCACTAAGCAAAGCCGACATCACGCGCTTTTCTGATGGGGAAATCGCCATTGAAATCAAAGAAAATGTGCGCGGCAAGGACGTATTCATCCTACAGCCTACTTGCGTACCGACCAATGATAACTTGATGGAAGTGGTACTGCTTGCTGATGCGCTTCGTCGCTCTAGTGCAGGTCGTATCACAGCAGTGATTCCATATTTTGGCTATGCTCGCCAAGACCGTCGCCCACGTTCAGCTCGTGTGCCAATCTCTGCCAAAGTCGTGGCAGACATGCTATCAATCTCAGGCATCGACCGCGTGATGGTCGTGGATCTGCACGCCGACCAAATCCAAGGCTTCTTCGACGTACCTGTCGATAACCTATACGGCACCCCTGTTCTACTAAGCGACCTAAAACAACAAAACTACGACAACCTAATGGTGGTATCACCTGACGTAGGTGGCGTGGTGCGTGCACGCGCAATGGCAAAGCTACTTGGCGATGCTGACCTTGCCATCATCGACAAGCGTCGCGCTCGTGCGAACGAATCTCAAGTGATGCACATCATCGGCGATGTCGATGGTCGTGATTGTGTCATCATTGATGATATCGTGGATACTGCAGGCACGCTGTGCAAAGCCGCTCAAGCCCTAAAAGACAACGGCGCACGTCGCGTGGTGGGCTACATCACCCACCCTGTCCTATCAGGCAAGGCAATCGACAACATCAGCAATTCTGCCCTAGATGAGATCGTGGTGACTGACACCATTCCATTGTCAGAAAATGCCAAGACTTGCCCAAAAATTCGCCAAGTAAGCATTGCTTCACTACTGGCAGAAAGTCTGCGTCGTATCAATAACGAAGAATCTATCAGCGCCCTGTTCGACTACGATGTATGATTAGATAACGTTTGACCATTAAAGCCCGCCTATGGTGGGCTTTATTATGTGCGCTTAATGCACAGCAATAAAAAAACACCGCCTATTGACGGTGTTTTTTGACGGTAGCAGGTTTTATTTTAAACCTTGTTCCATCTTTTCAAAGCGCTCTACAATAAAGCCTTTTGGTGGTGCGGTCATCAGACTCACCACGACAGTTGTAATCGCACTTAATAGGAAGCCCGGCATGATCGAGTAGATCGCATCATTAGCAGGCTGACCATTGATCTCAAAGCCACCATATACCCATACGATGACCGTTAACGCACCAACGATCATACCCGCCAAAGCACCGTTACGGTTCATGCGCTTCCACATTAGGCTAAGCAGTACCAACGGACCAAATGCAGCACCGAAACCTGCCCACGCGTGCGAGACCAGTTTTAGTACAGAGCTGTCTTTGTTGCCTGCGATGAAGATGGCAAGTAGCGCAACCGCCACAACACAGATACGACCCACCAGAACTTGACGAGCTTCTGATGCATCTTTATCCAAGAACAGCTTATAGATGTCACGCGTCAATGAACTTGATGCTACCAATAGCTGACTTGAGATGGTACTCATGATCGCCGCCAAAATCGCCGCAAGCAAGAAACCTGAGATCAAAGGATGGAATAGTAGCTGTGAGAACACCAAGAAAATCGTCTCTGGATCAGCCAGCTCCATGTTGTGATTATGAATGTAAGCAACGCCAGACAGACCAACCATCAGCGCGCCGATCAAGCTGACTATCATCCAGCTCATGCCGATATTACGAGCAGTTGGTACGTCTTTTACCGAGCGGATTGCCATGAAGCGCACAATGATGTGCGGCTGACCGAAGTAACCTAGACCCCATGCCGCCAGCGAAATCGCACCCATAACAGTCACGCCACTCATGATATTAAATAGCTCTGGATTCACAGAGCGTGCCACTTCGATGCCTGCTGACAGACCGCCAATCTCACTAAATGCTACGATCGGCACAAGCAGCATCGCAACCAGCATGATCACACCTTGCACGAAGTCGGTCAAAGACACCGCCAAGAAGCCACCGAACAGCGTATAAGCCACAACCACACCTGCTGTTAGCCAGATTCCCAGATCGTATGACATCCCCAGCGAGCTTTCAAACAACTTACCACCGCCGACCAGACTTGCTGCAGTATAGACGGTAAAGAACACAATGATTACCACTGCTGACATGATGCGCAGCAGATGAGACGTGTCATTAAAGCGGTTTGAGAAATAGTCAGGCAGAGTCAATGCATTATCTGCAATCTCAGTAAATACACGCAGACGCGGCGCCACCAGTAAATAGTTCACGAACGCACCCAGTGTCAGACCGACAGCGATCCACAGACTTACGATGCCCGAAGCATACATATAACCAGGCAGACCCAAGATCAGCCAACCTGACATGTCAGATGCGCCTGCTGACAATGCTGCTACCGCAGGGCTTAATTGACGACCGCCAAGCATGTAGCCCTCGACGTTGTTTTGTTGTTTAAAATAGGCGTACACCCCGATGGCAATCATCAACATAAAATAAATCGCCAAAGAAATCCATACACCAGTCGCCACCGAACTCATGGGACTCTCCTTCAAAAAATAAAAATTATCAGCGCCATCTTAAATCATTACAATGATTTATTAAATAATCGAATGATGGCATAACGTTTTGTAACAAACGTGTCTATTATATAACAAAATGCTACTAAAGTTATAGTATTAATTGAGAATTCATCTCAATTAATGAAAAATAAGCCTAAAATATGCAAAATTTTGTGTATTTGAACAATTTTTTAAGCGCCTATTACCTTAAACACACCAAAATCCTTTGCTACTTTGGTGAATTTTTAGTATAATTATCCGCTAATTTTCTAATGCTAAGCAATAGGAAATGACAGACTGGTCGCAAGTCTGAATTTATTTTTACTTTCCACTTTAAGGAATCATCATGAGCTATACTCTAAATGCTGTAGCACGTTCTGCAGAAGAGCAGGGCAAAGGTGCGAGCCGCCGCCTGCGTAAAGAAAACCTAATCCCTGCCATCATCTATGGCGGTGAAAGTGAAGCGGTTTCTATCTGTGTCAAGACCAACGAGTTGGTTAAAGCCATTTCAGAAGATGCGTTTTTTTCTAGCATCATCGGCATTGAGCTAGATGGCACAAAACAAGAAGTCATCATCAAAGCACTACAACGCCACCCATCAAAAGGCTTCCCACTACACGCCGATTTCCAACGCATCGTTCGTGGTCAAGAAATGAACTTTAGCGTGCCTGTGCGTGTCATCAATGAAGAAGAATCAGCTGGTAAGAAAACTGGCGGTGTTCTTACTCAGCTTGTCAATGACATTCAAGTGACTTGCTTGCCACGCAATTTGCCTGAATTCATCGAGATTGATGTTGCCAAACTGGAAGTGGGTGATAACATCCGCTTGGGCGATGTGACACTACCTCAAGGTCTAAGCTTGGTATTGCAAGACGACAGCGAACTGGAAAATGCGATTGTCAGCATGCAAGCACCAACCGTTGAAGAAGTTAAAGAGTCAACTGAAGAAGCTGACGCAGAAGAAGCAACCAAAGAGAGCGGTGCTGACGCAGAAGATCAAGAATAATGTTTTTTATGATCATCTCTCAAAAGCCAGTAAACCGTTACTGGCTTTTTTGTCCTTTTCTTTCTATTTGAATAAAAATTGACTATAATAACCATCAATTTTCACCAGTATCAATCAACATGACCATCAAACTCATTGTAGGACTTGGCAATCCCGGTAACGAATATAAAGACACGCGCCATAATACGGGCTTTTGGTTTGTTGATAAAATCAGCGAGCAATTCGGCATCAGCCTAAGTCATGACAAGAAATTCCATGGCGATGTGGGTCGCGGTACGATCTTTGGTCAAGACGTTCGCCTACTAAAGCCCGATACGTTCATGAACCGCTCAGGGCTTGCGGTTGTTCCTTTGGCGAAGTTTTATAACATCGCGCCCACCGAGATTCTCATCGCGCATGATGAACTTGATATCGCGCCTGGCAGTATTCGCCTAAAGACAGGTGGCGGGCATGGCGGACATAATGGTCTAAGAGACATCTTGCCCCACATCGGTGCAGATTTTCATCGCCTGCGTATCGGCATCGGGCACCCTGGTCACGCCAGCAAAGTCAGCGGCTGGGTGCTGTCTAAGCCAAGCAGCGATGATGGTATCAACATTGATAAGGCACTAGACTGCGCCTTGGATAATCTTAATCTCATCATGGCAGGCGACTTCGACAAGGCAAGAAACGCCATCAACGGATTTAAACTTAGCTAATCCCACTGCGGCATCAGCTGATATTTTGATTGATTTTTGGAATTTTTATGATACTTTCTTTATTGGCGGTCGCTCTGGGCTTAGTACTGCTTATCTTTAGCGCCGATGCATTCATTGATGGCGCGGTTGGCATCGCCACCAAATACCACATGCCTAAAATGCTCATCGGTGCGCTCATCATCGGCGTGGGCACGTCAGCACCCGAGATGGTTGTCTCAGCACTGTCAGCATTGTCAGGCAGCCCTGGCATCGCATTGGGCAATGCCTATGGCTCAAACATCGTGAACATCACGCTTGTGCTTGGTGTGACAGCACTCATCGCACCCATCGCCATTCAAAAAGACGCTCTAAAACTTGACTTCCCTTGGCTAATCGGTGCAACCATTCTCAGCGTCGTGCTGATGCTGGACGGGCAGTTTAGCAGATTGGACGCGATTATCTTATTGGCGGTCATGTTCGTTAATATTGCTACTCAGATCTACGTCGCCAAGACATACGCCAAAGCCGCCAAAGAAAGCTCGATACTCGCCGCCTACGAGGAAGCAGAGGAAGAGGCGGAAGAAGATAATGAACTGCCTGATCCTGATGAAGTGCATGTCGGTAAGTCGCTATTTAGATTGATCGTTGGGCTGTTCGTCATGATTGGTAGCTCACGTCTGATCGTGTGGGGCGCAGTTGAACTTGCCACACTGTGGGGTCTGTCGGACTTAATCATTGGGCTTACCATCGTTGCCATCGGTACCAGCCTGCCTGAGTTAGTCTCTTCCATCATCGCCGCTCATCGTGGTGAATTTGATCTGGCTTTGGGCAACGTGCTTGGCTCGAACCTATTTAACACGTTGGCTGTCGTAGGTATCGCTGCCGCCATTGAACCCGTGGTGGTCGCAGCTGAAGTACTTAACCGCGATGTCATGGTGATGTGTGCCATTACCGCTGCACTTCTCCTTCTGTGCGCATTCGCCCTAAAAGGCAATGGCAAACTAGGGCGCGGGGTTGGTGTCGGCTTCATCACTTGCTTTGTCGGTTATAGCGCTTGGCTTGCCATGAGCGCCTTGGGTGCATAAACCAATGACCGACCCATAAATGAACCGCTCATTTGGGCGGTTCATTTGTTTTGGGATGACATGCAAAAGTCATCATCACATGATAAATTTAGCAAACATCCTAGATACACCAAGTGGCTGATTGGCAAATTTTACACACAACAGGTATAATATCCCAAACCTGTTAGCCGTCGCCAAGGTGCATTATGAATCCTTATGCCAATCCAGAGCCGCTACATTTTAGCGGTGTTCGCTTCGATGAACAACTCATTCACAAATACAACCGCCAAGGTCCTCGCTACACCTCATATCCCACCGCGCTTGAATTTACGCCCATCGCTGAGGGCATGGAGCACACCATCTTAAATCAATGGGATGAGAGCAAACCTCTGTCGCTGTATTTTCATGTACCATTCTGTCGTCATCTTTGCTACTACTGTGGCTGCAATAAGATCATCACTAAGAAGAATAGCGATGCTGGTGACTATCTGGATTACCTCATTCGTGAAGTTAAACACAAAAAATCCCTGCTTCGTGGCACACCCATCGTTAAACAGCTTCATCTGGGCGGTGGCACGCCAACTTTTTTTAGCGATGACGAATTAGCACAGCTATGGAATTTTTTACAATCAGAATTCCAATTCGCCGCCGATGGTGATTATTCTATAGAAATTGACCCGCGCGAATTGAGACCAAACACCTTAGCCGTTCTGCGCAAGCTTGGCTTTAATCGTCTTAGCTTTGGCGTGCAGGATTTAGAAGAGAAAGTTCAGATCGCTGTAAACCGCGTACAGCCTGAAACGATGATCAGACAGGTGATGATAGATGCGCGCAAGCTGGGCTTTAGATCTATTAATATTGACTTAATCTATGGTCTGCCACATCAGACGGTGGCGAGCATGGCGGACACGGTGGCGCGTATCATCGACATCGCGCCTGACAGATTGTCAGTGTTTAATTATGCTCATCTACCAGAGCGCTTCACCGCGCAGCGTCGCATCAAGGCAGAAGACCTGCCCAGCCCCGCTGACAAACTAACCATGTTCGGCAACATCATCAATGCACTCACCCAAGCAGGCTATCAATACGTCGGCATCGATCATTTCGCGCGTCCTGATGACGAGATGGCGATTGCTCAGCGCAGCGGTAAATTACACCGCAATTTTCAGGGTTATGCGACGCTTGGCGAGTGTGATTTGCTTGGGGTTGGGGTGTCGTCCATCAGTCAGATTGGCCGCCACATCTTACAAAATCACACCGACCTGAACGAATATAAGCGCATGATTGATGATGGCTCCCTGCCTGCGGTTAAGCACATTGAATCTGATCCTAAGGATGAGCTGCGCCGCTATGTCATCATGAATCTGTTGTGCCACGACCGATTGGACTTCAAGGACGTTAGCGACAGATTTGACATCGATGCCAAAGCTTATTTTAAAGATGAGCTGGCGAAGCTAGATGACATGCAAGCAGACGGACTGGTGAGCATCAACGACACGGGCGTACAGATTCTACCCAAGGGTCGTATCTTGGGGCGTAGCGTTGCCATGGTATTTGATGAATACCTTGCCAAAAAACACGCCAACCGCTTCTCGAAGGTAATTTAGTGCTTAACATAAAAAAGGGCAAAAACGCCCTTTTTTATGTGTTAGATTAATTTTTAGTTTTCTTTTTTAGTGATGAGAAAATGCCTTCATGTTCGTATTTTGGCACTTTTAGGGTCATGGTATTCGACAGAATATCGTGCGCGGCCAAACCACGACGGTTGAACCAGCAAAACGCATAATTGAATAACAAACCGACAAACGCACTAAACAATACCGCCAAGCGCGAACCATGAATGAGTGCACCAACCAAAGCACAAAGCAAAGGCAACAGGCACGCGCCAATGATGCGCTTAAAACTATCACCCCAAGTCAGAAGATACCCATCTGCATTGACGGTTTTTAGTCGCCATGTCTGCATGCCCAGAGTCTGACCCGATTTTCGCCAAAATATGCCATAAAATCCCACAAGCGTCAGCACAAATGCAGGCGTCATCACACCATTTTGATACCATTTGGGCAGCTCCTTGGCATCTTGGGCAGTGGCGCCGACATCCACGAACATCATCGTGCCCACCACCGATAAAATCAACCCAACCAAAAAAAGCATCGCCAAAATCAGCATCCCATCATACAGCATGGTCATCAATCGCGCCATTGGCGATGCAATGACAACAGGCTCATCACGTTGTGTGGCGATTTTTGGAGCTTTGGTGGGCTTTATAGACTTGGTCATGGCGTTATCATCAAAATTTTTTGCTTATTTTATCATGATTTGATAGGTTTACCTAGTGACAAAACCGCCCAAAGAACCACCCAAAAATCATGCAAAAAATAGGCAAAAAAAATCATCAAAACCTTAAGATTTTGATGATTCTTTAATATGGCGCACCCGGAGAGATTCGAACTCCCGACCCCTTAGTTCGTAGCCAAGTGCTCTATCCAACTGAGCTACGGGTGCATGTGTTATCAAGATTATTTGCTGTTGTCTTGATGGTCGGCTATTATACTAGATAATTTTAGTATGTCAAGCGATTTTTTATTTATTTTTTAAATTTTTAATGGCTTAAAAAATAAATGGCGGTGACGGAGGGATTCGAACCCTCGATACAGTTTCCCGTATGCATCCTTAGCAGGGATGTGGTTTCAGCCACTCACCCACGTCACCGTCTACAATTATCAGTGATAAATCACCGAACGTTGTGGGCGATAATTATAACAAAGTTTTGGGCTTTTGCAAGTAGTTTTTATTAAAATTTCCAAAAATCTTATAAAAAACGATCGTGACGTGGGCATTTTGATATTTGGATATGGATTTTGGGATAATTCTGTCACAGGCTTATTAAAATTTGCTATGATATATCTCATACTAATCATATAAGGAATCTCACATGACACATCAGATGCGTCCGACGGTGCTTTGTTTCTCGGGGCTTGATCCTTCTGGTGGTGCAGGATTGCAAGCCGACATTGAATCGATAGGTGCAGCAGGTGCGCACGCTGCCGTGGCATGCACTGCCATCACCGTTCAAAGCTCTCAAGCGGTGTTTGGCTTTGAGCCGACATCCAGCGAGTTATTAACCATGCAGGCAGCTGCGGTACTCGACGACTTACCTGTTGCCGCCATCAAATCAGGCATGCTAGGCACAGTAGATAACATCAAGGCGCTCGCCAATCTGTTCGCCTCAGGCAAGATCGCAGCTGGCATGCCATTTGTGCTCGATCCTGTGCTGGTCGCCAACTCTGGTGGTAGTCTTGGCAATAAAGAGACTCTGGTAGCAGCGTTTGAGCAGCTTTTACCTTATGCCACGCTCATCACACCCAACACGCATGAGCTACGCGGCTTAGCTGGGCTGGATGATCTGCATGACTGCGCCAAAAAACTCAACGATAAAGGCGTAAAGGCGGTCCTTGTCAAGACATCGCACGACTTTGAGAGCGGCGACATCGAACAGTTTCTATATGTCGATGGTGCAATCGCTCACACCAGCATCATTACCCGCCTCGAGGGTGAATTTCACGGCTCTGGCTGTTCACTCGCCAGCCACATCGCAGGTCGATTGGCTATGGGTGACACACTCATCGAAGCTGTTACCAATGCCGACGCATGGATCATCAAAACCCTGCAACACGCTGATGTTCCACACCCGAACAACCCAAAGGCTCAGCTCATTCCCAATCGGTTCATTTAAGCCGTTAAATAAAAAAGCGCGTGGTTATCGCCATGCGCTTTTTTATTTATTATAAATTACAATTTCATGAGAATGTTCGCACCGATGATGGCAATAAATTTCTCCGCGAGCAGCAAAGAAAACAGAGCCAAAATCGGCGATAAATCAAGCATGCCAAGATTTGGCATAATGCGACGAAATGGCGCAATGATCGGCTCAGACAGCTGCACGACTAATAGGACCGCAGGATGCGACACGTTGAATAACATGATAGCCCAGCTGACCACAACCGACCCAAGGATGATATAACGAAGCATCGCCAGGAACTGAATGATCGCCTTTAAAGTGCCTGCAAAGAACAGCGTCAATGCATCGATTGACTCTTGCAAGATAAAGGCATTAGCTGCCGTATTGATCCAGTACAACAGCAGCATAAGCACGACGGCTGCCACACTGATACGCCCTGTGCCCACATTCGGGAAGATGCGTGAGAATACATCAACCACGCCAGTCATCCGCTTAGTCGCTTTCATATAAGGACTGTTTGAATCTACTTCTGCCAACTGCATCATAAAACGTACAAATAGCACAATCAGCGCAAAGTTAATCACCATGTTGGTGATAATAAAAATAGGATTATTCATAAAAATAAAGCATCATCAATCAGTTGGATTTACTTAGCATCTCACCAAGTTCACGGCTGCGATTAACGCACGCTGCCATGCCATCTTGGATGGTCTGCCCCATGTTCTGCTCATTAAATACAGCCAATGCGGCAGCGGTTGTGCCGCCTTTTGAGGTGATTTGTTCGCGTAGAGTGGATGGATCGCCTGTCTTGGCAAGCTCACCTGCGCCGATTATCGTCTGAATGGCGAACGCCTTGGCATCATGCGCATCCAGACCCATCTTAGAAGCCTGCGCAATCATGTGCTCAAGCATGTAGAAGAAATAAGCCGGTGCAGAGCCTGCTACTGCCGTCACCGCATGCATGAGCTCTTCATCATCCACCCAGGTCGTGATTCCCGAGGCGCGCATGATGGCATCCGCCAACTTTCTGTCTTCAGCGCTGACACCTGCCGCATATAGCCCTGTCGCCCCAAGCCCGATCGCCAATGGTAGATTTGGCATACTGCGCACGATACGCCGATAGCCACCGAGTATGTCGCTAAGCGTTCGTACAGACAGCCCTGCTGCCACCGACAGAACCAATTGATCAGATAAATGCGGCGCCACATCCTGACAGACCTCAGCCATCACCTGCGGCTTGACCGACAGCACAACCACGTCAGCACGGCTGATAATCTCATGCGCCTGCTCCGGAGATACTGCCGTTACGCCTTTGGCGGTAAAAGCATCACACTTGGGTGGGTTACGGTCAGACACGCAAATCTCAAAATCAACACCGATGTCTTCTTTTAGTTTTAATAGACCATCAACAATCGCTGATGTCATATTGCCGCCACCAATAAAGCTGATGGTCTTTCTTGACAAAATGCTCATAACACCCCTTTTATATCTCAACAATCATAAAATAAACGCATTGTACACCATGCGCGCGCATCACGCAAAGTATGCGCCGATATTTTCTATGTCAGTATTAGCACCAACAAGCCGCCAAGCCCGCCCTACTGTGATCAGCAGCACTGGTCGATTATCAGACTTAATGATCCATAGGTTTGAGCGAAGCCATGTTGGGATGCCAAGCTTCTGCGCCAGTTTTTTGCCATGCAGCTGCTTGTGATTGATATTAACTTTGGTCTGTCTAAGGACGCGTTCAGCGCTGATATTGGCAAACTGCCGCGAAATCTGCCAAACGATGGACAGCCCCTTATGGCTCTTTAGGACAATTTTATCATCATGATAAATCACATTTGGATAATTCTGCGCCATTAGGCATGCCCATGCATCTTCTTGATGGCGATACAGCTTAGATTGATAACGACAGATGACATAATTTAGCCTGCCCTGCCATAGAAGCTGCGTCTGATGATCGCCATCGGTGCGATGCGCCAAATAAAGAACATCATCCACCAATCTCTTGGGCGGCGGTATAGGCTCTGACAACCCCAGCCATCGATGGATAAGCGCTGACTGCACAGCTAATGAGAGTGCTAAGAGCTGATTAATATCCAGCACTTGGTAATACGCAGATTGTGCTAGACAGTCTGTCACATCCGCCAATTTCTCATCGATCAGCTCATCAATGATGTCGCTCGCCTGTGCCAATAATAGCGCTGTGCGAGTGATGTTTTGTACAGCTTTTGGGTTTAGCTCACCAAGTCTTGGTAGTATGTGATTGCGAAGTTTACCGCGCGCATGATCATCATCGATATTCGTCGGATCATCCACATAAGGCAGATGATGTTCATCAGCAAAGCGACTGATATCATCACGCGACACGCCCAACAGTGGTCGCCACAGCTGAATGCGCTTATCGCCCATCTGCTGCCATTGTCGCATCGCAGCCAGCCCTGACACGCCTGAGCCATTCACCAGTCGCATGAGCATGGTTTCTGCTTGATCGTGCTGATGATGTCCAAGCATCAGCACATCACCATCGTTCATGACTGACATCAGGGCAGTATAGCGCGCTTCTCTGGCGTGGGTTTCGCTATTTTTGGGTAATTTGATGGGCAGAATCCGACAATCAAACCCAAACTGATCCGCCCACGTCGCCACAGCTTGCGCCCAATCATCATTAGCCTCTTGCCAACCGTGATGGACATGCAGCAATATCGGAAGCTGCTCAATCCTGCCCGCCTGATGCAGCAGATAACAGCCGTATGCCAATGACAAAGAATCACGCCCACCACTACACGCCAGATACAGCGTGCGATTAGCAAGCTTCTGCGCTTGGTGGTTAAAGGCTTGGGTTAGCGTGTTCAGCATGGTTGTTAGGTAAATAAAAAAGCCAGAATGTGTATTCTAGCTTTTTTGGCAGGATTTTAACAGCATTGCTTATAGCGATACGGTCGAATTAAACGCCATCAGACGCTGATAACGCTGCTCTAGCAGCTCATCGATAGGCAGCTGATTAAGCTCATCCAGCTGACGAGTTAGCAGCTGCTTGAGTGACTTCATCACAAGCTCAGAATCCTCATGCGCGCCCGCCCCTTCTTCGATCACTTCGTCGATCAGGCCCAGCTGATGCAGGTTATTGGCGTTTAATTTTAATGCCTCTGAAGCATCAGGGGCTTTTTCGGCGGTCTTCCAGAGGATAGACGCACATCCTTCTGGCGAGATGACAGAGTAGATGCTATTTTCAAGCATATTAACCTTATCAGCCACACCAATGGCAAGCGCGCCACCCGAACCACCTTCACCAATCACCGTGGCGATGACTGGCGTCTTTAAACTACTAAATACAGCGATAGACTTAGCGATGGCCTCAGCTTGACCGCGCTCTTCTGCACCCACGCCAGGATAGGCGCCTTGAGTATCAATAAAGGTAAATACAGGCAAGCCAAAACGTTCAGCAAGCTGCACCAGACGGATGATTTTACGATAACCTTCTGGGTTCGCCATGCCGAAGTTATGGGCGATACGCTCTCTGGTTGAACGTCCACGATGCTGACCCACCACAAGCACAGGCTCACCATTAAAACGCGCCAAGCCACCCAAGATCGCTCGGTCATCCGCAAAGGCACGATCGCCATGCAATTCATCAAATTCTGTGAATAAGGCCGACACATAATCCAAAAATAATGGACGCTTCGCGTGACGAGCAAGCTGAACGCTTTCCCAAACTGTACTCATGTTATTATCCTAATGAACAAATGTAAACTTAGTCAGTTTAACATATTTTTTGATTTTGCTAAATATTTTTAATCAAAAATATTTATAGCGATGTCACACAAGACATCCAACCAATCACTTAACCTTGAGCGCCCAGCACAGATAAGTGAATACCCCACTTGGCAAACTGAGCCACATCAGAATTTAGCTGCGAGCGGATCAGCTCATCATGTAGACCATCGCCCACCGAGACTTGCCAGCGATCAGCCTCTATCACCTCCAGATGGATGGGCGCAGCCTTGGTGGTACGGCTTTGATTGGCCTGTACAGCCAGACGTAAAATCAAGCACAGACAAACCAGCTTTCGCCCGCCCAAACTCTCTGCAACATCCAGCGCGTCAGATTTTAGTTTGCGGCGATGGTTACGAGCGATCTGCGCCATCATCGCTTGACCAATCTGCGAAAACCCTGCAATGTCCGAGAACTCAAGCAAATAAGCGCTGTGTTTTTGGTAATGACTGTGTCCAACCGCAAGGCCAATCTCATGCAGATTCGCCGCACGGCGTAGCAGGTCACGATCTTCGTCGCTAAACCCTAAGCTGTCTTTGACCGTATCGAAGAGTCGTGCGCACGTGGTCGTTACGCGACCGGCTTGTTTGATGTCCACAGAATAACGTTCTGCCATCGCCATCACACTACGGTCGCGAACATCTTCATTGCTGATGCGACCCAGCATATCATACATTACGCCTTCGCGCAGCGCACCATCTGAATAGCCAAGCTGATCAATCCCAAAGGTCTGCATGATCGCAAACAGCTCGGCAACGCCTGCAGGGAATACCGCCTGACGGTGCGACTTAACACCCTCAAAGTCAATCTTATCAATGGCGCCAAGCTTAATCAGATGGCGTTTTAGCTTCTCCATGCCTTTTAGAGTGATGAACTCATCCGCCAATCCCAGCTCTTGGAGCACGAGCAATGCTGCTTTGGCGGTGCCGCTTGAGGCGATGGCATTATCCCAGCCTACTTTTTTGTAGCGTTTTTCGATGGAGAGCAGCTCGGTCTTGGTAGCTCTCATGGCTTGATCAAAGGCTTCTTCGTCAATCTTACCATCAAAAAAGAACTTCTTGGTGAATGCCACACAGCCCATCTGCAGGCTCTCCATCTCAAGCGGCTCAAAGCCCTGACCGATGATAAACTCAGTCGAGCCGCCACCGATGTCAATCACCAATCGCTTGTCCGTACTGGCGTTCGAGTGCGACACACCCAGATAAATCAGACGCGCCTCTTCACGCCCCGAGATGATCTCGATGGGTTTTGGCAGTAGCTGATTGGCGCGCTTAATGAACTCTTGTGCATTGACCGCCTTACGCAGCGCATTGGTCGCGACCACACGCAGCAGGTTAGGATTTACCTCGGTCAAATGTTGGGCAAAGCGGTGCAGACAGTCCAATCCACGCTGCATTGCTTCTTCTGACAGGACATTATTCTCATCCAAACCTGCCGCCAGCTGAACCTTCTCAGAGATCGAAGCGACTTTTCGCACTTCGCCATGATCCAAGCGTGCGATCGCCAAATGAAAACTGTTCGAACCTAAGTCAATCGAGCCGATCAGCTCATCGCGTGACAATCCTGTCTCGTGGATGGATTTGGCGATTTGTTCGTGACGGGCGGCGGTATCGACCTGGACTGTTTTCATAAGGATTCCTAAATTTTTTCAATAAAATCGTCGTGTAGATGTGTAAATTTGCCAAATAAAAAGACATCGGCAAACAGAACTTTAATGTACGGTAAATTTAACCAACTGACAAGATATTTTTACAAATCGGCTCAAAAGTCAATCAACGCTTAAGATTTTTTATGCGTGATTAAAAATTCGCATTCTTTTGGGAATAGATTTGCCATGTCGGACGGCACATCCGCCACGAACTGCTTGGGCGCATCGCTGTCACCCGCCAGATTCAGTTGCCATGCATGTAGGCATAAGCGTGGCACACTGGGTGCTGGCTGTCTTAGGTATTTATCATCGCCAAGCAATGCGTGCCCAATGCTCGCCATGTGCACACGAATCTGATGCGTGCGCCCTGTCAAAGGCGATGCGCGCACCAAACTTACCGCCCTGCCATCAATCTCAAAGCGCGCCAACACCTCAATCTTGGTCTGGCTTGGCTTGCCTTGTTTGTTGATTTTGACACGGCGTTCGCCACTTGGCAGCGTGTATTTTAGCATAGGCTGATTGATGGTTTGCTTGTCTGACTTGACATGACCCACCACTAGGCACAGATAGCTTTTTTGGATGGTTTTTTCTCGAAATTGCTCTTGTAAATCTTTTAAGGTGCTGCGTTTTTTTGCGATGAGCAGCAAGCCCGACGTGTCTTTATCGATGCGATGAATCAGCTCTAGGTATTTTTTGCCCGTCGCCACGCGCATGGCTTCAATCACCCCAAAGCTCTCGCCGCTGCCGCCATGTACCGCCAGTCCATGCGGCTTATTTAGCACGATCAGCCCTTCATTCTCGAACACCACTCTACCAAGTAATCCTTTGGCAAAATCATCAGACACCACGGGCTCATCACGCACCGACAGGCGCACGGGAGCAATGCGCACCACATCGCCGGTATTGACGCGGTCATGCGGTTTGCAACGTTTTTTATTGATGCGAACCTCATCGTCTCTGATAAGCTTATATAGATGTGAGCGCGGCAGACCCTTTAGGCGCGCCAGCAAGAAGTTGTCAATACGCTGACCGTCTTGGTTCGGCGTGACCGTGATGTAATTGACACGACTAAAATCATCAACAACATCATCAGCGCTCAGCGGCTTAGGTGTACGCTTGGCGTCCGTATTTTTGCTTGTCGGTTTTTGGGCGGGGTTTTTGATGGGATTTGTAGATTTTTTGGGGAAATTTTGGGTTTTTTTCATGATTTTATTAAAAATGACTAATTTTTTTGTAGGAAAATTGATAAATATTTGGTATAGTTTATCACGTTGCACACAAAAAGGCGAAATTCTTACAACCGCCCTTTGTAAATCCCTAAACCTTTATAAAATATCGGTCAATGATGCCTGATTTTATAACTGCCACAGCAGCAAAAACGGTCTGACACACCGACTTAGGTTTATATTTAGCAGCCCCTCAATGCATTTTTTGGCACATGCCACGCAACATCCGTTTGAGATGAAAAAAGGTTATCGACGGTCGCAGTTCATTTGAATCTAGAATTCCATGCGGCTACATTGTTAAGTTTTTATAAATTGTTTTGAGATGTTAAGCGAATTTTTGGCTCAGTTGGCACAAGACAAACACTGCCTCTGACAAGACAATCCCCAATCATCGCTAACACACCTCCAAGACAGATCATTGGTGCAAGCAGTGAGTCGTTAAATATGATTGCTTTTTATGGCTAAGCTCTGTTTAACCCAAAATCTTCTATATCGTGCTCATATATCTGAGCATTGAAATTTGGCTAGTTATTTGATAATCAAGGCATTCATAAATGCCAGATATTAGCAAATATGACACAATAATCTTTATTAACATTGTTTAGATTATCTACATAATGTAAACTACACACTCAAACGATGTTGCTTAAATCGGGAGCAATCCCATATTTTTTAAGGAACATCATGAAACGCATCCTAATCAACGCCACGCACAACGAAGAGATTCGTGTGGCGCTATGTAAAGACAATCACCTTTACGATTTTGACTTAGAAAATCGCACCCGCGAACAAAAGAAAGCCAACATCTACAAAGGTCACATCACTCGAGTTGAGCCATCACTAGAAGCGGCTTTTGTCGAATATGGCTCAGCGCGTCAAGGCTTTTTGCCACTGCGTGAAATCGCACCTGAATATCTACACGGCAATCTACGCGAAGACAACATCAAACAACTTCTAAAAGAAGGTGATGAGGTCATCGTCCAAGTCGAAAAAGAGGAACGCGGCAACAAAGGCGCGGCACTATCAACTTACATCTCGCTGGCTGGTCGTTATTTGGTATTAATGCCAAATAACAGCAAGGCAGGTGGCATCAGCCGCCAAATCTCAGGCAAAGTCCGCGAAGAGATGAAACAGATCATCGCAAGCCTGTCCATCCCAAAAGGCATGAGCGTCATCGTGCGCACTGCAGGACTTGGTAAGGGTTTTGAAGACCTACAAAACGATCTGAATCACCTATTAGACATCTGGACATCCATCCTAGACCAAAACAAAAAACGCCCAAGTCCTTGCTTGGTTCACCAAGAGGCAGGGGTCGTCACTCGTGCCGTGCGTGATTACTTGCGTGATGACATCAGCGAAGTGTGGATCGACAGCGAGAACGCTTATAATGAAGCCGCCAATTTCATAGCCGCCGTGATGCCAGCCCAACTTGACAAGCTGCGCAAATACACCGAATACGAGCCGATGTTTGCACGTTTTGGCATCGAACGCCAGATCGAAACCGCCTATCAGCGCGAAGTTCGCCTGCCATCTGGCGGATCGATTGTCATCGATCAGACCGAAGCCTTGGTGTCCATCGACATCAACTCATCAAAATCCACCAAAGGCTCTGACGTCTCTGAGACTGCCTATCACACTAACTTAGAAGCAGCGGACGAAATCGCACGCCAGCTTCGACTAAGAGACATGGGCGGACTGATTGTCATCGACTTCATCGACATGGCTGATGCCCGTCATCAAAAAGACGTCGAAAAACGCCTGATCGAAGCCACGCGCCACGACCGTGCTCGTGTACAGTTCGCTGAGATCAGTAAATTTGGTCTGATGGAGATGAGCCGTCAGCGCCTACGCCCAAGCCTAGAAGAAGCCACCGGCTACATCTGCCCACGCTGTCATGGCAATGGCATGATTCGCGATTTGCGCTCTTTGGCATTATCAATCATGCGTCAGATCGAACAGATCGCCCTAAAAGAGCGCATGGGCGAGATCCAAGCAGAAGTTCCAACTGAGATCGCCGCTTTCTTATTGAACGAAAAGCGCGAAAGCTTGGTATACCTAGAACAAGACTCTGGCACACGCATCACTGTCTTGCCACATGCACACCTAGAAAGCCCTAACTTTAGCCTACACTTCAACCCGGACGGCTTTGCACCGTCAAGCTATGAGCGCATCGTAAATGCCGAAGAAGAAGAAATGGGCGATCGCGGTTATGATGTCAACTGGCAAACCCAAAATGAGCACGCAGAGCAGGACAGCAACAGCCGCTGGCAAAAAGCAAGCTCAAGCGATAAGCAGGATAAACCTGTCGCCAAGCCTGCAGCCAAACAAGCCACTCCTGAAGCGAAGCCTGAACCACAAGTCGCTGCTTGGCTATCCAACCTGTTCGCGCCAAAACCACAAGCGCAATTGGCAGGCAACCTAAACAACAATAACGCTGCCGCTGCCATCGAATCAATCGTCAATGCAGGCGGCATTAGCCTTGGCGCGAGCGGCATTGCCAACCTAGTCATCCCTAGCGAAGACAAAAAAGATGTGAATAAAGAGCATCGTCCAGCACGCGAAAGAAGCGAACGCGAACCACGCGAAGAAGTTCAAGAACGTCGCCAAAGAAATAGAAAGTCTGCTAAGAAAGACGCAACCGTCACCGAAGAAATCAAAAACGACAAAACGGATAAAAAGGCTAAAAAGGAAGAACCTATTTATCCAAAACGTGAAAGCGGTTCACGTCGCGAGCCTCGCGGTGAAGTGGTACGCGGTGAGACACTAACCCCAAGCAACACCGCCGATAAAGCGGACAAAAAAGACGAGCGCCCCGCCAAAAAAGCAGACAAACAGCGCACTCGTCCAAGCAATCCAAATGAAGTGGTGGTGAGTGTCGCACCGATCGCCAAAGAAACCAAACAAAGCGAGACCATTCATTTGTCACTTGATGGCAGTAAACCTCTTTCGACCAAGCAGCCGAATAACCAGCTTGCCAAGATCGAAGAAGCGCCAATAGCTGACACATCAGTAGAGACGAATATCGCCGCCGATGTTATTGAACCTGCCGCTACCGATAATAGCATCAAAATAACGGAACAAACCAAAGAGCAAATCGCCGAAACTCAAGTGGCAGCCGAGCAAAACGACGTTAGGGATAATGATACGCCTATCATTGACAATACACGCCTAACCGAGCTTGCACGTCAAATGAATAAGGCTGTCAACGATCCACGCGTGGTCATCGCTGCCAACAGCGCACCAAGCGCCATCTTTGGCACGGCAGGTGATTTTATTGCCAATGTCCTAGGCGATAGTAAAGGTGATAACTTCGTACAAAACTTCATCCAAGCCGTTGCCAAATATCGCGCGCCTGTGGCTGAGTTTAGCTTTGCCAATTATGGCTATGCGCCGCTGAACGACTCTTATCTTGCTGAATTTGATAAGCAGACCAGCGTCGCATCACGCATCAGCTCACCACAAGGCAAATCAGAAGCACCAGCGCCACGAATCGCACGTCGCGCAGCCAACGATCCACGCGGTCAGCACCCTGACTTCAAAGACGAAGCAGATGAGGAGGCGTCTGCAACCGATGGCCAAGCATCATCTCAGGATGAGGCTTTGGATTTGGTTGATATCTCCATCGCTCAAGAGCAAAAAGCAGCAATCGCACAACCAGCTGATGTCGATCAACAGACTGATACATCTACTGATGCCGATACAAGTGTCGAGGCACAGGACATCGCACCAAGCGATACAGCGCCTGATAATACTGACAACAGTGATGAGATCGCCGAGCAGGACAAGGCATCATCAAAGGCAGATCCTGCTGAGACTGTCAAAGTCGAGCCAGTCGATGACTCAGTGAAAACAGAAGATGCAGAAACTTCAAAGTCAGCAGATTCTGAAACTCTGCTTGAGCAAGTCAAGGAGAATGTGGAAGTTGCCGTGCAGACCATAAGTGATAAGGTTGCAGAACTGCTAGAGACCGAAGATGAATCATCATCAGAAGATGAAGTAGAAGCACCTAGCAAGAATGAACCTACCAAGAAGTCAAAAACCAGTGCAAACAGCTACAAAGACATGATCGAAAACGTCGCAGGTCAGCTATTGCCACAGGTAGGCATTCTAAACCTTGCACAGCCGAAGCCTGCAAAAACACGCATCAGAAAGACCGCCACCAAAGGCGATAACAAACCAAAATCTGAAGTGCGTAAAGCAGGCTCAAAGGTCGCAGCCGCCAAGTCTGATAGTGACCAAAAAACTGAGTAAGTCAGATTCATAAAAAAGAGAGCAGATGCTCTCTTTTTTATGTCCAACCCAAATTCGCTGATTTGAGTTGCCAGATTGATACACTTACATTTGTATCAATCAACGAAAACCCAGCACTAGGCTGGGTTTTTATGAGCTCAATATCAGGCTTCTACCACAGGGATTTTACCGATTTTGGCTTGCCAGATTTTCGGGGCGGTGGCGTGTACCGATACGCCATTGCTATCTACCGCCACCGTTACAGGCATGTCCTTGACTTCAAATTCATAAATCGCTTCCATGCCAAGCTCAGGGAAAGCGACCACTTTGGCATTTTTAATGGCTTTTGACACTAAATATGCCGAACCGCCCACCGCCATGAGATAGACTGCTTTGTTATCAGCAATGGCTTCACAGGCGATTTTACCACGCTCGGATTTACCAATCATGCCTAAAAGACCTGTTTGTTCTAGCATTTGACGGGTAAATTTATCCATACGAGTGGCGGTTGTCGGTCCTGCTGGCCCTACCACTTCATCACGCACAGGATCAACAGGTCCAACGTAGTAGATGAGCTTGTTAGTGAAGTCCACAGGCAAGGTTTCGCCATTATTTAGCATATCGGTCATGCGTTTGTGAGCGGCGTCTCGCCCTGTGTAGATTTTACCGTTTAACAGTAGCACATCGCCTGTTTGCCATGTCGCCACTTCTTCTTTGGTTAGGGTGTCCACATTGACACGCTTACCGCTGTCAGGGCTATAAGTGATGTCAGGATACACGTCCATGCTTGGCGGTTCTAGGTTTACCGCTCCTGTGCCGTCAAGCTCAAATTCCACATGGCGAGTGGCAGCACAGTTGGGAATCATCGCCACAGGCTTAGAGGCAGCGTGCGTTGGGTAATCTAGGATTTTGACATCAAGTACAGTAGTTAATCCGCCCAAGCCCTGAGCTCCGATACCTAGTGCGTTTACCTTTTCAAAGAGTTTAAGGCGTAGGCTCTCGGTGGTGGATAGCTCTGCTCCGCTTTCGGCTTTGGCTTTTAGCTCGTGAATGTCAATGTGACTCATCAATGATTCTTTTGCCAAAAGCGTTGCTTTTTCGGGCGTGCCACCGATACCAATGCCTAAAATACCAGGGGGGCACCACCCTGCACCCATCTCAGGAACGCTCTTTAACACCCAATCCACGATACTGTCAGACGGGTTTAGCATGGCAAGTTTGGATTTGTTCTCGCTACCGCCCCCTTTGGCAGCACAGGTAACTTCCACCTTGTCGCCTGCCACGATTTCCATGTGAATGACAGCAGGGGTGTTGTCTTTGGTGTTCACTCGTTTGCCTGCAGGGTCGGCAAGTACGGACGCACGCAGGGTATTATCAGGGTGATTGTAGGCACGGCGAACGCCTTCGTTAACCATGTCCGCCACGCTCATGTCGGACTCCCACGTTACGTTCATGCCAACTTTTAAAAATACAGTCGCAATCCCTGTGTCTTGGCAGATTGGGCGTTTGCCCTCGGCACACATACGGCTGTTTACCAAAATTTGAGTCATGGCATCTTTGGCGGCAGGGTTTTCTTCACGCTCTAAGGCTTCGGTCAGGGCTTCGATATAATCGGTTGGGTGATAGTAGCTGATGTACTGAAATGCGTCTGCAATAGACTGGATAAAGTCGTCTTTTTTGATGATGGTCATAAGTTTCCTTATTGGCTGGTAAATCGCGAAGCGATAACTGGCTATAAAATGGGCAATCTACATTTGCCCAAGTGGGTGCATTGTAGCACTATTTTTGGGTATTTTTAAGCAAAAACCTAAATCTACGCCAAAATCTCTTTTAGAGTCTGGATAAGCCTTGTGTTCTGCTCATACGTGCCAACCGTGATGCGCAAATGATCACTGATGCGTGGCTTATTCCAGTGGCGTACGATCACCCCTTGCGATCTTAGTTTCTCAAAGATCTCTTGGGTGGAGAGCACGCTGTGATTAGGCTTGGCAAACACAAAATTCGCCGCCGATGGCAATACGTCAAAACCAAGATCAGCCAAATCATCCGTCAGGCGATCACGCAGTGCTATTACTGCTTGGCGCTTTTGTTCAAAGTACTCTTCATCCAAAATACTGGCAACTGCGCCTGCCTGTGCCACGCGATCGATGGGATAGCTGTTAAAACTGTTCTTATAAGTGTTAAGCGCGCTGATAAGATTGGCGTGGCCGAACGCCATGCCCACGCGCAAGCCCGCCAGAGCGCGCGATTTTGAGAACGTCTGAACGACCAGAATATTATCAAACTCATTAATCAACGAGATGGCAGAGGCTGATTTATCCGCATAATCGATGTACGCTTCATCAATAACGATCACCGCATTCGGATGCTGATTGGCAAGTTTTTTGATGTCATCAAGTGCCAATAGCACACCAGTTGGCGCATTTGGATTTGGGATGATGATGCCGCCACACGACTTATTATAATCTGATGTATCAACACTAAAGTCATCCTTCAAGGAAATGATTTTAGTATCCACATCAAAGGTCTGCGCATAGACAGGGTAGAAACTATAGCTGATGTCAGGAGTTAATAGTGGGCGATCTTTAACAAAAAAACATGCAAAAATAAACGCCAGCACTTCATCCGAGCCATTACCCACGAATACCTGAGAGCGGTCAAGTTTATAATAATCTGCCAATGTCTGGCATAGATCCTCTGATTCAGGATCAGGATACAGGCGCAGATCCGCCCCACGCACCAAAACTTGCTGCATGGCATCAATCGCCTTGGGGCTTGGTGGAAATGGATTCTCGTTGGTGTTTAGCTTGCACAGATTATCCGCCTTAGGCTGCTCACCTGCCACATAAGGGGTGAGATTGCGGATTTTATCACTCCATAAGCGTGTATCAACAGTCATGATAATCTCGGTTTATTCTTTAAGTTAATCTAAATTCACAACGCCATGACGATAGCGCGCTGACAAGGCATGAGCGTCTAGGTTCTCCTGCACCGCCAGAACATCTGCCGTCTTCGCCAGTAACCGACTGCCTTCTGGTGTGCAGTAGATGAGCGATGTTTTTTTGGTAAAATCATACACTCCCAAAGGTGAGCTAAACCGTGCTGTGCCTGATGTGGGTAGAACGTGGTTTGAGCCTGCGCAGTAGTCGCCGATGGCTTCGGGGGTGTGTCTGCCCAAAAATATTGCCCCTGCATGGCGGACGTGTTGCTCTACGTATTCGGGGTCATCAAGCGACAGCTCCAAATGCTCGGGGGCGACTTGGTTGATGACTTCAATGCCTTCGGTGCGGTCTTTGACCAAAATCAACGCCCCACGGCTTGTTAATGCTTGTTTTGCGATGTCCGCTTTTGGCAAAATGGCAAGGGCTTTGTCTAGGGCGTTTTTGACATCTTCAAGCTGTTTTGGGCAAGTCGTCACAAAAATCGCCTGTGCCACGGTGTCATGCTCGGCTTGGGAGAGCAAATCCATGGCAAGCCAGTCGGCATTGTCGCATGTCTCACCTTCGGCATACACCAACACCTCAGACGGCCCTGCGATCATGTCAATGCCTACCTGCCCAAAGACGGCTCGCTTGGCAGCGGCGACATATTTATTACCTGGGCCTGTGATTTTATCGACGGGCTGAATGCTCGCCGTGCCGTATGCCAAGGCGGCGATCGCCTGCGCTCCGCCAATGGTAATGACGCTATCCACGCCTGATAGATGCGCCGCTGCCAGCACCAGAGGATTTAGCTCGCCATTAGGTGCAGGGACGACCATCGTGATGTATCCCACTCCTGCAACCTTGGCGGGGATGGCGTTCATAAGCACGCTAGAAGGATAACTCGCCAAACCACCTGGCACATAGATACCCACACGATCAAGTGGCGCAACTTTTTGCCCTAAGGTGTTACCCAAGCCATCTACAAAGCGAAAGCCGTCTTCTTTTTGGTGTTGATGAAAATCAAAGATACGCTTGGCGGACAGCTCCAACGCTTCTTTAACTTCATCATTAAGTTGGTCGAATGCTGATTTTAATTGTTCTGATGAGATGAATAGTTCATCAATCGTGGTCGCTGGATGCTTGTCAAACTTTTGGGTTAAAGTTAAAACCGCCGCATCGCCATCTGCTCGCACTTGGGCAATGATGTCGTCCACCGTCTGAATAAGACTGGCATCGGTTACGGTTTCAAAGGCAAGTAATTGGGCTAATTTATCCTTAAATCCAGCATCTTGGCTGTTTAATACGGTTAGATTTGGCATGATTCACCTGTTTTATTGATTATCTTTAACGGCTTTTTCTAGAATATCCAAAATCGGCTGCAACCGCTCAAGTTTGCGCTTATAACTGACTGGATTGGCGATGAGGCGTGATGACACTTTGCAGATTTCATCGATCGGCTCTAAGCCATTAGCGCGCAAAGTGTTGCCCGTATCGACCACGTCCACGATCAGATCACCCAGCCCCACCAATGGCGCAAGCTCCATAGAGCCATACAGCTTAATGATGTCCACCTGCTCGCCACGAGAAGCGAAATATTCGCGTGCAACGTTGGCGTATTTGGTCGCAATGCGCAGACGACGATTTGGTAGGCTCGCCCCTTTCACGCCTGCGGTCATCAGACGGCATTTGGCGATGTTTAGGTCAATGAGCTCATAGACGTGCGCATTATATTCTAGCAGCGTATCTTTGCCCGAGACGCCGATGTCCGCCGCACCATGCTCAACATAGGTCGGCACGTCAGAGGCACGAAGCAATAAGAAACGCACATTAGGGTCGGTCGTTGGGAAAATCAGCTTACGTGATTTGTTCATGTCATCGGTTGGACGGATGCCTGCTTTATCAAAAAGCGGTAGTGTCTCATCCAAAATTCGCCCCTTAGATAAGGCAATCGTCAAGCCATTAAAATTATCAGTCATCATCATTTTCTTTATCGGTGAAATTATCGTCACTACAAATTCCAACAAAGTAAAAACGCACCACAAACTGCGGTGCGTCACAACTAGCCCTTAATCCGCTCGATGTTCACACCAAGCGATTTAAGTTTATTTTCGACATCATCATAGCCACGGTCAATGTGATAAATGCGATCAATGATGCTCTCACCCTCAGCGCATGCCGCCGCCATCACCAATGACATAGATGCGCGGAGGTCTGTCGCCATGACTGGCGCAGGTGTGAACGTATCCACACCAACCACAATCGCGGTATGCCCATCAACCTTGATGTTCGCACCCAGACGCTGCAGCTCTGGCACATGCATGAAGCGATTCTCAAAGATATTCTCAATGATCGTACTCGTGCCCTCAGCCAGACAGCAGACGGCCATCAGCTGCGCCTGCATGTCGGTAGGAAAGCCAGGGTGCACTTGAGTGCGGATATCTACCGCCTTTGGTCTGCCCTTCATCACTGCGCGAATCCAGTCATCGCCTGTGGTGATGGTTGCGCCCATCGCTTCGAATTTCTTTAATACAGGGTGTAAAAACTCTGCTGAGGTATTCTTGGTTAAGACATCACCCTTACTCATGAGTGCGCCTGCCAGATACGAACCTGTCTCAATGCGGTCAGCAATCACGCTATACTCACAGCCATGCAGACTGTCCACACCTTCGATGACCATCGTTGGCGTGCCAATACCTTCAATCTTGGCACCCATGGCGACCAGCATATTCGCCAGATCGACAACTTCAGGTTCACACGCACAATTCTCCAAACGTGTTACACCCTTGGCTAGAGACGCTGCCATAATGACATTCTCAGTACCGCCTACGGTCACCATATCAAACGTAAAATCACAACCGATCAGCTTACCGCCAGCAGGCGCTTTCGCCTTGATATAGCCATTCTCTACACTGATGATTGCACCTAGTGCTTCCATCGCCTTTAGGTGCTGATCCACAGGACGTGAGCCAATCGCACAGCCACCTGGAAGCGAGACCTCCGCCTCACCAAAACGAGCGAGCAATGGACCTAGCACCAAGATAGATGCACGCATGGTACGTACCAAATCATAAGGCGCGTAATAATCGGTCACAGTACGAGAATCGGCGATGACGGTATTGCCTTCTTTTTTGATATTAACGCCAGTGCCCGCGATGAGCTTAATAAGCGTCTCAGTGTCCTTTAATGTTGGTACATTGTGCAAGATGGTTTCATCATTTGGCAGTAGCATGGCCGCTAATAATGGCAAGGCTGCGTTCTTTGAGCCAGAGATGGTTACTTCACCTGCGATACGGCTTTTACCGATGATTTTAAATTTATCCATGGTGTGTCCTTACGCGATTAGCCTTAGGTTTTGCTTTGATATTCTGCAGGCGTTAGCGCATGTATGGTTAATGCGTGCATCGCACCGCTTTGGATATGCGGATTGGCGATGGCATAGACGGCCTGCTGGCGCGCAACCAAGCGCTTACCTTCAAAAGCATCATCAACAATCAACACTTCGAACTTGTTGCCTTGGTTGGCCGCTTGAATCTCGGCATTAGGGAAATGGGGACGTAATAATTCGATTAAATCATCAGCATTCATGGGTTTGTCCAAATAAACTTAATAGCAATAAAAAATAATCCATTATACCAAAAATCTTGGCTGTTTATGGTGAAAATTTTGCGTTTTATATAAAATAACATACCGCCATCAATCCATTTTGATATAGATGGCGGCGACTGTCAATGAGACAGATTATGGGCTATTGGTGCCTTGATACAGCTGCACATAGCCGCTGGTGCCTGAACCGCGCGGTTTATAGACTGGCGAGGTGTTGTTTGGCGCATTGACATTGGCGTCTGGCGTGTAGATCTCTTGTAATGCGTATGGGTCGTTTGGTGCTTCTGTTGTCACCACGCCGCCATAGATCACACCCTCGGTATCGGTCGTCGCATCATTTGCGCTGTCGGCTGTATTGATCATGCTGGTGTCGCCATTGACTAGGGTGGTCAAGGTTACCGCAGATGCCATGCCAGAGGTGTTCTGAATCGCATCTAGTACATAGCTTTGCTGTTCTGGCGTCATATATCCCAGTACATAAGCGGTGCGGTCACGTACGACGATCTTATACTGCGATGACTTGATGGCCGTATTGGTAATCAGGCGTGCGTTGATTTTAGACTTTAGGTAGCCTTCATGTACGGTGTGACTTTGGCTCTTTGGCGTATCAGCGACGGTCAGATAGTTATAGACCACTGTCACGTCTTTCATGGATTTTAACATGGATTCGATGTTGGTTTTGATGGCTTGGTTTGGCACCTCGCCAGTCACGAGCACCTCGCGGCGAAAGCTGTCAATTGCGATGCGTACAGAGTTCTCATTCACCCCATCGATGCGCGTCAGATTCTTACGCGCGGTCAGCTCAATGCTCTCATCGCTGATGCGCTCAGGGATGCTGCGCCCCATCTCATAAGCACCAAAATTATGGTTCGCATCATTACTAGCATCCAGCGTGCTGCATGCACTAAGCACCATCGCTGCAGCGACTAGCGCCACTAAAGATAGTTTTTTCATATTAAGCCACCTTATTGAATCCTAAAAACTAAATCCTAAAATATGAAAATAAGATCAATCGTCGTGTCCAATCTTATCATCTTCGATTCATCAATTCATTCGCGTGTCTAACACGCAAGAAATGCCGCCTTAATCCATTCGCCTCTGGCATCCTCACCATCCGCATAATCAAATACAATCACATCAAACCGGCAATCATACTCATTAAATTCATCAAATTCCTGCAAAAAATGCATCGCTGCATGGATGATTTTATACTGCTTGGCGGTCGTGATACTCTCTGCACTGCTTGCAAATTGCCCACGCTTGCGGGCTCGCACCTCAATAAACACCAAAGTCTTACGAATTCTACCGCTCGCCAGAGCATCAATGCACTCAGCAACGATGTCAATCTCACCCACCTTAGGCACATTGTAGTTGCGCGCGATGACAGTTAGGTGCTCTGACTCAATCCAATCAACCGCGCGATTTTCATAAAAATCACCAATTGATTTGGTTGTCGCTTTGGTATTCACAACAGATATTAGCGTGCTTCACGTACAACGACGGTCTTGGCCATCTTATCGTGCCAGCCTTGTTTTTTCTTATCAAAGCCCACCCAAATGTAGCCAAGACAGAATATCAATGATGATAAAATATAGCCCACATAACGCAGCAGTGCCTGACCAAGAGTAAGTAAATTACCCGTCTTGGCATCTAACACCTTAAGACCTAGCAGCATCTTGCCAGGGGTTGCGCCTTTTTGCATCCAGAACCATAAACAAGCCACCAAAGGAAACACCAAAGAAACCAGCACATCTGCCGTCCCATAAAATAGCAATCCCATCGCAGGTTCAGTGGTGAAATAAGCCTCACCATAAATCAAATACAATACCGGCAGCGTGATTAACAAAAACAGAATACCGTCAATAATTTGCGCAAAAAAACGAACCCAAAACCCTGCATACGCATAAATGGTGTCGTTATGTGCAGGGTGTTGCGTCAGCGATTGTGTCATGGTAATTACCTTATAGCTATGACTATTTTGACAAATAATCAAGATGATCAAAATTGCCTTAGCATAGCAAAGTTTTTGAATTTACGCTATTTTTTTGGGATAAATAAACGAGATTTTTTTGCTGTTTTTCTTTAAAATATACAAAAATATTAAGGAATACTTACATGAAATTAAGAATTTTAAGCGTTGGGCATAAGATGCCCGCTTGGGTACAGACGGGTGTTGATGAATATTTTAAGCGCATTCAGCCCATGATGACGACCGAGATCATCGACATCGCCCCCGCTAAGCGCACCAAGAACCCTTCTGCTGCTGAGATTGATAAATACAAACACCAAGAAGGTCAAGCCATCTTGGCAGCGCGCCACCCAAAAGAACGCCTGTGGGTGCTTGAAGTCAAAGGCAAGATGCTCTCTACCGAGCGCCTTGCTGATAAGCTTAGCGATGCCATGCAAGATGGCGCGGATGTCGCGTTGGTGATTGGTGGCGCGGATGGTCTGTCGCCAGAAGTGCTGTCAGTGGCAGATTTTAAGTGGTCTTTGTCAGACTTGACGTTGCCACATCCGTTGGTGCGAGTGATCTTAATCGAGCAGCTTTATCGCGCGATGAGCATCATTAACAACCATCCCTACCATCGTGGCGGCTAAGCTAAGGCTAATACAAAAAAAGCAAGCCTTTACGACTTGCTTTTTTTGATTATCAATCAATCCATCTTGGACAGATCAAGTCTAGGATTTAATCGGTATATCAAATACGTTCCAATAGCGGTCAGCACACTCATCGTGATGCCAAGCTTTAGCACAGGGCTGACATCGAACAGACTTAGTAAAAGCCCGCCAAATATCCCCACCGAGAATTGAAGTGCGCCTTGCATCGCTGCTGCCATGCCTGCACGTTTCTTTTGAAAGGCGAGCGCAATGGCGGCTGCGTTCGGCTGAGTAAAACCAAGTCCTGCAATGCAGCAAAATATCGCCAAAAATACCGCCGCAAAATAAGCTTCTCCACCAAATACCACCCCCAAAACAAGCAAGCAAAGCGCCGATATCACCTGCATGAGCGCACCAAAGCGCAGTAGCCACACCAATCTAAATCGCTTGGTTAAGAATTGATTCGCCTGTGTCAAAGCGATAAAGCCAAACGCATTCGCCCCAAATGCGATGGCGAACTGTTTCTCTGACAGTCCATAATTCTCCATGAACAAGACGCTTGAGATGGACAGATAAATAAAGAACGACCCCTGTAGTAGCCCCGCTGCCACAGCAGGCACGGTAAAGGTCTTATCCTTCATAAGATCAACATAACCCAAAAAAGTCTCGCTCATCGGTCGAGTGTTGCGATTCTCTGGTGCTAGGGTTTCTTTTAAGAACAGTTTCGTCAGGATTATGTTTAGAACGCCATAGCCTGCCAACAACCAAAATAGCATGTGCCAATTAGCCACCTGAAGGATCGCTGCGCCCAAGGTCGGTGCTAGGATTGGCGCAACACCCATGACCAGCACCATCAAGCTAAATGCGCGCGCTGACTGCACTGGGTTTAATGTGTCACGAATCGCAGCACGCGTTACCACAGCCGTCACACACGCACCCAGAGCCTGTAAGGTACGAGCAGCGAACAAGACATATTCGTGATTCGTGGTGGCGCATATGATTGATGCGATCACAAAAATCGTCATGCCGATATACATGGGCTTGACTCGCCCTACCCGATCAGAAAAAGGCCCATAGAACAGCTGACCGAACACCAACCCGACAAAGTACGCAGGCACCGAACGCGCTACATTCGTCGTACTCACCCCAAACTCATCCGCCATGCTCGGCAATGCAGGCAGATACATGTCAATCGCCAAAGGACCGATGGCGATCATCATACCTAGGATTAAGATCCAAACGGTGGGGAATGGTTTTTCGTGTGCGGACTGATTCTGATTCATTCTATTCTCTAATTTCGTCGTTTATTCATTTTGTTATTAGTTTTTAGGGGGATATTTTAACACAAAGCGCCTACTTTATTCTGACGAATTTTTGGCAGCAAAAACAACAAAACCCATGATAATACTAGGGTTTTTTGATAATAAGTGGAGTTTTAAAGTCTTAGGATGGGCTTAATATCAAGGACTATTTAAACTGCCGCTTTAGGAATTCGACACCGTCGTCTTTGGTCTTTTTGATGGCAAGCTTACGATTAGCGCCTAGGATGAGCTTGATTTGCCACAGTTTTTCTTGATAGAGCTTACGATGAGACTTAGGCATCATACCATTGATAAGCGCTTTGGCGGCATAGACAGCATCGGGTGATCGGGTAGTGATTTCTTTAGCGATTGATTGGGCTTTTGCCATGGGTTCGTCATCGATGTGTGTGATAAGCTTATAGTCTCCAGCCTCTGCCGCGCCAATCACACGCGCCGTCATCGCCAGCTCCTTTAGGTGATCTGCGCGCATCAGCTTGGCGGTGTGGGTCAGTCCCATGTCAGCGACCAAACCCCATTTCACCTCTAGGATGGCAAACTTAGCGCGCGATGTGCTGATGCGTATGTCCGCACCCAGAGCAAGCTGAAATCCTGCGCCCAAGCACACACCATCAATGACCGCAATCACTGGCACAGGCAGACTCTGCCAAATTAGACAAACTTCTTGAAATAAACTAGGTGCAGGCTTAATCAGCTGTGTCATCGCCCAGGCCATCTGCCTAGGCGCACCAAATACCGACAAATCAAGTCCACTACAAAAGTCCGCACCACCCGTGATGATCACCGCACGCACCGTCTTATCCTTGCGAATGTCCTTTGCAATCTCGATGAGTGCACGCATCATCTCAAAGCTCATGGCATTTTTCTTGTCAGGGCGATTTAAGGTGATGGTGACAATGCCGTCTTGCTTGGTGATTAAAATCGGTGAGGTCATAAATCATCCTTGATTTTATGAATGATGAATAAGTATTAGCGAAGCTTTAGGGTCATCAGACCCAGCACGACCAAGATGATGCACACGATATAAAAACGCGCGACCACCTTGGTTTCTTTTAGACCCATTTCCTCAAAATGATGATGTAATGGTGCCATCAAGAAGATGCGTTTTTTGCGCAGCTTATAAGAGCCGACCTGTAGGATGACCGACACCGCTTCCGCCACAAAGATACCACCCATGATCACAAAGGCGAGCTCTTGACGCGTCATGACCGCCATCGTACCAAGCATACCACCAAGGCTTAGCGCACCCACGTCACCCATAAAGACATCGGCAGGCGCCGCGTTATACCATAAGAAGCCAAGTCCTGCACCAATGATCGATGCACAGACGATGATGACCTCAGCATTATAGGCGATATAAGGCACGTGCATGTAAGCAGCATAATTCATCGAACCTGAAATATATGCGAACACGCCAAGCCCTGCCGCAACCAACACCACAGGCAAAATTACCAAGCCATCCAAGCCGTCTGTCAAGTTCACCGCGTTCGATGAACCATTGATAGTAAAATAAGTCAGAATAATAAAGCCAATACCAAAAGGAATCGCTGACAGGGGAATGATCCAGTCTTTGAACAATGGTACCAATACATCCTGCATGGCGGTAGCTGTGGCGGCATCTTGTTGTAGTGCGATGTAGTACAATGAGCCGCCTGCGAACAGCGAACCTACTGACAGCCAGAAGTATTTTTTACGGGCGATCAGGCCTTGTGGGTTTTTATGCTTGATTTTTAGCCAGTCATCAGCCCAGCCAACCGCGCCAAAGATGACCATTACCACCATCAAGATCCAAACATAAGGATTGGACAAGTCTGCCCATGCCAATGTTGAGATTGCGATCGCAACCAGGATCAGCACACCGCCCATCGTAGGCGTTCCCTGCTTGACAAGGTGCGTCTTTGGACCATCGTCACGCACCGCTTGACCATATTTAAGCGTGCGCAGATACTTAACGACAGGCTTACCCGCAAAAATCACAATAAGCAGCGCCGTGATAACCGCAAATAACGCACGCAATGTCAGCGATGAGATAGCAATGTCGCTGTGTTGAAATAGCCAATAAAGCATTATTAAAACCCTTGCGGCACTCTCGTACCGTTAATTTTTTAAATTATCTGATAATTTTAGGCATTCATCAAGTCATCAATCAGACTTTCCATCTTCATGCCACGCGAGCCTTTGAATAGCACGGTCGATACGCCATTATTAAGATGAGCTTTAAGAGCGGCCAGTAGCGCTTGTTTGTCATCAAAATGAACTGCGATGTCACGAATCTCATTCACCGCGCGAGCAGTGTGCACCATGTGATCGCCTACTGTTAAGACCACATCAATCTCAAAAGCTGCCAAGTCCTGACCAAGCTGATAATGCTCGTCATCTGCCGCACTGCCCAATTCAAACATATCGCCCAACACCAATATCTTGGCATTCGATTCTTGCTCTAGCACCTTAGCCGCTGCAATCATGGAGGTCGGATTGGCATTATAGGTATCATCGATCAAGGTATGCTCACCCAAGGCAATGCGAGTTAGGCGACCTTTTGGTACGACGGCATTCTGTAAGCCTTGCACGATCACCTCAAGCGGTACGCCAAGCGCATAAGCGCAAGCGGCGGCGGCCAATGCGTTAGCAACATTATGCTCACCGATGAATGGCAGTGTTACAGGCAAACTTTCGATTTCATCAATCTCAAGATTGGTATTTAGGCTAAATGTGCTATGTGTTGGCATGGCTTCGATGTCATCGGCGAACAGGTCGCCCATCATCAGCACAGACGTGACGCCTTGCGCAGACAGTTCTGCCACATCCTCATCCGACAGACCTGCCTGTGATAATGGCACACTCTGCTCGCCAAAGCTTAAAATCTTATCCGTAAACTGGCAGACGCTCTCGCCCAAAAATTCAAAAAACTCATCGCCAAACGGAACAACGGCCACACCCTCAGCCGTCAGCGATGAATAAATCTCCGCCTTGGCTCGAGCAATGTTGGCACGTCCACCAAACTCGCCCAGATGTGCTGTACCGATATTTAACACGCACGCCACATCAGGACGCACCAAATTGCTCGTATATGCAATCTCTCCCACATGGTTTGCCCCAAGCTCCATCACGCCAAATCGATGCTCATCTGTCAATTCCAGCAGCATCATTGGCACACCCAGATCGTTATTTAAGTTGCCACGAGTGATGAGCGTTGGCGCAATCTGACCCAGAATACTACCAATCATCTCTTTGGTGGTGGTCTTGCCAGACGAACCTGTCAAAGCCACCACGGTCAAATCAGAATGCACATCGCGGCGATATTTGCCCAATAGTCCTAAGGCTTTCTTAGTGTCGCCTACGATCAGCTGCGGCAGATTGCTTACCACAGGCTCGTTCACGATGGCAGCGACCGCGCCCAACTCCTTGGCGGTCTCAACATAATCATGACCGTCAAAGTTATCGCCTTTGATGGCAAGGAAAATATCACCCTGCTCAATCTTACGCGTGTCAGTTGTGATGCGCGTGCTTTGGGTGCTAAATTCGCCCTGCCAGACGCCTTGAGTGGCGGCTTGTAGATTGTCTTTTTGCCAAATATAGGAGGTCATAATGCTCTTTGTGTTATTCTTAAATATTCTATTGTTACGCTGGTAATGATGAATTAATCATCACTCATTTAGCAATTCTGCAAGCACTGCCGCATCATCAAAATCATGACGAACACCGTTAATCTCTTGGTAGGTCTCATGCCCCTTGCCGAGTATCACAACAATGTCATTCTCGCCTGCCATCTGTACTGCTTGGCGAATGGCGCTCTTGCGATCAGGCTCGATGATGACCTTATAATGCTCTTGGCAGGTAAGATTGATCTGCATATCTTTTAAGATGGCATTAGGGTCTTCTGAGCGAGGATTATCCGCGGTAAATATCGACACATCGGCATGGGTGACGCCTGCTTTTGCCATGATGGGGCGCTTTGTTCTGTCTCTATCGCCACCGCATCCGAACACCGCGATTAGCTTGCCCGTGCAATGCTTGCGCAAACTGACTAGCACCTGCTCCAGTGCATCTGGCGTGTGCGCATAATCCACAATAAAAGACCCTGCCTTAGAAGGGATGCGCTGCATGCGACCGCGCGCACCTTGTAATTGGGCGACCAGTTCAGGCAGCTCGGCTCGCTTGTCAGGAAACAGCGCCAAAAATGCCGCAACTGCCGCCATCAGATTATCGACGTTGAATAAGCCTAAGAGCGGGCTCTTTAGGGTAATGTGCTCGCCTTGAGCGACAAGCTCAATACCTAAACCATCAAGGCTGGGCGCAATCTCTTTGGCAAAATAATTTGCACCATCATCCTGCTGACTGTACGTAAGCAGCTGATAATTGCCGGTGTGATTCTTGGTCAATAAAGGATAGTTAGCATCTTGATTAATGATGCCACAGGTTAATGTACTAAAATACCCCTCATCGAACAGTCTTGCCTTGGCAGCGCGGTACTCCTCCATGTCGGCATGATAATCCAGATGGTCATGCGACAGGTTGGTATAGATCGCCACTTGTACAGGCACACCCTGTAGTCGATGCTGATGCAGGCCATGACTGCTCGCCTCAAGCGCTACCACTTCTACACCATCGAGCGCCATTTGATATAAGAATTCATGCACCGCCAAGACATCGCCTGTCGTGTTCGCCGACTGCACAAGTGCGTGCAGGCGTCCATTGCCTGCTGTTCCCATGATGGCAGAAGGCGCGCCTGACAGCTCGCACAGCTGCGCGACCAACTGGCTGACTGTTGTCTTGCCATTGGTTCCTGTCACCGCGACCACCGTCGGCAGCTTGGCGGGCTTATCCGCCTGAAAGCGCGCCGCGATCAAATCTCCCAAATAATGTCGAATCGTTGGCAGATAGACGATTGGCTTACTAAATCTCACATCAAGCAGCTTAGGGTCAATCTGCGACAACACAAACGCAGCTTTATCCTCTACAGATGTTAGGTATTGATTGGCTCGCTCTAGCGCATCATCTTGATGGCTAAAGCTGGACAAAAGCACGAACGCATCACCCTCAGACACCTTGCGACTATCCAAGCAAAAACGATGAAAAGGCACATGCGCGACACTCTGAGCGATCTCATCAAGCATCTGCAACTGCAAATCATCGAACAGCTGGGCTAAGGTAATTGGTTTCATGACTCATTCCTTATGATGCTTTTGTATTCATCAAGTTAATCAATTTAGCTGTAACGGCTTATCAAACGGTACATTATACAGACGCAGCGCCTCTTTCATGACATTATGAAATACTGGTGCTGAGACTTGACCTGCGTAGAATTGACGACGTGGATCCTCGACCAATATCGCAATGGCAAAACGTGGATTCGACGCAGGTGCAATGCCCGCAAAAGTCGTACGATACTGATTGGTATAATAACCACCATTCGGGTTAGTCCGGCGTGACGTACCTGTCTTGCCCGCCACACGATAGCCATTAATCGCTGCCGCGCGCGCTGTACCGCCCTGTTCGGTGACCAGCTCCATCATTTTCACGATGGCTTGGGCGTTCTTAGGCTCAATGACTTGGGTGGGCTCTGGCAGCTCGTCTTCTTTTACCAAACGCAGCGGTCTTAGCATGCCGTTATTTGCCAAGGCAGCATAAGCTTGGACAACTTGAGCAAGTGTCACCGTCTGACCATAACCATAACTTAGGGTTGCACGGCGAGAATATTCTTTTTCGCTAGGGTCGCTAACACCACCTGAGGCTTCGGCTGGGAAATTTAAAGCTGTTTTTTGACCAAAACCAAAGCGTCTTTGCATGTCAGAGATGGCATTGGCAGGTAAGCTAAGTGCGATCTTGGCAGAAGCGACGTTACTGGATTTTTGGATCAGCTTGGCAAGCGTAATGGCGCCATAATCACCGCTGTCCCGAATGGTGTATCCGCCCACATATAGGCTGCCTGGCGAGGTATTAATTAAAGAGCTGGTAGAATATTTGCCCGACTCTAATGCTGCCGCCACCGTGAATGGCTTCATCACAGAACCCGGCTCAAAGGTATCTAGCATAGGGCGATTACGCTCATTAGCACCGGTACGCTCTGACAGATTATTTGAGTTAAATGATGGCCAAGAACCCAATGCCAACACATCTCCGGTCAAGACATCCACCACGATGCCCGAGCTTGAACGCGCCGACTGAGTGCGCCCTACTTGCTCAAGCTCCTTATAAAGGACATACTGCAAGCGCGAATCGATGGTCAGATGAATGTCTTGACCTTCAACGGTCGGTTTGATTTCTTTGATTTCTTTGATGGCAGACTGACGGGCGTCCTTTAGGATGAGAACTTGTCCGCGCTCACCTGCCAGCTGTTTTTCATACTTAGCTTCAACACCTGCACGACCCACATAACCGCCATTCTTTTCATCGCTAGATTGCGCCATGTAGCCTAGAATCTGCGCATATGGCTCGGCTTGTAGATAATATCTTTGGAAAAACTTCTCTTCACTAATCCCAACAAAATCAAGCGCCATCAACGGCTTAACGATCTCAGGCGGTGCCTTTGGTAATATGATCAGACGGCGTGAACCTGCACCTTTTGGCAGTGCTGCATTTACCGCCTCTTCATCGCTTAGATCAAGGTCGTGTTTGATTGCGACGGCATTTTGAAGTTTTTCTAGTGGGAAATTCGCTGTTGCTGCTAATTTCACCAAATCCATCTGCTTAAGGTCTTCGCTGGCCCTAGCGATGGTTTTGGCGTTTTGGCTGGTTTTGATGATTTTATCAAGTCTGTAGTACTCCACCGCGTAATCATATGGGCTAAATACTACAGTCGATAGAGGCGCATTCGCCGCCAGTGGTGCGCCCGTCGTGTCTGTAATCATGCCACGATATACAGGCACCGAGCGCTTCGATGTGATGAGCTTTTCGCCTTGCTCAATCAAAAATGATGAGTTAATAACTTGCAAATAAAACGCCCGAGCAAATAAAATGGCAAAACAGACAGCCGCAATAGCCCAAGCGAATTTATAACGCCCAACGTCTTGTAACCCGCCCAACATGGTGGCGGCTTTTTGGCGGCGTTTCTTGCCAGATCCACCGAACAATGACCCTAATCTTGATGGGCCTTCTTGGTAGGATTGGGCAGGATTGGCTTTGCTTTTGGTGGTTTTTTTGCGCAGTGGTGGCGTGACTTTAGATGATGCGCCTTGTTTTTGATCAGGTTTTTTCATCACCGAGCCGCCTTATTCGATTGGGTGGCAGCCGTGGTTGGTGCGATAACTCGGCGTGAATCACCGGCAGGGAAGAACATACCCAATTCACTCACCGCTCGGCGAGCAACCTGAGGCGTGGCACTAAAGGTCTGCTGTTCAATGAGTAGGCGCTGCTCTTCTACTTGCATGGCGGTCAGTTCTTTTTTGAGTTTTTGAAGGTTGCGATAAGCTTCATGATGCGCCTGAGTCTGTACAGAAATGCTCACGCCCGTCCATATGATGGCAGCGACAAGCAGTCCCAGAATCAGGCGACACAGCCCAATCATGCCGACACTGCTGTCGGATTGGGTTTTTTGTGGGATAAGATGGGCGTGTTTATCGTTCATGATGTGATTGCAATAACCTAAACTTAAAAAACCTAAAATAATCTAAAATCAAACATACATAGCGTCGGTGCGCTCAGCCCCACGCAACCATGCACTTCGGGCACGCGGATTGACCTTAACTTCTGCATCGCTTGGGGAGACTCTAAGCGCCTTGCCAAAATACTTCGTACGCACAGGCGGCATGAGTAGCTTGTCATCACCTTCCCAGCGACCACGACTGTGATTATTCAAAAACTGCTTGATACGTCTGTCTTCTAATGAATGAAAGCTAATCACCGCCAAACGACCGCCAGCTTTGAGTGCGCTCAAGCTCTGCACCAAAAAATCATCCACATCGCCAAGCTCGTTATTAATATAAATACGCATCGCCTGAAAGCTCTGAGTAGCAGGATGTTTGCCTTTTTGCCATGCTGGATGAGCCTGTTTAATGACTTCTGCCAATGCCAACGTCGAATCATAACTTTCCATCGACTTGATGGCGCGTGCAATCTTACGGCTATGGCGCTCCTCGCCATATTCATACAGCACATCTGCCAAAGTATCAGCATCTACCCGCATCAGCCATTCGCTAACAGGTTCGCCACGCGTGGTGTCCATGCGCATATCAACCGCACCATCTCGCATGAAGCTAAATCCGCGCGCACCGTCATCAAGCTGCGGGCTAGACACGCCAAGGTCTGCCATGATGCCATCGACGTGGTCAATGCCAAGTGTCTTTAATTGCTCATTCAGACTAGCAAAGCTGTCATGAATTACGGTCACGCGAGCATCAGCATTGGCAAGTTCGGTCGCCACAGCGATCGCCTCAACGTCCTTATCAAACACCAACAAGCAGGCATCATCTCTTAGATATTCTAATAATAGCCGACTGTGGCCACCCCGTCCAAAGGTTGCATCCACATAGATGCCATCAAATGTTCCTTTTTTGACATCATCTAAGTTTTTTACGCCCAATAGCATCGCCACCGTCTCTTTTAATAGGACGGTTTCGTGGGTGAAAGTTTGGAGTGCGTCGGGTTGGCTCATGATGATTTCCAAAAGGTGGCAAAAGCTAGATTTTGCGCAAGATTTTTTCAGCGTGTATTATCTCAATCCCTGCTGTATAGTCAAGTGATTTCCATCATTTGCGCTAATTTTTTGTAAAAAAATCACAACAAGTTAATAGAAAAACAAAATAACACCATAAAAAATACTTAACTAATTATTCTATCAAGGATTTTTTGATAATCCAATCCGTTTTTGTGTGGTAATTGTTGCCAAAATCTTAAAGCCCTGCGCACTTTCCACTACAAAAATCAAGCACATTTTGGTATCATAGCCACAGATTTATGCTTTTATATCATTCACTTTGCATTTAACTTGACACAATATTCAATAACGAGCAATTCATGAGCACTCAAACCACCAAACCCATTCGCACCCGTATCGCCCCGTCCCCAACAGGCTTTCCGCACGTTGGTACGGCTTATATTGCCTTGTTTAATATGGTTTTTGCCAAATCGCAAGGGGGCGAGTTTATCCTACGCATTGAAGACACCGATCAAGTCCGCTCTACCGCTCAGAGTGAGCAGATGATTTTAAACGCCCTAAAATGGGCAGGTTTGACATGGAGCGAAGGTCCTGACGTGGGCGGACAGTTCGCCCCGTATCGCCAGTCCGAGCGTTCCGAGATTTACAAAAAATACGCCCAAGAACTACTGGACAAAGGTCATGCCTTTCGCTGTTTTTGCACGACAGACGAGCTAGACCAAATGCGTAAAGAGCAAGAAGCCCAAGGCTTGCCCGTGCGTTATGACGGACGTTATGCCAATCTGAGCCGTGAAGAGAGCGATAAACTTGCCGAGAGCGGTAAGCCCTTTGTCATTCGTATGCGTGTGCCAACCGACGGCGAGTGCGTGATTCATGACATGCTTCGTGGCGAGATTAGCATTCCGTGGGAAACGGTCGATATGCAGGTTCTACTAAAAACAGACGGCTTGCCGACTTATCATCTTGCCAATGTTGTGGACGACCATTTAATGCAAATCAGCCATGTCATTCGTGGCGAAGAGTGGATCAACTCCGCCCCCAAGCACAAACTTTTGTATGAATATTTTGGCTGGGAAATGCCTGTATTGTGCCATATGCCCCTACTGCGTAACCCCGACAAATCCAAACTCTCAAAACGCAAAAATCCCACGTCAATCACCTATTATAAGGACGCAGGCGTGTTGCCCGAAGCCTTGATTAACTATTTGGGGCGTATGGGGTATAGCTTGCCAAATGAAGCGGAGAAATTTAGCTTGGATGAGATGATCGCAAGCTTTGACATTAAACGTGTCTCTCTGGGTGGACCTGTGTTTGACATTGAAAAACTCTACTGGCTCAATGGCGAATACCTGCGTGCGATGAGTGCGGACGAGTTGAAGGCGAAGATTTTGGCGTGGGCAAGCGATGATGATAAGCTGACCGCCATTGCCAAAGCCATTCAGCCACGCATTAATGTGTTGTCTGATGCGGTAAATTGGGCAGGGTTTTATTTTCAAAATTTGCCAAACGTTACACCAGACGATTTTGCCCATAAAACGCTGGATAACGACAAATTACTTGAAATTCTCTATCTTGCCACATGGCAACTAGAAGCCTTGCCCGAGTGGAGCGAGAATAACATTTATCAGACCCTAAAAGGCTTGGCAGGACATTTTGAGATTAAGTTAAAAGACTTTATGCAACCGTTTTTTGTGGCGATTGCAGGCTCAACGGCTAGCACGCCTGTGATGAACTCCATGTATGTCATCGGTGCGGACATGACCTTATCACGACTACGCCATGCTTGTGAAGTCTTGGGCGGACTTGGTAAAAAGAAATTGAAAAAATTGGAAGAAGTAAATAAAACTTTGCCAAACTTTTTAAATCAAGAATAAGTTAACTAAAAACCGATAATTTTCAATAAGTTATCGGTTTTTTTAAATCTTATTTTAAAAAGTATTTGACAAGGCTTAGGGTCTTTTATATAATACGCCCACCTTAACAAAGGGGCTATAGCTCAGTTGGTAGAGCACTTGCATGGCATGCAAGGGGTCAGCGGTTCGACTCCGCTTAGCTCCACCAAAGATTGATTAAGGTTTGAATGTAAGCACCTAGGCATTTATCTTACATTCTTGAAGTTGCAAAACTTTGTACTTGCGCTCCATTCGTCTAGAGGCCTAGGACACCGCCCTTTCACGGCGGTAACAGGGGTTCGAATCCCCTATGGAGTGCCAATATTCTAAAAAAGCCAGTCTATCATGACTGGCTTTTTTCTTTTCGTTTTGCACTAACTTCGCATAAAAATGTTTGCCTTCTTGGTGAATTTTCGCCGACCAACCTCTGTTTTCTGCTATAATAACGGCTCTATTTTTATTGATTTTAATGTTGAGTAACCATGAATATCACGCCATTTGTAGAACAGCTACGCCAAGATGCGATTCTTGACAACACCCAAATCAAAACCGACCCCGACAGCCTAGACAACTGGGGTAGAGACTGGACGAAGCATTTTGCCCCTGCACCGAGTGCGGTGGTGTTTCCTAAGACGACAGAGGAAGTGGCTAAGATTGTAAGGCTTGCTAATGAGTATCAAGTATGTTTGGTGCCTAGTGGTGGACGTACAGGATTATCAGCAGGTGCTGTTGCCAGTAATGGTGAGGTGGTGGTAAGTTTTGATAAGATGAACGCCATTGGGACGTTTTATGAAGCTGATCGTATGGTAGAAGTAGAAGCTGGCGTGGTGACTAAGGCTTTGCAAGAATTTGCTGAATCTAAGAACTTATACTACGCCGTAGACTTTGCTTCATCTGGATCAAGTCAGATTGGCGGTAATATTGGTACCAACGCAGGTGGCATTAAAGTCATTCGTTATGGCATGACAAGAAATCAAATACTAGGATTAACTGTCGTTACTGGTAAAGGTGATATCTTAGAATTAAACGGCGGTATGTTAAAGAATGCCACAGGTTATGATTTTCGTCATTTGTTTATCGGAGCAGAAGGTACTTTAGGCTTTGTAACTCGTGCGTTGATTAAGCTTGAGAAGCAGCCTGTTAATTTAACGGCAATGGTATTGGGTGTGCCTGATTTTGGGTCGGTGGTAAAACTGCTTGATAAGTTTGGTAAGGCGTTAAACTTAACTGCTTTTGAATTTTTTGACAGCGTAGCAATCGATAAGGTGCTGACGGCAGGACACGCCAAAGCGCCGTTTGACAGCCGCACGCCTTTTTATGTCTTGTTAGAATTTGAAGCGGTGTCCGATGACGTGTTAGACACCGCCATGAATGTGTTTGAAAGCTGTGCCGAAGATGGCTTGATAGAAGATGGTGTGATGAGCCAAAGCGTGGGGCAACTGCACGAGCTTTGGAAATTGCGTGAGAGCATCTCCGAGACGATTTCGGTGTTCACCCCTTACAAAAATGACGTGTCGGTGCTGATTACACATTTGGGCGATTTTATCAATGACATTGAACAGATTGTCAAGGACAATTACCCTGATTTTGAGATTTGCTGGTTTGGGCATATTGGCGATGGCAACCTGCACCTAAATATCCTAAAACCTGACAACCTAACCAAAGACGACTTTTTTGCCAAGTGCCAAACGGTCAATAAATACGTCTTTGAAACGGTCAAAAAATACAAAGGCTCAATCTCTGCCGAGCATGGCGTGGGCATGACCAAAAAGCCATATTTGGATTATACCCGTTCGCCTGCTGAGATTGAGTATATGAAAGCCATCAAGGCGGTGTTTGACCCTAATGGGGTTATGAACCGTGGTAAAGTCTTTGATATCGAGTAATGTCCCGCTCACAAAAACGCCTTGACAGATCAAGGCGTTTTTTCATTGATGCCATCTTAGGTCTGGGCGGCATTATTTAAATTTGAAGTCAGTCAGCAGTGTGCTAAAATAGCGCGATTTTTTAATAACTAAGGTCCGTCATGGCAAATTTTCGCACCCATCTCACCGTCGCGGCAGCGGCCAGCACTGTGCTCGCTGCCTGCGGTGTGTACGCCAAATTATTCGGACTAACAACAGGCGTGCTGTGCGCCATCATTGGCACGATTGGCGGATTACTGCCTGACATTGACCTAGATCACTCCACCCCTGCCAAGCGAGGGTTTTTCTTGGGTAGCCTCATCACCTCCATGCTCATTGTGATACCGTATGCCAATGCCTACCGGCAAAATGAGCTGATCTTAGACTCTTTAATCCTATGGGGGATCAGCTTTATCATCATTCGCTTTGTGATCATTGAGGCATTTAGCCGCTTGACGGTACATCGTGGGGTGGTGCATTCTGTGCCTTATATGGCGGTATTTGGGCTCTTGGTGGTGCATGGTGCATTCTACGGGCTTAAGCTGACGGCTTTTGTCAGTTGGGTGTTTGGGATATTCTTGTTCTTAGGCGCACTCATTCACTTGGCGCTTGATGAGATTTATAGCGTCAATGTACTAGGGCTTCGACTCAAAAAATCCGCAGGTACGGCATTTAAATTTTTTGAGATAAAAAAACCACTGCAATATCTGGCTCTCTATGCAGTGGTTGCGGGGCTGTTTATGACCGCGCCGCCTTATCAAGATGCTTGGCGTGTGATAAAAAAGCTCATCGCTTAGCCGCGGAACATCGCCCCTGTCACCACAAACGCCACGCTCCACAGACAGATCAGCGCCACATGAACGCCCATCACCTTTAAAGTGCTGTCTGTATAAATACCCTGTTCAAGCTTGGCAACGATGCGAAACCGCGCGTGCAATGCGGTAATGATCGTTAATGCCAGCCATGTCAATTTACCATGAATCAGCGCTGACAAAAACCCCATTGGCTCGCCCCACATACCGATAGGCACAATGTCATGCATCATGTATAGTCCTGTCATCACCTGCACAGCCAGCGCACTCATGCCCAGTGGTTCATAGCTTTTTTCAAATTTTAAAAACCCTGCCACGTCATTATGACGAATAAACCCAGGCATCAAGCGAATGAGTAAATACAGATGGCCGCCAACCCAGATGCTTGCGCCCAATAAGTGCAAAATCAATGCCATCTGATGCATACTCATGCCCTTCTTCCCGATCTAAACACATTCGCATCATCATAAAATGACGCATCTTCATTATCCCAAAAATACGGCACGCCCAAAATTGGCAATGGCGAGAGGTCTCTTGGTGTCGCCCCATCAACGAGCCATTGATCCAATCTGCTCGCAAGAATCTTATCCACATATGCCAGCCTATCCGCCAAACCAAGCTCAAAAAACTCATCATCCACGCTCAAAATAAGTGTATGGCTACAAAGTGGCTTGCGCGGATAAATCAACTGCTCAAGCAAAGCATGCCCAAAGATAAAAATCTGCGCAGCATCATCAGCCCTTGGTAGAGCTGGGTTATGCCATTGATTGCGCGGCTTGACAAGTGCATTTTGCCAATCAAAATTCTGCAGCGCCTTGCCAATATCGCGATCTTTTACCATGAGTATCGCGCCATTTTCATCAAAGACCGTAATCGCATCGCGGACACGGTTGCGCCCATTATGCTCATTAGCGCCCTTTGCCATCTCGCGGATGTGAACGTGGTTTAATACCGACTTTGATTTTGGAAATACTGACCACACGCACGCACCGAACCAGTCGTGCAGATTATTGCGTGTTGGGATATTAGCAGTTGCATGGATATGCGCCTCGTACGCTATGCCGTGTGGTAGATCATCTTGATTGACGAATGTTAGAGGATTATTCGAATTATGCAATGTCGGCTTGATGGCATGATTTTTAAAGTAGCTATTTAGCCAGTCGGCAAGCTCACCCATTGGCAAATCCTGATTGAAAGCCTGATGTATGCCCAGATAAGGCATAAGCCAAGGTGCGGACAAGTTGATGCTCTTAAAGACAGAAATAAAGTCACTCATAATCAATGGTTCGTTATCGTTATTCGTTTATTTTACAACGTTCGGTCTGATTTCGCCATGTTCTTAATCAATAAAAAACGCCCAACTTGTGAGCGTTTTTATTGATATTGATTATTTCAGCAGCAGTTTGTTGATGCGTTTTAGGTAGCCTGCTGGATCGTCAAGCTGACCACCATCTGCTAAGAGTGCTTGATCGAACACCACCTGCGCCAGATCATCGAAATCGCTCGATGTCTCTAGACGCTCGATGAGTGGGTGCGTCGGGTTAATCTCAAGGATGGGCTTCACATCAGGCACAGGCTGCCCCATTGCTTTTAACATCTGCGCCATCTGCGGCGTCAGCTCGCCATCACCAACGACCAGACAAGCAGGACTGTCCACCAGACGGCTCGACACGCGTACTTCTTTGGCACGATCAGCCAGGGCGCCTTGCAGCTTCTCAACGACTGGCTTTAGGCTCTCTTCGGCTTGGCGAGCTTCTTCTTTTTCGGCTTCATCAGTCAGATCACCCAGATCAACCGCACCTTTGGCGATGTTCTGTAGCGGCGTACCGTCAAATTCGGTCAGGAAGTTCATCGCCCACTCGTCCACGCGCGCCGTCATTAAGATGACCTCGATGCCTTTTTTGTTAAATAACTCCAGCTGCGGACTATTCTTGGCGGCGGCTAGGTTGTCAGCGGTCAGATAGTAGATCGCCTTTTGACCCTCTTTCATGCGTGCTTTATAGTCAGCAAAGCCTGTATTCAAGGCATCATCTGTGCTTGTGGCGTAGCGTAGTAGCTTAGCGATGCGCTCTTGGTTTGAGATGTCCTCACCCAGACCTTCTTTTAATACATCGCCAAACTCACGGTAAAAATCAGCGAATTTGGCTTGTTTATCCGCATCTTCAGAATTGGCAAGGCTTGCAATCATGGTAAGTACGCGGCGCGCATTACCCTCGCGGATAGACTTGGTGTCGCGCGACTCTTGAAGAATCTCACGGCTGACATTCAGCGGTAGATCCGCCGTATCAATCACACCTTTCACGAAGCGCAGGTACATTGGCAACAGCTGCTCGGCATCATCCATGATGAAGACGCGTTTTACATACAGCTTTAACCCACGCTGCTGCTCGCGCGCATACAGATCCATCGGGGCTTTTTTGGGAATATAGAGGAGCTGAGTGTACTGCACACGACCTTCGACACGGTTATGCGACCACGTCAATGGCGCATCAAAATCATGCGTCAAATTCTGATAAAAATCCGCATACTCTTCATCGCTCACCTCGCTAGGCGTGCGTGTCCACAGCGCAGTGGCTTTGTTGATGGTCTCGTATTCATCAGTTAGGACATATTCGCCCTTACCCGTCGGCTCGCCTGCATCATCCAGCTCATCTTGCCAGACTTGTTTGCACATCTGAATGGGTAGACTGATATGATCAGAGTATTTATTTACCAGTGATTTGATGGTGTATTCATTGGTATAATCCTGCTCGCCTGTACTGTAGTCGTCTTTTAGGTGCAAGGTGATGGTCGTGCCTTTGTTTGGCTTGGTGATGGTCTGTGTGGTGAATCGACCCGTGCCGTCAGACACCCAGCGCACGCCAACATCATGTGCTTCGCCTGCCTTACGACTCTCAACGACAATCTGATCCGCCACGATAAATCCTGAATAAAATCCCACACCAAACTGACCGATGAGATTACCGTCTTTCTTATCATTATCAGACAGACGCTCCAAGAATGCCTTGGTGCCTGACTTGGCAATGGTGCCTAGGTTGGCAATCGCCTCTTCTTCTGTCATGCCAATGCCATTATCGCTAAAGCTGATGGTCTTGGCGTTCTTATCGATGTCGATCTTGATGGCAAGCTCGCCATCATTCTCATACAGACTGTCGTCCGATGTCGCCAAAAAGCGTAATTTATCACACGCATCAGACGCGTTCGATACCAATTCACGCACAAAAATATCCGCATTAGAATACAAAGAATGCGTCACCAAATGCAAAAGCTGTGCCACTTCGGCTTCAAATTGATGTTGGTTAATGTCGCTCATGATCTCTCCAAGATGTTAAAAATCTACCCAAAAAAATAGGGTCGTTTTCTTGCTTTTCAAGGCAAATCCCAAAAAGATGCCCAAAAATCATGCTACAATATAACTTAATTTTTGGTTAATGTATTGTCGTGAAAAAAGTGTTTAAGATTATATTTAAAATACTGCTGTCATTTGTTATTATCATATTAGTGGCGGCAGCGTTAGGCTTTGGATATTTATTATCCAAAGAGCAGACACAGGGGGAAGTCTCATGGCAGTCCTGCTATCGCCCGACATTTTGGTCATGGTTTAGCCTGCCACCGCCCGCACAGCTACAGTGTGCTGCCATTGAGTTGCCCTTAGACGATACCCAAGACAAAACCATCACGATCGCCATGACGCGCCTGCCATCAGCCAATGCCGATGCCAAAGACTTGCTGTTATTAAGCGGTGGACCCGGTGGTCACAGCCTTGACATGATCGGCTGGCTGTCTGATGATGAATACACTCGCACCCTAAAGGACAGCTTTCACGTTCTAGGCGTCGCACAGCGCGGTGTGAAGCCATCCACTGCGATCGACTGCGGTGGCGCACTCGAAGAAGATGGCGCAAAAGCCTATGTTGATGCGTGCGTGGCGCATTCAGGACTGGATTTTATCAAGTCCATCAGCACCATCCACACCGTACACGACTTAGATAAAATACGCACCAAGCTAAATATCGACAGCTGGTCGATGCTTGGCTACTCCTACGGCACAAAAATCGTCGCCCAGTACGCCGAATATTACCCGTCGCACCTAAGAGCAGGCGTATTAGACGGCGTGGTGGACACAAGCGAGGATTTATTTACGATTTGGGCGAATCAGCAGACAGGCGCTCAGATTGCTTTTTATCGATTCATGTCAAATTGCCATCAAGATGAATCTTGTATCTTTGGTCAATCTGATGAACAAAATCGTGAATTTTTGACAAAAATCGCCAAACTTGCCACCCAAAAACTCACCGATAAGAACAACGATCCTATCGATGAGCGAGCCATTCTAGGCATGATTGAAAATAATCTGGGTGATGAGCTGGCTTGGTCGGAGATGTATGTCATGCTTGATGAATTAAGTCATGGCAAAACGAGCAAATATAACGAATTGCTATTCATTCAAGAATTTGGCGAGCAGGATTTTAGCCAAGATGCCTTTGTCGGGATTAACTGTGCAGATTCCGCCCCAAAAGATCGTAGCAACTACCTAGACAGGACAAAAGCCATCGGCAAAATCGCCGCCTACAACGACATTGAGCGCAGCGATGATGAGCTGCTGGATGCTTGCTATTATTGGCCTTTTGATGGTGCGGATGACTTAGATGCTAATCTTATCAGCGATGCCACGCCAACACTACTGTTCGTGGCGCAGGCGCATGACTTCGCCACACCATTATCGAACGCCAAGAACATGGCGAATCGCTTTGGTGATTACTTGATTTATACGCCATATTTCGGTCACACCATCAGCTTATCAGGCGCCAATGCTTGCATCGATGGTGCGGTGGTTGATTATCTGATAAATGGTGATAAGCCTGATGTGATGGTTTGCCACTAATTAAAGCGCCATCAAGAAATCCACCAAAGCGCCCATCTCTTCATCGTTTAGCGCCAAAGGCTTGATGAGTGGATCTAAGTGATTCTTGTGAGCAATGGCGGGTGCATTTTTGATGGGTGGGATTGTCATGCCTGATTATAGATTGCCACCACACCCCGTAAATTTGTAAATAGTCGATGATGAAACCAAGGCTTTGAGCTGTATAGATTTCTTAAAGATGGTGTTTTGGATTTGCCAAAATCCTTAGCATCTGTCGTGACAGCACACTTACCAAAATCTTGACGCGGCCGCCCTGCTAGAGTCTGATTTAGATTATGAAATTTATCATCGCTCATTGCCATCCCAAACTGGCAATTCATACATCTGCCTTTGGTAAGAAATACATACAATCCCAAAAGCTCACTGCCGGATAATGCCGCACTGTCACCCAAATAATTCATCAAATCAGGTACGTACAGGCGTAAGAGTAATGAGATATGCATTCAAAGCCTGAGCAACTTGGTCAATCTCAATAGCGGTCAATGTCTCACCAAATACTAATTTAAACTTCGGCAGACAGCCTTTTTGATTCAAGCGCATTGGCACACTTTCTAGCGTTATGTCCATTTCGTTAGGAGCAGTCAAGGGCATGAGTGCCTGCTCAGACAGACTGCGCGCCCTCTCATTCCAAAAAAATCCTTGTGACTTAGAACTTAATCCTAGGTGTATCAAAGACTGGCTATTACGACTGCCTTGCCTGCCATACACGCCAATCGAAACAGCCCTTGGGTCTGAAAACCCATAAAGTGGATCATGACAATTGACATATCCAACCCGCCCATCTGATGATAATGCGGTTTCAAAAAAATAACTGCCCACCCAGAATGGCAATTGGCGTAGGCGGTTTATCATCAATAACAATCGGCGCAAGCTTCAACCATACCACACCCTCATCAACCGTTGGTGGATGCCATTGGCTGCTGGGCTTTTGATAATGATTGCGCAAGCATATTAAGTCATACTGTTTGTCTTTTTGGCAAAAAGCGTGGGCATGAACACCTATCAATCCCATCCATATCGCCAAAAGCCAGCCACGCATCAGCAGTCCTGATCTGCCTTACATGCCTGATACGCCATCGTTACGCCTTGTATGATGGACGGATAAGCATTCTCACCGTGCGAATAACCTGAATTAAACTCAAAATTAACTTTGGCATTGGGCAGTTGTTGCTGCAAAAACTCATACATCAAATACGCGTCGCTATTGGGCAGATCTGTGCTCGGCGCGTTCGGATTTCGATGGCGCGCGGTTAGCTCCTGCTCGCCTAGCGTGATAAGAACATTTTTGATATTAGATGTATCAATCAGCCCGCTTCTATGCCCCAGAATACTCTTATCGTTCCACCAGATTGACGGACTTGCGATCGCATAATGATCAAAGCTTTCACTACGAGAAAATAGCACATACAACCCAAACAGCCCACCATACGAATGACCAATCAGCGTGCGATAATTCGGATTGATGCCAAATTTTTTATCGAGCATGGGTGCTAGCTCATCTACCATAAAGGCATGAAAATAATCAGCACCACCAAAAGCCACTTGCTCACCTTTTGGCTCTGGATAATCTTCAGCTGGCGGCGTGTAGTCGTGCGTGCGTTTTGGGATGTCAAACTGCTTGCCTGAAGTATAGCCAATCCCAACCACCATGAAGGATTTGGGATTTTTTTCACTTGGCTTGCCATGCATCATCTGCGCGATGGATGATGCTACCGCAAAGAATGCATTGCCATCAAGCACATAGATGACAGGATAGCCGCTGGCAGGTCTATCACCAATGGTCGCCACTTGAATCAAATATTCCTTATCTGTATAGGATGGATGCATGATCGTCTCTTGGCTATTTAGCATTGTGGCAGGCTGCCAAGTCGCTGGCTCACTCACAGGCTTAGTCGCACAGCCTTGGAACATCAACGCCATCAAGCTGACAGCTGCTAACTTTTTTATCATGATTGGACACCCAATGTCATAAAAAGAGCGGAAAAAATCCGCTCTTAATGGTTAAAACTCATATTTTAACCTGGCGAAGTAAGATCTTCCCGGCTCGTTATAGGTTTGGCTAATCGTATTGTCACGCAGCTTTTGTTTATCAAATAGGTTATTCACGCCGATGCGTCCACTTAGATAATCATTGAAGCGGTAGCCGGTATTGAGTGAGACAATATTATGGCTTTTAACTTCTTTGTTGTGCAATAAGTCATCTTTTGCAGAGTTTTCGATGTTGTTCTCGGCAAATTGGCGCGGCTTTTGGCGACCGTATTGGGTAAAGGTGAAATTCACATCCCAATTATCATCAATGTCATAACCAAAAATCGGATTCCATGTATAATTTGGAATCATCGACAATGGGTTGCCGCTGCGCTTATCAATGGACTCCATCATATAGGTGACGTTGTTCGTCCAGCGCGCATCGCCCCAATTCCACGTCAAGCTACCTTCCACGCCTTCGATTTTGGCTTCAGGGATGTTTTCCCATTGCAGCAGGTTATAGGTCATGTCACTAGTAGTTCTGCGAGCCGTGTAGGGCAATGTCACACTATCAATCAGCGTATTACCTGCGGTGATCTTATCCTTATAATCACTGTGGAAATACGTCAAGCTGGCGTTAGTCATCGCATCACGATATTGAATGCCAAGCTCGGTGTTTAATGAGGTTTTAGGTTTTAGGTTTTCATTGCCTTGAAGCACACACCACTGACCTGCTGGCACAAGATAAATCGGACAACCCTGTCCACGCGTGCCCAACAGATAGCCATTTGAACTTTGATAAAGATTTGGCGCTTTATAGGCGCGCGCCACGCCTGCCTTTAGTGTCCAGTTGTCATTCAAATGATGCGTTAAGTTTCAGGCAGGGCTTAGGTCTGAGCCTGATTTGTTGTGATGATCATAACGCAATGCTAGCACAAGATTCGTGTTCTCGTTCGGTTCTAAGTTATCCTCAATGTACGCTGAAGTAATCTTTGAGGTGCTTTTGCCTCGATTGCCCGTTACAAAGGCATCAGCATACAGCGCATTAGCATCTGTACCAGTTAAATTACTTTCATCCATGTTCGCGGTGTCTGTCAGCTCATCTTTGACATATTCGGCGCCGATGGTGATTTTGTGAGGCACGCCAAAGGCAAAAGGGATACTCGTCTCGCCGTGGGCGCGCCATGTTTTTAGCTCAGTATCTTCAAAAGTCGGCGCCTCATTATTCACCGAACGTATCACCCCTTCGGGACCGCCTGCTAAGCTTTCGTCAAGACGGGTGTTTTTGGTTTGGTCATATTGCAGGGTAAATTTGCTATCACCCCAATCATACAGCCCGTCGTGCGTCAATGAATAGCTGTCTTGGCGCATGATGTTCGTCTCGGTGCCAATCAGGCTGTTTAGCAAGGCGTTGCTTTGGGCTTGGTTGCCTGTGGTTGTCGCGCTAGAGTCACGGTTGGAGTATTGGGTATCGCCAGAGTATTCATTGCCTTGGCGACCATAAGCAGCATCAAAGGTCAGTGCATGATCAGGATTGATCTGATAGGCCAGTCGCAGACCCGCGTCTTTATTCTCAACACCTTCACGCCCTGCTGCGCGTGCCAGATAGCTTGAACCATTAGCATTCGTATAAGGAACAAGCGGGTTAATGCCTACCGCATCCATGTCAGTCTGATCCCTTAACTTGCATTTGTGCCAAACTTCCCCTAACATAGCTATCTTTATAAGGACAAAGACATCAACTCATGGATAAATTCACGCCCTATCACGAAAGGCTGTCCGCCTTGCAGAATGCGGGTAACATCCGCAGTTTTCGCCTTCAGACGGACTTATTAAACCTCTCCAGCAATGATTATCTTGGGCTAGCGCGCTCACACCTAAAGGATGAATTCATCAGAACCCATCAGCACCACGCCGATTTTTGTTTTGGTGCTTCATCTTCTCGTCTTTTGACGGGTAATTTTGATGCTCACGAAATGCTAGAGCAAGCCCTGCAAGCTGCCTATGGGCGATCAGTGCTGACCTTTAATAGTGGTTATCACATGAATATTGGCATCCTGCCTGCCATTGCGGATGATCAGACGCTGATCTTGGCGGATAAATGGGTGCACGCCAGCATGATTGATGGCATCTTATTGGCCAAAGAGCGCGGGGCGAAATTCTTCCGTTATGCACATCAAAATCTGGCCCAGCTGGCTCAGCTTATTGATAAGCACCATGCCAATTATCGCCACATCATCATCATGACTGAGTCGGTATTTAGCATGGATGGTGATGTGACCGACCTGCAGGCACTCATCACCCTAAAACAACAATACCCAAACGTCTCGCTATATGTCGATGAGGCGCACGGCGTGGGCGTGTTCGGTGAGTGTGGTCTTGGCGTGGCAGAGACGCTGGGCGTGATGGATGAGATTGATTTTTTGGTGGGGACATTCGGGAAGGCATGGGCAAGCGTGGGCGGCTTCATCGTCTGTGATGACATCATCAAGCAGCTACTGATTAACAGCATGCGCCCTTTAATTTTCAGCACCAACGTACCGCCCGTCAACGCACTGTGGTCTGCTTTTGTGTTCAATCAGTCAATCACGATGCAAACTCAACGTAAGGCACTGCTGGACAATGCCAGATATTTTAGAAATAAAATCAAATCTTTAGACTATGAATGTCCTTCAGACAGCCACATCATCCCCATCATCATCGGCGACAATCAAAAGACCATTGATTTGGCAGAAGCACTTCAAGACAGAGGCTTTTATGTGCTGCCCATCCGCCCACCCACCGTACCTGTGAACACAGCACGCATTCGCATGTGTCTGACCGCAGGCATTACCACAGATCAGATTGATGAATTCTGCCGAACACTTGAGGAATTGACACGATGTTAAATGCCGACATCAGTACAGAATTCATCGCGCATAATTTTAAAAAAGCACATGCCACTTACGATCAGTCTGCATTGGTTCAGCATCAGATGTGTCAGCATCTTATCACACTCATCCAGACACGCCTGCCCGATGCATCGCCCAAGTCCATCCTAGAGATCGGCTGCGGCGTGGGCAATCTGACCAAACTTTATCACCCACTATGGCAGATAGATGAGCTCTATCTGAATGATCTGTACGATGTGCATTCTGCCATTGACCGCGCTAAGCTTATCATCGGCGACATTGAACACATCGATCTACCTAGGGTGGATATGGCGCTATCAAGCTCAGCATTGCAGTGGGTGAAGGATCTACCCACCCTGTGCCATCGCATTCATCACGCACTGTCAGATGCTAGCACGTTCGCCTTTGCCACATTCGGACAGGATAATTTGCATGAGATGAAGACGCTGACAGGCATCGGGCTTGATTATCACAGTCTTGATGACATCATACAGATGCTGTCTGAGGCTGGATTTGATGTCATCCATACCGAACAGACGCCTTACACGCTATATTTTGATCAGCCAAAGCAGATTCTACGCCACATCAAAGAAACGGGCGTATCTGTGGGCAGCGTAGGATGGACGAAGTCGTCATTGGCACAATTTTATGAAAATTACCGCAAAAAATTCGCCATTTTCAACGATGGAAAATGGCGATATCCTTTGACTTATGATGCCATCTATGTGGTCGCGGTCAAACGCTAGACGCTCGCACCCACACTTCGGGCTAAGGCGATGCCATCTTCGATGGACAGATAGGTTTTTTTGCTCGGTGTATCTTTAAACACCACATCACCATCTTGGAAAACCAAGCATTCATCCACCGCGATCTGTTGCCACGTCTCGTTTTTGGTTAAAGGGATGGTTACAAGAATGGTCACTTTGTCCTTATCGGTGGTCAAATCGCCAAAATTCACGCTCATCTCGCCATCAGACAGATGCGCTTCGCCAAATGGCGCCTTGCGAGTCAGATAAAACAAAAGGCTGCCCGCATACGCCAATTGCCAATGACCGTTCGAAATCAGACAATTAAACAACCCATTAGCGGACAGATAGCGGCATTGTGCGGTCAAAAAGGCAAATAACGCTTCGTCTGATGGGCGAGATTTAAAGGTTGATTTTAAGCGGTTTAATAGATAACAAAACGCTAACTCGCTGTCAGTCATACCCACAGGCGAATAATGTTCTGCGTTGCCATTGTCATGCAGCCTTTGGGTGCGACGAATGAAGCTGTCTGTCATCTGCCCATTATGCGCAAATGCCCACTGCTCGCCCCATACCTCACGGACGAAGGGATGCGTATTAGCAAGGCTGTTTTTCTCGCCGGTGGTTGCCTTACGAATATGCGCAATCACGTTCATCGCCTTGATAGGATGATGATTGATCAGATCAGCGACAGGCGACAGATGGCTTGGCTTGTTGTCATGAAATTGACGCAAGCCTAGCCTACCCGAGTCACTGCGCTCAAAAAACGCAATCCCAAAGCCATCTTCGTGATGATCCGTTCCACCGCCCCGCTGACGAAAGCCAGCAAAGCTAAAACCGATGTCGGTTGGCGTGTTGCAATTCATTCCAAGTAGTTGGCACATTGTAAATTCACTTATTAATTGGTGGGTTTGACTTTATTCCAGTGATAGCTTGCCAGCCGTTTCATCAAATCAGGATTTTTGACCATGATGTCATCGCCCGTCCGCCCTTGCTCACGGTTATAGCAGATGACGTTTAGACGCAGTAGCCAAAAAATCGTGGCAGAGTAGGCAAGCATGACAGGCAGGGCAGTTTTTTCGTTGTCGGTCAAGGGGCGGACGCTCTCATAGCCGTCTATAAAGGCAGTCATTTTGTCGGTGTTAAAATTCACGCTCTCGCCGTCTGTCGCATTGCCCCAAGTCGTACAAAAATCGTTAATGGTAATGGCAATGTCCATCAAATAATGCTCAACCGATACTTCGGTAAAGTCCAAAAGCCCCGTAAGTGTAGCCGTATCCCCCGAAAAATCCCACAAGGTATTATCAGTAAACATATCCAAATGACAAAGCCCCTTTGGCAAATCATCGGGCAGATTGGCATATGTTGTCCAGATGTCGTTCATCAGGCGGGCTTCATCGGTGGGCATATAGGCGGTTTCACGCTTTTTGACTCTTGCCCAGTCGTACAGTGGCACGCCATAGTTTTCGGCAGGTTGCAGGGTTTGTAAGGTCTCGTGCAGTGTCGCCAACGCTTGTCCCATAGTGTGGCACATGGCGGTGTCTGTATTGGTGGGGTGCCTACCTTCTAGCTTTGGCACGACTAGGATTGCCTTGTTTTCGTATCGCATGACGCAGTCGGTGCCGATGTCATCGCCTTTGGCGGTAAGCTTGACAAGCGGCGGGGCGATTGGCAATTTGTCTTTTAGGGCGTGCATGACGGTTGCCATTTTGATAATATCAGCAGGCACACGCTCTTCAAATAGCGTAAACACATAGCTAAACTCATCGCCCACGTCGCTGTCCTTCTGAATGAACCAGTTGGAATTTTTGACACCTTGCACGATGGGAATGGCTTTTTTAAATTTTACGCCAAACAAACCACAAAATGCAAAAAATTCATCATCGGATAGGTGGGTATAGACGGACATGGACTTTTCCTGCTTTTATCAAAAGTGCATATTTTAAAGGGTTTTTACTGATTTTACGAACACTTTGTTGGAATTTTTGGGTTTTAGTTATTTGGCAAACCCTGCCTTATCAGCTCAGAAAACTCACGACTGCTCATATCAACACACGTAAGGTGCGCTACATTCAGCATTGTCGCCATAAATATAAAGAATTTAGGTTGTATAAAACGGTCTTTATTGTCATAATATCGCAACATAATATCAGCCAAAAATGAAGAGAAAATCATGCTAGCCAAACGCCTAATCCCCTGCCTTGATGTTGAAAATGGTCGTGTCGTCAAAGGCGTGAACTTCGTGGACATCAAAGATGCAGGCGACCCTGTACAAGTCGCCACTCGTTATAATGATGAAGGCGCCGATGAGATTACCTTTTTGGACATCACTGCCACCTCTGATGGTCGAGATACGACCTATCACATGGTAGAGCAGATCGCCAAGAATATCTTTATCCCGCTGACCGTTGGCGGTGGCGTACGTAAGATCGATGACATTCGCAATCTGCTTAATGCAGGCGCTGACAAGGTTGGTATTAATTCTGCTGCCATCACCAACCCCGATCTTGTTAATGATGCCGCTTCACGCTTTGGCAGTCAGTGTATCGTGGTATCCATCGATGCCAAGCGCGTCACCAGACCAGATGGCAGTATTGGCTTTGAGATTTTTACTCATGGCGGGCGTAAAGCCACAGGCATCGATGCCATTGACTGGGCGGTGCAGATGACCAAACGCGGTGCAGGCGAATTGTTAGTGACCAGCATGGATGGCGATGGCACACGCCAAGGCTACGACCTACTGCTCACCAAGACCATCAGCGAGCTAGTCAACATTCCCGTCATCGCATCAGGCGGTGTTGGCAACCTACAACATCTGGCCGATGGCATATTACAAGGCGGAGCTGATGCTGTGCTTGCCGCGAGCATCTTCCATTTCGGTGATCACACGATACGCGAGGCCAAAGAATTCATGGCAGCCCAAGGCATTCCTGTACGACTGTAATTCTATTAGAATTCATTTGGTAATTTTCGCATCAATTTGGCATGAAAATCGCCCACTCCATGGCAAAATATGCTAAAATAAACGATGATTTTCACTCATAAAAATAGGCGAGAACATGAATTACACCAACCAAAAATCAGCCGTTACCCATCTAGATGGCGCACTTGACCAGAACCAAGGTCTTCGCATTGGTATCGCGGTTGGTCGTTTTAATGGTTTTTTAGTAGAGAGCTTGGTTGAAGGCGCGCTGGACGCCCTACTTCGTCACGGTGTACAAGGCGAGAACATCACCGTTGTGCGTGTGCCAGGTGCGTTCGAGCTACCACTGACCGCAAAGCGCATGGCAACTTCTGGTAAATATGATGCGATCGTGGTACTTGGTGCGATCATTCGTGGTGCGACACCGCATTTTGACATCGTGGCAAGCGAGTCTGCCAAAGGCTTATCGCACGTGGCGCTACATCACGACATCCCTGTGATTAACGGCATCTTAACCACCGAGAACATTGAGCAGACCATCGAGCGTGCCGGCACCAAGGCAGGCAATAAAGGCTACGAAGCTGCCATGACCGCCATCGAGATGGCAAGCGTCCTAAAAGCGCTATAATTTGACCTCACACTCTAGGGCAAATTTACGCAATTTGCCCTTTTATTATTTAACAGCATAATCGGTCATTATCACACAACAACGTAAAAAGATGAGATCTTCGCGATTTTTTGTTATGATAAATTACCTAATGACAAGGCTTTGACATGAATACTCCGACTTCTGACCAATCTTTTGACATTAACGAAACAGGCTATAAGACCAGTTATACCGCCATTCGTAAGGCACGTCGTTTTGCCGTGCAGGGGCTTTATGAATGGCTGATGACCGATTATCGCTTCGCCACTCAGCAGCGAGATCTCCTGGGCGGTAACGAACCGCACACCATCGTTGCGCGCACTCGCAGCGTGAACGCCATGCACACCGTACATCTTGGCTACTATCACGAGCTGATGCGTGAGATTCCGATGAAGGCAGGTGAGCTCATCGTGGACATCACCCGCTATCTTGAACGCAGTTTTGATAAATTAGACACCATTGAGAAGGCGATTTTGCTCATTGGTGCTTATGAGCTTAAGCACAGCCTGCACATTCCTTATAAAGTCGTGCTGGATGAAGCCATGCAATTGAACACCCATTTTGGGGCAACCGATGCACATAAATTCATCAATGCCATCCTAGACAGATATGCCAAAGACGTGCGAGAATTGGAATATCAAGCGAACAAAGCTGAGAAAAAAGCCAAAAAAGAAAGCGAGTAATTAAAAGGGTGGATAATTCTGCCCTTTTTTAAAATCATCAAATAAATAACCATGTCCGAATTTTCCCTGATCTACACCCATTTTAAACACGCCACTACACGCCACCCAAGCACCGTTTTGGGCATTGGCGATGATTGTGCGATAAGCCACATTCCGCCAAATAGCCAGCTTGTCAGCTGTGTGGATACGCTCGTGGCAGGACGGCATTTTGTTCATGAGACCTGCCCGCACGCCATTGCCTATAAGGCGGTGGCGGTCAATCTGTCCGACCTTGCCAGCATGGGGGCGACACCTTACGCCATTTTGGTGGGATTATCCTTGCCAAAAGCTATGGCGAATGATGATTTTTGCAAGGCATTTGCACACGGTTTGGCGGATGTTTGCACGCCCTTTGGCGTGGAGCTGATTGGGGGCGATACCACAGGCTCGCCTGTTTTGACGATTTCGGTTACGGCTTTGGGTTTTGTTCCGTCAAATCAAGCAATCACACGGCAAGGAGCGTGCGTGGGTGATGTGGTGTGCATGAGTGGCACGGTGGGGCTTGCAAGCCTTGGGTTGCATCGGATTTTGGACGATTTGAACGGGGACGGTCACGCCAACCGACCGCCAGACACTCTGCCCCACGACTTACACCAAGCCCTGCAATACCCTGCCCCACAGGTGGCACTTGGTGGGCGACTCATCGGCTTTGCAAGCAGCATGATTGACGTCTCGGACGGCCTGGGGCAGGACTTGGGGCATATTTTGAGGGCAAGTGGCGTGGGGGCGGTGATTGACCTTGATGCCATACCAAGCCATGCCCTGCTTGATGCCTTGCCCCACGCCCAAAAATGGCAACATCAAATCAATGGCGGAGACGACTATCAATTGTGCTTTACCATGCCTTCTGCTAAACTTGATTTATTCAAACAGCAAAATCCTGATATGCCAATTTATCCCATTGGGCACATTGTGGCGGATAAAAGGTTGGTGTTTTTGCGCAATAAAAAAGAAGTGGATTTATTGGTGAAAGGATGGGAGCATTTTTAATTAAATGTTTGCCAATCAAAAGGCGTTAATCATGAATAAATTTATTTTGGCAATCTTATTATCTCTTAACCTGTTTAATATAAACGCTATCGCTCAAAACACCCAAAAGGCGATGACAGATGCTCAAAAAAGTGCTTATGTTGACTTTCAGACCAATGCTGATATTATTCGTCTAAATCATTTGGTTTATTGGGGTAAATTGATTGATGAATATCATCAAAAAATGGGATATTATCCTTTTGCTAATCAATCAAAACACCCCATTTATGTGGAGATTGCCACGCCATTACAGCAAAGTTTCTTTAACGGTAATAAACCGCCTGCACCTGCAACAATAAAATCCATGAAAGATTTCGTACAAGAGTTAGAAAAAGGCTTGGGGCGAACCATTGATGAATATTATGACCCACAATATGCCCCAGACGGCAAACCAAATTTTTATATCTATATGATAGACGGACAAGACTATTATTTGGCGGTACATGCTTTCTCGCCGTTTTCTTTTGCTCGTCATATTGATGTTAATTATCATAAGGTGGAAATTTCTAATATCAAAAATCGCACGCTTAATATCACAACTTTGCAAGAATTATTAAACAACAATGCCTTTAAAAAAGCAATGAATAAGCCGATTGATAAGATTGGATTTTTTAATCAGCGAGAACAAAAAAATTTGCACAGCACCAAAGAGTAACTTAAATGCAAAACCACAAACCCGACATTCGTAAATCAAACCCTTGTCCGCCCTATCCGCCCACCGCCACCGCCTTTGAAAAATGCGTATATTGGCTAGGGATTGGCTTAGGTTCTGGTCTGCCCAAAAAAGCTGCTGGCACCTGGGGGACGGTGGGCGGAGCCATGATTGCTTTACCCATGCTTTTATTGGGATTTTGGGGATTTTTGATAATTACCATTATTGGCTGTCTGATTGGCAGTTATATTTGTGGCAAAACGTCTGATTTAATGAATACTCACGATGATCCGCATATTGTTTTTGATGAATGGGTGGGAATGTGGATTGCATTATTACCAAGCGTTTGGTTGTTGATAGGTATACCGGATGATAAAAGCGGATTGGCATATTGGCACCCAAGTTTAATTTTATTTTTGATTATCCCTTTTATCCTATTTCGTTTTTTTGATATTATTAAGCCTTTTCCGATTAAATGGGTGGATAAAAACGTCTCTGGCGGATTTGGCATATTGATTGATGATATATTGGCAGGGGTGATGTCGGCGGTGGTTATGCTGGTCATTATGTCTATCGCGCTATGATCGAAGCTACCTAAGCAATTGCCATCCATTAATAATCACCACTACCGAGAAATACAACACCGTCAACACAATCAGCAGCAGCTGGAATACACCAAGCATCGACGCAGGGTCATCGCCATATAATGGCAAGCAGGCGAGCAGCATGGCAATGAGAATTATTGATAAGGTTTTCTTGCCTGACAAAGACTGGATTTGGCGTGTCTGCTGCGTAATCCCATCATGCCCGTAGGATGATTCATACAAAGCCCCTAATGATGCGTCCTGCCGATACCTCTTAGCTTCATGATAACCGCACACCGCATACAGAGCGACACACACCAACCACACCGGTACAAACACGAAAAACAGATGCACGCCGCTCATTAATAAGCCAGCCGCCAGCATTAGCCCTGCCAGCCATGTGATGATGGCGCTTTTATTGATGTGATTCTTAACTCGCCATAGCGGACGAATGCCAACTCTTGGCAGGATAAAGTGCTCCGCCGCAATCATCGCCCCTACAGGTGCCATGATGATGTTAAAATACGCCATCAAGTCCAGCCAGCGCAGGAATATCAGCGGAAAGCAAGCAATGATGGTTGTTATCGTGCCCAAGAATACTGTCATCTTCACAAAGCCAATTCGGCATACACCATCGAATGCCAGCGTCGCTCGGTACAGGCTGGGGACAGCTGTCGTGATGGACGCCAGCACAACGGCCGTCACGCCTGCCACGCCAAGCACTGGCACCACCACACCACCAATATCTAGATTGCCAATCGGTACACCCATCAGTAGTGCGCTGGTCGCACCCAGCATTCCTGCACCTACCCACGCCACGAAGTGACCGCCGTAGGTTGCCCAAGCTGAATGATAACCATACTGCCATTTTTTGGCAAATCTAAGCGTGCTCATGTCGCCCATGCCTAGATGCAGGGGAAGGTTAAGCCCCCACGCAAAAGCTGCAATGTGCCAGATACTAAAAGGCTCTTTGCCATCAGGTGTTCTGCCCGTCCAGATATACACCTCAAAAATCCGCCAAAATCCCAGACCTTCTGCTCTGCCCATCTGCCAAAGCAGCGGCAAGCTCGCCAAACCACACACCACGAATATCGTCAATAGATAAGGCGACAAATAACGAGCGACAGTCGTGAGTCGATGAAAACCCAAAGTGCTAATCATCATCACCAACATGCCCACTAGCGCAACCATCCCAATGAAGGCAGGACTGTCAGAATACCAGTTCGTCTGAGCAGGTAGCCCCAGCGCAACATGTAATGCCTGCGCGCTGATGGTTAGCATCCCACCGGCAATCACCGCAAAGATGATGCCATTAACGACGTTAAACACCTTGACAAAACCCACGCCAGCCATGCGTGACAAATATTCATATAAGGTTAATCTGGCGCGCACCGCAACAGGACTGCACACCCATGCCCAGCTGAGCACCGCCAACAGATTGCCGATGATCAGCCCCATCAATACCGCCGACGGAGACGCACCCCATGCAGCGAACGCAGCCCCCACCACGAACTCGCCGCCCGCGACGTGCTCAGCACTATACCCTGCCGCAAAATGACTGCCGCCCAAAAGCTTGTTGCTGGGCGGTCGAGATGTTGGGTATTCTTCGCTGCTGTGCGGGTAGGTCATGATCTTATGAATTAGGCTTGTGGTGAAATTTTGCTCATTTTATCATAACTCACCGATCGGATAATTGACTATTTTTTATGATTATGATGAGTTTTGATCAATGACTAACAGCATGACGCACCACCTCAATCCACCAACCATTTTTAACCAATCTTAACACACCCTCTTAAACGCCTGCGACGAATATGCTAAAATACACCAATTTTATTCATCATTCACATTGGAAATCTCATGTTAAATATCATCATTTTAGCAGGTGGCAAAGGCACTCGCATGAAGTCGGTTAAGCCAAAAGTATTACAAACCTTAGCGGGCAAACCACTACTTCGCCATGTATTAGATACTTGCCGTGCATTAAATGCTGATAATACCATTTTGATTTATGGTTATAACGGTCAAATGGTCAAAGATGAGATTACCGACAGCGATTTAATATGGGCGGAGCAAGCCGAACAGCTCGGTACAGGTCATGCGGTGCAAATGGCATTGCCCCATTTGCCAAAAGACGGCAAAAGCCTAATTTTGTATGGCGATGTGCCATTGACAAGATTGGATGCTCTGCAAAATCTTATTGAACAAAACACGCATGGCATTAGCATGCTGACGATGAGTGTGGACAATCCTTTTGGGCTTGGGCGAATTGTCCGCCAAGATGATAAAGTCATCGCCATTGTCGAACAAAAAGACGCCACCGACGCCCAAAGACAAATTAAAGAAATTAATAGCGGTATTTATTGCGTGGATAATGCTCTATTGCATAAATATTTGCCAAAGCTCGATAATAACAACGCACAAGGTGAATATTATCTGACGGATATTATCAAAATGGCGGTGGCGGATAATATTGAGATTAACACCATTAGCCCAACGTTCGAATTTGAAATAGACGGCGTGAATGACCGCATTCAACTTGCCAATTTAGAACGCACTTATCAAGCTCATCTGATTCACGAGTTACAATTAAATGGCGTGCAATTTGCCGACCCCAATCGTGTGGATATTCGTGGCTCATTAAAATGCGGTAGCGATGTGTTTATTGATATTAACACCGTATTTATGGGCGATGTGGTATTGGGCGATAATGTACAAATTGATGCGGGCAATGTCATCTCTAATTGCACAATTGGTAATAATACCCACATTAAGCCAAATTGCGTGCTTGATGATAGCACCATTGGGGCGGATGTTGCCATCGGTCCTTTCGCCCATATTCGCCCAAAAGCGGATATTAAAGATAAAGTCAAAATTGGCAATTTTGTAGAAATCAAAAAATCTACATTAAACCAAGGGGCGAAAGTAAGTCATCTAAGCTATATTGGCGATGCTGATGTGGGGCATGATGTTAATATTGGGGCAGGGGTGATTACTTGTAATTATGACGGCGTGAATAAATTTAAAACGCACATTGGTGATAATGCCTTTGTGGGTAGCAATAGCTCGCTGGTTGCCCCTATCAAGATTGGAGCAAATGCCACGATTGGGGCGGGGTCTGTGATTACCAAAGATACGCCTGATGATAAGCTAACTTTAGCTCGCAGCAAGCAAAGCACCATCGACAGCTGGGCACGTCCGACCAAGAAGGCATAACAGATCCCCAAGATTTATGATATAGTGTATCAAATTTAAGATTGGTGTGTGGCGATTTCAAAGCACGCCAATTTTTTATGGTAATTATCTGACTGTTGATTTTGTGGTAGGTCATCAACTGTGGTTTGACATCAAAGGAACACTCATGTTAAAAGCCTATCTTAATAGACAAAACATCGTATTCTCATGGCAACGCTACGGCATTGACGCCTTAAATGGCATGGCGCTGGGCCTATTTAGCTCGCTCATTATTGGTCTTATCCTAAAAAACATCGGCACATGGACGCACTTCTCACCCTTAGTCACGGCAGGTGGTCATGCTCAGGCGGCAGTGGGTACGGCGATCGGCGCGGGTGTGGCATTTGGGCTAAAGGCACCGCCTTTGGTGCTGTTTTCTAGCATGGCAACTGGTCTGGTTGGTGCAGAGCTTGGCGGCGTGGTGGGCGCGCTGGTGGCGAGTGTGATCGGTGCAGAGCTTGGTAAATTCGTCCATAAGACCACACCCGTTGATATCATCATCACGCCTGCCATTACACTATGTGCAGGCATGAGCGCAGCGTACGCCATCGCACCCGCCATCGCAAGCCTGATGACCAGTCTAGGGCAGTTCATCGGATGGGCGATGGAATTATCACCCATCCTAATGAGTATCATCATTGCGATCACGATGGGAGCGCTTCTAACTTTGCCCATCTCTAGTGCTGCGATTGCCATCAGTCTAGGGCTGTCAGGGCTGTCAGCAGGTGCGGCGACGGTGGGATGCGCAGCACAAATGATTGGCTTTGCAGTGATGAGCTATCGTGATAACGGCATCTCAGGCGTGGTCGCTCAAGGGCTTGGCACCAGTATGCTGCAGATGCCAAACATCCTAAAAAACCCTAAAGTCTGGCTACCGCCCACCCTAGCAGGGGCGGTTTTGGCACCTTTTGCCACGGTCATCTTTGGCATGACGAACATTCCCATCGGTGCAGGCATGGGCACATCAGGTCTGGTTGGTCAGGTTGGCACGCTCGATGCCATGGGGGTTAGCATTTATACGATTGGGCTGATCGCACTGTTTCATGTCGTGCTGCCTGCCATTTTAACGCTCATATTTGCAAAAGTCATGCGCAGCCGCGGCATGATCAAAGATGGCGATCTCAAGCTCCCTGAAGCCTAAACTTAGCAGTACGCAATTAAGTATCGCCATTTGATAAAATTTATTTTAAAATTAAACACAAACTTGCTATCATACGCAACCTAAAAATTATCCATCATAAGGCAAACTCATGACCCTAAATGTCCACATCATCGACCACCCACTGGTTCGTCACAAGCTATCACTCATGCGCGCCGCTGAGTGCAGCACCTACAAATTCCGCACTCTGACCAAAGAGCTTGGCAGACTCATGGCATACGAAGCGAGTCGCGATTTTGAAATTGAGACTTTCAAGATACAAGGCTGGTGCGGCGAGATCGATGGCGAACAGATTAAAGGTAAAACCGTTACCTTAGTGCCGATTCTGCGCGCTGGCATTGGTATGCTAGATGGCGTGCTCGACCTTTTGCCTACCGCAAAAATCTCTGTGGTCGGACTACAGCGCGACGAAGAGACGCTTGAGCCTGTGCCTTTTTTTGAAAAGTTTGTCAGCGACATCGACAAACGTCCTGCCCTTATCCTAGACCCAATGCTTGCCACTGGCGGCAGTATGATCGCCACGATCGACATGCTAAAAAAACACGGCTGCACGAACATCAAAGCATTGGTGCTGGTCGCTGCGCCCGAAGGTGTTCGCTTGGTCAATGAAGCGCATCCGGATGTTAAAATTTACACCGCCGCCCTAGACAGCCACCTTAATGAGAACGGCTACATCATCCCAGGTCTGGGCGATGCTGGTGATAAGATTTTTGGCACAAAACAGCTGTAATCTGTATCCACACATAAAAAATATCCGCCATGTCGCGGATATTTTTATTTATTATTCATTCTAGCCAAATTAGCAAAACATCACGCATCGGGCAATCTTGCCATCCATATCGCCGTTACGGCGCAGATTGCCGCTGTTAGGATAGTGACCCACATCTTGTCAGGTGGTAATTTAAAATACATAAACACACACGACGCCGTCATCATGCTCCATGCCAGATACTTGGCAAAGCGTGGCATCGCACGACGCTCTTCCCAGTCTCTTAGCATCTTTCCGAAGATCTTATGGTGCATGAGCCAGCCGTAGAACCTCTCCGAACTCTTCGCCCAGCAATACCCCGCAAGCAAGATAAATACTGTCGTTGGCATGCCAGGCAATACCGCGCCCAAAATCGCCAATCCCACAAAAGCAAATCCAAGCAAAAAGAACACCCAACGAACCAGCCTATTGGCGTGTACGGTGTGTTTTTTGGTGTCAGATGACGGGTTATCGAACGAATCTTGCATGTATTAACAATCTAAATGAAAATAAGTACCAAGTTTATTTGAACATTATCAGCAATAGCCTATAATTATGGGGATATTGTAACACCATTAGATCCCAGATCGTTGTGTCATGAGTACTGATTTTATTAATGATTGTCAACAATCAAATTAATACTACTTATGATAGCACAAAGTATCGCATTTAATAGAAACGATTATCTTTATTTTTAAATAATAAGTCAATTTTGCGATTTTTTGGACAGTTTTTCTGCGGTTTGACCGCTTTTATCATAAAAATAGGTGAAATATAAGCCAACTTACCCTAACCGAAGCCCTAAAAGAACACTCCGGCACCACACATGATGCGGTGGATTATCTGCTCATGAGCATGAATCCATTCGCTAGCCATGACAACTATCGCAAGTTCCTACAGGCACAATACGAATTTCACAGCACCGTAAACCCCATCTATCAAGACGCTCAATTGGCAGGTCAGTTTGATGGTCTGACAGATCTTGCTCGCCTTGACCGCGTAAAATCCGACATGAAAGACTTGGAGGTTGAACCCTATGGCAAAGATGTAGAAACCTCTGTCATCACAGGCAGCGAAGCCATCGGATGGCTATATTGCGTCGAAGGCTCTAATGTCGGCGCTGCAATTTTGTATAAAGAATCAGGTAAAATCGATCTAAAAAGACGACTTTGGTGCATCTCATCTGGCGTCACACGCCGATGGTCGTATGCCGCACTGGCGCGACACCAAAGCCAAGATCGATGAGCTACCGCTCACAGATGAAGATCGTGCAGCCACGATGAAAGTTGCTGATGATGCCTTTGCTTACTTTAAGCGTGTCATCTGCAAGATCTACAACGTGACAGAATAATCCTTTATTTACAGCGTTAATTAGACCGCCAAGCTGGGCGGTCTTTTTTATCATCACAAAAAACACGCCCAAAGGCGTGTTTTTAAATGAATCAGTCAATCTCACCAAAACGACGTTTTTCTTTTTTTGCTTGACGCTTGGCGAAGAATACTTCTTCAACTGGCTTAGGTTTCTTGTAGCCGCGCGGCTTGTCAGTTTTGTCGAATTTTGGCTTATCGAACTGGCGCTCAGTGCGGCCACCACCAAATTCACGGCGACTGCGATCACCTTGGCGATCATCAAGGCGATCGTGACGCGTTGCATCATAGCCCCTACGTGATTCACGGTCGAAGCGCGGTCTGTCAGATCTATCATCACGGCGGTCATCGCGACGATCGAAGCTGCGCTGCTCACGCGGACGATATTCGCCATAGCCACGATCTTGGCGATCGCCATAACGACGTTCGCCACCTTGGCGCTCTGGGCGGTCATTACGATAGTAACCAAGCTCTTCATCGAAGCGGCGTTCAACACGATAAGGTTCACGCTCAAAACGCGGTTTATCATCAAAGCGGCGCTCACGATGATCATTATAATTGCGCTCGCCACGACGCTCAAAACCAGCATCAGCATGGCGATCACGACGATCAAAGCGATCATCACGACGTTCATTATAGCGCGGCTTATCGTCGAAACGACGCTCTGAGCGCTCAGCACGAGCGCCAAATCCACGGTCATCACGACGCTCAAAGCGGCGACGCCCTTCGCGGCGATCTTGACGACCGCGACCGTCTCTACCGCCTTTTTTGCGGCGTTCTTCTTGCTCGAATGGCGCGCGTTTTGGCTCTAGACCTTCGACCACCGCCTCGCTCATGTTGCGCTTTAGGTAGCGGTTGATGTTACGTAGTTGCCCACGATCATCAAAACTACACAGATTCATCGCCACACCCGTACGGCCAGCGCGACCACAGCGTCCGATGCGATGCACATAATCTTCAACTTGGCGCGGTAAGTCGTAGTTTACAACATGGCTAATCGCAGAAATATCAATACCACGCGCTGCCACGTCAGTTGCGATCAAAAAGTCGCATTTACCGTTTTTGACATCACTGATGATGCGATTGCGCTTACCTTGTGGCAGATCGCCATGCAGATAACGCGCCTTTAGACCTGCATCGGTAAGCGTCTCGGTCAGCTGCTCGGTGCTGCGCTTGGTAGCGGTAAAGATCACTGCTTGATTGATGTCTTGGTCGTTAAGTAGTTCAAGTAGGATCTTGTTTTTGTGATGGAAATCATCACAAAAATACACAGATTCTTCAATGTGCGCACTCTCAACCTTGATAGACACACGCTCAGGATTAACGGTAAAGCTCTCAGCGATTTTACCGACCGCACCGTCCCACGTCGCAGAAGACATGACCGTCTGACGAGTTTGTGGTGCATTTTCTAGGATGGTTTTGATGTCATCAGCAAAACCCATGTCAAGCATGCGATCCGCTTCGTCTAGAACCAATACGTCCAGTTTCGATAGATCGACACGACCTTCATTCATGTGGTCGATCAGACGGCCAGGGGTTGCGATGACAATCTGCACGCCCTTTCTTAGTGCGCGAATCTGCCCACTATAAGGCGCGCCACCCACCAAAGGAATGCTATAAAGACCACGCACATTCGCACCATAGCCGCGCACGCTGTCATGCACCTGCTGAGCAAGTTCGCGCGTTGGCGTTAGGATAAGCGCATAAATATTCTTCTCTAGGCGTTCTTCACGGCTTAATTTGTCCAAGATCGGCAACACGAACGCTGCTGTCTTACCCGAACCTGTTTGAGCGGATAACAATAGATCGCGACCGTCTAACGCATGCGGAATTGCGCCTGCTTGGATGGGCGTTGGATTGGTATAGCCGCTTTTGGTTAGGGCTTTTAGGATGGGTTTGTTTAGCTTCAAATCTTCAAAAGTGATGGCATCGCTATTGGCGGTGTCATTTTCTGTGGCAGCACAGTGGCTTGGCTGCGCATCGTCTTGGATGGCGGCATCGATATGATGAGTCATAATTTACCTTTTTATCATTAAGACCACGAGATGAGAAAAAACACAAGCCGCCAAATAACTGGCGAGTTTAAGGCTGAACGTTTTGGCATTTTGTCGGGGTAAAAAATGGGCAAGTCGCCCTCAAAATCATCGCGGCTTAGGAAAGGAAGTCTGCCACACGGCACAGATAAAGTGTGTTTTTCTGACAATTAATTGTCCAAACACGCATATACAACTCAAATCAAAAATGCGATGTCATCTTAGAAATTATCTTTTTGGCAAGATTAGCCTACAAGATAGTAAGCTTAAGATTATAACACAATAACGAGCAATCACCAAGGTAAATTTTTTAAAATATTTTTACCATCAAGGCACAAGGATTTTGGTGATTTTGCTTTAAAAAACACGCAGAAAATGCCATAATATCCGATACTTCCAGCAGATGATAATAACCTAGGGCAAAAGGAAATCTCGTGGTACAAATTCGTGAAGGCTTGCCACTTTTGGGCGGGGCGAACAGCGACACCGACAGCGCAACTTTGGCAGCCAGCATGGTCGCCAAGGAGCTTCACCCCGATTTTAAGGCTCAGCTTAATAACCCCAAGCTTACCACCACGCTTGATTATTCCAATCAAAGCCAATCCCCTGCCAGCATCAGCGAGTCAGACATCGATGTCGAGACATGGCTTGAGAGTGTTGCGGCTCGCATTGGCAAGGATGATCTACCCCTACTGCGCCGTGCGTGTGAATTCGTCAAAGTCCATTCCAACAAACCCCACGTCAGCCGCTCAGGTGCTTATGCCACAGGGATTGGCATGGCGGATATTTTGGCTTATTTATTCCAGGACGAGAATGCCTTGGTCGCCGCCATGCTGTATCGTACGGCGCGCCGCGAAGTGGTTAGCGTTGATACCATCAAGAATAATTTTGGTGAAGACATCGCACATCTGGTTGAAGATACGCTTGCCATGGGGCGACTCTCAGAGAGCATCGAAGGGAATAAGCGCCTAGAAGACTACTTTGAAAGCGAACAACGCGATCAGCTCTCCACCATTTACAGCATGCTCATCAGCACGACCAACGATGTGCGAGCGGTACTTATCAAGCTTGCCGAGCGCACCTTTGCCATGCGCGAGCTGTCATTCGCCCCGCCCGACCGCCAAAAACGCGTCGCTCGCGAAGTGATGACCATCTACGCACCGCTGGCGCACCGCCTGTCTATCGCCCAATTAAAATGGGAATTAGAAGACCTTGCGTTTCGCTACCTTGCCCCCGATGAATACAAAAAAATCGCAAGTCTACTCTCAGAGAAGCGCAGCGAGCGTGAAGCCTATATTGACATCGTCAAAGAAGACCTAAGCCAAGCACTGGCAAAAGCAGGCATCGACGCAGGAGTATCTGGCCGCGTCAAGCACATCTACTCCATCTGGCGTAAGATGAAAAAGAAAAATCTGTCTTTTGATCAGTTGTATGACATCCGTGCGCTGCGCGTTTTAGTGAACAGCAATGCGCAATGTTACTACACGCTTGGCATCGTGCATGGACTTTGGCGGCACATACCAGAGCAGTTCGACGATTACATCACCAACCCTAAGCCCAATGGCTATAAATCACTGCACACCGCCGTCATCGCCAATCACCGCACGCTAGAAGTGCAGATTCGCACCTTTGACATGCACTTTGAGGCCGAGCTTGGCAAGGCAGCGCACGTCAATTACAAAGAAGGTCTAAAAGCCAAAAAAGACGACTACCTTACCCAAAAAATCAGTTCACTACGTCAATTGCTCGCCAATGATAAGCCCGAGAATGGCGCAGAAGCCGAAGACGATCTTGATCTAGACAATGCAGAACGCATTTATGTGTTCAGCCGTGATGGCGATATTACTGAGCTACCAAAGGGCGCAACGGTGCTGGACTTTGCTTATTATGTGCACACCGAAGTTGGCAACCAAGCTCAAGGCGCGCGCGTCAATGGTCGCTATGTGCCGCTTACTCACCAGCCCAAGACAGGCGATCAAGTTGAAATCATCACTAAGTCGAATCGCGAACCTAATCGCGATTGGCTCGTGTCATCGCTGGGCTATATTCACACTAACCGTGCCAAATCAAAATTACGCCAATGGTTTAACAAACAAGACCGTGATAAAAACATCGAGATGGGTCGAGGCATGTTCTTTCGCGAGCTGGACAGACTCTCCATCAGCCCAAACCAAGTCAATCTTAATGACCATCTAGAAGAGTTTAACACCAAGAACGAAGATGAACTATTTTTGTCTTTGGTCATGGGTGATGTCGGTGTGCTGCAACTGGTCGGCAAAATCAGCAATAAGCTAAACCTAGGTACGCCGCCGGTTGATGAAGACAGCATTGAGATTAAGACGCCTTCTCGCCCCAATAAATATCAAATTGATCTAGATGGTTTTGATAATGTCGAGATCCATCTGGCGGGCTGCTGTACGCCTGTGCATGGTGAGCCAATTGCTGGCTTCGTCACGCTATCGCATGGCGTTAGCATTCATAACGCCAAGTGCCCAGAATATCTGCGACTGATCGAGCGCGAGCCAGAGCGTCAAGTGAGTGCTAACTGGCAGGAAAGTTTTGGCCGTTATCAACCCGTCACAATTCATGTCGAGGCCAATAACCGCCGCGGTCTTCTAAGAGATCTCGTCAATATCATCGACAAAGAAAAAGTGAACATCCATCGCGCCGAGACCGTCAGCACTGACGAATCAGTCAGTCACATGAAGTTTTATGTTGAGGTGGCGGGACTGGCTCACTTATCACGCCTCCTTGCCAAAATTGAACAGCAGCCAGACGTTCTACACGCCAGACGCAGCACCAACTAAGAAGCTTATGCCTGAATTACCCGAAGTTGAAACTACCAAAAAAAGCCTAGAACCCCTACTGGATCATGCCGTGACTAATGTTCACGTCTATCAGCCAAAACTTCGCTACATGATGCCGAATGACTTGGATAGCTTAGTGGGATTTTGCTTAGATAAATTAGAACGCCGCGCCAAATATCTGCTGTTGCATTTTTATCACGAAACAGACAACAGCCGAAAGGTGCTCATGGTACATCTTGGCATGTCAGGCAGCCTCCAGCAGCATCCTATTAATGATGTGCTTGAGCCTAGAAAGCACGACCATCTCATCATATGCTTTGGTGATATTGCGCTACACTATCACGACCCCAGACGCTTTGGCATCATTCTGTGGGCAGATAATGACGATCATATCGATGATAAAGACAATGCGCGCGATCGATTTTTGAATCATCTGGGTGTTGAGCCTCTTGATGAGACTTTCAATGCTGCCTATCTATATGGGCATATTCAACGCCGTGGCAAGAAGTCCAAACCCATCACCAAGCCCATCAAGACCCTCATCATGGATCAGGTAGTCGTCGTTGGTGTGGGCAATATTTATGCTGCCGAGAGCTTATTTTTATCAGGGATTCACCCAGCAAAACCTGCCAATCAACTGGACGAAATCCAAATCGAACAGCTTGTACATCACATCAAAAACATTCTAGCCAAAGCCATCGAAAAAGGCGGTTCAACCTTACGCGACTTCACAGTGGGCAATGGTAAAACAGGCTATTTTCAGCAGACTCTGCTGGCGTATGGCAATCATGGTAAGCCCTGCACTATCTGCGGCACCATTCTTGAAAATCAAAAAATCGGCGGACGGGCTAGTGTCTACTGCCCCAATTGCCAGCCCATTTAATTTAAATTTCACATAAAAAATAAAAAACACCTTAAAAAAGGTGTTTTTTATTTTGTTCACGCTTTATTTGCAGAAAACTTCAGCAGTGTGTGGCGTGTAGATACCCAAAGTTAGTACTGTTAAACCAATGTCTTTTGGTTTTTGTAAGCTTTGAACTTTAGCAACCTTATCAGCACCACCACAAACCTCTGCAGCATTAACGGTCTTTTGTTGACCAATGCCTGAGATATAGAAACTTTGTGACTTACTGAAAGTAGGTTCTACTTTTGCGCCATTTTGGATAAATGCAGTTTGGGTAGCACAGCCAGTTAGAGCAAACAAGCCAAGGCAAGCGATAATGTGTTTCATTGATATTCCTTAATGATTGTTTATTTGCAATAAATGCGTACTTGGCGCGGAGTATAGATGCCCGAGCTAATCGTGCCTAGAACGCCATTTAGGAAACTGTGCTGAGTTTCAACCTTAGCAACATTGTTCGCGCCATTACAAACTTCAGCTGCGTTAATTTCTCGCTGCTGAGCCAACCCGCTAACAAAGAAAGTCTGAGCCTTATCAACACTTGGTGTAGCCTGGGATTGATTGGATAGTAGGTACGTTTGAGTAGCGCAACCTGTGCTTAATGCGGCAAATACACCTAAGAATACTAGTTTCTTCATGATTACTCTCTATGGATAGAATGTTATAAAATTTAATAACGTTTGCTATTATATAATATTTTTACCAAAAGGCAAGCTTTAGGTAATAAAGAACAACTTTTAGAAAGGTGTTTTTTATTACCTAAAGCTGGTTACTTACGTTCGCCCAGCTTTGCGCTGATTTCACGAAGTAATACCACTTCTTCTGACGTTTCTTCAGGTGCCACCTCTTCTTCTGAGTTACGGCGCATCTTATTCATGCCTTTAACCCTCATAAAGATGATGAATGCTAGGATGATGAATTAATAACCACTGTTAAGAAGCTACCGTAAGCAAGCATTGGCGCGCCCGCCTCTTTAAGTGCATCATAAGTCATCGGTACGCCTGCTGGTAGATCGCCGAATAGAACGAACATATTTTTGAAATCAATGTCATCACCAACGATGAATGCAACGATTGGCATGATGATATCTTCAACGAATGAAGTGGTGATTTTACCAAAAGCAGCACCAATGATCACACCCACTGCTAGGTCGATCACGTTGACTTTTAGGGCAAATTCTTTAAATTCTTAAATCATACCCATGAGGGAATCTCTATTTTGAATAAACTATAAAAATACAGACCTAAATTAGGTCTGTATTAATTATATTGACAGATACTTTAGCCCTATTATAACAATAGTCGCAGCAAAAAAATGTTTTTTGTATGCTATTATTGTTAAATATTGTAAATGACTATCAATCTTTTTTACGACCGAAACGCTTACGCTCATTCTCTGTCAAATAACGCTTACGGATACGGATTGATTTTGGTGTTACTTCAACCAGTTCATCATCTTCGATAAATTCAAGCGCTTGCTCTAGCGTGTATTCTAGCGCGGGAGTTAGGATGATGGCATCGTCAGAGCCAGAAGCACGAATGTTCGTTAGCTGCTTGGCTTTGGTTGGGTTAACTACCATGTCATCAGAACGCGAGTTGATACCTACGATCATGCCTTCATAAACTTCAAGCTGTGGCTTAGCGAATAGACGGCCACGTTCTTGCAAGCTAAATAGCGCATAACCCAAGCAAGTGCCTGTCACCATAGAGATCAGAACACCATTTTGACGTTTTGCCACCGAACCTTCTTTGGCAGGTCCATAATGCGAAAAGCTTGATGTCATGATGCCAGTACCTGACGTCATGGTCAAGAATGCCGAACGGAAGCCAATTAGGCCGCGTGATGGTACGGTCGCCTCAATACGGATACGGCCTTTGCCATCAACTTCCATATTAGTCAGCTCACCTTTGCGCTCGCCCATCTCTTGCATGACTGCGCCTTGGTGCTGCTCTTCTACGTCAAAAGTCACATTCTCATAAGGTTCGCTCATCACACCATCAATCTCTTTCATGATGACTTGAGGACGAGACACACCAAGTTCAAAGCCTTCACGGCGCATGTTCTCAATCAATACTGACAGGTGTAGCTCACCACGACCTGACACTTTAAATTTCTCAGGACTGTCAGTATCTTCAACACGAAGCGCCACGTTATGGATCAATTCACGATCCAGACGTTCACGAATGTTACGCGATGTGACGAATTTACCTTCTTTGCCTGCAAACGGTGAATCATTAACTTGGAAAGTCATCGAAACTGTTGGTTCATCTACTGACAAAGCAGGCAGAGCTTCAACATTGGCAGGATCGCAGATGGTATCTGAGATGTTTAGATTATCAAGACCGGTCACACACACGATGTCACCTGCTTGTGCAGAATCCACATCTACACGCTCAAGGCCGTGATAGCCCATGATTTTTAGGATACGACCATTACGCTTATTGCCGTCTTTGTCAATCACAGTCACAGGTGTGTTCGTCTTGATTGAACCACGCTGAATACGACCAACACCGATCACACCAACAAAGCTGTTATAATCCAAGCTTGAGATTTGCATTTGGAATGGACCATCAACGTCAACCTTTGGTGGCTCAACGATGTCTACAATAGTCTCAAATAGTGGCGTCATGTCAGATGCAAGATCATCAGGTTCAAGACCAGCGATGCCATTAATACCTGACGCATATACAATCGGGAAATCAAGCTGTTCATCAGTCGCTTCTAAGCTGTCAAATAGATCAAAAACTTGATCAATTACCCAGTCAGCACGTGCTGCAGGTTTGTCGATTTTGTTAATGATGACAATGGGCTTAAGACCACGCGCGAATGCTTTTTGAGTTACGAAGCGCGTTTGTGGCATTGGGCCTTCTTGAGAATCCACCAGCAGTAGAACGCAGTCTACCATCGACATAACACGCTCAACCTCACCACCGAAGTCGGCGTGTCCCGGGGTATCGACGATGTTGATACGATATTCTGTATTGGTACGTTTGTCCAGCCATTTAATAGCAGTGTTTTTTGCCAAAATGGTGATGCCGCGCTCGCTTTCGAGTGCGTTAGAGTCCATCACACGCTCAATCTCACCTGAACGCTCGCCAAGCGCGCCAGATTGTTGTAATAGTTTATCAACTAGGGTGGTTTTACCGTGGTCAACGTGAGCAATAATTGCGATATTGCGCAAATGCTTAATGTCGTTTGCCATAAATACTCGTTTTTAATAGGGTTGCTGATTAGCAAAATTAAATGAAAGAGGATACTCTTGGATAGCTCTTATTTACTGATATGAAATAAAAGCAACCGTTTATTATAGCATAATTCACACTATAGTAAAAGCAAGCACAAATAAAAAGAACCGCCAATTGACGGTTCTTTTTTTACTACTTACTAAAGGGCTGATTATTGTACAACCATGTCTTTAGTTTGTTCTACAGTAGAAGTTCTGTTGCCAGAGATAACCGCGATTACACGACGGTTAAGCGCACGACCTTCGTCAGTAGTGTTAGGCGCGATTGGACGATCAAAGCCATAACCAACAGCGTTTAGACGGTTAGGAGCAATGCCGAACTCGTTAGATAGCATTAACTTAACAGCGTTTGCACGTGCTTCAGATAGACGTTGGTTGTATTTAGCACTTGAACGATTGCTGTCTTTAGATGCGTGACCTTCAATTACAGCAGTCGCGTTCGGGAATTCTCTCATAGATTGTGCAACTTTCGCTACTTCTTCACGGAATTGTGGTTTGATAGCAGACTTGTCACGATCAAAGAATACACGCAGTTCACGACGTAGTTCTTCGTTTACGTTAACCTGTACTGGGCAGCCACGTGCATCAACAACTACGTTTGTAGGAGTGCCTGGGCAAGCGTCTAGATGATCGGGAACACCGTCATTGTCGCTGTCAACGATATTGTCTTCAACAACTACAGGTTCAATAACAACTACAGGTTCAACAACAACTACAGGTTCAGCAACTTCCGCTACAGGAGCTACAGGAACTGCTGGCGCTAGACGACCACCCAGAGTTACTTCCAGACCTGCTAGGGCTAGACCTTCCCACCATTTATTGTCGAAGTTGTGGATTGCACGAACTTCACCACGCAGTGCTAGTGCATCATTTACTAGGTAGCGAGCACCCAAACCAATGTTGCCAATGGTGTCTTTTGAAGTGGTTACTTCTGTACCAGCAGTCACTTTCTGATCTTTAGCAATTTTGCCATATGGTGCATTAGCATTATCTGCTTCATAGGCTGCTTGGTTTTCAATTTTAGTTTTTTGTTGACCAGCACCGATCAATACATAAGGCTTGAACTTGCTGTTAGCATTGTAGCCAGTGAACTGCTCAGTACCGATTAGGAAGTTACCGCTGATGGTTTGTTGCTCAGAGTCAAAACGATTAGCAGCGTCTAGATTGAATGAGCGATCAGAAGCTTTTGCGTCGCTGTTAGAAACAGCATATTCTACTTGTAATTGGGTAGATGGGGTAAGTTCTACACCAAGACCTGCACCAATCCACAGATCGCTATCAAGAGCAACACCATCTTTTACTTGATGATCTGGGTTTAATTGCTTGCCAGTGCGTAATACTTCTCGTTGCTTGTCATGCGCTTCATCATTATAGTGGTAGCCTAGTAGTACTGGGCTTACAGTTACACCAGCAGAAGCAGCGGTCGCTGCAGTAGCAAGTACTGCTAGAGCGATTTTATTTAGTTTCATAAATTCCTCCAAAGGAACGGTTGGTTTTTCAGAATGCGTAACACAACATTACCATGTCATATTCTACCATTAACTAATCGCCTCTGCCAACCATAATTTACCGCAGTAAGGCAATATTTGTTTCTGATAGATATGGGTAGCTTAACGGCATTTTAAGGATTTTACAAGCCTTTTTTTTGCAATAGCTACACAATGTTACATAAAGATATTGATTTTTTACAAATCGCCGCTTAATCATGAATAGAAACTCAAACGCTTATTATTCAAGATTAAGCGGAACTCACGGTGTTATTATAACACATTTGCTTACAATTTTGTCAATTACACCACAAATGCGGCTCGCATTTCTTTGACTGCTCGTTCAATCCCCATAAATACGGCATCTGCAATAATGGAATGGCCGATGTTCAGCTCATGGATGCCGTCTATCTGAGCGATATTTGCGACATTATCTCTGGTTAATCCATGTCCTGCATTAATAAGCATGTTATCCGTTTTTGACTTAGTATACGCCACCGCTTCGCGAATACGGTCTAATTCGCGGTTAAGCGTCTGCACATCCTTATCCAAATCTGCATGTGCGTACGCACCTGTGTGAAGTTCAATCGCGTCGGCGCCGCATGATATGGCGGCGTCAATCTGATGCACATCAGGGTCGATAAATAATGACACTAAAATACCCGCTGATTGTAGTTTTTTGATGAATTGAGGTAGCTGTGGCAAGTTAGTTACATCAAGCCCGCCTTCTGTGGTCACTTCTTGGCGCTTTTCGGGAACCAGACAGACCCAAGCAGGCTTAACATCAAGAGCGATGGCAAGCATCTCATCCGTGACAGCCATCTCCAGATTCATGCGGGTTTTAAGCTTATCTTTCATCGCATAGACATCTACATCCTTAATGTGGCGGCGATCTTCACGCAAATGCAGCGTGATGCCGTCCGCACCCGCCTGCTCGCAGCTGAGCGCCGCCTCGATCGGGCAAGGATAATGTACGCCGCGTGCATTTCTTAGTGTCGCTACATGATCGATATTCACCCCAAGCAGTGGCTTAGACATAGTTTTTCCTTTTAAATCAAATTATACAGACTGATATTGCAAGCTTTGTCGCCATAAGTTACGACTGTGCAGCGGCTTATATTCTAATAGATAGTCCATCACATCACGCTGTAACTGACTAAACGATTGTAGATGCTTGACATACAAATCCTGATTACTCTGCGCACGCGCCATCTCTAATAGATCTGAACCTAGGTATGATACTCGGCTTAATTTTTTACCTTCATCGTTGGCTTCATTAATCAATGTCGATCCAATTGTCACAAAGCCAACTTCAGGCACGAAACGATAATAACCATCGGTGTCGATACTCTCACCCAAACCATCACACTCAAAATCAAGACTCACACCCAATTCATCAAATAACGCCCTCTCGAACCGTCTGAGTGCCTGTTTTAGATCACTAAGAGAATCGCAAGCTTCAATCACACCAAGCTCCCGAAGCTGCATGATCTCATCATGATAAACCTGCCAAAGCACCTCGCAAGGACTCTCAGGCACTAGCAGTCGAGACAAAACCTCATTCATGTAAAGTAGCGCATACTGAGTCTGACCCATGATGGGTGTAAGGCTAACTTCTGGCGATGGCTGTATTTGGGTGAAAGATTTCAGCGCATTCTTGCCTGTGGCGAATAGGGTCACCGGCACAAAAGACGGCATGCCTCGCGTACCCACACCGCTCACCACACCAAACTCGCTGCTAAAAAATTGATAAATTGCGCGTTTTTCTTGATAAGCTCTGGCGTGCAGAATATAACCTGTCAGTGGTTGTTGGCGCAAGAGAATTAATACCCCAAGCTCGTCAAGGCGCGCTCATCATCGGACCAGCCTTTTTTGACTTTTACCCAAAGCGTCAGCATAATCTTGCGGTCAAATAGCGCCTCCATGTCCTTGCGTGCATCGATGCCGACCTGTTTAGTTCTTGAGCCTTTATCGCCAATGATGATGGTTTTTTGACCTGCACGTTCGACAAAGATGGTCGCATCGATGAAGGTCACTGCTTTACGCCATTTGCCCGTCTCGGGATCTTTATGCGCGGGTTCGTCTTTAAAGGTGTCGATTTGTACAGTCAAATCATACGGCACTTCATCGCCTGATGCACGCATGATTTTCTCGCGGATAATTTCACTTGCCAAGAAGCGCTCGGAACGATCGGTGATCTGCTCAGGGTCAAAAATCGGCGGACGCACCGGCAAAAACTGCCCGATCACTTCTTTTAATCTGTCCAAATTATGCCCGCGTAATGCTGACACCGGCACAATATCTGCAAAATCAAAACTCTCACTAAATCCTTCGATCAATGGCAGCATCTGTGTTTTGTCTTTGACAGTGTCGGATTTATTGATGACCAGCACGACGGGCAGATTGGTCGCTGACAATTTCTCTAGCGTCAATAGATCATCTTCGCGCCACTGCAAGCCATCCACCACAAATAGCACCAAATCAACATCAGATAAGGCCGATACCGCAGCTTTATTCATGCGCTCATTGATGGCTTTTACTTCCTTGCTGTGAATGCCTGGGGTATCAACGAACACAATCTGCATCTCATCATCAGTCAAAATACCGTGGATACGGTGGCGCGTGGTCTGAGGCTTGCGCGACGTGATGGATAATTTTTGCCCAAGTAAGTGGTTCATGAGCGTTGATTTGCCAACGTTCGGGCGACCAACGATCGCCACAAAGCCTGATTTAAAATCATCGCTGATGGTGGGTGCGCTATTTTCAAAAAATGCCGTGATCATATCATCATTGGCAGGTTCTGGCGCTTGGTTGTTATCGGTCATGTGTTACCTTGTTTTTAGATATTTAATAGCCTATTAAAACACAAAACCGCCCGTTTTTAAAGGCGGATTTGGTAATTTGACTAGGCTGAATATTATGATTTTTGAGTTTTGTTGAGCTGATTTATCATCAGTTCGGCGCATTTTTGTTCTGCTATGCGACGCGATTCGCCTGTCTGAGTGATGGGCTTAATGCCGTCTAGATTCACTCGGCAGGTTACGACGAATGTTTGGTTCGGTGCGTTGCCAATGATTTCGTCAAGCTCATACGTCGGTAAGGACAGTCGATTGCCCTGTAGCCACTCTTGAAGGCGAGATTTGGCATCTTTTAACACCTTTTCCTCGCCCACTTCTAGGATTAATGATTCGTACCAGACCTTGACAAGCTCTTTGACCAAATTCATGTCGCCACTGTCTAGATAGACCGCTGCGATCAGCGCCTCAACAGCATCTGCCAAGATTGAGGCGCGATGACGACCGCCGCCCTTACGCTCGCCCACGCCCAAGATTAGATGGCGTGATAATTCAAGCTTCTCAGCGATCTGAACCAGCGTCTCTTGACGCACCAAAGTGGCACGCATGCGCGTAAGCTTGCCCTCATCATGGCGCGGAAAATGCGTAAACAAGGCTTCTGCAATGATGAGCCCAAGTAAAGCATCGCCCAAAAACTCAAGACGTTCATAGCTTTCTTTGGGATTATAAGAACGATGCGTCAAAGCACGACGTGGTAAGCCAATATCACGAAACTGATAATTTAGCTTCTCAGACAGCACTGGCAACCCCTGCTCAAAATTGGCAAAATGAGGCAATTTATCCAGCATGGTTGTATTTCCCTTAGGGGATGATTTATTTGGGTTGGTCATTTTTCATCCAACGAAATTAACATCAATCAATCGCACCTGCTCGACCAAAACTTGGCAGCTTAAAGCCAGGTTCCTTATGCATCCAAATATAAGTTGCCTTACCTGAAAGATTGTCTTCAGGCACAAAACCCCAATAACGAGAGTCTTGACTACTGTCGCGATTATCGCCCAGCACAAAGTACTGACCTTCAGGCACGCGCACCGTCCACTGTCTTCCCTCTGTTGTGATGACATCAGGCGAGTTATCTTGCAAGAATTGACCGCCTGCTGATGAATTTAAATCGCCAATATAGCGGACGTTATAACGATGACTGCCTAGGCTCTCTTGGTAATAGCGCGCGTAATTTTCTTCTTCTTGACCGAATCTTGCACGCTCTTCATCGCTAAATACATGGCTGCCGATTTGCGCTGGCAACAGCTTATTCACCAAAGGCTCATCCATACTGTAGCTGGTCTGCTCTGTGGTGACAGCTTCGCCGTTAATGGATAGCACACCATCATTATAAGATACCGTATCGCCAGGCAAGCCAATCACGCGCTTAATGTAGTAACGTTTCGGCTCAAGCGGGTAACGGAACACCGCCACATCCCCATGCTCAGGGCTGCCAGTATCGACAATCTTAGTGTGCGTAATGGGCAGGCGAAGCCCATAAGATGCCTTATTCACCACAATAAAATCGCCCGTGTACAATGTCGGCACCATAGAGCTAGATGGAATGTTAAATGGCTCAATCACAAACGAGCGCACAAGCACGATAATCAGCAGAATCGGTAAAAACTCATACGCCCAGCGTATAAGCACATTCTCGCCCGCAGTTTCTTGATTAACCTTGGCAAGCATTGCATCACGTTTGGCGATTTGGTAGGCTTGATGTGCGTCTTTGACAGCTTGGGGCGTGGCATCCGTGACAATCAATGTATCAACATCGCCATTTAGCTGATGTTGTTCTAGGGCGGTTTGTAGGTTATTTTGGCTTGATTTTAGCTGCTGCTGTGCCGTGAGTAGATTTTTGTTGGCAATTTTTGCCACGCGATGCTGTTTTAGGGCGAACTTATCAACAAGCCAAACCACAAGCAGCACCAACGTCACCGGCACAAGCACAAGATTAATATCAAATTCCACAACGCTACCCTTTATTTAATTCATCAATTAGCTATCGACTTTTAACACCGCCAAGAACGCTTCTTGTGGGATTTCCACCGAGCCAACTTGCTTCATGCGTTTTTTACCTGCTTTTTGTTTTTCTAGCAGTTTTTTCTTACGGCTTACGTCACCACCATAACACTTGGCAAGTACATCTTTACGCATCGCTTTAACGGTCGAACGTGCAATGATTTGGCTGCCGATGGCGGCTTGAATTGCCACATCAAACATCTGACGAGGAATCAGCTCTTTCATTTTTTCGACCAGCTGACCGCCACGGCGGCGCGCATGCTCTTGGTGACAAATCATGGCAAGCGCATCAACTTTCTCGCCATTAATAAGCACGTCCACACGAGACAGTTTATCTGCTTGATAACGTTCAAATGCATAATCGAGTGATGCAAAACCACGCGATGCTGATTTTAACTTATCAAAGAAATCCATCACCACTTCGCCCATCGGGATATCAAAGATCACCTGAACTTGGCGCGCCATGAACTTCATGTCCACCTGAACCCCGCGGCGCTCAATGGCAAGAGTAATCACATTACCCAAGTACTCTTGAGGCACAAGAATATGACAACGAGCGATCGGCTCACGGAATTCTTGAATGACGCCCACATCTGGCAGGCGCGATGGGTTGTCCACATAGACAATGTCGCCGTTCTTCTTGACCACTTCATAAATTACCGACGGTGCGGTGGTGATCAAATCAAGGTCGTATTCGCGCTCAAGTCGCTCTTGGATAATCTCCATGTGAAGCATGCCCAAGAAGCCACAACGAAAACCAAAGCCCAGCGCATCAGAAGTGTCCGGCTCAAAGAACAGCGCCGCATCATTGATTTGTAGTTTTTGTAAGGCTTCACGGAATTTTTCAAAGTCACTTGAGTCGATTGGGAACATCCCTGCATAGACCTGCGGTGTTACCTTTTGAAAGCCTGGAATGTTCTCAACTTCTGGCGTCTTGGCAAGCGTAATGGTATCACCCACAGGCGCGCCTTGAATGTCTTTAATGCCCGCAATCACAAAGCCAACTTCGCCCGCCTGTAGAATCCCTGTCTCTAAGCGTTTTGGGGTAAAGACACCAATAGATGTTACCAGATGCGACTCGCCTGTCGATTTTACAAAAATACGATCGCCGGTTTTTACCTGACCTTCGCGGACACGCACCAATGACACCACACCTAGATAATTATCAAACCATGAGTCGATAATCAATGCCTGTAATGGCGCATCGCGATCGCCTGTGGGCGCAGGGATTTTCTCCACCAGTGTTTGGAGTAACTCGTCAATGCCCAAGCCTGTCTTGGCCGAGACGCGTGGCGCTTCTACCGCCTCAATGCCGATGATGTCTTCAATCTCTTCGATTACGCGCTCAGGCTCCACCTGAGGCAAATCAATTTTATTAAGCACAGGCAGCACTTCAAGTCCCTGCTCCACCGCTGTATAGCAGTTCGCCACTGACTGAGCCTCAACGCCTTGTGCAGCATCAACGACCAGTAGCGCACCTTCACAAGCCGCCAATGAACGTGATACTTCGTAACTAAAGTCCACGTGACCTGGCGTGTCGATGAAGTTTAGCTGATACTTTTCACCATTGGGGTGATTGTAGTACAGTGTAACCGACTGAGCCTTAATCGTGATGCCGCGCTCACGCTCAATATCCATGCTATCTAGGACTTGCGCTTGCATTTCACGGTCGGACAAGCCGCCGCAGACTTGAATAAAGCGGTCGGCCAAAGTGCTCTTGCCATGGTCGATATGAGCAATGATCGAGAAATTACGAATGTGAGTTAGATCGGTCATAAGTGCAATTAAAAAATAAAATAATAGCAGGATATTGTAGCAGTTTTTTAATTTAAAAACACTGCTAATTGAATGATTTAAGGGATTTTTTGATAATTAGTGACGGTTTAGTTACTTTTGTCATCAAGATAGGCGATCGTCCAAGGTGACGCGCCATGGAATGAGCCGTTGAGCTGGGTTTGCTCGATGAGATATTCACGGAATTTTAGATAAAATTTACGATTGGGCGCGACAGGGTTCGCCCAAAATGCGTCTAATGACTTCTGATCAGAAGACCCTTGATGTCATAGAGTGCACGCCCCATGATTTTGCAATGTAATCGCCTACGGTCAAATGCGCATCATAAGTAAGTGCGCCCTGTGTGCGAATTTGTCCATTGACCGTGATGACTGATGTTTTTGATGGGATATAGATCACATCACCTTGCTCTAGGATGATGTCCCGCCAAGAGTTTGGCACCACAACTACGCGACCAGCAGGCTCTATGCGTCTTGCTTTTGCGATGAACTGCTCAACCAATTTGTCATCTTCAGAACGCAGCTACGCTTCTTCTTTTGTGGTTGATTGCGTCGCAAGCGTCATCTCTTCTAGGCGGTCTAGCGCGCGATTGTTCGCTTCTTTTTGCTGGACTTTAACCGACTCACGATAGATGGTTAGATTATTAACATTTGCCAAACTTGAAGGTTCAAGCTGCACCACCACATCTTTTAATCGAGCACCATAAGGTCAAATCACCGCACCATTACCACGATGCGCACCTGCCACCTGAACTGCGATCGAGCCTTGATAACGGTCAGCAGTTACCACCAGTTTAATTTCATTAACCAAATCATTTAATTTTCCCAGAAGTCCAGAAAAACCTGCAAACGCGGTATTAGACAACACCAGCCCTCCAAGAAAAACCCCTAGTAATCGCTTTTGTAACATAAACGCTTTCCTCAAGCAAAACTTTATCTGAAATAATATTATCCATACTCTGACAAGAGTATGGATAGATTTATTATAATAGATTTAAAAATTCACAGTTTTAATAAGGAAAAAAAATTCACATAACCAAAAACCCCTACCAATGAAATACCCAAAGTACCCAATACATTAGGTGGCATACATATTTTTCATCAGGCATGCATTGGTAAAGTAGATTTATTAAAAACCCCCTCCATCATCTGATGAAGGGGCCTCAAATAAGATGCTGACGATGACCTACTCTCACATGGGCGAACCACACTACCATCGGCGCTAAGACGTTTCACTTCTGAGTTCGGGAAGGGATCAGGTGGTTCCATCTTGCTATTGTCGTCAGCGTAAAAGGATTAACAACGCTGTTTATGAGTCTGTTGTTTTGTTTTTATTCAAGATTGATTCAAGCTTGTTAGGTAAAATCTTTACACTTATCTCATACTAAACCACTTGGGTGTTGTATGGTCAAGCCAAACGAGCAATTAGTATTGGTTAGCTACACATGTCACCATGCTTCCACACCCAACCTATCAACGTCGTAGTCTACAACGGCTCTTTAGGGAAATCTTATCTTGAGGTGGGCTTCCCGCTTAGATGCTTTCAGCGGTTATCCCATCCGAACGTAGCTACCCGGCGATGCTTCTGGCGAAACAACCGGAACACCAGAGGTTCGTCCACTCTGGTCCTCTCGTACTAGGAGCAGATCCTCTCAAATTTCCAACGCCCACGGTAGATAGGGACCGAACTGTCTCACGACGTTCTAAACCCAGCTCGCGTACCTCTTTAAATGGCGAACAGCCATACCCTTGGGACCTGCTTCAGCCCCAGGATGAGATGAGCCGACATCGAGGTGCCAAACACCGCCGTCGATATGAACTCTTGGGCGGTATCAGCCTGTTATCCCCAGAGTACCTTTTATCCGTTGAGCGATGGCCCTTCCATACAGAACCACCGGATCACTAAGACCTACTTTCGTACCTGCTCGACTTGTGGGTCTCGCAGTTAAGCGCGCTTTTGCCTTTATACTCTTTGAACGATTTCCGACCGTTCTGAGCGCACCTTCGTACTCCTCCGTTACTCTTTAGGAGGAGACCGCCCCAGTCAAACTACCCACCATACATTGTCCTTAGATCTGTTAATCTCAAGTTAGAACCCCAACATAACCAGGGTGGTATTTCAAGGATGGCTCCATGGCAACTGGCGTCGCCACTTCAAAGCCTCCCACCTATCCTACACAAGTTAGGTCAAAGTTCAATGTAAAGCTGTAGTAAAGGTTCACGGGGTCTTTCCGTCTAGCCGCGGGTACACAGCATCTTCACTGCGATTTCGATTTCACTGAGTCTCTGCTGGAGACAGCGCTGCCATCATTATGCCATTCGTGCAGGTCGGAACTTACCCGACAAGGAATTTCGCTACCTTAGGACCGTTATAGTTACGGCCGCCGTTTACTGGGGCTTCGATCAAGAGCTTCGCATACGCTAACCCCATCAATTAACCTTCCAGCACCGGGCAGGCATCACACCCTATACGTCCACTTTCGTGTTTGCAGAGTGCTGTGTTTTTAATAAACAGTTGCAGCAGCCTGGTATCTGCGACTGCCAACAGCTCAGGAAGCAAGTTCCATCACCATCGGCAGCGTACCTTCTCCCGAAGTTACGGTACCATTTTGCCTAGTTCCTTCAGCAGAGTTCTCTCAAGCGCCTTGGTATTCTCTACCTGACCACCTGTGTCGGTTTCGGGTACGATTTGTTTATGACTATCGCTTAGAAGCTTTTCCTGGAAGCAGGGTATTTGCCACTTCGCCAGTAAACTGGCTTGCTATCAGATCTCAGTAATAGTCTAGCGGATTTGCCTACTAAACCTACCTACATCCTTCCACCTGGACAACCAACGCCAGGCTGACATAACCTTCTCCGTCCCTCCATCGCATCATAAACAAGTATCGGAATATTAACCGATTTCCCATCGACTACGCCTTTCGGCCTCGCCTTAGGGGTCGACTCACCCAGCCCCGATTAACGTTGGACTGGAACCCTTGGTCTTCCGGCGAACGGGCTTTTCACCCGTTTTGTCGTTACTCACGTCAGCATTCGCTCTTGTGATACCTCCAGCATACCTTACGATACACCTTCACAGGCTTACACAACGCTCCCCTACCACTTAATTGAAACAATTAAATCCGCAGCTTCGGCTCCTAGTTTGAGCCCCGTTACATCTTCCGCGCAGGCCGACTCGACTAGTGAGCTATTACGCTTTCTTTAAATGATGGCTGCTTCTAAGCCAACATCCTAGCTGTCTGTGCCTTCCCACATCGTTTCCCACTTAACTAGGAATTTGGGGCCTTAGCTGGCGGTCTGGGTTGTTTCCCTCTTGACGACGGACGTTAGCACCCGCCGTCTGTCTCCCGGATATCACTCATCGGTATTCGGAGTTTGCATCGGTTTGGTAAGTCGGGATGACCCCCTAGCCGAAACAGTGCTCTACCCCCAATGGTGTTCGTCCGAGGCGCTACCTAAATAGCTTTCGGGGAGAACCAGCTATCACCGAGTTTGATTAGCCTTTCACCCCTATCCACAAGTCATCCCCTGGCTTTTCAACGACAGTGGGTTCGGTCCTCCGGTGCCTGTTACGGCACTTTCAACCTGCTCATGGATAGATCACTCGGTTTCGGGTCTATACCCTGCAACTTAATTCGCCCTATTAAGACTCGGTTTCCCTACGGCTCCCCTAAACGGTTAACCTTGCTACAGAATATAAGTCGCTGACCCATTATACAAAAGGTACGCCGTCACCCAACAAGTGGGCTCCGACTGCTTGTATGCACACGGTTTCAGGTTCTATTTCACTCCCCTAACAGGGGTTCTTTTCGCCTTTCCCTCACGGTACTGGTTCACTATCGGTCAGTCAGGAGTATTTAGCCTTGGAGGATGGTCCCCCCATCTTCAGACAAGATTTCACGTGTCTCGCCCTACTTAATATGTCGCATTTGCAGTTTCGCATACAGGACTATCACCTACTATGGTTGGCTTTCCCACGCCATTTTGCTACTACAAGTTTGATCGGCTACTCCCCGTTCGCTCGCCGCTACTTGGGGAATCTCTATTGATGTCTTTTCCTCGGGGTACTGAGATGTTTCACTTCTCCCGGTTCGCCTCCTAACCAAAGGTTAGGATAGCCAACTTATGTTGGCTGGGTTTCCCCATTCAGAAATCGCCGGGTCACAGGATATTGCCACCTCACCGACGCTTATCGCAGGCTATCACGTCTTTCATCGCCTCTGACTGCCAAGGCATCCACCATGTGCACTTCATTACTTGACCATACAACCCCAAAGGGTCTTTAATGTATGGGTAATGTGTAACGATTCACCTATGTTTACGCTTGATTCAGTTCTCTTTACTTTAGGTGATTGTATTGGGTACAATCACCATGGTTAATTATTTGTTGGAATTAAATAATTAACCCAGACTCATATATACGTTGTTAAATAGTGATATAAACTTCGTCAGTTTATAAAGTTAAAGCATAAATAAGAAATCTTATTTAAATTGCTTATGTATGCTTTTGATGTTTAATAATGGTGGAGTTAAGGAGAGTCGAACTCCTGACCTCCTGCGTGCAAGGCAGGCGCTCTACCAACTGAGCTATAACCCCATTTGTTAATGGTGGGTCTAATAAGACTTGAACTTATGACCCCCGCGTTATCAACACGGTGCTCTAACCAACTGAGCTATAGACCCGTTTTAAACATCTTACTAAAGAACAACTTGTTGTGAATTCTTGCCAATCAGATAATATCGTTAAGGAGGTGATCCAGCCGCAGGTTCCCCTACGGCTACCTTGTTACGACTTCACCCCAGTCATCGACCCCACCGTGGTGAGCGCCCTCTTGCGTTAGGCTACCCACTTCTGGTGAGATCAACTCCCATGGTGTGACGGGCGGTGTGTACAAGGCCCGGGAACGTATTCACCGCAGCATTCTGATCTGCGATTACTAGCGATTCCGACTTCATAGAGTCGAGTTGCAGACTCTAATCCGGACTACGATTGGCTTTTTGAGATTAGCATCACATCGCTGTGTAGCAACCCTTTGTACCAACCATTGTAGCACGTGTGTAGCCCTGGTCGTAAGGGCCATGATGACTTGACGTCGTCCCCGCCTTCCTCCAGTTTGTCACTGGCAGTATCCTTAGAGTTCCCGACCGAGTCGCTGGTAACTAAGGAAAAGGGTTGCGCTCGTTGCGGGACTTAACCCAACATCTCACGACACGAGCTGACGACAGCCATGCAGCACCTGTATGTAGATTCCCGAAGGCACTCCCGCATCTCTGCAGGATTCCTACTATGTCAAGACCAGGTAAGGTTCTTCGCGTTGCATCGAATTAAACCACATGCTCCACCGCTTGTGCGGGCCCCCGTCAATTCATTTGAGTTTTAACCTTGCGGCCGTACTCCCCAGGCGGTCTACTTATTGCGTTAACTGCGTCACTAAGTCTTTAAAAGACCCAACGACTGGTAGACATCGTTTACGGCGTGGACTACCAGGGTATCTAATCCTGTTTGCTACCCACGCTTTCGAACCTCAGTGTCAGTATGATGCCAGGAAGCTGCCTTCGCCATCGGTATTCCTCCAGATCTCTACGCATTTCACCGCTACACCTGGAATTCTACTTCCCTCTCACCTACTCTAGTCACCCAGTATCAGATGCAGTTCCCAGGTTAAGCCCGGGGCTTTCACATCTGACTTAAATGACCACCTACGCTCGCTTTACGCCCAGTAATTCCGATTAACGCTTGCACCCTCTGTATTACCGCGGCTGCTGGCACAGAGTTAGCCGGTGCTTATTCTGTAGGTAACGTCAGGGCTTGTGGGTATTAACCACAAGCTTTTCCTCCCCACTTAAAGTGCTTTACAACCAAAAGGCCTTCTTCACACACGCGGCATGGCTGGATCAGGCTTTCGCCCATTGTCCAATATTCCCCACTGCTGCCTCCCGTAGGAGTCTGGGCCGTGTCTCAGTCCCAGTGTGGCTGATCATCCTCTCAGACCAGCTACAGATCGTCGCCTTGGTAGGCCTTTACCCCACCAACTAGCTAATCCGACTTAGGCTCATCTATTAGCGAGAGCTAAAAGCCCCCTTTCTCTCGTAAGACGTATGCGGTATTAGCCATCCTTTCGGATGGTTATCCCCCACTAATAGGCAGATTCCTAAGCATTACTCACCCGTTCGCCACTAATCATATCTAGCAAGCTAGATAGTCATCGTTCGACTTGCATGTGTTAAGCCTGCCGCCAGCGTTCAATCTGAGCCATGATCAAACTCTTCAGTTTAATCTTTTTAAGATGCCTATTAAGTATCTTAGTAAACTAAGATAAGTTAGGACTTGGCTCATTTATTATATTACTAGCAAAATTTGATACTTAATGACTTAATTTATTAAATTAAGAAACAAGCATCCGCTCATCGTGTAAATGAATTAACTTTGAGTATTTTTGTCTTAATAACTAATAAATGAATATTTATATATTATTTATTGAATTATCTTGTATTGACAAAAATCCACACAAGTTGTTCTTTAGTTTGGATTTTAAATAGTGTATGATACATCGTCTGCATCATTATCATTAATCAAGGCTGACCATTTTATCACATTATTTTGTGATGTCAAGCAATTTTTAAAATTTATTTTTACTTGATAATTTTTAAAAATGCTTTTTCGTTAGCAGAAATTTAATTATACTATATTTTGAATTGAAGTCAAGAACTTTTTTCAAATTATTTTATAATTGGTGGCGATGAAGAGACTTGAACTCTTGACCTCACGATTATGAGTCGTGCGCTCTAACCAGCTGAGCTACATCGCCGTTACAGGGTACGAATTATACAGATGAATTCATCTGCTGTCAATGACATTTTTCAATAATTCTGCAATTTTTTAAAATATTATGGCAAACCGATAAGCCGGGTTCTGTCGTGGACAATCATTCATCTAGGCGCATCATCACTGATACGCTCAAGCAACCTACCCGTGTCCCAAGCGGGCAACTCGTTGGACACCTATTTGGTCTTGCTACACGTGGAGTTTACCATGCCATGAACTGTTGCCAGTCATGCGGTGGGCTCTTACCCCACCCTTTCACCCTTACCTATATAATAGGCGGTCTGCTCTCTGTTGCACTGGTCGTAGGCTCTCGCCTCCTAGCCGTTAGCTAGCACGTCGCCCTATGTAGCCCGGACTTTCCTCCCTCCAAAGTTTGGACGGCGATTGTCTGGTCTGCCAAGATGGCTATTATATCATAATTTTCTTGGCTTAAGATACAATCTTTGATTGCTTTATAAATTATCCGTATTATCCAGTAATTCGATGAAATTTCGCCAAAAGCTCTTCTTCGCTCTCGGCATGATTTGGGTCTTTTGGAATACAATCTACAGGACAGATATCTACACACTGCGGCGTATCGTAATGGCCCACGCATTCTGTGCATAAATTCGGGTCGATCACATAGATGTCATTGCCGGCACTGATGGCTTCATTAGGGCAGACAGGTTCGCAGACATCGCAGTTGATGCATTCTTCGGTAATAATTAACGCCATTTAGTTCACCGCAAACTTGTTGTCAAAGCCTGTCAGCACACAAGGTGGAACGAATTTTGAGACATCGCCACCAAGTCGTGCCACTTCACGCACCAATGTAGATGACACAAAGGAATATTCTTGAGATGGCGTCAAAAATACCGCCTCAAAATTCTCATCCAAACTACGATTCATGTTGGCAAGACCAAATTCATATTCAAAATCCGACACCGCGCGCAGACCACGAATGACCGCTTGTGTGTTTTGCTCTCTGGCAAAATCCACCAAAAGCCCTTCAAAGCCAACCACCACCACACGTGGATCATCTTTAAATACCGATTCCACCATCGCCACACGCTCATCGAAGCTAAACAGTGGCTTCTTGTGATGGGCGAAAGCAACGGCAATGATCACTTCATCAAACAGTTTCAATGTGCGCTTAACAAGATCGATGTGCCCATTGGTAATGGGGTCGAATGTGCCAGGGTATAGGGCTTTTTTCGGGGTGTGTGAGGTCATTGGCTTTTTAAATCTGGCTAAAATAACTGGGTATGCTATCAAATTTTGCTAATTTTTTAAACCTGTTTGTGATTTTAGAATTGCCTTGCTGATTTAAATTAAAAAACGCACCCATTTTGGATGCGTTTTTTAATGACCTTTAAGGCAGTTCGATGGCGTATTCGCTGACATTCGGTAGTTTTTTGGTCAGGTTTTGGGCGTACATAAAATCCGCCATGGCTTGATAGCGGTTAATATCCAGCGCTTTTGGGTTATTTGGCAGGTGCGGCAAGGTGTCCGCCCATGCCAGCTTGTTCAGCTCATTATCAAGCTCTTTTGGCTTATAAGCCACGAATGACTGCCATGCTTGATCAGGATTTTGTTTGATAAAATCTGTCGCCTGAGTGATGGCATTCATGAATTTAACCAATTTTTCGTCTTGAATAGCGTTCTTGTTCGCCACGAAAATCAGCTCATCATAGGCGGGCACCCCATGCTCCTCTGGATAGAACGCCACGCCTTCATGTTTTTCGATGTGTAATTGATTAAGTTCAAAATTACGAAACGCACCAATCACGCCATCCGCCTGACCGCTAAGCAAAGAAGGCGAAAGTGACCAGTTTACATTCACCATTTGTACGTCTTTGTCGGTCAAATTGACTGATTGCAGCATGGTCTTTAATAATAGCTCTTCAAACCCGCTCACCGAATAGCCGATTTTTTTGCCTTTTAGGTCTTCTAGCTTGGTGATGTTGCTGTCTTTTAGAATGACTAAGCTGTTCAGCGGCGTATTAATCACTGTGCCAATGCGCACAAGTGGCAAACCTTGGGCGATGCTTTGTTGTAGCTGCGGCTGATAATCAACCGCGATGTCTGCTTGATTTGAGGCGACCAGTTTTGGCGGCATGGATGGATCGGCGGGTTCTGTGATCTCAACATCAAGCCCCTGCTCATCAAAATACCCTTGCTGCTTAGCGATGATGATGGCTGCGTGATTCGGGTTTACGAACCAATCTAGTAGCAATGTTAGCTTTTGAACGTCTTGCGCGCTGTCTTTAGCATTTTGTTCTTTTGGCGCGCAAGCCAATAAAATCAGCGCAGCGGTGGCGATAAGCGCACCTTTGATAAATTTCGATAAAGTCATAAATTCTCCTTTTTATGGTTGGTTGTGTGATTAACGTGCATAGGATGCCCAAGGAATTAGGCGTTTTAATAAATAATCACCCAAAAAATACAGACTAAGTGCGATAATGACGAGTACAAATAACGCCACAAACATCAAATCAACCTGCATTCTGGCATTGGCATGCAACATGAGATAACCCAAGCCGTGCGATGAGCCGACCCATTCGCCAACCACCGCCCCAATTGGCGCGATCGAGATGGCAATGCGAAGCCCTGATGCTAGGGCAGGTAGCGAAGCAGGCAGTTTAACCTTTAATAGCATCTGCATGGGCGAGATGCGATAAGTTTGAGCAATGTCAAGCCACGCATTCTGAGCCTGGCGCAGCCCATCAAAACACGCTGCCGTGACAGGGAAATAAATAATCATCACCGTCATGACAATCTTCGAGGCGATCCCATATCCAAACCAAAGCACGAGCAATGGCGCGATGGCAAATACAGGAATCGCCTGCGAGATGATCAGTATAGGTAACAGCACCGAGGACAATCTGCGCGACGCACTTAATATCAATGCTGACGCCACACCCAAGGTCGTGCCAATGCCAAGCCCAAACAAAATCTCAATCAGCGTAATTCTGGCTTGCTCCCAGATAAGCTCATGATGCACCAAGAATGATTCATAGACCGCCAAAGGACTTGGTAGAATGTAGTGCGGTAACTCACCAAGCGACACGATCACCTGCCAAATCAATAACAAAACCAAGGTAATCGAAGGTATCTTGAGCCATCGCATCAGACAATCCCCCCAAGCTCAGCAAGGAGCCGTGCATGTAGCTCACCAAATGCGCTATGAGTGAGCGCCCTAATGGGTCTATCATCTGGCGTGATTTTTAGGGATATGGTGGCGGGCTGGTGTTTTAGGACATAAATATCATCACTAAGTCGAAGAGCTTCTTGGGGATCGTGAGTGATGAGCAGGACGGTTTTGTCTTGTAGCAATTCATACGCCAAAGCCTGTAATTCATGGCGTGTCACGGCATCTAATGCAGAAAACGGCTCATCCATCAGCACCAGATCGGTATCCATCATGAGCGTGCGCGCCAATGCAACACGCTGTCTTTGGCCGCCTGAGAGTTCGTGGACTTTTTTATGAGTGTGATCGCTCATCTTTACTTGGGTGAGTAGTTGCAGTGCTTTGGCGTGTATCTTGGGGGATTTGCGACCTGATAGGTGCGCATAGAGCTGTACATTATCGATGATTGATAGCCAAGGATACAGCGCATCGTGCTGAGCCATGTAGGCGATATTGGCATCGTCTAGGAAGCTAACTTCTCCCTGATAGCCTTTCTCCAGTCCTGCGATGATGCGCAGCAAGGTGGATTTGCCCACACCCGAGCCACCCAATAGACTGCTAAAGCGACCTTTGGGCAATTGAAAATTAAAATCATGAAAAATCTGCTGCTCGCCGAATCTCAGCGACAGACCGTCTATGCTGACGTGGTGCATACGCCCTCTAGCATGACAGTAGAAATGATGGAGTGGGCATGGTTTAGTTTCCTACGACAGTATTAACTGAATCAGGTTCACGGGTATTATCTCAGCCATCACAAGGACAGCACCCCGACTAAAAAATTCAAAAAATTATAACGTATTCGCGTCAATATTGTAAAGCCTTTCGCGCCTGCAATATGGAACGAAAGGCCTGAATGCTAAAGGTTATCGCTTAGCAAAACCTTGCTTTTGTAGGTATTCTAGCATGAAGGGACGCACTTCGCCGCCGAAGGTTTGGGCGATTTGAGCGCGCCAGTCTAGATCAAGCTTGCGCCCTTGGTAATATTCACGCACTTGTTCGTTGTACGCATTTAAGGACGCTTCATCAGCTTCTTGGTAGGCGTCGGTAGAGACAAGCACGTCTAGCGGCAGACGTGGACGCTGTGATTGGTTAATCTTAGACTCCCAATCAGGATGACCTAAGCACAGACCGAATAATGGGACGACGTGCTTAGGACAGCCTAAGATATCGCCTGCTCGCTCGATGTCATTACGAAGAGAGCCAATAAATACGCCGCCCAAGCCAAGACTCTCGGCCGCAGCCAGTACGTTTTGCGCCATGAGCGCGGCATCGATCGCACCAATTAGCATCACCTCTGTCCAGTCAGTCTGCACATCCGCCAGCTGGTTATGGCGCTTAGCATCCATACAAAAAATCAGATACTCAGCACAAGACTCCACATAGCCATGGCCCAAACGCTCGCCATTGGCAAACGCTTCATTATAATCCGCCTCGCTCATGTTGCACGAGATCTGACGCAGCTGGGTACGCTTAGCGCCATCAACCACACGAATGATGCTCGTCGCCTGCAAAAAGCTGGACGTCGATACCGCACGCCCTGCTTCCAAGATCGCCTGCAGCATCTCATCAGAGATCGGTTCGCCTGTGTATTTACGCACAGAGCGGTGGTTCAATAGAGTCTCAATGGTAGGAGCACTATTTAGCATGGTTGTTCCTTGTGTAGATAATATGGATAAATCATGTTCATAGTATCAATTATCGCCTTCAAACGCAAATCGATTTCGCAAAAATTGACAATTAGGCAAATTAACAGATGCACTACTTTATCGGCTGTCATAATTTGTTATAATACCAAGCATTATAAAAAATAGGACAAAAACTCATGGCAAAAAAACCAAGCAATCAAATCTGTGCCAATAAAAAAGCACGCCACGAATATTTTATCGAAGAGACCTTTGAAGCTGGCCTTGCCCTGGAGGGCTGGGAAGTCAAAGCAATCCGCGCAGGTAAAATGGCGATCACTGACGCTTATGTCATTTTCAAAAATGGCGAAGCGTTCTTGTTCGGTGCGCACATTCAGCCGCTTTTGACCAGCTCAACGCACATCAATCCAGACAACATTCGCACGCGCAAATTACTTCTTAATCGCCGCGAGATTGACAAATTATTCGGCATGGTCAACCAAAAAGGCTATGCGGTCGTGCCATTATCTTGCTACTGGAAATCTTCATGCGTCAAATGCGAAATCGCCCTAGCTAAAGGTAAAAAACTCCACGACAAGCGCGCCACCCTAAAAGAACGCGATTGGCAAATGGATAAAAAACGCGGGTTCAAGGCGGATTTGCGATAATTCCCATCATCAAAATAAAAAGGTCAATGTGATATTGACCTTTTTATTTTATTGGCTTGATGCTGATTCACCTTTATTCTTGCGATACGAGACGACACCTTGCAGTACCAAGCACAAAATTCCCGCCCAGATCAGCCCATAGCTGCCCAGCATGTCCATCGTAAATGTTCCGCCAAGCACCGTCACCGCAAGCAAGAACAACAGCGCAGGCTCGATATATCCCATTAAACCGAACAGACTGACAGGCAGCAGGCGATTCGCCTCAAGATGCGACTGCAGCGCAAGGATGCTCACCACGCCAAGACCCACGACTTTAAGAAGCAGCCAACCATCCGTTAGCACCGTCTTGACTGTATCCATGTCAGTCATGATAAGCCAAATCAAGCACACGGGTGCGATGATGAGCGCATCGATGAACAGGCCTGTCACAGCACGCACCTTCTGAACGCGGCGCATGATGTAGTAAATCGGATAAGTACCACACACCCAAAACGTCGCCCAACTAAGCTCGCCTGTGCGCACGATCTCCGCTGCCACGCCTACCCCCGCCAAGGCAACCGCAAGCCACTGCACCTTGCTTAGCTTTTCTTTAAATAATACACAGCCGAACAACACCATCGTCAATGGGAAAAGAAAATAGCCCATCGCTGTCTGTACGCCTTGATCGTTCAGTGGTGCCCACATAAAGAGCCACAGCTGACTGGCAAAAATCGGTGTCGGCAGCAACAGCCAAAACCAAGACTTTACGCCCTTGATGGCTTTTAGATCATTGATGATGGTTTTTGATTGCCCACTAACCACCAAAAACACCAATAAACAGCCCAAGATCATCACCATGCGCCACAAAAACACGCTCGTGCCGGTCAAAGGCGACAACCATTTGCCATACGTGTACAGCACCCCAAATAATAAGTTAGCAAGTACGACAAGCGCAATTCCCCACATGAATTGTCGGCGCGCCCGAGCTTTGGCGGTGTCTTGTGGCGCGATGAGTACACTAGAATTGGTTACAGAAATGTTCGCATTCATGATATTTGTCTATTCAAATAATTTTCGCACATTTTAAATAAAAATCATGAGAATAAAGCACGATTAAAGTTAATCATTTAGTTTTATTTTGCATATAATAGGTAATTTTGATAAAATTTCTCATAATTAACTAAATCATGTAATCTAATGACACACGCACTTGATGACACCGATAAAATCATCTTAAATCTCCTACAAGATGATGCGACACTCCCACTAAAGAGCGTCGCCGAACGAGCGGGTATCTCTATCGCCACGGCACAGCGACGCATCAGCACGCTCATCGATCAAAAAATCATCGCAAAGCAAGTCGCCATCATCGACCCCACCAAGGTCGGCTACACACTCACAGTGCTGGTGATGATCAAGATGGCAACGTCGAGCGTATCCATGCAGCAGCGGTTTGAGCGGGTCATGGCATCCGAGCCACAGGTGATGATGTGTTATGAGATCTCAGGTGATTATGACTTTGTGCTGATGGTGACTAGCCAAAACATGCAAGACTATCACGCTTTTACACGCCGCCTATTGACCAGTGAAAATAATGTCAATCACTTTAACAGTCAATTTGTGATGAATTTTATTAAATCTGGCACCAAAATTACGCTAAAATAGGCAATTATTTTTAGAAGGTTACTCATGAAGTCCCCCATCCTAACGCTTACACTGTCTGCTTGCCTGCTCATCGGCTGCTCTAAGCCTGCTGAGCCTACCCAATCCAGCGACAGCGCAGACACTGCCGATAATATCGAATCGCACAACCCACACAGCATTGAAGCACTCACCGACACCCTAAAAGCTGATGGCGTCGATATTGACAGTCCCGAGATTCAGCCAATCATCACCGCCGATGGTAAAATCCAGATCAACTGGAGGCTCATCGACACCAACACCCAAAAGGCCGATATCAATAGCTATCAATACCCCATCGACATTGGCAGTCAAGCGGTGCAAAACTATGCCAAAGCCTACAACATCAGCGATCAACAGGCCCAGCACAGCATCGTCGTTAGCATGGCAGCACCCGAAGCACTGGGCAAGATTCTCGATCAGTTAGAAGACGGCTATAAAGGCCATGAACTCACCGATGGCGCCGACATGAAGCTCATCATTCACACCAAGGATAATGTCGTCGCTGACAAGCATGAATACGTCTTTGCGGACAAGTTTGGGGAAGGCCTGGTATTGCCGATTGAGATTCGCCCTGCCAAATAAGACAACCAAATAAAAAAGGATTGAACATGACATTCAATCCTTTTTTGTTTTAGCTAAATGTTAATCAATTTCTTGCCTTTAATGAGCCTAGATAGATGGCGAACATCACCAAAAACGCACCGCCCCATTGAAGCCCACTGATCGCCTTATGCAGCCAAAAATAATCAATCAGCAGTGCTGCCACAGGCTCTGACAGCAAGAGCAGACCTGTCATCGACAAGGCAAGCTTAGGAATAGAATAAGCAATAAGCCCCCACGCCATGCACTGCATGACCGCACCGTATACGAACACCCAGCCCCATTCACTCATGGTGGTAGGCATGATCTGACCCCAATTCCACAAGAGCATCATCGGCAGCATCGTCAGCGCACCGCCTGCACCCACGATGGTCATCATTGGCAATATCGGCACACGAACGACTTCATGGGTGCGCCGAATATACGCCATGGAGATCGCCAAGAATGCCCCAGAGGCAATCCCAGAGACAAAGCCCCACAGCGCAGCATCATTGTGCGCAAACTCAGGGCTTGCGATGAGTGCCACTCCAACCGATGCCATTACAAGACTCAAAAGCTGCATCTTGGTCTGACGCTCACCAAACCACAAAAACGCAATGAATGCCAAAAAGAAAATCTGCAAGCTGTTTAATAAAGTAGAAATACCCGGCCCGATCGCATAAATACTCTCATGCCACAGCGCCAAATCCAAACCAAGTGCAGCCCCTGATATCAGCGCAAATCCAATGGCTTTTTTATTGGTGGGGAAATGCTGACCAAAAATCTTTGCAAGCACCAAAAAAATCCCTGTCGATATGAGCAACCGCCAAAATGCCATGGCATACGCACCGACCGTCTCAATATGTGCGACGATCAGGCTACCCAGTCCGAATAAGATACAACCAACCAATAGCCCAAACATGGAGAACAGGTCACTCTTGCTCTTTGGCCGTGTGTTACTTATCGTCATGGATATTCTTAATCTATTGCTTAATTTTGGCTTTGGTGGTTTATCATGAGCACAAGCAAAGTCAATCATTAGGCTGTCATAGAGCAATTAAGCTCGCCCATGCTCTGTCAATAGTGCCATAAATGTCGCCTCATCCATCACTTGCACGCCTAAGCTTTGCGCTTTATCAAGCTTGGAGCCTGCCTTTTCGCCTGCCAATAGCATGCTGGTTTTGGCAGATACTGATCCTGAGACTTTTGCGCCCAATGCCTGTAGATGCGCCTTGGCTTCATCTCGCCCCATCGCTGATAGTGTGCCAGTCACCACCCAAGTCTGCCCATCTAATGGTGCATCGCCTGTGTTTTTTGTCACTGCATCCCAATGAATGCCAGCATTAATCAAGCCGTCGATGACTTCATTGTTATGCTCACTTTGGAAGAACTCCATGATATTAACCGCCGTGATGTCGCCAATGTCTGGCACATGAAGCAGCTGCTCAGCACTTGCTTGTCTTAATGCATCAAAACTCTCAAAACTCTCTGCCAAATTCTGCGCAGTGGTCTCACCCACCCCACGAATACCTAGTGCAAAGATAAATCTTGGCAGGGTTGTGCTTTTGGATTTTTCAATGGCGGACAGCATGTTAGCGACAGATTTTTCACCGAGACCCTCCAAGGTCATCAGATGTTTTTGATGGTCTTTTAGAGTATAAATGTCAGCAACTGTCTTGATCAGATTCATCTCAAAGAACTTGATCAGCCATTGCCCACCCAAGCCATCAATATCCATCGCGCGGCGCGACACAAAGTGAATCAGTGCCTCCTTAGACTGAGCAGGACAATACAATCCGCCCGTGCAGCGAGCCAGCGCCTCACCCTCGGGCAAGGAGACATGAGAATCACACACAGGGCAAGTCTCTGGTAGTGTGATCGAGCTGACATTCTCATCGCGCAGCTCCATCATCACTCCCGAGACTTTCGGAATAACATCACCAGCACGGTGGATGCTCACCATGTCGCCAACCATAACGCCAAGCCGCTGAATCTCACCAAAATTATGCAGTGTCACGTTACTGACCGTCACCCCACCGACATTAACAGGCTCCAATTTACCCACAGGGGTCAGCTGTCCTGTACGCCCTACTTGCCACTCTACCGTCAAAAGACGCGTGATGGCATTCTGGGCGGCAAATTTATAAGCCGTCGCCCATCTCGGTTCGCGGCTCAAAAACCCCAAATCATTCTGCAACGCTAACGAATTCACCTTGATTACCACCCCATCAATCTCAAAGGGCAGCTGATCGCGTGTATTGGCGATATTATCATAGAATTCTTGCACACCCTTAGGGGTGGTTGCAGTATCAAAAGGCGCAGTATCAAATCCCAAAGTGCGCAGATATTCCAATGCACCACTTTGGGTCTTGATGTGACTTGGCAAACCCTGATTCACCGAATACCCAAAAAACGCCAAAGGTCGTGCTGCTGCAATGGCAGGATTAAGTTGGCGCAGACTGCCCGCGGCGGCATTTCTAGGATTGGCAAAAGTCTTCTCACCACGCAGTTCACTGTCTTTATTTAACTTCATAAAGCCCGCTTTTGGCATGAGCACCTCGCCGCGCACTTCCAATAAATCAATATCGACACACCCTGGTAGCACCAACGGTAAGTTGCGGATGGTTCTGACATTATGCGTAATATCCTCACCCAAGCGACCATCGCCACGCGTGATGGCTTGAGTAAATACGCCATTCACGTATTTTAAGGATACTGCCAAACCGTCCAGCTTAAGCTCCATCTCAAATTCTGGCTGCTTATTTTTATCATCAAGGCGGTCATTGATACGGCGAACGAAGCTTAATAGCTCTTCTTCATCGAACACATTTCCCAAGGAGAGCATCGCCAAATCATGCGCCACTTGATTAAAAGCAGGTAGCGGCTCACCGCCCACGCTGTCGGTCGGGCTGTCAGGTTGTTTTAAATTGGGATGCGCTTGTTCAAGCTGAACCAACTTAGATCTTAGACTGTCGTACTCATCATCAGCGATGGTTGGGTTATCAAGCACATAATAGGCGTGATTGTGTTTTTTTAGCGCTTGAATCAGATTACGCATTTGGCCAACGATGTGATCATCTTTGGGGTTGGCTACTAAATCCTCTTGGGTAAAATCAAATAAATCGGTCATTTTTAACTTCTAAACAACTATAAAATCAGACAAAAAACCGCCTTAGCAAAGACGGTTTTTAGAAGGCATAAACTTATTGATGGCTGGCAGCGTGGGCACGCAATTTGGCAAATTCTGCATCGTCGAGCGTGTAGCCCTCTTCGTTATATATGTCAGCCTCTAGGTCATCAGCGATCATCTGCGCCACTGACACCATGCTGTCAAAGCCACGCAAGGCATGTGGATGCGGCAGTGATAAGAACAATAGAATGCTATTAAAACGACTCTCAGCAAGTACATTCAAGTCAAACGGCTGAACACCCTCGTTATTGACGCCCATCATACTAAACCACAGATCGCCCGTGCCATTCTCATGCTCGTAGCGGTGGAACATGTTCATCACGCCATACTTTAAGCCGTATTCACGCACCAAGCTCAGTACGGTTTTGCCTGACAGTCCCGTGTAGGCGTTACGTGGTGTGATCACCACAGCGATGTTATCTGTGGCATTCAACAGTGGGCTGTTATTCTGATCGAAGCTTTCTTGGTCAGACAGATGCTTATCTAGGATTGGGGAGTTTTGCTCAAATTTACCATTAAGCTCGCGCAGCTGCTCGCTCTCTTCGTGCGCAGCATCGCTCGGCGCGATCGCCTCATCAGCATTTTCAGCAGGCTTATTGGGCTCAGGATTAATAGTCGGTCGATCTGATGCGCTCACCACAGGGGATGAAGCTGCCACCGCCGCCATGCTGGTTAACGCATCAGGTGCGTCGTCGCTTGGCAATGCAACCGCATCATCATGAGTCAGCAGTCGCTCGTCTCTTGGCGTGATCGGTAAACCATCTTTGTGATGTACATCGCCAGCATGATCGATTTGTTTTTTGCTATTAATGGCGCGCAAAATGGCAGGCACCAACAAAATACATCCGAGTACAATCGCAAGCACTGCAAGCAACAGCCAAACACTCTGATCCATATCTACCCCAAATATTCTTTTAAAAAATCTAACATCATCATCAACTGATGGCTGATACAAATAAATTATTCATAGTCTATCACGATGTGCCAAATTCGTCATCTATTTGTTGGGCCAAGTTTTATATTTTTGGCAATTATTTTTATGAATTTGAACAGCTTAATGTTCTTTTGATAAAAACTGTTCAAAAGTCGCTCAACTCATTGTGATGGATAATAAAAAAAACCGTCCATACAGGACGGTTTTCATCAAAAGCTTCATTGCTTTTGGTGGACAAGTTAGGCTTTTTTGCCACGGCTTGCGAATGCACCAAAACGCTTGTTGAAGCTAGCAACACGACCTTCGTTAGATGCTTTACGTTGCTCGCCAGTGTAGAATGGGTGCGACGCACTTGAAATATCAAGTGGGAAATATGGGTATTCTTGACCTTCGTATTCACGAGTAGTCTTAGTCGCAACAGTTGAGCGAGTTAGGAAGTACACGTCAGCATTGGTGTCATGGAATAGAACTTCTTTGTATTCTGGGTGGATGTCTTTACGCATGATGATCGTCCAATAAATCTAAGCACTAATATATACTGCCTTGGCAAATGCCATTACAGCCGAACATAGCCACGCCATCACCAACCAACTTTGGCATACCGCACCATGTTTTCACACATTAGCCCACTTAGATGGGAAAAATGAGCCGATATTTTAGCAAAACACCACCAACTATTCAAGCAAATTTAGCAAATCAGCTCATTGAAATTAACGGCAGTCTGCCGACTAACGCGGATCATTCTCCATCTCGATGCGCGTGCGGAATTTTTGACCTGCCTTGAATGTTACCACGCGGCGCGCCTTAACAGGAATGCTCTCGCCTGTCTTTGGGTTACGCCCTGGGCGGGATTTTTTGTCTTTTAATTCAAAATTACCAAATCCAGAGATCTTGACTTCCTTGCCGTCAGCGAGATTTTGGCTAATTTCTTCAAAAAATTTATCCACAATCCGTCTGGCATCTTGGCGAGTGATGCGCAGACGAATCGTTAAGCGGTCTATCATGTCAGCTTTGGTTAATGCACTCATGATGTGTCCTTATGTTAGGTCAATAGCCACCGAAGTGGCATTTGGATTAACTGTCTCTTAGTTTTGCGCCGTGCTTGTCGCTCAATCTAGAGGCGACATCATCCATCGCTTTTTTGATGACATCATCTTCTAATGTGGCATCAGCATTCTGGAAAAGCATGGCAAAAGCCAGTGATTTTCTGCCCTCTGGCAGTCTGTCGCCTTCATAGACATCGAACAGCCAAAGATCGGTCAGATATTTACCCGCTGCCGCGCGAATATCCACAACCAAATCTTGCCACTCTACCGATTTATCCACCAAGAATGCCAAGTCACGGCGCACGCTTGGGAATTTACTCGGGGCGGTGATGGCGTTGGTCGCGCGATGCAGATCGATGAGATCTTCGATGGCAAATTGAGCCACCCAAACAGCCGGCAGATCAAGCGCTTTGGCGATGCTTGGGTGTAACTGACCGAACCAGCCGAGACGCACACCATTTACCACAAGATAAGCACTTTGCCCAGGGTGTAAGAACGCCAAATCAGCGCGCTCGTAGCTTAGGCTGGTCTTATTTAGATGTTGTGGCAGTAGGCTTTCAACATCGCGCTTTAGATCAAAAAAGTCCATCACGCGCTTATCATAGATGCCCTCTTCAGCAACCAAGCCGGTGGCAACCATCGCAAGGCTCGGGGTCTGCACTAGGTTGTCAACGTTCTGACCCACAAAAGACAAACCTGTCTCAAACAGACGTACGCGAGGCTGTTGGCGGTTTAGGTTATAGGACACCACAGGTAGCAGGCTGGATAATAACGTACGGCGCATTACCGCTAAGTCTGCTGAGATCGGATTGGCAAGTGGCAATACTGCCCCAAGCTTGTCATCATTAAACAGCGCTTCGATCTTAGCATCGCTAAAGCTAAAGCTCACCGCTTCAAAGTAACCCGATGCCGCTAGGCTTAGTTTGAGTTCATGCGTTAGATCTGCTGTGTCGTCATAGCTCATGTCCACAGCAAATTCTGGCAAGCGCGGCTTAATGTGATCATAGCCGTGGATACGCGCAATTTCTTCAACCAGATCCTCTGCGATATTCATGTCAAAGCGATGGCTTGGCGGCTGGCAGATGAATTTATCACCATCAAACTGCGTGGCAATCTCTAGACGATTTAGAATATCGACAACTTCATCGCTAGGCAGTGCCACGCCCAATAGCTGCTCGATCTTCGCATATGGTAGATGGATTGGGCTGCGTTTTGGTAGTTTATCAAGATTTTCTACGGTGGTAATCTGCCCGACTTCTGCACCTGCCACTTCGTGAATCAAAGCGGTCGCGCGATGAAGCGCCATCAATGGCAATTCAAAGTCCACACCACGCTCAAAGCGCTGGCTGGCATCGGTATGCAAACCAAAACGTCTGGCGCGTGCGGCGATGGCAAGCTGATTAAAATGCGCAGATTCCAACACGATGTTCGTCGTCTCGTCAGTCACTGACGAGCGCATGCCACCCATGATGCCCGCCAATGCCAGCGCGCCTACATCATCAGCAATCACAAGCTCATCGCCTGTTAGCGTGATGGTCTGCTCATTAAGTAGTTCTAGTGTCTCACCTTGATTCGCCAGACGTACAACGATGTCGCCTTGAATTTTATCCGCATCAAAGGCATGAAGTGGCTGACCCAGCTCTAGCAATACATAGTTCGTCACATCCACCAAGAAGTTGTGTGTGCGCATGCCTGATGCCATCAGATTATCCACCAGCCATTTTGGACTCTTGGCAGTACGGTCGATATTACTGATGTACTGCGCAAGATAACGCGGGCAGGCTTCATCATTAAGCACATTAACATTGACTTTTTTGTCGGTGTTTGGGGTTATAACTTTGATCTCTGGGCGGCTTAGCGGTAGGCGATTAATCACGCTAATCTCACGAGCCAGACCCAAAGCACTAAAGCAATCACCACGGTTTGGCGTGATGGCGATGTCAAAGATCATCGCATCTAAGCCCAAATAATCACGCACATCAACGCCGATCGGCGCATCATCAGGCAGCTCTAATATACCATCAATCTCATCAGCCAGACCAATCTCAGAAGCACCGCACAGCATGCCTTGGCTCTCGATGCCACGAAGCTTGCCTTTTTTGATGTTAAATGGCTTACCATCAATCGGTGGCAGCACCGCACCGACAGTCGCGACGGCAACTTTTAGGCCTGTACGGACATTTGGCGCACCGCAGACGATCTGTAGGTTCTCACCTGTACCGATATTAACCGTAGTAACACGCAGGCGATCCGCATCTGGATGCTGCTCACAGGTGATGACCTCGCCGACCACCACGCCACTAAATTCAGGCGCAACCGTGTCTGAACCGTCTAACTCCAGCCCCGCCATGGTGAGCTGCTGACCCAATTCATCCGAGGTGTTGGCAGGATTTGCCCATTGTCTTAGCCAGTTTTCGCTGATTTTCATAATATTCTCTAGATTCTATTTTTTAATAATTGTCGTTTATCAAGCAAACTGCTTTAAAAATCTCAAGTCATTTTGGAAGAACAGACGCAGATCGTTCACGCCATAGTACAACATCGCGAAACGCTCAATGCCAAGCCCAAACGCAAAGCCTGTATATTCATCAGGATCGATGCCACAGTTACGCAGAACTTGTGGGTGTACCATGCCACAGCCCAGCACTTCTAGCCATTTGCCATTATCAGACAAAATATCCACTTCGGCAGATGGCTCAGTAAATGGGAAGAAACTAGGACGGAAACGAACGGTCATCTCCTTACCAAAGAAAGCGTTCAAAAATTCATGAATCACGCCTTTTAACTCAGCGAAGTTCGATGACTTTGAAATCATCAACCCTTCCATCTGATGGAACATTGGCGAATGCGTCTGGTCACTGTCACAGCGATATACGCGACCCGGACAGATGATGCGTAGCGGCGGCTCGCTCTTCTCCATGGTGCGAATCTGCACCCCACTGGTGTGCGTGCGCAGTAGATAATGCGCATCAAAATAAAAAGTATCATGCATGGCGCGCGCAGGATGATGATCAGGGATGTTCAGCGCCTCAAAGTTATAATAGTCGCTCTCAACCTCAGGTCCTGTCGCCACACTAAAGCCCGCCTGTGTGAAGAATTGCTTCATGCGCTCGGTGACGTGCGTGATTGGATGTAGGCCACCTGATGCCACACCACGAGCGGGCAAGCTGATATCCACCTGCTCACTGGCAAGCTTGGCATTAAGTGCCTGCTCTGCCAGTGCTGCCCCACGTGCATCAAATGCGGCCGTCAGACGCGTACGGAGCTCGTGCAGATATGCACCGTAGGTTTTTTTGCCATCCGTATCTAGGCTGCCCATCTGCTTAGATAGTGTAGTGATGTCGCTTTTTTTACCTTGAAGGGTTACTTTTAGTTCTTGAAGCTCGCTTTCGCTCTGGGCGTTATTGATAAGTGTGCTTGCCGCATCAGCGAATGCCAAAAAATCCTGCTCGCTTAGCGATGCCAATGGCTGATTTAAGGTGGGTATTGTAGTCATAAAAGAGCAACTTTCATTAATTTTCTTAGGAATATAAAGGACTTATTGTAAATAATTCATTTTCAAATGTAAATAAGCGATTCAGATTATTAGCAATTCTATTGGAAAAATCGCAATCTTAATCAGGCTTGCACGCAGAGTTGTTAAAGTTTCAAGAAAAATATCAAAATTTTTCACAAAAATTGTAAATTTCTCGAAATAACTATTGCTATGCATTTAGTTTTTATGTATATTTTCGTTGCATTCTTAGCAATTTATTGCAGGATTGCAAATATTAGCTGTCGCATCATTATGTCTTGATAAGATAAAGACCTTGATGATACATGGAACATCAGCCTTCTAAGGAATCTGTTATGAAACGCTCATTTTTAAATACCGCCATCAAAGCAACCGCCACACTTGCCATCGCAACACTTACCGCAGAAACTTTTGCAGCTCCCCAAATCTCTGGTCGTCTCTATCTGTCTGCGTTGTACGATAATATTGATAACAAAGAGCATAACACCGTCACACAGACCATTTCGAATACCAAATCCGACCGCCTTTCTTTAAATTCTGCTGGATCTCGTGTTCGTCTGACTGGTGAAGAAAAGTTGACAAAAGACATCGATTTAGAGTATCGGTTGGAATATTCGATTTTCTTGGACAATGACGGCGAGGGTAAAAACTTCTCTGCTCGTAACACTTACCTAGGGTTTAAGCATGATGACTACGGTACTGTACGCGTGGGTCGAATCTTTACCCCAGATGATGATATTGATTATGTCGATCAAAGCTATCTGTATGCTTCTGGCAACGGATTACCATTTAGCTACGGTGGTCAACGCACGAATAACACCATTCAATACATTTCCCCAAAATTCAACAATGGAAAAACACAAATCAAACTGCATTACGCCATGGATGAAAATTCTGATAACAATCATGGTGGCAAATTTACCACCTTTCATGATGGTGTAACAAAAAAACAAGAGCGCGATATGATCGTAGGTCACATTTTGCATGAAGATACAAAATATGACGCAGGAATATCCTATACTCATGCTGGAGAGTTTAGTGCGTTGCGTGGCATGGTCAGCTACAAGCCAAATGAAAAACTAACCGTTGGCGTCATCGCTCAACAAACCGACTACAACAGTGGCAACAAAGAGCTTGGTGCACTTGTAAGCGGACTATACTCCTTGGATAAGATGACTGATGTATATGCACAAGTAGGTCATGCAAATAACTATCAAGGCTTCAAAGATGGTGAGCTAACCAAAGCCAGTGTTGGTCTTATCAAATGGTTGAAGCGTGATGGCGGTGTTCGTCTGCGCACCTTTGGCTCGCTGTCATATCTTGACCAAGTTTCTCATTCTTATAAAGAAAGAACGGATAATAATGTCGTTCATAATGACTTAATTCGCTCAGAAAAAGATGGATTTGGTTTAGAGATGGGTCTGCGTTACGATTTCTAACATAGCACTTCCTGATAAAATAACCCGCCTCGTCAAGGTGGGTTATTTTATGAGTCATTCGTCAAGATTATTCACATCATAAAAAACCGCAATACGAAACGCATTGCGGTTTTGGATTTGGTTATTTAGTAAAAACTAAATTATGCCAATGCAGCTTTTGCTTTTTCGCAGATGGCAGTAAATGCTGCTGCATCATGCATGGCGATGTCAGCTAGGATACGGCGGTCGATATCGATGTTTGATTTTTTCAAACCATTGATTAGACGGCTGTAAGACAGACCGTTTAGACGCGCACCAGCGTTGATACGAGCAATCCATAGACGACGGAATGAACGTTTCTTGTTGCGGCGGTCACGGTATGCATATTGACCAGCTTTCATTACCGCTTGTACGGCAACACGATACACACGAGAACGTGCACCATAGTAGCCTTTTGCACGAGCTAGAACTTTTTTATGACGGCGATTTGCTTGTACACCACGTTTTACACGAGCCATTTTATTCTCCTAAAATATCCAAAAATTGATTAGATGTATGGGCACATACGACGTACAGAAGCAACGTCTGATGCATGAACCATTACGCAACCACGCAATTGACGGATACGCTTTGGAGATTTTTTGGTTAGGATGTGGCGTTTGAACGCTTGCTTACGCTTAAAGCCGTTTGCTGTTTTTTTGAAACGCTTTGCAGCACCACGTTTGGTTTTAAGTTTCATAATGACCTCTTTATTAATCATAAGTCTTGCGACTTGACGAACCTTTTCGCCACACTCCGTTAGGATAGGCTGAAGGTGGGATGCGCATTATAACAAAATCTATTGCGCCATGCAAGCCATTAAATACCTTTACTTGCACCCCCAACCGCGCTACAATAAAGCCATTCAACGATGGCGCACCCCTGAATATTCAGCAGCTACTCTATACACTTATCTTATTTGCCGAGACGGCAGTGCAAAGATTGTCGGCTGCTATTTGCCATATCTGATTTTAAATGAACAAAAATCCGCGTGGCTGTGGCTACCGACCGCGCTGAGCTTGGCGGTATTTGTGTATCTATTGACGTTATACCCTGCCGCCTCAGGACGGATTTATGCAGCTTATGGCGGTATTTATGTCTGCACTGCATTGGTTTGGCTGCATTTTGTGGGTAAAGTTACGCTTAGCTCATGGGACATGGTGGGCTCAGCATTGGTCGTGCTTGGCACGCTGACCATTATTCTACAGCCCAATGGCTTTAGCGTGCGCTAAGGGCTGATTTTTAGGTTTATTTCATCATTTAGTAACAAAAGACAATTATCATGATGCACTGGCTAGACACTTTAAAATTCGACGAAAACGGGCTCATCCCTGCCATCGCCCAAGACAAAAGCACGGGGCGAATCTTAATGATGGCGTGGCAAAACCGTGAGGCGCTCGAGCTCACCGCCAAGACAGGTAAAGGCGTGTACTATAGTCGCAGCCGTGGCAAGCTATGGCACAAAGGCGAAACCAGTGGGCACACTCAGATCGTGCACGAGATTCGCACCGACTGCGACGCTGATGTCATCACGCTCATCATCACTCAGATTGGCGGCATCGCTTGCCACACTGGGCGTGAAAGCTGCTTTTATCAAAAGCTTGATGTCGAACGTGGTGAATGGCTGGCTGTTGACGAGGTAATCAAAAATCCTGATGAGATTTATGGCACGCATGACACCGTCAATTGTCCTGCCGTTAAGGCGCAAGGCACGTCTGCACAGACAGTCTTGGCCGAGCTTGATAAGATTCTGCATGAGCGCAAGAGCGCTGACAAAGACAGCTCTTATGTCGCCAGCCTGTATCACAAGGGTCTAAATAAAATCCTAGAGAAGGTCGGTGAAGAATCCACCGAAGCAATCATCGCTGCCAAAGAGCTACAGCTTGTTCGTGCACTTGCCAAAGATGACAATGAAGCTCGTGCTGACGTCGTCTATGAAGTGGCGGATGTGTGGTTTCACAGCTTGGTCGCCTTGCATCAGTTGGGGCTATCGAGCGATGACGTGCTGGCTGAGCTTGGCAGACGCTTTGGGCTGTCGGGTATCGATGAGAAAAATTCACGCACAAACTAATCTGTGCTAAAATATCTACAATCTAATGGTTAAATAAAAAGGGTAATTATGGGCGGATTTTCATTAACGCATTGGCTGATTTTATTGGTTGTGGTTGTGGTTATTTTTGGCACATCCAAACTTAAAAACGCAGGCAAAGACCTAGGCTCTGCCGTCAAAGGCTTCAAAGATGCGGTCAAAGACGAAGACAAGCCTAAACTGTCTGACGGTGAAAACAAACCCATCATCGCCGATGTCAAGGAAGTCAAAAAAGCCGAACAAGCTGAAAAAACTGACACTTAATAAGTTCGGATCGCTTCGTGCTAAATCTTGGTTTTTTTGAATTAACGCTGTTTGGCGTGATTGCGCTGATTGTGCTTGGGCCTGAGAAATTACCCGTGGCAGCGCGCACGCTTGGCAAATGGTACGGCAAATTTCGCCGCTTATCAACGCGCCTACAAAGTGAGTTCGTCAGCGAATTGCAGCTGTTGGAAGTTCAAGAAGAGCTCAAAGGCGAGCTTGCCAAAATTCGCGAATCCGAAGCCAAGATGAAAGCGCAAATGGCAGAGCTCCAACAAAGCCTCAATAAGACCGAACAAGTTGCCAAGGCAAATAAACAACACATCTTAGATGCTTGGCAGGACAACGCCGATGATGGCGAGCATCAAGATATCAACCCTTCAAAAGACACCAGCAATCAAGACTTTCATCAAGCGGCCGCGCTGGAGACTGCATTTAACCTACCCATGGTGAATCATTGGTTCCTGCTGGGCGATTATGATAAAAAGCGCCGCCTTCCCCAAGCGCCCTTCATGCCTAATTACAAGGCAGATCCCTTACTTTATACGACGACATCATGAGCCAGCGATTAGATAATGACGCCGACATGCCATTGATGGCACACTTTGCTGAATTGCGGACGCGATTCATCCGTATTTTTGCGGCGGTGATTGTGGTGTTTTTGGCTTTGGTGGGGTTTAGTCGTGAGCTGTACGATCTGATTTCAAACCCTCTGGTTGCGCTATTGCCCAGTGAAGCCAGCCTCATCGCAACCGATGTCGCATCGGGGTTTTTGGCGCCAATTAAGCTGACTTTCTTCGTGGCGCTGTTCATCACCGTGCCGTTCATCATTGCTCAGATTTGGGGCTTTGTCTCGCCTGCACTCTATAAGCACGAGAAGCGTGCCGCTCTGCCGCTACTGCTATCTGCGATTGTGCTGTTTTATGTCGGGGTGGCTTTTGCTTACTTCGTGGTGCTTGTCCCAGCGCTAAAATTCTTCGTGATGTTCGCACCCGACAACGTCCTGCCGATGACCGACATCCAAAGCTATCTTGATTTTGTCATTAAGTTGTTTGCGGTGTTTGGCGTAATGTTTGAGATTCCTGTGGCAACGCTACTGCTGGTCTTGATGCGCATCGTCACCCCTCAATCACTGGCTGATAAACGCCGCTATATCATCGTGGGCTGCTTCTTCATCGCCGCCATCGTTACCCCGCCTGATGGTGCCAGCATGCTGATGCTTGCCATCCCAATGTGCCTGCTTTTCGAGGCAGGATTATTCATGGCAAGACTTCTCATCAAAGAAGAAAGCACTGATAATCCCGTCACCGACTAAACACCATCTTGCGAACAAAGCAATGTTAATTGTGTTATACTTGGCTGTTTTTATTGCTAAATTTGCCCATGAATCAGATAACCACACCTGCACCCACCGATGAGCAAATCAACGCCCTGAGCATGGCGATGACAGGTCAATCCTTCAAGATCGTCGCCTATGCTGGCGCGGGCAAAACCACCACGCTCAAGCTCATCAGCGAGCACATGCAAGGGCGTGGTCTGTATTTGGCATTCAACAAAGCCATCGCCAGCGAGGCGCAAGGAAAATTCCCAAGAAACGTACGCTGCCAGACTTTCCATTCGCTTGCCTATCGTCATGTCAATCGTGATGTGACCGCAAAGATCAGCCTGCCACGCCTAACGCCAAGCCGACTGGCAAATGAGCTAAATCTATCCGCCATACAAGTAGAGCGCAAAGTCGATGGCATCAAAAGATCCATCACACTCACCCCTGCCAAGCTTGCCAACATCGTCTCAGAAGGCATCACCAATTTTTGTAAAACATCGAGCGCTTACCCTGCGCCAAGGCACATCACCCCGCCATCTTGGTTGGATGAGAAAGACAGCGAGAGACTCCAAGAACTGCTATACCCCGCCCTTGAGATGCGCTGGTTACAGTCGATCGATCCCCGTCATCAGTCAGGCATCGGGCACGACATCTACCTAAAACTCTGGACGCTATCCAACCCCATCATTCCTGCTGACTTCATCTTATTCGATGAAGCCCAAGATGCCGACCCGCTCATGATGGGCGCGCTCATCCGCCAAGATAAACAAACCATTTACGTGGGTGATGCACATCAGCAGATCTACGAATGGCGCGGCGCACTGAACGCCATGAAACGCCTACCCTATCCGCAGACGCTGCTCACACAGTCGTTTCGCTTCGGTGATGAGATCGCCAAGGTGGCCAATGTTTTTTTGACCGCATTACAAGAAACCATCCCATTAAAGGGCAATCCAAACACCGCAAGCCGCATCGCCAAATTGCTCGCCCATGGCAAAAAAGACGCTATACTGTGCCGCACCAACGCCACTGCCATAAGTCATCTATTAGCAGGGCTTAAAGCAGGGCATAAAGTCGCTCTACAAGCCGACAGCGATCGGATTTTAAGATTTTGTCATGCTGCCGAGAGCCTAAAAACAGGAAAATCCGCCTATGGCGTGCCCGAATTGGCTTTTTTTAAGCATTGGGGGGAAGTGCAGGAATTTAGCGAAACAGGTGAAGGCTCTGACCTCAAAACCTGGGTAAAGCTCATCGAAGAACACGGCACGCAGACCATCTCAAGCGCCATCAAGAGCCTCACCACCCAAAGCCATGCCGACTATGTCGTCTCTACCGCCCACAAGGCAAAGGGCCTTGAATGGAATCGCGTGCAGATCAGCGATGACTTCTTATACGACATCAATCGCCAGAGCATCAAGATTACCCCTGAAGAGCTGCGCCTGCTCTATGTCGCCTGCACTCGCGCCAAAGAAATCCTCGATGTACACCACATCAGCGACCTATTGGCATCGATCGTCCTCGATGACAAGAAGCTCATCTATAAATAAAATAAGACCACCTTTTCTATGACTGATTTTAGCCATTTTTTTAATCATCCCGTTCGTCTGCTCGCCCCGATGGAGGGCCTGACCGATCCGCTAATGCGCCGGATTCTTACACGGATTGCCAGTGATCTGGGTCGTCCTTATGATTGGTCGGTGAGCGAATTCATTCGGGTGACACACTACCCACTGCCTGCACATGTATTCTATAAATTCGTGCCAGAATTACACACCGATGGCAAGACCGCCAGTGGCACGCCCATTCACGTGCAGCTGCTTGGTAACAACCCAGGCACCATGGGTCAGAGCGCACTCACGGCCGTAGAGCTTGGGGCGCGTGCGATTGATCTAAATTTTGGCTGTCCTGCCAAGACTGTGAATAGCCACAAAGGCGGCTCTGTATTACTCGATGAACCTGAGACGGTTCATGACATTATTCTCGCTGTTCGTCAAGCCGTACCTGCGCACATTCCTGTCAGTGCCAAGATTCGACTTGGCTACACCGACACCTCTAAGATGAGCGAGATTGGTGATGCGGTGCACACCGCCAAGGCAAGCTGGCTAACAGTCCATGCCCGCACCAAGACCCAAGGCTATAAACCGCCCGCCTACTGGGAGCTCATTGCGCCATTTAATAATCTTGGCATGCCCATCATCGCCAATGGCGAAATCTGGACGGCTGACGATGCCCGTCGCTGTACGGCACAGGCGAGCACAACGCATCTGATGCTCGGGCGCGGCGCGGTCACCCGCCCCGATCTGATCGCGCGCATCCATGATGAGAGCATCCAACTGTCTTGGGATGAGCTGATCACTCATCAAATCGAATTCCTACATGACGATACGGACAATCAATCAGGACTCATCGGACGCTACAAACAATGGCTGGGCATGCTCACCAAAGGCTATGCTGAAGCTGAGCATCTTTGGCATACCATCAAACGCCTAAAAAACAAAGATGACATCATCCAAGCGTTAATCCAATCTAATGCATGATGTTTAGCTGCGAACCTTTTTAAGAATTATTTTCAATTATTGCTTGCAAAAGGGAATAGGGAGGCGTATAATTTATTTAAAGTTATATTATAACATTTAAATAATTACTCAAATAACCATGCGAGGTTCTCCATGCAAGTACTATCATCCCTAAAATCTGCCAAAACCCGTCACAAAGACTGCCAAGTCGTCCGTCGCCGTGGACGTACCTTTGTCATCTGTAAATCCAATCCACGCTTTAAAGCGGTACAAGGTGGCAAAAAGAAAAAATAAACGCTACCGCTTACCTCATCACAGTTTCATGGTGATAATAAAATACCGCACAATGCATCATTGGCGGTATTTTATTATCTGCTGGCAGCTTAGTCTTCGTGTCTGGCCTCATAGGCATCATGTTCAGCTTGATAAAGCGTGCCTAAGCGTTTTTGGGTGTCGGCATCGAGCAGCTTTTTGGCTTCTTTAAAGAATTCATTCTCTTCTTCTTTTAGGTGGTGAATGGTCTCTTCGATGAGTGCGTTCGCCGTTTCAAAGAATCTGTCATCGCCGGTACGACCATCACCCAAAGTTGCCATCAGCTCATCCATCTCATGATGTTCTGCGATGGCGTGGCGAGATAGCTCAAGTCCTTCATCAAATGCCATCACAGGCACATAAAGATGACGCTCTTCGGCGGCTGCGTGCGCCTTTAATTCTTCTTCTAATTCTAAGAACACTTCTTTTGCCTTGTTTCTGTCTTTGGCATCGACGTGCTTTTGGAAGCTTTTACATAGGTCGCGCTGGATGTCATGCTTGGCGATCAATGCGCTAAAGATGTCTTTATTGGCGGTGATGGTTGTCATATTTTTGTCCTCTTGTCTTAATGCTCAGTGGGCTTTTAGCCTGCCTAGTCATTTCATTATAACAAAAAACCCAACCCAAAAAAGCCCAAACTCCAAGAGTTATGTAGGATTATGTAACCAATAAGAATCCTTATAACTTGCGATATACATCATTGAACGGCACGCGGAAACGCTCGCCCCAAACACCCTTCTCGCTACGGATACCACACGAGACGACCATGTTAATCTCGCATTCTTCGGGCAAATCCAAGAGATCCTTGATCATTCTGCCATCAAAGCCTTCCATCGGGCAGGTGTCAAGCCCCTTTTCGCTCATGGCAAGCATGAACGTCTGCGCAACCAGACCGCAACTCTTATGCATGACAACACGCATATCATCAAAAGACACGTCTGCTTGAATCGGACGAAATTGCCCAATCGTACGAGCAAGCATCTGGCGTGCGGTCGGCACAAGCTTGGTTTGACTATATAGGAGCGGCATCAGGCGATTATAATAATGCTCGAATCGCTTGGTGCGGTTAGGTACTTTATGGGCGGGGCTGTAGTTTTTGACGTTATATTTTTCAAAATTTAACACCGCTTTGGCGCGCGCACGATGCAGATCAGGGCGAATCACGAATACCACCATCTGATCGGCAGTGGTCGCTGCACCTTGAGATAGGCACGCCTTGGCAAGCTTCGCCAATAGCGTCTTATCCGTTACATGATAGAATTCGTACAGCTGCATATTCGAGCTCGTTGGCGCCAGCGTGGCAAGCTCAAGGCAATGTTTCACCAGTGCTTCGTCAATAGCAACGGGCAAATAATCGCGCACGGAACGACGATGGCTTAATATGTCATGCAAACTCATACCACATCCTTAATTCATGTCCAATAAATGAATAAAAGCTAAAATCTTTAATCTTAAAATTCAGGCTATTTTATCGTAAAGTTTTAACTTTTGCCGTAAAATTTTGTGATACACTAATGCAATTTTTCCCTTTGATGCCAATTTTAAGACGAGGTAATGCTATGACTGGCACCTCCAATTCGCCCAAACCTACCCACACCCAATCAAGCCTTAGCCATCAACTCAGCCGTGAAGCCAAATGGTCTTTGTATCTCACGCTCCTGTACATGGCAGGTTGGGTGATTTTTGCGTATTTTATGCCAGCAGGGACGGGGCTTTTGGGCTTGCCGTTGTGGTTTGAGTTAAGCTGTATTTTTTTGCCCCTGATTTTTATTTTAATCAGTATGGCGGTGTTAAAGGCGGTTTATCAGGAAGTAGATTTGGACACTGATTTGACATCAGACAAAGGGGACGACGCATGAATTTAAATATTCAAATTTTAATCCCTCTTGTTCTGTATCTGTTTTTTGTGTTTGGGGTGGCGTGGCACGCTTATCAAAAACGCAAAACGGGCGGATTTTTAAATGAATACTATGTTGGCTCACGCTCCATGGGCGGATTTGTACTTGCGATGACCACGGTGGCGACTTACGTCTCGGCAAGTTCATTCATCGGCGGGCCTGGGGCGGCGTATAAATTTGGCTTGGGCTGGGTGCTACTGTCCATGATACAAGTGCCTGCAATCTGGCTCACGCTTGGCACGCTTGGTAAGAAGTTTGCCATGCTTGCCCGCCAAACAGGTAGTATTACCATCAATGACCTGCTATTTGCCCGTTATCAAAATAAAGTCGTGGTGTGGCTTGCGTGTGTCTCGCTCCTACTGGCGTTTTTTGGCATGATGGTGGTGCAGTTTATTGGGGCAGGTCGTCTGCTTGAAACGACACTGGGTCTGCCTTATGAATGGTCGATTGGCGTGTTTGCCCTTGTGATTGGGCTTTATACCTTTATTGGGGGCTTTCGTGCGGTAGTTTTGACCGACACCGTGCAGGGGCTTGTCATGCTCATCGGCACGATGCTCCTACTTGGGGCAACGCTTGTCGCCACAGGGGGCATGGAGAACGCCATGACCACCCTGCACGCCATTGACCCACGCCTGCTGACCCCCACAGGCGTTGATGATAAGCTGTCGGCAACATTTATGCTGTCGTTTTGGGTACTGGTGTGTTTTGGTCTCATTGGCTTGCCCCATACGGCGGTAAGGGCGATGGCGTATAAGGACAGTCGCTCGCTACACCGTGGGGTACTTGTGGGAACGGTGGTGATGACGGTGCTGGTCTTGGGCATGCACCTAGCAGGGGTCTTGGCTCGTGCAGTCGTGCCTGAGCTTGATGTGCCTGACAAGGTCATTCCCACGCTCATGATGACGGTGCTACCGCCCTTTGTGGCAGGGATATTTTTGGCGGCACCTATGGCGGCGATTATGTCGTCCATTGACTCGATGCTGATACAGTCGTCAAGCACGCTGATTAAGGATTTGTATTTATCTATCAAGCCTGACGCTATCCACAACGAAGCCAAAATCAAACGCTACTCCACCACGCTCACGCTTGGCTTTACCATGATTTTGGCGGTCGTTGCCATGCTAAATCCGCCAGATATGCTCATTTGGCTAAACTTATTATCCTTTGGTGGGTTAGAGGCGACTTTCTTATGGGTGCTAGTGTTTGGGCTGTATTACAAAAAAGCCAATGCCACAGGGGCGATATGGTCTATGGTGGCAGGTCTGACGAGCTATGTCATCATTGCCTATTTTAAAATCGCCTTATGGGATTTGCACCCTGTTGTGCCTGCGTTGGTGATTGGGCTTGTTGCATTTTTGGTGGGGAATAAGGTGGGGGAGATAAAAAAGGCGTGATGTTGGTTTGGTTTTTTCAAGAAGTAATATTGTTCAATTAAGATATTTTTTGCAATATGGACGTGTAGGGGCGTGTTGAACACGCCCTGCCAATCCTACAAAATATCTTTTAAATGTGGAACTAGTGGGGATTTAGGTTGATTTTCTATATCTTGGAGCGACTCATAGACACCATTTATCATTAGCATTGTTAATCAACCATACCTTTGGGTAGATTTGTAGGAACAAATGACATTTGCCTTGTGATAACATGTTGATTTTTGGGCGAATGTAATTCGCCCCTACATGCCCAAATTTTAAAATATCTCTTTATTAAACAATGCTGTTCAGTTTAATATTAAAAAGGGCGAACACTCGCCCCCTTTTCACACTGCATCCACCACAATCGGCTTGCCATTGTGCATTAGTACCGTTACGTCCAAGTTATACAGCACTTTCATGTTTTGAGCGGTTAGCACGTCTTTTGGCGTACCCACCGACACCACTTCGCCCCCTTTCATCATCACAACCGTATCGGCAAATTGGGACGCTTGGTTGATGTCGTGTAGCACGATAACCACCGTTTTGCCACGACTTGCCAACACCTTCATCTGTCGCATGAGTCGCCCTGCGTGGTACATATCTAGGTTGTTGAGCGGTTCATCAAGCAAGATATACGGCGTATCTTGGCACACCACCATGGCAATCAGCACACGCTGACGCTGACCGCCTGACAAGTCGGACAAAAACCGCTCCGCCAACGTCTCTAATTCAAAGGTTGTAATCATCTCCTCCACCTTATCCTTATCCGCCTGTGTGGGTCTGCCCTGATGATAAGGATAACGCCCAAACATGAGTAGCTCACGCACACGCAGTCGCCCCTGAATATGGTTTTCTTGGGCGAGCATGGCGACTACTTTTGCCATATCACTATCTGTGGCGGTGCTGATGTCATGCCCATCAAAGCTGATACAGGCGGATTTGTCCTGCAAAGGATTCATGCGAGCCATCAGGCTAAACAGCGTACTTTTGCCCGCCCCGTTCGCTCCGATGAGTGCGATGATTTGCCCTGTGGGTAGCTCAAAGTTTACGTTTTTTAAAATGGGTAAATCGCCGATGTTGTGGCTAACGTTTTTTACTTTTATCATAAATACCCCAATTATTCCAACAAATACAAAGGCAAGCCAAGCCCAAATAAATCAAAAAATGAATGTGCCAAAGTAAATGGCACCAGTTCATCACTTTTATAGCGTAATAACAAAAACACAATCCCCAAAGTGGTAATGGTTAATGCTCCTGCCAATCCTTGATAGGTATGAAAGGCAAATCGCACAAACAAAGTAAACACAATGGCAAGGGGCAAATGTTTTTTTGTGGTCAATGCCACCAATCCAATAAAAAATACTTCTTCATAAAAGCCATTTAGTAGGGCAAATAAAATAAAGGAAACAGACCACATACTAAAATGCTCGCTTGCCCCATAATGTGCCTCCGTGGTTGGATAAAGCTCGGGAAAAGCCCAGTATTGCAAATACTCATAAAGAGATGCCACCGTTCCTGCAATGAGAATGTATAGCACCACTTTTGGCAATGTCCAGCGATTGACACTAAAATTTAATTGTGTAAAATCAAATTTACGATAGGTCAAATACCCAAACGCCACCAATAATGCCACAATTTCACTCAAAATCCCCGACCAGTTACTTGAACTGTTGAATTCCAAAGTCTCGGGAGCAACCTGCTCATGGCTTATCAATTCAAAAAACTGCATATTGGAACTATAAATGGCAAAGCCAAAAAAGATAATCGCCAAAATAACCACATCAAATAAGTGCAATGATTTTAATTTATTTGTCATTCAACAACCTAAATTTATAGATTAAATTTTATGTATTAAGAATTATTGCATTGTACGTTGTTTGCTATATTGCATAAAAATCAGTAGCAAAAACGCCACCCCGCCAAACAGCTCAATTACCACTTCAAGCACGCCTGCCATTTTAAAGACATGCTCAAACACCGCCTGTCCCACGATGAGCGTGCTACTGGCGATGAGCGTCACCAAAATCAGCCTCTCGCCATGAGCCATTTTGGTGCAAAACCGATTGGTCAAAGCACACACAAGTAGCCCAAAAAACGTAATCGGACCCACAAGGGCGGTTGCCATGGATACGAGTAGCGAGATTGTCATCAAAATACCAAGAGACAGCTTATGATACGGCACGCCAAGCGAAATGGCACAATTTCTACCAAGTAGCAATACGTCCAACGCAAACCGTTGTCGCCACACATAAATAAAAGTCGCCACCGACAGCACCACACTGGTGATGAGCAGATTGACATTGACGGCGGTAAAACTGGCGTAACTTTGGGCTTGTACGGTAACAAATTCATCGGGATTTATCATGCGAGCGACCATGTAGGATAGGCTACGAAACAACGTCCCAAAAATCACGCCTACCAAGATAAGCCGTGTCAAATCCTGATTGTGCTTGGTAAACAAAAAACGAAACAAAATCACCGACAGCATCATCATGACCGCCACTTCAAAGGCAAATTTGCCCACCGTTGGCAAGGTGACATAACTTAGCATACCCAAAAAGAACAACAGCAAGCTCTGTATTAGCACATATAAAGAGTCAAAGCCCAAAAGACTTGGCGTTAAAATGGGGTTATGCGTAAGCGTTTGAAACAAGAGCGTAGATACCCCCACCGCATAGCCTACCACCAAAAAAGCAATGAGTTTGCGAGTACGCAGGGGCAAGGCAAAATCCCAACTGATGACATTTAAGGTCAAATACAGCCCACAGCCAATCACAAGCACGATAAACGCCAACAAAATAGGATTGCCCAACAATTTTTTTATAAAATTCATCACACGCCCCTATTTTGATTTTGACAAAAGCCATAAAAACAGTGCCGACCCTAGCACGCCAAAGACGACATAGACAGGGATTTCAAAGGGATAGCGTATCACACGCCCAATAATATCGCACAAAAGGACACAAGACGCACCAAGCAACGCCACCGCAGGGAGCGACACTCGTAGGCGGTCTCCAACCAGACGGCTCACGATATTTGGCACGACAAGCCCCACAAAGCTAATCGCCCCCACCGTAACCACCACCACCGCACTTATCATCGCCACCATGCCAATGGCAAGCCACATGACAGCGTCTTTATTGACCCCCAAATTTTTGGCGATACCGTCCCCAAGCCCGATAATCGTCAAGCGGTCTGCCATGATATAAGCAATTGCGGACAAAATCCCCACCAGCCACAAGGTCTCATACCGCCCTGCCAGCACGCTAGAAAAATCGCCAAACCGCCACACCGACAGCATTTGCACCGTCTCGGTCTGATACGCCAAAAACAGCGTAAACGAATCAATAATCCCCCCAAACACAATCCCCACAAGCGGAATGATGAGAAAATCGGTGGGCGGTAAACGTTTGATAATCTGCATAAAAATCATCATACCGCCAAACGCCATGACCGTTGCCACGCTCATCTTACCCAAAAGGGGCAAGGTTGGCATATAAAGGCTTGTGAGCAAAATCCCAAGCACCGCCGACTGTGTCGCCCCAACCATAGACGGCTCAACAAAGCGGTTTTTTAGCACGACCTGCATCATCATGCCCGCTATCGCCATGCTCGCCCCTGTCAAAATTAAAGCGAGCGTACGCGGCAGACGGCTCACCAAAAAAAGCTGTGAGCTGTTGTCGGTGTCGTCAAAGAGTTTTGCCCATGAAAAATCCGCCACCCCCACCGAAATGCTGATGACAATCAAAACAAACAAAAGCAAAAACGCGCCAACATTGACAAATGCTGGCGACCACCGAGATTTTGGGGCGGACTTCAGGGTAGAGAGTGTCGCTGTGGTCATAGGATTCCCAAGTGATAATTCCTAAGGTGCATGGTGAGGCGAAGGGGTTTATAATTTAAAATGGGTTTATACAGCCAACAAAATTGAATCTTACTACAAAAACTGTTCGCCACAAGCTTGGCTGCGGGTCGGTTTTCGTCATGGTTCGACAGGCTCACCACGAACGAAAAACTGTAGTACTCTTTCGTTTTGTAGAGTGTATGATAAATTGATATGATCAAATCAAAATATACGCCCCAATTTGCATTTTTAAAATAATGCCTTTGTAGAGGCGTGCTTTCCACGCCCTTTGGTATATTCTGAATTTAAATAAGCATGTTTAAAATTTGGGTGTGTAGGGGCGAATGCAACGTCTAAAAGACACTTATGGTACAGGGCAAATGTAACTTACCCCTGCAAATTCACTACAAACACAATCAATTAACAATGCTAATAAAAATCAGCAAAAGGGCGAATAAAATCCGCCCCCTTTTTTTACACCCAACATCAATTACTGAGCTGTTTTTGCATTAAACGCATCGGTAACAATCTTAGCATCTTTTAGCCATTGGTAATAACCCCCAAAGGCAAGATAAGAATCTGGACTGACATAGACGATTTGGTTATTTTTATAGGCTTTGGTGTTGTGCATGAGTGGGTTATTTAGCACTTCCTTAGCCGATACGCCTTCTTCGCCAATCGCCGACGTGCGGTCTAGGACAAACAGCCAATCAGGGTCAATTTTTTGGATATATTCAAAGCTAATGGGCTGACCATGACGCTCTTCGTTTTTGTTCACGTCAGCGTCCGCCATAGGAATGCCGAATGTGGTGTGTAGATAGCCGTAGCGTGAGTTTTTGCCATAGGCACTCATTTTGTTGCCGTTGATAAGAATGGCAAGCCCATTGCCCTTGCCTTCTACCGCTTTTTTGGTCTCGGCGATGGCAGTATCAATGTCAGTGATGAGTTTGTCGGCTTCGGCAGTTTTACCAAACACTTTACCAAAGTCAGTAATCTGCTGTTTGCTTGACTCATAGACGTTGTTGGTGTCAATGGTTAGGTTATACGTTGGGGCGATTTTGCCAAGCTCTTCGCTCTTTTCTGCCATACGAGAACCCACAAAAATCGCTTGTGGTTTTAGGCTGTGCAATACTTCTAAATTTGGCTCAAATAGCGTACCAACGCTTGTGCCGTCTGGCGTGCCGTCCGCTTTTAGGTTTAGGGTAGCGATACGCTCGGCGGTCATCTCGGCTGACGGCATGCCTTGCACCGCCACGCCCAACGCTTTTAGGTTTTGTAGGGCGGTCATGTCATAGACGGCGATGGGATTTGGGTTGGCAGGGATGGCCTGCTCGCCTGTGGCGGTCTTAATGGTAACATCGCCTGTGGCAGGGGTTGCATTATCAGCAGTGGTTTCTGTTTTTTGGTCGGCATTGGCAGCAGGTGCTTCGCTCTTGGTGTCGGCTGGCTTGTCTTGACTACATGCCATCAATGATAAGCTTAGTGCTGCAATAACGCCTAGGCTAACAGGACGCATCATCTGAGTGATTTTCATACAAACTCCATGGTTTTTATAAAGATATAAAGCATCACACTATGATATAAAATTTTCTCACAAATATCAATGATAATGAGAATGTTTTTTGTTAAATCAGCAAATTAAAGCATAAAAAAGCCGAACATATGAGTTCGGCTTTATGGAGTAGCATGAGATTATTTAACTTGAGCGCGGTATTTCACGACAGCGGTCGCACCAATGCCCAAATCTTCAATCGTCCAGCGCAATGCCTTGTAGTAGCTTAGTGGCAGCTCTTGGGTTTGTCCATTTAGGGTTGCGCGGATTGGCATGTGCACGAAACGATTGCCGTCAATGCTCGCCTTAACGATGGCAGGGCTCACATCACCCACCAGCTCAACACCCTCAGGGATGTTCAATGTGGCATTCATGCTACGCACACGGTTGGTGTCTTGGTTGGTGAATAGACCTTGGTATTCCACGATTTCGCCTTTGGTAACGCTGTCGCCAACGGTCAGCAGTTCTAGCTTCTCAGCACCGGTTTCGTCTTTACGAACCACGAAAGCGTTTAGCTTGGTGTCAATCTTCGGTGCGGCTACTTGCTGCTCAGTAGCCTCTGTCGGCTGTGGATTCTCCGGGGTTGGTAACATTGCCTGTGCAGATGCTGCGGTCATCGCCAGTGTTGCCAATAGTGCACTGCGTAGTCTCATGCGTCATTCCTTCTTTTAAAATAAAAGTTCAATCATGTCTAAATAAAATAAAAGTTCAATCATGTCTAAAATTGCCCTATGATACCATGATTCTACGCCCAAAATGCATCGAATTGTATCGTAAATTACACCGCTGTGTATGATTTTTTCAATTGTTTACATTCACTATGCTAAATTGCTAGCAGCTTAATAGCATCTTTATTAGGCGCAATAAAAACCCAAGCAAAACTGTTCGCTTGGGTTTTGGTTTTAAGGCTCCGTATCATACGCGTTCGATGATGGTCGCAATCCCCTGCCCCAATCCGATACACATGGTGGCAAGTCCGATTTGAGTATCTTGTTGCTCCATGACATTGAGTAAGGTCGTGGTAATTCTCGCACCAGAACAGCCCAGCGGGTGTCCTAGGGCAATCGCTCCGCCATTGTGATTGACGATGTCTTGCTTATCATACAGTCCCAAGCCTTTTAGCACCGACAAGCCTTGGGCGGCGAATGCTTCGTTTAGCTCTACCGTCTGAATGTCGCCGATAGACAGCCCTGCTCGCTTTAGCGCCTTTTGTGTGGCAGGGACAGGACCATAGCCCATAATCGCCGCATCACACCCTGCCACCGCCATGGAGCGGATGACTGCTCGTGGGGTCAGCCCCAGCTCCTTAGCTTTACCTGCCGACATAACGAGCATGGCGGAAGCACCGTCTGATAGGGCAGACGATGAACCTGCCGTTACCGTGCCGTTTGCAGGGTCGAATACGGGTCTGAGTTTTTGCAGACTCTCAATATTAGCATCAAAACGAATGACTTCGTCCACCTTGCATAATTGCAGATTACCCTGCTCATTGTGCCCTTCCACGCCCACGATTTCTTTATCAAACCGTCCTTCTTGGGTGGCTTTGGTTGCCTTGACATGTGAGCCTAGCGCAAATTCGTCCTGCTCGGCTCGTGTAATGTCATTCATACGCCCAAGCATTTCGGCGGTCAGCCCCATCATGTTGGACGCTTTTGCGATGTGCTTTGAGCTACTGGGGTTGATGTCCACACCGTGCATCATGGCAACATGCCCCATATGTTCCACGCCCCCGATGATAAAAATGTCGCCTTGGTGGGTCATGATTTGGGCGGCGGCGGTGTGCAGGGCTTGCATGGACGAGCCACACAGGCGGTTCACCGTTTGTCCTGCGACGTGCTTTGGAATGCCTGCCAACAGGCTTGCGTGGCGAGCGATGTTCCAGCCTTGTTCTAGGGTTTGATTAACACAGCCCCAGATTACGTCCTCGATGTCATTAGGGTCAAAATCATTTCGCTTGATTAGGGCTTTCATCAGCTCTGCCGATAAAGTCTCGGCTCGCACATTGCGGAACATACCGTTTTTGGATTTGCCCATGGCGGTGCGTACGCCATCGACGATGACCACGTCTGTTGGATTTAATGTTGTCATAATTTTTTCCTTAAAATTTTAATTATTGATAGAAACTCTCGCCACGCTCTGCCATGTCTCGTAGCATTTGCGGAGCTTCATACGCCTTGCCCAGATGAGCGTATTTATCACACAAAGCAACAAACTCTTTTACACCCACTTGGTCAATGTAGCGACACGGACCGCCACGGAACGGTGGGAAGCCAAGCCCCATCAGCATCGCCATGTCTGCCTCGCCTGCACTTGCCACGATGCTATCTTCTAGGCAACGTACCGTCTCGGTACAAAACGCCACCATTAAGCGGTCAATGATTTCTTGCTCGTCAAAATCGGCATTACCGTCTTGCACCGCCTTTAACAGCTCATAAGTGGTCGTATCCACACTCTTTTTGGGCTTGCCTTTTTTGTCAAGCTCATATTTATAAAAGCCTGCGCCATTTTTTTGACCTAGACGGTTATTTTCAAACATGACAGTCGTGGCACTCTTATAATCAGGGTTCATACGCTCGGGGAATGCGTCCGCCATAACGCTACTTGCGTGCACGCCTGTATCAATACCTACGACGTCAAGCAGATAGGCAGGTCCCATAGGCCAGCCGAATTTTTCCATGACTTTATCAATCTTGACAAAATCCGCCCCATGTTTGATGAGTAAATCAAACGCCCCAAAATAAGGGAACAGCACACGGTTTACCAAAAATCCTGCGCAGTCATTCACCACGATTGGCGTTTTGCCCATTTTTTGAGCAAGGGCAACCGTAGTCGCCACCGCTTCATCGCTCGTCTTCTCGCCGCGGATAATCTCCACAAGGGGCATACGATGAACAGGGTTGAAAAAGTGCATACCCACAAAATTCTCGGGGCGTTTTAGCGATTTGGCAAGTTCGGTAATGCTAATCGTGGACGTGTTGGACGCAAGAATAGCCGTGTCTTTAATCAGGCTTTCGGTCTCGGCAAGCACCGATTTTTTGATTTTTTCGTTCTCCACCACCGCTTCAATGACGATGTCAGGCGTAGCAAAATCGCCATAGTTTAGGGTTGGGCGGATTTTGGATAGGGTTTCGCCCATTTTGGCGGTGCTGATTTTGCCACGTTCTACTTCTTTACTAAGAAGCTTGCTCGCTTCATTCATACCCAGATCAAGTTGCTCTGCCTTGATGTCTTTCATGATGATAGGCAAGCCCTTGACCGCCGACTGATAAGCGATACCACCGCCCATAATCCCGGCCCCAAGCACCGCCATTTCATCGATGTCGTGGGCGGATTTGGATTGGTCTTTAGCACGTTTTTTGACAAGCTGGTCGTTTAGGAATACACCGACAAGAGCAGCCGCTTGTGGGGTTTTGGCGGATTTGGCAAAATTAGTCGCCTCAATCTTAACCGCTTCATCACGCCCCAGATTGGCATGACGCTCAACCGCATCCAACGCCAAAGCGATGGATGGGTAATGCTTAGGGTTCGCCTTAGCAAAAATCACACCTTTGGCAGAATTAAACGCCATGGCTTGCTCGGTTTTATTTAATTTAACAGATTCTAACTTCTCGGCACGTTTGGCTTGCCAGTCGATCTCACCGCTGATGCACTTGTGCACCAGATCAATCGCTGATTGCTCCAAGATGTCATCAGCAACGACGGCATCCACTAAACCAACCTTCAACGCATCGGCAGGTCTTAATGAATTGCCCGTAGCGATGAGTTCTAGGGCATTATCCACCCCAATGATACGCGGCGCACGCACCGACCCACCAAAACCGGGGAAAATCCCCAGCTTAGTCTCAGGGAATCCTACTTGTCCCGACTGCCCCATGATGCGGTATTCGCAGACCAAGGTCATCTCACAGCCGCCACCCAACGCTGCGCCATTAATGGCACAAACCTTAGGAAATGGCAAATCTTCAAAACGGTTAAAGGTGTCATTAATATCAAGCAGCCACGTCTCTAGCTCATCCTGTGGACGCTTAAAATAACTAATGAACTCGGTAATATCCGCCCCTGCGATAAAGACCTTTTTGCCCGATGTGACAATGGCGCCCTTGATGGTACTGTCGTTCTCGAGTGCGATTACCGCTTCTTTGAACTCAGCATTCGTGGCTTGATCGAATTTATTGACTGATTCATTTTCATTATTGAAATGAAATTTGACGATATCGCCGTCTAGTCGGCTGACTTGTATGGATTTTCCTTGATAGATCATATGTACTCCTATTGCTTATGTTTGGGATAATTTGCACATCCAATCTTACTATAACATAAGCCATCAGCGAAAATAAGTACAGAATTTTGGGCAAATTTGACCGACTGGTCATCTTTTGGCGGCGATCATTTATGACCATGCAATAAAAATCCCCGTGCAATGACAGGGATTTTTACCATGGCTGATTATTTCTTAATAGTTGGTGCTTTGCCATCGTTGATGACATCAGCATCAACGATCACTTCTTTGACATCGTCCATGCTTGGCAGCTCATACATGGTATCAAGCAGCGCATTCTCGATGATAGAGCGCAGACCGCGCGCGCCTGTTTTGCGCTTCATGGCTTTTTTGGCGATGGCATCCAATGCATCTTTATCGAATGACAGCTTGGCGCTCTCCATCTCGAACAGGTACTGATATTGCTTGGTCAGCGCGTTCTTGGGCTCGGTGAGAATCTGTACCAACGCCTCTTCATCAAGCTCATCAAGCGTCGCGATGACCGGCAGACGACCAATAAATTCTGGAATGATACCAAACTTCACCAAATCCTCAGGCTCAACCTCACGGAACAGCTCACTAATCTTGGTCTCTTCTTGGGCTTTGACCACTGCATTAAAGCCCATGCCCGTGGTCTCGGTGCGCTGCTGGATGATCTTATCAAGCCCTGCGAATGCACCGCCGACGATCATTAGGATGTTGCTGGTGTCCACCTGAATCATCTCTTGGCGTGGGTGCTTACGGCCACCTTGGGGCGGAATACTGGCAACCGTACCTTCGATGATTTTTAGTAGTGCCTGCTGAACGCCCTCACCCGATACGTCACGAGTAATTGAGACGTTTTCGCTTTTTTTGGTGATTTTATCGATCTCATCGATGTAGATGATGCCTTTTTGGGTGCGTTCAATGTCATAGTCAGCAGCTTGTAGCAGCTTTTGAACAATGTTCTCAACATCCTCACCCACATAGCCTGCCTCGGTTAAGGTCGTGGCGTCTGCCATGGCAAATGGCACATCCAACAGTCGCGCCAAAGTTTGCGCCAATAGAGTCTTACCCGAGCCCGTTGGTCCGATGAGCAGAATGTTACTCTTAGCCAACTCAACTTTCTCGCCATTTAGCGTGTCGTCTTTTTGGGCAGACTTTAAGCGCTTATAGTGGTTATAGACCGCAACCGACAGTGCTTTTTTGGCAGCGTCTTGACCGATGACATATTCATCTAGGTGCGCGCGCAGCTCTTTTGGCGTAAGCAGCTTAGCATTCGCCCAATCGTCAGCCTCTTCTTGATGGTCATAAGACGTGGCTTCTTCGGTGGTCTGTTTTGTTGGCTTATCAGCTTTAGCCTTGGATGGTTTGACGCCGATGCCTGCTTCTCTTAGCATGTCGCCACACAGTGACACACACTCATTGCAGATATTAGCTGCATCGCCAGCGATGAGTTTTTTGACCTCGGCTTTCTTTTTACCACAGAACGAACAGGTATTTTCTAAATTACTCATCATCAATCCTTATAGCCCAGCAGGACGCTTGTCAAGCACAACATCCACCAAGCCATATTCGCGCGCTGCTTCTGCACTCATGAAGTTATCGCGGTCGGTGTCTTTCTCTAGGCGCTCGACTGGCTGACCTGTATGATCAGCAAGCAGCTGATTTAGTTTGGCTTTCAGCTGGATAATCTCACGCGCGTGAATCTCGATGTCCGATGCCTGACCACGGAAACCGCCTAGCGGCTGATGAATCATGATGCGTGAATTGGCAAGAGCATAACGCTTGCCCTTCTCACCTGCCGACAATAGGAACGAGCCCATGCTCGCTGCCTGACCCATACAGATGGTCGAGACATCCGGCTTAATAAAGTTCATCGTATCATAGATCGCCATGCCCGCAGTAACCACGCCGCCAGGGGAGTTGATGTATAGATGTACATCTTTTTCTGGATTGTCAGCCTCTAGAAATAACAACTGAGCGACAATCAGGTTCGCCATGTTATCCTCAACCTGACCCGTCAAGAAAATCACACGCTCACGCAAAAGACGTGAGAAAATATCAAATGAACGCTCGCCACGACCAGACTGCTCAATCACCATCGGCACAAGGGCGTTTTGTGGTGCAATGGGCGCGTGATAGCTGTCCATCAACTGATCATAAAAAGGATTGTGTTTCATGTTTTGCATTGTGATTTCCTAGTTTTTGAAAATATCGCTTATTTTACCATTAATTAAAAAATACCCCAAACACTGTTTGGGGTATTTTTATGGTTTTATTGTAAGCCAAGATTATAGCTGAGCTTGTTGAGCTGCTGCTAGTAGGTCTTGGTATTTAACTTCTTTGTTAGTTACTTTACCTTGAGCCAGTAGATAATCAACCACTTGATCTTCTAGAACCACAGACTCGATGCCAGCGCGTTGCTGCTTGTCGTTGGTGTAGTAGTCGATAACTTCTTGTGGATCTTCGTAGTTTTCAGCCGCTTCTGCGATGAATGCAGTCACGCGATCTTGATCAACTTCGATTTTCTCTTTGTCAATGATTTGGCTAACCAATACGCCAAGACGTACCGCGCGTAGTGCTTGATCTTCGAACAGCTCATTTGGTAGCATGTCAGCACCGAAAGTATTAGGGTTGGCACCGAACTGCTGAGCGAAACGCTGTAGCATTTGTTCGCGCTGACGGTTGATTTCTTGCTCTAGCATGGCTTTTGGCACGTCAAATTCGTTCTTCTCAAGTAGCGCGTCAAATGCAGCTTGTTTTACTTGATTGCGACCTGCGTTCTTAATTTCGCGCTCCATGTTCTTACGAACGTCAGCTTTTAGCTTGTCAAGACCGCCTTCTTTTACACCGAATAGCTCAAAGAATTCTTCGTTTAGCTCAGGCAGTTTTGGTGATTTAACTTCCTTAACATTGATTTTAAAGTCAGCTTCTTTGCCTTTTAGGTTCTCGGCTTGATAATCTTCTGGGAAAGTTACTTTGATGGTTTTTTCTTCGCCAGCTTTCATGCCTTTCATGCCATCTTCAAAGCCTGGAATCATCTGACCAGAACCGATCACCAGACGATAGTTCTCAGCGCTGCCGCCTTCGAATTTTTCGCCATCGATAGAACCTTCAAAGTCAAAAGTCGCTTCATCGCCATCTTCTAGCGCACCGTCTTTGGTCTCTAGCGTTTGGCGTTGTTTTTGTAGGTTTTCGATCATCACGTCTACGTCTTCGTCAGACACAGAAGCTGTTTGACGCTCAACTTCGATCTCGCTCACGCCTTTTACTTCCACTTCTGGGAAAGTTTCAACCGTGGCTTGATATACCAAGAAATCATTCTCAAGCTTCACGTCATCAATGTTCGGCACGCCCACTGCGCGGATTTTTTTCTCGTTCATCGCTTCAAATACGGTGTCACGAATCACGTCGTTGATGACTTCTTGCTGAATGCCAGCACCGTACTGGGCGCGGATGTGCGACACAGGCACTTTGCCCTTACGGAAACCGTCAATCTTAGCGGTTTTAGCTAGGCTGCGGATACGACCTTCTACTTTGCCTTGGATGGTACCAACTGGCACTTTTACGGTCAATTGGGTTTCTTTGTCTGACAGTACATTGACTGCGATGTCTAGATTGCTCATGGTAATTACCTTTTAAAATATGAAAAACGGCTTGACTTCCATCAAGCATAAAATTTGGGTGTTATCATAACACGATTTAGGCATCAAAACACCTAAAAGCATCACAGTATAACGCTAAGCGGTTAAAATTACAACCAAAAACGCTGCATTCCCCATCAAATGCCTTTTATTTGAGCTGATTGATGAGTGTCTGCAAAGCCTGTCCGCGATGACTAAGCGAATTTTTGACTGTCTTTTCAAGCTCGGCGGAAGATTTGTCAAGGCTTGGCACATAGAACAGCGGATCATAACCAAAGCCATTCTCACCCCGTGGCGCATCCAAGATCTCGCCCACCCATTCGCCTTGAGCAATGATTGGCAAAGGGTCATCGGCGTGGCGCACCATAGCAAGCACGCAGACGAATTTACCGGCGATGGGAGCATCACCCCTAAGCGGTGCCAGCTCTGTCAGTAGCTTGATGTTATTTGCCTGATCATCGCCATGCACGCCTGCGTATCTGGCCGAATAAATCCCTGGCATGTTGCCAAGTGAAGGCACACATAGCCCACTGTCATCCGCAAAAGCAGGCAGTCCGCTGGCAGCACTTGCGTGGCGCGCCTTGATGATGGCATTCTCGATGAATGACAATCCTGTCTCATCAGCGTCTGTGATGCCAAGCTCACCTTGTGGGATGATGCTAATGCCCAGATTCGCCTGATCGAACAGCGCCTGAAATTCAGCCAATTTGCCTTTGTTGTTACTGGCTAGAACGATGGTTTGCATGATTTAAATCTCCTAATTATCGGTCTGTTATTGTAGCATAATTAAGCCCAGCGGATAATCATCCTAAACACTCAGCGAATGCTGTCATCCGCAAACCCCTCAGGCAAGCCTAATATAAGCTTAAGTTTCTTTTTGGCAATATTCTTGATACAATGCTGTTGTTTATCATTTAATAATCATTTTCAATAATAAAGTATTTTCATGTTAAATAATATCTACACCGACGTGGGCAGCGATGTATTGCCGGCTTCGTCCGCGCCACCTCCACTGCCTACCTTGCAGCCTAAGCCGACCACTCATCGCTTTACCTTTGGTGGTACAGCAATGGCTTATTTTAGGATTTGGATTGTCAATCTGGTGCTGACCATCGTTACGCTGGGCATCTACTCACCATGGGCGAAAGTGCGTCGCCTACGTTATTTTTATGGCAATACGCACCTTGATGGCAAGAGTTTTGATTTTACCGCCAACCCCAAGCGCATCTTAATCGGGCGCCTGATCGCCATCGCCATCTATGTCGCCATCAGCGTCTTTGGTCAGTTCTCGCCTGAGATTGCTTTTGCAGGGGCGATATTACTATTCTTGGTTTTCCCTTGGATGCTGCGCTCGACGCTGCGTTTTATGGCGAGAAACAGCCAATTTAATAATGTTCGCTTTGGTTTTGGTGGTACGCTCGCGGCGGCTTATGTGGTGATGTTGCTGATTGTGGCTTTAAACTTCGTAAGCTTCGGTCTGTTAACACCATTTACGATTTGGTTGTTTAAGCGCTATCAATTTGACAATACGTATTTTGGACAACTTAAATTTAACTTCAACACCAGCGTCTGGGACATGTATAAGGCGATGATTCTGCCGTTACTTGCATTTTTCGTCGTGATGTTGCTGGGTGTTGGTTTTATCTTTAGCCAAGTAGAGACGATGACCTCACCCGATGGGTCGCTACCACCTGTGGCAATAGGCATCATCGCAATCATCTACGCTGTGATGCTGCTTATTTTTCCACTCATGCAAGGCTACATCCATCGCGCCATCTGGGGCAAATTAACCTTGGGGGATAATCGCTTCGTCTTGGTGAACTTTAGCCCATTAAAATTCGCCTTCATCAGCCTAACCAATGTCATCGCAACCGTCCTAAGCGTAGGCTTATTACACCCTTGGGCAGCGGTGAGAATGCACCGCTACAAGACCGAAACCCTCGCCATGTCTGTGGTGGACGACTTCGATGCGCTGACCACGCCGAGCGCGGACAACGTATCGCCTCTGGCAGAAGAGATCAGCGACGTGTTCGACTTTGATGTGTCTTGGTAAGTGAGTCTAGCATGAATCAAGCTGTGACCGTGCGGTATTTTGATGGGCAAATCAGTAAAGCGCACGACGCTCAAATTCATCCTGTATTTTACCAGGGTCAAGCGGATGGTCTTGTGGTTGTCTGGAGAAATACCGACAACACACACCAACAGAAGCGTTATTTTGCCAAGAATTGTGAATACCTGCCCAGCGTGGATAATTCACCACACGCCATCATGCTGTCCGATGGCGCGCGCATAGAATTTCTAGGCTCGCCACCCGATTGGATCGAGCTGCAGCATCGTTCACTATTCGATAACATCACCAAGATGGAGAACCGCTGGGCGTGGATCGGAACGGGGTTGATGATATTGTGCGTGTTTGTCTTTGGGTTGTTTCGTTTTGGCATTCCGATGGCATCTCACCACATCACCCAAAGACTGCCCAGCGATGTTCTTATGGAGGCAGGCAATCATGCTGAGGAATACGTCATGGAGATGACCGGGCCCAGCGCCCTGTCTAAGGCGCGCCAAGATGAGATCAAGGCTCTGTATGATAAGCTAGATGCCAACCCACAAGCCAAAATCATCGTCAGAAGTGGCGGGGACATCGGCGCCAATGCACTGGCCATTCCCAATAACACCATCGTCATCACGGACGAGCTCATCGAGCTTAGTGGGGATGACAACGAGATCCTAGCCGTGCTTGCCCATGAACAGGGGCATCTGGTGCATCGTCATAGCTTAGAGCAGGCGATTAGCAGTATTGGTGTGGGGGTGCTGATCATCGTCATCACAGGCGATGCATCTGATTTGATACTCGCCCTACCCACCATGCTCGCTGCCACCCAATACTCCCAAGATGCGGAGATGGAAGCAGATAAATTTGCCATCGATGAGTTAAAACGCCTTGGCATATCGCCCATGCACCTTGCCAACTTCTTTGAGAAAATGAAAAAAGAAGATGGCAATGGTCAAGGACATTGGTCGGTACTGTCCACGCACCCCAAGACGGATAAGCGGATTGAACAGGTTAAGAAACATAGTGAATAGGACATGACTGTCATAATGTCGCAAAAACCGCCTTTGGGCGGTTTTTTTAGGCATGATACCCTCTGGGATTTTGACTTTGCCAACGCCATGTGTCCACGCACATACGCTCGATGTCGTATTCTGCCATCTAGCCAAGCAAATTTTTGGCTTTATCGCTACTGGCATAGCAAGTGGCAATCTCCCCTGCTCGTCTTGAGGCGATGACGTATGGCACGGACTGCTCTGTGGTGTGGATAAAGGCATTAACCAGTTGTAGTACGCTTGTGCCGTTGCCTGTGCCTAGGTTAATCGACCCAAAGCCAAAAGCCGTCTCACATTTGGCGATATAATCCAGTGCCGACACATGACCTTTTGCCAAATCCGCCACATGAATATAATCACGCACCCCTGTGCCGTCCACCGTGTCATAATCATTGCCAAACACGGATAATTTTTCTAATTTACCCACCGCCACTTGGCTGGTGTAAGGCATAAGGCTGTTGGGAATGTCGCTTAGGTCTTCGCCGATTGTCCCTGATAAGTCCGCCCTAATGGGGTTAAAGTAACGTAGGGAGATGATATTCCACACTTGGCTGTCCTTGGCGGATTTTGCCAAATCTTCTAGGATATACTCCACCGTGAGCTTGGACTGCCCATAAGGATTGGCGCATGAGCGTTTGGCGGTCTCGGTAATGGGCAACACTTTGGGGTCGCCATAGAAGGTTGCCAATGATGAAAAGATAAAGTTGGTTACGCCCTTGTCTTTCATAACTTCTAAGAGATTTAGCGTGCGTGTTACGTTGTTTTGGTAGTATTTAAGTGGTTTTGCCACGCTCTCGCCCACCGCTTTTAGCCCTGCAAAATGAATCACACCAAAAAAATCATGTTCATCAAACACCCGCTCCAAATGAGCCTTATCTAAGACATCGCCTTGATAAATGCCATCTGCATATCGACAATTTTTTGTACACACCCAATCGCCACAGGGCCAGAATTGGACAAATTATCATACACCACAGGCTTATAACCTGCCTTGATGAGTTCAATCAAGGTATGTGAGCCGATATAGCCTGCTCCGCCTATTACTAGGATTTTTCATGTCATACTCTTTTAAAAATGGGCTTAGTGATTTTTGCGACCAATACCAATATAATCACTGGTTAAAATTTTAATCTCATCATCACTTAAAATATTTTTGGCATCAAATATCGGTACATTGTATTTATTTAATTCATAAACATCAGGCGGTGTTAATCCCGACCAATTAATAATAAATAAACCGTCTATCTCATTTAATTCATAAGGGTCATTTGTGATTGAAAATAACCGCTCATTTTCATACATCGTTTGTAATTCAATCGTGGTATTATTGGTATAAACCATCGTTTTTATGTCATACGACCACAACAATTTTAATAAAGGATGAATGGCACTATTGGTACTAAGCCCTGCCCCAATGCGATAACCTGCCCCCCATATCATCACGGTTTTATTTTCTATAAAGCCATTAAAATATCGCCAAAATTTTCTAAAAATCAGCTCTTTTTGGTCATCATTGACATCAATCACGGCATTTAACACATCCGATTTGACGTTTTGATTGTCAAATTGACTTTTTAATAAAGTCAATTCATTGGGCAGGGTCTTTCCGCCAAACCCCCAACCTGCTCCCAAATATGCCGAACCAATACGACTGTCCGACCCCATAATCCGCTCAATGTGCTTGATATTGACGTTTTCCTTATCGGCAAGGCGTGTCATTTCATTCATAAACGACAAGCGAGTGGCAAGCATTGCCATAATCGCACTGCGAGCAAATTCTATGGTTTTAATGGTGTCAATTTGACATTTTTTGGCTTGGGATTTGATAAACGAGATAATCTCACAATTTGCCACGCTATTTCCTGTTTTTTCACCAATCAATACCAAATCCGATTGATAAAAACTACTAAAATTCGCCCCGTCTTTCATAAAAACAAACGGCAAATAATACACCCATTTACTAATCATTTCATCGGCAATTTGCTCCATTTTGCCAATGGTATCAATACCACTTAGGATAATTTGACTGTGCGGATTATCCTGTGTTTCGGTAAATAATGCCAATTCTTCATCACTCATGTCATCAACAAATAGCCAGATTAAACTGCCTTGGGATTGTTTAATAAAATCAAGTGTATCATCACGGCTATTTTTGTGATGATGAATGATTTTATTTTCATTCACATACAGCGACCATAAGGCATTAATTTGACGGTCAAAATGGTAATGAAACAACGTCTCATCAATGGCATTTTTAACACTTAACAAATGCACTTTTTTATTTAAACTGGCAAACAAAATCCCTGCGTTAATCGCTTCATGATTTGCTCCGATGATATAGACCGTATCGTGTGTTTTCATTATCATTTACCGTAATTTTTATTAAAAATACTTTTTAAAATTTACCTTTAATTTTATTTAACAGCGTATTGGTTGATGAATCAAACGCCCCCACGCTTTGTTTGTCGCACAATACGTCATAGACCTGATTTGCCATGACTTTACCCACTTCCACACCCCATTGGTCAAACGGGTTGATGCCCCAAATCACGCTCATCACATAAACTTTATGCTCATATAGAGCGATGAGTGAGCCGAGCGTTTTTGGCGTTAGGCTGTCAAGCAAAAGCGTTGTGGACGGCTGATTGCCACGATATTGTTTAAATTGGGCAAAATCATCGTCATTTTTTTGCAACTCATTAGGCAAGGCGTGATTGCCAAATGCCAACACCTGCGACTGAGCAAGGCAGTTTGACAAGGAAAGCTTGTGCTGTTCGGACAAATGAGCATTGGCAGTTTGGTGCTGATGATAGCGATGAATGGGCGTGATAAAGTCGCAAGAGACCCGTTGCGTGCCCTGATGAAGGAGCTGATAAAAAGCGTGCTGGGCGTTAGAACCAATGTCGCCCCACAAAATCGGGCAAGTGTCATAGCCGACCTGCTGACCATCTCTGGCGACCGATTTGCCGTTGGACTCCATTTCAAGCTGGGTCAGATAGTTGGGAAAATGTGACAATCTGCCGTCATAAGGTAGCACGGTGTGGGCGTTAATCCCCAAAAAAGTGCTGTTCCACACGCCCAACAGTCCAAGCAGGACGGGCATATTTTGGGCAAAATCGGCTGTGGCAAAATGCCTGTCCATGTCGTTCGCCCCTGACAGTAGCTCATAAAAGCCGTCCATGCCGATTTTTATGGCAATGGCAAGTCCGATGACCGACCACATACTAAACCGACCGCCGACCCAGTCCCACAGTAGCAACTGATTGTTTTCATGAATCCCCCACTCGCTCATCTTGTCAGGGCGTGTGGAAATGCCAATAAAATGACGACGCAAAATCGTGGGTTTGTTGTCATGGGCGCACAACAGCCAACCCAAGGCGGTTTTGGCGTTGGAGAGCGTGTCTATCGTACCAAATGACTTTGATGAAATGATAAATAGTGTGGTTTGGGGATTTAACACTTTTAACAGACTGTCAAGCTGAGTGCCGTCCATGTTAGAGACAAAATGCACCCGAATGGACGTGTCTGCCCACTCGGACAAGGCAGTCGTTGCCATTAGGGGCCCTAAATCCGAACCGCCCACACCGATATTGACCACATCCTTCATGGCATGACCTGCATAGCCACGCCACACGCCTGTGCGGATACGGCTAACAATCGTCTCGGCTTTGGCAAGGCTGTCGTGGACTTGGGCGTTTACGTCCGTACCGTCCACGATGAGCGACTCGCCCTTTGGTAAGCGTAACGCGGTGTGCAAGGCGGGACGGTTTTCAGAGTCGTTTACTTTTTTACCTGTTAATAAATCATTGATTTTATTGGATAATTGACAATCGTCCGCCAAGCTCAATAACGCTGATAAAATCTCATCGTCAATCGCTTGCTTACTAAAATCCATGTACATATCACAAGCCGACACGCCAAAACGCTCGCCACGTTTGTCATCTTTGAACAGCTCGGTTAAGGTGCGCTCGGTTTGGGCAAGGACGTGTAGAGTTTGCCAAGTGGGACTTTGATTCATGGCAAATCCTTAAAATGACTCACCAATATGCTCAGCAAAATAAACAAAAGCCTGCATATAACTTGTCATATCGCCAGCATCAAAGCTGTTACCCACCATTGTTGTTACATCCACGCCTTGTGTGCCAATCAGTGCATCAATCGCATCGGTCAGCTGAATTTCACCGCCCACGCTTGGGGCAGTGTTGGCAAGATGCTCAAAAATAGCATTGTCAAACACATAACGACCCACCACCGCAAGGTTTGACGGTGCGTCTTTGGCGTTTGGTTTTTCTACAAAACCTGTAACAGGCAGCACTTGGTTTTGGCGTGATTTTTCAAGGGTTTGGGCATTTTGTAATTTAGCAATGCCATATTTGTCAATGTCCGCCACCGCCACAGGGTTGACAAGGATTTGTGAGCGACCCGTTTTTTCAAATTCCTTTAGCATAAATGCCAAGTTTTGACGTGTGTAATCTGTGTCAAATGGGTCAAGCACCACATCAGGCAAAAGCACCGCAAAAGGATTATCGCCCACCACCGCACGCCCTTGTAGCACAGCGTGCCCAAGCCCCAAAGGCTTGCCTTGACGCACGCTGGCAATCACCACGTCATCTGGCAAAAAGTTTAGACTGTCAGCCAGCTCATTTTTGCCCTTACGTCTTAATTGACTGTCAAGCTCGCCATTGATGTCAAAATAATTTTCTATCGCACTTTTTTGGGCGTGATTGACCAGCACGATGTTTTTAATGCCTGCTTTGATCGCTTCATCAATCACATAATGAATGCTTGGGCGATTGCCAAGTGGCAACAGCTCTTTTGGGATGGCTTTTGAAAGCGGGAGCATCCGTGTGCCAAAGCCTGCACAAGGAATGATGGCATAAGTTACTGATTTCATCTAAACTACCTATCACATCTACAACGGCTACTATGATTAAATAACAGCAATTCAAAAAAAGTCATGACGCCTTGAGCATCAGACCAGCCAAATGCTCCATCATGACCATTCAACCTCATGACATTCAATCAATGTTCGATTATAACACACATCGCACAATGACAATGCAGGCAAATGACCTATCTTGCCAATAATACATCCGCTCATCTTATGCGCCCCAGACACAGCGACATCCCAGCATTCAAACGACATCCATTCCCAGCAGACGCTGACTGGAAGCACAATGAGGGATGCGACGAAACGCCAATCGCCACACATAATAATTGACAAAACAACCCCAAAAAATCCAAAAAAGAACAAAAAATTTTATAGCAAGGCTTCAAGTGTTACTAAAATATATTTGACACAAAAGCGATGCCTTGTTACCATAAAGCAAAACAGTGTTAAAACATATGGCGATAGGTGCCCAAAAGCTACACACTGGGCTCTTATTTACCTTTCCATCACAAATCAGATAGGAGTTATCTTGTGAATAAAATCTTTAAAGTCAAGCGCAACTCGCTTGGTCAATCGGTGGTATGCTCAGAAATCGCCACTTCTCGTTCAAAAGGTCGTGTGATTGCCTCTGCGTTAGCATTGGCTGTGGCAAGTACGGTAGCTGGTCAAGCGGTTGCTCAAGTTAAATCGCACTATACAGAAAGTACTACGGAACTGGCTAACCTTAGTGAATTGAACTATGAAAGAATAGAAAATTTAGAGGTTGCTGCAAAAGAAACAAGCACCGATCTTGATAACCTTTCAGAATGGTTTAAACTAGCTTATGAGACAATTGGAGACCACCATGCTGCTCTTGATGGCGTGGGTGATATTGTTAGTGCTTTGGACGCAACAGACGATGTCCTTATCGACGAAATCGCTGACAACACCAATGACATCGGTAAGCTTGCTGTCATCTCTGAAACCACTGTTGATGAAGTGGCTAAGAACCGTGCACAGATCAGATACAACAAAGAAGTCGCCGATGCACTAACCACCGCATCTAATGTACTCATCGACGAAATCGCTGACAACACCAATGACATCGGTAAGCTTGCTGTCATCTCTGAAACCACTGTTGATGAAGTGGCTAAGAACCGTGCACAGATCAAAGATAATAAAGCAACAATTGATGCGCTAACCACCGCATCTAATGTACTCATCGACGAAATCGCTGACAATACCAATGACATCGGTAAATTGGCTGTGATTTCTGAAACCACTGTTGATGAAGTGGCTAAGAACCGTGCTCAAATTATCGACCATAACAACGCAATTGCCGATCTAAAACAAGCCGCAGCCAATGGTCAGATAGCAGACCTAGCACCAATCAATGATAAAATCGATGCTCTAACCATCGCATCTGATGTCCTTATCGACGAAATCGCTGACAACACCAATGACATCGGTAAGCTTGCTGTCATCTCTGAAACCACTGTTGACGAAGTGGCAAACAACCGTGCACAGATCAGAGATAACCACGGCAAGATTGCAGAGAACAAGCAAGCCTTGGCTAAAAAAGCAGACAAGAGCGTTGTCGATGCAATGAGAAGCTTCGATACTTACCTTGCATCCCTTGCAGGCACCACTCAAGGCAAGGTTAATAATCTAGAAACTGCTGTTGCCGATAAAGCTGATACTGAAACTGTTGATGCCTTAACCACCGCATCTCATGTATTAATCGACGAAATCGCTGAGAATCGTGAGCAAATCGTAGCCAATATCGGTGATATTGACAAGTTGGCAGAAGTGGTAACAGACAACATCACTGCCACTCAAAAAACAGCTGAACAAACTGCAAAAAATGCTCAGAACATTGCCAAGAATCAAGCGGACATTACAACGTTGATGAGCAGAACGCCAGCGGCAGTTGATCTACAGCCCATCAATGACAAGATCGGCGCATTGGATAACAGCCTTAATGACAAGATCAACAAGCTTGATGACAAGCTAAGTGCAGGCGTGGCTGGTGCTGTGGCCATTGCCATGATGCCAGCACCGGCTGCTGGTAGCCATTACATCACTGGTGGCACAGGCTTCTATAATGGTGAAAAGGCCTTAGCAGTTGGTCTTACTGGTGCAAGTGAGACTGGCACCTTTACCTATAAGATCGGTGGCTCAGTAAATTCCTCTGGCTCTGGTACTTTTGGCGCTGGTGCAGGCTATCGCTGGAAATAATCCACGATCATTGCATGAAAAAAAATCGCTCATCATTGAGCGATTTTTTTTATGTCAAATGTAATTTCACGCACTTTGGTACCCAAACCAACTCAAAATAACATACCAAACTACCTTTTAGACCCTATTAAAATGCGTTTGGGATTGACAGTGAAAGCAAAACTTCGTCCAGCGATTTGAGCATCTTAAAAAATTGCCATAAAAAAACACCCTATGATGGGTGTTTTTTTATTGAGAAAGTCAATCAGCGTTTTTTGCGTTGGATGGCGTGAATCGCTCGGCCATCAGCCGACAACGCCGCTTCATGCACCGCTTCAGATACGGTTGGGTGCGCAAAGGTCATCAGCTGCAAATCTTCAACGCTAGATACAAATTCAAGAGCAATCATGCCTTGATGAACGATGTCGCCTGCACCAACACCCACCATATGCAAACCAAGCAATCGGTCGGTTTTGGCGTCTGCCACGACCTTAATGAGACCTTGACCCTCACCTTGTGCCAACGCACGACCGTTAGCAGCTAAGCTGAACGAGCCAGTTTTAACTTCATGCCCACGGGCTTTTGCTTGCTCTTCGGTCAAGCCCACCCACGCAATCTCAGGATGCGTATAAATCACACTGATGATGGCATCATAGTTTACTTGAGCTTTTTCACCATGAATACGCTCCACCGCCATCATGCCCTCTTCCATCGCTTTATGAGCCAGCATCGGTCCACGCACCAAATCACCAATGGCATACACGCCATCCAGATTGGTTTTGCATTGATCATCTACTGCTACCAAACCACGATCTGTCAGCTCAATGCCACAGCCATCAGCCAGTAGTGCTTCGCTGTATGCACGGCGACCCACGCAGACGATCAGCTTATCAAAGGTCTCAGTCTTAGTTTCGCCTTTAACGTCAGTAGTAACTACTACTTCGCCATTGACCACTTCAGCATTGGTAACTTTGGTGTCTACACGGATGTCTAGACCTTGTTTCTTAAGTAGCTTAGCGGCTTCTTTTGAGATGTCTTTGTCAGCGACCGCTAGGAATTCTGGCATGGCTTCATATACCACCACCTCAGAACCCAAGCGACGCCATACTGAACCAAGCTCAAGACCAATCACGCCAGCACCAATCACACCAAGACGTTTTGGTGCTTCTTTGAACTCTAGCGCGCCAGTTGAGTCTACGATGTGCTCACCGTCAGTCTTGGCAACTGGGATTTCGATTGGCACGGAGCCTGCCGCTAGGATAACGTACTTAGCAGTGATGGTTGTTTCAGTGCCGTCATGAGCAGTGAATTTCACTTGCTTTTCAGCAGCCTTACCATCAAGTAGTGTACCCACGCCTTGTAGCCAGTCCACACCATTGCCTTTTAATAGACCTGCCACACCTGCGGTCAAGCCTTTCACGATGCTGTCCTTGCGCTCTAGCATCTTAGCGACGTCGATCGCCACGTCACCTGTGGTAATACCGTGTTCGGCAAGTTCGTGGCGGGTCGCCTCATAGCGATGCGAGCTGTCAAGCAGTGCTTTTGATGGGATGCAGCCCACGTTTAGGCAAGTACCACCAAGTGCAGGTTCGCCTTTGTGGATGCGTTTTTCGATACAAGCGGTGCTAAAGCCAAGCTGAGCAGCACGGATGGCAGCTTCATAGCCACCAGGTCCACCACCAATTACAACTAAGTCGTATGAATTTTTCATGATTGTTCTCTCTTTTTTAATGAAAAATGCCTACCTTGTGATAGGCATTGTTTTTATTATAGATCTAAGATTAGACGCGCTGGGTCTTCAATCAACTCTTTGATGGCTACCAAGAATTGAACCGCATCTTTACCATCGATCAGACGGTGGTCATAAGATAGAGCTAGGTACATCATTGGTAAGATAACCACTTCGCCATTTACCGCCATCGGGCGTTCGTTGATGGCGTGCATGCCTAGAATGGCAGTTTGTGGTGGGTTGATGATTGGTGTAGATAATAGTGAACCGAACACACCACCGTTAGTGATGGTGAATGTACCACCGGTCATCTCTTCGATCGCCAATTTACCTTCGCGCGCTTTAACCGCATAGTCACGGATGCCGCCTTCGATGTCGGCAAGACCCATGCTGTCAGTGTCACGTAGAACAGGTACAACCAGACCACGGTCGCTTGACACCGCCACGCCCACGTCATAGTAGCCGTGATACACAATGTCATCGCCATCAATAGATGCATTAACCGCAGGGAAACGCTTCAATGCTTCGGTAGCTGCTTTAACGAACAGCGACATGAAGCCCAATTTTACGCCGTGACGTTTTTCGAATTGGTCTTTGTATTTGGCACGCAAGTCCATCAACGGTTTCATGTTCACTTCGTTGAACGTAGTTAGCATTGCGGTTTCTTGAGTAGCAGACAATAGACGCTCAGCGATACGCTTACGTAGACGAGTCATCGGTACGCGAGTCTCAGCACGCTCACCAACAGCTGTCGCGATAACACTACCAGAAGTGGTTTTTAGCGTTGGGTTGATCATGTCAGACTTAGTCACACGACCGCCACGGCCACTGCCTTCTACATCAGCAGGATTTACGCCAGTTTCTTTGGCAGCTTTACGAACGGCTGGGCTTTGATCTTTAAAGTCGCCTTCAGCGCCTTTTGGCTGTACTGGTGCAGCAACACTTGCAGGATCAATGGTGGTGCCTTTATCAGCTTCTTCTTTTGATAGTTCTTCTGCATTACCTGCTTTGGGTTCAGCAGTTGCACCCGCTTCGAATTGCGCGATAACTTCAGCAGATAGTACGGTGTCATCTACGCCTTTTACGATGCTGGTTACAACGCCATCATCAGGTGCAACGACTTCTAGAACAACTTTATCGGTCTCGATTTCTGCAAGCAGTTGGTCACGTGATACTTGCTCGCCTTCGGCAACGTGCCATTCTACGATGGTGCCGTCTTGTACCGATTCTGGGAATACTGGGGCTTTAATTTCAGCCATGATAAACTCCTACGTTTATGTCAAATTTTAATATAAAAATCATAAATAATGCCAAACCGACTACCTTTGGTCAGTTTGGCTGATGAATTATTGCAATTGTTCTACTGTCACGCCTAGCGCATCAGCGATTAGGGCTTGCTGCTGAGCATTGTGGATCTTCGGAGAGCCGGTCGCAGGTGCTGCCGCTGCAGGACGTGTTGCAGGCGTTGCCAAGTTGGCTGACTGAGTCGCCATGATGCGATACATCTCAGGCAATAGATAGTACCAAGCACCTTGGTTTAGTGGCTCTTCTTGCGCCCACACGACATCAGCTAGGCTTGGATACTTCGCGAACTCTGATAAGATGCGCGCTTCTGGTAGCGGATATAGCTGCTCGATACGTACGATCGCCACGTGATCTAGACCCAGTTTACGGCGCTGATCCAGAAGCTCGTAGTATACCTTGCCACCACATAGCACAAGGCGAGTTACTTTGCTGTTGTCCAATGCATCGATCTCTGGCAGTACAGTTTCAAACTTACCATTTGCAAGCTCATCAAGCGTCGATGTCGCAAGCGGGTGACGAAGCAATGACTTAGGTGACATTACGATCAATGGCTTACGCGCAGGGCGGATAACCTGACGGCGTAGCGCATGGAAGATCTGTGCTGGTGTGGTCGGTGTAATCACTTGCATGTTGTCTTCAGCACACAGTTGCAAATAACGCTCTAGACGTGCTGATGAGTGCTCAGGGCCTTGACCTTCAAAGCCGTGCGGCAATAGCATGGTCAAGCCAGCCAGACGCTGCCACTTAGTCTCACCACTTGCGATGAACTGGTCAATCACAACCTGAGCACCGTTAGCAAAATCGCCAAACTGCGCTTCCCATACGATCAGTGCATTTGGCACTGTGGTCGCATAGCCGTATTCAAAGGCAAGTACTGCTTCTTCTGACAGTAGCGAGTTATAGGTAGCAAAACGTGCTTGACCTTCGCGGATGTGCTGGAGCGGGATGTACATGCTGCCGTCTTTTTGGTTATAAAGTTCAGAATGACGGTGCGAGAATGTACCACGACCCACGTCTTCACCTGTGATACGTACAAGCAGACCTTCATCAACCAAAGATGCATATGCCAATGTCTCAGCAGCGCCCCAGTTTAGTGGCTCTTCGCCTGTCTGCATGGCAAGACGTTGTGCTAGAACTTTGGCGACCTGACGCTGTAGTTCAAAGCCTTCTGGCACTTTTGCCATGGCTTGACCATAAGATTTTAGCTTCTCGATGTCAACGCCAGTTTCCCAGTCGTCTTCTAGCTTGTGACCCACATAAGGCGTCCAGTCAACGAATAGGCTGGTATCAGGTTCTGTCGCCAGACCTTGGGCCACGTCTTGACCGTTGTCAAGTGCCACGCGGTAGTTATCTTCGATTTGTGCTGACTCTTCTTTGGTCAGTACGTTTTCTTTTGTCAACTGCTCAGCATATCTGGTGCGAGTGGTTGGTAGTTTTTTGATAATTTGATACATCAATGGCTGAGTGGCTGACGGCTCATCTGATTCGTTGTGGCCGTTACGACGATAGCAGACGATGTCAAGCACGATGTCACGACCGAATTCTTGGCGATAATCTACCAATAGCTGAGAGGCAAATACCACCGCTTCAGGATCGTCACCATTAACATGGATAACAGGTGCGTGAACCATCTTCGCTACGTCAGTACAGTACTCAGTAGAACGCGCGTCTTCTGGGCGTGATGTGGTGAAGCCAACTTGGTTATTAATCACAACATGCAGCGTACCGCCTGTCTTGTAGGCACGAGTTTGTGACATTTGGAAAGTTTCTTGGTTAACACCTTGACCGGCAAACGCAGCATCACCGTGCACCACAATTGGCATCACCGTGCTGTTATCGATGTCATAGCCGTATCCTTCAGAACGACGAGCTTGACGCGCACGCACTGAGCCCAGCATCACCGGAGAGACGATCTCTAGATGCGATGGGTTATACGCCAATGCCAAGTGCAGCTCACCACCCTTGGTAACGACGTTCGAGCTAAAACCGTTGTGGTATTTTACGTCACCAGAACCAACGGTAGGCTGGATCTTACCGTCAAATTCATCAAACAGTACAGACGGGTTCTTACCCATGATGTTCACAAGTAGGTTCAGACGACCGCGGTGTGCCATGCCAATAACGACTTCTTTGGCGCCATAGCCGCCAACACGCTGAATCATCTCGTGCACAGCAGGAATGAAGCTCTCGCCCCCTTCTAGACCGAAGCGCTTCACGCCGGTATATTTACGCGCAAGGTATTTTTCCAGACCTTCGGCAGCGGTTAGACGGTCAAAGACTTCTAGTTTTTTGTCTTTATCGAAGCGGATATGGCCGTGGTTTGATTCGATGTAATTTTCGAACCAACGTTTCTCGGTCGCTGTGAATACATGCATGTATTCATAGCCAATACTGCCACAATACACACGCTCTAGAATCTCAATAATCTCGCGTAGGGTTGCTTCAGATTTACCGATGGCAAGATCGCTGGTTGGGAAAGTCGTGTCAAGATCTGCTTCAGACAGACCATGATAAGCCAAGGTCAAATCTTCAACAGGTGCACGCTGCTGTAGTGCCAATGGGTCAAGCTGAGCTTTGCGATGACCACGACGACGATAAGCAGAGATCAACTGCTGAACTGCCATTTGTTTAGGGTCGCAGTCAGTGCTGACGCCTTGGGCTTGACCAGGACGGGCGTTTGTTTGGTTGCGGGCAAGTAGCAAGAACTGCTCTTTGATCGCGTTGTGCGGGGCATCGCCTGCTTGCTCATAATCGGCAAAGTATTTTTGCCACTCGATGCTCACACTTGCCTTATCCGCTAAATAGTCCTCGTACAACGCCTCAACATACGCTGCACCATCTGCGGTGAGTTCGGTGCTTTGATAAGCCACCGTATCTTTGCTACTTTTTGTCATAATTTAACACTCTCAGTCAATGGTGTTTTCTTGATTAGTTTTTTAAATCATCACTCAAAAAGCCAATCAAACTGTCGAATTTATAAAAAAATACCATACTGTGCATAGTTTACGCCATTTGACAAAACATAACAAGTTGCAAAGAGTTTTAAAATGTGAATAAGGGAAATTTTTTAGAAAACTTGTCCAAAAACTGCGATATAGCAAAAAAAATTTTGCTAGGTTTAAATACTAATACAAGCGTAATGACAAACTCTAAAAATACCAAAAACATCAAAAATCAGCCCAAGTTACAAGAACCGCCAAAATAACGCAGGGGTTTGTTTGAGTTGTTTTTGGGTATCAACGATAGCAGTAAAAGTGGTATCGGCAAGATTTTTTTGGGTGTCGGTGTTGGGTAAGATTAACACAACCTTACCCTTACTTTGATTGTCGGTGGTAAGCCACATCTTTTCAAACTGACGGCGTGTAAGGGTGCGATTACCCCAGCTACTATCCGCCAAATAGACATTGTACTCATCAATAGCACGCACCACGCTAAAATGGTCGCTTCGTTTGTGATTGACATAAACAATGGCGGGGATTTTAAGCTTGACAAGTGTGTCATAATCCATCATTACACCACGAGCAGTAAAACCATATTTTTCACTGACCTTTGCCAAATCCAAAAACGATGACATCACATCATCTAATGCCATATCGTCCAAAATCTGCTGTTCTGTTTTAGGCGTTTGGTAAAAGTAAGTTAAAATGGTAGAAAGCGATGATGCACCGCAAGAATAATCCACATCTTGCTTGGTAACTTTGCTATTTTTAATATCGGTGTAAGTGGTCTTTGTGCTAAGTGTTTTGGGTGTATGCCAATCTGCATAAGCCAAATTTATGCTAAAAGCAACTATAAATAAAAGAGCTTTTTTCATTACGATTACAATCTTAGCCATTAAAGCCTTATTTGGCATTTTGTTTTTGGGCTTGGCGATATTTTTGTGATAAAGGCGGTGGCAACTCCCCAATCTTGGTGGTCAATCCGACCGATACCGTACTACCGCTAGCTCCTGAAATTGGTGTGCGAACATTGGCAGTCAAGTTACTTCTTGCGCTTAGTGCATAAGCCAAACCAAGATTTAAAGAGGTTTGTGTTTGGTTGTTTTCTATGTTGCCAAAGTCGTTTTTGTCCGCCCATTTGTGGCGAACACTCACACCGCCTGTCAGCGTAATATCAGGATTGACCGCAAAACCTACCGTACCGTTTAACATCGCTGTATCGCCCAAATGAATGCGACCGCCATTTTGTAATTCACGCTTTGTTTGATGTTGGTAAGTGCCTGTAAGACTTAGCACAATCGGGTCATTGACGGTATAAACGCTCAAACCCACAAGTGCCGAGCTGCCCGATTTATTTTTGAGCCCTTGTGTGTTGTCATAGACGGATAATTCACTAAACATTAAGCTATCAGGCAAGGTTTTATGGTTTTTGATGACTTGGTATTGGGTGGCTAGGCTCACATCATTTAGGCTTGTATCGCTTGATTTTGATAAATCCGCACCATTTTGATGACGGTCATTGCGATAGACACCGTTAGCCTTAATACCCATTTCTAGTCTATCACTCACACCATAACGCACTCCAAAAGATGCAATTAGGCTATCGGTATTGGTATTGCTCTCACCAATATTGGGCAAATAAATGGTTCGTCCACCGCCTAAGTCTACGCTGTTAAAGCCTTGTGCTACCGCCGATGTTTTTTGTTGATTAAAATAGCTAAGTTCGGTATCCAATTTAAAGCGGTTTTTATCCGCCAAAATGTCATCAACCGTAAGAGGTAGGTCGGCGTGGGTGATGAGTGGCAATATGGTTAAAGTTAGCAATAAAAGTTTCAATCTCATAATATCATCTCAAAATATCCTAATTACACTATTTATCTTTATGGGATAATTGGTATCAATATCCTTAATGTTTAATTCTTTTGATTGATAAATTAGTGTCTTTTTGCTTTCTTCAAAAAAAGTCAGTTCAAAAGCTCCATAATACCTATGGATATCTTTTAACAAAGCCACACTTTCTTGCTTTAATGCATATTCAGAATATGCAGTACCTTTTTTTATTTCTTTTATCGCTTTATGCCAAGTCAAATTAAGCACATCGCCAAAAATGGATTTTAATTCATGTTTTAGCAAATCCGTAGCAGCACAAACAAAAGCATTGTTTTTTGTCTTTTGCCAAGTAATGACCATTTACAAAAAACGATGTGGCTACAACATGACCATTAAGCGGTTTGATTTTAATAATCATGACTACATCCTAAAATTAATTTAAGCTTAACAAGTCAATCAATAATCTTATAAAAAATATGGCAATATGTTTAAAATAAGATAACAAACAATTACTTTCAGCTCTGGTTCAAAAAGTATGCTACAAGGAAAACCGTTCGTGGCGAGCTTGGGAAACCTAACGGTTGTCCTACCCTTCGATAGGCTCAGGGTCAACGGAAAACCTAGTTCAGCATACTTTTTGAACCACTACCTTTGAATCAAATTCTAAAAGATTAGCACAATACATTATTATCATTAAAGACTACCAATCTAACAAGCGGAGTTAAGATAATAGCGATTAACAAAGAATAATTCAGTAAAAAATCTTCAATATAATTTTCCGTCTGAATGGTAAAAAACATAGGGCTTTTAAAATAGTCTTTTATAAAAAAAGAGCCGATTAAAAACACCAACAGTATTGACAATAAAAAACTCGAAGCCAAATCATCATCGCAGGGGCGATAAGAAAATAAAATTAAGACAACTAAAAAAGCGTGAAATTTGGTTAAGTACTTAACCAAATTTCTAGCTTTCTTTAGGATTTTACCCTTCAACAAAGTTACCACCAGCCTTTGCGGTTTCCAGCACCATTAATTATACCTCCAGCAAATGCTACTTTAGATGCGCCATATATGGCTTGAGCACCACGCACAGGCACCAACGCACCTCCAACAACAGACTTACCTAGACCTGCCGCAGTGCACTTTGTATAAGCACAGCCCGATATATAGCTAAAACCGCCTATTGCCCCTCCAACCGCATAAGGAACCCATGCCCCCTCCGTCTCCCGCATCTGACTATCAGTCATGGCAACAGCTTGTAAGTTTTGGGTGTCATCAAAAGCAAACGATAAATCGGTTGCTTCATTAAATTGGGTAGATAACTCTACGCTTGGTGTGGTGCTTGGTATAGTTTGATAAACAGTTATTTCTGCAAATGCAGGGGCGGTGGCGATAGTATCAGTAAGTGCTAGGATTGACAATTTTTTCACAATATTTTTCCCTTAAATTGCAAGTCCCAGCCGTCAGCAAGGCTTGTTAAAGCACAGTTGTACTGACTTGCATGATATTAGTAATTTTTTTGCTTTGTCAAGAGGTTTGATACTGCACTTGTATTTTTAAACCAATCCACTATATCAATCATTTCTTAGTGAATCAACTTATCGCTCAAAGCTGCACAGTCGCTGATGATTTAGGCGGATTACAATATCAAAGTCGATATCCAGTTTGCTCATTCGCAAACGATATATAAATTATTGAACTCTACAAAAATAGCTTTTTCATTTATCATGCCTATTTTATGAGTTTGCATATTTGCAAAATCTTCAGAGTAAGAAAAAGATAAAAAAGTTTTATCTTCTTGTAATTTTTTTAATATATTGATAATACTGTTTGATAACAAAAACATCGATGGATAAATAAATTTATTTCTTAGGTCCATTTTTATGCAGTTGTTAAAAAGTTTTGGATTCGATGAGTGCGTAACAATCATGTCTTCAATAATAAAACATTTCTGTATTATACCATCTTCATTATTGACCGTTTTTCTATAATAAAGATGATTATTTTTTTCACATTGTAAAAAAAATCTTGCTTCCCTTAAAAGGCAATGTTTATTATTAGACTTTGCACAGGCAATTTCAAAAAACATCTTCTTTATCTTAATTTATCTATGTCGTTTTCCATAAAAAGCATGACCTCTGTATTTTTGGTTTGTATGCTGGTAATGCGAATAATTAGAGTGCAACTCCTTTTTTCCATGCCGAATAATATTTTGCCGTCCCCATGCTTGATTTGCAATTGCTTTGGCTTGTTGAGAGTTTCTCGCGTAGATATTCGCACCTTTTGATAGAGCAGCACCAGCGACTCTCTGCGTTACCCATCTTTGTGCTATAAAACGCCCACCATGAATCACCCCTATTGCCACCAATGGAGCAACCGTCCCCTCCGTCTCCTGCATCTGACTATCAGTCATTGCGACTGCTTGTAAGTTTTGGGTGTCATCAGAAGCAAAAGATAGGTCGGTTGCTTCATTAAATTGGGTAGATAACTCTACGCTTGGTGTAGTACTTGGTATGGCTTGATAAACAGTCGTCTCTGCAAAAGCAGGGGCGGTGATAATAGTAGCACTTAGTGCTAGGATTGAAAATTTTTTCACAATATTTTTCCTTAAATTACAAGTCCCAGCCGTCAGCAAGGCTTGTTAAAGTACAGTTGTTCTGATTTGAATGACACTATAGTATTCTTTTGCTTTGTCAAACACTTCTTGTGATTTTTTACTGGTTAAAATTCATTGCTTTTATTTCTGTATTTATTGTTCAGCGACTTTTATCCGCCAAGATATCTTCTATTGTGAGGGGTAGGTCGGCGTGGGCGATGAGTGGAGAAATAAGCACAATAGATAATAAATTATTAACTTTCATTTTGGATTTCCATAAATAATATGCTTTGACCAATCAAGCAGAGTGGACCTTGCCCATCCTATGCCACCAATAAGACAACACCAGTATCTATGACAAAACCCGCTCTTAAGTCTTTTATGCTTATCTTTTTGGCAATATTAGACGGTCTGCTATCTTCCTCATAAATAAAAAATGTAAAACTACCAACCTTATCAAAAACATCATGCAAAAATAATTCCCCATCTTGATTTAGACATCTTTGGTATTTGGCAATAATCTTTCCTCTTTGTATGTCCTTATAGATATCTTTGAGCTGTTTTTTGGGCAGGCTATCATTAAGCAATTCTCCATCAATGATGGTCTGACAATCACTCAATTCCCAAGCCCAGCCAGTAAGACTGTTATTTTTTACATCTTTTGATAGGTAATGATTGGCCAGACGAAAAGAGTGCTTTTCCATACTCTCAAAAGGTTGTATCTCAAAAAACATTTTATGCCTCAAAAATACCATCAATAAATAACCATTCAAAATCATCTACGATATTGATTGCCATAAAAAAATATGTCCTTTATTTTCCATGCCATTTATTTTTCGTATTGTCGGTTGATAATGAGAATAATCAACATGTTTTCGATGTCCACTCGGTCCATGTCGAGTAACATTGCTTTTGCCGTACGCCTAATTTGCCAAACTTTTCGCCTGTTGTGATGTACCTAACACATGAGATTACAACCGTTGCGTGCCGCATTTACAGCAATACTTCTAGAAACATAGCGTGTTGCAATAAACCTACCTGTATTCATTGCAAAACACCAAGTGCATAGATAGGAGCAACCGCCCCCTCCGTCTCCTGCATCTCGCTATCAGTCATTGCGACTGCTTGTAAGTTTTGGATATCCTCAAAAGCAAACGATAGGTCGGTTGCTTGAGTCGTTTGACTAGATAATTCTACACTTAGGGCAGTACTTGGTATAGACAAACAGTTGTTTCTGCAAAAACACGGGCGCTAATAATAGTAGCACTTAGTGCTAGGATTGATAGTTTTTTTCATAAAACTTTTCTTTATTAACATTAGGAAAAGCTATCAGTATGGCACTGATAGTCAATAACTACACTAATGTAGTATATTTAGTGTAGTTATTGTGTACGATAGCAAAAAACACAGTTGTATATGTCAGGTGTTTTTTATAATTTTTATTTAGTTTGTTTGATTTTTATCTTTTGATAACTTTTTAACAACCAAACTATAAAATAAACGCTCAATTTGATAAGAAAATAATTTATACAATAAAATCGCTATAAAACCAAATAAAGATACAACCGTATTTTGCCAGTAAGCACCAACCAAGACAATCACAATCAACAAACTTAACAGAAAATATCCCAATATCTGTAACTTTTTTTCACAATCAATACATCTAGACTGATGCTCTAAGTTGTTTATACAATTTTTATCACAACTTAATTGTTTTTTTATAAAATTCATAATAATCCAATTATATTAACTATGATGCAAAGAAAAAATAATTAAACTTAACCTGCCTGTTTTAAACAAATAAGCAGATTAAGTCTTACCAAGCTACTCAACAAACAAGCAGTACAACTACTTACCTTTATTACTATTACCTTGGCTTTTACCCCAAGTATATGTACCATAAACCAAACCAGCATTACTAATATAATGTTTAGCTAGTTGATTTGTAACAAAACGACCTCCCACATTCAAAATAATGGGTATAAAAGCCCCCTCCATCTCTGCCATCTACTTATCTGTCATGGCAACAGTTTGTAAGTTTTCTACATCATCAAACGCAAAAGACAAATCCGCTTGTGAAGTGGTGGCTGATGTATCCATAACATCAAGTGAAACGGTAGATTGTGTAACGCTTGGTGTGGCATAAGAGTTTACTTCTGCAAAAGCAGGAGTAATGGCAGTGGTTGCAGTCAGTGCAAGGATTGAGAATTTTTTTCATGAGATTTTCCTTAACATAAAAATACAAGCCTTATCCATCAGCAAGACTTGATAGAGTACGATTGTGCTGACTTGCGTGGTATTATAGTTGTTTTTTGATTTATCAAGGTTGTTTGGACAAATGTACATTTTACACCTCTTGCCATCAATAACTTTATCAGCAACAAAAAACCCCACCAAATGGCAGGGCTTTTGGGCAAATGATGATCAGCCCGCCACATCAAGCAGCATGTTACGGATGTGTCCGATTGCCTTAGTTGGGTTTAGACCCTTAGGACATACAGACACACAGTTCATGATGCCACGGCAACGGAACAGGCTAAATGGGTCATCCAGACGTGCCAAACGAGCTTGGGTGTCGCTGTCACGGCTGTCAATGATAAAACGATAGCCATTCAGTAGTGCCGATGGACCCAGGAACTTATCAGGATTCCACCAGAATGATGGGCATGAGGTTGAGCAGCATGCACATAGAATACATTCATATAGACCGTTTAGTTTCTCACGATCTTCTGGTGATTGTAAACGCTCTTTTGGTGGTGCAGGTTGATCGTTGATCAAGAACGGATGAACTTTTTCATACTGAGCGTAGAATTGGTTCATATCTACCACCAAATCTTTAATCACTGGTAGCCCAGGTAGTGGACGTACGACGATTTTATTTGGTAAGGTGTTCATGTTGATCAGACATGCAAGACCGTTCTTACCGTTGATGTTCATACCATCAGAACCACAGATGCCCTCACGGCAGCTGCGACGGAAAGTTAGGGTCTCGTCGATTTTTTTAAGACGTAGCAGAACATCAAGAAGCATACGATCAGAATCTAGAAGTTCGATTTCGTAAGTCTGCATGTATGGGGCGTTGTCTTTGTCTGGGTCGTAGCGATAAATCTCTACAATGCGCTTGCCTCGACTCATTGTCTTTCTCCGCAATTGGCTTGGGCGTCTGGCAGTTTGGCTTTTGCCCAAGCGTTTTGTTAATTGTTAAAAATTAGAACGTACGAACGCGTGGCTCACAGTAATCCACAGTTAGAGGCTTCTTGCGAACTGGCTTATAAATCACACGGTTACCTTCAGAGTACCAAAGCGTGTGCTTCATCCATTCGTGGTCATTACGTCCCAGCGGTGCATAGTCGTCATCAGCAGGACGCTCATAATCTAGTACGCTGTGCGCACCACGGCACTCGTGACGTAGAGCAGCTGATAGCATGGTCGCCTTAGCAACTTCATACAAGTTCGCCACTTCTAGCGCTTCGATACGTGAGGTGTTGAAGACAGCTGATTTGTCTTTTAGGTGGATTTGCTCAACTTTTGGTGCCAGAGCTAAAATTCTCTCTACGCCTTCGTCCATCAACGCTTGGGTACGGAATACGCCTGCGTGTGATTGCATAATAGAACGGATCTCATCAGCAACTTCTTGGGCATTGTAGCCTTCGGTTGAGTTTTGTAGCTTATCAAGACGACCTTGAGTGTAGTCAAGTACGCGTGGATCTAGCGGCTTGTAACCGCGGTCAGACTTCGCGAATTCATCAAGGATGTGCTGACCTGCTGCGCGGCCAAATACCACCAAGTCAAGTAGTGAGTTCGTACCTAGACGGTTCGCACCGTGTACAGACACACACGCACACTCACCGATCGCATACAGACCTTTGATCACGCGACCTTCAGTGTATAGGCCTTGTTCATCAACGTTACCATCTAGAACAGGTACAGTTACTTGTCCGTGGATGTTGGTTGGGATGCCGCCCATCATGTAGTGAATGGTAGGTACAACAGGAACAGGCTCTTTGGTGATGTCAACGTTCGCAAAGTTATGACTGATCTCAAATACAGAAGGCAGGCGCTTCATGATCTCGGCGTGACCTAAGTGGGTCATGTCCATCACAATGTAGTCGCCATTGGGACCACAGCCGCGACCTTCTTTGATCTCTTGGTCCATAGAACGTGATACGAAGTCACGCGGCGCAAGGTCTTTTAGAGTTGGGGCATAACGCTCCATGAACGCTTCGCCGTGCTTATTACGAAGGATTGCACCTTCACCACGACAGCCTTCAGTCAATAGTACGCCAGCGCCTGCCACACCTGTTGGGTGGAATTGCCAGAATTCCATATCTTGTAGCGGGATGCCTGCACGCACAACCATGCCCAGACCATCACCTGTGTTAATGTAGGCATTGGTAGAAGCGCGGAAGATACGACCTGCACCACCTGTCGCTAGTACGGTAGTTTGAGCTTGGAATACAGAGATGTTGCCTGTTTCTTGATCTAGCGCAACCACACCATTGATGTTACCGTCAGCATCTTTGATCAGGTCAAGAGCGATCCACTCAACGAAGAATTGGGTGCCTTTCTCAAGGTTTTTTTGGTATAGTGTGTGCAGCAGCGCGTGACCTGTACGGTCAGCTGCAGCACAGGCACGTGGAACAGCTTTTTCGCCGTAGTTAGCACTGTGACCGCCGAATGGACGCTGATAGATTGTACCGTCTGCATTACGGTCGAATGGCATACCCATGTGCTCTAGCTCATATACAACCTTTGGTGCCTCGCGGCACATATATTCGATTGCGTCTTGGTCACCCAACCAGTCAGAACCTTTTACGGTGTCATAGAAGTGGAAGTGCCAGTTGTCATTACTCATGTTACCCAAAGATGCACCAATACCGCCTTGAGCAGCAACAGTGTGCGAACGAGTTGGGAAAACTTTAGTCAGTACCGCCACCTTCATGCCGCCTTCTACAAGCTGCAAAGATGCACGCATACCAGAGCCACCGCCACCGACGATGACAGCGTCAAAGTTTAGCGTGGGGATGTTATTAATTGTATTATCTTGTGCTGATGCCATGTTAAATCCTAGAATTTTATGAATTTGTCAAACGTTGATGAATGGTAAATTACCAAAAAATCATCACACCCCAGAACAGATACACCAAAACAGCGACGATAACCGCCGCTTGCAGTACGATGCGCAGACCTGATGATTTAACATAGTCGGTAAATACTGTCCACATACCAACCCACGCATGAAACACCAATGACAAAATCGCCACAAGACTAAACAGCTTCATTGGCAGGCTCATCATAAAACCATGCCACGCGTTGTAATCTACTTGATTGAACAAGAAAAATCCGATCACAACAACAGCATAAACTGCCAAAACTACTGCGCTGATACGCTGCAAAATCCAATCGCGCGAACCTGAACCGGTAAGACCTGTTGCGCTTTTAACACCTGAATTATTTCTAGCCATTAGAACATCACCCATACAAACGAAGCCACAATCAAGATCGCCGCAATCACAAAGCTAATAACAGCAGCAGTCTTACCAGACTTAAATTCTTCATTCATGCCAAGGTCAGCAAGCAAGTGCTTGATACCCATCACGAAGTGGTATGCTGTCGCCGCCACAAAAATCCAAGCCACGAAACGAAGCAATACATTGTCAAACACAGAAGCAAAGCCTTCAGGTGATGACAGTGACGTCTGCAGAATACACAACATCACAGGAACAAGTAAAAATAGCACAATGCCAGAAACACGGTGCAAAATAGAAGCCATGGCAATTGGCGACTTTGAGTTCACCGCAATCACTTGGCTTAGAGGTAAGTTAATCGGTCGGTTGCTTTTCACAGCGGGCATCCTTATCTAATTTACGCCGAAAAGGGCAAGGAGAGCTGGCTGAAGGGTATGTCAATTGCCCTGGCGCACATTTACTTTGGGTTATTAAATCCCTAAAAAGTTCGATTTTACCATTAAACTTTTTAATGATTGTATTTAATAAAGCAAAACAAATCTGCGTTTTGAGATTTTTTGACACTCTAACACAGCGAACACCATCAAAAAATAAACTTTTACAGACGAGTTTCTTTAGTTTGGGCAAATAAGAACAGCCAATATCGCCCAAAGCCTTGCAGTGCAAGTGATTATCATTTATAAAAGCGGTTTGGTAAATATTGGAATTATAAAACGCTTAGGAGAATTTTACAAATAAATTTCCCCATTTTATGTAAAAATAGGGGCAATTTTTTGTAACCAATAAAAAATAATCGCAATATCATGGTAAAACATGCACAAAGCTCAACCTAAACAAAATCATGGTTATAAAAGCAACAAACTTATATTTATACAAATCCTTAACTTATCAAATTATCAAAGTAAGCATTTATATTGTTACAAATAATGTCATCAGCCCAAAATAGCTTGTCAAGTTCGTGAATTATCCCTACAATCATAGTTGCGTTTTAATGCACAACTGTTTTCGCTGACGGCTTAATCTTATTTATCAAATCACGCTAAAATGATTTTTTGATAAATATTTCTTGATTTAGGCTTGTAAGTTGGTGAAAGTTTTTGTATTATCATCGCAACCAAATCGTGTGCGCTGTTTAAGTTTGTGCACCTTTATAAAGCTAAACAAGGATGTCGCGTCCATGCTTAAAGGCTTAACATAGATGCGATGACGCCCGTCTGATATTCTGTATTTGTAGGACCGGTCAGTCTGTGAAGGAAAATAGTCAATCACCCACGGTATGAATACAGTTCAAGGACGCAACCAACCCAAGAGAGGTCTATTATGTCAAATGTAAAACTCGTCGTTGACGGCACAGAATACGAAATGCCAGTGCTAGAAAGCACGCTTGGTCGCCCAGTTTTGGACGTGAGCGCCGTGGCTAAAGCAGGATTTTGGACTTATGATCCAGGCTTCATGGCAACTGCACCTGTTGAATCAGCACTAACTTATATCGACGGCGACAAAGGCGAGCTACTACATCGTGGTTATGCCATCGATGATTTGGCAGGCAACGCTGACTACCTAGAAGTCTGCTACGCGCTACTATACGGCGACCTACCGACCACTGAACAAAAAGAAAAATTCTACGCACGCATCAATGACCGCATGGCGGTACACGATCAACTGCGTAAGTTCTTCGAAGGCTTCCGTCGTGACGCTCACCCAATGGCAATCATGATCGGTGTGGTTGGTGCGCTATCTGCATTCTATCACAACCACCTAGACATCTCTGATGCAGCACACCGTGATGACACTGCGGTAGACTTGATCGCTAAAGTTCCCACTTTGGCAGCGATGAGCTACAAATACTCAATCGGCGAACCGTTCCTGTATCCACGTAAAGACTTCAGCTATGCTGAAAACTTCCTATACATGATGTTCGCAACCCCAGGCGATGTAGATTATAAGCCAAATCCTGTGCTAGTTAAAGCAATGGACAAAATATTCACTCTACACGCCGACCACGAACAAAACGCATCAACTTCTACCGTGCGTCTTGCTGGTTCTACCGGTGCTAACCCATATGCGTGTATCGCATCAGGTATCGCTGCTCTATGGGGACCATCACACGGCGGTGCGAACGAAGCAGTTCTTACCATGCTAGATGAAATCGGCTCAATCGAAAACGTTGCGCCATTCATGGAAAAAGTTAAGACTAAAGAAGCTAAGCTAATGGGCTTTGGTCACCGTGTTTATAAGAACTTTGACCCACGTGCCAAAGTGATGAAAGAAACTTGTGACGAGGTATTGGGCGCACTAGGCGTGAACGATCCTAAGCTACAACTGGCGATGGAACTAGAGAAAATCGCTTTGTCTGATCAATACTTCATCGATCGTAAGCTATATCCAAACGTAGACTTCTACTCTGGCATCATCCTAAAAGCCATCGGTATCCCAACGTCTATGTTCACAGTAATCTTCGCACTAGCGCGTACTGCTGGCTGGATCGCACACTGGACTGAAATGCACTCAGAACCATTCAAAATCGGTCGTCCTCGTCAGCGTTACACTGGTGAGAAGCACCGTGAATTCGTTAAGATCGAAGATCGTAAATAATCTTCCATCTACTAAGATCCTCCGAAATTCGGGGGATTTTTTTGATTTGTCAATTCAAGTCGGCAACACCAAATATCTACTCTGGTTAAGCCTGCTTGCAGCTGGCACCAGTATCAATTTTAAAGACCTATAAAATAAGCCACCAGAATCGTCTGATGGCTTATTGTGGTTTTATCTTATCAGTTATAGACCTGCTTGCTTTAATAATGCGCCTAGACTGCCGACTTTATTGTCTTGAGCTTTTGGTTTGTCTGATTTATCAGAACGGCGACGCTCGCTGCGCCGATCTTTGGTCTTATCCACTTTTTTGTCTGATGTGCGAGGTTTGCGATCTTCTTTTTCTTTTGACTTATCGGCTTTTTTGTCCGCCTTGGCAGCTTCTGATTTCATACTAAAACCTATACGGCCACGAGCCTCATCAACTGAGATTACCCGCACCCAGACGATGTCCTGAGGCTTAACGACAGCCGCAGGATTGTCCACGAAGCCATCGGAAAGCTCTGAGATGTGAACCAAACCATCTTGATGTACGCCAACATCGACAAAGCAGCCAAAGGCAGTCACGTTCGTCACCACACCTTCTAGCACCATGCCCACCGTCAGATCCTTGATAGAATTTACATCATCGCGAAACTTCGCCGTCTTAAATTCTCCGCGTGGATCGTGTGCAGGCTTGGCAAGCTCAGCGACGACGGTTGCAAGTTGGCTAAAATTATCAGCGCTGTCATTGAGCGATTTAGCGACCGCCTCATTACCTAGTACGTCTGTTAATGATTTATCCGCTTTACGTAAAATCTCATACACCAGTCCATAACTCTCTGGGTGGACGCCAGTAGCATCCAATGGCTCCGTGCCATCCTTGATGCGCAAGAAACCTGCCGCCTGTTCAAAGGTCTTCACACCCAGACGCGGTACGGCTTTTAGCTCTTCACGGTTTTTGAAGGCGCCATTGGTACGACGATAATCAACAATCTGCTGTGCAACATTTTTATTTAGACCTGCGATGTGCGCCAAAATGGCAGGACTTGCTGTGTTCACGTCCACGCCCACAGCGTTCACGCAGTCCTCGGTTACCTTATCGAGGCTAGATTCTAGTTCGGTTTGGTTAACATCATGCTGATATTGCCCAACACCGATCGCCTTTGGCTCAACTTTTACCAACTCAGACAGCGGATCTTGAAGACGGCGAGCGATCGATACGGCGCCGCGAACGGACACATCAAGATTAGGCAGCTCATTGCTTGCAATCTCGCTTGCCGAATATACAGACGCACCTGCCTCAGAGATGACCAACGCTTTGATGGACAGTTTGTCATCATCGATGATAGATTTTACCAAACTTTCGCTCTCGCGGCTTGCGGTGCCGTTGCCAATGGCGACCAGCTCCACGTCATGCGATCTGATCAGACCTGCGATCATCTTGCGCGCTTCATCGACTTTATTGTAAGGCTCGAATGGATAAGCCGTGTCGGTGGCGAGCACATCGCCTGTGGCATCGATCACCGCCATCTTCACACCGTGACGGATGCCTGGATCCACGCCCAAAATCACCTTACGCCCTGCTGGTGCTGTCATCAGTAGATGCTTTAGATTCTCGGCGAACACACCAATCGCATCGGTCTCTGCGGCCACACGGCGCTCGGTTAATAGGCGGTGCTCGATTTGGCTGCGCCACTTGGCATGCCAAAGTTTATCGACCGTATCTGCCAAAAATTCGCCGTTGACCGCTGACTGATCAACACCGAAGTGGCTTTTGATTTTTTGGACAAATGGCTCATCTTCGCCATCAACGTGTAGCACCAGCACATTCTGCTGACGACCGCGCAGCATGGCAAGCAGACGATGGTTCGACAGCTTGGCAAATGGTTCGCTGTGCTCAAAATAATCTTTAAATTTCTCGCCTGCCTCTCGCTTTTCTTCACCGACAAGCTCCGAGCGAATGCTGGCCGCCTTATTAAAGCCAAGTCGCACTTCATCAAGCAGATCCAAAGACTGCGCCCAAGTATCTAAGATAATCGCCTGCACGCCTGCTAGCTGCTTATCAAAGTCTTTAAAGTCAGCTTCAAAGGTCTCGCCGGTCTCATCAGTCAGAGTCTCAGGGCAGCTAAATCCTGCCAAAGCCTCGCTAGGTGCTGCACCCGCCAGGATGTCTTGTGCGATAGGTTCAAGTCCTGCCAGTCTGGCGCGGGCAGCCACCGAACGACGACGTGGACGATAAGGCTGATAGATCTCTTCTAATTCAAGCTTAGTATTCGCTGCCTCAATGCGAGTAACGAGCTCATCAGTCAGTGCATTCTGAGCGGTCAAAAGCTCAATAATCTTAATGCGTCTGGCTGCCAAATCACGCTGTAGCACCAGGCCTTTTTCCAATGCGCGCAGCAAGGCATCATCCAGACCGCCTGTCTGCTCCTTACGGTAACGGGCGATGAATGGCACGCTCGCACCCTCATCAAATAGCTCAGCAAATGCCGCCACTTGATTTGGCTTTACACCGTGCTCTTTGGCAAGTTTGTCATAGATGGCGGCATGATCGATCGGGGTTTGGACGATGTCTGTCATAGGCTTGTTCTTTAAAAATCCAAAATGGGAACTTAAAATAGTTATCATTTTACCATAGTCGCCAAGCCATAAAAACCGCAAAATTCATCCAAACGGCGAAATTGAGTTAAAATTTGTTATCGTTTGCAAATTTTGCTTTATTCATGGCGCGGGCATGGTATGATAAGGATGAGAGGTTGAAAAATTTTGCAAAGTAGCCAAAAATTTGTTACATTTTTTTGTGCAATGTTGTACACTAACAATAATAATCAGTGGTAATCACCTAAGGATAAACCATGACAGAAACTAACGAAAATATTGCCCATCGCATTTTGGTTGTGGACGATGACGTACGTCTGCGCACCTTATTACAAAGATTTCTAGAAGATGATGGCTTCGTCGTGCGAGTAGCGCATGATGGCAAGCAGATGGATAAGCTGATTGCGCGCGAGATCTTCTCTTTGATCGTGCTTGATTTGATGCTGCCTGATGAAGATGGTATCAGCATCTGCAAGCGCCTACGCACCGAAAATTCTGACATTCCTATCATCATGCTGACCGCCAAAGGTTCTGATGCTGACCGCATCGCAGGCCTAGAAGCGGGAGCGGATGACTATCTGCCTAAGCCATTTAACCCAAAAGAGTTGTTGGCTCGTATTAAAGCAGTCCTACGCCGCCAAAACCGTGAGCTTCCAGGCGCCCCATCACAGCAGATAGAAGTGGTTGAATTTGGCCCTTGGACACTTGATCTATCAACGCGCACCTTGAAACGCGATGGTAATGTCGTCACGCTAACCACGGGTGAATTTAGCGTATTAAAAGCATTAGTACAGCACCCAAGAGAGCCGCTAACTCGCGACAAGCTCATGAATCTGGCCCGCGGTCGTGAATGGGGTGCGATGGAGCGCTCGATTGATGTGCAGGTCTCTCGCCTGCGCCGCCTGATTGAAGATAACCCATCTCAAGCACGCTACATCCAAACCGTATGGGGCGTGGGCTATGTGTTCGTTCCAGACGGTGCGGAGAGCTAATTAATCGGCTTCACCTAAAAAAGCAGGTTATTACCTGCTTTTTATTTATTCTATTATTGCCGTTTTTGTAGTAGATAGACGCCTGCCAGCGCACTGATGATGATGGGTAACAGCGCCATGACAAATGGCGACCAATTAGCAGCCAAGGCAATAAAGCCAGTCAGATCGGTCAGATAACTAAACAAAAGCCCTGTCAATAACGCCAACACAATGCGAAGCCCCAGACCTTGGGAGCGCAGCGATCCAAATACGAATGACGATGCCACCAATACCAAGGACAGCACCGCAAAAGGTGATAGCAGCTTTTGCCAGAATTTTAACTCATGACGTGCTGATGATGAACCTTGATGATTCATGAGCTGACCATGGGCATACAGGTCAGTCAGCGACATGTCCTCAGGCTCACGGGTCAATAAATGCACATCAGTGGGCGCGATGGGTAGTGTCAGAATCTTCGCATTCTCATGGGTGCGGCTTACGCCTGATGCATTAATATTTACCACATCGATGTCTGACAGCTGCCACGAATAGCGATCATCACTGCTCTTGGCATCATACACGCCTGACGATGCGCGCATCGCCCCTGTTAGGTTGCTACTTTGATCTAGCGTATAACGCTTGGTCTCGCCAAGCACCCCATCGCTGTCGGCATAGCTGATATGGACGATGTCTTGCCCACCATCATGCTCATTCACGGACCAGTAGCCATTCACGGACACAAGCTTAGTCTCAGGGGTGCGCGTATTAATGGCTTCGGCTTTTTGGTTGGTGATGGGTAGTACGTATTGATTCACCGCAAGCGACAACACCACGAACACGCTGGCAGGGATCATCGCCCAGCTGATGATGCGATATTTGCTCACGCCCGACGCCTGCATACTCACAAGCTCGCTGTTGCCCGCCAATAGTCCCAAGCCCACAACCGCACCAAGCAGCGCGCCGGTTGGAATGAACTGCACCAAAAAATACGGCGAACGATACAGGATGAATTTGAGCGCGTCCATCACCGTATAAGTGTCGTTTAGATCCTCAAGCTCATTTAAATAAGAAAAAATTAGCTGCAACAACCACAACCCAAGCACCGCACCAAGCATCGCCAAGAATGCCGCTCGGATGACATATTTGGCTAAAATATGTGACTTCATGCCGCGCCTCCTTGACGATTTAGACGCAGTTTTGCCATCATGCGTTCATGATAATTGATGTATATCGCCACCGCAAACAGCACCGCAAGAACCACAGGATATGCCCAATCTCCAACCTTACCCTTAGCGATGGTTTCCTTCAGGGAAATCAAAATCAGCACATTCGCCACGAAGATAAATAACGCTGGAATAAGCTTTAACCATCTGCCTTGGCGCGGCTTCACCTGAGCCAATGGTGCTGCCAAAATCGCTGCAATCAAGATCAGCCATGGCAAGCTGAATCGATAACCAAGCTCAGCATGAATCTCTTGGGAACTTGGAGTTTGATTGGGCATATCCATGTTTGCAAACAAATCTTGAGTCCGCCAACCTTCGATCTTTAAGGGTTTTAGGTCTTCGTTACTGCTAGCTGCCAGACTGATGCGATATCGCTCAAATCCAATCTGGCTGTATTTCTTACTGGTGGCATCAACTTCATAGCGCCGCCCCTGATGCAGATCGAGCCGTATTACCCCATCATCAGTGTCCACTTGGGTTGCAGACTTGGCAAAGATGATGGTGTCTTTTTCAAAGATGAGTTCTTGGGGGATTCTGGTGGCGATTTCTTGTGCTTTTTGGGCATTGTCCGCTTGGTCATCTTGATGAGCGATGTCACTCATGCTGGCGGCGCTTCTAGAGTCAGGGTTTTTCGCCATTTGGATGACGATGACATCCTGTAGATACTCACGATTCTCGCCAATCTCACCGACATAGAGGTGATATTCGCCACTGCTGATGAATTTTCTTGGGGTGATGATGTCAAAGATCTCAAGGACTGATTGCTCTTGCCAGATGTTCGCTGCCTTCGCCACACCCCATGGTTTGGCGACAAGCGTGATGAATCCTTGAGCCAAAAAAGCCACCAACACAAGCGGTATGAGCAGCCGCGACACGCGCCCCCGACTGATGCCACTGGCGTTTAGTGCCGCCATCTCATGATCAGCATACAGCCGACCAAAAACAAGCATCAGCCCGATAAAAAACGACAGCGGAAAAATCAGCTCCAAAAAATAAGGCAGGTTATAGCCGATGAGCGTAAATAGCACGCCCACATCCAGCCCACCCTCTGCCGCCATGCCAAAATAGCGAATCAAACGCCCGCCAAGCAGCATCACCACCAAGAACCCAAGTACCAGGGCTGTGGTCGTAGCAACCTCGCGTATCATATAGCGGCGTAAAATCAAGACGTCATCCAAAACCAGGAAAATTAACCTCTCATTATATCAAAAAAACATGGCGAAGATTAGCGATGATGCGAGGATTTTGAGCTTCTTTTGAATGAATTTTTAAACAAAATGTTTAGGCGATTTTGGTAGTTTTGGCTTGTTTTTTGTCATTGCGCACTATATATTAAGCATGGCAAATATGCTAAACTAATCTTGTTGTAAGCCCGCTTACACCATTATTTATTCATCAACAAAACCCACAAGGAAAGATCATGTCAATTCAATTATCGGTTCATTCAGAAATTACCCTAAAAAAAGCCACCAAATCCAACCCACTACCACAGCTGGTATTCTTCGCCAACAATGAAGGCAAACTTCTTGGCAACACCCAAAGCGAACACACCGCCCGCGCAGAAAACCTTATCAAAAAATCAGGGTTCAAGGGTGAGCTGTGTGACGTGGTGAGCGATTACGCCTTATCAGATGATGGCGTAGGCATCACTATCATTGGCGCAGGCAAATCAGAAAAACTTGCCAAAAACATCCAAAAGCTTGGCGCGGCAACCTACAAAACCATCAAAAACCATAAATCAGCCGCCATCGTTTGGGGCGATGTGATTTGTCAAAAACACTTCTCACAATTTGCGCTGTCTTTATTGGCAGCCAGTTATCGCTTCGATCGTTATTTCGCCAAAAAAGCAGAGGCCGACAAATTGGCTTTCCTAAGCTTCATCAACAACAAAGACAGCCAAGACGACTATCAGGCAGCACTTGATCTGACCAAAGCCACATTCGCAGGTCAAAGCTTCGCCCGTGATTTGGTAAATGAGGCACCAAACAATCTAAATCCAGTGGCGCTTGCCAAAGAAGCCAAAAAGCTTGCCAAAGAATACGGCGATAAAGTCAAAGTAACCATCCTAGGCGAAAAAGAAATGACCAAGCTGGGCATGGGCTGCTTTATGTCGGTATCCCAAGGCTCCGACGCAGAAGGTCAATTGGTGGTCATCGAATACTACGGCAAGAACAAAAAAGGCAGCAAAAAAGCCAAGCTGGACAACCCGATCGCTTTGGTCGGTAAAGGCATTACTTTCGATACAGGTGGCATCTCACTAAAACCTGGCGCTGGCATGGACGAGATGAAGTTCGACATGGGTGGCGCTGCTGCCATGTTGGGCACTACTAAAGCAGTATGCGAAGCAGGCCTTGAGATTGATCTAGTAACAGTGCTCGCCTGCGCAGAGAACATGCCATCAGGCAAAGCCACCCGCCCAGGCGACATCGTAAATGCGATGGATGGCACGAGCGTCGAGATCCTAAACACCGATGCCGAAGGTCGCTTGGTGCTGTGCGACGCTTTGTGCTATGTTCAGGATAACTACAAGCCGCGTACCATCGTGGATGCAGCAACCTTAACAGGCGCGTGCGTCATCGCTCTAGGTAGCGTGCGTTCAGCCGTGTACAGTAACGATGAAGATACGCTATTCGCCCTAGAATCAGCTGGCGAACATACAGGCGACCTACTGTGGCAGATGCCGCTTGATGATGAATACGCAAGCCAACTAAAATCAAACTTCGCCGACCTGCAGAATATCGGTGGACGCGAAGGCGGCTCTATCACTGCAGCATGCTTCTTGCAGCACTTCATCAAAGAAGGTCAAGCATGGGCGCACCTTGACATCGCAGGCACCGCATCGCTTAGTGGTGCAAATAAAGGCGCAACAGGTCGCCCTGTACCAATGCTGGTACAATTCCTAAAATCTCAAGAAAATCAATAAACCATCCAAAGAAAACGCCCGTATGATGTGGGCGTTTTCTTTATTTTGATAATAAGCTAATCGCTGATTGCCACTATGGCAAATTAACGATGAGCGATAAAAAGCCGCTTAATCATAAGCGGCTTTTTGTTGAGCTAATTTAGACTTATTTTAGAACTTCCGCCATTGCATTGGCAACATATTCAACGTTCTTGTTGTTCAGGCCAGCGATACACATGCGGCCATTTTCAACCATGTACACCGCGAATTCATCACGTAGACGTACGACTTGCTCAGCGGTCAGACCGGTGAAGCTGAACATGCCGCGTTGCTTGGTAAAGTAGCTAAAGTCACGCTCTGGCAGCTTGGCGGTTAGAGTGTCTTGTAGTTTTTGGCGCATTTCACGGATACGGTCACGCATCTCATACACTTCGCCAACCCACTGCTCGAACAGCGCTTCATCGTTCATCACGATGTCCACGACATTGTTGCCGTGTGATGGTGGGCTTGAATAGATGCGGCGTACGGTGAATTTTAATTGACCTTGTACGCGGTCGGCTTCTTCTTTTGATGGTGCAACCACCGACAGACCACCAACGCGCTCACCGTATAGCGATAGGTTTTTTGAGAATGAGTTTGATACAAAGATCGGCAAGCCCATGTCCACAGCGCGGCGGATGGCGTACACGTCGCCTTCCATGCCTTCGCCAAAGCCTTGATAGGCGATGTCCATGAACGCGATGAGTTTTTTGTCTTTGACAATATCAAGTACCACATCCCATTGATCATTGGTCAGATCCACACCGGTTGGGTTGTGGCAGCATGGGTGCAGTAGCACCACGTCATTTTCGTTCAGACCTTTGAAGAATTCGCACATTTCATCGAATTTTACACCGATCGTCTGGGCATCATAATATGGGTATTTTGCCACTTCGATGCCAGCACCTTCAAAGATACTGATGTGGTTCGCCCATGTTGGGTTTGACACGTAGCATTTGGCATTTGGGAACCATTCATGAATGAAGTCTGCACCCACTTTTAATGCACCAGAGCCGCCTAAAGTTGCGATGGTGGCGACACGTCCATCTTTGACGATTTGGCTGTCTTTGCCGAACAATAGATCTTGGCATGCTTTTTTGTAGCCGGCCAAACCATCCATCGGCAGGTAACCACGTGGTCGTGGTGGGTTGGCGATCTGAGCTTCGGCCATTTTTACACACTCAAGCACAGGCAATTTGCCATCCTCGGTGTAGTACACGCCCACACCCAAGTTCACCTTAATGTCGGTGCGTGGGTCGTTCGCAAATTTATCCATCAACCCTAAAATCGGGTCGCCCGCATAGTGTTCAACATGATTAAACATGGCAATTTTCCTTAGGTTAGTAAAGGCCGTTAAAAACAAAGACAGTATAGCCGAAAATCCGCACCTTGTGCAGATAAATATATCAAATGCGATCTATTTTGGGTTGCTCACCAAAAATTCGTGCGCATTCTCAATCAAAAATTCTTTAAATGCCACCGCAGCAGGCGACAGCGAACGATTCTTGTGGGTGTAAAGTAAAAAATTACGCTCCACCACAGGCTCTGCGATCGGGCGCATGACCAAGCCGTTCTGCTCTACCCATTCTGCCGCATACAGCAGACACACCGTCACGCCCAGACCCATGCGCACCATGCCAAGCGCAGTCGATAAGAAATTAATCTCAAAATCAGGGTGGAAAATACGGTTCGAGATGTTCGCAGGCAGCTCATTTTGCAAAGACTTAATAAAAGGTCCGTTCAGGGTAATCAGGCGTTCGTTCAACAGATCCGCCCAGCGCACCACGTCTTTTTTGGCGAAGGGGTGCGTGCTAGGTAGTACTAGATAAAACGGTGAACGAAATAGTGTATCGGTCTTTAGGTCATCAGAATGCACACGCTCAGGCGCCACACCCAAATCCGCCTCGAGATTCTCAATGTGCTCCACCACATCATCCACAGAGCAGTCAGTTAGCGTGACCTGAATGTGCGGATGCAGCTCACAGAACTTAGCGATGAACTTAGGCATCGTCGATGCGGATAGCTGCTGTGAGACCGCCAGACGAATGTGTCCTTGGTGCAAGGACTTTAGGTTGGAGACCTTTTCATTAAGCACGGACATCTCATTGAGCACACGGCGCGCCTGCGGCAATAAGCGCATGCCCGCATCGGATAGGTGCAATTTTCGTGTGGTGCGGTCGAACAGCTTAACGTCTAAATTCTGCTCAAGCTCCTTGATCAGACCGCTTAAGGCGGATTGCGTCAGGCATAATGTCTCAGCGGCCTTTGTGAAGCTGTTCTGCTCAGCTACCAACACAAAAGCGCGCAACTGGCGCAGCGTAGTACTCACGATTATAAATCCTAGTAATATATGTATAAGTTAATATTATAAATCATAATTCGTAAGATACAAGTGTTTTAGAAAAATAAATCTGTGATTTTGGGATTTTAATGAAATAATGCCTTTTGATCTTCGCAGCCATTTAAATTCTCATACCTTAGAAGAACAGTAGAAACTTAAAAGGTCGTTAGACATTTTTTGTTACTGATTGGGGTCTCAATCTACAAACAGTAGAAATTTAAAAGGTCGTTAGACTAGTTAAGAAGCTAAGCAAATACAATCCTATCTACAAACAGTAGAAATTTAAAAGGTCGTTAGACTCTTGGCGGTAATGTCATTAATCTCATCTACAAACAGTAGAAATTTAAAAGGTCGTTAGACATAAGAGCCAATACATAAAAAGCCCTTATCTACAAACAGTAGAAATTTAAAAGGTCGTTAGACATCTTCATGGGTAGGTTTAATCTCTATATCTACAAACAGTAGAAATTTAAAAGGTCGTTAGACGTACAACCCAATAGCAGACATACTACAATCTACAAACAGTAGAAATTTAAAAGGTCGTTAGACGCTAAATCGGACAAATTTTACAGGTTTATCTACAAACAGTAGAAATTTAAAAGGTCGTTAGACTTAGCTCGTCGTCATCGCTTATTTCGTATCTACAAACAGTAGAAATTTAAAAGGTCGTTAGACGCCTAGAGCAACACCAAAAAATGACAATATCTACAAACAGTAGAAATTTAAAAGGTCGTTAGACCGCTTGGCTGGTATCGCCCAATCGCCATATCTACAAACAGTAGAAATTTAAAAGGTCGTTAGACTGATTTTGTGACAACGGCGTGGCTTACATCTACAAACAGTAGAAATTTAAAAGGTCGTTAGACGAACCATCGATTCTGATAAATAAATATTATCTACAAACAGTAGAAATTTAAAAGGTCGTTAGACAAGCAAAGAAAATGCCATCGCTCATGCATCTACAAACAGTAGAAATTTAAAAGGTCGTTAGACGAGCGAGCTTAAAACCCCAACATACATCAATCTACAAACAGTAGAAATTTAAAAGGTCGTTAGACCCATCCTTGGCAATTCCGTTTTTCTGATCTACAAACAGTAGAAATTTAAAAGGTCGTTAGACACACGAGCAGAGCATACTTACCGATAAATCTACAAACAGTAGAAATTTAAAAGGTCGTTAGACTTTTGTCTGATAACAGTTAAAAATGGATCTACAAACAGTAGAAATTTAAAAGGTCGTTAGACGAAGTGGCGCAAAAACTTTCAATGCTCATTATCTACAAACAGTAGAAATTTAAAAGGTCGTTAGACACGTCGGCAGCAATCAAGCTTACACACGATCTACAAACAGTAGAAATTTAAAAGGTCGTTAGACACCATCCGAGAAAGTAACCTGTGTTACCATCTACAAACAGTAGAAATTTAAAAGGTCGTTAGACTGGGCTTTTTGGATATAGACGTTAACGGATCTACAAACAGTAGAAATTTAAAAGGTCGTTAGACCCGTTTTGGGGTATTTTTAATGATTTTTTGAGAGATTAGCAAGTTTTTTGCACAAAAAATAATCATTTTTACCGACAAAACATGATAAATCACGCATTAAGACTGAGGTTTGCAAAGTAAATATTTGAGCGTGCTTTAGCTCTCTTATTATAACAAACCTCATCATTTTTTCCAAGACTTTTTATAAAATCAACAAATCCTCATTGCGATGTTTGGCATGGCCAAACCTTAATACTTCACGTTCTGTAAATCGAAAGATAATGACACTGTCCGCCCCTGTAAATAAAGGCTCAAATTCTGCTTTTATTTTTTCGGTGATGATATTTAAAATGCGTTCGCTGTTTTGGATTTCATACACCGAATATTGCAATCTATCGCCATATTGCATTAAAAATTTGGCAAATCGTCCACGCACTTTATTATCACTGATATCATAACTGACGATTATCATACATCTTCTCCATTTGCTTGTATGTCAAAGCTTGGCAACATCAAAACCAATTCATCAAACGCCATATCTTTATCAGCATATTTCATATAGGCACGATAAAAATCCCTGATATAAACAAATATTGGCACTTTATGGGCGATGATTGCCTGCATTAAAATGGCGTTATAAATTCTTTGATGTTCAGTTTTTAGTTGGTATTGCATTTTTATTTGATTAAAATGCTCTGTTTTAAATTGCCCAAGATTAAATGATGTTAATACCTGCTTATCCACGATACAGCGAAATGGTTCAACCAAATCACATACCAGAGATTTTCTTTTATACCAAAGCTGATGAAGCATGCCTTTATAAACATCAAAACCAAATAATCTCAAATTTATCTCTATATAATTAAATAATAGCGTATAGCCCATATCCAGAACAACATTAACAGGGTCTATTTTTAGGCGTGGTTTTCTGCCTTGCCAAGAGGTATGTTTTAATTGCCCAAAATGATATTTAAAATAACTTTTGGCAATATTGCCCTCTATGCCCATTAACTCATCCAAACGTTTGGTTTGATCAATCTGTCTTTGATAATCAGCCAATGTCTCTATCATTTGGCGTAATTCATCGTCTTTTTTACGAATGCCTTTTAATAAAGTGATAGAATTATTGGCTTTTTGTTCTATGAAATGTTTGGCAAAATTCAAGGCTTGATTATCGCCAATGGCATATTGCCTTTGTCTTAATAGATAATTTGCCTCACCAAAAGAGCTGACAAATAAAATCGGTCTTAATCTTGAATTTAATAAAATCAAGGCAATGCCATATTTTTGACAAAATTCAATCAACACATTGGTCAGCGTACAATACCCAATAATCATCAGAGCCATGGCTTTATGGCGGGTGATTTTGGTTAATGTCTCATCGCTGTCTTTGTTTTTGATGATGATATTGCCTTGCGAGATACAAAGATGATAGCCGCCCTCCAAGTTATTTAATAATATCATCTGTTTTTCTTTGATGTCCGAAATGCTAAGCATAGATTGTCCTTATTTAGTCCGTCTTATCACACAAAGGCTGATAAATACAATGAGTGCATTTATTGGCATTAATGTAAATATCATCAGTCATGGGATTATAATGGCGTATCTTATACAAATGATTTTCAAACCAATCAATAATCTTATCATCAGGCAAAGCCAAAGCATGGCTTTTATTATCCGTCATCGAATAAAAACCCAAATAATCCACTTCAAACCCCATTTCTATCAAACAAAAATACTGGGCATAAAGCTGCAATTTATAACCATCATAAATCGTTTTAATCGTGCGTTTGCGTTCGATGAGTTTTTTGCTATCGGCAAAATATTGGTCAATTTTACCTGTCAAGCCATATTTATCCGAATGCACCGCCATGGCAGTGATAACGGTCTTTTTGGTGCTGTATGTGCCATTATCCACGCCCTTATGAGCGATTTTGCCTTTGACTTGTGGCGTATCATGATATGTATCATCGTCCAATGTCTGATAGACGTTATGTAGATAAATAGAATAGGGACAAAAAATAAAATCATTTAATTGACTGATGTTTAATGTATGATATTCCATGCCATCTCCCAAATAAAAAGCCCAGCCGAAACTGAGCTTTTAGCGATTAGCGGTTTTGAGCGAAGTTTAGCCATGTTTGATTATCAATGGCAAGTTTGACTTTATTCAAATCATCGCTGTCTTTTAGTTCATTTAATAGCCATAAGCCCTTTAATGCGATATGATATGCCCCATTGGCGTCCGCATTTTGTGGCTGTGTGTCATCCGCCAATGCCGAATTAAAAAACACACCCCCATCATTTGCCACAGGCGATAAAATAAAATCTTCATCGCTACTGGCGTTACTATATCGTAATGCAAGCAATGTCTTTAATAGATACATCAGCGATTTATGAAATTCTTTGTCGTTATTTTGGCAAATGTCCATGACCAAATTTGGCTGTTTGTCATTGATGTGATGACGAGCAAATAGCGATTTTAATTCATCATTAACATTAATACCCTTGGTCGCTCCTTTATTTTGATTGGCGGTTTTGTCATACACATAACGTTTATCGCCATGCGAGCAAATCGTCCATGTTTGGCGAGAGTTTTTGGCTTTGTCAGTAAATTTGGCATAATCAATATGAAATTCAAAATAATCCTTATCTGCGTTATAACAAATCTTATCAAATTTACCAAAAAACGCTTGCGACTGAGCGATATTTTCATAACGTGGTTTTAACAAATCCACAAAGCCCGTTTCAGGGTCTATTTTACTGGTATTCCATGCAGGCACATAGAATAAAAAGCCTGTTTGTTTGCCAATGTTTTTTAGATCAGTAAAATTATTGGTCAATTGCAGGGCATTTTTGTATGAGCCAATCTCATCATCTGCCTTATCTTTTAATACCAAATGGTTTAGCTTTTTGATTAAGGCGTTTTCAAAGTTTTGGTAAATTTGTTTTTCCACCTTAAAGCGACCACGCTTAAACCCAAAATTTAAATCCTCTAACACCACAATGGCATTATATTTAAGCATAAGCTGGCTGATTTGATGTACCACATGGCTTAGATAGCCCGATTTTAGCTCTTTTATGGTCTCAATCTCACCCCAACCGACACGAGCATTTAGGCGTTCTATTTCTCTCTTGTCCAGTATTTTATGATAAGGCGTGGTCATTTGTGTACCATTTGCCGATGCGGTAGTGATGTCATTGAGACTACGCTGTTCTAAGATTTCACCTTTGCTATTAATCACGGTCAGATATAGCAAATGTCGCTCTCCACGGTCTATGCCTATGACATTCACCTCATCATATTGCTGTATGCTTTGATTAACTTTTTTATTAAATTCTTTAATCGTCATGCCCTGCACACCAAAATTCATGGTAATAGGCACATGTAGCATAAACTTATCTTGGGTATAGCGTTTATCTTTGATGATGTCATAGACAAATTGACGCTTTTTTGGATTATCAGGATTTTTATTTTCTAATACCTCGCCTGCACGATGAATGGTGGTTTCATTCACATCCAAAGACGCCTTACGATAAAATATCTGTGCCTCGCCATTTAATTTATAAATTGGATCGGCAAGGTTATCTTCGCTAAACAACGCCTTAAAATACAAAGTATGCAAATTGGGCTTACCGTGAGCCTTGGGCGAAAAATCCTTATTATAAATCTGGAATAAATACAACTTACCTTGTTCAACCAACTCGTCAATATAATCGGCGTTGATATTACAAAAACTGATTTTATAATTCAGTCTACGAGTTTCAATCTCTGTAAATAATTCATTTACATCAACATAACAACCAATATCTTGCAATTTTTTAGAAAATTCAAACGATTCTTCCCACTCTTCGTGCTTGCACATAGATTCGTAATAATAACGCACTAGGTCTTTCTTGAATTTTGGGTGGTTATTATAAAAATTTTCTTTTTTCCTATTGTCATTCGAATCTATTTTTTTATAGATATTATATTGATCTACAAGATCCTGACTTGGATTGTATCGCTTGAATTCCCCAATAAAAAAATCTTCCATTTCTAACTTTGGTTTACTACTAAATATCCCATTTATCTTATCAAACAAATCTTTCTCTGATATGGGAACCTCTCTACCTTTTTTATCCTTTTTAAACAACTGAATATCACCAATAGCCCCCTCAAATTTTTTATCATATTTCGGATGTATTTTTAAACATTCAAGAATAAATCTATATAATTTTAACCTTTCATCATCAGAACGTTGCCTGCCTTTATCCTTGATTTCCACCAATTCTTTTGAAGGGTGATAGTTAATAGCAATAGCCTCTTTGGAAAAAAACACCTTGGGAAATTGTTTTCTTACCTCTAGATACTTATAAACCATTTTTTGATAAATACTTTTGCCTGTATTTGGAGCATTATCAAATACTTTTTTATGAGCTTTATCTAATAACGCCAAATAATAACAGCCGTCTTTTTGTAAGATAACCCCAAAATTATCTTTTTCTTTATTCAAATCCCACCCGTTTAATAATGTCGGATTGCCAAAGTTTAATTTATATTTTTCGGTGCTAAATGGCTTTTGCGACAGATAATCACGCACTTTGTTATAAAGCGTGGGAATCTTGGCAAGCTCATCATACAACACCCCAAACTCACCATAAAAATTGCCGTCTTGGTTGTCTAGCGTGGTTTTGGTCGTTAATAACTTGGCAAAATGCGCCACGTTTAGGGCGTTGTCTAGCAGCTCTTTTAGCTGTCTTAACTGCGTCATTTCAGGGTTTTTGCCTGACTTAATTTTGGGCAATGCTCGCTCGCCTGCTGGACGTTCACGCTCCAAAAAACCCTTAATGGTGCTGTGGTTGTTGTGTATTTTTTGGATTGGATTATCCACGCCTGCCAGACCGTGTTTGAAATACTGTCCAAGTTTGCCCGCCTGCACAGACTCATCATCATGCCTAGCAGTATGATGCTCTATCGCCTGCTCAAGGCTTGCCAAGGAATGCACGCCTTTGATGAATTTGTCTTTTTCTTTAGTCAGTTTTGCTTTGGCATTGTCGGTTTTGGCTTTGGCAAATCTCTCATTAAACTCTGGATTCACCACATCCACATAATAGCCGTCCAGCACCCGACCCAACAAGGCAAAATCACCAAATGCCTGCTTGGATAGTTCATTTAAATTTTTATGCTCAACATAAATGCCGTCCTTTTGATGGTCATCAAACCCATCAAACAAGCTTTGCACCTTGGCAAAAACATCAGTATAATGGCGGTAAAATTCATTGACCGCTTGACACATCTCGCTATCATCAGCAAATTTGCTTGGCAAAAATGACACACCCATGCCGTCGCTTAGGATTTGTTTGTGTAGGGGGCGTAATTTGGCGATACGTTCGGATTTGTGGCAAATTTGATTGTGCTTATTCGTATAACCATTCACTTCACCTATTATCCTATTATAAGCCGTGATACCCTCTTGGGTTAAAAGCTTGTGATAGCCGTCCAGATGACTTGCCAGCGACACATCCAAGCCACTCGCAGTCAGCTCATTTATAATCTGGTCATACAACGCCGAGTGCTTTTGTTTGATGGTTGTCAGTATTTGTAGGTTGTCAATAAAACGTGGCAGGTTTTCATGTATCAGACGATAGGCAATGGCGGTGTGTTTATCCTCATCGCTGTACATGTTTTTGCGGTTATCATGAAAACCAGTAAAGTAAGTGCTAAACTTCTCAAAATGGGCAAGGTGAGCAAGCTTTGGCGATGACTTACCCTCTTGGGCGATGACAAATTTTGCCAAATCACCAAGCTCTTTGCCGTCCTTAAAGAGCTTTGCCCCAAACAAGCGGTCATGACCCGCCTTGTATTTTCCGCCATTACCGATGGGCTTCACACTCTCTTTTCTTAAAACTGCTTGCAAGTCCTTTAGCTGTTTTTGCAATTCATCGTCTTTGGGATTTTTTCTAAATTTTAAATACACATCATAAAATTCTGCCAGCTTAGTTAGCTTAACTTCGCCCATCATATCAGCGATAAAATCACGATGATAATCGTCGAGTATCACCTTCACCTTTTGGTACATGTCCGCCATGGTCTCATCTTGGCTCAAAAAGTTTTTGGCATGGATATGCTCTAATGTCCTGCCAATGGGCTTTAATTCAAAACGCACGGTTTTTGATAAGGGATATAAATGGGTAAAGTCTTGAAACAACATAAAAATCTCCGTTTGGTGGTGGCTAGGTGCTGTTTTGGTACAGTTGTATCTTATGAAAGGCGATTTGTCTTGTCAATATTTTTTATGAGAATATACTATATGATAAAAATATCATTTTATGACGTGTTGTGTTATAATTTTAGCCGTCTAACGACACCACTAATTTCTACTGTTTGTAGATTGAGAATATGCAAAAAGTTAAAAAATATCAATGATTTGATTGAAGCTACCAAATAGATAACATCGAACTTCAAAGTATTTATTATTCAACCAAATACCGTCAGCCAATAAAAAACCGACTTCCTAAGAAATCGGTTTTTGATGGTTTTTATATTAGCCCTTGTAGGCGTATTTTGGATCGACTGCTGCGGTAAATAGCACGTCAGTTGATGAGTTTAGCGCGGTCTCCGCCGAGTCTTGTACGACACCGATGATGAAGCCGATCGCCACCACCTGCATGGCGATGTCATTAGGAATGCTGAACAAACTACACGCCATCGGAATCAGTAGCAATGAACCGCCTGCCACGCCTGATGCGCCACACGCTGCCAAGCTACCAATGATGGCAAGCAATAACGCCGAACCGAACGATACATCCAGACCCAACGTATGCGCCGCTGCCAGGGTCAACACGTTAATGGTGATCGCCGCACCCGCCATGTTAATCGTCGCGCCCAGCGGAATGGTCACCGAATAAGTCTCTTCATTCAGACCCAGCTTACGCGCAAGGTTCATGTTGACAGGAATGTTGGCTGCTGATGAACGCGTAAAGAACGCCGTCACGCCCGACTCACGCAGACAGGCCAATACCAGTGGGTATGGGTTTTTACGAGTAATTGCAAGCACGATAATAGGGTTCGCCACGAGCGCGATGAACAGCATACAGCCCACCAATACCATTAGTAGATGACCGTAGCCCAGCAGTGCATCCAGACCAGTTTCAGCGACGGTCGCCGCCACCAGACCAAAGATACCAATCGGTGCAAAGGCAATCACCCACTTCACCACGTTGGTGATGGCAGCACTTAGGTCTGTTGCGACTTGGCGTGTGGTCTCACTCACATGGCGAAGCGCCAGACCAATTAGCACCGCCCACGTCAAGATGCCCATGTAATTGGCTTCTGCCAATGACTTAACAGGGTTCGCCACCAGATTCATGAGCAGCGTGGTCAGTACTTCTTTTAGGTCCTGTGGCGGTGTCTGTTCGATGTTCTCTGCTGCCACCAGTACAAGCTCCGTTGGGAAAGTAAAACTCGCCACCACAGCCGTCAGTGCCGCGGTAAAGGTGCCAAATAGATACAGAATAAAAACTGGCTTGATACGAAGATCGCCACCGCCACGATAAGACGTCACCGCCGCAATCACCAGTACAAACACCAAAATCGGGGCAACCGCTTTTAGCGCGCCCACAAAAATCGCACCCAAAATACCAACAGAAATACCTACAGACGGCAACAGCGCGCCCACAATCGCACCTAAAATCAGCGCCGCGATGATCATCGGCACCAATCCGGCTTTAAGGTATGCATTCACCAACGAGCGCATACAGACTCCTAAATTGTTAAATAATGATTGATAATGCTTAAAATTTAATTAAAAATTGTTCTACTATACCACTTTTATCGCCCATAAATCTAGCATTTTTGCAATATTGGAAACAAAGTCTTTACATCTGAGTAAGTTTTAAGACCATAAAAGCTGCATTAATTATAGTCGATTTCTCGCATTCAATTCATGTAAAATAGTTGCCCTAAGCCAAACCAACAGTCATATCAGCACAAAAAAACGCCCGCCAAGGACGCTTTTATATAGCAGCTGCATTCAGATCAAAGCAGTATCTGATACCAAGATGCCATTATTATCAGCATAGACGTATGCGCCATCTTTGATGCTAACCCCGCCAAAATTTAGCGTCACGCCTGTCTCACCGATGCCTTTGCGGGTGGATTTTTGGGGAATGCAGCCGAGCGCATGCACACCCAAATCCAGCTCGGTCAACGCATCGACATCACGCACACAGCCATAGACGATCACGCCTGCCCAACCATATTTGACCGCGCTCTCAGCGATCATGTCACCAAGCAGCGCACAGCGCATCGAGGCACCACCATCTACGACGAGCACCTTGCCAGCACCATCGGTCGCAAGTAGCTCTTTGACACGTGAATTATCCTCGAAGCACTTGACCGTAACTGCCTGCCCGCCGAATGCTTTTTTGCCGCCAAAACTACGGAAAAACTTCCCATCCATGCTTGGGCTGACCACCTGAATGTCTTTATCCGCATTATCATCCAACAGGTCACAGGTTACAAATTCGCTCATTTTTTACTCCTTGTTCAATGATGATAAGCCTAACGATTGGCTTTAACGGATATAATCTCACCAAAAATAGCATTCTCGCCCTGATTTGTCAATTCGCGAAAGCTGACACACGCCATCAAAAATCAAGATTTCGCCTTGAATGAAAATCAATCTGCTCGCCCGTGACAGGATCGATAAATGACAGCGATTTGGCGAGCAGCTGTAGCGGTGCATCGAACTCGCCACGCGCTTTGTGCTTAACCTGCGGATAATAGGGGTCGTTCTTGATGGGCATGCCCAGATGGTTTAGATGTACTCGTAGCTGATGCAGCTTGCCTGTCGTGGGGTGCAGCTCATACTTTGCCCAGTCGCCTTGGGTCTCCAGCTGATGAACGAGTGTGTGCGAGTTCGGTGGCGTATTGACATCGACACGCATCGTATAAAATGGCTCGCCGCGCGTTAGATGTAAGTGAACATCCATAGGAAATGTCATATCGGCATTGCAGGGTGCGATGGCGTGATAAATTTTATGAATGGCATTATCTGAGAACAGCGACTGATAGATACCGCGAGTCTTTACATCTTTACTGATCAGAATCAACCCTGCCGTCTCACGATCCAACCGATGAATGGGCGAGAGGTCAGGATTATTGGTCTGCTGCTTTAGCCGAGTGAGCAGCGTCTGACGAACGTACTCACCGCCTGGCGTCACCGCCAAAAAATGCGGCTTGTCCACCACCATGAATCTGTCGTTCTCATAAAGCACCTCATGAGCAAAAGGCACAACAACCTCATCCTCCAAAAATCGATAATAATACACCGAACGCCCATGTAAATAAGGCGCATCTATGGTGGTAGTCTCGCCATCCTCCCAAAATACCAACCCATCATCAAAGCGTCTGCGCCATTCCGAAATGCCCACATGGGGGAATTTTTGGCATAAAAAAGTAAATAAATCGACAGGCGGACTGACCAATTTCTCAAGATAAATCGTGCTTGGTGATACGCCAGCAATCATCGGCGGAACAAAATCTGACATGGCTGGGTTTAATTGTCATGGCTAAGGATGGATGTGCATTGTAGCATGATTGTCTGCTTAGTCTCGAACTTATCTAATGCCAATAACTTGACATATCTAAAATTACAGATATAATGATATGTAAGTTTAGATTTGGTTATTTTATATATGAAATCAACTGAGATTTTTAAGGTGCTTGGCAACGACTGCCGTTACCAGATTCTATTGTGGTTAAAAGACCCTGCGACCCATTTCGGTGCTGATGCACTGCGCTGCGCTGAGACAGGTTTTGATGGCGGCATCTGTGTGGGCATGATCGCTGATAAGTCAGGACTGGCCCAGTCGGTCATCTCAAGCTATTTGGCCAATCTACAGAATGCGGGACTGATAGAGAGCAAACGACTAGGCAAATGGACCTACTATCGATATCGCGCTCAAGGCGTGCGTGATTTTATCCACCAAATCACACATGAGCTAAATTAACAAAAGTATCGCTAAGCCAAATTTACCCAAAGCTTATATTTCCTTGAAAAGAAACCTTTATCGCTCATATCTATATTGATAGATATTTATAAATTTTACAAATAAGAGAACCATTATGACTGACGTATCCATCCTAAACCTAGCGCCATTTCGCGATGGTGAGACCTTTACCGACGCCGTGGACGACTTGGTTGATCTGGCGCAGCGCGCTGAGAAGCTAGGCTATTCACGCTACTGGATCGCCGAACATCACAACATGCCCTATCTTGCAAGCTCAGCGACCAGCCTGCTGATTCAGCGCGTGCTTGATAAAACAAACACGATCCGAGTTGGCTCGGGCGGCGTCATGCTACCCAACCATTCGCCATTCATCGTCGCAGAGCAATACGGCACGCTGGCAAGCCTATACCCGAACCGTATCGATCTAGGGCTTGGTCGTGCACCGGGTACAGATCCTCAGACCGCGCGTGCGATTCGTCGCCATCAAGATGACTTCGCGATGAGCTTTGCTAACGACATTAAGGAGCTTCAATTTTATTTTGGCGATGATGATCAGGGCAAAAAGGTTCGCGCCTACCCTGCCAAGGGGCTTAATGTGCCGCTTTATATCCTAGGCTCAAGCACCGAGAGCGCCTATTTGGCGGCGGAATTGGGCTTACCTTATGCATTCGCCTCTCACTTTGCACCGAGATTCTTGACTCAGGCGTTGGACATTTATCGCAACTACTTTAAGCCATCTGCCGTGCTCGACGCCCCGCAGGTCATCGTAGGCATCAACGCCATCATCGCAGACAGTGATGATGAAGCCGAACTGCTCTCCACGACAAGTCTTCAGTTCTTCTTGAATGTAGTAACGGGCGATCGCTCCGGCATGAAGCCACCTGTTGCGGACATCGAAAGTCATGTGCCGCCTCACGTTCTAAACATGGCAAAAAGCATGATGGCGTGCAGCATCATTGGCTCGCCTGCCACTGCCAAAGAACAAATCGAAGAGCTACAATCACGCATTCAAGCAGATGAGCTAATGGCAGTCAGCTACATTCATGACAAAGCCAAACAAAAATACTCCTACGAGCTGTTCGCTGACGTTGTGCGTTCGATATAGCATGTAAGCTAAAACTTACAGTATTTTAAGAAGTTGGCGTATTTTCATCCCTGCTAGAACTTGGCATAATACACCCAAGCAGCAAGGAAGACGGCAAATGGATGCGCTAGCATGGATGAATGCTGTGGCTTATGGATAGAAGTTAAGGATGATGCAACAAGTAGTTAAGTAGTAACAACCCTCCCACCTAAAAAGACCGCATTAATTGCGGTCTTTTTATATTGAGGTCAATAGTTCTACTCTGACGGGTAAAAAAAAGACTTGGCGCACACCAAGTCTTTTTTATGAATCGTTCGATTATTTAATCGACCAATATTTGGCTTGCCAATTGCCCAAGGCGTCGTTAGTCGAATAGCCTGCCACGTAAGGCTTAACCACGCGAGCATTCACTTGATAATACACCCAAACGTTCGGTACATCTTTGTCCAAGATCGCCTCTAACTGATGGTATACCTTGGCACGCTCAGCATCGTCTGACTTGTTCAAAGACGTCTTTAATAGGTTGTCATATTCTTGGCTAGAATAATCGCCATAGTTACCCGAACCCTCTGTACGCATGACGTTTAAGAACGCTGCGGGATCGTCATAATCACCGCACCATGCCGCACGCGCCATCTGATGTTCGTGATTACGGCGGCTGGCCAGATATGCTTTCCATTCTTGATTGACAAGGGTAATTTTGGCAAAGCCTAACGCCTCTTGCCATAAAGACTGTGCTGCGACGGCGACTTTTTTATGGTTCTCACTGGTGTTATACAGCAGGTCGAATTTTAGCGGGTTTTGCTCATTATAGCCTGCTTCATTTAACAGACGCTTGGCTTCTGCGATGCGCGCTTCCTTATCAAGTTTTTGCCACTCTGGGGTGTAATTTGGGTTATTCGACACCACCGTTGGGGTCATCTGATAAGAAGGCGTCTCGCCACGGGCGGCGACTTTCTCGGCGATGGTCTCACGGTCTAGCGCCAAGGTCATGGCACGACGAACACGAACATCGTTAAATGGCGGCTTATTCACGTTCATCTCATAATAATACGAACAGAACGATGGCGACGTCTTCACGTCATCACCCTTGACAGATGTCAGAATGTCGCTTGGCACATCGGTATAAGTCACATCAATCTCGCCCGCCTGATAACGCGCATAATCCGTAGGGCCGCTGTCGATCGGTAACAGCACCAAATTCTCAATGGCGACATTATCCGCATCATAATAATGAGGGTTTTTAACGAAATTCATTCTCTCGCCCACGCGCCAATTTTTGATGATGTACGGGCCATTAACCACAATGTTCTCAGGTTTTGCCCAAGCATCGCCAAGCGCTTCTACGACTTTTTGGGGAACAGGACGCATTGCGGTATAAGCAAGCATCTGCGGTAAATATGGCACCGCCTCAGACAGCGTGATTTGTAAGGTCTTGTCATCCAACGCTCTGACACCCAGCTCTGCAGGCTTACGCTTACCCTCGATGATATCGCCAGCATTCAAGAACTTAGCATCTGCCACGAAGTTGGCGAAGTTGGCAGCAGTCTCTGGATTCACCATACGCTGAAAACTATAAACAAAGTCTTGGGTAGTGACGGCGTCGCCATTTGACCATTTCGCATCACGCAGCTTGAAGATCCACGTGATATTATCACTAGTCTCCCAGCTCTCAGCAATGCCTGCGATGAGCTTACCATCAGCATCGGTTGTCGTGAGCCCCACGAACTGCTGACGCGCCACACCCGACTCCGGTACACCGCCTGTCTTATGCGGATCTAAGGAGCTGATCTCAGCGCCATTGTTAATGGTGAGCGTGGTTTTGTCTGTTTTGGTGGCGGTGTCTGTGGCGGATTTATTACCGCAGCCTGTGAGTGCTAACATCACACCTAATGCCAATGCGGTGGTGCTGTGCTTGGTAAAATTCATAAGAACCTCGGGTTGGTTAATCTTTGGGGTATTTTAACACTGTCATGAATCGGGCATAGAGGTTTCTTTATTCTTATTTGGAATAATATTTTTACATAGATGTGGGATAGGTACAAGTTTGTAGTCAATGTCTTACACACATTTGAGAGGTTGGCGTATTTTCATCCCTGCTAGAACTTGGCATAATACACCCATCAGCAAGGAATACGGCGAATGGATATGCCAACATGGATGAACGCTGATATTATGGATAGAATTTAAGGATAGCGCAAGTAGCAAAACCCCCATACGGTAAGCCCTAACTGATGTTAGGGCTTTATCGTTTGTGTTTATTCGCTCATCTCTCCATAGATGCCTAGACTCTCGCTAAATGCCTGAACCTTCTCACTGTCTAGCTGCACCGACATCGTCACATTATCAGAGTATTCTGCTGATAATATCTCACCGCTCGCCTGTCCCACCAGATAGCGTATTTGGGCTTCGTTAGCAAAGTCCGTGCTCACTTTCACCACAGATTTTGGGATAAATTCCACCAAATCCATCTTATCCACGACCATCTGCGTGGCTGTCGCATAGGCGCGGGTCAGACCACCTGCCCCAAGCTTAATCCCGCCAAAATAACGAACTACAACCACCAACGCATTGCCAATGCCCTTGTGCTGTAAGACATTTAGAATCGTTCTGCCTGCGGTGCCATTGGGCTCGCCATCATCATCAAAGCCTGCGCGCGTGGTATTATGTGGATCGCCAATGATGTAGGCCGTACAGTGATGGCGCGCGTCTGGATAGCGTGATTTTAATTGTTCCACGTGAAACATCACGTCTTCTTTGATGTTGATCGGATAGGCAAAAGCAAGAAATTCGCTTTTTTTGATTTCATAAGCCGCATCGCATGGCGCGGCTAGGGTATGGTAGCTCATGTGAAATTTTTTCATATAATAAGCCAAATATGATACACTAAACGCCATGATTTTTAAATGAAGACAACACATGAGATTAGATAAATTCCTAAGCAAAGCCACTGAACTGTCTCGTAAAGAAGCCAAAAAAGTCCTGCATGCAGGCGAAATCACCGTCAATAATGAGATCATCAAAGACGGTAGCGTACACATACAAGCCGATGATGAAGTACTGTGGGCGGGAGAGCCTTTAAGCGTGGCAGAGGGGAATCGTTACATCCTACTATATAAGCCAGATGGCTTTGAATGCACTCTAAAAGCCAAAGAATACCCCATCGTCACCGATCTCATCGCTGTGCCAGAGATTGGCAGCCTTCGCATCGCAGGACGACTGGACGTAGATACCACAGGTGCGTTGCTGCTGTCCGATGATGGCGCATGGCTGCATCGTGTGACCAGCCCCAAGCGCCATCAACCCAAGCGCTACGAAATCACTCTAGCCAATTCGATGAACGCAGACGAACAAGCCCACGCAATCAAACAAGTTGCCAACGGGATATTGTTAGAAGGCGATACTGAAAAGACGCGCCCTGCTGAGCTATCATTCATCGATGAGACTCATGCTGTGCTGATACTAACCGAAGGTAAATACCATCAGGTCAAGCGCATGATGGGTTATTTTGGCAATAAAGTCGTAGAGCTCCACCGAGCCAGTATTGGTAGCATTACACTTGATGGGCTTGAGATGGGTGAGAGCCGATTCTTAACAGCTGATGAAATCGAGCAATTTTAAGATTGCTATCATTTAATTTTAAAGAACCAAAAATATGAAAACTTTACTAAAATCTTTAAGTCTAGCCGTTATTCTATCTTTGGGTACGGCGCACGCCAACATTAACGAAGCGCAGATTCGCGCCACCCTTAACGGCGCTGGTCTTAGCATTCCTGTTGAGAGCATACAGCCGAGCCCGATCAGCTCCTTGTTGCTGCTTAGCCTTGGGCAAGGTCAAGAGCCCCTACTCATCACACATGACCTAAACTATGTCATTCAAGGCAACATCGAGCCCAATCCAAGCCCAAAAGCAGCCACAGGCAACCACCCAAAGGCCAAAGCCGGCACACCCATCACGAATGCTCATAAGGCTGATCTGCTTGCCAACATGACAGTTCTAAAAAACATCGATCAACAAGCCGCCTTCTACCACACGAATGTTGATGGCTTGCTGTGGGGCGTTTCTGCCAGTGGAACGCCATTTTTGGTGAGCAGTGATGGACGTTATTTCATCAATGGGGAGATTTCAGTCATCGAAGATGGTCTGTTTGCAGGTCTAGACACTGACTTTGAATACGCCAAGAATCGCCATGCCCTAGGCCAGCTCGATCAAGAAACCTTAGCCATCTACCCCGCCAAAGGCACCGAGCGCGCTGTGGTCTATATTGCCACCGACATCAACTGTCCGTATTGCAAGATTTTCCATAGTAAAATCAATGAGTTCAATAATAAAGGAATCACCATTAAGGCGATCGGCTACCCTGTCTATGATGAATCACCAGAACCGATGCGACAAATTTGGTGCGAAAGCGACAATACCAAACGCGCCTCTCTACTCTCTGCAGCCATGCGTGGCATCCGCATCAGAGCAACCTGCCAAGGCGACGAGAATAACCTTACCCACAACCAGCTCGCCGCACAGTCTTTGGCGATATTTGCCACACCTGCCATCTTCAACGATCAAGGCGAGCTGTTCCAAGGTGATTTTAATGGCGAAGAATTTTTAGAATTTCTAAATATTAAATAGAAAAAATGGGCGGTAAATTACTCAAGGTTTACCGTCCATTCATACTTGCCATTAAGGTAGGATAACATTATCTATCTTCCACTGCGTCAGCCCATGCCGAGACAGTCGAACATCGACATCCTTGCCTTGCACGCTTGTCTTTACAGAAAAGCAGTTGATGCCGCGGTAGCCAAGCTGATGATTTTTATCATTATTCTGATCGACATCTGTCGCTTGGTTTGGCTCGCTATCATCCAATGACTGCCACGCATCGCCCAATACGACCAAATCAGCAATGCTGGCATCAGTTGCTTGTATCTCGCCCTTGCTTAGACGAATGGCATTATCGTATGTAATGACATTGTCAATACTACCATCGATCATAGTCTTAGCTATATTGTTAAGTTTTTCTTGATTAATTCCTAGAAATTCAAGCTCTTTTGGCACTTCTTGAGCAAGGTTATCCGCATTGGTATAAAGCTGTGTCTTTAGATTGCTGCGCAGAGTATCAAAATCCACCGCCTGCACAATGGGCAGATAATCACCTCTCTCATAAGCCTGATTGAGCTGATAAAGTCGATAATACGGTGACACGCCTGCGATGATCAAGACAATAACGAGCAGAAAAAGGCTTATTTTTAGGGCAGTTTTCATAAACAAATCCAAAATGACAATGAATGCATTATTTTGCCATAAATTGGTGAAAGCCTTAGAAAAATTTGCGATTTTTCGGCGCTTTTAACTTGATAAATAAGGCAAAACCACCATAAAAGGCAAAACTATTTTGACACTGTGGAATTAATATGAGCAGAGATTTTTATACCGTTTTGGGTGTGGACAAGTCGGCTGACGAAAAAGAAATCAAAAAAGCCTACCGCCGTTTGGCGATGAAGTACCACCCTGACAAAAATCCAGACGACCCAAGCGCTGAAGAGAAATTCAAAGAAGCGACAATGGCTTATGAGGTGCTCTCCGACGCCCAAAAACGCGCCAGCTATGATCGCATGGGGCATGATGCTTTTGAACAAGGCATGAATAATGGCGGATTCGGCGGCGCTGGTGGCTTCCATGGCGACTTTGGCGATATCTTTGGTGACATCTTTGGTCAGGCATTCGGCGGCGGTTCTGGTGGCGGATTTGGCGACTTCTTTGGTGGATCTCGCTCATCACGCGCTCGTGCCAGCAAGGGTTCCGACTTACTTTATCGCCTAAGCCTAAGCCTAGAAGAGGCTGTCAAAGGCTGCAAAAAAGAGATTCAATTTAGCTCATCAGTCAGCTGTAGCACCTGTAACGGCAAAGGCGCGAAGTCAGACGCTGACATCACCACCTGTAGCACTTGTCATGGGCAAGGTCAGGTTCGCATGCAGCAAGGCTTCTTTGTCATGCAGCAGACTTGCCCAGACTGTCATGGCACTGGCAAGACCATCAAAAACCCTTGCCCAGACTGCCACGGCGAAGGCAAACAACAAAAATCTCAAACCCTAGAAGTCTCCATCCCTGCCGGTGTGGACGATGGCGACCGCGTGCGCCTATCAGGCAAAGGCGAAGCGGGTGATGCAGGCATGCCAAATGGCGATCTGTATGTAGAAATCCATGTCAAACCGCACGAGATCTTCACACGTAACGGTGCCGATCTACACATGGATGTTCCTGTGGATATCGCCACCGCTGCCATTGGCGATGAAGTTGAAGTGCCTACTTTGGATGGTCGCCTCAAGATTAAAGTCTCTGAAGGTACTCAAAATGGCAAACTGCTGCGCGTGCGTGGCAAAGGCGTAACCACGGTTCGTGGCGGAATGCAAGGCGATCTGATCTGCCGCATCATCGTTGAGACACCAACCAACCTGACCCACGAACAAAAAGAGCTACTGCGTCGATTCCAAGCCAGCCTTGGTAAAGACAATCAAGCCTCTGCCAAGAAAAAAGGCTTTTTTGACAAAATCAAAGACGACGTAAAAGACCTTTTTGATTAATCAAACACGCCCAAAACAAGCACGGTAAATCATTGCCGTGCTTTTTGCATTTTCATTTGTGAAATTTTTGGGTATAATCAAAGTGAATTCACAAACTTTTAATTGGTAATAAGGGATCATCATGAGCAGCATCAACATCGGTATCATGGGCGCATCAGGTCGCATGGGTAGAATGCTATTACAAGCCACGCTGGATAATCCACATACCACCCTCAAAGGCGCATTCGTGCGTAGTGTCTCGAGCCTTATCGGTGTGGATGCAGGCGAATTTATCGGCTCTGACAAAAATGGCATCGCATTATCGACGTTAGATGTCGCAGAATTGGGTGCGCTGATTGATTTTAGTCTACCAGAAGCGCTTGATGAAGTGCTGGCGCAATGCGTCATCAATAAAGTTGCGCTGGTGATGGGTGTAACAGGCTTATCCGAAGATCAAGAAGCCAAGCTAAAAGAAGCCAGTCAATTCATCCCGATCGTCTATGCGGGCAACTTCTCCACTGGCGTGAATTTGAGCCTAAATCTTCTTGCTACCACCGCCAAGGTGCTTGGTATGGATGCGGATGTTGAGATCATCGAGCATCACCACAAGCACAAGATTGATGCGCCATCAGGCACCGCCCTTATGATGGCAAAATCTGTCGCCGATGCCCGCAATCAAAGCCTAAAAACAGCGCTCGTACACGGAAGACAAGGTGAATCTAAGCGCACCGCAGGCGAAATCGGCATGCATGCGATTCGTGGTGGCGAGATCGTGGGCGAGCATACGGTTGGATTTATCATGGATGGCGAGATCATCGAGATCACCCATAAGGCGATGAGCCGCATGACCTTTGCAGCTGGTGCTGTCCGTGCTGCCGTATGGGCAAGCAGTCAGCCTGCTGGACTGTACGACATGCAGGATGTGCTAGGTCTAAAGACTTAAATTAAGTCAAATAAAAAAAGCGTTCTCAATGAACGCTTTTTTTATGATTCCAATTATTTCTTACCCGATAATTCAATCACCCAAACCTCCGACTGCGAACCAAGCCTAAAAGGAATCCCCCAAAAGCCATAGCCTGACGATACGATGACGTGCGTATTGTTAATTTCTTTATGTCCGTAGCTGACTCGATTGAGAATTTTTACGATGAAGTTTGCAGGGAAAATCTGACCATTATGCGTGTGTCCCGACACCTGTACATCGATGGGCAGCTGCACATTCTCATCAACCTGACTTGGGCGATGATCCAACAGGATGACAGGATACTCTTGGGCTTCTTGGGGTAGTTCTGCCAATAGCTGCTCGGTTGTTTTTCTGTCTGTCTTATGATCATCAAAGCGACCAATCAGGGACAACAGCACACCTCCTACATTGATGACAGCCACCTGATCATCCAATAATACCGCACCTGTGGCACGTACCGCTTCGGCAATGGCGCGGCGAGATGACACATCATACAGGTCGTGATTGCCAAGACTCGCCACCACACCGCTACTGGCAGCAGAGACTACGGAACCAAAGGCGGGACGCATGTTTTGCGCTTCATACACATGGGTATTATCATCCATGATATCCCCTGGCATTAGGAGTAGTTCGGCACGTTCTTGCTTTAGAATATTCGCCAACTGCTCAAGCTGATTCACCCCGAACATTCTCCCTAGGTGCAGATCGGACGCCAATGCCAGACGCACAGGATGAGCCATTGGCTTATCAATTTGTATTGATAGATGGCGCACTGTCGGCGTATAGGCATTATAAAGCGACATGCCAATCAGCCCAACGAAACCGCACAGCGCAGCCGCTCGAATGCCCACGTCATAAACTTGCGCATTTGCAAGGCTTAGCTTCTGGCATAATACATTCATCACACAAATCACGGCAATGGTCAGCACACCAAGCCAAAGCACCGATAAATAACCCAGCGCAATGCGAAATTGCCCAAGGAATAACGTCGCCAAAAATAGATTACTCACCACCAAGGTGGCAATCACCACCCACGTTCGCGCATTAGGCAGCCAAGGCTGGATCAACCAAAATATCCCACGACCCACCATAAAGGCACACAGTTGAAACAAAGCAACCGTGATTAACATAAATACAATACGCATCAGCCTTCCCCAAAAAATCTTAGGGCTTGATTCGCCACAAAATCCAAATCAAACGTGCGCGTGGCATAATCATAACCCACAAAGCCGATGTGCCCGCCATAGGCTGTATCGAGCAATTTCACATCCTCTGACACATCGCCCGCCTCTGCCGTCACACCCAAAAACGGATCATCTTTGGCGGTGATAATTAAGGTTGGCTTATTGATTGATCTAAGATAAGGCAATGCAGATGCTTGACGGTAGTAGTCATTCTTAGAATGAAATCCGTGCCTTGGTGCGGTGAATACATTATCAAAATCACCCATTCGTTTGGCAGCTTTTAATGCGGTAATTTCTGCATCAGTCAAGCGATTCTCTAAGGCTTTTTTGATGATCGGATTTAATAAATATGGGGTATAGATTCTTTTGCCGAGCAATCGCTCCATGGCGATGGATGCACTTGCCAGATCCACCGGCGCAGAGACCACGACCGCACGTTGGCAGATGGCGTCGTGACCATATTCACCCATGTATTTGGCCAATGCATTACCGCCCAACGACACGCCGATGGCATAGACTGTTTGATATTCCTTGTTTAGATTTTTTAAATAATGATGCACTTCGGCCGTGTCGCCTGCATTATAAAACACTTTGCCAGAAACTGCCACACCACCACAGGAGCGAAAATGCGCCACCACGAAATGAAACCCCGCTGCCTGCACATTTTTGGCAAGTGTTTTGGCGTAGTGGCTTTGGCTTGAGCCTTCCATGCCATGAAATAAAACCACGATCGGCGTGGCTAATCGACCATCTTCGCCACGTTTATCATCCATCGGCAGAAAGTCAAAAGCCACATCACTCTCATCAAGAGAGTCCTTTAATAGCTTGCGCTGATAATTTGGTGTAAATTTCACCAGATAACGCGGTAAAATTGTCTGTAAATGTGGATTTTTTAGCCACAGCGGTGGCAAAAATTGATTCTCTTTCATGACGCTCTCTCATTTTTATTCATTATTTCTTATCTTAATTACAAACCAAACGGGCTCACCTTTAATCATCAGCTTAATTTTTGCGCCATCGCTCAGCCCCGCCGGCAAGCTTGCACGCACCATCTGCCCATGATGATTAAAATAAATATCGCCACCTTGGCTGGCAATCTTGGCATCCATGGCGATGATTGGCATCTGATTGGTTGCCATTTTGGACAGCTGATTGATTCTCATCAGCAAGGTTTTGGCATTTTTTAGGAGCTGGCCGTCGTTCTTTTGTAGTTGTGTTTGAGCAAAGTTAGACAAAGCTCGCGCATGAGACTCAAATTTTCTAAGCCCAGTCATGATGGTCTGCGATGATCGGATGCGTGTCATGGCCTTGGCAGTCACCTGCCCCATTGCACTAAAATGCACGGCGTGAATCACGTCATATTTGGCGCGTTTTTGGGTGTCTTTTAAGGTGGCATAAGCCTCATTAATCAGCACAATCTGGGCAGGATCGCCCTGTCTGTCAGGATGATGGATGAGCGCAAGCCTACGGTAGGCGCGCTTAATCTCGGGCAGACTTGCCGACTTAGAGACACCAAGCACCAGATAATAATCAACCAAATCAGACTGCCTTGACATCAGATCTCCAAAGACGCTTCCAGATTCTCAAGCTCATCCAGCGCCATGAGTAACGACTCTTCAACTTCTGCCAGCTGTTTTTGGGCGTCGGTTTGCCCAGCTAACAACGCCAACAGCTTATCTTTATTCGTATCGTCATACAGACTTTGATCTGACAATTGTACCTCGATATTTGCCAAATTTTCGCTGTGTTTTACTAGCTGCTTTTCGAGCTTGTCAATCTGTTTGCGCAGCGGTGCGGTTTTATTGCGATATTGGGCGGCAAGCTTGCGCTTTTCTTCCTTTGACAGCTCTTTGGTATCGTTAGGAGGCTTACTCTCAGAGACAGCATTGCTACGCGCTTGTTTTTCAAGACGGGCTTGTTTTAGATGCTCAGCATAGTCTGCCATGTCGCCTGTAAATTCATCAGCGCGACCATTTGCAACCAAGATCAAGCTATCACACACCGATGTAATCAATCCACGATCATGCGATACCAAAATCAGCGCACCCTCAAAGTTCTGCAAGGCGAGCATCAGCGCATTTCGCATTTGTAAATCAAGATGGTTCGTCGGCTCATCAAGCACCAACACATTAGGGCGCTGCCACACGATGAGCGCCAATGTCAGTCGTGCACGCTCACCACCTGAGAACAGACAGCATTCCGTGTCAATCTTATCACCACGAAAATCAAAACTCCCCAAAAATGCGCGCAAATCTGCATCCGAAGTCGCACCTGCCAAACGTCTTAACATGACCATCGGCGTAGCATTATCATCTAATGAATCCATCTGATGTTGATTAAAATAGCCAAGCTTTAAGGTTTCGGATACTTTATGCTTACCATCTATGAGCGGCAATTCACCCACCAAAGCCTTAATCAGGGTTGATTTGCCCGCACCATTTGCCCCGAGAATACCAAGCCGAACATCAGGGGTAATCTGCAGATTAACCTTGGTAATCAGCGCTTTATCATCATAGCCAATCGATGCATTCTCAAGACTAATCAATGGGCTTGCCATATGGCTGGGCGGATAAAACTGGAAGCTAAATGCGCTGTCCGCCATCACAGGCGCCAGCTCAGTCATACGCGATAGTTGCTTAATACGACTCTGAGCCTGTTTTGCCTTAGTTGCTTTCGCACGAAAACGGCGAATATAATCTTCTAGATGCGCCCGAGTTGCTTGCTGTTTTTCAAAGGCTTGCTGCTGCTGTGCTAGCCTTTCGCTGCGCGTACGGACAAATTGACTGTAGTTACCTGTATATAGTGTGATCTTACCATGTTCAATGTGTAAAATATGCCCACAAACCACGTCCAAAAATTCCTGATCGTGACTGATCAGCATGATAAGCCCATCGAATTTCGACAGCCATTCTTCGAGCCACAAGATCGCATCCAAATCTAAGTGATTGGTCGGCTCATCCAGCAGCAGCACATCAGCCCTGTGCATGAGTGTGCGAGCCAGGTTAAGCCTCATTCGCCAACCACCAGAGAATGTCGCTACTACACGCTTATGCTCATCTCCACCAAAACCGAGCCCAGATAAGATCTGCGCCGCCTTGGTTGGCGTACGAAAACCATCAATTTCCTCGAAACGCCCATAAATCGGCGCAATCTCACTCTCGGAAAGCTCGTCTTGGTTTTGTAGCTTTTGATTAAGCTCATACCACTCGCCATCACCAGATAATACATAATCAATGGCGCGCATCTGCGTGGCGTGCACTTCTTGCGCCATGTGAGCAATTTGCCAATTACTAGGCATTTCGATTTGACCCACATCCGTCTGATGCTCACCCAAGATGGTGGCGAACAAGGTGGATTTTCCCGTACCGTTATTACCCGTCAAACCAATTTTTTGTGGCTTGTGAAGTTGTAAATTTACTTCGCTAAACAGCAATCGCCCTTCTCGGCGCACCGCCACATCTTTAAATTCAATCACGACAAATCTTCCAAGAATAAGATTTGCATATTATAGCAGACCTACCCCTTGCATAAATAAAATTTGCACCAATTATGGTATAATCACTGTAATAACAAAATAAAATCAAGAGACTACAATGAACAATGTAATGACTCTCACCGATAATGCCGCCAAAAAACTATCCAAGCTAAAAGCCGCCGAAGGCAATGAGGCGCTGATGCTGCGCGTGTATGTGACAGGCGGCGGATGCTCAGGGTTTTCTTATGGCTTTGATTTTGCTGAAGACATGGAGGAGGATGACGCAACTTTCCTAAATGGCGATGCAGTCTTGGTTGTTGACAGCTTAAGCTATCAATATCTGCACGGGTCAACCATCGACTATGTCGAAGGGCTAGAAGGCTCTCGCTTTGTGGTCAATAACCCCAACGCCACCACCACTTGTGGCTGCGGTTCGTCCTTTTCGATTTAATTTAATTTCATTGTATTTAAATTCAAAAAAACCTGCCAGCTGGCAGGTTTTTTGATCAATTTTAAAATTGATTACTTGTGCTCATCACGCAGTACGACTGGTGCGGCAGCCAAGCGATAGTTAGCAGCGGCAGTGCGTGCGCCAGCGATGCTCGCCAAGAAAGTCAGTAGCGTGCTGATTAACCAGAACAGACCTGAATACAAAGCCGCTTTGCGAGCAGTTTCTTCGGCAGTTTGTAGTGTTTGTTCCATTTTTACTCGTGCATCAGCAACTGCTTGCTCGGTGGCTGCACGGTATTCATGATAAGAAGCCAAAGTTTCTTGTTGCACTTCAACCGCCTGAGCTTGGCTTAGACCTTCAGCTTGTAGACGATTAACAAGCTCTTGATCTTTCAAAACACCCTCAACTTCGTCAGCACGCTGCTTAGCATACTGGTCAATGTTTTTCCAGGTGTCTAGATTAGTAAAATCCATCTCTGCCAAATCAGCTTTAGTTTCGTTAAGCATGCCTTCTAGCACATTTACTGTTGCACCGATTTGCGCTTGGTCAAAGGTGTCGTTATTTTTAGCCACCCACGCTTCGATGTCTTGACGGCTGATGTTGCCAGTCGCTTTTTGGTAAAGCTCTTGGGCGCGGTCAGTAATATTGACACCGTCAGAATTAGTAGCTGCCACACCTGCACCTGCTACTGTCGCTGCCGTAGAGGTTACAGCACTGGCAGCACCACCGATGGCGCTCGCTGTCGTGCCAACCGCATTACCTGCTGTTCTTACGATGCCTGACACGCTGTTCATGGCAAAAACAGAAGTGATGACCACGATGGCGGCGGCTGTCAAGATACCAGTCAATGCGGCGTCTTTTGGCAAAATGTCCGTACCATCACCAAATAATGCTTCTGGCGCTGATGCTTTGACAGCAAAAAAACCTGCCACAAAAGCGCTCAACAATGCTGTTACCGCTGCATAAATACCTGCTGCAATACCAGCACCACGCAAGTCTAGCGACAAGAATGAGCTTAGCACCAGTGCCAATGCTAGCATGATCATAGACACCACAAGACCCATTAAAAGTCCTGCAAGGATACCACGCCATGATGGGCGTCTGGCTTTCGTTGTGTAGATTGACATAGTTAGAATCCTATACAATAAAATGAATAAAAAACGATACCTCAGTATTTAATGGTATATTATAAGCCATTTTTGAGCAAAATTCAGTAGGGTTTTAGTAAGTTTAAAGTAATGAATTGTAACTTAAAAAACCACCCCTATCAATGACAGGGGTGGCCTCAAATAAGATGCTGACGATGACCTACTCTCACATGGGCGAACCACACTACCATCGGCGCTAAGACGTTTCACTTCTGAGTTCGGGAAGGGATCAGGTGGTTCCATCTTGCTATTGTCGTCAGCGTAAAAGGATTAACAACGCTGTTTATGAGTCTGTTGTTTTGTTTTTATTCAAGATTGATTCAAGCTTGTTAGGTAAAATCTTTACACTTATCTCATACTAAACCACTTGGGTGTTGTATGGTCAAGCCAAACGAGCAATTAGTATTGGTTAGCTACACATGTCACCATGCTTCCACACCCAACCTATCAACGTCGTAGTCTACAACGGCTCTTTAGGGAAATCTTATCTTGAGGTGGGCTTCCCGCTTAGATGCTTTCAGCGGTTATCCCATCCGAACGTAGCTACCCGGCGATGCTTCTGGCGAAACAACCGGAACACCAGAGGTTCGTCCACTCTGGTCCTCTCGTACTAGGAGCAGATCCTCTCAAATTTCCAACGCCCACGGTAGATAGGGACCGAACTGTCTCACGACGTTCTAAACCCAGCTCGCGTACCTCTTTAAATGGCGAACAGCCATACCCTTGGGACCTGCTTCAGCCCCAGGATGAGATGAGCCGACATCGAGGTGCCAAACACCGCCGTCGATATGAACTCTTGGGCGGTATCAGCCTGTTATCCCCAGAGTACCTTTTATCCGTTGAGCGATGGCCCTTCCATACAGAACCACCGGATCACTAAGACCTACTTTCGTACCTGCTCGACTTGTGGGTCTCGCAGTTAAGCGCGCTTTTGCCTTTATACTCTTTGAACGATTTCCGACCGTTCTGAGCGCACCTTCGTACTCCTCCGTTACTCTTTAGGAGGAGACCGCCCCAGTCAAACTACCCACCATACATTGTCCTTAGATCTGTTAATCTCAAGTTAGAACCCCAACATAACCAGGGTGGTATTTCAAGGATGGCTCCATGGCAACTGGCGTCGCCACTTCAAAGCCTCCCACCTATCCTACACAAGTTAGGTCAAAGTTCAATGTAAAGCTGTAGTAAAGGTTCACGGGGTCTTTCCGTCTAGCCGCGGGTACACAGCATCTTCACTGCGATTTCGATTTCACTGAGTCTCTGCTGGAGACAGCGCTGCCATCATTATGCCATTCGTGCAGGTCGGAACTTACCCGACAAGGAATTTCGCTACCTTAGGACCGTTATAGTTACGGCCGCCGTTTACTGGGGCTTCGATCAAGAGCTTCGCATACGCTAACCCCATCAATTAACCTTCCAGCACCGGGCAGGCATCACACCCTATACGTCCACTTTCGTGTTTGCAGAGTGCTGTGTTTTTAATAAACAGTTGCAGCAGCCTGGTATCTGCGACTGCCAACAGCTCAGGAAGCAAGTTCCATCACCATCGGCAGCGTACCTTCTCCCGAAGTTACGGTACCATTTTGCCTAGTTCCTTCAGCAGAGTTCTCTCAAGCGCCTTGGTATTCTCTACCTGACCACCTGTGTCGGTTTCGGGTACGATTTGTTTATGACTATCGCTTAGAAGCTTTTCCTGGAAGCAGGGTATTTGCCACTTCGCCAGTAAACTGGCTTGCTATCAGATCTCAGTAATAGTCTAGCGGATTTGCCTACTAAACCTACCTACATCCTTCCACCTGGACAACCAACGCCAGGCTGACATAACCTTCTCCGTCCCTCCATCGCATCATAAACAAGTATCGGAATATTAACCGATTTCCCATCGACTACGCCTTTCGGCCTCGCCTTAGGGGTCGACTCACCCAGCCCCGATTAACGTTGGACTGGAACCCTTGGTCTTCCGGCGAACGGGCTTTTCACCCGTTTTGTCGTTACTCACGTCAGCATTCGCTCTTGTGATACCTCCAGCATACCTTACGATACACCTTCACAGGCTTACACAACGCTCCCCTACCACTTAATTGAAACAATTAAATCCGCAGCTTCGGCTCCTAGTTTGAGCCCCGTTACATCTTCCGCGCAGGCCGACTCGACTAGTGAGCTATTACGCTTTCTTTAAATGATGGCTGCTTCTAAGCCAACATCCTAGCTGTCTGTGCCTTCCCACATCGTTTCCCACTTAACTAGGAATTTGGGGCCTTAGCTGGCGGTCTGGGTTGTTTCCCTCTTGACGACGGACGTTAGCACCCGCCGTCTGTCTCCCGGATATCACTCATCGGTATTCGGAGTTTGCATCGGTTTGGTAAGTCGGGATGACCCCCTAGCCGAAACAGTGCTCTACCCCCAATGGTGTTCGTCCGAGGCGCTACCTAAATAGCTTTCGGGGAGAACCAGCTATCACCGAGTTTGATTAGCCTTTCACCCCTATCCACAAGTCATCCCCTGGCTTTTCAACGACAGTGGGTTCGGTCCTCCGGTGCCTGTTACGGCACTTTCAACCTGCTCATGGATAGATCACTCGGTTTCGGGTCTATACCCTGCAACTTAATTCGCCCTATTAAGACTCGGTTTCCCTACGGCTCCCCTAAACGGTTAACCTTGCTACAGAATATAAGTCGCTGACCCATTATACAAAAGGTACGCCGTCACCCAACAAGTGGGCTCCGACTGCTTGTATGCACACGGTTTCAGGTTCTATTTCACTCCCCTAACAGGGGTTCTTTTCGCCTTTCCCTCACGGTACTGGTTCACTATCGGTCAGTCAGGAGTATTTAGCCTTGGAGGATGGTCCCCCCATCTTCAGACAAGATTTCACGTGTCTCGCCCTACTTAATATGTCGCATTTGCAGTTTCGCATACAGGACTATCACCTACTATGGTTGGCTTTCCCACGCCATTTTGCTACTACAAGTTTGATCGGCTACTCCCCGTTCGCTCGCCGCTACTTGGGGAATCTCTATTGATGTCTTTTCCTCGGGGTACTGAGATGTTTCACTTCTCCCGGTTCGCCTCCTAACCAAAGGTTAGGATAGCCAACTTATGTTGGCTGGGTTTCCCCATTCAGAAATCGCCGGGTCACAGGATATTGCCACCTCACCGACGCTTATCGCAGGCTATCACGTCTTTCATCGCCTCTGACTGCCAAGGCATCCACCATGTGCACTTCATTACTTGACCATACAACCCCAAAGGGTCTTTAATGTATGGGTAATGTGTAACGATTCACCTATGTTTACGCTTGATTCAGTTCTCTTTACTTTAGGTGATTGTATTGGGTACAATCACCATGGTTAATTATTTGTTGGAATTAAATAATTAACCCAGACTCATATATACGTTGTTAAATAGTGATATAAACTTCGTCAGTTTATAAAGTTAAAGCATAAATAAGAAATCTTATTTAAATTGCTTATGTATGCTTTTGATGTTTAATAATGGTGGAGTTAAGGAGAGTCGAACTCCTGACCTCCTGCGTGCAAGGCAGGCGCTCTACCAACTGAGCTATAACCCCATTTGTTAATGGTGGGTCTAATAAGACTTGAACTTATGACCCCCGCGTTATCAACACGGTGCTCTAACCAACTGAGCTATAGACCCGTTTTAAACATCTTACTAAAGAACAACTTGTTGTGAATTCTTGCCAATCAGATAATATCGTTAAGGAGGTGATCCAGCCGCAGGTTCCCCTACGGCTACCTTGTTACGACTTCACCCCAGTCATCGACCCCACCGTGGTGAGCGCCCTCTTGCGTTAGGCTACCCACTTCTGGTGAGATCAACTCCCATGGTGTGACGGGCGGTGTGTACAAGGCCCGGGAACGTATTCACCGCAGCATTCTGATCTGCGATTACTAGCGATTCCGACTTCATAGAGTCGAGTTGCAGACTCTAATCCGGACTACGATTGGCTTTTTGAGATTAGCATCACATCGCTGTGTAGCAACCCTTTGTACCAACCATTGTAGCACGTGTGTAGCCCTGGTCGTAAGGGCCATGATGACTTGACGTCGTCCCCGCCTTCCTCCAGTTTGTCACTGGCAGTATCCTTAGAGTTCCCGACCGAGTCGCTGGTAACTAAGGAAAAGGGTTGCGCTCGTTGCGGGACTTAACCCAACATCTCACGACACGAGCTGACGACAGCCATGCAGCACCTGTATGTAGATTCCCGAAGGCACTCCCGCATCTCTGCAGGATTCCTACTATGTCAAGACCAGGTAAGGTTCTTCGCGTTGCATCGAATTAAACCACATGCTCCACCGCTTGTGCGGGCCCCCGTCAATTCATTTGAGTTTTAACCTTGCGGCCGTACTCCCCAGGCGGTCTACTTATTGCGTTAACTGCGTCACTAAGTCTTTAAAAGACCCAACGACTGGTAGACATCGTTTACGGCGTGGACTACCAGGGTATCTAATCCTGTTTGCTACCCACGCTTTCGAACCTCAGTGTCAGTATGATGCCAGGAAGCTGCCTTCGCCATCGGTATTCCTCCAGATCTCTACGCATTTCACCGCTACACCTGGAATTCTACTTCCCTCTCACCTACTCTAGTCACCCAGTATCAGATGCAGTTCCCAGGTTAAGCCCGGGGCTTTCACATCTGACTTAAATGACCACCTACGCTCGCTTTACGCCCAGTAATTCCGATTAACGCTTGCACCCTCTGTATTACCGCGGCTGCTGGCACAGAGTTAGCCGGTGCTTATTCTGTAGGTAACGTCAGGGCTTGTGGGTATTAACCACAAGCTTTTCCTCCCCACTTAAAGTGCTTTACAACCAAAAGGCCTTCTTCACACACGCGGCATGGCTGGATCAGGCTTTCGCCCATTGTCCAATATTCCCCACTGCTGCCTCCCGTAGGAGTCTGGGCCGTGTCTCAGTCCCAGTGTGGCTGATCATCCTCTCAGACCAGCTACAGATCGTCGCCTTGGTAGGCCTTTACCCCACCAACTAGCTAATCCGACTTAGGCTCATCTATTAGCGAGAGCTAAAAGCCCCCTTTCTCTCGTAAGACGTATGCGGTATTAGCCATCCTTTCGGATGGTTATCCCCCACTAATAGGCAGATTCCTAAGCATTACTCACCCGTTCGCCACTAATCATATCTAGCAAGCTAGATAGTCATCGTTCGACTTGCATGTGTTAAGCCTGCCGCCAGCGTTCAATCTGAGCCATGATCAAACTCTTCAGTTTAATCTTTTTAAGATGCCTATTAAGTATCTTAGTAAACTAAGATAAGTTAGGACTTGGCTCATTTATTATATTACTAGCAAAATTTGATACTTAATGACTTAATTTATTAAATTAAGAAACAAGCATCCGCTCATCGTGTAAATGAATTAACTTTGAGTATTTTTGTCTTAATAACTAATAAATGAATATTTATATATTATTTATTGAATTATCTTGTATTGACAAAAATCCACACAAGTTGTTCTTTAGTTTGGATTTTAAATAGTGTATTCGTCTGTCGTCCAGCGAATGAGTGCGTATTATACGCTTTTAAAATTTAATGTCAAGCGTTTTTTTCAAAATTTTTAAAGTTTTTTTGAGATTTGTTAATTCTCGTCTCAAATTCTTTAACTTATTGAATTTAAACAAGTTTTTTATGACTTGCTGTGCTTGAGTGGTGCGTATTATAGGGGGAGGAATGAGGTTGGTCAAGGGGGAATTTAAGAAAAAGTTTAGAAAGTTTGTAAGTGGTTGATTTGGTGGGGGATTTTTATTTATCTTTATTTATAAGTTTACTACCCCCTCTTCTGCGGCCTTCTTATCTACTATTATACATATAATAAAAGCCGTGCATTTCGCACGGCTTTTGTCTATTGTATATTGAGTATCAATTTAGCCTTTGATGCGTTTCACTTTAGAGACTTTGCAGCCTTTATAAGCTGTATTGGCTGATAGGTCTTGAATCACTACATCAGACTTATGATAATTACCCAACGTTCGTGCATCTGAACTGATCTACTAGCTTTCTTCATCTTCAAAGGACATACCTGCGACATCAGATCGGTCTATGTTGATCGGCAGGAAGCAAGTCTTACCCTAGGTTAGCCTCGGCATATGTTGAAGTTTTTGCGTATTAAAGCCATAAGTCAACTTGGTTGTTCCGCCTGTGGTGCATTTAGAAGTTACTTGACTAACTTTAACTGCGGTTTTGTCGGCGGTGGTAGCCTGTATATGCGCAGCGACAGACAGTCCGATGCCTAGAGCGAATAGTGGTGCTATTAATTTTAATGTTTTCATTATTATTCTCTTATTGCTTGGTTAATGAAATATGAATCACATTAATCCATGAGTAAATTATAGCCAAGCATCAAAATGATCATATGTTGCTATTTTTGAGAATAAGTTGTGTTTATCAAATTATCGACATATTTTATTGCATTTAGTTTAAGTCGTTACAAATTTCTCAAACTCTGCTATTCTATATTGTATTTTTTGACTAAGAACATTATGAATTTTGATGATTTTGAATTGCAAAATGAAGAAGCGCCGTATTTTATTGGCATGATGAGCGGCACAAGTCTCGATGCGCTTGATGCTGTATTATGCCGATTTGACGATGAAAAGCCTGTTGTTATTGCCAGCCACGGCGTTGATTTTCCCCATGATCTAAAAGCTGCGCTACTTGCCTTAACTGCGCCGAATGGCACGGATGACTATATTAAGGATAATGAGCTAAGCTTTGAAAGTGAGCTTGATGTCTTTGGCTGGGCGAGTGTGTTTTATGGTGAGTTATGCGCTCAAGCTGTGTTAGAGCTGCTGGATAAATCAGGCATTAGTAGCGAAGAAGTATGCGCCATCGGCTGTCATGGGCAAACTGTGCGCCATCGCCCACATTGGCGATTTAGCTTACAGCTGCTCGACCCCAATGTACTGACTGAGCGTACTGGCATCACGGTTGTTAGTGATTTTCGCCGCCGCGACATGGCTGTGGGCGGACAGGGCGCCCCGCTTGCGCCAGCATTTCACGAAGCCATCTTTAATGATTTTGATGACAAACGCACCAAAGCCGTTCTGAATCTGGGTGGTATCGCCAACATCACATTGCTATCTGATGGTCAACGCGAGGTCATTGGCTTTGACACAGGCTGTGCCAATCTTCTGCTAGATGGCTGGACTAAACGCCATACCGGTGCTGATTTTGACAAAGATGGTGCGTGGGCTAAGTCTGGGAAAATCATCACATCTTTATTAGAGCAGCTATTAAGCCACCCTTTCTTCAAAAAACCTTACCCAAAAAGCACGGGCCGTGAAGAGTTTAACTTAGAATGGCTGGATACAGAATTAACCAAGTTCAGTACGCAGCATAACAGTGAGTACACACCACAAGATGTACAAGCGACTCTCATCGATCTGACTGCTGTAAGCGTCGCTGATGCATTAACTCAAGTCTCAGCCGATGACGGTGAATTATTCGTCTGCGGTGGCGGCGCGTTAAATGACTACCTCATGACGCGTCTATCACATCATCTGCCTGCTTGGCAAGTTCAATCAACTGACACACTTGGTGTTCCGCCGACATTAGTAGAGAGCTTGGCTTTTGCTTGGCTTGCTCGTCAGACCATGCTATCACAAGTAGGTAACTTACCAAGCGTTACAGGGGCGGATAGATCGGTCGTACTAGGGCAAGTGTGCTTTCCTTAAATAAATCCGCCCACAAAAACCGCAAATCAATGCGGTTTTGTTATTGAAATAAATTATTCAGCTTCAAAAGATACTTCGGCAGGAACACCGTGAATATTCTTATAAGCGAATGTCGCTACATCGCCTTTTTGATGCCATTCACCGCCATGGCCTAAGATGCCATTTTGTGAAACATGGCGCTCGCCTGATCCAGCAGTATCTAGCATCAGCGTCGTGGTTGTGCCTCTAACATCAACTGGGCTTGGTTTTCATTAATATAAGTCAGCTTTGGCGTCATGCCATTTGCACAGATGAAGTTCGAAGAATGTACTTGATAAGTGCTTGAAGTTGGTACTTTAACATCGCTGACATTATTAGTGGCACAACCTGCCAATGCCAAGGCAACAACTAAAATTACTGGCATCATGATTTTGATGGGAAATCCCCAAAAATAAAACAAAGTTAAAATTTATGGTATGTTATGAATTAATCATAAGCAAAAATCATAATAAGCACACGTGGTAAATTATATATTTTGTGTTTATAAGATATACATAATCGCCATAGCTTGCAGGCAAAGCAACACAAATCAAGAAAAATACAGTTGTAAACTTTTCATCCTGAAAAAATCATGTTAAGATAGCTTAATTTGTAACAAAAAATAAATGTGCGCTCGCACGAATTGACGGATGATACCATGACTCAAAAACCCATTCACCATCAAAGACCAGACCATGAACGCGTTGTCATTACAGGCATGGGCGCAATTACACCTGTAGGTAACGACCTTGCAACCATTTGGGAGAATTTAACCAATGGCAAAAGCGGCATTACCAAGATTGAGAGTTTTGGTAATGACATTGATGTAGCTGAATTTCGCTCACAAATCGCAGGTCTTGTTAAAGATTTCGATGCCAAAAACTACCTAAACCCAAAAGAAGTTCGTCGCTATGATGAATTCGTGCATTATGCGCAAGTGGCAGCCGCACAAGCTCTACATCACGCAGGTCTGATTGATGACATCAAAGGCGACAGTTTGCCGATTAATGTCGATGGTGAACGATTTGGCGTGGTGATGGGTTCAGGCATTGGCGGCATCGGAACCATTGAGAGCAGTCGAGACACCTTAAAGGCCCATGGCGCAAAGAAAGTCTCGCCGTTCATCATCCCAGGCGCCATCGTGAACATGCCTGCAGGTCTAATCGCCATCCGTCATGGTTTAAAAGGCGCAAACCTATCCACAGCCACAGCCTGCACCACATCGACTCACGCCATCGGACTTGGTGCTCGACTCATCGCTTATGGCGACCTGGATGCGGTACTAGTCGGAGGTAGCGAGAAAGCGTCTACACCGCTGGGCATGTCAGGCTTTGGCGCGATGCATGCCCTATCGACACGCAATGATGAACCCACACGTGCAAGCCGCCCCTTCGATACAGATCGTGACGGCTTCGTTCTGGGTGATGGTGCTGGCGCTCTGGTGCTTGAAAGCTTAGCTCACGCCAAAGCTCGTGGCGCAACCATCTTGGCTGAATTGGTAGGATTTGGCATGAGTGATGACGCAAGTCACATCACTGCCCCGCCAGAAGATGGTGAAGGTGCGCGCCGCGCGATACAAAATGCGCTACGTGATGCAGGTCTAGATGCCGACCAAGTCGGCTACGTCAACGCACATGGCACAAGCACACCAGCAGGCGATGTCGCTGAGAGCTGTGCGATTCAGAGTTTATTCGGTGATGACATTCTGGTGAGCTCAACCAAGTCAATGACAGGCCACCTACTGGGCGCAGCGGGAGCGATCGAAGCGATCTTCACTGTGCTCGCTCTACAGAACCAAACGCTACCCCCAACCATCAACCTAGACAACCCTGATGAGCGTTGCACGCTAGACTACATCGCTCATACCGCCCGTAAGGTGGATAATGTTAATTATGCCATCTCGAACAGCTTTGGTTTTGGTGGTACGAATGGCAGCTTGGTATTTGGTCGTTGGCAAGACTAAACTAATCCCATTAAAAAGTACGCTTTGATAAGCGTGCTTTTTTGTTTCACGTGGAACATAATACATCAAAGATGGATTAGATTTGCCAATTGATAAAATTAGATAGCAATTGTAATCCTGCTTCATGGCTTTTTTCAGGATGGAACTGAGTGATGAACAGATTATCCTTAATGACGCTCGCACAGAACTCCACACCATAATCACACGTCGCCACGATGATGCCGTCATTGCGCGCATCTGTCATGTCGGGCTTACAGTAATAGCTGTGGGTAAAATAAAAATGCTTATTCGCGCAGCCCAGCCATAGCATATGATCGGTGTCAGTCTTCACCACGTTCCAACCAACATGCGGGATCTTGATGGGCTGATTATTATCTACCCAAGATTCATCGAAACGCTCTACAACACCTGCAATCTCGCTCAGACATTCTACTCGACCACCTTCGGTAGAATAGTCGAACATCGCCTGCATGCCAACACAGATTGCCATCACAGGCTTGTCCTTTAAGGCTTGCTTGACAGCGACATCCACGCCTGCCGCTCTCATGTGGTGCATCGCATCACCGATCGCGCCAACACCTGGCAGCAGCACCTTGTCAGCAGCAGCGACTTTATCAGGCTCATTGGTGATGATGACGTCAGCACCGACGGTTTTTAGGGCATTGGCGACAGAATATAAATTGCCGACGCCATAATCCAATAATGCAATTTTCATAATACAATCAAAACCTTATAGTACATTCTTCGTCGATGGTAGCACACCGCCTGCGCGCTCATCGATCTCACACGCCATACGCAGTGCTCGCGCCAACGCCTTAAATACACTCTCAATCTGATGGTGGCTGTTTTTGCCTTTTAGGTTGTCGATGTGCAGCGTGATGGCAGCATTATTCACCAGTCCATAAAAGAATTCGCTGAACAAATCCACATCAAGCTTACCCACATATGCGCGCGTAAATGGCACGTCCATGTGAAGGCTTGGGCGACCTGAGATGTCCACCACCACACGGCTTAGGCTCTCATCAAGCGGCGCATAAAAATGCCCATAACGGCGGATGCCTTTTTTGTCGCCAAGTGCAATCTTTAGCGCCTGACCAAGCGCAATACCAACATCTTCAACACTGTGATGATCATCAATGTGCGTATCGCCCGTACATTTGATCTCAAGGTCGAACAGTCCATGACGTGTAATCTGCTCAAGCATATGATCCAAAAATGGCACACCTGTGTCAAGCTTGCTGATGCCAGTGCCATCAATATTAATAGAAACAAAAATCTGTGTCTCGGCAGTATTTCGGCTAATCTGTGCGATACGTGGGGCGGTCATGGCTTCTCCTTGGGTTTAGCGCAGCGATTCAAAGACAAAAACACCATTTTACACAAAATTTGGTTGCTTTTGGGGAAATTTTGGCAAAAAAGCCGCCCTATTTTGCATAAATTTTGCCATTAAAAGGGCTTTGAATTATAATGGTGATAAATTTAACAAAAGTATGAGAAATTTATGGCAATTTTACCAATTTTGCATTATCCAGATCCACGCCTGCGCACCGTCGCCAAAGAAGTGGAAGTGATTGACAACACCATCAAAACGCTCATCGAAGACATGTTCGAGACCATGTACGACGCTCGTGGCATCGGGCTGGCTGCCACCCAGGTGGACAGACATGTTCAGGTGGTGGTCATGGATCTAGCCAAAGAAGGTGAGGAGCCACAGCCTAAAGTATATATCAATCCTAAGGTAACACCACTAACCGAAGAGCTGGCACCTTACCAAGAAGGCTGTCTGTCCATTCCTGAGGTCTATGACACCGTGGAGCGTCCTGCTCGCGTGCGCATCGAGGCTAAAGATGAGAATGGGGAAGATTTTAGTGTGGAGGCGGATGGTCTTTTGGCGGTGTGCATTCAGCACGAATTAGACCACCTAAAAGGCATCGTATTCGTTGATTATCTATCACGTCTCAAACAAGACCGCGCCCGCGATAAAGTGCGCAAAGTCATCGCCAAAAAAGGCTAAAACACGCCAAATAAAAACCCCCAAGCTCATCACTTGGGGTTTTTGTTACTCGTCCATCTCACCTAAGAAGCCGCCAGACTGTCTCGCCCACAGGTGCGCGTACACACCACCTTTGATGATGAGCTCATCATGGCTGCCGATCTCACTGATCTGACCTTTGTCCATGACCACAAGCTTGTCAAGACTTGCGATGGTAGATAGACGGTGTGCGATGGCGATGACCGTCTTACCAGACATCATGTCATCTAGGCTTTGGGTGATGGCGAATTCCACTTCACTGTCTAGTGCAGAAGTTGCCTCATCAAGCAGTAGAATTGGCGCATTTTTTAGCATGACGCGCGCGATGGCGATACGCTGACGCTGACCACCTGAGAGCTTCACACCACGTTCACCCACCTGCGTATCAAGTCCCACATTACCATACTTATCCTGCAATGTCTGAATAAAATCCCACGCATGTGCGGCTTTGGCAGCGGCGATGATCTCTTCATCTGTGGCGTTCGGCTTGCCATAAGCGATGTTCTCACGCACGGTACGATGTAGCAGCGCAGTATCTTGAGTGACCATGCCGATGTTTTGGCGAAGAGAGTTCTGAGTTACGCGCTTAATGTCCTGACCATCGATACAGATTTTACCGCCATCAACATCATAAAACCTAAGCAGTAGATTCACAAGCGTAGATTTACCCGCACCACTTCGACCAACCAGACCAACTTTCTCGCCTGCTTTGATGGATAAATTAAACTGCTCTAACAGCTTGATTGGCGAATCTGATTTACCATAATTAAAAGACACATCATCAAAGACAATACTGCCTTCGGTCACGACAAGCTCAGTTGCATCCGCATCATCAACGATGGCGTGCTGTGTGGTCAGCGTGCTCATGCCATCTTGGACTGTGCCGATGTGCTCAAATAAACTTGCCATCTCCCACATGATCCATTGAATCATGCCTTTTAATCTAAGCGCGATGCCCGAGGCAATGGCGATCGCACCCACAGTAACCTCGCCTGCCATCCACAGATACACGCCAATCGCGGTACTACCAACGATCATGATGAGCGAGATGGTCTCGGTCGTCGTGCCCAACAGCGACACCCAGCGCATCTGTGCATGCACGGTCGTCATGAATTCACTCATGGCAGATTTGGCATAGCCAAGTTCACGGTTTGAGTGACTAAACAGCTTCACCGCACTGATGTTAGCATAAGCATCTGTCACACGACCTGTCATCAGTGCACGAGCATCGGCTTGATCACTGGCGGTTTTTCTAAGTCTTGGTAAGAAAAATTTCATCACCACCACAACCGTAATCAGCCACAGCCCAAACGGCACAAATAACCAAAAATCAAGCCCAAGCAAAATCACGCCACTGGTAATAAGATATGCCGACACAAAAGACACCATCTCCGCCATCGTCATGATCGTATCACGCACACCCAGCGCCGTTTGCATGACCTTAGCAGAGACACGTCCAGAAAACTCATCATGATAAAACTGCATCGACTGTCCCAGCATGTGCTTATGGAACCACCAACGAAGTCGCATTGGCAGAACGCCTTGAAGCACTTGAAAGCGAATCAAATTACCAAAAAATTCTGCAAAAATCGACAAGACACACAGACCCAAAATCATCATGATGGTCTGTCCTTTTTCTTGCCAAAGCGTGCTTGGTGTGTAGATGGTTAGCCAATCAACCACATCCCCCGCCCAAGCAAAGAGCAACGAACCAAACACCCCAAGCAGTACTGACAGCACAATACGAACAAAAATCCAACCACGCGCACCCTTGGTACATGCCCACAGGAACGACAACAATTTACCACGAGTCATCACAGGCATGGTACTGCTTGGATAAGGGTCAATCTTGCGTTCAAAATAAGAAAATAAAGACATGCTACTCACAATTATTATAAAAATTTGCTTATTATAGCAGATTTTGAGGGTGCTTTTTGATGGGTAAGGTTTTTGATACAGAATAAAAAACCACACCATGGGTGCGGTTTTTGATTGAATTTACAATGGATGATAGAGCTTGGCGCCTGTCTCGTGGTATTTTTGGCGCATCTCATCAAAGCCCGCCTGCTGTTCATATTCCAGACCTTTGGCGTACTCCCTAACGTTTTGCGTGATTTTCATGGAACAAAACTTCGGGCCACACATAGAACAAAAATGAGCCGATTTATGGGCTTTTTTTGGCATGGTCTCATCGTGCATTGCCCTTGCCGTGTCAGGGTCTAGGGCAAGGTTAAATTGGTCTTCCCAACGAAACTCAAACCGTGCCTTAGACAAGGCGTTATCACGCACTTGGGCGAGTGGGTGTCCTTTGGCAAGGTCGGCGGCGTGAGCGGCGATTTTGTAAGTGATGATACCGTCCTTTACGTCCTTTTTGTTGGGCAAACCCAAATGCTCCTTTGGCGTAACATAGCACAGCATTGCCGTACCATACCACCCAATCATCGCTGCCCCTATTGCACTTGTGATATGGTCATAGCCAGGGGCAATGTCAGTCGTCAAAGGCCCTAGCGTATAAAACGGAGCTTCGTGGCAATGCGTGAGTTGCATATCCATATTTTCTTTAATCATGTGCATCGGAACGTGCCCGGGTCCTTCTATCATCACTTGCACGTCATGCTCCCACGCACGTTTGGTCAGCTCGCCAAGCGTTTTTAATTCGCTAAATTGAGCTTCATCATTGGCATCTTGGATACAGCCCGGTCTTAGTCCATCGCCCAAACTAAACGCCACATCATAGGCTTTGGCAATTTCACAAATCTCATCAAAATGCTCATAAATAAAATTCTCCTTGTGATGAGTCAAGCACCACTGTGCCATGATTGACCCACCCCGAGAGACAATGCCCGTCAAGCGATTGGCGGTGAGTGGCACATAACGAAGTAGCACCCCTGCATGAATGGTAAAATAATCCACGCCCTGCTCTGCCTGCTCAATGAGCGTATCCTTAAAAATCTCCCACGTCAAATCCTCCGCCACACCATTTACCTTTTCCAAAGCCTGATAAATCGGCACCGTCCCAATCGGCACAGGGCTGTTGCGGATAATCCATTCTCGTGTTTCGTGGATATTTTTGCCTGTGGACAAATCCATAATCGTATCCGCCCCCCAACGTGTCGCCCACGTCATCTTCGCCACTTCTTCATCAATGGACGAGCCTAGGGCGGAGTTGCCGATATTGGCGTTAATTTTCACCAAAAAATTTCGCCCAATAATCATCGGCTCGCTCTCTGGGTGATTGATATTGCAAGGAATAATCGCTCGCCCTTCTGCCACTTCCTTACGCACAAATTCAGGGGTAATCTTACGCACTGTTTTCCCAAAATTTTGCCCCTGATGTTGGCGTAAATCCACGCCATCACGCTGCTTGCCATTTTCACGAATGGCGATGTACTCCATCTCAGGCGTGATAATGCCTTGTCTGGCGTAGTGCATTTGGGTAACGTTTTTGCCACGCTTGGCTCGTCTAGGTCTGGCAATGTGAGCAAAACGAATGTCCGCCGTGCGAATGTCGTTAAGCCGTGCCTTACCAAAATCCGATGTCAAACCGTCCAAAACATCCGTGTCATCACGCTCGGCAATCCACGCCTCACGCAGTTTAGGCAAGCCTTGATTTAGGTCAATGTGAACGCTCGGGTCGGTATAAACGCCTGATGTGTCATACACCAAAATCGGCTCGTTCTTCTCAAAACCATCCTGTTTGCCATGGCTAAGACCTATGGGCGTGTCGGTGAGCGTAATCTCACGAAACGGCACACGAATGTTGGCTTGTGAGCCTTGCACATAGACCTTTTTGGACGCAGGTAGAATGCGAGTTAAATCTTTGGCGTCTTGTTCACAACCTGCGAACTTGGCTTGCTCTACTTCGTCAAACTCACTCGTAGTACTATTTGTACAACTTGGCTCGTTTTTATCGTATATCCAGCCAACTTCTGTGGTTGTGGCATCTTGTGGGGAATGGGTGTGGGGTTGATTTGCGATTTGGCTCATCATAATATCCTTTTTAAATGGCTAATAAACAAATCAAGCCATCAAAAATCTTATGATGAAAAAGAATTATTGATATAAATCAATAATATACAGAATTCTTAAGATTTTGAAAACTTGATTTCCTACGGCGGTACGAACCGCATCAGGTTCAACGGATTTTGTGGCATAACCACAATCTCGGCAACTTTGGGTTGCACTCCGTCAAGTTGGTAACATTATAACACAGCTTTTATCCAAACAAAGCAAAACATTTTTTGGGCATTATCATAAAATATTTTCATACCTCATGAATGTCGCTTGTTATTCATTCAAGCGATTGTTATCATAAGCGATTGTTTATATCATTACTTTCAAGGACAGTCAGTTATGAAAGCAATCGTACTTGGCGGCGGCATCATTGGTGTAACGTCAGCGTATTATCTTGCTAAATTGGGCGTAGATGTCACCGTCATCGAACGCCAAAACGATGTCGCCGAAGAGACCAGCTTTGGCAACGCGGGTCAAATCTCCCCTGGTTATTCAACCCCTTGGGCAGCCCCAGGCATCCCACTAAAAGCCGCCAGATGGCTACTTCAAAAACACGCACCCTTTGCCATCAGTCCCGATGGATCCCTTTGGCAGGCGCAGTGGGCAGCCAAGATGTTCGCCAACTGTAATGCCGATCGCTACGCTCTTAACAAAGAACGCATGATGCGAGTCGCAGAATACAGCCGTGATTGCCTACAAAATCTGCGCCAAGAGACGGGAATTCAATACGAACACCGCACCAAAGGCACATTACAATTATTCCGAAAACAAGCTCAGCTGGATGTGGTGGGTCGTGACATCGAAGTTCTAAAAGAATGCGGCGTGGCTTACGAACTGCTTGGCAGAGATGAGCTAGCGCGAGTCGAACCTGCCCTAGCTCACGCCAAGGACAAACTTGTAGGCGGACTTCGACTGCCCAATGACGAAACGGGCGACTGTAATTTATTCACCAAAAGACTCGCCGCGCTCGCCAAAGATCTGGGCGTGAAGTTCTTATTTAATAAAACCGTGCAACAAATTCAGCATGATGGTAATGCCATCACAGGCGTTCTGGCTGATGGCGAGCTACTTACCGCTGATCATTATGTGCTGGCCTTTAGCAGCTACTCGCGTGACATTGCTAAGCCTTTAGGGCTTAATTTACCTGTTTATCCCGTCAAAGGCTATTCTCTGACTGTGCCCATTATCGATCCTGATAATGCGCCCGTCTCGACCGTGTTAGATGAGACCTTCAAGATTGCCATCACACGCTTTGATGATCGTATTCGTGTGGGCGGCATGGCAGAATTAAGCGGTTTTAATCTAAAGTTAAATCCCGCTCGCCGAGCCACGCTTGAGATGGTTACACGTGATTTATTCACAGGTGGCGACTTACCGAATGCGACTTTCTGGACGGGTCTTCGCCCCATGACACCAGACGGCACACCAATCATCGGAGAGACCAAATTCAACAATCTATTCATCAATACAGGGCATGGCACACTCGGCTGGACCATGGCGTGCGGTTCTGGGAAATTGATTGCGGACATCATCACCAAGCGCGCGCCAGACATCAGCCTTGACGGGTTGTCGTTGGCACGGTATCATTAATCATCCATCACCACTAAGGAATCATCATGGCTAACATCATCAAACTAGACAGTAACGACACCTTAAGCGAAATCGCCATCCATAATGGCGTGGTATATTTGGCAGGTCAAGTACCAGACAATGATGACTTGGATATTATTGGACAAACACGCGAAGTATTGAACAATATTGATAAGGCACTCGCCAAAGCTGGCACAGACAAGTCAAAACTACTCACCGCCCAAGTATTCATTAAAGACTTGAAAGATTTTGAGCAATTCAATGATGAATATGCAGCATGGATGGCAGGGATCACACCGCCAACTCGTGCAACAGTACAAGCAAACCTAGTCAACCCAAACTGGCTTGTAGAAATTGTTGTCACTGCTGCCATTTGATAAATAATGAAATTCTGATTGTTTCCGTGGGGAAGTGCAATGAATAACATCACAACCCCCTTCTTATTCACCATGTGCGATCTAGCAATTTCTTTTTCACCCCAATCATCAATCATAACATAATCTGAATTTATCACATGGCCAAAACTTATTAGTAAATTCATGGCATGGAATTTAAATGACATTGTGTTTTATATGAAATACCGATTAACACATCATCTCGCCTGCTTTCTTAAAGCAACTTGACAGTCAAAATCCTTAATGATAACATATAATAATTATCATTCAAATTAGGGATAACTCATGAAAATCAAAAAAAAGCATTCTGACTGGCTGCTTGACTACTGCTCTTTTATTTGGATCAAATATCTCACTAGCAAAAGTTCCAAATGATGCCTCTTTACTCAAGTTAGTAAAAATAGTTAATGCAGAACAAAATATTCAAGAAGGAATGAAATTTGGTTTTATCAATTCATTTACGCAGAACAATCTAAACAACCCCATGTTTCGAAGCTTGTCAGAAGACAAGCAGGCACAGCTTGAAGCCCTGACACAAGAATTTGCCGAAAAAGTTTGGGCGGAAGTTGATACCAGTGCTCTACCACAACAAGTGGTAGACAATTATTTACTGATTGCCAAGAAGTATTATAATCAAGAAGAAGTGGATGCCTTAATCAAATTTTATGACACGCCACTTGGCCAAAGCATCATTGCGAAAGAGGTTCACATTGCATCACAATTACTTAATAATGTGATGGCAGATTTTTTGAATGATAAAGAATTGATTCAACTGATAGAGCAAGGGGTGATAAAAAATTCAGCCGAATTTGAAAGTCGTTTACAAGAAATTTTACAGCAATAACACCCCAAACAATAAATCCCCTAGATGTCTTGATAGGGGATTTATTTTAGCCGTTTATCACTCCCACTCAATGGTCGCAGGTGGCTTACTCGATACGTCATAGACCACACGAGATACGTCACGAATCTCATTCATTATGCGAGTTGAGATTTTGTCCACCAGATCATATGGTAGATGAGCAAAGCGAGCAGTCATAAAGTCCACTGTCTCAACCGCACGCAAGGCAATCACCCACGCATAACGGCGACCATCGCCCACCACACCAACTGATTTTACAGGTTGGAACACTGCAAAGGCTTGGGCGGTCTTATCATACCAACCAGATGCGCGCAGCTCCTGCATGAAGATATCATCTGCCACACGCAAGATATCGGCATATTCTTTCTTGACTTCGCCCAAGATACGCACGCCTAGACCTGGACCTGGGAATGGATGACGATAGATCATGTGATGCGGGATACCAAGCGCGACGCCAAGTTTGCGCACCTCATCCTTAAACAAATCACGCAGCGGCTCAACCAATTCAAATGCCAAATCTTCAGGCAAGCCACCCACATTGTGGTGTGACTTAATGACGTGCGCTTTGCCTTGCTTGCTTGCTGCTGACTCAATCACGTCAGGATAGATGGTGCCTTGGGCTAAGAATTTTACACCGTCTAATTTACGAGCTTCTTCAGAGAACACTTCGATGAATTCGCGTCCAATGATCTTGCGCTTAGCCTCTGGATCGGTAACACCTGCTAGTGCGCCCAAAAAACGATCCTCGCTGTCGGCGCGAATCACACGAATGCCCATATTCTCAGCGAACATTTGCATGACTTGATCGCCTTCGTTCAGACGAAGCAGACCATTGTCCACAAATACACAGGTCAGCTGATCGCCAATCGCCTTGTGCAGTAGTGCTGCCACCACTGAGCTGTCAACACCGCCAGACAGGCCTAGTAGTACTTTTTCATCGCCGATCTGCTCTTTTAGTTGGGCGATACGCATCTCAATGATATTCTCAGAGTTCCATGCGTTGCCACAGCCACAGATGTTATGTACGAAGTTAGAAATAAACTCAACGCCTTTTTCTGTATGGGTGACCTCTGGGTGGAATTGCACACCATAAAAACCACGTGTTTCATCACTGGCAGAGGCATATGGGCAGCTTGGCGTGCTCGATGTGGTCACAAAGCCCTCAGGCAGACGCGATACTTTGTCGCCATGGCTCATCCATACTTGTGATTGGTTATTGGCATCTGAGATGTCATTTAGCAGTTTGTCATTCTGAACGATGTCAATTTTGGCATAACCAAACTCATGCACATCACCAGCTTCGACCTTACCGCCCAGCTGTTCTGCCATCGTCTGAAAACCATAACACACACCAAGCACAGGTACACCCAATTCAAATACCGCTTTTGGTGCGCGTGGACTGCCTTCTTGATGAACGCTCTCAGGGCCGCCAGATAGGATGATACCTTTAGGATTAAAGGCGCGAATGTCTTCATCAGACATATCAAAAGCATACATCTCAGAATATACGCCTGCTTCACGTACACGGCGCGCGATAAGCTGACTGTACTGCGAACCAAAATCAAGGATTAAAATACGGTCTTGGGTAATGTTGGTCATGGCTATTCCAGTTAAAAAACCAATAAAATAAACGCAATTAAGCGCAAAAACAAAAAGAGTTAAAGCAGGGCTGAGCCTGCTTTTATTTAAGTATCGATGTCTGCGTTGAGCGCATTTTCTTCAATAAAGATACGACGCGGCTCAACTTCATCACCCATCAGACAGTTGAACAGGTGGTCGGCAGCGATGGCATCCTCAATAGTAATTTTAAGCATGCGACGATTCTCTGGATCCATTGTCGTCTCCCACAGCTGATCAGCGTTCATCTCGCCTAATCCCTTATAGCGCTGAACCGTCATGCCACGGCGTGCATCATTCATCATATAAGTCCACAGATGATGAAAATCCTTAATCGCCATGTCTTTGTCGCCACGGCGCAAGAATGCATCCGCGCCTAAGATGGTATTCCACTCGCCAGAGAGTTTAAGCAGACGAGCGTATTCTGATGATCTTAGGAACATGGCATCTAATGTATAATACTGAGGCAAGCGATGCACAAAAATCGTCACGCGTGGTAACCATTGCTGCTTACCCGCTTCATCGCCGCCAGTTATTTCAACAAGCTCAACCTTGGGCGATAGATGCTCTGCCAGCTCGTTCAGCTTAGCTTGCAATGAATCTGCCCAAGCCTGCAAAGCCGCCTTATCATGAAATTCTGCATCAAACTTTGGAATGAAAGTCAGCGCATCCAGCAGCTCAGAAGGGTATTTATTCTGAAGGCGAGACTTGATGCCCTGTGATTGGTTGTAATCATTAAGCAGTTTTTCAAGCGCAACCCCAGTTACTGCGGGTGCATCTTTGTGTAAGAACAGCTGATTTTCATCAATGGTCGATGACAGCAGATAGGATTTGAGCGCTTCATCGTCTTTTAGGTATAATTCGTGCTTGCCTTTTTTGACTTTATAAAGCGGTGGCTGTGCGATATAGATGTGACCACGCTCGATAAGTTCTGGCATTTGACGGAAAAAGAAAGTCAAAAGCAGTGTACGAATGTGAGAGCCATCAACATCGGCATCAGTCATGATGATGATCTTGTGGTAACGAAGTTTATCCGCATTGTATTCATCTGCGCCAATGCCCGTGCCAAGCGCCGTGATCAGTGTGCCGACCTCAGCGCTCGATAACATCTTATCAAAGCGAGCGCGCTCAACATTTAGAATTTTACCTTTTAGCGGCAAGATTGCTTGCATCTTACGATTACGTCCCTGCTTAGCAGAACCGCCCGCAGAGTCACCCTCGACAATATAAAGTTCTGACAGAGCAGGGTCTTTTTCTTGGCAGTCTGCCAACTTACCCGGCAGACCTGCGATGTCTAGTGAAGTCTTGCGGCGTGTCATTTCACGTGCTTTACGAGCAGCTTCACGAGCACGCGCAGCATCGATGATCTTGCCTGCGATCGACTTGGCAGCACCTGGATTCTCTAGCAAATATTCGTTGAGACGCTCATGCATGGTGGTCTCTACCGCACTTTTTACTTCGCTAGATACCAGCTTATCCTTAGTCTGTGAGCTAAATTTCGGATCAGGAACTTTCACTGAGACAATGGCAACCAAGCCCTCGCGAGCATCATCACCCGTGACTTGTACTTTTTCTTTTTTGCCAATATTTTCAGATTCCATGTAGTGGTTTAAGCAGCGAGTTAGTGCCGAACGGAATCCTGATAAATGCGTACCGCCGTCTTTTTGGGGGATGTTATTGGTGAAACACAGCACTTTTTCGTTATAGCTGTCTGACCACTGTAGGGCAACTTCCACACCGATACCATCTGAACCTTGGGCGGTAAAATGAAAAATGTCGTTTAAGGTTTGCTTACCTTCATTGATGAAAGTAACGAACTCGGACAGACCGCCTTTGTGTTCAAAGACTTGTACGCGATCATCACGCTCGTCGGTTAGGACGATGCGCACACCAGAGTTTAGGAAAGATAATTCACGCAAACGCTTAGCAAGGATGTCGTAATCAAAAATCGTCCCGCTAAAAATCTCAGGACTTGGATAGAATCTGACCTGCGTTCCTGTCTTGTCAGTCTCGCCCAAGCGTTTTAGTTCAAAGTCAGGCACGCCATCGGTATAATCTTGGGTGTGTTCATAGCCATCACGCCAGATGTTCAAGGTTAGTTTCTTAGACAGCGCATTAACGACCGACACACCCACGCCATGCAGGCCGCCCGATACTTTATAAGAATTGTCGTCGAATTTACCGCCAGCATGAAGCACCGTCATGATGACCTGCGCGGCTGATACGCCTTCTTCTGGGTGGATATCTACAGGGATGCCACGTCCGTTATCCATGACCGAGACCGATTCGTCTTCGTGGATGATGATGTTAATCTCATCACAATGACCTGCCAGCGCTTCGTCAATGGCATTATCCACGACCTCAAACACCATGTGGTGCAAGCCCGTGCCATCATCGGTATCACCGATATACATACCAGGACGTACGCGAACCGCTTCAAGTCCACGCAAAACTCGGATATTTTTTGAGCTGTATTCGCTATTTTGGTTATCAACGGATTCGTCGTGTTGCGCCTGCTCAGTCATGAAACTTCCTTAGAACTTGCGCACAACTAAGAATTTAATGCGCAATTAATTGATAAAATTACACATTATTATAGCATTTTTTTTATAAAAAGTCATAAATTTAAACATGAAAACGCCCATCAAATCAATATTTTAGTGAGCTGATGACAGCGGTTCAGCAACTTTTCCTTGTTCCACGTGAAACACTTTTAAGGCATCGTTATTATTATTCAAAACAGTCATTTTTTGTTGTATTTTGCCAATGGTGTCTGTCTGCAAACTTGAGATGAATAATTGGCATGGCAACACCAAAAGTGTATCAAGCAAAATATCAATCGCTCTATCATCAAGCTCAGCGTCCAAGTCATCAATCAACACCACAGGTTCGATGTCAGGCAGCCTAGCGCACATCATCCGTAACTGCGAGAGTCTAAGTGCGGTAATCAGTAGTTTTTTCTCACCGCGTGATAGAACGTTCACCGCCTGTTCTCTTAACTTATCGCCGTTGTCATTGATATTCTTCAAGGATGCCACAACATCCGCACGATGCGCGCCAACACGGGTATAGCCCAGCTCTTTGTCCTGCGATAAGCGATTTTGTAGTACTTCAAATAAGCCTGCTTGGGTATCAAAGCCAGCACTATAGCTCAAAGTTATCTGACCTTCATAAGCAGGTAATAGACGCGCAAGCATCTCATCAAACAACACCTGCCACTCATTAAACACCACCAAGCGATAATGATGCAACGCCTTTGCATGAATGGCCAGCTGATGATCCCATGCGCTGACTTCATGCAGGGTAAGAGATGATGATTTTAAAAGCGCATTACGTTGTTTTAGCAGCCTTTGATAAGCCAACCACTGCGGATAAAAATCAGGTTCCACGTGAAACGATAGCCAATCCAACAGCTGACGGCGCACTCCGCTGCCTTCTTCTAGCAGTGCCATACTGGTCGGATCTATCAATAAAGTAGGTAATGCAAAAGACAGAGCGCTTTGGCTAGGGACGGTGCTGTTATTGAGCTTTAAAGTTGTGGTGGCAAGATTTGCTGCATCAAGCTGTTTTTGAATAGCCAGCGTCTGATTGTGAGTCCTTGCCCAGACAGTACAGGTCTTGGCATGATGTGTGATGTAACGCTTAGGTTCATGATGGCGAAAGCTTTTACCCCGAGAAAGCAAAAACACCGCCTCAAGAAGCGATGTTTTGCCACTGCCGTTTTTACCAATAAAAAGATTGCACTGCTGCAATTCTAACGATGCTTGCTGTATATTGCGTAGGGCATGAATGCGTAATTCTTGAATCATTTACACACGCATCGGCATCACGACGTATTGATGATTCATCTCATCGCCCACTTGGTAGATGAGTGCAGGTTTCACCGCCTCAGTCATCTCGATACGCACATCACCATTTAGTACCCGCAATACCGCACGCAGATAGGCTTCATTGAACGATACTTCAAGCGGCTCACCTTCATAACTTACCGCCAAGTTCTCTTCTGCCTCATCTTGTTCACGCTGATTGCGAACATTGACCTGAACCCTGTCCGATTCTTTAAAATCAAACAACACGCCAGGCGCTTCTTTGCTGTTCAACACAGACAGGCGGCGCAGCACTTCTACCGCTTCATCTTTATTAAAGATTGCAGCTTTATCGTAGCTTGGTGGCAGTACACGGCGATAATCAGGGAACTTACCTTCAATTAGGCGCGCGACCATACCAACTTGCATGCCTTTATAGTCACTCTCGTCGCCAAAGCCTAATGACAACTGTAAAAATTCATCATCAAAACCGAGCGCGACCACATCATCTTCTGAAGATCTAACAAGCTCGCCTAACAGACGCTCAAGCTCGGCCACGGCCTTACCTGGGATAATCACACGACGATCATCATAACTGGCGTCTAGAGCACGATGAGCCACTGCCAAGCGATGCCCATCGGTCGCCACGGCGGTAAGCTTGTCACCATTGATCTCAAACAACATGCCTGTTAGATAATGACGAACGTCTTGGGTTGCCATGGCAAAGCGCGTATGACTGATCAAATCATACAAAGTGCCACGACTGATGTTCAATGCTGCAGCAACACTTGGCGCGCCGATACTTGGAAAATCCTTAGCAGGTAGGGTCTTTAGAGTATAACGCCCTTTGCCGCTCACAATAAAACAGCGCGTCTCATCAGCATCCAAAGACACCATCTCATCTGAGAGCGCTTTACAAATAACGAATAATTTCTCAGCTGGCAGGGTTGTCTCGCCGGTCTGTTGGCATGCGCCTGCTGGCAGTGCAATCGTCGCAGTCAGCTCCACCTCTAAGTCAGATGCCACCAAGGTTAGCACATCTTGATCCAATACAAACTTAATATTAGCTAAGATAGGTCCAATGCGGTGATGTTTATCAGCAGCTTTGGCAACCAGGCTGATGGCGTTTATTAATACATCGCGTTTTATGGTTAATTTCATTGTTATAATCCTGTCATTTCATGTGCTTATGGTACTTGCTTTTTTTGGCAAACACAAGTTATTCAATCAAAAATTATCACTCGAATTCCAATGTTGCTTTTAAGGCTTGATAAGCCTTATCCACCTTAACATCTGTCGCTCTTAGCTCTTCAATTGCCTTACATGCGTGCATGACTGTGGTGTGGTCACGACCCCCGAAAAACTGCCCGATCTCAGGGAAGCTGTCTTGAGTTAATTCGCGAATCAACGCCATGGCCATCTGGCGCGGTCTTGCGATGTTACGCGCGCGTTTTTTACTCATCAAATCTTTGGCAGAGATACCATAATACTGAGCCACCAAGTCACGAATGTTATCAGCGTTGACCGCACGGGCGCGAGCTTCAATGTGGTCTTTGATGGCATGGCGAACAAGTGACAGAGTCACAGGCTCTCCAGACATGACAAAATTAGCATGCACCTGATTGAGCGCGCCTTCTAGACGGCGTACATCTGGCGCAACGTTCTGCGCGATGAACAGCGCACATTCTTTTGGCAAATCCATGCCAAGAACGCTCGCCTTTTTCTCCAAAATCTGTACGCGCATGTCAATGTCAGGCGGCTCAATCAATACATTCAGACCGCTTGAAAAACGCGATTTAAATCGCTCATCAAAATTATTAAGCTGGGCCGGCTGTCTGTCAGAAGCCAAGATGATGCGATTTTTTTTGTTTTTGCTAAAATCACTAAAAATCGTTAAGAGTAAATCGGAGATGTGCGGCGCACTTTTACCATTAATCAAATGAATATCGTCAATAATTAACAGATCCGCTTTGCAGATTTTTTTAACCAACTGATCAACTTTTCTGTCGCGAAACGCGTCTTTGGTGATGCGAAAGAAATGATCTTTGGTCATATAGCAGAACCTTGATCCTGCTTTTTGATAGCGATGCGCCACGGCATGCATAAGATGCGTTTTACCCAAGCCTGACGACCCATACAAAAACACCAAAGGATAAGCGCTGTCACCGCCTTTTTTACCCAGATCGTAACAAGCATTATAAGCAAAGGCATTGGATTTACCCTTCACAAAGGCATCAAAAGTGTAGTTATCTTCAAGTTGCTCGCTTTCTTCAATTTGAGTATTGGTTTTGGCTTTTTTTGTGACTGTTTTTTCACTTTTTGGCTTAACATCGATCACCTTGGGCGTCTCAAGACGCACGCCTTCAATCCCTGCTGGCGCATGTTTTTTTACCAACAGCTCAATCTTATCGATGTAGTTGTCCTTAATGTGCGTGATAAAGTATTGGTTAATCGCAGAGAGCACCAGCACATCGCCATCAACACTCGCTTGTATAGGTGACAACCAACGCAAAAAGTCCGCCTCTGAAACTTCAAAAGACAGCTCTTTTAAACATTCTTGCCAAAAATCAGCAGAAGGGCTTGGCGCGCTCATAGGCACCAACTCATCTTCATCAAACAGTGACATGCTGGATCAACCTTTAATGGCTTACTTAAATAATATTAAACTATCATTTAAGTAAAATTTTATGTAGTTAAATTAATTATTTTTTTAATTTTAATTGAACAAATGGAAAATCCTTCCATCTTTTCAAATGTGTGGGAATATTAGCACAAAAATTTAAAATTTCAAAGCAAATTTTTCTGTGGATAACTTTATGGAAAATCCTGTGGATAACTTAAAAATTAAACTTATTCACATTCTTTAAACATTTAATTAACATATTTTTCCACAATTTAAGTTTATGATTTTTATATTTTTTTATGAGTTTTCCACATAAATTTTATCGCATTATATCTACTATGTTTATATTTATAATATAATAATTGACTCCGATTAAATCTGTGGATAACTTTTAAAGCCCTACTAAAATCAAACCTTTTACGGTTAACTATTCTATCAAAAGATTAGATTCAAATAAACTTCTATTATCTGCCATAGAACAAGTCTTT